>NZ_VHLL01000001.1 GCF_025384765.1 Methanoculleus formosensis
GTCCGGGAGGGGGTGTCCCCCTCCCGGTAACAGTCTTTTGGGACGACCTCGTGTAAAAAAATTAGAGATACCGGTTCTTCCGGAGCCACTCCACCTGGGGTCTCGTGTAGCGGTAGATAATATCGCATTTCTCGTCCTGGAAACTCCAGGGGATGACCACCAGGACGTCTCCTTCCCGGATCCAGACCTTCTTCTTGATCTTGCCCTTGATCCGCCCGGTGCGCGTCACCCCGTCGAAGCAGCGGATCCTGATATGGTTTGCCCCGAGCATCAGTTCAGCGCTCCCGAACATCTCCCGATTCCTCTTGTTCGGCAGGCGCACGCGGATAATCTCATCCCCCGATTCCCCCCCGGCGGATCCGGGTTTGCGCTTTGAAGGATCTGTCAATTCATCTACCCCATCTATCTGAGTGTTCGGTCTTTTGTGTGTCAAATTTATACAACTGCCAGGTAATCAAATATTCCCCCGCAGGCGAAGCGAGCGGCGGACCCGCTCCGGTTGGCTGCGCCAGCGGCCGGGAGCAAACCCCGGAGATGCCCGCCGGGACGGTTATGTATATCTGCCGGGAGTATCTATCCAGCGTTCCCATGGCATGCCCGGACCCCCCGCGCGGGATCTACCTCGCCTACCTCCTTCAGGGGCTCATACTCCTCGCCGCAGCCTCATGTATCCTGGCGGGAGAGTACTTCCTCGGGCTCGCGGCAACCTCCGCGTTTCTCCTGGCGACGGCACCTGCCCTCATGGCGAGAAACCTGCGTTTCTGCCTTCCCTGGGAGATCAATGTCCTCATCGCCACCTCCTTCTACATCCACGTCATGGGGCACGTCGGGGAATATTACGTCACCTTCGCTCCCTACTACGACAAACTGGCCCACCTCGTCGCCTCAGTCACCGTCGGGCTCATCGCCCTCTTTCTCGCGCTCCTCGCCGAACGCCGGGGGGAGATCCGGTTGACGGGTCCGGCGATTGTCCTCTTCATCCTGACGTCGACGCTCGCGGCGGGGGCCATCTGGGAGATCTATGAGTTCGTGGTCGACCAGGCCTTCGGCACCGGCCTCCAGTTCGGCAACACCGACACGATGCTGGATCTCATCTTCGATCTCACCGGGGGGGCGATCGTCGCCGTCTTCGCCGCTATCGTCCTCGCGAGGGGCGAGGAAGATCGGTTTGACCGGTTCTTCGCCGAACCGTCCTCCGGTGCCGAACCCCCCGAGATCGCGGGCGATCCGATCGATCCGGTCCACAGCCGCTGACCCGTCCGGATCCCATCCAGCGGATCCTATTTATATTTTGGAATTGGAATAAAATGCAGTGAATCCGAACGCACCCAGCGCACGACATATGGCGATACTCCTGCTCATCGTGCTTCCCTCCATGACAGGCTACATGGCCTGGGAGGCACGGGCCGTCGAGGTGACCGTTCTCGAGATCGACGGCGCACCCGAAGGCATCGTCTATATCACCGACCCACACGTCAAGGCGTCCAACATCGACCACGTCCGGGAGGTGATCGATGAGGTCAACCGCCTGAACCCCTCGCTCGTCCTGATCGGCGGCGACTTCGCCACCGGCGAGGAGGAAGACTTCACAGCCCAGGAGGTATGGAGGTCGCTCGACGCCCCGGCCTACGCCGTGCTCGGGAACCACGACTACCGGGTGGGGATCGACGGCCCGACGGGTGTCGAGAGGCTGTTCGCCACCCGGGCGTCGGCCGTGGTCGCCGCCGGCGCTTACGACGTCTCGTCCCTGGACGACGGCTCCGCCGACACCGCGTTTGCCGATGGACTTGCCGCGACGCTTGAAGAGAACGGGGTTCGCGTCCTCAGGAACGACTACGCCCGCGTCGACATCGGGGGTAAGGAACTCCTCATCGTCGGGGTCGACAGCGGGTGGGCGGGGATGGCGGACCCGCCCGAGGTGCCGGCGACGGACGCGTTCACCCTCTACCTCATCCACGAACCCTCCTGCCGGGCGGACTGGGACGCCGACCTCATCCTCGCCGGCCACACCCATGGCGGCCAGTTCCTCTTCCCGGTCGTCAACCAGCTCAACGACCTCGGCGTCATCGAACTCGCCGGCCTCTTTGACGACGACGGGAAGACGCCCACCTACATCTCCCGCGGGGTCTGCAGCTCGAGTCTTGCAGGAGTGGATCTCCGGTTCAACTGCCAGCCCGAGATCGTCCTCATAAACCCGACCGACGAGCAACTCCGGGCGATCGCCTGATTCGCGATCGCCTGATTCACGGCTCGAGGATGGCGCGAGCCCGCCCGGCGATCAGCAGCACCTCTTTGAGGGGGATGCCCGCGTCGTTTGCGATCGTCGCGGTGTCGCCTTCGGCGAGCTGCTTCGCCGTGACGATCCCGGCGGCGGCGAGCCGGGTGGAGACCGACCGGTTCACATTGGAGACGATAGTGATCGGGTAAGACCGCGTCTCCTCGATCATCGTCCGGAGGTTCTGTTCCTCGGGGTAATCCCACCCGATGTGGTCGATCCCCCGGCAGGCGGCGTAACGCTTCGCATGCTCGGAGAGTTTGGTGTTGCAGACGATCAGGGCGCCGTCGATATCAACGACGCACCGCCCCGACCGGAACCCCTCCTGGAGGTCTTCGATGATCGCCCGGGCGATCCGGCCTTCGTCGAGGCCGGTCACCCGGTGATGGCTGACGTGGTGTTTCACCTCGACGAAGACAGTCGTGCCGTCCTTCTCTGCGATGGCATCCACCTCGTGCTCCCCGCACCGGCCGTTGAGGACGCACCCGGTTCTGACCCGGTAGCCGTGTTCACGGAGGAGGACCCGCACGAACTCCTCGAAGTCCGGTTTCGGGTGGAGGAGACCGAGCGCTCTTCTGAGGTTCGTCCGGTGGCCGACGGCGGGGCGGACGGTCCGGGCACGGGAGCGGATCATCCGGAGGACCGCGGCGGTCCTCACCCCGTCCGGCACCGACTCCTCGATCTCGCCAGCGATCCGTTCGGCGTCCCCGGCGCCGAGACCCATCCTCTGGAGTGTCCGCTGCACCTTCACCGTATCGAACGGCTGCCGGCCGCCGTCGGCCTTCGTGACGTGCTTCATCTGGTACCGTAGCTCGGTTCCACAGATGAAAAGCGTTCGCTATCCGGCTCTCCCACCGTACACCGTTATCGTCTTTTAGGTCCAATGTAACTTCGAGATGGAGTCACTGCAGCGTCCGGTCATCCTTATCCTCGGTGCAGGGGCGGTCGGCCTCGCCCTCGCCGGGAGGCTTGCCGCGGCCGCATCGGTCTACGCGGCCTGCCGGCCGGTTCACGCCGCCGCGATCCGGGATCGGGGCCTCGTGATGGAGGGGATCTGGGGGGATGCGACCATCAGGGAGGTCATCCCTGTCACGGGGCCGGACGAGGTCCCGCCGGCGGTCGACTTCGTCATCGTCACCGCGAAGGGAACCGGCACCCGGGCGATCTGCGCGGACTACGCCGGGGTGATCCGGGGCAGGCCGACGGCAAGCCTCCAGAACGGGATCGGGAACGAGGATATCATAGCGGAGTACACCAATACCGTCATCGGCGGGACCGTGACGACGAACTTCTCGGTCGCGGGCCCGGGGCACGTCCGGGTCTTGAGCGAGAGCGCCCCGATGCGGTTCGGGGCCTGGTCGGGCGACGGTGATGCCCTCCGGGAACTGATCGGGATCGTCCGCTCCGCCGGGATCCCGGTCGAACCCGAACCCGATATCCGTGCGGGCAAGTGGGCGAAAGCCCTCCTCAACATCGCGGTGAACCCGATCTGCGCTCTCCTCCGCGCACCGGTCGGGGTCGCTGCCGAGAAAGAGATCCGGGGGATCGTCGACGGCCTCATCCGCGAGACCTTCGCCGTCGCCGGTGCCGAAGGGGTCCACCTCCCCTGGGCGACCGCCGACGACTACCTCGCCTACCTCTTCGGCGTCCAGGTGCCTGACTTCGCCACGGTCTACCCTTCGATGTACCACGATCTCCGCCAGGCCCGCCGGACGGAGATCGATCTCCTCAACGGTTACGTGGCAGACCTCGGGGAGCGCCACGGGATCGCGACACCGTACAACCGGTGCATCGCCGCCCTCGTCCGCTACGCACAGACGCATCCTGACGGACGGTGATCCTCACTCTCTCTCGAGGCTTGCGGCGAGCCTCCGGGCGGCCTCTTTTGCATTTGCTTCCGTCCGCCACAGCCCGGTCTTTCCGATGGGATTTTCTTCCCGGTCGTAGAGCTCCACGTAGTAACCGCCGTCCTGGCGGGAGAACCGGACTTCGCCGACGATACCGGGGCCGTATTCCTGCATGCCCCAATCTTATCTGCAGTTGGTTATGATGGTTCCGCGTCCTGCTGCTCTATATGCGATGAGTGTACTATCCCCCACGGAGTGATGGTGATGATCCTCATCGTATACTACTCCGGCGAGGGGCATACGGAAAAGGTGGCGACGGCGCTTGCAGAAAAGGTCGGGGGCCGGCTTGCGAGGATAGAGCCGGTCTCGGAAGCGGGGATGTTTCGGAAAGGCATGATGGCGATGTTCGGGATGCGGGCGGAGATCCGCCCGGTGAAGACGGATCTCGCCGACGTCGACTTCCTGGTCGTCGCAACCCCCGTCTGGTCGCGGAAGGTTCCGCCCTACGTCAACGAGTATCTCTCGAAGGTTACGGGCGCCGCGGGAAAACCCTTCTCGGTGCTCGTGGAGATGAGCGGTTCCGGGGCGGAGAGCGCCGTCGAGATCGTGAGAAAAAGCCTTGAGGCGAAGGGGATGCGGTTCGTCTCCTCGGCCGTGACGGTCGAGAGCGATGTCGATGCCGGGCGGTTCGGCCCGACGATCGAGGAGTTCGCCCGGACGATCGCACCGATTGCTGTCCCGGCCGCCTGAAGTCCTCTTACAGCCCCAGCGGTATTCCGAGGAGGTGCAGCACCACGGTGACGATGATACCGAACACCCCGCCGATTGCGCAGATCAGGACGGTGAGGATGTTGATCGGGATGTCGGGCCGGCCGACGAGTTGCATCAGGTCGAGGAGGTTGATGAGCCAGAGCAGGACCACGCCCACGACGGCGTTGATGATGAGGCCGGTCACGCTCTTTACGGTCTTGTAGAGGATGTACGCAAGGACGATCACCAGGATCAGAGCCAGGAGTCCCGTGAGTAAGCTCATACCGATCGTACGATGCGACGGGTATTGAACGTTCCTCTGCGGGGGGAAGGGCCGCCTAAAGGTAGCCCAGCGTCTCGAAGAGCGGCTGGAAGCAGACTCCCTCGCCGAGTTTCACGCACCGTACCGCAGGGTTTCCCTCGTAGGCGCCCATCGTCCGGCCGTCGCCGAGTTCGACCCAGTCGTGGACGGCGATGCCCTTCCCGCGGATCTCGACGTGGAGGGCGCTCGTCCGGAACGCTTCCTTGTCCCAGATCATGATGCCGTGGACGGGGCGGGCGCTGATGCCGTTCTGCCGGAGGACTTCCGCCCGGAGGAGCGCGAGATCGGTGCAGTCGCCCACCCCGTAGGCGAGGGTCGCGTTGAGGCCCACCGGGAAGAGGCGGGGAGACCCGTCGACGCAGGCGAACGTCATCCGGCCCACCCGGTCGAGGAGGGTATCTTCCGGGAGGGGTTCGGATAGGAAGGCGATCCTCTCCGCCTCTGCTTCGCCGACTGTGTCAAAGGCGCCATTCCCCCCTCCGCCGTCATAGATCAGGTGTCCCTGGGGGGTGAGGAGGGAGAGGAGGAATATCGCGTTAAGAATGCCCCAAACCACGTTATTTGCCTGATATATTTTAATGTTTTTTAATCTATATCAGGACTTCTATTTTTGTTACAGACATATATATGGAGAATACGCGATTTACCGGTTTATGATCAGGAGAAGAGTTCCGGGCGCGCACCACGAAAGAGATGGATCTCGCCATGCGCGGTCTGGCAAGATAGGGGATCACCGGGAGGCGGCGATCTGCCGTGCGGCGAGGGCCGCGGTGGAGAACGCGGCCTGGAGGTTGTAGCCGCCGGTGTCGCCGTCGATATCGAGCACCTCGCCGATGCAGTAGAGGTTCGGGACAGTCCTGGATGCCATCGTCTTCGGGTTGATCCCTCCGAGGGCGACCCCGCCCCGCGTCGCCATCGCCTCACCAAACCCGCCGAGCCGCTCCACCCGGAAGGGGAATCCGGCAAGGGATTCGGCGAGGGTGTCCCTGGCCTTCTTTCCAAGGTGCGCACAGGTCGCTCCCGCCGGAATCCCGGCGAGGTCGAGGAGCCGCCGGACGAACCGCTCCGGGAGAGGGAGGACGGTCTTCACCTGCCGGGCCCCGCCCGCCGCTATCGCGTCGGCGAGGCGCTTTCGCACCTCCTCCGCGCCCGCCCCGGGGATGAACGTGACCCGGAGGACGTCGGCCGGGAGGATGTGGCGGGAGAGGTCGAGGATGCCCGGACCCGAGAGCCCGGTGTGCGTGAAGAGGAGGTCGCCGGTATGCTGCCCGACACGTTTCCCGTCGCGGTAGACGGAGAGGGTGATATTCTGGAAAGATATCCCGGCGAGGTCGGCGAACGGGTAGTCCTCGACGTAGACCGGGGTAAGCGCCGGAGCAACCTCCGTCGTCGGCTGCCCGAGGGCCCGGGCGAAGGCGTAGCCGTCCCCGGTCGAGCCGGTGGCGGGGTAGGAGGCGCCGCCGGTGGCGATGACGAGGGTGTCGGCCCGGACGGTCTCCTTCGCCGTGACCAGGAACCCGTCGCCGTCGCGCTCGACGGCCCGGACGGGGTCGCTATGCCGGATCTCCACCCCGCGGGCGGCGCACTCCGCGAGGAGGACGGCGAGGACGTCGGCGGCCTTCCGGGTCTGTGGGAAGATCTTCCCCCCGGGCTCGGTCTCCATGCGAAGCCCCCGGTCGGCGAAGAACCCGATGAGGTCGCGGTTGGTGAAGTTCATGAGCGCGGGCCGCAGGAACGTGCCGTGGTCGCCGTAGCGGGAGAGGAAGTCGGCGATCTCGCCGTCGTGGGTGATGTTGCACTGCCCCGACCCGGTGATGAGGAGTTTTCGGCCCGCCGCGGGCTTCTTCTCGAAGACGATGACGGTTCTCCCGGCGCCTGCGGCCCGGAGGGCGCAGAAGAGCCCGGCGGGCCCTCCCCCGATGATCGCGATGGTCTCGTTCACGGTACTGATCGGTCGCCCCCACGAAGCATCAGTATTGGGGTGCGCCGGCCGCCAGATGGATATAGGGGCGGGTTCTCATGGGGGCACCATGAACCTCACCTGGATCGCTCTCCTCACAGGGCTCGCGCTCCTCACCGCCCCGGCGGCTGCGGAGGTGAGCCCGCGCTACTGGCTGGACGATACCGCCGGGACCTTCTCCCACCAACAGATGGTATCGGTCGAGAACCCCTCCGCCGTCGACGGTCTCGCGGTCTCGTTCAACGCCACATACCTCCCCGGGATGCGGCCGGACTTCGCCGATATCCGGTTTACAGACACGAACGGGACTCCTCTCCCCTACTGGATCGAGAACACGACCGCCGGCTCCCACGCCCGCGTCTGGCTCGCCCTCCCGGCGAGGGCGACGGCGGTGACCATGCTCTACGGCAACCCCGACGCCCGGGAGGCCGGCGACCCCGACGCGGTCTTCCCCTTCTTCGAGGACTACGAGCAGGGCGACCTCTCGCGGTGGTCGTCCTGCGGCTCGAGCGCCCTCGTTCAGTCGGAAGTCGTCCGCAGCGGTGGATATGCCGGGGATATCAACGTCTCCGACCCGGACCTCCCGGAGTTCAACGAGAGAAGGGTCTGTACCGCGAATATCTCCGCGGGCCCGCTGGTGATCGAGGGGGACTTCCGGGTCAGCGAGTTCGGGAGGTGGTGCGGGTCGGGCTACATCCAGGCCTGGAACGGAACCGACCGGCTCTATGCCCTCCACCTCAGGAACGGGTCGGTGCAGCACTACTACGACGGCGACCACCGGAACTTCTCCGCCGATAGACAGGCTGAGACCGATACCTGGTACCACGTCAGGGTTGTTTTAGATACGCCGAACGCCACCGAACACGCCTGGATGGACGGCGAATACCTGGGGAGCGCACCCCTGCGGTTTGCCGACGGGTCGCCGGTGCCGGAGGATGTGATCTTTGACGACTTTGCCCTGATCGGGTCGTCCGCGTGGTATTCCGGCGACCCGCACCACTTCTACGCCGACAACGTCGTCGTCAGGAAGTACGTCCCGGTCGAGCCGGTGCTCTCCTACGGGGACGGTTCATAGAGGGGGAACGGGATGTCGCGGCAGACCTCTATCCCGGCAGGGGGGATACGGCGCACCGCCGTCACCCTCCTTATCGCCGTCCTGCTCTGCAGCGCCGGCTGTATGGCTCCCGCGCTCCAGGAGCCGACCATCACCCTCAGCGGGGTCGGGATAGAGAACATCACCCCGGGGAGCACCGATCTCTTGCTCCACTTCATCATCGACAACCCCAACCCCATCGGTGCCACCCTGACCCGGGTCTCGTTCGATGTCTACTTTATCGACGGCGGACAATGGGTCTTCCTCGCACACGGGGAGCGGGGAGGGTTTGAGATCCAGCCCAACGCCGAGACGGCAGTCTCCATCCCGGTGACCGTCGATAACCTGCGGCTGGTGCAGGGGCTCCTTCAGGGTCTCGCGGACGGGGGGGTCACGCTCCGGGTGACGGGGTCGGGGGTCCTCGACTTCGACATTACGACCTTCGAGGTCCCCTTCGACCGGACGGTGGAGGTTCGGCCGGGTCAGGCCCGAGAGGCCGCGAGGATGAAGTAGAGGACAACGAGCCCCTGGAAGAGGAAGTAACCCTTGATGTTCGCGGTGGCATACCGGAGGGCGCACGCCCGCTCCGCGCACCGGTGCGAGAATCCCCAGAGAGCAATCCCGAGCGGGATGAGTGAGAAGAGCGCCACCGGCCGGAAGTCCACGGGTGCGAAGAAGCCGGCGAGGGCGAGGAAGGTGAGCGCCGCGGTCGCGAGAGACGCCGCGAGGGCGATGAGCGAAAAACCGAAGATCCGGCCTCTTCGGACGATGAGCGTCCGCTTCCCTCCGGCGATGTCGCCCTCCCGGTCCGGGATCTCGACGCTCGTGATGAAGACGAGCCCGTAGAGCGAGAGCGGGACGGCGAACGCGAAGAAGGAGGCATCCAGCGTTCCCATCGCGACGAAGTAGCCCGCCCCCGGCATCAGGAGGCCGAAGGTGATCATGTTCGTGACCTCGCCGAGGTTACGGTAGGCAAGCGCAATCGGCGGGGCCGTGTAGAACCAGCCGAGCAGGTTCCCCGCTACACCGAAGACGAGGAAGACGACCGGGTAGTCGTAGACGGTCACGAAGAGATACCCGATCAGGACCGAGACCGCCATCAGGGCGACCGCTGCCCGGAGCGCGGCGGGTTTCAGGCCGGGGTTGGCGGCGAGGACGCCGCTCCCCCCGGATATCGGCGACGTCTCGACGAACTGGTCGGCGTCGGCATCGAAGTAGTCGTTGCTGTAGTGGACGGAGAGGTGCGCCGCCGCCATCGCCACGTAGCCGACGAGAAACTGGGCCGGGGTGAACTGCGCCCCGAGGAGATGCGCAAGGAGCGCGGCGGCGGTGAACGGGATGAAGCCCGAGAGGAGGAAAGGGAACCGGCCGAGCCTGATGAACTGCGAGAATGCGTGGGTGTCCATGAGGGTCTCCGCCGCGGGATGGGGGAGCCGGGTATATAGCCTTTATCCGGGGCCTAACTCTCGTCGCAGGCGAGGAGCGGCACCACCGCCCGCAGCGCATCGACGCCCCCTTCGACGTAGATGAGGCCGAGAACCGCCCGGGCAAGGGTCTCCTTCTCCCTCACGAGCCCCTCGCCGTCGGGAGCGTGCCCCGCGCCGATCCGGTTCCCGTGAAGGCCCCAGCGGTCGGAGAGAGCCGCGAGGTCCAGCGTCCCGGCGTCTCTCCCCGGGAGGACCTTCAGCCGCAGGGTCACGTCGCCGATGAGGGCGAGGGCGTGGGAGTCGTCGGCGAAGTTTCCAAGCATTGAGAGGTCGTTTGCAGATATCGGGAGCGCGTCTTCAGGAAACCCGGCGAGGATATCCGAGAAGAGCCGCTTCGTAGAGGGGGCCATCAGAATTCGGATAGGCCCGTCCGGGCTGTGGAAAGCATGCCCGGTCTCCTGTTCGATCCGGGGAAGGATGCGCTCTGTCACACGAGCGGCCTGCTCCGCCAGGCGGCCAGTCGCCCTGCACCACCCCCGTATCCGCCGGAGCCGCCGCAACCGCCGGGCCGAACGCCGGTGCGCAGGCAGGTACTCCAGACGGTACTCGCACATGAGCCCGTCCTGCAGCGCCGCGAGGGTCTCCTTGAGCGGGCGGGAGAGCGGCCCGTACTCGTACGCCATACAGTAGGGTGAGATAACGGATTGGTTATACTTTTGTCAGTGGTAAACCGTCATCCGCTGACGAGCGGCCACACGTGACTCGCGACGAGCGCGGCGGCGATCACGAGGTGCAGGCAGAGGAAGATGGGGACGAGCCTGAAGACCGGCTTCTGCGTCTTGTGCCGGAAGAGACGCATCGCGGCATATGCGCCCAGCGGCCCGAAGAACGCGATGCCGAGGAGCGTCTTCTCCGGCGTCCTCCACGCCGAGCGTTTCGCCGACCGTTTGTCGTGGTAGTATGCAAGGAACGAAGCGACGTTTATGAGGAGGTAGACCGTTATCAAGGCTGGAATGAGAGTCATATCGCGTCAATCTCCCCCTGCGGGAGCGCTCTTTGGGATCCGCTCAGATATCCCCGATTCCGACCGTAATTCCTCCACAAGCGCCCGGATCTGCCGGATCGTCGCCGGGTGGAGTTCATGCTCCATGTAGCAGGCATCGGACTCGGCGATCTTCTCCGGGACATGGATGATCTTCAGGAACTCCTTCAGGGTATCGTGGCGGGACTTGACGGCCTGTGCAACCTCGCGCCCGGCGGGTTTCAGGACCACGCCCTCGTAGCGCCGGTACTCGACGAGCCCCATCCCATCGAGTTTCCGGAACATCTCCACGACGCTCGAGGGGCTCAGGTCCAGTTCGCACGCCACATCCTTCGTGCGGGCGTAGCCCTTCTTCAGCGTGACGTTGAGGATGGCTTCGAGGTAGTCCTCGGCCTTTCGGCTGAGATTCTTCACAGGAGATCTCTTCTTCATGACAATCAAAAGATGTTGCTGTCTGGTCGTTCTCCTCTATCCCGGGTGAGCCCGTGTCACACCGGGGGGAGGATGCAGCCAACCGCTATCAACCCGACCTGCATTCGTCCGTAGAGTAATGTATACTACTCGGCTTTTATCAAGGTAGGCCTAACATTTTTCGGAAAATGCTCCCCATCCGAGATCATCCCGGCATCCCCGGGGCCAGAGGATGAAGACTCCGGCGAGAGATACCGCATAACCGGAGTGTTCAAAGCCCGGGGTCGGTGGGATCCGGCGACAGGTATTTGAGCGCGGACAGAGAGTTCGCGTTATGAGAGAGAGCCTTGTGGCGCTTGCAGACCTGACCCGTGCCCACTTCTTCTTCGTCTGGCCCCTGCTCTTCTGCTCGGGGCTCGCGCTCGCGTTTGAGAACTACGGCGGGTTCTCGTGGGTGCTCGTCGGCCGGGCGGCGCTGATCGGGCTCTTCGGGTTTACGGCAGGGCTCGTCCTGAACGACTACATCGACCGCGAGTATGACAGAAGAGACGTCGACGGCTCGCTCACCCGCTACTGGCGGCCGTTCGGCGAGCGGCCGATTCCTGCGGGAAGACTCTCCCCCCGCGCAGCGTTCGCCGTCTTTCTCCTCCTCGCCGGTTTCGCGGCCGCGCTCGCGGTAACCCTCCCTTCGCCGCAGAACCTCTACGTCCTCGGGATCATGGGCTACTCCTACCTGGTCGAGTACTTCTACCAGACGAAGAAACGCGGCCAGACCATCCCCCTCGCCCAGGTCATCGGGCGGACGGACTTCGCCCTCTTTCCCGTCGCCGGCTACCTGGTGCACGGGAACCCTGATGCGACCGCTCTCCTCTTCTTCCTCTTCTTCTATCCGTGGACGCTCGCGCACCTCGGGGCAAACGACATCGCCGATATCGCAAACGACCGCGCCCGGGGGATGGCGACGATCCCGGTCCTCTACGGGATGAAGGGCGCTGCCGCCTGGGTTCTCGGGTTCTCGGCCGTCCACGCCGCGATGGCGGTCGTCTTCGGCCTCACCCTCGGGCCGGTAACCCTCGCCGGGTTCGCCGCGGGACTCGTCCTCCTCGGGGCGGCGAACGCCATCATCCATAGAGAGAAGGATGCGGACGCCGCGATGCGGGCGCTCCCGCTCATGCATGCGACCGTGATCGTCTACGCAGTCGCGATCATCGCAGGAGCCGTGCTTACGTGACGATGAACGCCCCGTGCATCGCAGGGTGGACGTCGCACCGGAAGAAGTAGTTCCCCGGGGTCTCGGGCGCCGTGAGGGTGTAGGTCGTCCGGGTCGGGCCGGTGACGACCTCGCCGACGAAGATTGCGTCGGCCGCGGAAGAGTCCGTGTAGACCGCGACGTTGTGCGGGACGCCGTCATCCCGGTTGTCGAACTCGATCGTCACCTCCGCTCCCGCGGGGACCGTGATCGTCTCCGTACTGAAACCGAAGTTCTCGGCCGCGATCGCGACCGTCGTCGTGATTACGGTTGTTCGTGCCATGAGCCCCACCAGGTATCCGGGAGGGATAAAGATTACCCGGCCCGCTCGTAGATCCGGACCCCACCCCCGTCGTAGACGAGCAAAAGCCCCCGGTCGGGAAGCCGGACGTTGTAGCGCTCTCGTTCAGGCTCGCCGACGTAGAGGAGGGTCGCGTTGTACTTCTCCATCAGCACGACGGCCTCCGCCGGATCTTCGTAGATCGCCCGGATATCCGCCGGGCGCTCCGTGTACCACGCTCCGTTCCCCCGCCAGGTCAGTTCGTGGCCGATCTGTCCGAGGATCGCTGGGATGCCGGTAAAGGATGAGACACGAGAGTAGTAGCCGTAATCGCCGTTCTCCGCCTCGACGATCCGGTGGTCGCCGTCGAGCGTCCGGAGGTAGTCGACCGCCGCGGCCTCCCCGGGCCGGGTGGCGTCGAGGTAGGCGAGGCCGTCCAGGGTGTGGTAACTCTCCGGCGGGTAGTCGATCCCGAGGAGCCCCCGGCCGATATCGATCTCGAGGGCGACCGGGGCGGCGATGAGAGCGGCGGCGGCGACGACCGCGACCCACCGGCTCGCCCGGGGGAGGACCGATCGCCGCCCGGCAAGCCAGCCCCCGGCGATGAGGAGGGAACCCGTGCCGAGCAGGATCCAGGCGTCGAAGTAGAACTTGAAGACGGTGTTGAACCGGCTGTAGTCGCCCCCGAGCATCTCCTTGAGGTAGAAGACCTCGCAGAGGGCGAGCACAGCAAGGCCGGCGATGCAGAGGAGGTCGGCAAACGAGCGCTCCCGCCGGAGGAAGAGGTAGGCGAGCGGCACCAGGACGATCGCAAGAGCCGTATACCCGATGGCGAGCGCCGGGACGGCTACGGCAAGCGCCACCGGGGCCCGCCGGATATCCCGGGCGATGGCCGCGTAAGCGATACCGAGAAACCCGCCCCAGACCGCGAGGAAGGCGAGCGGATCGGTGGGGGGAAGGCCCCACCCGATCCCGCCGATACCCGCGGGCTCGAGGTCGAGGTAGTAGGGGAGGTAGATCGCGAGAGCGAGCGCCGGGACCGCCACGGCGGCGACAAGCGTGGAGCGGTCGCGCCCGGAGAGGAGGAGGACGAGGAGGAAGATTGCGACGGCGGGGGCGTAGACGAGAGCGTCCCAGGAGGAGAGGAGCGGCATCGAGCCGACGGAGAGAGCGAGGAGGAGGGTGAGGCCGAACCTTCCCGGGGCGTCGAGTCCGCGCCAGCGACACCAGGCAAAGGCGAGGAGGAAGATGAGGAAGACCTGGTTGAAGACCGCTATCTCGAAGGCGTGGACGTTCCCGAGGAAGAGGGAGAAGACCGGGAACTCGAACCGGCCGCCGGGGATGATCCAGTTGGTATCCTGGAAGGCCGAGTAGATCCCGTCGCCCGCGGCGAGGAACCAGACGACCGACGGCGGGACGAGGAGGAGGACCGCGAGCGGGAGCCACCGCCACCGGGGAAGGATGAGGTGGCCGAGCGCGTAGAGCATGACAAACGCCGTCCCGTAGACCGTGGCCGGGACGAGGTTGAAGGCCACCTCCGAGGGTATCCCCGTGACGATTGCAAGGGAGCCCATCAGCCAGTGGCCGAGGTAGTAGTAGACGGTGAGAGGCGCCCGCCCGAAAACCAGGGGTCGAGCGGGGGCACCACGGGCTCGCGGATGATGCTCGCGATGAAGGCGTGGTTCATGTACTGTTCGCTGAAGTAGCCGATGAGAGGGTTTGTGAACCGGACGGAGAGGGCGAAGAGGAACCCGACGAGGAAGACCGCGTCCCAGGAGAGGAGGCTTCTGATCTCGGAGAACCGGTAGTCGCCCCGCCGGATGCCGTAGACGCCGAGGGCGAGGAAGACGAGGAGCGCGAGGGCGACCGGGGCGTGGAAGAGGCCGCAGTACCAGGTCGCGAGGGCGAAGAGGAGGAGGGAGGCCGGGTAGGCCGCCGGGTAGGCGTAGTCCCCGAGCGCCGGGCGGAGCCGGGGCCAGAGGGCCATCTGCAGCCCTTTGAGGAGACCGGCCCAGAGGAGCACGTCGCATGCCTGGAGGAGGAGGTTCACGCCCCGCTATCGTGGTTCCGGGTATATGCGGTTTGCGCCCGCCCCTCCCGGATGATTTAACCCGGAGTGCCGTCATACCTACAGCCTGGATATGACCGGGACGAAGAAGCAGCCGGGGGTCATCCGCCTCCGGGAGAGGGGGGAGATCGCCGTCCGGGGAAGGGTCCTCGCCGGCGTGATGACTGCGGCGCAGATGGCGGCGGTAGCCCGGATCGCGGAGGAATTCGGGGACGGTACGGTCGGGCTGACGACCCGGCTCAACGTGGAACTCCCCGGTATCCACCGGCGGGATGCCGGAGAGGTCGCAGAGAGACTCCGGGAGGCCGGGATAGAGCCGGGGAGCACCGGGCCCACGCTCCGGTCGGTCGTCGCCTGCAAGGGCACCGTCTGCAGGCACGGGTGCTACGACACCCAGGGGCTCGCCCGGGCGATCGAGGAGCAATACGGGGGGTGCGCCCTCCCCCGGAAACTGAAGATCTCCCTCTCTGGGTGCCCGAACAACTGCGCACGGGTTCAGCTCAACGACATCGGGATAGCGGGGAGACGATACCCCCTCTTTGCCGATGAGTGCGAAGGTTGCGGGGCGTGCGAGAAGGTCTGCCGGGAGGGAGCCGTCCGGGTCGCAGACGGCAGGGTTCTCTTCTCGGGGGAGGCTTGCATCGGCTGCGGCGACTGTATCGCAATCTGCCCGAGCGGTGCGATCGCTGTTGCGGCAGAGGGGGTCTCCTTCTTCCTCGGCGGGAGGTCGGGCAGGGTGCTCCAGGTCGGCACCGAGGCCGACGATCTCATCGCCGAAGACGAGGCGGTCGCGGTCGTCGGCAGGCTGCTCGACTGCTTCCGGGAGAACGCACTGCCGGGCGAGCGGTTCGGGGAGATGATGGAGCGCGTGGGAAGGGAGAAGGTCTTTGCAGCCGCCGGGATGCGGCCGCGGGAGTGAGCAGAAGACTGTTCACTGCGGCGCCGTTGTGCCCTGCACGCCATACGGCTCCTCTCCGTCGCCGCCCCAGTCCCCGCACCCGGAAACAACCCTCCATGCCTCCCGGATCCCCTCCTCCAGCTGCAGGATCCGGGCCGTCTCGCCGAGGCTCTCCTCGACCTCAAAGAACTCTCGGGCCTTCTGCTCGTTGAATGGGCCGTAGCGCTCGATGCCGCCGGCACTGCGGACCTCGACCCGGTACTTCAGTCGCGAACCATCCATCGTCATTCACCTGGGGATGGGATCGCCCGGAGATCGATAAACCTTGGGGGCACGGGCGGGATTGCACCGCAGCAGAAGCCGGACGCGATCCCGATCATCCCCCGGCACGGATACCAGACATTATATACTAGACACTCGAATATAACCGGGCAGTGTTCTATCTGCATGAGCAATCCAATGGATTATAATAGAGGAAACAGAAATTTTGGCGGTCCCAGAAACTTCGGCGGCCCCCGTGAAATGACAAAGACCATCTGTTCGGACTGCGGCAAAGAGTGCGAAGTCCCGTTCAAGCCGACCGAAGGCAGACCCGTCTATTGCCAGGACTGCCTCCCGAAGCACAGAAAACCCCGGTTCTAAAACCAATAAATTCTCTTTTTTCGCGCGTGATATCTAATTCATCCAGAGCGGAGCGGCTCGCGGGGAGGAACGGGCTCAGTACTTCGCTAAAATGACCGGGGTAATTTTCAAGAGATCACCCCATCGACTACCCTTCGCGCCTTCGCGTGAATGAACTAGTGATGGTGTCGACAGAGCCTCACACGAAGAGCGCGAAGCCGCGAAGACCGGTATCGGGGTGCTGCTGATCCCGCTTCCGGTCGCCGGGCGTGACTTGCTCGACTTCAAATGCTGAAATTAGCGAGGTACCGGGGCTCAGGAGAGCCCGAGTTCGGCAAAGAGAGTATCCCTGAGCAGTCGGAGGGCATCCGCCGCCGGAGAGTCGGATCGGGTCGCCGGCCGGCCGTTTCTGACCGCGTCGACCACCGCCGGGTCGAACGGGATCTTGCCCACCACCACGATCCCCTCCTTCCCGCAGTAGTCCTCGATCCGCTGGCAGATACCCTCCGCGAGGTCGAACCGGTTGATCACAACGAAGATCCGGACCTCAAAGCGCCGGCAGACTGTCACAAGCCGTTCGAGGTCGTGGAGTGCAGAGACTCCCGGTTCCGTCACGGCGAGGACCGCGTCCATCCCGCTCACCGTCGCGATCAACGGGCACCCGATCCCCGGCGGGCCGTCGGCGAGGAGGAGGTCGGCGCCCTTCGAGAGGGCCATTGCTCGCTTCTTCACCTCGGTAACGAGCAACCCCGAGTTCCCTGAGCCCGGAAAGAGCCGGGCGTGAGCGAGGTAGCCGCGATCCGTCTCCGAAGTGAAGACCTCCCCGTTGACGTGCGACACCATCTCGATCGCCCCCATCGGACAGACATAGGCGCAGAGCCCGCAGCCCTCGCAGTGGAGGGGATCGACCGCCCAGGCATCGTCACGGCGCACGATCGCCCCGAACCGGCAGTGACTCTCACAGATGCCGCAATCGGTGCAGATATCCGGATCGATCCGGCCCACCTCAAGCCCCCGGAACTCCTCGGTGCTGATTCGCCGGGGACTGAGGAGGAGAGAGAGGTTCGCAGCTTCTACGTCGCAGTCGGCGAGAACCTGCGGCACACCGCTCGTATCCGCAAGCGCCGCCGTCACCATCGTCTTCCCGGTGCCGCCCTTGCCGCTGATAACGGCGAGTTTGATCATGGGTTCACCCCCAATATCGCATCGGCAAGATCGGTGAACCGCTCCTCCCACCCGGGCAGGAGCGCGGCGATGAGCCCGCCCCGGGAGGTCGTGGTCGCGATCTCGCGGGAGAACGGTATGGTCATCAGGATCGGAAGGTCGTGCTCCCGGCAGAAGTCGAGGGTCTCCTCGTCCTTGCCGTCACTACGGTTGATCACGACACCGGCGGGAATACCGAGCGTCTCGGCCACCCCTGCAGCAAGGCGGAGATCGTGCAGCCCGAACGGCGTCGACTCCGTCACCAGAACGCAGAAGTCGCTCCCCTCGAGCGTCTCGATCACCGGGCAGGCGATCCCGGGTGAGGCATCGTAGAGGATGAGCGGGTGGCCTTCCGCGAGCATCTTTGCCGCCTTGATGACCATCGGGGCCAGCACCTCTCCCTCGTTCAAGACCCCGCTCACCAGGGTGAGGCGCGGGAGAGGGTGGGAACGGGTCACCCGGCCGATGGTGCGCGGGACCTCCCGGATAGCCCCCTGTGGGCAGACGAGGGCGCAGCCCCCGCAGGAGTGGCAGAGGTGCGGGAAGGTGAGGACACGGTCCTTCACCACGGCAAGTGCCCCGAACCGGCAGAACTTCCCGCACTCCCCGCAGAGGTTGCACTTCGCAGAGTCGATCTTCGGAACCGGCGTCGTCACCGGGACATCCGTCGCCTCGGCCGGGAAGAAGAGGTGGAGGTTCGGCTCCTCGACGTCGCAGTCGACGAGCACGACGTCGCGGGAGCAGGAGAGGGTGAAGGCGAGGTTCGCCGCCACCGTACTCTTCCCGGTGCCGCCTTTCCCGCTTGCAATCGCGATCTTCATGCCGGGTCCCGCTTCAGGAGAGAGAGAGCGGCTGCAGGTTCCCGGCGGTGTACTCCGCAAGGGCATCGGCGACGCTACCGTTTCCGCGGTAGGCGTAGACCTTGATCCCACCCGCTTCGAGCGCTTTTGCGGCGTTCCCGCCGACCTGACCGGTGATGACCACCGTCGCGCCGTGCTCCGAAAACATCTGAACCGCCCGGGGACCGACCCCGCCGGCATCGGCAACGAGGGGGTTTTCAATCGATTCCGCCGTTCCCGTCTCCGTGTCGACGAAGACGAAGAAGGGTGCCCGGCCGAACCGCTGCTCGGCCGGGGCGTCCATGCCTGCTGCACGTGCTGTGATACCAACTATCATCCTGATTCACTCCACTCTGAAATATTACTCATATGTGCATAATACTTTGGATAGGAGACCCGCCTCAGTGGTGCCCGCTGCACTCTCCGCCGTCTTCGTGGTGGCAGGAACTCTCTCCCGGAACGAGGCGGCCGGCGATATAGTCCTGCGCGATATAATCGACGTTCCCGCTGATACCGAGGAGCACCCCGATACCGTTCTCACGGAAAAGTTCGACGGCCCGCGGCCCCATCCCGCCGGCGATGATCTGGTTGACGCCGTGCTCCGCAAGGAAGACCGGGAGCCGGCCGGGTTCATGGCCGGGGTTCGGGAGATCGTCCCGCCGGTAGATGATCGAATCCTCAACGTCGAATATCGCGTAGTTCTCACAGTGCCCGAAGTGCCCGGAGACCTGGTTTCCATCCTGTGCTATTGCAATCCTCATGATATCACCAAATTTACACGGCCCCGTATACGGTATCGGCCGCATACAAACGTACTACACATATGCGCGAAAGGAAGTAAAACCACCTATCGTACCATCCGGTGCCGGGTCGGGGAACCTTTTTTAAGGCGAGCGACATCCCTGCGGTGTAAGTTGCAGAGACCTGGTGAGATTGATGATTCAGCCCTTGGATATCAAAGAGTACCGGAACGTCTACGAACCGGGAAAGGTGGAGTGCGCCAGCACCGAGGAGATGAGGCCGCTCGAGGAACTCATCGGCCAGGAACGGGCGCTCCGGGCGCTGCGGTTCGGTCTTGAGATCCGGGAGGTCGGGTTCAACGTCTACGCCGCGGGCGCTCAAGGAACCGGGCGGGTGCGAGCCGTCCGGAGTTTCCTCGACGAGCTCGCGAAGGCCAAGTCCCGGGCGAGCGACTGGGTCTATGTCCATGACTTCAAGAACCAGTATGAGCCCAACGCCATCGCCCTCCCTGCCGGGAGAGGGAGGGAGTTCCGGGAGGATATAAGACGGTTCATCGATGAGGCGCGGCAGGCGCTTCCCCGGGCGTTCCAGAGCGAAGAGTATACCCGACGGCGGGACGAGACGCTTCAGGCGCTCCAGGGGAACAGAACGGATCTCATCGCCCGGATCAACCAGCGCGCCCAGGAGGCTGGGTTCGTTATCCAGATGAGCCCCATCGGCCTTCTGACCATTCCGGTCATCGACGGGAGGCCGGTCCCCGATGAGGAGTTCATCAACCTCCCCGACGACGTCCGGGCGGAGGTCCAGCGGAGGCGCGACGCTCTCAGCACTGACCTCCGGAGCATGCTCCGGCAGGTGCAGGATATCGAGCGGCAGGGGGCCGAGGCGGTCACGAAGATCAACCGCGAGATCGCCCTCTACGCGATCGGCAACCTCGTCACCGAACTCAAGGAGAAGTATACCGGTGTCCCGGAAGTCGCCGAGTATATCGACACCGTCCAGGACGATATCCTCGAGAACCTCCAGGCCTTCCTCGGGATCTCCGAGCAGCAGGGCGTCCCGCCCCAGCTCCAGGCTCTCATGCGCGAGATCCCGTTCCGGAAGTACGAGGTGAACGTCGTCGTCGACAACGCCGGCGCCGAGGGCGCACCGGTGGTCTTCGAGCAGAACCCCACCTTCCAGAACCTCCTCGGCAAGATCGAGAAAGAAGTGCAGTTCGGCGTCGTCACGACCGACTTCACGATGATCCGGCCGGGCTCGCTCCATAAGGCCAACGGCGGCTACCTCGTCCTCGACGTCGAAGACCTCCTGCGTGCTCCGCTCTCCTGGGACGGGCTCAAGACGGCGTTGAAGACCGGAGAGGCCGTCATCGAGGAGCCGGGCGAGCGGATGGGGTTCATCACGGCAAAGACGATCAAGCCCGAACCCATCCCCCTCGACATCAAGGTGGCCCTCATCGGGACGCCGATGATCTACCAGCTCCTCTACCAGATGGACCCCGACTTCAAGGAGCTCTTCAAGGTCAAGGCTGACTTCGACACCGTCATGGACCGAAACGACGAGAACGCCAACAAATACGCCGACTTCATCTGCAACCTCGTCCGGGAGGAGAAACTCCGGCACCTCGACCGGGGGGCGATCGCCCGGGTGATCGAGCATGGTTCGAGACTCGCCGCAGACAGGGAGAAACTCTCGACCCAGTTCGCAGTGGTCTCCGACCTCATCAGAGAGGCGAACTTCTACGCCGCAGAGGACGGCGCCGAACAGATCGAGAGGAGGCATGTCACGAAGGCGATCGAAGAGAAGGTCTACCGCTCGAACCTGGTCCAGAAGAAGGTCGAGGAGGCCATCCGGCGAGGGGTCTTCCTGATCGATACCGAGGGTGAGAAGGTCGGCCAGGTGAACGGCCTCTCGGTCATGGGGGTCGGCGACTTCGCGTTCGGTCGACCGTCGAAGGTGACGGCGAGCATCGGGGTCGGCCGCGAGGGGATCGTGGATATCGAGCGGGAGGCTGCGCTCGGCGGGCCGATCCACACAAAAGGCGTCCTGATCGTGAGCGGCTACCTCAACAACAACTACGCACGGGACAGGCCGCTCTCCCTCTCTGCCCGGCTCGTCTTCGAGCAGAGCTACGGAGGAATCGAGGGCGACTCAGCGTCGAGCACCGAACTCTATGCCCTCCTCTCGGCGCTCTCGGGGCTTCCGCTGAAGCAGTACCTCGCCGTCACGGGTTCGGTGAACCAGAACGGGGAGGTCCAGGCGATCGGCGGCGTGAACGAGAAACTGGAGGGGTTTTTCGAGGTCTGCAGGGCAAAAGGGTTCAACGGGAACCAGGGAGCGCTGATCCCGGCGAGCAACGTCCAGAACCTGATGCTCAAGGAGGAGATCGTCGAGGCCGCGAAGGCGGGGAAGTTCCGGATCTATCCCGTGCGGACGATCGATGAGGGGATCGAGGTTCTGACGGGGGTTCCGGCAGGCACCCGGCGCGAGAACGGCACCTACGAGGAGGGGACGGTGAACTACCTGGTGGACCGGCGTCTCCGGGAGATGGCCGAGACGATGCGCGGGTTCCAGCCGACGACGGCGAAGTGAGACCGATGGAGCGGAAACGGACGGTCTACATGGACCATGCGGCGACGACGCCGGTGCGCCCGGAAGTTGTAGAGGCGATGAACCCTTACTTCTCGGAGCGGTTCGGGAACCCCTCCTCGCTCTACGCCCTCGCCCGCGAGGCGAAGGAGGCGATCGAGGAGGCGCGGGAGGCGGTGGCGGCGGCGATCGGCGCGACCCCCGAAGAGATCTACTTCACCTCCGGCGGGACGGAGGCCGACAACTGGGCGATCAAGGGGGCGGCCCTCCGGGGAAAGGGCGATCATATCGTCACCTCCGCGATCGAGCACCACGCCGTCCTCCACACCTGCGAGGTCCTCGAGAAGCAGGGTTACCGGGTCACCTACCTCCCCGTCGATGAGTTCGGCCGGGTGGAGCCGGCGACGGTCGAGGAGGCGATCACCGAGAAGACCGTCCTGGTCTCGGTGATGGCCGCAAACAACGAGATCGGGACGATCCAGCCGGTCAGGGCGATCGCGGAAGTCGCCCGCGACCACAAGGTCCCGTTCCACACCGACGCCGTCCAGGCGATCGGGGCCTTCCCGGTCGACGTGGACGAGATGGGAGCCGACCTCCTTGCGCTCTCGGCTCACAAGTTCGGCGGCCCGAAGGGCGTAGGAGCGCTCTACGTCCGGCGGGGGACACGGATCGGGACGTTCATGGATGGCGGGGCGCAGGAGCGGGGCCGCCGTGCCGGGACCGAGAACGTTCCCGGGATCGTGGGGCTGGGGCGGGCGATCGAACTTGCGGTCGCCGGGATGCCGCAGAGCGCGCCAAGGCTCGCCGCGATGCGCGATCGGCTGATTCGCGGGGTCCTGGATGAGATCCCGGACACCCGGCTGAACGGCCACCCGACCGAACGGCTCCCGAACAACGTCAACGTCGCGTTCCGCTACATCGAGGGGGAGTCGATCCTCCTCATGCTCGATGCCCTCGGGATAGCCGCCTCGACGGGGAGCGCCTGCACCTCGGCGTCGCTCGAGCCCTCGCATGTCCTGACCTCATGCGGCCTCCCGCCCGAGCACGCCCACGGCTCGCTCCGGCTCACCCTCGGCCACCGGAACACCGAAGACGACGTCGACTACGTCCTTGAGGTGCTTCCCGGGATCATCGAGCGGCTGCGGGCGATCTCGCCGCTCCGGGGAGAGGCGTGAATGGCCGGGATCTTCCGCGCCTACGACATCCGGGGGCGCTACCCGGACGACCTCGACGAGGAGACGGCGGAGCGGATCGGGAACGCCTTCATCGCGCTCCTTAGAGCGGAACGCGTCGTCGTTGGGCGGGACATGCGTCTCTCGTCGGAAGCGCTCGCCCGGGCGTTCAGTACCGGAGCGGTCGCGGCCGGGGCGGAGGTCGCCGATGCCGGCGAGGTGAGCACCCCGCTCCTCAACTACGCCGTTGCGGCAGGGGGGTTCGACGGCGGGGCGATGGTGACGGCCTCCCACCTCCCCGGGCATATGAACGGGTTCAAACTGGACCGGGAGAACGCCATCCCCCTCTCCGGCGACCGAGACCTGCCACTCCTGGAGGCACGGGTCGGGGAGGAGCCGGTCGCCCGCGCCGGCGGGTCCTGCCGCCGGATCGATATGCTCGACTCCTACATCGGGAAGGTGGCCGGGTTCGTCCGGAACCCGCGGCCGTTCACGATCGTCGTGGACGGCGGGAACGGGATGGCCGGGCCGGAGGTGCCCCGGCTCTTTGAGCGGGTCCCGGCCTGGCGCCTCGTGCCGATGTATCTCGACCCCGACGGGGGGTTCCCCCACCACCACGCCAACCCGCTCGACCCAGAGACCACCCGGGAACTGCAGGAACGGGTCGTCGCCGAGGGCGCCGATTTCGGGGCCGCGTTCGACGGCGACGCCGACCGGTGCGGGTTCATCGATGAACGGGGAAAGCGGGTCCGGGAGGACCTGGCGACCGGCCTCGTCGCGGCATACCTGCTGGAAGAGAACCCGGGGGCGACGATCCTCTACGACCTTCGGTCGAGTCGGGCGGTCGTGGAGGCGATCGAGGAGGCGGGGGGGAGAGGGGTCCGGTCGAGGGTGGGCCACGCCTTCATCAAAGCCCGGATGCGGGAGGAAGACGCCCTCTTCGCCGGGGAACTCTCCGGGCACTACTACTACCGGGATATGGGGTTCACCGACAACGGACTCGTGACGCTGGTCATGGTTGCAAACATCATCGCCGCGAGCGACAAGACCCTCTCGGAACTCATCCGGCCGCTCGACCGCTACCCTTCGACCGGGGAGATCAACCTCCGGGTGAGCGATCCAGCGGCGGTCTTTGCGGTGCTCGAGGCGCACCACCGGGACGCGGACCAGGACCACCTCGACGGGCTGACGGTGGGCTACCCGGAGTGGTGGTTCAACATCCGCCGCTCCCATACCGAGCCGGTGGTGCGGCTGAACCTGGAGGCGGAGACTGAGGGTCTCATGGAGGAGAAGAAGCAAGAGGTGCTCTCGGCCATCAGGAGTGCCGACCCGGGTGTGCAGGAGGTGTAGGGGGGCCGCTTTTGAGAACGGCAGCGGCCTGCACCGTTCACCGCACAGCATCGCCCACGCGGGAGAGCCGTTCAGAACTTCATCGCGCAAGAAGGCGCCGTTAATCCACTGCTTCCGCGGGAAGAAGATGATGGCCAGCAGCCGCAACTTATAAGTATCCGATAGCTCACTGTTGGCCGGCAGGCTGCGGCTTGCAACCGGAACGGAGCCGGGTGAGCCCTCTGGAAATCGTTATCCGGGGGAAGAGGCCGGGATGCACCGGACACCCGGGCCCCGATTCGGGAAAGCAGAACAGGTATGGATGTGGTGATGAGAATGGCGGCACAGCAGATGGAGTCCCTGTCCTGGCAGGAGACCATGGTCCGGAAGTCGAACAACCAGGAGGAGCAGTTCAACCCCGACAAGATCAGGAGGTCGATCCAGAACGCCGGAGCAAGCCAGCAACTGGCGGACGAGATTACCCGGCAGATCCAGGGGAGCACGCACAGCGGGATGACGACCTCCGAGATCGACAGCAGCGTCCAGGAGACCCTCAGGCAGAAGGATATGAACGCCTACAACAACTGGATGCAGTGGAAAGAGCAGCACCAGAGTTCGCGGTAAGAACGACTCAAACCTTCCCGCAGGCGGTCTTTCATACCAGGCACCGGACGTCCGCCGGCAGGTCTGCACGGCGGACTTCCGGGCGCTGCGCCTGCCAGGATGCGGGTGCCCGCAAGAGCGCGCACAATGTTTTTATGATCAAAGAACAATATTTATATGCAGTGAGATTCCGGGATCTCCCGGACGTCTGAGATACGTGTACTGTTTCAAGATTCAGGCCGGCTGCATACCAATTCTCGGGCCCGTAGCTTAGTCCGGTCAGAGCGCCCGGCTCATAACCGGGCGGTCGTGGGTTCGAATCCCTCCGGGCCCACCTTTTGCAGGATATCGTCGCGTGTAGCGGTGCGTTTTGACGGTGTGCCGTCGTTCTCTCGTATCCCATCTGACGCCATGGCAGTTGCGGCTCTGCCCGTACACCTGCAGGACACGGATTCCCGATACCAGCTCCGGCCTTCGAGCGCAGCAAGACCGTTCGGCCTCCCACCAGACACAACGGAGCCTCCAGGCGGTTGTGCACCACCGTATCGCCGGCAGAAGATATTTGACGATGGAGAAGGAGGGGAACTATCAAAGACACAGAGCAGGCGCGATGCGTGAGGTGACACCATGACCACTGCCCCGAAACCGATGAAGAAGGCGCCGTCCGTCGTCAGGCTTGAGGAGATGCTGCCGGTACTCCGGGATCGGTTCGGTGTGGTAACGATCGGGGTCTTCGGGTCTACTGCCCGCGGTGAGGAGCGACTTGACAGCGATCTGGATATCCTGGTCGAACTCTCGCCGGACCGCCTCACGTTCCGGAACTTCATGGCACTCGCCGACTTCCTGGAGGAACTGTACGGGCGGAAGGTCGATCTCGTCACCGTCGGAGGACTGGACCCGCTCATCCGGCAGGATGTCGAGAATGAGGTGGTCTGGTGTGAAGCAGTAACTACAGCATATCCGCTGCATCGAACGAAGAACCGTTAGAAAGGCCTATCTGTCGGGACGCGAGAGTCTCCTGAGAGACTATGATCGAATGGGCCGTCATCCTTTTACTGTTTCTTGCGCTCTTAGCACTTTTCTACAAATACTCCCGGATCCAGGGTCAGGTCGAGCGGAATGCACGTGAGCTGTTTGAATCCTGGCGTTGGAGGGAGCGGGAGGATATCGAAGACTGGAAAGAGCAGGAACTCAGGCGGCTCTCGGATGAGAAGGCAAGGATTCTCTTTGAGAAGTGGAGACTGGACGAAGAGGGGAATATCCGCACCGATGCGGTGAAGCGCAGCCAGTCGGTGACCCGGGGGAAGGTCACGGAGTGCCTCATCCCGTACTTCCCGGACTTCCCCTACAATCCGAAGGATGCACGGTTTTTAGGGACTCCGGTCGATCTCATCGTCTTTGACGGACTCTCCGACGCCGATGAGGTGCAGAAGGTGGTGTTCGTCGAGATAAAGACGGGTAAAGCCGCCAACCTGAGCAGACGGGAGCGTGCCGTCAGGGAGTGCATCAAAGCCGGGCGGGTGCAGTACTCCACCATCCACCAGTCGTTTGACGAAGAGACCAACCGGCTGAGCGATATGGGGATGAACTAGTCTTATACAGTTGTATGGGGTTTTGAACCGTTGCCGGGTCTCGATACCCGCCGCAAAAAAGTCTGGAGAGGATCTCTTCCACGTCACCCAGGCGAGGGACCCGTGGAGGCGTCCTCGTCCTCGGGGCACCCCTCCTCCCGCTCACGGCCGCACCCGGCGATCCGGATCGTCTTCCCGTTCACCAGGGCGTCGGCGACCTTGGCCCGCGCCTCGTGGAGGTCGCGCCAGAGAGTCTTGCGGGAGATACCAAGGGTGCGAGCGGCTTCTTCCTGCTCGAGTCCCGAAAGATCGACGAGGCGGAGGGCCTCCACCTCTTCGGGGAGGATGACGACGACCTCGTCAGGCCTCCCGCAGAGGGGGCCGAAACAGCGGAACGCCCCCGGATCCCCGATCATCCGGCGGGCCCGGGGCCGGCCGCGTCCGCGGCGGCAACGCCCCTCGCCATGCTCGCTCTCGTTCACGGTATCATCTCTGGAGAAGATCTCCGTCCCGCGTGCAGATAGTGCCTTCGCTCCGGCACCGGGCGTTACCGACGACCGCGTGCTCGACCGCCGCAGTGGCCGCGGCCGCATCCGCACGGGACTCCGCCCCGGCCGACGCCGCGAAGCACTGGCGTGGCGGACTCGCCTTCCGCCGCCGCAGTCGGGGGCAGAACGCACCGGCCCCGGCGGCCGCCCGTCATCGGGCCAGCCCCGGCAGGTCCGGTTCCATCAAATCCTGGCATGGTGTATCACCTCAATTAGTACACATATGAGTATAAATATATTATATATACTGATGGGGCAAAATGAGATGCTCCCGCAGGCGGAATCATGATGACAGTCAACTACCCCACGCTAGCGCAGGGGCCTCCTTGCCCGACGTGGTGAAGCGAGGCCTGCCCGACCGGTGAGCGCTGGATGATCACCAGCGGTAAACCGGAGCTCCGTCAAGGGAAGACACCGTAGATCTCTTCACGGCTCTTTACCCGGTAAAAGGTGAGAACTCCATCCTGGATCCGGCAACCGATCCGATACGTCCCCACCCGAATTCGATAGTAATCTCGATAACCCTGGATCTTCCGGATGTCGAGTTCGGTAAAGATATCTTCCGACGCAGGAATCTTCTCAAACACCAGGTTCTCGATCTTTTTTCGGTAGTCGGGGTGAACCTTCGCCAGATCTTTTAGAAAGGTCTTTTTATAGCGGCAGGGGACCATGCTACTCTTCGCTCATCTGCGCATAGTATTGCCGCGCCTCATTGAGCGAGAGGGTCTCCTCTTTCTCGACTTCTTCCATGTACCGCGCAAGCCCGCAGTTTTCGAGGAGTTCCTCAATCTTCTCGAAGGTCTCTATGTCGAGCACGACCCCGATCCTTCTGTCGTCTGCTACAATGTATTGCCGTTTAATATCGATCGTCATACCTCACCCCATGTTATGCCGCAGTTCCCGCACGGGTATCTTGGAAGAGCAGAGGGATAAACATTGAGGGCATGCCCCTCTCCCTGCCACGACCAGGTGGGGGGGAAAGGTCCCCCTTTCAGAAGAAGGTCAACCCCGCTTCCGGACGAAGACCCCCGCCCCGGCGAGGGCCGCTAGCCCCGTGAGCCACGAGAACGGCAGCCCTGCCTGCTGGACGGCGGTCGCCGATGCGACAGGGCCGAACGTCAATGTCGGCTCGGTGAGGGGAGCGGGCGTCGCCGCCACAGTCTCCTCCACCGGAACGGCAAAGACCGCAATCAGGGTGAAGTGCGGGACCGCCGCGGTGACCGCCCGGGTCGCGGGATTGACCGTCGTGGCGAGGGGTTCCCAGGCGCCGGTCGCGCTGTTGTATAACCGGACGGAGAACTGCCCGGCCGCATAACGCTCCCACTCCTCCGGAGTGAGCGTGAACGAGACCTCGATCGCCGGGTCGAAGGTCGCCCCATCGGGACCGCACCGGAGCGCCCGGCCGATTGGTTCTCCTCCCTCACCTGGCGTGGGGAGGTCGCCCGGGGGGACACTCCTGACGCTCACCGTACTGAGCGGCCTTCCGAAACGGTCCTCCGCCCGGGCACCCGGAGCGATGGAGAGGCTGGCATCCCCCTCCGTGGTGGTTATGACGGTCGTGTACTGCACCGCACCTTCGGTATCGGTCTGTAGAGAACCGCTCCCGGTGTACTCCATCACCGGTGCTGCAGGCATGAATGAGCCAGATGAACCACCACCCCCGCCGCCACCAGACGACCCGGAAGAGCCGCCGGAAGAACCACCGGATCCGCCGCCCTTCGTCACCGCGAGAGCAAGGTTTGCGGAGGTGCCGGGAGTGTAGACCGCAGTCCGGGAGGCTTTTACCCCGTTGACAAGGAAGGTGACGGTCTTCCCGGCATCACCCTCCTCTTCGCTGACGATCAGGCGCTCGTTAAAGAGGTTGTCCCCGCCGTAAACGCCGGCGACGGTGAGGGTGAGTGAGCCGCAGTCGCGGTCATCAATCCGAGCAGTAACGACAGTCCCTGCCGGTGCGGGGCTCCCATCGATCGTGACCGTGCCCGAGAACTCGGCGGGGAGGGCCGGGACGGCGGACGTAGGGGCCGCGAGGGCGAGGAGGAGAAGGAGCAGAACGATGACCCGTCTCACCGGTATCACGCCCCTATGGCATAGAGGGTGCCCGGCCCGGTCATAGAGAGCCAGTAGCCCCTGCCGGGGTAGACCGACCGGGTGTCGGCGTTCGCGCCGGTCCCGTCGTTGACGATACCGATCTCGAAGGCCTGTGCCCCGGCGTTGTACCCGATCAGGTTCGACCACTGCCCCTTGACCGAGTGGAAGGCGTCCCGTGCCGTGGCCGGAGTGCTGCCGGTGATTCCGACGGCGTTCCAGCCGGCCGCGAGGGCGCGCTCCGCCGGCGAAATGAGGGGATCGGTCGAGAAGTTGAGCGGGACTGTCGCGGGCCCGGCCGAGTAGATCCAGTATCCTTCGAGGGGGGCGAGGCGGTCGGTCTTTGTGAGGTTCATCCAGGTTCCGTGGGCGGTGTCGTAGCGGAAGGCTGAGTGGCCGTCAGCCTTGACATCGGAAAAGATCGCCGCGGTGTCGTTCCCCGCAGCAAGCGGCCGGGGGATCGAGACGAAGTTCCAGCCGGGGGAGAGGGTGAGGTTATCGACGGAGAGCGGGGCCGGGTCATCGGAGAGGGGGATCGAGAGGCGGTGCTCGCTGTTCGGGACGACCCTCCCGTCGCCTTCGCGCTCGAGGATCCTGAGGAGAACGGGGTTCTCTGAATCCGCCGACGGGGTGGTGCCGGAGAGAGAGAGAAGGATGCGGACATCGCCCTGATAGTCAAGATCCCAGCCCGATAGCGCGAACGACCTGGCGTTGACGATCATGGGTTCGGCGTAGAGCACGTTCCCATCTACCCTGAGGTTGTAAGACCATACTGGATCCTGGAGATCCGTGGAGAACTCAAGGGTTCTGGAGGCGAGCGGGGAATAGAGGGAACCAAGGGTGTCGTCAAGCCTGATGACTCCATCGAGTACAGCACCATCACCAGGAGTGAGACTGTCAAGGGAAGGAGTTACATCAAGCCTCTCTACCCGGTAGGACCCTCCTCCCGGCGGGACGGGATGGACGATGTCATCGTAGACATCAAAGAGCGCAATCGCGGAGGCGTGGTCTTCCGGGGCGGTAATGTGAAGGGTGAACGCACCAGGCCCAATCACGGTCGTGTCCACCTCAAAATTCCAATCCCCATTATCGGTCACGACCACCACATCGGAGAGGGCGACCGTTCCACCTTCGGTTATCCAGTAAGCCAGCGCCTTGCCTGCAGGGAAGCTGGTCGTGCCGGCGACCATGAATGTCTCCCCGTAGGTCTGGTCACCGAGCCCGTCGATCCGGATCCACGAGGCGTCTCCTACCGTAAAAGAGAACTTGATATAGATGTCATCGACATACGGGGATTCAAGGGCGCTGATCAGCGCGTTGGCTGCCTCGGGGGCCTGGAGATTGGTGAGGGTCGCTACGAACACGTTCGTAACACCGTTATAATAAGATCTGTAAATGCTGTTGGTATTCTGCCCCAGTTGTGCATCGCCTTGGGCAACCCCGAACCCCATGCTCCCGGGATGCTGGACAATCACGTAATACTGGCCTTTCTGAAGAGTGCTGGTCTCAGCACCCGTGAGGACGCACTCGAAGGTGCCGTCGGACTCAACGTTTGCAGTTATGACATGTAATTCGCCAGGGGCGCCATAGTAGTTTTTACCAAAGATCCAGACATTCACATTGGGCGGGTTGCCCGTTGCGGTCCCGCTGATCCAGTACTCGCCACCCGGGATAAGGGTGGTGCTGGAGGGCCGGGCGGTGAGGGAGGGGGGCCTCAGTTGGATGGTAGTCGTGCCATACTTAACGTCACTGAGGCTCTCCTTGCTCCTCGGCTCCGAGATCGCATAAATTGTGTAGCCTCCGGCGTCGAGGGACCGGGTAATGCTGCCGGTGTCCCACTTGTAGGACCAGGTGTCGTCAGCCTCGACGGGTGTCGAGGTAAAGGAGGTTGCATTGTTGTTCTCCACCGGCGACATACTGCCGTCAAGCCTGACCCCGTTGGCAGGGAGATTCGGGCCGGTCAGGAAGAGGTAGACATTATTGCTGTCGGTGTTCGTCCCAGAGATGACGAGCTCCTCGCCCAGATAGTAAACACCGGTGCCGGACGTGGTGATGGTGACCGAGCCAGTCTCGACCCTCACCCGAACTTCGTCATACCTGTTTGCGTCACGGGAGTCGGTAACGCGGAGGGTGTAGCTTGCCTCTCTCGTGGCCGTGGTGGAGGTCAGTTCGACGGATCGGGTGCCGGCTGCCGTGGTCCTGATGGTCACGTTGGTCGGGTCAGCCGTGGGGGTCACGCCAACCTGGTTCGCGCGGAACGTCGGGGGCTGTGCCCCGGGGTTCTGGAGGGTCAGGAAGTAGTCCTGCCCGGATTCGCCGGTGATGGTCACGGTGAACGAGTTGCCACGAACAACGGTATCCTTGTTCGACGTGATGCCAAGGTCCCTGGGAACTGCCGGGGTCTGAGACGGCGTCGGTGTCCACATCGGTGTTGGGGTCGGCTCCGGAGCCCCTCCTCCACTGGAACCTCCCCAAGAGAGGATCTCTGATCCATCGACGTAGACGGAGCCCGTCATGATGCCCTGCTCGATCCCCTCGATGGTAAAGGAGATCTGGCCGTCGTCAGGCCCCTGCTTCGTGCCGAGAATCGTGAAATCAGCGACGAGGCTCGACACCGCGGCTTTTCCCTGGAAGGTGATGGGAACAAAAGTCCCGCTCGGGATGTCACGGGGTTGCGCGATCCGGACTTCGCCGTTATCGTCGGAGTTGAGGCGCATGATGACGGAGCCCCCGTCAGGGAGTGCCGCGACAAGCTCGGTCCAGTCCGTCCCTCTCGTGTAAGCGTTCACCTCACCGGAATTGAGGGAGAAGGGGAGAGAGAGGTCCCGGATGGTAAACTCAAACGCTTCGCCCGGGGTCGTGGCAAACACATTGCGGATGGTGAGCGAGAAGGATGCATTGTCCGGAACGCCGCTTACGCTCACGGTGGTGACCGTATCCCCGGGCGCGACCGGCTGCAACGTCACGTAGACCTCTCTGGTCTCACCCGCTGCAGGACCCGAGGGCAGGCTGGCGGTGTAGGTGTGGTAACCACTCTTCTCGACCCGGATGGTGCTGTACGGCGTCCCGGTGGTGTAGACCGGTACATAGAGTGAACCTCCGGATGTGGCACCCTGATACTGCCCGTCAAAGTAAACGGAGGCACCGTCGACGTTGCACTGGATGCGGTACCACCCCTGGTCTCCTCCAACGCCTGCAGCAAAGACAGGGACACTGGTGCCGGCGGTGGTGATGGTGACTGCGCCATCCACAGCCGCCAGACCCGGTGCGCTGTCAGGGAAGGGCAGGGTATTGCCTGCGGTAGCCATGGTGAGGTTTTCATCGTCTGCCGGGGTGCCGTTCGCCGTGATCTCCCCTGCCGCAGCCGGGGCGACGACCAGCGCAGCCAGGAGGGCCACGGTGACGATCGCCTGAAATGCCGTTCGCTCTGAATTCATTGTAATCCCATTCCTGGTGATGCTTGCCGGGAGGGCTGGAGTTCCGCAGGATGCTGGCTGCGGTGGGGGTTGAACGCAAATAGAATCGCTGGACCGGCGAAAGCCCTCTTCCCGTGCGCAGGGTTCCTATCTTGAGTATGGTGACATAAACATGTCGCTATCGCCCTGATCGGGATATCAGCGGCACATAAATTCCTTCAGCTCCGTGGCGTTCGTCTGCCTGGTGCAGCCATACCAGGACTCTCCATATTGCCGGGCAACCCCCAGATCAGAACTATGCCCGTCAGAAGAACAGTGAATCCGCATTGGGCGTAGTGAGGACAGGCTGCTCGAGATTACGACTCCGATCTCCTGCCGGAAGTCAAGCTGGTTCGGAAAAATAGAGTTGTCCGGAAAGCCAGTGCAGCCTTCAGGAGCGGCCTTCCTTCTTCCGGCACCCCAGAACCCCTGCCACGACCGTATCGAGATCCCGTTCAAGCGAGACCCTGCGCTCCCGGGTATAGTCCCCGCTCCCGCGGGAGTAACTCCGGACGAACCGTATCGCATCGGCAGGCCCGAGGCTCTTCACCAGCACCTCAAACCCCAGGACCCGGTCTCATCGAGCGCCTTCCCTTCCATCGGCAGGCCACCTCCATGAGCCACTGCACAGGATTGTATATTCTGATAAGGGATCGTATCCGCGCTTTATAATAGCCTGGATGAGAACATCGTCCGTCGTGAGCAGTACAGCACCGGCACTCTCAGCAGGTGCAGGGTGGAGAGCATCGTCTCCCGAACCGGCACCCACCCCTTATGGTCTGGTGGTATGACTTCGCCTACCCACGGCGACGTCATAACCAGCTAGACCATAAGCTCACGCCCGAAATCGGGCGTATAAACGGTCCGATAGTCATTCCATGCAAGTTCGGCCGGGCTCTCGACCCACGGCCCACTCCATCTGTCCTCGCCTTACCAAGGCGACGTCATAACCAGCTAGACCACGAGCCCATTATGCCTCACCGGGGGCATCCGCTGCATCCCGTTGAACCATCTGGAATTCCCGGATAGTTGCCCGGCACCACACCACGAGAGCGCCCCGGCAGGGTAACCTATATCCCGGCGCCCGCCCCCTCCCGGAGCATGCCCGCCGGTGGACCGCAGGTGAAAAGCCTTCCCGCCGACCTCGCCGCCGGCGCGACGACTGCCCTCGTCGGCATCCCGCAGGCAATGGGATTCGCCCTCGTCGCCGGAATCAACCCCCTCTACGGCCTCTACACCGCCGCGTTCTCGACGGCGATCGCCGCGTTCCTCACCGGCTCCTCCTACCTCAAAGTGATGCTCTCAAACGTCCTCGCGGTCTCGATCTACTCCATCCTCGCCCCGGTCCCCGAGGCCGACGTCCCGGCCACCCTCTTTGTGCTGACCATCCTCGTCGGGCTCTTCCAGCTCGGCTTCGGGCTCATCCGGGCCGGCAGCCTGACCCGGTTCATCTCCAACGCCGTCCTCACCGGGTTCGTCACCGGGGCGGCGCTCCTCATCGTCCTCGGCCAGCTCGGGAACCTCACCGGCTACGAACTCCCGAGGGACGCAATCCAGGTCCTTGCCATGCTCGACCTCATCCGCCATGCGGGCGATATCCAGCCCGACGCACTCGCGATCGGCCTCCTCACGATCGTCCTCGTCCTCGTCACCCGCCGCATACCGCGCCTCGCCCCTGTCGCCCTCCTCCTCCCGCTCATCGTCACGGCCCTCCTCGCCTGGATAGTCTTTCCGGATGTCGCGCTCGTCGGCAGTATCGCCACCATTCCCGCCGGTCTCCCGGGCCTTGTCATCCCGGACATCGCCCTCGCCACCGGCCTCCTCGTCCCGGCGCTCGCGCTTGCCATCATCGGGCTCGTCATGGCCGTCGGGGTCACGGAGACGATCCCTGAGCCCGACGGCACCATCGCCGACGTGAACCGCGATTTTACCGGACAGGGGGTCACAAACATCGTCGCGAGCTTCCTCCAGTGCGCACCCTCAGCCGGCTCCCTCTCCGCGACGGCCTTGAACGTCGCCGCGGGGGCAGAGACCCGTGCAGCGAACCTCATATCCGGCGCCCTCGTCGGGGTCGTCATCCTCGTCGCCGGCCCCCTCGCCGAACTCATCCCGCTCCCGGCGCTGGCCGGCATCCTGATCCTCATCGGGGCCGAACTCATCTACCGGCCCCATGAGATCGCCTGTATCTGCAGGTACTCCCGGACCGGGCGCTGGGGGATGGTCGCCACCTTCATCTCCACCCAGGTCCTCCCGCTCCAGTACAGCATCTACGTCGGCGTCCTCCTCTCGCTCGCCATCTACCTGATCGCCTCCACCCGCGAGGCCTCTGTGGTCCACCTCGTCCCGATAAAAGATGGTATGTACCGTGAAGAGTCTGCACCGGGTCGGCTTCTCCCGGGCCAGGTCACCATCCTCTCGGTCTCGGGAAGCGTCTACTTCGCCACTCTCCATGCCATCGAACGGTCGCTCCCCTCCCCGGAGGGGGCAGAGGGCGCCGTCGTCATCCTGGCTCTCCGGGGGAGGGTCGAGGCCGGGACCGGGCTCTTCCGGATGCTGGAGCGCTACGCCCGGCGGCTCCACGCCCAGAACGACCGGCTCATCCTCACCGAGGTCGACCCCCGGCTCCTCGAGGGGCTCGAGGGGACCGGGGTGATGGAGGCCATCGGCTGCGAGAACATATTCATCGCGACGCCGGTCATCGGGGAGGCGCTCCGAGAGGCCATACGGGCGGCAGAGACCCGGGCACCGGAGGGGAGATAGACGTTGCCCGGAAAACTCTTTCTTTGGAGAAGATCCATACCATCTCTGTGAATATCGCCGAGCGCCTCTCCCCCCCTGCCTACATCGCGATAATCGGGGCCGCGATCGTCATCGTCCTCGCCGGACTCCAGGCAGCCTCCGCGATAGTCAGCCCGCTCCTCGTCGCCGTCTTCTTCGCCATGATCACCGCGCCCATCATGACGTGGCTGACACGCCGGGGGGTGCCGCGGGTCATCGCTGCCGGAACCGTGGTCATGGGGCTCATCGGGATCCTCGCCGGGATGATCGCCTTCCTCGGTGTGGCCCTCACCGGGTTCGTCCGCTCGCTGCCGCAGTACCAGGCGCGCCTCGAAGAACAGCTCGTCATCACCCAGTCCATCCTCTCCGAATACGGCATCACCCCCGGCGGCATCCAGATCGGAGACTACATCGACCAGGGGCTCATCGTCCAGCAGGTCGCCGGGATAGCCCGCGGGGTCGGATCCATCGCCGTCGAAATCTTCGTCATCCTCGTCGGGATCGGGTTCCTCCTCCTCGAAGCGCCCCGGATCGCGGCCGTCGTCAGGCGGCACCTGGGGGCGGAGAGCCCTCCCTACCGGCACCTCATGGAGTCAGGCCGGCTCCTCATCGAATACGTCGTCGTCAGGACGAAGGTGAACCTGGTCACCGGCACCGGGACCGCACTCTTCCTCGCCGTCCTCGGGGTCGACTTCGCGCTGCTCTGGGGCTTTGTCGCCTTCGTCCTGAGTTTCGTCCCCTACATCGGCCTCGTCGTGGCCGCGATCCCGCCCACCCTCCTCGCCCTCATCGAGTTCGGGCCGGCCGGAGCCGTGGCCGTCATCGCTGCGATCGCCATCATCGACGCCGCCGCAGAGAACCTCATCCTCCCCCGGATGGCCGGACGGGACCTCAATCTCTCGCCGTTCGTCGTCCTCTTCTCCGTCGTCTTCTGGGGGATCATCTTCGGGGTGGTCGGGGTCCTCCTCGCCATCCCCCTGACGATCGCGGTGAAACTCTTCCTCGAAAGCTGGGACGATACCCGGTGGATCGGGGAGCTGATGGGCGCCGGAGAGGAGTAGGGTTATATACGCCGGGGAATATCCCCGGCACATGTCACCTGGAGGAAGAGAGCCATGAGCGACCTGGTCGCCATCGCCTATGATGACGAGGATACCGCGTTCCGGGTCAGGGACCGGCTCGTGCAACTGACAAAAGAGCACATCATCGAACTGGAGGACCTGGTGGTCGTCGTCCACCGCCAGGACGGCAAGACCGAGATCAAGCAGGCCACCAACCTGGCCGGGATGGGGGCACTCTCCGGCGCCTTCTGGGGCCTCCTGATCGGCCTGATCTTCCTTGCACCGGTCTTCGGGCTTGCCATCGGCGCGATCGCCGGGGCGCTTGCCGGACGCTTCACGGATTACGGCATCGACGACAACTTCATCAAAGGGGTCGCGGAGAACGTCGGGCCGGGCAACTCCGCGGTCTTCCTGCTCATCAAGAAGATAACGCCGGATAAGGTGGTCGGCGCCATCAAAGAGTACGGCGGTCACGTCATCCGGACGTCGCTCTCGGAGGCAGACGAGGCGAACCTCCGCGACGCCTTCGGGACCGGCGCACAAAGAGAGGTTCCGCCGCCTCCCGCGTGAACGCCGGCACTTCACTCATTTTCAAGGATAGACCGGATATCCCGGGGCAAACGTTCATCACGCCGCAGTACGAACCCTGGATGGAGACGTCGCGGGTCACCCGGGATACGGTATGCGGGAAGTCAGGGTCACGAGAACTGAGCGGGACGGGGCGCTCGAGATCGGGTTCCGGTTCAGATCGCTGGATCAACTTCTCGACCCGGACGACCCGTCCCCTCTCCCCGGGCGGGAGGTCACGGAGTTTGCCGAGGAGTACATCTCGAGTTACCTTGATGGGTGCAACATCAAGCGGATCGCCGGCATCGCCGTCGGCCTCCCGCGGAAGTCGCTCACTCCCGGGGAGGCCGCGCTCCTGGCGGAGACGATCCGGCGGCACTTCTCGTTCCGTATCGCCGACCTCGACGACGACATGCGGGTCTCCCGGCGGGAGGGCAGGATCAGCCTCGCCCTCGCCGCATTCAACGCAACGGTCGCCGTCCTCTTCGTCACGGTCTTTGCAGGGTACTTCGAAGAACCCCTCGTGACCCTGCTCACCGGCCTCGTCACCATCCTGAACTGGGTGACGATCTGGGACACCTATGAGTACTTCGTCTACGATTACCGGCGCGAGGTGCGGAGACACCGGATCTACCAGAAACTCGCGAGCATCGAGGTCCGGGTCGGAGAGTGGTGAGGCCGGAAAGGCGCAAGGCGTTTATGAAACGCCGTCCAATGCCATGGTATGAAGAGACCAGCCGGCCTCTACCTCGCCTACTTTTTCCAGTTCCTCATCGCAGTAAACGTCCTCATCGCGCTCTCGATCGGCGAGTACTCGCAGGTCTTCACCGGCGTCATCGGGCTTTTCCTGACCATGGTTCCCGCCATCGCCACCCGCAAGTGGAGCATCACGCTTCCCTGGCAGATCAATCTCCTCATCGCCTTACTGCTCTACCTCCATGTCGCCGGCGAGATCCAGGGATACTACCTGCTCTACTACCCCTACTACGACAAGATCGCCCACCTCATCGCCGGGATAACCGTCTCGATACTCGCCTTCGTCATCGTCCTGCTCCTCGACCGGTTCAGCAGGCTGAACCTCTCACGGTGGATGATCGTCGGGTTCATCATCATCACCGCGATGGCGATGGAAGGGTTCTGGGAGATCTACGAGTGGACGTTCGACACCTTCCTCGGGACCAACCTCCAGCACGGCCTCGACGACACCATGCTCGATATGATCTTCGTCCTCATCGGGTCGAGCATCGTTGCGCTTGCCGGGAATCGTTACCTTCAGGAATACTCAAAAGAGGAGATCACCGATAAGCTGGTGATCGCCGAAGAGCCTCCGGTCGAGTGACGGCCGGAACCTTTTTTTAATCCGCCCCGGAGAGGGGGCGCCATGCTCGAGGGGATGGCAACCGGTGCAGGAGACGTCGTCGGGTTCCGGTTCGACGGCGAGATGACGGCAGACGACTACGCAGGGACGTTGATCCCGGCACTCCGGGACGCACAGAGCAGTCATCCGGTCCTCCGGATACTCTTCGTGATCGTGGATTTCCACGGCTGGAGACCGCACGGCTACTGGGAGAGGCTCAAGGACTGGCCGGGGATAGGGAAGGTCGACCGGATCGCGATCGTCGGCGGCGAGAAGTGGGAGGAGTGGATGAACCTCCTGCCGGGTCTCTTTGTGGGCTTTACGGGCATCGACGTCCGGTATTTCACCGAAGGCCACCTGGACGCCGCCATCGACTGGTTGCGCCAGCCGATAGCGATCGAACCGGAGCGGGCATAGGTGCCGATCTTGCCTGACTCCGGAGAACGGGCAACCTTTTTTCATCCCGGGCAACCCACTGGTGATCAGACAGACGCCCCATGCACTATTATAAAGACATCGTATTCGAAAAGCCCATGCCGGAAGAGATCCGGCGTCTCGGGCTGCTCCCGGCGGACCTTCACTTTCATACCCGGCACTCCGACTCCACGACCCGCGTGCGCGACGCACTGAGACTCGCGGCACGGCGGGGGATCGGGCTTGCGATCACCGACCACAACCAGGTGAGCGGCGTGGTCGAGGCAGAGCGGCAGGGGACCCGGGTCCCCCTCATCCCCGGGATCGAGGTCAGCGCGAGCGACGGCCCGCACATCCTGCTCTACTTCTACTCGGTATCCGACCTCCGGGACTTCTACCAGCGCCACGTCGAGAAGAACCGCAGGAACGGCCCTTACACCGCAATACATCTCGATACGCCCGAGATCCTCGACCGCCGGGAAGGCTACGCCTGCATCGCCGTCGAGGCGCACCCCTGCGGCTACGCCTTCCTGAACCGGGGCGTCCAGCGCTGCGTCGCAGGCAGCTGCATCAGTGAAGAGGTCTTCTCCCGCCTGGACGCCCTCGAGGTGATCTGCGGCGGGATGGCCCGGTCCCACAACCTGAAAGCGGCCGGGCTCGCCGCCGCCCACGGTCTCGGGAGGACCGGCGGGACCGACGGCCACCTCCTCTACGAACTCGGTGGGGTCGTCACCTGCGCCGAGGCCGATACCGTCGAAGAGTTCCTGGACGCCATCCGGACGAAGAAGACCGCCGTCATCGGGCGCGAGCGGCCGCTCCTCGAGAAGGCGGTGATGGGGACTGTGGTTCTCCCCCACCACATCCCCTACACCGTCCCCATCCTCCAGGCCCGCTGGGAGCAGGGCCTCCCGCAGATCAGGAAGTTCGTCGAAGGCCGGCTGAACCGGTGAAAGGTCTCACCCGAGCGGCGAGAAGAGACGGGATATCGACTCTTTCACCCGGATGCCGATGGGGCGTGCCTGGTAATCCTCCAGCGTGATCTCGGTCGAGACTGCGAGATCCTCCTCGAATGCCCGCACGAATTCGGCGCCGACGGCCGCGTCGTAGAGGAACGCGTTCGCCTCGAAGTTCAGCCGGAAACTCCTGACGTCCCAGTTCGCGCTCCCGACCGAGCCCGCTTTTCTGTCGACGACGATCGTCTTCGCATGGAGAAACCCGTCGTTGTAGGTGTAGGCCCGCACCCCGGCATCCAGCATGTCGCCGATGAACGAGAGGGTCGCCCAGTAGACGAACGGGTGGTCGGGCTTGCAGGGGATCATGATCCGGACGTCGACCCCCGAGAGCGCCGCGATCCGCAGGGCGTCGGCGACGCTATCGTCCGGTATGAAGTAAGGCGTCTGGATGTAGATCGATTCCCGGGCGGAGTTGATCAGTTTGAGATACCCCTCCTTGATCGGGTTCCACCGGGTATCCGGGCCGCCGGAGACGATCTGGATCGGCGTCGTGCCGGGGTCGCCCCCGTCGGGGAAGTAGGGGGCCTCGATACTCAGGTGCTCGTCGGTCGTATAGTTCCAGTCGAGGAAGAACCGGATCTGGAGCTGCTTGACGGCATCTCCCGTGATCCGGACGGCGGTGTCGCGCCAGTTACCGAGCGGCCCCTCCCCGATATAATAATCCCCGATGTTGAAACCGCCGATGAACCCCATTTCCCCGTCGATGATGGCGATCTTTCGGTGGTTGCGGTAGTTGACCCGGTAGAACGAGGGGAAGAAGACCCCGATCTTCCCGCCCGCCTCCTCCAGTTCGGAGAACGCCGCCCGCGACCCGCCCCCGGCGCGGGAGCCCATCGCGTCGAAGAGGAGACGGACCTCGATGCCATGGCGCGCCCTCTCTGCAAGGGCGCGGATAACCGCCCGCCCGAGGTCGTCGTTGCTGATGGCGAAGTACTCCAGGTGGATGTGGTGGCGCGCCATGCGGATCGCGGCAAAGAGCTCGTCGAAGAGGGCCTCGCCCCGGGTGTAGACGTCGACACAGTTCCCCTCGGTCAGGTAGGCCTGGTTGTTCTGGAGGAGGAGGAAGATAGTGTCGCGAAACTCCTCAGCCGCCGGGGTGGTGAACGGGTGATGGCGAGCCGCGAGCGATCGGTGCTGTCTCTCGAAGATCTCCTGGAGCAGACGGCGGTCCTCGTGCTCCTTGACGACGAACATCCTCTGCCGGGTATAGTTCTGCCCGAAGAAGAGGTAGAGAGCGAACCCGACGGGAGGTAGCAGGAAGAGAACGACCAGCCAGGCGGTCGTCGCCGTCGGGTTCCTCCGCTCGAAGAAGACTATCGTGACGGCGAATACGACGTTGAGCGCCAGGATGACGGCGAGCAGGAACTCGAGTCTCATCTCGTTGCCTCCCGGTGCATTTTCTCCACGGAGTATATCCGTCTGTCGGGCGGCGAGGGGGGCGGATATAACCCTCTCCCATGACCGGACGATCACCCGCCACCGGGACAGGTATATACTTATATACTGAACCGATGTCTTGACGGCGTTATGGCAAACGTAACATCCGGCGTCGGCAGGCCCGGGCTCAGCGCATCGGTTCCCCTGCCGCGGTGGCTCGTCCTGCTCCAGGGCATCATCGCCCTTGCCCTCGGCATCCTGCTTCTGGCGTACCCCGTCGGGGTCCTTCTCGTTCTCACCGTCCTCCTCGGCATATACTGGATGATCAACGGGGCATTCGTCCTCCTGAGCCTCTATTCGGACAGGTCCGACCGGGGATGGAAGGCGCTCGTCGGTGGCCTCGGGCTCCTCGCCGGCATCCTGGTTCTGGCCTACCCGCTCTACAGCACCGTCCTCCTTCCGTCGTTCCTTGCCATCATCGTCGGCGTGGCGGGGCTGGTCATCGGGGCCGTCCATCTGGTACGGGGATTTTCGGGCGCGGGCCTGGGAGCAGGAGTTCTCGGCATCGTGAGCATCATCTTCGGGCTCATTCTGGTTGCAAACCCGTTCATCGCCGCTCTCACGCTGGTGACGATCCTCGCGGTCCTCGCCATCATCGGGGGAGGGCTGACGATCGTCTTTGCCCTCTGGAGGCCCGCATAGCAAACCGGCCCGCATGGCACGACAGCGTCCCCCCTCATAACGAGGGGGCCGCCCCACAAGACCGCGATAGGGAGGCCGGCGGAGTATTGAACTCCTCCGGGTGGAGAGGCGAGATCGGTACACCGGTGGTGCATCTCCCGCCGGAGAGCCATACCTTTTTTTCTTCAGCGCGCTATAGGGGCACCCATGCTTGACCGGATGAAGGAGAGTTCAGGACCCGTGGTCGGGTTCCGCTTCGACGGGAAACTGAGCGAGAGTGAGTATACCACCCTTCTGGTCCCCGAGCTCGAACGAGCGATGAACAACCACCGGAACGCCCGCGTCCTCCTGAAGATCGAGGGGTTCCGCAGCTGGAGGCCGGGGGAGGGGTGGGACGCCTTCAGGGAGTGGCCCGACCTTGAGAGGGTCGACCGGATCGCCGTCGTCGGCGGAGAGCGGTGGCGGGAATGGATGAACCACCTCCCGGGACTCTTTGTCGGCTTTACCGGGGTCGATGTACGTTACTTCCCGGAGAGCCGTCTCCGGGACGCCTGGGGCTGGCTTCGCGAGGGGCTCGTGGTCATGATGGTTCCAGAATAAAGGGCAGAACCCGGGGTTGTGACGTATGAGGAGCCCCCCGACGACCCTAACTCTTCGAGGGGGGTGACCGTGCCCGCCCCCTCCCGCCTCGCATCCCTCACCCGGGTCGTCGTCATCGCTGCCGTCATCGCCACCGGCATGTACCTCGGCGCCGCGATCGTGAACCCGGTGCTCGTCGGGCTCGTCCTGGCGATCATCGTCACACCAACCGTGCACCATCTGCAAGAGCGCGGGGTGCCCCGGGTGGCGGGGGTGCTGGCGATGGTCGGGGCGATCGCCGGCGTCACTCTGCTGCTCGTCGCGCTCCTGAGCCTCTCGCTCATCGAGCTCGACAGCGCGCTGCCTGCTTACCAGGACCTCTTACAGGCGCAAATCCTGGGGCTGCAGTCGTGGTTTGCTGACCTCGGAGTCGGGGTATCGGCACAACCGCCCGAACCGCCGAACGGCTCCGTCCTCATCCCGCCGCTCTGGGAGATCCTTGCCGGACTCTCTCTCCTGGCCATCGATTTTCTGGTCATCCTGATAGTAACCGTCCTCATTCTTCTGGAGGCAGACGCGTTCCGGGGGCGACTCGCCCGGAGCCTCGGAACCGGCGCCATGGCGGAACTCAGCCGCGCCGCGAGCAGCCTGTCTGCATACGCATCCTTGCGCACCAGGAACGGGCTTGCAACCGGCATCGCCGTCGCAGTCCTCCTGCTGCTCCTCGGGGTCGACGCCCCGGTGCTCTGGGCGGTCCTGATCGTCGTGCTCGGCTACATCCCCTACTTCGGGACGCCTGTCGCATCGGCGCCCCCGATCGGGCTTGCCTGGCTCCAGGGTGGTCTTCCGGGGGCGCTCGCGGTTGCGATCGGCATCTTCGTCATCGACGTCCTCGCCCGTCGCCTCCTCCTGCCCTACCCTGCCGAGCGGGCGCTTGAGATCTCGCCACCGGTGATCGTCCTCTCGGTCCTCGCCTGGACGCTGGTGCTCGGTGTTCCCGGGCTGTTTCTGGCGGCTCCCCTGACATTACTCATAAAAGCGGCGCTCGCGGGTTCTGTTGAGACACGGTGGCTCGGGATGCTGATGGAGCGGACCTGATGCAGATCGGGACGGGCGACGAGCGCATATTTATGTCTCGACGCCTAACGCAGAGTCATGCACTGTCCGGTCTGCGGAGGCGACTGCGTCACGGACGCCCGCACCATCCTTGCGGAACTACCGGGCCGTTTCGCCCCGTGCCCCGACTGCATGGGGCTTGTCTACGACAAGTCGAGCCCTCCCCCCGATATCGATACGGCGGAGCCGTGCCCCTCCTGTGGAAAGCGGTTCATCGACGAGGTCTTTGCTGATATATACCGGGTGATGGCCGCCGAAGGGGATCTCGCCGGGACCGAACCCCTCGCCGCGGCCGGAACGCCGCTCGTCCACCCCGGGTTTGCGATGCGCTCCGCCCCCTACCTCCCGCCACGGTCGCTCGTCCTCCTCTCCCGGTCGGTCGGGGAGCGGGCGGCCGCCCGGCTGGTCGACGAGGTCCCCGAGGTCCGGGGGGTCGTCAGGACGGGGGCCGGAAGACCGGGGATCGGCGACACCGGTGCCGAGCCGCAGGCCTACACCCTTCTTGCCGGGTGCGACGTCCGGGCCGATGTATTCCCGACCCGCGCAGGATCGGTCGTCGTCTACAAACAGCAATCGGTCCTGCACATCGAGTTCTCCCGGGGCCAGAACGAGAAGATCCTCTCGCTCGAGCGCGAGATCGACCGGCACCGCCCGGAGACATTCGTCGACGCCTGTTCGGGCGCCGGAACCCTCGGTCTTGCCGCCGCCCGGGCGGGAGTCCCCCGGGTGATCGCGAACGACGCCTGGTACGCGGCCGCCTTCTGGACCGCCTGCAACATCGGGGTGAACCGGGAGTTCCTCGGTATCGAGGAGGTGGCGATGCACGCATCCTACGACGACCTCCGCCGCCGGCCGATCGCGCGGGATCCGGTCATGGTCGCCACCGCCGCCGGAACGCAGGAGATCGAGGTCTACCAGGGCGACCTGCGGCTGCTTTTTGCCGTCCTCCCGCCCGAGATCGATCTCTCTGCCCTCGACCTCTTCGAGAAGAACGACGGGCGCAAGGTCGAAGAGATCACCGGAGCCTGGCGTGCCCGGGTGGGCGGAGCTATTTTTATCCCATAGAATCCAGTATATACGGGGACTAGCCCGGGTGGCTCGGCGTCACCTGTCACCCGAAACCGCCGTCAGCGGGGGGCGAAGTCTGAGGAAGGCCGCAGCGGCCTGCAGGAACCTCTGCGTCCCGACGGAGAAGCCTCGTCCCATGAGGTCGGCGGAGAGGGATCAAAGCCCCGGAGGGGGCGGCGACCTTTTGCCGCGGGTACCGGTTCAGGCCCGGAAGGGAGCAGACTTACCGTGGACGTTCGGCGCCCATGGGGTTGCGGGGTGGAGGAGGGATGCTGCGGTGAATGCTTGTGCGCACGGTCGACCGAGGACGTGTCCCCAACGGCGATCTCCATGACAAAAGTAACGATTCTTGGGGCTACAGGGAACGTCGGCGCATTTGCGGCCCACACTGTATCCGAGATCCCCTACGTCAGCGACATGCTGCTCGTGGGAAGGCCCGGACGCGAAGATTTTCTCGCAGGTTGTTGCCGTGACCTATCCGACTCGTTTGCTGCACGCGGCACCGACGTCCGTCTCTCCTACAGCACCAGTCTTCTCGACGCGAAAGACTCGGACGTCATCATCTGCACGGCAGGGGTGCCCCGACGGCCGGGACAGGACCGAAACGACCTCGCCTTCGAGAACGCAAAGATCATTGCCGGGACCGCCGAGACGATCGGTCGAACATCGCCCGACGCCATCCTCTTTCTCGTCACGAACCCCGTCGACGTCATGACCGCCGTCGCCCTGAAGTATTCGGGGCTCCCGTCAAGACAGATCTTCGGCCTCGGAACACATCTCGACTCGATGCGCCTGAAGTCCCTGATTGCGCGGTACTTCCGCGTCCACGTCAGCGAGGTGCATACCCGTATCATCGGCGAGCACGGCGACAGCATGGTTCCGCTCTGGTCGGCGACGACGATCGGCGGCATCCGGATCACGAACCTGCCCACCTTCTCGGGACTGCCTGCGCAGGAGATGATCGAGGCCGTCAGGACGAGCGGCGAGGCGATCATCAGGGATAAGGGCTCGACCGTCTACGGGCCGGGTGAAGCGATTGCAACGCTTGTCCGGACGATCCTCGGAGACGAAAACCGCATCCTCACGGTATCGAGTTACATCAAGAGCGAGATCCACGGGATCGGCGATGTCTGCATCGGGGTGCCCGCCCGCATCAATCGCGACGGCGTCTTTCCGGTTCCACTCAGCCTCGAAGGGAGCGAAGTCGCCGGATTCAGCGAGTCGGTCAAGAAGATCCGCAGCGTCACCGCCGACGTGATGGAACGGCTCGAAGAGGCCCGCTAAGAAGAGTGGGTATCGAGGATCCCACTTACACAAGAGTAGATTCGACGATCTCGGCGCTTGCGACGCCTTCTATCTTCTGAAGCGCTGCTTCGACCTTATCGGGAGCGCCGGCACTGTCGGGGACGACCACGGCGGCTTTCAACGCCACGAGACCGAAGCCGATCGGCTCTTCCCGGATATCATCGACCGGGACGGCCGCCTTGATCGCCGCTTTGAGCGCTTCACGGTCGACTTCCGGCGACTCCGGCATTATCTTCACGATTATGGCTACGTTTCCCATGGTTATGGCCCCTGGAACCCACACTTCGGGCACGTATACCCTATGCTCTGCTCCCTGCACCGGTAGCACCGGCTGACCTGGTGCGCGCACGACGGGCATGGGAACCGGGTAGAGCCTTCTTCAGCCAGTGTGGCGTTACAGGAGGTACATCGTTCTCTCGCTGTCATCTTGCTTCCTCGAATGTTAACCTATCATATCGCTGCCGCAGCAGTTAAAATCTCGGATCGACGAGAGTCCCGATGACCGGCTCGTCACGGAGAGCACGACGGACACGGTCGTCGTGCCTGCCGTTGATCACCCGGGCAGCGATACCGTGTTCGAAGACAAACCGGATGAACGTGGGATCGACCTCGTCGGGGGTGATCGTGGGATCCTCGACGCGCTCGAGGAGTCTCCGACGGTGGTGGATGCCGTCGACCGATTTCAGGAGGAGGAGATCGGAGGAGAGTTCGCGGGCGACCCAGGCGGCGATGGTGTCGGAGGTGACGTCCCAGGAGTGGGGGAGGGGGTCGGACTCCCGGAGAGCGCAGTACGGGAGGAGGACTGTCACCCCGGCTGGAAGCGCGACGGCGGTGGTTGCCGGGATGCCGTGCGAGGCGATGTACCATGCGAACTGCTCCATGCCGGCGATCGCCATCCAGTGGGCGGCGTCCTCGGAGACGTCGAGCCGCCGGACGAGGTCGGCGAACTTCCCGCCGCCGGGCACGATCAGCACCGGGCGACCGGCCTCCCTGAAGAGGTCGAGCAGGGAGACGACCCGGTCGAAGAGGCTCCCTCCGACCTTGACAACCAGCGGGGAGCGAGGAGAATCCATATCGCTCTGCTATTAAACCGGCGATGACATAACTCTTTACGTATGCGCCGGATCGCCGCTGCCGTCCTGCTCCTCTGCCTCCTTGCCGGCTGTGCCGGCGCTGTCCAGATCGTCGAGTTCTGCCCGGACCCCTACCTGTCCGGCGATCTCGACGAGTACCTGGTCCTCGAGGGTGAGGGACTCCTCGACGGCTACGTCCTCTCGGACGGCGAGGGCGGCTACCGGTTCCCGCCGGGGACGCGGATCGACGGGCAGCTGGTGGTCGCGAGGAGCGGGGCCGCGTTCGAGGAGGTGCACGGCTACTTCCCCGACTTCGAGAGCCAGGAGCGGACGCCGGCCGTGCCGGACGTGATCCCGAACGGAAACCTCCTGATGGCGAACCGGGCGGACGAACTCCTCCTCTACCGGGGAACCACCCTCGTCCAGGAGATCGCCTGGCCCCGCGACGTCGCCGCACGGGAAGGGCAGATCCACTACCTCGATGACGGCGTCTGGGACCCGCGCCCGCTCTTTATCGGCCAGTCCCGGTTTGCACCCCGGACCTTCGAGGGGGTGGCGGTAGCCGCGTTCGCCGCCCCGGACTGCTCCTACGAGGTCTTCAGGGCCGCCGTCAGAGAGGCGAAGCGCGAGATCCTCGTGAACGTCTACGAGTTCACCGACGAGAAGATGGCAGGCGACCTCATCGCCGCCCGGGAGCGGGGGGTTACCGTGACCGTCCTCCTCGAGGGCGGGCCGGTGGGCGGCGTCTCGGCGGAGGGGCGCGCGGTCGCGGGCGCCCTCAACCGGAGCGGCATCCCGGTCCTCGCTATGACGACGACCGATGCCGCCCACGCGAAGTATCGCTACGACCACGCGAAATACATCGTCATCGACGGCAGGACGGTTCTCCTCGGGAGCGAGAACTTCAAGCCCGGCGGCTACCCGGCACCGGGGCTGCAGGGCAACCGCGGGTGGGGCGTCCTCATGAAAGACCCGGAACTCGCGGCCTACTTCCGGGAGGTCTTCTTCTTTGATGCGGTGGGCGGCGACATCGTCCCGCTCGAAGGGACGGCGGCCGAACTCTACACGCCCTGGGCGCCCGACTACACGATCGAGTTCGCCCCCTGCCGCGCGGAGGGGGCGCGGGTGACCCCGGTCATATCCCCGGATACGAGCGTCCTCATCCTCGAACTGATCGAGAGCGCAGAAGAGAACATCGCGATCGAGCAGGCCTACATCACAAACGAGACGGCCTCTGAACTCAACCCCTACCTCGCGGCCGCGATCAACGCCTCCCGGCGGGGTGTCACGGTGCGGGTGCTCCTCGACTCTGCCTGGTTCAACACCGAGGGCGACACGGACAACGACGAGATGATCGAGATCATCAACCGGATCGCCGCGGCCGAAGGGCTGCCGCTCGAAGCCCGGCTCGCCGACCTCGAAGCAAACAACCTGGCGAAGATCCACAACAAGGGCGTCGTTGTCGATGGAAAAGTGGTGCTCGTCAGCAGCATCAACTGGAACGCCAACTCACCGGCGTTCAACCGGGAGGCGGGCGTGATCGTCGAGCACCCGGATATCGCCGGGTATTACGTCGCCGTCTTTGAGGACGACTGGGAGGCGTCAGACGGGAGCGGAGGAAGCGGCCCGGAGCCCGACCGGCTCAAAATAGCGGCGGCAGCAGGCATACTCGTCGCGCTGACGGGGCTCTACCTCTACCGGCGGAGGCGCACCTGAGACGTCACCGGTTGCCGGCAAACTCAGTGGAGCGGCAGACGTCGCAGATGGTGATCGCCCCTTCACCGGAGGCGACGGCGGAGACCCACCGCTCGATGACCAGTTCGAGGTTGTCGGGGAGATCTTCCCGGTTGAACCCGCGCTTCCGGCTCATGTACTGGGATATCGCGGCCCTGCTGATCCCGAGGCGCTTCGAGGCCTCGCTCTGGCTGATCCCCCGCTCGTTCACCAGACGGTAGACCATCTCGGCACGCATCCTGGGGAGCAGGCTCCGCACAAGGGTGTCGCACCGCATGATGTCGCAGGGGGAGGGTTCGGTCATTGTGCAGACACCATCTGAGAGTCTTTGTACTCGTAGAGGATCTGGCGGGCATCCCTGAAGTTGAACTTCTCCACGATCATATCGTTGTCTTTGAGTCGTTTTAAAGCGTATCGGACGGTGCGGGGAGCAAGGCTGCTGAGGCGGACGAGCTCCTTGTGGGTCAGGGCACCCCCGTCCTCGAGCAGGAGAAGGATCTTTCTCGAGGAGGGGGGCAGGTTCACATCATCCATACAGGATAGTTAACGCCGTTAACATATCAAACTGACGGATGTTATTAGCCCGGACATCGAAGGGATTATCATGCTGGAACGGCAGGAGAAAGCGGCACTCACCGTCCTCGTATGTGTCGTCGGGATCGTGCTTGCGGCGCACCTCCTCTTTAACGCCGTCGGCCGACCGCTGGTGGCGGAGCCGTACTCGCCGGAGGTCCCGGACGGGGCGCTGGTCCTCCTCGAAGGGAGCATCGAAGGGATCACGAAGACCTCGAGCGGCGGGCACCTGATCCTCACTGTCAACGGCACCGCGGTCTTTCTGCCGGAGAACGTGGCTGTCGGGCTTGAACTGCACGAAGACGAGAACGTAACGCTGTACGGGGTCGTCCAGACCTATCGCGGGAAACGGGAGGTGGTGGTAGCCTCCTCCAGGGACATCCAGGTACGAAAATGACCTACTTCCTCGTGTAGAAGATATCGGCGTCGTCGCCATCCCCGAAGAGGGGCTCTCTCCGCCGGGACTTCCCGCGGCTCTCTTCCTTCTTCGCAGTCTCCCGTTCGGGCTCCTGGCGGGCGGGGGCCGGGCCCTCGTCGGGCATCTTCTTCCGTCCCCCCTCCACGCCGGAACCGGTGGGGAGGTCTCCGTCGTTGATCCGCACCCTCGGCATACAGGATAATCATCCTGTCCGATATATGACTTCTCTGGATCAGCAGGCGGCTATGTGTGGTTTTTTCGGTATACCGCGCCTCATATCCGCCTCCGGCAGGGTGAGGATACCGGGAGGGAGGGGCAAGACCGCATAAGATCGGTTTTCCCCACATGGCGCGCCGCCGCGCGGAGATTGAACGGCAGAAACATCCGGAAAGAATTTTCTCTTTCCGGGAGAGATACTCAATCATCACGAGAACGACAGCAACCCGGGCGGAGAGGGGCGACGGCGGGCCGGAATGGAGCGGCACGGAGGATTACCCGCTCTCCGCGGTTCCGGAAGACGCGCGGCGTGGATTCTGGCCGATGACACTGGTGCTGCTCGGGTTCACCTTCTTCTCCGCCACGATGTGGGGCGGCGCGAGCATCGGGGTTGCGTTCCCGCTCTGGCCCGATCTCGCTCTGGTCATCCTCCTCGGGAGCGCGATACTCGGGCTTTACGTCACCGGCCTCGGCTACGTCGGTTATAAGAGCGGGCTCTCCACCGTCCTCTCCGCCCGGTTCGCCTTCGGCGACGCAGGGAGCCGGTGGCCCGACATCCTCCTCGGGCTCACTCAGATAGGGTGGTACGCCTGGGGAACCGCGACGATCACGATCGCCCTTGCCCGCCTGCTGAACCTCGATGCAGGGTGGCAAGCGCCCCTGATGGTCGTCTTTGGGTTCGCTTTCTGCCTGACGGCGTATATCGGCTACCGTGGGATTGCAGCCCTCTCCCTCTTCTCGGTTCCGGCGATGCTCATCCTCATCGCCGCAAGCGCCTCGGTCGCTCTCGGGGACGCCGGGGGCGCCGCCGATCTCCTCCCGCCGGGCACCGTGGAGACGCTTACGGTCGCCGAAGCCCTCACGATCGTCGTCGGCACCTTCGTCTCCGGCGGCACCCAGGTCGCGAACTGGACGCGCTTTGCCGGGTCGCCGCGCACCGCCGTCGGTTCCACGTTCATCGCTTTCTTCTTCGGGAACGGGCTGATGATCGCTGTCGGGGCCTTCGGCGCCGCCGTCTACGGCCTCTCCGACGTCGTCGAGGTGCTGGCGGTGCAGGGCCTTCTTGCCGCCGGCATCCTGATGCTCTTCCTGAACATCTGGACGACCCAGGACAACACCATCTACAACTTCTCGGTCGCCGGATGCCACTTCTTCAGGACAGGACGGCGAAGGTTGATCACCTTCGCCGGCGCCGCTGCAGGGACGCTGCTCGCGCTCCTCGGGATGTACAACTGGCTGATCCCCTACATGGTCATGATGGGGGTCTTCATCCCTCCGCTCGGCGGGGTGATCATGGCCGACTTCTTTATCCGCCACCAGGGACGCTACCCCGAACCCGGCGAGGAGGCCGTCCCCCGGTTCAACCCGCAGGGGATCGCGGCGTATGCCACCGGCTCCCTCGCTGCCCTCCTGGTTCCGGGCATCCCCCCGCTGAACGGCATTGTCGCCGCGTTCCTCGCCTACGCCTGCCTCGTCCGGCTCCCGGCTCACATGAACCGTTCGAACCGGTCGCGGGGAACCCGGCAGATGGGGCAGATCTCGGGCGGAACGTTGCGGGCGCAGAGGTAGCCGCAGACCCGGCACCGCCAGACCGGGTAGTTCAGGGTTCCCGGTGCGCGGTCTGCCGCGGCTCGTTCCTCCTTCCGCCGCCTGCGCTCCGCCGGGGGCGGCCGCCGTTCCGGGACAAGGGCGGCGGCACGTTCCCCGCCCTCCACGTCGGCGGTGACGTAGAGCGCGCAGTAGCAGGCCCCATAATCGGAGAGATCGGGATCGCGGTAGTCGCAGGGGCAGATGATGTCGAGGTCGTCGTCCCGGTCTCCCGAGGCAAGCCTGCAGGGGCAGGAGATGTAGCCATAACGTTCCCGGTTGGCAAGCAGGCCACGGACGAGATCGCAGGTGAACCCCTCATCAGGGTTCAGGTGGTATCCGCCGGCCTCCGCCTCCTCTGCGAGGTCCTGCATGAGCCGGTCCACCTCCCCGTCACTCACCGCATCAGGCACCGACCGCCTCCCGGATCTCGTCCTCCCGGAACCCCACGATCACCTTTGCATCACCGAAGACGACCGTCGGAAACGAGAGCCGGGGGTTCCAGTGTTCGACCTCCCTGACCACGCGGTCGCGCTCCTCCCCCGCAAGCAGGTCCACGTAGACGTATGAGAACCCGACGCCGAGGTCGGTGAGAAGTTCCTTTGTCCGGGCACACCAGCCGCAGGTGCTCAGGGCGTAGAGGATCACCCTGCCGCGGTCCTCGCCGGGAACGTTCTGCATCTCAGCCAAAATATTCCTCCATCTCATCCCGCTACGGAGGCCGAAGATAAGTATCTTGCCCCAAAAGAGGGGCGGTCAGGGGGAGGGGCCGGCACCGTCCCGGTATGTCGCCGGGTCGTCCGCCGCTTCGATGAACATCTCGTCCGAGAACGGGGGTGTCGAGGCCCCGGCGACGAACTCGCAAAGCACCGACGAGGGATTCACGGCAGAGGGGAAGTCCATGTCCCGGCAACCGAAACTTCTTATCCAGCCGTGCAGGAAGGAGAATGTGGTGAATCGAGGCATGGATACCAGGAAAGTTGCCGGACTCGCGGCCGCGCTCATGCTCGCGGCATGCATCGCGTGCACCGCCGCAGCGCAGGAGATGGGCATCGAAGAGATCGGGACGGTCACCGCCGGCGAGACCGTCACCATCGGCGGAACGACGAACCTCGCCCCGGGCAACCGTCTGCTCATCACGGTGACGCCGGTCGGATTTGCACCGACGAACAAGTCCGTGCCTTCCGGGGCGGGAGGGACGGCCGGAACGGCCGTTGTTGAGGGGGGAGACGCCGCCGCGAAGACCTGGTCGTTTGCGGTCGACACGACCGGGTTCGAGCCCGGGGAGTACATTGTGACCGTGGAGTGGGTCGAGGGCGACGCCACCGCAAGCACCACGTTCACCGTCGTCGAGGCGGCGGCGGTGACCCCGACGGCAACACCAACCGCCACCACACCGCCGACGACGGCAGCGACGACGATCCCCACCCCGACCACGGCGGGGCCCGTTCTCCCGGTGGCGGCGGGCCTCGCGGCAGCGCTGGCCGGATACCTGGTGCGGCGGCGATAGAGGGCGAAGTACGATAGTCTGTCAGGAACGGAGTGTGAGCACCGAAGGTGCGAAGTGCGAGTTGCCTATACCCATCTACCGATCTTCGCGGATTGAAGCCTACGGATTCTCAAACTCCTTCCCCAAAGGAGAAGTCGTCCTTCGCGTGAGTTAACGGTTTATAAGCGAAGATACGGCCTCACGCGAAGAACGCGAAGCCGCGAAGTGCGACGGTTCGTAGAACCGGAGCATGAGCACCGCTAGGTGCGAAGTGCGAGTGTAGCGAGCATGAGAGGCCATCAGGCTTCGAAGGGGAGTTACAGATAATTATACCGAACTTCGCGTTCTTCGCGGCTTCGCGTGAGTTAACGGATACAGATAACAATAAAGTCTCACGCGAAGAACGCGAAGCCGCGAAACCCTGTGTCCCAAAACGAGCCCCCGCATTTCCCGCACTCCTCACCGCCGGTCGACGATCCGCTTCGGCCGGCCGGGCGCCCGGTGGAGTTCGAGCCCGCCCGGCGGCGTGACGCTGCAGAGGATCTGGAGCGACCCGTCCTCGTATGCGCCAGAAAGAGCAGGAACCGAGCGCAAAAGGGAGGCAAGGAACGTCTCTTTGATCTCGTCCTCATCGACGCGGGCGGGATCGAAGCACTCCATGCTCACCCGGAGGACGGTCTCCCCCGCCTCGTCGCCGCCATAGATGAACGCCTCGTACTCCCCGTTCAGGTGAACCATGTTCTCGGGCGCAAAGACCGCCGCCTCCACGTCCACCCGGTTGAGCGGGACATCTCCGATCCGGATCGTCTCCGCCTCCCGCCGGGGGGAGGCGATCCGCATGTGCGTCCGCCCGCACCCGCACCGCTCCCGGGAGACGACCGAGCAGGTATCCTCCGTATCGTAGTTGATGAGGAGTGTCCCCGCCCTCTTTCCCGGCGCAAGGAGCGTCGTGTAGACCAGCCGCCCCGTCTCGCCGTCATGGACGAACCGGTTCATCCCGGGGTCGTAGAGATCGAAGTGAACCAGATCCTCGGGGACGTGGAGCCCTGCCTGGCGGGTGCACTCGCCGCACATCGTCCCCTCGGTACTCCCGTAGGAGTTGTAGACCGGGCATCCCCAGACCTCCTCCAGGTAGCGCCTCGACTCCGGGGCGAAACTCTCGCCCCCGACGACGAGGCGCGCGACACCCGCATCCTGCGGCGGGTGCCCTTCCGCCTCCATCCTGCGGGCGAGCCGCAGGAGCTTGAAGACGCTCCCGATCAACGCCGTCGGGCGGTACTGCTCCAGCACCCTGACCGGGAAGGTGCACTTCCCCTCCGGGACGATCGCCATCCCGATGTCGCGGGCGGCGAGGGTCATGGTGTTTGCCCCGACGTTCATCCCGTAGGAGGCGCAGACCACCACCCGGTCGCCGGCCTCGAAGCCCTGCGAGACAAAGAGCCGGGCATACTTCTCCGCATACCGCTCCCAGTCCTCCCAGGTGAGGAAGAAACTCTTCGGGATACCGCTCGTCCCGGAGGTCTCGTTGACCGTGAAGACCGCTTCCCAGGGGACGCTCTTGAAGCAGAACTCCTTCTCGTGCGGAGGCTGGTATCGCCGGATCGTCGCCCCGGAGACGATGGGCAGCTCGCGGAGGTCCTCGTGCTCCCGGATCGCCTCCGGGCGGATGTTGTGTCGCGTAAACCACCGGCGGTAGAAGGGCGAATGCTCCGTCGCGTACCGGACGGTCAGGCGGATCCGCTCGTCGATGAGGAGATCGAGATCCGATCGCGCGAGCGTCTCCACCGCCGGGTCGTGGTATCGGTTACCTGTCATCCGGCCGGGATAGACGCACGAGATAAAAATAGGTGCCGGGGGATTAGAGCGCCCAGGCAGGAATGTCGAAGGGGATACCGAGCGCCCAGAGGACGACCGTGTAGAGGCAGATCATCCAGAGCCCGACGCCGACGAGGTCGAGCGCCCAGCCGGACTTGAGGAGGTCTTTCGCATCGATGTAGCCGGTCCCGTAGGCGACGGCGTTCGGCGGGGTGGCGACCGGGAGCATGAACGCTATCGAGGCGCAGACCGCGGCGGTCATCATCAGGATGATCGGGTTGATCCCCACGCTGATGGCCGTGACCGCCATGATCGGCATCATGATGGCCGCTATAGCAGTGTTCGAGGTGATCTCCGTGACAAGTGAGGTTCCCAGCGCCACGATGGAGATCAGGAGGACGATCGGGAGCCCATGGATAAGCGTCAGCGACTCGACGATCGCCGCAGCAAGCCCGCTCTCGAGGAACCCGCTCGAGAGGGCGATACCGCCGCCGAAGAGGAGGAGGATCCCCCAGGGGATCTTCACCGCCCACTCCCAGTCCATCGTGAAGATGCCCTCCTTCGTGTCGACCGGGAGGACGAAGAGGAGGAGCGCGCCGAATATCGCGATGGTGGAGTCCTTGATCCCCGGGAAGATCATATCGAGACCCGGGACGATGAACCCGCCGATATCCTTCGTCTGGGCAAACACCCAGGCGAGGGCGGTCAGGGTGAAGACGATCAGCGTCCACCGCTCTCCGGTCGAGAGCGAACCGAGTTTCTCAAGTTCCTCGCGAATGAGCCCCTTTGCGCTCGGGAGAGTCGTCACCATCCGGCGGTAGGAGACCTGCGTGAGCCAGATCCAGGCAATGAGGAGGAATATGGCGGCGAACGGGACGCCGAACTTCATCCAGGTGAAGAAGTCGATGGTGGGCGCGTCGGGAAAGATCGTCGCGAGCTGGGAGATGAAGATCCCGTTCGGGGGAGTGCCGATGATCGTCGCAATCCCCCCGATGCTCGCGGCGTAGGGGATGGATATGATCAGGCATTTTGCAAGTACCGCCTCCTTCCCTTCAAGGTTCTCAAGCGCATGATCAGTCCCCGGCAGGATCGTCAGGATGATCGCGACCGCGATCGGGATCATCATCATCGTCGTCGCGGTGTTCGAGATCCACATCGAGAGGAACGCGGTGGCGATCATGAACCCGAGCACCAGGCGGCGCGGACTTGTCCCGACGAGACGTATGATGTGCAGCGCGATACGCCGGTGCAGGTTCCACCGCTGCATCGACATCGCGATGATGAACCCGCCGAGGAAGAGGAAGATCACCTCATTGCCGTAGGATACCGCCACCTCCACCGGGGAGAGGATGCCGAGCGCCGGGAAGAGGACCAGCGGGAGGAGTGCGGTCGCCTCCAGGGGGATGACGCCGGTGACCCAGAAGAGGACCATAAGGACGGTGACGGCCAGAACGGCCTTCGCCTCGGGCGCAAGAACAGTGGGATCGATGGGGATCGCCAGGATCGCGAAGAAGATGAGGAACGATGCGATAATGAAGGCGACCTTTTTCATCTTCAGGGATTGGCGAAGAGAATATTTAAGCGTAAGGAATCGAATTGCACCCGATTCTGAAGGAGGACAGCCAGATCCGGGATACCGGCGGCTTCCTTCCCATGACCGGGAGAGGCGCACCTCGGCCGAACAGGGCCGGGTGTGGGGGGTCGCCGCGCCGCCACACCAACCTATATCAACAAAATCAGCACAGGGAATGTCATGAGACCGGATCGGATCTTCAGGCGAGGTTTCGCCATCCTCCTTGCCGTCTGTTTCCTTGCCCTCTGTGCCGGAGAGGCCGGGGCCCGCGGGCCGACGATCAACGATATCCAACCCCACGACACCATCTTTGTCCACGAGGAGGGGCTCAACCTCACGCAGCTCCGCGACCCGGCCACGAACAGCCCCGTCACGGAACTGCGGAGATACCAGGACGACAACCCCGACCGGGGTCTCGAAAGGAGCATCCCGGTCGGTGACGACACGGACTTCGAGGTGCAGGAGTTCTTCCTGGGCGGAGACTACGGGACATACTACGCCTTCAACCCCACCGACGGAGCGACTGCACAGGTCATGATCCGTGAACCGCGGCTCTTCATGGATGTGGTGCTCGCGAACCCCCATCACAACGAGCCCCTGGAAGGGCTGACCGTCTCCCCGAACACCCGGATAGCCTTCAGGATAGCCGCCCCCGACGTCGGGGCGTTCTACCAGGCGGGCGGGGTCTATCCGGCGACGATCGATATCGTGCTCACCACACCGGGCGGCGCCGAGACGACGATGATCGGCGGGGTCAACATGGCCGGGCTCAACGTCAGTTCGACCCGGTTCTACACCGATGACCCCGACAGGCCCGGCGCGGTCCGGATCGGTGATATCGGGCGGCCGGGGGAGTACTCCATCCGGGCGGTATGGAGGACGCCTTCGGGGTTCGACGCCTACGCTCCCGACTCTGAAGCGGTGACGTTCACGGTAGCAAACCGTGTCGGGGTGGAAACGACCCCAACGTCGACGCCCACCGCAACCGTGACGGCCGCGCCGACGCCGACAACGGTTCCGCCGACCCCATCCACGACCTCCGCAACCGTGCCGGCCACCCCGACGGTGGTCGAGACGACGGGGCCGGCAACCCCGACACCGACCGCAGCGCCGCTCCCGGCCGCCCTGGCTGCAGCAGCGGTCGGGTTCGCCCTCGCGCTCGCCGGCAGGCGCAGGTAGAGGATCAGCAGAACCGGCAGCCGCAACCGCCGGCCGCGTCCCGGATACGGCGGAGAGCGGCGGCCGCCCATTTTACGACGGCGGGGTCGGTGTCCTCGAGCGCCTCCATGAGCGCCGGAACCGCTCCCGCATCCCCGATCATCCCGAGGGTGTAGGCCGCCCACATCCGGAGGCGGGGATCGGGATCGTCGAGGAGAGAGAGCAGCGGCGGGAGGGCAGCCGGGCCGATGGCAGCGATCTCCGCCGCCGCCGCCATCCGGTCGGCACTGCTGCCGGCGCGGAGGATACCGATCAGCGCATTCGTTCTGTCCGTCACATCCATGGTTGCTCTTCGCTGCGGAAGGGGAAAAAGGTACACGCGACGCTTGTGCTCTCCCAAAAAAGGTCAGTGGGTCTGCCGGTAGTAGTCCCACTCATCCCTCTCGGTGCCGTTTGCAAAGATGCAGACGCCGTACTCGCTCCCGTCGGGGTTCTGCCGGATCTCGTAGGCGTGGCCCTGCTCGATGCACCAGGCCGCGGCCGGGTTCGCGATCCCGGCAGTCTCGCCGCATGCGGAGCAGGCCCACGGGACGGCGAGGATCTCGACCGGGGTTCCCCACTGCTGGAGGGTCATGGTATCGTGGGAGACTTGACCGACGAAGGCAAGGCGCATCCCGTCGACGCGATAGGTCTCGTTCAGGTCGAGCGGGAGGTACTTCGCGCCGTCGTCGGCGACGATACCGTAGAACCCGCCCTCGAGGTCGACATAAGTGACCGTCCCGGTCGTTGCGACGTAGGTCGCGTTCCCTGCCCTATCGATGGCGATGACTTCGACGGGGGTGCCCCACTGCTGGAGGGTCATGGTATTCTCCTTGACCAGAGCAGCGAACGTCACGTTCGTGCCGTCGACCGCCCGGGTCTCGTTCAGGTTGAGCGGGAGGTAGTTGCCGTCGCCGGCGACGAGGCCGTAAAACCCGCCTTCAAGATCGATGTAAGTGACCGTGGCGTTCCCGGAGACGAGCAGGACGCCTTCAATCACCTCGATCGACCGGATCTCCACAGGGGTTCCCCACATCTGGATTCCAGCTGCATCGTCCTGCACGTCGGCGCTGAACTGCACCGAAAGACCGTCCTGCCGGTACTCCGCCGGGAGGTTTCCGGGCAGGTAGTTCCTGCCGTCATCGGTGACGAGGCCGTAGAACCCGCCCTCGAGATCGATGTAGGTGACCGTAGCGTTCGCCGCGACCGTCCGGCGGGTGTCGCCCGCCGCGATCTCGACAACCTCGGCCGGCGTCCCCCACTGCTGGATGGTTGCCGTTTCGTTCATGATATCGACGACGAACGCGACGCGGAGGCCGTCCTGCCGGTACTCCGCCGGGAGGTCGGTGGGGAGGTAGTGCTCGCCGTCATCGGCGACGATACCGTAGAAACCGCCTTCAAGATCGATGTAGGTGACCGTTCCGTTCCCGGAGACGCGGTCGGTCGCCGTCTCATCTCCCCCGGCGGCGATGCAGCCGCAGGCGACGATGGCCCCGAAGAGAACGAGGACGATGACCATATAGTTCGGATTGGATCCCGTCATAAGCATCAACACCGATACATTGCGCCGTCCGGGGTAAGTAAATTGCCTTAACTACGAAGGGATTCGGAGTTATCCGCCCGAAGAGACTTCGGGCACCAGCCGGGAAAAAAGTTATCGAAAGGAGCGGTCAGCGTCCCCCGACGCCGCCGCCGCCAAAGCCGCCGCCACCGCCGAACGACCCGCCGCCACCGAATCCGCCGCTGCCGCCGCCCGAGGACGGCGGGGAGTAGAGGACGATCGGGGCGAAGATCACCGGCATGTTCGAGTAGAGCGGCATCCCGACGTCCGGAAGATCGATACGCAGGTTCTTCATCGCCTCCTCCACTTTATCGCCGAGACCGAGCGCCGTCCCGTAGACCAGCCACTCTCCCCACATCGAGAGATCAGCGGGGGAGTATTGCCGGATCAGCGCGAGATCCGAGAGGAAGTAGGAGAACGCGTCCCACTCGAGTTTCTCCTTGTAGCGGTCGCCTTTCCAGAACCCAAAGAGCGTCGAGGGGAAGAGGGCCGCGATCCCGACCTGGACCGCGGCGATGAAGGCGAGGACGCTTGCCGGAATCAGGAGATAGGCCGCGCCCGGCGCGAGGATGAACGCGAGGATGGCCAGCCCGCACGGGATGGCGCCGAGGAAGATGAGCGGGAGGATCATCGTCCGGCCGTCCTTGATATACCGGTAGGCGAGCGAGGTGTCCACGTCCCGGGTCAGGCCGGCAAGCGACTGCTGGTACTGCTCGATCCGGTGCTGGTAACCGGGGCTCCGCCGGGCGGTCCGGGCGAACTCCTCGAGTTCGGCGGTGTCCACGACGTGATCGTCGGCTATGTTGCCGAGGAAGTTGAGCACCCGCTGCTCGTAAGGATCGGCCGACTCTCCCGAGAGGATCTGGACCGTGACGCCTTTACCGTCCGGTTTTTCAGTCACCACGATCTTCTTCTGCCGGTGAAGATCGAGGACCGTCGCGTAGAACCCGTCCTCGTCGAAATCGAGCGCGTCGCCCTTGAAGAGGAGGTTCACCTGCCAGGGCTTCAGCGCAGTGTTCGGCGTGAAACTCAGGTACTCCGGCACGGTGAACTCCTTCTCCCTGCCGTAACGGAGGTAGGCGCCGAGAAGGACGAACGGCATCGCGAGGACGAGGACGGTCGCAAGGGTGTAGAGGACACCCGCCGCCGCATAGAGGAGGGAGGGCCAGCGGTGGGCGTCGGCCGTCTGCTGCTGCACGCCCGGGACGTACTCGGGGAATCCGCCGATCTCTTCCATGAACGCGGGATCGAGGATCATCTCGATGTTCAACGCGTCGTCCTGCGTGGCGGTTCCCGTGATGACGACCGAATCCGCCGTCCGTTCGACCTCAAGGGTCGGGGGGTGCGTGTAGACCTCCTCGATCTGCCCGGCGAACGGCAGCGTGACCCGGAGGCTGCGGAAGGGGATGTGCTCGTCCACGAGTTTCAGGTTCAGGTGTGCCCATTCCTCGTCGTACTCGACCGGTGGCCGGACAATATAGCGGTACTCCACCGTATAGGTGCCCGGGGCGAAGTAGCCGGGGTTGTAGAGGCCAACCTCATTATCGAACGCAAGACCCCGGATCGTCGAGATATCCGAAGAGGTCGGGCTCCCGGCAGCAACCTGCACCTCGCCCCAGTCATCTTTGACGTAGCCGATAGTTCCGGGCGGGGCGGTCATCCCGGCAAACTCGATATGCGGCCGGTCGATGCTCCCGAAGGTGAGCGGCGCGTCCCAGTAGCGAAAGAGCATCCGGTACTCGCCGGCGGATCTGACGTCGTAGGTGTAGCGTTCGACCAGGGTCCCGTTCGCGTAAAAGACCGCGTCATAATGCTGGACGTCCAGGTCCCCCCGGAAGAGAGCGGGGAGCGCGGCCGCTCCGGCGACCGCCAGCACCCCGACGACCAGGGTGACGGCGAGAAGGGTGAGGATCTGTTGCCGCTCAGTCATCCGCATGATTCATCAGAACGCTATTGTCGGGACGCGCTCGATCTCCTCGCCGAACTCCAGGTACTCGAGTTTCGAGAAGCCCATGGCGCCTGCGATCAGGTTCGAAGGGATCGTGTCGGTCATGGTGTTGTACTGCTGGGCGATGTTGTTGTAGGTGTAGCGGTGCCGGGCGATCTCGTCCTCGACCCCTTTGACCGCGCCCATCAGGTCCTTCACCGTCTGGGAGGTCTTGAGATCGGGGTAGTTCTCCGCGACCGCGAGCAGCCGCCCGAGAACCGACCGCGACTCGCGCTCGATCTCGTTCAGGTCGCCCGGACCGGCGCTGCCGACACGCGCCCGCATCGCGGTCACCCCGGTCAGGGTCTCCTTCTCGAAGGTCGCGTAGCTCTTCACCGCGCCGAGAAGCTGCTCGATCATGTCCAGCCGCTTCTTCATCGCGACCTTCACCTGCCCGACCGTCGCTTCGGCGGAGTTTTTAAGGGAGAAAAACCGGTTGTAGATGCCGATTGCCGCCGCCGCGATGCCGATGACGACCAGCACCACGACGCCGATGAGGACAAGGGAGATGATGTCCAACGTTGTTCACCAATATGTTATGGATTCTGCGGCGTATTTAAGTGATAACCTCGAGGTTGCATCGAGAGCGAGAAAGAGATGGGCGCGGAGGAATCCGGGAAGTTCCGCGCTCCGGCCGGCTACCCGGCGATCTCCTCGCCGGAACTCACCATCGCCACGACGTTGCCGTCCGCGTCTCGCAGAAGGGCGTTGTGCCAGAGGATCGATCGCTCCCGCCCGTCCCGCGTGACGACCGGGCTCTCCTCGAACGGCGGGGGCTCGGCACCGCTGGCCACGAGATGGCTGAAGTTATGCGCGAGCCGATCACGCAATCGCTCGGGGACGACCGTCTCAAACCAGTTCTTTCCTGCGAGATCTCCCTCGGGGTATCCCAGGATCGCGCTCGCCTTCCGGTTGACGAGGTCGATGGTGCCGTCCGTCCGGATGACTGCGATCACCACGCCCGCCGCCTCCAGGTATCCCTGCGCCCGGTCGCGCTCGGCGATCAGGTGAGTCTGTGCAGCGGCGCGATCGGTGACGTCCTCGGCGATCCCGAGCATGTACTTCAGCATGCCTTTTGAACTGAAGATCGGGATCTTCTTCATGGAGAGTGTCCGCCCGCCCGGTATCCGGATCTCTTTCTCGATGGCAGCCGCCCGCTCTACGAGTTCCCGGTCGCCGTCGGCGAAGAAGGCCGCCATATCCGACGGGAAGATCTCCACGGCCCCTCTTCCCGCCATCTCCTCCTGCGTCATCCCGAGGAAGATCTCGGCGGCCTTATTCGAGAATACGAACGTGTTCCCCTCCACCTCCCGGACAAAGACCATACTCGGGATGTTGTTGACCACCGAGTAGAGGAACGACTTCCACTGAGCCACCCGTTTTGCGGCACGCGCCCGCTCGGTGACGTCGCGGCAGACCATCCGGAAGCCGGTGAAGTCGCCGATAACGTCGTAGACCGGTGTTGCGCTCACCTCGAGGATGACGGGGCTCCCGTCCCGGTGGAGCATCGTCCATTCAAAGAGGGTCCGCGACCCCGGATCGGCGAGGAGCGCGGCAAACTGCTCCCTGACCGGCTCCGCCTTCTCAAGGGGCATGAAGTCGCAGGGGATCTTATGGATCATCTCTTCGGGTGCATAGCCGAGGAACTCCCGGCTTTTGGGGCTGACGTAGGTGAACGTGCAGGCCTCGTCGACGTTCAGGATCAGGTCGCTGATGTTCTCGACGAGGCTCCGAAAGAGGAGCTCGCTCTCGCGCAGGGCCTCCTCCGCCCGCCGGCTCTCGGTGATCTCCTCGAGGATGATGGTGACCCCCGGCGCTCCGTCGTTGAAGACGGTGGGGATGAACTTGATCCGGAAGAAGAGTTCCTCGTCGTGGCGCAGGAACCGGAGCTCCTCGGTGACCTCGCGGCCGCCCAGGGAGTCGGTGATCCGGCTCCGTATCAGCGGGTGGTCGAACGCGGCGAGCGGCGACGTCTCGATGCAGTTCCCGATGATGGCGTCCCGCTCCTTCCCCGCAAACGAGCAGACGGCGTCGTTTGCCTGGACGATCCGGCGGTCACGGTCGAGCACCAGGACGAGATCCGACGAGAAGTTGAGCATGGCGGCGATGGGGACCCTCTGCGAGAGGTAGAAGACCTTGGCCTTTCCGTAGGTCTCCATCTCCACCTGGCCCGATACCAGGAGGACGTCGAGGTACCGGGAGACGGTGTTCCGGTTGATCCCGACTGCGGCGGCAAGATCGGAGACCGACATTCCTCGCGGATGCTCTTTTAAGGCCCGGAGCAGGAGAGAAAGTGCGTCGGTAGTGGGATCCATGTGCAAATAGTGTTTCGTGCCGGGAGATATAGGGCTTTGCAGTGCTGCATGCTATGACGCTACACGTAACGCCACACCTCAATGCAAGGCAATAGGCGAAAGTAATAAATATCCAACCGATCAACATCTTGATCCCCAGAGTCGAGAGACGGGGAATCTCTCCGACAGACCGGGCCGCAGAGGCACAGCGGACCGGACCGGCGCAAGAACGGCTGGGATCGGTGAACGGAACATTCACCACGTTGACTGCACCAACGTCACGATGCACCGGAAGAGACCCGGTGCAGACAGGCACACCTCTCTAAACACATACCGGCACGGTGGAATGCGGCACCGGGACGGGTGGCACAACCGCCCCGGGACTCCCCGCAGCCATCGCATGGTTATCACACACCCAATACGCCTCTTTTTTTCTTCTCTCCTTTCAGGACATCCAGAACCAGAGAACAAGATCTATCATTCACCAGAAGATCCCGCCGCTCCTCGATACCCCCGCAGAGAAACGGCCGATCGGGGGGCTCGGCGTCCACTTCATTCGGACGGTGACGGACAGCGTGACCTACGGGCGAGGGCAAGAGGAACGTCCTCTCGATGGAGAAGAAGCGGCCGGCGTCACTCTGAGGCCGGAAGCAGCGACCCGAGCGCCCGGGGCAGATCCTCTTTCCTCGTGACGACGTCCGCGGACTCTTCGAGCATCAGGTTGACGAGCTCGTGATACCCGGCGATCCGGAAGTCGGTGCGGAGTGCGACAACCCTCTTCCCGAGAGCATACGCGTACCCCATCTCCCACGAGGTCCCCGAGTCGGCGTCCGCGCCGTCGATGACCGCGACGACGATATCGACGTCATGAAGCACCGCGATGTGCTGCGCAAAGATGGCCTGGTGCTCCTCCCGGCACCGGGTATGGCTCGTGTCCCCCACCGCCTGGGGGAGGTAGACGTCGAAGAGGTGCGCTTCGAGGAGGTCGCGGAGCGCGAGGTTGTAGGTCTGCTCCGCTTCCGTAAAGAGCGGGGCTGCGAGGTAGACCCGGTAGCGGGCGAACTCCTTCACGTCGACCGCCGGGATATCCGGGAACCGGGCGAGGAACGCCCCCCGGCCCGGCTGCTTTACGGACGAGTGATAGGTCGCCGTCACCCCACAGGCCGGGGAGGAGTCCACCCCGATGATGGCAAGGGGCGGCTCTCCGCGCTCCCGTATCGCGGCGCGGACCTCCGCTTCGAGCCGGTCGAGGAGCGCGGAGAACTCGTCGGTCGCGAGCCGCTCGAGGTATGACCCCGGCGGCCGATCGGCGCCGAGGTAGATCGTCTCCGGGCAGGGGAGCGGAACCATATCGATCGAGAAGCGCCGGCAGCGCTCGACCGCCCGGCAGAAGCAGCGCAGATCCTCATCGGTCGTTATCCCGCGGGCGCGGTACGTGGGATTCTCTATACAGGGAGCGATGAGCACGTACATTGATACTACCTCGACGGCGTACCATAACAAGACAGATGATGCCGCTCTACGCCTACCGGGACAACACCTGCGATCCCCGGAAGTGCACGATGAAGAAACTCGCACAGCGCGGGCTTGTCCGGATCGTCACGAGTATCGCAAAGATCCCCCGCTCGACCCTTCTCCTCGACCCGACGGCGGAGCAGGCGGTCTCCCCCGCCGACCGGGACCTCCCCTCGATGACCGCGCTCGACTGCTCCTGGGAGGTGCTCGATACCGGGGCCGTCGCCTCCTGGCGCAACCGCCGGGCGCTCCCGTTCCTCGTCGCCGCAAACCCGGTGAACTTCGGCCGCCCGTTCCGGCTCACCTCGGTGGAGGCGATGGCCGCGGCGCTCTATATCCTCGGCGAGAAGGAGCAGGCCAGGGAGATCCTCGCGGCGTTCGGGTGGGGGCTGCGGTTTCTCGAAGTGAACGCCGACCCCCTTGAGGACTACGCGCAGGCAAAGGACAGCGCCGAGGTCGTTGCCCTCCAGGCGCTCTACATGTGATGCCTTCCCGGTTGACCGGGAGACCCAGATCTTCCTGCTCTGGGCTACGGATATTGGAAAGGAAAGGAGCTCGTATCGATCTTCGAGGGGGTGCGGGGGGCGGGTGCCCGCCCGACCGCCCAGATGCGGCAAACACCGCACGCGACGAGTGAGTGCGAACATCTCCCACCGGGAGGCGCTCCACTCGCGTCTACAGTTCTCTCATGTCATCGGGGAGATAGTTCCCCAAATTATTAGATGCTCCATACGATATTTATACAATTCTATTTCGTATTGCCGATCAATCCTCATTTTGCCACAATTTGCCGAAACCCTTTTTTTACCGGCCGGCGTTTCAGGAAATGATCCTGAAAAACGGCTTAGAATAGTGAAAAATGAGGATTTGATGACGTTCAAGGGAAACGATCGTTCCCCGGCGCCATCCGAGAACCCCGCGCCCTCGATAATTGTATGAACGTTGCCGGAGATACACCGGATTCCGGCCGCAACCGGAGGCGCTCCAGAGACCGGTGGTGGCGCTATTCCCGGAAATAATACCGGAAAACCAATCATATTTAATAAGGTTCCATCATATCTTCGGTTATGCGAACTGCTGCATTTGTTGCCGCGCTCCTCATCACCGTAGCGGTGCTCGGGGCAGGCTGCACGGGAGAGAACCCGCCGCCTCCAGAGGAGGCGGTCCTCCAGGAGGCCGTCGCCGGAATAAACGGCGAACTCGCGGCGGTAAGGGCCTCGATAGGCGAGAGCGCCCGGGTGCTCGGCGAGGCCGGGCTCACGAGCGCCGCAGGGGAGAGGGCGGTGCGGCAGGCGATGCTGAACCACCCCTACACGGAGTCGACCCTGGTGGTGACGAAGGACGGCATCGTGACGATGGCCGTGCCCGACGGCTACGCCGGCACGGTGGGAAGCGACATATCGTCTCACCTTGAGACCGGGCGATCGGTCCGGGAGCAGGCACCGCTCGTAAGCGAGGTCTTCCCTCTTGCAGAGGGATACGCCGGGGTTGCCCAGAGCTATCCGGTCTTCGGGGAAGGCGGGGAATACCTCGGGTTCGTGAGTATCGCCTACCGTCCCGAGACCCTCATCGGCCGGGTGATCCCGCCCCTGACGGACGGCACCCCGTATGATATCTGGATGGTGCAGACCGACGGAGTCGTGATCTACGACACGACGCCCGAAGAGATCGGGAAGAACCTCTTCTCGGACCCCGCATACCGGTCACCGGCACTCCAGGAGGCGTTCTCCCGTATCGCCGCCGAGCCCTCCGGCTCGCTCACCTACTCGTTCTGGGACACAGATTGGGCGCAGACCGTGACGAAAGAGGCGGTGTGGGGGACCGCCGGGGTCGATGGAACCGAATGGCGTGTCGTCGTCACGCGGAACGTCGATGCGTAGGAGGTGTCGGGCGCAGCCGGGACCCTTTCCTTTTCCCACTCACCAGAACCCGGGCACCAGGACATACATCGCCCAGCCCATCTGCTCCTGGCCGTAGCCGAAATACTCGTCCTGGATGCGGTGGAGGTAGTCGGTCATGAAGTCGCGATCAGGGTGATCGGGGTGGTCGCCGAGCCAGGAGAGGACCGCCTGCCAGATTCCCGACTCGTAGCGGTCCCAGTCGTCGGCACTCGACCGGACAACCGCTGCAACGTCGAGCCCGGCCTCGCGGGCGAGACTGAGGATCTCGTAGCCGGTCAGGACGTCGGGCCACTCCCGGGCGAACTCCGGCGGGACGCGGTCGGACCGCCAGCAGCGGTCGCCGATGACGATCGTCCCCTCGTCGTGGACGAGGCCGAGGAGGGCGTCGAGCGTCGCCGAAAATCCGCCGTGGATGTGGGATGCCCCGATCGCGGCGGCGCAGTCGAACGGTTCGTCGGGGGCGTAGTCGCGGGCGTCCATGCACAGGACGGCGATCCGCTCAGAGAGCCCCGACGACCGGATCGCCTCCTCCGCCCGGGTGCAGGCGTCCTCGCGGGCCTCGATGCCGAGGCCGGATATCCCGTACTCGCGCCCCCAGAGGTCGAGGATCGTGCCGTTCCCGCACCCGACCTCCACGACACGGGACCCCTCCCGGAGCCCCGCCGCCTTTCCTGCGGCGAGCACCTTTGCCGGTGTCGTGGGGTTCATGATCGCGAGTCCTCCCTGGGTTATGCTGACGAGTTCGTTCTTATCCATGGATGACGGTCCTCCGGGTATCCTGTACAGGATACGCCCTCTCCCCATAAATCCGTGTATCCCCATCGGGCCTGCCGGCGCGCGAGCGGCCACCCCCACCCCGGAAACACCACCGTTCATCGCCTGAGGGGCACCCGGTCCATCTGGGGTGCCCCTCCGGCACTATGGGAAAGGTATATATACCACATGGCCGTGTTAGCTGCCAGTGGTTGTATGCAGCCGGAGCAGGACATCCCGGGAAGAGTCCTGCGGACCCTCAAGTTCCGGCCCAGGGGCATGACGATCACCGAGATCGCTCACGCCCTCAAGGCAAACCGGAACTCGGTCTCGAAGCACCTCGAGGTGATGCAGGTGGCGGGCCAGGTCGAGGCACGGCTCGTCGGCAACGCCAAGGTCTACTCCGTCGCGCAGCGCGTACCTCTCTCGGCGTTCCTCTGTTTTACGAAGAACCTGATCCTGGTTCTCGACGCCGACCTCACGATCGTCCAGGCGAACGACCAGTGTCTCAGACGGTTTGGGCGTACGAAAGAGGAACTTGTGGGCGGAAACCTCCGGGAAGCGGCCCTCCCCGTCGTCTCCTCGCCCGAAGCGCTCGCCGTCGTCGAGGAACTCGAGCGGGAGCAGGTGATCACCGACATCTGCCACCGGCACGACGGCGGCAGGGAGTCCTTCTACCAGATGCAGGCGATCCCGACGACGTTCGAGGATGGGGAGAGAGGGTGCACGCTCGTCCTCGAGGATATCACCGAGCAGAAACGATATTTCCGGAACATGGCGTTCCTCGCCCGGACTGCGATCGACCTCGTCGATCTCCAGCCGGTGGAGGACATCTACGGCTACATCCTTGATCGGCTGCAGGAACTCGTACCGGGAGCGTATGGCTACATCCTCTCCTACAGCGAGGCCGAACAGCGGTTCGCCATCCGGGCGGTCGCGGGCGAAGGGTTCCGGGAGGGGCTCACGAAACTTCTCGGGCGGGACCCCATCAACCTGGCCTTCCCGGCCACCCGCGCCTTCGACGCCCCCTTTCACCAGACCCCCCTCTCGCTGCGCGGTCTAGAGGAGTTCGTCCTCCGCCCCGAACCATCCTCGTGGTCGTTCTACGACCTCTGCTTTCGGGCGATGCCTGAGGAGGTCTGCGAGGCGATCCTTGAACGGTTCGATATCGTGAAGTTCTGCTTCATGGGACTGGTCTGGCAGGATCGCCTCTTCGGCACGACAGGCATCTTCCTTCCTCCGGGAAGAGAGGTTGAGAGCCGGGAGACGGTCGAGTCGTTCGTCCGGCAGGCGTCCATCGCGCTTGCCCGGCGGGAGACCGCCGAGCAGCTCCGGCTGAGCGAGGCGCGATTCCGGGGCATGCTCGATGCGTCCCCCTTCGGGGTCGCGCTCATCGACCATGACAGGCGGTTCCTCTACGTCAACCGCCGGTTCGTCGAGATCTTCGGCTACGAGCCGGACCGTGCAACCACGGCCGCAGAATGGATCCGGCAGGTCTTTCCCGACGACGGCTACCGGCAGGAAGCCGTCGATGCCTGGCACTCGGATCTCGAGCGGTCGGTTCCGGGCCAGGTCAGGCCCCGAACGTTCACCGTCCGGTCCCGGGACGGGGCGAAGATGACGATCCTCTCCCGCGCCGTCACCCTCCTCGACGGGACACAGTATGTCACCTGCGAGGACATCACCGAGGAGGCGCGGGCCTACCGCCTCCTCGTCACGGATATCGCCGACCTGCGGCGGCGGGAGCAGGAACTCCTCATCAAAGACCGGGCGATAGCCTCCACCCGCCGGGCGGTCGCCCTCCTTGCTCCGGACGGGGTGGTGACCTACGCGAACGCCGCATACCTCGCCCTCTGGGGCTACCCGGCCGCAGATGAGGTCCAGGGCGCGGACTTCTCAGGGTTCTGGGAACGCCCGGATGAGATCCGGGAGATCGTCCAGGGGGTCCTGAACGGCGGAGCCTGGCACGGCGAGCAGACCGCCCGCCGAAGCGATGGCACGAGGTTCCCGGTGAACCTCCTCGGGACACCGATCGTGGCTGAAGGCGGCAGGGTGATCGGGATGATGGCGGCGGTGACCGCCTGCCAGCCCCGGTCTGATCTATAAATGTATGCCCGGCACTGCTGTTTCACAGTACTGCACGGTGGTTCTGATGCGTAAAGGCTTATTTTACCTCAGGAACATCCCGCGTCTGCCCAAGGAGGTGAAGAGATGCAGAAGGCTATCGAGAGGAGAGAGGCATGGAAGGAAGACACCGGGCGGATCCGGGAGCTGATGCACGTCATGCTCAACGACGACACCTACACCAGCCTGCAGGCGATCAGCGCTCTCGGGGCCATCGGAACCCCGGCGATCGGGCCGCTGGTGGAGACCCTGCTCGCCGTCGACAGCGATGCGCGCTGGACCGTGGCGATGGCGCTCGCCCGGACTGGTCCTGAAGCGGTCGAGCCGCTCATCGGGGTCGTGCTCGTGGCGGACGACGCGATCAAGAACCCGGCTATCTGGGCGCTCGCCGAGATCGGCGACCAGCGGGCGGTCGAACCGCTTGTCGGCACCCTCCGGACCAGCCAGTCCGAGTGCTGCCGGGCGCTGACCGCCGCGGCCCTGCTGAAACTCGGCGACCCGGCGGGGATTGCCGAGGTGGAGAAGGAGTTCGAGCAGGCCGGCGAGGCGTTCACGGGCCTTGCCATGGAAGCCTTCGAGGGGACGTGAGGTTCCCCTCGAGGTACTTTTTTAGCCGTCTCCTCGATCGGCATCGATGGGTAACTTCTAATAGAGCCCGCCAAAAAGAGATCAGTATGCAGGGACGCCATATCCTCGTCCTGATCCTCCTTATAGGCGCCGCCATGGCCGGAGGCTGCACGGCAGAGGAGGAGGCCGCAGATGCACAACCGGTCGCCACGACACCGGCGCCGACGGAGGTGCAGGCGGTGGGAGGGAGCCAGCCGGCCCCAACGCCGCCCGTGCCGCCCCGCGGGAAGGATCAGCCCCAGAGCGTGGGGTTCGTCGACCCCGCGACCTACCATATCCCGACCCCGACGCCCACGACGACGATGATGAAACCGCCACAGGATGTTCGGATCTCCGGGAAGCTGGTGGACTACGCAGAGGTGACCTGCGAATACCCTCCCCGCGTTCTCGCCACCGAGGTCTACCACATCCCCTTCCCCTACTGGGCGGTCAAGGTGAGCGCAACGCCGATGAACGAGTACCCGTGGATCGCAGTGGAGATCCGCGATCCCGACGACCCGAACCGGATCGTCGAGGAGATCCGGTACTCCCGAAGCGAGCTCCTCATCTTCGGGGACGTCTCCGTGAAGAACGCTACCGCGACGAACAGCACGACGGAGAAGGAGAGGACGTACATCATCCGGGAAGGGTATGACGACTACTACTTCACCATCCGCTCGGAGTCGCTGAAGTCGCTCACCATCACCATTCTTGTCCCGGAGAAGTACCTCGTCTAGGCGGGAGGAACTTCCGTCCCCTCTTCTGCGGCGCGGAGTTCGCGGTCGTAATCGGCGATCGCGGCGGCGTACGCCCGCCACGCACTGTCTGCTTCGCCGATGTTACGGTCTGCCGCCCGGTAATCCCGCACATCGTAAGCGCCCGAGGCCGACAACCAGAGCGAGAAGGCGCGGTTCAGGTTGTCAAGCGCCCGGACGTATGCCGACTGCGCCCCGGCGTAGGCCTCCGGGACGGCGTCGGCCGCGACGATCTGGCGGTGGTAGGCCGTAACATCCCCGCCGTACCTCGCGATCGCCGCGAACTCCCGCATATGGGCGTCGCATTCGGCGACCGAGAGGTCGTTTGTGGGGGTGCGCATATGCGCGGAGGTCTTATCGTAAACCAGGAAGAGGTCGGCCTCCGACGCCGCAACATGGCTCTCGAATGCGGCAACCTGTTGCGCCTCGTTGTAACTCATAGCGAGCATCCCCCCGACCAGCAGAACCGCGATCGCGGCAACCGCCGCACCGGCGGCGGTAAAAGCCTTTCTCCGGTCGACGGCCAGTTTCGGAAACTTCAGGTCCGGGAGTTTGGGGATCTTCAGGCCGGACGGCTCAGGGGTATCCATGCCCGTCACGCCCCACCCCCGGGCAGACGGGCCGGCTGAATGCGATATTCTCCCGGCGTGGGGATGTAGCGGAGCGGGACGATCTCCGGTGTTTCCGACCGCACGCTCGGGATACCCGTGCCGCCGGTATCCCCGATGGGGAACGGTCTTCCCCGGATCGACGTGGAACCGACCGAGACGTTACTCCAATAAAAATCCGTCCCCTCGATGAAGTAGTAGTGCTGCCCCTCATGCGTGAAGTACCGCGGCGTGTACTTCGCGTAGTAGGGGTTGAACTCGTTCATCCGGATCCCGAGGGCCATATGATCCGAGTACCGGAGCAGCACCGTATCGTAACCGAGGGCATCGAGGAGCCCCGCCATCAGGATGGAGGCATCCTCGCAGTCCCCCCTCCCGTCGACGAGCGTCTCGACGGGGTATTTCGGATACTCGACACCGTCCTTCTTGTACATAGCGTGACGGGGGAGGACGCCTTCGATGTAGGAGGTCGCGTTGTCGTCCATATCGTAGGGGATCTGCTGGACGAAGAAGACGAGGTTCATCAACCGGAAGTAACCCTCGTCCGGGCTGGCGCTCGGGGGCGCGATCCGGCGGGCGAGATCCACGAGGACCGGCCGGTCGGCATCCGCGAGCGCATACCTTCCCCAGGACGTATAGTCGCTGAACCGCGGGGTCTCCCGGTGCTCACGGAAGAGCGCCTCCGGAACCGTGACCTGTGTCGTCTGGACGCCGCCGTCGATCGCCGTCCAGCGGAAGTTCCGGGTGGAGACCTCCACGTCGTCCGGGAAGGGCGTCGGCGTCGGTACCGGCGTGGGCGGGACGTATACGGGCGGGCTGCCGATCGGCACAGTACCGCGAGAGCCAAAGCCTATCGGCTCCCCGAGGAGGGCGGGTTTCACTACGAGGGCGACGACCAGGATCACGAGCCCGCCCACGAGAACCGGGATAACGTCCTTCCACTCCATCTCCGGGAACCTATCGCGTATCGGTATTAGGATATGGGCGACCGCCCGCTAAAAACCTTGACTACGGCCGGTCCCGGGAGCCCGCTCTGGAAACCCACGTATGCAGACGGTTTCAGGGAACCCCAAAACCAAAGAATGCGGCGATGAACCGTATCGCGGCGTAGAGGAAGTAGAGGCCGAAGACCAGTCGCAGGGTCGCCGGCCGGAACCGCGTGATCGTCGCTGCCCCCGCCTGGGCGCCGGCGATTGACCCGGCGGCGAGGATCAGCCCCGCCCCGACGGCGACATAGCCCTCCACGAGTTTGATCCCGCCCCCGACGATCGCCATCGGTATCATGGACGCGAGCGACGTCCCCATCGTGACGCAGACCGGGGCGCCGAAGAGGTAGAGCAGCCCCGGGACGAGGGCATACCCGCCGCCGAGCCCGGTGATCCCGGTCAGGACGCCGACGGCGCCCCCGAAGAGGAAGTGGCCGGGAGGCGTCCCCCCGATGCACTCCGGCTCCGGTCGGGCGGCGGGCCGGAGCCCGTCCCGGATCATCCAGAGAGACGGGGCGAGGAAGACCAGCCCCAGGATGAGCCCGAGGAAGTGGGTCTGGTCGACGAGGAGAGAGAAGAGCCAGGAACCGATGAGGACGCCGAGAAGCCCTCCGGCGGCGATCCAGATCGCCACCCCCCGGTCGAGGTTCCCCCGCACCAGGTGGCCGACGGCGCCGGAGAGCGAGGTGAAGATGACCACAAAAAGCCCTGTTCCGATGGCGACCGGCTCCGGAAAGCCAAGAGCGAAGTACATGACCGGGAGCATGATCGTCGACCCCCCGACCCCGATGAGGCCGCCGAAGACCCCGGCGACGACGCCGACCGCGAGGAGGATGAGCACGGCAGGGAGATCGAGCGCCGGGTCGACGACGAACGCCGCCCAGAGCATCCCCACGACGACGGCGGAGAGGAGGGCTGCCCGGGCGATCCGGTTCTCCGTCATCCTTCCAGACGCTCATCGCAGAGCGCCGGGTGGTTCTCTCTCGCTTCAGGCCGAAACGCTCTCGGAAGGGGCGGCATACACCTCGTTATGTAGCCCCCGTCTCCCCATGAACCTGCCGGAACCGGTCAACGGGGGAGGCAGGGCTCCTCGAGGCCGGCCACCTGCCTCCCCGGCTCGGCCGCATACCTGCAGACCGAGGGGTAATACATGGTGACGTAATCCTTGAGCATCCGCAGCGAGCAGTACTGCGGGGCGATGCTCTTCATCGACTCCCGCATCATCCGGACCCACTTCAAAGGGACGTCGTTCATCGTCCGCGAGTAGTAGAGCGGCGCAACCTCGTTCTCGATGAGATCGTAGATCGTCTCCGCATCGGCCCGGTTATCTCCCGGAGCGGTCGCATGGCCCTCGAAACCCCAACCGTTCCTGCCGTTGTAGCCCTCGACCCACCAGCCGTCCAGAACCGAGAGGTTCAGCACCCCGTTCATCCCCGCCTTCATACCGCTCGTGCCGCTCGCCTCCATCAGCGGGACGGGGGTGTTCATCCAGACATCGACACCGTGAACCATGTAGCGTGCAAGCTGCTCGCTGTAGTCCTCGACAAACGCTATCCGGCCGCCGAACCGCGGATCCTGCGAGTACTGGTAGATCTTTTGCAGGATCCGCTTGCCCTGCTCGTCGGCCGGGTGGGCCTTCCCGGCGAAGATGAACTGCACCGGCCTCCAGCGGTTGTTCACGATCTTCTCCAGCCGGTCCAGGTCCTCGAAGATGATATCTGCCCGCTTATACTCGGCAAACCGGCGGGCGAACCCGATCGTCAGCGCCGATGTGTCGAGCATCAGCCCTTCGGCAGCGAGGTTTGAAGGCTCATCCCGGTGTCTCGCCCATTTGCGGCGTTTCCGCTCCCGGATCCGGGCGAAGAGTTTCATCTTCAGCCACTGGTGTTCGCGCCAGAGGTCTTCGTCCGGGATCTCGTCGATCATCTCCCAGATGGCCGGGTTGTCGTAGTCCTCCCGCCAGTTCGGGTAGACCGGGTCGGCATACCGGTCGAAGAGCGTCTCGATCCGGTGGTTCAGCCACGAAGGCATGTGGACGCCGTTCGTGATATGATCGATCGGGATCTCTTCAACGGGCAGATCCGGCCAGAGGGGGCGCCACATCTCCCGGGCGACCTCGCCGTGCTTTCTGGAGACGCCGTTGTGGAACCGGGTCATCCGGAGCGCAAAAGCGGTCATGTTGAACCCGGCGCCCGGGCTATGCGGGTCGTCACCGAGCGCCATGAACTCGTCCCAGGTGAGATCGAGCGACGAGCAGTAACTCCGGAAGTACTTCGCCATCAGGTCCTCAGGGAAGACGTCGTGAGCCGCCGCCACGGGGGTGTGGGTGGTGAAGACCGAGGTGCCCCTGACCTGCTCGCGCGCCTCGTCGGGGGGCATCCCGGCCACGAGCCGCTCGCGGAGCCGCTCGAGGAGGGCAAACGCCGAATGCCCTTCGTTCAAGTGCATCGCCGAATAATCCACGCCGAGGGTATGGAGTACCTTCCTCCCGCCGATGCCGAGCACCAGCTCCTGCCGGAGCCGGCACTCGAGCTCTTTCAAGTACAGGCGGTGAGAGATGTTCCGGTTCTCGGGACGGTTCTCATCGATATGGGTATCGAGGAGGTAGAGGGGGACCCTTCCTACCTGCACCTTCCAGACCGCGACATAGATCGGCGGGTCGATCAGGGGCACCTGCACCACGAGCTGCTTTCCGTCGTCGCCCGCCACCCGGAGAATCGGGGCGGCGTCGCGGTCTAGAATCTCAGCGACGTTCTTCTGCCACCCGTCCGCCTCGATGTGCTGGTGGAGATAGCCTTCGGCGTACATGAACCCGACTGCGACCGTCGGTACGCCGAGATCGCTCGATGCCTTGATGTGGTCGCCCGCGAGGATCCCGAGCCCCCCCGCATAGAGCGGGAGCGAATGGTGCAGCCCGAACTCGCTCGAGAGGTAGGCGATCGTCAGTGGAACCCGCTCGGGATAGTGTTGTGCAAACCAGCTCGTCCCCGGCGCCATGTACTCGTGGAACCGGTGCATGATGATGTCGTAGCGGCGGAGATACTCCGGGTTCGCCGCCGCCCGCTCGAAGTACCGCGGCGGGGTATCGAGGAGCATCCGGACCGGGTTGTGGCTGCTCATCTTCCACTCCGCCCGGTTCAGCATCTTGAAGAGCGTGCTCGCCGAGGAGTGCCAGCTCCACCAGAGGTTGTACGCGAGGTCGACCAGCCCGAAGATCCGCTCCGGGACATGGACAAACCGGTCATAGGGTATCTCCGTCTTCATCGCGACGGGCATTACCCGTTCCACCAGATAAGTGCTTCTGTCACCCCACCACCCGGGCGGGAACCGGTTCACCGCCGCTCTTCGCGCTCCATGTACTCCCGGATCTTTCGTTCCTCCCACTCCCTGCCGAAGATCCGGCCTTCGACGTAGACGCTGAATCCATGGATCACCAGCCCGATCCCCCAGAAGAACGTCACCCAGAAGAACCAGAGCGAGTCGGGGCTGAAGAGCATGTTGATCCCGAAGAGGATGAGGTTGACGGCGATATAGATCACGAGATGTTCGTAAAAATCCCCGGATCTCCCCGATACGCCTCCGCGCAGCCGCATACCGTTTCTGTTCGTCCATAGGCTCCGATAACGGACCGGGATACTTATGCCTATCCTTGCCCGGGTGCGGGAGGGGGCCGGCAACAGATAGACCGTCCGGGGCGGCGCCGGGAGAACGGCGCGGGCTAAATACGTGTTTTTGCAGATACGGCCTCAAGGCGAAGAAAGAAGATTGAAAGGTATTATATGCGCCGTTTGCCGATCTTCCTTCAAGAAGACCCGAAGGAGGGTGACTCGCGTGCGGCAGATGATCGAGGCAACCGAACTCACGAAGAACTACGGCAACGTCACCGCCGTGAACAGGGTATCGTTCTCTGTCACGGAGGGAGAACTCTTCGGCCTGCTCGGGCCGAACGGTTCGGGGAAGACGACGATGATCCGGATGCTGACCGGACAGACCCCGCCGACGTCGGGGTCCTCCCGGGTGATGGGGCTCGATCCAGCGAACGACCCCATCGGGGTCCGGGGGCTCGTCGGGATCATCCCCGAGCAGGAGACGCCGCCGAGTTTCCTCACCGCGGAGGAGTACCTGCACTTCGTGGCCGGCATCCGCAACCTCGACTCGGTGGACGAGCGGTGCGACCGCTGGTTCGACCTCCTGGAGTTTGGCGACAAGCGGGACGTCCTCTGCAAGGACCTCTCACGGGGCACCCGGCAGAAACTGATGTTTGCGCAGGCGTTCCTCCACGAGCCCCGTCTCGCCCTCATCGACGAGCCGCTCATAAACCTGGACCCCATCATGCAGCGGACGGTCAAGGACTTCCTCGTGGATTACGTCCAGGACGGCGGGACCATCTTCATCTCCACCCACATCCTCGAGATCGCCGAAGAGATCTGCGACCGTATCGGGATCATCCACAACGGCAGGCTCCTTCACACCGGCCCGGTCGATGACCCCGTCGCGACCGGGAGGCACCTCGAGTCCTTCTTCCTCGACCTGGTGCGGGGCGATGCCGGTGCCTGACCTCTTCTTCGCGATGATGAAGGAAGAGTGGCGGATGCACTCGACCGTCTTCGGGAGCCTCGGGTTCGCCCTCTTCCCGGCGGTCATCGCGATCTTCGCGTTCTTCGGGGCGCTCACCCTCCCGATATTTGCAGACGTCTTCCCGTACGACATGGTCGCGCTCCTCATCCACGCCCTCTTCCTCCTCATGGGCGTGATGGTGGGGTCGTTCGGTCTCATGGGCCGGGAGTTCATGAACCGGCGGTTCGGGCAGGCAAGCCTCATCGCCTACGCTTCCCGGAGCCTCCCGGTCTCGGAACGACGGATCTTCGCCGCCTTCCTCGTAAAGGATACCGTCTACTACATCCTGCTCTACGTCCTTCCCTTTGCAGCCGGGCTCACCGCGGCGACGCCGTTTGTCGGCCTCGATCCAATCCTGGGGCTCCTCGCGTTCGTCTCCCTCGCCCTCGCCTTCCTCCTCGGGCTCTCCGCCGTCTGCTTCCTCTCGACTCTCTACGCACGCTCCGTCGCGCTCCTCGTCGGAGCGGCAGCGGTGCTCGCGGTTGCCGCGCTCGCGGCATACGGCCTCGGGGCGATCACCGTCTCCTCTCTCCTCCCCCCGTACGCCTTCTTCCTCAGCCCTGCCCCCGAACCGCTCGCACTCTCGCTCCTGCTCATCCTGGTGCCGGCAGCCGCATCCGTCCTCCTCGTCACCGTCGATTACGCCGACCGGACGAAGCGGTTCGGAAATCGTCTCGATCCTCTCGCGGAGAGGCTTCGCGGCCTCGACGGCGCGCACTTCATCGCGAAGGACGCCCTCGACCTCCTCCGGAGCGAAGGCGGTGCCGGGAAGGTGCTCTTCTCGTTCCTCCTTCCCCTCGCGCTCGTCTGGATCTGCCTTCAGGTTCTGATCCGGTTCATCCCGGGGATCGATCCGCTGGTGGTCTTTGCGGTTCTGCTCGGGGTGATATCAGCCACGATCTACAACTGGCTGACCGAGTTCGACTCCTTCACCTCCTACACCTTCCTGCCGGTGGAGATCTCGGAGGTGATCGACGCGAAACTGAAGAGCTACGCTCTTTTGAACCTCCTCCCGCTCGGCGTGCTCGTGCTCGCGGCGGCGACCTCCGGCAGCGCGGGGACGTTCCTCCCTGCCCTTGCCGCGTTCGCCTCGGTCTCGGCCTACACCCTCGCGGTGACGGTCTACCTGACCGGGCTCCACCCGAACGTGATGCTCTATCACGCCTGGGTCTTTCTGCGCTACCTCCTCGCGATAAGCCCGGCGCTCCTGCTCCTCATCTTCGCCTCGATCGTCGACCCCGCGTACGCGGCCCTGAGCCTCCTCCTCGTCGCGCCCGCGGCGTTCCTCCTCGCCCGCGCCCGGACGAGGTGGCAGGCGTGGGAGATGCCGAAGTACTGACGCAGACGAATTTTTTGGGGGTGGAAAGAGGATCTCGCGCGAAGACGCGAAGAACGCGAAGTCCTGCATATGGGTGTTGACAACTCCCTCTTCGCGCCTTCGCGTCTTCGCGTGAGTTAGCGGTTGAGGAACAGCGGCGAGAATCTCGTGCGAATTTCGCCGTGCTGCGCGAGCGACAGGATACGGCAGGGATGGTACCCGGCAACCCGGCTCCCGGCCCATGAAGGGCATCTCACTTTCACCCCCCGCGCGGCGTGGTTTTTAACCCCCGGCAGGCGACCCCGGGAGTATGCTAGAGAGAGCAGGCTACCTCCAGAACAGCAGGTGCGCCGCGGCCGACGAGTGGGGGAGACCCTGCCGGATCGTCGAGATCGCCCTCGACGGCAGGCGGTTCGGGGCCAGGGTCGGCGAACTCCAGCAGGCGCTCGGCGGCCGGCGCCCGGCCCGGATCGGGCTGCTCCGCGACGACTGGGGCCCGGTTCTCGGGGATACGGTCGGCCGCGCGGAGCGGTCGCGGGCGGGGAAGGCGGTCGTCTTCGAGCTCGTCACCGGTGAGCGCTACACGGTCCCGGCCGCGGCGCTCCGGGCCGTCCTTGCCCGGACTGCCGCCTTTGCCCCCGTCTCGGCGATCCTCTCCGGGGATATCCCCGCCGCCCGGCGCCGGGCTCCCGTCAGCGGGTAGTCCCCGCCTCGCGGATCGCCGCCTCCCCGGCGTCGCGAAACGCCCGCCCAACGTTGCCCGGGCCGAGGAGGATGCCCCCGAAGACCCGCGAGACCACCAGTGCGTGGCTCTCGAGGGCGTGCCTGCGCAACACCTCAAGGAGGATCCTTCCCGGCCTCCCGACCTCGCCGTCGTTCTTGAACTCCTCGATGGCACCGCACCGGAAGGCGGCGCAGTGGTGGGCGGCCTTCCGGTAGGCCTCCCGGTGGCCGGCGAGGACCCCCGCGAAATCCTCCGGCCCTTCGACCCGGTAGAGGTGCGCGTAGAACCGCGATCGCCGGACCTCGGTCGCAGCGGCGCCGAGAGGCTCCGCGGTCACGCTGTCACCCGCCTCTTCGCGTACTCGTCCCAGTGCGCGGCGAGGAAACCCCGGATCCCCCGACCGGGTTTGTAGGGCGGGTATATTCTGCGGTAGGCCTCCTCGGCCTCGGCAAATCCCTCCGTCGGCAGGACGTCGGTGTAGGCCGCGAGGTAGAGGAGCCCGATCGCCGCCGACCGGGAGACCCCGAACCCGCAGTGGACCAGCACCTGCCGCCCCCCCGAGAGGCACCGATCGATGAAGGCGAGAGCGGCGTCGATCGCTTCCTTCGGTATCTCACCCGGATCCCTCGCATCGACCAGGTTGAGCATCAGCCGGTTCCCCCGCCGGGCAACCAGGTATTCGGGGTGATCCGGCGGCACCGTCTCAAGGGGCGAGTAGGTGACCGCCAGGCAGTGGTAGGGGCTCCGGCAGGCGTGCACCACGCACCAGGTCTCGTGCGTCTCCACCGCGACCTCGTAGTCCTCCTGCGTCCCGACGTAGAGGTTCTGGTAGATCTCGATCATCGTCCCACCTCCAGCACGTACGCCGCCGCGCCGAGGAGCGGCGCCTGCCCCCCGAGGGCGGAGACGACGAGCCGGGGAAGGGCGAGGTAGCGGTCGATGAACGGGTCCATATACCGGAGCACGATATCTCCATAGTAGCGGGCGATCGGCCCGTCGAAGACGATCACAGCGGGGTTGTAGGCGACGATGACCGCCGAGACCCCCCGGGCGTTCACCTCCCCGAGCGCCTCCATGAAGGCGAGGGCGACCGGGTCCTCTGCCCGGGCCGCCTCGAAGATCGCCCGGGTGGAGGAGGCGTCGAAGGCTCCATCCCGGACGCCGGCCGCCTCCCGCCACGCCGCAAAGAACCCGGGGATGTTCTTTGCCGAGGCGTAGGCCTCCCAGTGGCCGGCAAACCCGCACCCGCAGACGAGGTTGTAGCGGGTATCGACGGGGATATGCCCGATCTCCCCCGCGTTCCCGCTCATCCCGAGGAGGAGACGGCCGTTCACCACAGCGCCGCCGCCGATGCCGGTCGAGAGGGTGATGTAGACGACGTTATCGGAGCCGCGGGCTGCACCCGCCCACCGTTCACCGAGGACACCGGCCCGGGCGTCGTTGATCAGGGAGACCGCAAGGCCGAACCGCTCCCGGAGCGGCTCGACGATCTCCACGGCCGGGAACGCCATGTTCGGGGAGCCGACGACCCACCCGCGGGCGGGGTCTATCGGGCCGGCCGATGCGACGCCGATAGCCGTGGCCTCGCTCCCCTCCGGCGACGCGAGGAGGGCCTCCACCCGGGCGGCGATCGCGGCGGTGATCACCTCCCCGGAGGGCCCCGTCGTCGGCGTCGGGACGACGCCGTAGGCGAGTATGGTCGCGTCGGAGCCGACCAGGGCGGCGCGCAGGTTGGTTCCGCCGAGGTCAACGGCAATCATGGTTGTCATGGGGGTCACTTCTCCGGGCAGCAGGTGCTCTTCTTCTCGGATTACGCGAACTAACGGGATAAACCTTGCTTTCGCCCGCGATGGCCTATCCAGGAGAGAGGGCACGGCGGCCAGAGGCACAAACGGTGATGACAGCCCGGATCAGACCTCCTCCCCCACCATCATGCAGGGATACTTCTCCCGCGGGTACCTCCCCTCTATACTCTCGCGAACGAACTGCTCCCTTGATTCGGCCGCGAGGAGAGCGTTGTAGACCTCTTTTGGAACGCCGGCATAGCGATAGGCGTCGGCGCTCTCGCAGATGACGAGGAGCGCCCTCGTCGTCGGGTCGTAGCCGACCGACCGCACACCCCCGGCTGACTCTCGTGACATACGGCGGGTTGTGGCGGGCAGAGATGATAGCGGTTGCGGCGGGCCTCACCGGACCTTCTCGTAGGGGTAGCGCAGCCGGATGAAGTCGCCGAAATACCGCCCTTTCGACCGTGCCGCGAGCATTCCCTCGTAGACGTCGGGCGGTACCCCGACGTAGTGGTAGACCCCGCCGCTGTGGAACTCAACCTCCAGAACCTCGTCTTCCGGGTCGTAGCCGACCGATCTGATGTTGGTGGACTCGACGGTCTGGCGTTGCATGGGCGGGAGTAACGGGGGGTGTGGGGATAAGGGTTGCGGGTGATGGGGAGGGGGTCTGCATCGCCGTGGTGAAGGCTCCGGCTCGTCCGCCTCACGCCACCGTCAGGCTCATAAACCAAAAGACCCATCCTCCAGGAGATCCACATGACACGAAGAGACGTAACCGCGGATGAGGCAAAGGCGATGGGCGAGCACCTCAAGGTCACCTGGGAGGGGTTCGACGTCGAACAGTTCCGGCGGGGCATGGTCGTGGAACTCGAACACGGCCTCCGCGACCCGGCGACGAACGTCACCGACGATGACCTCCTCCTGACGGCAAAGATAGCGCTTGCACACCTGAACGAGTTTCCGGATTACTACGACCGGCTCGAGGAGATGGAAGAAGAGGCGGAGGCCTACTGGGCGAAGCAGAAAGCGCAGGCGCCCTAGAGTCCGGCGATCACTTCCGGCAGGCGATGCACAAAAACTATTGCCCCTCTGTTGCAACGATAACCCATGGAACGAAGGTCGGGGGCCGATTGGATCGGGATACGACAGCGACGGGTCATCGACGGAAGAGAGTACTACGCCGACCGGCTCTACGAGACCCAGCAGGCCGCAAAGACCTATGCGCAGAAGCTGGAGTACCAGGGAAAGGACGTCCACGTCCTCAGAACCGCCACCGAAGGCGGGCGCCGGGGCTACGCCGTCTTCTTCGAGAGATAGTGTCCGGAAAACCTTCAGGCCGGCGGGCGGCCTTCGACGGGGGCGACAACAGGGTGGGGGGCGAACCCCGTCCACATTCCCCATTACACCATCGCACCGGGGTTTAATATAATTCCCGTACGGCAGGAGCTCGAGGGTTGAACCCGCGGGTTCAAGGTTCCCGGATCGTCGGGGCCGTCCACCGCTCCCGCCAATCGTTGCTAAGGGCCCCCCAGACGTCGATGTCCTCAAAGGCCCCCCACTTCCTCACGTGCTCCCGGAGGTGCGCCTCGTGCACCATCCCGCACTTCGCCATCACCCGGCCGGAGGCCGGGTTGCGGGAGAAGTGCATGGCGTAGACCCGGTGCAGCCCGAGGGCCGAGAACCCGTACCCGATCACCGCACGGGCTGCCTCGGTGGCATACCCCCGGTCCCAGCAGGACTTCGCGATCCAGTACCCGAGCTCCGCCCGCCCGTGACTGTGGTCGATCTCGACGAGCCCGACCGCGCCCACGAGACCCGGTTCGCCGCGGCGGGTGACGGCGTAGACGACCTGATCCCCCTGCTCGAACCCGGGCGCGAGGGAGGCTATCCAGGTCTCCGCCGCCCCGTCGGGGTAAGGATAGGGGAGAGCGAGGGCGCGGGATGCGACCTCATAGTCGCCGGCGAACCGCTGCACCTCCGGGGCATCCGCGCGGGTGAACGGTCGCAGGAGCAGGCGGTCGGTCGCGAGGACGGGCTGTCCGGTCATACGGGCACCCCTGACGGCACCAGAGAGACATGCGGTCCGGTGAGACCGGCCTGCTCGCTCAGAATCGCCCATATATCGACATCCTCGTATACGCCCCATTTTTTGATGTGCCCGCGGAGCAGGCCTTCGTGCACCATCCCGCACTTCGCCATCACCCGGCCGGAGGCCGGGTTGCGGGAGAAGTGCATGGCGTAGACCCGGTGCAGCCCGAGGGCCGAGAACCCGTACCCGATCACCGCACGGGCTGCCTCGGTGGCATACCCCCGGTCCCAGCAGGACTTCGCGATCCAGAACCCGAGTTCGCCGCGGGCGTGATCGCCCTCGATCCGGAGACGGGCACCGCCGATGAGCGCCCCATCACGGGCAAGGGTGACGGCGAAAGCCGCGGCGGCGCCGCGTTCGGTGCTTTCGTTGAGCGAAGCGATCCAGACCTCGGCGAGGCCGTCCGGGTAGGGGTAGGGAAGAAGAGTCGTCGCAGAGACGGCGTAGTCCCCGCAAAGCCGCTGCACCGCACGGGCATCTTCCAGGGTATACGGCCGCAGGAGCAGGCGGTCGGTTGCAAGGACGGGCTGCTGAACCATGAACATACCACCATCACCCCGATCGGATATAAGCCCTGCCGCACCGCGCCCCTGCCCGGGGGAGAGTGAGAGCGCCGGCAGGAGCCCTCCTGCCGCTCCCGGGCCCGCGCGGACCCGGTCGCGGTTATATCCCGGGGTTTCATTCGCTCTGCTTTGACGGGGTTCTGGGCATTTCTATCACCCGGACAAGTCCTTTTCCGATGAGAGCCTCTACCATCCTTCCCGCCTGCGAACCAGCAACCTTTATTAATTTTTGTTCTGTATTCCATCTTGCATGATCAAAGTCGCAGTCAACGGGTACGGCACCATCGGCAAACGGGTCGCCGATGCGGTCGCCGCACAGCCCGATATGGAAGTCATCGGGGTCTCCAAGACGAGCGTCTCGGCCGAGGCATACATCGCGAAGAAGCGCGGGTACCCCCTCTACATCGCGGACCTCGGGAAGAAGTCGGCGTTCGAGAAGGCCGGGATCGAGATCGCCGGCGACGTCGAAGCGATGATCAAGGCCGCCGATATCGTCGTGGACGCCACCCCCGGCGGCGTCGGCGAGAAGAACCGGCCGCTCTATGAGAGACTCGGCAAGAAGGCGATCTTTCAGGGCGGCGAGGGGCACGAGGTCGCCGGGTTCTCCTTCAACGCTCACGCGAACTACAAAGAAGCCGAAGGGCACCAGTTCGCCCGGGTCGTCTCGTGCAACTCCACCGGGCTTGTCCGGCTCATCCACGCTCTGGACCAGGCCTTCGGCGTCGAGCGGGTCCGGGCGGTGATGGTCCGGCGCGGAGCGGACCCGAGCGACGTCAAGAGGGGGCCGGTGGATGCCATCGTCCTCAATCCGGCGACCATCCCGAGCCATCACGGCCCCGACGTCAACACCGTCCTCCCCCACATCAACATCGTCACGCTCGCGATGATCGTCCCGACGACGTTCATGCACATGCACAGCATCCAGATGGACTTGAAGAAGGAGACCACCCGGGACGCGGTGCTGAAGGTCTTTGAAGACCACAACCGGATCGGGCTCGTCCGCAAGGCCACCGGGATCAAGAGTAACGCCGAACTCCGGGAGTACACCCAGGACCTCGGCCGGCCGAGGACCGACCTCTGGGAGAACGGGGTCTTCGAGGAGTCGGTCTCGGTCCTGAACGGGAAGGAGTTCTACTGCTTCCAGGCGATCCACCAGGAGGCCGACGTCGTCCCCGAGAACATCGACTGCATCCGCGCCCTGATGGGGACGGTGAAGGACCCGCAGGAATCCATCCGGACGACCAACAAAGCGCTCAACTTCGTCGCCATCGGGTGAAGAGAGAGCGGGGGAGGAAGAAGCATTAACTCCCCGGAAAACCCACTATTTTTAATGGATCCGTACGAACTGGCGACCCGGAACACCGTAGAGGTCGTCACCGACGAGGAACTGCGCGCGCTCATCGACCGCCCGGTCAGGCGGGTCTACACCGGCTATGAACCGAGCGGGGAGATCCACCTCGGCCACATGGTGACGGTGAACAAGCTGATGGACCTGCAAGAGGCAGGGTTCGAGGTGACGGTGCTCATCGCCGACCTCCACGCGTTCCTGAACCGGAAAGGGACGATGGAGGAGATCCGGGAGATAGCCGAGTACAACCGCCTCTGCTTCGAGGGGCTCGGCCTCCGCGGCGCAAAATACGTCCTCGGGACAGACGTGCAGCTCACGCCGGATTACGAGCTTTCCGTCCTCAAACTATCCCAGGCGATCACCCTCAACCGGGCGAAGAGGAGCATGGACGAGGTCGGGCGGCAGATGGACAACCCGACGGTCTCGCAGATGGTCTATCCCATCATGCAGATGGTCGATATCGCGACGCTTGAGGTGGACGCCGCCGTCGGCGGGATCGACCAGCGAAAGATTCACATGCTCGCGCGGGAACATCTCCCCTCGATCGGGTATCCGGCGCCGGTCTGCATCCATACGCCGATCATCAACGGCCTCGACGGGAAGAAGATGTCGTCGTCGGCAGGAAATGTCATATCGGTCGCCGACTCCGAAGAGGATATCAAAAAGAAGATGAAGAAAGCGTTCTGCCCGCCGGAGGTCGAGAACAACCCGGTGCTCGAGATCCTGCGCTACCACGTCTTCCCCCGGACGGATGCGGTCGCCATCCGCCGGCCCGAGAAGTTCGGCGGCGACCGGGAGTTTGCCGCCTACGAGGATCTCGAACGTGCCTACGCCGCGGGTGAGGTCCACCCCCAGGACCTGAAGACGGCGACCGCCGCGCACCTCATCGATATCCTCGCCCCCGTACACGATTACGTCTGCAGCAGGTGATCCGGCCGTGGGCCGCGAAGAAGAGCACGAGCGGTTCGACCGCGAGATCGAGGCGATGGGCGTCAGGGTAAAGGACGCCAACACCGTGAAGGTACGGGACGACGTCTTTGACGAAGTCACCCTGATGGCCCTCTACAAGCTGGTCCACAAGAAGCTGATATCGGTCATCGGCGGGCCAATAAGCACCGGAAAGGAGGCGAACGTCTTCTACGGGGAGCGCGACGGGCAGGGGATCGCGATCAAGATCTACCGGGTCCAGACTGCGAACTTCAAGGCGATGAACGAGTACCTGGCGGGAGACCGCCGGTTCTCGAGCGTCCGGGGGACGCGCAAAGCCCTCGTCTTCGCCTGGACGAAGAAGGAGTACAGCAACCTCGCCCGGGCGCACGAAGCGGGGATTCCGGTCCCCGAACCGCTCGCGTTCGACCGGAACATCCTCCTGATGCAGTTCCTCGGGCGAGACGAGATACCCTACCCCCAGCTCAGGAACGCCGACGTCGAGGACTACGCAGCGGTATACCGCGAGATCCTCGGTTACGTGGAGCGGCTCTACCGGGAGGCGCGCCTGGTTCACGCCGACCTCTCCGAATACAATATCCTCTACCACGAGAAACCATACCTTATCGATATGGGCCAGGCGGTCACCCTGGATCACCCGCGGGCGTCTGCGTTTCTGGTCCGGGATATCAAGAATCTCAATCGATACTTCTCCCGCTACTGCGACGTAGCCGATGAGGAGGAGATCATCAGGACGCTCATCGGCGCCGGCCGCCGGGAGCCCTGAACACCGGAAGAAAGGGTGCAACCATGACCAGACAGGAGATGAAAGTTTCAGCAGCGAGGATCGGTGTGCTCATCGGGAAGAGCGGGTCCACGAAACGCGAGATCGAAGAGAAGACCGGGATATCCCTCCTTATCGACAGCGAGGAAGGGATGGTGACGATCGAGGGGGAGGACCCCATCGCCGTCATGACGGCGACAAACGTCGTCTCCGCGATCAACCGGGGGTTCTCGCCGGAGCGTGCGTTCCGGCTCCTCGAAGACGAAGATATGATGCTCGACATCCTCGACCTCGCCGACCTCTCGGGGACGACCGGGCAGCTCGAGCGGCTCCGGGGCCGGATCATCGGGAAGGCGGGGACGTCCCGCGCCCAGATCGAGGATATGACCGCGACAGAGATCTCGGTCCACGGCAAGACCGTCGCGATCATCGGTCTCCCCGACCAGGTCGAGACCGCGAGGAAAGCCATCGAGATGCTGATCCAGGGCGTACCCCACGAGAACGTCTACGGCTTCCTCGACCGGAAGAAGAAGGAAGCCAAGCAGGCGATGCTGGAGTACTACTCGTGATGCGGCAGGGCCGGACCGACCCTGCCCATGGCGATACGGGAGATATGCAGTTTGCAGTGGAAATGAAGGGGTACAGATGGAGATAGCCGACCTCCCCCTTCCGCCGGATCTCGCGGCCGGCTACGCTCGCCGCGGGATCACGGAACTCTACCCGCCGCAGGCCGCCTGCGTCGAAGCGGGTCTTTTTTCGGGAAAGAACCTCCTCGTCGCCATCCCCACGGCAAGCGGCAAGACCCTGGTCGCCGAGATGGCGATGCACCACCAGGTGGAGAGGGGCGGGAAGTGCCTCTACATCGTCCCCCTGCGGGCGCTCGCGAGCGAGAAGTTCGAGGAGTTCTCGGGGAAAGGCCTCCGGGTCGGGATCGCCACCGGCGACTTCGATCGAAGGGACGAGTACCTGGGAAGAAACGACATCATCGTTGCGACGAGCGAGAAGGTGGACTCGCTCCTGCGGAACCGAACACCGTGGCTCGCGGAGATCACCCTGCTCGTCGTCGATGAGGTCCACCTCATCGACGACCCATCGCGGGGAGCGACGCTCGAGATGGTGATCGCAAAACTCCGCCACAAGAACCCCGGGATGCAGATCATCGCCCTCTCGGCGACCATCGGGAACCCACGGGATCTCGCCGGGTGGCTCGACGCCGGACTCGTCGAGAGCGAATGGCGGCCGGTCGATCTCCGGGAAGGAGTCTTCCTCGAGGACGGCATCCGGTTTGCCGACAGCATCCGGGAGGTCGAACGCAAGAGCAAGTACGAGGACCTGGACCTCGTCCTCGATACGGTCGCCGAGGGCGGCCAGTGCCTGGTCTTCGTCAGCTCGAGGAGGAACGCCGAGGCGTTCGCGAAACGCGCGGCATCCGGTCTGAAAGTCGCAAACCCGGTCCTCGCCGGCTATGCCGAGAAGATACGGTCGGGCGCCTCGACCGATATGGGGAGGATCCTCGCCGCCTGCGTCGCGCAGGGGGCGGCGTTCCACCACGCCGGTCTCTCGCGGGAGGAGCGGGGAATCGTCGAGGCGGGGTTCCGTGAGGGGCAGATCAAGGTCATCTCCTCCACCCCGACGCTCGCGGCGGGGTTGAACCTCCCCGCCCGGCGGGTGATCGTCCGCGACTACCTCCGGTTCAGCGCCGGGGAGGGGATGCTTCCGATCCCGGTCCGGGAGTACCGGCAGATGGCGGGCCGCGCCGGGCGGCCGCGCCTCGACCCCTATGGCGAGGCCGTCCTGATCGCGAAGTCCGAGGAGATGGTCGACGAGCTCTTCGATTACTACATCGAGGCGGAGGCAGAAGACGTCCGGAGCCGGTGCGCAGACGAGGCGGTCCTCTGTACCCACATCCTCTCGCTCATCGCGACCGGTTTCACCCGCGAGACGGGCGAGGTCCTCAGGTTCATGGACGGAACGTTCTACGCCTACCAGGGCGAGAGCCCGCGGGCGCTCTCGCGGGCAATCGACCGGGTGCTCGAGTTCCTGCGGGAAGCGGAGATGATCACCGAGGTGGGGGAGTGGCTCGAGCCGACGGAGTACGGGTCGCTCGTCTCCCGGCTCTACATCGACCCCCGGAGCGCCGAGGTGATCGTGAAGGCGATGACCGGCAGGAAGGACTACACCGATATCGGTTTCCTGCATCTCCTCTGCACGACGCCGGATATGCCGACGCTCTTTGTGCGCAAGAACGATATGTATGCCCTCGACCGGTTCCTCGCCGATCACCGGGACGAACTCTGGATGGAGATCCCCTGGGATGCAGGCGAGGAGTTCGACCGGAGCCTCAAGACCGCGCTCCTCCTCGGCGACTGGGCGGATGAGATCGGGGAGGATGTGATCTGCGAACGCTACAGCGCCGGGCCGGGCGACGTCTACGGGATGGTGGAGAGCGTGGCCTGGCTGGTTCACGCGTCCCGGCACCTCGCCCGCCTCTTCGCCCCGCACCTCGCGGACCCCATCGAGGAGATGGAACTCCGGACGAAGCACGGTATCAAGAAGGAACTCCTGCCGCTCATCAAACTCCGCGGCATCGGGCGCGTCCGGGCACGCCGGCTCTTCAACAACGGTATCGATTCGGTCGAGGCGCTCCGGGAGGCGGGACCCGAGAAGGTCGGGAAGATCCTCGGGCAGGGGATCGCTGCCCAGATCTTCGAGCAGCTCGAGGGAAGACGGGAGGAGATCGCGGAGAGCGGCGAGGAGCAGTCGACCCTCTCCCGGTTCGGGTGAATGGATATGACGAAAGGTGAGTTACCCTGCGAGATCTACCGGGCGCGCTTCACGGTCGATGACAACGCCGCATTCCTCCGGGAGATCCGAACGATCGCCGACGAGCTCGAGACCCACATCATCCTCTTCGACGCCGACCGCCTGGCCGGACGGGATCACGTCGAGGCGGCGATCCGGCACGCCCGGCGGTCCTGGGCAGGCGGCGATCCGATCGCGAACTCGCTTGAGATGGAGGCGCTCCTCTACGCCGCGGGGACCCGGCAGTGTCAGGTGGCCTCGTCGTTCGGGATTCACCCGGGCGAAAACCGTTCGTATCTCGTCGTCTGCCCGCCGGTTCCCGGTGTGCGGGACCGTCTTGCCGGTCTCGTCCGGTTCGTCGAAGAGGACTGGGAGGAGATCGGTCCCGCGAAGCGGGAGCTTCTTGCGGAACTCTTCGCGATCACCCCCGAGGAGGTCGCCGTGGTCGGGGAGGAGCGGTTCGGCGAACTGGTCGTCGAGCGGGTGGCGCTCCTCGACGTCTACCGCTGACCCGGCACTTCATTAAAACGGGTAAGGTAAACTTCAAGAGGTCAACTCATCGACTTCCCTTCGCGTGCTTCGCGGCTTCGCGTGAGGTGGCTATGCTTCCCCGGTGAAACGGCGCACTACCGCTGACCGGCCGAAGCGTGGGTCAGGATGTGCCGGATCTCGGGGATGATGATCTCGTTCGCGGCGAGGGTGACCGCCTTCGTCGAGCCCGGGATGCAGAAGACTGCCCGGCCGCCGACGACCCCGGCGATCGCCCGCGAGAGGATCGCGGCCGCCCCGATCTCATCGTAACTTTTGAGGCGGAAGAGTTCCCCGAACCCGTCGATCGTCTTCTCAAGGAGCGGCGCGACGGCTTCGATCGTCACGTCGTCCGGCGTGAGCCCGGTGCCCCCGGTGACGATGACACAGCTCGCACGTGTAAGTGCCGCGTGGACTTCGGAGCGGATCCGCTCCCGGTCGTCGGGAACGATCGCATAGTGGGTCACCTCGATATCTGCGGCCGCTAGGAGGTCGATGAGCGTCTTCCCGCTTATGTCGGTCTCGGGCTTCCGGGTCGATGAGACGGTGATGACGGCACCGGTCACGGTGAGCGGTTTACGATGGTTGCTGTCCATAGGATCTTCCAGTAACCCTGTACCGTGTATATTACTTCATTCTATCCCCTCTGCGGAGGCGATCGATCCCCGACCCCTTTGTTTCGTGTGGAGAAATGGAGGGCACTGCGAGGCAGGGGCAGGGAAGGGCGGAGAAGTGAGAAACACGAATACAGGATTTATGATGAGGAAACACGGTGATAAGGAAAAATTGACGAGATCACTCTCTCGGAGCCGGTTGGACGGGATGAGTTGGGATGGGCATGAACAGGAGAAAACCAGGTGGACCGGGCCGGGATAGCACGAGATGGGAGGAGGGGGAGAGAACGGAGAGGAGAAGGAAGGAGATAGAACAGGATAGCAGTAGAACGATTGAGATGGAGTGAGACAGGGCAGGAATTGATGGGATCTGAGAAGGAACGAGATAGAACAGGGCAGCAGAACGATCGAGATAGAGTGAGACAGGACAGGGATTGAAGAGATCTGGAAAGAGATAAGATAGAACGGAGGCTGGAGAGATTCTTTAACTTCTCGTGCTCCCTGATCTCCAGATACTTATACCCTGTATCTTCCTGCGCTCTTTTGCTTCCTGATACTCATTTCCGTATGATCTTTCTCTGCTGCTTATTTCCTTCTCAGGCTTCTCATTTCAGGCTATTCCTGTTAAAGAACCCTGATATCACTTGGTTTCTTGTTCCTCCTGGTTTTATCGTTTTATTTTCCTCTTCGTTCCTTTTACCACCTCTGTATTCTGTTTTATCCTTGATTTTTCCGTTTTATTTTCCTTGTTATTATTCGGTAAACTTTTATATCTTTAATTTCAGAGGTACACATGACCATTGTCATCAGTTTTTGAAGAACGATACACCAGGTGTATCGTCATCAGGGTTCCACACGAAACAAAGGGGTCCCGGTGATCCCATCCAACGTTCCCTCGATCTGACCGGTTCATCGAGATCTCCCTATCATCGAACCTCCAGAGTTCCACTGGAAACGAAGGGGTTATCAGTCCCTACAGCGATCATATTAAGAGACCTCGATGCGAAATTTTCGTGTCCTGCTAACCTTCCCGGTGACATCATGTCGGACGATAAAACCAATCCAATGGGACTATTCAAGAAATACCTTACCAATAGGCGTATATTCAAGAACAGGGAAGTGCTGCGCCACAGCTATCGTCCTCAGATTCTTCCTCACCGGAAACCGCAGATCGACGAGCTCGCTTCCATCCTTGCGCCCGCCCTCACGAACGAGACTCCGTCAAACATCCTCATCTACGGCAAGACCGGGACCGGGAAGACGGCCTCGGCACGGTATGTGGGAACGGAGCTTGAGAACGCGAGTGTCCTCGCCGGGACAAAGTGCCGAATCGTCCACCTCAACTGCGAGGTGATCGATACTCAGTACCGGGTTCTCGCCCAGATCGCGAACGGTCTCGACGACGCCGACGACCACCCGAGCGACAGCCCCCGGACAGTCATCCCGATGACCGGGTGGCCGACCGACCAGGTCTACATGGAGCTCAAGAACCAGCTCGAGAGCAGCGGCGGGGTGATGGTCATCATCCTCGACGAGATCGACAAACTCGTCAAGAAGAGCGGCGATGACACCCTCTACAACCTCACCCGGATCAACTCCGACCTCAAGTTCGCGAAAGTGAGCATCATCGGGATCTCGAACGACCTCCGGTTCACTGACTTCCTTGACCCCCGGGTCCTCTCCTCGCTCTCTGAAGAGGAGATCGTCTTCCCCCCCTATAACGCCCCGCAACTCTGCGATATCCTCCAGCAGAGGGCCGAGATGGCGTTTGTCGAGGGGGCGCTCGCCGAGGCGGTCATCCCGCTCTGTGCGGCGCTTGCGGCACAGGAGCACGGCGATGCCCGACGAGCGCTCGATCTCCTCCGGGTCTCAGGCGAGCTTGCAGACCGCGAGAACGCCGCGGGCGTGACCGAAAAGCACGTCAGAATGGCTCAGGAGAAGATCGAGACCGACAGCATGGTGGAGTGCATCTCTACCCTCCCGACCCAGAGCAAGGCGGTCCTCTACGCGATGCTGATCCTGGAGCAGATGGGCAAACGGATCTTCACGAGCGGCGAGGTCACGGTGGTCTATCGGGAGATCGCCCGGATCATCGACCTCGACGTCCTGACACACCGCCGGATAACGGACCTCATCTCCGAACTCAACATGCTCGGCGTCATCAACACCCGGGTCGTCTCGCGGGGCCGCTACGGCCGGACGAAGGAGATGTGGTTCGATGCAACGACCAGCAAGATCGAGGAGGTCGTCACGCGCGACCCGAGGCTCGACGATCAGAGACTCAAGAACCTCGACACCAATCGCTTAAAAGCAATGTTCAGGTGAAACTATGGACGAGAAGGACCGCATCCTCCTCCACCTCCTGGAGGAGAATTGCCGCACCCCGGAAGAAGAGCTCGCGGTGCTGGCCGAGATGAGTGAACAGGATGTACACGACCGGATCGGCCGGCTGGAGAAGGCCGGCGTCGTCCGCCGTTACGGGGCGGTCGTTGATTGGGAGCGGGCCGGCGACGGCAACGTCGCTGCGGTGATCGAGCTGAAGGTCTCGCCCGAGCGGGACTTCGGCTACGACCGGATAGCAGAGCGGATCACCCGGTTTCCCCAGGTCCGGTCGCTCCGGTTGATGACCGGGGCCTACGATCTCCAGCTCCTGGTCACCGGACCGAGCATGCACGAGATCGCCCGGTTCGTCGCCGAGCAGATCGCCCCGATGGACCGGATCCGTGAGACGGCGACGCATATCATCATGAAGACCTACAAGGAGAACGGCACCACCTTCGCCGAACGCGAAGAGGTTGAGCGTCTCCCCTACTCGTTCTGAGGTGAGGCGCTTGAGAGATTTCATCTCGGCCCGGGCCCGTGCGATACCCCCTTCGGGTATCCGGAAGTTCTTCGACATCGCCCAGACGATGGAAGACGTCATATCCCTGGGCGTCGGCGAACCGGACTTCGTGACCCCCTGGTGCGTCTGCGAGGCGTCCATCTACTCGATCGAGCAGGGATCGACCGCCTACACATCGAACAAGGGGACGCCCCAGCTCCGGGACGCCATCAGCCGCTACCTCGATACCCGCTTTGCCACGCACTACGATCCCGAAGCGGAGATGATCGTCACCTGCGGCGTCTCTGAGGCGGCCGATATCGCCATCCGGGCGGTCACCGATCCCGGCGACGAGATCCTGGTCGCGGAGCCCTGCTACGTCTCCTACTCCCCCTGCGTCTCCCTTGCCGGAGGAACCCCGGTGCCCGTCCTCTGCCGGGCAAAGGACGAGTTCCGGCTGACACCCGACGCGCTCGCGGAGTCGATCACCCCTAAGACGAAGGCCCTGATCGCAAACTTCCCGAACAACCCCACCGGCGGGGTGATGGAGGAGAGGGACTGGCGCGGCATCGCCGATCTCCTGGTCGACCATGACCTCCTCCTCATCAGCGACGAGGTCTACGCCGAGCTCACCTACGACGGCGGCCACTTCTCGCCGGCACGACTCCCGGAGCTCCGGGACCGGACGATCACCCTGAACGGGTTCTCGAAGGCCTTTGCGATGACCGGGTGGCGGATCGGATACCTCTGCGCCCCGCCCGGGATCACCGCGGCGGCGTTGAAGATTCACCAGTACGTCGCGCTCTGCGCCCCTGTCATGGGGCAGGTCGCGGCGTATGAAGCACTCCGGAACGGAGGGGCCGAGAAGGACGCGATGGTCCGGGAGTACCGTCTCCGGCGCAACCTCTTCGTCGACGGGCTGAACAAACTTGGTCTTGCCTGCCACCTTCCGAAGGGCGCGTTCTACGCCTTCCCGTCGGTGGAGTCCACCGGCCTGACCGATGTCGAGTTCGCGGAGGGGCTTTTACGCGAGCAGCACGTCGCGGTCGTCCCCGGGAGCGCTCTCGGCCCCTCCGGCGCCGGGCACGTCCGGTGCGCCTACGCCGTCTCGCGGGACGATCTCAAGGAGGCCCTCTCCCGTATGGGAGCCTTTCTGGAATCGTTAAAATAAAAATGCCTCCATAAATATCTTCAAATGAAAATCGCAACTCTTTTATGAGAGATCCGGGAACAGGCAACCGGCATTCTGATGTCCGACAGAGGAATGACGGATAGAGAACCCCTTTATTTCCACTGGAGATGTGGATTTATTCGGGGATTTTGGCAGGTCGGGATCGCGCTATGCTTGTATCGGCCATACGTGCTCTATACTCGAAACTCCGGGCATATCTTTGGGCGCAGAGCCGCACCCCGGTGAAATGATCTGTGTACATATCGGCATCCCGGCCGGAGGAAAAACTCGACGTCTCCGGCCGGAGGAAAAACTCGACGTCTCCGGCCGGAGATGCTCTCGGGGCGAAAATTCCACTGGAAATGAAGGGGTCAAGAACCCAGCGGTGATCGTCTCCGGGGCGATCGGCACAACCCGGGGTTGCCGTACGATGACTGTTGCCGCGGGATATGCGGGATATGCGCAAATATCGGGGTGCGGCGCCCCGTGCCTGCCCCGCATCCCCTCTCCGGGGCGCGGAACGGTGGAGCGGTGGATGCGGGGGCTACTGAAACCCGGTCGCCTTTAAACGGGACGGTCATTTTCCCGGTACCGCATTGTAACGTTTATCAGCATGTATCGCTCCATCCTACTTGATAGAACAATGAGTTGTACTATTATCGTCGGCGGGTTCTTTGGTGACGAGGGGAAAGGAAAGATCGTAGCCCACATCGCTCACCAGGACAGACCATCCATCATCTCCCGGGGCGGGGTCGGCCCGAACGCAGGACATACCGTCCGTATCGGGGAGAAGGAGTACGGAGTCCGGATGGTTCCCTCAGGGTTCGTCTACCCGGAAGCGAGCCTCATGATCGGGAGCGGCGTACTCGTCGATCCTCGTGTCTTCCTGCAGGAGGTCGAACAGGTCGGCGTCCGGGACAGGATCTTCGTTGACGGCCGGTGCGGCGTCATCGAGGAGGATCACATCGCGCGGGACAAGGGGAGCGACCATCTCAGCAAGAAGATCGGGAGCACCGGCACCGGATGCGGCCCGGCAAACTCCGACCGGGTCCTCCGGACGTCCCGGCAGGCGAAAGATGTCCCGGAACTCGCGGATTTCATCACCGACGTGGCCGAGGACGTCAACTGCGCTCTCGACGACAACGAGGTCGTCCTCCTCGAGGGGACCCAGGGCTTCGGGATCTCGCTCTACTTCGGGACCTACCCGTTCGTGACGAGCAAGGATACCTCCGCCTCGCAGATCGCCGCAGACAACGGCGTCGGCCCGACCCGGATCGACGACGTCATCGTCGTCTTCAAGGCCTATCCGACCCGGGTCGGCGAAGGGCCCTTCTCCACCGAGATGACGATGGAGCGGTCGCATGAGCTCGGGATCGAAGAGTTCGGCACTGTCACCCATCGCCAGCGCCGCATCGGCACCTGGGATGGGAAGATGGCGCGCTACTCGGCGATGATCAACGGGTGCACCCAGGCGGCGATCACCGGCATCGACCGGGTCGACCCGGCCTGTTTCGGCGCGACGGAGTACGGGCAGCTGACGAAGACGGCACGGGACTTCATCGCACAGGCCGAAAGGGACATCGGCAAACCCGTCACCCTGATCTCGACGGGCCCCGAGATGTCCCAGATCATCGATCTCCGGAGCGAACTATGAGAAAGAGCCTGATGGAGATACTCTGCTGTCCGGTCTGCAAGGGCGACCTCGAACTGATCGTGGTCGAAGAGAGCGGTGAGGAGGTGCTGGAAGGCACCCTCCGGTGCGCGGCGTGCCGCGTCGACTACCCTGTCAGCGAGGGCATCCCGAACCTCCTCCCAGAGACCGCCTGTGAGGACTGATCGCGCCGATGACGGAGATCTTTCTCAACCGCCGGGGAATCAACTCCATCGAGGTTCCGGACGAGGTTGAGGTAGAGCCGGGGAGCGACCTCCTCCTCCGGATCGTCAACCTCGGATCGCCGCTGCATATCACCCTCGCCTCCCAGAACTCCTCGGCCTTCACCGGTTTCTTCCACGAGAACCTCTACGTAAACGGGCCCGAGGAGTTTATCATCCCCATCCGGGAGAACGTCTACCCCGGCACCTTCACCGTGGAGGTCATCGCCGGATATGGCGCCCGGAAGGCGGAGTTCCTGGTCGTTGTCAGGGAGCCGCCGGCCCCGGAGTGCGAGTGCGCCGAGGGCCCGGCAGCCCCCGCCCCCACGCCGAGGTCGCTACGGTGGGGTGCGTTCATCCCGGCCCTTCTCCTCATCGCCGCCGCCCTGGTTCTCTACGGGCTATGGCTGGCCTACCGGGTGGATCTCTTGAACGCGGCTGCGTTCGCGGCGCTCCTCCTCGGGGTCATCCTCGCATGGTTGCGGCAGCGGTCGTAGTCGCCGCGTCGCTGCTGGTGGACCGGCTGGTCGGCGACCCGCAGTCACGGTATCATCCGGTGGCGCTCCTCGGCCGCTTCATCGGGTGGTGGGGCGTCCCGGCACGGTATCCGGCCGGTCTTCAGCGGATCGCCGGGGTCGCCGGAGCCGTTCTGACCGTCGCGCTCTTTGCCGCACCGTTCGCTCTCGTTGAGTTCGCCGCACCGTGGTACCTCTACCTCCTCCTCGCGCCCTTCCTCCTCAAGGCCTGTCTCGCCTGGCGAGCGCTCGAGGAGCATACCGCCGCGGTGGTGCGGGCGCTCGATGACGGCGGGATCGATGCGGGCCGGTCGGCGGCCGGGATGATGGTGAGCCGGGATACGGCGCACCTTGACCCCGAGCACGTCCTCTCGGCGGCCTACGAGTCGATGACCGAGAACCTGGTCGACAGCATCATCTCCCCGCTCTTCTACTTCGGGCTCTTCGGGCTTGTGGGCGCCGCAGCCTTCCGGGCAATCAACACCATGGATGCGATGCTCGGCTACCGCGACGAACGCGCCCGGATCGGGTGGCTTGCAGCCCGCGCCGACGACGTCGCAAACTTCATCCCGGCGCGGCTGACCGGCCTTGTCCTCCTCGCCTACTTTGCGGCGAAGGGCCGGTTCGCCCCGGCCCGGGCGGCACTCCGGCGCGATGCGAAGAGGCGCCCCGGGTTCAACGGCGGGATACCGATGGCCGTCATCGCCGGCGGCGTCGGGATCCGGCTCGAAAAACCCGGCGTCTACACGATCGGAGACCCGGAACGGACGCTTGCGGAGGGGGGCGCCGATATCGTCCGGGCGGTTCGGGCGGCGACGGTCATCTTCGCCCTCACCGAGATCGCCGCACTATTTTTATTGGTCTCCATGAGCTATACATAGAAGTAATGAAACTCGAGGAACTGAGATTTGGCACCGAGCTGATCAAGCGCGGCTTTGCGTCGATGCAGAAGGGGGGCGTCATCATGGACGTGGTCAACGCAGAGCAGGCGAAGCTTGCCGAAGAGGCCGGTGCTGTCGCCGTCATGGCGCTTGAGAGAGTCCCTGCCGATATCAGAGCGGCAGGGGGCGTGGCCCGCATGGCCGACCCGCAGAAGATCGTCGAGATCATCGATGCAGTCTCGATCCCGGTGATGGGGAAGGCCCGGATCGGCCATTTCGTCGAGGCGCAGATCCTGGAAGCCCTCGGCGTGGATATGGTCGACGAGAGCGAGGTGCTGACCCCGGCCGACGAGCAGTTCCATATCGATAAGGCGCAGTTCTCCGTGCCGTTCGTCTGCGGCGCCCGGAACCTCGGGGAGGCGCTGCGCCGGATCGACGAGGGTGCGGCGATGATCCGGACGAAGGGCGAGGCAGGGACCGGGAACGTCGTCGAGGCGGTCCGCCACATGCGGGCGATCATGGGCGGGATCCGGGCGCTCACCGGCCTCTCCAGCCAGGAGCTCGTCGACTGCGCCCGGGATATCGAGGCGCCGGCAGCACTCGTCATCGAGTGCGCAGAGCGCGGCCGCCTTCCCGTGGTGAACTTCTCCGCGGGCGGGATCGCGACCCCCGCCGACGCGGCCCTGATGATGCAGCTCGGGGCGGACGGCGTCTTCGTCGGGTCGGGCATCTTCAAGTCCGCGAACCCCGAGGCGACCGCCCGGGCAATCGTCGAGGCGGTGAACCACTACGACGACCCGAAGGTCATCGCAGAGGTGAGCAAGGGTCTCGGCGCGGCGATGAAGGGCCTCGACGTCCACCTGCTCCGGGAAGACGAGGTGTTGCAGACCCGTGGGCGTTAAGGTCGGTGTTCTCGCGCTCCAGGGCGATGTCGCCGAGCATATTACGGCGTTCCGTGAGGCACTGACAGACCGGCCGGGCTCGTCGGTCGTCCCGGTCCGGCGCGTGGCGGACCTCGGGGACCTCGACGCGCTCGCGATACCGGGCGGCGAGTCCACCACCATTTCCCGCCTGATCGAGAAGAACGGGCTTTACGAGCCTATCGCGGGGTTCGAGGGCGGAATCTTCGCCACCTGCGCGGGGATGGTCCTCCTCGCGGACAGGGTAGACGACCCGCGGGTGCGGCCGCTCTCTCTCATCCCGATGCATGTGGCGCGGAACGCCTTCGGCCGGCAGGTCGACTCCCGCGAGGCAATGCTCGACGTCGCGGGCCTCGCCGAACCCTTCCGGGCGGTCTTCATCCGGGCCCCGGCGGCGACGGAGGTCGGCCCCGGTGTCGAGGTGCTCGCCCGCATACCGGAAGGGATTGTTGCCGTCCGGCACGGCCGGAAAATGGCGTTCGCCTTCCACCCGGAGCTCGGCGGGGATCTCCGCCTGCACCGGATGTTCTTAGAAAACCTCAGGGTATAGGCCCCCGGGGTTCACCCTTCTTTTCGACTTCCGGGTCGTATACAGTCTGTTGCGTCCGGACCGGGATGGATATCGTCAAACGATCCCGCCCCGCCGAAGGCGGCATCGATCCAGGCCGCGATATCATCCCGCACCACCCGGAAGACGGTCAGCCGTTCCTCCTCGGTCCCGGTCGCGGCGGAAGGGTCGGGGAAACTTGCGTGGACCGTCGATTTTGCCCCGGGGAAGATCGGGCAGGCGATCTTTGCCGCGTCACATACCGTGACCACGACGTCCATCTCCTCCCCGATGAATCTGCCGAGGTCCCTGGACCGCTGCCCGGAGATCTCGATCCCGAGCTCGGCCATCACGCGGACGGCGAGCGGATGGACCTCCGTCGCGACCGTGCCGGCGCTGAATGCCTCATACCGGCCGCCGTACCGCGCCCGCAGATACCCCTCGGCCATCTGTGAGCGGGCCGCGTTGTGCGTACAGATGAAGAGGACGCGGTTCACACGACCCCCTGGTCGACGGCGCACTGTGCGGCCGGCTCATTCGCGTACCACCGCTTCTTGAGCCAGAGCGCGACGTTGACGAGCCCGATCAGGATCGGCACCTCGATGAGCGGGCCGATCACGGTGGCGAACGCGACCTGCGAGCCGATGCCGAAGACCGCAACAGCGACGGCGATGGCGAGTTCGAAGTTGTTCGACGCTGCTGTGAAGGCCAGGGTCGCCGAACGCGGGTAGTCGACGTTGAGCCGGTGGCTCATCCAGAACGCGACGAAGAACATCACTAGGAAGTAGATCAGGAGCGGGATCGCGACCCTGACGACGTCGAGCGGGACCTGGATGATGTTCGCCCCCTGGGTCGAGAACATCACGATGATCGTGAAGAGCAGGGCGACGAGGGTCAGGGGCGAGATCCGCGGGATGAACCGGGTCTCATACCACTCCTTCGATCGTACCCGAAGCAGGATAAAGCGGGTCAGAAACCCGGCGATGAACGGGATGCCGAGGTAGATGAAGACCGAGGTCGCGATCTCGGCGATCGTGATGCTGATCGCGGTGCCGGTCCCGATCCCGAGGAGCGGCGGCAGAACCGTGATGAAAATGTACGCGTAGATCGAGTAGAAGAAGACCTGGAAGACGGAGTTTAAGCCCACCACCGCGGCACAGTAGTCGCAGCTCCCGCCGGCGAGGTCGTTCCAGACGATCACCATCGCAATACAGCGCGCGATCCCGATCAAAATCAGGCCGTACATCAACTCCGGCCGGTCGGCGAGGAAGAGGACCGCGAGAGCGAACATCAGCACGGGCCCGACGATCCAGTTCTGGAAGAGCGATACGCCCAGCACCTTCCGGTCGCGGAAGACGTTGCCGAGTTCCTCGTACCGGACCTTCGCGAGCGGGGGGTACATCATCACGATCAGGCCAATCGCGATCGGGATCGAGGTCGTGCCGACCGCAAAGCCGGTGATCGCCTGCGGGACCGAGGGGAAGAAGTACCCAATCCCGATCCCGATCGCCATCGCGAGGAAGATCCAGAGAGTCAGGTAGCGATCAAGGAATGAGAGCCGTTTCATAGTTTCAGCCATGGTCGTTCTCCGTGGTGTCCGGGGGTGTGTCGGTCCCCGGTGCCGGTGAGCGTCAGTCCACCGGTTGGTATGGCCGCAAGCAGGATCAGGCAGCCACCAATCATCGTCTTTTGTTGCATCACGTCACCTCGAACTCGGTCTGTGTAACTGCAATCAGCGCCGGTTCACAGGGACCGCGGTCACGCCCGCCTTCTTCACCGCCGTCACGATATCGTCGACCGAGACAGCGGCCGGGTCGTAGGTGACCTTCAGCTGGTTCGTGATCCCATTCAGGGTGAAAGCGGTCACCCCCTTCAGGGCCTTCACCCGTCTCTCGACCATCTGCCCCTCACAGGCGCAACCGAGCCCTTCGAGCCGGAACGTCGCGGTCGCAGGACCGGACGATCCGGATCCGTTGCCGGGGATGGGGATTGGAGGCGGCACCTCGTCGGCAGGCTCTCCGCAACAACAGCAACCTTCTGTCTCGACGAGGGTTGGGGTCGGCAGATCCCGGTCAATCGACGTATCACCGCAGCAACATCCGGCCCCCGCGGGGGCTGTCGCCGTTGATGCCGCACCAACGTCCTCCGCACCGGAACAGCACGAACCTGTCGCCCCGGCGGCGACGGAGATCTGCGGCTCTCCGCACGAACAGCAACCGGCTCCGGCCGTTGAAGGAACGGGTAGCACATCGCCCGCAGGTGCGGCACAGGAACAGCAGCCGACAGCCGCCGTCGTCTGCGCTGCAGTCGGAATGGCAGGAGCCTTTATCTGGGCAGCAGCGGGGCTCTCAGGTTCGGCGCCGCTCCGCCACGTCAGCAGACGCAGGGCGTTCAAGATCACGAAGACCGCGCTCCCCTCGTTCAGGAGCAGGCCCGTGACCAGCCCGAGGTAGCCGAGCAGGGCCGCGACGACCATGAACGCGACGTTGATCAGCGAGACGGCGATGTTCTGCCGGATCACGGTGACCGTCCGGTGCGAGAGTTCGCGCACATACGCGAGTTTCCCGAGGTCGTCGGACATCAGCACCACGTCGCCGGTCTCGATCGCGATGTCCGTGCCTGCCGCGCCCATCGCGATGCCGACGTCCGCGGCGGCCATGGCCGGTGCGTCGTTGATGCCGTCGCCGACCATGGCCACCGCACCATACTGCTCTTTCAACTGCCGCACCGCGTCGACCTTATCCGTCGGCAGGAGCTGCGCCCGGTATTCGTCCACACCGACACGCTGTGCAATGACCCGGGCACTCCGTTCGTTGTCCCCGGTCAGCATCACGGTCCGGACACCGGCGCGTCTTAGCCGCTGCAAGGCCTCGACAGCGCCGGGCCGCACTTCGTCGGCGATCGCGACCAGGCCGGCGAGCGTCCCGTCGCGGCTCACGAGGACCACGGTCCGGCCTTCACCCTCGTTCCGGGCAATCGTCTCCTCTGCGTGACCGATGTCGATGCCCTGTTCGAGCATGGCGCGGGGGCTGCCGATGCGGCATGCCCGGCCGTCCACCGTCGCCGCGACCCCGCGCCCGGCCGTCTCCTCGAACTGAACGGCCGGTCGACCCGAGAACGTCCCGCTTTCGCGGGCCTTCCTCACAATTGCGGCCGCGAGGGGGTGACCCGACCGCGACTCGATGCAGCCGGCGAGGTCGAGCAGTTCATCCCCGGTGAGATCGTCAAAGGTCACGACATCCGTGACCGCGGGCCGTCCGATGGTCAGGGTCCCGGTCTTGTCGAACGCGATCGCCTTCACCGTCTCGATGGTCTCAAGGTAGGTGCCGCCCTTGAAGACGGTTCCCTGCTTCGCAGCGTTCGCCATTGCGCCCACCACCGCGACGGGCACGGAGAGCGCAAGGCCGCAGGAGCACGAGACCACGAAGACGACGAGCCCGCGGTAGATGAACGGGTACCACTCGGCACCGAAGAAGAGCGGCGGCACGGTGGCGACCAGCACGCCGAGGACGAACATGGCCGGTGTGTACCACTTGCCGAAGGAGTCCGAGAACCGCTGGTATGACGTCCGCTTCGCCTGCGCCTCCTCGACCGAGAGGATGATCCGGGAGAGCATCGTCTCGGACGCCGGTTTCGTGACCCGGACCTCGAGTGACCCGTTCTGGTTGATCGTCCCGGCGAAAACGTCCTCGCCGGGGCCGCGGTGCACGGGAACCGGTTCTCCCGTGACCGCTGCCTGGTCGACATACGACGACCCCGCGACGACCGTGCCGTCGACCGGCACCCGCTCGCCCGGTCGGACGATCACGACTTCGCCGACGCCGATCGTCTCGACCGCACAGATGGTCTCGCGGCCGTTGCGCCGGACCAGCGCCTCCTTCGGCACGAGCGCCATGAGCGACCGGATCGCACCCCGGGCTTTATCCACGGCGTAGGACTCGAGGACGTCGCCAAGGGAGTAAACGATGATCAGGACCGCGGCCTCCCCCCAGAGGCCGAGCGCCATCGCGCCGACCGAGCCGATCAGCATGAGCAGGTGGATCGTCGGCGTCAGGTTCTTGAGCGCGATCAGGGCCTTTCGTGCCGGATAGTAGACGCCGATGAGCACGGCGAGCAGGTAGAGCCCGTTCACGATGGTGAGCGACGTCCCGAAGTATCCCGCGACGAAGGCGATCACTGCGGTGAGGAAGCTCCCGTAGAGGGCGAGCTGTTGCGGCTCGCGCCACCAGGTGCTCTCCCGTCCCCCGCTCCGCACCTGCGAGGCGGTCATCCCCGTCTCAGCGACGGTGCGGATGATCTCCTGGACACTGATAACCGTGGGATCGTAACTGATCCGGGCCTGGCCGGTGACCGGCGTGATCTCGTGGCCCCGGACGCCGGCGAGGGCATCCAGTTTTCGGGCGAGGAGGTCGGCGTTGCAGGTGCAGTCCATCCCCTGAATCTGCAGGGTAACCGTGTCGGTATCAGATGTTGGTGGAGGAGTGCTCATTTCGCTCCCTTCCCCCGGCGCGCAAACCCCGAACAGGAGATCGCTTCTTTGAATGCTATCACGCTATCGTTCGTCACGGTCACCCCCGCTACAGGAAATGGGTATTTCAATACTCTGAATGTCGAGGATCTTCAGGATCTGAACCGCCTGATCCGATCGGATCCTGTACCAGATGTTTACGCCGTCCCTCCGCGACTCCAGGATCCCGGCCTCTTCCAGGATCCTGAGGTGCTGCGAGACCGTCGGCTGCGCCTTTCCAACGGCCGGCACGAGGGTACATGCACATCGCTCGCCATCCATCAGGCACTGGACGATCTTTACTCGTGTCTCATCGGCGAGAGCTTTCAGCAGTTTTATCCTCCCTTGCACACTCGCATATTGGTATATTCGAATATATGAATATGATCGCGCTGATCGGGATCCGGCGTCTCCTGAGTCGGGCCCGATCGGAGACGGGTGTGGGCCGCCGGTACTGAGGAAAACGTCCGCACTGAAGACGTCTGTAGAAGATAATCACATGCGGTGCAGAACGTCGTCCTCCGGCTCCGGAACCGGTGGTACGGCGGGGAGGCGACAGTGACTTGTCCCGCTACCACCAACGGAGGAGTACACCATGAAGAAGGAACTCGTCATCGAATGGAAGCACATCGGAAACGAGATCGAGAAGACCGCAGAAGAGTTTGAGGAGACCGGAATGACGCTTTCGGCCGTTCTCGCGGAGATCCGGATGCTCCTCGAGATGGAGGGGGTCAGCGTCCGGGTGGACGAGACCGTCCTCCCCGATGATGCCCCCGCAGGATCGGAGAGTCTCCTCTTCAACGGCATCCCGGTCGAGGAACTCCTCGAAGGGGTCGAGGTGACCGCCACGTCCTGCTCCTGCGCATCCTGTGGATCCTGCGAGACCTGCGGGGAGGAGGAGGCGGAGTGCCGGACGCTCCGCTACAACGGCGAGGAGTACGAGGCGATCCCGCCGGAACTGATCGGACGGGCAGCCGCAAAAGCGCTTGAGATGGAGTGAGGCCGTGACGGAACCCGTCATCCTCGTCACCTGCTCCGGCCTCTCGAACACCGGGAAGCTGACCGGTCAGGCGGGGATGGTGGCCCGGCAGCGGTGCCCCGGATCCGTCGAGGCCTGTATCCCGGCACACCGCCTGCCGGCGTCGCTTTCCGGCCGAATCGTCGCACTGGACGGCTGCGAGGACGCCTGTGCGCTCAAAAAACTCCGGGAGAACAGGGTCGAGCCGGACCTGCACGTCGTCGCGACCGAATGCGGGGTCGTCAAGAACGGTATGGCGGAGCCCCGGTTCGCCGAGATCGAGCGGCTCGCGGGCGCGGTAATCGAGGCGATCCGGAGCGGGCAGCAGCCCGGGGTGCATCACCCTTCCGGGCCGTAGCGCCGCCGGAGGATTGCCGGGGCACCCGGGGAACCCCCGGCGGCCGCATCCGCACAGAGCGCCGGAGCAGCGATGCGATCCCCGGGAAGCGAAGGTGTCGGAACTGCGGAGAACGTCTGCGCCTCGCGCCACTCCCAGACGGCATCCATCACGGCTTCCGCCGTCTCCATGACGCTCGCGGTCCCGACGTCCACCACGACGGGATTCTGGATATTCCAGCGCTCGACGACGGTATGGAGGAGCCGGCGTCTGACCGTCCAGATCATCGGGGGGTGCGGGTGCGCGGTCAATCGGTCGAGCTGCTCTGCCCAGACCCCGCCCTGGAGTTCGAACCTCCCCACCTCGTCGACGACCATCAGATCGGTCTCGCGGGGGTCCGGCGGTGCGAGCGCCCTGCGGCCGAAGAGAAGCCCCTCGGGGCGGAAATAGAACCGGCCGTGGGCCTCGCACCGCGGGTCGGGGTCGATCGAGGAGAGTTCCTCGTGCTCGCCGGTAGCGAGGTCGACGAGGGTGAACCCCGACCTCCGCCCGTCCCGCAGATAGCCGGGAGAGATCACGCCCCTGACCCGTACGTTCAGCCCGACGGTGAGCCCGATGACCAGGTGCAGGAACGTCGTCTTGCACTGGCCCTGCCCGCCGGTGATGATGAAGACCGGCGCCCGGCGGCTCATCGGGGGAGTCCTCCGGCGAGATGACGGGTGATCGGTGGCAGGTTCGCTCCGCGGTACATGGTATAACGTACGCACGGCCGACTAATAATAGTTTACTTGTATTGACTGTTTAGGTGATCTTATTGACGCGGTGCGGATCCGGGCTGCCGGAGGCTCGGGGGGTCCGGCGCCCCGGTCTCCCGAAAGAACGGACGGTCGCCCGGCGCGTATGCCGGGCGCCAGGCACTAATAAGTAATACCGGCAGACAATACCTTACGGAGATTTCGTATGGCAGAGACAAAAGTCGTGCTCCACACGACCATGGGCGATATCACGATCCGGCTCTACGACGACATGCCGGTGACCGCGGGGAACTTTGCGAAACTGGCTAAATCAGGGTTCTACGACGGGACGATCTTCCACCGGGTCATTCCCCGGTTCATGATCCAGGGCGGCGACCCCACCGGTACCGGGACGGGCGGACCGGGCTATACCATCACTGACGAGTTCGTGAAGGGCCATTCGAACCGCCGGGGCACCATCGCGATGGCGAACACCGGCCGCCCGAACAGCGGCGGCAGCCAGTTCTTCATCAACCTGGTGGACAACACCTACCTCGACTGGGACAACCCCCAGACGCCGAGCGCCCACCCGGTCTTTGGGGAGGTGGTGGAGGGGCTGGACGTCGTCGACAAGATAGGAAAGGTGGCGACGAACTCCGCCGACAAGCCGAAGGTCCCCGTCCGGATCGAGAAGGCCGAAGTCCGGGAGTAACCCTCTTTTTATGAGCGATGCCGGCCGCCGGGACCCGCGTGAGATCGAGGAGCGGATAGGCTACGCCTTTCGCGAACGCTCGCTCCTTCTCCGGGCGCTCACCCGCCTCGCCTATACCCTGGAGGCGGGCCTTCCCCCGGACGCCCACATGGACGCCCTCGCCACCCTCGGCGATGCGGTCATCAACGTGGCGGTCGTGGAGGCGGTGGTCGCGACCGGGGCGCACGACAAGGGCGCGATCACCAACAGAAAGATGAACCTGGTGAATATGTCCCGGCTCCGCTCTCTCGCGGAAGATCTCGACCTCGCCGACCACGTCCGCTGGGGAAAGGGCGAGGCCGCCCAGAGGGTCTGGACCTCCGGCCGGGTCCTCGCCGAGTGCCTGGAAGCCCTCATCGGCGCCGTTTACCTGGACGGCGGGATGGAGGCGGCCGCCGGGGTGCTCCGGCGGCTTGGCCTCACGGAGAAGGCGTAACCGATCTCTTCGTCGAACGTTTCACACAACCCCCCGGGAAACCCGGTCTTCGATAGAAGGCGTGAAGGGGCGTTGCTCTCTGATAAACTGATCTTCGCGTTCTCCCGCGTGGAAGCTAATAGGTGCAGATAACGATACGGCCTCACGCGAAGAACGCGAAGCCGCGAAGTGCGACCGGTCGGTGATGGAGGATGTGGGGGAGAGGTTCTCCAGAGTCAATCACTCTCACTCCTCCGCCACCGACCCCGGCACACGCGCGCTCGCCGGAACGCTGGCCGGCGGCCGCATCAGGAGCCAGGCGACGGCGAAGCCTGCGGCGGCGAGCGCCGCAACCAGCGGGAAGACCCCGAGGTAAGTCCCGGTCGCCGTCCGGACGAACCCGGCGAGTTGCGGCCCGGCGATGGCCCCGGCGCCGTAGGCGAGGAAGACCACCCCGTAGCAGCGCGGGTAGTCGCACGTCCCGAAGTAGGACGCCGTCGCCGTCGGCGCGATCGCGAGCCAGCCCCCGAGGCACCCCCAGAGGACGGCGAACGCGACGATGTAGCTCGGCACCCCCGGCACGAGCCAGATCAGCAGCGATGCCGCCGCTATCAACGCAAACGTCAGCATCGCCGTCTTCTGCGGGGATATCCGGTCGGTGAGGTTCCCGAACGCCGGGCGCCCGAGGCCGTTGAAGACGGCGAAGAACCCGACGAGGAGCGTCGCGAGCCCCGCGTCCACCCCGGCAAGTTCGGTCCCGACCGGCTTTGCGATCGAGATCGCGGCGAGGCCCGCGAGGCAGCCGATGAAGTAGCAGGCGAAGAGCCCGTAGAACGTCCCCGTCCGGAGCATCGCGCGGCGGTCGCACTCGCAGACCGGCGCCGTGCCGACCCCGGGCGCGGGCGGCGTCCAGCCCGCCGGCCGCCAGCCTGCCGGCGGGAACCGGAGCGGCAGGGCGGAGAGGACCAACAGGGCGATGAGCGCGATCCCGAAGATCCGGAACGTCGCCATCACTCCGTATGCGGCGATGAGCGCGCCTGCCGCGTTCGCCGTGACGAAGGCGGAGAACCCGAACCCGAGGAGGGCAAGCCCGACCGCGAGCCCCCGCCGGTCCGGAAACCACCGGGTTGCGACGGCGACCGGCGCCCCGTAAGCGATGCCGACGCCGAGCCCCCCGATCACCCCGTAGACGATGTAGAGCATCTCGACCGACGTCGCCGTCGAGGCGAGGAGCCACCCGAGGCCGGTGAGGAGCCCGCCGACGATCGTCACCATCCGCGGGCCGTAGCGTTCGAGGTACTTCCCGGTGAGCGGCATCGCTATCGCGAAGAAGGCGAGGAAGACTGAGAACGGGAGGAGCACCTCCCCCGCCGTCACCTCCCGGCCGAGCGTCGCGGTGAAGTGTGCGGCGAGCGGCGCCACAAAGACGCTCCACGCGTATATGCTCCCGAGGCAGAGGTTGACGACGAGGCCGAGGGCCACAAGGCCCCATCGCCCCTTCTCTGCAGGCAGCCCGAAGATCGTCGGTGTCTCTGTCATGCCCGTCTACTCCTCGAGCGTTGAGATGTCGCCCGGGTCCATGCCGAGCTCGCGGGCTTTCAAGACCCGGCGCATGATCTTGCCGCTCCGGGTCTTGGGGAGCCGGTCCATGAACTCGATCTCGGCCGGCACTGCAACAGGCCCGAGGCTCTTTTTGACGTGTCGGGTGAGTTCGTCGACGAGGCCGTCACCCGGAGTCGCCCCCACGCGGAGGGTGACGAACGCCTTGATGACGTTCCCCTTCAGGGCATCGGGTTTCCCGATGACCGCCGCCTCCGCCACCGCCTCGTGCGAGACGAGCGCGCTCTCGACCTCGGCCGTCCCGATGTTGTGCCCGGCGACGACGATCAGGTCGTCCGCCCGGCCGAGGACCATGATGTAGCCCTCCTCATCCTTCACCGCAAGATCGCCTGCGGTGTAGCACCCTGGTATGGTGTTCCAGTAGGTGCGGTAGCGCTCGTCGTTGCCGTGAACCGTCCGGAGCATCGAGGGCCAGGGCTCCTTGATGACCAGGAACCCGCCCGTCCCCGGCGGGACGGGGTTCCCCCTCCTGTCGACGACATCCACGACGGCGCCCGGGATGGGCTTTCCCGCAAACCCGGGGCGCATCGGCTCGCCGATCATCGTGGTGATCATGTGCATCCCGGTCTCGGTCTGCCACCAGGTGTCCACGATCGGGCACCGCCCGCCGCCGATCGCATGGTAGTACCACTCGAACGCCTCGGGGTTGAGCGGTTCGCCGACCGAGCCGAGCACCCGGAGCGACGAGAGGTCGTACTTCGCCGGCCATTCGGCGCCGTAGCGCATGAACATCCGGATCGCGGTCGGCGCGGTGTAGAAGATCGTCACCCCCAGGTCCTGGACCAGTTGCCAGTAGGCGCCCGGGTCGGGGTAGTCCGGTGTCCCTTCGGCGATGACGACCGTCGTCCCGACCGCGAGCGGGCCGTAGACGATGTAGCTGTGGCCGGTGATCCACCCGGGATCGGCGGTGCACCACAGGACATCGGTCTCTTTGATGTCGAAGTCGTGGCGGGCGGTGTAGTAGGTTCCGACCATGTAGCCGCCGCAGGTGTGGACGATCCCCTTCGGTGCCCCGGTCGAACCGCTCGTATACAGGATGAAGAGCGGGTCCTCCGAGTCCATCGAGACCGCCGGGCAGTCCGGCGCGGCGCGGGCCACGAGTTCGGCGTAATCGACCTCCCGCGCGGGATCGAGGTCGGCGGCCGGGATCTCGCGCCGGAGGACGACAGTCTTCTCGACGCACGGTGTCCGGGTGAGCGCATCGTTCACGATCTCGCGGAGCGGGATGGTCTTTCCCCGCCGGTAGCCGACGTCCGCCGTGACGAGGACCTTTGCATCGGCATCGTTGATCCGCATCGCGAGCGCATCCGCCCCGAACCCGCCGAAGACCACCGAGTGGACGGCCCCAAGCCGGGCGCAGGCGAGCATCGCGACGATCTGCTCGGGGACGAGCGGCATGTAGATGCAGACCCGCTCGCCTTTCCCGACGCCGAGGCTCGAAAGCCCGTTTGCAAACCGCATCACCTCGTGGTGCAGGGCCTCGTAGGTGAGGACCTGCTGCTCTCCGCTCTCGGCGTGCCAGATGATCGCCGGCTTATCCCTCCGGCCGCCGGTGACGTGGCGGTCCAGGCAGTTGTAGGCGATGTTCAGTCTTCCGTTGACGAACCACTTCGCGTAGGGGTAGTTCCACTCCTTCACCCGGTCCCAGGGCTCGAACCAGTCGAGCTCGCGGGCGACCTGGTCCCAGAACCCGTCAGGGTCGTGCAGGAACTCGCTGTAAGCCCTCGTGTAGTCCGGCGTCCAGGCGGCCGCTTTACACCGGGGGTCGGGATAGTAGCACCTCTCTTCCAATTTCACGGCGAATGTTTCAGCCATTTCTTCTCACTCCATCTTCCGGGCAGATCCGGCCCGCGATCGTGCTACTCATGCATACATGCCGGTCGCCGGCACCCCGTGCCGGTCACCGCAGGGGACGTAACCGCCGCAGGCTCCCGCCTCGTCGGCCGTCTTGGATTTTACATGATTAATAATGTATAATGTGTGATAAACTTTGCGGTCGCCGGACGACGAGACCTGCAGAAAGGGCGTTAAAGCCATCCTTTCCGATTGATGGCCACCGCAAGAAGCGAGGAGACGATCAGGGAAAGAACGAGGATGATAGGGAACCCGTAGGGGTTATCCTGGAGGGGGACCGGGACGTTCATCCCGAGGAAGCTCGCGATCATCGTGGGGATAGCGAGGATGATGGTTATCGAGGTGAGGAGTTTCAAGATGTTGTTGAAGTTGTTCGATATGATCGAGGCGAAGGCATCCATCGTCTCGGTGAGGATCGTCGAGTAGGTGTTCGCCATCTCGATCGCCTGCTTGTTCTCGATGATGACGTCCTCGAGGAGGTCGGTGTCGTCCTCGTACATCCGGAGCGGCTGGAACGTCAGGGTCTTGTCGAGGACGATCTGGTTGCTCCTGAGCGATGTCGAGAAGTAGACCAGGCTCTTTTTTAAGTTCATCAGCTGGATCAACTCCCGGTTCCGCAGCGACTGGTTCAGTTCGGCTCCGATCCGGTCGGATAACCGCTCGATCTGACGCAGGTACTGAAGGAAGTAGGAGGCGTTCCGGAAGAGGATCTGCAGCACGAACCGGGTCTTCTTGGAGGTATAGAAGTGCTTCACCCGACCGTCGGCGAAGTCCCGGACGATCGCGTTCTCACGGAGGCAGACCGTGACGATGGTGTCGGGCGTGACGATGATCCCGAGCGGCATCGTCGTGTAGAGGATCGTCTGCTCCGGGTAGGGCATCGGGATATCGATGACGATCAGGGTGATGCCGTCCTCCGTCTCGGTCCGCGGCCGCTCCTCCTCGTCGAGCGCCGCCCGGAGGTAGTCCCCCGGAATGGAGAGCCTTGTCGAGACCATCTCGATCTCTTCTCGCGGCGGGTCGATCATAGAGACCCAGGAACCGGGCTCGAACGTGCCGGTCTCCTCCGTCCGTGGCACCGGGGCCGTTTCAACCGTGCGATAGATGCGGAACATGCGGTCTCTCACCCTTCTCCCGGGAGTTCGCACTCTACTGATTGTCGGCGAGCGGGATGAAGGTATGGACGCCGGAACGCCGGGAAAAAAAAGGGGTTAAATGACCAGGAGCAGCGGCGCAAAGACCAGCGATACCATGGACATCAGCTTCAGGAGGATGTTCAGGGAAGGTCCTGACGTGTCCTTGAAGGGGTCGCCCACGGTGTCACCGACGACCGCTGCCTTGTGGGCATCCGAGCCCTTGCCCCCGAGGTGGCCCATCTCGATGTATTTCTTTGCGTTGTCCCAGGCCCCGCCGGCGTTCGCCATCGTGACGGCAAGGAGGAACCCGGACGCAAGCGAACCGACGAGCAGACCGCCGAGGGCTTCCGTACCGAGGACGAGCCCGACGGCGAGCGGCGCGACGACGGCGAGGACACCGGGGAAGATCATCTCACGCAGTGCTGCGCTCGTGGAGATGGCGATACAGGAGTTGTAGTCGGGGTCGGCCGTTCCCTCCATGAGGCCCTTAATCTCCTTGAACTGGCGGCGGACCTCGTGGACGATGCTGTATGCCGCCTTGCTGACCGCCGTCATCGTGACGGAGCAGAAGAGGAAGGGAAGCATCGCACCGATCAGAACGCCGATGAAGACGTTCGGGACCGCTACGTCGATGGTCGTGAGGCCGACCGCCTGGGTGTAGGCGGCAAAGAGGGCGAGCGCCGTCAGGGCTGCAGAGCCGATGGCGAACCCCTTGCCGATGGCGGCGGTGGTGTTGCCGACGGAGTCCAGGGTATCGGTGATCTCGCGGACCTCGGGCTTCTGGTGGGACATCTCGGCGATACCGCCGGCGTTATCGGCGACGGGGCCGTAGGCGTCGACGGAGAGCGAGATACCGAGCGTCGCGAGCATACCGACGGCGGCGATCGCGATACCGTAGAGCCCGGCGGTCATGTAGGCGACATAGATCGCGACAGCGACGATAAGGACCGGCCAGACGGTGCTCTCCATCCCCTTCGCAAACCCGGTGATGATGGTGGTCGCCGCCCCGGTCTCGGTGGACTTCACGATGGAGAGGGTCGGTTTCCGGTCGAAGGAAGTGTAGTACTCGGTGATCAGGCCGATAGTAAACCCTGCGACGAGACCGGCGACGGAAGCGTAGAAGACCCCGATGTACTCCGCCCCGAGGAGCCCCGTCACCAGGAAGTAGGTGGCGACGATGGTCACGACCATCGCGGCAACCAGGCCCTTATTGAAGGCCATGTGGATGGCGCTGCTCTCGGTCTTGTTGGTCCGGACGAAGAACGAGCCGATGATGGACGCGATGATGCCGACCGCCGCGATGAGTAGCGGGAGGAGGATCACGTTCATGACGTCGGCGTTCGGGAAGACCGTGGCCGCGAGAGCGACACCGAGGACCATCGCCGATATGATCGCGCCGACGTAGGACTCGTAGAGGTCGGCGCCCATGCCGGCGACGTCGCCGACGTTGTCACCGACGTTGTCGGCGATGACGGCGGGGTTCCTCGGGTCGTCCTCGGGGATGCCTGCCTCGACCTTGCCGACAAGGTCGGCACCGACGTCTGCGGCCTTGGTGAAGATACCGCCGCCGACACGGGCGAAGAGGGCGATCGAACTCGCACCGAGACCGAACCCGGTCACGTGGGTGAGGACTTCAGCCTGGGTATACCCCGTGAAGGTGCTGATAGCCACATACGCGATCGAGAGCCCGAGAAGCCCGAGCCCGACGACGGCCATGCCCATGACCGAGCCGCTCGAGAACGAGACACGGAACGCATCCGCGATCCCGCGCCGTGCGGCGTTCGTGGTCCGGACGTTTGCCTTCGTGGCGGTGAACATGCCGATGTAGCCGGCTGTCGCCGAGAGCACCGCGCCGAAGACGAAGCAGGCGGCGGTGAAGACGCCGATCCCGAGCGCAAGGACGACGGCAAGTACGACGACGAATATCGCTATAGCGCGATACTGCTTGTTCAGGTAGACCATTGCCCCCGTGTGGATGGCGGCAGCAATCTTCTGCATGACTTCGGTACCCGTGCCCTCTTTCAGGATACTCCTGTAGGAGAACCCTGCGAACAGGAGAGCGAGGATGGCACACACGGGTGCCAGATACACCAGATCCATCTCTTTACATTCCTCCGATTTGGTACCATATAGAGAGGGATTCAACATTTTTAAATATGTGGAAAAGATCCGGAGCATCCGGTGGAAATTCAGGTGAAATCCATCACTTCCGGCTGGAGCGTCTGGAGATCGACGACGAACGCACGCGCGGGTGTGGGATTGATGTTCATCTGCTTCTGAAACGCCGTCTGGGCCTGCCAGGTGCCGGCGTTCACCCCGAGAACGCCCCGGTAGCGGGTGACGCCGCAGATGTGGACGTGCCCGGTGAGGAGGATCTCGGGAAGGGGATCGATGACGAGCCGGTCGGTCTTCATCGCGGCGATAGGCGTCCGCATCCCATAGGGGATCGCGAGCAGCCGGCGCCTGAGCATCTCATCCATGATCTCGCCGGGCCGCTCGTAACTCGCGCCCGGGATCAGCCCGATCATGTCGTCGATCGACCGGCCGTGGTACATCAGGACCCGGACACCCTGCAGGTTCAGGAGACAGGGGTTCTCGACGAAGGTGCAGTTCGATGGAAACTTCGCGGTGAACTCCGGTGGGATCGCCGGCTGCGGCTCGGCCATCCTGACGACGTCGTGGTTTCCCGGCGCGGCGACGATCTGGATCCGCGAGGGGATGTCCCGGAGCATCTCCGCAAAGGCGTCGTACTGCTCGTAGATGTTCTTGATCGTCAGCTCGTTCTCCTGTCCGGGATAGATGCCGATACCGTCGACGAGGTCGCCGGCGATCAGGAGGTAGCCGGCATCGGAGTCCTGGAGCCAGTCGGCGAACCGGTTCCACGCGTCGTCGAGGAAGGTGTCGCTTCCCACGTGGACGTCGGAGATGAGAACCGCTTTCCCTGGCTTATCGCTCTTGAACGGGGCGTTGTTGATGGGGACGTCCGGACGGAAGAGCTGCTCGGCGAAGAAGAGTCCGCCGTCGCTTGAGAGCTTCCCTTTGACCCCGAGCACCTCGTCGGGGAGGATCCGTTCCGCCTCCGCGAACGAATCGTCCCGCCCTTTGTTGAAGAGCACCCGCATCGCCCCGGTCGGATCCTCCATCTCGATGAGACGGTGCCCCTTCGCCGTCGTCCGGGCATCGGCCACCATCCCGATGACGCTGCACTCCTCGTCCCGGTAGCGGTGGGGGGACTTTGTCAGCGCCTCGATCGGCATCGTGTTCATCCGGCTCCGGATCATCGAGGAGAGGCAGTTGTAGCGGTTCCGGAAGTAGTGGACGGCGTCCTCGTGGCCGGTGATGCTGCCCGTGGTTCCGGCGCTCCCCATGATCACCTCGAGTTCGGGGTCGGTGAGGAACCGCGTCCCGTCCCGGACCTTCTTGAGACCCGGGATGTGCTCTCTGGAGACGACCAGGGTGCCGTCGGGGACCCCCGCCGTGATCCGGTCGATGAGCGCGGGATCGTTCTGCTCACGGATGTAACTCACCACGTCGGGATGGACCTGATGTTTCAGCTCAAGGAACCGGCGTACGATCTCGGCGTTGGCGAGCATGGACTCCATGATATTCTCCCTGCGGCAATATGGGTTTATCTTTTTCGCGTTCCGGAGAAGTAGTGCGCACGACCTCAGTGCCTCGTGCGAAGACGTCAAATCCGGAAATTTGCCGCCAATTTCGTTAGCACTCCTCGAATGCCCGGATTTTGCTCCAACGGAGAGTCGTCCTTTGTATGAGGCCTTATCGTCGCCTTTTTACTTTCAACTCACGCGAAGAGCGCGAAGGATGCGAAGATCGGTAGAGGGCTACCAGAAACTCCCCTTCGCGGCTTCGCGTTCTTCGCGCGAGGCTGTATCATCGCCTATAAACTGTCTGCTCACGCGAAGCCGCGAAGAACGCGAAGAACCGTTTGGTTGTGAGTTACTCCCCTTCGCGGCTTCGCGTGGGCTTTCAATTTCCAGAGTGGATCGGGTGATACGCCCTCGGGGGGAAGTATTCCGTGGAGCCCTTGCGTCTCGTTCCCGGTCCGGGCATCCGGAGAACTTATGTATATGAATGATGGCAATCTCTTTAGAACAGATGTCGGGTACCACCTGGCTGCAGCGCGCAGCATCGGCCATAACGGTGTTCCGGGAGAGCGAACGTCCGGTTGTCTCTCTTGCCCGGGATCTCCTCTGGGTTGCCGCGGTCGTGGGAGGTATCGCCCTCTTCCTCTTCCTCTTCTCCGGGACCTGGCCGGCGGTGGTCACGATCGAGTCGGAGAGCATGGTCCCGAACATGAACGTCGGCGACCTGGTGCTCGTCGTCGACGAGGACCGGTTCGGCCCCCTGACGACCTGGGACGACGGCCGGTGGACGGGGCATACATCGTTTGGGGACTACGGCGACGTGATCGTCTACCGGCCGAACGGTGCCGACTCCGTCCACCCGATCATCCATCGCGCGATGACCTACATCGATACCGCCGCCGTAGTTGAGTCGGGGCTCGGGGCTTACTACGACGACCCGCACGGCGGCTACATCACGAAAGGCGACAACAACCCCTACACCGACCAGCCGAACCTCCGGATCGCGGGCGTCGGGGTGATCGAGCCGGTGAAGAAGGAGTGGATTGTGGGGAAAGCCCTCTTCGCGGTGCCGCTCGTCGGCTACCTCCCCCTGCACCTCGCGGAGTTTGCCGTCCTCGTCATCATCGTCATCCTCATCCACGACTTCGTCATTGCGCGCCGTAAAGAGAAAAACGAATAAATCCCGGACCACAAGAGATCTGCTTACGATGCCGTACCCGTTGCACACCCTGCTCGACGATACGCTCGCCGGTCACCGGCTCACGGAGGGGGAGGCCGTCCGGCTCCTCTCGACGCGCGACCGGGGCGTCCTTGCGATCCTCGCCGCCGCAGACGAACTCCGCGAGGAGAAAGTCGGCGACGTCGTCACCTACGTCCACAACCAGAACATCCACGTCACCAACATCTGCAAGAACCTCTGCGGGTTCTGCGGGTTCGGGCGGCGGGCGGACGACCCGGAGGCGTTTTACGACGATATCGATGCGATCCGGGAGAAGGCCCGGACGGCGCGCGAGCGCGGCGTCACCGAGGTATGTCTCCTCTCCGGCGTCCACCCGGACTACACCCTCGACTCCTACGTCGATCTCATCTCCTGCGTGCGGGAGGAAGCTCCCGGGATAGACATCCATACGGCAAGCCCGGACGAGATCGCCTGGGCTGCCGGGCAGAGCGGCGTCTCGACGAAGGAGGCGATCGAACGCCTGCGTGATGCGGGTCTCGGGACACTGCAGGGGACCGCGGCCGAGATCCTGGTGGACAGCGTCCGCCGCGTGATCTGCCCGGGTAAGTGCGACACGGCGACCTGGGTCCGGATCATCAAGGAGGCGCACCGTTTCGGCATCCGGTCGACGGCGACGATCATGTACGGCTCCTGTGAGAGCGTGGGCGATCGCGCCCGGCATCTCGCGATCCTCCGCGATATCCAGGACGAGACCGGCGGGTTCACCGAACTGGTCCCGCTCTCCTTCCTCCACGAGAATACGGCCCTCTACCGTAAGGGCCTCGCGCCCGCGGGCGCGACCGGCAGGGAGGATCTCCTGCTCTTTGCGGTCGCCCGGCTCTTCCTCGACAACTTCGACCACATCCAGATCTCCTGGGGCAAGGTCGGGACGAAGATGGCGCAGCTCGGGCTTCTCGCGGGCGGCGACGACCTCGGCGGGACGATGTTCTGCGACGACGTCAGCACGGATGCCGGGGGCGAGGGCGCCGACTACCTGGACCCGGCGGAGATGCAGCGGATCGCCGGGGATCTCGGCCGGACGCTCCGGCAGCGGACGACGAAGTACGAGATGGTGTGAAGCCGGTTCACATCCGGTTCAAGGCCTCTCTCCCCGACATCCCGACTTCGACGCGGCGCTGCACGGCGGGGAGGTTTGCCGCCTTCACCTCGGCGTCCATCAGACTGTCGAGATCGTCGAGGGTCGACTCTTCCGAGGCGCCGACGATCGCCGCGGGAACCCCGGCGTTCGCGAGCGCCTCGATATCGAAACCGTACGTCCCGATCATCCCCTCGTCGGTCACCCAGGCCATCAGGCTGGTGCTCCCGACCGGAATGACGTAGCCGTATGCGTCCTTGTAGCTGAGCCTTGTACGCTGGTGGCAGAGGATCTGTTGCGCCATGGCCGCCGGGATATCCCCATGAAGAGATAAGTGTATGCACCACCGTCGGGCGCACCCGAAGGTTCTTGTCCTGACCGCCCCAGATAAGCGTATCCCACACGGAGGGACGGATGCGCCCATGATGCCGCTATCAGAGGTGCTTGATGACGTGCTTGCCGGCCACCGGCTCACGGAGGAGGAGGCCGTCCGGCTCCTCTCGACACGCGACCGGGGCGTCCTCGCGATCCTGGCCGCCGCGGACGAGCTCCGCGAACGAAAAGTCGGCGATACCGTCACCTACGTCCGCAACCAGAACATCAACGTCACCAACCTCTGCGTGAACGCCTGCGGGTTCTGCGGGTTCTCCCGTAAGCCGGGCGACGCCGATGCCTTCTTTTATGACGAGGCCGCGGTGCGGGAGAAGGCGCGTGCGGCGCGCGAGCGCGGCGTCACCGAGGTCTGCACGGTGAGCGGGCTCCACCCGGATTTCGACGCCGGATCCTACGCCGAGATCTACTCCTGGATACGGGACGAGGCTCCCGGCGTGCACATCCACGCAAGCAACCCGATGGAGGTGGCGTATGCCGCAGAGAAGAGCGGCATCTCCACCGGGGAAGTCCTCGGGATGATGCGGGACGCGGGTCTTGCCACCCTCTGCGGGACTGCGGCCGAGATCCTGGTCGACGACGTCCGCCGCGTGATCTGCCCGGGCAAGTGCGACACGGCGACCTGGGTCCGGATCATCAAGGAGGCGCACTGTCTCGGGATCCGGTCGACGGCAACGATCATGTATGGCCACTGCGAGAGCGAGGGCGATCGCGCCCGACATCTCTCGATCCTCCGCGATATCCAGGACGAGACCGGCGGGTTCACGGAGTTCGTACCCCTCTCGTTCATCCACAAGAACACCCCCCTCTACCGGGCGGGGCAGGCCCGGCCCGGGGCGGCCGGGAGAGAAGACCTCCTGATGTTTGCGGTCGCCCGGCTCTTCCTCGACAACTTCGATCACATCCAGGCCTCATGGGTGAAGGTCGGGACGAAGATGGCGCAGATGGGGCTTCTTTCGGGCGCAGACGACCTCGGCGGGACGCTCTTTGAAGAGAGCATATCCCGGGAGGCGGGCGCCCGGGATACCGATTACCTGGACCCGGCGGAGATGCAGCGTATCGCCGGAGATCTCGGCCGGACGCTCCGACAGCGGACGACGACCTATACCCTTCTTCCAGGCTGATCGCCGGGTTATCTAAACTATGTCCGGAAAATTATAAATATGCGCGAATATATTGTCGCTCCTCAACGCCGGCCGGGCGCCGGCGGTTGGGAGGAGAACGATATGTTAGGTGGTGGCCTTGTAGGGCTTGCAATCCTCTTCTTTGTACTGGCACTCATCTTTGCCTTACTTGGAGCACGAGGCGTTGCAGGAATGTCGATGTCGGTCGCAAAATGGCTGGTTATCATCTTCATTGTCCTTGCGATCATATCGCTGCTGCTCTGACGGCAGCCGGCAGGGAAGAAAGGCGGGCAGGCCTGCAGGAGAATGTCCCGCTCTTCCCTGAGACATCCCGCTCGCGATGGCCGGGAACTCCTCAGTCCTCGGGCCGGAGGTACCTGACGATCGTATCCGCGACTCCTGCCGCCTTCTTCATCGCCCGTTCGTCTTTCAGGACGTCTCCCGGCGCATAGCCCCTGCCGCAGACGTAGCCGAGGTACGAGAACTCGTGGGCGTTCAGGAACCCCTCCATCGTCTCGAGGGAGCGCTCGCCTCCCCGGTCGGCATAGACGGCGACGGCCACCGCACTGCGGCCCGCCAGTCGTCTATCGTGGAAGAGGGAGTAGGTCCGGTCGATCAGGTTCTTCGCCTGGCCGTTGATGTCGTAGTAGTAGGTCGGGGCGCCGAGGACGAGGACCTCGCAATCGATCATCTTCTGCGCCACGTTACCCCAGTCGTCGTCCTCTGTCACGCACCACTTTGCATCCCGGCAGGCCTCGCACCCGGTGCAGGGCCTGATATCCATATCGGCGAGCGAGAGAAACTCGGTCTCGATGCCCGCCTCCCGCACCCGATCGAGGATGGTGGTGACGAGAGCCGCGGTATTGCCGTTTTTGCGCATACTTCCGGAGATACCGAGAACGTTCATACCCTATGCTCGCTCCCCTCGTTCTTGATTCTTGTGATCCGGGCATCGAGATCAAGTCCCCGGAACGCCGCGACGATCTCGGTGACCGGGTCGCCGGGACGGTAGAAGAGGTGGGAGGGGCAGGCGCAGTCGCTGCACCCGAACCCCGGGACAGAGGGGCCGGCGACGGACCGGGCGAGGTCGCACTCGCAGTCCCGGTCGGTAGCGGCGGTGACGACGGCGGCGGGGAAGAAGTGGGGGTCGAGGAGGAGGTAGTCGATGTGCCACCGGGGCGGGCGGTCGCGGCGGAGGGCGAGCCGCAGGTGCCGTTCTACCCGGGCAAGGCCGCCGCTCCCCCGGGCGGAGCCCACGTAGACGTGGCTACCGGCAGAAAACTCCCGCTCCCCGAGGGCACCGATCCGGACGGTGCAGCCGGTGTTCTCGAGGACGAGGGCGTAGATCCCCCTATCCATAGAACCGGAGCGCCTCTTGTGCGGCCGCGATATGCCTCCCGCCGCCGCGGAGGACGGGTTCGCCGTGGCCGGGGTAGAGTCCCTCGACGTCGAGGGCGGTGAGGCGTTCGATGGATGCCGCGAGCGCCGTCCTGTCGCCGCCGGGGAAGTCGTAGCGCCCGAAGGATCCCTCGGTGAAGACGGTGTCCCCCGAGAAGAGGATCTTCGCTGTCTCGGCGTAGAGGCAGATCCCGCCCGGCGTATGCCCGGGGGTGTGGATGACGCGGAGGTTCCCGACCCGGTCGCCGTCGTGGAGGACGACGTCGGGGACGACCCCGGGTGGCCTGGCCCCGAAATGCATGGAGAGGCTCCGGGCGTCGTCGGTGAGGCCGCCCGCGTCCGCCTCGTGGATGCAGATCCTCGCGTCGCCGCAGAGCCGGGCTATCTCTCTCACGTGGGCGATGTGGTCGTAGTGGGCGTGGGTGATGACGATCTCCTCGATCGCTGCGACATACGGCTCCACCGCCATCGGGAGAACGCCCGCGTCGATAAGGACGTTTTCGTAAACGAACGAGTTGGCATAGACCGTGTTGCTCGCGATCCACCGGACTGGCATGCAGACTAATATGGCTTCCGGGCAAATGGTTCTTATGCATACCCTGATCTCCGCGTGCCTGCGCGGTGTCCCCCCCGAGGTGGAGGCGATCGCCCGGGAGGAGGATCTCGCCTCCCACGCCGCCGCCCGGGCGGTCGCCCGCGGGCGTATCGTTATTCCAGCAAACCCCGTGCGGCCGCACCGGCTCTGCGCCATCGGGGAGGGCTGCAGGGTTCGGGTCAACGTGAACGTCGGGACGTCGGGAGCCCGGTGCGACGAGGACCTCGAGATCGAGAAGGCGGGTGCCGCTCTCCGGGAGGGTGCGGACGCGCTGATGGACCTCTCGACCGGTGGCGATCTCGTCCGCATCCGGCGCCGAATCCTCGCTCTCGACACAACGGTCGGCACCGTCCCGGTCTACGAGGCGGTCCGGCGGGCGGGGAGTGCGGCGGACGTCGACGCCGATCTCCTCTTTAAGGTGATCCGGGAGCACTGCCGGCAGGGCGTGGACTTCCTGACGCTGCACTGCGGCGTGAACCGCGACGCTCTCGCATCGCTTCAGGCCGACCCCCGGACGATGGGCGTCGTCAGCAGGGGCGGGGCGTTTCACGTCGCGATGATGGCCGCGACCGGCGAGGAGAACCCGCTGTATGCCGAGTACGACTACCTGCTCGAGATCCTCGCCGAACACGACGTCGTCGTCAGCCTCGGCGACGGAATGCGGCCGGGCGCGCTCGTGGACGCCGGCCGTCTCGCGAAGTCGACCGAGTACCTGACGCTCGGCCACCTCGCAAAGCGGGCGCTCGCCGCCGGGGTGCAGCGGATGATCGAGGGGCCGGGGCACATCCCGGCCGACCAGATCGGCTACAACGTCCGGATGATCAAGGAACTGACCGACGGCGCTCCGCTCTACCTGCTCGGGCCGCTCGTGACCGACGTGGCGCCGGGCTACGACCACGTCGTGGGGGCGATCGGCGGCGCGATCGCCTGCATGAACGGCGCCGACTTCCTCTGCATGGTCTCGCCGGCCGAGCACCTGGCGCTGCCGGACGTCCGCGACATCGTGGAGGGGACGCGGGTGGCGAGGATCGCGGCGCACGTCGGGAGCCTCTCCCGCGCCGCCGCACACACGAAGAACCGTGAGATCCGGATGGCGGAGGCGCGCCGGGCGCTCGACTGGGAGAAGCAGTTCGAGGCGGCGCTCGCGCCCGACGAGGCCCGGCGGATCCACGAGCGCGACGGCGATCTTGAGACGTGCTCGATGTGCGGCGACCTCTGCGCCGTGAAGATGGTGCGGGATATCCTCCCGGCCCCGGACGAACGGATGGAGCGGTAGAAGGGGTGACCCTTCAGAACTTCTCTCTCTGATTCTTGTGCATAGAGCCCCAAAATCCCCTATCCTTAATATTGTGGAGTTTCCATGCAATTTACGAGCAAACCAGCTCTGTATTCTACACCTGCAGTAGAACAACTCTGACTATTAGACATACCCGTCGTCCACGGCTTTCCACGGATATCGCATTTTGGGGTGGCGGCTCGCGGGGAGGGGGGATGCTCCCCCCTATGGCGATACCCCCACGGTCCACCGCACCGGGCTTTTCGTTCGTCTAAGTTGTTCGGTGGTCGAACCTGAGGATCTCCAGCCATCCCACCTCCGACCAGCCATTGCGCGCAGAACCGCACCACAGTCCGAACCCCGCGAATGTTGGATGGGCCCCGCTCACTTCACTCGAACCGCCCGTCGATCCAGGCGGCTATCGCGTCGCGGCTCTGCCGGTAGGCCGCAAGCACCTTATCCAGGGTTCCGGTGGCCCGGCCCGGGTCCGGGAAGTCGACGTGGAGCGTCTCCTTCGTCCAGGGAAACATCGGGCAGACGCCTCCGGCACAGAGCGCGATGACGGAGTCCATCTCCTTCCCGTCGAAGAGAGCGAGATCCTTTGCCCGCTGCTTCGAGATGTCTATCCCGATCTCGTCCATCACCCGTACTGCGAGGGGATCGAGCGCGGTCGCGGCGATCCCGGCCGAGCAGGCCTCGTAGCGGTCGCCGTAGCGGGCGCGGAGGTAGCCCTCCGCCATCTGGGTCCTGGCGGCGTTGTTCGTGCCGATGAAGAGCACTCTCTGCTTCATGCCTCCCCCTGTACGTCCCGGTGAAAAAAGGTTACCCGCCCCCCTCCGGGCGGCGCGTTCTATCGCTCGTTCAGGCGCGCCCTGCCTCGAGGATCCGGACCGCGAGGAGCGCTGCGTTCACGCCGTTGTCCACACCGACGCAGGCGACCGGGACGCCCTTCGGCATCTGGACGATCGAGAGGAGGGCGTCGAGGCCCATCAGCGTCCCGCTCACCGGAACGCCGATCACCGGGCGCTTCGTCTTCGAGGCGATCACTCCCGGGAGAGCCGCCGAGAGCCCGGCGATCGCTATGAAGACCCGTGCATCGCTCGCCTTCACGTACTCGTCCAGCCGCTCGGGGTCGCGGTGCGCCGAGATCACGGCGGAGTCGCAGGACACGCCGTGCTCTTTTAAGGTCTCGAAGACTTTCTCCGCGACGGGGCTGTCCGAGGCGGAACCGCAGATAACCGTGACGTCTGCCATATCCAGATTCAGTTGTGCCCCGACCCTTTTTCACCCTGTCGGTATTGCACGGTGGTGAGGTTGATATGAGACCACATCCAAGTTCCTTGAGGAACAGCGTCTGTCCTCGACGAAACAATACGGACTGATATCTCATGGAACAAGAACCACTCCTGATGATCCCCGGCCCCGTGCCCATCCCGCAGCGGGTACGCGCCGCCATGACGCGGCAGGCCATCAACCACCGCGGCCCCGAGTTCGGCGCCGCGTATGCAGAGACTGTCCGGACCTTAAAGACCCTCTTTGGCACCGCAAACGAACTCTACATCATCAGCGGCTCCGGGAGCGCCGGCATGGAGGCCGGCATCGCGAACTTCGCGCGGGATAAACGAATCGTCTCGCTCGTAAACGGCAAGTTCGGCGACCGTTTCGCAAAGATTGCAGAGCGTTACGGCACCGTCACCGTCCTCGACTCCGAGTGGGGGACCCCGCTCGATCTCGAGCGCCTGGAGCGGGAACTCGAGGCCGGGGCCGAGGTCGTCACGATGGTCCACAACGAGACGAGCGCCGGGATCAAGAACCCCGCACCCGAGGTGGGGAGACTCGCCCGGAAGCACGACGCGCTCTTCATCATGGACGGGGTCACCTCCATCGGGGGCGACGACGTCCGGATGGATGAATGGGGCGTCGATATCGCCGTCGTCGGATCGCAGAAGTGCCTCGCGGCTCCCGCGGGCCTTGCTGCCATCGCTGTTGGCGACCGCGCCTGGGACCGGATCTCGGAGAAGCGGCCGTTCTATCTCGACATGGCCGCCTACCGAAAGAGCGGCAGGGGCACCCCGATGGAGACCCCCTACACCCCGGCGGTCCCGCTCTTCCTCGCGCTCCATGAGGCCTGCACGATCATCGATGAGGAAGGCGTTCCTGCCCGGATCGCCCGCCACCGCAGGATGGCCGACGCCGTCCGCGCCGCGGCGGAGGCCTGGGGCGTCGACCTCTTCCCGACGCTCGACGAACACCACGCCTACTCGAACACCGCGACCGCCCTGCGGATCCCCGATGGTCTCACCGACAAGGACCTCCGGGGGACCGTCAAGAAGTTCGGGATCGAGATCGCCGGCGGCCAGGACCACCTGAAGGGCAAGATCTTCCGGATCGGCACCATGGGCGGGGTCGGGGCGCAGGAGATCCTCGCCACCCTCGCGGCCGTCCAGTTCACCCTCAAGAAATCCGGCGTTGCGGCCGACGACGGGGTGGAGGCAGCTGCCGGGGTGCTCCTCGGATGAAGATCGGGATCGCCGACACGACGTTTGCCCGGATCGACATGGGCCGGATCGCCACCGAAGAGATCCGCAAGCACGCGAGCGTGGGGATCGAGCGTTATGTCGTCCCCGGCATCAAGGATCTCCCGGTGGCCTGCAAGAAGCTGATCGAGGAGCGGGGATGCGACCTCGTGATGGCGCTCGGGATGCCCGGCGGGGCGGCGAAGGACAAGGTCTGCGCCCACGAGGCCTCGCAGGGCCTCATCCTCTGCCAGCTGATGACCAACCGGCACATCATCGAGGTCTTCGTCCACGAGGACGAGGCAAAGGACGCAAAGGAGCTTGCCTGGCTGATGGAGCAGCGGACGAGGGAGCACGCGGTGAACGCCGTCCGGCTCGCCCTCCGCCCGAAGGACCTCGAGAAGCTCGCCGGAACCGGCCAGCGGCAGGGGTTCGAGGACGTCGGGCCTGCACGCCCCTGACGCAAAAAGTGAGGATTATCAACAACCGGTGCGAGTAGTACCACAGGAAGGATGACAAATGACGATAAACCTTGGATTCGTCGTCGCGGAGTTCAACCGCGACATCACCTATATGATGGAGATTGAGGCCCGGGAGCACGCCCGCTTCCTCGACGCGGAGGTCACCGATACGATCTACGTCCCCGGCGCCTACGACATGCCGCTTGCGATCAAGAAGATGCTCACTGGGGGGAAGGTCGACGCGGTCGTCACCATCGGCTGCGTGATCGAGGGCGCGACCCAGCACGACGAGATCGTCGTCCAGCACGCGGCGCGTAAGATCATCGACCTCTCCCTTGAGTTCGGCAAGCCCGTTGCCCTCGGGATCTCGGGGCCGGGGATGACCCGGATGGAAGCGACCGAGCGTATCGACTACGCGAAGCGCGCCGTCGAATCGGCCGTGAAGATGGTCCAGCGGTTGGAATGAGGCCCCTCTCGGAGAAGGTTGCGGCCATCGCTCCTTCTGCGACGATCGAGATATCGAACGCCGCAAAGCGGATGGCACAGGAAGGCCTCGACGTCATCAGCCTCTCCATCGGCGAGCCGGACTTCGATACCCCCGGCCACATCACGGATGCCTGCATCGGCGCCCTCCACCGGGGCGAGACGCATTACGCCCCGAGCGCCGGGATACCCGCCCTGACGTCCGCGATAGCGGAGAAGATCACCCGGGAGAACGGCTTTGCCGCAGAGCAGGACGAGGTTATCGTCACCTGCGGGGCGAAAGACGCCATATACGAGGCGATGGAGGCTGTCCTGAACCCGGGCGACGAGGTGCTCATCCTCGATCCGGCGTGGGTGTCGTACGAGCCCTGCGTTCAGCTCGCAGGCGCCGTCGCCCGGCATCACGCGCTCTCGCTCAAGACCTTCCAGGTCGACGACACCCTTCTTGAGGCCGTCGGCCCCCGGACGAAGATGATCGTGGTCAACTCCCCCTCGAACCCCTCCGGCGCGGTGCTGGATGGGGACTCGCTCGAGCTCATCGCCGATATCTGCCGCGACCACGACCTCTACGCGCTCTCCGATGAGATCTACGAGAAACTGGTCTACGGGAAGGAGCACGTCTCCCTCGCCTCGCTCGACGGCATGGCCGAGCGGACGATCACGATCAACGGGTTCTCGAAGGCCTACGCGATGACCGGGTGGCGGATCGGCTACGCGGTCGCTCCGCGGCCGATCTTGCGGCAGATGGAGAAGGTGCAGCAGCACACCATATCGCACCCGACGACGTTTGCGATGTTCGGCGCCCTCGCCGCGATCGAGGGTCCCCAGGATTGCGTGGAGGCGATGCGCCGTGAGTTCGAGCGCCGGCGCGACTACCTCGTCCCGGCGTTACGCGGCCTCGGCTACGCCACTGCTCCGGCCGACGGCGCTTTCTACGCCTACGTGCAGGTCGACGGCGACGATATGGCGGTCGCCAGGTCCTGGCTCCGGGACATCCACGTAGCGGTCACCCCGGGAACCGCGTTTCACACCCCGGGCTGGCTCCGCCTCTCCTACGCGACCTCGATGAAGAACCTCGAGGAAGCGGTCGAACGGATCGCGCGAGTCTAAGATCTTATCTTTTTTCCCGGGCTCCGTTCTCCCTTCCGCTTCCACTCCGGCAGCCGTTGCAGCCTCTCGTAGTATTTGACCGCCTCGGCGTGGCGATCGAGGTTGATGAGGGCCACCGCCTTGCCGTTGAGCGCTTCGGCATCGTCGGGGTTGATGGCGAGAACCCGGTCGTAGCAACCGAGCGCCTCGTCGCTACGGTCCAGGAGCACGAGAGCGTTCCCCTTCGTCGTCCAGGCCCCAACCCTCGCGGGATCGATCTCGAGCGCGTGCGTATAACAGGTGACGGCCTCGCTGTACCGCCCGAGGACAAAGAGCGCGAGGCCTTTATTGTACCAGGCGTCTGTGTTCTCCGGGTGTATCCGGAGTTCCCGGTCGTAGCAGACGAGCGCCTTGTCGTAGTGCGACAGAACGGAGAGGACGCTCGCTTTGTTGTTCCAGACCCGCTGGTTCTCCGGGTCGATCTCGAGCGCCCGCTCGTAGCAGACGAGCGCCTCTTCATAGTGCTCGAGCTGGTAGAGTGCGTTGCCGTAGTTGTTCCAGGCGATGGCGTTCTCGGGGTGTGCCCTGACCGCGGAGCGGTAGCACTCGATCGCCGCCTCGCAGTCCCCGAGGGCGTAATGGCACTCGCCCCGGTAGTAATCCGCGTCGGCGTGGCCGGGCCGGAGTTTGAGCGCCTGGCCCAGGCACTCTATCGCCTCCCCGTAGCGCTTCAGCGCGAAGTAGAGCAGGCCCTTCTGGTACCAGATCTCCGCATCGACGGCGTTCACCCGGAGCGCGCGGTCGTAGCAGGCGAGCGAGAGGTCGTAGCGCTTCAGTTTCTTCAGCGTCGTGGCCTTCTGATACCAGATGCCGGGGTAATCGGGGTTGATCCGGAACGCCCGCTCGTAGCAGTCGAGCGCCTCTTCATAGCGTTCCAGGTTCTGCAGTGTCCGACCCCGGTTGTACCAGGCCTCGACGTCGTCGGGGCGGAGGGCGAGCGCGCGTTCGAAGCAGGCGAGCGCGAGTTCGTAGCGCTGGAGCGCCGAGAGCGTGCATCCTTTGGTGTACCAGGTATCGGCGTGGTTCGGGTTGATGGCGACGGCCCGGTCGTAGCAGTCGAGCGCGTCCTCGAAACGGGAGAGAAGGGTCTCGATGGTCCCTCTGGCATACCAGGCGTTTGCGTTCTCCGGGTCGAGCGCGACCACCCGATCATAGCACTCGATCGCAGCCTCGTAGCGGCGTTCCGCGGCAAGCGCCGTTCCGCGGGCGAGCCAGGCGTCGATCCGGTCCGGTTCGAGCCCGACCACCCGGTCGTAACACGCGATCGCCTCGGGGGTAAGCCCGATCTTTCGGAGAGCATGGCCCCGGGTGAGCCAGGCACTCGCGGAGTCCGGCGCAAGTTTCACCGCCTGGCCGGAGGATGCGGCCGCCTCGCGGTACTCCTTGATCTCGTACATCGCCTCTCCCCGGGCCTGCCAGAACCGGGGAGAGGCCGGGTCGATCCGGATCGCCTGGTCGAAGCACTCGATCGCTCCACGGTGATCCCGTGCGGCGGTGAGGGCGAGCCCTTTATGGTACCAGGCGGCGCCGGTGCCGGGGCTCTGCTGGATCGCCCGGTCGTAGAACTCGACGGCCCGGTCGTACTGCCCCTGCTCGGCGTATGCCTGTCCTTTCCTGCACAGGGCGTCGGCGCTCTTCCAGGGGAGTTCCATTCGTGAATGATAGTGCAATCGGGTACATATGGGTTTCGATAGAGTTTGAAAGGATATTTCCGGCAGGAAGGGATTTTTCACCTTGTGGGTCTCCCTCCCGGGATCTGAGTCCGCCGGATGCGCCGGATAGATTGGTAATGTATACATGCTCCGGGATCCAAACCGGGGATGAGGTAACCCGATCGGGCCGGACGAAGATGAGAAAGAAGATGCGCGACACCCCAGACCGCGATCGCCCACGCGAGAGGCTGGCGGCACGCGGACCGCAGGCGCTCACCAACGCCGAACTGATCGCTCTTCTCATCGGGCGCGGCACGAAGGGACGGGACGTCTGGCAGGTCTCGGGCGACGTCGAACGCTGCCTGAAGGAGGCTAAAGGCTGCCCCTCCTATGACGATCTCCTCGAGATAGACGGCATCGGCTCGGCGAAAGCCTGCGAGATCATGGCCTGCTTCGAACTTGGACGGCGGTATCTCGAGGGAGACGGGGTCTCCGGGCACCGGATCGCCTCTCCCGCCGACGTGCTCCCGCTGGTCGCCGAGTGGCGGGACAAAAAGCAGGAGTACTTCATCTGCATCACCTTAAACGGTGCCGGCGAGGTGATCGAGCGCCGGGTGGTCACCGTCGGTATCCTGAACCAGAGCCTCGTCCACCCCCGGGAAGTCTTTTCCGAGGCGATCACCGACCGCGCGGCCTCGGTCATCCTGGTTCACAACCATCCTTCGGGCACTCTTGATCCCTCCACCCAGGACATCGGCATTACCCGGCAGCTCGTCGAAGGCGGGTCGATCCTCGGCATCCGGGTGCTCGACCATATCATCGTCACGAAGAAGGGCTACGTGAGCCTGAAAGAGCTCGGGCACCTGTAACGGCGGGGAAGAACCGCCCGCTCACCCCGGCATACCGCGCCTGTTCCCCGGAGGATCCCCAGAATCCGGTGAATATATTTGCATCCAGCATCACGCCCCTGAAAAAAATATATCCCCTCTCATGGGTCAAGAGTATAGGAGGCGTAACTTAATGGATACTGGATTTCTCCGGGTGTTGCTCGATCCCGGACGATTTTTTGAGGCGCGCATGCAGGAAGAGCCGAGCCTGAAGGTGCCGGCGCTGATCGCGATCGTCATCGGGCTGATCGGTGCGGTATCGACCATACCGATGACGGATCTCACCATGGCTATGCTTCCCGCGGAGATGCAGGGCCTCGGGCTGCTCATGACGGTCATCTCCGCCGGCGTCGCCTTCATCGGCGGATTCCTCGCGTGGGCCATCTACGGCGTTGTCTTCCACATCGTCTCGCTGATCTTCAAAGGCCAGGGCAGCCTCGAGCGGACGATGGAGTTCACCGGCTACGGGCTCCTTCCCCAGATCTTCGGGGGCATCATCGGGACGTATTTCTCCTACCGGCTCCTCTCGGGCCTGAGCATCCCCTCCATGACCAGCCCCGAACAGATGGTGGAGTTCTCGGAGAACCTGGTGGCCGTCCTCACGACCAGCCCCCTCGCCCAGATCGCCGGGCTCGTGAGCATCCTCTTCCTCGTCTGGAGCGCCAATATATGGATCTTCGGCATGAAGCACGCGCGGGGCCTCTCCACACGGGACGCGGTTCTCACCGTCGGGATTCCCATGGGGCTCTATATCCTCTATATGCTCATCACACTTACCGGATGGCTGTAACATGAAACCACTCAACGTTTTGATCATATCACTCCTCTGTGCCGCGATGGCGTTCACCGTACCGGCCAGCGCCGGTCCTGCGGACATCGCCGTTGTCTCCTCGTCGCTCGACCCTTCGGTCCTGATGAAGGGGGACACCGGGACGCTGACGGTGACGATCCAGAACACCGGTGCCGAGACCGTGGCCATCCGGAGCGCCCGGCTCTACGGCAGCGGGGTCGTCCCCCTGAGCGAGCCCTACCCCTCGGTCGGGGAGATCGGCACCGGGAACAGCAAGACGTTCACCTTCTCCGTCCGTGCGGACGGTGGCGAGGGGACGTTCTACCCGACGTTCGTGCTCGACTTCCGTGACGGCGGCGGCAGCCTCCGCTACCCGGTCCCGATCCAGGTCGTGGACACACCGCTCAGCGCGTCGGTGATCCAGAAGCCGGACGCCTTCGCCGAGTCCCGGACGGCCGATATCACCGTCCGGGTGGGCAACCCGCGCCCGAACGCCGCCTCCGGCGTCCAGGTGATCCCGCAGGGGAGCGGCTTTACCGTCACCCCGACCGGCGGATTCATCGGGGCGCTCGCTCCCGACGCGTCCGGGACGGTCACCTTCAACCTGACCCCGACCGCGGAGACGGACGTCACATTCCAGGTGGTCTGGCGCAACGGGATCAACACCCACACTGCGGATCTCGTGCTGCCGGTCGCGTTCGGCGAGGACAAGAAGCAGGCCGACCCCGTCATCACCAACGTCGAGGTCACGCCGATCGCCGGGGGCTACCGGATCGTGGGCGATGTTATGAACGCCGGCCTCGAGTCCGCCCGGTCGGTCATCATCTCTCCGGGCGCTCCCGCGACGGCGATCGATCCCTTCCGGGTCTACGTCGTCGGGACGCTCGATCCGGACGATATCTCGTCGTTCGAGGTGACATTCCGGGCCGACGCGAACACGACCGAGATCCCGGTCGTCGTCGAGTACCGGGACAACGACGGGAACCGCTACACCGCGTCGACCCCGATCGGGCTCGGCGGCATGACGGCCGCCCCGATCGAAGGGTCGGAGGACGGCGGGTTCCCGGTCGCCGGGCTCCTCGTCGTGGTGCTCGTCGCACTCGGGGTCGCCGGAGCGATCTACTACTCGTGGAAGCGGGCGTAACGACGATGCCGGTCATCAGTTTCGAGAACGTGAGAAAGGTCTACCCCCTCCCGGCGGGCGACGTCGTGGCTCTCGCCGGCGTCGATATCGCCATCGATGAGGGAGAGTTCGTCCTGATCATGGGCCCTTCGGGGTCGGGGAAATCGACGCTCCTGAATATCATGGGCTCGCTCGACGTCCCGACCTCGGGAGAGGTCACCATCGCCGGCAACAAGATCAGCGGGATGGACGACGACGACCTGACCCTTCTGCGGCGCGACCATATCGGGTTCGTCTTCCAGCAGTTCAACCTGATCCCGCTCCTCTCTATCGTCGAGAACGTCGAGTATCCCCTGATCCTGAAGGGCCGGCAGAACGGCACCCGGGAGCGGGCAGAGGAAGTCCTCAGGGCGGTCGGGATCACCGAGACCCACTTCACCCACAAGCCGGGCGAGCTCTCCGGCGGGCAGCAACAACGGGTCGCGATCGCGAGAGCGCTCGTCAACGACCCCGACTTCCTCCTCTGCGACGAACCGACCGGGAACCTGGACTCGAAGACCGGCACCGCCATCATGACCCTCCTCGACCGGATGAACCGCGAGGAGGGCAAGACCGTCGTCATGGTCACCCACGACCCCCGGATGACCGAATACGCCGACCGGACGATCCGGCTCGTCGACGGGAAGGTGGTGGAGTGACGTTCTTCGACCTCGCCCGCCGCAACGTCACCCGCCACTGGCTCCGGTCGTCCCTTGCGGTCATCGGGATCGTCATCGGCGTCATCGCTATCGCCTCTCTCGGGATCATGGGCAACAGCATCGGCCTTATGTTCGACGATATGGTCAGCGACGTCGGCGACACCGTCATCGTCTCCCCGGCGACGGGCGTGGGCGGCGGCAAACTCACCGAGCGGCAGGTCTCCGATATCGCCCGGGCGGTCGGGTCGAACGACGTCATACCCTTCTCCAGCACCGGCGAAAGGATAGCCGTGGGCGATAAGGAGAGCGCCGCGATGATCTACGCCATCCCCGCCGGGGACATCCCCTCTCTGCTCGAAGTGGAGTCGGGGAGCTACCCGAAGGATACGGGCGGCGGGTGCCTGATCGGGAGCGAGCTTGCCGCGAACAGCAGGGAGAACGGCCTGAAACTCGGTGCCCGGGTCAGGATCGGCGACGAGACCCTCCGGGTGGTGGGCGTGCTCAAGGAGCGGGGGATGGGGTTCGACATCAACCCCGACTACGCCATCGTCGTCCCTTACGCGTGGTATTCGAGCCACTACGACGAAGACGACTACGACCAGGCGATCGTGAAGGTCAGGGACGTCAACAACATCGACGCGGTCAAGGAGTCGATCGAGCAGAAGATGAACCGGCGGGAGGATACCGTCACCGTCATGGATACCCGGGCGATCCTCGAGAGCGTCTTTGCGGCCACCGAGTCGATCACGGTCTTCCTCGCGGGAATCGGCGCGATATCGCTCCTCGTCGCCGGGGTCTCGATCCTGAACGTGATGCTGATGTCGGTGACCGAGCGGATCAAGGAGATCGGCGTTCTCCGGAGCATCGGCACCCGCCGGGGCGAGGTGATGCGGATGTTCATCTACGAGGCGCTGATCCTCGGCCTTGCGGGCGCTCTCATAGGAGGGGCGCTCAGTTTCTGCACCGGGTATCTGGTGACGGCGGTCTTCGTCCAGAACCCCGATTACCTCTTCGATCCGACGAGTCTCCTCTACATCGTCTTCGGGATGCTCTTCGGCGTCATCACGAGCGTGGCATCCGGTCTCTACCCGGCCTGGAAGGCGGCGAACCTGAACCCGATCCAGGCGCTGCGCCACGAGTGACCGTCTTCAACCCATACTCTTCTCTTTTTCCCGCTCGATATCGCCACGGAGGCTCTCGATCTTCTCCCCGGCCTTCGTGGGGGCGCCCGGGAGAAGGGCGAGGTACTCGTTCTCCCCTTCGGTGACGAGGAGCGCAACGGGCGTCAGGCTGACCATGGCACTCCCCCCGCCGTAGACCACAAGCGCGCTGATGATCGGGATGATGCACCGGTCGCCCGCCCTGCGGCCGCCGCCGACGACGAGGCCGGGGCCGCCGCTCTCCTTCTCACGCACCGGGAGCACCCCTTCCTGATACCTGGCGGAGCCGCTGCCGGACAGGTTTCTGCCAGAGAGCCCTTGCGACCGCGACCAGGATCAGGAGCGGCCGGCGGATCTGCATCTTGAGCGTGAAGGTGCCCGCAAAGATCCTCTCGTTAAAGACTGGGGTCATCACGAAGTCGATCGCCTCCACCGGCCAGAGGGCGTAGCGGGCGGCGGTGCAGTAGCCGTAGATGATGCCGGTGTCGGCGGGGCTGTCGAGGCCGAGGGTGACGTTGCCCCGGAGCGTCTCGAGGTGGAGTGACCGGTAGACGGCCTCGAGGATCCCCCGGAGGTGAGGCCAGAGGTCGCCGGCGGCCTCGATGTAGTCGCCGGGCGAGAGCGCCGGGCCCCGTTCTTCTCTCTCTTTCTCCTCTTCCGACGGCTCTGCTGCCGCGATCTCTTCAAGGTCCCGGGTTACGACCGTCCGGCCGGCGAGGAGGACCTCAAGCACCCCCACGCCGTCTCCGACCCGGACCCTCCCTCCCACGATGCCCCAGGCTATGGTTGCCGTCGCCCGGGCGCTCTCCCGGCTGCAGTCGGCGACCGTCGAGACGGTCACCGGGACCAGGTAGAGGGCCAGCAGGAGAGCGAGGATGAGGACGGCGACGGCGAGCGGGATCAAGAAAAGAACGGTCGCGGCCATAGAGTGGAGGGTAAGAGTGCCTTACGCCTCTCCTTCGCCGCCGACCGGGATCTCCTTTCCTTCGGCCCCGGGCGTTTTGCCGCCCATGCGCTGCTGCATCATCTCGGAGCCCTTATCGAGCACCTTCTCGACATGCGGGCCGACCGTCTCCCCGATCGTCGCGATCACCTCGGCCATCTGGCTCTTCTTCTTCAGCGAGACCACCTGGATGCCCTCGGGGCCACTGACACCCCGGGTGATGATGATCAGGGCGACGGCCGTTATGCCGCCGCCGCCGCCGGTCGCGGCCCCGCCGTGCGGGACACCTTCTTTGTGCCCTCCTGTACCTTCTCCGCCGCCGAATCCGAACCCGAACTCTGCGACCGGTATGATAACCCGCTCGCCGGCCTCGATCGGGGCACCGAGGACGGCACTCGCGCAGAGTGTTCGTGCAAGCTGATCGACGGTTAGCCGGAGCATCGATTCACCAGTCAAACTATTCACCACAGGTATTCCACTATCCGGCCACGTATATAAGGGTTGGGATTTTACGGCGGTAGGAACCGCCAGCCCATAGCCAGCGCGGCGAGGACGGCAAGGCCGAGTGCCGGAGAGATCGAGGTCTTCGCGAGCCGTTTGAGAACGGCCGCGAGTTCGCGCCGGTAGATGTAGGCGAACAGCCCTGCTATCAGGAAGAAGAAGAGCCATTCGCTCGGCTGGGCGAGCTCCCGGAGAACCGACTCCCAGAAATAATCCTCCGGGTAGCCGTGGTTCGGGAGCGGGCCGAGGAACGGCCAGACCCACTCGACGGGGTGGCGCCACATCCCGTCGAAGAACTGGTGGCTCGCTATCCCGGCGGCGAGAGCGAAGAATTCGATCCGCCGTCGGTAGTAGTAGAGGAGGAGGCCGGCAGCGAGGATCAGGAAGAGGATGGTGAGGCCGTGGAAGTAGATCCTGCCGTAGCCCACGGTTCCGGCGAGGACGATGTGCCCGAGCGGCTTGTCGATCAGGTCGGGGAGGACGGCGCCGAACACGGCGAGCGCGAGAACCCGCCGGTCGCCTGCGATCGCCGCGAGCACGACGCCTATGAGGAGACCGATCATGGCGTGGGCGAGGAGGTACATCGCCAGTTAGTGGCGGAGCGGGCATATACCCTTTTTCCCGTAAGGATCGGGCAGGGACGGGGCCGGTGCGGTACCAGCATGATTGTGGTGGATCAACATTGTTGAATAATGTATATATGTGTTCAGCATATACCATGATCTATGCAGACGAAGATCCTCCTTGACGAGGGAGAGATGCCGAAACGGTGGTACAACATCCAGGCGGACCTCCCGACACCCATGGACCCGCCCCTCCACCCGGCGACCGGGAAACCGATGGTCCCGGATGACCTCCGCCACATCTTCCCGATGGAGCTGATCCGGCAGGAGATGAGCACCGAGCGCCACATCGATATCCCCGGTGAAGTCCGGGATATCCTCACCCTCTGGAGGCCGAGCCCCCTCTACCGGGCGAGAAGGCTTGAAGCGGCCTTGAAGACCCCGGCAAAGATCTACTACAAGTGGGAGGGCGTGAGCCCGCCGGGCTCGCACAAGCCCAACTCCGCCATCCCCCAGGCCTACTACAACCGGGAGGCGGGGATCGAGCGGCTGGCGACCGAGACCGGGGCGGGGCAGTGGGGGTCGTCGCTCGCGTTTGCTACGGGCCTCTTCGATATGGAGTGCACCGTCTACATGGTCCGGAGTTCCTACGACCAGAAACCCTACAGGAAGAGCATGATGCAGGTCTACGGCGCCGAGTGCATCCCGAGCCCGTCGAACAAGACCCGGTCAGGCCAGGCCGTCCTCGCCCGCGACCCGGATACGCCGGGCTCCCTCGGCATCGCCATATCCGAGGCCGTCGAGGATGCGGCCGCCCACGATAACACCAACTACGCGCTCGGCTCCGTCCTCAACCACGTCTGCCTCCACCAGACGATCATCGGCCAGGAGGCACGGGAGCAGCTCGCGATGGTGGAGACCTACCCCGATGTCATCATCGGGTGCGTCGGCGGCGGCACCAACTTTGCCGGGCTCACCTTCCCGTTCGCCGGCGATAAGATGACCGGGAAGCATCCCGAGACCGAAATCGTCGCGGTGGAGCCCGCTGCCTGCCCGACCCTGACGAAGGGGCTCTACGCCTACGACTTCGGGGACGTCGCGGGGCTGACCCCGATGATGCGGATGTTCACCCTCGGCCACGACTTCGTCCCGCCGGCGATCCACGCCGGAGGGCTCCGATACCACGGAATGTCGCCGCTCGTCTCCCGGCTCGCCCGCGACGGGGTGGTCCGGCCGGTCGCCTACCGGCAGAACGAGGTCTTCGAGGCCGCCGTGCTCTTCGCCCGGACGGAAGGGATCATCGTCGCGCCCGAGGCCGCCCACGCGGTGAAGGCCGCGATCGACGAGGCCCTCCGGTGCCGGGAGACCGGGGACGCGAAGACAATCCTCTTCAACAACTCCGGGCACGGCAACTTCGACTTCTCCTCCTACGAGGCCTACTTTGGTGGGAGGCTCGTCGACTACGAGTACCCGGTCGAGCTGATCAAGGAGTCGCTCGCCCGGCTGCCGGCGACGGGGTAATGCGGACCGTCGGCTTCCTCGTCAACCCCATCGCCGGGATGGGCGGCGCCGTGGGGCTTTCCGGGACGGACGGCGGGGTGGAGGAGGCGGTTCGCCGGGGTGCGGTCCCGCACGCCGCGGTTCGCGCAGCCCGGACCCTCTCCCTCCTCCGGGACGAGGATATCGCGTGGTGCACCTGTGCATCCCCGATGGGGGAGGACGTCCTTACCGGTGCCGGGATCGACTCCTACACCGTTCTCTACCGGCCCACCGTCCCGACGGGTGCGGCCGACACAACAGCCGCGTGCCGGGTGTTCCTCGCGGCCGGGGTGGATCTCATCGTCTTCTGCGGCGGGGACGGGACGGCCCGGGACGTCTTTGACGCCGTCGGCGGGGAGGTCCCCATCCTCGGCATCCCCGCCGGGGTGAAGATGTACTCGGCGGTCTTCGCGGTCAACCCGGCAGCGGCGGCCGACCTCGTCCGCCGGGCGGGCGATATCCCCTGCCGCGACTCAGAGGTGATGGACGTCGACGAGGAGGCATACCGCTCGGGCAGGCTCACCGCCCGACTCTACGGGTATGCCTGCGTCCCCTTCGTTCCGGAGCGAATTCAGGGAGGAAAACAGGTCTTCGAGCAGCAGGACGAGGAGCGGGCGAAAGACGATATCGCCGCGTTCATCACCGAGATCATGCTCCCGGAGACCCTCTATATCATCGGCGCCGGGAGCACGACGGCACGGGTCATGGAGCGGCTCGGTCTTGCCCCGACGCTCCTCGGGGTCGATGCCGTCGTGAACGCTGAGATCGTCGCCTCGAACGCCGACGAGCGGACGCTCCTCGCCCTCCTCGACGAACACCCGCGGGCGAAGATCGTCGTGAGCCCCATCGGCGCCCAGGGCTTCGTCCTCGGGCGGGGGAACCAGCAGATCAGCCCCGCGGTCCTCCGGAAGGCCGGGTTATCGAACCTGATCGTGGTCGCCACGCCCGCCAAACTCGCCGGGACGCCCCTCCTGTACGTCGATTCCGGGGACGCGGCGCTCGACCGGGAGGTCGGGGACTCGATGCTGGTCGTCTCCGGCTACCGGATGGCGCAGCGGAAGCGGGTCGTCCACTCGGAGTAACGCCGCCTCGGTCGCCTTCTCGCGCGAATACTGCTCGGCAAGTTTCCTGAGGTCCCGCACCTTGGCGTTCGCCGCCTCGATGATGGAGAGGACCTCAAGGTAGCGGCTGTCTCCGAGGTTGCCCTCCCTCTTGAGGTTGACGAGCTGCTTGCGGTAGTGCTCGTTGATGGCACGCTGGAGTATGATGTCGCGGGCACGGAGTTCCGCGACGGTTGTCTCCTGGATCTCGGGGAAGAGGAGGCCGAGCCCGACGATGTTATCGTCGAGGATCCAGTAGACGCCCTGTATCTCCTGCGCGAGAACAGCCCGGGTGTCGTCCCCGTCCCGGGCCGTTCTCCGGAAGAAATTTCCGAGATCTCCCCCGAGATAGCCGAGCCGCCCGATCTCGTTCGACATCCTCACCAGGGAGACCACCTCGGTCGCCTCCTGGTCCGAGAGCGACCGTGCGGAGATTGTCCGGAGGGCCTGCTCGATCCTTCGATCAAGGTGACTGTTCAGGCTCTTGAGTCGCTCGACCATCTGGTAGTCCGCCTCCTTTGCCGTGGCGAGGTAGGTCATTGCCGCCCGGAAGAGGTCGAGCGTGACCTCGTGGGCATGTTTGAGCTCGCTCTTGATCTGTTCGAACCCGAGGTGCGTCTCCTCGGGGATGCCGTTCTCGAGATGGCGTGTCCGCATCAGGATCTCGGGTTCGTTCCCGGGCACCAGCCGTTCGACGACCTGCCCGAACCGCCCGATGAAGAGGAGGAAAACCGCCGCCGTGATCAGGTTGAAGGCAAGGTGGGCGTTTGCCACCATCTGCGCCTCGGTCCCGCCGATCGACACCACGAAATCGGTGAACAGGGCGAGGAAGGGGAGGATCAGGAGCACGCCCCCGAGGTTGAAGAGGAAGTGAGCTACCGCCGCCCTCCGGGAGTGGAGGTTCATCCGTGCCGAGGCGATCAGGGTCGTCGTGGTCGAGCCGATGTTTGCGCCGAGCAGGAGCGGGATCGCCTGCGGGAGGGTGAGCAGCCCCTGCTGGGCGAGGATGACGGCGAGCCCGGTCGTTATGGCGCTCGACTGCACCGTGGCCGTCACGAGAAACCCGATCAGGATGGCGAGCGGGAGCGCCGAGTACTCCGTGACAAGCCCGATGAGTTCGGGGTCGTTCTGGAACGGCGTGAGCGCCGTCGAGATGAGATTCAGGCTGAAGAAGACCAGGCCGAAGTAGAAGAGGGGTTTCCCCAGGAACTTGTAGCGCCGCCCAAAGATCCCGACGAGGAACCCGACCGGGATCAGCACCTGCCCGAACGCTGTCATCTTGAAGGCGACGAGCTGGGCGGTGGCGGTCGTCCCGACGTTCGAGCCGATGATGATCCCGAGGCTCTGGATGAACGAGAGCGTCCCGCTGTTGACGAGGTTGACGGTGATGATCGTGGTCGCCGCGCTGGACTGGACAAGCGCGGTGACGGCGGCACCGAGGAGTGCGGCGAGGATCGGCCGCTCCGTCACCCTGCCGAGGATCGCGGCGAAGCTGCCCTTCGCGACCGCGAGGATCTCGCGGGAGAAATTCTCTATGCCGTAGAAGAAGAGGATCAGGCCGGGAACGACGGCGAATAGTATCTCCCAGGGGACCATTGTTGTTCAGTGAGTATGGAGTCTTCGCTCTGAAATACCTCTCTAAATGCATCTCCGGCCGGGGAGGCGGCGATCCCGGAACCACAGGTTTAATTCCGGCTGCGGTCGAACCTCTTCTGATGGCACCCTTCGACCCCTCGGTCCTCGGGATCTTCGTCTTCGGCCTCGTCGCCGGGATCTGCCCCTGCAACAGCGTCCTCTGTCTCGGGTTGATCGGCTACCTGACGAGTGGGAAGACCGATCTCTCGCTCGCCGGGATCCTCAGGCTGACCGTGGCGTTCTCGCTCGGCACCATCCTCGTCCTCCTGCCGCTCGGGGCGGTCGCGGGCTACATTGGGGGATACCTCCTCTTCCTCGACGAGACGATCGCGTGGGGGATCGGCGGGGTGCTGATGATCCTGATGGGGCTGCAGCTCCTCCACGTCTACAAGCCGCCGATCCGGAGCATCTTCAACCGCTTCCGGGCGCCCGTCTCCTACACCGTTACGGGGGCGTTCCTCCTCGGCCTCTCGTTCGGGGCGATCACCGTGGGGCGCGGGGCGCCGATGCTCCTCGTCGTCCTGACCTACATCGCGCTCTACCAGACGGTGCTCGAAGGCCTCTTCACGATATTCGTCTACGCCGTGGGGCTCGCGATCCCCCTCATCGTCATCAGCTCGGTCGGGGGTGCGGTCGGGAAGAAGATCAAGGAGAAGGCGAGGGTGAGCGGCGAGGTCTTCGATCGGGTTATGGGCGTCGCGATCGTCCTGATCGGGGTCTACTTCCTCTACCTGGCCTTTTTCTAATTCAGTTCATCGGGCCTGCCGGCTGCACTGAGAGGCGAGCGCGAGGAGCATGATGCCGAGCAGCGGGAGCCCAACGTAGACGTAGGCCGCTCCGGCGAACTCATAGAGCGACGGCGAGTCGACCCGGATATTCGCCGGGAGTGATGGGGCGAGGAAGAGGCCGTATGCTCAGGCCATGCCGAAGAGACTGATGATCCCCGCCTCGATCACGGAGAACCACGCGACCGTCCCCTGCCTGAACGGGAGCGCTCCGAGCAGGAGGACGAGGGCCGCCGGGGCGAGGAGCACGGTCGCGAACAGGCTGATCCCGGAGGACTGCGGCGCCGGGCCGAAGGCGGCGAGTGCCGCAAGAAGCGCCGCGAGCGGCACCGCCGCCCACCACCTGCCGCCCTCCTGCGCCAGAGCGAACGAGAAGAGCGCCGCTCCCGCGAGCGAGACGATGCAGAAGAGGAGGAGCACCGGCGAGAGGTCTGCAGCCCCGTATATGGACCTGCCGGGGTAGGCGAACCGGGCATACACCCCGGTCACGGGCACGGCGATGAAGTATGCCGCGGTGAGGGCGAGGGCGAGCGTTTTTCTCTTCGGGGGCGTATCTATCCCTCCTCTTCAGCGTGCCTCTCTTCCCGAAACCCCGGATCGAAGGCGGCGACCGTCCGAAGAACGATATAGAGGATCGCGGCGATGAGCACGCACTCGAGGTAGAACCCGAAGACCGCGAACCCGGAGAAGAACAGGCGGTAGGCGAGGGTGTCCACCGCGAGCGGCAGGACGCCCATGATGCCGTCGAAGAACCACCCGAAGACCGGCACGCTCTCCGCGAGGAGGGGGGCGGGGCCGCCCGGCCACCGGTCCGGGTTGATCACCAGGGCGGCGACGAACGGGACGGTGGCTGCGATGGCGGCGAGCAACGCCTGCTGCTCTCTCCTGACCGGGACGGCGCCCGGGATGAGCGGGAGCGGCGTCGCGGCCCCCGCGGCCGCGAGGATGACGATCACGAGAACAAAGACGGGGAGGACGGACGACGGCGCCGGTCCCGGTGCCCCGGAGACGCTCACGGCGATACCCGCCCAGACTGTGCATGCCGCGACCGCGACGAGCGGGGGAATGGCCGGCGAGAACCGGCTCCGGGGAAGAGAGGCGACGATCTTACGCGACATATTGCACCGTTCTCGGCACGGTTCAGCTCCCGTGTCCTGTAAACCTGCGGGAAATGTCAACGTTCTTCTATAAACGATTTCTGTCACAATCGTCTACATGTCGCAGGATTTTAGCCGCCATGCGTTCCGGAGCGAACGGCCTTGTTGAACCTGCCTGCTTGCTCCAGATGGCCGCAATCAGGGGTACTCAGGGGCACGGCTTTCCACCGGGTATCGCCATGACTGCCCCCGCCCTGGGGCGGGGGAGGAGGCCGGAGGCCGGGTGGAGTGGGGTCGATGAGGTATGCGGATCTTCGCGCGTAAGAGACAGGGGAGGGGGTCTCCCCCTCCCCGTCAGCCCCACCCCCAATGGCGATAGCCACCACGGTCCACTGCATGAGAACCCGCCCGGGAAAAAGGTCGTCCCAAGGACAAACCAGGCCTGGCACCAGCCTCATCAGGGAAGGGATGAAGATCGGAACAGGGTTTCAACAGAGCCAAGCAAACCGCAACAGGCCGGCACGTGCGATGCAGCCGGCCAGGGTCAGGAGGAGAGCAGGACAAGCACGGGATCGAGGAGCCAGCGATGGAGGTAGTACGTGAGGACCACACCGGTTGCCAGAGCGACGAAGACAGCCCGGTCCTTCGACTTCTCGTGGAATATCCACACGCCGAAGTAGGTCGAGAGGCAGAACCAGGCGAGGAGGAGCAGGCCGGCAAACGGGATCTTCAGGAGGACCGCCCAGGAGAAGAGGATGAGCGGCGAGAGAGCGTAGACCGCCGACTTCATCGTCTGCTCGAACTCGCGGTGGACGTCGACGAAGAGGAGGAAGAAGTGCTCGACGAGGCTGACGGCGAGGAGGGCGACGGCCCCGGTTATCAGGCCCTGGACGAGGACGATCAGGGTGCCGGCTACGATGAACCCGATCCGGTGCAGCCCTTCAATCTCCGCTGCCTCTCCCGTAAGGAGGGGTAACGCCATGAATAGGACCGATGCGACTGCGACGATCGCGAAGTAGAATGTGAGGTCGTCGCGCAGCGGTTTCTCGTTGAGTTTCTGGAAGATCCGCCGGGGGCCGATGATGATTGTTCCTGTCGACATGCTCCTCCGACCGGACGCCGGCATCCGTCCGTCCGGTCGGATCGCCGTTGCACCGTATCAACGAAGAGTTCAACGTTCCGCTATAAACGATTTCTGTCACAATCGTCTACACGTCGGGGCATCCGGACCCATCTCATTCAGGATCCGACCATAACCGGCCGGGCGAAGGAGGCGTGACCCCTGAAGGTGGCTCTCCCGGTGCCGGTCGCCATCACAACCTTTATAGTTAGGTCTACCCAAACTAATGGGTATCAACCATGGCGGCGAGACGTGAGCACCTGTTCGAAGTGTTTGATCGCCTGATCGCCATCAAAAACGAATGTTCCTCCGAGATCATCTCCGAATGCGGCCTCAGCGACGTGACGGTGAAGCAGGTTGCCTACCTGAAAGTCATCGACGGGCACCGCGACATGACGTTCAGCAGGCTCGCCGAGATCACCAGGAACTCAAAACCCACCGTGACGGAGATGGTCGATCGGTTCACCCGGATGGAGTGCGCCTACCGCCAGAAGTGCCCCGACGACGGGCGGGTCACCTACATCCGGTTGACCGAGAAGGGGCGGATGCTGGCAAACGCCGAGCAGAACGCGCTCCACCGGATGATCGAGAGGGTGGTGCGGACGCTCGATGAGAACGAAGTGGATCTCCTTGTGGAGATCCTGAGAAAGGTCGGATGATTTTTTTGGCCGGCCAAATTGTTAGGTAAATGCGAACTAAACAACCCGGAGACATCATGAACTCACCACAACAAGACACCAGCCGAGACTACATCGTCATACCGCTCTCCGAGACCGTGGTCTACCCCGAGACCCGGACGAAACTCCAGGTCGAGACGGCCATCGGGGAGGCGCTGATCGCCGCCATGAAGAGCGACGGATCGGCGTACGCGGTCGGTCTGACCGCAAAGAGCGGGGCGGAGGATCCGGCCGACGCGCTCTATTCGACCGGGAACCTCCTTATGATCGCGCACGTGCAGCCCTCAAACAACGGCTACCTGGTCTTTGCCCACGCAACCCGCCGGGTGAAGGCCGTAACGCTCTCGGAGAGGGACGGGCAGTTCTACGTCGTCCCCGAACCGCTCCCGGACGTGCCGGACCTCGACGAGGGTGATCGGGCGGAGATGCTCAGGCGTGTCAGAGCGGCCGTCCACGAGCTCAGCGGCAACTTCCAGGGCTCCGAGCAGTTCACCCGCCCCGTCGACAGGATGGAGTCCGTCGACCAGATCATGGGGTTCGTCATGCCCTTCCTGCCGATCGGCGTTGCCGAGAAGCAGTCGCTCCTCGAGATTGTCTCCACCCGGGAGCGCTACACCGCGTTCCTCCGGATCCTGGTGAACCTGAACGAGAACATCAACCTCCGGATCGAGGTGGCGCAGAAGGCCACCGAGAAGGTCGGGAAGGCGAACCGCGAGGCGATGCTCCGCGAGCAGATGAAGGTCATCCAGGAGGAGCTCAACGGGAGCGACGACTCTGACGGCGAGGGCGGATACCGGGAGCGGATCGAGCGCTCGACGATGCCCGAGGAGGTGCGCAAGAAAGCGTTCGCCGAACTGAAGAAGCTCGAGACGGGCGGGAGTCAGCACCACGAGAGCCAGGGGATCCGGAACTACCTCGACCTCCTGCTCGTTCTCCCCTGGACGGTCGAGAAGAAGAGCATCGATATCGAGGAGGCCCGCCGGGTGCTGGAGAGCAACCACAACGGCCTGGAGAAGGTCAAGGAGCGGATCGTCCAGCACCTCGCGGTCATGAAACTCAAGGAGGAGAAGCAGGGCTCGATCCTCCTCTTCGCGGGTCCGCCGGGCACGGGGAAGACGAGCCTCGGGCGGAGCATCGCCGACGCGCTCGGCCGGGAGTACGTCCGGATCAGCCTCGGCGGCGTCAAGGACGAGGCGGAGATCCGCGGACACCGGCGGACCTACGTCGGGTCGCTCCCCGGCCGGATCATCCAGGGGATGAAGCGGGCCGGGGCGAAGAACCCGGTCTTCATCCTCGACGAGGTCGACAAGCTCGCCGTCTCCTACGCCGGCGACCCGGCAAGCGCCCTCCTCGAGGTCCTCGACCCCGAGCAGAACAGCACGTTCTCGGACCACTACCTGGAGGTCCCCTACGACCTCTCGGACGTGCTCTTCATCGCGACGGCGAACTCGCTTGCGACGATCCCGGCGCCGCTCCTCGACCGGATGGAGCTCATAGAGATCTCGGGCTACACGAAGAACGAGAAGTTCGCGATAGCAAAAGACCACCTCCTGCCGGAGACCCTGGAGGAGCACGGCCTCGATGCGGAGAGACTCCAGGTCGAGGATGAGGCACTCGCCGCGATCATCGACCGCTACACCCGGGAGGCAGGTGTCCGGACGCTCAAGAAGCAGCTTGCCCGGATCGCCCGGCATGTCTCGGCGAAAGTGGTCTCCGGGACGGTCGACCTGCCGGTCGTCGTGACTCCGGAGATGCTCCCGGAGATCCTGGGCAGAGAGACCGTCCGGCCGGACGTGGCGCGGAAGGAGAACCCGCCCGGCGTGGTGACGGGCCTCGCCTGGACACCGGTCGGCGGGGACATCCTCTTCATCGAGGGGACGTTCATGCCCGGCAAGGGGAAGCTCACCCTGACCGGCCAGCTCGGCGACGTGATGAAGGAGTCGGCCCAGATCTCCCTCAGCCTGATCCGCTCGCGGCTCGCGGTCATCGCGACCGGGTTTGACTTCTTCGCAAGCGACATCCACATCCACGTGCCGGCGGGAGCGACCCCGAAGGACGGGCCGTCTGCGGGCGTGACTCTCTTTACGGCCCTCGCCTCCCTGGTCACGGGGAGAACGGTCGACCCGACGGTCGCGATGACCGGGGAAGTGACCCTCTCCGGCGCCGTGCTCCCGGTCGGCGGGATCAAGGAGAAGGTGCTTGCGGCGCACCGGGCCGGGATCAGGACGGTCATCCTCCCGCGGGAGAACGAGCGGGATCTCGAAGATGTGCCCGAGGACGCCCGGAACGAACTCACGTTCGTGACCGTGGAGACGATCGAGGACCTCCTCCGGGAGGCGCTCGGGATAGAACTCCACAGACCCGTTGTGCCGTATGCGGGGAAGAACCGGTGCGTCCCCGCGCACAACTTCTGAATACTCTTTTTTCTCTCCCCTGCCTCCGTTTCCTCCCCCGCGCCTCTTCAGGGAGCAGATAGGCTCGAAGTGCCCGGGGAGTAGAGGATCGTGACAGAAAACCCTTATAGAGGTACGTCGACCTCTCCCGCATGGACGAGCCGGGGGATGAAGCGGGATGAGGCGATCCCTCATCGGGGGCATCGCTCTCCTGGTCTGCTTGATCGTCGCAGCAGCGATCGCGCTGGGTGCAGGCGCTCAAGATACTGCCGGCGTCCCGGTTCTGGCCGTCGGCGATTCTACACACGTAATCGTCGCGGGCGCAACATCGGTCTCCGACCTTGCAGCCGCCGGGATTCCGGCGCCGGATGAACTCAAGATCCCGAAGGGCGTCGGGCGCTACGATATCGTGACGTTCAACCACGCTGCCCTCTCCCGGGAGATAGAGGGCGGCACGCTTCTCCTTCGTGTCCGCGGAACGGAATACCTTGCCGAGGTGCACCGGATGAACTTCGAGCAGATCGACGACGACATCGACTCCTACGAGGGGAGGATCGTCGGTGTCGGCGAAAGCGACGTCCTCCTGACGACCTCGAAGAACGGCCTTATCGGGAGCGTGACGCTCAACGGGGAGACGTTCCGGATCGAGGGGGTTGAACCGCGTGCGCGTGCCGAACGGTCGGCCTCCCCCCTGCACATCATATACAGCTCGAGGGATACAGGATGGTTCTGAGGAGCGGCGATGTGAGCGGGAGCACGGGCTCCCGGAGGAGGTTGCATGGAGACTGACCGGAAGCGCCTGGTTGCCGTAGGGATCTTCGCGTTCATCGGTGTCGTCATCCTCGTTGCGGCGACCGTGTTCGGAGTTACAACCCTCATTGCCCTGGTCACGGGAATCGACGGGCCTCCGAAGTCGTTGACCGTGGAGGTGGTCGTAGAAGAGGATCTGCAGAATGCATCCGTCATCCATCTGACCGACCGGGACCTGAAGCAGCACCCGGTGCTTGCCTCTGCGATCCGCGAGGCCGGCAGCGAATCCAACGTGGTGAAATCTGCGTCGGTCCCGATGACAGAGGTCGAGTGCCTCGCACTCACCGAGTCGTTTGGTGTGTATACGGCGAATGCGCCGATCCTCGAGTACGATGGCGTGTACTACGCCACCCGCGTCCTGCTCCATTAGGATGCTTGAAGAGGTGCAGAATGGAAGACGGTAAGAAATCCGGCAACCGGCTCAGAATGGCGGGACTCGTCATCGCGTGCGGCCTTATCGGGATCGTCGCCGTCGCGCTCGGCTTCATGCTCGCCGATGCCCTCCTCATCTATGCAATGGGAGGTTCGGGCGGGCAGCCGATGCTCTACGTCATGGAAGGGGCGGAGCCGGGAGAGAACGTGGTCGTTCCCCTGACCGAGAAGGACTTTGCTGACCACCCGGCGCTCGACGCGGTCATCCGTGGCGATGAGCGCAACCCGTCGGCGTGGGAGTGGGGTATGAGCGACCGGCGCTTCATCGGGGGAACCAACGTCTCCTACGCGGAGAGCAGGGCGCTCCAGGACACTTACGGCCCCGACCGGGAGACGTGGGTCTACCCGCACCTGGAGTACGAAGGGGCGTACTACCTGGTGGTGACGACGTGGCCGTGAGAGAACCAGAGGAGGAAGGATGAGCAGAACGGCCGGAACAGGGACAATCCTCCTCGCGCTGCTGCTCGCGGCCGCCCCGGCGGCAGGCGCAGATCTCGGTCCCAATCAGCACCTGATCCCGGAACTGAAGGTGAACGAGTCGATCGAGACGATCGCCATCTCCGGCGAGTTGAGCCTTCAGCCGGAGTGGGACGGGAGTGTGACCACCGGGATACCGTTCGGTTCGATCCTTGTTCATACAGCGGATGAGAAGACGCTGGTCTTCGATAGCGACGGGAACCACCTCTTCTCCATCAGCGACGAACGCTCCGCGAAGATCCCCACCCCGGCGGGTGTCGAGAAGCCCTGCACCTGGGTGAACCAGGTCCCGAGCGGTTCTCGCTCCTACCACCACGACAACGCGACCTTCATCTTCGGCACGGCCGGGGACCTCATCCTCACCGTCATCAACGAGCACCCGCCGCCCGTCGAAGACCCGATCGCCATCAACATCACCTCCCCGCGTGAGGGCGAAACCATCTGGATCGACGTCGTTCCGCCGCACGTCGCCGTCGTCGGGGAGGTGCATGCCTCTGCAGGTCTGCACAGCGTGGTTGTTCGGAGCGGAGCCGGAGAGGTCTCGTGCGGAAACCGTCCCGAGTTCGCCTGCTCGGTGCCGGTCTCCGCCGGGGAGAACGCGATCACCGTCGTGGCGGGCACCCATGGACGCCGGGTTGAGAAGACCGTGAACCTGACCGTCCGCATCGGCATCCCGCCGCCCCCACTGATCGCCGTCTCGGGCAGGGTGACAGATGCCAACGGCAGTCCGGTTCCCGGTGCGTCGGTGCGGTTCGAGTCGGTGTTTACGCTCGACGGCGAATCCATTGCGGGGACGAACGTAACGGGAGAAGACGGCCGCTACCTGGTAGAAGATGCCCTCGGTTACCGGCAGACCGTCACGGTCGAGATGGAGGGCTATTCCACCCTCCGGGAGGAGTTCATCTTTGAGAACCTGACGAACGATCTCGACCTGGAACTGGAGCCCCTGCCCCGGACCGTTCCGGGGTTCGGCTCCGCGCTCGCGGCTCTATCGCTCACGGGGGTTCTCCTCCTCGTCGGCCGGAAGAGGTGGTGAGATGACAGAGAGCGGTTCGATAATCCCGGCGCTCCTCCTTACCGCCGTAGTCACGGCGCTGGCGGCGGGTTTTGCGGCCTTCTCACCCGTCGCGGAGGCCTCCGTAACCCCGCACGAGGAGATAGCCACCGAAGATCAGGCCCTGGTTCATATCGATTTCTTCACGGAGAAGCGGGATGTCCCGGTCGAGGGCGTGGATACCCTCTCCTCGATCCTGCGCTACGAACTCGCGGTCTACGATACGATGGCAATCCGGGATCACCTGATTTCCGGCGAACCGCTCGCGATGCATATCGCCGGGCAGCCCTGCACGGCGGATCTGCAGGAGACGCGGCACAACACCGGCTCCTTCACCGGCACGCTTGACGGGGACGGGTGGGCGCACCTGACCATCAGCGGCGACGTCCTTCGCGGCTACTTCGAGCTCGGCGGCGTTGCCTACTGGGTGGAGAGCACCGGACGGTACGATCCCGATTCCCCCGGAAAGGTCCTCTACTATCTCTTCTCCTCCGCCGACGTGAAGGGGCTGAGCGGCTGTTACCTCACACTCTACAACATCAGCAACGGGGACCTGGAGGATTCCGGGTACCCCCGGGGCTGGACAAAACCCGACTTCCTGAACGCCGGAGACGAGGTCGCCCCGCTCACCGATGCCGATCTCGCCCGCCTCCCCAGAGTGAACGAGACCCTTCGCACCGGCTTTATGGAGGTGCCGCTCTCCGATAACGAGACGCTGCGGATCGCCGAGGGCTACCGGGGGAAGATCGCAGAGTACCGTGGGAACTACTACCTGATCGACTTCATAACGGCCTGATCCCCGGCTCCTACACCCTCTTTGCAATCGTCTCGATCGCTTCGATGATCGTCTGCTGCTGCGGTTTGATGATCGCGACCGGGCAGTCGACGATCTTCTCCACGATCGACGCGAGGATTGGGGCGCAGACGATCCCGAGCGCCCCCTCCTTCTCCGCCCGTGCCGCGGCGGCGATGCACTCCTCAAGGGTGTTCGCCGCGTAGCCCCGGATGTGGTATTGCTTCCCACCGATAGGGAGGTCGCGGTTGTCGATCTCATCGAGCAGGAACCGGGCCGCGATCACCGCGATGAAACTCTTCTCCCGGGGTTCGAGGACGTTGACGATCCGCCGGACGGTCGAGAGGCGCGGGTCCGCCCTGCCCGACGTGAGCTTGTAGAGGGTGGCGGCCGGGATCCCCGCCCGTTCAGCGAGGTCGCGGATGCTCATGTCCTGCCGGGCGAGTTCTTCCTGGAGCGCTTCGGCAAACTCGGCTTCAAAGATCTTTCGCGAGAGCATTGTTCTACTTTAGTAGTATATTGGAGATAAAATTTTCCTTTTATGGTGACACTATCCTCAACATAGGAAAACGCTTATCATGATCAGCGGCGACTGTTCTCCCATGGATCCCTCACCCATCCGGGAGATCACGATCCTCCCCGGGCTGAGCCGGGGCGGCGAGCCGGAGCGGTTCGAAGCGATCACCATCCGCCCCGGCGACACAATATCGGTCGTCGGCCCCACCGGCTCGGGGAAGAGCGCCCTCATCAACGACATCGAGGTCTTCGCCCGAAACGACACCGCAACGGGGCGCACGGTCCTCGTCAACGGCGAATTCCCCCCCGAAGAGTTCGTCCGCGACCCGGCGCACAAACCCGTCGCCCTGATCACCCAGAACACCCGGTGCCTCGCGGACCTCACGGTCACGGAGTTCCTTTCGATGCACGTCCAGTCCCGGAGGATCGAGGACGACCGCATCATCGAGAGGACGATCGCCCTCGCAAACGAGTTCACCGGAGAGGCAATCCGGCCGGACGCCCGAATGACCGCGCTCTCCGGCGGGCAGACCCGGTCGCTCCTGGTGGCCGATGCGATCATGATCGCCGCGGCGCCGGTCCTCCTCCTCGACGAGGTGGAGAACGCCGGGATCTTCAAGGAACGGGTGATCGAGGTTCTCCGGGCGGGCGGGAAGGCGGTCATCTTCGTCACGCACGACCCCCTCGTCTCCCTCCTCTCGGGCCGGCGGATCGTCATGCGGGACGGGGCGGTCGAGCGGGTGATCGAGCCGGACGGCAGGGAGATTGCCGCTCTCCGGGAGGCCCGCCGCCTCGACGGCATCCTCTTCCGGATGCGTGAGCAGATACGGGCGGGCGACCTGATCACGGAACCGGTCGGAGCATGAGGCTCGCCGTCGTCGCCGGGCCGCCGTCCGCCGGGAAGACCGCCGTCGTTCGGCAGGTTATCCGCACCCTGCAAGACCGGCACCGGATCGCCTACCTGAAGATCGACGTCGTCCGGGCGTTCGAGGACGAGGAACTCGCGGCCGAGTTCGGCATCCCGGCGCGGAAGGTCTACTCGGGCGACCTCTGCCCGGACCACGCCGGGGTGATGGTGATGCGGGACGCCATCGCCTGGGCCGAAGGGGAGGGCGCCGACCTCCTCCTGGTCGAGAGCGCCGGGCTCTGCCTCCGTTGCTCGCCCTACACCACACAAGGGCTCGGGATCGTTGTCCTCTCTGCAATATCGGGGACAAACACGCCCCTGAAGATGGCTGCGATGCTCGCGCTCGCCGATGTCGCGGTCGTGACCCGGATCGACCTCGTCTCCCAGGCCGAGAAGGAGGTCTTCCGGGAACGTATCCGGGAGGTGAACCCCGACCTCGATATCGTGGAGACGAACGCCGTCCAGGGGACCGGGATGCGCTACCTCCTCAGGGCGATCGAGGATCACCCGGCAATAGCCGACCCGGATACAGTCGTCCTCCGGGGTGCGCCGCCGCTTGGGGTCTGCACCGTCTGCATCGGGAAGACCGAGATTGGGTGGCAACACCACTTCGGGGTCGTCCGGAGACTCGAGGACGCCGACTACCTCTTCCGGGGGGACTAGTCCGGTGGCATGGCAACCGCCCGGGAAGGACTGCGGGGCCTGCGGCTCTCCGACCTGCGAGGCATTCATCGCCCTGGTCCGGCGAGGGGGAAAGAGCCTTCCCGACTGTGTCTTCTACCCCGCCGGGACCCCCGCCTCCACCGGGTCCGAAGGCGATGCCTGCTATACCGGCCGGGATGTCCTCGGCGGCGAGTACGACTTCATCCTCAACCCCCTCCCCGGCGAGGTCTCGGCCCGGAAGATCATCCTCCCCTTCCGGCCGGACCTCGTAGAGAAGTGGGAGATTGCTTCCGGGGATATCGTCGTCGGGAGGCCGGCCGGCGCGGGCTGCCCGGTCCAGCACGTCCTCTCGGTCATCCACGCGAATCCCGTGAGTGGTCTCCTCACCTGCCTGGTCGTCGGGCCGCGTGCCTCCCGGGGCGGAGGGTTTAAGGAGATCGAGGCGTATCACATCGTTGGTTTCGAGGGGATTGCCCGGACGGTGCGGCGCGAACCTACCTTCGGGATGCGGCAACGGTTCCTGCCCGGCCACTGCATGATGAACCTCACGCATACGGGCGTCGTGAATATGATTCTCGCACAGTCCTCGGGTCTCCGCGTGCGGGTGGAGGATATCAGGTTATGAAGACGATGAGAGAGATCGACCAAAAGATCCGGAACGGTTCGGCGGTCGTCTACACCGCCGCGGAGTTCAAGCGGCTCGTCCGCGAGGGTGGGGAGGTCACGGCCGCAGACGTCGACGTGGTCACCACCGGGACGTGCGGGGTGATGTCGGGGACCGCAGCGATCCTCTCGGTTCCGGTCGCAGCGCCCGGGACATTCGAGCGTGCCGAACGGGCCTGGCTCAACGGGGTCCCCTGCATGCCCGGCCCCTGCCCGAACGAGCGCCTCGGGCTCGTCGACCTGATCGTCTCCGGGACCGCCCACGCCGGCGCCGGCTACGGCGGCGGCCACCTCTTCCGCGATATCGTCGAGGGCCGGGAGATCGAGGTGGTGGTGGAGGCTGCCGATCGGTCGATCGAGGCGAAGGTGACCCTTGATGACTTCTCCTACGCCCGGCTCTTCACGACCCGGAGCGCCTACCGGAACTACACTGCCTACCTGAACACCCAGCCGACCCGGGTGAAGACCATCTTCTCGGTCACGGGGCTTCAGGGGCCCTGCCGGGAGGTCTCGGTCAGCGGGTGCGGCGAGATCAATCCCCTCCAGAACGATCCCGCACGGCTCGCGATCCGGGACGGGACGCCTGTCTTCCTGAACGGCTCGGCCGGTATCGTGACCGGGGAGGGGACCCGGAGCACTCCTTCGCGGCCGAACCTCACGGTCATCGCCGATATGGCAGGGATGCAGCCCCGCTACATGGGAGGGTTCAGGACCTCTGCAGGGCCGGAGTGCATCACGAGTGTCGGGATCGCGATCCCGGTCCTCGACGACCGGCAGGTGGCGGGACTCCGCGTCCTCGACGATGAGATCGCTCTCCCGGTCGCCGACATCAACACCCGGAGAGTCCTCGATACGGCGACCTACGCCGACGTCTGGCAGCGGCCCAACCGGGAGGTGGCCTACTATCCGGAGTGGTGCGAGGGGTGCTCGGCCTGTGCTGCGGCCGTAATTTGCCCGACGGGCGCGTTTACCCGCGAGACCGGGATCGACCGCGACCGCTGCCTCGCCTGCACCGCCTGCATGGCCGCCTGCCCGAACAACGCCCTCGAGGCCGGGGAGGGCTCGCTCCGTGTCCGGGGACGGAAGGTCCCGATCACGCTGCGCCAGTCGGGCCGGACGCTCGCGGAAGATCTCTGCCGGGACTTAAAAGAGATGGTCCTCGATGCCCGGTTCACCTTCACCGGGGGCGGGGGGCGGTGAGGGAGAAGTACCTCCTCCACTGCCCGGGATGCGGCCGGCCCTTCCCCGACCGCTACACCCTCGACTGCCCGTCGGGGTGCGACGCCCTGCTCCGGACAGTCTACGCCGAGCACCGGCTCGTCCTTCGTGACCTCCCCGGCATCTTCCGCTACTCTTCGTGGCTTCCCATCGAGGGCCATCTCCGGATCGACGCCGGCCCGGTCTCCTACGAGAGCGTCGGTCTCGCCCGGGAACTCGGGCTCTCAAACCTCACGATCACGTTCTCGGGCTACTGGCCCGAGCGGGGCGGGCGGATGGAGACCTGCTCGTTCAAGGAACTCGAGGCGCAACCGACGGTGCTGCGCCTCGGGGAGAAGGGCGCCGGGGTCATCCAGGTCTCCTCGGCGGGGAACACCGGCCGGGCCTTCTGCCAGGTCTCGGCCCTGACCGGGGCCCCGGTCGTGGTGGTGGTCCCGGCATCCGCCGCCGACCGGCTCTGGACGACGGTTCCGGCCCCGAACGTCTGCCTCATCACGGTGGAAGGGGACTACTCCGACTCGATCGCGTTCGGGCGGGAGGTCTGCTCGCTCCCCGGTATCGTCCCCGAGGGCGGGGCGAAGAACGTCGCCCGGCGTGACGGGATGGGGACGGTGATGCTCGACGGGACGCTCTTCGCCGGGAGGCTCCCCGACTCCTACTTCCAGGCGGTCGGGAGCGGGACCGGGGCGATTGCCGCGTGGGAAGCGGCCGAGCGGCTCATCGCCGACGGCCGGTTCGGTTCCCGCCTCCCGGCTCTCCACCTCTCCCAGAACCTCCCCTTCGTCCCGATGGTCCGGGCCTGGGAGGCGGGGAGACGGGAGATCGTGGCCGAGGATATGCCCGACGCCGAGGCATCGATCGCCCGGGTTTCTGCTGGCGTCCTGACGAACCGCCACCCGCCCTGGGGGGTCCGGGACGGGGTCTACGATGCACTCGCGGCATCTGGGGGGAGGATGTATGCGGTCTCGAACGACGACGCCCGATCCGCCGGGAGGCTCTTTGCCGATACCGAGGAGATCGACCTCGACCCGGCGGCGGCCGTCGCGGTCGCCTCGCTCGTCCGTGCGGCGGAGGAAGGGTTGGTCAGCCCGGAGGAGCACATCCTCCTGAACGTGACCGGCGGCGGCTACGAGCGTGCGGCCGAGGACCTCGACCGCTACCCGGTCGAGCCCTATCTCCGGGTCCGGGCCGATGAGGCCTTCGAGGGGGATCTCCGGGATGCCGTCAGAGCCTGGATCGCGGAGCAGGGGGTGGCAATCCGTGCGTGAAGGATGTGTCCTCGACCGTCTCGCGGCCCTCGGGGTCGATACCGTGGCGTCGCTCCCCTGCGACCGGACGCAGGAGTTCTGTGCCCTCATCCCGGAACGGCTCCATGCGGTGAACCTGACCCGGGAGGAGGACGGTGTCGGGATCTGCGCCGGGCTCGCGATGGCCGGAGGGCGGCCGGTGCTCCACATGCAGAGCTCGGGGCTCGGGAACTCCCTGAACGCGATCATGTCCCTCACCGTCACCTTCGGCCTCCCCCTCCCGGTCCTCGCGAGCTGGCGGGGGGTCTACCGGGAGGCGATCCCGGCCCAGGTGCCGTTCAACCGGGCGGTCCCGGGGGTGCTCGCGGCGCTCGACATCCCGTATACGGTCATCCGCGATCCTTCGGACGAGGGATTGATCGACGAGGTCGTCCGCGACGCGTACGATAATATGCGGCCGCACGTGGGCCTGATCCTCCCCTCGTTCTGGGAGGGGGCGGAGGAGGCCTGCCCGGCGGAGCAGCCGTTCCCGCCCCGGGCCCGGGAGTCTGCGCTCGAGTACCGGCGGGCGTTCCGCGACCCGGTGATGACCCGATACGATGCGATCCGGGCGATCGCCGCCGCCCTGGATGACGAGGCGGTCGTCGCGAACATCGGCGTCCCCTCAAAGGAGCTCTACGCGGCGAACGACCGGGACCTGAATTTCTACATGCTCGGGAGCTACACCCAGGCGACCCCGATCGGTCTCGGGCTTGCCATCGCCACCGACCGGGATATCGTCGTCCTCGACGGCGACGGGAGCCTGCTCGGGACCGCCGTCCTCCCGGTAGTGGCGGCGGAGGCCCCAGAGAACCTCACGATCGTCTGCCTGGACAACGGGGCCTTCGGGAGCACCGGAAACCAGCCCACCCCGGCCTCCGGGCTGGTGGACATGGAACTCCTCGCCCGTGCCGCCGGGATCCGGCGGACCTGCAAGGTGCAGGACGAGCGGGAGCTGAAGGATGCCTGGGAGAGCCGGGGAAGGGGGCCGACCTTCATCCATGTCGTTTTGAAGCCCGGAAACGCGGTGGTTCCGAATATTCCGCTCGCCCCGGAGGAAATCCGGGAAAGGTTTGTGCGGGGGCTCCCGTGGGCCGCACCGGCAGATTAACACAATTATTTATTGTTCGAAACCACGAACACATGTTCGGTGACATGAACCTCCCTGGAGGGGACGTTCTCGCTCACGTCGACCATCGTTGAGCGACGGCCGAATCTGCAGTAACGGGGCGGATGAAGCATGCAGCGAAAGATATCGATGAACACACTCTTAACGGGGCTCTTCGTCGCGATGCTCCTTCTCTTGCTCTTCTACGACCCTATCAGGGGGCTCCATTCGGCGCTTGATCCTCTTCTCATGCTTTTTGGCCAGGGCGTTGGCCTCGTTCTCCTGGCGCTCATGGCATTCTGCATCGTCGGCCTGGTGCTGCTCGCCGTCCGACGTCTTTACGGCCTTTGTCATGGGAAATGACGACAGTTATCCTGGTAGAGTTCTTCTCCGCACAGAGAGATCCGTTCCAGGATCGATCAACCTGGGTGTTAGCATCTCCCGTAACCCTTTGTGGAGATCCAGACTCTTTGTTTCCGGTAACAACCCCCGGATGCGTAGAGATGCGTGACAGAAAACATATACCTCGAAACGTCCAGGTCATCATACATGGAGCGCAAATATCTCATCGCGTTGCTGCTCGTCGGCACCGCGGCCGGCCTGTATGCAGTCATCACCTACCAATGGATCCTGGGGTTCATCATCGTTGCACTGGTGGCGCTGATTCTGGTCGCGGGCGACGTCGCAGGGCGGAGCAAGGCGTAGCCGTCGGCGACCGCCACCGACATGGAAGATTTATCTCCACCGGAGCCTTCCCCTGCCTATGCGCATCACCCGGCCGGCTCTCCTCCTCGCCGCCCTCGCCCTCCCTTCATACATCGCCCTCGTCCGCTGGCTCGGCCCCGCCCGCGGCATCGCGCTCCTCTTCCTCCTGAGCCTCCTCCCGCTCGCCGTCGAGGGATACGCCGTCGCGACCGGCATCCCGTATGGGTGGTTCACGTATTCGGCCGACCTCGGCTACCGGGCCTTCGGCCTCGTCCCCTGGACGGTCGCCTTCGCCTACCTCCCGATGCTCCTCGGCGCCGTCACCCTCGCCAGCGCCGCCGCCGGGACCGGGTGGTGGCGGCTGGTCCCGGCCGGTGTCCTCGTCCTCCTCCTCGTCGACCTCGTCATCGACCCGGCGGTCGTCCACGCCGGCCTCTGGGTCTGGCCCGACGGTGGCGCCTACTACGGCGTGCCGGTCTCGAACTTCGCAGGCTGGATCCTGACCGGAACGGTCTACATCACCCTCTTCCGGCTCATCGCGGGCGATCGAGCGATCCCCGGGACGGTGGCGGCGAGCCTCCTCCTGATCCTCGCGTTCTGGACCGGCTACCTCACGCGGAGCGGCCTTGCGATACCGGCGCTCCTCGGGGCGGCCCTCGCCCTTGCAACCCTTCCGGTCATCCTCAGGGACGGGTCGCCGCGCTGACCACCCGTTCCGTGCCCCCGATACCAAGGTTTATATCCCATATGCTTCTTCCTGCACCCGTTTTCCATTCAGGCAGGGGGAGTGTATGCGGGCTGTAATTGTCGGGGCCGGGTTCGGGGGGCTCTCCGTCGCGGCCCTTCTTGCAAAGGGCGGGTTTGATGTCACGGTGATCGAGAAGAACGAGCAGCCCGGGGGCCGGGCGAGCGTCCACCGCGATGGAGGGTTCACATTCGATATGGGACCGTCCTGGTACCTTATGCCCGATGTCTACGACCGATTCTTCGCGGAGTTCGGGAAAAGCCCAAAAGACTACTTCCCACTCGTCCGACTCGATCCTTCATACCGGGTCTTCTTCGCCGACGATCAAATCGCCGATGTCTCGGCCGATATCGAGAAGAACCTCGCCCTCTTCGAGTCGTTTGAACCCGGCGGGGCGGAGAAACTTCGAAACTACCTCGCCGAGTCGGAGGAGACCTACCGGACCACGATGGACGACCTCCTCTACCGTGACTACCGGAGCATCTTCGACTTCTTCGACTGGCGGCTCCTCGCCCGGGGAAGGAAACTCCGCCCCTTCGAGAACCTGGAGACCTACGTCAAAAAACGCTTTTCAAGCGACCAGGCCCGGAAGGTCGTCCAGTACTCCATCGGCTTCCTCGGCGGCTCGCCTAAAAACACCCCCTCGTTCTACCATATCATGACGCATATCGACATGAACATGGGAGTGTGGTACCCCGAAGGGGGCATGCGGGCGGTCGTCGAGGCCCTCGTCACGCTCGGTCGGGAGTTCGGCGTCGAGTACCGCTACAATGAGCCGGCGACCGCGATCGACGTGGAAGGGGGAGTCGCCCGCCGGGTCGTCACCCCGCTCGGCGCCCACGAGACCGATATCGTCGTCGTGAACGCGGACTACCCGTTCGCGGAGATGCACCTCCTTCCCGAGAACTCGCGGTCCTACCCTGCCTCATACTGGGAGAAGAAGGTCCTTGCCCCGTCCACGTTCGTCGCCTATCTCGGCGTGGACCGGGAGATCACGAAACTCGCCCACCACAACATCTTCCTCGAACCCGACTGGGAGGAGGGGTTCGAGACGATCTTCGATCCCAAGAAAGCCGCCTGGCCGGAGAACCCCTCGTTCTACGTCAACGTCCCCTCGAGGACGGATACGACCGCCGCCCCGGGAGGCACCGATACGCTCTTTCTCCTCGCGCCCCTCGCCCCCGGCCTTGAGGATACCCCGGAACTCCGCGAGCGGCTCTACGACCACCTTATGAGCCGGATGGAGGAGATCCTCGGTGAGAATATCCTTGATGCGGTCGTGACCCGGCGGATCTTCGCCCTCTCGGACTTTGCGGACCGCTACAACGCCTACCGCGGCACGGCGCTCGGCCTCACCCACACCCTCCGGCAGACGGCGCTCTGGCGGCCGGCGCACCGGAGCAAGAAGGTGGGCAACGTCTACTACACCGGTCAGTACACCCATCCCGGGATCGGGGTCCCGATGACCCTGATATCCTCCCAGATCGTCGCTCGTGAGTTAATAGACCACTACGGATGAGGGGTGTTCTGTGATCGACAGGACCATTTACGAGATCTTCAGGCGGGGGAGCAGGACGTACTTCTACTCGACCCTCTTCTTCCCGCCGGCGGTGCGGGAGGACGTCTTTTCCCTCTACAGTTTCGTCCGCACCGCCGACGATTACGTGGACGCGGTGCCGCAGGAGGTCGAGGAGTTCTACGCCCTCACCGACCGCTACGCCATGGCGATGGCCGGGGAGGCGACGGGGGACGTGGTGGTCGACTCGTTCGTCGAACTTGCGGAGCGCAAAGGCTTTGATCAAGCGTGGACGGCGGCGTTCCTCTCCTCGATGGAGAGGGATATCACGGTCGGCTCCTACCGGACGATCCGGGATCTCGAGGGCTATCTCTATGGATCGTCCGAGGTGATCGGGCTGATGATGGCCCGGATCCTCGACCTCCCGCCGGAATCACAAGTTGCAGCGCAGAACCTCGGCCGGGCGATGCAGTACGTCAATTTCATCCGCGACATCGCAGAAGACCTCGCTCTCGGCCGGACTTACTTCCCCCGCGAAGAGATGGAGGCGTTCGGGCTCGATGACCTCTCGGCGACGACCGCTTCCCGTGACTCCCGGGGGTTTGCAGCATTTCTCCGGTTCCAGCTCCGGCGCTACCGGGAGTGGCAGGAGGCGGCGGAAGCAGGATTCGGGCACATCCCCCGGCGCTACCGGATCCCGATCCGGACCGCGTCGGACATGTACCGCTGGACGGCCCGGACGATAGAACGCGACCCGGCCGTCGTCCACCGGCGGAAGGTGAAACCGTCGGTGTTCCGGATCGTCTCCGGCGCCGCCTCGAACACCCTGAAGGCGTGAGGGTCCGTGGCTCCCCGGTTCCTCTCGCTCGCCTGGCGGGTCTCGCGGTTCCGGTTCTGGATCTACACCGGCGGAACCTACGTGGTGGGCTACGCCCTCGGGATGGACTCCTGGACGGCCTTCTTCGATCCCGGCTACGTCCTCTTCCTGCTCTACTTCTTCTTCCCGGCAAACCTCCTGATCTACGGGGTGAACGACTGGTGGGACCAGGAGACCGACCGGTTCAACCCAAAAAAGGACGTGAAGGAGTACCGCATCAGTGATGCGGACGGCCGGGACCTGCTCCTCCTCCTCGCTCTTGCGGGCGCCGTCAGCCTCGCGCTCCTTTTCGTGCTCGACACTGTCGGGCAGGCGCTGCTGCTCGCGTTCCTCTTCCTCTCCTATTTCTATAGCGCTCCGCCGCTCCGGTTCAAGGAGGTCCCGGTCCTCGACTTCTCCTCGAACATGCTCTACATAATGCCGGGAATCCTCGGCTACTACATCGCGGGCGGCGCCCTCCCCTCACTTGCCCTCGTCCTCGCCGGCTACCTCCACATCTCAGCGATGCACCTCTTCTCCGCGATCCCCGATATCGGCTTCGATGCGACCGCGGGGATGACGACGACGGCCGTCGTCCTCGGAAGGCGGCGCTCGCTTCTCCTCTGCCTCGCGTTCTGGTCGGGGCTTGCCGCTCTCGTCATCTATCTTGCCGGTCTTCACCCCTTAAGCCTGCTCGTCCTGATCTACCCGGCCGTCCCTCTCGCCCTCCTCCTCCGGGAGAGCCTCTCCATCGACCAGGTCTACTGGTACCTCCCGTTCGTCAACACCGGCCTCGGGGGGCTGGTCTTTCTTCTCGCGACCCTGCGGACGGTTGCGTGGTAGGGCGGGACCATAACGGCCCACCTCTGGTCCGGAGCCAGCCCTGAAGCTTGATGTGCAGACGCGCGGCACAGAAAAGGTTTATAGCTGAACGTCGACCTCACACCCGTAGATACCGACATCCGGTTATGCGCAGTCCATCCGCGGGTTCGACGCCCGAAGCGAGGTCTGTATGAAGGTTGAATATGTTCTCAAGGCGATCACTGTCGTCCTTGCCGTAATTGTCTTCCTGATCCTCTTCTCTCCCGCGTTCACCGAAACCGTCCTGCCGGGTAACTTCTACACGATCGAGATCACCGGTCTACCCGGTCCTGCCGCGAACGGCACCGCCACGGTCATGGTCCCGATCCCGGCGAACGTAACGGGCGAACCGGTGATCCCGGAGGAAGCGCTCGTCGGCGATCGGGTCACCGGGTGGCAGGCAGAGCTCCGGGAGACACCCTTCGGGAAGATGCTCGCATTCACGGCGACCGGGGAGTGTGCGCCCGATATTTCAATATCGTTTGAGGTGCTGCAGACGGAAGACGAGCTGCAGCGACTGCCCCGGTACCAGCGACCCACCAACCTGACCGCATGGGAGATGAAGAGAGAGCTGCGGCTGCTCATGCCCGTGCTTGCGACCCCCGGTGACGTTGGCGTCGCTGAGTTCATCCAGGTTTCAAACAGTACCTACACCACGGTCGTATTCCTTGACGGCTTCGCCCCGCCGCCGGAAGATGCAGCAGGGATCACGTTCAGCCTCGAGTACCGGGGAGTGGGGGGCACGAAACGCTTGATACGCGAAAATACCTGGACGGCAACGGTGAATACGGCCGTTCAAGGCACAGAGTCGGGTTTCGTCCCGGTACCGGCTGAATACCGGGTTATTGCAGGGGGTATCGGGTTCTGATGGAGATCGATTTCATCGTCAAGGATGGATCCCGGCGGTAATTATTCACTCTTCCTGCTTTTCTCTCTTCTACAGTAGCACCGTCGTGACGAGCGGGATCGTAACGAGTGACCCGATCGTCGAGACGAAGACGATCTGCGACGCGAGTTTTGAATCCGCACCGTACTGCTCCGCAAAGATGACGGTGTTTGCGGCGGCGGGCATCGCGGCCATCGTGATCATGATCCCGTTGATGTAGGGGTCGGGGAAGAACGGGGCGATGAGGTAGCAGTAGGTCGCCGGGATTGCGAGGAGGAGGACGGCGCTCGCGACCCAGTTTCGCCAGTTCCCGACCATCTCCCGGGTCGGGAATGTCGCGAGCATCGCCCCGACGATGATCATCGCAAGCGGCGTCGTCACCCCGCCGAGGAGGTCGATCGAGTCGATGAAGGGGCTCGGGATCTCGACCGATCCGAGGAAGAGGGCGAGCCCGACGATGGAAGCCGCGATCCCGGAATTCAGGAGCAGTTTTGGATCGAACCTCTCCCCCCTCCCCCCGGTGAGCATCATGATCCCGACCGAGAAGACCAGAACGTTGAAGACGAGGTTGAATATCGCGACGTAAAAGAGCGATTCTTCCCCGAAGAGCGCCAGAGCGACTGGAAACCCCATGAACCCGACGTTGCCGAAGACGATCGCGAACTGGAGCACCCCCTCCTCCGCGGCCGGAATCCGCATGGCCTTCGAGACCACCCAGGCGATGGCGAACGATATGACGTAGAGCGCCCCCGTCGCGAGGATCAGGGTCTCGGCACCCGCGAGGCGCTCGGTGGTGAAGGGCACCTGCATCGAGGCGATGATCAGCGCCGGCAGGGTGATGTTGATGAGGAGCCCGGAGAGACCCCGGGTGGCCCGGGGGTCCACGATCTTTGTCGCGACCGCGACATAGCCGGCGGCGATCAGGAGGACCAGGATGAAGATCTGATCTGCGACTACCAGGAAATCCGTGATCATGCCGTTCATGAGGGCTCCGCTCCGTCCGGTTCACCAGTGTGGGCGCCGGTACCCCTTTATGGTTCTGCTCGGGGGTGGGAAAGGTGAAGATGATTCTGAGGGCGGTTTAACGGGCTCGTGTGCGACCGGGAGAGAAACTACTCCGGTATGGGAGAGATTCCCCGCCGGCATCGCAGAGCTATGTACCAGAGCGCGATCGTTACGCCGAGGAGCACCTCGCCCACGTAGAGGAGGGAGGGTGCGGCTGTCCGGGGCTGTGAGGTGTCGACGGATCCTGTCTCCAGGGGCAGGAATTATTGTCCTGCCATAAGAAGGTTTATGGTGCGTTCGGTTCCAGCCGAACGATGGCTGCCGATTTTATATGTTCTAACGACCCAGAATCGAATCGGGTGCCGCGTGCGGTACCCGCTTGTGTGCGGGGGGTTGCCCATCCCCGGTTGGCGCCTGGATGACGCGCCCCGCTAGCCCGGAGGCAAAGGGAACGTAAGCGTTCTGCGTACTTAAACGTGTGCCTCTCCTGCCTCTGGGAAAAGAACCTGGAGGAAAAAACACATGAACGGAAAAATTGGACTGCGGGCATTCTCCATGCTCCTGGCGGTAATGCTGGTGAGCGTGGTTTTGGTGCCTGCGGTGAGTGCTTCAGACTTCAAGAGTAAAGATGAGCAGATGTCTAACAGATCCGCTAGCGAGAAGGCTCTTGTCCACTTTGGGGATCTGACAGAGATGAGAATCGCTGATGAGAAAGAGGTCTACGCGAAAATCCCCTCTTCGATAAAGAACTACGATTTAGTAGTCTTTTACCTGCCGAAAATCCGTGAACATCTGCTTCGTGGTGATCAACTAACAGTGTATCTAGAAGGGCAGCCTTACACGATGGATCTACAGGAAACGACGATTGATACAGAAGCTATTGCTACAGGGATCCATTCCTTTACCGGCAGTCTCACTGGTGTTGAAGATAGCCAAGTGCTTCTTACGGTTGGTAATAACGTTCTGCTGGGCAGAATTGTTATTGATTACACCGAATATTTCATCGAAAGCACCTCAATGCAAGATTCGAAACCGTCAAGTGCGTTCTTACAATATGTGTACTCATCAAAAGATATTGTCCCCGAAGGCGACACGATCCCCATCGACTTCCATCCTCTTTCAACTCATGCAATCGACGAAAAAGCATATGCGCTGAAGAAAATGCTTGAAGAACAGGCTGATTCGCGTGCAACCGTCACTGTGAGAGTCCTTGTTGCTACCGATAGCCAATGGATGGCAGACGAGCCTGATTAGCAGGACACAGCGGCAGCCATCATTCAGTATTGCAATTATGACTTTAACACTCTCGGAGTGAACATCGTGCCCATATATGATACATCGAAGGCGCAACAGCTCTCCAACGATCCGCAGATTATCAACTCTTCACTCTCAACATTCAAAAAATATTTCCCCGAATCATACCTAAATTCGAAATCCGCAGATCTCGGCTTGTATTTAGGCGGTTATGACTCCATCGAATTTGAAGGGGTTGGATCTTCAGGGGGCTATGACTTCCCCTGCCTTTGCAGATATGCATGGGCGCAAATGGCAGATGATCCCTCTACCTATGACGCTGTGCTCAAAGACAGAGCGGTTGTAACCATGCATGAATTAGGACATGCTTTTGATGCGGCCCATGAATATGCACCCAACCAAACAGAGACCTATACCAGAGCTTACCAATTTTACGAACATAACAGGTACTATCAGACCGTTATGTGGGGCTGTTTCATGAAAACCGCCTGGCTGCAATTTTCGGCAAACGATGGCTTTTATGGCGATGCCAACCATGATAACTCGCGGAGAATTACTGAAACGAAGGGTGTTGTCGCATCCTATTGCTGAGGTCGGGAATCAACTTCCCCTGTTGGTGGTGAGTATAGGTGCCGGCAATAGTTCCCGGAAGGGGTGGAGCGGGCTTGCCCCTCACCCCTCAGAACAGATCGCATGTGGTGTACTGAAATGATCCGAAAAAATCCCCTGCTCCCGGCTCTGCTTCTGGTGGTCGTGGCTACGGTGCTGGTGGCAGGTTTTGCGGCGTTCGGGCCCGGCACGGAGGTCGCCGGTACCTCAACCCCGCAGGAGCTGGTCATGGTCCATATCGACTCTTTCACGGAGAAGAGGGACGCCTCGGCCCGGGATCCCGGCGACCTCGGGATCTCGTCGTCGATCCGGCGCTATGACCTTGCGGTCTACGATACGCAGGCAATCCGGGACCACCTGCTCCGCGGCGAATCACTGACCGTGTACATCGCCGGGCAACCCTACAAGGTGGACCTGCAGGAGTCGTTGCACGACCCCGAATCCCGCAGTGCTGGGAGGCACTCCTTCTCCGGCACGCTTGACGGGGGCGGAGCGGCGCTTCTGACCATCAGCGACAGCGTTCTTCTCGCCCTGTTCAGGATCGGCGGTGTTGAATACTACGTGGAGAGCACAGGACAACACGATACCGTATTCCCAGAGAGGATTCTCCACTACGTCTACTCTTCCGCCGACGTCGTCCCGGAAGGCCCGCCCGCGATGTTGAGCGGCTGCTACCTCATACTGCACAATATCAGCAACGGAAAGGCGGAACATTACGGGTTCGAGCTTCCTGCAAACTGGACCGAGGCCGACTTCCGGAGCGCCGGGTACGAGATCGCCCAGCTCACCGATGCCGATCTCGCCGAACTTCCCACAGTGAATGAAACCCTCCATAGCGGCGGCCTGGAGGTGCTGCTATCCGAAGACGAGGCGGGGCGTATCGCAAAGAGTTACCGGGGGAAGATCGTGGAGTATCGTGGGAGTTACTATCTGATCGACTTCATTGTAAGTTAATACCGGGAGTGAGGCAGGGGATTCCGGCCCCACAGCCCGGGAACAGGCGTTTGTGCGACTGGGAGAGAAACTACGCCGGTATAGGGGAATTTCTCCGCCGGCACCACAGCGCAAGGTACCAGAGCGCGATCGTTATACAGAGGAGCGCCTCGCCCGCGTAGAGGAGGAGGGGTTCCCGGACGACGCTTCCCCCCTGGATGGTGAAACCGTGGAGAAATGATGTCACGCAGAGCACCCCGGCCGTCATGGCAACCAGGGACGTGCCGAGGAGGAAGACGATCCGGTGATCCCTCCCGGGATGAAGGATCCGCCGCCCCCTCTCCGTCAGGGTGTAATCCCGCCATTTCCGGGCGTTCTCGTGCGTCACCAGGTCCGCGTCGGCCAGGACGGCGAGGTGCTCATGAACGGTCGACTTGGCAAGGCCAAGCCGATCGGCGAGCTCGCTCATCGTCATCGGCCGGGTATCGAGCGATTTGAGGATTGCGACCCGGACGTCGGAAGCGAGAGTGGTGATATCGTCCCGGTCGAGCGTGACATTTTTCATGGTCTGGTCTGGAACAATCAGGTATTCTTCCGTCGGGAGTGAAAAGGGTTCCGAAACGGTCTCGGGGTTCTTCCCGGGTGAAACGGGGCTTCGGGCCGGTCGGACGGGTAGAATTTGTCCTGGAGTCATCTTGCGGTCATCGTCGGTAACGGGATGATCGGGGGCGCATCCGCGCCCTGCACGATAACCACTGCATATCCCCGGGGAAGGCGGGCCCTGTTGTAGTTGGGGTCCGGAGTAAAGCCGGGGTCGGGCCCTTCTTTCCAGGAGGTGTTGGAACCCGGTATGGTGACGGTCACCCGCCGGAAGTCGAAGGTGATCGGCGTGTCGTTCGGGGTCGTGATGGTGTACGGGGCGGCAAGATCGATCGTCAGGTAAAGGATCTCCTCCGGGCCGGGCTGCGGAAGGTCCGCCGTCACCCGCACTTCGCGCCACTCCCCGGCGGCGAGGTCGTCGACGGGCAGCGAGGTCGAGGCGCCGGGGAGGACATCCCCCTCCGGCGACCCGGTGGTGGTGTTCAGGCTCGCGGTTTCCGTCGTCACGGCAAGATCGGCACGTGCGCAGTCTTCGCCCGCGAGGTTCCGGATGAAGAAGTCGAGGCTGATCCTGTCGCTCTCGATTGCGATATCGGGAGTGTACCGGATATCCTCCGGGCGGGCCGGATCGAGGCTGTAGCGGTCACCGAGGGAGAGGGTCTGGCTCCAGGCGGTAGTATTCTGCAGCTGCCAGGTCTCGTTCGTCCCGTCGTAGACGATCACCGGGCTCTCGTAGGGGCCGCGGTACTCGAACCCCGGTCCGGACGGCATCATCCAGTTTACCCGCTTAAGCGGTTCCTGCACGTGCTGGTGCCCCGGGGGGAAGGCAGCGAATATGGCGAGGTTCGCCGCAACGAGGAGGAGAACGGCGGCAAAGCCAACCCATACCCACGTCTTCGAGTGCATTGTATCACATTAGGAAAAGAGGTGATTTAGAGGTATGGACTCACCATCAGCACTTCTCCGGTCTGTGCGTCGATAACGACAAGCCCTCCCTGGAGAACGTGGTCCTCTGGCTCGCCTCTCATCGTAATCACCCATGTCAGCGTCTGTACGTCCGGTCGGGTGTACTCGACGGAGAGGTCGGCCGTTGCACCGGTCACCCGGATTCCCGGGAACTGCCCGGCTACGATCTTCAGCGCCTCGTCCCGGGAAAGTTTCGGCTCAAGCGGGCATTCGATCCCCCGCTGGATCCCGATGTACGAGACGATCTCGCCGGTGCTCGGGTTAAGGTTCACGACGACCGTGTTCGGCGTGAGGACACCGCTGATCTCTTCTCGCCAGATGTACGAGTACTCGCTGCCCGCATCACCGTGAGAAACCAGGTCCGATCTGGTAAGCTGCATACTCTTCTTCGCAAAGCCGCTGTACTTCTCTTCGGCGTAGGCCCTTGCCGCTACTTCGGCTGCGGCCCGATCCAGCCGGATATCCTGGCAACCCTTCCGTGCGGAATCGAACGTGGCACGTTCGATCACCCCGGTCCGGGCGTTGACGTAAACCTGTCCGTCTCCGGTACCAAAGACATAGTACTCTCCCAGATTCAGGCGTTCAGTCTTCTGGTACTGGACGGTTGCGTCGGGTGCGTTAAGAAAGTCCTGTGCTTTTCCTTTCGCGGTATCCACTCCGATTGGAGCACTGGCGCCAGTTGCCGACACGATCGAGACCGCGACGACGAGGCATAGCATTGCAACAATGTATATCCGTTTCATGATTGAATCATCCCATTAATAGACCCCATAGCGAGCGGGAGTGAGACAACTGTTGTAACTGCCGGAGATCTCGTAGGTGTCCACTCCATGGTAACCGAACGGCCAGTGCAAGTAGCAGTCGTCCTTTGCATTGCTTGCGGCGCTTGCAACGGTCTCCCCGTTTCGCAACCGGTCCCAGAAGCTCCCGGACCAGCACTTTCCGTTTTCGACCTCGACCTCGCCGTCGAACCCCAGGCAGATGTCTGCGCCTTTGTTCATGGTCTGCTGGAGAAGATCTCCGTTGTAAGGGTTGTAGTGGGACGTATGGCAGGCGAGGTAGACCGCGAGCAGGACGTCCCTGATGTCGGTCCCGTAATCAGATATGTAATACTGGTAGTTTCCCGGGTAGTGGCCGTCGGTGTCGGCCAGTATCCAGGATTCCGAGGAGAACTTTATTCCACCGCCTTTGTGCGAGTCGTCGTAGTAGAGGCCGTGGCCGTTGAAGAAGAACACCGCATCCGACCTGAACTGATTGTACGCTGTCGATGCGTGTGCATTCGTGGACGACGAGCTGGAGTAGTACATCGCTGCCTGATCCACCCGTGCGTCGTAGGCCGTCGGCGTCGTATCCGAACAGTCATAGTTGTGCGCGGGTGGTGCGGCGCTGGCGACAGCAGGCAGAGCCGCGAGCAGGAAGAGTGCTGCCAGCATGTAGATCCATGGTTTCATAAGTATCCCTCAAGGAGCGCCCGGGCGTTCCTGCACCCGGAACTAAACCCGAATTCGAGGGGGAATCTTATAAAACCCGCTGTCGTCGTTCGGTTCTGGCCGAACAAATCTTAAACTTTGCGATCTGCTGCGTGACGGCATGGATGAAGGTGAGGCTGTTCGGGACTGTGATGTGTTGTCGGCGGGTCTTGCCTTCAAGGGCCGGGATCATTATCCCGCCATAAGAAGGTTTATGGTGCGTTCGGTTCCAGCCGAACGATGACTGCTTATTTTATATGTTCTAAAGACTCAGAATCGCATTAGGTGCCACGTGTGGTGCCCACTTGTGTGCGGGGGTCGCCCATCCCCAGGTCTGACGCCCTGGATGACGCGCCCCGCAAGCCCGGAGGCAACAGGATGTACACATTCTGCGCACTTAAACGTGTGCTTCTCCTGCCTCCGTGGACCGAAACTGGAGGAAAACGAAATGAACGGAAAAACTGGAATGCGGGTATTCTCCTTGCTCACGGCGCTGCTGCTGGTGGGCGTGGGGGTTGTGTCTGCGGTGAGCGCCCAGGATGTCACAGGGACCCTTCCCGCAGATAGCAGCGAGCCGGTCCTGGTCATCGGGGATTCTATGGATGTACTCATCACGGGTACTACATCGGTATCCGATATGCGAGCATCCGGAATCAACGCTCCAGAAGAGCTGAATATCCCGAAGGGCATTACCCGGTACGATCTCGTGACGTTCGATCATGCTGCACTGAACAAGCAGATACGGGGTGTACTCCCCCTCCGGGTCCACGGCAAGGAGTACCAGGCCGAACTGCACAGGATGGATTTTGAGCAGATCGACGACGGCATCGACTCGTACGAGGGGGTGATCGTCGGCGTTGGCGGGAGCGATGTTCTCCTGACGACCGGGGAAAACGCCCTTGTCGGGAGTGTAACCTTCGGTAACGAAACATTCTGGATCACCCCGGTCGAGTCGCGAGCGCGCGCAAAGGGAGAAGCATCGCCTCTGCATGTCATCTACAGCTCTCGGGATATTGAAAATCCTGAAAAATGGAGTCTTATCGACTACGGGACGCTCACGCCCCCGGAAGGATACACTCCGATCGAAGTTCCCGAGAATCTGGAATCTTCCATGAGAGAACTCCAGGACCAGTATGCCACGGTCAATCTGCTGGTGGTTACCGATAACCAGTTCTACCAGGATCAGGACAACTGGAAAACAGTCGCTCAGGATATCGTAGCCGAAGCGAACCGGCAGTTTGACCGGGACGATATTAGGGTGACGCTCTGTGTAATGGCGTATACCGATTCAAAGCGGGTTCAACTCTCAAACCATTCTAACATCACGAGCAACCCCGTTGTTGCGGTCCAAGCGATCTATCCGAACACCGACCTTGATCTCTGGGCCGCAGATATTGCACTGTATGTTGGTGGTTACGATGCAGACGGTTCTGCACAGGGGGCTACTTACGGCTACTACCCATATCATCATCGGCATGCCTGGGCTCAGATGGTCCCTGACGACATCTTGTACCTGGGTACCACACACGGCCGCAGGTGCGTGAGCATCCATGAACTGGGGCACCTCTTTGATGCTGGTCACCAGGAGCTGGATGAAAACCGGACGATCCCGTCTTACCGTAGGGCCTACCAGTGGTATCAACCGTTTTCTCCTCCCCTCAACCTCAAGAATACCGTGACATACAGTTACTTCAATGAGTTGATGAGTACCACTGAATTTTCATCGGACGACTACCACGGGGATGCCGATCACGACAACGCAAGGAGAATCCGGGAGACGAAATGGACAGTTGCGAACTATCACTCCTGATGGGAGCCGATGCGAGTCTCACCCCTACCACCTTTTTAAATTGTTACCGGGTGATTTGGTGGTACGGAAACCCCGGGCAGCATGCGTCAGAAAAGAAGAATGGGGGCCGCCGGAAGGATCTGGGGCGTTCTCTTTCTGGCAGGATCGGGCGAAAGGGATAAAGGAGGTCACATGAAATCGAAACATGACAGACGTTTGGTTATCGAGGGGGTTCTGGCGTTCATCGGCGTCATCCTCCTCGTTGCGACGGTTGTGCTCACGTGCACCGCCCTCTTCAACTGGCTCGAAGCAAGCGGTGGATCCCCGAGATTGGACGTCTGGGAGATCAGGGGCGAACTGCCGCCGGAAAATGCATCGATCATCCACCTGACCGAGAAAGACTTCGAGCAGCACCCGGCGCTCGACTCCGCAATCCGGGGCGACAACCGGGGTCCCGGTGCCTGGTATTCGGGAGACACACCGTACGGTGTCCTCGACGAGCGAACGATTGGGAGCGCTCCGGTGACATACCTGGAACGGGAAGTACTTATCGAGTCGTTTGGTCCCGATGTCGAGGCGAGAAACCAGCCGTACATCGAATACGAGGGTGCGTATTACTACTTTCTCATCCTGATCCCCTAAAATCGGGTCAAAACAGGTGCTATTGGAATGGAAGAAGATAAAAATCCGAAATCAAGGAACCGGCTCAAAACGGCGGCCCTCGTCGTCGCCTGTGGTCTTGCCAGCGTCATCGCCATCGCGCTCGGCCTCATGCTCGCCGACGCCCTCATCATCTACGCTCACGAGAGTTCTGGGGAACAGCCGATGTTCTACGTTATGGAGAGAGCGGAGCCGGGGGGAAGCGTGATCGTTCCCCTGACTGAGCAGGACTTCGAACAGCACCCCGAACTCGCCGCAGTCATCCGGGGTGAGGAGCGGAACCCCTCGGCGTGGGAGTGGGGCTACCGGGATCAACGTGTCATCGGGGGAACTAAGGTCTCGTACACGGAGAGCAAGGCGCTCCATGATGCCTACGGTCCCCGAGAGGGGAGGGGGCTGTACCCGCTCATGGAGTACGAGGGTGCGTATTACGTGGTCCTGACGACATGGCCCTGAAGGGGAGTCCCCGTCGCCCGTGCTCGATATGCATCGCCTCTTTCCACGGGGGAGGCAAGTCGGAGGAAGTGAACTGAACCACAACATCAGTCTGGGCGTCACCGCCTGGCCTCGGGCCACCCTATCCCGCTATTATCCGGCCTTAGAGGCCGACTGGGGGAAAATCTCGGGAGGTACCATTCTCCCCCCTCAGCGAAGAAAAGGTTTGGGTTTTTCTGTTCCGAACCGGTTCTCCAGAGATCGGGTGAGTGCATCCTTTCGGGCACATCCCCTGGCGGGGACGGGGGCACACTGCCGTGCGATCGCCCCACAATGAGAAGGTTTAAGATGATTTCGGAAAAAACCGAACGATGGCTGCTGATTTTATATATTCTAACGACTCAAAATCGCGTTGGGTGCCGCGTGCGGTACCCGTTTGTGTGCGGGGGTCGCCCATCCCCGGTCGACGCCCTGGATGACGCACCCCGCAAGCCCGGAGGCAAAGGGAACGTACGCATTCTGCGTACTTAAACGTGTGCCTCTTCTGCCTCCGGAAACCAAAACGAGCAAAGAGGTAGAAAACATGGAAAAAAGAATCGGAATGCGAGCTCTCTCTATGCTCTTGGCAGTAATGCTGGTGAGCGTGGTGGTGCCTGCAGTGAGTGCCTGGACGGAAAACGATCCGATCTGTATCGAAGATCAAGCCAAAATCCAGGGGTTATTCAAACCTATCGACGAAAACATCCGTGTGATTACCGCAGAGGATTTAATGGTGTCCGATCGTGCGAGTTCAGTGAGATGTTCTGAATTGTTATCGGAAATCATGGAGAAATATGACCAAAACCTTGAGGACATTATCTCTATTCTGGAGAAGACCACAGATGTTCAACCTGACGAGAAGGACCGAACCGTTCTGAAGGAAGTGATTGTCGGTGAGCATTTCAGACGAGTGTGTGACGAAATACTGATGGAACAGCGTGATCTTCGGGAGGAGGACGCTCTGATCGTCCAGCCGCAGATCCTTGGTGTTGCGGATTGTCAGGAAGATATGGACAAGATGCTTGCAGAAACAGACAGGTGGGATACGTTCATCCTGGCCCAGTGCTCGCCGGATGTGTACGGCGGAACCGGACTTGACGGTGCAAATCTACCTTACTCAGTAAATGGAGGCAATAACCTCTATGAAGTGGGTGTCTGGCCTGGCAGCCCGACCACATATCAGCTGCGCTATTATGACGAGGATCACCCGAGCCCGGTGACGGATATCGAGTACGATGCATTCAGGCTTTTATATTACGGGACTCTTGAAGACCGTGCCTTGTTTGATGTAACGGGCTCCCAGATCTACTTCAATTATTGTTGGAATGATGGTTACACATATGCCTGGCTCTACGGAATTCATGGGTATCAGTACAGGCCCAAGACCTCCGTGATCTACACCAGCAATATCTGGAACCATGATATCGACACTTACAACAGCAACCCGAATATCGGGCAGCTTGTCATGTCGGTACCCTACATTCAACAGTAATCTCTTTTTTAGTTTGAGTAAATGAGAAATTGGGAAAACAGGCTGTAATTATGGAGACCACAACCTTTCACTATCCCCGAAGAAGTGCAATGTATGCAATACTCATTCTTCTTTTAGCGCTAACCATACCGTTCTTTGCCGGATGCATTGACAGGGGGCATAGAGACCTCACTCTGGACACATGGGTCCTCAAGACCGATTCGGACGGATCCCTCCAGTGGACTGCGATCATTGACGGCGACCCAAACGGCAGAGGGCAGGCGATGATTCAGACCCGCGACGGCGGGTACGCAATCACGGGCACGGGAACGAACGCCGATGGGAACGGCCCGGTCCCCCGCATCGTTACTCTCGACGGAGACGGGAATGTCATATCAACCATGACCTTCGGTACGTCGCCGGATTACGGCAGCTCGCTGGTCGAGGCACCGGACGGCGGATACGTCGTTGCCATGTATTCTGGGTTTCTAACACGGGTGGATGAAAATGGGAACGCCCTCTGGAGCACGCCGCTCGGCGGGGGGAGCGACTGGTGGAAGGTCGTCGGGGCGCCGGACGGGGGGTATGCCGCAGCCGGGGATGCCAGGATCGTCAGGGTAGGCGAGGACGGGGAGATCGCATGGACTGCAGCGTTTGAAACCGACCGGAACGTCGGTACGATCGCCGCGGTACCCTTGAGAGGTTTCATCGCAGGAGGGACCGCCGGAGCGGATGTATGGGTTGCGAGACTCGATGCCGAGGGAAATACCGTCTGGGACGAGACGCTCGGGAGCAGGTCGCGCGATGAACTCTACGTTGTCCGCATCTCTCCTGCCGGAACCTACGATCTCGTCTATGGCACTGTCCTGGATGCAGGGAATGAAACGGCTGACGGGCGGTTTACGGAGACGACCGAAGCCTCTCTCGCCGCGGACGGCAGATTGATCGGGGAAAGACCGGTAAATGTCTCCCGGGTCATCGTCGCGACGGAAGACGGTGGATACGCATATGCCGGTTTTATCGTTCCCGAGTTTATCGGACTCCAACCGCTGAGCTATCCGGGCTCTTCCCTTCACGTCATCAGACTCGATGGCGAGGGAATGATCGCGTGGGATGCATCGTACGACATCGGGGATGATAGATCGGTCGTCTCGATCATTCGGACGTCGGACGACGGGTTTGCTGTCCTTGGGAGCGTATATGATTTCTGAGCGCTATACTCCGTATCAAACATTTTTACAACTCACCGGGGAGCACGAACCGATGATACCAACTGAAAGAAACCTCCAGACCCTCGCGGCGGTTGCCGCGTTCATCCTGCTGACCGTCGCCGCCGGATGCCTCGACCGGCCGCTGACCCCGGGCCATCGTACGCTGGAAGGGGACGTCTGGGTGCTGAAACTGGACGATGCCGGGGACCAGGAGTGGTTCACTGTCATCGACAGCGGGAGGTTCGACGAAGCATTCTCCATCGTCGAGGTCCCCGACGGCTACGCGATCGCCGGTTCGGTCTCGGATGTAGGCGAGCTCCACCCGACGCCGCGGGTTATCCTCCTCGAGCGGGAAGGGGCGGTGGCATGGGATAGGACCTACCCGGCGTCGGAAGATCGCCGCGGGACGGGGATCGCGCCTGCCGGTCCGGGAGGGTTCGCCGTCGCGGCCTCCCGCGGCCTCGTCATCCTGACGGATGCAGAAGGGCGTGAACGGCACCGCACGGACCTTGCCGCGGGGGGAGAGTACTGGGCGATCGCACCCTCGGACACCGGGGGCTGGATCGCGGCTGGTGACGACCAGATTGCGAGGATCGACACTAACGGCAGCGTCGCCTGGCAGGAGCCTGCCGGAGGCGTGAGTCCCGATTCGATCCCGATTATCGTCCCGGCACCGGCGGGAGGATTCCTCGTCGCCGGGGAGGCAGCAGGGGCGCCCGGAGCCATCACAGCGGCGAAGTTCGACGACCGGGGCGCACCGGTCTGGAACACGACGATCCGCGGCGGCCCCGGGGAGCGATACCTCCTCTCGGCGGCGCGGCAGGACCCGGCCGGCGGTTACGGCCTGCTTGCCGGGGTCACAGGTGCGGAGCCGGCGGGAGTTCTGGAGGTCTCGCTCGGCGAGGACGGGAGCATTCTCCGGCGGAGCACGATCAACGCCTCATCTCCGGTGACCTGGACCCCTGACGGCGGGTACCTCTCGGCGGTCCTTGCCGGAAACGACTACGGCGCCGCCCTCCTCCGGGTGGAGAGGTTCGATGGGGACGGAGCCGCGTCATGGACGTCGACGTAGCGGCTGGACGAGTACAGCAGGGTCGTGGCCCTCATCCCGACGGCCGATGGCGGATCGGCGGTGCTCGGGATGTACATGAAGTACTGATGCGGGTGAGGGTGCCGATTTCTGAGGTGGAACCAATCCGGCAGGTCCCGACGCGTAGACGCGTGCCACAGAAATCGTTTATAGATGAATGTCGAGATCCCTCTCAACCAATGAGGTGACCGGGTATGCAGGCAATCAAAATACTCCTGATATTGGCGCTCCTCCTCCCGGCGGGTTCCGCCGCCGCTCCGGCGCCCTCCACCGGGGGCACCACGAACTGGCTCGATACCTTCGACGAGTGGGCCGGGCCCCGGGACATGTCGATGTACAATCCGGTCATTGAAACCCCGCAGAGGGTTCCGATCACTGAGGAGATCGCACGGCAGCACCCCGGTCTGATCCTGCTCGATGAGAACGTGACGTTCCCCGACGCCGGGTGCGTGGTGGCGCCGGGGCTGCCGTCCGGCCCTGCGATGCACGTGGTCATGACCGATCCTGCGTACTTCAGCCCGGTTCCGCCTGCCTCGCGGCCGAACCTCACAAGCCTTCCGCCCCTCCGGAAGTACGACCTCGTGACCGCCGACCCGGCGGCGTTCGTCGCCGACGCGGGTTTGGGGGGCCCGGTGACGCTCCGCCTCCCCGGCCGGGAGTTCGTGCTCGACCTCGAACCGGTGCCGGGCCCCGTTGCGGAAGACGCCCGGGCGTTCGTCAAGAACGAGTCGGGCACGTTCGCCGTCGCCCTTCCTTCTACATGGCGCTTTGAGGGGACGGTCGCCGGGGAGCCCGGGAGTTCCGCCGCGTTCACGGTCGGCACCGACGTGATCCTCGGGACGGTCCGGTGCGGCTCGACGTCGCTCGTCATCGACCAGGCCGGGACTGTCGAGGTCGGCGGAGAGCAGAAGATCGTGCACGCCATTTACGACGAGCGGGACGTCATATCGGCATGCGGCCTGAGCAGGCTCATTAATCCTTCAGTGAGCCTGATTGACGTTATGAGGACGCTGAAGGCTTAGCGGCACAGGTGCGCCGACACACCTTGCCGGGCGACCCGACGTGTAGCTTCCCGGCACAGAAAAGGTATAAGGGCCGGGGAGAAAGTCTCCCGGTGTGGATGCCGGAGCCGACCCCCCGCAAGGGAGCGCGGCTCTCTTCCGCACCGGATATCCCGAGGAACCATCATGAAGAATATTCTCCCTGCCCTTCTCCTGCTCTGCTGCCTCCTTACCGCTGCCGGCTGCACCGGCACCAAGGAGACCGTACCGGAACACGCGGGCACGCTCGCCGAGGCCCGCGAGGTCTTCGGCCCCGATATCCCCGAACCGTCCTACCTCCCGGACGATTACGCCTTCGGAAACGCCGTCCGCTCCACCGACGGCAGCATCACGCTTACCTACACCGGCACCGCCGGCGATCTCCGGGTAACGAGGCTCTCCTCTCCTGACACCACCTGCCCCGGTCCGGCGGTCGCCGGGAGCAAAGAGTGGATCGTCCAGGGTAACGGCATCCTGGGCCGATTGGTTTACGAGAACGACGACCGCTCGGAGGACTCTCTCTGGCTGTTCCGGTGGGAGTGGAACGACGCTGCCTTCTGCATGACGGGGAACCTCCCTGAGGATGAGATAACGAAGGTCGCCTCATCGATCGTCGAGTGATGACCGGAACGGCCGCGGCTCTGCCGGGGCGGGGACTCCTTCCGCCTCCCGCCGCGGCCCGGGTTCCCGGCGCATTACGGCTGGGTTTGGGTCGGAGATTGATCGGGCGGGCTCGACGTGTAGCCGCGCGGCACAGAAAAGGTTTATAGGAGAGCGTCGACGTCTCCACCGTGAATACCGGGATCGGTATCCCGGGACGCGCCGGCAGGTGAGAAGATCGATGAACGAAAGACGATTCATGAATAATACCGGCCGGAGAGGGTTGATCAGCATCGCTCTGCTGCTCTTCATCCTGGCCGGCAGCGGTATTGCGCATGCAGCCACGGCCCCGGGTGGAGACGTGCAGGCCGACCCGACAAGCGGTGGGGCATCGGCAGCCGATCTGGAGAATGCCCGGCAAACCGTCCTTGCGGATCCCGCAGATACGACGACGTATCACGGTTCCGAAAGTGCGTCCACCATCTTCTACAACCCCGTGCTCCTCGGGTGTGCTCTCGGGGCCGTGATCGCGCTCGCGGTTGGGTACTTCCTCGTCCGGAGGTCCCGCGGGAAGGACGCGCCGTGAGTCTGCTCATCTTTCCGGCCGTCGCCTTCGTCCTCGCGTGGCCGTTCGCTCTCATAACCCTGGTCGGGAAGCTGGGACAGGAAAAGCGGCGCCCGGCGGTTTCGCTCGGGATAGGGATCGTGGCGGTGGCGTCCGGCACGATCGCCACGGTTTACGCAGGCGCTCCCGCCGGCCCGCTGGTATCCGGGATAATCCTGCTCTCGATGGTTACGGTCTCGGCATCTGCCGTGGCGACAGCGTATTTTCTGTTCGGAAACGTTGCTATGAACGGCAGAAGACTATGTGCTGCAGCCGGATCGCTGCTCCAGGTGCCGTTCCTGATTGCCCAACTCGTGGGTCCCGATAAACTACCCGGCTCCGCACCGCCAGTCTTCGCGGAAAAATTGCCCTTCCTCGGCATACTCTTCGATGCTCTTGCAGAGGCGATCGGAACCGCCGGGGTGCCCGGGTATGAGGGGTTCTTCTCTTTAGGGTTGCAGGCCGGGCTGTACCTGGAGGTTCTCTTCGGTACAGCGGTCATCTGCCTGATTATGGGCATCGTGATGCGCAGTCTGGATGGGCATAAAACGGAGGGCCGGAGATAAACCCGGCCCGCCCCCGTTCTCCCCGCGCGTCGAACAACAACCCTTAAGACCAACCTTACGTAGATACTACGTAAATGCTCGACCAGTTCAAGGGCTGCCTCCTCGGGGCCGCCATCGGGGACGCGCTCGGCATGGCGCGGGAGAGTACGCCGCCCGACTTCCAGCGCCTCCACGAGGGCTACCGCCGTGCCTGGCGGGGACACCCGAACGCCGGGCTGAAACCCGGACAGTTCACCGACGACACCCAGATGATGCTTCTTATGGCCGGGATGCTCGCCGACGGCACCTACTCGGAGAGTGCCTACGCGGCCGCCCTTGCGAAGATGTACATGCACGAGGAACTCCGGTTTCCCGACGGCGCTGTGGACGCCGCGTGCCGCCACCTCCTCCTCTCCGGCAAACCGGGCGGTGTCGCCTCCAACACGGCAGGCTGCACCGGGATCGCCGTCCCGTTCGGCCTCCTCTACGGCGACCCCATCGACGTCACCGAGCGGGTGGTCCAGGCCTGCAGCATCACCCACACCCACCCGGCGGCCCACGCGGGAGCGGTCACCGTCGCGATGCTCGTCCACCACGCCGTCCGCGGCCGTTCGGACGCCCTCGCTCTTGCCGGGAAGCATGCGAGCCTCGAAGACGTCGCCCTCGGCAACAAGATCCGCGACGCCGTCCGCCTCGCAGACGAGGGGATCAGCCTCGAGAGCGCCCTCTCGGTGATCGGAAACGACGTCACCGTCTACCAGACCGTCCCGCTCGCCTTCTTCCTGATCAGCCGGATCAAGGACGTCACCGCCCTCCTCACCACCGCGGCGCACGTAGGGGGGAACACCGATACCATCGCGCTCATCTGCGGCGCATACGCGGGCGCCGTCTACGGGAGATCCGCCCTCCCGCAGGATCTCCTCGAAGGACTCGAGGGAAGAGACGAGATCGAGTCCGTGGCCGCCCGCCTCTACGAACGCTGCACCACAAAGCCGTGAACTACCCAGCGCTCTCGGGCGGGGCTTCCTGTTTCATGGCCAACACTTGCATCACAGAAACGTGATGTAGCGGTATTGGCTCCCCAGGCTCAAAGGGCTGTTCCATCCCCACGCGGTGGATATTCACCGCCGCATTGTAATCTCTATCGGCAACAAACCCACAATATGGGCAATCGTGGACTCTCACAGAGAGATCCTTTTTCACGATACTTCCGCAGTTTGAACACATCTGCGTTGTATTCCGGGGATCGATTTGAATGAAGTTCGTACCGGCACTTTCAGCCTTGTACGAGAGGTAAGAATAGAATCGTCCCCATGACGCACTGTGGATACTTCTCCGAAGCCCGCACGATTTGCCGTTCTCTTTCAGTTCCTTGATATTCAGGTCTTCGACGCAGATCGCTACGTAGGCGTCAACATACTGGCGGGAGAGTTTGTGCAGGAAATCGTTCTTCTGGTTCGTGATATGCTCATACACCTCCTCCAGTTTTCTTTTTGTCTTCTCCCAATTTTTCGAGAACCGTTGTTTCCGGGCAATATTCTGCTGTAATTTCCTGATCCGGTCGAGCGAGTGCTCATAGAACCGAGGGTTCTCAATTACCGCGCCGTCGCTATCGACCGCAAATGCGTTCAGACCAACATCGATCCCGACAGACCGCCCTTCACGCTTTGATTCAGAAGGCCCCCGCTCTGCCTGGATGATCACGTACCATCTATCACCAGAACGGGTGATCAGGATGCCCTTCACCTCCCCCGAGTATGGTCGGTGCATCTTGAATGGGACTGTCCCGACCTTCGAGAACGTGATCGAACGATGTCCACGGTCGATCTTGAACCCGGACTGGTTGTAGTTGAGTGTGCGGTACCGGGATGCACTCTTGAACCGGAGTTTGCCGATCGTGCGTCCTCTCTTCTTTGTCTGCGACAGAGCACGGATGTTACTCCAGAGAGTGTAGTTCACCATCTGAAGCACTTTGGAGTACACGTCCTTTAGAAATGGGTTCTTCTCTTTCAACGTGACGATCCGCGCCTGCATTCCTCGCATCGCCGGAGTGATCCCGGCCTCTCGTGCGGTAGTGCACTCTTCGAGGAGTTTGTTGTAGAGCCACCGACAGGTATCGAGTGCGGTATTCAATCGCGCCTCAGCGGTTGCATCTGGATACGCTCGATACTTGTAGGAAATAAGCATAGACAACGAGAGAGTTTATCCGAAAGAAGATATACGTGATCCGTGCAGGGCGAAAGTGGAAGATGGATGGCTCCGCTTTCATCCCCGGCCTAAAGGCCGGGAACTTCCCGCTTCGCCCCTTCAGCCCCAAAGCCTTAAGATTCTATAAAAGACACCTCTCTCTTATGGAAATTGCGATCATCGGTGCATCCGGATACACCGGGGGCGAACTGATGCGGCTCCTGCTGCAGCACCCGTCCGCGGACGTCGTCGCCGCGACATCCCGGAAGTTGGACGGCACCCCCGTCGCCTCGGTGCACCCCCATCTCCTGGGGCTGACCGATCTCGTCTTTCGGAACACCGAGGCCGGCGATATCGATGCCGACTTCGCCTTCCTCGCTGTCCCCCACACGGCAGCGATGAAGGTTGCCGGGACGCTTGCGGAGCGGGGGATAAAGACCGTCGACCTCTCGGCTGACTACCGTCTTGCGAAGGATGTCTACGAGAAGACCTACGGCGTGACCCATACGGCCTACTTCGAGGCGCCCTACGGCATCCCCGAACTCCACCGGGAAGAGGTCAGGGGAGCCGCCTTCGTCGCGAACCCGGGCTGCTTCCCGACCGGTGCGACGCTTGCGGCGGCGCCGCTCGCGAAACTCGCCCACACCATCATCTACGACTCGAAGACCGGGGTCTCGGGCGCGGGGAACACCCCCTCCGCGACCACCCACTACGCGAATGTCGGCGACAACTTCAGCGCCTATAAGTGGACGACCCACCGGCACCTCGTGGAGATGAAGCAGGAGGTCGCCCGGCTCGGCTCGACCGCCCGGTGCTACTTCACGCCCCACCTCCTCCCGGTGAACCGGGGCATCCTGACGACGGCCCACATCCTCCTCGATGAGCCGATGGAGCAGAAGGAGGTCGAGGCGCTCTACCGGAAGTTCTACGCCGACGAGTTCTTCGTCCGCTACCAGCGGCCGACCCTTGCGGCCGTCCGCGGGACGAACTTCTGCGACGTCGCCGTCGAGAGCGAGGGCGACCGGGTCGTCGCGGTCTCGGCGATCGACAACCTGGTCAAGGGCGCGAGCGGCCAGGCGATCCAGAACATGAACCTGATGTGCGGGTTTGCGGAAGACACCGGGCTCCGCTCCGCCGGGATGCTCCCCTGAGGTGATGAGATGGCAATGCTTGTCAGGGAGATCATGACTCCGGACCCGGTGACCGTCCGGGTCGACTCGCCGGTGAGCGAAGCGGCGGGACTGCTCAGGAAGTACCATATCGGCGGGCTCCCCGTGATGGACGGCGACCGGGTGGCGGGTATCGTCACCGAGACGGACATCCTCTCGCTCCTCGATGTCGGCGAGATCTCCGACGACCTCTGGCTCCCCTCGCCGCTCGAGATCATCGAGGTCCCGGTCAGGGAGTTCATCAACTGGGAGAAGACGAAGCGGGCGCTCACCGATATCGGGAGCCTGGAGGTCCGGCGCGTGATGAGCAGCCCGGTCGTCGCCATCGACGAGGATGCCGATATCACCGATGCGGCATCCCAGATGCTCCACGAGGGGATCGCCCGCCTCCCGGTCCTCCGCGACGGGCGGCTGGTCGGGATCGTCACCCGGGCGGATATCGTCCGGGGTATCGGGATGTCTTCGGAGGAGGGGTCATGAAGAGTATATGTGGAGTCGAGGGCGTCAGCGCCGCCGGGATCAAGGAAGGGAAATACGGGCTCGCCCTGATCCGGGCGAGCGGGACCGCGGCCGGGGTCTTCACCACGAACCGGGCCCGGGCGGCCCCGGTCGAGGTGATGATGGAGCGGATGCGCCGGGGGACTCTCGACGCCGTCGTCGTCAACAGCGGGTGCGCGAACGCCTACACCGGCGAGCGGGGCTACCGCGACGCCGTGGAGATGTGCGAGATCGCGGGCGGAGCGCTCGGCCTCGATGCGGAGTCGGTCGGTGTCGCGAGCACCGGGGTGATCGGGCGCTACCTCAACCTCCCGCTCATAACGGATCAGTGCGGGCGGGTCGCGCCGCTCCTTGCCCATAGTGCCGATGCCGAGGACGCGGCGGCACGGGCGATCATGACGACCGACACCTTCCCTAAACACGCCCTCGTCGAGACGGAGACGTTTGCCGTCGGTGGGATCACCAAGGGGAGCGGGATGATCGCCCCGAACATGGGGACGATGCTCGCGTTCCTCTATACGGACGCCGAGGTCGAGGGACCAGTGCTGCAGGATATCCTCCGCACGGCGACCCGGCGGTCGTTCAACCGGGTCGTCGTCGACGGCGACACGAGCACGAACGACGTCGCCTTCTGCACCGCGACCGGCGCCGCCGGGAAGGTGGACCGTGCCGAGCTCGCAACCGCCATCGAGGCCGTCTGCCGCGACCTTGCCGTCCAGATCGCCCGCGACGGCGAGGGGGCGACGAAACTCCTCGAGGTGACCGTCCGCGGCGCTCCCGATGAGGACGCCGCCGCAGAGGTGGCACGGACGGTCGTCGCCTCCCCGCTCGTCAAGACCGCGATCTACGGCGAAGACCCGAACTGGGGGAGGGTGGTCGCGGCCGCAGGGAGGGCCGGCGTGGCGTTCGACCCCTACGCCGTCTCGCTCTCGGTCGGGGATACGCCGCTCGTCCTCCGCGGCGAGATCGTCGCCGATCTCGTGCAGGCGAAGGCCGCGATGCGGGGAAGCACGGTCGCGTTCGACCTCGACCTCGCCGCGGGCGACGGATTAGCAACGGCGTGGGGGTGCGACCTCACGGAGAAGTACGTGGAGATCAACGGGAAGTACACGACATGAAACGAGAAGACGTGCTGATGGAGGCACTCCCTTATATCCAGAAGTTTTACGGCAAGACGATCGTGATCAAACTCGGCGGCCACGCGATGGTCGACCAGAACATCCTGAATACCGTGATCCGGGACGCCGTCCTCCTGCGCTACGTGGGGATGAAGGTCGTCCTGGTTCACGGCGGCGGCCCCGAGATCACCGCGAAGATGCAGGCGATGGGGAAAGAACCCAGATTCGTCGGCGGCCTCCGGATCACCGACGCCGAGACGCTCGAGATCGCCCAGATGGTCCTGGTGGGCAAGATCAACGCCGGGATCGTCGCCCTCATCGCAAACTGCGGCACCCGGGCGGTCGGGATCTCCGGCAACGACGGCAACCTCCTCATCGCCCGGAAGATGGAGCCCCAGCGGGTGAAGGTCGGGGAGACCGTCGAGGAGGTGGACCTCGGCATGGTCGGCGAGATCGAGGAGGTCGACCCCGAGTTGCTCAACGGCCTCCTCACCCAGAACTATATCCCGGTCGTGGCCCCGATCGCCCTCGACCGGCAGGGCCGGAACCTGAACATCAACGCCGATACGGCGGCCGCGGAGATCGCGATCGCTCTCAAGGCCTTCAAGTTGATCAACCTCACAGACGTCGACGGCGTGATGAACGCCGAACGGACGATGGTCTATCACCGCCTCTCGCTCGCTGAAGCGGAGGCGATGATCGGCGAGGGGATCATCGCCGGCGGGATGATCCCGAAGCTCGACGGGTGCATGAAGGCGGTCCGGAGCGGCGTCACGAGCGCCCACGTCGTGAACGGCAACAAGGAGCACAACCTGCTCCTCGAACTCTTCACCGACCTGGGCGTCGGGACGATGCTCACCCTATAACCCCTTTTTCTTCAGACCGTACCGCAGGGCCCGGGGCTTGCCCCTGGATCCCGGAAACCCGTACCTTCCCTCTCACGGCAGGTTGCCGTCGCCGCTGCATCCCCGCTGCCGCTCCTCGCTCATCCCGACCAGGAGCTCGAAGATGCTCCTGACGGCGACCGGGTCGATCCGGCTCTCGACGGCGTAGGCGAAGACCCGGTCGAGGACCGCCTTTCGTTGCGCTGGATCGTGGATGGAAAGCCCCTCCTCCTGCTTGATCCGGGCGATCCTCACCGCCAGCCTCTGCCGCTGTGCGATGAGGTCGATGATCCGTTCATCGATCTCGCGGATCTCGTTCCTGACGGCATCCAGAGTCATACTACATGATAGGCCGCGGCCGGGGAATAAACCTGACGGGCCCACCCGGGGAGAAAGATATTACCGTGCCGGAACAAACCTGATACCGAATGCTGGAACGAATACCGCTACGCGAACGTCGGGACCTCCTGATCGCGTGGCTCGCCATATCGATCGCCTTCACCCTGATCTACATCCGGGGCGGCGTGGACCCGATCGGGCTCGTCTTCTACTTCGTGATGTCGCTCGTCACGGTGGGCGTCGCCTTCGTCCTGCACGAGCTGGCGCATAAGTTCGCCGCGATGCGCTACGGTTACTGGGCGGAGTTCCAGAAGGACAACCAGATGCTCCTCGTCGCTGTTGTGATGGCAGCGCTCGTCCAAGTTGTCTTCGCAGTGCCGGGAGCAACCTACATCAACGGAAACCCTACCCGGACGGAGAACGGACGGATATCGGCGGCAGGCCCGATCACGAACCTCCTCCTCTGCATACCTTTCGCGGCTCTCGTGCTTCTATCCGGCGGCGGGTTCCTCAGTGAAGTGGGCTCAATCGGGCTCCGGATCAACGCGATGATCGCGACCTTCAACATGCTTCCGATCAGCGTTCTCGACGGCCGCAAGGTTCTCTCCTGGAACCCGGTCATCTTCGCGGTCCTTATGATCGCCTCGCTCGGGCTCCTCGTCTGGTCGCTCCTCCTCTGAGCAACCACTTTTTCAGGCCTTCTTCAGCGTGAACCGGAACACCGCGCCGCACTCCGGCCGGCCCGGCGCCCGGTCGCCGACCCATACCCGGCCGCCGTAACGCGTAATCAGCATCCGGGTGATATAGAGCCCGAGACCCTGGCCGCTTTTGCAGTTCCGGCTCTGCCCGAATCGCATGAATATGGCGTCTTTCATCGCATCGGGAATCCCCGGCCCGGTGTCCTCGACAACAACCATGACCTCGCCGTCGTTCTCCTCCACCCGGATGGTGACCTCGACCTCCGCTCCCCCGAACTTGATGGCGTTCCCGATCAGGTTCGTGAAGACCTCGGGAAGGAGCGCGTCGGCCATGACCGCGAGATTCGTGCCGCCGTAACGGATCCGGCTCCCGGGGAAGATCGCGATCTCGTCCCGGATAACCCCGTCGAGGTCTACCGGAACGAGCACCGCCGATTCCTTGTGGATCCGGCGGATTGTCGAGACGTTCCGCAGAATCTCGACGCTTTTGCGGATACTGCTCTGAAGTTTCTGTGCGTGGTCTCTTCCTTTCCCTTCGAGCATATCGACGAGGAGATCGGCGTAGAGGCCCGAGACGTTCTCGGCGTTCCTGATGTCATGGCCGAGGATGTCGAGGTAGAGGTTTGCCTCCCGTTCGGCCATCTCAAGCTGCCGGATCAGCAGGGTGCGCTCGACGGAGGTGCCGATCTCCCTTCCGATGGCCGTAAGGATGGAGCGGTCGGCGGCGGTGAACCGCTTGCCCTCCCCGGAGACCACATTCAGCGCCCCAATGACCTTCCCGTGCGCCGTGATCGGGATGCTCGCATACTGGTGCGGTGTCCCCTCCCCCGGGTAGCGGAGATCCGGGTGATCGTCGAAGAAGAGGGGGTTTCCTGCCACCAGCACCTCCACGTAGGGCTGCACGGTGATGTCGGGGATGCACGGCTGCGGAGAAAAGCCATCAGGAAGACTCTGCACGCAGACGAGCCGCGCTCTCTCCCTCCCCGGTTCGATCAGGTAGATGCCGCCGCCGGAGAGATCGAGGAGGGAGAGGATCGCCGCGAGCACCCGTTCCAGGACCTCATCGACATCCGTTGCGGACGCCGATACCCCGATGATCCTGTTCAGGATCGAGAGTTCCCGGTTATGGGCCTGGATCTCCGCCTCGGCCTGTTTCTGGCTGGTGATGTCGGTGAGCGAAGCCGTGATGCAGAGGGGAACTCCGTCGCCGTCCCTGACCAGGCTTCCGGAGAACATGGCATAAAACGTCGTTTCATCCCGCCTTCTGCCGATCCGTTCTCCGGTGTGCCTGCCGGTGCGGACGACGTTCTCAAACGCACTTCGGCTCTCTTCCTCGTTCTGCCAGAGTTCCGTGACCCGCTTCCCGATCACCTCGGTCGGGGAGTCGTAGCCCCACATGGAGAGAAACGCCCGGTTGACGTAGATCAGGCGGCCGTCGAGGTCGGCGACGGCGAACGCGCTCAATGATGACGCTATCGCCATATCCCTGATCCGGAGTTCCTGCTCGGCCTGCTTGCGTTCGGTGATCTCGATCCCCGACCCCATCGTGCAGATCCGCCTGCCCGCTTCATCGGTGACGACAGAGAGGAAGAGCTGCATGGGGAAGGTCGAGCCGTCTTTTCGTCGCGATTTCACCTCGCCCGACCAGGCGCCGTCCCGGATGAGTTTCTCTCCGATCTGGTTCATCTCTCCCGGGTCGGCCCAGAGCACCGAGACGTGCTGCCCGATGATCTCCTCCTCCTCCCACCCGTGTATGGCGAGGGAGGCGCGGTTGGCGTAGATGATCCTTCCGTCGTAGTCGGAGAGAGAGATGCCTTCGAGCGCCGACGCTATTGCCATATCCTTGATCCGGAGTTCGAGTTCGGCCTGCCGCTGCCCGGTAACGTCGCGGAGGGAGTGGAGCGTCCCGGTAACCCGTCCGGAATCGTCGGTTAAGGTGCTGAGCGTCTCGTCGACGGATATTACCTCTCCATCTCTCTTCCGGTGACCGACGACACCGCGCCAGGTTCCGGATGAGCGGAGGGCATTCTTCGCCGCCTCTTCGTCGCCCGGGCGGAGCCACCCGATGGTGAAGAGTTCTGAGGTGGATCTCCCGAGAGCCTCGCCGGAAGGAACGCCGTAGAGCCGCTCCGCTGCCCGGTTCATGTAGGTGATCCTCTCATCCGTGTCGGCCGCGATCACGGCATCCTCCACCTGCGAGAGCACCTGGGCCTGGAACCGGAGTTGCTCTTCCGCCCGTTTCCGGCCGGTGACGTCGCGGCTGATCCCGAGCAGCCGCCGGACGGCACCGTCGCGTTCTGCCATCGGGAAGAGATGCGTCTCAAGCCAGATGCCTCCGCCGTCCCCCGGGAGATGGGTCTCTTCGGTGAGGGTCTCCCCGGGAGACGCCGCTATCGTCCGGATCATCGAGAGCCATCTCTTCGTGACATCGGGCGGGAAGACCTCCCTGTGGTTCTTACTCCGCAGTCCCTCCGGGTCCACGCCGAGCAGGCGGCCGCCGGCACTGTTCACGTAGAGGGCGTTCCCCTCGGTATCGATGAGGAATATGACGTCCGGCGCCAGTTCCGTAAGCGTCCGGTAGCGCTCTTCGCTCTCCCGGAGCGCCCGGGCCATCTGCATCTCCTTGCTGATATCGACGGCGGTGGCCATGATGCAGATCGGGTTTCCTGAGTCGTCCCTGAGGAGAGCCGCGGTGATATGAGCGGTAAATTCCGTCCCGTCAGCCTTTCTGCCGACCAGTTTCCCGTTGCACCTGCCGCGCTCCGCAAACTTCGCAAGCACCCTCTCGACCCTGGCCGGGTCCACCCAGAACTCCGTGATATGCCGCCCGATTACCTCTCCCGGGTCGGTCAGCCCGCCCAGCGCGAGCAGCGCCGGGTTGACGTGCGTGATGTAGCCGTCGAGGTCGGCGATGGCGATGGCGGCAAACGACGACTCCACCGCCATCCTCCCGATCAGGAGTTCTCGCTCCGCCTTCTTCCATTCCGTGATCTCGGTACGCGCCTCCGTGATCTGGAGCGCCTGCTCCCCGCGGTTCTGCCCGGTAACGTCGCTGAGCACGATCACCGAACGGGCTGTCCCGGGGATCAGGCCGATGGCGATCTCGACGATGTGGACGTTGCCGGAACGATCGAGAAACGAGATGGAGTAGTTCTCCGGCGTTGCAAGTGGATCCTCTCGCCGGAGAGCGTTGTATTCCTGCAGCCGCCGGCGTTCGTCTTCGGATGGTATAAGATCGAAGAACCGCTCTGTCCCGGCTATCTCGGTGGATGTGTACCCCGAGAGCCGCGCGAACCCCGCATTCGCCCAGATTACGCGGCCGTCCTCATCGAGAACCAGGACCGCGTCCTGTATACCCTCCAGTATCCGGTAGTCCGGCTGCGCGCCGTAGAGACACTCCGACGGCTCGGCGGGGGTCATACGTGTATCCTCCTGCTACCCTGAGGTATAGGTTGATACAGGATGGAATTATACGGGAGTATTAATCTGTTACGGTTGCAGAGCGGCGGGAAAGAATTGTTGCTCTGTGCGCCCGGCGGCGGTGGGCGTCATCGCATGCGTACGGTGCCGTGGAAATGATATTCACCCTGGCATACCGGGGTATCAGGGTCTTGCGTCCTCCGCACACTCCCGTCCACCGAGAAGGTCGACCACGTCCCCCCCCTTCTTCCGTGCCTCCGCGAGTGCTGTCGGATGCCCCGCGATCCCCCCGTAGCGGTCGAGGTCGTTTGCGATGACGTTGTCCCAGTACTCGAACCCGGTGGTGTTGAAGAAGGCGGTGACGGCGGGAAACGCCGCATCAAAGACATTCTCCCACCCGAGTCCCGCGGTCGAGACGAATATCCCCTTGTGGCGGCGGGCGTGGTCGGGTGCGTAGTAGAGGTTCTTCAGGATGAACTTGCGCGCCCAGAGGTACTGCGCGCGGTCGATCAGCCCCTTCGTCTCCGCCGTGATCCCCATCGAGTAGATGGGCGACGCGAGGACCAGGGCGTCGGCATCGCCGATCTTCTCAAAAACCACTGTGAGGTCGTCTTTTATGATGCAGACACCTGTCTTGTGACAGGCGTTGCACCCCCGGCACGAGGTGTAGTCGAGCGACCGGAGGACGACCTTCTCGACCTCTCCCCCCGCCTCCCGGGCACCCTCGAGGACGGCATCGAGCAGCGTCTCGGTGTTCCCGTGCCGCCGGGGGCTCCCGGAGATCCCGAGGACTTTTACCGTCATGCCACCCCGACCTCCCGCAGGTGCACGACAACCTCCCGGGCGAGAGCCTCTGCGTCGGCCTTCGCGGTCGGGTGGCGCTCGATCGCGCCCTTCTCGTCGACGCCGTTCACCATCAGGTAGCGGAGGTCCTTGTTTCGGACGTCGGCAACGTGAAAGAAGCACTTCACCGAGGGGATCGCCGCGTCGAAGACGTAGTCCCAGTTCTGCCCGGCGGTCGAGAGGAAGATCCCGACCCGCTTCCCCTTCCGCTCGGGCGGGACGACCGGGAGATGGAGGACGTACTTCCGGGAGCGGAAGACCTGTGCCCGGTCGACCAGCGCCTTTGCCTGTGCCGGGAGCCCCATGCAGTAGATCGGAGCCGCGAGGATGATGCAGTCGGCCGCAACGATCCGGTCGTAGACGTAGTCCATGTAGTCCCGCTGGACGCAGCGGTCGAGTTTCTCGCAGAGGTTGCACCCCTTACACGGCCGGATATCGGCCTCGGTGACGGCGATCTTCTCGGTCGCAGCCCCCTCCTCCGCCATCGCCGCGAGCACCCAGTCGAGCAGGGTCTCGGAGTTGCCGTGGCGGCGGGGGGAGGTCGCGAACGCGAGGACGTCGATGGTCATATAGGAAGTATTGTCCGGCTGAAGTGTAAAAACGTGCCGGGACTCCCCCTCCGCTACACATTCTCCTGTGACAACCCGATCGCGAGCGTGTAGCAGAGTGCGATCATCACGAGCATGAACGGGAATGCCGAGAGGATCGCCATCGCCTGGAGAGACGAGAGCCCGCCGGTGATGAGGAGAACGATCGCGACTGTGGAGAGGGAGAGCCCCCAGACGACCTTCTTGTAGACCGGGACGGCCAGACCCCCGCCTGATGTGAGCGAGCCGAGGACGACCGTCGCGGAATCCGCGGATGTGACAAAGAAGACGAGCAGGATGAAGATCGCGGCGATCGAGAGGAGCCCTGCGAACGGATAGTATTCAAGGAACGCGAAGAGGGCAAGCGAGACGTCCTCTCCTGCGACGGCGGCGAGGTTCGCACCCCGGTCGAGTTCGAGGTGCAGCGCCGACCCCCCGAAGATCGCGAACCAGACGAGCGTAAAGAGGGTCGGGATGGTGAGAACGGTCAAAACAAACTCCCGGATGGTCCGCCCCCGGGAGATGCGGGCGATGAAGAGCCCCACGAACGGCGACCACGAGATCCACCACGCCCAGTAAAAGACCGTCCAGTCCCTGCTCCACTCGAACCCCGCAAACGGGTAAGACTGGAGGCTCAGGTCGATGATGTTGTTGACGTAGCCACCGAGGGCGGAGGTGAAGACATTAAGGATGTAGGGCGCCGGGCCGAGGGTCAGGATGGCGAGGAGGAGCGCTACCGCAAGGACGATGTTGAACTTCGAGAGGACCTGGACACCTTTCTCCACCCCGAGGATCGCGGATGCCATGAAGAGTGCCGTTGCGATGACGACGATCCCGATGGTGACGGAGATGGCGGACGAGATCCCGTAGAGATGGGTGAGCCCGCTGTGGATCTGGAGGGCGCCGAACCCGAGCGACGTCGCGGTCCCGAAGACCGTCGCAAAGACCGCGAGCACGTCAACCATCTTCCCGGCGGGCCCATAGATCCCCTCGCCGAGGATCGGGTAGAAGCAGGAGCTGATGAGGCCGGGCATTCCGCGCCGGAACGAGAAGTAGGCGACGGCGAGGCCGACGATCGAGTAGATCGCCCACGGATGGATCCCCCAGTGGAAGAACGCGTAGCGCATGGCGAACGCGGCGGCGTCGGGCGATGCGGCTTCTATGAATGGGGGCGGCTGGAGAAAGTGGACGAGTGGTTCAGAGACACCCCAGAAGAGGAGTCCGATCCCCATCCCGGTGGCAAAGAGCATCGCGACCCAGCCAAAGAACCCGTACTGCGGCTTATCGGTGTCGCGGCCGAGTTTTATCGTCCCGTAGCGCGAGAATGCGAGGGCCAGCACGAAGACGAGGAAGAAGAAGGCCGATATGAGGTAGAGCCAGCTGAAGTTGTCGAGGATCGCGGCGTGAACCGCGGATGAGGCCGAATCAAGGAGGTTGGGCCGCGCGATCCCGAACCCTATGAAGAGGAGGATGATCCCGGCGGAGAGGAGGAAGACCGCCTCCCTCCTGAGGTACTCACGAAGCATTGCGCCCCCCCGGTTGCGGCACGAGGAATATCGAAGCCCTCGATCCGATCACGATCCGCTCCGCTATGGCCCCCATCGGGGCGGAGAGAAACGCCGGGCTCTTCCTCCCGAGGGCGACAATGTCAGCCTCGATCTGGTTGGAGACGTGGAGCACCTCTGAGGCAGGATTTCCTATCCGTGCCTCAATGGTGACACGCTCATAGTACGGGCGGAGTTCTTCTGCCACCGCCTGCAGTTCTCCATCAACGGCCTCGCGCCTCGCCCGTTCTGTGATCGGATCGGCCATCCTTCCTCTGATGTGGAGGACGTGGCACCAGGCTCCCTGGAACTCCATCACGTAGGGAAGCAGGCGGGCGGACGCCTCATCGAGGTCGGTCGCGTAGAGGATCCTGAGGTCGCTCGAGTCCGGTTCCGTCCCATCGTCTGAGAGACGGGGTCGGGCTTTGTGGACGAATACGGGAACGTCGGCAAGCCGGAGGAGATCCTGCGAGATGCTCCCGAGGAGCATCGTCTCGATATGCCACCGCCGCTTTGCTTTCAGGTAGATGCCGTCGACACCCTCGAGGAGCGCCGTCTCCGCGATCGTCGAGGCGATGTGGCCTTCTCCCGTCTTAATCTCCACAACAAGCCCCGTTTCCTCGAGCTCTTCTGATAGAAGCGTGAGCCACGAGAGGTCGGCTCCGCTGAAGAACGAACCTGGTTCGTTCACGTGGTAGAGGCAGACCGATCTCGCCCCGAGACTTTTGAGGAGCCTTCCGGCCTTCTTCACCTCTTCAGGCCTCTCTCCGTAGGCGACCGGAATCAGTGTCTTCTCAAACATCCACAGGACTCCTCGCAGGGAAAACGCCGGGCGTCTGCCCGGAAAACCCCGAATATAGGTAGTTTTGGGGTTCCGGCATCATTAATGTACCGAAGTCGACCCCTGGTCTGTCCGGCGGTCTCTGGCCTTCTCGGTTCCACTGCACCGGTTAGGCGACGGTTCGAGAAAAAAGAGAGATTTCAGAGGTTCTTGAAGCAGAGGTACCAGTCTTTGCACTCGTAGCCTTCCTTCATCCGCTTCTCGATCCCCTCGGGGGTCGACGGCGCCGGGACGATCACCTTCTCGCCGGGCTGCCAGTTTGCCGGCGTCGCGACGCCGTGCTTGTCGGCGGTCTGGAGGGCCTTTATGAGCCTGATGATCTCGGGCATCGAACGGCCGCTCGACATCGGGTAGTAGAGCATGGCGCGCATGATCCCCTTGTCGTCGATGAAGAAGACCGTCCTGATGGTGGATGTGCTGCTCTGGGCGGGGTGGAGCATCCCGTAGGTTTTGGCGACCTTCATGTCGAGGTCGGCGATGATCGGGAACGGGATCTCGACGCCCATCTTCTCCTTGATGTTCCGAACCCAGGCAAGGTGTGAGTGGACGCTGTCGATCGAGAGGCCGATGAGCTGGACGTTCAGTTCCTTGAGCTCATTGGCGATCGCGGCGAACGCCATGAACTCCGTCGTGCAGACCGGCGTGAAATCGGCCGGATGGGAGAAGAGGATGACCCACTTCCCCTTGAGGTCCGAGAGTTTCAGGCGCCCGTGGGTGGTCAGCGCGTCAAACTCCGGTGCTTTCTCGCCGATGACCGGCATCTGGATAACTTCTTCAGGTTCCATGGTATCACTTCTTCGGGCGGTTGCCCATGTACTCTTCGAGGGCGGTCTTGCCGTGGACGTAGGCCGGCATCCCCGAGAGCAGGAACGCGACCCTGAGCCCTTCCTCGATCTCCTCCTTCGATACGCCAAGGTTCTTGGCACCGGCCATCTGCGCCCGGACGGCGTGCCCGTCCCGGAGCGCGGCCGCGATCGCGATCGCGATGACCTTCTTCGTCTGTCTCGAGAGGGCGCCGTCGGCCCAGATCACCTGATCGAGCCCCATGACACTGCCATAGAGGTCAGGGTCGGTATGTTTCAGCTCCTTGAAGATCTCGGGCACTTTCCCGATCTTTCCCTCCAGACTCTTCTGGTTCTCGTCCACGCTCATCACTCCTGAAGCACCATCGGTTCGCCGCAGCAGACCAGTTCGCCGCCGCCGGCCTCCAGCACCTGGACCACATTTCCGCAGATCTCGCAGTGGTAGATCTCGCCTTTTGCTGATACATTCACCATTCCGTCTCACCTTCCTATGATCCCGATCACTTCCTCTTCGGGGGGTTCATGACGTCTTCCGGGGTCTTGATATCCGGCCGGATGTGAGTCATCGGGAAGCAGTTATACATCTCGCAGGCGCAGGTCGGGCACTTGACGAGGTCTGCGTCGGTGCTGTCGATGCGGAGTTCCTGGCCGCAGTCGATACAGATGTAGCGACCCGGGCCCGGTTTCTCTCCTGCCTTTGCCGTTTTACTGGTTCCTGGTTCGACCACAGTAAATCACCAGATCGATACTATCATTCCAAGGTATTTAGCAGTTGCCACCCGGGCAAGGGGCCGGTCCGGCCGGTTATCCGGGCCCGTGCCGGAGGGGCCCGAACCCTATTAATAGGGTCGTGGACAACCCTGCATCATGCCGAAGACTGTTATCGCGCTGCTCGGGAGCCCGATCCTCGAAGGGAACACCGCCCGCCTCCTCGACGAGGCCATCCGGGGCGTGGAGGAGGAGGGTGTCCGGGTTGAGAAGATCGAGGTCGCGCAGATGGACGTCCTGCCCTGCATGGAGTTCTTCCAGTGCAAAGAGAGCGATACCTGCCTGATCGAGGACGAGATGACGGAGGTCTTCCGGAAGTTCCGGAAGATGGACGGCCTGATCGTGGCGACCCCGGTGATGACGATGGGCGTCCCGGGAAGGCTCAAGTCGTTCATCGACCGGTTCCAGGTATTTTACATGGCAAAATATCACCGGGGAAAGTCGTTCATTTCGCCGGAGCGGCGAAAAGAGCGCAGGATGCTCTTTATATCGATCGCAGGGATGAGTATCCCGAACGTCTTTGACGGGGTCAGGACGACCATGCAGGCGTTCGGGGAGATCATCGACTGCCCCCTCTGGGCCGAGGTGCTCCAGAACGACATGGACACCGTCCAGGATATCACGACGCGGCCGGAGGTGATGGAAGCGGCGTATCAGAAGGGCCGCGAACTCGGGCGGCTCCTACGGTGATTCGTCGGGCTCGATATGGACGACGACCTCCACGAGCCCCGGCACCGCCTCTTTGAGCCGCCGCTCCACCTCGTCGGAGATCGCATGGGCCCCGGCGACGGGGAGGGCCGGGTCGACGGCGATGTGGATGTCGGCGAGAATCTCATCCGGTTTTCCCCGGCACCGAAAGTCATGGTATCCTGTCACCCCCGGGACGTCCATCACCACCACATCGATGAGCGCCGGGTCGCAGGGGAGGTCCATCATGTCGGTGAGAACCTGTGCGGCGTCGTAAAGGATCGAGAGTCCCATCCTCGCGATGAGGAGGCCGATGGCGAAGGCGATGAGCGGGTCGGCCGCCGGGAACCCGAGCCTGACGGCAAGAAACCCGCCGAGGACGGCGATCGAGACGAAGACGTCGCTTCTCGTGTGCTGGGAGTCGGCGATGAGGATCTGGCTCTGGTACTCCTCTCCCTTCCGCCGTTCATAGGTGGATACGGCGATGTTGATGACGAGCGTCGCGAGCATGACCCCGACGGTGACGGAGGTGATATCGGGGGCGACGGGTTCGATGAGCCGCTCATATCCTTCATAAAGGATCCCGGCGGCGGTCAGGAGGAGCATCGCCCCGATGACCAGGGTCCCGAGCGTCTCTATCTTGCCGTGACCATAGGGGTGTTCGGGGTCGGGAGGTCTCCCTGCGAAGTGGAGGGCGACTAACCCGACGACGTTCGAGAAGGAATCGAACCCCGAGTGGACGGCGTCGGCCACCATGCTCACCGACCCGGCGAGGAGGCCGAAGACCGCTTTGGCGAGTGCGACAGCGAGGTTCAGGGCGAGGACGATGAGAAATATCCGCCGCACCTTCCGGCCGGTCGCACCCGTATCCTTCCGGTCTTCTCGTTCTCCAGGCGTTCCGCCCAGCCCGACCTGCATCAACCCGGGGTGGGTGCTCCGGCGAGATAGGGTTTCCGGAGGAAGAGCTGAAAGGTTTAATACGCGCGTCCCACAATGATCTTTTTATGCCGACAGATGAGAACGCTCAGAATGCGTACGCCGGGGAATCCCAGGCGAACAGAAAGTACTCGGTCTTTGCAGAGAAAGCAGCCGCCGAGGGATATCCCGCGGTGGCGAAACTCTTCCGTGCGGCAAGCGAAGCGGAAGCCGTCCACGCGAAACGCCTTCTCTTCATCCTGAACGCCGTCGGGAGCACCGAAGAGAACCTGAAAGGTGCGATGGAGGGGGAGAATTATGAGTTCATGGAGATGTACCCTCCGTACGTCGCCGAGGCGAAGACCGAGCGGAAGAACGAGGCCGCAATCGTCTTCACCCACGCCATGAAGGCCGAAGAGGTGCACGCGAACCTCTACCTCCAGGCGCTCGAGTCCGTCCGGGAAGGAAAAGACCTCGACGTAGAGAAGATCTTCCTCTGCCCGGTCTGCGGCAACGTCGAACTCGGGGCAGCGCCGGAGAAGTGCCCGATCTGCGGGGTTCCGGCACGGATGTTCCGCGAAGTCCAATAATACCCCTTCTTTTCGATCCGGTCTCGCCGTGGCCGGGGTCGCTGCACCGCACCCCCGTAAGTTAAATACTCTTCCCGAGATATCTCCTCTCATGGCAGGCGTTAAGGTCTACACGACGGAGAACTGCCCTTACTGCCGGATGGTTCAGGCGTTCCTCCGAAAACACGACGTCGAGTTCGAGCTCGTCGACGTCGGGAAGGACCGCGAGGCGGCCCGGGAGATGATCGAGATCTCGGGGCAGCGGGGGGTTCCGGTCACGATCTCCGGCGATGAGGTGGTCGTCGGGTTTGATGCAAAGCGGCTCCGCGAGCTCTTCGGGAAACCGCCTGAGGAGCTGGTCCACGACGCGGTCATCGTGGGCGCCGGTCCGGCAGGGTTGACGGCAGCGGTCTATTGTGCCCGCAAACTCATGAGAACCGTCGTCGTAGCGGAGAACGTCGGCGGCCAGGCGGCCTGGAGCTGGACGATCGAGAACTATATGGGTTTTTCAACGATATCGGGCGAGGAACTGATCAAGAAGTTCGAGGAGCAGGTCCGGGGGTTCCAGGTTCGTCTCGAACTCGAGAGTGTCGAGGAGGTCCGCAAAGAGGGTGAGGTATTCCTCACCCGGACGCCCTCGGGAACTGTCTACCGTTCCCGGACGCTCATCCTCGCCCCGGGAAAGGAGCCCAAGAAACTGGGGCTTTTGGGTGAGGATCAGCTGATGGGGAAGGGGGTCTCGATCTGCGCCATCTGCGACGCTCCGCTCTATCGCGGTAAACCGGTAGCCGTCGTCGGCGGTGGAAACGCAGCGTTCCAGACCGCGCTCGAGATGAAGAAGTTCACGGACTCGGTGACCCTGATCGTCCGGAGATCCCTCCGTTGCGACGAGGTCTACATCGAGCGTGCAAAAGAAGCGGGGATACGGATCCTCCCCCACCACGAGGTGACGGCGCTGCACGGGGACGCGGGCCTGACCGGGATCACGATCCGCGACCGCGAGACCGGGGAGGAGACGGGCCTCGACGTTGACGGTCTCTTCCTCGCGATCGGGCTTGCGCCGAACACCGGGTTCCTCAAAGGCCTGGTGGCGCTGAACGAGCAGAACGAGATCCTCATCGACGAGAACGGCCATACGAGCGTTCCCGGGGTCTTCGCGGCCGGGGACGCGACCTGCGTCAAGGCCAAACAGATCATCGTCGCGGCCGGTGATGGGGCGAAGGCGGCGCTCGAGGCGCACGAGTACTTTGAGGAACTCACGGGCAGGCCGACCGAGGAGCAGACCGTCTGTAGGTGAGGACCTGCACCCGGGTGCCTTCGGCCGACGCGGTCGGCGAACTCTTCGCCGGTGTAGCGGAGCGGTTCGTAGACCGGATGCGCCGGGAGACCGTGCCTCCCCTGAGCGTGCAGAATTTTCTGAATTTTCAGAACTTTCGAAAATTGGGCCCTGTTGAAATGCTTTCCATAACCTCTGGATAACGCTCAGTCGCCGATAGGGATGGACGATGCGGGTCTCACGCGAAGCCGCGAAGTCGCGAAGGGAGACAGGTAATATCCATCCAAATTTCGCGTTCTTCGCGTCTTCGCGTGAGTCGGGAGATATGAAGTATCTGGAGATTATTCACCCTCCGGGAGAGGGTTTCAACAAGGCCGAAAATTGATATGCTGCCGCCGACAACCCTATCCGGTGAGCCGTATGGTACCCACGCAGAGCGCTGAGCGGGGCCCCTCCTGCACGATCGAGGCGGTCGTGAGCGTCGACGCACGGGGGCAGGTGGTGCTCCCGAAGGATATCCGCGAGCGTGCGGGGATCACTCCCGGCGACCGGCTTGCGGTCGTCTTCTGGGGAAAGGAGGACGATGTCTGCTGCATCACGCTGATCAAGGCGAGCTGTCTCAACGGTATGGTGACGGCACTCCTCTCTCCCATGGCGGCGGAGATCGCAGACAGGGAACTCGATCAGGAGTCATCGCGATGAAGGAAGATATTCGCAAACAGGTGCGAAGCACCTACGGGGAGATTGCCCGGCAGGGAGGGTGCGGGTGCGGTATCGGGTGCTGTAATACCGGGAGGACTGTCGAGTCGGTCAGCCTCGACCTCGGCTACTCGGAGGAAGACCTCGAACAGGTGCCGGAGGGGGCAAACCTGGGGCTCGGGTGCGGCAACCCGGTGGCGCTCGCCTCTCTCCGGGAAGGCGAGGTCGTCCTCGACCTGGGGTCGGGGGCGGGGTTCGATTCTTTCCTTGCGGCGGAGCGGGTCGGCCCGACGGGCCGCGTCATCGGGGTCGACATGACGCCCGATATGCTTGATAAAGCGCGGGAGAACGCGAAGAAGAGCGGCCGCACGAACGTGGAGTTCCGCCTCGGCGAGATCGAGCACCTGCCGGTGGCGGACAGTTCGGTCGATGTGATCATCTCGAACTGCGTCATCAACCTCTCGCCCGACAAACCGCAGGTGTTCAGGGAGGCGCTTCGGGTCCTCCGCCCCGGCGGGAGGCTCATGGTCTCCGATATCGTGCTCGCGGCACCGCTCCCGGCACCCCTTCGCGAATCGGCGCTCCTCTACAACAGCTGCGTTGCAGGAGCGCTGCCGAAGGAAGAGTATCTCGGCCATATCGCCGATGCAGGCTTTACGGAGGTCACGGTCCAGGGGGAGGCGGTCTTCCCGCTCGAGCATATCGTGAGCGAGCCGGATCTTGCGAGGACCCTCGAAGGTGCCGCCCTCAGTGAGTCCGAGAGAGCGTCTCTTCGCGAGAGCATCCTGAGTATAAAGGTCGCCGCCCGCAAGCCGGGGGGCTGTACCTGCGGCTGCGGTGAGACGTGTTAGACACATTCTCTTTTTGCGGTCAGGTGAGTTACGCTCCTTCCTTTTGCCCCTCCTTCCCGATCCCGAGGTCGTCGAGGTCCATAACGTAGAATCCTCCGGCCCTGAGCACTTCTTTCCCCTCGACAGTGCGGGCGGCGATACCGATGATCGCAGGCCTCGTGAGGCCTTTTATAAGCGGCAACTTCTCCTCCAGGGCGGTGAGGATACCACGCGCCTCGGCGAGGGAGAGGTCGCGGTTCTTGATCTCAACGGCGAGGCTTCCTTCCGGGCCGAGGGCGAGGAGGTCGATCTCGTCCCCCCGGCGGTTCCACCAGGAGCCGATCTCATCGTATCGCTCCGTGAGGTTACGGGCGAGGAGGGTTCGGATCATCTCTTCGAAGGCCTGGCCGGAGAACCCCTTCCACTCCCTGAGGATCCGGTCTTTTAAGAGGTCGAAACGGCCGCTCTCGTAGAGGCTCATGTTCCGGTATATGTAGCGGGCGTAAAACCGGAAGAAGTTGTCAGCAAAGGTGTATCTGCCCATCTTCGAACGCTTCCCTCTTTCGGTGACCGGGAGGCGGTACTCGATGACCCCGAGGAGGTCGACAAGGTCACGCAGGTACGGCGGGAGCGAGGTCGAGGGAAGGCGGACAACGTCGGCGATCTCCTTCTGGGTCTCTTTTCCTTCAGCGATGGCGGCGAGGATCTCGTAGTAGGTGGCGTGCTCCCGTCCGAACTCTTCGATCACGACATCGCTCATCTCCCGGCGGAGTGGAGCGAGGTCGTCGAGGACAAGTCGGTCGAGAGCGGTCTCGAGGTCGGTGCACTCGTACTTCTCGATAAAGGTGTAATAGTAGATCGTCCCACCGAAGAGGAGGTAGAGGTCGAGCCGCTCTGCTGGGTCCCGCACCCCCAGGTCTTCGAGGATGGCGAGGCATTCTCTGGGTTTGAACGGGCGAAGTGTCAGGATGTTGTCGGCGCGCCGGAAGAGGGGAGCGTCTCCTCCGAGGAAGATCTCCCGGATCATGCCGACCGACGAGCCGGAGACGATGACGAAGAGGTGCGAATCTCGCCCCTTTTGATCCCAGAACCGTTGCATCTGGGAGATGAACGAGGGGTGGACCTTCAGGAATCGCTGAAACTCGTCGAAGACGACGACCAGGGGCTGGTCACAAGCGAAGAGGAACTCAAGGAATGTCTCCGGGGTGTCGATCTTGATGTAGCCGGGGAGGTTGAGTCTCTCTGCCGTCAGCCTCCCGAACTCCTCCATGAGAGCTTCGATGCTCTTGTTTCCATCGACGTAGAAGTAGAGGGTCGGTTTTCCTTTGCAGAACTCCTTGATGAGCTCGGTCTTTCCGACCCTTCGTCTGCCGGTGACGACAAGAAAGGAGGGAGTCCGGGTGTAGAGGTGCTCCATTAACTGGAGCTCGCGCTCCCTGCCGTAAAACCTCATAGTGATTATAGATATAATTATTATAACTATAATCATTGTGGTGCCGCCGGGAGCGCCACCATTATCTTCCGGGAGGAACGATCCCCTGCCATGGTATGGTCGGGGACGGTCGCGGGTGCTCTCTTCGGGGTGACGGGCCGGTGATCGAGGAGCACCTCCGGGGACGGTTGAACGGGGCGCTCACGCGGATCGCGGCCCTCATCGCCCGGACGGGGGCGACCCCGAACACCCTCACCCTGCTCGGGTTTCTCGGGATGGCGGCCGCGGGAGTCCTCTGTGCCTCGGGATCGTTCTTCTTCGCCGGGCTCGTCGTCGCCGCATCCTGCGTCTTTGACGCCCTCGACGGGGCGCTTGCCCGGGCGACCGGCGCCGCTTCTCCATTCGGGGCGTTCTTCGACTCGTTCCTGGACCGCTACGCCGAGGCGGCGGTCTACGGGGGGCTCGTCGTGTATTACGCGACCACGGGGACGATCTCGGGCGTCGGAGCCGCGTTCTTCGCCGCAATCGGGTCGCTGATGGTCAGTTACGCCCGGGCCCGGGCCGAGGGGCTCGGGGTCGAGTGCCGGGCCGGGCTTTTCGCCCGGCCGGAGCGGATCGCGGTCATCATCATCGGGCTGGTGACGGGTCTCGCCTTCCCGGCGCTCGTCCTCCTCGCGGTCGCGACGAACATTACTGCGGCGCGAAGACTCCTCGCCGTCCGGGGGGCTACGCTCTCCGCGTCACGGCCTCCTCGGTCACCGTGATCTCTTTGTTCCCGATCCGGTAGCCTCCGGATGACCCGCACAGGATCGGGCACCGCGTATGCATCTTGGAGGATTACGTATCACCGATCTCTGCCGGCAGCGATGAACAAGCCGGGGTTCTGTCAAGCGTATCCAAAAAGAGTAATTGGCGGCTTACGCGGAGCCTTCCCGCTCCGCGTCCTTCTTCCGGTAGCCTTCGAGCAGCACCGTCACCAGGTTCTTCACCGGCACGTCCGTGCAGTCCGCGATATGGAACTCGCAGAACGGGCAGACCGTCACCACCACGTCCGCGCCGGTCGCCTTCACCGCCTCGTCGCGCTTCGCCCCGAGGGCCTTCGCCTCCTCCGGCACCCCCGAGCGGACGCCGCCGCCGGCGCCGCAGCACTGCGACGGCATCTCGACGAACTCCCGGACGCCCTCGCAGAGAAGCGCCCGCGGCTGATCGCGGATCCCCTGGCCGCGGAGGAGGTGGCAGGGGTCGTGGTAGGTCGCCCGGACGTCGAGCTTCGCCGGGGGTTCGATCCCGTATTCGGTGAGGATCTCGGTGACGTCTTTGACCGCAAACGGCGTATCGTAATCATTCTTCAGCGTCGCCCCGCACCCGGCGCAGATCGTCATCACGGTCGTGATTCCCCGGCGGGTGAAGGCCTCGATGTTCTTTTGCTTCAGGTCGGGGACACCCGCTGTCTGCCCCGTCCGGATCAGCGGCGAACCGCAACAGACCTGGTCGTGGGGGACGATCACCCGGATCCCGTTGCGCTTCATGACCTCCATCGCGTCGAGCGCCGTCTGCGGCACCCGGCCGTTGAACATGCACCCGACGAAGAACCCCACCTCGCCGCGGACGGGGCCGTCGGGCTCGATCACCTCAGGCACCTGCTCTAAGAACGTCGGCTGTGTCCGCTCGACGCTCCGCCCCGTCTCCTCGATCAGCCGCGCCACTTCCTGGTGGCGGGGGAGGGTCAGCCCGCGGCGGTTCGCCAGTTCCCGGAGTCTCTCGATCGCCTTCCCCGGGATATCGATATTTTTCGGGCAGACTTCCGTGCAGCGCTTGCAGGTCGTGCAGTAGAAGAGCCCTTTCTCGATCGCGTCGGTTATCCTGTCCCCGGAGTCGCGGGGATCGAGGGCGAGGCGCATCTCCTGCCGGATCACCGTCGGCCCCGCGAACTCCGTCACCTGGAGCGCCGGGCAGGCCGAGACGCAGCAGAAACATTCGATGCAGTCCCGGAGCGGCTTGATCGCCTCGATCTCCTCCTGCTCCGGGAGCGCTGCGTCCGGTGCCGGGCAGATCCGGGCGATCTTCGCGATCACCGGCTCGAGGTCGACCATCAGGTCTTTCAAGACCGGGAGTTCCAGCGGCTCGACCGTCATCCCGTCGCGGGCCTCCTCCATGCAGGCGAGGACGGGCTCCCCGTCCACCCGGACGGCGCAGCTCCCGCACTGCCCCGACCCGCAGCAGTAGCGGTAGGCGAGCGCCGGGTCGTGCCCGTCGCGGATCGCGTGGAGGGCGTGGAGCACCCGGGCGCCTTCGTTGACCCGGACGGCATACTCCTCGATGTGCGGCTCCGTATCCATTGCCGGGTCGAACCGCGAGACCCGGAGCGTTATCGTCTTCATGCCGGGACCTCCCGCCGTTCGATCCCCTCACGGGCGAGCGAGACGTGGGTGTGGCCGAAGGGTGACGTCGCCGGTTCGGTCGCGACCTCCGCGTCCAGCCGGACGTGCGCACCCCGGTTCTCCGGCCGGAGAAGGGCGCACCGGACGATCAGGGACGCCGTGGTGCACATGTTCCGGACGGTGCAGCATTCGAGCAGGTTCGCGGTCGAGGCGGCGCAGAGCCGCTGGTCCGCCAGCCGCCGGACGTGGCCGAGCGCCGTCCGGAGGTCGGGGGCGTTCCGGAAGATCCCGGCCTGGCCCCACATCGTGAGTTTCAGGTCCTTTCGGACGTCCGCAGGATTCGCCGCCCCCTCGAAGAAACCTTCGAGCATCCGGAGCCTCTCGTCGATTGTCCCCTCGTCGAGCCGGCCGCTCCGGGCGGGGGCCTTCCCGGCGAACTCCCCGGCGCGCTTCCCGAAGACCTGGGTCTCCGCGAGAGCGTTCCCGCCGAGACGGTTTGCGCCGTGCACCCCGCCGGCAACCTCCCCGCAGGCGAAGAGCCCCGGGAGGGTCGTCCGGCACTCCGGGGTGATCCGCAGCCCGCCCATGATGTGGTGGGCGGTGGGGGCGACCTCCATCGGCTCCCGCCGGATGTCGACGCCGAACGCGAGGAACTGTTCGAGCATCACCGGGAGCCGGCTCTCGATCGTCTCCGCGGAGAGGTGGGTCACGTCCAGGTAGACGCCGCCCCGGCTCGTCCCGCGGCCCTCCAGCACCTCGGTCGCGATCGCCCGCGCCACCACGTCCCGGGTGGAGAGTTCCATCCGGTCGGGGTCGTAGCGCTTCATGAACCGCTCCCGCCGCGCGTTCACGAGGATACCGCCCTCGCCCCGGACGGCCTCCGTCACCAGGCGGCCGCGGGCGTCGTAGGGGTAGACCGCCCCGGTCGGGTGGAACTGGACCATCTCCATATCGATCAGTTCCGCCCCCGCCCGGTACCCCATAGCGAACCCGTCGCCGGTTCCGGCTGCGGAGTTCGTCGATATATCGTAGACCTGCGTCCCCCCGCCGGTCGCGAGCACCGTCGCGTCCGCGCGGAAGAGCACGATCTCCCCGTCCCGGTCAAGAGCGATCGCACCGGCGACCGCGCCGTTCTCGTCTTTCACGAGGTCGATGACCGAGACCTCCTGGTAGAGGTGCGTATCGGTCGCGTCCAGCCGGTCGAGGAGGGTCATGATCATCTCGTGGCCGGTCCGATCGCCGGCGTAGCAGGTCCGGGGGAACCGCTGCCCGCCGAACGGCCGCTGCGCGACCTGGCACTCGTCCGTGACGTCGAAGACCGCGCCCCACCGGACGAGGTCGGCCATCCGCTCCGGCGCTTCGGTGACCAGCGCGTCCACGAGGGCCGGGTCATTGAGGTATGCCCCGCCTTTCAGCGTATCCTCGCGGTGAACGTCGACCGAGTCCCTGTCGCGCAGTACGGCGTTGTAACCGCCTTCCGCCATCGTCGTGCACCCGCCTTTGCCGGCGATGGTCTTGGAGACCATGACCACGCCGCCGTACCGGGAAGCCTCGATGGCGGCCCGCACTCCGGCGCCGCCGCTCCCGACAACCAGCACGTGCGCGTCCACAATCTCGTCTACATGCATCTTATTAGTCGGTGCGTTGTATAATACCATAAAGTAATTGCAGGGGACAAGTGAGCCAGAATGAGGCTTTTAATGAAATTTGGCGGCACTTCCGTCGGGGAGACGGACTGTATCGGGAGGGTCGCGAAGATCGTAGAATCGCATCGTGCGGCAGGCGACGAGGTTGCGTTAGTGGTATCGGCATGCTCGGGGGTCACCGACCAGATCATCGCGGTGACCGACGAGGTCATAGCAAGCAAGGAGCAGCCCCGGATCGAGACGTCTCTCGCGCCGATACGGGAGCGGCACATCCGGCTCCTCGAGAGGGCGGCTCCCGACCACGCCCGCGAGGTGACCGCGATCATCGATGACCGGCTCACCCGGCTGCAGAACATCCTCACCGCGGTGCACACCCTGAAGGAGCTGACGCCCCGGTCCCGCGACTACATCATCTCCTTCGGGGAACGGCTCTCCGCCCCGATCATCTCGGCCGCCCTCCGGCAGCGCGGGATCCCTTCGGTCGTCCTCGACGGCGCCGAGGCCGGGATCGTCACGACGGGAAATCACGGGGACGCCCGCGCCCTCCCGGTCAGCGCTGAGAACATTCGTGCCCGGGTCGCCCCGCTGCTCGCCGATACCGTCCCGGTGATCATGGGTTTCATGGGAGCGACCGAGCAGGGCGTCGTCACCACCCTCGGGCGGAGCGGCTCCGACTACTCGGCCTCCGTCGTCGGCGCCGGGATCGATGCCGACGAGATCTGGATCTGGACGGATGTCGACGGGGTGATGACCTCTGATCCCCGGATCATCAAAGACGCCCGGGTGCTCGACGACATCTCCTACCTGGAGGTGATGGAGCTCTCCTTCTTCGGCGCGAAAGTCCTCCACCCGCGCTCGATCGAGCCTGCGATGCAGAAGGACATCCCGATCCGGGTCAAGAACTCGTTTAATCCCGAGGTCCCCGGGACCCTCGTCCTCCGGGACGAGCACCGGGAGTTGCGGGTGGTCAAGGCCCTCGCCCTGATCGAGAAGGTGGCGCTCGTCAACATCAACGGCGCCCAGATGGTCGGCCGCCCCGGCGTGGCGAAGACGATCTTCTCGGCGCTCGCCGAGCGGGAGGTGAACGTCATGATGATCTCGCAGGGCTCAAGCGAAGCAAACATCTCCCTCATCATCGACGAGTCGCACCTCGAGGCCGCGATCGCCGCCCTCAACCTGATCGTGAAGCAGGGTGTCGTACGCGAGGTCACCTACGACCGGGACGTCGCCGCGCTCGCGGTCGTCGGTGCGGGGATGGCCGGCACACCGGGAACGGGAGGCCGGATCTTCTCGGCGCTCGGCCGGGCCGGTATCAACATGATGATGATCTCGCAGGGTTCAAGCGAGGTGAATGTCTCCTTCGTCGTGAAGGGCGGAGACGGGAAACGCGCTCTGCAGGTGCTGCACGACGAGTTCCGGCTCTCGGAGAACTCGGACGAAGATGCCTGCCGTGCCGGAGAGCATACCTACCGTGAGGCCGGGGTCGATATCGACCTCGAGGCACAGGCGGTCCGGGCGCTGATCGACTCCCTTGCCTACCAGAGATCCGGCGCGTTCCCGATGCTCGGGAAGGTCGGGCACTTCGCCGGCCTCATCGACTTCGACCCCTATGTCCTTGCGCTCGCCGTCGACGGTGTCGGCACGAAGATGCTCGTCGCCGACGAGCTCCGCGACTGGAGCACCGTCGGGATCGACTGCATCGCGATGAACGTCAACGACCTCTACGTGATGAACCTCGAGCCCGTGGCGTTCGTCGACTACATCGCGACCGACGCCCTCTCGCCCGAGAAGATGGCCCAGATCGGCAAAGGACTGAACGAGGGGGCACGCCTCGCGAACATGAACATCGTCGGCGGCGAGACCGCGACCCTCAAGGGGCTCGTGAACGGCCTCGACCTCGCGGGGACGTGTCTCGGCGCCCAGGAGAAGGGGAAGGTCGTCACCGGCGAGGGGATCGTTCCTGGGGACGTGATCGTCGGCGTCCCCTCGAGCGGCATCCATAGCAACGGCTTAACCCTTGCCCGCAAGGTCGTCGAGGACTGCGGGTCCTACGAGACCCGTCTCTCGAACGGAAAGACCCTCGGCGAAGAACTCCTGACGCCGACCCGGATCTATGCCGAGGTGCTCCGGGTGACGGCGGCCTGCGAGATCCACGGGATGTGCCACGTCACCGGCGGCGGCCTCCTGAACTTCAAGAGGCTCAGCGAGTACGGGTTCTCCATCACCGATCCCCTGGAAGTCCCCGAGATCTTCTCCTGGCTGCAGGAGGCCGGGAAGATCAGCGATGCGGAGATGTACCGGACGTTCAACATGGGCATGGGCTACGCCTTCGTCGCCCCGGAGAAGAGCGTCGCCGCGATCCGGGCGATCGTCCCCGACGCCCGGGTGGTCGGCACGGTGACGGAGGAGCCCGGCGTGCGGTTGAAGGGCGTGGATATCCGGTGAGGATTCCCCCACCTCTTTTTTGAACCTTCACCGCACCGGCGAGACCCGGCGCAATTCTTATCCTCCGCCAGCCAGAGAGTACCCGTAAGGGAGCATCGATCGATGGCAGACGTCTATTTCGCCGCCTTAAGGGCACGGGGTCCGCACGAGAGCAAAGCCGCAAAGATCCGCCGCCTCTTCGATGCGGCCGGGTTCGGCGAGGCGATCCGGCCGGATGACCTCACGGCCGTCAAACTGCACTTCGGGGAGCGCGGGTGCGACACCTACCTCAACCCGCTCTTTGCCCGGCAGGTGGTCGATAAGGTGAAAGAACGGGGGGCGCACCCGTTCCTCACCGACACCGCCACCCTCTACGCCGGGAGCCGGGCCGACGCCGTCCGGCACACCGTCACCGCGATCGAGCATGGGTTCGCCTACGCGGTCTCGGGAGCCCCGGTCATCATCGCCGACGGTCTTGCGGGCGGCTACTGGCGGGAGGTCGCGGTCGACGGGCAGCACTTCCAGAAGGTCAGGATCGCGGGGAGCATCCTCGACGCCGACAGCATGCTCGTCCTCTCGCATGTCAAAGGACACGACACTGCCGGGATCGGCGGCGCGATCAAGAACCTGGCGATGGGCTGCGCCCCGCCCGCCGGGAAGGCGGAGCAGCATGCTGCCCGGCCGTGCCTGGAGAGCGGGAGCTGCATCGGGTGCGGCATGTGCACCCTGGTCTGCCCGCAGGCGGCGATAATGGTCGTCGACGGGCGGGCGAAGTTCAACCCGGAGCACTGCGTCGGGTGCGGCGACTGCGTGCGCTCCTGCCCCGAAGGGGCGATCGACTTCGACTGGACGACGGAGATCCGACCGTTCCTGGAACGGCTCTGCGAGTACGCCCTCGGCGCTGTTCGGAGTAAGCTCGGGCGGGTCGGCTACATCAACTTCCTCCTCGACATCACCCCGGACTGCGACTGCGTCTCCTGGAGCGATGCGGCGATCGTCCCGGACATCGGGATCCTTGCCTCCACCGACCCGGTCGCGATCGACCGCGCGAGTTTCGACCTCGTCAACAGCGAGCAGGGGCTCGCCCGGACGCACCTTGCGGCGAACCACGCCCCCGGGGAAGACAAGTTCAAGGGGGTCTGGGACTACACGGACGCCGGGTACCAGATTGAGTACGCCGCCCGGATCGGCCTCGGGGAAGAGGCCTACCGGCTTATCGAGGTGTGAGATGGCAGGAAAAGTTGTGCTGCTCTGCGGGAGCCCCCGGCCCCGGGGGAACACCGCACAGGTGCTCGGGGTGTGCGCAGAAGTCCTCGAGCGCGAGGGTATCGAGACCGAGACCATCACGCTCGCGGGGAAGCATATCCTCTCCTGCACCGCCTGCGGGCTCTGCAGCAGCGGGGAATGTGCCCTCGACGACGACCTGGGCGAGATCATCCAAAAGATCCGGGAGGCCGGGGGGTTCATCGTAGGAACCCCGGTCTACTTCGGCACCGCCCGCGGCGATGTCACGGCGGCCCTGCAGCGGATCGGGATGGTCTCGACGGCGTCCGACTCCTTCCTCTCGCGGAAGGTGGGCGGCCCGATCGCCGTGGCACGGCGGGGCGGGCATACCGCCACGCTCCAGGAATTGCTGATGTTCTACCTGATGAACGACATGATCGTCCCGGGCTCGACCTACTGGAACATGGTCTTCGGGCTGGCGCCGGGCGAGGCCGTAAACGACGAAGAAGGGATGAAGACGGTCCGGCGGTTTGCCGAGAACGTCGCGTTCCTGATCAAGAAGTTGCGTTAGTGTGCAGCCCACTGAGATCAACTTACGCGAAGAGCGCGAAGCCGCGAAGGGGGCTTCTTCTCGGATAACCGATCTTCGCGTTCTTCGCACCTGACGGAGTTCAAACAACCTGAAAGTCTTCAGGCGTCGGTGCTCCGGGGAATAACCTTTTTCTTCCTCTCCGATGAGGGATCACCATGGATCTTTCGTCTGAGGCGATCGTCCCCGATGTCGCGGATACGGCACCGCTGAACCGACGGGAGATCGCCGACCTCCTGCCGGGAGTCCCGGACTGGTCGCTCGAAGACGGGCGGCTTACCGCCCGGTTCGCCTGCAAAGGGTTCGATGAAGCGGTGGCGTTCCTCAACGAGATCGCCGCGTTTGCCGCGCGGGAGGACCATCCCCCGGATCTCGGGATCCACGCCGCGAGGTTCGTGGACGTCGCCTGGTACACCTACGCCATCGGCGGCCTCTCCAGAAACGACTTCGTCATGGCCGCACGGCTCTCCGAATGGCTCCGGTACCGGCAGGGCGCGCTCCTCTAGTCGGTGCCGAACGCCCGCATGACCCGTGCCTTGATCGCCTCTTTCGGGAGCGCGCCGACCACCCGGTCGACCAGCATGCCGTTCGCGAAGAACAGGAGCGTGGGTATCGCCGTTACGCTGAAGCTCGCCGCCATGGCGGGGTTCTGATCGACGTTGCACTTGCCGAAGGTCACGCTGCCGGCGAACTCACGCGCAAGGTCCTCGATGACCGGGGCCACCATCCGGCAGGGGCCGCACCATTCCGCCCAGACGTCGACGACCAGGGCCGGATGCTCCCCGAGGATCTTCTGGAGCGCCCCATCGGCGATCTCGATGACGCCGCCCGACGTACCTATGATCCGTTCTTCGAGTTTCCGGAGACGTTCTTCCCGGAGACGCTGCAGTTCGTCGTCAAGCGGCCTCTCTCCATCCATATGACGAAGTATGCCGCTCGCTCATATTAAATGATTAGCCCTCTGCCGGGCGCAGGCACCCGGAGCCGCGCCGGTTCGGGTCGCACAAAGGTATATATCCCTCAAAATACAATGCATATACCTCACAGGCCGGAAGCGAGGTGGGGTAGTCAGGATATCCCGGCGGGCTCATAACCCGTAGATCGATGGTTCAAATCCATCCCTCGCTATGAGAGGCGCTCCCGCGTTTTTGTAATCTTTTGTTCTCCTCCACCGGAGGGTCTGTTCGGTCGGGATGCCCGGGGTTGCGGTCAGAGATCGGGCAGAAGGCTACGAACTCTCCCGCCTCAGTATTTCGCTAAAACGGTTGAGGTAATCTTTGAGAGGTCAACTCATCGACCTCTCTTCGTGTTCTCCCGCGTGAGTTAATGAGCGAAGATAACAATATGCTCTCACGCGAAGCCGCGAAGTCCGGGTGCTGCCGATCCCGTTGTAGGTCGCTATGCGAGGCTGCATAGGTCGATTGCAGGGGCTGAAATTCCCGAAGTACCGGGTCGGGGCAAAAAATTCGTCGCGCCGAAAAAAGAGTGATTCCGGAACGGCCGCCTATGTCCGCCCCTTCCCGGCCTTGAAGGTCGAGAGGTCGGACTGGTGGGTGCCAGACACGTAATCCACAATCGAGTGGCAGCTCTTCTCTCCGTTGATCTCCACCGGGTAGCATCCTGTCAGGCATCCGGTGCAGAGGTTCTGTTCGCCGCACCCGATCGCCTCCACCAGGTCTTCGAGCGGGATGTAGGTGAGCGACGTCGCGCCGATGCTTTTACGCACCGCCTCGACATCCCGGCCATTCGCGATAAGCTCCGTGCGGGTGGGCACATCCACCCCGAGATAGCAGGGGGCGATGATCGGCGGAGAACCGACCCGGAGATGAACCTCGTCGGCCCCCGCATCCCGGATCATGTTCACGATCCGGCGGGAGGTCGTCCCCCGGACGACGCTGTCGTCGATGAGCACCACCCGTTTGTCCTTCAGGTTTCCCCGAACGGTGTTGAGTTTGATCCGGATCGCCCGCTCGCGCTGCTGCTGGGTCGGCATGATGAACGTCCTGCCCATGTAACGGTTCTTCATCAGCCCCTCGAGGAACGGGATCCCGGACTCTTTGGCGTAGCCTGCGGCGTACGCGATCCCGGAGTCGGGAACGGGGCAGACCGAGTCTCCCTCGGTGGGTCTTACATCGTAGAGTTTCTGCCCGATCCGTCGCCGGACGTCGTAGACCAGCGTCCCGTCCATCACCGAGTCGGCGCGGGCGAAGTAGATGTACTCGAAGATGCAGTACGCCTTCCGGTTCGCGGTCGCGATCTGGGTGGAGGTGAGCCCGGACTCATCGATCCGGACGAGTTCACCGGGACGGACGTCGCGGACGAACGTGCCGCCCAGTGCATCGATCGCCACGCTCTCCGACGCGACGATGTAGCCGTTGTCCAGTTTCCCGATGCAGAGCGGTTTGATGCCGAGCGGGTCACGGAAGGCGTATACGGTATCGTTCAGGAGGGCCACGGTGGCGTAAGAACCGCGCAGCCGCCGCATGCAGAGCAGAACGGCATCCTCCATACTCTTCGAGGTCCGGAGTGCCTCGGCGATGATGCTCCCCATGATCTCGGTATCGGTCGTGGTGCAGAAGATCTGTCCCCGGCGCTCGTACTCCTCACGGAGTTCAGCGGTATTGACCAGGTTGCCGTTATGGGCGATCGAGAGATCGAGCCCCCGATACCGGAAATTGAACGGTTGAATGTTCTCCGGGACCTTCGACCCCGTTGTCGGGTAGCGGACGTGTCCGATTCCGGCGTTCCCCGGCAGATCCTGCAGGGTCTGGCTGTTGAATACCTCAGCCACGAGCCCCTGGGCTTTGTGCGTGTACAGGGTCGTGCCTTCAAAAGTGGAGATCCCTGCACTCTCCTGCCCCCGGTGCTGGAGAGCGTACAGGGCGTAGTACAGCGGAAACGAGACACCGCCAGCATCGACGATGCCAACGATACCACACATGATGCAACTCTAATGCGTCGGTACCTTTGCCTTCTTCTCCGCCCAGCGGTAACTGCGGATTCTCTGGCTTCTGCCGAATCCACAGGCCGCACAGACTTTGTGCTGTGCATGGAACGAGATCTTGCCGCATCGCCTGCAGGCGATGTGAGTGCGCTTCTGGCGTTTGCCCATCGATGGTGTGCCTTTTGACATGCTCTCTCACCTTGTGTTATTCGACTGAAGGGGTAATGTAGATCACATTGTCACCGCGGACGATCAACGTGCCGAGTTTCTGCGCCGTGCCGTCCACTTCTTCTTCAGCCCTGTCCAATACCAGATTCATGTGAACGTCGTATCCCTGGAGGATCCCCCGGATCTCCCTCCCACCTTTCAGGCTGATGATGACGGGCTGACGATTCAGTACCTGATCTAAAATATCCAACGGTCTTGGCGTCATGTGATTACCCTTTGCCGTCCTTTCTGGAGTAATATATTTGAGTGAGTAAGCTACTTAAATATAACCGCGTTGCTGCGCGAACGTCAGCGCACCCCGAGGTTTCGAGACATGCCAAAGATTACCGTTAAAAAGCGTCATGTTATCCGGAAATCGCAGATAAGCGAGCTTCTTGAGCGGCTCACGGGCGAGATCGGGGCATCCGCAGACCGCTTCCGGTCGGACAGGATCGAGCGGGTGGAGACGGATGCCCCCGTCGGAATCTACCTCGTCGACAAAAAACCCCTCCTGATGGGAACCGAAGACTGGGCGTTCCCGACCCTGCGGGGTCTCGTCGAGCACCCGATCCCCGAGCGGCGGGTGGTGGTCGATTCCGGCGCGGTCAGGTTCGTTGCAAACGGCGCGGATGCCATGCGCCCCGGGATCGTATCGATCTCGCCGGACATCCGTGCGGGGCACCCGGTGCAGGTCGTCGAGGAACGGCACGGAAAACCGCTTGCCGTGGGGATTGCGCTCCTGGATGCGGCCGATATGGAGCGGCAGGAGAAGGGTAAGTCCGTCAAAAGCGTCCACTACGTCGGGGACGATCTCTGGAACCTGGAGATCTGACGGTGAAAATAATAGATACTATTAAATAAAATTCATTCCTCAATTTTTCTATGGTTAAAAAACTCTTTGACAGCATCCTCGGCAAAAGTCCCGCCCGGAACGAAGAGGACTACATGGAGCTCGATCTCGCCTCCTATGAGGGATCGGGCAACGAAGAGCCGGCATCCATGTACATCAAGATCGCCACCATCGCCGATCTCAAAGATACTCCCCGCGTCAAAGACGAAGTTTACAACGGTAATATCGTCATCGTCGACATCGGGCGGCTGAAGATGGACAAGGTGACGTTCGAGCGGGTCTTAAAGGATCTCCGCGACGTGGCAAAGGACGTGAACGGCGACATCGTCGGCCTCGGCGAGCAGAAGTACGTCGTCATCACGCCGATGTCCGTCAAGGTCTCCCGCGAGAAGATCGGTGGGGGCCTCTAGTGCAGGAGTCCCATCCGGGAACCTGCCCCGCCTGCGGGAACGAGATCCGGATCGTCCATCACCGTCTTGAGATCCCCCACTTCCCGGACCTCCTGCTCGTGGCAATCGCCTGCGAAGCCTGCGGCTACCGGCACACCGACACCATCATCCTCGGGGAGGGCGACCCCGTCCGGTGGACGGTGCGGGTGGAGGAACCCGGCGACCTTGCCATCCGGGTTGCGCGGAGCACGACGGGGAAGATCGAGATCCCGGAACTCGGTCTTCTGGTCGAACCCGGCACCGCCTGCGAGGGATTCGTGACCAACATCGAAGGGGTCCTCGCCCGCTTCGAACAGGCATTGGGGGCGGTCCTTGCGAACCCCGAGAGCGAAGACGAGCGGTCGGCCGCACTCAGGATGATGGAGACGATCGCCGCCGCACGGGAGGTGGCCTTCCCGTTCACGGTCATCCTCGATGACCCCGCCGGGAACAGCGCGCTCGTCAGCAAGAAAGCCGAGAAGATGCCCCTCGATCAGGGAGAAACCTGACCCTTTTTTCCAATCCGGCGAGGGTTAACCTGAAATAGAACCTCTCCCCATACGGGCAGCGCCGTGAGGTGAAGAGCAATGGCACGAACGATATCGGTACTGAAGTGGGAGACTGAAGAGGAGGTCGATAACGCCGTCCACGAGATCAAGGCGGAGATAGACCGGGAGGGAGGCCTCACCAGCGAGACCGAACGGGCGATGCAGCACTCGTTCCTGGTGGCCGATCCGGACCTCACGAACTACTTCCTGCGGACGATCAGGGAGCAGGTTCCCGAGGCGCTACGTTACTTCGAGGAGCGCGGCGGCGGGGCGTGAGTGCCCGATCTCTACTGAACTTCGCGTGCTTCCGCGTGAGTTACTTGCTGGGGGATAACGATACAGTCTCGCGCGAAGTGCGCGAAGCCGTGAAGAACGACTTTCCCCAAGGGAAAGGAGTTCGAGCACGGAGGTGCGAGTGCAAAAGAAGCCCGTGAGGCCGGACTACAGCCCGGCTCTCCTGAGCATCGGCCGGACCTCGGCGCCTTCCATGTTTCCCGCCGCCCAGGTGTAGCGCTCCCGGATACCGGGCGGGAGGTCGCGTTCCGGTATCGAGATGAACCCGAACCCCGCGTAGAACCCGGCGAGGCTCTCGACCGCGTACATGTAGAGGTCGTCGTTGTGGCAGGCCACAACAAGAGCGTTCATCGCCATGCGGGCATACCCCTGCTTCCGGCAGGCATCGGGCGTGAAGACGCCGTCGACCTCCAGGCCGTCGGGATGCCTCCTGCACCGGGCGAGAGAGACGATCTGCCCTGCAAGGAAAGTCGCGAAGATCCGGTCCCGTGCGGGATCGCCGGTTGTGCCGTGGTAATCGCGCCAGACCTCGTCCGCGGCGGGGAACTCCGCGCTCGTCAGTTCACGAACCTCCGGCCGGACTCCTGATGTCGCCGTCCCGTTTCCTGTAATTACAGCCGTTGTCATCCCGATCACCTCACACCACCCGGTATCCCTCGGACGGCACCAGGATCTCGAACCTCGCTCCCGTCCCGAACGTTCCGGTCTCGCGGATCGCGATCCCGGTGATGGCCAGTATCTCGTGGGCGAGGAAGAGCCCGTGCCCGTAACTCTCCGCCTTCTGCACGAAAAGACCTTCTTTCTCCGTCTCGGGGATACCGGTCCCGTCGTCTTCGACGATGATGGCGCACCCCTCCGGGCGCAGGTGGTAGGTGACGACGATCCTCTCCGCCTTCGTCGCCGGAGCGAGCGAGTTCTCGAAGAGGTGGGTGAAGACCGTCGCGAGATGGGGGTCGGCGAAGATCTCGAGGCGCTCCGTCCACGCCTCGAGGGAGACGCCCCCGAAGGAGAGGTTGGCGGCTCCCTTCCTGACGGCCTGCTGCACCGGGATCCACGCCGGCGGCGACGTCCCGATGTCGCGGAACTCGCGGGAGATCTCGATCTGCCGCCGGATCCCGTTCGCGGCGTTGTTCAGGTCGTCGATGAAGGAGAGGACCGCGGGGTCGTCGAACTTCATCACGCCCAGCGAGAGATGCCCGTACAGGACCGCGAGCCGGTTCGCGAGGTCGGTGCGCAGGATCCCCGTGAGGGTGCTCAACTGGCGGCTGGCGTTCTGCAGTGCGGCCTCCGTCATCACCTCGTCGCTGACGTCCCGGATGGACTCGATGGCCCCCGTGACCTTTCCCTGCCGGTCGAGGAGCGCGGTCGCCGCGAACCTGATGTGCGCCCCCCGCCTGCTCCTGAGAAGGGGGGTGTAGACCTCCGCGACGAGGACGTCGCCGTCCCTCCTGACCGACGGGTACCCGTTCTCGGGATCGCCGTGGAGGATAAGGTCTGCAAGCACCGGCCGTGCCTCACCGTAGAAGGGCACGGCGTACTCGTAGTCCCCCCGGCCGAGCATGGCCTCTTTCTTCACCCCGGTCATCTCCTCGATCGCGCGGTTCCAGGCGATGACTCTTCCCTCGCGGTCGATGGCGAAGGTCGCGTCGGGCAGGAACTCGATGATCTGGTTCATCTGCTGCTCCGACTCACGGAGTTTCGCTGCGAGGAACGCGACCACGCCGCCGATGAGAACGAGGAGGATCGCGCGCAAGAGGATGGTGTACGCGAGCAGCGGGCCCGGCGGAGAGAGGAGGTAGGTCGTGACGGCGTAGACCGCTCCGAAGCAGACGGAGAAGAGGATGCCCCGCCGCGGGTACCAGTAGCTCGCGAGGATGATCGGGATGGTGAGCGGGAGGGTGGGGAGGGGAAGGAGGCTCTCCGGTGTGCCGATGACCATGGCGAGCAGGTTCCCGCCGAGGGTCAGTGCGGCCAGCCCGGCGATAAGCGCGGTGCGGTTGCGCGCATCAGCGACGAACGTGGTCAGGATGTCGGTGATCTTCATGAGGGGAACCTGCGGTTATCGTCCTCGGTCATTCGGTCTGCCGGTCGGGAGCGCGGATCGTCGTTGCCGGACAGAGGATCTCGAACCGCGCTCCGCTCCCCGGGGTCCCCGTCTCCCGGATGGTGATCCCGGTTATGGCCAGGATCTCCCGCGCGAGGAAGAGGCCGAGCCCGGTGTTCATGCCGTGCGCGTAGGTGAAGATCTTCTCCTTCTCGTCGGCAGGAATCCCTACCCCGTCGTCCTCACAGAGGAGGGTGTACGCCTCCCCATCCTGTTTGAGGCTGAAGGTGATGGTGGTGGCCGTCTCCCCGTAACGCAGCGCGTTCTCGATAAGGTTCGAGAAGACCTTCTCGATGAGCGGGTCGGCGAAGATCTCCACCCCCGCCGGAACGGCGTTCTCAAGGGTGATCTTGCCCGTCGAGATGTAGTTCTTCGACCGCTCCACAAGCGTCCTGATCTCCTGCCAGGTCGGAGCCGTCGACCCCACCTTCTGGTACTCGGCTGTAAACCGGACGGTGTTGTTGATCCGGTTCACCATCTCGGCAGCGCTATCGACATGGCGCCACGCGTTTGCCGGTTCCCGCTCGCGCAGTATCTGGGCGAGATCCAGATACCCCCAGAGCGCCGCGAGCTGGTTTAGGAGGTCATGGCGGGTGATGCTCGCCATGAGCTGGAGTTTTCGGTTGGCGTCCGCGAGCGCTTTCTCCACGCGCCGCCGTTCCTGGTTCTCGGCGGCAAGGCTCTCGTTGCTGCGCGAGAGATCCGCTACGGCGTCCTGGAGTTGTTCGTTCACGGAGTGCAGCTGCTCCTGAGCCTCCTGGAGTTCGGTGTTCTTCGTCACCGCGATAGTATACGTCGAGAGGAGGGTGTTCAGGATCTTGAGTCGTCCTGCGGCGATGGTATAGGTGCTGCCGGCGAAGGGGATCTCCAGTTCAGCGGGAGAGTCTTCGGGCTCAGGGATCTCCCGCACCCGCATGACGGCCTCGATCTGGGAGCGGACGTGCTCCGGGTCGACGGGTTTCACGATGAAGTTGTCCGCTCCCGATGCAAGCCCTTTCAGCACGTCGGCGGGATCGAAGAGGCTGGTGACCATGATGACGGGTGTATCCGGGTTCTGCTGCTTGATCCGGCGGCAGAGTTCGTACCCGTCCATCCCGGGCATCATGATGTCGGTCAGGACGATATCGGGCATATCGACTTCCATCCGTCGTATCGCCTCAGTGCCGTCGGCTGCCAGGGTGACGTCATACCCTTCCGTCTCGAGGACGTAACGGATGAACTCGGCCTGCGTCCTGCTATCCTCTACCACCAGAACGCTCATCTTCGTTCTTCCTTTCTGTTTCTCTTCCATGTCATCGCTCCTCTCTCTCGTTCTCGCGGCGGCGCAGCAGGCGCTGGACTATCCGGAGAAACTCTTCCGCTTCGAAGTTCTTCTTGACGATATATGCATCCGCCCCGACCGCCTTTCCCCGCTCCCGGTCTTCCGGTGAACCGAGCGACGTGACCAGCATCACCAGGGTAGCGGCGACCTGTCCTTCATTGGCCCGTATCTTCTCGGTGAGCGTAAAACCGTTCATCCGGGGCATATCCACATCTGAAACGACCATATCGAACTCATGCTGCTTAAGCCTTGCGAATGCGTCGATCCCGTCGACAGCGGTCTCCACCTGATATCCGGCCCCTTCAAGTATCGCCTGCAGGAGGGCGCGTGACGTGACCGAGTCGTCGACGACCAGGATCCGCTGCAGCGCCGCCTGCGGGAGTGTGGGTTCAGGCACCGGCCGTTCCGCCTGCATCGCGTCCTGGATCAGTTCGAGAGGGTCGAGGACGAGCGCCAGGCGTCCGTCTCCGAGGGTCACGGCCCCGTCGATCCTCCGGACAGAGATGAGCTGGCTGCCGAGCGGCCGGACGACGATCTCCTGCACCCGGATCACCTCGTCGACCAGGCACGCGATCTGCCCGGCCCCGTATGCGATGATGACGAGGGGTTTTGGCCGGTTCTCCTCCTTGGCGGGGCCGGACGGGGAGATGCCCAGGGCCTCGGTGAGCCGGATGACCTCGATCGTCTCCCCTGCGAGGTAGATCGTCGGTCGCCCCTTCGATATGGGCAGGGAGTCCGGGCGAACCCGGAGAACCTGTTTCACCTGCTGCATCGGGAGGACGTAGGCCTGCCGATCAGAGCGAACGAGCAGCCCGCGGAGGGTGGCCATCCTCACCGGGACGGTCAGGGTGATCGCCGTTCCCCTGCCGACGGTCGAGGATATCGTCACCGTTCCCCCGAGACGGGAGACGGTGTCCTCCACGATCGCGAGCCCGAGCCCCCTCCCCGAGAGATCGGTGACGACCCGGCTCGTGGTCATCCCCGAGCGGAAGATGAGCCAGATCGCCTCGCTGTCCGTGAGGGCTCTATCCTCCTCCTCCGTGATCACGGCGTTCTCGACGGCGGTCCTCCGGATCGAGCTGCTGTCGATCCCGGCGCCGTCGTCGGCCACCTCGATGCCGACCCTGCTCCCCGACCGGTGGAAGACCCGGATCCGCACGGTGCCCATGACCGGTTTCTGCTGCTCTCTCCTGGCTTCAGGGCTCTCGATGCCGTGATCGATGCTGTTGCGTATCAGGTGCATGATGGGATCCTTCAACGCATCAAGGATACGCCGGTCGACCTCGATCTCGCCCCCCTCGATCGCGAGATCGACGGATTTTCCCGAGGTGCGGGAGAACTCTCTCACGAAGACGGAGAAGGGGGCGAGCATGATTGACGTCGGGAGCAGCGCGGCATCGTGGATGAGGTCGGAGATCTCGGATGTGCTCGTCTCGAGTGTCGATCTGTTGATCTCCATGGAACGCAGGTGCATGGAGATGTCGTGCTGGAGGCCGGCTACGAACTCGCGGTTGTACTCCTGGAACTCGACCGCCCGCTGGAGCGGCAGGACAAGGTCGTGAGGGATCGCTGCCCTTCCCTCCCCGAAGGCTCTCCTGCTGATCATCTGCAGGTCGTTGAACGCCTGGGAGTAGTTCCATTGCCAGAGGGAGAAACTGGTCAGCATCTCCTCGAGCTCGCGTATCCTCTGCGTGATGAAGAGCCGGGTCGTGAGGAGGCTGTCGGCCCCGGCGGTGAGTCGGTCGAGTTTGTGGGCGGCGATCCGCACCATGCCCCGGTCTGCTCCCTGCTCGCCGCCGTTGTAGGGCCACGGCGTCTCGGGCGCGTGACTCCTCTCCGGGGCCGGACCCGGGCCGGCGGTCTTCTCCTTCTGAAGGATGCCCCATGCCGTCTCCTTTCCTCCAGGGATGGCCCGGAGCGCCGCGTTGATCTCCGCCGGCGAGGTCTCGGGCCGCTCTCCCCGGAGGAGGCTCTTTATGACCGCGATTGCCCGATGGAAGAGGTCGAAGTCGTCCGCTCCCGGGAAGTACTCGCTCCGCTTCACAAGTGAGAAGACGGTCTCGATGTTCTGGCAGATGGACTCGATCTCCCGGAGGTTGACCGCGCGCGACGCCCCTTTCAGGCTGTGAACCGTCCGGTAGATCTGCTCGACCAGTCCGGGCGTCGGCCCGGCCTTCTCGAGCGCAATCAATCCCTCGGTGATCTCTTCAAGGTGCCCGTCCGCCTCCTCGCGAAACGTCTCGAGGAGACGGACACGAAATACGTCGTCCGGTCCGGTCATGGCAGGTTGTGCTAGACCCGGTACTGCTGGGTGATCCTCTTCAAGCGGGCACCGAGCTCGTGCAGGTCCTCGGCGGTCTTCTCCGCCTTACGGGTAGTTTCGAGATTCTTCTGCGCCGCATCCCGGATGTTCTCCATCGCGCGCGAGATCTGGTCGACCCCGGAGGCCTGGGTCTGGATCGAGGAGGCGATCTCGATGACCTCCTGCGAGGAGTCTGCTATCGACCGGGCGAGCACCTCTATCGCCTCCTGGGCATTATTCGTCAGCCGGACCGCATCCGAGACGGACCGTATCCCCTGCTCGGTCGAGACCGCGGTCGAGGAGATTCCCTGCTGGATATCGGTGAGGATGGCCCGGATGTTCGACGTCGCTTTCTTCGACTGTTCGGCGAGGTTATGGATCTCGTTCGCGACGACGGCAAACCCTTTCCCGAACTCTCCGGCCTTTGCAGCCTCGATGGAGGCGTTCACCGCGAGCAGGTTCGACTGTTCGGAGATGTCGGTCACGGTCGCGATGATCTCGCCGACGGCCTGGCTCTGCTCGGAGAGCCGGATGACGTTCATCCGGACGATGTCCATCTCCCGCTGGATCTGGTTCATCCCCTCCAGGATCTCACGCACGGACTTCTGGCCGTCCTTGGAGACGTCGAGCGCCCGTATCGCCTTCTCCGAGACGCCTTTCGTCTTCTGGTTCACCAGTTCGGTCTTCTTCCTGACGCTCTCGACCGAGTCCGATGTCTCGTTCACCGTTGCAGCGGTCTGGGAACTGGCGGTGGAGAGCTGGGTCGTGACCGCCAGGATCTCGTTCGATGCGAGCGAGAGGACCGAGACGCCCTCGTAGAGTTCCTCGCTGATCAGTTTCATCAGCCGCGAGAGTTCGATGCCGATGGTGTTGAGGGCATCGCGGTAGGCGACGAACTCGCCGGCGACCGGGATCTTCTCGTCGAACCGGGCGGTAAAGTCGCCGGAAGCGTAGAATCGCGCAAGCCGCATCGCTTCGTTCACCGGTTCGGTGATCGACTCAAGGGTCTTGTTGAACCCGGCGATGATCATCCGGTAGCCGCCGCGGAACGCCTTCTCATCGCCGCGGATGGAGAGGTCGCCCGCCCGGGCGGCATCGGTGAGTTTGAGCGTCTCCTTGTGGAGATGGTCGAGCGACTGGACCATCATCGCGAGCGCGGGGCGGATCTCGTCGCCCTCGTCGGCGACCGGGAACTCCCGGACGTACTCGCCGAGAGCGATACTCTTCAACTTCCCGACGACGTTCGTCTGGAGGTCGCCGGCAAACTCGTCCATCATCGCGGCCATGACCCCGATCTCGTCCTGTCGCTTGATGTTGAGCCGGGCGGAGAGGTGCCCGCTCCGGAGCTCATTGAGCATCAGCACGACCTGCTGCAGGGGTTCGGAGATCGAGCGGCCGAAGAGGATGGCGATGGCGACGCCGAGGGCGATGGATGCGAGGACGACGAAGACGATGGTGTTTCTGATCGTGTCTATCGGCCCGGTGAAGTCGGAGAGCTCGGCACGCGAGACGATGTGCCAGTCGAGCGGTTCGAAGTAGGTGTAGGCGTCGATAATATCCGTTCCGTCGACCTGGTGGCGGATGATGCCGACCTTATTCGCGATCATCTCCTGGACATAATCCTCGGCGGCTATGTTCTCCCCTTCCTGGGACGGGTGCACGAGCAGCTGGCCGTTGCTGTCGACGACGAACATATAGCCGTTCTGGCCGATGACCGTCTCCTTGAGGCTCGTTTTGACGACGTCGAGCGTCTCCTGCTCCTCAGTCCCGACGAAGAGAACGCCGACGATATTCCCGCGGCTGTCCTTTATCGGCTCGTATGCCGTGACGTAACGCTTGCCGAAGAGATCCCTGCTCCCGTAGTAGGTCTCCCCCTGGTTCACCACGACGTCGTAGACGTTCTGGGTCAACTCCGTCCCGACAGCCCGGCTGCCGTCGGTCCCGATGACGTTTGTGGAGACCTTGATGGCGTTGTGGTCATAGACCTGGAATACCGTCGCCGCCCCACCGACCAGGGACTGCACCTGGTCGACGATCTCGAAGTTATCGTTGATGATGTACGGCTCGCCGGTGCCGTCCACCAGGGTCAGTTTCCCGTCGATGACCTCGGGGGTGCCCCGCGCGTAGAAGTTCTCCCGGAGGACGTTGAGGTCGCTGTTCACCTTATTGCGCGTCAGTTTATAGACGTCGTTCGTCCATCCCCGCGCGTCGTGCACCTGCGTCTCGAGCAGCGTCTCGATCTGATCGTTGATCACACCGCTCGAACTGCTATATGCTACTATGCCGAGCACAAGCGTCGGGATGATCGCCAGAAATAAGCAGATGACGAGGATCTTCGTCCCGACCTTCATGTCTGAAAAAAATGCGAACACGTTACTCCCGTTCCACTCGCTCTTGTACGACGACTTAATAGAGTGATGCACATCCGGGGTTAAATAATGTTCCGTTCCGTTAATGACGCTCCAGGGCTTCCGTTACCCATAATGAGCGTATATCTCCGGTTTATTTCCGCGTCTGGTCGATCACCATCCCCGGGTCGGCGAGGATCGCGGCCGCGTCGAGGACGATCACCGTTCCATCTATGACGCCCAGGAGGTAACGCTGCTCGATAGGCGTTGTGCCGGGCTCTACGGGGGTGAACGGGTCGGTCGGCCGGATGTAGATGTCCGTGATGTAGTCTGCAAGGATTCCGAACGTCACCGTCCCGTCGGTGAGAACGATGACCCGGTTGAGGTCGGTCAGGCCCTGCTTTGGGATCGAGAAGAGTGCGCGGAGATCGACGATGGAGATGATCTCGCCCCTGACGGCAGAGATCCCGACGATGAAGTCGGGAACCCCGGGAACCGGGGTGACCTCCTGCATGATAAAGACCTCGCGGATGTACTGCGTCTTGATGGCGTACTCCTGGTCGGCGAGTCTGAATGTGAGAAGTTCCGAGAACGGAGTCTCACGTCCTCCCTCCCCTGCCCGTGCAACCGCCCGCGCCCGGTCTGCGAGGATCGCATCGGCCCTTTTGGCGTCGTGAGACGATATCGGCCGCCCGGTCTCGGCCATGCCGGGCGGGAGGGGGTACTGCGCGGTCTCTTCCGCTGCAAGGAACGCGCCGAGATCGTAGATGATGATCACCCCTTCTTCGGTCAGCAGTGCGCCGGGAGGGGTGGCGGCGCCGGGAGGAAGTTCGACCGGACTCTCCTGCACTCCGCGCACTCCGTCCGCCCAGAGAGCCACGCACTCGCCGGGGGGGTAAGCGATGATGAGGACGTCGGAGGGGAGAGGAGGGCGGTCGGCGAGCCCGAGAAGGCTCCTGAGCGAGTAGACCGGGACGGTTCTGCCGTGCAGGTTCATCGTTCCCGCTCCCCCGCGGCGTTTACCGGTCTCCGGCCGGAGTTCCACCATGCCGACAACCTGCCGGATATTGGCAAGCGGGAGAGCGCAGGGTATCCCCTCGACGGTAAAATACAGGAGGTGCGGGCGGTCCATGGATGTTCGATGGTTGGTCACGTGCGGATAAAAGGTTACGGGGATCGGAGCCCCTCGAGGTCGATATTCCCGTTCGAGGTGGTGACGGCGATCGTCGGCCCCCCGCTGCCGAGCGTGCCCGCCATCCGGGTCCCGGACGACTCAGTGAGCAGGAGCGGGAGATCGTCTGCCGTAACCCTGCCGTTTGAGGTGGTGGCGACCACCCGGATGTCGAGGTCCCTCGCGAACCGGAGCGTTATCCGGCTGTTTGAGGTGGTGATCGCTGCGTCGCCCCGGACGGCAGGGATATCGGCCGAGATCGGGCCGTTCGAGGTCTGCAACCCGAGAACCCCCCCGGAGTCCTCCACTGTGATCCCGCCGTTGCTGGTCATTGCGGTGACGTAGCCTTCGAGACCCCGGACCTCGATCGGCCCGTTCGAGGTGGCTGCCGTGATATCCCCGCCGGGAGCGCCGCCGACCCGTATGGGGCCGTTCGATGTCCGGATTTCTGTTCCGTTCACCCGCACCCCCGAGAGACCAATCCTGCCGTTCGAACTCTCGGCTCTCTGCAGGAGAACGGTGGGGGGCACCTCTATCGTATAGTCGACGCTCACCCGCGGGTTCACCCCGGTCTGCACCGTCTCTATCCTGAGGGGATCGCCCTCCGTCACCTCGATCCGGACCTGATCGAGTTCCCCCTGGCCGTAGATGGACCGTTTGACCGCACGGACGGCGACGGTCTCCCCCTCCCGGACACTCACGTCCACGTTCCCGTCCCGGTTGATCACGGCGATGCCGCTCTCCGGCGCCACCGTGACCGTCCGGTTGAACTCCTCTGTTGTCTCGGGGCCCGGCACCCCGACACACCCGGAGAGGACGACGGCGAGGGCCAGCACCGCGTAGGCGGTTCGCTGCATGGTCATCCACTCTGCCTTCATGGGAGATTACCCTTACGTCACGACCGCCTTCTCAAACGTCCACCGGGCAAGGAGATACATCACCGCTGCAAAGACTGCCAGGTACGCGAACGATCCGAGGACGTCGGCCGTGGTGGAGGTGTAGTGGGCGCCGACGGCGAAGAAATCACTTCCGAGGGCGAAGTAGCGGATCCCGTTGACCAGGTGGGTCAGGGGGTTATAGACCGAGAGCGCCTGCAGGAGCGGCGGGAACGCCTGGATCGGGTAGAGGGCGTTCGAGACGAAGAAGAGCGGCAGGGTGAGGAGCGTCATGATCCCCTGCAGCCCTTCGGGGCTCTCGAGGCGCATCGAGATGGCGGAGGAGAAGAGGAGGAACCCGAGCGAGAAGGCGGCGACGAAGGCGAATATGCCGAGGATCGAGAGGGCGATCCGGGTGGCCGAGTACCCCGGGAAGAACTGCACCCCGAGGAGGAGGCCGAAGGCCATGATGATGGAGACCTGGATGAACGACTTCGTCATCCCCGAGAGGCTGACCCCGAACATAATGTGCGTCCGGGGCATGGGGCTCGCGAGCATCTCTCGCATCAGCCCCCAGTTCTTATCGAAGAGGAGGCTCATTCCTCCGAAGAGGCTCGTGAAGAGGGTCGTCATCGCGATCACCCCTGCGGCCATGAAGGTGAGGTAGTCGAGGGGGATGACGCCGGCCGGGGCCGGGATGGCGGAGGCGAACCGGTCGAGGTTCGAGGACATCGCGACGCCGAAGAACGCCATCCAGAGCGCCGGCTGCAGGAGCGACGAGAAGAGCTGCGCCCTGAACCTGACGAACCGGATCATCTCCCGCCAGTAGACGGTAAGGAACTCCCATGCCACCCGTTCACGCCCCCGTATCGCGCAGTTCCCTTCCGGTATAGTGGACGAAGACGTCGTCCATCGTCGGTTTCTTCAGGTTCACGCTCGATATCCCGATCCCTGCACTGCGCACCGCATCAATGATCTTCGGGATGCACTGGCTCCCGTCGGCCGAGATCGCGATCGAGAGGCCGCGGGTCGAGTCCGTGACCGACCGGATCTCCTCGATCCCCGAGAGGGCATCCCTGACCCTTCTGTCGTCCTCGGTCTCCAGGTAGACGACGTCCTCGCCGAGAGCGTTCTTCAGTTCGGCCGGGGTCCCGGTGACGACGATCCTGCCGTGATCGATGATGCCGATCCGGTCGGAGAGGATGTCGGCCTCCTCCATGTAGTGCGTCGTCAAGAATATCGTCGTCCCGGCCCCGTTCACCTGCCGGATATACTCCCAGATCCGCATCCGCGTCTGGGGATCGAGCCCCTGCGTCGGCTCGTCCAGGAAGAGCACCTCGGGCCGGGTCATCAGGCCGCGAGCGATCTGGAGCCGCCGTTTCATGCCGCCGGAGAGGTTCTTCGTCCGCTCGTCCCGTTTGGACTCAAGTTCGACGACCCGGAGCAGGTCGTCGATCTGGGCCCGCCGTTCTTCCCGGGGGATGCTGTAGAGCCGGCCGTGAAACTCCATCGTCTCCTGGACGGTGAGATCCCGGTCGAGCACGTCGTCCTGGAAGACAATGCCGATCGCCTTCCTGACCTCCCCGGCCTCCCGTGCGACGTCGTATCCGGCCACGTGCACCCTGCCTTTCTGGAGAGGGAGGAGGGTCGTCAGGACATTGATGGTGGTGCTCTTCCCCGCACCGTTCGGGCCGAGGAAGGAGAAGATCTCGCCTCTCCTGACCGTGAAACTGATGCCGCGAACCGCCGCGAAGTCGCCGAACAGGTGTTCGAGGTCTCGCACCTCGATGATATCGTCCCCTTCCATCGGTTGCCGTCCGCCTCCGCGAATCTATGCCTCATGCACGGTGCCGTCATATCTCCTTTTCCCTCCCCGATGCGGCAGCCCGCGCGTGAACCCCGGGCCCCTGCCCCCCCTTCCCCCGCCGCGTCTTCGGGGCATCGGTCGGGGCGGCAAATACACCCGGGCATCCTCTCAGAAGCCGGACCGTATGGATATTCTGAAATACCTGAACCGGCCATCCCTTCTCGGAGACGGCATGTTCGGCAGCAGTTTGCTGACCCGGAGAAGCGGTGAGCGGGCTTTCTCGATGCAGAGCATCGCTCCCGGGGGCGGCGCACCGGAGCGCGGAGAGCGGGCGGAGGGATCTCGGTGACCCCACGCCCCCGGGTGTTCTTCGTCCTCCTCCTCGCGGCGCTGGCTCTCACCGTGCCGGCGGGGGCACTCGTGGTCGAGAACGCCGACCTGACCCCGGCGGAGGTGAAGCTCCTCTTTGCGATGCGGGAGTATACTCTGACCTACAACGCGTACGCCGACCGGCTACCGGGATGGGCGACCGGGCCGTTTGCGAACGAGGAGATCAACCTCTACGTCACGTCCCCCGACGGCGTGCTGGTCATCGGGATCACGTTTCACGACAGAAAGATCGTCCAGTTCGACGCGAAGGGCTGCCCGGACCCGATCGTCACGGTGACCGCCGACGCCGCGACGGTGGAGGAGGTCATGGTCTCTGAGAGGCCGCTCGACACCTTCCGTGCGGCGATGCGACACGGCACGGCCACGATCGAGGGAGAAAATCTCATCGGCACGTTGCGGACGGGGCTGGTCCGGTTCGGGTTCGGGGTGATGGACCTCCTCCGGCTGTGATGGGCTCTACAAAAATGTGTTGGCGGTGAGTTCTCACAACCCCATGAGACGCATGCAGGCCCCGAGGGTCAGCCCCGACATGGAGGACGTTGCCGAGAGGGCCGCGAGGACGACGGCGTTCATCACCGGGCCGATCCTGAACGGGGTGTAGGTCGGATTGCGCTGCAGTCGCCGCACTACCCGAAACGGTTTCGCGGTCGTCGAGATGGGGGGTTTATACGGTCTGATCCTCATGGAGACACCTCCGTGCGCTGGATAAAGCACTGGTTCAAGTGTGGGATCGTTTCACCGAATGATAATTTTTTTGGTTTGATTCTCCTGCCGGCTGGATACAGGCACACCCGGGGCCAATAAGCCCCGTTTTCTGTTCCGTTTTCCGGATCCGGGATTCAACGGCTTACGACAGGTTTATCCATTCTCCGGGAGAAAATTTTCCTCTAATGCAACGATACGTAAAACTCCTTCTCTATGGCATGTTAGCGTTCATCGTCTTTGCGGGCATCAGTTTCATCCTTGGCGGCCGGGTGAACTGGGTGCTCGCGGTGGCGACGGCGGTCGGGGTGATGATCGCGTATTACTTCGCCGCTCCCCGGAACGGGGGGTGAACCGGATGGCGGCGGGGGTTCGGGCGGAATGGGACCGCCTCCGGACGGTGGCCGTTCACCGCCCGGGGATCGAGATGTTTTTCGGGCTGCTTGAGCCGTACGCGGCGCTCTACGAGCGGGCGTTCAGCCGCTACGAGGCGCGGTGCGAGCACGACCTGCTCCAGCGCGCGCTCGGGGAGGAGTTCGGGGTTCGGGTGCTGCGCCTTAAGGAGACGGTTCTCGATACCGCCGATCGCGATCCCGCGGTGCGCCGGCGGCTCGTCGATCAGGCGCACGAGATCGTCACTCTCCGGGGCAACGGAAGGGAGGTGGCGGAGGCCCGGCGGAGTATGGAGCAGAACGCCGATTCCCTGGACTCGCTGCACTTCTTCACCCTCCTGCTCTTAAATCCGATCATCGACGTGGGCGGGAGGGGTGCCGGCGGCGGGGTTGACGTCCATATCCTCGGACAGAGTCCGCTTGCAAACCTCTACTTCATGCGCGACCAGCAGGCGGCGACCGCCCGCGGCCTTGTCCTCGGGCGGCCGGCAAAAGAGCAGCGGGCCCGGGAGCCCGGGATCACCCGGTTCCTCTGGGATATCCTCGGCATCCCGATCATCGGGACGATAGAGGCGCCGGGGACGTTCGAGGGCGGCGATTTCATGCCGATGGGGGAGTTCGCCCTCATCGGCACAGGGGACCGGACGAACCGTGAGGGGGTATCGCAGTTTCTCGGGTTCGATCCGGGGTTCGACGAGATCGGGATCGTTCACCAGCCGGGTCACCCGCTCATCCCGGGCGACCGCCCCGACCCGATGGTCGACATGCACCTTGACACCTACTTCAACGTCGCGGGAAGCGGGGTGGTGCTCGGCTCGGCTCTCCTCCTCCAGCGGGCGCGTCTCGAGGTCTACTGCCGGTCGGACGAGGGCTACGAGCCGTCCGGCGAGACGACGACCCTCTACGACTACATCCTATCGAAGGGGTTCTCCGTGATCGATCTCTCGATCCTGGAGCAGCTCTCCTACGCCGCAAACGTCCTCTGCGTCCGGGACGGGACCATTCTCGCGGTGGAGGGGGAAGAGGTGATGCGGATGGTGCTTCTGAACCTGGAGCGGAAGGCTGCCCGCGACCCGGAGCGCTACGGGCGACTGTTACACCATGCAGAGGAGGATTACCGCCGGATACAAAGCGAAGGGTGCATCTTCCCGAAGAAGCCGGAATTCTCCCGGCATGGCATCGAGGTCTGCCCGTTGCACCTCGAGAACCTGACGGGGGGCTACGGTGGCCCCCACTGTATGACCTGCACACTGGAGCGGGGGTGATGCAATGAAGGCAGTGGTGATCGCGCTCGGCGGCAATGCCATCCTGCAGCACCGGGAGACGGGGACGGCAAAAGAGCAGCTTGCGAACGTGCAAAAGGCAGCGCGGCAGATCGCAATGATCGCAGGCGAAGGCTGTGCCGTCGCCGTCACCCATGGGAACGGGCCGCAGGTGGGCGATATCCTCCTCAAGAACGAACTCGCAAAAGAGACCCTCCCACCGATGCCGCTCGATATCTGTGGGGCGGAGAGCCAGGGGATGATCGGCTACATGCTCCAGCAGTCGCTCGGGGAGGCGCTCCGGAAGGCGGGGATCGACCGCCCGGTCGCGACGGTGCTCACCCAGACCCTGGTCGACGGCGACGATCCGGCATTTACGAACCCTGAAAAACCCATCGGCCCGTTCTACACCCAGGTGCAGGCGAGGAGGCTCCGGGAGGAGAAGGGCTGGCGGATGGTCGAGATCCCGGGTCGGGGTTACCGGAGGGTTGTCCCCTCCCCACGCCCGGTCGCCCTCGTGGAGGAGCGGGCGATCGCCCGTCTCTTCTCCACCGGGACGATCGTGATCGCCGCGGGCGGCGGAGGCGTTCCGGTGGTCGCGGACAGCAAAGGCGCCCTCAGGGGTGTCGAGGGGGTCGTGGACAAGGATCTCACCGCAGCCCTCCTTGCCCGGCTCGTCGGTGCCGACGACCTCCTGATCCTGACCGACGTCGAGCGTGTCGCCCTGAACTACGGTCGGCCGGACCAGCAGGAGATCGCTGAGATGACGGCCAGCGAAGCGCGGGCCCACCTCGCGGCGAGGCATTTCCCTCCCGGGACGATGGGGCCGAAGATCAGGGCGGCTCTCAATTTCCTCGAAGCCGGAGGGGAGCGGGCGACCATCGCGCCCCTCGAGGGTGCTTACCGGGCGCTTTCCGGACGAGCGGGAACCCGGATCCGCCCGTGACCTGTCCCTCGCCCCAACGTATATATATCACGTCTCCGAATCCCCGGCGGTGATGGATTAATATGGCGGATAACTTCTGGGCCGGCGTCATCGTCGGGTGGCTCGTGGGACTTGTTCTCGGCTTCCTGCTGCCGGTCATCGGGCCGCTCGTCGGCGGGTTCGTCGCCGGGTGGATGGTCAGGGGCGGGATAGGGAACGGTGCGAAGGCCGGGCTGTTTGCCGGCATCCTCGGTGCTATCGTCATCGCGGTGCTGCTCATCATCGGCGGCACGGTTCTCCTCGGGGCGTTCGGGTTCATCGCGGGCCTTGGAACGTCGCTCGTCATCATCGTGGCGGCGTTCGTCTACCAGGGCCTTCTCTCCCTGATCGGCGGCGTCATCGCCGGGGCGATACGGCGGTAACTGGAGGTCGAACGCCGAGGGCCTTCTCCCCGGCCCTTCTCGTTTCGGAGGCGAGGTTGGCGAAACAGGACGCTCCCTACTGGCTTTCTCCGCTTGTAGGCATCATATTCATGCTCTTCATCAGCCCGTTCTTTCCGGTAGGGGGACCGATCGTCGGAGGGGCCATCGGCGGCTATCTAGGGCCTCCGGGGGCGGTCCGGGGCGCGCTCGGCGGACTTATCGGCGGGCTCGTCGTCGCCGCGATCTTCTCGGTCGTCGCCGTCGTCGGCGGGACAGCGGTCCTCGGCCCTCTCGGCACTCTCCTCGGCCTCGGGGTAGCCGTCCTCCTCTTCGCCCTCGCCCTCTATTTCGGCCTTCTCGGCGCCGTCGGCGGCGCGATCGGCGGGGCGCTGAAAGCGTGGACGGTCTCGAACCGCAGGGCTGCGTGGTGATCTCTCCGGCCCCTCCCGGGGCCTCACCGCGATCCGGGAGCGGCACGTCCTGAGGTGGGGGGACCGGAAAGCCGGCAGACCCGCCCCTCCCGAAGAATATAATCGCGGCATACGGCACGATCCGGGCGAGGGTCTGGCGTATCCTCTCCGGTGCCGTTCGGAGTAAAGGAGTCGCGGGTAGCGACAGTGTTCTTATCTGCGCTCACAGCGTATATCCTTATAACGCATACCCGGGAAGGAATCGGGGATGTTTCAGGGGCACGATACCGTGGAGCAGGAAGAAAACAAGCCGTATTCAAGAAGATTTATCCTGATCCTCATCACCGCCGTCACGTTCCTCAACCCGTTCACGGGCTCCGCGATCAACCTCGCCCTGCCCGCCATCGGGGCTGAGTTCACTGCCGACGCCGCCATGCTCGCCTGGGTCGCCAGTGCCTACCTCCTCTCGTCGGTCATCTTCCTCCTCCCGGCGGGGAGGCTCGGCGACACCCGGGGGAGAGTCACCGTCTTCCTGCTCGGGGTCGTCGTCTTCACCGCCGGCTCCATCCTCACCATCTTCACGCCCACGTTCGAGCTGCTCCTCGCCTTCCGGTTCCTGCAGGGGATCGGCGGCGCCATGATCTACGCAAACAGCGTGGCCCTGATCACCCAGCTCTTTCCTCCCGGCGAACGCGGCACCGCCATCGGGCTGAATGTCACCGCCACCTACGCCGGGCTCTCGCTCGGGCCGTTTCTCGGGGGCGCCCTGACTCAGTTCTTCGGCTGGCGGAGCATCTTCGTCCTGACCATGCTCATCGCCATCCCGTCCCTCCTCTACGCCGGGAAGTACCCGGCGTTCCTGAACGAGCGGCGCGACGAGCGCTTCGACATCCCCGGGACGGTCATCTCCTCCGTCCTGATCCTCTGTCTCTTCCTGGGCCTGGCCCGGGCGACCACCCCGGCCGGCGTGGTGCTCCTCGTGGCGGTCGTCCTGCTCGGGGTGATCCTGATCCGGGTGGAGCAGCAGCAGCCCTGCCCCATCCTCCCGGTCCCGCTGCTTGTGTCGAACCGGGTCTTTGCCGCCTCGAACGGTGCAGCCCTGATCAACTACAGCGCCACGTATGCGGTCGGATTCCTCCTCTCCCTCTACCTCCAGTACGTCCGGGGCTACGAACCCGTCGCCGCGGGCACCCTGCTCCTGGTCCAGCCGGTGATCATGGCCTTCGTCGCCCCGATCTCCGGCCGCCTCGCCGACCGGATACAGCCCGGGCACGTCGCCTCGGTGGGGATGGCGCTCTCGGGCGCGGCACTCTTCGGCTTCTTCTTCCTCTCCCCGACGACGCCGGTCGCCGCGATCGTCGCCCTCCTGGTCCTGCTGGGCGTGGGGGTCGGGCTCTTCTCGTCCCCGAACACCACCGCCATCATGGGCTCCGTTACGAGGCGGGATTACGGGTGCGCATCTGCGATGACGGCGATGATGCGGTCGCTCGGGATGATGCTCAGCATGGGAGCGGTCCTGGTGGTCTTTGCGGTCGTCATGGGGTCGACCGTCGTCACGCCGACGACATTCCCGGACTTTCTGTTGAGCCTGCGGCTGATCTTCCTCGCACTCGCGGTCCTCTCGGTCTTCGGGGTCGTTCTCTCGCTCCGCAGGAACAAATCGTGATGAGGGGCTCTGAGGCCCCCGAACAAACCCTCCTGAATCGAAAAGGAAGCGTTAAACCTCTCGCCGTCCTGTCTTCTTCTTGAAGAGATGGAGATCGTCATCGGGAAGGACGGCGACCGCGACGTCGCCGTCGACGCCCAGGAACTGGTCACGGGAAGGACCTGCATCATCGCGCAGTCCGGTGCCGGAAAGAGCTGGAGCATCGCGGTCATCTGCGAGCAGCTCCTGCAGGCGCGGGTGGGGTTCTGTCTCATCGATACGGAGGGGGAGTACTCCTCGCTCAGGGACAGGTTCCACCTCCTCTGGATCGGTTCCGGCGACGACTGCGACATCGATATCGAGCGGGCGAACCTCCGGGAGCTGATGCATAACGCGATCTGCTCCCGGACGGCGGTGATCTTCGACGTCTCGGAGACCGATATGCGGGAGAAGGTGACTCTCCTCGCCGATCTCCTCTACGATCTGGAGAGCGGGCTCAAGAAACCCTTCCTGCTGATCGTGGAGGAGGCGGACAAGTTCATCCCCCAGTCCGGCGAGTCCATCAAGAAGATCGAGGAGATATCCCGCCGGGGGCGCAAACGCGGGCTCGGGATGCTGGTCGCGACCCAGCGCCCGTCGCTCGTGACGAAGAACGTCCTCTCGCAGTGCAACAACCAGATCATCGGGAAACTCTCGATAGAAAATGACTTGAAAGCGGTCGGCCTCTTCTTTTCGTCCCGTAAAGAGGTCGCGGAACTCGCCGAACTCGAACCCGGGGAGTTCTTCGTGATGGGCAGCCTCTCCCGCGAGAAGGTGAAGATGCGGTTCCGCGACCGGCTCTGCGAGCACCGGGGGCTGACGCCGAAACTCGTCCCGGCGCGGCCGGTCCGGCCGGCCGAGGCACCCCGTGCGGAACCGGCCCACACCGAGCCGGCCCGCGCGAAGCCGTGCGACCCCGAGGAGAGCCGCCGGGAAAGCACGGATTCGCCGCAGGCCGCCGCGAATGCGGTCATCCCGGTGCTGCTCCGCGAAGAAGCGCTCGATATCGCGAAAGGGAAACGGAAGCGCCGGTTCCTGATCCTTGAGCCGGAAGAGCGGATCGTCTCCGGGGAGCGGGTTTACCGCCCGCTCCACCGGATCGATATCCGTTACATCGGTGGAATTCTCCGGAGAGCGACGAAGACGGCGTCGTTTCTCATCGACGGGCCTACCGGCTGCATCGTCGAGATGGATCGCGGCTTAAAGGTCCGGCCGGGGTTCTCGGAACTCCTGGGGCTCGACGAGGCCGCGGTGAGGGTTGTTTCCGGGCTTGCGAACGGCGGCTCGACCCTGACCGAGATCGAGGCCGATACCCACCTTCCTCCGGCCGCGGTGAAGAAGGCGATAAAGAGCCTTGCCGGTGCGAAACTCATCACGGAGATGAAGACGGTGGGCGACACGACGGTTTACGTCCCCCTGCTCGCGGAAGACGTCCCCGCGTTCTCCTCTCTCCGCCCGGGGTCGGTCGACCTCTCGATGGAGCCCCTCCGCGAAGAGCCTCTCGAGGCGAAGGCCACGGAGTCGTCCCTCCGGACGGTCATCAAAGGGCTCGAACCCACGGCGGAGATCGTGGGGTTCGATACGATTTACTACCCGGTCTACCTGATCCGGTTCGCCTCAGAGCGGGGAGAGCGCTCGCTCGTCCTCGATGGGTGTACGGGGAGAGAACTGCTCTTCCCCGGGTCGTGACCGGAGCGCTTATCGCTCTGCGGGTGAGATGATCGTATGCCCTGCCGCCCTCGCGGCCGGTGGGCGATGAGGTGAAGAAGCAATGGATTCATACCGCTGCATGCTGTGCAGCTACGTCTACAACCCCGCTCTCGGGGATACCGCCCATGGTGTTGAGGCCGGGACGGCGTTTGAAGACCTGCCCGAGACCTGGAAATGCCCCCGGTGCGGTGCGCCGAAGAGCCGTTTCAAGAAGGTCTAGGGGAGAGCCGTTCCCTGGCCGGACCTCGTTCTTTTCTTCCGGTGATCACCATCGGTCAGCGTATGCTCCCCCCTCGCCTGAACCGGGAACCCCCGTCTCGAAGGGCGATTCGCCTTCGGCGGGCTTAACGGTATCCCGAGGCCCCTCGACCGGAGCGCTTATCACTCGGGGGGCACATGGGTGCCGTGCCCCGATCGACGCTCTGGTCGGGCGGTGAGGTGAAGGAAGAGATGATGGATTCATACCGGTGCGGACTCTGCGGCTACGTCTACAATCCGCGGGCGGGCGAGCCCGGCAGTAATGTCGCGCCCCGCACAGAGTTTGGGGACCTGCCCGAGACCTGGGCATGCTCCCGGTGCGGTGCGGAGAAGAACCTGTTTCGGAAGGTGTAAGGGCAGGTTCGGGGCTCTGAACCTCTCTTACACCCTTTTGCCTATCGCATAAAGACGTGAACCGCAGAGGCCTTGAAAGTGACGTAAGCCTCTTTTCCCTCGGCGAGATCCAGGCGGGCGATGCTCTGCCGGGTCAGGACGGCGACGAAGGGCACCCCGGTCTCCACCACGACCCGTGAGAAGATACCGTTCTGCCGCACCTCCGTCACCGTGCCCGGGAAGGCGTTTATGGCGCTCGATTCAAAAGGCTCGCGGGAGACGATCACCTCCTCGGGCCGGATGCCGAGACAGACGTCTCCCTCGACATCGGTTGCGGTCCGGATACTGATGCCGCCGAGATCGATGACCGTCTCCCCGTTCTGGATCCTTGAGACCCCGTAGAAGACGTTCTCCATGCCGGTGAAGGCGGCGACGAACTCGGTGGCCGGTCTCCGGAAGACCTCGTCGGGCGTACCTACCTGGACGACCTTCCCGTCCTGCATCACCGCGACCCGGTCGGCGAGGGCGAAGACGTCCTCGAAGTGGTGGGTGATGTGGACGACCGTCGTCCCGGTTGCCCGGTGGACGGCTTTCAGCTCCTTTCGGAACCGGTCGCGGGTACCGGTGTCGAGCGCCGAGAGCGGTTCGTCGAGGAGCAGGATCCGGGGCCGGAGAACGAGGGCTCGGGAGATCGCCGCCCGCTGCTGTTCGCCGCCGGAGAGCGTCCCCGGCGTGCGCCCGAGGAGGTGGTCGATCCCGAGGAGGCCTGCGATCTCCTGGACGCTCTCCTGGATCCGGGCGGGTTCGACCCCCCGCTGGAGGAGGCCGAACCCGATGTTCTCCTCGATCGTGAGGTGGGGGAAGAGCATGTAGTCCTGATAGACCATGCCGACCCCCCGGTCCTTCGGGTCGGTGGCGGTCACATCGCGTCCGTCGAGGGTGATTGTTCCCGCATCGGGCGCGTAGATCCCCGCGATCGTCTCAAGGAGGATCGTCTTCCCGGCGCCGGTCGGCCCGAGGATGATGAAGTACTCCCTCTCCGCGACGGTCAGGTTCACGTCGGTGAGCGTGAAATCTCCAAGGTGTTTGGAGAGCCCGGCGATCCTGAGCATATCAGAAGACCTCCCGTGTCCCGGAGTAGTGTTCGAAGACCGAGAGCGAGACCACCGATATGACGATGAGGATGACGGCGGCGGCGATGGCGAGGTCGAGGTCTCCGGTCGACATATTCAGGAAGAGCGCGATGGGCAGGGTCTCGGTCTTCATCTGGGTGGCTCCCGCGAGCATGAGGACCGCACCGAACTCGCCGATGGACTTCGACCAGGTGATGACCAGACCCGCGATGAGGCCGTTTTTAGCGAGCGGGAGGGTGACCTGGCGGAACGCGCCCCACTCGGTGCACCCGAGTGTCCGGGCGACATGTTCGTAGCGGGGGTTGATCGCCTCGAAGGCCGACCGGGTGATCCTGACCATGTAGGGGAGGTTGACGAAGAACTGGGCGACGATTATGCCGAGCGGGGTGTAGACGACGTCGAGCCCCCACCGGGAGAGCATCTGCCCAAAGGCTGAAGGGCCGTAGAAGATGAGCAGCGCCACGCCCGCGACGAGGGGCGGGAGGGCGAGCGGGATGTTGAAGATGGTGTTCGCTATTCTTTTGCCCGGAAACGAGAACCGGACGAGCGCGTAGGCGACCGGCACGGCGGCGGTTACACAGAGGGTGGTGGAGATCGCGGAGGTGATGAGCGAGAGTTCGACGGCGAAGAGGATCTCGGGGGAGGTGAGACTCTCGATCAGGGCCGGGAGCGGCGGGTAGGCTACGAGACCGACGATGACGACGGCCATGTAGGCGATCACGCCGAAGAGGACGGCGAGAAAGAGCACCCTGAACGGTGTGGGGTGGGGGAGGGCATCCCGATTCGGGGGCATGGCCGACTTAAAAGGATGCACTCTGGTCTCTGATCCGTCCCACGTGCTGCGGCGTCACCCACCCGGAGGTCGCGCCCGGGATGCAGTCGAACGCCGGTATGTAGGGCTTGATGTCGAGGACTGGTGTCCCGTCCAGGAGGTCGAGCCCCTCGACGGTGAGCGTCGCACCCTCGATCCCGGTCAACCGGACGACCGATATCCCGAGCCGGTTCGGGCGGTTGAAGTGCCGGGTGGCGAAGATGCCGTGCGGCTCCGCACCGTCGATGAGCGCCCGCTCGCTGAGTTCTTCGCCGGCGGCCCGGTGGAACCGATAGATGAGGATGATGTGGGAGAACTCCGCGAGGGCCGCAAGACCGTCCCGGAACTCAGGGTAGACCTCCACCGTCCCGCGGGCGGTGGAGAAGGCCGCCTGGATCGGGGTGGCGGCCGGATCGGAGAACGGCGTCCGGGCGATCCCGATGGCCCTGCAGGGGCACTCTGCACCGCTCATGGTTCGATCCCTGCGTACGCCGGGTCGGGGTAGGCGGGGAACCCGTGTTTTACAAAGATCGCCTTCCCTTCTTCGGAGGCGACGAACTCGACGAACATCTGAGCGGCTTCGGGCTGCGTGGTGAAGGTGGTCGCTCCTATCGGGACGATGAGGGCGAGGCTGTCCTCGGGCGGGAGGCCGATCATATCCATCTTCTCGGGGTTGATCTGGTCCATCGTGAGGAGCGCGGCATCTGCCGTGCCCATGTTCATCGCGACCACCACTTCGTTGATCGTCGGCGCCCGGAGGACGACGTTTGCTTCAACGGCGTCGTGGATACCGTGCGCCCGGAAGAGTTTGTCGCCGGCCCTGCCGATCGCGGTCGAGTTCACGCCGCCGAGCGCGATCTTCAGCCCCGGCCGGGCAAAGTCGTCGACCGACGTGATGTTGTGCGGGTTGCCCTTGCCGACGGCGATCACTGGGACGTGGTAGGCGACGTACCCCGGCTCTCCGACCAGGCCTTTCTCCCGGGCGATGCGGTAGTCCGGCGTTCCGCCGGGGATGAAGGCGTCACCCTTCCGGGAGAGTTCCATCTGGGTGATGAGCGTGCCCGAACCGGCGAAGGTGTACTCGATATTGATGCCGTACTTATCGGTGAATGCCTCTCCGATCTCACTCATCGGCTTCTTGAGGCCTGCGCCGGAGTAGACGAGGAGCGAGATGTCCGCTACGGTTGGGGTGGCGTTCTCCCCGGTGACCGACGGCTGGGTGGTGCAGCCGGCCATGAAGAGGAGGGCGGCGAGGAGAACGATGGCGATCAGTGGAATTGCTCGTTTTGTCATGGATACCATACCGTATCCACCCCTTGTTATTAAAGTGATTTCATTTACTTTTATGTTATGTTAAATTGTTTTACCTTAAACGGCCTGTATTGAATCTTGCTCCCCGCCCCGGTCAGCAGAACCGGCCGTCCGAGCGCCTGGTGCGGGCGGCCTCCGAGGTTGAGGCCAGCCACCCGGCCCGCTCGTCGGGGTAGGCGTCGAATGCCGGGACGTAGGGTTTGATGTCGATGACCGGGGTGCCGTCCAGGATATCCACGTCCTCTACGGTGAGCGTCGCGCCCTCGACCGTGACCAGCCTGAGCACGGAGAGCCCGATCGCGTTCGGGCGGCGGGGCGCCCGGGTTGCAAAGACGCCGTGCGGTGTCGTATCGAGGAACGGCACCACCTCGAGCGCGTAGCCCTCCGTGCGGTGGAGGTGGTAGAGGAGGATGATCCGGGAGAATCCCGTGAGGTCTTTCAAGCCCGCCGCATAGGCGGGGTCGAGCTCGATCGTGCCCCGGACGCCCCGGGCGCCGACGGGCTGGATAGGCATGTCGCGGGGGTCGCGAAACGGGGAGTGGACGGTGCCGATGGGAGTGAAGGTTATCCCGGTCATAGATATCCCTCTCCGGGAGAAATGAAGAGGGTTTGCGTCCGGGCAGAGCGCGGGGAAATGGTTATTATCGTCCCATGCGTTCACACGCTCTCTATGGAAGATCTGTTAACAGCTCTCTTTGATATCGAGAGAAGGGCCTGGAGAGCTGCGGATACCCGGGACGCAGAGTTCTACCGGGAGTACCTCGCACCGGAAGCCCTCGTCGTCAGCCCCCGGGGCATCCTGGACAGGGAAGGGATCCTCCGCGATCTCGTGGAGAACCCCAACGAATTCCCGGAGTACGCCATCATGGACGAAAAGGTCGTGCCCCTCGGGGAGGAGGGCGCCGTCCTTGCCTATACCGTCTCCTTCGGTGGGCAGATATTCTACGTATCGACGGCGTATACCCGGAAGGGCGATCGTTGGCGGGCGGCCTTCCACCAGAGGACGCCTGCGATCCAAAAGCCCGGGTCAGAGAGTTAACGCCCTTTCGCCTTCGCGGCAGCGATCCTGTTCCGGAGTTCCCGTGCGGCGGCGGTGACGTCGTCCTCTCCGACGACCGCCGATATCACCGCAACCCCGTCCGCTCCCGCGGCGATGACGTCGGCGACGTTTTCCGCGGTGATCCCGCCTATCGCGACGAGGGGGAGGGCGACCGCGGTCCGGATCTCCGCGAGCGTCGCGAGCCCGTGCCCCGGCCCGGCGTCGTCCTTCGATCCGGTCGCAAACGTCGGGCTGAGGGCGACGTAGTCGGCCCCCTCCGCCGCGGCGCGGATCGCCGTCGCCACTGACCCGACCGAGGCCCCGATGATGAACCCCGGCGGGGCAAGCCGTCGCGCCTCTCCGATGGGGAGATCGCTCTCGCCGAGGTGAACCCCGTCGGCACCCGCCGCGAGGGCCACGTCCAGGCGGTCGTTCACGATGAAGAGCGCCCCGGCATCATGGGTGACCTCTCGTATGGCAAAGGCCGCATCGAAGAGCGCCCGCCCCGAGAGGGTCTTGTCGCGGAGCTGGATCGCGTCCGCGCCGCCGGCGACGGCGCGGGCGGCAAGCTCCGCGTGGGATCGCCCACGGCCGATCTCCTCGTCGGTGACCACATAGAGGTCGTAGGCCATTACCGTTCCTCGATCCGGGCGTGCCCGGTAAGGTCGTCGGGGGTGAGGCCGGCAAGTTCGTCGAAGAGCGCCGTCCTGAACGAGTAGGGGCCGCGTGCCTCAAGTGCGGCCCGTTCCCCCGCCCGGCCGAGTGCCGCGAGCGCCGCGGCCGATGCGACCGCGTAGTCGTCCGCGACCGCGACGAACGCCGCGGTGACCGAAGAGGCCATGCATCCCGTCCCCGAGAGGCGGTCCATCGCCGGGTTGCCGTTCCCGACGAGGAAGACCCTTCTATCGTCGGTAACGACGTCAACCGCTCCCGTCATCGATACGACCGTCCCCGTGAGGCGGGCGCACTCCCGCGCCGTCTCGACGGGGTCGCCGGCGATCCCGCCGGAGTCGACTCCCCGGACGCTCCCGCCCGTCCCGGCAAGGACACCGATCTCCCCGGCGTTGCCCTTCAGGACGGCGACATCGAGGGTGTCGAGGATTCTTTGGGCGGTCTCGGTGCGGAACCGGGTTGCCCCGACGCCGACCGGGTCGAGGACGACCGGGATGCCGAGTTCGTTTGCCCGGCGGCCGGCGGCGAGCATCGCCTCGACCTGCGTAGCGGAGAGCGTCCCGATGTTCAGGACGAGGGCGCCTGCGGCGGCGACCATCTCGGCGACCTCCTCAGGCGCCTCGGCCATCACCGGGGCGGCCCCGGTGCAGATCGTTATGTTTGCGCAGTCGTTGATGGTGACGCCGTTCGTGATGTGGTGGATGAGCGGCCGCTTCGACCGCACCGTGGCGAGGAGCCCAGCGGGGATTGCCCCGTCCATGAAGTTTGCCGGGGAGTCTCTTGTCATAACTATCGTTATGAGGTTTGATTGTACTACGGTAAAAGCAGTCGTTGCCCGGTGCCCCGCTACGTATACCGCCGGCACCGATCTTCGGGGTCGTGGGCCGACCCCCGACGAAAAAAAAAGAGGATGCGGCACAGCCCATGATCCCGGGGAACAACCCGCTGACGAGCGCCGTGTTCTCGCCCAGGATCCGTGCTGCATCCATCGTCGCGATGAGGTAGGGGAAGTTTATCGGCATCAGGAAGAAGAGCACACCGCTTACGAACAGGGATAAGAGGCTGCTTGAACGTTGAACACTCAAAAGGACGCCGAGGGGGAGATTTGAACTCCCGAGGTGCCAGGCACCAGTGGCTTTCGAGGCCACCGCCTTCCCGGACTAGACTACCTCGGCACAGAATCAGCCTAGAGTATTTAGGCTCTACGACTATAATAGTATCGAGATATGCTCTGTCGACTCACCCTCATCCCGGACGGTACCGTGCTTGTCTACCGCGGGCGGCCGGGCGACACGTATGAGGCCGCCCTCCTCTCCTTTGGGTTCAACCCGGATACGGCGCTGATATTCTCCGGCGGCAGGAGCCTGCCGCAGGACAAAAAGATCGAGGAAGAGGAGGCCCGGATATTCCTCGCCTCCTCACGCGGATAACGTATTATTCGGCCTACTTCCCGGTCTGGGTGATCATCATGTCGTCGACGCGGACGAGGAGCATGGCCGTCTCGGTCGCGCTCTTGATCGCCTGGGTCTTCACGCGCTCGGGCTCGATGACCCCGGCCTCGTGCATGTCGACGATCTCGCCGGTGTAGACGTTGAGCCCGGCGTACTTCGCGCCGTCGGCGTGGGCCTTCCGGAGAGCGACGACCTTGTCGATGGTGTCGAACCCGGAGTTCTCCGCGAGGGTTCTCGGGATGACCTCGAACGCGTTCGCGAACGCTTCTATGGCAAGCTGGGCCCGGCCGCCGACGGTTGCGGCGTAGTCGCGGAGCCGGAGCTGGAGTTCGATCTCGACCGACCCGCCGCCGACGACGAACTTACCGTCCTCAATGGCGTCCTGGATGACCCGGGCCGCGTCGTAGACCGCCCGCTCGAGTTCGTCGAGCAGGAGCTGGGAGGTGCCGCGCAGGAGGATCGTGACGGCCTTCGGGTTCTCGCACCCGGAGATGATCGTCAGGTCGGCGTCGGGGATCTCCCTGGCCGCTTCGGCATGGCCGAGCGTCGCTTCGGTGAGTTCTTCGGGCTTGTTGACGATGGTGCCGCAGAGCGCTTTTGCGGCGAACTTCATATCCTCTTCTTTCACGTCCTCGAGGGCGTAGATGCCGTGCTTCGCGAGGTAGAACTGCACCGCGTCGGCGATCCCCTTCTGGCAGAGGACGACGTTCGCGCCGGAGGCGACGATCAACTCGGCGAGCTTCCGGAGGGACTCGCGCTCCTGCTCGGAGAACGCCTTCATCTGGTCGGAGGTGGTGATCTTGATCTTCGACTTCACCTGGGTCTTCGTGATCTCGAGCGGCTGGGCGAGCAGGGCGACTTTAGCGTCCGTGACCGCATCAGGCATCTGCTCGAATACGCGCTTCTTGTCGATGACGACGCCCCGGATCAGTTCGGCGTCGTCCATCGAGTCGCCGACCTGCTTCTTGATCTTGATGTCGTCCTCGTCCACGGTGTAGGTACCCTGGCCGGTCTCGGCCGCGACCTGCTGCACCGCGTCCACCACGATGCCGGAGATCTGGTCTTTGATCGCCTCGATGGACTTCCCGGTCATGGCGGTTCCGGCGAGCTTGATGAGGTTCTCCCGGTCGTCGGCACTGATGGCGATGGCCAGTTCCTCGAGGATCTCAAGAGCCTTCTCCATGCCGAGCTGGTAGCCGTGTGCGATGATGGTAGGGTGCACCTCCTGGGCGAGCAGTGTCTCTGCCTCTTCCATAAGGGACCCGACGAGCACGGTCGCGGTCGTGGTGCCGTCGCCGACCTCGTCGTCCTGGGTCTCCGCAACCTCAACGACCAGCTTGCCGCCGGGGTGCTGCACGGACATCTCGTGCAGGATGGTTGCCCCATCGTTCGTGATCACCACGTCACCGCTGGAGCTGACCAGCATCTTGTCCATTCCCCGGGGACCGAGGGTCGTCCGAACGGCGGCCGCAATTGCCTTTGCAGCCATGATATTCGAGCGCTGCGCCTCGAATCCACGCGTACGCTCAACATTGTCCCGTAAAATAATGATGGGCTGTCCAGCAAGCATTGTATAATCCTCCTTTGTTCGTTAGGTTTGTTCAGAGGTTCTATATATATTAACCGATGGGTGTCGCCCTCCCCCCGGTGCCCCGGCCGCTCAACGGGGATGGATCGCCCGTCAGGTGATATTGCGCGCCTGGTACCCCTGACGGACACGCCGGTCGCACCCCCCGCTCCAGGAGGCGGACCCGGGGGTTATTTGAAAAAAGCGCGAGCCTGGTCTTTAGCCAAGTCTCGATATCACGAAGAGCGAGTGGACCGGAACCCCGTCAATCTCCCGGAGACCCCGCTTGTCGAAGAGCGACCAGACCGCCATCGGCACGGCCCCATGCTGCCGGAGGAACCCGATCGCCTCGGAGAGCGTCGTCCCGGTCGTGACGACGTCGTCGACGATGATGCACCGCTGTCCGGTGATCGCGGAGAAGGTGCCCGAGAGCGACCCGGTAGGGCTCTCGCCACGGCTGTGCTTCGCCGGGAGGTAGACCGCGAGTTTCAATCCCTCCTCTGCGGCGATGAGGGTGGCGAGCGGGGCACCCGACGGCGCGATGCCGACGACTGTGTCGGGGAGGTCTTCGACGGCACGTACGACGCTTCCTTCCGCCAGGTAGAGGAAGCGTTTGAGCATCATCATCGCCATGTCGTTCAAGAGTACTCCGTGGCTCCCTACCGCCGCCCAGTCGATGTGGACGTCTTTCGGGGCCTCCATACCCTTCTGCTGGGTGAGCAGCCAGGTGACCGTCTCCATCGAGAGACCCAACTCGTCGGAGATCTGGCCGGGAGTGTGTCCTTCTGCCTGGAGCGCTTTTGCCTTCGTGATCAACTCTTCGAGCGCGGACATGAAGAAAGGTATCCGGGTGATTATTTAAGTTTTCTTTTGATTGATGCGCCGCAGACGGGGCAGTCCCCCGGCTCCTGCCAGTACCGCCCGCACCCGCTGCACCGGTAACGCCACCGGATCGGTCGGGCAGGCCGTTGCCGGATGCTCCGGGTCTCGATACCGAGGCGGTGGGCGACGTTCTGGACGGCGAAGTCATCGGTGACGAGGACGGCCGAGAGTTCGAGTGCCAGCGCGAGGATCTCCCGGTCGGTTCCGGAGAGCACCCCGGCATCCCCGGTCCGCACCGCGGCCGCATCGACCCGCGCGAGGTCCTCGTCTCCAGGTTCCCGGACGGCAAGTCCTGTCGCCGCGAGCATCTCAAACCGGCATTTCGCGTGGAAGTCGGCGAGTTCCCCGACCACCGAGGGAGTGGTCGCCATTGGGCCATCGAGGGGGATCTCCGCGAAGAAGGCCGAAGCGTCGAGGACAAGTGTCATGCGGCGAACCTCACGGTGCCGTTCTCCCGGCACTCGACCGGGCGGCCGAACTCTGCAAGGAGCGAGCAGGCGGTTCTGGCATGCGTCGAGAGGGTATGGGTGGCGTACTCCCCGCCGGAGAGGGCGAGGTAGACCAGGAGCTGGTCGGCGAGGTGGACGTCGACCGTGCCGGGGCTGCGGTACTCGTCGATGAAGGCCCGGGCGGCCGCCCGGCCCACCTCCTCGGCGGGAAGCCCTCTCCGCCCGAGGGCGACGGCGCCCTTCGCCCCGCTCCAGATGGTGATGGAACTCCCGGTGCTCGGCCCGCCCTCCCGGGGGTCGAGGGTCGCGGTGCAGGCGAGATCGAGTTCACTCCTGATGAGATCGCGGGCGGCGCCGGCCTGGCGTTCGGTGACGTGGCCGGGAAGCCCCGCCGAAGAGGAGATGAGGCTGCACGCCGACTCCTCCGGGACAGAGATCGGGCCGGGGAGGCCCGGCTCCACGCTTACGCGGACACGCCCTCCCCCCCGCGGGTAGTAGCCCCGCTCAAGCAGATCGATCTCGATCGAGGCCCCGGCCCGGCGGAGCACCGGGGCGAGGACGTGGTCGACGTAATCGATCGTCGGGCTCTGCGCCACCTCGGTCCCGCCCACGACCGCGATGCTCCCGCCGCGAGCGAGCGCAGCCGGGAGCCATGCCTGGAGGACGAGAGGGATGCTCCCCGCGGTCCCGGTATCGATATGGAGATCGGCACGCCGGAGGTCACCAGGGATGAAGGTGATCTCGCGGCTTTCCGGCGTAAGCCCCGTACATTCGGCACCGCAGGTCCCGGCGACCGCCCGGACTGCGGCGATGTGCTGGGGCGCGAGCCCCGGGCGCTCCCGGTTCTCCCGGATCCGGACGACGGTGATGGGTATGCCGGAGATCGCCGAGAGGGCGACCGCCAGGCGGAGGATCTGCCCGCCCCCTTCGAGGTGGGACCCGTCAACAGTGAGCATCTTCCCTGATCGCGGTGGCGATAGCGCTTGCGGAAGATATGAAACTTGAGGCGTTCTCGTAGGTGTCGCTGGAGACGACCGACGAGATTCCTGCCGCCCGCAGACGGGTGTAGGCGCCGCTCGTGAGCACCCCGTGGACGCAGGCCGCGTGGATGGACGCTGCCCCCTGCTCCCGGAGCATGCAGGCGGCGGTCGCGAGGGTTCCCCCGGTGGATATGATGTCGTCCACGATCACGGTGTCTCTCCCGGCGGCATCGATGGTCTTCGGGGCGATCCTGACTTCTTCGCCCGAGAGCCGGGTCTTTTCGAGGTGATCGCAGTCCCACCCGCCGACCGCGGCAACGTCGGTCGCGAACGCGATCGCCCCTTCGTCCGGCGCGAGGACCAGGGGGTTCTTCAGGTGCAGATCGCCGATGTAGCCACCGATCGCCGGCGCGATGCTGACATTCTTTGCCGGAACGCCGAAGAAGTCCAGATCGACCGGGTCATGGACGTTGACCACGAACGCACGCTCGATGCCGGTCGAGAGCGCCCGCGCGATCGCCCGGGCGCTGATCGGCTCGCCCGGGAAGAAACGCCTGTCCTGCCGCGAATACCCGAGATACGGGACCACCAGGGTGTTTCTTGACCGGTCGGCGGCATCGATAGCGAGAAGGGTCTGCACAAACATATCATTATCTACGATGCTGCTGACGATCAGGGTCTCATCGTCCAGCTCACCGCACCGGAGGTACATCTCTCCGTCGGGAAACCGGGTGAATTTCGTCTCGACCAATGGGATCCCCAACTTTTCGGCAACGCGGGCTGCCAGGACCTGGGACCGTTCTGTACTGATTATTCTCATGAAACACCTTTGCTAGAAAGTATTTGAACGAGGATGAATAAATTATATAAGTACCAGTGCAGCAAAGAGGTAAACTCGACGATGGATTCGACGCAAACAACAGAAATTCCCAACATTGAGCTCACGAACGACGAACTGGAGGAGACGGAGGTCTTTTCCGGCCTTGAGATGAGCGCATCGTCAGATATCGACGTACCCCCGAATCTCATCGACCAGGTCATCGGCCAGGAGCACGCCGTCGAGGTGATCCGGAAGGCCGCCGTCCAGCGCAGGCACGTGATGATGATCGGCACCCCCGGAACCGGCAAATCGATGCTGGCGAAGGCGATGGCCGAGCTCCTCCCGAAAGAGGAACTGCAGGACATCCTGGTCTACCCGAATCCCGAGGACAACAACACCCCCATCATCCGGACCGTGCCGGCGAGCCGCGGCAAGCAGATCGTGAACGCCCACAAAGTGGAAGCGAGGAAGAAGATCCAGATGCGGAGTACCCTCATCATGCTCCTCATCATCGGTATCATCGGCTACGCGATCATCACCTACCAGTGGCTGATGGGGATCATCGCCGCCGCGTTCGTCTTCATGGCGCTGAAGTACTCGATGCCCCGCGAGGAAGCGATGGTTCCGAAGCTCCTGATATCCCACGACCAGAACGTCACGGCGCCCTTCATCGACGCCACCGGTTCGCACGCGGGCGCCCTGCTCGGCGATGTCCGGCACGACCCCTTCCAGAGCGGCGGGCTTGAGACGCCGTCTCACGACCGTGTCGAGGGAGGGGCGATCCACAAGGCGCACGGCGGGGTGCTCTTCATCGATGAGATCAACACCCTCACCCCCCACTCTCAGCAGAACCTGCTGACCGCGCTCCAGGAGGGCACCTTCCCGATCACCGGCCAGAGCGAGCGCTCGAGCGGTGCGATGGTCCGGACGGAGCCGGTTCCCTGCCGGTTCGTGATGATCGCGGCAGGCAACCTCGATGCCATCCAGGGGATGCACCCGGCGCTCCGGTCGCGTATCCGGGGCTACGGCTACGAGGTCTATATGCGCGAGACGATGGAGGACACCCCTGAGAACCGGAAGAAGTTCCTCCGGTTCATCGCGCAGGAGGTCAAGAACGACGGGAAGATCCCCCACTTCGACCGCGCGGCCATGCTCGAGGTGCTCCGCGAAGCCCGGCGCCGCTCGAACCGGAAGGGTCACCTGACCCTGAAACTCCGCGACATGGGCGGGCTGATCCGGGTGGCGGGAGACCTCGCCCGGCAGGAGGGTGCGGAGATCACCTCGGCCAGGCACGTCCTTGCCGCGAAGTCGACCTCCCGCTCGATCGAGGACCAGATCTCCGACGAGTACATCCGGCGGACCCGCGACTACGACCTCGCCGTCGTGGAAGGAACCAAGGTCGGCCGGGTGAACGGGCTTGCGGTGATGGGCAGCGACTCGGGCTCGATCCTCCCGGTGATGGCCGAGGTGACCCCGAGCCAGGGGGCGACCGGCACGGTGATCGCGACCGGTATGCTCAAAGATATCGCCAAAGAATCGATCACGAACGTCAGCGCCCTGATCAAGAAGTTCACGGGGAAGGACATCCGGAACATGGACATCCACGTCCAGTTCATCGGCACCTACGGCGGTGTCGAGGGCGATTCGGCTTCCGTGACCGTGGCGACGGCGGTGATCAGCGCCATCGAGAACATCCCGGTGCGCCAGGACGTCGCGATGACGGGCTCGCTCTCGGTCAGGGGCGACGTCCTCCCCATCGGCGGGGTCACCTACAAGATCGAGGCGGCGGCAAAGGCCGGGATCAGGAAGGTGATCATCCCGCGGTCGAACCTCGACGACGTCCTGATCGAGGAGCGCTACCGCGCGATGGTCGAGGTGGTGCCGGTCGATCACATCGAGGAGGTCCTCGAGAACGCGCTCGTTCCCGAGAACCGCGAAGGATTCATATCGAAACTGCGGAAACTGGCGGTCAACCCGACCGCCGTCTTCGACCCGAACGCGGGGCGCTCTGTGGTCTGATGCCTTATGGCTGAAGTGAGATACTACGATATCCGGTGCGTACGGGGCGAGATTACCCTGGTCGATATCGACAGCGGGGTGGTCGAGTCCGCGGGCACCTCATTTTTTGACAAAGCCGTGGTCCGGGTGCTCGGACCGAAAGGATGGGGCATCCTCACCCGCGATCACGTCGATCTTGACTCGAGACGCGAGGTGGAGAGCCTCGTCGAGGCGGCATCGCGTCTCGCCGCGGTCACGGAGGATCATCTCGACCTTGCCGACGCACCGCGCGGCGTGCTCCCGGTCCCTCCGCTCGTGGAGGACCCCCGGGAGGTCGATCTCGAGGAGAAGACCCGGTTGCTTGCCGGGATCGAGGAGGCGGCACGCGTGCCGGGGGTGGGAAACACCCGGGCGCGCTACACCGAAGGGATCGACTCCGTCCGGTTCCTGGACTCGAGCGGGAACGAATACGCCTACGAGGCCGTCCGGTCCGGGTTCTCGGTCCTCGCGATCGCGTCCAGGAACGGCGTCATGCAGATGGGGAGCGAACGCGATCACATCACCACGGGGTTCAACCTCCGTGGTAAGCAGGATCTCGGCCGGAAGGCGGGCGAGGTCGCGGTCTCGCTCCTCGACGCGAAGATCCCGAAGGGGGGTGCGAAACGGGCGGTGCTCGACCCGGAGCTTGCGGGGGTCTTCACCCACGAGGCAGTCGGCCATGCGAGCGAGGGCGACCTCGTCCGCGAAGGCGCATCGGTTCTCGGGGGGAAGATCGGTGAAGCGATCGGCTGCGCGGGACTGGTCATCGTCGATGACCCCACGCTCCATGAGTTCGGTTTCATGCCTGTCGACGCCGAAGGCGTCGCGGTAGAGCGGACAGAGATCGTCCGCGACGGCATCCTTCGGTCGTACATCCACAACCGCGAGACTCTTGCGGCGATCGGAAACGGGGTTCCCGGCCACGCCCGGTCGGAGCACGGGGCGCCGCCGATCGTCCGGATGAGCAACACCTTCATCGAGAATGGCGACGCGACCTACGACGAGATCCTCGAGGAGTGCCGGGACGGCATCCTCCTGATCGGATCAAGAGGCGGCCAGGTCGACCCCGGCCGCGGCGTCTTCCAGTTCAATGCGGAGTACGGCTACCTCGTCGAGGGCGGCGAGCTGGCCGGCATGGTCCGGGACGTCTCGCTCTCGGGCGAGATCCTCTCGACGCTCCACAACATCGCCCTGATAGGAAACGACCGAAAGATGAGCCCGGGGTACTGCGGCAAAGGCGGGCAGAGCGTCCCGGTCAGCGACGGCGCGCCGCATCTCCTGCTCGAGGGCGCAACCATCGGGGGGCGCGGCGAATGAACGGCGATGATCTGATCGAGAGGATTCTCCGGGAGGGAGAACGCCGGGCGGACGAGATCGAGGTCTTCTACGCCCGGGGGCTGAGCGTCGGGGCCGAGATCAAGAAGGGAGTCCTCGGGAACGCCGAGGAGTCGGAAGCCTGGAGCATGGCCGTCCGGACGGTCAGGGACGGGCGGATAGGGTTCTCGGCCACGAGCGATCCCGACCGCTGGCAGGAATGCCTGGATGCGGCGCTTGCGAGCGGCCGGCTCGCCACCCCGCAGCAGTGGGGCGGGTTCCCGAAACCGGCCGACCTCGCGGGAACTCCTTCTGCAAACGACGAGAATCTCGTCGTCGCGGTGGAGGACGCGGCAAGGATGGTCGACGATCTCCTCTCCGGTGCTGCGGAGCACCCGGTGGAGGTCGTCGGCGGGGGCGCGAATCTTGCCCGGTCGTACCTCGCGGTCGCAAACTCGAACGGCGTCTTCTACGGCATGGGCCGGACAGCGGCGTCGGTCTCCCTCGAGACGATCCGGGAGCAGTCCACGGGTTACGAGTTCGACGCCTCCCCGTTCCTCGCGGAGATCGATCCCCGGTCGGTCGGTGAACGGGCGGCCTGGCTTGCCGCCCGCTCCCTCGGCGGCCGGGAGATCGAGACCGGCCGCTACGATGTCGTTCTCTCCCCGATAGCGGCGGCAAGCCTCATCGGGCAGGTCCTCCTCCCGGCCCTCTCCGGGCGGAACGTGAAGGCCGGCCGGTCGTTCCTTGCAGACAAAGTCGGCGAGCAGGTCTTCGACGAGTGCCTCTCCGTCTACGACGACCCGTTTGCCCCCGGCCTCGGGAGTGCGGCCTTCGATGCGGAAGGCGTCCCGACCCGCCGCCTGGTCTTCGTGGAGCAGGGGGTGCTCCGGGGATTCGCCTACGACCTCAAGACCGGTTACCGCTATGGCGAGGGGAGCACGGGGAGTGCAGTTCGTTCAGGGGGCGAAGGGCCTGGAATCGGGTTCCACAATCTCTTCATCGACGGCCCGCGGGTGAAAGAGCCCGGCGACGAGCGGGCAATCTGGATCCACGACGTCGTCGGCGCCCATACCGCGAACCCGTTCTCCGGCGACTTCTCCGTCGAGATCTCGAACCCCTTCTGGATGGAGGGCGGGGAACCGGTCGAACCCATCCGGACAGCGATGCTCTCGGGGAACATCTTTGAGATGCTCGCGGATCTCGGGGGGCTTGGAAATGACACAAGACGCGTCGGACGGCTGACGATTCCATCAATACGGTTAAATAACCAGCAGATCATTGGTAAATAGATGATGGAAGAGATCCTTGCCATCCTTCTTGCCGTAGCGATAGCCGCGGCGATATACTACCTGATGAAGAAGGCGATGACGCTCGTCATCAACGCCATCGCCGGGCTCATCACGCTCTGGCTCCTGAACTATTTCAACGTCCTTGCGTGGTTCGGCGCTCCCGACATCCAGATCAACCTGGTGACGATCCTCATCTGCGCTCTTGCAGGACTCCCCGGCGCCCTGGTTCTGGTGCTGCTCCATCTGGTCGGGATCACGATCTGAAGAGGGGCGGGGCCGGCTCTTCTCCGATCTCACCTTCCGTGGCGATACCTCCCCGGTTCGCTGCCCGTATGACCGGGATAAGCCAGCATCAACACTATCCCTGAATACGGTCTTTCCATCGGGCAATCGCCTGGGCACCGCCCCGACCCCGGGGAGAGAGAAGTGGGGCATGGGTCGCCGACGAGATGTATGGGTGCCGTTCTGCTACGGGTGAGGCGAGGCCACCGGCGTATGCGTAAAACCCTCCCCATCGGGAGGGCGCCGGCGCCCTAAAACAGGCTTGCCTCCGAGTAGACCATGATCCCATCCTCCTGGATCTCGAACGGCTTGATCTCGCGGGAATGGGGTGACCGGCGCATCTTCACGACCTCGAGGGCCAGGTGCACCTCGGTAAGCCCCGGGGAGCGGATGTAGCGCAGGAGGATCACCGTATCGGCCAGGTACTCCACAAGACCGTACTTGCTCCCATTTTGGTCTCTCACGTCGGTCTCGCTCGTCAGAACGAGCGTGCAATCCTCATCGCGCATCATCTCGATGAACCCAAACATCTCCTGCCGCTGGATGGATTCATCCGTGAAAAGGCCCTCAAAAAGAGATATCGGGTCGATGACCACCCTTGTGGCCCCGGTGCTCCTTATCAGGGCGGGAAGCTCGCTCTTGATACTGTTGATGGCGAGGTTGAAGTCGGTCGGATCCAGCCGGAGGAGGGAGAACCGATCGTCGAAAACCTTCGCATCCCACCCTTTCTGTGCCATTGTGGCACGGAGGAGCTCCTCTCGCTCCTCAAGGCTGATGTAGATCACCTTCTCGCCCCGGTTGAGCCCCTCATACGCGAACTGGAGGGCAAACATCGTCTTTCCGGTCCCGTAGGTGCCGACGATCGCGCATATGCTCGCGCGAAGCAATCCTCCATGGAGCATCTCATCGAGACCCACGACACCGAACTTCACCCGGCCGGCCATTATATCACCACCCTTATGTTGCGCACCTCAAACCCCTCTCCTGCGGATATCTTCACCGCGAACTTCACGAGATCCTTATCCTCAAGGCGGGGCATCACGCCCCGGAACCTCTCAAAGTACATCACCCGCTGCCGACGCTGTGCACCGGTCTCCTCCCAGCGGAAGAAAAGTGTGGCGTCGATACAATCGGCGATCTCAAGTTCCTGCGACCGGTTCAGGATACCGGAGGTGAGAGAGAGATAGATCGTTATGTTCCGGCGCTTTGCCACCTGCTGCAGGCCGCGCAGGAAGGCGATGAACGCATGCCATCGTGGGCTCCCCGCAAGCGCCGGTGCGATCCCGGTCAGAGAGTCCATGACGATCAGGCTGTTGTCCGGGCATCCGTCGATCAACCGGGCGAGGTCCGCGAGGATATCGCTATTCTCCCGACGCTGCTTCTTCTTCAGGCGCTCGATGGTGCTCCCCTCCCCGTACCAGTTCGGAGGGACGATGGTCGCATCAAAGAAGATCTCCGAGAGGTCGTAAAAGGCGATCTCCTCCTTGAGCCGGGTGTAGAGGTCAGGGTTGAACGAGAGGGCCATCTCCTTGAGGATATCCTCCCGCATCCGGGTGAACGTCACATACGTGATCTTCTCCGGGAGGACGAGGTGCTCGCCCACCTTCCCGCTCTGCCTCAGTATGGCAAGGTGCATGATGGAGGTCTGCACAAACTCGACGTTGCCGGCACCGTGCTCCCCAAGGAGCAATACCGCCGATCCGGGTGGGATGCCTCCATCCAGCAGAGGATCAAGCGATGTGATGCCTGTTGGCATCCGTAATCGGAGGGGGTCATGCATGAATACACTCTGTATATAAGGCGAACGATTTATCAATTCTGATCCTATCCGGTATCAGGGAAAGCCGGGGTTGAGGACAACGGAAAAGCAGATTTATAAGGCTGCCTCTCCAGATCACCTACTACCTACACAGAACCCCCCGGGGATGGTGCCGTCCACACCTCGGGCCGGGTTGAGACAATGCGGGTCACGGGAACTACTATGCAGCAAACAACGATCTCGCCTCGTCTGAGGAGATGCACGGGCGTGCTGCCGATGCGGATGCCACTATGACACCAGGTGCCTCCCCTCCGGCGGCCGAGGGCTCCACCTCCGCCGGGAGGCTCGGCCTCTCCCGCCTCCTGGATAGAGCCTGCTTTCTCCGAAAGAACATCGAGCCCGCTGGGGAGTACGACCCTGCGGTGCACGGCCTCCTCGTGGATGCGGTATCTCCAGCGGGCTACGAAGAGCTCGACCGCTACTGGATTGCCGACGGACTCTCTCTTGCCGTGATCGCAAAGAACACAGAGACAAATCAGGCCGAATATCTCCTCTTTGAGCCGGTGCTCTCGGAGTTTGAGTATGAACTTCTTGAACGGCTCTTTGACGACCTTCGCGACGTTCTGATCCTCGATGACCACGAGCTCGACGCCGACCGCCGGGTGATCCTCTCCCGGAAGGCACATGACCTCCTGACAGAGTACGGCCTTACCCTTGATAGGCGATCGATCTTCAAGATCCGCTACTACCTCAGGCGCAACTTCCTTGGCTGGTCACGCATCGATGCACTGATGAAAGACCCCCGTATCGAGGATATATCATGCGACGGCACCAGAATTCCGCTCTTTCTCTACCACCGCCAGCACCAGAACATAAAGACGAACATCCACTTTGACGAGCAGGCCTTAAACTCACTTGCGATAACCCTTGCCCAGCGTTCGGGCAAGCACGTCTCGATCGGGAGCCCGCTTGTGGATGCGACCCTCCCCGATGGCTCACGGTTACAGCTCACCTTCGGTAGCGAAGTCACCACCCGGGGCACATCGTTCACGATCCGGAAGTTCCGCGAGACACCGTTCACGCCCGTCGAACTGATGGAGACAAAGACCTTCGATGTCGATCAGCTCGTCTACTTCTGGATGGCGATCGAGAATAACAAAAGTCTGCTCTTTGTCGGCGGCACCGCGTCGGGAAAGACCACATCGCTCAACGCAGTCGCCCTCTTCATCCCGCCGCTCGCAAAGGTCGTCTCCATTGAGGATACCCGCGAGATCACGCTCTATCACGAGAACTGGGTCGCGGCTGTCACGCGCGAGAGGGTATCGGAGGGGTTCGGCGGCACCATAGGGATGTTTGACCTCCTCAAGGCCGCTATGCGGCAGCGCCCCGAGTATATCCTGGTCGGCGAGGTCCGGGGGAGCGAGGCCCAGACACTCTTTCAGGCGATGAACACCGGGCACACGACGTTCTCTACCATGCACGCCGGGGGCGTCGACGCGGCGATCCATCGCCTGGAGAATGAACCGCTCAACGTGCCGAGGAACATGCTCCAGGCGCTCGATGTCGTTTCCGTCCAGGCGCTTACCCATCGGGGATACGACCGCGCGAGAAGATGCAGGGAGATCGTTGAGATCGTCGGGATCGATCCCGTCACCGGCAGCCTCCAGGTGAACACGGTCTACGAGTACAATCCCGTGCCCGACACATTCACCTACTCAGGCCGATCAAAGATCCTGGGTGAGATCATGGAATACCGCGGGTGGAGCCGGGCCAGGCTCGATGAGGAACTCCAGATCAGGCGATCTATCCTCCTTGCCATGCAGAAACAGGGTATCAGGGATTACAGGGCGGTCGCCCGCATTATCCAGGCCTTTGCAATCGAGCCTGACCGGGTGCTCGCTTCCCTTGACGACCTCGGCAGGTTGATCGGTTGATCCTGCCGCCCTGTGCCCGGATCCAGCGCAACATCCGCTGGCTGGTGGAGCGCGACCCCATACGCTATCGGAGCCTCCGTGAGGATATGGTTGCGGCGAACATGGGGGTCACCCTCGACCGTTACCTCCTCCGGGCGTTCATCCTCTCCGGGCTCTTCGGTGCCTTCTGGGCAATTTTGACCTTTCTCATACTGAGATTCTCGGTTATCCCGCAGGTGAGCATCGGGATATACAACGTATTTGCCATCCGGCTCCCGGCGTTCATGCTGGTGGACCCTGTGGTTGGCATCCTGCAGATCATCGCAAGCATCGTTGTATTTGCTATCGCCGCCCATGTGAGTTCTTTTCTATTCCTGCAGTATCCGTCCATCATAAAGAAGAACCGGGAGGTTCGGATCAACCTGCTGCTCCACCACGCCGTCGCCTATATGTACGCCATGCGTCAGGGCGGAGCCGAGATGATGGGGATCTTTCGGGCGATCAGCGAGAACTCAAGCGTCTATGGCGAGGCGTCTCATGAGTTTCGGCGCGTTGTCCGCGACGCCGACTACTTCGGTTATGATCAGATCACTGCGCTCCGACATCTGCAGGAGACGACCCCATCGGAGAAACTGCGTGAGTTCATCCAGGATCTCATATCCGTTGTCGAGAGCGGGGGAAACATGCTCGCCTTCCTCGATGCCCGGGTTCGCATATACCAGGAAGAGGCCCGCTTCGAGCAGAAAACTTTCCTCTCCACGCTCCAGCTCGTAGCCGAAGGCTACGTGACGCTCTTTGTCGCCGGCCCGCTCTTCATCATAATCGTCATGGTGGTCATGGGATTCACGGGCAGCACATCCGTTCTGCAACTCTCGATCGTCATATACCTCCTTGTCCCGGTCGGATCGCTCTTCTTCATACTCTTCCTGGATATGATATCGATCAAGACCGAGGGGATCGAGCGATATACCGATATGCGCTGGCTCAACGAGTTCGATGATGTCCGCACCGTGGAGCAGACCGGCGACGAACCACTGATCCAGCAGATGCAGTACTACGACCGTATCCGCAACATTCGCGGCTTCCTGCGCCATCCCCTCCAGGCGTTCCTGATCGAGCCGACCCGGACGTTCTACGTGACGGTGCCGATTGCACTCGTGTATGTCCTCCTCGCCTTCTTCGCGACACCCGCCTACACCGATATCGAAGTCCTGATCGACGTCCTCGACGACCACGTGATCGTTGCTCTGCTCATCATCCTCGTCCCGTTCGGCATCTTCCACTGGTTCTGGCAGAAGACGGTGCTTGGGCTTGAGGCAGCCATCCCCGATTTCCTCCACCGCCTCTCGGGCATAAATCAGGTGGGCCTGACCCTTGCGCAGGCGATCACGATCGTGGTAAAGGCAGATCTCGGTGTGCTGACTTATGAGATCAAGAAGGTCAAGCGCGACATAGAGTGGGGCGCAAGTGTCCAGGATGCGCTTGTCCGGTTCGAAGAGCGAATACGCACCCCCACCATCGCCCGGGCGGTCACCCTGATCACGACGGCGAGCCGGATGACCGGAGGCATCGTCGATGTACTGAATATCGCTGCCCGTGATGCCGCGATGTCAGAGGCCCTCAAGCGTGAGAGACGGGCGGAGATGTTCATATACGTTGCCATCGTCTACTTAGTCTTCATCGTCTTCATCCTCGTCGTGGCCGTCATCGATGCCCAATTCCTCTCCGTGCTCGCAGGGGTCAACGTTTCTTCTCCCGGCGGCATGCCCGGCGGATCTACGTTCGGAACCCCCCCCATCATGACGTTTGAGCGCCTCCTCTTCCACGCATGCCTCATCCAGGCGTTCTTCTCCGGCATGATCGCCGGGGAGATGGGGGAAGGGTCGCTCCGGGCGGGGGTCAAGCACGCCGCCGTGATGATCTTCATAGCGTTTCTGATCTTCACCATATTCCTGTAGTGGACCGTGGGGGTATCGCCACAGGGGAGCGGGGGCCTGATCCTCCGCCGCGCCGGGGATTTCACGATAGAATTTTATATTCTCCGCCCCCCATCACTCACCTGGTGATAGAATATGTGTACAGTTGGCGGACCTGTCGATATCGAGTTCAACGAACGGGTGAAGGGCAAGAGTTACCGTTGCAAAGAGTGCGGCGAGAAGTTTAAAGGCATCGGAAAGCGGCCGATGTGCCCGAGTTGCCAGTCCGAAGATGTCGAAGAAGTCTGAAGGCGGCGCTTTTGGGAGACTCACCCCCGGGCAGGGGGGGATGACCGTCCCCCTCGGCGGCGAGCCTCTTGTCATCCGGGGAGGGCACTCTTTTCTGCTTGTGGCGAAAGCCGGTTCACGATTTACGCTCTGCATCGAGGCCCCGGACGGCGAGTACTGCCAGGGAGTCGACCCCGACGACCTGGTCGCGGTCTCCATGCCGGAAGGCGGCCCCATCGAGCAGGCCCGCATGATGCTCGAGCTGGTCCGGCGCTACCACATACCGCTTGTCGTCCTCCCCAAAGATCATCCGGGTTCCAAACGGCTCTCGATGGTCGTCTCGGTCGCCCCGGCGATCCTTTTAGCCTGCGACATTCGGCGCGGAACCCATCCCGAGCAGCACTTGATCTGCTCGTCGACGGAGCTTTCCGGGCTCTCGCTTGCCGGGATTCCCGGGGGCATAACGATTGAAAACCTGCCTCCCGGGGCTGAAGTAGAGCATCTGAATGCGGAAAAAACCTCAGCGGACAAACAACAATAAATATATGCTCATTTTCATCAAATATTGATGAGCCGTGAGAAGGAGGGTTTGATGAAGACCGATGTCCTGAAAAGCATCAGGGAAACTGAAGAAGAGTATCAGACGATGATCCGTGATGCGCAGGCGGAGAGGAAGAAGAACCTCTCTGATGCCGAGCTGGAGGCTGAAAACCTGATCATCAAGGCACAGAAAAGTGCCGATGATTACAGGAATCAGCGTTTAGCGGAGGCACGGGCCCAGGCGCAGAACAGGTACGCAGAGATTGTTAAGGAGGGTGAAGCGCGCGCAGAGGCGCTGAAAGCGTCCGGGAACAAGAATCTCCCAGAAGCTGTAGACTTGATAGTTGCACGATTTAAGGAGCAACTGCATGTTAAGGCCTGAACGGATGCGCCGACTGCTCATCGCGGCCCCAAAGAGTGAGATCGACACCATCGTGAGAGAACTCTACCGGTACAACGTCTATCACATCGAGGACTTCGTCCCGGAGAGCGAGTCTCCTGAAGGGCTGTCGATCGGCCACCCTCTTTCCGGGGCGAGCGACGCGGCTTCGGCGCTCATCAAAGTCAGAGCGATCGAGAATGCGTGTGGGATAGACCCCGAGAACGTAGAGATCAAAGAGCGGCTCCCCGTATCGAAGGTCAGAGAGATGATCCGGACGGATCTTCCGGCCATCCAGAAAGAGGCCGAGGATCTCGTCGGTTCGCGCTCCCGACTGGAGACGCGGCAGAAGGAGCACGAGCAGCGCGCAAGGGAACTTGAACCGTTCACTGCGGTTCCCCTGGACCTGGAATTCTATCGCGGGTATACGCGGTTTACTGTCTTTACCGGACACATACCCCACGACGTCGAGATCGGCGTCCCGAACGAGAAGTACTTCTCCGACAGGGTGGCCGGGAACATGATCGTCGTCGTGGTGCAGAACGAGCACCGCGAAGAGGTCGAGCGGACTCTCCTCGATGCCGGGTTCCAGGCGATCCCCGTCCCGGAGGAGACCGGGGCGCCGGCCGACCGCTTGAAGGCCCATCTGGAAGAGGCCCAGCGGATCGAGAGCGAGATCGCTGCAATCAACGGAAAGGTTGCAGGGATCCGGGAGAAGCGCACCGACTTCCTGGTAGCATGCGATGAACTACTCACGGCTGACGTAGAGCGGGCGGAAGCCCCATTGCGGTTTGCTACCACGGAAGAGACCTTCATCACTGAAGGGTGGGTGCCTGAAGACCGGGCGGACCGGATCCGGGACACACTGGAGAAGGCGACCGGCGGCAGGATCTACATCGAGGAACTGGAGATCGACGACGATACCGCAGTCCCGGTGGAGTACGAGAACCCCGTGTTCGCCAAACCGTCACAGGTGCTGATGGACGTCTATGCACGACCCCGGTACTCGGAGATCGACCCGACGCTGCTCCTCGCGATCGTATTTCCGATCTTCTTCGGAATGATCCTCGGCGATGTAGGCTACGGCACCGTTCTGCTTCTCCTGAGTCTCGGGCTGCGGAAGTTCCTGAAGGGTGAAGGCGGGAGAATGCTTCTTAATGTGCTCAGCATCGCAAGCATATCGAGCATCATCTTCGGGATTCTCTACAGTGAGTTCCTTGGCTTCTCGCTCCCATGGCCGGCGCTGATCTTCTCGAGGCACCTCAACATCGGAGGAGCCGCAGGCGGTCACGGCCCGCAGGTCGTCGAACTGATGATCCTTGCGATCTGGATCGGCATTCTGCACATCACGCTCGGGCGCATTCTCGGCGTACTCAACGCACGGAAACTTTACCACGGGAAACACGTGACCCAGGCGATCCTCTCCCATATCGGCTGGCTTGGGGTCATGTGGGGCATCCTGCTCCTGATCTGGTCGTTCTTCCCCATACCGATGATGCCCGACCTGACCGGTCTGCCCGTCGTCGCCATGGGGTTCAACGTCTCGGCCGTAGCAGGTATCGTCCTTCTGGTCGCCGGCGTCATCGGGATCGCGCAGGAGAACGCACTTGAGGTCGTCGAGCTTCCGACGATCATCAGCCACGTACTCTCCTACGCTCGTCTGGTGGCAGTGGGGTTATCCTCGGTCGCGATCGCGATGGTGGTCAACTACATCTCGATCGGGATGCTGATAGAGCCTCAGCTGGCAGCGATCACTCCGGTCGGCGTGATCATCATCATCGCAGGCATTCTCGTCTTCCTCTTGGGGCACGTGCTGAACACGGCACTTGGGCTCCTCGGTGGCGGTCTGCACTCGATTCGTCTTCATTATGTTGAGTTCTTCACCAAGTTCTACAAAGGTGGAGGCATAAAGTACAATCCATTCGGTATGAAATCCAAATTCACGGAGGAATAAGAAAATGGTAGATGTTGCTACAACTCTTGAAATCGCACAGGCATCGCAGGCAGGAATGAGCGCAGTCGGCGCAGGGCTCGCAGTGGGCCTCACCGGCGTCGGCACCGGCATCGCAGAGATGGGCATCGGTGCGGCAGCCGTCGGTGCAACCGCAGAGAACAGGGATATGTTCGGTCTCGCACTGCTCTTCACGGTGATTCCGGAAACCATCGTTATCTTCGGTCTTGTGGTTGCACTGCTGCTTCTGTTCTGATGGAGTGAACCATGGGACTCGAAGCAGTAGTGAACGAGATCCGGGAGAAAGGGCGTAAGGAGGTCGAGGCGGTCCGGGCGGAGACCCGGACCGACGTCGAGGAGATCCTGAAGGACGCGCAGACTCGCGCCGCCGGGATCAAGGCGTCGGCGCAGGAGGAAGCGGACCGGGCGGCCACCCACATCACCAACCAGGAAGCCTCGGCGGCGAACCTCGTCGTCAAGCGGCAGGCCTTAAACGCCCAGAAAACGCTCCTCGATCAGGTCTATTCGGCCTCGCTTGCCGCTGTCGGTGATCTGCCCGCCGAGTTCCAGGAGAAGGCGCTCACAGCCCTGCTGAAGAGAGCGGTAAAGGAGATCAAGAAGGGCGTCGTCCATGCAAACGAGCGGGATACCCCGGTTGTCGAAGGGATCCTCGGTCAGTTAAAGATGTTCTCGGGCTACACCGTGGGCGCCCCGCTTGATATCCCCGGCGGCATCATCGTCGAGAGCACTGACGGCGAACTGCAGATCGATTACAGTTACCGCACGTTCCTGGACGAGATCTGGGAATCCGGCCTGAAGGATGCGTCAGATATTCTGTTTACATGAGGAGGGTTCATAAATGGCAGGGGTAAGTAGCGGATCGGCCCAGTACATTTACGCCTGTACCCGCTTGCGGGTGCGTAAAGCGCAGCTGATACCGCGCGAGGATTATCTCCGCATGCTGAATATGAGCCTGCCTGAGATCACCCGGTTCATCGGCGAGACCACTTATCGGTCGGAGATCGATGAACTCGGCACCTCCTTCTCCGGAATCAACCTCGTCGAGGTGGCCCTGAGCTGGAACCTCGCCAAGGAGTACCAGCACATCCTGGAACTGGTTCCGGGAGACCTGAAGCACTTTACCGCCAGTTACCTGCGGCGCTGGGACATCCAGAACGTCGTCACCGTCCTGCGCGGCAAGATGCAGAAGATGTCGCCGGGTAAGATCAAGGAGGTCCTGGTCCCGGCCGGCAGACTCGATCGGGTCGCTCTCGACCGCCTCATCGCAGAAGAGTCACCGGAGCGGGTCGCCGAAGCGCTCAAGGGCGAGCGGTTCTATCCGGTCCTCGAGCGGGAACTGCCCCGCGCACTGGAGACCGGATCGTTTGCTCACCTGGAGAACGAGCTCTACAAGAGCTACTACGCACGGCTCATCGCGGACGCAAAAGAAGGCGTCAAAGGCGGCGATATCTTCCTCAAGTATATCCAGCTTGAGATAGATATCAGGAACATCCAGAACCTCTTCCGTCTGCGGGCCGGAGATGTCCACGAGGATGTCAGGGAACTGCTGATTCCCGGCGGTTCGTTCACGGTGGACGAGTTGCAGCGGCTCGCGGGACTCGAGAACCAGGACGAGTTCATCGACGCCTTGAAACGTCAGGTGAAGATGACCCCGCTCCTGAATGCGCTCGAGGAGATCCGCGGCAAGACCGCACTCCACGGGATCGAGGTTGCGCTGACCCGGGTCCAGCTGGACCAGATGGAGCGGATGTCGAAACGATACGCGTTCTCGATCCTTCCGGTCCTCGTCTACCTGGAGAAGAAGAAGTACGAGGTCGCGAACCTTCGCGCCCTTGCCCGGGGCAAGGAAACCGGCCTCCCCGGTGAGCGGTTACAGGGTTACCTGGTGATGTAAATGGAGATCGCAGTTGTCGGTACCGGTGAATTCATCCTTGGTTTCAGGCTCGCGGGTGTCAAAAAGACCTACGCGGCCGAGACCGACGAACGGCTGGTCGAGCACATCAACCAGGTGCTGGGTGACAAGGACATCGGCATCCTCGTGCTGAAGGGCAGCGATATGGAGCGGGTTCCCCTGCGTCTTCGCACCACCCTCGAGAACTCCGTCAAGCCGACGGTGATCGCGATCGGCGGAGAAGAGGGCGGCCTGTCGATGAGAGAGAGAATCAAGAGATCGGTGGGTGTTGATCTGTGGAAGTAATGGAAAAATCAAACGAAAAAAGGGCTCAGGGAGCCCTAAAACGTATTTCAGGGCCGGTTGTCACTGCTGTCGGTCTCGACGCACACATGTACGACGTGGTGAGGGTCGGCAATGAAGAACTGATGGGGGAGGTCATCAAGATCCAGGGTGAGAACGTCATCATCCAGGTCTACGAAGATACCGCCGGCATCAGACCCGGGGAGCCGGTCAGCAACACCGGTCTCTCGCTCGCTGTTGAACTCGGGCCCGGGCTGCTGACCAGTATCTACGACGGGATCCAGCGGCCGCTCGAGGTGCTCGTGGACAAGATGGGCAACTTCATCGAGCGCGGCGTCTCGGCACCCGGCCTCTCCCACGAGAAGAAGTGGGGGTTCGTGCCCACGGTGAAGGCGGGCGACGAGGTCAAAGCCGGGGATGTCCTCGGCACGGTCCAGGAGACGAACATCGTCCATAAGGTCATGGTCCCGCCCCGCTCGAAGGGCGGCAAGGTCAAGAAGATCGCGGCCGGCGGTTTCACGGTCGACGAGACCGTCTGCACCCTCGAGGACGGCACCGAGATCGCCATGCTCCAGCGCTGGCCGGTCCGTGTGCCCCGTCCCGTGAAGGAGAAGCTGAATCCCGACGTCCCGCTGATCACCGGTCAGCGGATCCTGGACGGTCTCTTCCCCATCGCGAAGGGCGGAACGGCAGCCATCCCCGGCCCGTTCGGGAGCGGCAAGACGGTCACCCAGCAGCAGCTGGCGAAGTGGTCGGACGCCGAGATCGTCGTCTACATCGGTTGCGGCGAACGCGGCAACGAGATGACCGAGGTTCTGACGGAGTTCCCGGCGCTCGAGGATCCGCAGACCGGCAAACCGCTGATGGAGCGGACGGTGCTGATCGCGAACACCTCGAACATGCCGGTCGCGGCCCGTGAAGCGTCCGTGTATACAGGGATCACGATCGCCGAGTACTTCAGAGACATGGGCTACGACGTCTCGCTGATGGCCGACTCCACCTCCCGGTGGGCAGAGGCGATGCGTGAGATCTCGAGCCGTCTTGAGGAGATGCCCGGTGAGGAAGGGTATCCCGCGTACCTTGCGGCGCGCCTCTCGGAGTTCTACGAGCGTGCGGGCCGTGTCGTCTCCCTGAACGGAGAGGGCGGTTCCGTCTCCGTCATCGGTGCGGTCTCGCCGCCGGGCGGTGACTTCTCCGAGCCGGTCACGCAGAACACCCTGCGTATCGTCAAGGTCTTCTGGGCACTGGACGCGAAGCTCTCGCAGCGCCGGCACTTCCCGGCGATCAACTGGCTGAACTCCTACTCGCTCTACCTTGATTCGCTCAGCGAATGGTACGACAAGGAAGTCTCGCCCGAGTGGAACCCGCTCCGGGCGTGGGCGATGGGTGTTCTCCAGAAGGAGGCCGAACTCCAGGAGATCGTCCAGCTGGTCGGTTCCGACGCCCTGCCCGACGAGGAGCAGGTCACCATCGAGGTTGCGAGGATGATCCGTGAGATCTTCCTGCAGCAGAACGCCTACGATGCAGTGGATACGTTCTGCCCGATGTCCAAGCAGTATGCCATGATGAATGCGATCAAGCACTACGCCGACCTCGCACGTACCGCCCAGGCGGGTGGCGCAACCCCGCAGCAGGTCATCGGCGTCAGGAGCAAGAACGAGCTCCCCCAGATCAAGTTCATCAAGGACTACGAGCCCGAGCTCGAGAAGATCATGAAGCAGATGGAATCTGAATTTGACGCGATGAGGACGGTGTGACCATGAAGGAATACAGAACGGTTGCACAGATTGCAGGGCCGCTGGTATTCGTCGAGAAGACCGAACCGGTCGGCTACAGCGAACTCGTCAACATCGTGACCGCCGACGGCACGGTCAAGCGCGGCCAGGTGCTGGATACGAGCGACGATGTCGTGGTCGTCCAGGTCTTCGAGACCACCGCCGGCATCGGCCGTGACTCGGGCATCCGGTTCACCGGCGAGACGATCAAGATGCCGGTCGGAAAGGACATGCTCGGCCGTATCCTCTCCGGCGGCGGCAAGCCGATCGACGGCGGCCCGGAGATCGTGCCCGAGAAGAGGCTCGAGATCACCGGTGCGGCCATCAACCCCTATGCCCGTTCCTCGCCTGAGGATTTCATCCAGACGGGTATCTCGACGATCGACGGGACGAACACCCTCGTCCGCGGTCAGAAACTCCCGATCTTCTCGGCATCGGGTCTGCCCCACAACGATGTGGCGCTCCAGATCGCGCGGCAGGCAAAGGTGCCCGGCTCGACCGAAGAGTTCGCCGTGGTCTTTGCGGCGATGGGCATCACGCGTGAAGAGGCCAACTACTTCATGGCCGACTTCGAGAAGACCGGCGCTCTCGAGCGCTCGGTCGTCTTCTTGAACCTCGCGGACGACCCGGCCGTCGAGCGGACGATCACGCCGCGTCTCGCGCTGACCACAGCCGAGTACCTGGCGTTCGAGCTTGGCTACCACGTGCTGGTCATCCTGACGGATATGACCAACTACTGCGAGGCGCTCCGTCAGATCGGCGCGGCCCGTGAAGAGGTGCCCGGCCGGCGTGGCTATCCGGGTTACATGTACACGGACCTTGCGGGAATCTACGAGCGTGCCGGTATCATCAAGGGCGTCAAGGGCTCGGTGACCCAGATCCCGATCCTGACGATGCCCGGTGACGATATCACCCACCCGATCCCGGACCTGACCGGCTACATCACCGAAGGCCAGATCGTGGTCAACCGTGACCTGCACCGGAAGGGTATCTACCCGCCGATCAACGTGCTGCCGTCGCTCTCCCGTCTGATGAACCTCGGTATCGGGAAGGGGCATACCCGCGAAGACCACAAGAAGGTCTCCGATCAGCTCTACGCGGCATACGCGGAGGGTAACGATCTCCGGGGCCTGGTCGCCATCGTCGGGAAAGACGCGCTTTCGGAGCGCGACCGGATGTTCCTCGAGTTCGCCGACCTCTTCGAGGACCGGTTCGTGAGGCAGGGCCTCTACGAAGACCGGTCGATCGAGGAGACGCTCGACCTCAGCTGGGAACTCCTTGCGACGCTGCCCGAAGAGCAGCTCGTCCGTATCGACCGCGAACTGATCCAGAAGTACCACCCGAAGTACCGCAAGAAGGCACAGGGGTAAGCATCCATGGCGCTGCGAGATATCAAGCCGACCCGATCGGAGCTGATCAACGTCAAGCGACGGATCAAACTCTCGGAGCGCGGCTATAACATCCTCAAGATGAAGCGCGATGGGCTGATCCTGGAGTTCTTCAAGGTGCTGCAACAGGCAAAAGACAGCCGCGGTGCAATGCTGGAGCGCTACGAGCATGCCATGGAGATGATCGCTCTCGCGGAGACCGTCGAGGGTGCGATCGGGGTGAAGGCCGCCGCCTTCTCGGCGGCGGAAAGCCCCGCAATCTCCCTTAAAAGCAAGAACATCATGGGCGTTGTCGTTCCGGAGATCCAGGCGTCGTCCGTTCGGAAGGGCGTGCTCGACCGCGGTTACGGGATGCTCGGCACCTCTGCCGTCATCGACGAGACCGCGGATGCGTTCGAGGACCTGCTCGAGGCGATCATCGAGGCCGCCGAGATCGAGACGACGATGAAGCGTCTGCTCGACGAGATCGAGAGCACCAAGCGACGCGTGAATGCGCTCGAGTTCAAGGTGATCCCGGAACTCTCCGAGGCCCGGGACTTCATCAAGATGCGGCTCGATGAGATGGAGCGCGAGGAACTCTTCCGCCTGAAAAAGATTAAGGCACGGAGCGCCTGAAGGGGGAGACTGGTGATACCCGGTGGAGATCGGTACCCTCGCAGATACTGGAAGATTGACGGGAACGGTGATGTTGCGGGTTGACTTCAACTCGCCCATCGACCCTTCCTCAAACCAGATCCTGGACGACAAACGGTTCCGGGAACACCTGCCGACGGTGCAGGCGCTCGAGGACGCGCGGCTTGTCGTCCTCACGCACCAGAGCAGGCCCGGCAAGAAGGATTTCACGACACTTGAGGCGCATGCGGCGAAACTGGAGCGACTGCTCGGTCGCCCGGTGACGTATGTGGAGGACATCTTCGGGCGGTGCGCCAGGGATGCAATCCGGAGCGCAAAGCGCGGGGATGTCCTGATGCTCGAGAACCTCCGGTTTGCCGCCGAGGAGAACCTGACCCTGAAACCCGAGGAGGCGAAGAAGACCCTCCTCGTCAGGAAGCTCGCCGCGATGGCCGACGTGTACGTCAACGATGCGTTCGGCACGGCGCACCGGTCGCAGCCATCGATCGTGGGGCTGCCGCAGGTGCTCCCGTCGGTGGCCGGCCTCCTGATGGAGAAGGAGGTCGCGAACCTCTCCCGGGTATTCTCCGGCGCTCCGCGCCCCGTCACCTTCGTCCTCGGTGGAACGAAGGTTGACGACTCCATCGCGGTCGCACAGAACGTCCTCGAGCGGGGAACGGCCGATAAGGTGATCGTCGTCGGCGTGGTGGGAAACGTCTTCCTGCTTGCGGCGGGCCACGAGATCGGGCGGCCGTCGACCCGGCTGATTGACGATCTGGGCTACCACGACGAGATCGATAAGGCGAAGTCTCTCCTTGAGTCCTACCGCGACCGGCTCGCTCTGCCGCACTCGGTCGCCGTCCGTGAAGACGGCGAGCGGGTCGAGTACCTCCTGAACGCTGTCCCCGAGGACGCCCAGGTGCTCGATATCGGGAGCGATTCGATCAGGAGCCTCACCCGGACGATCACCGACTCGGGAACGGTCGTGGTGAACGGACCGGCGGGGCTCTTCGAGGAGGAGCAGTTCGCCGTCGGCACCTTCGAACTCCTGAGGGCGGCGTCGACCGTGGAGTTCTCGGTGGTGGGCGGCGGACACTCCGGCGCGGCCATCGAGCGGCTCGGTCTCGAGAGCGAGTTTACGCATATCTCCACCGGTGGTGGGGCGGCGATCGAGTTCCTGACCGGGAAGAAGATGCCTGCCATCGAGGCACTGGAGACCTCCCGGAAGATCTTCGGTTAGGGGCACGGCCCCCCCGTTTCCCCGACTTTCTCTTCTTGCAGCCGGGTTCGTGCGTTGAAACAGACACCTTCAGGTCCCGGCGAGGAGTTCGAGCACCTGATGGGAGAAGTGAGGGGTTTTGTCGCAGGAAATGAGGTGGGGGGGCCACACCCGAACGTTTTGTAGCCCGGTGGAATCTTGTGGTCGCTGAGCGCTGGTTCAGGAGCGCCCGTGCCCCTGAACCGAACCCTTGCATCACTGGTTCTGTAACTGGTTGTATTGCTTGTTGTGGTGATTGCTGATGGAATTGGTTGACTGGTGAATGCTGGGTGTGGTAGTTCCCCATTCCAGTATCTATCCTGTCGGGCATATATTATTTTCTGATAATTATTAAATCGGAAATATGGCTCAAAATATTAAATAGGGTTTTTATATATCTCCGTCACCCAAAAAAGTCAGCAACATCCGGGGGATTTTTTGCAGAATGTTTATATGTCTCTGTCTCCGCGCCAGCGTTCTCTCCCGGGGAAGATCCGGCACCCGCGCCGGATCACTCTCGCAGAACGGCGACCCGGGAACCGACCGGGATCCCGATCTCCGCACTGATAGGGCCACATTTCACCGACATCAGGTAGGCGACGGGGGGAAGGTCGCGGTCGTCCGAGAGCGATTCGTAGTTGGCCATGCCCTTTGCGATGACGAGCGTCGCGCTATCGAGAGCATCGGCGAGCGCCGGCACCGCGAGGTCGCGGTTGAGCCCGAGTTCGGCGATGCCGTCCGTGTTGGGGGTGAGCAGGTCGACCCGGCGGTCGAGCCCGAGCGCCACGGCATCCTCCATCGTCGCATCGTTCAGGATAGGGGCCCCCCGGACGACGAACGTGACGTTTGAGCCATTCTTCTTGAGATACTCGGCGAAAAGGGCATCAAAGACGATCTCGCCGCAGTTGTCGGCGAGATAGACCACCCGGGAGGTGAGCGGCTCCATCGCGGCGGTGTCGTCGACGGTCAATCCCGCCGCAAACTCGCGGCGGAAGAACTCAACGAAGTTATCCGTGACGGTATGCGCCTGTGAACCGTAATCCAGCGTGTTGCCGATGACCGATGCAAGCGCAAGGTCGTGAAACGTTGCAAGATCCCCGCGCACCGCCCGGCAGACGGCTGCCGCGTCAGCGTTGTTGCCCTTCTTCAACGACCGGTAGGGATCGGGATCGCCGATCATCCGGTAGGCGAGCCGGTGCACCCGGCTCGCGATGACGGGTGCGGGCACCGGGTCGGCAGAGATGCGCTCAAGAAGGTTCCGGCACGCATCGACGATCTCGGAGACGCGCAGGGGATCGTCGATGCAGAGCCGGCTCTCGTGCTCGACCCGGCTAATCAGGCAATCCGTGCAGTCTGCAGCCAACTTCATGCTGCGCATGACTCTGTCGGGAAGAGTGAAAAAATGGTCTGATGGGGCCACTGCGATTTGAACGCAGGTCAGAAGACCCCCAGTCTCCTAGGATGGCCAGGCTACCCTATGGCCCCTTCCTTACTACGTGTGCTCGAATTACAGATATATCTTCGCTTTGCGAGGGGAGGAAGGTCTTCCTCTATCCACGCACTCTCTTGTACTCCTCGACGCTTTTTGTCAGTTGTTCCAGTTCGCTGCCGGTGATCTCCATCCTGCCGCTTAACGCTTCGACCTCTTTGAGAAGTTGCTGGATGCGCACGTACATCACGTACATAATAAACAGCAGACAGACGATGGTCACCGAGAGCAGGACTATCATGACTGCATTCATATCCATAGGTATCATGGTTCCCTCCTGAATAGTGCGCGGGCGAGCCGCTCGACAAATCCTTCCTGCACTTTGTGCGGCTCCTCCAGAACGGGGATGCCCGCCAATGTGGCTGCAATTCTTCTGAACGCTTTCGACGATTCGGAGCCTGGTGATCTGACGACGACCGGCGTCTTTGCCGCGGCTGCCCTCCGGACGTTTGCATCTTCGGGCACCGTGTCGATGATCGATATGCCGAGAGTCTTCTCGATCTTCCTCCGGCTCATCTCGGTCTCTTCCAGTGTCGCCCGGTTGAGGATAGCCCCTCCCATGGTGCCGCCGACCGTCTCCGTCAGGATCTTGATCTTCAGAGCATCCACGATCGATGAGATCTCGGGATTCACGACCAGCAGGACCTCGTCCGCCACGGTGAGCGGTATGACGCCATCCGTGCCGATACCGGCGGGTGCATCGAGGAACAGGAACTCACAGCGATCGGTGAGATCGCAGATCACGTCCCTGAGTCGTTCCGGGTTCGCGTCCTGAAATCCCTGAAGCGAGAGGCCGCTGGGTACTACCTTGAGGCCGTACGGCCCCTCATACATTGCATCCTGGATGGACGCTTCCCCTGCCAGAACCTCGTGGAGCGTGATTGGGGTCTTGCCGAGCCCCAGTACCAGCCCGAGGTTGGCCATCCCGAGATCCGTATCGACGATGCATGTCTCCCTGCCGTGCTGTGCCAGTGCTGTCCCCAGGTTTGCGGTGATGGTCGTCTTTCCTGTTCCGCCTTTTCCGGAGGCGATAGCGTAGGCCCTGATCATCCAAAACCGTCTCAAGGATAGATCGTAGTTCCAAAACATAAACTTATTTATTTGCCTCTTGAGGTTGGAGAGCACAAATGCCGTTTTGCAAGGCGAGGAAACATTCTACGACGTAACTCTGGCTGGAAGCGGTCTGAAACACTCCGTGCCCCGACCACGCGGCCATCCTGCGGGACCGGCCGTCTCCCCGGCAACAGAATTTTTCCTCATCGAAGGACGGCGATCCTGTTCTATGGGTGGCAAAAGCGAGTAGCGAGGCGATTTGATGCAATGCAGATTCGATATTCATATATGATGCGAAGAAGATATCGTTCTAAGATATCTTGGGGTTGGTATGATGAGCCGTCATCCCTTTATGGAAGAGAGTGCCCGAAGGTACATCGGCGAGATCAAGTCGGTCGCCGGTGTTACCGCGTGCGCTCTCGTATCCAGTGAGGGCAGAATCCTGGGTAAACACTTCCCGGAAGGCGACTTTACGTCGTCGCTTTTCGCGGCAATGTGTGCAACGGTCCTCGCATCGGCGGAGGCGGCATGCGGCAGCGTTGGCATAGATCGGCCGTGTCTGGTCGCCGTCACCTCAACCGACGCTGCGGTCCTCGTCGTGAGTGTCGGGGAGGCCACCCTGATCACGGCGGTAATTGATAAGTCAGCAGATCTTCCAGCTGTACAGAGACAGTTATTGGATATAGCAGTCAGGATCGGAGAGGAGGCATAATGTATACGATATTGGTTGTCGACGATAGCCCCATGATCGTCGACGTTTTTGTTACCATGCTGGAGCGTGGTGGCTATCGACCGATCACCGCTTTCAGTGGCGAGGAGTGTCTTGAGGTCCTGAATACAACCCCTCCCGACCTGGTCCTTCTGGACATCATGATGGAGCCGATGGACGGCTGGGAGACGCTCGAGCGGATCAAGACCAGCCCTACGCTACGGAGTATCCCCGTCCTCATGCTGACCGCAAAACCCCTCACGCCCGAGGAGGCGAACGAATACGGCCCCTACCTCGAGGACTACATCCTCAAACCCACCACCCATCACCAGCTTTATGAGGCCATCGAGCATGTGCTGGCACGCCGGCACTCCATCGCCACCAACATCGAGCGGGCGCGCGAAGCCGGCGTGGACCAGAAACTCGTCGACGAGTACGAACGTCTCGCGAAGAGCGTCGATATCAATCGCCGTCTCTTAAAGATCCTGGAGACCACCTACAGCATCAAGGATGCCCGGGCGGGAATGCGGGAGGACATCACCAGGGCGATCAAGAGTATGGCGACGAGCGTCAAGATCCAGGAAGAGCGGTTGAGCCAGGTCCGCGCCCAGTTCGAAGAACTCTTCGAGGCTCATTGATCGCCCCCACGCTTCGGTTTACGGTTCTGTTCGGAAAGAAGCGGTTTGAATCCGGGTAGGGCCGTCCCTGCCCCTGTTCTTAGTAACTCTCCGCGCGCTCCTGCTTCCCGATGTAGACGACCGCGATCGTCAGCACAAGGATCGCCGCGAGCGTCATCCCGATATCGATGGGTTCGAGGTGTTCGACCCCGAAGGTCAGCACCCGCCGCACCATTGCGGTGATGCCTGCAATCAGGATCGGCGTCACGAGCACCCTGCTGGTCCTGAAATACGCCATCACCGTCTCCAGGATCTCTACGATGATGAGGGTCAGAAGGAGCGCGTGCAGGACCTCGAGTATGCCCTGGGTTATATTGTCGGCGTGGATGAGCGCCGCTATCTGGATGATGACGTCGTAGAACGAGAATATCGCGAGCAGGGAGAGTGAGACGGCGATGAGCAGGTATATGCTCAACGTCACCCATGATATGGCGTTTATGGCTTTATCGGGGCGGTCTTTAGTGGGAATCATGGGGCACCCTGCTCCGCGGGAATACGTATATGAAATGAACGTCCGGAGAGCATTAAATATTCCGGTAAGTCTGGAACGGATTGATAATTGAAAGGTTTATATTGTTAGACTGCGAATGATATGATACGTCCGCAAGTAAGTTATTTATACTATTCTCGCATTGTAATAATGCTGAATGGCAGTACGCGCGGGGCCTATAGCTCAGTTAGGTAGAGCGCCTGGCTTTTAACCAGGTGGTCGGGGGTTCAAATCCCCTTGGGCCCGTTTGCCATGGGCGATGTCTATGGATTTTAACAAGGTGATGTATCTGATACGCAACTTTTTCGTCGGTGAGGTGTAGGTGATGGGCACTTCGCTTGACGTACTCAAACACGAGATGGTTCCGGACCATCAGATCATGGACGAGGAAGAGGTCGCCGAACTTCTTGCGACGTACCATATCTCTCTTGAACAATTGCCGAAAATCTACCACGACGATCCTGCGGTGAAAGCTATCGGAAGCGAGCTCGGGGACGTCATCCGGATCGTTCGCGAAAGCCGCACTGCAGGCAGGGCCGAAGCCTACAGGCTCGTCGTGAAGAGACCGAAGAAATAAACTCAAAGGCCGGGAGCTGATACATCTGATAGATAGAAGTGTTTTGTCGAGAGCATATTTTGCGCGGGAGCACGTAGCGCGCCACCAGTTGGACTCTTATAACAATTTCCTCCTGCACAACCTTCAGAAGGTCGTCGATGAGCAGCGCGTCATCGAGACCGACATCGAGACCCGCGGGAAGGGGAAGGAAGCCGTGTGGGTTGAACTGGGCAAGATCGAAGTGAAAAAACCTCTTGTCCGTGAGGCGGACGGGTCGCAGTCCGAGCTCTTCCCGAGCGAGGCGCGTCTGCGGAACCTCACCTATGCAGCACCCATTCAACTCGAGATGACGCTTGTCCAGGGTGAAGAAGCGCAGGACCCGATCGTCACCACCATCGGGCAGTTGCCGGTGATGGTGAGTTCGGCCGCCTGCAACCTCTTCAACATGAGCGACCCCGAGCGGGTCGAGCACGGTGAAGACCCCCTTGATCCCGGCGGCTACTTCATCGTCAACGGCACGGAGCGGGTGCTGATGACGCTCGAGGATCTCGCCTCGAACAAGATCATGACCGAGTTCACCGAGCGCTACAACGAGCGGATCTACGTGGCGAAGGTCTTCTCGCAGTACCGGGGCTACCGCGCGCTCGTGATCGCCGAGCGGAACAGAAAGAACCTCCTTGAGGTCTCGTTCCCCTCGGTCGCCGGGCACCTCCGGTTCATCGACCTGATGCGGGCGCTGGGGCTGCAGGGCGACCACGACATCGTGGAGGCGGTCTCGACCGACGAGGAGATCCTCACCTTCATGATGCAGAACCTGGAGGAGAGCGAGTGCGACTCCGTCGACGAGGGCGTCATGTACGTCGGCAAGAAACTCGCCCCGAACCAGACCCGTGACTACCAGCGGAAGCGTGCGGAGTTCGTCCTTGATAACTACCTCCTCCCGCACCTGAACTACCTTATGCCGGTGGGCCTGAAGGAGGAAGATCCCGGCTACCGGGCGGCGGTCGAGGGTGTCCGCCTTGCAAAGGCGCACTTCCTCGGCCGCATGGCCGAGGCCTGTTTCGACCTGGTGCTTGACCGGCGCCGGATCGACGACAAGGACCATTACTCGAACAAGCGCCTGAAACTCGCCGGCGACCTGATGGAAGACCTCTTCCGGATCTCGCTCAACCGCCTGACGCGCGACGTGAAGTACCAGCTCGAGCGGGCGAGCATGCGCCACCGTGACCTCTCGATCGGGACCGCCGTGCGCGCGGACGTCCTGACCGAGCGGCTGCTCCACCCGCTCGCCACCGGCAACTGGGTGGGCGGGCGCACCGGCGTCTCGCAGCTCCTCGACCGGGTGGATCACATGGCGGTGCTCTCGCATCTCCGGCGCGTGATCTCCCCGCTCTCCCGCTCGCAGCCTCACTTCGAGGCCCGTGACCTGCACCCCACTCAGTGGGGGCGGATCTGCCCGAGCGAGACGCCTGAGGGTCCGAACTGTGGACTGGTGAAGAACTTCGCCCAGATGGTCGAGATCAGCAAGGGCGTAATCAACGAAGAGGAAGTGAAGAACATTCTGTACGATATGGGCGTCATCGCCCTCCGGAGAGAGACGGCATGAGACAGTCACGTGTCTTCGTTGACGGGGCCCTTATCGGGCTTGTGGACGACCCGCGGGAACTGGTCGGGCGGATGCGCGAGATGCGTCGGCACGGCGAGATCTCCTCCGAGGTCAACGTATCCTACAAGGAATTCAACAACGACGTCATCATCCATACCGATCGCGGCAGGGCACGCCGCCCGCTGATCGTGGTCAAAGGCGGTATTCCGCAGGTGGACGACGACGACATCGAGCGTCTCCGAAACGGCGAGATGGTCTTTGAGGATGTGGTGCGGAAGGGCGCGATCGAGTTCGTCGACGCCGAAGAGGAGGAAGATCTCTTCATCGCCATCAACGAGGCGGACCTCACTTCCGAACACACGCACCTCGAGATCGACCCCTCGCTCATCCTCGGGATCGGCGCGGCGCACGTCCCGTTCCCCGAGCACAACGCGAGTCCCCGTGTCACCATGGGCGCCGGGATGGTCAAGCAGGCGCTCGGGTTCGGGACGGCCAACATGAAACTCCGGCCCGATACCCGTGGACACATGCTCCACTACGGCCAGAAACCGCTCACCTTCACCCAGACCTCGGACGTGATCGGCTCCGACGATCGACCCGCAGGCCAGAACTTCGTCGTCGCGATCATCTCGTATGAAGGGTTCAACATTGAAGACGCGCTGATCATCAACAAGGCCTCGATCGACCGGGGCCTCGGGCGGTCACACTTCTTCCGGACTTACGACGGCGAAGAGCGGCGCTACCCCGGCGGCCAGGTCGACAAGATTCAGATCCCGGACGAAGAGGTTTCCGGTGCGCACGGTGCGGAGTACTATGCGAACCTCGATATCGACGGCGTCATCAACCCCGAGACGGTCGTCCGCGAGAAGGACGTGCTGATCGGGAAGACCTCCCCGCCGAGGTTCCTCGAAGAGCCGACGAGCGAGCTGATCGCCGTCGAGAAGAGACGCGACACCTCGGTCACGATGCGGAGCAACGAGCACGGTATCGTGGATACCGTCATTATCACCGAGGGCGAGAACTCTTCGCGCCTGGTGAAGGTCCGAACCCGCGACCTCAGGGTGCCGGAGATCGGCGACAAGTTCGCGTCCCGGCACGGGCAGAAGGGTGTTATCGGGCTGATCCAGCCATCGGCGGATATGCCGTTCACCGAGTCGGGTATGACCCCCGACCTGATCATCAATCCTCACGCCGTCCCGAGCCGTATGACTATCGGACATATGCTCGAAATGCTGGGCGGCAAGGTCGGATCGCTTGAGGGGCATCGGATCGACGCTACCGCGTTCCGCGGCGAACGCGAGACGGCTCTGCGGCATTCGCTCAAGGAACTCGGGTTTGCGCACAACGGCCGCGAGGTCATGTATGACGGCATCACCGGCCGGCAGTTTGCGGCCGACATCTACATCGGCGTCATCTACTACCAGAAACTCTACCACATGGTATCGAGCAAGATGCACGCACGGTCGCGCGGCCCCGTGCAGGTGCTCACCCGCCAGCCGACCGAAGGACGTGCCCGCGAGGGTGGTCTCCGGTTCGGTGAGATGGAGCGGGACGTGATGATCGGCCACGGTGCGGCCATGGCCTTGAAAGAGCGTCTCCTCGACGAGTCGGACAAAGTGACCCAGTGGGTCTGCGCGAAGTGCGGCATGGTCGCGATGGTCGATCGGAAGCGGAAGGTGACGCGGTGCCTTGCCTGCGGCAGCGAGACGGATATCTATCCGGTCGAGATGAGTTACGCCTTCAAACTCCTCCTCGATGAGATGAAGAGCATGGGCATTGCTCCCCGCCTGAGACTCGACGATATGGTGTAAGAGAGGGGGCACAATCAAACTATGACCAGTCCAAAACGTGTTGGAAGGATCGAGTTCGGGCTCTTCTCCCCGAAGGAGATCCGCAAGATGAGCGTCCGAAAGATCATCTGGGCGGACACCTATGACGACGACGGGTTTCCCTACCCGCAGGGTCTGATGGACCTGAACCTCGGTGTCATCGACCCCGGTCTCCGGTGCAAGACCTGCGACCAGAAGGCGGCCGACTGCCCGGGCCATTTCGGGCACATCGAGCTCGCAAAACCAGTCATCCACGTCGGGTACACGCGGCTGATCCGGAAACTCCTCCGGGTATCCTGCAGGTCGTGCTCCCGGCTGCTAATGACGGCCGAGGAGGTCGAGAAGATCATCGGCCCCGAAGACGGCGAGCTCGCGGGCGAGATCGTCTCCGAGAAGGACATTAAGAAAGAACGGGTCTGCCCCCACTGCGGGGAGCAGCAGCTCAAGATCAACTTCGAGAAACCCACCACCTTCTCCGAGGTCTTCGTGGAGGATGGACGGAAGATCGAGCACAAACTGACCCCGGCAGACATCCGGGCGCGCCTTGAGAAGATCCCGGACGAAGACCTCCGGGCTCTCGGGGTCAACCCGGACGTCGCGCGGCCGGAGTGGACGATCCTCACTGTCCTCCCGGTTCCACCCGTCACGATGCGCCCCTCGATCATCCTGGAGAACGGGCAGCGGTCCGAGGACGACCTGACCCACAAGCTCGTGGACATCATCAGGATCAACCAGCGGTTCAAGGAGAACCAGGACGCCGGCGCGCCCCAGCTCATCATCGAGGATCTCTGGGAACTCCTGCAGTACCACGTCACCACCTACCTCGACAACGAGGTGGCGGGATGCCCGCCTGCCCGACACCGGAGCGGTCGGCCCTTAAAGACCCTCTCGCAGCGGCTCAAAGGGAAGGAGGGACGGTTCCGTGGCTCGCTCTCCGGTAAGCGTGTGAACTTCTCCGCCCGTACGGTCATCTCCCCCGACCCGAACCTCTCGATCGGCGAGGTCGGCATCCCGCTTGCCATCGCAAACGAGATGACCCTCCCGATAAGGGTGACTCAGTTCAACCTCGAGGAGATGCGGCAGTACGTCTTGAACGGCCCCGAGCGTCCCACCACCAGGTCGCCCTGCGGTGCAAACTACGCCATCCGGCCGGACAACCGGAGGATGCGCCTTTCGGATGCGAACCTGGAAACGGTCGCGGAGATGATCGAGCCGGGCTGGACGGTGGAGCGACAGTTGAAGGACAACGACATCGTCCTCTTCAACCGGCAGCCCTCGCTGCACCGGATGAGCATCATGGCCCACCGGGTTGTCGTGATGGACGGGAAGACCTTCCGGCTGAACCCGGCCGTCTGCCCGCCCTACAACGCCGACTTCGACGGCGACGAGATGAACCTGCATATCCCGCAGACCGAGGAGGCGCGGGCCGAGGCCGAGATCCTGGTCTCGGTCTCGTCGAACATCCTCTCGCCGAGGACCGGCGGCCCGATCATCGGGGGCATCCACGACCACATCTCGGGCATCTTCCTCCTGACGCACCGGGTCCAGCACTTCGACAAGGAGACGATGCTCTACCTCATCCAGCACATGGATGTCGAGCATCTGCCCGAGCCGGACCGGATGGACGAGAACGGCAACCCCCTGTGGACGAACAAGCAGGTCTTCTCGCTCGTTCTCCCCGACAACCTGAACATGGTCTTCCAGGCCTCGTCGTGCCAGAACTGCGAGACCTGCAGGCGCGAGATCTGCGAGAACGATGCGTTCGTCCGGATCGTCGACGGGAATCTGGTCTCCGGAACCATCGACAAGAAGGGGATCGGTGCGTTCGACGGCCAGATCCTGCACCGGATCATCAGGCAGCACGGCATGAAGCGGGCTGCCCGGTTCATCGACGACGTGACCAAACTCTCGATCCGGGGCATCATGCTCGAAGGATTCTCGTTCGGTATCGACGATGAAGACCTGACGAAGACCGAGTACGGCCAGATCGATGAGGTGCTCAGCGGCGCCCTCAGCGACGTCGAGCGCCGGATCAAGATCTACAACGAGGGGCAGCTCGAGCCGATGCCCGGGCGGACGCTCGAGGAGACGCTCGAGATGCAGATCATGCAGGTGCTCGGCAAGGCCCGTGACCGCACCGGTGAGATCGCCGGCCGGCACCTCGGGATGGACAACAGTGCCGTGGTGATGGCGGTCTCGGGCGCCAGAGGTTCGATGCTGAACCTGACGCAGATGGCCGGGTGTCTCGGGCAGCAGTCGGTTCGTGGCGAGCGGATCATGCGTGGCTACGAGGACAGGACGCTGCCGCACTTCCGGAGGAAAGACCGCGGTGCTGAGGCGCACGGGTTCATCACCAACAGTTACAAGAGCGGTCTCTCTCCCACCGAGTTCTTCTTCCACGCCATCGGTGGGCGTGAAGGTCTTGTGGACACTGCGGTTCGTACATCGCAGAGCGGATACCTCCAGCGGCGGATGATCAACGCCCTGCAGGACCTCAAGGTGGCGTACGACGGCACCGTCCGAACGACGGGCGGCCGGATCATTCAGTTCTGCTACGGCGAGGATGGAACCGACCCGGGAAGGAGCAGCTATGGCGCCCCGGTGGACGTGAAGGGTATCGTTGAGAGTGTGCTCAAGGAGGAGGTCAAATGAACAGCGATATGGAGCAGCGGATCGATGCCCTCGATCTGCCTCACCGGACGCGGGAGGACCTCAAGGCCAGTCTCGCGGATCGGGACGTCACCGAGGAGCAGTTCGAGCAGATCCTCGAGATGATCTTTTCGGAGTATCAGAAGAGCCGGATCGAGCCCTGCGAGGCGGTCGGTGTCGTGGCGGCGCAGTCGATCGGCGAGCCCGGCACCCAGATGACGATGCGTACGTTCCACTACGCGGGTGTGGCCGAGATCAACGTTACCCTCGGTCTCCCCCGCCTGATCGAGATCATGGATGCCCGGCGCGAGCCGAGCACCCCCACGATGGCGGTCCACCTGCTGGATGACTGGGCGTTCAACCGCGACCGTGCCCGTGAGGTGAGCTGGCAGATCGAGGCCGCGCCGCTCCACGAGTTCGGCGACATCACGATCGACATGGAGAACATGCAGGTTCTCGTCATGCTGAACAAGGCCGTCTGCGACCGGCGCAAGATCTCGATCGACGAGATCCTTGAGGCGGCCCCGAGGAAGATCCGCGAGAAGCGGCACTTCCGCGACTTTGACGTTGAGGGTGACCCGAAGAGTGTCTCGCTCACGTTCACTCCGAAGAACCGGGAGAGTTATCAGAACCTCTTCCAGCTCGCGGAGCACGTCAGGCAGGTCATCGTCCAGGGTATCGACGATATCGAGCGTGTCGTCGTCAGAAAGGAAGGTGGAGAGTATATCCTTTATACTGAGGGCTCCAACCTAAGAGGTGTCTTCGAAGTCGAAGGAGTCGACACCTCCCGCACCCGGAGCAACAACATCAGCGAGATCGCCGATGTGCTCGGTATCGAGGCCGGCCGGAATGCGATCATTCAGGAGGCCTTAAGTACCCTGAACGAACAGGGTATCGGCGTCGATGTCCGTCATATCATGCTCGTCGCGGATATGATGTGCATGGAGGGCGAGGTCAAGCAGATCGGCCGACATGGTATCGCCGGCGAGAAAGAGAGTGTTCTCTCCCGGGCTGCATTCGAAGTGACGGTCAACCATCTGCTCGATGCCGCAATCGCGAACGAGGTGGACGAGCTAAACGGCGTCACCGAGAACGTGATCGTGGGCCAGCCTATCCAGCTTGGCACCGGCGATGTGAAACTCATCGCAAAACCCATAAATCTGAAAATCCAGGAGAAATCATAATGGACTTTAATGCTTCACTACGCAAAGCCGTGAAGACTGGTACCGTGCTCCTGGGTCAGAATAAGACCCAGGAATCCATCGAAGAAGGCAAGGCCAAACTGATTGTGGTGGCCAGGAACAGCCCGGAATCCGTTAAAAATCTGGTGAATGAGATCGATATCCCCGTCTACGTCTACGAAGGCTCGAGCGTTCAGCTCGGGAAGGCCTGCGGAAGACCGTACGTCGTCAGTGCGCTCGCCGTGGTCGAGCCGGGCGAATCCGATATCTTGAATGCTGCGAGAGTGTAGACATGCCACAGGTCACGCTGACTGAGGAGTGCATGCGCCTCATCTCCCAGTTCGAGAGTCTTACCGGCGCAGGCAGCCGCGATTGCATCGTCGATAACCGCAACGAGCGGATCATCTTCGTGATCAATCCTGGCGATATGGGGCTCGCTATCGGAAAGAGCGGGTCGAGCATCAAGAAGGCATCCGACGTGATGGGGAAGCGCATCGAGGTCGTGGAATACTCCGCCGACCCCGGCCAGTTCCTCCGGAACTGCTTCCTGCCCGCTCAGGTCACCGATATCGACTTCGATACGGACGAGGAGGACCAGCAGGTCGCCCTCATCGAGGTCCGGGACGAGGACCGGGGCCTTGCCATCGGCAAAGCGGGGAAGAATATCTTCAAGGCGAAAGTTCTCGCACAGCGGCAGCACGACATCGCCGATGTCCAGCTGATGCAGAACGATTCTGCCTGAAAACTTTTTTTACCGTCGTCCGGCAATATCCCGGCCGGCAGGTAGGCAGTTTCCCTCCAGGCGATTTGCAGGGGGGTTTCGAGCGCGCTCCCGCCAGTAAATTATTTATATCGGCGTGTGCTCCATGAGACTCCCATGAACGGAGTTCCCGGCCGGGTAGTGAGCCCCGTGCCGCCTGCGGCAGAACCGGTGATCGGGGTGCGTGGGGTTCCCGTATGCCCGGGGTGGTATCGTTGAGAGGATACCTTCTCATCGTCGGGGCCCTGGTGCTCTGTATTCTCATGACCGCCCTTCTCACAGTTGCTCTCGCCGGGTCCGACGAGAACGGCACCGTCGATCTACCGGGTGAGAAGCCCGTTGACAATAAGGTGCCGGTCACGCCTGCGGTGAGTCCGGGGCAGGGAGAGACGGAGGAGAAAACCGCCGAGGAGCGGGAGCCCGATTCCCTTGCTGCCGGGGATGCCACGCCGCCGCCTGAAGAGATAGCGGATCCGGCGGAGACAGTTCCGGCAACCTCCACATCTTCCCCGGAGATACCGACCCTGTCGGATTTTACCGGGGAAACGGTTGATACCGCCGATGCGGAGACCGAGGAGCCGTCCCTGAATGCAACAGAGATTTCTGAATCCACAGATACGGAGACCGACGCCGCCTTCGACGACCCGGATGACGAGATCGATGATGATCTCGCCGCCGACGATGAAGATGCGGAGGAGGAGACGAACCCGGAACCGACCCTTGAACGGTATGCCCCGCCGCGGCCGGGCGCGACGATGGCGAAGGCGCACTACTCCCACGATCGTCCGCTTGTCCAGAGCGGCCATAACCTCGTCAACCCCTCCTCGTCGTATACCCCCACCGGGGAGAACGAGACCGGGATAGCGCCCGTGGCCGCTGTGCCGAGCGACGGCCTCTTTGTCCGGGGTATCGGGGTGATCCTCGACCGGACCCCTGAAGACGTCGCTCTCACCCGGAGCGGGGTGGAGATAGCGAACCTCGACTGGCTCCTCGATTCGGCGATGCGTCTCGGCGGGCGACACCCACGCGCGGTCTTTGAGGGGGAGACGTTCACCGTCACCGTGACGGTGGAGGCAAGGAACGTGACGATCACGGAGGATGACCCGGCCTACGTCGTCCTGGTGCCGCCGCCGGACGAGACCGGGGTCTACGAGATCACCCGGACCCGTGAGGTCCGATCCCTCGGGGACGGGGAACGCGGTGTCTGGGAGTTCTCGGTCGCTACCCGCACCGGGAGACTGACGCTTGAAAACCTCACCCTTGCCGAGGAGCGGCTGGTCACCAACCTGACGTCGAACCCGGACCTCTTCGCCTTCCACGCCTACGCGCTTGCCGGCGGCCAGGAGGTGCCTTCGGCGGGCGTCTCCGACCCGGTGATCGCCATCCGGCCCGATGCGGATGCGGAGACGGCGGAAGCGTCGTCGCTTCCCGGCCTCTACGCAGTTCTGGGCGTCGAGAACTCAACGCTCCGCCCGTCGGAGACGATGATGGGAGCGTGGGCGCGGGGCGTCGATCACGAGACGATCGCCGCCGCGGCGGTCGGGCATCTCGAGGCCCTGCGCGGTCTCGGGAAAGAAGATGTGGCGGCTTTCTATGCCGCGGAAGGGGGCGCCGGGGCGGATGAGCGGTCTGCGTCCTCGCCGTCGATACTCGACCTGATCGTGGGATTCTTCCAGGGGCTGCTGGGCGGGGCGCCTTCCTCGTAGGGTGCGAGATGTGCTCTTGTGGCCGGGGTGGTGGCAAAAGAACTGGTCCCCGGTGCCCTCGCGGGCGTCCGGGGGAGAATAGATATCGTTTGATGGGGGGTTCACCCCTCCCGGAACGCCTTCCAGAGATACGCGAGCCCGAAGCATCCCGAGAGCATCATGTCCCCGAAGGGCGCCGCCTGGTAGGCTTCCGGGAGCAGCCGGAGCCGGTTCGGGCCGGTGACGACGACGGCACCGGTCTTGAGTGGTCTTCGGATCGCCGCCCCGTGGCCGTTGTCGTCGAAGACCTCCTCTGAGGTCAGGGTGCCGTCGGCGAGCCGCCGGATGTAGTCGTGCAGTTTCGCGGGGTCGAGCGCGCCGGTGTGGTGCTCGAAGAGGCCGTGGATCTCCCGCCCTTTCAGGGTGAAGCAGAGGGTGTGTCCGTTTCCGGCGTTGACGAGGGTCACCCCGTCCTTTGCCATCTGCCGCACCCGCGGGTCACAGAGCGTCCCGATGAGGGCGACGGGGCCGGTGTCGGTGACGAGCGCGTCCGGTGCCTGGCTCCGGACGGCCTGCATCCGGGTCATGTCGGCGAGCGGCGGGTCGGTAACAAGCGAGAGGAGGTCCCAGTCCCCGGCGTCCAGCCGCTCCCGCATCAGTTCGAACCGGTGGATGCGGTTGCTCCGGTGCGGCGAGTAGCCGTGATCCTGGACTGCGACCGCGACGTTCCCGGGGTAGTCCACCCCGAAGAGGGAGAGAGCCTGCCTGAGTTCCTGCTCCATGTAGTCGGTGGTGCGGACCCTCACCGCGTCCCCCGGAGGGTCGGCGCGGATCTCGACGCCAAGCGCCCGCACCCGTTCCGGGTCGTCGTGGAGGGTGAGAGCGGCCTCCTCTGTGGCGTAGACGGGAAGGCCTGCTGCCAGATGTTCGCGTATTGCGCCGGTGTTCGCGCCGCCGCCCATCAGGTGCCCGTCCAGGAAGACCGGGAGCCCGGCGCGGGTGGCCTGCCGGATCTTCTCCGCCGTCACCACGGTCGGGGAGGGGAGGACCAGTTTGATGCTGTTCTCGATCGATTGGCCGGGCTCGTAGACCAGGATGTCCTGGGTGCCCCGGCCGACATCGATGGCGAGGAGTGATGTTTTCAGGTCGATCATGGGTATGCCTCTCGCATAGCGCCGCGGTCTTCTGCCGGGCAGTTCCTAACTGAGTCTTCCCGGCAAACCAAAAAAGGTATGATCCCGGTCAGGCATCCGCCCGGTCCGCCGCCGGGGAGGTGCCGGCACCGGTTGCCCGGTCCTGGCGCGCCGGTTTCAGTTCCCGGTACTCCTTGAGAGAGACCGTCAGGTCGCGGGTGAAGGCGAAGTAGCCGATCTGGGTCGTCCGGCAGAGGTTCATCGCCATTTCCATCAGCCCCCGGGGGTCGGGGCGCGCCTCCCCGAGCCAGATGTGGAAGATGTTGCCGCCGTCCACGACCGGGAAGAAGACGTGCTCGATCTCGATCCTCTTTGTGAGCGGGACGGGGGCCGCCGGGGTGACGTGGGTGCCGTTCGTGTAGTAGATGGGGAGGTCGAGCGTCGTGCCGAGCATATCGAGCCCCTTATCAGCGTCGCCCTTGATGACCTTGATCGCGTGGTCGCGGAACCGCTCGTCGAGGAGGTCGGCGACCGCGAAGCGCTGACCGGTCGTCTCCGCCGGGGTGCGGGCGAGAGCGATCGTCATGTTGTGCTTCTTCGAGAGTTCGCGCGCATACATCTCGAGCTCAGTCATCGCCCGGACGGCGAGACGGAACGCCTCCTTCGACTCGTGGAGCTGGTGGCCGGTGAAGTGCTGCACCATCTCATTGACCCCGACGACGCCGATGGTGTAGACGAGCCCTTCGAGGTCCACGGCAACCGCGCCGCGTTCGCCGGTGTTCGGGTCCTTCGGGCGCTGCATCGCAAACGGCATCCTCCCGTTCGTCCGGATGAGGGACATCCAGCGGCGCTTGATACGGTAGAGGTCGACGGCGATGTCCATGAGCGATTTCAGTTCGGAAAAGAGCCGTTCCTGGTCGCCCTCCGCCTTGTACGCCGCCCGCGGGCAGTTGATCGACATCACCTGCCAGGATCCCATCGAGAAGTGCTTCCCCTCGCGGAAGTAGAGCTTGTCCTCGAACTCGTCGTCCTCGTCGGCGAGGGAGGAAAATTGGTACGCGCAACATTGATAGCAGGAGATTCCTTCTCCGGCCCCGCGGTAGGCGGGGATCTGGTTGTCATAGTAGGGGCTGCCGTACTTGGACGCGAGCTCGAACGTCATCAGGTAGAGGTCCTGGTAGGTGGGGAGATCGGGGTGAGCGCGGTTGAACTCTTCGTCCTCGGTGAGGAAGTCGGGCTCGATGCTGATCTCGGGTTTCGGGAAGGAGAAGGGTTTGCCCCAGTAGTCGCCCTCGAGCATCACCTCCATCAGCGCCTTGAAGAGGAGCCGGACCTCGCGCTCGAACTCGCCGTAAGTCCGGAGCGGCGCCTGCTCCCCGTTCCAGACCTTCCCGCGGTAGACGCAGGGCTTGTCCTTCCAGAGGGTCGGAACGCCCGGGGAGAGCTGGACCGACGAGAAGACCACCTGGCCGCCCCGGGCGACCATCATCTGGGTCATCTCGTAGACGAACATCTGCATCAGCTGCCGGATCTCCTCGTAGTCCATCCCCTCGAAGAAGGGCGCCATGAACGTCAGGAAGTTGTAGTAGCCCTGGCCGCCGGCGAAGTTCGTCTGGGCGGAGCCGAGCGCCTTGACCGCGTGGAGGACCGCCACCTCTGCCCGCTTTGCGGGGCCGGCGACCGAGGCCTTCGTCCCGTTCCCATCAGGCATCAGGCCGTAGTAGAAGAAGTATCGGAGGTCCCAATCCTGGCAGTTGTGGATGAGAAGGCCGTCGGAGGCGTAGAACGTGTGGCTCTCCTCGCTTCCGTCGCCGTCGAGGAAGAGGTCGTAGACGTACTCGCCGGTGGGCTCCGCGGGCCCGTTATCGACGACGGTCTCTTCCCGTTCGGCGGTCCGTGTTCCCTTCACCGCGGAGAGGAACCCGTCAATGTGGCCCTGCCGCGAATCAAGGAACGTGGCGTACCGGGCGAACGTCTCGATGTTCTTCCTGCCGTTGAGCTGGAGCCGGTAGAGCGTCCGCCGCTCCTCCTCGCCGTAGAGTTCGACGATATGCGGCGACATCCCGAGTGAGGTAAGCAGGAGCGAGAGCTCCTGCCGGAGCGCCGGTGATGCGGTGGTGTAGTTGACGATGCAGTCCGATTTCTCCGGGCGGTAGTATGCCGAACCGTCCCCGGTGAAGAGGGCGGAGAGGAACTCGTGGAGGAGCACGTCGTCCAGGTGGTAGACGATCCAGGGGAGGCGTTTCCCTGCTGCGCCCTCGGGGATGGCAAAGACGTAGCGGAAGAGCAGATAGGCTGCCTTGCCGCCGAAGTAGACCTGCAGCGCCCGGTTTCGCTCCACCTCAACCCCATAGATGGTCGTGGTATCGGGAGCGCCGCCGGCGATCGTTGCAAAGGTGTTCAGGCAAGCACGCGCCGAGGCCGCGATCGCGGGCGCCTGGTGGTTCTCGGTTATCGCGAGGTTGTACTGTCCGACCGCCGGTGCGGCGTTATAGTTCCCCTCCGAAACGAAGAATCCAAGGAGCCGGACGAGTTCCGGCGTAAGGGTGAGAAGGGCTGGCAGTTCGTGTTCGCTCCCCGTGACCCCGATGGTGACCCCGGCATAGTCCTCGATGCCGTAGCGGCGAGAGAGGGCCGCAAAGAGTGCGACCGGCATGATCCCGCGCATATACCACTGTTTCTGGTGTTCGACGCCGAGTTCCCGCGAGATCTCGGCGTAGGATGCGGCCCGCCCGCTCTGCACCACATGGCTAAAGATCCCTTCGGCACCGCGGACGTAGACGTTATCGAGGAACTCGGCCGGAACCGATGCAGATAGTTCCCGGACGAGATCGATCGATCCGATCGTCTCCCCGCGGAGACCGTCGGTCCCGGATATCCGGTAGAGGGCGTCCCCGGGCCTGACCTCGTCGGCACGACGGACGGCCATCCCTTCATCGGTCCGCACCGGGATCCGGTGCTCGCCGGTGACCAGGAGCGATCCCCCATCCGATGTCCGGATCCGGCGCATCTCGCCCGGGTTCACCTTCCGGCGGGTCACCTTGGCGACGCGCCTCCAGCCTCCCGGGGTGAGTGCAGAGAGATCCTCCGGGAGCCACGCATCGCCGTTAATTGGGAGTTCGTCAAGGCGAAGGCTCTGGATCCGGTTCTCCATCCGCAGGGGCACAACCGTGCTCCCGTCGATACAGAACGGACGGGTCCCGAAGTATTCCAGGTCGTGAATATGGAGATCACCGCGGAGGTGATGGTCGGCAAGTTCCGGGGGGAGTTGCAGGAGGTACTGCTCCTTGCTGATCTTGTCCGCCTTCTTCTTGTGCGAAGTCTCGGCGTTCTCCTGGAGGTTCGCGTTGTCGTGCGCCTCGAACCCACGCCCCACATCGATGAGGTGCGCGTCAAAGACCGGGGTTCCCACCCGGGTGGAGACGTTGCGGTAGGGGATGAGGCCGCGCTCGAGGAGCGTCGTGTTGACGATCTCGCGGATCAGGGGGCCGGAGAGCGACTGAAGGCCCAGCATCTGGATCTTCTTCTCGACCCGCCGGGCGATATCCTGCGCCGTCTCTTCGTCGGCTCCCTCGTAGCCGTAGAAGGTCTCCACGAGCCGGGTCTCCTCCAGGATCTGCTTGACGATCCGGTTCCGGTCCCAGTCAAGGAGGAAGCCGCGGGAGGTTCTGACCTTCGGGAACGTCGGAACGAACTCCCCGAATAGAGTCGCCTGTGTCGACTTGCGGGTCAACCTTATGCCTCCGCGATCAGATCGGCGACGAGGTGTTCCTGGAACTCGCCGCCGCTGAAGAGATCGGCAGACGTATAGAATTCGTCGCCTTTTTGCAGAACCGGCGCTTCCTGGGCAAATACACCGTTTATGCGGAGTTCGGTCAGCGCCTCGGCGGACGCCATGTCGCATTCGGTGAAGGGGACACCCCTTGAGGCCAGGAATTCTTTGAGTATCTCGCAATTCGGGCAGAATTCCAGTGTGTATATGGTGAATTGCGTTGTATCGGAAATGCTAAAACCCCCAGATTTTTCGGTCACTATGTTTTCGTTTTGCACGGTTATAACAGATCTCATTCTGTGTGGGACGCTGCTTCTCGTCCGGAAGCATATCCCTGCACCAGCGGTGCGGGTGCCCGGAAACCTCCTGCCCGCCAGACTTCCCGGCCGCCCTGCGCTCTGTTCCGGTGCTCAAACCTCCGCCGGACAATCACCATTTTCTAGGGTGAAGCACGATAGTACCGTAGTATGGTCAGGACGTTCGTTGCAATCGATCTGCCGGAGGATATCCGGGAGCGCGCCCGTGAGTCCCAGGAGGTCTTGAGGCGGTCGTCCGGACGACTCGCCCTCGTCGACCCTGCAAACCTCCATCTCACGGTGAAGTTCCTCGGGGAGATCGATCCGGTGCGGGTCGATCCGGTCGTCGAGGCACTCCGGGCCGTCAGGGCCGACCCTTTCAGCCTGACGGTCGGGCACGCGGTCTGCAACCCGCCGCGCAGACCGCGGGTGATCTGGTGCGACGTCGCGGACGGCGGGGAGAGCGCCGCGCTTGCCCGGCAGGTGGACGACCTCCTCGCGCCGCTCGGGTTTTCCCGGGAGACGCGTCCTTTCCGCCCCCACGTGACCCTTGCCCGGGTGAAAGAGTTCCACCCCTCGCAGTGCCGGGAGGCGGAGCGCATGCCCCGCGAACCGCTCGGAACCTGCCGGGTGGCAAGCATCAAACTCAAGAAGAGCACGCTCACGCCCCGCGGACCGATCTACGATGACCTTGCGGAGGTCGCGCTTTGACCCGGTGCCCCTGCGAGGAGGAGGTGCTTGAGCGGGTCCGGCCCACGCCCGAAGAGCGGACTTACATCCGTGCGATGGGAGAGCGGTTGATTGAGGCGGTGGAGCGGTCGGGGATGGCGAAGGCGATGATGGTGGGCTCCGTTGCCCGCGATACCTTCGTCCGGGGCGACCGGGATCTCGATATATTCATGCTCTTCGACCCCGCTCTCTCCCGGGAGGAGCTTCAGGTGCAGGGGCTCGCCCTTGCGCACCGGATCGCGGAGGAGTTCGGCGCGACCTGGCGGGAGAAGTACGCGGAGCACCCCTACGTCAACGCGACGATCGACTCGCTCGATATCGATCTCGTCCCCTGCTACGCCGTCGCGAGCGCCACCGAGATCAAGAGCGCCGTGGACCGGACACCGTTTCACACCCGCTACATCCTCGCGCACATCGATGACTACGCCGACGACGTCCTCCTCGCGAAGCAGTTCGCGAAGGCGGGCGGGGTCTACGGCTCGGACCACATGACCGAGGGGTTCTCCGGCTACCTCTGCGAGATCCTGACGATCTACTACGGTGGGTTCCACCCGCTCCTTCGCGCCGCCGCCTGCTGGAGGGCCGGGGAGGTGATCGATATCGAGGGGCACGCCGCGAAAGAGTTCGAGGACCCGCTCGTCGTCATCGACCCTGTCGACCCGGAGAGGAACGTGGCGGCGGCGCTCTCGCTCTCGCGGATGTTCGAGTTCGCGGAACTCGCCCGCGGCTACCTTGCGGAGCCGTCGGCGGCGTTCTTCTGCAGGTCGCCGCCGCCGCCGCTCACCGGCGAGGTCTTTTCCCGACTGCTTGCGGCACGGGGGACGCACCTCTTCTCCATCACGTTTGCGACGCCTGACTACACCCCCGACACGGTGGTGCCTCAGCTCCGCAAGTCAGCCGAATCGATCCGGGAACTCCTGGAGCGGAGCGGGTTTCCGGCAAGCCGCATCGACGTCTGTATGGGGGCGGAGCGGTGCATCCTCCTCTTCGAGCTGATGGCCGGGACGGTTCCGTTGATGCGCCGGCATATCGGCCCGCCGCTCTCGGCGCGGGAGAACGCGGAGAAGTTCCTCGCGAAGTACGTCTCGGCGGAGGTCTTCGCCGGCCCCTACGTGGAGGACGGCCGCTATGTGGTGGAGGTCCCCCGCCCGTTCACCCGGGCCGTCGACCTCCTGCGGTCGAAGACGCTCTTCGAGGTCGCGCTCGGCAAGCACGTCTACCGTTCGATGAAGCAGGGCTGGACGGTGAAGGTCGGTGCGGAGTGCTGGGACGAGGAGTTCGCCTCCTTCCTCTCGTTTTTCATCGAGCGGTCGTCGCCGCTCGCGCGGATCAAGAGGACGACGGGGGGGTAAGGGGCGGGGCCGCACGGGGGGCTCAATCCGATCCAACCTCGCACCCCGCCCCGGTCTCGTCGACCCGGACAGCGGGGTTGTCATCCCCGGCCTTTGGGAGCGTGAACCGGAACGCCGCCCCTTCCTCCGTACGGCCCGGTATGCGGTCCTCCACCCAGATCCTGCCGCCGTAGCGCTCGATGAGCACCTGCACGAGATACAGGCCGAGCCCCTCACCGACGCCTCTTCTCCTCTTCTGGTAGCGGTGGAAGATCTCCTCTTTCTGGTCGTCCGGAACCCCTGGCCCGGTATCCTCGACCGAGACCCGGAGGAACTCGTCTTCGGCGTCCACCCGGATGGTTATCTCGACGTCGGGGCCGCCGAACTTGACGGCGTTCCCGATGAGGTTTGAAAAGACCTCCGGGAGGAGGTCGTCGGCGAGGACAGTGTGACGGGTTGCTTCGTAACGGATGATTTCCTCTGGGAACTGCGCGATCTCATCGCGGATCACGGTATCGAGGTCCACGCACCTGTGCCCGTCAGACGGCTGGTGGATCCGCCGGATCGTGGAGACGTTCCCCAGGATCTCGATGCTCTTTCTGATACTCCGCTGAAGTCTCTCCGCGTACGTCCGTGCATCCCCATCAAGCGTCTCGATGAGCAGGTCGGCATAGAGATTTGAGACGTTCTCGGTGTTCTTGATGTCGTGGGTGAGGATGTCCAGGTAGAGGTTCGCCTCCCGGTTCGCCGAGGCGAGCTGCTGGTGGAGCCGGGTAAGGTCTTCAGTGTGGCGCTGGAGCACCCCCTCGGCCTGCTTCCTCCCGGTGATATCGGTATACATGGCAAACGACCCGGCAGACCTGCCGCCATCAGTCCGGGCGGTGGCGGAGACGAGGGCCCATCGGACGCTCCCGTCTCTGTGCCTGAGCCGGCACTCGTATCTGCCGTCAAGGCCCCGGGCTCTCTCCGCCATACGGTTGTTATGCAGATCAATTTCCTCTGGAAGGAGATAGTCAGCCAGCGGTCGGCCGAGCATCTCCTCGACCGGGTAGCCGAGCATGCCGGTCATCGTGTGGTTCGCGTAGGTGATCACGGAGCAGCTGTCCACCTGCAGGATCCCCTCGTTCGCACTCTCCACGATAGAGCGGAACTTCTCTTCGCTCTTTCGCAGGGCTTCCTCCGTCCCCCTCCGCTCGTTCGCTTCGGCGCCCAGCATCGAGAGGAGGGATTGCTGTTTACGGAGGACGAAGAAGGCAGCGGTTGTGGCGAGCAGGGTGGTGAAGATGACGGTATGCAGGTGTGAGTCCGCAAGCGAGATCTCGGGGTAGAAGTGATCCTTGAGATACTGGTATGCGCTCATCAGAACGAATGCGAATACGCCTACCTTTGCGAGCGTGAGATAAAGGTTAGTCGGTGGGATATCGTCGTTCATACGCATCTTACAAGGAAGAGGGACGGGTTCTTCTCTGTGTCCGGGTGCCATCGGATGATGAAGTCGTTCTGCAACGGCGCACCTGGTGGGTTTGCCGGGCTGATACTATCTCGTATCGGCATTCCGCATACCTGGATTGAAATGGGGATGGCCCTGGCGACCCGGTACTTGCTTGCATTTTTCTCCAGAATATGATAAACTTTCCCCGCAAGCGCAGGCGTTTATGCCTCCGACTCAGGGTGAACGATGCCGGTACCGCCACCGTCTCCCGGCCGGGGCCGCCCGTGCCGCGCCGTGAGCATGACGTTGCAATCCTCGCTCCTCTCGCACATCCGATTTCTATATCCCTCTGGAATACGACCCTCCAGGTATGAGCACAGCGAAATACGTGAGGCTCATCGGGTTCGGCCTCCTCACCTGGCTCCTCCCCTTCCTCATCTCAATCCCCCTCTACTCCCCGGAGGGCGAGCCGCTCTACGACATCTTCCTGATCAAGACCGTTCTGCTCGTCTTCTCTACCGCGCTTGGCACCCTCCTCATCCTGATCTATTTCAGGGGCATCCGCGATGGTTTCGTCCGGGAAGGCGCGCTGCTCGGCGGCCTGTGGCTCCTGATCAACTGGGCGCTCGACGCCGTCGTCCTCCTGCCCCTCTCGGGGATGGCTGCCAGCCCCTACATGGGCCAGATCGGGTTGCGCTACCTGAACATTCTGATCATCGCGATCGGGATCGGGTATGCGGCGGAACATGCCGTGCGGGGAAAGGGATGACTCCCTACTATCCGGCGGCGTAAAAAAAGTTTATTCCTGTCGGCGCTCTGCCTTCTTCGCCGCCAGGCGCTCGACGAGGGCGAGATCGACGGCGCCGCCGGTCGAGAGTTTCCCCTGCCAGACCGCCCGGTCGACGAACCCCTTGCCGATGTCGTTGCGGATAACGATGGTCGTGTAGCCCTCCGGCGACCCGACGGCCCCGGCCGAGATGTCCGCGTCCACTGCCGTAAAGTCGGTGCAGACGTGGCATCCGGGCCGGACGGCCTCCTCCAGTTCCGCGAGCGGGATGGAGATCTGCCGCTCGTCCTGGAGGTAGACGTCCATCTTGCCCTTGATGTCCAGGCGGCGGATCTCCCAGGGCTCGATATTGCGCTCGGACTGCAGTTTCTCCTCGACCAGTTTCGCGTAGTCGAAGGTCTCCGTGCAGAAGAGGCCGATCACGAGCCGGATCGCCTTCCCGTAGGGCCGGAGGAGGTCATGGTCGCTCGCCCGGATCACCTGCGCCGCCCGTGCCGCACAGGGCACGCCCACGACGGCTATCCGCCGGTACTTCCGGGTGACTACCGCCTCTTTCAAGGACGCAAGGAGCGGCACCCACCAGGAGTAGCGGCTCCCGGCGTGCTGGATGAGTACATCCGAGGCGGTGATCACCGCTGAGGACGGTTTCATCGTCCAGGGGTCTCTCGTCACGGTGACGACCGCGTCGATCAGCCCCTCGTCGAGGGCGTTGACCAGGATCGCCGTCACCGCGCCGCCGCTCTGCTTGCGCTCGACCGGAAATACCGACCGGGCCGCAACGATCTCCTGGTAAGACCCGAGCATCTTCCCCTGCTCCGCGAGGTTGACCCGCGGGCAGGCCGCGTAGCATGCCCCGCAGGGCACGCTGTCGTTCTCGGCTTTGCAGTAGCAGTTGTTCACCGGCGCATCGGTGTTCCCCGATACAAACCGGAGAGCGTCCGCCGGGCAGACCGCCACGCAGGCCCCGCACCCGGAGCAGAGGCCCGTAGCCCAGACCTCGGACTCCAGGTCCTTGTAAGTCTTCATCTCCATGCCTATCACTCCCAGGTATACTTCCCGGCAAAGGGCCGTGCGCTCGCAGGAACGATCCGGGTGTAGTTCGCGTTCACGATGGGTTCAGGATCGAGCCCGAAGTCGTCCGCGAACTCCCGGAGCACCGGGGCGATCCGTGTGCGGTCCTCATCGGTGAGCGGTACCTTCTTTGCTCCCGCGGCGAGGCAGGCGTCGTCCACGTCCCCGCGGATGACGATCTCGCCGCCGTGGATCCCGCTCCCGATCTCGCGGGCTTTCATGACTCCGTCGAGGCCGAGGACGACGAGAAGGCCGCCCGCCATGTACTCGCCAAGGAACGTCTGTGCCGACCCTCCCACGACCAGTATGGGGCGCTGCGTCTCGTACTGCTTCATGTGAATCCCGCCCCGGTAGCCGATATCTCCGCGGACGAAGACCTTGCCACCCCGCATGCTGTGCGCCACCGCGTCACCGGCGCTCCCGTGGATCACCACTTTTCCGGAGTCCATCGTGTTGCCGGGCGCGTGCTCCGCGTTGCCGTGGACGATGATCGTCGGCCCGCTCATGAACATGGCGAGGTCGCCGCCCGCGACACCGTTGACCCGGATCGTGGCGTCTCCGTGAAGACCGTCGCCGATGAACCGCTGTCCGAGGACGTTGTTGACGACGACCTCGTCGGCGCCGTCCTCCAGGGCCTTCCTTATCTGCTGGTTCAAGGGGGTGTAGTGGACCCCCTTCGCATCGATCGTGACCTGTTTTGTCATGCTGTTCACGCTCCTATCGGCTTGACGTCGAGGACCTCAAGAAGGCCCTCGTCCAGCATATAGCCCCGGAGCCGGTCGCGGTTGCCCCGCAGGCTCTCGATGCTGGTGATCCCGGCCGCACCCATCAGCTCGGTGATCTCGAGCGTCCAGGCGTGGAGCAGGTTCGCGACCTGCTTCGATGCCACGTCGGGGTTCAGGCGGTCGACGAGGTCCTGGCGCTGGGTTGCGATCCCCCAGGGGCAGAGACCCTGGTAGCAGTTCCCGCAGACACGGCAGCCCATCGCCGCGAGCACCGCAGTCCCGAGGTAGACCGCGTCTGCCCCGAGGGCGATCGCCTTCACGATGTCCGGGCTCTCCCGGATGCTGCCGCAGGCGATGAGGGAAACCTCGTTTCGGAGCCCTTGCTTGCGGAGTTCCTTATCCGCGCTCGCGATGGCGACCTCGATCGGGATGCCGACGTGGTCGCGGAAGACCCGCGGCGCGGCACCCGTGCCGCCCCGGAACCCATCGATCGCGATGGCGTCCACACCAGAACGGGCAACGGCCGCCACGTTCTCGGCGTTGTTGTTGACGGCCGCGATCTTCGCGAAGACCGGTTTCTTCCACTCCGTCGCTTCCTTCACGGCGTGGACGAGCTGGGGGAGGTCCTCGATGCCGTAGATGTCGTGGTGCGGCGCAGGGCTGATGGCGTCGCTCCCCTGCGGGATCATCCGTGTTTTGGAGACATCCTTGCTGACCTTCTCGCCCGTGAGGTGACCGCCGATGCCCGGCTTTGCACCCTGGCCGAGTTTGAGCTCGATCGCGGCGCCGCGGTTCAGGTAATCGACGTTCACACCGAACCGCCCGGAGGCGACCTGGACGATCATCCGGTCCTCGTAGGGGTAGAGGTTCGGGTGCAGTCCGCCTTCCCCGGTGCCCATGTAAGTCCCTATCTCCCGTGCCGCCCGGGCCATCGCGATGTGGGCGTTGAGGCTGATCGCACCGTAGCTCATGTGGCCGAGCAGGATCGGCGTCTCGATCATGAGGTTCGGGGTGAGTTCCGTGGTGAGCTCGACATCGGCGTTCTCCTTTCGCCGGAAGTCCAGTTTTCCCGGTTTCTTCCCGAGGTAGGTCCGGAGTTCGACGGGCTCGCGGAGCGGGTCGGTAGGGGGCGTGGTGACCTGAGAGGCGTCAAGCATCAGGCGGTCGAAGATGACCGGGAGATCCGCGACGCTGCCCATCCCGGCGAGGATGATCTTCCCCGTCCGGGCCTGGTTGTAGATCGCTTCCCTGACCTGCCGGCTCCATACCGGGTGGCTCCGGTAGTCGCAGGGCTGCTCCGTGAGCATGATGGCGTCACGGGGGCAGTAGGTGAGACACCGGTGGCAGGCGGTGCACTTCCGGGAGTTGATCAGGATCTTATCCCCCTCCTGCCGGAAGACGCCGTAGGAGCAGTTCTCGACGCAGCGTCCGCATTCCATGCACTGGTCGCGGTCGATCGTGACCCGGTAGCGCAGCGGCATGCTCCCGAGGTTGCAGGCGTTCATGGGGCAACCCTCCCGATGACCGGCTCACCGGCGGCCGGCCGCGTGATCGACTCAACGTCGGGCTCCATCGCCCGGATCGCCGACTCTTCGCTTGCTATGTAGAGGCGGTCCGCGCACTCGCCGACGACCATCGGCCGGAGTTTGCCCCGGTCGGTGAACCCGACCATCATGTCGGGGTTCGCGGCCACGACGGTGAACGGACCGTTCATCGCCGCAGAGCCGTAGGCGAACCGGAGGGCGCGGTTCAACTTCTGCTCGGCCTCAGGCATCTGGTCGATCTCCTCCCAGTAGGGTGGAGCGAGCGCCCGGACGGCGAGGTCGATATCGAGGCCGTGCCGCCGCACCATGAGGTCGATTGCGTAGGCGATGACCTCGCTGTCGGTGGATGTCGTGCAGTTGTAGCCGAAACTCTCGATGTAGCGCCGGTTGGTCCCGTAGGTGGTGGTCTTGCCGTTCTCGACGACGCTCCAGTCGTGCAGGTTGAACGGGTCGGGCCGCTCCCACAACTCAGGGGAACTCGTCGCGTAACGGTTGTGCGCGAGCCAGAGGTAGCCCTCGTAGTCTTGAATCCGGTAGTAGTCCGCCACCGCTTCCGGCCAGCTGCCGGCTCCTCCGGACTTGAAGACGCCGACGTTCTTCCCCGAAGAGACGACCTCGGCGCCGTTCGCGCCCGCGTTGATCTGCATCACAAGATTCGTGACGACGTCCTTCTCGGGCGTTGCACTTCCCGGAGCAAGAGAGGCGTCGGGCTTGAAAAAGTAACGCCAGGGGGTGCAGTTTGCCCGGAGGCCGGGCTGGTCGCATGTCGGGATCGCCTCGTCGTGCTCGATCGTCCCCCACTGCTCCAGCGTTGCGTCGACGATCCCTTTGCTCTCGCAAGGGTTGTCGAGGAAGACGTGGAGCGCGTAGCAGTCCCGGTAGTCGGGGTAGATGCCGTAAGCGACATACCCCGCCCCCTCGCCGCTGCCGCGCTCGTTCATCGTGGAGAGGGCCTCCCGGATGCCGGATCCGTCCATCATCTGGCGCCTCTTATCCATTACACCAAAAATGCCGCACATTGTAACCTCGGTGAGTAGCTTCAGTTGCCGTTTCTGGAACTCTGTCGGAATATTTGTGTCAATAGGTATTTATTTCATCGGATAGAAGGTGACTTCCACATGTCCCGCGACGCCACTTCTGTGATGCTCGATCTCATCGAACAGGATAATGTCCGATTCCTTCGCCTTCAATTTACCGACCTCCTTGGTATGCCCAAGAACGTCGCGGTCCCGGTGAAGCAGGCAGAGAAGGCCCTGACCAGCGGCATCGGGTTCGACGGGTCGTCGATCGAGGGGTTCGTCCGTATCGAGGAGTCCGATATGGTGCTCAAGCCGGACCTCTCGACCTACAGCCTCCTGCCCTGGCGGTCGGGTGAGTATGCGGAGGCGCGTTTCGTCTGCGATGTCTGCATGGCGAACGGCAGACCGTTCGAGGGCGACCCGCGCTACGTCCTCCGGCGGGCGATGGAGGATGCAGCGCGGGACGGCTATGTCTTCAATACCGGGCCGGAACTGGAGTTCTTCCTCTTCAAGATGCTCGACGGCAAACCGACCACGCAGTTCCAGGACGTCGGCGGCTACTTCGACCTCGCGCCGACCGATCTTGCAGAAGACGTCCGGCGCGAGATCATCCTCGCGCTCACCGATATGGGGTTCGAGATCGAGGCCTCCCACCACGAGGTTGCCGAGAGCCAGCACGAGATCGACTTCAAGTACAGCGACGCGCTCCACACGGCCGACAACGTCATCACGTTCAAGTTCGCCGCGAAGACGATCGCGCTGATGCGCGGCCTGCACGCGTCGTTCATGGCGAAACCGATCTACGGCATCTGCGGGAGCGGGATGCACGTCAACTGTTCGCTGGCGAAGGACGGGGAGAACGCCTTCTTCGACCCGGATGCCCCGCGGCAGCTCTCGGAGACCTGCATGCACTTCATCGGCGGACTGCTCAGACACGCAAAGGCCATCACCCGGGTCGCGAACCCGACGATCAACTCCTATAAACGGCTCGTCCCGGGCTATGAGGCGCCCTGTTACGTCAGCTGGAGCGCCGGGAACCGTTCGGCCCTGGTGCGGGTTCCGTCGCCCCGCGGCAACAGCACCCGGGTCGAGTTCCGCAGCCCTGATCCCACCTGCAACCCCTACCTCGCCTTCGCCGCGATGCTCACCGCCGGGATGGAGGGCGTCCGGGAGGAGATCGAGCCGCCGTCCGGTGTCAGCAACAACATCTACCATATGACGGTCGCCGAGCGGGAGTGCGCCGGGATCGAGACGCTGCCGGGGGATCTCTACGCCGCTCACCAGTCCCTGCTCGCCGACGACCTCATCTGCAGGGCGCTCGGCCCCCATGTCGTCGAGGCGCTCACGAGCGTCGCCGAGGCCGAGTGGGAGTCGTTCCGGACGGCGGTTCACCCCTGGGAACTTGAGCGGTATCTGGCGACGTATTGAATCTTTTTTTAGGGTCGTTGGGACGGTGGGTTGTGATTTTTATCACGCCGTGGAGATCGTGCAATGGTACGTTGCACAAACCCTCGGATGAGCCCGGCCAGTTTCTCGCACATGTTGTGCGAGTCTTTCAGAACCAAGTACTTCGCTGATTTTGGCCGCCCGGCAACGATGTGCTCGTGCGACTCTGCAACGAGGAGTTGGGGCAGCACCTGGACACCGGACTTTGCGTGAATGAATGAATGCTGGTGTCGACAGCGTCTCTCGCGCGAAGAGCGCGAGGCCGCGAAATGAAGTCAGTGGTTTGCCCTCTTGATGGTTCCTCAGAATTTTTAGCGACGTACTGACCCTCAACATCCAGCCGAGCATACAGGTCATGCGGAAGCAGAATTCGCGTTCCAGCAGTTCCTCGCACCGTAACATGATGACGGGGTTGTGGCTCCATCTGATTTCTCCAACCTGTGGTTGGAGTTTTTTGCTGTCGTGGTATTCCCGGTAAATCTGCCACCTATACCGGAGATTCTGGACCGAAAAACCCTTTGATACCCAGTATTTCGCTAAAATGGCTGAGGTAGTTTTCAAGAGGTCAGCCCATCGACTTCCCTTCGCGTTCTGCGCGCCTTCGCGTGAATGAATTAGTGTTGGTGTCGACAGAGCCTCACGCGAAGATCGCGAAGCCGCGAAGTCCGGTCTCCGAGTGCTGCCAACTTCTCGTTACCGATTGTACGAGGCCGCATTGCTCAGTGTCGGGTGCCGAAATTAGTGAATTACTGATGCCGGAAAACTCCTGCTGATGGGCATCTGGCAACCGCTTGACTGTCGACCTGCCCCACCCTTCATTCTCCTGTCTCTGGGCAATCATCCGGCTGATATCCCGGTAGCCGATCGAACCGATACCACACCTGGAACAGCGTGGCATGTGCCTGGAAAACGACGCAATTGGTGAACGCGTTCAGAATAAATGGGTTTAATGGAAATGATGCGTTACTTCGAGGGCTATTCGGAGTTCCGAACCGTCCCGCCCTAGCAACACTGCTTGCCGCCGGCCTCTTCACCCTCGAGGAGGAGCCTCCCGAAGAGCACCCGCTCGATCGTCGCGGCCACGTACTTCATCCGCTGGGCTGCCTCCATATCCTCGTAGCGGTGGATGTCGGCGTAGACCTGCAGGCGGACGAGGCCGAACCGCAGGCGGTCGAGATCGTCGTCCCCGAGCTCCGAGGCCTCGCGGTAGATGGGCTCGAGCAGGAAGGGGAACTCCTCAAAGTTATCGAGTGCTTCGAGGACCCTTGAAAATACCGGGAGGGGTTCCTCCCGGCCTGCAAGAATCTTCGAGTAATCCATTCTTTACTCCTCGATCTGGTCCACCATAGCCTGCATAATGGCGTCGAAACTCTTCCAGGTCGGGTTCTCCTCGGCCCCGGCACGGCGGATGATGAACGGCCTTCCTTCGTCGGCAGCTTTGCGCATCTCCGGGTCGAGCGGGATGGCCCCGAGGAAAGGCACTCCAATCTTCTCCGCCTCTTTCTTGCCGCCGCCCTTGCCGAAGATATCGACCTCCTCCTTGCAGTGGGGGCAGACAAAGCCGCTCATGTTCTCCACAATACCGAGCACCCGGAGATCGAGTTTCTTGATGAACTCGGCTGCCTTGCTCGAGTCGAGGACCGCAACGTCCTGTGGTGTGGTGACGATGATCGCGCCGGCGATGTTCGGGGCAAGCTGGGCGACGGTGAGTGCTTCGTCGCCGGTGCCGGGCGGGAGGTCGACGATCATGTAGTCGAGGTCCCCCCAGCTGACGTCCTCGAGGAACTGCCGGATGACCGTCATCTTCATCGGGCCGCGCCAGATCACGGGGGTGTTGCGTTCCGGGAGGAGGAATGCCATCGATATGACCGCGAGGTTTCCGGTGACCCTGACCGGCTCGATGATCTTCCCGTCGTAGGACTGGAGCCGGGCATCCTCGATCCCGAGCATCTTCGGGATGTCCGGGCCGTGGATATCGAGGTCGATGAGAGCCGTCTTATAGCCGCGGTTGGCAAGGGCATAGGCGAGGTTTGCCGAAACCGTGCTCTTCCCGACGCCGCCCTTCCCGGAGAGGACGAGGACGACGTGCTTGACGTTGACGTCGGCCTTCGGCGGGAGGCCCTTCGGGGCGTCCGCGTTTCTTGGATCGCTGCATCCGGTCGCGGACGGACAGCTGGAGCAGTTCCCGGCACAGGTTTCCTGATTGGGTTCGTTTGTCTGAGTCATAGGGAGTATCCTCTGCGATATAGTATCCTTCCAAGGATCTAGAACTACTATATACTAACGGTAAAAAGCCACAAAAAGGTATAGGTGGTGACAAATAATTCGGTTCCGCCCCCGGTCACCGTTTTTGGCACGGCGCTTCGTGTCCGCCTACCTCTTGATGTGCCACCCGCCCGTCGCCTCAGGGATGCAGTCGATCTCCGGGGAGTACGGCTTGATGTCCAGCACCGGCGTCCCGTCCAGAGCGTCAAGCCCTCTGACTATCAGGACGTTCTCCTCCCGGCGGACGAGGTCGACGATCCCGAAACCGATCGGGTTCGGGCGGGCGGGCGAGCGGGTGGAAAAGACTCCCCTCTCCCGGGTCTCACCCGGTGGTTTCGCGAAGAGCAGTCCGCGCTCCGCCCGGTCGAGCCAGTAGAGAACGATGAGGTGGCTGCTCCGCTCCGTGCCCTCGAGCCCCGGGACGTAGGCGTCGAGGACGTGGATCTCCGCGACGGTATCCGCGAGACGGCCCTGCCGGGGAGCGTCGCCGCGCATCCGGTAGGGCGACCGGACGACGCCGATGGGAATGCACTCGATCGCAGCCATGCTATCGCTTCCTCGCATCGAGCGTCTCGTTGCAGAGACAGTCCGCGACCTGGATGCAGGGGTGCTCCCGCGGGACGCTCTCGAACCTGACTTCATCGAAATGGCGCATCCGCCCCCGCACCTCCTCAGCGAGGTCTGCAAGGTGTTCTTTCGTGATGCGGTACCGGCCGGTGAGCTGGCGCACGACCAGTTCCGAGTCCGAACGAACCTCCAATCTCCCGCTGGTGAACTCCCGTGCGCCCTCAAGAGCATTGATGACGGCGTGGTACTCGGCCACGTTGTTGGTCGCGGTTCCGATGTAGCCGGAACGGCCGGCCACGACGGCGCCGTCCCGCACGATCACGTACGCCCAGGCGGCGTCTCCGGGATTGCCCCGTGAAGCGCCGTCGGTATACAGGGTCACCGCATCCACTCCCGTCAGCGGTCTTCCCTCCGGTCAGTCTCTCTCCCGATCATCTCTGGGTTGATCATCGATCTTTTGGGAGTTATTGGTATCGCTCCCCGGAGCAGGCGGCCCGCCCACCACAACATGTTAATATCCCGGCACGATAAGGGCGGGCACATGCTGGATGCGGGCCGGATCATTGAGGAGAGATCGATGCGGGACAGGCTGAGCGTTTTTGAGGACCGAACCGACGGCGGGCGACACCTCGCGGCGACCCTCTCGGCGCTGGAGCTGGCCGCCGAACCGGTGATATGCGCAATCCCCGCCGGGGGGATCCCTCCGGGGCTTGAGGTGGCGCGGGCGCTCGCGGCCCCGCTCCGGATGGCGGTGGTGCGAAAGGTGCAGGTTCCCTGGAACCCGGAGGCCGGGTTCGGTGCCGTGACCTGGGACGGGCAGGTCTTCCTGAACCACCCTCTCGTGAATGCTCTCGCCCTCTCGGAGGCCGAAGTCAACGCCGCCATAAATAAGGCCCGAAAGAACGTGGAAGAGCGGATAGCAAAGTTCGCCGGCGGCCGGGAGGATCCGGGGATCGAGGGCCGGACGGCGATCCTGATCGACGACGGCCTCGCAACCGGGTATACGATGCTCGCCGCGGTCGAGGCTGCCCGGGCCGAGTCGCCCCGCCAGATTGTCGTGGCGGCTCCCACTGGTTCGCTTCAGGCCGTCAACTTCATAGCCCGGAAGGCGGATCTCGTCGTCTGCCTGAATATCCGGACCAGCCCCACCTATGCGGTGGCGGAGGCCTACGGGCGGTGGCACGACCTCACCGACAGCGAGGTGCAGGAACTGTTGGTCCAGGCCCGGGACATGGGGCTCTTCTGATGCTGCGACCACCTCCACGAGGTGCGGAAGGTGATGAGTATGCAGAACCTGACGATAAGAATCGATTTCGACCGGTTCCCCCGGGAGCACACCTGCGACGGGGAGGATCTCTCTCCATGGATAGAGATCATCGGATCGGACGCGCCCTACCTTGCGGTCATCATGGATGACCCCGACGCTCCGCGGGGCACGTTCACCCACTGGTTTGCCTGGAATATACCGTCGACCGGCGAGATTTCGCGGGGCATCCCCCCGGAACCCCGGACCTCGCACCCAATCCCTGCCGTCCAGGGGATGAACGACTTCCGGCGGATCGGCTACAGCGGCCCCTGTCCCCCGGAGGGGACAGTCCACCGGTTCTTCATCCGGGTCTGGGACGTGGGGCGGAAACTCGACCTTCCGCCGGGTGCGGCCCGGCGCGAACTCGAGGAGGCGCTCTCTTCTGCTGCAACCGGCTACGGCGAGACGACGGCGGTCTACGGCCGCGAGGCGGTTCTCAAAGCCCCGCCGGGTTCCCGGTAACGGATCAGGGTGCTTCTCCCGCAACCTATTTATCGGCCTCGCGATGAGAACTCCTGTATGGGCTCCGAAGTTGCTAAGTTGATCGTCTCGCTCCGTTCGGCGGACCTCCCTATCTGGAATACCTGCGACGGCGCCGACCTCTCTCCTGAGTTGAGGGTCCAGGGGTATACCCGGGAGACGCGATCGCTGGCGGTCTTTGCACTGAACCCCTTTGAACCCGGATGTTCCTTCACCACCTGGCTCCTCTGGAACCTCCCGCCGACATCCGTGATCCCGGGAGGTATCCCGCCGGAGGGCGTCGTGACGGCCCCGGTGCCGGCTGTCCAGGGGACGAACGACTACGGGACCCTCGGCTGGCGCGGCCCCTGTCCGCCCGCGGGAGAGACACACCAGTGCCTCTTCAAGGTCTATGGGCTCGACACCATGCTCGATCTCCCGGCCGGCGCGGGCAAGCACGCCCTCATCGAGGCTATGCGGGGCCACGTTCTCCAGTTCGGCGATACCGTCGCCATGTACTCCCGGTGACGGCCATCGGGGTTTGAAGGGTGTAAACACCTGGTTCAGGCAGATCTCACGCGAAAGACGCGAAGAACGCGAGGTCTGCCACGAACGTTGTCCGGATCATCACGTCTTCACACGCGGACGATATAGGCAGTGACAGACCCGGTCGACAAACAGGGAATCCGTAGCCGTCACAGTCTCCACGCACATACCTATTTATATCTTGGTCCTTGAAGGAAGGTATCGAGAGAGTCTGCCGTATGATGCCAAAACTGGCTGTTAAACTTGATTTTGACGAGTTCCCGCCGGAGTACACCTGCCGGGGAGCGAACCGGTCGCCCCCGATCCGGGTCGAGGGGATCCTCTCGAACATCGAGTCGCTCGCGATCCTTGCAACGACGAGCCCCGAGGGCGGAGAGTCGAAGGTGGCGTGGGTTCTCTGGAACCTCCCTGCCGTCGAGCAGATCCCTGCGGGGTTCCCGGAAGGAGGGGTGGTGGAGTCGCCCCTTTATGCCCGGCAGGGCAGAAATGATTTTGGTACCCTTGGTTACCGGGGACCCTGCCCGGAGGCCGGAACGACTGAAACGTACCTTTTCCGGGTCTATGCGCTTGATCTCGATCTCCCGCTTGCGTCCGGCGCGACCTGGGAAGATATGGTCCGGAAGATGGAAGGATCGATGAACCAGGTCGGGGAAGTCGTTGTCTTCGCCACCGGATAAAGGGCGGCCGGTGCGGGGTGAGAGAGCCCCCTGCCGGAGAAGAAAAGATACCGGAGCCCTCCCCTCCCTGGGATAGGTATCGGTGTGCATCCCGCCGCAAGGGCGTCGTCACGGCCCCGGTGCGTGCCGTCCAGGGGACGAACGACTACGGGAGCATCGGGTGGCGCGGTCCCTGTCCTCCCCCGGGCGAGATGCATCGCTGCCTCTTCAAGGTCTACGGGCTCGATGCTATGCTCGATCTCGCGCCCGGCGCGGGCAAGCACGACCTCATCGATGCTATGCGGGGCCACGTCCTCGGGTTCGGCGAGACAGCCGCCATGTACTCCCGGTGACTGAACGCACCATTTAATACCATGGTCCTGGAAAATGAGTGTCATAGGAGTTTGATATGGCACAAAAACTGGTAGTGAGTCTGGACTTTGAAGAGTTCCCGCCGGAGTACACCTGCCGGGGAGCGAACCGGTCGCCCGCAATCCGGGTCGAAGGGCTCCTCCCGAACATCAAGTCGCTCGCGATCCTTGCGACGACGAGCCCCGAGGAAGGGCCGTCAAAGGTGGCGTGGCTCCTCTGGAACCTCCCCGCGGTCTCGCTGATCCCCGAAGGGTTCCCGGAGGGAGAGACGGTGGAGTCGCCGCTCCATGCCGTGCAGGGCACAAACGATTTCGATACCCTCGGTTACCGCGGGCCCTGCCCGGAGGCCGGGGCGGGCGAGGCCTACCTCTTCCGTGTCTATGCACTCGATCTCGATCTTGCACTCGCGCCCGGGGCGACCTGGGAGGAGATGGTCCGGGCGATGAACGGGAGGATAAACCAGACCGGGGAGGTTGTGGTCTTCGCTATGGAGTAGGGGCCTGACCTGTGGCAAAAAAGAGGGTGCCGGTCCCCCTACATGGGCGGGGGAGCGGCTGCTTTCTGCATTGGGGGGCTCTGCTTCTCGATGTTCTTTGCGATGGCGGCCATCTCTTCGCCCAGCATCCGAATGATATCGTCCATCGTGACGATCCCGATCAGTCTCCCGCCGTCGTCGACGATCGGCATCCGCCTGATGCCTTCCGCGGTCATCTTCTGGATGGCCTCGTAGACCCCCATGCTGTCCTGGAACGTGACGACATCCCGGGTCAGGATATCCCCGGCCCGGACCTCGCCCGGGTTCTTCTCCTGAGCCATGACCCTGACCGCGAGGTCGCGGTCGGTGATTATGCCGGCAGGCCGGTTCTCTCCCGTGACGACGACGACGCTCCCGACGTTCTTCTCTCCCATGACCTTTGCCACATCCAGCGCCGGCGTGTCCGGCGAGACAGCGACGACCTGCTCACGGCAGCACTTCACAATACCCATATCCATTTCCTCCGTTGACGGCGACTGACTCATGCGGGTATCCTATATGAACGTACCGCCCACCCTTCTCCATATAACGTTCAGCGGCAGGTCCCGGCACCGTAAATAACGGACTTGCTGCCGGTTACTCTGACTGTAGCGTCCGTCGCGTGAGCGTTCGGCCACAGTACTCCGCGAATTTCAGCCTCTGCGATCGACCCATGCAGCCTCGCATAGCGACCTACACCGGGATCGGCAGCCCCCGGACGAGGTCGATGGGTTGACCTCGTGAAGGTTACCTCACCCGTTTTAGCGAAGTACTGGGCCACTTCCCCTGCCCGCCCCCGGGCTCGAAAAAGTTTATCCCGGCCCGGGGACGAACCATATCCCCATGGCAAAGCAATCAGTCGGTCCACGGACTCTTCTCTATCCCCATCCCGTCCTGATCGTCGGAACCTACGGCACCGACGGCCGGCCGGATGCGATGGTCGCCGCATGGGGCGGGATCTGCTCGTCCCGTCCGCCGTCAGTGGCGGTTTCGGTGCAGAAGGTCCGGCAGACCTACGCAAACCTGGTCGAGCAGCGCGAGTTCACGATCAGCATACCCTCGACGGACTACGTAAAGGAAGCGGATTACTTCGGGATCGCCTCCGGGCGGGATACGGACAAGTTCGCCGCGGCGGGGCTTACGCCGGTGAAGAGCGACCTGGTGAACGCCCCCTACGTCGGTGAATTCCCGGTCGTCCTTGAGTGCAGGCTCCTCCAGACGGTCGAGATCGGCATGCACACCCAGTTCATCGGGGAGATCCTGGACGTGAAGGTGGACGAGAGCGCCCTCGGGGCGGACGGCAAACCCGATATCGAGAAGATCCGGCCGTTCGCCTACGACTCGATGCGGCAGGAGTACTATGGGTTCGGGAAGGTGCTCGCGAAGGCCTTCTCGGCAGGGAAGGAACTCAAGAAATAACTCCTTTTTTGCCTCAAGCGATATCTCCGGCTCATCCGGATGCTACAGGGAGCAGCCGTTCTTTTCCGGGCTTCCCGGGAGCAGGCTGGAACGGCAGCGACACCGGAGCGGCTGCCGCCTGCGCAGGGAATGGCTTCGTATAATGCAGGGTGTGCAGATAGATTCCTAAAGCATCGTTTATCGGCAAAAATGCAATATTCGCATCTAACTTCTGAAAAATGCATTTTAACGCCGTTGTGTTATTCCGATAAGTTATTATGTAGTCGCTCGGGTATTATTGGGAACTGGAAGCCTTGCAGATGGTTCGGTATTCCGTACTCTACGTCGATGATGAACCAGCCCTTCTCGAAATCGGTAAGTTATTTCTCGAGCGCTCGGGTGCCCTCGCCATAGAGACTGTCTCCTCCGCCCGGGAAGCCCTGAACCTGCTCGGAGAACAGCGCTGCGATGCCGTCGTCGCCGACTACCAGATGCCGGAGATGGACGGCATTGAACTCCTGAAGGAGGTGCGGCAGCACTTCGAGAATATCCCGTTCATCCTCTTCACCGGGCGCGGCCGTGAGGAGGTCGTCGTGGAGGCGCTCAATTGCGGTGCGGACGGCTATATCCAGAAAGGAGGCGACCCCCACTCGCAGTTTGCCGAGCTTGAGCACCGGGTCGTGCGGGCGGTTGAGCGCCGGCGCGCCATTCTGGCGCTGCGTGACTCCGAAAAGCGCTACCGCGCTCTCTTCGAGGGGGCGAACGATCCCATATTCATCTTCGAGGAGGATCGGTTCGTTGACTGCAACGAAAAGGCCCTCGAAACCTTTCGGTGCACCCGGGAGTTTCTCATCAGGAAGACCCCCTGGGATCTCTCAAGCCCCGTTCAGCCGGACGGTGTTCCGGCGCTTGCGAGCGCTGTCGAGAAGATGCAGGCGGCGTATTCCGGGCAGCCGCAGTTCTTCGAGTGGCGGATCACCGCACCGAGCGGGAAGCGTTACGATACGGAGATGAGTGTGAGCCGGCTGGACGTGAAAGGCCCGCGCCAGCTTCAGGCCATCGTCCGGGACGTCACCGCGCGAAAGCAGACGGAAGCCGCGTTGATAGCCGCGAACCGGAAGATGCACCTGCTCTCCGGCATCACCCGGCACGACATCCTCAACCAGCTGACCGTCCTTCAGGGCAACCTGGAGTTCATGAGAGAGCGGATAACCGATCCGGTTCTCCTTGGTTACATGGACAGGCAGCAGCAGGCCCTTGGATTCATCAGCCGCCAGATTGCGTTCACCCAGGACTACCAGGACCTCGGGGTTCGGGCCCCGGATTACCGGGGACTTCGGGAATGCGTGGCGCATGCGGCGGCGGACCTCGACGCCCGGGATCTCACGCTCGTGAGCGAAGCCGGAGAATTTGAGATTTACGCCGACCCGATGCTGGAGAAGGTATTCTATAATCTCTTCGAGAATTCGGTCAGGTATGCCGGGCCGGCTCCGGAGGTCAGGGTCGGGTGCCGACGCCGGGGGGAGAGCCTTCTCATCGTCGTCGAGGACAACGGTCCCGGGATACCGGCGCACGAGAAAGAGAGGATATTCATACGTGGTTTCGGCAGGAACACCGGCCTCGGCCTATTCCTGGTGCGGGAAATCCTCTTGACCACCGGGATCGGCATTCGGGAGACCGGAGACCCCGGACGGGGTGCGCGGTTCGAGATACTGGTCCCGCAAGGCGGCTGGCGGGTCCGGGATGCCGGCGCCTGAACCGTCACCGCCGCCGGTCCCGCTTCGCCTCGACCCACCGCTTTCTCTTCCCGCATCGCTCGCACCGCTGCTCCCACTCGATGACGTTCGAGGAGTACTGGTCGTATCCCCGCTTCCTGCCCCAGCGGTGGAGCCCGATTCTGCAGAGTATCTCTCCGATGGCCGTCATGGGTCCCTGCAAATAATCTTCCTCCGGACGGATGAATGTTGGCTTTTTCCTGCGGGGAATCGCGCCAATGCCCTGTTTCCTCTCGGGCCGCCCGGGAAAGGCTTTTTATCGGATACTGGTGTATCTTCTACCATCGAGAACCGTAACGGATGATCCTATGGCGTTTATTTATTATGGGCAGGGAGTTTCGTCTCTTTACCGCGATTTCGTGGAACGGCTGATGTCGCAGCTCGCGCTCAGGGGCACGGAGATCACGCACCAGAACATCGGGGATGCATCTTCAAGGATGGATGTTCGGCATACCGGCGAAGAGGGGAGCATGGAGATCACGGTCGACCGCGAGAACGTCCGGGTGAGTTACACCGTCAACCGGGAGCGAAAAGAGGTCCGGAAGGGGATAGCGGGAGCCATCACCGGGGCAGGCATCGGGGGTCTCCTCGGCGGCATACTCCGGGGCGACCGGGACGTAGGCGACGTCGTCGGCGGAGCTATCGGGGGCGCGGCGGCCGGCGGGGCCTACGGGGCCTATGACGGCTACGAGTCCTCCCGCGAGGACAGGACGGCGTTTGCGGAAGTGCTCGCGGAGGCGGTCAGGGATGTCGAGGACGAACTTCAGTCGATCATCGAGGGGCAGGAAGAGGCACGCGAAGCTCTCCGCGAGCGTGGCCGGCAGAAGCGGGAGGAGGATCTCGCCCGGACGGAGGAACTCCGCGAGCTCCTGGAGGAACTCTACGGCGATCTCCTCGCCGTCCAGGAAGAGGTCGAGCTCGCGGCCGTCGAAGGGCAGGACGTCAAAAAACCCCGGACGCGGACCGACCGGGCCGAGGTCCTCTACGGGGAGGCGGAAGCGGCACTCGAAGAGGGCAACCACGTTGTCGTGAAGGCGAAGGTGAAAGCCGCCCGCGCCATGGTAGAGGGAGCGCAGGAACTCCTCGCGAGCCTCGGGGACGATTGAACCTCCCCGTCCCCCTTGCTCACGGTATGATCTCGCAGCTGTTGTACTTCCGGTGGGCAAAGTCCTCCATCTGTATCCCCCCCGCCTCGATGAGGCGGCGGATCTCCGGGAGCGCCGCGGAGAGCGCCGAATGGAGGTTCTCTACCGTCCCGCAGACGACCCGCCGCCCTTCCTCGGGCCAGGGGCGGGTGATGTTCGAGTAGAGGCACCGCCCGCCGCAGAAGTCGCGAATACCACACGCCGTGCAGGGGGCCCCGACGGCCGTCACCGGGAGGTGGAGGGGGTCGGCGGTCGTGATATGCCCGGCGTAGTAGTCTTTCATCCCGACCATGATCGGGCAGGGGGCGATATGCCCGTCGGTCATGATGCTGTAGTTCGCGTGGCCGCACCCGCACCGGAGCATGCTCGGCCGGGAGAGCAGCATATCCTCTACCGGGTCGATGAAGGGGTACCACCGGAGCACCCGGCCTTCCTCGCGCATCGTCTCGACCCAGAACGCGACGAGCGACCGGATACCGGGGTTGTAACTCTCCTTCACCCACGCGGCGTAGTCGCGCAAGGAGTAGTCGTTCCAGAAGTTCGCGTCCATCTGCCAGTGGATGGCCGGGAATGAGAACCGGTCGTTCTTGGTGAGATATCGGACGGCCTCTACGATATCGGTATCCTCCGTCACGGTCATCCGGGCGATCACCTCGCCGGAGAACCCGCCTGCCACGAGGCCTCGCAGGTTCCCGGTGATCCGGCCAAACGTCCCCTCCCCGCGGTGAGCGTCGGTGAGCTCCTCGGGCCCATCGATCGAGACCAGGATCGTGTCAAACCGGTTCGCTGTTCCGGGTTCGAGGCGGTCGAGGAGGGTGCCGTTCGTGTGGAGGATCAGCGCCGAGACCGGGGCGTCGCGGGCGATCTCGCGGACGCGGTCGACGGCGAGGAGAGGTTCTCCCCCGTAGAAGGTCAGCACGGCGTCGGGATCCTTTGCGAGGAACCGGTAGAGGTCGGCGAGATCGATATCGAGGTCGACCGCGAGGTCTTCGTCGATGACGATATCGGGCTGTTCCGGCGGTTCCACGGTGAACGCCTTCCCCCGGCAGTAGGTGCAGCAGAGGTTGCAGTTATCGGTCAGGATGAGATGGTAGTACACGGAAGGTCTTGTAATATTTGGGCCGTCGGGCGAAAAAAATGTGGGGATGTGGGGCCTCCCCGGGCCGCAAAACAGAATACCCTCCAGGGGGAACAGACCTCTATGCCTGAAGCAAAGGAGAACCTCGCTGAACAGGTCATCGATCCCCGCGACCTTGTCGCCTACCAGGCAGGCTCGATCGTCAGCCGGATGCTCGTCTACACGAAGGCCGGGACCATCACGGTCTTCGCCTTCGACGAGAACGAAGGCCTCTCGGAGCACACCGCGCCCTACGACGCCGTCCTCCAGGTCCTCGACGGGGAGGCTCTCATCACCATCGCGGACAGGGAGTATCCGATGAAGACGGGCGACCTGATCATCATGCCGGCGAAGATCCCCCACGCCGTCCACGCCGTCACGCGGTTCAAGATGATGCTGACGATGATCCACGCCTGATCGTGCTGCCGCAGGCCGCCACCTGCAGATTTTTATAGATTGGCGTCCGGTCTCCCCCCATGCGCACTCCAGACGACCCTCGCCCGCCAGGAGATCCGGCCCCTGCCGGCTACCTGCCTATCTCGGGCTACGGGTTCATCGGCAACCTCCGGACGGCGGCGCTCGTCGGTCGGAACGGCTCGATCGACTGGTGCTGCTTCCCGTATCTTGACAGCCCGAGCGTCTTTGCCGCTATCCTCGATGCCGGGCAGGGCGGGCGCTTCTCGGTCTCGGTCGCGGACGGCGGGTCCGGCGACCAGGACTACATCGAGGATACGAACGTCCTCGTCACCCGGTTCGCAACAGACTCGGGGAGGCTTGCGGTGACCGACCTGATGCCCCTCTCCGGGGAGATCGCCGGTCGCGGGGGGTCGCATGCGCCGCCGGTGATCGTCCGTATGCTCGACTGCGAGGAGGGTACCGTAGAGGTGGCGGTCGAGTGGTCGCCGCGGTTCGACTACGCCCGGACCCGAACGCAGATAGAAGAGGTTCCGGGCGGGTGGCTTGCCACCGGCGGCGGTGAGGCTCTCTTTCTCTGCGGTCCTGAGAGCGCCGCGATCGACGAAGCCGGACGGGATGCCGTTCTTCGCGCCCGGTTTACGATGCGGGAGGGCGAGCGGAGAGTTCTTCAGACCCACTGGGGTATCGAGGACATGACCTGCGACCCCGCCCGCGCCGAGGCGGCGTTCGACGAGACGATCCGGGTCTGGCGGACATGGGCGCACTACGAGGACCTGGCGCAGACACCACGGTGGGCCGGTGAGTGGCTCCCTTACGTCACCCGGGCCGAGCTGACCCTGAAACTCCTGACCATGGCCGATTCGGGGGCGATCGCCGCTGCTCCCACAACGTCTCTCCCCGAAGAGATCGGCGGGGTCCGGAACTGGGACTACCGCTACGCATGGGTCCGCGACGCCTCGATGACGGCCCAGGCCCTGGTCTCCCTCGGCCATCCCAGGGAAGCGATCGAGTTCCTTCAGTGGATGGAGCGGACGGCCGAGGCGCACTCGGGAGCACGTCAGCCGCAGGTGCTCTTCGGGCTGCACGATCCAACTGCCGATCCCGAAGAGATTGAACTCGAACACCTGGAGGGCTACCGGGGCTCACGCCCGGTCAGGATAGGAAACGCCGCCGCCCGCCAGTTACAGCTCGAGACCTTCGGGGAACTTGTCTCGACCGGCTACGAGCTCGCCCGCCGGGGCGTGAACCTGGGTCCCGAGGCCCTCCGGTTCCTCTCCGCCGTCGCCGATTACGCCTGCAGGAGGTGGAAGGAGCCCGACCAGGGGATCTGGGAGATCCGGGGCCCACCGCAGCACTTCGTCTACTCGAAGGTGATGGTCTGGGTCGCTCTCGACCGGGCGATCTACCTCGCGGAGCACCACGGCCTCGCGGGAGGCGTCGACTGGTGGAAGAGGACCCGGGCGACCATCCGGGAACGGGTGCTCGCCGAGGGGTATGACGAGGAAGTGGGCTCGTTCGTCCAGGCGTTCGGGTCGAAGGCGCTTGATGCGTCCAATCTCCGCATCCCGCTCGTTGAGTTTCTCCCCTTCGACGACGAGCGCGTGCAGGGGACGATCGATGCGACGATCGAGCACCTGACGAAGAACGGGCTCGTCTATCGTTACCTCACCGACGACGGCCTCCCCGGTGGGGAGGGAGCCTTCGGCCTCTGCACCTTCTGGCTGGTGGACGTGCTGGCCCTCTCGGGGAGGGTGGAGGAGGCGAAGGAGATCTTTACCGGGATTGTCGCCCGGATGAACAGCGTGGGTCTCCTGCCGGAAGAGTTCGATCCCGGGACCGGCGAGTACCTCGGCAACTTCCCCCAGGCCTACACCCATATCGGCCTCGTCAACAGTGCCCTGTACCTCGCGCACGCGGAAGGGCGGTGGGTCCCGGAGCACGCGCCGGCAGGCATCCCCCGGGAAGGACTGCGGCGACGCGGGTAGCGATCACTGAAGGCACCGGATGAGCGATGACGGATCTCTCCCTCACCCCCGACAGGTCGCGGACGACGCCATGGCACGCCATCCCGGCGGACGACGTAGCCGGGCAGCTCGGCTCGCCGGAGGAAGGGCTCTCCGATGCCGAGGTCGCCCGTCGCCGGGAGATCTTCGGGGAGAACGCCCTCCCGGAGAAGCGTCCTCCAACGGTGATTGAAGTCTTCCTCCGGCAGTTCATGAGCCCGCTCATCTACGTCCTCCTTGCAGCCGGGATCATCTCGCTCCTCTTCGCCGACTTCACCGACGCCGCCTTCATCTTCGTGGTCATCCTGATCAACGCCGTCATCGGGACGTTCCAGGAGGTGAAGGCGGAGAGGAGCGCGACGGCCCTGCAGCAGATGCTCAAGATCTACGCACGGGTGATACGGGGAGGCCGCGAGGCGACCATCCCGGCGGAAGACCTGGTCCCCGGAGACCGTGTCGCCCTGGAGTCGGGCGACCGGGTCCCCGCCGACATCCGCATCCTCACGACACGGTCCCTCGCCGTCGACGAATCGCTCCTGACCGGCGAGTCCCACGCGGTCAGGAAGGACCCCGAGCCCGTGGATGCAAACCTCCCCCCCAGCGACCGCCTGGGTATGCTCTATGCCGGCAGCACCGTCATGACCGGCCGCGGCACCGGGATCGTGGTCGCGACGGGCCAGCATACCGAGATCGGGCAGATCGCCGAGACGGTCACGACGTCTGAGACGGGCAAACCCCCGCTCGTCCTCCGCATGGAGGATTTCTCCCGGAAGATCAGCATCGCCGTCCTTGCCGCCACAGGACTGCTTGCTATCATCGTCCTCGGCCAGGGGGTCCCTCCCCTTGAGGTCTTCTTCCTCGCCGTCGCCCTTGCCGTCTCGGCGATCCCCGAGGGCCTGCCGGTCGCCCTGACCGTCGCGCTCTCGATCGCGACCTCGCGGATGGCGGGGCGCAACGTCATCGTCCGGTTCCTCGCCGCCGTGGAGAGTCTCGGGAGCTGCACGCTGATCGCGAGCGACAAGACCGGCACCCTCACCGTGAACCAGCAGACCGCCCGGGTGGTTCTTCTGCCCACGGGGGAGGAGATCTCCGTCACGGGTGCCGGGTATGCGGGCGAGGGGGAGATCCTCGACGGGGCGGGTGACCCGGTGGCCGGCTCCGTCCGTGACCGGGTAGAGAGCCTGGCCCGGGCTGCCACGATCAGCAACGAGGCCGGCCTGGAACGGACCGATGCAGGGGACTGGACACACCGGGGCGACGCGATCGACGTGGCGTTCCTCGCGCTCACCTACAAGATGGGGCTTGACCCCGCCGGCATCCGCCAGAGCATGCCTTCTGTTGCCGAGATCCCCTTCGAGTCCGAGCGCCGGTATGCCGCCGTCTGGTACCGGGACGGCGAGGAGGTGCGGGTGGCGGTCAAGGGCGCCGTCGAGACGGTCCTCCCGTTCTGCCTGACCATGACCGCGGGAGACGGGAGGGGGGAGCCCCTCGACCCGGACCGGGTGCAGGAGGAGCACGATACCCTCACCTCCCGGGGCTATCGGGTGCTTGCCGTGGCCGGCGGTCGTGCGGAAGGGCCGGTCTCCGTGGATAATCCGGAGATGCCGCCCCTCGAACTCCTCGGCCTGGTCGGGTTCATGGACCCGATCCGGCCCGACGTGCCCGATGCCGTGCGGCGGTGCCGCCGTGCCGGGGTCGACGTGGTGATGGTGACCGGAGATCACCCCGCAACGGCCCTTGCCATCGCCCGGGAGCTTGAGATCACGGACTCCCCCGACCGGGTCGTCACCGGCGCGGAACTGGGGGACCCGGAGGTCTCGACCTACTCCGAGTTCGTCAGCCGTGTGCAAGGCACCCGGGTCTTTGCCCGGGTGACGCCGTTGCAGAAACTCCGGATCGTCGAGGCGTACCGGGAGAGCGGGGCCTTCGTTGCGGTCACCGGGGACGGGGTCAACGACGCGCCGGCGCTCCGGAGCGCGAACATCGGGGTCGCGATGGGCTCCGGAACCGATGTCGCCAAGGATACGGCATCGCTGATCGTCACCGACGACGACTTCGCCTCGATCGTCGCCGGGATCGAGGAAGGGCGGTATGCCTACGACAACGTCAGGAAGGTCGTCTATCTCCTGATTTCGACGGGGTTCGCGGAGGTCCTCCTCTTCCTGATCGCCCTCCTCATCGGTCTGCCGCTGCCCCTCCTTGCCGTCCAGCTCCTCTGGCTGAACCTGGTAACGAACGGGATTCAGGGTGTGGCGCTCGCGTTCGAAGGAGGCGAGCCCGGGGTCATGGATCGGCCGCCGCGAAGGCCGGAGGAGGGGATCTTCAACCGGCTGATGATAGAAGAGACGCTCCTCTCCGGCGTGACGATCGCCCTGATTGCGCTCGGCGCCTGGCACTGGCTCCTCTCGAATGGATGGGATGAGTTTGCGGCCCGGAACCTGGTCGTCCTGCTGATGGTGCTCCTCGAGAACTTCCATGTCTTTAATTGCCGGTCGGAGTATCTCTCGGCCTTCCGCATCCCGATAAGCCGCAACTACTTCCTGATTGCCGGGGTCGTCGCCGCACAGGGCATCCATATCCTCGCGCTCTACGTGCCCTTCCTCCAGGACGTCCTCCAGGTGCAGCCCGTCTCTCCGGTCGAGTGGGTCACGCTGCTCGTCCTCGCCTCCTCGGTCGTGGTCGTGATGGAGATCTTCAAGGCGGTCAGGAAGCACCGCCCTCCCGCTCACCAGACCGGGTACGGGGTCGGGTAGGTTTCCCACCGGTAGGGGAGGAGGACCTCGTTTATCCGATTGCCGTCGGCAAGGTTGGTCATGATGACGCTCCTCTTTGAGACGGTGTAGAGGGTCTCGTCCATGAAGAGCGATCGCTCTACCGCATCGGGCGCGTTCCAGGTGTAGGGGGATCCCTTCTCGGCGTGGGTGACCTTCCCCTCCAGGGAGAACCCGGAGGCGGGGCTCACCCGGTAGATGTAAGCCCCCTGCCAGGTCGCGGTGCTGTACGAGCCGGGGTATTTCGATGCGGGATTCTCCACCCGCACTATCTCGCTCACCGGGAGGACGAGGAGGTCCTTCTCTTTCACAAAGAGGAAGGCCTTGTGATCGCGGAGCGCCGCGGAGTCCGTTCCGGCCTCGCCGATCACGACGTTGTCGACCAGGACGGGTTTGTTCACGTCCGAGACGTCGAAGAGGGCAACCTTGAGACCCCCGACCGAGACGCCGCCCCAGCCGTTCTCTTCCGTCTCCTTCCCGACGCCGATGATGTGGTCGGCGTCATAGGGGTGGAGGTAGTCGGAGTAGCCGGGGATCTTGAGCTCGCCGAGGATGCCCGGGCGCTTCGGGTCCGAGAGGTCGATGACGAAGAGGGGGTCGATCTGCTTGAACGTCACGAGGTACAGCCGGTCGCCGATGAACCGGGCGGCGTATATCCGCTCGTCCGGCGCGATATGTTCGAGTGTCCCGATGGTCTCCATCGCGGGATCGAGGACATAGACGTTGTTGTACTGGATTGACCCCTCGCGCGTCCATCCCTCGACGGTCGTTGCCACCCGGAGGTTCCCCTCGTACTCGTCGAGCGAGAACTGGTTCAAGAGATGCCCGGGGACCCTCCCCATGGCCTTGTAGTCTATCCTGCCGTCGTCGATCGCGAACCGGTGAATGATGGTCTCTTCCCGGCTGCCGGAGCCGTCCGGCGGCACCTCGAAGATCACGTCGCTATAGACCGGCCCCATGTTCCGGTAGCCGATGTAGAGGTTCTCCTGCGACGCAAAGAGGGTGGTGTCGTAACCGAGGAGGAAGGTCTCGGCGTCGGGAGCGCCCGTGTTGTCCCGGACCGAGAAGCCGCCTGCGGTGTAGAAGACGTAGTTCTGGAGAGGGCTTCCCGGGCGGTAGACGTCGGGCTGAATCGGCTCGCCGTCGTCCGTCCGCACCTCGGGGAGGGCTATCCTGTCCCGCACCCAGACCGGGGACTCCTGCGTGATGGTGTAGACGTAGTCCCCGACCATTCGGGCGTCATAGTAGTTCCCGGTGAAGGTCACGTCGCGGATCCGTTCCGGGTCTTCTCGGTCGCTGATATCGTAGACGTAGGCATGGGTCATCGTCCGCCAGACCGGGACCGGCGTTACGCTCCCCTCCACGGCGGTCATTTCCTGTTCCGTCGTCGTGGCAAAGACCACCAGGCGGCCGCCGGCGAGGAAGAGCGCCTTCGGGATCCCGTCGATCCGGAGATCAGCGATGATCTTCGCGTCCTCAGGTGGGAAGGCCTCGATGATCACGAGCCTCTCGCCTGAGATGACGTAGATGTACTTCCCGTCGTTCTTCAGGAAGTCCGCCTCGTCCACGCCCTGCACCTGTACGTTCGTCGTAGAGTAGTCGCCGGCGGAGGAGGTCGGGGCGGACGTCGCCATCGGTGCCGGGGCGTAATTGACTTCAGGCACGACGCCCCCGGTGGTGCGCGGGTAGCCGCTGTCGCTCCACCCTCCCCGCGCGTGTTCTTTCAGGAATGCTTCTATCTCTTCTTTCGACGCAAACTTCTGTAAATCCCCGTGGGTCTCGTTCCCCGCATCCTCCGACGCGAGGGCGGTCCCGATGATCGCGGCGATCACCAGGCAGCCGAGGACGACCACCAGCACCGGACTCCACTTCTCCATATCTGTTCACCTATCCGTTGAAGGGAGATACACCCGCCAGAGCATCAGGTTTGTGTAACCTACGAATATTTTTGAAGTCTTCCAGCTCATGTTCTCACCTGATCACCTCGAAGATCAGGGCGATGTAGGCGGCGTAGCCGACGAGCGCCGCGATCGACCACAGCCGGACGCTAGAGCGGATTCTGCGTTTGCCTGCACGGTTGCGTCGCGGGCCGAAGGGCATATCCCCCTCCCCGGCCAACACTGAGACAACGATCCCGGCGTTCGTGCCGGGCACGATGACGGAGGCTGCCGGTTACGTTCACGTTCGATGAAGAGATTGCCGCCCTCAAGGCAGAACGCGATAATCTCCTCCAGTTCCCGGAAGAGGAGTTCATCGAGATCATCCGTGAGGTCGGGTTCTCCTGCGACTGCTGCGGGCGGTGCTGCACACGGGAGTTCAACGGCCATGTCTTTCTGCTCGAAGAGGACACCGACCGTGTCCGCAGGTTTGCGCCGGACGCCCTCATCCCGGCGCCGGACTTCGATGCCTGCGACCAGCAGGGCCGTTTCTACGTATCGGGTTACGCCCTCAGGACGAAGCCGGACGGATCCTGTGTATTCCTCGAAAACGGCAGGTGCAGCATCTACGATCAGAGGTTTGCTATCTGCCGGGTCTATCCCTACATGCTCCACCGCGAGGCTGACGAGACGGGTGCCGTCGACTGGCGGCAGATCGGCGGCTTAAACGAGCACGGCTGCTACAACACCCCGATCGACCCGGAGGAGTGCGCCCGGATCGCCCGGGAGACCCGGGCTTACGAGGCGTCGTTCCTCGACCAGGCGGTCCGGTTCCGGCGGGCTCTCCGCGACCTCTTCGCTCAGGAGAACCTCCGCTACGTCCGGCGGACCTACGACCTCCTGATGCGCGACTTCCGGAAGGGTGCGGAGGTCGAGGTCCGGGTCTTCCACCGCGGCCGGTTTGAGCCGCACCGGGTCACCCGCGCAATTTACGAGTGATCGTCCGGACCCGACCGCATCTATTTCTTCTCACCGCACCTCAGGGTGCCCGATGGAGACCGAGGTCCTCCTCACCCTGCTGGTGCTCTCCGGCGCCGCCGTCCTCTTCATCACCGGCATCGTCCGGGTTGACGTCGCCGCCGTCCTGGTGACCCTCGCGCTCGCGTGGTTCGGCCTCGTCACCCCGGTACAGGCTCTCTCCGGCTTTTCGAGCAGCGCGGTCATCGCCATGCTCTCGGTGATGGTTCTCGGCCGCGGGCTCGACCGCACGGGGGTGACCGTCCGGATCGCCCGCGCGATAGTCGGTCTTGCCGGCCGCGAAGAACGGCGTCTGATCGCCGCCGTCTCGCTCGTCGCCGGCGGACTCTCGGCGTTCATGCAGAGCGTCGGCGCTACCGCCGTCTTCCTGCCCCTGCTCCTGCGGGTCTCGTCGCTCACGAGGGTTCCGGCATCGCGCCTTCTCCTGCCGGTCGGCTACGCTGCGACCATCGGAGGGACTATCAGCATGGTCGGGGCGGGGACCCTCATCATCTTGAACGACCTCCTCCGACAGCGGGGGTATGCACCCTTTGAGCTCTTTGCCGTTGCCCCCGTCGGTCTGCCGCTCCTGCTCATCGCGATCGCCTTCTTCTACTTCTTCGGAGACCGGGTCCTTCCCCGGCAGGGGAAGGTCCGCCCGACCCCACAGGAGGAGTTGATCCAGACCTGGCGCCTGCCCTGCCGGCTCTCCTACCTGCGGGTCCCTGTGAAAAGCCCCCTTGTCGGGAAGACGCGGGAGGATGTCCGCATGATCTCCCATTACGCCCTCCACCTCATCTCCATCGCCGAGGAGGGCGAGATCGTCTACACGCCATGGCGGCATACCCGGTTCGCCGCCGGGCAGGAACTCAGCATCCTCGGGGAGGATCGGGACGTCAAACGGTTCGAAGACGATTTCGGTCTTGAATGGGTCAGGGTCGGGGAGAGCACCGCAAACGTCATGTCGGACCCGAATGTGGGGTTCGCGGAGGTGATCGTCCGGCCGTATGCTCCGGTCATCGGGAAGACGCTCCGGGATCTCGAGTTTCGGATCACCTACGGCGCCGAGGTGCTGGTCATCCTCTCCGGGGAAGAAGAGTTGCGGGAGGGCCTTGCCGACCTTCCCCTCCGGGCAGGCGATGCGATGGTCATTCTGGGCCGCTGGGGACGGCTCCGGGCGTTCGGGACGAGCCGGAACTTCGTCCTGGCGACTCCCGTCGAGGGGCGGACGGGGGTTCGCAAGCGTGGAGCGGTTGCCGCCGTCCTCTGTTTTGCTGCCGCCGTCGGTCTCACCTTCACGGACCTCTCGATCCCGATAAGCCTTCTAACGGGGGTGGTCGCGATGGTTCTCCTCCGGGTCATCCCGATAGGCGAGGTCTACCGGGCCATCGACTGGCGGACACTCGTCCTGATCGCCGGCCTCCTCCCGCTCGGCATCGCCATGGATACGACTGGAACCGCACGGTTTATCGCCGACCGGGTGATCGACCTGGTCGCGGGGTACCCGACGATCCTCATCCTCGTCGCCGTCGCCGTTCTCGCGACCGCGTTCTCACTCGTGATCTCGAACATCGCGGCAACCGTCCTCCTGGTCCCGCTCGCGCTCGTGATGGCGGGCTCGCTCGGGCTCGATCCCCGGGGGCTCGCGCTCCTCACCGGGATCTGCACCTCGAACTCCTTCCTCCTCCCCACGCACCCGGTGAACGCCCTTCTGATGGGCCCGGGAGGCTACCGGAACCGCGACTACATCGTGGCAGGGGGCGTTCTGACGGTCATCTTCATCCTCGTCGCCGTCGGGATCGTCTCCCTGCTCTACTTCTGACCGGCACGACCGCCCCGGGGTAACCATTATGGCGGTCGGCAGCAACCGTAGCCGCATATGGAACGGGAGTATGACGTCGTCGTTATCGGAACAGGGGTCGCCGGTTCCGACATAGCCTGGCACTGCAGGAAGGCCGGAATGCAGGTAGCGATCGTTGATTCCCGGGAATACGGGGGGACGTGCGGCCTGCGGGGCTGTGTCCCCAAAAAAGTGCTCGCCGGTGCCGCGGAGGCGGTCTCCCGTGTCCGTGGCCTGCAGGGGAACGGCATCCGGGGTGCGGTCTCTATCGACTGGCCGCAGCTGGTCGCCTTTGAGAGGACCTTCACCGATCCCATCCCCCGGCGGAGGGAGGAGAGCTTCCGGGCGGCGGGGATCCACGCTTATCACGGGTTTGCCCGTTTTGCCGGGCCGGATCGCGTGGTGGTCGGCGGCGATACCCTCATCGCCCGGTACATCGTGGTCGCCGCCGGTGCGCATGCCCGGCCGCTCGGCGTCCCGGGCGAGGACCTGATGACCCCGAGCGACGACTTCTTCTATCTTGAAGCGCTCCCGGAGCGGATCGTCTTCGTCGGCGGAGGTTACATCTCGTTTGAGTTCGCCCACGTCGCCGCCGCTGCCGGATCGGCGGTGACCATCCTGCAGCGGGGCGATCGGCCTCTCTCGGGGTTCGATCCCGATATCGTCGACCGCCTGCTGCTGGCCTCAGTTGAGGCGGGGATCGACGTGCAGACAAATATGCCGCTCGTCTCGGTCGAGAGGGACGGCAGTGGCCTCCGGGTCCGGGCCGGGAGGAAGGGGGAGGAGAAGACTTTCGGTGCCGATATGGCGGTCCACGGCGCGGGCAGGGTCTCTGCGCTTGAGGGCCTCGACCTTGCCGCCGGTGGGATCGAGACCGACCGCCGGGGGATCGCGGTCAATGAGTACCTCCAGAGCGTCTCGAACCCGGCGGTCTACGTCGTCGGGGATGCAAACGCGAAGAGTCCGCAACTGACGCCGGTGGCGGTGGGGGACGCCCACATCGTCGTCGACAACATCCTGCACGGCAACACCCGCGTCGCGGACTACTCCGTCGTCCCGAGCGCTGTCTTCACCAGTCCGCCCATCGCGTCTGTCGGGCTCACGGAGGAGAAGGCGAAGGAGAGGGGAATTCCCTACGTCGCCAACGCCGGCGATCTCTCCGGGCGGTTCACCAACCGGAGCATCGGCCAGAAGCACGCCGGCTACAAACTCCTGGTGGACGAGGACTCCCGCCGGATTCTCGGGGCTCACCTCATCGGGCCGCACGTCGAGGAGGTGATCAACGTCTTCGCCCTCGCGCTCAAACACGGCCTGACAGTGGACGATCTGGCGCTTGACGCCATCCCCTGGGCCTATCCGAGCCACACCTACGACATCATCCATATGGTGCACCCGCTGGTGAGGAAGTGAGCGATGGGGGCAAAGGGGTGGTATGGCTCTTACATATCGAAGGTCGCACCCCAATCCTTGCGCCCGATGGTGATCAAATTCATATCGATCACGTATGCCCATCCACGGCTTTCCACCGGTTATCGCCGTGACTGCCCCCGCCCCCTGGGGCGGGGGAGGAGGCCGGGCGGGGTGGGGTCACAGGTAGAGCCTTATGGGGGTAGAGACAGGGGAGGGGGGATGCTCCCCCCTCCCCGTCAGCCCCTTCCCCCTGTGGCGATATTCTCACGGTCCAGTGTACGGGATTTTCTTATAGTTCCGGCTGTTTCAGTAGTTGCGATTGCATGTGCTAACCTTTTGACCCCCTACCGTTCGATAGTTGCCGGTCAAAAAATTGCCAAAAAAAAAGATCGCGGCGGGGTTTCCTCGCCCCGGCCCCCTCACTTCACGCGCCCGCGCTCTCATCAGCCGGTTTCTTCGCCGGCTTCTCGGGCTTCACGTAGGTGATGGTGTAGCGCTCCACCACATGCTCCACTACCGGCGAGAAGTACTCGGGCTCCATCGCGAGGCTCCCGAACGGGCAGCTCTCGACGCAGTCGCCGCAGGCGATGCAACGCATACGGTCGATCTCCCAGACCTTCGCCTCCTTGTCGAGACGGATCGCCTCGCACGGACACCGTTTCGAGCAGAGGCTGCAGGAGCGGCAGGTGGCCGGGTCGAAGACGACGTGTCCCCGGGTGAGGGGGCCTGTTCGCGCCGGGACCGCCGGGTACTGCCGGGTGGCGGGCCCGCCGGCAAGGTTCCGGAGAACCGTCTTTGTCATCTGAAATATCCCCATACGTTCTTCACCTCTCCGTACAGCTGATGCAGGGGTCGATCGAGAGGACGACAACCGGGACGTCGGCGAGCTGGGCTCCCGGGAGCATCTTCACGAGCGGCGGGATGTTCGCGAGCGTCGGCGTCCTTATCCGGGCACGGGCAAGGTGCTTCGTGCCGTTGCCCCGCAGGTAGTGAACGACCTCGCCCCGCGGCTGCTCCACGCGGGAGAAGTACTCGCCGTCGGGCGCTCCCTTGACCTTCACGTCGAGGGATCCTTCGGGCATCTCGCTGATCGCCCGGCGGATCAGGTCGATAGAGGCGTAGACCTCCTTAACCCGGACGGCGCACCGGGCGTAGCAGTCCCCGGCGGTCTCCACGACCGGCTTGAAGCCGAGATCTCCGTAAGCGGCGTAGCCGGTCTCGCGGTGATCCATCGCGACCCCGCTCCCCCTGGCGGTCGGTCCGGCCGCCCCGAGGGCGTAGGCCTCGTCCTTTGAGATGACACCAAGGCCCTGGAGGCGGTACTTCACCGTCTCGTCGTTCAAGAAGACGTCGCCGAGATCCCGGCACTGTGCCTCGAAGGGGTCGAGCGCGCGGTGCATCTCTGCGAGCTTCTCCGCTCCTATGTCGCGCCGGACCCCGCCGACCTTGCAGGTCCCCTGGATGACCCGGCCGCCCGTGGTGTCCTCGAGCACGTCGAGCACGCTCTCCCGGAGTTGCCAGGAACGCATGAAGAGGTTCTCAAAGCCCATAGAGTCCGCAAAGAGGCCGAGCCAGAGGAGGTGAGAGTGGAGACGCGAACACTCCGACCAGATCGTCCGGAGATAGTGCGCCCGGTCGGGGACCTCGATCTTCATGATCTCCTCGATACCCTGGCTGTAGCAGAGGGCGTGCATGAAACTGCAGATCCCGCAGATCCTCTCTGCCACGTAGACATACTCGGTATACTCGCGCTTCTCGATCAGCCGCTCAAGCCCCCGGTGGATGTAGCCGATGGAGGGGACCGCCTCTACCACCGTCTCGTCCTCGAGGACGAGGTCGAGGTGGATCGGCTCGGGCAGCACCGGGTGCTGCGGCCCGAACGGGACGATTATGCGTTCCGGCATTGGTCACCCCCCCTTCTCGTGACGCTGAACGGATACTTCTCCGCCGTCTTGATGAACGTCCCTTTGAAATCGATGTTTATTCCGTTGACCGGAATCCCGAAGAGGTCGTGCATCTCGTTCTCGTAGACGAACGCCCCCCAGTAGATATCGGAGATGCTCGGGACTTCCGTCTCCGGCCCCACCGTCAGGCGCAGGTTCCGGTACTGGTAGCCTCTGTCGAACGAGTAGTTGACCTCGTAGGCCCCGCCGGTGTCCGTGCACCCGATCTGGACCAGCCGATATCCGTCGGTCTGGAGTGCTTTGACCTCACGGGTGAGGTCCTCCAGCGCGACGCCGATAGTAGTCTGCTCTTCGTTAACCGTCATGTGGTCTCACCTGCCGCTTGCCGCGCATCATCTTTTATCTGCGCCGCCCCGGTCATCTTCGCCCGTTTCTCCTCGAGGATCGAGAGCGCCGTAACAACGCCGTCGATGATCATCTCCGGCCGTGCCGCGCATCCCGGGACATAGACGTCGACGGGGATAATCTTGTCGACGCCGCCTGCGATGTTGTAGCATTCCCGGAATATGCCGCCGGTCGCGGCGCAGATGCCTATCGCAACGACAACCTTCGGCTCCGGCATCTGCTCGTAGAGGTTCCTGACCACCGCCCGGTTCAACTCATTGATCCCGCCGGTGATCATCAGGATATCCGCATGCTTCGGGTTTCCGGTGTTGATGATCCCGAACCGCTCCACATCGTAGAGCGGTGTCAGGCATGCAAGCACCTCGATGTCGCACCCGTTGCAGCTGGATGCATCATAGTGAAGGATCCAGGGCGATCGCTTCAGAAATGCCATGGTACTCATGCACCCCCAAGCATCATATAGGAGAGGATCGCCAGGTTCACGATCCCAAGGAGCGTTGCAAGCCACCCGCTCTTCAGTGCGGCCTGCCACCGCGCCCGTGCGGTGACGTTGTCGACGAAGATCTCCGCAAGGTAGGTGACCGCGACCGCGATGATCCCGAGTACCGGATTCCAGGCAAAGAAGAGGAATACGAACCCGAGGAGGAAGACGTTCTCGTACCAGTGGGCGATCTCGACCTGCGCGAGCGTGGAGCCCGAGAACTCCGTCGTGATCCCCTTGACGATCTCCTGGTGCGCGTGGTGCGACGTCGATATGTCGAAGGGGGACTTCCTGAGTTTGATGGTCAGAATTACCACAAAGCCCAGGAAGACGCCGGGGAGGTAGAGGATCGCCGGCACGGTCGTCGTAACGATATCCGTGACGTAGAAACTCCCGCTGACCATGTAGAGCCCGACGGCCGCGAGGATGATCATCGGTTCGTAGGCCATCACCTGGATCAGTTCCCGCTCGGCCCCGATGTGGCTGTAGGGCGAGTGGACCGCGTAGGCCCCGAGCACCAGGAAGACATGGGCGAGCGTGAAGGCAAAGACGATCAGCAAGAGGTCCCCTCCCGCGAAGAAGAGCGCGCCGGAGAGGGCGATGAAGATCAGGTAAGCGAGGACGTAGAAGTTCTGCGCCGTGGTGACGACCGCCCGTTCCTTCTCGAAGAGCTTGCCGACATCGTAGAAGGGCTGCAGGAGCGGCGGCCCGACTCTTCCCTGCATCCGCGCGGTGATCTTCCGGTCGATACCGGCGATGAGGCCACCGCCTATGGGCGCGAGGATGAGGAAGAGGACTGCGCCGATGAGCCAGTTCATAACGCCACCCCCGCGAGGACCCAGGAGACCAGGATCAGGACGATACAGACCGCCGCCCCCGGCCGGAAGAGCTTTGCCTCACCGAAGTACTCGGTGAGGTAGTAGTTCCGCGTCTGGGCTTCCCGGGTCAGGCCGAGGGAGCCTGCGAACTGCAGGTCCGGCGTCGAGGGCCTCCCGCCCATGTAGGCCGGGAGGTGTCTTGCGGTCCTCTTGAAGAGGAGGAACGAGACGGGGAGGACCAGGAGCAGGGCCATCATCAGGAGCATGATGGCGACGTTCGCCTGCTCCATGAGTGCCGTGACCCCGTAGATCGCAAGGACGTAGGGCTCGATCAGTGCCGAGGAGATGACCGGGAAGAGGAGGACGGCCGCTATCACGAGGCCGGTGATGATGTAGAGGGGGGCCCAGGGTTCCTTGAAGAACCCTTTCTCGACCCGCTCCGTGTTCCGGGTGACCGTGACGAGTTTGCCCATCCACTTCGCCCAGAAGAAGACCGTGACGGCGCTCCCGTAGGCGAGGATGGCGATGAAGACCAGGCCGAAGGGGACCTGGACGAACGCCTCGATAGCCGCCCACTTGGAGATCAGCATACCGAACGGCGCAAGGAACATACCGGCGATCCCGATGAACATCATCACCGCCATCTTCGGCATCCGGACGATCAGGCCCTCCATGTCCTCGATGTTACGGCTCCCGGTCCGCTGCTCGATCACCCCGGTCCCGAGGAAGAGGAGCGCCTTCGCGACGGCGTGGAAGACGATCAGGAGGATCGCTGCCCAGACGAGCATGTATGTCCCGACACCCGCACAGGCGGCTATCAGCCCGAGGTTTGCTATCGTCGAGTAGGCGAGGACCGACTTCGCGTCGCTCCGTGATATCGCTATCGCGGACGCAACCAGGAAGGTCACTCCGCCGACGAGGCCGATGGAGAACCCGGCGAACGTCCCGGCGAAGACCGGCGAGAACCTGACCAGGATGTAGACGCCGGCCTTGACCATGGTGCTCGAGTGGAGCAGGGCCGAGACCGGGGTCGGGGCCACCATCGCCCCGAGGAGCCAGGAGGAGAAGGGCATCAGCGCGGCCTTCGTGATCCCGGCAAACCCGATCAGGACGGCGGGTATCAGGACGATGGCCGTGTCGCCCGAGGCGAGCACCCGGGCGAGATCGATGCCCCCGCTCGTCGGTTCGGTTGCGGCGAGGAGGATGATCGCCACGATGAAGGCGACTCCGCCGAGAAGGTTCATCACCAGGGCGCGGAAGGCGTTCTTCGTTGCCTCTTCGGTCTCCGAGTAGCCGATCAGCAGGAACGAGCTGATGGTGGTGATCTCCCAGAAGAAGAAGATCCACATGAGGTTGTTCGAGAAGACCAGGCCGAACATCGCGGCGAGGAAGGCGAAGATGACGAAGAAGAAGAACGTCTGCCGGTCGCGCACCTCCGGGTGGTGGCGGTGATACGTCTCCATGTACCTGACCGAGTATACGGCTATGAGGCTCCCGATCAGCCCGATGATCAGGGCCATGATGATGGAGAACTGGTCGATGAAGAGGTTGTTCGCCGCGTGAAGGCTCCCCGAGAACGTCATCTCGAGGTATACCACCAGCACCGCCTGGATGGCGGCTAGCAGGATTGCCAGGTAATTCCTGAACTTCGCTCCCATGTAGATGATGAAGAGCGCAAGACCCATCTCGATGATCACCATGGCGAGGCCGACCGCCTCCGAAGGCGCGGCGAAATACACCGCGCCCTCGAATGCATACCGCATGAGCAGGTATATCGATGCCCCGCCGATAGCGAGAGCCGAGAGGGTGACCACCGCGTAGCGAAGTGTCGTCCGCTTCACGAACAATAAAAGACACGCAACGAGGATGGGGAATACTATTAGGAAGAGCAGCGTCTGCACTATTGTCCCTCGTAGGGTACCTATGCCTTACCTTCATAATTAATCATTCCAAATGGGCACCCGGGGGATCGGCTGGTGCATGCCTGCTGCCGCTCTGCCGGGCGCGGCGGCACGGTGAGAAACCCGGGAATTGTGCTCAAAGATCAACGTTCGCCGTTACTCCGGTTCGCACGGGAACACGCCCCGAACACCTCCTCCGTGTTCTCCGGCATCTCCCCGGTAGCGCGGGATGAAATGGATGTGGACGTGCATGACGTTCTGCCCCGCGGCTTCACCGACGTTGACGCCGATGTTGTAGCCGTCGGGGTGCCGTTCGCGGTCGGTGAGCGTCCGGCAGTCGTCGATGAGCCGGGCAAGAGCCATCTTCTCCTCATCCGTCGTATCGAAGTAACTCGCGACGTGTCGGAATGGGATCACCAGCAGGTGGCCGGGGTTCGCGGGGTGGATGTCATAGCGGGCGTAGCAGAGGTCGTTTTCGGCAACAATATCTTCGGGGGCCGGGTTGCAGAACGGGCATGGCATGACCCCTGCTCTTTCTCCGATCGTTCATGAGTGTTTTGGCCGGTACTTCGCTGATCTCATATAATCCGATCTTCGCGTTCTTCGCGTGAGTGATTAGTATAGATGACGATACGGTCTCACGCGAAGAGCGCGAAGCCGCGAAGGACGGCTTTCCCGAAGGAAAAGGAGTTCGAGCACCGCCAGGTGCGAAGGGGAGTTACAGGTGATTATACCGGACTTCCCGTTCTTCGCGGCTTCGCGTGCGATATCGACTGCTGATAGTGATACAGTCTCCCTCGAAGAGTGATGGATGGGACATCCGGAGCATGAGCACCGCAGGTGCGAAGAGCGCGAAGCCGCGAAAAGAAACTGGTGTCCGGGTGTTGCCGGCTTTGTTCTCACCCGAGCAGGCGGGCGAGGAACCGCCCGGTGAGGCTCCGCGAGAGGCCGATGGCGTGCTCGGTGCAGATCTCATGACAGCAGTAACACCGGATGCACCGCGCGAGATCGATTGTCGCTCTGCCTTCGGCGATGGTGACCGCCTGCACGGGGCAGATCCGCTCGCACTTCCCACAGCCGATGCATGGGGGAGCGATCACGCCAGGCCGGGGGGCGTAGGTCCTCCCGAACCGCCGGACGACGGCCTGGACGACCCGCCGCCAGACGCCTGTCCGGCCGCCGGCGTAGGTCGAGGGTTTCCGGAAGTCCGGGACCGCGAACTCCGCGGGGTCGTCGCCGACCGTCCGGATACTCTCGGGATCGAGGAGCCCGCGCTCGACGGCGCTTCTCGTGCTCCCGATCTCGAGCGGGTCCATGCCGATGAGCCGCGCGAGGACGGTGTCGACGGCCGCGTAGTCGCTTCCGGCAAGGATGACCCCGATCGTTCTCGGGCTCCCCGCCTGGGGGCCGTCCCCCTCCATCCCGACGACCGCGTCCACGACCTGGAGCCGGGGCTTCATGCACTCGTTGAGATCGACGAGCATCCTGCCGAAGGCGTACTCGTCCTGGAACCGGAAGTGGTAGACTGGTTTTTCCAGTCCCGGAATCAGCCCGAAGAGGTTCTTTGCGGCGCCGGTCATCCGCGTCCACATGTGGGTCTTCACCTTCGAGACGACCACGATCGCGTCGGCCCGGACGGCCGGGGTGATGATCGGGAACTGTTTCACCGCCTCGCCTTCCGGGAACGAGATGGTCTCGGAACCGGTATCGTAGTTCAGGGTGGCGCCGGTCTCCTCCGCCACAGCGGTAAACCCGCTCCGTGAATATCCCCGCCGCAGGTTCGCCTCGTTGTAGACGATCCCGGCGCCGGGGCTGTCGCCGACGACGACCCGGCACCCGTGCTCCACGAGGAGCCGTGCGACGGCGGCGACGACCGCCGGGTGGGTGGTGACGCACCGTTCCGGCTCCTGTCCCTGGAGGAGGTTTGGCTTGAGGAAGACCCCCTCTTCTGGCGTGACAAACCTCCCGATGCCGCCGATGAGATCGATCGCGCGGCGGACGGCCGCATCGACCGTCTCCGGTGTGTAATCGTCGCACCGGACGACCGCGACGGTCGCGTCCCTGCCGGCCACCTCACCCCTCCCCGAAACGTCCGAGCGCCTCTTTTGCCGCGAGCATCGCTGCGCCCTGTTTGGTCTTTGCCCTCCCCTCTCCGGACGGAACCCCTCCGACGGTCACCCGTGCGGCCCAGACCGGGCAGTTCCCGGGCCCGGTCTGGCGGAAGGCGTACTCGAGTTCGCCGAGGTTCTCCCGGGCGACGAACTCCTGGAGCCTCCCGCGGTAGTTCCTGTGGGTGTCGCACTCCGCGATCTCCTCCTCGAATATCGCAAGGACCACACCCCGCGCCACGTCGAGGCCGCGATCGAGGTAGATCGCGCCGATCAGGGCCTCGAAGGCGTCGGCGACGATCGAGTCGGTCGGCGCCTGCCCGTGCCCCCTGACGGCGGCGTCGATGCCGAGGCCCTGCCGCCGCACGATCTCGGCGAGTTTCGTGTTCCTGGTCACCTGGAGCCTCCGGTTCATCTCGCCCGGCGGGAGGTCGTACTCGCCGTAGAGGTGGTCGGCTATAACGAAGTCGAGGACGTAGTTCCCCAGGAACTCGAGCCGTTCGTTGTCCTCGAACGTCGCTACCGGGTACTCGCCGTGGTTCACATACGACCGGTGGGTCAGCGCCCGGTCGTAGAGGGGGAGGGCGGTCTCGGTGATATCGGTGATCCCGAACGGGGAGCGGGCGAGGAGCGCACGCACCTCGCCTTCCCGGTCGAGGGCGACGGGCACCGGGCGTCGGGCGAGTCTCTTCCCGTAAAAGCCGGCGGTGCGGATCCTGGTCCAGAGGGTGGAGAGTTTCATCTTCGTAGGATGCAGGGCGCCCTGCCGTCCTTCTCTATAGAATGGCTTATCTCCTGCTGGATAAACCTTTGCCGGAGAAGGAACAACCGCGAAACCTTTTCGTTGCCGCCGAAGAGATACTTACTCGTGGTGCAGCCGGAAGCGGACGAGGCGACCAGACACGTCTACCTGGACATCGAGTTCGGTTATGTCTACGGCACCTGCCGGGCGGTCATGATGCCGATCGAGATCGGTGCGGTTGTCTATCGGCCACAGGACGACAGCGTCCGCTACCTGGGCGAGCAGTTCTGTTACGACGTCGACGTCGAGATATGGAAGAAGGTGACCGACGAGTGCGGCAGGACATCCGGTGTCGCGACGACCGTGGCGAACATGGGGCGCGGCGAGTACGGGATGCCCTACGATCACTTCTACCGAATACCGGGCGACGGGATATCCGCGGCCGGGGTGACGGCACAAAAAGCGTTTGCCGACCTCCGCCTCTTCATGGAGTCGCTCGTCTCGGCCGCGGACGTCCCGGCGATCGTCGTCTTTGCCGCCAGCATGGAGAAGCGGGCCTTCCGTGCCGCGGGCTTCTCGCTCGACGGGTGTATACTGGTCGACCTCCAGCGGGAGATCCGGCGGCATTTCAGGATGAAACAGGTCCTCTCACTCGATCGCCTCGCCCGCCTCATTGAGTTCTCCGCCGCCGATGGGACAGTCGCCTCGACGCACTTCAGGTACCCTGTCCCGCGGGAGTGCCGCCACCTCCTTGCCGCCCACCGCGGGATGGGCGACGCCGTCCGGACGTTCCTGCTCGCGCGTGAGTTCCGGGAGAGGCTCCCCCTGTTCGAGGAGCGAGTCCGCCCCCTGCTGGAGACCTGCGGAGACGACGGCGAGGAGGAGGACTGCCGGAAGGGTTCGGCCGGCGGTACGGCGGGAACCTGAGCGCGGCAGTCCCGTCAGGTGCTGCCCTTTACGGGAACCGTCTCTTCTCGATCCCGTGCAGGTTCGCAGACTTCCCCCTGCTCACGGCACTGCCCGGTCAGCAGGATCTCGACCTCGGTGCCCCCGGCGATACTCCCGGTTCCTCTCGGGACGTGCAGGCAGGCGTTTGCATGCACCAGCGCCATCTGCGGTCCGGCCCCCCGCGGCAGGGGGGTCGCGGCATACCCGTCGCCGGCCCGCGAGACGATGATCTGGACGAACTCGTCGTAGCCGGGGTCCGCCGTGACCGTCCCGGCGAGCCGGGCGCGGAGGCGCTCTACCGGCGGGGGAGAGAATCCCCATGCCGCGAGCAGCGGGAGGGCGAGTTCCCGTGCGGCCGTCAGGGCGGCGATCGGGTAACCCGGGAGCCCGATGGCCGGTTTGCCGTCTATCCGGCCGACTATCGCCGGTACACCCGGTTTCATCGCGATGCCGCGGACGAGCACCTCCCCGAGTTCGCCGATGACGGTGGCGGTGAAGTCGCGCGTGCCTGCCGACGACCCGGCGGAGATCAGGAGCATATCGTTTTCATGGACGCCCCGCACGATGGCCTCCCGGAGCAGCACGGGATCGTCGCGGACGATTCCATAGCGGGTGCAGGTGGCGCCCGCCTCGCCGAGCAGTGCCGCGCTAACGGCGGTGTTGCTCTCGACAGCCCCTCCCGGGCCAGGGAGGCTTCCTGCCGGAACAAGTTCGCTCCCTGTTGGGATGAGGCCGACCCTCACCTCCCGCACGTCCACTACGGTAAGCCCGCAGGAGAGGAGCGCCCCGATATCGCAGGGGCGTATCCGGTGCCCGGCCGGGAGGATCAGGTCGCCCCGGCGGATCTCGGAGCCGGCAGGAAAGATATGCTCTCCCGGGAGCACCGCTCTCTTCGTGCTCCAGGTGCCGTCTCTCCCCGCGACATCCTCGATCATGACGACCGCATCGTAGCCGGGAGGGATCGCGTTCCCCGTGTTCACCCTGGAGGGGTTCCTGAGCGGGACGAGGTTCTCGCTACCCGCGGGGACGGTCTCGCTGCTCACGACGGCAAACCCGTCTCTTGATGCGATGTCCTCTGCCGGGATCGTCAGGAATGAGGATACGGGCGCTGCCGTCACCCGTCCGGCAGCCCCGGCGACCGGGAGGGTGGCGATCCGGTCGGGGCACGGGAAGGCCGAGCGCATCATCGCCCGGACTTCTGCAAGCGGTTTCACTGCGAGGCGCCGCCTCATCATGGCGTCATACCCATATCATCGCCTCTTCCCGGCGACACGGCCGCTTTTGCATAAAAAAAGTTAGATCCGGGTGTAGATATTTGCATACACCGGCTTGCCCTTGGAGACCGGGTGGCGTTCGCCGAGATCCCCGATGTAGTGGGCGAAGCGCCCCTTCACACCGTCGACCTCCTGCTCCACCTCGCCGACCTTCTGGAATCCCGGGAGCGGGTTCTCGATCTCCCCGAAGACGTAGATGTCGCCTTTCACCATCTGTCCGCCGACACGGCCCTTCGCGTTGCCCTTGATAACAACGGTGCCTCCTTCGCCGTGGGTGGAGACGTGGATATCCGCGTCGCCGCCGATGATGATCGTCCCGCCGTTGATGAACGTGGCGGTGTCGTTGCCGACGTTCCCGGCCACGCGGATCACTCCGCCCTGCATGCCGCGCCACTCGCCCCGGGGGGATGAGCCCAGGTGGTGATAGGCTTCTCCGTCGATGATGAGCTCGCCGCCTTCCATCCCGATGCCGCAGAACGAGTCGACGTTTCCTTTTACGTGGACTTTTCCGCCCTTCATCCAGCCGCCGATGTACATATCGGCGTCGCCTTCGATGACGATCTCGCCGGCGGTCATCTGCTGTCCGACCCTTTTGACGCGGGTGCAGTCCCCGCAGAGGACGATCTTCGTCTCGGCCGCCGTCGCTCCGCCGTCACCTTCAACGGTGAAGTAGTTCCCGAGCGGCCCCTTCTGTTTGCCTTCCCAGACGTCGAGAGCAGCTATCTCGGCGGCTTTCTTGCCTGCGAAGTTATCCGGAGTGATGTTCTGTCCCTCGAGCATGAGCTCGGGGGGTTTGGTCAGGGTGAGGGTTACTGTCTTCATTTTTCTCATCACCTCATTCTGTCGTATTGACCTCGATCACCCGCGGGTTGTGGAGGTGTTCCTCGAAGAGGGAGTAGTTGTCAAGTTTCACACTGTAGTGCCGGAGGAAGTGCTCGTAGATGTCTCTCTGCACCTGTGCGTTCTCCGGGACCTTCACGTCGACCCAGACCGTCCGCTTTGCGGGCTCCGCGACGACTTCTCCGCCCTGGACGGTCACGGTACCGTCCTTGACAAGCCAGGCGCACCGGGAGAAGGCCTTCTCGATCTCTGCCGGGTCGGAGGGCATGTTCTCCGGGTTGAGGCCGTAGATAGCAATATCGGCATCCATGCCGGGGGCGAGGCCGCCGTAGGTGTTGCTGATGCCGAGCGCCTTTGCCGGCCCTGCACGGGTCATCTGGGCGATCTCGTAGAGCGTGAGTTCGCGGTCGATACTGTCGATGGAGGTGGCGTCGATCGTCCGGTCAAGCCACTTGAACGTCTTCATCGTCTCGTCACGTGCGGCCCTGCTCATCAGCCAGGCGATGACCTGCGGGTAGCGGGTGAACGGCCCGGCGTTCGGGTGGTCGGTAGTGATGAACGTCCGCATCAAGTCCTTCGAGAAGAGGGCCAGTTCCAGGCCGACCGCCCACTGGATGGTGCAGACCTTGACGTTCGGGCTGTAGATGTAGGGGACGACGCCCGCGGCGGTCTCGAGTTCGACGTCGGTGTTCGCCCACTTCAGGTGGTTGAGGGAGCAGAGGTGGTGCTCGAACGGCCCGTCGGCGGTCATCGTGGTGGTCTCGTCGAGGGTCACCTGGCCGATATCGACGGTGATGTTGTCGTGGGCGTTGACGTAGTCCATCACGTCTTTTGCCCGGGACTCGAAGTTCCCCCAGGAGTCGCCGCCGTAGGAGTGGAACTGCAGGTGCGTGAGGTGCAGCACCTGCTCGCGGCCGAAGTTGTTCTTCGGGGTGTAGCCCTCGGCGAGTCTGATCGAATCGAGCGTGTCGGTGTAGTTGCCGGGGTTGCCCAGGTTGTTGCAGTGCAGGTGCACCGAGTGCGGGAGACCGAGGTGCTCGTTCGTTTCGATGAGGCCCTTGACGATCTGGGCCGGGGTGATGTCGAAGTAGGGAACCGGGTCGTTGATGTTGACACAGTTCAGTCCCCATCCCCAGGCTTCGGATCCGCCGGGGTTGACGACCTTGATGCCGAACCCGCGGGTCGCCCGGAGAAGCCAGGCGGTGTACGCGGCGTTGTTCTCGATCTCGTTGTTCTTAAGATACTCGAGCGTGAACCAGTTGTTCCCGAAGACCGGCATCGCGGCGTTGTCGATGATCGGGGTATCCCGTATCTCCTCGTGGACGTGCGGGGAGTGGAGCGGGGGCATCGCCGCCTCGTTGACGAAGACGTAGCCCATCCGCGCGTAGTCGTAGCCGGTCTTGAACGTCGAGGGGACGGAGCAGCCCATCTCCATGCGGCTGCATGTAGGGGATTTGTGGGGGCTCTTGAAGAGTTTGTCCTCCGGCCGGAAGAGCCGGCCGACGTTCACCTTCGGCCCGACCACGTGGGAGTGAACATCCACGCCGCCCGCCATCACGGCCATGCCCGCAGCGTCGATCGTCTTCGGGGCGCTGAGGGTGCCCGCTTCGACGATCTTTCCGTCCTTGACTCCGATATCCATGCGGTCGCCCTTGATCCCCTGCAGGGGGTCGAAGACGAACCCGTTCTTGATCAGTAGTTCTCCCATGCTTTATTCCTCCGCGCGGATGCCCTGTGGGACGGCCTTCGCAGGCCCCTTCGCGGCCTCTTCCGCTTCCAGTTCGCCGAGCCGCTTGAAGATCCGCTCGAAGACCTCCTCGTCGCTGAGAACGCCCTCGGGCGGGTCGATGACCTTGCGGTACTGGATCGGGACGTTGTCCATCCGATAGACGATGCCCGGAACCTCGACCCCGACGATCCCTACCGGGATGTGGAGATCGGAGATCTCGCTCGCCATGCAGATGTTCGGGTCGATGGTGATCCAGGGGTGCTTCCGGAGGTGCTTGACCGCCTCGATCGGGAAATGTGCACCGGCGTCCGTCCCTATGTTGATGAAGGCATCCACCTCGTCACGCATGGCAAGGTCGATGGAACTCGTCTCGCCGGGGTTCATGTAGGCGATGTCCTTCTTCGTCAGGTCGAGACAGTAGGGGTAGCCGAACTGCCATGACCAGACCGCGCCCGGCCCGGTGATGTTGTAGTGACCCCGCATCGCCATGATCGTCCACTTGGTGAAGTCGTTTAAGTCGCGGGTCATGCTGATGGCGATGTCCACGTTATGGTTCCGGCCGTCGGAGTGGCAGAGTCCCATCCCGTAGAAGATGGTGCCGAACCGGGCCTTCTTCATGATCTCGGCGACCTCGAGGATCTGTTCGCGCTTGATCCCGGCAACCTCGGCGGGGATTTCATGGCCGCGGAGGGCGGTGCGGAACGCGTTGAAGAGGTCGTAGTCGTGCCCCTGCTTCACCTGCAGGTAGATATCCGCCACCTGGGCGGTGTCGGTGTGCCTCGGATCGATGACGATGATCTTGCGGCTCTTGTGGCCCTTCCCTGTGAAGAAGCCGCGGGGGAAGATCGAGTAGCGGGACATGTGCCGCGGGTGGGCGTGTGCCGGGTTTGCGCCCCAGTAGACGATGACATCCGCCCGGTTCTTCGTCTCGCCGAGGGTGCAGCTCGGGTAGCCGTTGTCGAATATCGCAAGGAACGAGGATCCGTGGCAGATAGACGCACAGTTGTCGAGGACGGCGCCCGCTCTCTCAGCAACCTTGGCCGCGGCGGCCATGCCCTCACAGTTGGTCGACCCGAACCCGTAGATCAGGGGCTTCTTCGCATTGTAGAGGACTTTCGCTGCGTAATCGATCGCCTCGTCGTAGGAGATATCCTTATAGGTGCCGTCCGGCTGGCGGAGGCGGGGTAACTGAATCCTCTTGCCGCGCGTCGCGTGGTGGAAGATCTCGTTCCCGATAGCGCAGGCGTTCTCCACCTCGAGGATCTTCTTTCCGTCGTCCGATACGGTCACGACAAGGTCGTCACAGCAGACGCCGCAGTATGGGCATCCGACGTTCTCAACTTTCTTTGGCATTATTGATCACCTCTCCACATACCGACGGCCCCCTGAACGAGTTCGAGCGCACTCTTGCGCCGCTCACCGTTCGCCGGCTCGACCGTCACAGGAAAACCGCTGTACTGGGGTTCCCCGGTCGCCTGGGTTCTCGGGGGAACGATCTGGTTCGCCCAGACGCCCTGCGGGATGAATGCAAGGCCGGGATAGAGCGACTGGCGCCCCTTGACGACCTTGACGATCACGGTTCCGCATTCACTTGTTACTTTTACCAGCTGGTTCGGAACCAGCCCGAGCGTCCTGACGTCGTCGTCGTGCATCTCGATGATCGAGCAGGCCTCGAAGTATTCCGGGGTCGTTTTGCCCTTTTCCATCGCAACGCCTTCTTCGATGGAGCGCTGGGTGATCATGTTCAATGTAATTCTGTTCGCCATGGTTATGCCTCGATGTAGTTGGAATGGCCGGTCCCCCGGTTCTCGTGGGGCCGGCCAGATGGGGTGCGGTAACCCAGGCAACGCCCATTATCGGGTACCCCGATTTTGGAGGATCTGCCAGGATTCTCCATACCCGGCAAGCAGAGCCTTGCGATATGGTGGGATCCTGCTCGCCCGGGAAAACGAAACACCCGGGCGGAGCGCCGGGATGATCGTTTTGTCATAACTTGTAATGATTTGTATTTAACAATTCCGCATTTACAATTAACTCAAGGTTACGAGATTTACATCGTGGTGTTTGAAACCAGTTTTTTTTGACCTGCCGCGAAAATCCTCGATGTGTTGCAGGTCGCCGCGAGACGGGGGTCGCACGCAGGGTGGCGGGAGAGGGGTATGCCGCCTTCATCGTCCGGAAGAGGCGGGTTACTGGGGCACTATATAGTTGCTCTCTTTCTATCTCCGGTTTTTATCCTGGATATTTGAAAAAAGGGGACTCGGGTATCGACCACTCGGAAAATCCTCCCCTCTCAGGGGTAGGATTATATGTCTTTACGCCCAACCTAGGTATTCGGGTACAGTTGGGTACTTTTCAGGTGCAGCAATTTTAATTATTGCTATCAGTATTGTTCAGCGTAATATTTAATACGTTCCCTCATTCGACCTCCTCTCCGCGGCGATAACGCCTTACCGGCGTCATTGAGAAACCCTTTTTAAGGATCGAGTTCAATCTTTTGAACAATTGAATCCCGATTTTAAAATATCCAATTGGGAATATAATTGGTATTAATATTATTTTTTGCAAAAAATCCCGTCTTATTTCGCAAATTTTATTAACAACTCTCCTTCTACTCTTATAGTCCCTTTTGGGACGTGCAGTAGCGGCCTTCAGGGATCCGGAACAGATGACTGTCTTGGTCCCTTTGCATGAACGGAACGTATTGAACAAGGGTAAAAGGATGAAATACTATGGCTAAATACACGGAAACAATCGATCTCTATTCTGATGACGGGAAGCTGCTCAAGAGCGGCGTCACCCTCGACAGAATCAGCCCGCTGGTTAACCCGGCCACAGGTAAGATCATCGACCTGACCAAGAGAACGATCAGCGTAAACCTTGGCGGCATCCAGGATGCGCTCAAGGTCGGCAAGCTTGGAAAGGGCAAGATCAAGGGAAGAGAACTCGATCTCCCCATCATGGAGAACAAGGACGCGATCGTTGCCAAGATCAAGGAGATGATCCAGGTCACCGAGGGCGACGACACCGAGATCCTGGAGTTCAACGGCGGCAAGCTCCTGCTCGTCCAGGTCCCGACGAAGCGCCTGGTCAACGCGTCCACCTACGACGCCGCGATCACCTCGGTTGCAGCCGCGACCACCTTCTCGATCGTCGACCAGTTCAACGTCGACGCCTTCAATGCATCCACCGTCAAGGCGGCCTGCTGGGGCAGCTACCCCCACACGCAGGACATGGAAGGCGCGCTTGTCACGTCGATCCTGACGATCCCCCAGAACAACGAGGGTATCGGCTACGCGCTCAGGAACATCCCGGTCAACCACACCGTCATGATGACCGGCAGGAACGCCCTGCAGGGTGCAGCACTCGCATCCACCCTCGAGACCGCCGGTATCTTCGAGATGGGATCCGCGGTCGGGCCGTTCGAGCGCGCCCAGCTCCTCGCCTACGCTTACCAGGGCCTGAACGCGAACAACATGGTCTACGACCTCGTCAAGGCGAACGGCCAGACCGGCACCGTCGGCACCGTCGTCCAGAGCCTGGTCGAGCGCGCCATCGAGGACAAGGTCATCGCTCCGGGCAAGAAGGGCGGGTACTTCCAGTTCTACGACACGAAGGACCCGATGCTCTGGAACGCCTACGCCGCTGCAGGAACCATGGCAGCCACCATCGTCAACTGTGGTGCCGGACGGTTCGCCCAGGCGGTCTCCGCGACGCTCCTCTACTTCAACGACCTGCTCGAGCACGAGACCGGTCTCCCGAGCACCGACTACGGCCGTGTCATGGGTACCGCCGTCGGGTTCTCGTTCTTCAGCCACTCGATCTACGGTGGTGGCGGCCCCGGTATCTTCAACGGCAACCACGTCGTGACCCGACACGCAAACGGTGTGGCTATCCCGTGCGTGGTCGCCGCAGCGGCACTCGACGCCGGAACGCAGATGTTCTCGCCCGAGAGCACCTCCAAGCTCTTCGCCGACACCTACGGTAAGATCGACGTCTTCAACAAGCCGATCGACCAGATCGCCAACGGAGCCTGAGCGAGCAGAGATTCGAATGACGAATGCCGCATTTCCGCAGGCCCGGATTGTGCCCTTACGGATGCTCAAACCCGGGACCGCAGAACGCCTGCTCAATATGCTTGCCGGCATCGCCGGCATCCGCCGGATGATGATTCACGGACCCGGCCTGCCGAAGACCGTACCTTACGGGCCGGCACGAGGAAGCCCGAACCCTCACTCCGACCGCACAGCAATCCGCGTCGCTGATGCCGAGATTGCGTTGCGCGTTCAGGTGGGCACGGTCATCCTGGAGGTCGAGGACGCTTCCGTTATCGAGGAGATCCGGTCGCTCTGCGACGATTTCTTTGTGGAGTTCCCCTACCTGCTCCAGGTGGGAAAGTTCATGAAGACCACCCCGACGCTCGTGGACTACGCGAGGTATGGACCGGACGCCGATGGATCGCTCATCGGTCTCACGGACCCCCGCAAAGGGGAGAGCCCGGTGATTCTTCGGACGGAACAGTGACATGAGGCGCATAAATTCCGGAAATATGGCTGAAACTCATTCAAGACAGGAAATGGATAAGATATCAATCACTTTGAGGTGAATGGAAAAATGGCATACAAGCCCCAGTACGGTCCCGGGACATCGATTGTCGCCGAGAACCGGCGCAAACAGATGAACCCAGGCCAGAAGCTTGAGAAGGTTCGTTCCGTAACGGATGAGGACATCGTGCTGATCCTCGGCCACCGTGCTCCTGGATCGGCATACCCGACGGCTCACCCGCCGCTCGCCGAGCAGCAGGAAGTCAACTGCCCCATGCGCAAGCTCGTCAAGCCCACCGAGGGTGCAAAGGCCGGCGACCGCGTCCGCTACATCCAGTTCGCGGACTCGATGTTCAACGCCCCCTCACAGCCCTACCAGCGGACTTACACCGAGATGTACCGCTTCCGCGGTATCGACCCCGGTACGCTCTCCGGCCGTCAGATCGTCGAGTGCCGCGAGCGTGACCTCGAGAAGTACGCGAAGGACCTCATCGAGACCGAGATGTTCGACCCCGCTCTCGTCGGCATCCGTGGTGCGACCGTGCACGGCCACTCGCTCCGTCTCGCTGAAGACGGCATGATGTTCGACATGCTCCAGAGGAACGTCCTCGGCGAGGACGGCATCGTCAAGTACGTCAAGAACCAGATCGGCGAGCCCCTCGACCGCGCGGTTGCCGTCGGCAAGCCCATGGACGAGAAGTGGCTCAAGGCCCACACGACGATCTTCCACTCGCTCGTCGGAACCGCCTACCGTGACGACGCCGAGTACGTCGAATATGTCCAGCGCATCCACTCGCTGCGCACGAAATACGGCTTCATGCCGAAAGAGGAGTGATTACAATGGCAAAGATTGAGAGATCCCAGAAACTGTTCCTGAAGGCACTCAAGGAGAAGTTCCAGGGCCAGGACGTCGAGTCCGAGACCGCTGAGTTCTACAAGTTCAACGGCGTCCGGCAGTCCCCCCGTAAGATGGAGTTCATGAAGGCGAGCCGCGCCGTCGAGATGGACCGCGGTATCTCCATGTACGACCCCGAGCGCTGCCACCTTGGCGGTATCCCGATGGGCCAGCGCCAGCTGATGACCTACGAGGTCTCCGGCACCGGCGTCTTCGTGGAGGGCGACGACCTGCACTTCGTCAACAACTCCGCGATGCAGCAGATGTGGGACGACATCCGGCGGACCGTTATCGTCGGGATGGACCTCGCCCACCAGACCCTGCAGAAGCGTCTCGGTAAGGAAGTCACCCCCGAGACGATCAACGAGTACCTCCACATCCTGAACCACGCGATGCCCGGCGGCGCCGTCGTCCAGGAACACATGGTCGAGACCCACCCCGGCCTTGTCGACGACTGTTACGTCAAGGTCTTCACCGGCGACCAGGAACTCGCCGACGACATCGAGCCCCAGTTCCTGCTGAACATCGAGAAGCTCTTCCCCGCCAAGCAGGCCGAGGAACTCAAGGGCGAGGTCGGCAAGAGCATGTATCAGGCGATCCACATCCCGACCGCGGTCTCGAGGACCTGCGACGGTGGAACGACCTCCCGGTGGTCTGCGATGCAGATCGGTATGTCCTTCATCGCTGCCTACCGCATGTGCGCCGGTGAAGCGGCCGTCGCCGACCTCTCCTACGCTGCAAAGCACGCAGGCGTCGTCCAGATGGGCTCGATCCTGCCCGCCCGGCGTGCCCGTGGCCCGAACGAGCCCGGTGGCATCAAGTTCGGCCTCTTCGCCGATATCATCCAGGCGAACCGCAAGTACCCCAACGACCCCGCAAAGGCTGCCCTTGAGGTTGTCGGCGCCGGAACCATGCTCTACGACCAGATCTGGCTCGGTTCCTACATGTCCGGCGGTGTCGGATTCACCCAGTACGCAACCGCGGCCTACACCGACAACATCCTCGACGAGTTCACCTACTACGGTATGGACTACATCAAGGACAAGTACAAGGTCGACTGGCGCAACCCGGGCGCGAAGGACAAGATCAAGCCGACCCAGGAGATCGTCAACGACCTCGCAACCGAGGTTACCCTCAACGCCATGGAGCAGTACGAACAGTTCCCGACCATGATGGAGGACCACTTCGGCGGTTCCCAGCGTGCCGGTGTCATCGCCGCCGCATCCGGTCTGACCTGTTCCATCGGTACCGGCAACTCGAACGCCGGTCTGAACGGATGGTACCTCTCCATGCTCCTGCACAAGGACGGATGGTCGCGTCTCGGCTTCTTCGGCTACGACCTCCAGGACCAGTGCGGTTCCGCGAACTCCCTCTCCATGGAGTCCGACCGCGGTCTGATGGGAGAACTGCGTGGCCCGAACTACCCGAACTACGCGATGAACGTCGGACACCAGGGCGAGTACGCCGCTATCGTCGGTGGTTCCCACTACGGGCGCGGCGACGCGTTCTGCTACAGCCCGCTCGTGAAGGTCTGCTTCGCCGACCCGAGCCTGAGGTTCGACTTCGCCGAGCCCCGCCGCGAGTTCGCGAAGGGTGCCATCCGCGAGTTCATGCCCGCCGGCGAGCGCTCGCTCATCATCCCGGCGCGGTAAACAACTCCATACCCCCTTTTATTTGCACGTCCTCATAATCCGCGATCGCAAACATTCCTGCCGATCAGACGGAAGAAGGTGGAGCGAGTGGTTCTCACTCGCCCCCGTATTATGAGGCTGAATGTTCGTATCACAATGTTTGCTTGTTTTCAGTGATTCGTTCGCACTTCTACCCTTCCAAATCTCCGAAATGCTCTCTTTGGTCATGGAGAGGCGCGCAGTAGGTGTTTGCATCGGAGGTACGCAAACTCAACAAAATAACCTCATACGAAGGGTGATGGGTAGGTTATCTGAAAGTATCTGTAAACCGTTGCTGCATTTTAGTTGGAATGCCTAAATATGGTACATTCTCACTTGGAGTCATAGCAAAGGTCAGAATGGGGGAAACGCCTATCGTTAATGTTTTGTTATCTGGGGGTTGAAAAAAGGACACATCTTCCAGCTAATATGTTTTGGGACAATGTTGGGGGTCATAATATTTAGGCAACAACAGGTTATTGCATAATTCTGTCACTGAAAGTTGCGCCAATAAGCTGTCATACATATCATTGCCAATATAAACCCAATTATGGCACCGAATGCTACTATATAATTGAGTATACCCCCTTTGAAACCTATTGCAACAGCCCCAAAATAAGCAACAACAGGCACAGCTATACAAATACAAGCGGCCGCTTCTGATATCTCAGTCATTGTCATTACCGATTGTGGGGGCATAAAGCGAAATGGTATTTCCCTAATGATAAATATTATGAAATTGATCGGACACAAATACATCCGATTCCGAATAAAAATCCTGATATTACTCTAAATACGTTATTGCTTTCACGGCATTCAAATAGTTGAGTGATACCATCAACTATCAATGGTATGATTAAGATTAAACTGACTGAAATGGGAAAGGTAACTCCTAAAAATCTCAATGGAATACCAATTATTAGACCTGATATTATGCCACAGCACCGAGCACAAAATATCTTTTCAAGGCCGAAAAACCAAATTGATCGATCTTTTCGGTGATGGCATATGCATAAGTAAAACTGCCTTTTCTTATATCTTACTAAAATTACCGGTCCTAATCCATCAACCCATTGATATGTAATCTGCATGAGAGAATTTCGCTCTCGGGAAAGAGGCATCACACATGGAAATTGTTATGTACCCGTAAAAAACTTGGTGACTGACTGGAATGGCTTATTTGGACCCATACTAAATCAATGCATTCTACTCTCATATTTTGAAGGCTATGATGCAGTCACCTCATTCTTTGTTGCGCAACCTGCTATGATGTTCGTCCCAAAACATCTCTGCTGGGAGGAGGTGTCCTCTCCCGGTTCCTCTCCCACCTGGTGAGACCTAGTGGAACGCTGTTTCCCTCCTTGGATCTGGTTCAGATGGTAGATACCTAGGAGATAAGTGCCCTGTTCAGGACGCATCGAAAGTTCGGAAATCTCTTGAGGTCAATCTCATACGAAAGTCGTCCTAAAAGTAAGCCGTGACTGTGAATTCGCACGTATCGGTAGAAATGCTTTGGAGTAAACCCTCTATTGGATCTTATCCTCTTTAGCCACCGTCCCGGCCTCATTCGCGATTGGCTTCACCTTCAGTACCAAGCCCCCCCACCAAACCCCCTATATCGCCCGACCCCCAACACTCTCGTAAGAAACGGGAGGAGGTCTTCATCAAGTGACAGTCAGCGGCAGGATCGTCCTGCACGTGGATATGGACAGTTTCTTCGCCTCCGTCGAGACCCGCCGAGACCCGTCCCTTGCCGGAAAGCCGGTGATCGTCGGCGCCGACCCGAAAGGAGGGGCGGGCCGCGGGGTCGTGAGCACCTGCTCCTACGAGGCCCGCCGCTACGGAGTGCACTCCGGGATGCCCATATCCCGGGCATACGACCTCTGTCCCCACGGCGTCTACCTCCGGGTGGATCACCCGTTCTATTCCAGGGTTTCTGAAGAGATCATGGCGATACTCGCCCGCCATGCCGACCGCATCGAGCAGGTGAGCATCGATGAGGCCTACCTCGACGTCAGCGGTGCCGGGAGCTTTGCGGCGGCAAACGCGCTTGCCAGAGCGATCAAGCAGGAGATCCGCGAAGAAACCGGGCTCACCTGCTCGGTCGGCGTCGCCCCGGGGAAGGTCGTGGCGAAGATCGCCTCCGACTACCGGAAGCCCGACGGCCTGATGGTCGTCCTCCCGGAAGAGGTCGCCGGATTCCTCGCTCCCCTGCCGGTGGGGAAGGTGCCCGGTGTCGGGAAGAAGACCGGCGAAGAACTCCGGCAGATGGGTGTCCTGACCGTCGGCGACCTTGCATCCCACGATGTCCAGGATCTCATCGCCCGGTTCGGGAGACACGGCATCCTGATGCACCGCCTCGCCCGGGGGATCGACGACCGTGAGGTGCGGGGCCGGGAGGGGTGTAAATCCGTCTCCCGGGAGACGACGTTTGAAGCGGATACCGCCGACCCATCGATCCTCGCGGGAACCCTCGCCGACCTTGCGGACGACGTCGCCCGGACGCTCCGTGCCGAGGGCCTCCGGTGCCGCACCGTCACGGTCAAGGTCAGGTACCGCGGCTTTCAGACGCACACCCGGTCGAAGACGCTCCCGCGGTTCACCACCGATCCCGCGGCGATCCGGGAGGCCGCGTCCGGGCTGCTTGAACCGTTCCTCAACGACGAGCCCGTCCGGCTCATCGGGGTCAGGCTCTCGACGCTCGAGGGCGGGCGCACCCGGCAGGCGTCGATAGACGAGTTCCTCTCCTGAGCCGTCTCGCGAGGCGAACGTTCTTTATCAGGGTGTGCATTACGCTCCCGGCATGCCCGATCTCTGGACGGTGCTCCTCGTCGCCGTCATCCTCCTTCTCTTCGCGGTGCCGATCGTCCAGCAGCAGGCGATCCGGGCCCGCCGGATGCGGACGATCCGGGGTCTCGAAGTCGAGCGCCGTACCCGGGTCATCGCCCTCATCCACCGGCAGGAGAGGATCGGCTTTCTGGGTATCCCGATCTACCGTTATATCGATATCAACGACTCAGAGGAGGTTCTCCGGGCGATCCGGCTCACCACCCCGGAGATGCCGATCGATCTTGTCGTCCACACCCCCGGCGGCCTGGTCCTCTCCTCGGAACAGATCGCAATGGCGCTCCGGCGCCATAAGGGCAAAGTGACGGTCTTCGTTCCCCATTACGCCATGTCCGGGGGGACGCTCCTCTGCCTCGCGGCCGACGAGGTGGCGATGGACGAGAACGCCGTGCTCGGCCCGGTCGACCCCCGGATCGGGGAGTACCCGGCGGCATCGCTCCTGCGGGTTCCGCACCTTAAACCGCCGGAGGAGATCGATGACGAGACATTCGTCCTGGTCGACATCGCAGCGAAGGCCCAGACCCAGATGCGGGAGTTCGTGGCCGATCTCCTCCGGGACCGGATGGACGCCGGGCGGGCCGACCGCCTCGCGCGCCTGCTCTCCGGGGGGACATGGACGCACGACTACCCGATCACCTTCGAGCAGGCCCGGGAACTCGGGCTTCCGGTCACTTCCGGGATGCCTGCCGGGATCTACCGGCTGATGGATCTCTTCCCCCAGGCGATGCCCCGCCGCCCTTCGGTCGCCTATGTCCCGATCCCCTACCGGGAGGAGAAGAAGGAGTGACGTTCCGGCGCACCCCGCGCAGAATCAATTTTTGTGTCCCGGTGTCAATACTTCTCTGTCCGTATCGCACGCCTGCGGTAGTGCCGGACAGAAGGCAGCAATGACGATTACAACGACAACGCGCCTGGTTCTCGCGTACCTGCTTCTCGCGGCGGCGCTCCTCGGTGCCGGATGCACCGATGGCGGGCAGTCCGTTACGGGGCCGGCAGCCACAGAGTTCCTGAGCGAGACCGCCTCCTACGACGACCGCGTGGAATTTCGGTTCGTCCCGGACTCCGATGGACCGGGAACCTACAGCGCGACCTGCAGGATCGAGCGGAACGTCTCGTGGGGCACGACGATCGAGACCCGGGAGAACGTGCAATACGAGGATATCTCCCGTGCGAAACCCATCGAGATCGTCGTCCCGCGCGACGACCCCTCGGACGGTGCAGCGGTCGAGATCGAGATCCGGAGTCTCGCGGGCGACGTCCTGCACCAGAGCCGGACGTCCGTGGCCCCCGCGACGCCCGTCCCGACCCCACCGTGACCGCGGGGTGGGTGGGACCCTTATCCCGTCCCGAAACCCACCCTCTTTTAGATCGTGATCACTGAGATTCAACTCTGCCTGGATGCGTTTGATCGCTCAAATCCTCCTCTCTGCGGAGACGATCCCGCCCGGAACGGTTTTCGCCGACTCTGCTGCCGGTGCCCGTTTGCCGTGAGGAGGGCGCCCCTCGTCTACTGCGAACGGTTCGAGATCTCCATCCGGGCACGGGACAAGTATGGCCTTTCCGCGTGGAAGGAGATTCGGAACGCCGTGCTTGAACGCGACGGGAGCACGTGTACTGTCTGTGGCGGAGAGCAGGACCTCCACATCCACCACATCGACCACAACCCCACGAACGACGACCCGGAGAACCTCATCACGCTCTGCGGCATCTGCCATGCCCGGGTGCATACCGAGCTCCGCCGCGAGGGAGGTGCCGGGCGGGTGGCGCGGGTGCTTCCGGCAGCACGACGTCGCCTCGGGTGACGCACCCAGGAGACCCCCCCTGAAAGCCGGCGGGTCTACCTCCCGGGCCCTCCCGCCGGGGCAACGGTTATATGATATGCGCGCTACCAGTTGCCTGACCATGGGGGGAATGTCCGGCGTGAGCATCACCGAGAGACTCTTCGGCAGGAGCGAGCCCGGGGACCGGGAAGGCTCCAACACTGATTCTGCAGTGAGCAGGAAAGCCGTCTCCCTTGCACAACAGGGGCGGTTCGGCGAGGCGATCGACTGTTTTGACCGGGTGCTCAGAGACGATCCGGCAAACGTGAAGATGTGGAACAACAAGGGGGTCTTTCTCGACCTTCTGGGGCGGGACCAGGATGCACTGGGCTGCTGGGAGAAGGCGCTCGCGATCGACCCGGACTTTGCCCCCGCCTGGGTTTCCCGGGGGATGCTCTACCGCCGCCGCAACCGCCTCGATGAGGCGCTCGCCTGCTACGACCGGGCAGTGGAACTGAGCCCGGACTCTGCGGTCGCCTGGTATAACCGGAGCGGCGTCTTCGTCGCGATGCACCGCCTGGACGACGCGATCGCCTGCTACGAGCGTGTTCTCGGGATCGACCCCCACTTCGTGGCGGCCTGGACGGATCTCGGCTACGCTCACTTCCTCGGGCACCGGCACAAGGAGGCGGTCGACTGTTACGACCGTGCCATCGCCGACGATCCCCGGAGCGCCCGGGTCTGGAGCCTGAAAGGCGGCGCCCTCTACGCGCTCGGCGAGTACCGCAAAGCGCTCGAGTGCTTTGATAACGTGCTCTCGATCGACCCGAAGTACGCCGCCGGATGGAGCATGAAGTGCAGCGTCCTCTACCATCTCGGCATGTACCGCCACGCGCTTGCGTGCGCCGACAAGGCGCTGGAGATTAACCCCTCCTGCGAGCTGACCACCCAGGTCAGAAAGATGCTCCTCTCTCTTATCCGGGACTGGTGACGGGCTCCCCCCTCCCGGATCGTTTCGGAAGGTTGACACCTCCCGCCGCCCAACCGCGAATAACTACGCCGGAGGTCGGGAACTCTCCCCCGGGGGAGACTCCGACCGTCTATTACAGGGCGATGCCAACAGGTGGATGTAATCCATGCCGACCGATCAGCTCCCTATAGGTACGTTCTCGCGGATCACGCACCTCTCGCAGAAGGCGCTCCGCCTCTACGACGAGCGGGGACTCCTCGTGCCTGCGGCAAGAGACATCTGTACGGGGTACCGCTACTACACCTATGTCCAGGTCGAGCGGGGCATCCGTATCCGGCACCTGCTCTGGCTCGGGTTCGGCCTCTCTGAGGTGGAAGAGATCCTTGAGGCGCGGGAACGCGGCGATGCCGGGGCGATCCGGGAGCACATCGCAGAGCGTCTCGCTGCGACCGAACGGGAGGTCGGTCGTCTGCATGTGATTGCAGAGGCCCTGCAGAGACAGAAGCAGGACCCGCTCAACGGAGAATTGAGTATGTCGATCACCGAACCTCTCATCAAGGACATCCCCACCCAGCGGGTGCTTTCCCGCCGGGAGAAGGGTGTTTACCATGAAGCGATCCCGAGGATGATCCGGGAACTGTTCACGTATGTCTGTCCCGAAGACGGACGGCAGCCCGCTGCACGGATAGCCGGGCCGGTCATGTTCATCTGCCACGACGAGGAGTACCGGGAGACGGACGCCGATATCGAGGTGGTGATCCCGATCACCGGCCCGGTCACCCTTGATGGAGGTTCCGTCGAGGTCAGGACCCTTCCGGGAGGCCGGTTCTTCTCGGTGCTCCACACCGGCCCCTACCCCGGGGTGGGGAAGGCCTACGAGCGCCTCTTCACTGCCATGAACGAGCGCCGCCTCATGCTGGTCGGCCCCTCGCGGGAACTCTACCTCAACGACCCTGACGAGGTGCGGGAGGAGGAACTCCTGACCGAAGTCCAGTTCCCGGTGCAGGAGATTCCCCCGTCTCCCTGAAGGGGGTCATCCCTCCTCTCCCGCGACCTCGAAGACGTGGCGACCCCACCCGGGTATGTCAAGGAACAGGCCGGGCGAGAGGAGTGCCTCACCGTCCCGGTCGTACCGCGCCGGGCTGATGAGATCCCGGAGGCGGACGGTCTTCCCCGCGAGGTCTCTCCAGGGGAGTGGGACGTAACACTGGCCCCGGTCGGGGGCGTAGTTGACGGTGACGATGTAGCGCCTTCCCTCATGCTCCCATGCGAAGGCGATGTAGCCGTCGTGTGAGGGGTTGCCCTCCCAGGCCGGGTTGCAGTCGAGGAACCGCCACTTCCCGTCCTGGAACGCCGGGAGGCGCAGGCAGGCAACGAGCCGCCGGTAGAACTCTTCTATCGCCGGGTCGACCGGCTCTTCCGGCTCCCGGCAGAGGTGGACGGAGGTCTTCTTCTGCCGCCCGGAGAACTGCCCTTCGTGAAAGAATCGGAGACCGCGGGAGAGGAAGGCGAGGATGGCCGCGGCCCGGTGCTGCTCCGGCGAAAAGACCGCCGCCGCCCGGTCCTCGTCGTGGTTCTCGAGGAACCGGACGGACTTATCCTGGTATTCGGAATCCGCCCGGAGATGGTCCCGCACCGGCCGTGCTGTTCCGTTCCGGAGTCGGTCATAGAGCCGTTTGTCGTAGGTGTAGTCGAACCCCTGCTCCTGCAGTGTCCACTCGAGATCCCAGTAGACCTCCGCCATGAAGACGAAATCCGGGTGCTCTCTTCGGACGTTCTCGATCGCGCCGGGCCAGAAGGGCTCCATCTCCCGCCCCCAGGTCCGGTGAAAGACCTCCGGGAGGACGAGCATCGCCATGTCGCACCGGAGACCGTCGCACTGCCCCGCGATCTTCTGCATTTCAGCAGTCATCGCCTCCGCGAGGGCCGGGTTGGCGTAATCGAGCTGCAGGGTGTCGGGCCAGCCGCCGGAGTGGGGGTCCCGGCCGTGGGCGAGGTTCCCGTCGGTGTCGCGGACGTAGTAGTCCGGGTGGTCGCGCACCCAGGGGTGGTCGGGTGCGGTGTGGTTCGGGACGAGGTCGAGCATGAGGAGGAGGCCCACTCTGTGCAGGCGTTTCCGGAACTGCACGAGCGCCTCCGGCTCCCCGAGGTCGGGGTGGAGCGAATAGCCACAGACGGCAAAGGGGGAGCCGCAGATGTCTTCCTCCCGGAGGTCGGGGAGTACGTCCCGGTAGCCGCGGAGCCACTCCTCGTTCGAACCCGAGACCCGCCGCCCGGCCTCCCCGGTCTCCCAGGCTCCCATGAGGTAGATCCATGAAAAGCCGCACCGGGCGAGTTGTGCGAGCCAGGATTCGGGGATCTCGTCGAGCGTGAGGCGGCGCCCTCGCTCCCTCGCGAGGCGGCGGAGCAGGACGCGGGCGTTGACCTCGTAGAGAGAGGGGTGGCGTGGGGTGTGAGCGTTCATGACACCTTCCCGTGTCCGGGTGGGGATAGAGGTATCGGCGGTGGGCGTCACACCCGTTGCCTTCACCAGACGGTGGAATGCAGGTCGTCGTCCCGCTGGAACCCCCGGAACGACCGGTGTCCCTGGACCGCATCGATGACCCGGCCGTTCGTCGCCCGCATCATGGCTTCGAGAGGCAGATGTATCCGGGCGTCCAGGCAACCGTAGAGGAAGTCCCGCAACGTCCTCTCCGCCCGCAGTTCGGGGATGAGGCGGCGGTCGAGAAGGGAGGTGTAGGTCTCGCCGAGCGGCGCACCGGACGCGAGGTGGCGGTCGACGGCGTGGGCGGCGAGTTCTGCTGTGCGGTGGGCGTAGAAGATCCCTTCGCCGAGGATGGGGCTTGCAAACCCCCCCGCATCGCCGACGAGGAGCGTCCCCTCGTGAACCGGGGAGGTGATGTAATTGCCGAACGGCAGGGGGTATGCCGCCGGTTTTCGGTCGGCGAACGCTCTCAGGCCGATGGTGTCCAGGAACTCCCGGTATCGCTCGGGCAGGGTCTTCCGGTTCTTCTGCAGCAGCCCCCCGAGCCCGACGATGATCGCATCACGGTTCGGGAAGACCCACCCGTAACCCCACCGGCAGGCGTCAAGGAAGAGGTGCGGTGTCGTGAGTTCGGCATCCAGCCGGATCACCCCCTCCCTGTCCATGAGCGCCTGAGCCTCGTCGCGAGGGATTGCAAGTTCCATGGCCCATCCGAGGTTCTCACGCCACCGGTCATGCTCGAAGACGCTCTCCGGGAGGGAGCGGCGGACCCCGCTGTGAATCCCGTCGGCCCCGATGATGACCCGGCCGGCGTAGCGGCTCCCATCCGAGGCCGTGACGGTCCGGGTGGCGTGGTCGATTGCGGTGACTTCCATGCCCTCATGTGTCTCCGCCCCGGCATCCGCCGCCTTCCGGGCAAGGCAGGTGTCGTAACGCTCCCGGTGGGTGAAGTAGAACGGTTCGGCGAGGTCCCCGGCGAGGACGCGGCTGCTCCCGACATAGAGTGCGTAGCCGGTTCCGGCGGAGTCGAGCAGCCCTTCCTCTTTGAGGGCGGGGATGGGCAGGTCAAAGACCCGGTCGAGGAACCGGATGGACTTCTGGCTGAGGCAGCCAGCGCAGACCTTCTCCCGTGGATACCTCCCCCTCTCCAGGAGCATCACCCGGTATCCGGACTTCGCGAGGAGGTAGGCGGCGGTGCTCCCGGCGGGCCCGCCCCCGACAACGATGGCGTCATAAGCCGGCGAATTATCCATATCCATATCTGGATGGCAGTATAGATCCGGGGCTTCCCTTATTCTTTTCCCCGTGGGGTCGCTGCCATTCTCTCGTCGAGCAGTCTGTACCAGATGCTCATATCCTCAAGGGAGCCGCATATGTTGACGCAGCCGGGAACCGTCCCCGCGTGGGTGTAGCCGGCCCGGGCAAAGACGATGTTTGCCGGGTGTGAACGGGCCCGGGCGATGGCGAATGTGGTCTTTATCCCGATTGAGCGCATCTTCGCCTCCATCTGCCGCAGGAGGCGGGCTGAAAATCCGCGGCCCCGGTACTCCGGCAACGTCGCAAACCCGGTCATCTCCGCAAATTGCCCCTCCGGGTCGACTGCGGCGGAGGCAATCGCAGCGATCTTCTCGCCGTCGCGGATGCAGAAGCAGTGCAGGTCGCGGTGCATCTCCCGTACGAGGTAGGCCGGGTCGTGGACGGGGACAGGGTAGGTCGCGAAGACCTTCCGGTAGATGGCCGCGAGCGCCGGGGCATCCGCCGGCGTGGCAGGGGTGCAGGTGAAGTTAGGCTCGAGTGCCGGGCTCTCGGCGCCCTTCCGGCCCTTCTCTTCGGCAACCGCAAGGACGTCATCGATCCCATCCCGCCAGTTGCTCTGGAGGGGGTCACGGTAGGCTGCCATGTAGAAGCCGTCCACCTCTCCCCGGTAGAGCCCGGGTATCCGTGCCCGGGGGAGGTACCCGGACGATACGAAGTGGCCGCATGCCGGGGCAGGGACCCGTGCGAATACCCGCGAGTAGCCCCGGCCTCGTGCAAACGCGAGGAGCCGGCCGGCGATCCCCGGGAAATCTGCCGAATCCAGGCGGAAGAGGTAGGCCCGGTCGTTGAACGGGCCGTGGTGGACCAGGCTCCCTCCGAGCATCGCGGTGGTGTCGGCATAGGTGCCCTGGTGCGAGCGAGATCCTGTCTGCCCCTGGCGTTCTAAAGGAATGTTCTTTGCCGGGTGCCGGATTGTGGTCTTCGGGGCACCGGTGCGTGATCGATATACCTTTTGATTTTTCTGATCCTGTAAATGGTCAAACATTGTTTACAGTGGATACTATTGTTTTCACAATACATAATTGGTTCCCTATATTTTTCTGACCCATTCACTTTCACCCCGCGCCCGGCATCGGTTCTTCCCCCCGCGGGCCGATGCTTCCGGTATGTCGACGCAAGAGCAGAAACTCGCCTATCTCACCGCCGCCGGACGGTTCGACATCTGCAGCCCGGGCGAGTGCCTTCAACTCCTCCCGGTCACGGTCGAGACCCGCAGGAGCTCTCAAGCGCCGGAGATCCTGCCTGTCCCGCTCGATAACCTTCGTTCATCTCAGGAAGCCCTCGACGACCTCGAGGACCCGGACGGACGAACCGTTGTCGCTCCCTACATCTCCTACAACCGCCGGACGGGTGGGTGCGGGCGGATGCTCAAGATGCTCCTCAACGGCACCTGCTCCTACGACTGCGCCTACTGCCCCGTCCGTACCCGGCGTGAGCCGGTGAGTTTCGCCCCGGAAGAGTTCGCCGATACCTTCCTCCGCCTCTGGCGGGACGGACTCGTCGAGGGGCTCTTCCTGAGTTCCGGCATCCCCCGGGACGTCGACTGCGTGATGCACGATATCGTGGAGACGGGGGAGATCCTGCGCCGCCGGGGTTACGACGGCTACCTTCACCTGAAGATCCTTCCCGGCGCGACCCGGGCGGATATCCACGACGCTGCCCGCGTGGCCGACCGGATCAGCATCAACCTGGAGACGACGTCGCCCGACCGTCTCGGGGGCATCGCCGGGGTGAAGGACTACCGGCAGGACATCCTGAAGCGCCAGTCCTGGGTGGCGGAGGAGAAGCCCGGCGGCCACACCACGCAGTTCGTCATCGGGGCTGCGGACGAGACCGATGCAGAGATCCTCTCCTGTCTCGCCGACCAGTACCGGCGGGTCCGGCCGTCACGGGTCTACTTCTCGGCGTTCCACGCCCTTCCGGGGACTCCCCTCGCGCCGCACCCGGACACCCCGGCGTGGCGGGCGCGGCGGTGGTATCAGGCCGACTACCTGATCCGCGACTACGGTGTTGCGGCCGACGAGCTCCGGGCCGCTCTCGACGAGAATGAGTTCTTCGGAGACCGTGACCCGAAAACGGTTCTTGCCGCCGGAAGCGCGCCGGTGAACGTCAACCTCGCCCCACGCCGCGACCTCCTCCGCGTCCCCGGGATTGGGCCGAAGGGGGCGGACCGGATCCTCAACCTGCGGAGGGTGCGGCCGTTCTCCGGCCCGGCCGATCTGGCGCGTGCCGGTATCCGGGGGAAGGCCGCCGGGCGCCATCTCATATTCAACGACCGGGGGACCGTCCAGACGAAACTCTCCTCGTAACTGCCGGTATTCTTCAAAAAAAAGTAGGGTTACCTGACTTTCCCGAACTCCGTGCTCACGTCCGTGGCCGACTGGTAGGTCCGGTCGGAGAAGCCCTCGAGCGCTGCGATAACGTCCCCGGGTGCGTCATTCTTCTGGGCATGGGTTATGAGATCCTGTCTCCCCACCGGGTAGTCTATGCCCTTGAGGTAGACCTGCAGGTCGGCGGCCGAGAGGTGCCCGTGAGCGGGTCCTGTCGTCGTGCGGGTATCCATCGCGGTCGCCGACTCTCTTTTGACCTCCTCGGCGACGGTCTCCCGGGGCGCCGTCTCGGTGACCGGCGCCGCCATCCTGACCCCTTCCACCTCCTCGGCCGTTATCGGCATCCCTGTGCGGGCGGGCGTCTCCCTGACCTCCACCCGCTCCGTCGTGACCACCTCGCGGGGCGGCGGCTCCGTCCGGGTCACGGCCCGGGCCTCCTCCTGGCTCGGGGGGCTCATGGGGCGTCTCGACTCGATCAGGCTCCAGTTCGATTCCTTCGGCCAATCCCCCTCTGAAAACCCGGAGTCGCTGTCGAGGCGGTGTTTGCTGATGTTCGCCACGAAGACATCGTCCCCGGGCCGGTAGACCATAGCCTCGATGGGGATCGCGAAATGTTTTGCTCCAAGACCGAGCATGCCACCGGTCTTGAGCACCGCATACGCCACCCTTCCCGTGGGCAGGCCGACCCGCAGGCTCGAGATCTCGCCGAGATCGTACCCCTCCGGGTTCTTCACCCGTTTCCCCACGATATCTTCGGATGAGAAGAACTCCTGCCCCTCCGTTCTCCGTACCTGCTGTTCCAGAATCGTTTCAGCCATTGCAACCACCATCTCACTGTTTGAAGGCGATCTTCACCTTCGCGCAGAGCGGGCGATGCGTGTTGCGACTATTTAACAGTTCCCCGGTTCCGGGGCGGGGCTACCGGCGAAGAGTTCTCCGCCGTAGAATTGACGTGCCGGGGAGGTTGGGAGGGGTGTTTCCCGGCTGCCGCCCGTAGCGGCGGGTCCTCCCCGTCACCTGACCTTTCCGAATTCCGTGCTCACGTCTGCGGCCGACCGGTAAGTCCGGTCGGAGAAGGTCTCGATAGCCGAAATAACTTCCTCTGGAGCGTTGTTCTTCCGGGCCTGGGCGACGATCTCCTGCCTTCCTGCCGGGTAGTCCATGCCCTTGAGGTAGACCTGCAGGTCTGCGGCGGAGAGACGGGTGTGGGACGGTACTGTCCTCCTTGCCGCGGGGCCCTCCTCGACCTGGGTTTCAGGCCGGACCATCTGCTCTCTCCTGGCCTCCTCCGTGGTGATCCCGGGCTCCCGCCGCGTCTCCATCGTAGTCGACTGCTCCCCGCGGGCCTCTCTCCCGAACTCCGTGCTCACATCGGCGGCCGACTGGTATGTCCGGTCAGAGAAACCCTCTATAGACGAAATGACTTCCTGCGGTGCGTTGTTCCCCCTGGCATGGGTTACGAGATCCTGCCTCCCTGCCGGGTAGTCCATGCCCTTGAGGTAGACCTGCAGGTCGGCCGCAGAGAGACGGGTGCGGGGGGGTACCGTTCTCCGGGTCGTGGGTGCCTCCTCGCGGACCTCCGCCACGGTAGTCTCGCGAACCTCCCGTGCAGGCACCTCGATCCCGGTCGGCTGCCGGGTTCGGGACTCGCTGCCGAACTCCGCGCTCACATCTGCGGCCGACCGGTAGGTCCGGTCGGAGAAGCCCTCGAGTGTCGTGATCACGCTCTCCGGAGCACTGTTCTTCTGGGCGTGGGTTATGAGGTCCTGCCTCCCCGCCGGGTAGTCCATGCCCTTGAGGTAAACCTGAAGGTCGGCAGCCGAGAGGCGCCCGGCGGAAGGCCCGGGAGTCATAAGCGATCGTTCGAGTCCTGTTGCCGGCCGGGCTGCCGGGGGTGCCTCCATCGCGGTCGCCGGCTCTCTCCGGGCCTCCTCGACGACGGTCTCACGGGGCGGCGTCTCGACGATGCGCTCCCGGTGAACCTCCCTGACGCCGGTCCCCGTGGGTGGCGGCCCCTCCGTCATCACCGGCCGCTCCTCGACACGCTGTGTCGTCGGCTGCCCTCCCCATCCGGCTGCGACCGTCTGGACGGGCGGCGGTGTCGGAACGACCCTCTCTCCTGCAGGGGACGTGGTCTCTGCCGGCGCCACGGTCTCCGCCGCCCGGGACGGCGGAACCTCCCTCTCCGTCACCGGGGCCGCGGGTCTCGCTGCCGTTGCCGTTGCTGCCGCCGCACGTGCCGGGGGGGGTGTCCGGACCAGGCTCCAGTCCGCCTCGCGCGGCATCCTGTCCCGGGAAAACCCCTGAGCGTTATCCAGCGTCCGCTTATCCGCGTCCACGGTAGCACTCCTCTCCCCCGCGCGGGTGCGGACCGCCTCCCAGGGGATGGCGAAATGCTTCTCGCCGAACCCGAGGATTCCGCCATAAGAGAGCACGGCATACGCGACGCGGCCGCTGTCGCGGTCCAGTACGACATCGCTGATATCGCCGAGGTTCTCTCCCTGTGGGTTTCGCACCTTGATGTCCCGGATGTCGTGTGCACGCATCAGGTTCACCCTCTCTTCCTGCCGGGTCTCCAGCACTGTTCCTGCCTGCTGATCAGCCATCGTATCTCCCTCCATCGTCTTCTTCTCGAAGAGGTATCCCTTCAAGGCGGTGGAGTAGAGGATCGAGGATACTTAAGGGTTTCCGGCCCGGGCAAACCGGGCATTTTCAACCGGGAAGGCGAAGAAAGGAGGGAGTTCCCGCCCATACCTTACGGCTGGGCGTAGCGGAGGATGAGTTCGGTCGCCGCCCTGATATCCTGGCCCTGCTTGCGTGCCTCGGCGAGATACGTGTTGTAGATCTCGTCGGTCACGAGCCGCAGTTGCGGGCGGAAGAGATCGGCGTGCATCATCAGGTCGAAATACCTTGCCTCGCTCTCGGTGAGGCCGAGCGGACGGTATTCCCCGGTGTGCGGGATGAATGCCGGGTTCTTGTCCCGGGGCGTCCTGGCCGCGAGGTCGGCGAGGGGTGTCCCCGGGATGGGTTCGGCACTGCTCACGAAGACGTCGTCGAGGGAGAGTGCGGCGATGAGATCCTTCGTCGCCTCGTAGTCCCGCTCCGTCTCCCCTGGGTAGCCGACGATGAAACTCCCGGCGACCCGAAGATCGTGCTCCCGGCACCGCTCCACCGCCTCCTCGACCTGCCGGACGGTCGCACCCTTGCCCATCATCCGGAGCACCCGGTCGCTCCCCGACTCGATCCCGAAGAAGACCCACCCGATGGTGTAGCGCCGGATAGCGTCCAGAACTTCGTCGGTGATACAGTCCACGCGGATATCGGGGGAAGAGACGTTTCGCGGCCCCATCACCTCCGCCATCGAACGAAGGAGGGCGATGAAGGCGTCCGGGTTCATCTCCCCGTTGGTGGAGCCGTAGAGCGATCCCGTCCCCCCGGAGACCGAGAGCCTCGTCGCGCCGTGTGCCGCAAAGGCCTTCACCTCCTCGATGATGTTCTCAAGCGGTCGGCTCCGGACCGCCCTCCCGAAGAACCGCGGCACCTGGCAGAAGGTGCACCCCCCGATGCATCCCCGGTGGGTCTCGATGTAGGCGCTTGCGCCCCGGATGCTCTGGCTCCCGATGTCGTCCGGGATGAGGGGGAGCGGCCGGTCGATCGGCGCCGGCGGTGCGGGCGGCGTCACGACCGGCCGGCCGGCGTCGAGGTACGCGATCCCCAAAAGACCGGGCGAGACCCCCTCCTCGACGAGCCTTACCACCGTCTCCTCGCCCTCGCCGACGACCACCGCATCGGGGGCGAGCTCCCCGAGCACCATCTCCGGCGCGGCCGAGACCGGGCCCCCGACGTAGACCGTCCCTCCGCGCTCGCGGTGTGCCCGGATCAGGTCGCGGATCGCGGGATCGAGGAGGTGCTGGGTCGAGAAGAGGCTCATGAGCAGGACCGAATCGCCCGGGGCGGCGGGCGTCCGGGTGAGGGTCACCCGATGACCCGCGTCGCGGAGGACGCCGCCGATCAGCATGGCGCCGTAGGTATAGATGCCGGGGGAGAGGATCGTGATCTCCATGATACAGTATCGCCGGAACAGTATACAAATGGTGGGGATCTGCCGGTCAGAGCGGCACGGGATGCCTGAACCGCCGGGCCTCGGCGACGGTATGGGCGCCCCGGTCCGATGCGGCGATCAACCGCGCCTGGAGCCGCAGGATGTCGGCGATGACGGGCTCGGGGTTCTTCTCCAGCATCTCCTTCACCACGGCGCGGGCCTCCCGGAACCTCCCCGCTCTCCGGAGCAGATCGGCGAGGAGCGCCTCGTCCGCCCCCTCCGGGGCGGCCAGCCGTTCGCCTTTCTCCCACCCACGCCGCAGGAGGTCGGCGGCACGTTTCCGGCAGATCCGGGCGGGCACATCCACCCCCTCGTCATCGCAGACCCAGGCGGCATGGAGGGACGCCCACGCGGCCCTGGCCGGGAGCCCGAGGTCCTCCTGGATGATCGACCAGCAGAGGAAGGTGTTTGCAATTCCAGGGAACTTGCGGGCGTCGAGTTGCCCGCGGTAGCGCGGGAGTTTCACCACGTCGGCCGCTCCTTCCTGCGCCTTGCCCGGGTCGGGCGCACAGTAGCCGCAGGACGGGCACCGTTTCACCCACGCGTAGATGGTGGATCGCAGGGGCTCGGCGGGCCGGGTGTCGAGGTCTCGCGACCCGACGCTGCTCGCGGCCTCGGGGATGGTGAACCGGCAGGTCTCACCGCAGACCGCACAGGTGGTATTGAGGTGATGGGGGTGGAGCATCGATGGGCTGAATAGCATATCCGCCGATATATATTTTGCCCACGATGGAATACGGCGACGTGGCGACCGGGCGCGAACCCCTCTCCCCTTACCGGGCCTCTGGGGTTGCCTCCCCGACCCGGCGGGCATAGGCCGTTACGCCCCATCCGAGGAGGGCCGTCGCGCCCGCGACCAGTGCGAGGATCAGCCAGTGGACGGGTCCGACGGTGTCCACCGCTAGCCTGACCATGAGGTTCAAGGGGTTGTAGGGGACAGCCATGACGAGGAGGAAGACCACGACGAGCGCGGTCGAGAAGATGAACTGGGCGCTTGTCCGTTCGCGGTAATGGAGCGCCACGAGCGCCCCGAGCAGGATGAGGAAGAGCCCGCCCGCCGAGGCGTGGAGGAGGATCGCAGCGGCGTTATCGACCGCGATGCCGTTGAATCCGAGGAGGAGGAGCCAGGCCCCGGCCTGAACCGGAACCAGGACCTCACAGGCGGCAACCTTCCCCCAGACCATCTCCGCGAACGTGACCGGCGTCGACATCAGCGTCTCGAGCGTCCGGCGCTGGTACTCCTCGGTGATGAGGTCGATGATCAGGGCGGCCGAGACGATCGCCGGGAGGAGGACGAGCAGCGGGATGAGGAGTCCGTAGACGAACTCGAAGAAGTTCTCGCCGCCGCCGGAGTCGGGGAAGTTCAGTTCGACGGGGAATGCGGTCATCCGGTCGGCCCGGACCTCGCGGAGTTCCTTCTCGTAGCCCTGGAGCACCTCTTTTACCTTGACGTTGATGACGCTCGACTGCAGGTCGTTCTGGATGAGGTAGAGCGTGACCATGACCGGCCCCTCTGCATCGGGCGGGGTCTCCGGGACGTAGACCACCGCCGAGACTTTCCGATCGCGCAGAGCCGCAAGCGCCTGGCTGAGATCCATCCGGTGGAGGATGAGGTCGTCTCTCTTCTCGAACTCACCGATGAGGGCTGAATCCGCTCCGGCGTAGCCGACGCCATAGGCGACCGTCGAGTAGCCCTCGATCGCCTCCGGGTCGTACATGGCGGTGAGCCCCACCATCAAGAATGACGAGAACATCGCGATGAAGACCTGCAGGAGGATCGCAAAGACGATCGTCTTCTCCGACGAGAGCCCCAGGAGTTCTTTCTTCGCGACAAGACCGATATTTCGCGTATTCACTGGAGCGCCCCCAGAAGGAAGTAGAGGTTATAGAGGCTGTGCACCACGCACGCCGCGACGAGGCCAGGGAGGTAGGCGCGCCGCCCCCAGAGCAGGAGGAAGGTGCCGGTGATGAGCACTCCCGCGATGTGGAGGAGGAGCGGCATCCAGAGCACCTGGAGGGAGAGGAAGAGGACGCTCCCGAAGATCGACTCGGTGATCTGGGCAAGCGTGGCGAAGAGGAGGAGTTTTTCGCCGACGAGGAACCCGAACCCGATCGCGACCGCTCCGAGGAGCAGGTTCTTCGGCGTCAGGAACCCGGGCCGCTCCCGCGCCACCGCGTAAAGCCCGATCGACTTCGCGAACTCCTCGATGAATGCCGCGGAGACGGTCAGGAGGACGAGGGAGAGCGGCATCGGGATGTTGAAGAAGAGGACGAGCGTCAGCATCTGGGCCATGAAGACGAACGGTATCGTGAAGCCCGCGAGCAGGAAGAGCGAGATGTGCGGGTGATCCCGGCTTATCCCGGCCGAGACGAAGTCCGCGAGCCTTGATGTGAGGGGTTTCTGCGAAAAAAGGCGCTCCTCGCGGAAGTTCGTGATGCCGACGTAGAAGAGGATGATGCTCGTTGCAAAGAAGAGGGCGGTCGAGTAAACGAACTCCATGGCGGTGAACCCGTCGCCCTGGATATCGAGGACGACCAGAGTGAGGGGCGATATGATGCTGATGACGTGGGTGTTCGCAAAGACCGTCGGGAAGAAGAGGTACGACGTGGCGAGGGTCGAGAAGAAGATCGAGACGAACGAGAGTTCCTTGAAACTCCGGGAGGCCATCCCGATGATCAGGGCATTTGCGAGGAAGAAGAGGATGACCGGGACGAGCGGGAGGAGGATCGTCATCGGTGCACCGGCAAAGAGGGTGATCGCGACGGCGATGAGGATCATGATCGTGAAGTAGGGGAGGGCTTTACCGACGATGATCGCGGCCGGCCCAACAGGGGTGGAGAGGAGTGCCTCCCCGGCCCTTCCCACCCGCTCGTTCATCACGCTCATCATGAAGAACTGCGAGGTGAAGTAGAGCGGGAAGATGAAGACGAAGACCAGGATGATTGCATCGAAGGGAAGCGGCGCCGAGAGTTCCGAGGGCGTCCGGAAATCCCCCATCGCTGAGCCGCCTGAGATGACGCCGGTGTAGCGTTCAAGGGGATGATTGTTCCCCGTGTCCGCAAGGTGCTCCCGGAGGGTCTCTTCGGAGACGGGCATTGCCGACGCCGGGGGCGTCACCGCCTCGACCGGGCCGGAGGGGGCCGGCGGTCTTCCGGCATCCGTCGGGGCGCCGACCTGCTGCCCGCTCTGGGTTGCCAGGAAGTCGATCTCGCTCTTGACGTATTGAAGGTCGATCCAGAGCGGGTAGGCGGCGAAGAGGTCGGGTTCTCCTGCGGCCACGTAGGAGACGTAACCCTCGTAGTCGCGCTCGAGTGTTTTCAGGGCCGCCCGCCCTTTATCCGTGTCGGCGGCGTAGACCTCGCCCTGCAGGATGACGATGTCGTATGCGAACCGGTTCTCCCAGAGGGCCGCCCCATTATCGAGGTAGGCGGTAAAACGGCCGTCGGGAGCGACGATCCTGGCGACCTCGGGGTCGTCGACGCCGATGCGGTACATGCCGTCCTGCATATGGACGCCGCTCTCGGCGGCAAACGCCGTTACCAGCAGCAGGAGGACGAGAAGCCCCGCCGCAAGCGGGAGGACGCTTCTCCCCATCGTGGTCATCGACCGGTTCATCTCCCAGACGGCGATCGTCCGGATGGAGGAGGCAAGACTCATGGTAATCCCTGGCGGCGCTAGAGAACCATATCTCTGTGCAGCAATCTATTAGTAGGCATCGCCGACATAAGGGGTACCCGATGATCACGGCCCGCTCTCTCGTCAAACATTACGGCGACTTCCCCGCCCTCGACGGTGTCACCTTCGATCTCGACGATGCACGGATACTCGGGGTTATCGGGCATAACGGCGCCGGGAAGACGACGCTCTTGAAGATCATGGCCGGCCTTATTTCACCGACGGCGGGGAGCCTCGTCGTTGACGGGATCGACGTTGTCAGGAGACCGCTCGACCTGAAAAAGAACCTGGGTTACCTCCCCGAGGAGTCCCGGCTCTACGAGACGATGACGACGGATGCCTACCTGGCGTTCTTCGGCGAGATCTACGGCCTTTCGAGAGCAACCATCCAGGAGCGGGGCGACGAACTCCTCGACTCGCTCGCGCTCGATGCGGAGAAGAAGAAGATCGGGGAACTCTCGAAGGGGATGAAGCGGAAGGTCGCGATCGCACGGTCGCTGATGCACGATCCCGGCCTCCTCATCTACGACGAGCCCACCTCCGGCCTCGACCCCATGACGTCGCGGTCGGTGCTCGACTACGTCAAGGATCTCCGGGACCAGGGCAAGACGGTGATCTTCTCCGCCCACAACCTCTTCCAGGTGGAGGAGGCCTGTGACCTCGTCCTGATCCTGCGCAGGGGGAAGGTGGTGGCGAAGGGCACCATGCCCGAACTCCGCGAGACCTTCGGTTCGCTCACCTACCAGGTCTTCTTCCGGGTACCCGACCCGGCGACGTTCGCGACGTCGGTCGATTATGCGGCCTCCGACGGCCGGTACCTTGCCGAGGCGCGTTCCGTCGAGGAGCTGAACCGGACGACCGCAGCGCTTGCGGCCGACGGCGCGACGATCGAGCGGATAGAGTCGCATTACCCGACGCTCGAAGAGATGCTCCTGAAGATCGGGCGGTGACCGGATCTCTCTACCCTGCGGTGCGGTACTGTGGATCTCCCGCGGGAGCAGGATTTATATAGCAGCGGCATATATGTGCCTCCGGAACCCTGTTACCATCGCAGCAACCGGCCTCTTGTAAGAAAAAACGGCGCGGGTTGAGGTTGATGGAGGTTGACCGGACGACCGGGCGCCCCGCCCGCAATGGGGGAAAAGATCTCGATGGTCACCGCTGGAGAATCGATACCGGATGCAAACGATGAGAAAAATCGAGAGTTCGACGGGCCTGAAGGGATTTGAACCCTTGGCCTACGGATTAAGAGTCCGTCGCTCTGCCAAACTAAGCTACAGGCCCATGTATCTGACCTAATAGTGTTGCATGGGAAACGGTATAAACTTTGTGGAACCTCTCTGAAAATCGCCAAAATGGAATCCCTTAATACCATGAGAAGTTACACCATTGTACGCATGCCTGAGGCGGTCCAGAACGTTTCGAAGGAACGTATCAAATACATCATTCTTGGGTGCGGGAGCACCGGCTATAATGTCGCCGAGGAGCTCGAGCAGGAGAGCGAAGATCTCATCATCGTCGATAAAGACCAGAAACGGGTGGAAGACCTCCGCGATCAGAAGTACGAGGCGATCGTTCGCGACCTCCTTGATCCGAACTTCATGGAAGGGCTGCCCGTGCCGGAGGTCGCGTTCATCCTCGCGAACGACCGGGAGGCCAACCTGGCCGCGCTCAAGACCGTCAAGAACCGGTACCCGGCGACCTACGTCATCGCACGCGCCACCGACCCGGTCAGCATCGACCTCCTCCAGCTGGAGGGCGCCGATATCGTCCTCTACCCGCAGGAGGTAGTTGCGAAGACCGCCATCCACCACATCCGGAAACTCCACTCTTCACGGCTTGCCCTGCGGCTCTACGACATGCTCGCCTCGTGGGAGGGGACGCTCTGCATCGTCACCCACTTAAATCCCGACCCCGACTCGATATCGAGTGCCATGGCGCTCTCTATGATCGCGCGGCACGCGAGCCACAACAAGCTCAACTGCCGTCTCGTCTACGAAGGGGATATCGGGCATCAGGAGAACCGGGCGTTCATCAACCTCCTCGATATCAAGCTGGAGCGGCTCACCCCCCAGATCCTCGAGGAATGCAACTACATCGCTCTGGTCGACTCGTCAGGGCCCGGCGTGAACAACGAACTCCCCAGGTCGACCCGGGTCAACATCATCATCGATCACCACAAGAACGGCGAGCACCCGTCCACGGTCGCCGACTTCATCGATATCAGGCCGGGGGTCGGCGCCACGGCGAGCATCATGACCCAGTACCTGATGGAGCTCGATATCCCGGTGAGCAAGTCGGTGGCAACCGCGCTCCTGTACGGCATCAGGGCCGATACCCGCGACTTCAAGCGGAACGTCACCTCCCAGGACCTCAACTACGCGGCGTTCCTCCTTCCCCTGACCGACTCGGATCTCCTCGATAAGATCACCTCCCCCTCTATGTCGCTTGAGACGGTGGAGATCATCGGAAACGCCATCCGCAACCGCCGGATCAAGAGCGGCTACCTCTTCTCCGGCGTCGGCTACATCAGGAACCGCGACGCCCTCCCGCAGGCGGCCGATATGCTGGTCCATCTCGAGGGCGTGAACACGGCGCTGGTCTACGGCATCAGCGACCAGAATATCATCATATCTGCGCGGAACAAGGATATCAGGCTCCATCTCGGCAACGTTATGGCCGAGGCGTTCGCCCCTATCGGTGAGGCTGGTGGACACGCCACGATGGCGGCGGCCCTGATACCGCTCAACTACTTCTCCCTGGCAAAGGAGAAGGAGGACCTCCTCGATCTCATCATCGACCCGATCCTGAAGCGGTTCGCAACCATCGTCGGCCTGGACGACGAGGATAAGCAATGAGGTTTGCGGACTGGGAGCCTCACTACACTGCAATTCTGGACTATTTCGGGTTCGAGCGCGAGGCCGACGAGGCGGCCGCCCGGGTGCTCGCGGACCTTGCCGGTCGCGACGACGTCGGGCTGCTTGAGACGCTCATCCGGGGGAGAGAGGTGACGGTTTGCGGGAACGCACCCTGCCTTGTGGACGAACTCGACCGGATCGGGGGGACGGTGCTCGCCGCCGACGCGGCGGCGGAGGTGCTCGCTGATCACGGTATCCGGCCGGCCGCAGTCTTCACCGACCTCGACGGGGCAACGGACGTCTTCATCGACCTCTCGGAGCGGGGGACGGTGATGGTCGTGCACGCCCATGGCGACAACGTCCCGCTCCTCCGCCACTGGGTCCCGCGCATCGTGGGCCCGCTTGTCGCCACCACGCAGGCGGCGCCGCTGCCGCACGTCCACAACTTCGGCGGGTTCACCGACGGCGACCGGGCGGTCTTTGCCGCCGACGAACTCGGGGCGGCGAGTATCCGGATCGTCGGGTTCGATCTTGCCGACAAAAACGTCGACCCCCTCAAGCGGGGAAAACTCTACTGGGCGGGGGAACTCCTGCGCCTGATCGGGTATGACCTCTAGTGGACCATCGTACCCGGCATCGCATGTGCATCGTGGCCTCGCGCGAAGCCGCGAAGGACGCGAAGGGAAGGTACCAGGGGGCATCAATTGCATGGTCTTCGCGGTTTCGCGCTCTTCGCGTGAGTCTGCCCGGGAGGGGTGAAATCGAAGATGCCGCGATCGACTAACGCCCTCATCATCGACGGCTACGTCGACGAACCCGCGTGCCTCGGCGTTTCGCCCTACGTCTCCCCGTACATCCGGGAGGTCGCCGGGGTTCTTATCGGGCATGGCTATGCTCCCCGCTACGTCACGATCGACCAGGTCCGGGCCGATCCCGCCCTTGCCACCTCGCCCGGCCGCGGCGATCTCGTGGTGATGATCGCCGGCCTGACCGTGCCGGGAGCATACATCGGGGGGAGACCCGCGACCCTGACGGAGATCCAGCAGATCGGGATCCTGCTCCGGCAGCCGACCACCGCGATCGGCGGGCCGATCGCCTTCGGCTACGCTCCCGGGGGTGGGAAGAAGGCGATCCGGCAGGCGATCGCCGGGTTCGACGTCACGCTCTCCGGATCGCCCGCGGTCGCGCTCGACTCCTGGCTCTCGGGCGGGGAGCCTGCCGGCGCGGGCGATTACTCCCTGACCGACCCCTGGGCCGCAGCGGGCGCCGGGATCATCGGTGGGCACCCGGCATTCCCCTACGTGATCTGCGAGCTCGAGACCGCGACCGGGTGTTCGCGGGCGACGGTCGGAGGATGTTCGTTCTGCACCGAACCGTTCTACGGGCTTCCGCGCTACCGGAGCATCGAGGGGATCGCGGAGGAGGTCGCGGCGCTATATGCGGCGGGTGCCCGCCATTTCAGGCTCGGCCGGCAGCCGGATCTCCTCGCCTACAAGAGCGGCGGCGGGGAGTTCCCGGTCCCCCGCCCCGAGGCGCTCGCCGAACTCTTCTCGGCCGTCCGGGAGAACGCCCCGGACTTGAAAACCCTGCACATCGACAACATCAACCCGGGCACCATCGCCCGCCACGAGGACGCGGCACGGGCGGCGCTCGAGGTGATCGTCGCCGGCCACACCCCCGGCGACACCGCGGCCTTCGGGATGGAGACCGCCGATCCCGCGGTTGTCGCGGCAAACAACCTCAAGGCAATGCCGGATGACGTCTTTCGCGCGATCGAGGTCGTGAACGAGGTCGGGGGGAAGCGGACTCGCGGCATCCCCGAGCTCCTGCCGGGCCTGAACTTCATCGTCGGCCTCGCGGGGGAGACGCCGGCGACGTTCGACGCAAACGAGGCGTTCCTCCGGCGGGTGCTCGATGCCGGTCTTCTCGTCCGGCGGGTGAACATCCGGCAGGTGATGCCGTTTGAGGGAACAAAGGCCTACACCGAGAACACCCTCGGGAAGCACGATGCCCGGTTCCGCTCCTTCAAGGAGTGGACGCGCAAGGAGTTCGACGAGCCGATGCTCCGCCGGGTCTTCCCCGTCGGCACCGTTCTTTCGGAGGTCGTCGTCGAAGTTCCCGGGAAACCGTCGTTCGGGCGGCAGATGGGCTCCTATCCCATCCTTGTCGGAATCCCGCTCGAACTCCCGGCACGGGCGGTGATCGACACCGTCGTGGTCGACTGGGGGATGCGGTCGGTGACGGCGCTCCCCTCTCCGGTCGAGGTCAACACCCTGCCGGCAGCGGCACTCCGGTGGATCCCCGGCGTCGGCAAGAAGAGGGCCGCGACCATCGCCGCCCGCCGCCCGTTCGGAAGCGTCGAAGAGTTCCGGGAGGTTGCGGGGGAGACGGGGATCGAGGGCGTGATGAGGTTTTAGGGGGGACTCTTGTGTCTGGTGTTGTATCTTTTGGCGGTGGGCTGGTGCCTTGCGGTGCCCGGATTCTGACGGTTCTATCCGATTTTCTTTAAATTGGGTTTGATTGACGTTAGAATTCCTAAATTCTTTTGGATCGTTGTTCAGTAACCATGCACGGCTTCCCGGGGAGTATCGCCACGCACTGCCCGCCCCCCTTAGGGGGGCGGGAGGAGCGCGAAGCGCGGGTGGTGGGGGGGTTCTGAGGAGGGGCTTGTAGATGCCCACGTAGGAGAGCGCTCCTATCTTGGAAAAGCCGACGGATAACGCCTGAGGTGTGAGATGGCCGAAGAGTGTGAGACAGGGGAGGGGGGATGCTCCCCCTCCCCGTCAGCCCTACCCCCAATGGCGATATCCCCTAGAAAGCCGTGCACCGGGAGAACCGATGTTCTGATAGGAAGCAGTTATCTGCAAGACCGAGAGTTTGAGGAGCTGGGAGGCATCTCAAGCCCCCGTCGTTCAGTATATCGCACCTTTGGTAGGTCGCCAATCGCACCTGGCGGTGCTCCAGGTCCTGCCCATCGGGGAGTCGCATTCCGGAGGAAGATTGCCTGGTCATTCCTCTTCCCGCAACTCCATCACCCGCAGAACGTCCGTACGGGTCACGATCCCGACCAGGTCGCCATCCACGACCACCGGGATCCTCCCGATGTTCTGGCCGGTTATGATCCGGAGCGCGTCGATGAGCGACGCCGACGGCGGGAGGGTGGTCGGGTTCCGGGTCATGACGTCGCGCACCTGCATCGCTTCCCGGTCGATCGGCGAGGTCTTGTGGATGTCGGCGAGGGCGATGATCCCCACAAGCGACCCCCGCTCCATCACAGGAAAACCGAGGTGCTTCGTCTCATACATCATCTCCACCACCCGGGGCAGCGGCATCGTCGGCTCGACGGTAGTTACCGGGCTGCTCATCGCGTCCGCCACCGTGACGTCCTGCAGCAGGATGTTGTAGCGGAGGGAGGTGGCCTCCTGGTTCGCCCCAATGTAGATGAAGAAGGCGATGAGGATCAGGATCGGGTTCAAGAGCAGGAACCCGACGAGCCCGAAGAGGACGGCAAACCCCTTCCCGACGTCGGCGGCGATCCGGGTCGCCCGGGAGAGCGGCATCCGGCGGGCGAGCCATGCCCGCAGCACCCGCCCGCCGTCCATCGGAAACGCCGGGAGGAGATTGAACCCGAAGAGCAGGACGTTCAGGAGCCCCAGGTAGCCGAAGGTGAAGATCAGGACGCCGGCGACCCCCGGGTCCAGATTGATCGCCGCAACGACGTAGACGAGGGCGGAGGAGACGATGCCGACCCCAAGGCTCGTCAGCGGCCCCGCGAGCGCCATGGGGAGCTCGATCTTCGGGTCCGGCATCGTCTCCTCCATCTGGGAGACACCGCCGAGGATGAGAAGCGTGATGCTGTGGATCTCGATCCCCTTCGCCTTCGCGATGAGCGAGTGGGCCATCTCGTGGATGAAGACGCCGAAGAAGAGGCCGAGCGCCACGACGGTCCCGAGGATGTAGGGGTTGAAGCCCGCCGTGATCAGCGTCATGTCGATCGGAACACCGAAGAGGACCGCGATCAACTCGGTCGTGAGCACGATCTGGCTCCCGATGATCCAGGCGAAGAGGGGGATCACCAGAAGGAAACTCCAGTGCAGTTTGACCGGTATTCCGGCCAGGTTTCCAATCTGTAGCGACGCTTCCATAAGAAAGAGTATCTTTTTATCATTTATAGTAATATACCTTCAGAGGATACCGATGAGAACACAGATCACAGAGATGTTCGGGTTACGCGTCTATACCGACAGGGCTGTCTTTATCGGGAATGTTGACGATGTCGTACTCGACGTGGACCAGAAGAAGATCGACGCCCTTGCAGTCGGCGAGCTCAACCCCGAGATCGGAGAGGTGAAAGGCTACACCGGGCTGCAGATCCCCTTCCGCATCGTGAAGAGTGTCGGCGATATCGTCATCGTCCGCCACATTCCCGGGCTCTTCAAATCCCCGACCAAAGAAGACTGATCACGATGTCCGGGGCTCCCTGTCGATACAATATGGATACCGGGGATCGCGAGATCTTCTCGAACCTCACGATCTTCCCCCCCGTTTTTGTCCGGCTCGACGGTCGAGCCTTCCACCGCCTGACACGTGCGCTCAACCTCAAAAAACCGTTCGATCCCGCCTTCAACGAGAGCATGCGATCGGTCTGCCGCTACCTCCTCATGGGGAGCGGTCTCTCTCCCGCGTTCGCCTACACCTTCTCCGACGAGATCAGCCTCTACTTCCCGACGCTGCCGTTCTCGGGGCGCGTGGAGAAACTCGACTCCGTGACCGCCGCGGTCGCGGCGAGCAAACTCACGATCGAACTCGGGTCTGCCGAACCGCTTGCGTTCGACGCCCGGACGATCCCCGCGGCGGGGGGGTTTGCGGTCGAGTACCTGATCTCGCGGCAGAACGAGGCGTGGCGAAACCACATCAACGCCTACTGCCAGAACGCACTGATCGAGGAGGGGATGACCTCCCGTCAGGCTGCCGCGGCGCTCCGGGGGATGCAGTCCGGGGCGCTGCACGAGATGATGTTCGAGCGGGGCATCAACCTGGCGGAGACGCCGGCCTGGCAGCGGCGGGGAACGCTCCTCTATCGTGAAGAGTGCATAAAAGAGGGGTATAACCCCCTTACGGGGGAGACTGTGCAGGCTGCAAGAACCTGCATCCGGGAACCGGAGGAGACGCCTCTCTTCTCCACCCCGGAGGGCGAGGCGCTGATCCGGTCACTCACCGGCGCGTGAGATGCCGATCCGCATCTGCACGCCTTCCACGTCCCAGTCCTTCTCGAGGGCGAAGGCCCCTGCCGATCTCTCACTGCTACGGCGGACGGTGAGGGTTGCCGCCCGCACCTCGCCGGCGATCTCCTTCTGCCACTCCTCGGTCGCGATCAGCGAGGCCACCCGCTCGTCGGCGACACCCACGGCTGCGACGATGAAGTCGTCGACGTTCAGGTCGAGCTGGCGACGCATCTCCTGGACCCGCCGTATCACCTCGCGGGCGTACCCTTCGGCCTCCAGCGCCGGCGTGAGGGTGACGTCGACGTAGACCGTCGCGTCCTTCATGGGCGCGGCAAAGACCCCCTCGGGGAGGGCTTCCGCGAAGGTGACATGGCGCTCTGTGATCTCGTAACCGTCGAGCTGGGCCTTTCCGTCCCGCTCGATCGCGGCCTTCAGGGCGGTGCCGTCTGCGTTCTCTATCAGCGCCTTGACCTTCGGCCCTTCCTTCCCGAACTCCGGCCCGATCGCGCGCATCACCGGTTCGGCCTTCCAGAGGATCCGGTCCCAGGTCCCGGTGACGACCCTGACCGTCCGGGTGTTCGCCCGGCTCAGGGCGAGGTCGTTCAACCCCTCAAGAGCCCTCCTCACCTCGCTACTTCCCGTGACCACGACCGTCTCGGAGACCGGCCAGCGGAGTTTCCGTCTCCCGTTCTGCCGGGCGGTGGCGACCGCGTCGTCGAACGACTGGACGATCTCCATCTCGGCCTCGAGGCGCTGGTCGATCAGGGTGCCGTCCGCCGCCGGCCAGTCGAGCATATGGGCGCTCTCCGGGTCGCCTGCGAGGCGGAGGTTCTGGTAGATCTCCTCGGCGATATGGGGGGTGAACGGCGCAAGGAGCGCGGTCAGGCGGCGCATGACGTAATAGACGGTCTCGTAGGCGTACCGCTTCTCCATTGAGTCCTCTTCGAGCCACATCCTCGGCCGGACGAGCTGGACGTACCAACGGGAGAGATCCTCGAGGATGAAGGAGGCAAGCGCCCGCGTCACCCTGTGGAGGTGGTACTCCTGCATCTCCCCGCTCGTCGTCCGGGCGAGCGAGTTTACCCGGGAGATTATCCAGCGGTCTTCCTCGGGCATATCCCTGATATGCGACCGGACGAACGAGTCGTCCCAGCGACCTCCGGCGGATGCCGGCTCGAACGAGTCGAGAACCATGTAGGGGAGCGGGAACCGGTAGACGTTCCAGAGGATGTTGAGCGTCCGGTGGATGGTCTTGACGCTGTCCCAGTTGAACTTCATGTCGTCCCAGGGAGCGTTCGCCCAGAGGACGTAGAACCGCAGGACATCGACGCCGAACTGGTTCATCACCTCTTCAGGCGTCACCACGTTGCCGAGACTCTTGCTCATCTTGCGCCCCTCGGCGTCGAGAGCGAACCCGTGCATCAGGACGCTCTTGTAGGGGGCGCGGCCGAACGCCACGGTGCTCGCCCCGAGCTGGGAGTAGAACCAGCCCCGGGTCTGGTCCTGCCCTTCGGTGATGAAGTCCGCCGGCCAGAGGCGGTCGAAGGCCTCGCGCTCCCGGGGGAACCCGAGGGTCGCCCACGACGCGACCGCCGAGTCGAACCAGACGTCGAAGATGTCGGCGACCCGGCGCATCTCCCCGCCGCAGGGGCACGGGATGACGATCTCGTCAACGTAGGGGCGGTGCGGATCGGTAACCTTTGTGCCCGACCGCTCCTCGAGTTCGGCGATGGTGCCGACGACGACCCTCTCGGCGCACTGCTCGCACTGCCAGATGGGGATGGGGATGCCCCAGTAGCGCTGCCGGGATATGCACCAGTCTCGGGAGTCCGCGACGAAGTCGTGGAACCGGGCGCTCCCCGCCCAATCGGGGTACCACTTCACCTTCGCGATCTCCTCGAGCATCGAGTCGCGGATCTCGGTTGCCTTCAGGAACCACTGTGCGGTCGCACGGTAGATGATGGGGGTCTTGCACCGCCAGCAGTGACCGTAGCGGTGGGTGATCGTCCGCCGGGCAAGGAGGTAGTCGCCGAGCGCGTCGATGACGAGGTCGTTTGCGTCCCGGACGTACATGTCCTCGAACGCCCCGGCCTCCCGGGTGAAGCACCCGCCGGCGTCGACCGGGCAGAAGACCTCGAGTCCTTCCTGGAGGCCGATCAGGTAGTCGTCCCACCCGTGCCCGGGGGCGATGTGGACGAGACCGGTGTTCTCGAGCGCGACGTAGTCGGCCGCGACGACCCGGTGCCGGATCTCCGCCTGGTGTGGGACCTGGCCGGCGAGCGGCGACGTGTACTCCGTCCCGACGAGGTCGCTGCCGCTGACCTTCTCAAGGACGGTGTAGTCCTGGTAGCGGCCCATCTTCAGGACGGACTCGACGAGTTCGTCGGCGATCCAGAGGATCTCTTCGTGGCCGTCCTTCTTCGCCTGCACCCGCGCATAGGTGAACGCGGTGTTGACCGCCACCGCGACGTTTGCGGGGAGCGTCCACGGCGTGGTCGTCCAGATCACCAGGTACTCGTTCTCGCGCCCGGTGACCGGGAACTTGACGAAGATGGAGGGGTCGGTCTCGTCCCAGTACTCCACCTCCGAGTCGGCGATCGCCGTCTCGCACCGGGGGCACCAGTTCACGACCCGGTGGCCGCGTTCGAGGAGACCGCGTTCATTCGCCCGCTTGACCGCCCACCACGCGGACTCGATGTACTCCGCCTTGATCGTCTGGTAGGGGTCGTCGAAGTCGAGCCAGATACCGAGCTGCCGGAACTGGTCGCTCATGATATCCATGTGCGTCACGGCGAACGTCCGGCACTGCTCGATGAACGCGGCGATCCCGTAATCCTCGATATCCTTCTTGGAGGTGAATCCGAGCTGGTGTTCGACCTTCACCTCGATAGGCAGGCCGTGCATATCGTAGCCGGCCCGCTCGATGACGTTCCTCCCCTGCATCCGGTGGTAGCGGAGGATGGTGTCTTTTATGATCTTGTTCCAGGCGGTGCCGAGGTGGATGTGGCCGGTGGTGTACGGCGGCCCGTCGACGAAAAAGAACGCTTTTCCATCCTTGCGCACCTCCTGAACGCGCGCATAGGTATTCTCCTGTTTCCAGTAATCCTGGACCCCCGTCTCGAGTTCTCGCGGGTTATAACTGCCGGTGACCTCTTTCACCTTATATCCCTCATATTCAGCACTGTGGTGTACCGTTTGTTGTTGGGGGACAAAGTGTTTCGTACTATGGGGGGTGGTGCAGACTCATGCGAAGCCGTGAAAGGGCGCGACTCGTGACCGCGTGCGATCCCGAGGGGGGATGGTCAAGTGGGGAACTTGTTGGGGGACGAAGTAAGCGAAGCGAGGGGAAGAACCCGGTACACTGGACCGTGGGGGTATCGCCATTTGGGGAGGCGGCTCGCGGGGTTCCATACCATTCGTCACCCCACTCCGCCCGCGCTTCGCGCTCCTCCCCCGCCCCTCAGGGGCGGGGGCAGTCCGTGGCGATATCCCCTGAAATCCGTATATAGGGATTGAAATGGGTCCGGTACTTCACTATCATTTTTGAGACTATCCCCGGGAGGTCAAACCCTCGACTTCCCTTCGCGTTCTTCGTGGCTTCGCGTGAGTTTTCAGTACGGGGCGATGGAGCCTCACGCGAGAGACATGACGCCGCGAAGGCATGTTCGCTTCACCCCACCCCTTTTATCCCCTGCTCCCCGACCTCTCCCCCATGCAGATCGCAGTCATCGGGAGGGAGGACTGTTCCGCTGAGGAGTATGAAGCGGCTGAGACCATCGGCTACCTCATCGCCGGGAATCACGAGACCGTCTGTTGCGGCGGCCTCGGCGGGGTGATGGAGGCCGCCTGCAGGGGCGCAAAAGAGGGCGGCGGAAGGACCGTGGGCATCCTCCCGGATACCGGGGAGGGGAACCCCTACCTCGACGTCGTCATCCGCACCGGGATGGGCCACGCGAGGAACGTCGTCCTCGTCAACTCGGCCGACGCGGTGATCGCCGTCGGGGGAGGCTACGGCACGCTCTCGGAGATCGCAGTCAGCCTCAAGACGGACAAGCCCGTCTTTGGCCTTTCGACCTGGAAGATAGAGGGGGTGTTTGTCTGCGCCACGCCCGAGGAAGCAGTCATCCTCGCAGTTCGCGCAGTTCGCCTGTCTCGCCCGTCTCGTAGCCCCCGAGATCCCGGAGGACCTTCTTGAACGCCTCCGAGGAGACGGTCTCGATGAGGGCCGTAATGCGCGGGTCGTCAAGCATCTCGCGGTGCATCGCGAGCTCGTAGCGCTCCGTCGCCACCGGGACGAACGCGAGATCGAGTGCCTTTGCGGCGCTGTAGACCCCCATCCCCGCGTCGACCTCGCCGGTCCGGACGGCGAGCGCCACCCCCAGGTGCGTCGTCACCTCGCGCTCGTAGCCACTGATGGAGCCCGGATCGATCCCGCGCTCCGCGAGGTGGTGGTCGAGCAGTATCCTGGTCCCCGACCCCCTCTGCCGGTTGACGAACGTCCGGCCGGGCAGGTCATCAAACCCGAGGCCGTCGCGGGAGATGACGCCCTGCTGGCGTTCTGCCACGCAGAGGAGGACGAGGTCGGCGCCAGGCAGGTAGCGCTCCAGGTAATGGGTGTTGTAGGTGCCGTCGGGGGCGAGGAGGTGCATCGGGGCGGCGTGGCACTCCTGCTTTTTGAGCGCGATCACCCCGCCCATGCTCCCGACATGGGTGGAGTGGACGTCAACGCCGCGCGGCCGCACCAGGTCGGCGATCTGATCGAGGGCAGGGTCGTGACTGCCGGTGACGAGGACCGCCTCCTGTGCCTCCGCGCGGGGGACGGTGAGCCGGACGTCCACGGTCTCCCCGGCCTCGACCCCTTCCTTCTGCGATGGGATCTGCATGTAGCCGTTCGCCCGCACCGCGCTCATCTGGACGCCCGCGCCCCTTGATTGGGGCACCGCCACCCAGCGGTCGCCGATCCTTCCCGCCGAGAGCAGGACGAACTCGTCGGTCCCGATATCGGAGTGGAGGCTCGTGGTGAGTCTGGCGGCGACGCGCTCGGGCTCGCGGACGAAGAGGCCGTAGCCGGCGACGAGCGGCATGACGATCTCGCGGAGCACCGTCGCCGCTGCAAGGGGATAGCCGGGGAGCCCGATCACCGGCTTTCCCTCGATCCTGCCGATGATCACCGGCTTTCCGGGTTTGATGGCGACCCCGTGCGCCAGCACCTCGCCGAGGTCGCGGACGATATCGGCGGTGTAGTCCCGCGTCCCGGCGGAAGACCCCGCCGAGACGAGGAGGATCTCGTTCTCCGCGACGCCGCGCCGGACCGCCTCCCGGATCTGGTCGTAGTCGTCCACAACGATCCCGTAGCGGTGCGTCTCCACGCCCGCCTCCGCGAGGACGGACGCGGCCATCAGGGTGTTGCTCTCCACGACCTTCCCCGGCGGGGGCATCTCGCCCGCCGGCACGAGTTCGCTCCCGGTGGGGATCAGGCCGGCGCGGAGATTGATGACCGCAACCTCCGTGACGCCGTAGTTCGCAAGCGCCCCGAGGTCATGCGGCCGGATCCGGTGCCCCCTCGGGAGGATCATCTCCGTCTCGCCGATGTCCTCGCCGACCGGGCGGACGTGCTGCCAGGGGCTGACCGGTTTTCGGACGGTGTAGGTCTCGCCGTCGACCCAGACGTCCTCGATCATGATCACTGCGTCGTAGCCGGGCGGGACGATGTTTCCCGTGTTGACCCGCGCCGCGTCCGGGAGGGTCACCGGGTGCTGCTCGCTCGCGCCGACGGTATCGGCGCTTCTCGCTGCGATACCATCCATCGCCGAGAGGTGAATGGCGGGGACGGAGAACCGGGCGAATATCGGCTCTGCGGTGATCCTTCCTACCGCCCCGGCGTCCACCGGGACGCGGACGATGCCCGGAACCGCCGGGAAAGAGGTCTCAACGAGCGCCCGCGCCTCCGCGAGCGATATGACCGAGAGGTAACGTCTCACCACAGGATCACCTCGACCTCTTCGCCGACCTCGAACCCCTCGCTCGATGCCGGGATCCGCACCAGTCCCTCGCTCCGCACCAGGGTGTTGAGGAGCCCCGACTTCCCGAAGACCGGTGTCGCCTCCCCGTTGCCGAGACTGACCCGGACGTAGTCCTCCCGCCCGCGGGTGGAAGGGATGTTCTGGGTCAGCCGTGCGCGGACGGTTCGCCGGGAGACGGTGGTCTCGCGCATCGCCGCGAGGAGGTGGTCGACGATGGCGACGAGGACGACGAAGGCCGAGGCCGGGTGCCCGGGGAGCCCGATGACCGGTTTGCCCCGTGCCGTCCCGATGATGGTGGGTTTTCCGGGCGCGAGGGCGATCCCGTGGACCAACACCTCGCCGAGTTCCGCGATGACCGCGGCGGTGTTGTCCCGCTCGTCTTTCGACGAGCCTCCCGAGACCAGGACCGCGTCGCACCGGTCAACCGCGGAAGAGACCGCCCGCTTCAGCACCGCCCGTTCGTCCCTGACGATCCCGAAGTAGACCGGGTGGCAGCCCCGTTCGGTCACGAAGGCGCCGGCGAGGTAGGAGTTCGCGTCCCGCACCTCGCCCGGCCCGGGGGTCTCGACGACGGGGACGAGTTCGTTCCCCGTAGAGATGATCCCGATCTTCGGCACCTGCACCACGCTGACCCGGTCGGCGCCGATCGCCGCGGCAACCCCGATCTCGCGGGGGGTCAGCACGCGCCCCCGTTCCAGGGCGACCTTCCCCGCCCTGAAATCTTCGCCGCGAACGACCACGTTCTCACCGGGCGCCACCGGGCGATGCACCAGGATGTCGTCCCCGATCTGCTCGGCGTGCTCGATCATCACCGCCGCGTCCGCGCCCGTTGGGAGCGCTCCGCCGGTGGGGACGTAGAGACAAGACCCCGGGGAGATGCTCCCGGCATCCGCGCTCCCCATCCCGACCCGGCCCCGGCACTGGAGCATCGCCGGAATGGCCTCGGATGCCCCGGTGGTCTCGGCCGCGGCGACCGCGTAGCCGTCGACCGTCGAGCGGTCGAACCCCGGGATATCGATATCGGCATGGACGTCCTTCGCGAGAACCCGGGCGAGGGCGTCTTCGAGCGGCACGTCCTCGTACCCGAGCGGCGGCGCGATCTTCTGCACCGCCCTTACGGCCTCGGCGACGGATACGACCTCGAGGAAGAGGCTCATCTGAAGCAGCCCAGCTGACAGTTGTGGATCTTTATCCTCGGCTCGCGCTGGTTGCAGTACCGGGCGATATCCATCTTCGGGATTCCATACTTCTCCGATATCTCGAAGGCCTGCGGGCAGGTTATCTCGTCTTCTATGCCGTATGCCTCGAACGCTTTGCGTATCTTCTCTTCATCCATAGTACAACATGGTATGCCGCAAGGATGATAGGATTTACTATCACGCCCGGTCGAGCAGTATCATTTAGCAGCCTCACGCCCCACAGTGTACCCGATGCGGATCGCGTTGATCAATTCAGAACAGGACGTTGCAGGGGTGACCATCAGGCACCACCTCGATACCCTGCTCGCGGCGGGCGGACGGTGGCCGCTTGCCGAACGGCACGACCTGTTGTTTCATGAGGTCGCAGGAAGGCTGATCCACCAGGACGGGATCGACCGGGAGGTCGATGCCGATCTCATCCTCTTCATATCCCGGCACGCGAGCGTGCACCAGACGCCCGCCCTGACCGTGCATGTCACCGGTAACTACGAGGCCGCCGACCTCGGCGGCGAACCGGGCAGACTCGCTCCGGCAGCTCCCGCCTGGATGCACGCAATCCTCGGCAACCTCGCCGCCCGTGCCCCCGAGGGCTACCGGGTCTCCTACGAGGTGACGCACCACGGCCCGACGGAACTCTCGACCCCCTCGCTCTTCGTCGAGATCGGGTCGACCGCGACCGAATGGGGCGACCCGGCCGCCGGGAGAGCGGTGGCGGAGAGCATCCTCGCTGCGGAGCCGCAGGAGACGATCAACCTCATCGGTTTCGGCGGCACCCACTACGCCGTGCGACAGACCGAGATCGCCCTCTCCTCCCGGGGAGCCTTCGGGCACATCGTCCCGACCCGGCAGGTCGGCGCGGTCGACCCTGCTCTCCTCCGGGTGATGCAGGAGGCGAGCGGCGCCGTGGCGGGCTACATAGACCGAAAATCCCTCGCCAGAGATGAAGTTGCGCGGGTCGAGCGGATGCTCGGCGATGCCGGACTCCTCCTCCTCTCCGAGTCAGAGATCCAGGAGGCGTCCGGCCTTGCGTGGGCCACCTACCTCCGGGTCCGGTCTCTCGCCGAAGAGGTCGCTCCCGGGTCACGCGTTCGCATCCATGATCTCAAAGGAGAGGGGAATCCCGCTGTGGTGCGGATTGTTCCCGATCTGATTGAAGAAACGATCAAATCCGATAAATCGCGTTTTCTCAACGACCTTGACCGGTTGCCCGTCGCCCATCTATCTTCCGGGTCTGCAGAGGTTTTATCGACGTTTATCGGCTTTGAACACGAGTCGTCCCGACTCGCAAGAGATATAACTACCCTGTGCGCAAAACTCATACTTATCTGTGAAGATGCTGTTATCGACGGTGATCACCTCGTCCTCCGGAAGGTGCGCTTCGACCCTGAGAAGGCGCGCAGGCACGGGGTGCCGGAAGGGCCGCTCTTCGCCATGCTTGCCGGCGGAAAGGCGGTCGAGTTCGAGGGCCGGAGGATCTCACCCGATGCAGTGCAGACAACCAGCGTGAAGCGGATACATATCCCGGGATTGGAGAGACACATATGAAATCCATCGTAGAAGAGGCACTTTCACGGGCGCGAGAGGAGCAGCGTTTTGCTGAGCCCACGGAGGTCGACAAAGAGCTTGAAGAGCTCCTCATGGAACTCCGGACTGAGATCGCAGTCGTCGGATGTGGAGGCGGCGGTTCGAACACGGTGACCCGGATGACCGATGAAGGGATCAACGGGGCGCGTATGATCGCTCTCAACACCGATGCGCAGCACCTGGTCAGGACACGGGCGGATACCCGCATCCTCATCGGAAGGCAGAGGACTCGCGGTCTCGGCGCTGGCTCGATCCCCCAGGTCGGCGAAGAGGCGGCGATCGAGACCGAGGATGAGATCAAGCGCGCCGTCGAGGGGTGCGATATGGTCTTCATCACAACCGGGCTCGGGGGCGGCACCGGTACCGGTTCCGCACCCGTGGTCGCGAAGGCTGCCCGGGAAGAGGGCGCACTGACCATTGCGGTGGTCACCCTGCCGTTCACGGTGGAAGGGGCTATCCGGGGCCAGAACGCGGAGGCCGGCCTCGAGCGGCTCCGTGAGGTGGCGGACACCGTCATCGTCGTCCCGAACGACCGGCTGCTCGAGGTCGTGCCCCGGCTTCCGCTCCACGCCGCGTTCAAGGTCTCGGACGAGGTGCTGATGCGGGCGGTCAAAGGCATCACCGAGCTTATCACGATGCCCGGTCTCGTGAACCTGGACTTCGCTGATGTCCGGACGGTCATGGAGCGCGGAGGCGTCGCGATGATCGGGATGGGCGAGAGTGACAGCGAGGACAAAGCCGCCGACTCGGTCAAGAAGGCGCTGCGTTCTCCGCTGCTCGACGTCGACATCTCCGGGGCGACCGCCGCCCTCGTCAACGTGGTCGGCGGGCCCGATATGACCATGTCCGAGGCGGAAGGCGTCATCCAGGAGGTCTACGACCGCATCGATCCCGATGCCCGGATAATCTGGGGTGCCCAGGTCGACCCCGACATGCAGGGCAAGATGCGGACGCTGCTTGTGGTCACCGGCGTCCGGTCACCACAAATATATGGGAGAAACGAGAAGAGTATGCCGCGCATGATGAAACAGTTTGAGATCGACTTCCTGAAGTGAGCCAAGATGATGGATTACAAAGAGACGTTAGCGGAAGTAAAGTCGTTCAAGATCGAGGAAGAACTCTTCAAGAAGTACTGGCGGGTGCTGAAACTGGCACGGACGCCGACCCGCGACGAGTTCTCCAAGATCGCTGTCGTGGCGGCGGCCGGGATCATGCTCATCGGCCTCGTCGGCTTTATCATATACGAGATCATGCTGGTACTGCCCAAATGATGGATATGGTTGAGAGCGCAAACCGGATATACGCGATAAAGACGACCGCAAAGCAGGAGCGGACGGTAGCCGACAACATCGAGAAGGTGACGAGGGAGCAGAAGGACATCCATGTAGTGGCCGTTATGGTTCCCGAAGAACTGAAAGGCTACGTCCTCGTGGAGAGCCCTGACGCCATCGCCCGTATAGAGCAGCTGGTGGAGTTGATCCCCCACGCGCGCGCGGTGGTACAGGGTTCGACGGCTCTCTCCGAGGTGGCGCATTTCCTGGTGCCGAAGAAGGCGGTCACCGGCATCACCGAGGGCACCATCGTCGAGATCATCGCCGGCCCGTTCAAGGGAGAGAAGGCGGTCGTCAAGCGCGTCGACACCGGAAAGGAAGAGATCACGGTCGAACTCTACGAGAGTATGATCCCCATCCCGATCACCGTCCGCGGCGACTCCGTTCGCGTCGTGGAGCGGTCGGACGAGATGTCCTGAAGAATATCTCCATCTTCTTTTTTTCCCGCCGCGTCCCGCTACACCGGCGGCGATAGAACCCCCGGCGACCGGGCGTCACGCACTGATGCGCGGCCCGGGCACATGTACTTTAAATCCTCTCACGTAGACCTTAGGTAACCCAGGCAACTATTCCCCTGAGGAATAACAGCTGGTGAACTTGTATGGCAGAAACGGTCGAGGTATTGGTACCCGGGGGCAAGGCAACAGCAGGCCCACCTCTGGGGCCCGCGCTCGGACCTCTCGGTATCAACGTGAAGGCTGTCGTCGACGAGATCAACAAGAAAACAGCCGAATTCAACGGCATGCAGGTGCCGGTGACGGTTACGGTCGACGATAAGAAGAACTTCACGATTGAAGTGGGCATCCCGCCCACGACGGCGCTCGTCATGAAAGAGGCCGGTATCGCGAAAGGTTCGGCAGAGCCGGGTACTTTGGTGGCGGGAGATCTGCCACTGGAGGCCGCCGTCCGTATTGCCCGTATGAAGTTTGATGGCATGCTCTCGTACGATCTGAAGTCCGCGGTCAAAGAGGTCATTGGAACGTGCGTCAGTGTCGGTGTCACCATCGAGGGGAAGAGTCCCCGCGAGATGATCCGGGCCATCAACGACGGGGAACACGACGGCGTACTCGTCGCATAGATGTCAGACAACCATAGAAGATCGTGAGGTCGTGTACTATGGAGGCAAAGGATGGTTGATAAAACCAGTATACAGAAAGCCGTGGTAACGGCGCTGGAGAAGGCTCCGGAACGGAAGTTCAAGGAGAGCGTGGATATCACCGTCAACCTCAGGAATATCGACATGTCCCAGCCCAAGAATCGTATTGATGAGACGATTCTCCTCCCGCATGGTCTTGACAACGTCAAGATCGCAGTTCTCGGGAAGGGCGATATCACCACGCAGGCAAAAGAGGTGAACGTGGACCTCATCATCGGACCTGAGGAGATCGAGCGGCTCGGGGGAGAACCCCGCGAAGCACGCAAGGTGGCGGATGAGTACCGGTTCTTCCTTGCCGAGACGGCAATGATGCCTCTCGTCGGGCGGTACCTTGGTGTCAGGCTCGGTCCGCGTGGACGGATGCCGATGCCGGTTCCGCAGGGAATGGATATTCGGCCTGTCGTTCAGCGTCTCCGGAGCTCCGTGAAGATCCGGACGAAGGACAAGAAGGTCTTCCACGCGAAGGTTGGAACCTCCGGGATGGACACCGAGGAGATCGCCGAGAACATCGATACGGTTCTGCGGCGGGTCGAGTCCGTCCTCGAGAGCGGCGCGATGAATATCCACTCGGTCTACGTGAAGACGACCATGGGGCCGGCAGTGAGGGTGATCTGATGGCGCTCTATACGCAGCACCTGCCCCGGTGGAAGAAGGATGAAGTAGAGGAGATCAAGCGCGGTATCGAGGAGCACTCGCTCGTCGGCGTCGTGGACATGTACGGCATTCCTGCCTCGCAGGTCCAGCAGATCCGGCGGAACCTCCGCGGCACGGCGAGGGTGAAGATGGCACGGAACACGCTGATCGAGCACGCCTTAAACGAGCTCGGCGGCAGCGTTGCGTCCCTGAACGACCACGCCGAAGGCCAGAGCGCCCTGATCTTCACGAACGAGAATCCGTTCAAGCTCTTCAAGCTGCTCGAGCGGACCAAGACGAAGATGGCGGCGAAGCCCGGCGAGACTGCGCCGGAGGACATCGTCATCCCGAAGGGTCCGACCAGCTTCAAGCCCGGCCCGATCGTGGGCGAGCTCCAGCAGGTGGGTATTCCCGCAGCTATCGAGGGTGGAAAGGTCAAGATCCGCGAGACGAAGACGGTCGTGAAGAAGGGCGAGGTCATCAACAAGAAGGTTGCCGACGCTCTCGTGAAACTCGGTGTCAAGCCGATGGATGTCGGTCTCATTCTACAGGCCGCATACTACAGGAACACCATCTTCACGCCGGACCTCCTCGCTATCGATGAGGATGCCTACGCGAACAACATCGTGCTCGCGGCCCAGCAGGCGTTCAACCTCTCGGTCAACGCCGTCATCCCGACCCGGCTTACCGTCGCGGCCATCATCGGCAAGGCGGTTCGCGAGGCCCGGAACGTGGGCGTCGAGGCGACCATCTACGAGAAGGATATCGTCGACCTGATCATCGGGCGGGCTCAGCGCGAGATGCTGGCCGTCGCGCTGGCAGCACAGGGCCAGGGCTTCGAGCTCGATGAGGCGACCCTGAAAGCCGCGTCGGCTGCGACCGCTGCGGCACCCGCGGCAGCAGCCCCGGCGGCAGCCGAGGAGAAGCCCGAGGAAGAGGAGTCTGAAGAGGAGAATAAGGAAGAGGAAGAAGAGAGCGGCATGGCCGGTCTTGGTGCCCTCTTCGGCTAATATCATTTCAAAAAGGTGAATGAATCATGGAGTATATCTACGCTGCACTGCTCCTGCACAACGCAGGCAAAGACGTAACTGAAGAGAATGTGACTGCTGTCCTGAACGCGGCCGGTGTCGAGGTCCAGGACGCCCGCGTGAAGGCGCTCGTCGCCGCACTCGAGGACGTGAACATCGAGGAGGCCATCAGCAAGGCCGCCGTCGCCCCGGTCGCCGCTGCACCCGCAGCCGCCGCCCCTGCAGCCGCCGCGGCCGCTGCCGAGGAGGAGCCCGAGGAAGAGTCCAAGAAGGAAGAGGAAGAAGAGAGCGGCATGGCCGGTCTCGGTGCCCTCTTCGGCTAAACCCTTTTTTTCTTTCGCCTTTAACGAACCGGGCGGGCCGGTTATTCTCGCGGATCGCGTGACGTCTCACTCTCCGTGCCGGATCTCTCAGGATGCTTCCCGGGTTGATCGTGCTGTTTCTGTCCCGGTACTGCGTCGCCTTATAATGGAATTTATGCGAAAAAGAGGGTCTTTGTTCGACTACAGCCCGGTGGATACGGGGAGTCTCACTCCTCCACGCTCCCGCCGTAGATGACCTGCCCAAAGCTGATGCACCCGTCCCCGAGCGGGTAGTCCTTGTTCATGATGAACTCGAGCCCGGCGGCGAGCACGCTGTCCCGGATCGTCTCCCGGATCGCCTTATTATACGCCACCCCGCCCGAGAGCGCCACCCGGGGGATCCCCCGCTCCTCTGCCGCCCGGACGGCCATCGTGGCGACGCCTCTTGCGAGGTTGTGCTGGATCGATGCGGCGAGATCTTCGGCCCGCTCCCCGGCTGCGGCCCGGCGGTATGCCTCAGCGAGGAGGGAACGGGTCGAGAGAACCTCGCAATCACCGTCGCGGAGGAACTCGAGATCCCAGGCCGAGGCCTTCCCGGCATGCGCCGCCGACTCGAGTTTCATCGCCGGCTCGCCGTCGTAGGTCCGCTCCCGGCAGATCCCGAGGAGGGCTGCGGCGGCATCCAGCACCCTCCCCGTGCTCGAGGTCGCGGCGACGTTCAACCCCCGCTCCACCTGCCGGACGAGGACGGCGAGCTCGATATCGCTCCACCCCCGCGATGCAAGGAGATCCCGGACTTCGGCGGTGGGGAGGATGCCGTAGAGCATCCGTTCCGGGAACCGGGTGGCGAGGTCGCCGCCCGGCATCGGGACGGCCTCGAGATGGGCGACCCGGTCGAGATAGGGAACCTCCCCGGCAAATACCTCGCCGCCCCAGATTGTCCCATCATCGCCGTAGCCCACCCCGTCGATCGCGATCCCGACGCACTCCTCCCGGGTTGCTGCGGCGATGTGCGCCCGGTGGTGCTGGACGGCGAGGAGTTGTGCCCCTGTCGCATCGGCAACCTCCCTCGCGTAGCGGGTCGAGAGGAACTGCGGGTGGAGGTCGTGGACGATCCGGTCGTAGCGTGCGCCGGTGAGGCCTCCGAGTCTCTCCGCCGTCTCCTGCAGGTAGGCAAGCGTCTGGGGGTTCCTGACGTTTCCGACGTGGGGAGAGGTGATGCAGAAGCCATTTTTATAGATGGAGATGTTTGCGTTCAGTTCCGGGCCGACGCCGAGGATGCATCCTTTGCCGAGGTCTATCGCCTCTCTCTTCGGGGCGAGGCCGCGGGAGAGCCGGATGATGTAACCGTCCCGGACGACGGAGTCGTCGCACCGGTTGACGATCCGGCGGTCGTGGGTGAGGATATAGTCCGCCTGCCCGGGAAGCCGCTCAAGAGCGGTTGCGAGATCGGTGGTCATCGGGTAGCCCGGCAGGTTCGCGCTCGTCATGATGAGGAGCGGGTGGGCGAGTTCTGCGAAGAGGAGGTGGTGCAGCCCGGTGTAGGGGAGCATGCACCCGATGGTGTGGAGATCCGATATCCCCGGGTGGGACGCGGGATCGCGCTTCTCGAGCACGACGATCGGGCGGGCCCGGGAATGGAGGATCTGCCGCTCTTCGTCCGGGACGATCGCGATCCGCTCCACCTCCTCTGCGGTCGCCATCACCGCGAGGGGCTGCTCCGTCCGGCCGAGGCGGCGTTTCAGAACCCCTGCCGCTTCTTCGATGCAGGCGATATGAAATCCCCCGATCCCGTGGATGGCGACGATCGAGCCTGCATCAAGGAGGGCCGCCGCTTTCCGGATGGGGTCCCCCGCGACCGGCGTTCCGTCGGCCAGAAGAAGGGCGAGGCGCGGTCCGCAGGTCGCACAGGCGATCGTCTGGGCGTGGTGGCGGCGGCACGACGGGTCGGTGTACTCGCTCTCGCATGCGGGGCAGACCGGGAACTCCGTCATCGACGTCCGCTCCCGGTCGTAGGGGATGGTGTTGATGATGCTGTACCGGGGGCCGCAGTTGACGCAGGACGTTGCCCAGTAGCCCTCGTATCGGCCTCCTTTCGTGAAAACATCGGTGATGCAGTCGTCGCAGATGGCAACATCGGTCGGGATGAACCCCGAGAGGCTCCCGGTGTTACTCTCGAGGATGGTAAACCCTTCGGTCACTTTCCCGCGCAGATTCTGGACATCTACAGAATCTATCTGGGATAATGGCGTCCCTCTGGAAACCGCCTCCAGGAACTCCTCGAAGCGGTCGCCGGACGCATGGATCTCGACCTCGCTCCCGAGGTTTTTGACCGTCCCCGTGATCCCGAATTCCCGCGCTTTTGCATAGACGAAGGGGCGAAACCCGACTCCCTGGACGATGCCCCGGATGGTGATTGTGCCACTGGTACGCATTGAGATTTCAGCAAAAATTTATGGAGTTATACCACCATATAATAATAGGGTATCGCAGTGACGGGACATATTAAAATTCTTAACGATCCGGTGGAACTGGTTCCTCTTCTCATAACGTTCAATAATGCCAATTACAAGAAGATCTACGAACTCCTGAACAAAGCCTGGCTGACCGAGGAAGACCTTGCGGCGCATGCCGACCCCTCTACAGTGGCCGAGTGCCTCTCTATCCTCAAGAAGGGAAACCTGATCGAAGAGCAGTGGCGGATGCCGAAACCCGGGGAAAAGCCGACGAAGGAGTACCGGGCGACATACAGCAAGTTCCGGGCCAGTTTCCAGTGTTCCATGGGCGATATCGGGGATCTGTTGCACATCGCCGTCTCGAACGACGAGGGTCTCCGCACGATCGTGGACTCGGTGGAACAGGAGATCGTTGCCGGGACCACCTCCATCGGTGATATCTCCCGAAAATATGGGGTCAGTTCTACCTTCATCAAGGGGCTGGCGAAGAGGATCCCCGGTCTCGACGTGAAAGGGCAGGGGATGGTGCTGCTTGACCGACTTCAGTGACGATCCTCTTTACGTAATCCTGCGCAGCAAACGGGAGGCCACCCGATTTCAGATCCTCGTAGAGATCGCTGAACACCAGCCGGCCGTCCGCCAGCAGGAGATCGCGGCGAAACTCGGCGTGACGCCCCAGGCCGTCTCCGAGTACATCCGGGAACTGGCGGACGAGGGCCTGGTCACTGCTCACGGCCGGGGCCGCTATGAGGTGACGAAAAGCGGGATCGAGTGGGTTCTCCGCCACGCCGAGGCGCTTGAGGCGTATGCCCGCCACGTCAACCGGGATATCATCCAGCAGGTGGCGGTCTGGACGGCCATTGCCCGGGATGAGATCCAGAAGGGGGATACGGTCGGCGTCGTCATGCAGGACGGGTGGCTGTATGCGACGAAAGAAGAGCAGAGCGCCACCGGCCTCGCTACCATGGACGCGATACCGGGAGAAGACCTCGGCGTCGCCCGACTGAACGGCATCATCCAGCACGAAGAGGGGCTCGTTCACGTCTGCAAGGTGCCGCGGGTGGAGCGGGGCGGCTCAAGGCAGGTCAGCATCGATCTTCTCCGGGAGGCCATCCAGAATGTCGAGATGGTGGGCGCCGTCGGCCTCGAATCTTACGTTGCCCTCAGGAAGGCGGGTATCGAGCCGGATATGTTCTTCGGCTCAAGAGAAGGTGTCGTCGAAGCGGCATTTCACGGCCGGGAGTGCGCAATTTTTATCGTCGATGAGGAGTTTACTGATTTCCTCAAGCGTCTGGAGACGGTGGGGCTCACCTACACGATCCACGACCTGATCTCGTCATGAAAGTCATCGTCCAGCCCCAGAAAGGCACGTATAAACTGTTGTTCGTCGAAGGCGGCCGCGTCGAAGGCTCGGGGTTCGTCGACCTGAGCGCGACCCCGAAGGGTCAGCGGCCGAAGAACTTCAAGATGCGCCGGCGCGGCAAGCAGCTCAAGCCAACCCCGACCCGGGACCTCATCACCCTGCTCCGCCGTTCCTCGGTGCTCCTTGCGGCGAAGAGCCCTGAGTTCGAGTCGTTCCTCGCCGATCTCCAGATTTCTTCTTCGAGGATCAACATCTGCCGGTTCTGCCAGCTGGAGGACCGGTTCGTGCCGGTCGATAAGACGACCGGAGTCCGGTACGGCGGCGAGTGGATCTGCATGGAGTGCGCAAAGCGGGAGATGCGCCGGGAACTCGGTTACCTGGGGCGGTTCGGCGGCTCGGTGCTCGTCCACCTGGAGAAACTCCTTACCCAGGTCCGCGATCTCGACCGGGTGCTGGCGTCGGTGGGGCCCGAGAACCCCGACCGGAAGCGGACGCTCTTTGATCGGCTCGAGGCGCACGAGGTCCAGAAGACCGCCCATATCACTGAACTCCCGCTCCCTCCTGCGTTTACAAAGGCCGCCGGGGTCGAGTACCTGATGCCCGTCCAGCAACTCGCCGTCCAGAACGGCCTCCTCGAAGGGCAGCACCTCCTGGTCGTCTCGGCCACCGCGAGCGGCAAGACCTTCATCGGGGAGATGGCCGGGATGAAGAACTTCCTCGAAGGCCGGGGGAGGATGCTCTTCCTGGTTCCGCTGGTCGCGCTCGCGAACCAGAAGTACCAGCGGTTCCGCGACCGTTACGGCCACCTGGTCCGGGTCACCCTCCAGACGGGGGTGAGCCGTCTCAACCTCCCTGAGACCCGGTCGGCAGGGGATCGGGATGTCAACGCTCCCGTGGTAGTCGGAACCTACGAGGGGATCGACCACGCTCTTCGGACGGGGCGATCCTTAAAGGACATCGGAACCGTTGTCATCGACGAGGTGCAGATGCTCGAAGACCCGGAGCGCGGCCACCGTCTCGACGGGCTGATCGCCCGGCTCAAACACGTCGCACCCGAGGCGCAGTTCCTCTACCTCTCGGCCACGATCGGGGCTCCCGGGCTGCTTGCGGATAAACTCCGGGCGAACCTTGTCCGCTACGCGGACCGGCCGGTTCCGCTCGAACGCCACCTCATCTTCATCGAGCGGGCGAAGAAGATCAGCTTTATCAAGCAGATGGTCGCCGAGGAGTTCAAGATACGGTCGTCGAAGGGTTACCGCGGCCAGACGATCATCTTTACGAACTCCCGCGCCCGCTGCCACGTCATCGCCGACGCCCTCGGAAATATTGCCGCTCCCTACCACGCGGGGCTCTCCGCCCAGGAACGCCGCGACGTCGAGCGGCGGTTCGCGAACGGGGAACTTGGCGCCGTCGTGACCACGGCGGCGCTTGCCGCCGGTGTCGACTTCCCGGCATCCCAGGTGATCTTCGACGCCCTTGCGATGGGCATCCAGTGGCTCACCGTCCAGGAGTTCCACCAGATGATGGGGCGGGCCGGCCGGCCGGACTACCACGACCTCGGCCGGGTGGTCATCATGGCAGAGCCCGGGGGATCATACTCACGGACGTCCGGGAAGACCGAGGAGGAGGTCGCCGTCGGGCTCCTGCGGGGCGAGATGGAGGAGGTCGCGCCCGAGTACGACATGGAGCAGAGCACGGAGGAGTTCGTCGCGAACGCGGTGGTCTCGAACGGCGACGAGCAGCAGGTCATCGGGATGACCCACGCGATGGTCGGGACGCTGGAGCCCGCCCTCCCCACTCTCCTCGACTATGGGCTGGTCCGGCGGCGGGGCGGGCGCATCGAACTCACTGATATGGCCCGGGTGATGGCCGAGCACTTCATCGGCGCCGAGCGGTTGATGGAGATCAAGGATCTCGTCCGGCGCATGGACGACGCGGCCGAGATCGTCGCGGAACTCGAGTGCGCCGAAGAGACGACGCCGTAGGGTTTTTTTGGGACTGTCGGGGAGCCGCCTGGAAAAAGTGGCTCTCCCAAAAATCCGCGATCATTTGTGTTTTCAAGTTCCTTTGCCTCCGGTTTCACGTTTCGGGACGTTGCAAACTCCATGCATGGATATCCACCGGATATCGCCACGTAGGGGTGGGGCTGACGGGGAGGGGGGAACTCCCCCCTCCCCTGTCTCTACCTCATAAGGCTAACCTGTAACCCCCACCCCGCCCGGCCTCCGGCCTCCTCCCCCGCCCCTTGGGGACGGGGGCAGTGCATGGCGATAGGCGGTATCCTGTAGGGGTATCGCTTGAGAAAACCGAAGGTCTTAGACGTTCGGTGGACGGAATGTCCGGAGCATGAGCACTTCCAGATGTACAGTCCACTGAAAATCCGTACATGAGGTATTGCAATCACCTGACCGTGAATCGGATCCTGCGGGAGACAAATGGTGGTGAAACCTCCCTACCGATACCTCTCCAGGTACTCGCGCACCTTCTCCGACTCCACCCACCCTTCGTCGAGCTGCTTGAGGATTGCCTTGATCTGGCTGACCTGCTCCTGGATCTTCTCCGCCCGCGGATCGTCGATGAGGTCGGCCATCCCCTGGACGACCTGGAGGGGGTTTCGGATGTGGTCGGTCAGGACCGCGAACTGCTCGATGTTCCTCTCGATCTGCCGGTATGCCTCGATTCTCTCCCGCTCGATCCTCTCCCGCTCTCTCATCTCGCGCTTGAGGCTCTCGTTTGCCGCCCGGAGTTCGTCGGTCCGCTGCGTCACCAGTTCCTCAAGGTGATAGCGGTATTCCATCAGTTCCTGCTCGATCCGCCGCCTCTCCGTCACGTCCCGGGCGATGATGAGGGTGGCCGGCGTACCCCCGAGGGTGATGCGGTGGATGCTCGCCTCGACAGGGATCCGGTTGCCCTCCCGGGGGATCAGATCGGCGGAGTGCAGGTGGTGGTTGCCTTTCTTGAAGTCGCTCCGGACGATGATGACCGATCCGGGGGCGAGGGCGAAGAGTTCGTCCCGGGTATACCCGAGGCACCGGCAGGCGAGCGCGTTCGCATCCAGTATCCGGTAGGGCGTTCCTTCCCTGCCGACGGCACAGACCAGCAGAAAATCGTTCCCGCTCTCGAAGAGGAGGCGGTATCGGTCCCTGCTCTCCTGGAGATCCCGCCGGGAGCGTTCCAGTTCACCGAGCACCAGGTTGACCTCGTCGACAAACCGTGAGACAGGGTCGCTCCTGACAGCAAGGGGACGATGCGGAGCACCCTTCACCGTCTTGATGCCCTCTATGCTTGCATCCATGCCGGCGATGCGGGCGGCTACCTCCCGCTCCTTGAGCCAGACGCCGAGCAGCCCGAAAACGATGCCGGCGAGGATGAGTCCGAAGACCGGGATATACGGGGAGGCCAGTACCTCCTGCGGAATGCCGATCGGCACGAGGAAAAATGCCGAATACGGCGCTTGAGTGTGGGCAGACGGCGTATGCAGGACTGAAGAGCGAGGGGCCGGGAACCGGGACGCGTCTTTGCAGGGGGCCATGCCGTTGTAACATCTCATTCGCCGGGCGGCTACCCGCCCGCGACCCGCGAGGTGTACCAGGGGGTTGCCCGATCACCCGGCAGGAACCTATCGTGGCGATTCCGACGCGCTTTTCAACTGCGCGCCACTGTAACCCATGATAGTGAAATGATTATATAAAGTTTCCCCTCGTAGAGGAGAGATTCTCTGCCATAATCACCGTTTTCACTCGGAAGTGTGAACGCTTCCCGGCATCGGAGGTGTATCGAGCCTCACTCACCGGTAGCGCGGAAAGGCGGTGCGGGGTGAGAGTCGCCTACGCCTGGCCTGATCTGCCGGCGGCCGTGCGGGCGCTCCTCTGCATCATCACCGCGAAGATCACGGTTCCGAGGAGGCTTACCGCGCCGCCAACGTAGAAGACGGCGTCGATGCCGATATAGTCCATGAAGACGCCTCCCATCAGCGGTGCGATGATCATGCCTATCCCGAAGACGGTGTTGTAGGCGCCCATCGATGTCCCCATCCCGATAGTCCGGCCCGCGTCGACCGTCAGGGCCATGATGGCCGGCTGCTGGATGGCCCCGCCGATGCCGACGACGGAGGTGATCACGAGTAGGGGCAGAAACGATCCCGACAATGGGATCGCAGCGATCGCCAGCGCCGTTATCGCCGAACCTACGACGATCAGGACGACTTTGTCCCCGGCGTCGGTGATCTTCCCCACCGGGACCTGGAGAAGCGCCATCAGGAAGGTGTTCGCGGAGAGGACGACGCCCACCTCGAAGGGGGTGATCGCGATGAGCGGGCCGAAGACCGGGATGAAGACCATCATGCCTCCGCGCCCGAGGGCGCTGATGAAGGAGAAGACCATGACCCCCCGCATCACCGGCAGCCTGAAGATCTCCCGGAGCGGGACGGCATCCCCTTCCGGAACCGTGAACGTGCTGCTTTTTGCCTCGGGAAGAGAGACGCCGACGAGGAGGGTGGCGAACGCCGAGAGGGCGGCCATGACGTAGAAGACCGAATCCAACCCGAACGCATCGTTCAGGAACCCGCCGAGCAGCGGCCCCATCCCCATGCCGAGGAACATCGAGATGGAGAAGTTCCCCATATGGCTCCCCTCCCTCCCCTTCTCCGAGAGGTCGGCGACGTAGGCCATGGCTATCGGGACGACCATGGCCGAGGCGATCCCGTGGGCGAAGCGGACCGCCGTGAGTGAGTAGACGCTGTCGGCGACGATGTATGCAAGCGAGAGGACGGCGTAAGCGAACATGCCGATGAGGATGATCCATTTCCTCCCCCGGCGGTCTGATATCCGGCCGATGATGGGCATGAAGACCGAGCGGGAGAGTGAGAAGGCCGAGAAGATGATGCCGAGCCAGATGCCGGTCGCGCCCAGGTTCTCTGCGTAGATCGGGAGCAGCGGGCTGACGATGCCGAGCCCGAGCATGGTGGCGAAGACGGAGATGAATAAGACGTTATAGATGCGTTTAGCGGTGTTCATGCGGGTTACACTCGATAAGGATCAGGTCCCGGGGATCGGGTCCGTTGGTCTGTTCTACAGTTGCGGGGAAAAAAGTTGGCGACACTGCGGCATATATATTGGGCCGCAATCATCTCCGTTGCGCGACGCAGCACCACCGGTCGTAGAGCGGATCGCGGCGGTTCTCGAAGACCTCGGTCGTTCTCCCCTCCCGCGTGCACCACTCCTCCACCCTTGCCGCCTCCTCATCTGTGCCGACGGTGATCAGCGTCTCATCGGTGAGGGCGAGGAGGTTCGCGACGATCGCTCTCCAGAGGGCCGTATTGTAGGAGTAGATCTCCCCGACCATGAAGGCCGTGCCGAGGGGCACCGGAGCAACGTAGCGGGACGCTTCCCGCGCGTCGATGCACATGGTGTCGGGGGGGGCGAGGCGTCCTTTCGAGAGGCCGAGCGCGAGGAGCGCGGGGTCGTTGTCGTAGGCGAGCGCCCGCACCCCTCCCGCCCGGAGGGCCGCGGTGCCGACCCCCGACCCGCAGCAGCAGTCGAGGCAGGGAGTTCCCGCACGGTCGCCCCAGACCTCGTCGAGGAGGTCGCGGATCTTCCCCTGGCGATCGGGGCGCAGGTCTTCGAGGGCGGGGAAGGTGGTCTTCGAGAGTTCCGCACTATAATACTCGCGGACCGCCGAGAGCCATCCCTCCCGGCTCTCCTGGTAGATGTCGCCGCCGACCGCCTCGAAGCACTTGATGGCGGCGAGCGTCGGCTCCCGGAAGAGGAACGAGGCGGCGTGCCACCCCTCCTCGTCGTGGAGGGCGAGAGCAATCGGCTCCTCCTCCTCGTCGACCAGCAGCCGGGCCTCGTCGGGTGTAGCCTGGAGCAGCAGGATCGTGCATGCGTCTGCCGTCAGTTCCGCAAACGACGGTTCGACCAGCCGACATCCTTCGACATCGAGGATCTCTGCAATCTTCATGCCGCTCGCCTCTCGATCTTCATGCCGCCCGGCGCCCGGATGACCCCGTCCACGCGCGCGTCCTCGTGCAGGGTGAGGCGTTTGCAGGAGACGTTCCCGAGGATATGCGCCTCCTGCTCGATCGTCACGTCGCCGTCGCTCTGGACGTCGCCGTGGACGACCGTACCACTCGCGACACTCGCATCTTCGCGCGCATGGAGGCTCCCGAAGACCGTCGTCCCCTCCCGGACGGCGATCGAGCCGGCACGGATGTTCCCGTGCAGGCGGCACCCCGCCCCGACGGCCATCTTCTCCGGGACGGAGAACGTCTGCATGTTGAGGACGGCGCCGGACGGGATCATCAGCGGCGTGGCATAGGGAGTCTCGTCATCGCCGAAGAGTTTTTCGAGGACGGAGTTTAGTTCTTCTTCCTTCTCGATCCCGAGGACGGCCACCAGGTACATCATGATGTAGATGATGACCGGCATCGGGTTCCGTATGGAGATCCAGCCTTTCGCCTCGAACCCGCGCTCTATCTGGACGTTGTCGCCGATATCGAGGTCGCCCTTGACGACCAGTTTGCCCAGGATCCTCACCCCTTCGCCGAGGTAGGCGTCCTCCTCGACGACGACGTCCCCGGCGATCTCGCACCAGTTGTCTATTCTGGCGTCGCCATTCGCAACGATGTTGCCGTTGATCTTGCTGAATTCACAGACCACGACGTCGTTACCGAGGAGGCCGTAATCGATCCGGCACCGTTCGCCGATGACGATGTCCTGCTCGGTCTTGAGCGTCCTCTCCTGGAGCTCGGTGTTGTCCGGGAGGGTGCAGCCCTTGATCCAGTCGTGATCTCCTGTTGATTCCATTTACCTGGTATAATCTTCATGCGCCATACTTATGACTCTTATTAATTAGATCCAGGATGATCGGCATGAGGTCGCGGCCGCGGATACGGTGCAGCCCCCCCTCCGCGCACGAGACCTCGTCGAACCGGTTCGTCCGGTCGACCCGGACGCCGGGGCCCCTGATGACGACGGGGACCGGGTCGGCGCTGTGGTCTTTGACCGAGCAGGGCGTGCTGTGGTCGGCGCAGACGACGATCAGGGTGCTCTCGAGATCGAGCAGCGGCGCGAGAGCCTTATCGATCACCTCGATGAAGTCGCGTTTCTGGATCCCTTTGCCGTCGTGGCCGGCCTCGTCTGCGCCCTTGATGTTCATCAGCACGAAGTCCTTTCGGCCGAGTTCCCCTATCGCCGCCCTCACCTTGGCATCGAGATCGGAGTCGACCGATCCGGTCGTCCCCGGCACCGGGATGTGTTCGAGCCCCACGGCCTTCCCGATCCCGGAGATGAGGGTGGCCGCCGAGATGACGCTCCCGGAGATCCCGTAGCGCTCGGAGAACTGCGGAAACGAGCCCATGTTCCCGGCTCCCCGGATAAGGAGGAGATTTCCCGGCGGGAGCCCTTCCTTCACCCGCCGGACGTTCAACGGGTGGTTCTGGAGTATCTCGCCGGACTGGCGGATGAACTCGTTGCAGGCAGCGGCGGTCTTTGCATCCGCCGGGTCGGCGGTGCACGGCCGGACCGTGAGCGGTCGCACCCCCTCCTTCTTCGGATCGTTCGAGGAGACCTTATCGCCGAGCCCCTCCCCGACGAGGGCGAGAGCCGCCCGGTGGCCGGCGCCCGCCTCGAACCTGAACCCGACGCCGAGTTCCGAGAGGTCGACGCCGTCCCGGACGGCCTCTGCAAGCGGTTCCGTCCCGGAGATCCGGCCGGCCCGGCGGTCGGTGACGAGGCCGGCCGCGTCCACGGTGGCGAAGTTGCACCGGAACCCGATCATCCCGGCGGTCATGTGGATGCCGGTTCCTTCGGCTTCGAGCGGGCCGCGGCCGGTGTAGAACTCCCGCGGCGGGTAGCCGAGCAGGGCGAGGTGGGAGGTGTCGGACCCGGGCCGTATCCCGGGCGCGACGGTATCCATGATCCCGGATATGCCTTCAGCGACGATCCGATCAAGAACCGGAGTCCGTGCAGCGGCAAGCGGGGTCAATCCACCCAGCGCTTCACAGGGGCGGTCGGAGATCCCGTCCAGTACCAGGAAGAGAACCTTCTCAGCAATCATCGAGAACAGATGCGATCCAGAACCTGATTATTCTTCCCGGTGAGCGGTGGTGTCCCGGGTTGCCGGGCAGCCCGTCCCCTTCTGGACGAGTGCCAGGCACCGCTCGATCCGGAGAAACGCCTCCGTCGCGAGGGTCTCGCTCCTCTCGCGGCACTCCTCGGCGCACCCGAGCATGATGAGGATGTTGGCCGTCTTGATCGTCTCGGCCGCGAGGCACCGGAGTTCTCCGGCGAGTTCTTCGCCGAGGACGGTTCTCATCTCGCATGCGGTGTTGTAGATCTGGTGCGAGCACCGCTCAAGCATCGCGTTCGAGGAGAGGACCAGGGCGTTGCCGCTCTCCTTCTCCCTGAGTTCGTCCCATTCCCGGCGGAACCGGACGATCATCCTCATGACGATCCCCCGTGTCACCATCTCTCGTTCATCGAAGTCCCGGTGATCGAGCGAGACCCCGCTGATCCGCCGGACCTTCACCTGCTGCCCTTCTGCCGCCATCGCCGTCACCTCTCTTGTATTCCGGCGGAGGTATACCCCGTCATAGGGCATATACCCTTCGTGCCGTTCCCCTCCGGTGTTTGATGGGGCGCGAAAGGCACGGAGGTTTTAAAAAAAGCGAGCAGTTGAGCCTTATACGGCTGCAACCTGCTCGAGTTTGGACTTGGTGATCTCGACCCGGCGGATCGGGTAGATCGTCTTGACGACCTTGAAGATGTCCCGGGCCATGTCGCCGGAGACGATCTCCTTGACCAGGGTCTCGAAGTCGCTTTCGGCTGCCTTGGCGGCGAGAGCCTGGGAGATCGCCTGCCGCACGGCGTGGACCTGGCTCTGCTCGGCCCTCGATAGGGTGAGACAGACGACCGTCACCCGCAGGAGTTTCTTGTCCTTGCTGACAACCGGGTGGATGGTGTCGATGCGGGATGCCCGCCGCTTGACCATCGACCGGAGGTAGTCCCGGGTCACTTCGTGCCCGACGAACTCGGTGTACGCGGCGTCGCCGGCCACGTTGTTGATCTTGAATCTCATCTTGATGTGGGACTTCGAGTAGTCCTGCACGACTTCGCCGAGCGTCGCGGTCATGACGCGGCCGACCATGTTCTCGGGGTCGGCGGAGATGGCGTCGCCGATCTCGGTCTTGCCGAAGGCATCGGGTACGTAGACACGGTACCACTTCTTGGCCTTCCAGCCCTCGAGCCTTCTTCCAACCTGTTTCTTCTTTGCCATGGTATCACTTCTCTCTGTTATTATCGCTTTTTTATCCGTTTGATCCTGATTCCACTCCGGAGCTCCCTCTCTCGCTCTCCCGCCGTTCTGAGGCGGCGGTGCATACGTCCTCCGCTATCGCCAGGTTCATGAGGTAGTCGTCCACCGACGCGGTGATCGACCGGAGCCTGGTCCCCTCGATCTCGGCCCGCACCCCGCCCTCGGTCGCGGTTGTCCGGATCAGGGTGAGGTTGTCGGGTTCGAGTGCCGCGGCCACGCATTCGGGGTGGCCGTGCGGCGTCTCGATGGCGCCCTCGATCCGGATCATGCGGGAACCGCCTCCAGGAGCGTCTGCCTGAACCGGTCGACCTGGTCGACGGCGATCCGGCCGCCGGCACGACGGCGGTGTCCGCCGCCCCGGCCGCCGCACGCTTCCGCGACCGTTCGCATCACCGCGTCGAGGTCGAGGTCGATCCCCGGCGGGCAGCGTGCCGAGACGGAACAGTGGTCGCCGCTCATGCCGATGACGAAGACGGGGCCGTTCTGGACGAGGTCGTTTGCAAGCGCGTCCGCGACGTCGCTCGCGACTCCCCCGTCGTCCACGCTGAAGAGGGCGACGCGCTCGTCGAGACGGCGCGCCCCCTGGATGCCGGCGACGACCGCCTGCCGGTAGCGGGCGGTTATCTCCCAGGCGTCCTGGACTGCGTGGCTCGAGCGGAGACAGAGCGATGCGCCGATATCCCCGTTCCCGGCCTTGCCGCAGGCATCGACGACGGTGGCGAGATTCAGGGCCTCGTCGATCACCTCGCGGCCGAGGCTGTAGGTGGTACCCCAGATCCCCGAGAGCGCGGAGACCGAGGCGTTCGGGGCGGCCGTGAGGACGACCCGGGTGAGGAGCGACTCGGTGTCCAGGTCGTCCTCGTCGGTGACTTCCGCGACGAGCGCCCTCGCCGCGTCGGGAACTCCCGAGAACCCCGTGAGGTAGGGGTCGACGGCGAGCGCGAGCTGCTCGACGAGCCCTCGTCCCGGGAGGCGGAGGCCGCGGCGGGGGGTTATGAACCCGTTCGCGATGCCGTCGTTCACGATCTCTCGGTTCGGGCCGTCGAGCGGCTGGCCGTCCCCGATGATACCGAGGAGCGCGAGCCCCACGAGATCCCGGTTGTCTCCCATATGCTGGGCGACGATGTAGGCTGTTCCGGCCGCCGAGAGGTTCCGGTCGCCGTCGATCCCGGCGAGGTGCGGGTTGACGTGATAGTCTCCCTCGAAGCGGGGCAGGTGGTGGTCCACCACCATGACGTCGCCGGGGAGGTCCGTGAGTGCCGATCCGAAGTCGCAGAGAAGCACGCTGCCGTCGCCGGGGAGGTCGGCCGTGGTGATGCCGGGGCGGATCCTCAGCCGGAACCGTCCGCCCTTGCGGAACATGGCGTGGCAGAGGATGGATGCGGCGGCTATACCGTCGGCATCGTGGTGCGCCAGCACCTCCACGAACTCCTGCTTGAGCAGGCGGTCGGCCAGGCTTGCAGCAGCGGCGTCAAGCGACATGGATCATCAGCGGGTGAGCAGGATCTCCGCGGTCTCCGGTTTGTATGTCCAGCCTTCCGGCATCCGTCCGGACTTGACGTAGTACTTGACCAGTCTGCGCACCTTGGACTCGGCGATCTGCAGCTGCCGCACGTTGTGCACGTCTTTCTTGTTCTCCACCAGGTGTTTCCTGATCCCGAGCGCTTTCTGCATCAGGTTCCGGAGATCCTCGGGGATCTCGGATTCAAGCCCCTTCTCGCGAAGGATCTCGTTTATGCGCTTGCCGGTAGCGAGCTTGACGTCGGGTACGGCGTACCGGTCCCGCAGCACAAGGCCGATCTGGCTGGTCGACATGCCGTCTTTACGGAGATCGACGATGATCTTCTCGATCTCTGCTTTGTCCGTGTTGGACCACTCGGGTGCCTCCTTACGGTAGGGCCGGACGGAACTGCTGGTTCCGCGACGCCGAGCGTACATTCTTGCCATTCATGCACCTCCGATAGATATACTATGTTAAGTCCAGAAAAGAGTCCTTTTACTGACTAATCTCTGTAATCCCGAGCCCTTGCGGGCAGTGCTTCCGGGAGCACGTCGGACTTACCACAGCCAGCACGTGATCGTGCTGCATCATATTCTCCGGGAAGAATCTTAAGGGTATCGGAGGTGTCCCGCCCCGGAACGGAACCTGCAGGATCGCACCCCTCCTGACTCAATGATGCCCACCCCGTCGGGCTCCACCCCACTCATATCCCGGTCCCTCCTCGTTTTGAGGTTGCCGTCCCGGTACCCGGATACAGCTGTCATCGATCGTGCCGCATTTTCACGAGATTTCTAGAGATCCGGGAAAAGAAGTTCGTTATACCGGAAAACCCTGATCCGGTGTTTTCCGGTGAGGAATAATTTGAGAATGTTTATTATACCCACGGTAGCATTTGTTCTATGCAAGGAGGATCCCCGGGATCTCGTCCCCCTCGTGCGTTCACAAAAAAGCGTCTTCTTGACGCCAGCATCATCATCTCTGCTCTGGTTGCCCTGAGCGCCGCACTGTACTGTTTCTCCATCGGATTCTTCATCATCGTCCCGCACCTCTTCTACATCCCGATTATTCTTGTGGCCTACCAGTATCCGAAGCGGGCCGTTGTGTTTGTCGGCGTGCTCGCTGCCGGCTACTTTGCGGAGGTGTTGTTCTTCTCCCCGGGCAATGGGATAGAGATCGCAAACGCCCTGCTCCGCATCATGATTTTCTTCATTGTCGCTATCGTCATATCGAACCTCTCCAGCCGCCTGCAGGTTCGCGAGAGTCGGTACCGGGGGATCTTTGAGACGTCAGGGGCGGGCATCTTCCTCTTCTCGCCCCGGACCGGAGAGGTCGAGGAGATGAACCAGCAATGCGCTGCGATGCTCGGGTATTCGGAAAATGAGGGTCTGTCGCTTAAAGTGCCCACGATCTGGCCCGGGTATACCGGACTCACCGGAGCCCTTGAGGCGGGCAGGCTCGATGGCCTGGACTGTAACCTCGTTGCCCGGGATGGAACGTCATCTGCAGTGCTCCTCTCGGCAAATCTTCTCCCCGATCAACAGGAGGGCTGTGTGGTGGTCACCGGAACGGCGGAACTGAAGCGGATGGAGAATCACCTCCGCCGTTCAGAGGAGACGCTCCGGGTCATCCTCGACACCACCGATGTCGGGATCCTTCTGACCGATCCGGGCAGGGTGATCGTGGATGTGAATGCGGCCGCGATTCGGTTTTTCGGTGGGGCGGGCCGGGAGGATCTGATTGGGCTAAACCCGTATGATCTGGTTGTCGAGAGGGATCGGGAGGCCTGGGTAGCCTACCAGGAACGCGCCCTGCACGGGGAGGCGCATGTCTCTGGAGAGTGCATGTTCTACAGGCTCGACAGCCCCGAATGGCCCGCGGAGATCACGATTACCCACTTCGCACAGGACGGAACTGCCCCGGGAAGGCTGGTTATCTCGCTCCGGGATATCACCGAACGGCGTCGGGCGGAGAAGGAGATGCGGGAGGAAAACCGGCGTCTTTTCATCACGAACGAAGTTATAGCCGCAGCCGCCGCGTCCCATCGCCTTGACGATCTCCTCCCAGCCACGCTGGAAAAGGCTCTGGCGTTGCTGAATCTCGATATCGGTGCCGTACACCTGATGTACCCGGGGGACGATCTTGCGCGCCTGCGTGCCTCTGTGGGTACGGAGAACTTCCCGCTCAGCGTGCAGCGGGATGAACCGCCCTACCGGCATGTGCTCGTCGACGGAGAGGCCCGATTCGTCGACCGGTTCCGCGAGAGATACCCGGGGCATGACAATCCTGGTATCCAGTCGTTTGCGGCGGTCCCCATCCCGGGCGATGCCGGGCCGGTGGGGTGCATCACTGCCGCGAGCAGGATACGGGAGACGATCCCGGAGAGCGAGCGCCTGATCCTTGCGGCAATCGGTGAAGAGCTCGGCAACGCGGTCGTGAAAGGGATGCTCCACGAGGATATCGAGGCGGCGCTCGCGTCCGCCAACCGTTACCTCGGCGAGGCGAATGCCGCGACCGAGGCGGCAAACCTCTACGTGGATATCCTCATGCACGATATCAACAATGCAAACACCGCGGCGATGGGCTACCTGCAGATGGCCCTCGAGTCGACAGGCGAACCGCCCCGTGATATCGTCAGGAAGTCGTTTGCCGCCATCTACCAGAGCAACGAGATCATCAGGAACGTCAGCACGATCCGAAAGCTGAAGATTGAACCGGCCTCGCTTCGCCCGGTGCGCCTTGATCCCGTTATCCGGGGGATGCGCAACTACTACGTCGATACCAGCATCACCTGGGAGGGGCCGGATGCAACGGTTCTCGCCGACGACCTCATCGGCGAGGTCTTCACGAACCTCATCGGCAACGCCGCGAAGTTCGGGGGGGCGGGCGTGGAGATCACCATCAGCGCCCGGGAGGAAGGGGATGCGGTCCTGGTGACGGTTGCGGACACCGGCCCGGGGATCCCCGACGCCCTCAAACCGCACATCTTTGAGCGCTACCAGCGCGGAGAGACGAGGAAGAGCGGGAAGGGCCTCGGCCTCTACATCGTCTGGATGCTCGTCGACCGCTACGGGGGGAGCATCCTCGTCGGCGACCGGGTCTCCGGTCGTCCCGGGGAGGGAGCGGCCTTCATGCTCACCCTGCCCCGTTACCACCCTGCTGTGGCTGCGGGTGAGCCGAATGATTAATCTCCTCCCGGGTCAACGTGTACTGGTACCAGGTGCGATAGTAGTCTAGCGGTAGGACAGGGGCTTCCCAAGCCTCTAGCCCGGGTTCGATTCCCGGCTATCGCATGCCGTTTTTTTCTCGTCTTTCTCCCGGTTGGACGACGCTCTTATTCGTCGACGACGATCTCGAACCGGCAGTGATCGGACCCCATCGAGTAACACCGGGTCTCGACCGCTTCTGCCTGCCGGCCGTAGTGGCGGGAGAAGAGCGCCCGGAGGATGCCCGAGTCGAACGCACACGCGGGCTTTCCCGTCACCGGCAGGTCGACGCATTCGAAGCAGTCGTAGACGAGGAGGACGAGCGGCTCCGTCTCCGCGACCTCGGTCCTTCCCAGACGGTGCTCTTCCCAGAACCGGGCGATATTCGTGCAGAACGCTCCCGTATCCGGGTCGGCAACCGCCGGGTAGAGTTCCTCGCCCAGCCATTCTCCGGACCGGGTGAGGAGCGGGTCGAGGAGGACTCCCTCCTGCATGAGCGCCACCCGGATCGTCCGGAACGCGAGCCGGTAGAATGCATTGGGGTCGCCGGACCCGGGCCGGTACATCCCTGCATAGGCGGCAAGGTCATCAGCCACCCGCTCCTCGGGCGAGACGCTTGCGACGAGGTCGCCGGTGAGGGAGAAGATCTTCCTCCGGGAGTCCTCCGGGTCGGGCCGCGACCCGATCACGCCCGCTGCTGCGAGGTCCTGGAGGTGCACCGAGATCGTCGATTTCGCCCGCCCTGCGAGCACGACGAGTTCTTCGAAGGTACGCTCGCGCTCCCTGAGTGCGGCGAGGATCGTACGCCGCACCGGGTTCCCGACCGCCCGCGTCCCGCCCGGTGTCGAGTAGAGATCTATCTCGTGGTCCGGCCTCGGCCTGCCTGCCTTCCCCCTGCCGGCCCCCCTCTGTTCCATAGGTACACATCGAAAGGATGATATATCAATTGTTCGGATATATTGGAACGTTCGTATTGGTACGAACAAGGTGTGATGACAATGATGGCTACGGAACTTGCCCCCGGCGTCCACTGGGTCGGGGCTATCGACTGGAATCTCCGGGAGTACCATGGCTACACCCTCCCCGGGACGACCTACAACGCCTACCTCGTCCGGGGTGAGAAGACGGCGCTCATCGACGGCGCCTACCACGGGTTCGAGGGAGAGGTCCTCGGCCGCATCGGGTCCGTCTGCGACCCCGGCACGATCGACTACATCGTCGTGAACCACATCGAGATGGACCACTCCGGCACTCTGCCCGCGTTCGTGAAGAAGATGCCCGAAGTCCCGATCTACTGCACGGAACGGGCGAAGGCCGGCCTTGCCCGCCACTACGATATCAGCGGCTGGAAGATCAAGGTCGTGAAGACCGGCGACACCCTCGATCTCGGGGGAAAGACGCTCACCTTCCTTGAGGCGCCGATGCTCCACTGGCCCGACTCGATGTTCACCTACCTCGCCGAGGATGCCATTCTCTTCCCGAACGACGCCTTCGGGCAGCATCTCGCAAGCGCCGCCCGGTTCGACGATCAGCTCGGAAAGGATGCAGCGCTTGCCCACGCGCAGAAGTTCTTTGCGAACCTGATCATCCCTCTCGCGCCGAAGGTCCTGAAGAAACTCGACGAGGTCGGGGGGCTCGGGATCGATATCAGGATGATCGCGCCGAGCCACGGCATCATCTGGCGGTCCTACGCCGGGGATATCCTCAAGGCCTACACCGACTGGAGCCGGGGCGTATCGAAGAACAAGGTCACGATCGTCTACGACACCATGCACGGCTCGACCACCATGATGGCGAAGGCGATCGCCGAGGGTGTCATGGCTGAAGGCGCCGACGTCCGGGTCTGCCTGCTGCGGGACGGGCGCTACGAAGGGACACACCGTAGCGACATCGTCACGGAGGTGCTCGACTCGAAGGCGGTCATCGTCGGGTCGCCGACGCTTCAGGACGAGGTTCTCCCCACGGTGGCGGGGTTCCTCAGTTACCTCCGCGGCCTATCGCCCGGCCGCCTTACCGCAAAGAAGATCGGGTGCGCGTTCGGGTCCCACGGTGGCATGGGCGGAGCGGTCGCTCAGGCGGAGGAAGCCCTGAAGGCGGCCGGGCTCGAGGTGATCGACGGCGGGTTCCACGTGAACTACCGACCGGACGCCGATGAGGTTGCCCGGGCATATGAACTCGGCCGGACGGTGGCGCGGGAGATCCGCGCTCGCTGATCCCGCCTCTTCGCACGCACCCTCCAGATCCCATATACACCCGGCGTGCATGAATCGCCGGGTGCCCCAATACGCCAGACAGATCGTCCCACATCCCCCCGGAAAGTTGCCGGGGGCGCATACCCTTTTTCGTCCCCTCCGTGCCGGTGCAGCAGAGACGGACCTCGTTCTCATGCGGGGGAAGGTGTAACCGTGATGAACGGCATCTACCTGCCGTGATGCCGAACCAGGAGAGCGGTCGGCCGGGAGGGGAGCGGACATGAGGCGCCGCCTCTGGATCGCGCTCTCGCTTCTGGTCAGCGGCGCAGTCCTCGCAGGCCTGCTCGCGGCGACCTTCACCCCTGAGACGCGGGCCTATCTCGGAGAGATCAGCATCGCCCCCCTTCTCCTTGCCTTCGCGCTCCGGGCAGGATCGATCTTCTGCCGGGTGGTGCGGATCGGCGTCATCTGCCGCGGCCTCGGCTACACCGTGCCGTTATCGAGCCTCGCGGTCACCCAGAGCCTCTCGCTCTTCGCCGGCTCGCTCACCCCCGGTCAGGTGGGCGGCGAACCCGTTCGGATCCACCGTCTCTCGCGTGCCGGGCTCGCCGTCGGGGACGCCGCCACCGTCGTCGTCGCGGAGCGGGTGCTCGACCTCGCGGTCTTTACCTCCCTCACCTTCACAGCCCTTCTCGCCGTCCGGCACCTCTGGGGTTACCTCGCCGCGACCGTCCTCTACCCGGTGGCGGCCTTTCTCATCCTCGTCCTCGTTCTTCTGCTCGCGCTCGTCGTCCTGGTCCGCCGCCCATCCCTTGCGAACCGGGTCATCGGCGGCGCTGCCGTCCGGGTGCTCGACCGGTGCGGCCGGAGCCGTCGCTGGCTCCGGTTCTGTCCGGGCTCGGATGGTGCGGAGAGACTCGCTGAGTGGATTGCCCGCGAGACCGAGCTCTTTGCCGCGAGTTCCTCCCGGTTTGTGAGAACCGATCCCCGGGCACTCGGCGGCGCGATCCTGGCGAGCATCATCGACTGGGTCTTCCTCTTCTCCACGGCGTCGGCGCTGCTCGTCGCTCTCAATCTCCCGCCGTCCTTTCCCGAGTCGTTCCTCTTCCAGGGCATCCTCCAGATGATCGCAGCCGTCCCGCTCATCCCCGGTGCGGCCGGGATCGCGGAACTCGGCGCTGCCACGCTGTACAGCCGGGTCGTGCCCACTTACCTCCTCGGCCTCTTCGTCGTCCTCTGGCGGCTGATTCTCTACTTCCTCAATATCCCGCTCGGCCTCCTCGCGGCGGCTCTTGCAGCGAGGGAGGAGGGAGATCCGCGGGTCGGCGAAAACCTATAACCCTTGTGAGACCAAAATCTATTCATTAGCGCGGATATGACGAAAAATGCCCTGTTCGTGAAACGATTGAAGGACGTTTCGCTATCCTGCCGGAGAGGGTCATGATCACCGATACTGAAATGTATGCCCTGAGTATCATCACCGAGAACAGGGCCGGCGTGCTTCGCGACGTGGCCACGGTGATGGCGGATTACCGGGCAAACATCCAGATGATCCAGCAGTCGATCATCACCACCGGCCCGAACACCGGGAGGGCCTACCTTTACTTTGAGTTCGAGGAGTGCGGGAACCGTCCCGAGCTCGTCGCCGACCTGGCGAAGGTGCCGTCCGTCGTCGACGTCACCACCTACCCGCCGTTCTCCCGGATATTCGGGTCGAGGGTGATCATCATCGGCGGCGGCGCGCAGGTGGCGCAGGTGGCGATGGGTGCCGTGAACGAGGCGGACCGGCACAACATCCGCGGCGAGCGGATATCGGTGGACACGATCCCGCTCGTCGGGGAGCAGAACCTGGCGCTCGCCGTCGACGCGGTGGCGCGGCTTCCTCGGGCATCGATCCTGGTGCTCGCCGGGTCGCTGATGGGCGGCGAGGTCTCGCGGGCGGTGGATCGGGTCCGGGCGGCGGGCATCCCGGTGATCGCCCTCAAGATGGCCGGGAGCGTTCCCGCACACGCCGACCTGGTCGTGACCGACCCGATCCAGGCCGGGGTCTTTGCTGTGATGCACGTCAGCGGCAAGGCCGTCTTCGATATCAACCGCGTGCGGGGTCGGGAGTTCTGATGGACCCGATCGATATGGCCGTCCGGGTGCTCTCGCGCGACGGGCTCGTCGTCTACCCCACCGAGACGGTCTACGGCCTCGGGGCGGACGCCCTCTCGGAGGACGCGGTGATGCGTGTCTACGAGGCGAAGAACCGGCCGGTGAGTAAACCGATATCGGTCGCGGTCTCGGATATGGAGATGCTCGATGCCGTCGCGGTGGTGGACGATGCTGCCCGGGCGTTCATCAAGCGGTTCCTGCCCGGCCCGGTGACGGTGGTCCTCCCGGCGAAGTCCTGCCTGCCGGAGATTCTCACGGGCGGAACCGGGCTTATTGGGGTCCGGTGGCCCGACCACGAGATCGCGCTTGCCATCATCTCAAGGCTTGATTCTCCCATCACCTCGACCAGCGCGAACATCTCGGACGATATCGCGCCGACCCGTCCCGAGGAGGTCTCCGTCCCCCATGACTACCTGGTCGACGGCGGGGAACTCCGCGGGACGCCGAGCACGGTGGTGGACCTCTCCACCCGGCGCATCCTGCGCAAGGGCGCGGAATGGGAATCGGTGGAAGCGTTCCTGGAGTCCCTGTAACCATGAACGCCATACGACTCCGTGACTTCATCGAGGACCGTGAGGGTTGCCTCTATGCGGTCTCGAACTACGACAACGCCGGGCGCATCGGGTGCATCCTCCGTTACGTCCCCGACGCGGACGGGGAGCGGACGAACCGCGCCGGCCGGCGATACCGTAAATACGATTTTGTCGAGTCTTTCGACTGGATCCGGGAGCACAGGCCCGCTTACCTGGACAACGTCCACCGGGTGCCCTGCTCCGACGTGGTCCGGGTCTACAAGCCCGAGGAAGAGATCGCCGGTGTGGCGGCCCGGAATGCCCGGGTGGCACGGCTCCTCGCTCACCTCTCCCTCCCGGCGGGCTCGTTCGGGTGCACGGGCTCGCTCCTCTGCGGCCTCGAGAACGAGGCATCGGATATCGATCTCGTGGTCTACGGCGAGACCTGGTTCGTCGCGCAGCGCCGGCTCCGTCGCCTGGTGGAGACGGGAGTGATCCCGGGGATGAGCACCGCGATGTGGCGGAAGGTCTACGATAAAAGGGTGCCCGAGATATCCTTCGACGCCTTCGTCCTGCACGAACAGCGGAAGTGGAACCGCGGCGAGTTCGAGGGGACCTACTTCGATCTCCTCTACACCCGCGCCTACGATAACCTGGACGCGGTCCCGGCCGGGAAAGGGAGGGTTCTCGGCCGGACGATGATCGAGGCGACAGTCACCGATGCGTCGCTCTCCTTCGACAGTCCGGCGGTCTACGCGGTGGATCACGACGATATATCGCGGATTCTCTCCTTCACCCACACCTACTCGGGGCAGGCGCTCGCGGGGGAGGTCGTCGAGGCGAAGGGCGTCGTGGAGGAGCACGGCGACGAGCGGTGGCTGATCGTCGGGACGACCCGCGAGGCGCAGGGCGAGTACATCGTCTCGAAGACGCTGCTCGAGAGCGTTTAGAAGAGGTCGGAGAGCCGCCGCGGCCCGGCGGTGCACCGTTCGAGGTGCGGGCACCCCTCGCAGGGCGCCCTGAGGGGGCGGGGCGGGAGTTCGCCCGCGACCACCCGTTTTGCCGCCCGGATCGCCCTGATCATCACGCGCCGGTCCCGGGGCTGCGGTTCGACGTAGCGGCAGACGCCGCTTGCGACGTACTCGACGTAGCCGCCGGCGACGGGGCTGCCCAGGGTCTCGGTGAGGCAGGCAACGTAGCAGGCGATCCGGAGCCGGTCGGTGCCGTAGGCTCCGGCTTTCGGGGCGGGGCTCGACCGGGCGATGGCGAACGTGCCGTCCTCGAAGATCTTATCGATCCTCCCCCGGATGCCGAGGGTGTCGGACTCGACGGCGAGGTCGGTCTGGACGGGTCGCTGCCAGGCGGTCTCGCGGCAGGCGGTGATGCACTCCTCGAAGAGTTCTTCTACGTCCTCCGGTGCTTCGGGGAGGACGCAGAGGATCTCCTGCCAGATCTGATCGGCCTCCAGGAGCTCCCCGAGGTGCATGGAGACCTGTTTGCAGACGGTGTAGCGCGGCAACTCCGGGTGCTCCTCCGAGCGCTCGAAGTAGTAGCGCCGGGGGCAGGTGTGGCAGGCGACGACGCCGGATACCGGGATGTAGTCGGTCATGCGTGGGGTTTCCGTTTGAGAGGAAGTACGTTCTCCCGCTATTTAGGGGGTATGCTCCGCACCGGCGGCGAGCCGGCCAAGACCAACTCTTATGCCGGAGCGGGTCATAGAAGATGGGTATGGCAAACCGCGAGATATCGGTCAACATCCCCGGCAATCTCGACCCGGTCTACTCCAACCGCATCCAGATCGCCTACAAGGAGGACGAGTTCACGTTCCTCTTCCTGCACGAGATCCCCGGCATGAACCAGGCGCGAGGGAAGGCAATCGTCTCGATCAGTCCCCGGCACGCGAAGAACCTGGTGGAGGTGCTCACGAAGAGCGTCGCCGATTACGAGCAGAAGTTTGGGAAGATTACCTCCCCCGGGGCCGCCGCAGAGCAGGAGAGCAACGTCACCATCCGGGGGTACTCCTGAACGGGGCCGGGCCGGCGGACCCCCCCCGGCGGGTGATACCTTTTTAATTCCGGACGTACAATGTTGTAAGGCAGTTGCCGCTGTGGCTTAGTGGTATAGCGGCTGATTCGTAATCAGCAGGCCGGGGGTTCGAATCCCTCCAGCGGCTCTTCTTCATTTTCAATTTTAGTTGTCCCTTTAAGACTTTTATCGGTCTAAAACGGTTTAAACTCCTGATTATCTTGTTGCGCATTGATAACATCATCAGAGGCCTGTTTGAATGGCTTAAACTCTTTAAATTTCTCCATCTCTGTTATCAAAATCAGGCCATAATCAGTTCTATAGCTATGTACTGCTTGCCTATCAGGCGGCGCTCCCTGTTCCGAGGTAGCCTGCTACCATATGGCGCGACATATTTCCTGTTTTGGTCGCATCTGTTTAAAGGTGATTTGAGTTACAAATTCTATAATTCAGCATAGGGGGTGGGGTTATTAACTCGTCTAACATGCCAAAACCAATAGTTTTTGTTAAATCATAACTAGATTAGCCCGCATACCGGGCGCCAAATTCGCTTTTTTCACCACGGTTCGCGGTCACGATATGGGTTGACCTAGGACTCCGTGAGATGATGCCTCAAGATAGTTGATGATGAAGTTGTCCCAAAACGCTGTTACCGGGAGGGAGTGTCCCCCTCCCGGACCCTCCCCCGAGTGGCGATATCTAACGGGAAGCCGTTTCATTCCCCTGGCTCAGGATGTGGCTCAGATGGCGGATACCTGAGAATTAAGGGCTCCAGTTAGGGTATACCGAAGGTTCACAGATCTTTTTGGGATGACCTCTGTCATAAGAACTTCGCCGTTCTGCACGTCATACCGAGCTTTTCAGAACAACCACTCCCAGATCCTCATCCTGTAGTACTTATTTATACTGATATTGGGCTCCTCGTCGAGCATCCGGCTCACCCGCGTCTTCATCTTATACGATTTCTTAACCTTCAGGAACGTCTTGCTGAAGAGCGTATTGGAGGACATCACCTGGTTGAGGTAACTGTACTGCTCCTTTATCGACTCCAGCTTCAGGCCGGCCGAAATATCGTCGCAGTCCTTCGATCCCACATCCCGAAACGTATGACAGTCCCGTATGAAGTCCGTGAAGATCTTCACCCCCTGCTCATTCCTGTTCATGGTCGCGGTCAGGTTCAGTATCTTATCGGAGAATGAGATCACGAAGATCAGGAAACCGAGAAACGCAATCACGTTTCTTGTGTCCTGCTGATCATGGAAGGGAAGCGACAGTGAAATCAGAATGTCCGGATCTACGATGCTCAAGAACGCGATGGATGCCGAGAATAGCAGAATGGCTAATGACAGGCTGGTAGAGATCCATTTATATTTTCTATATTGGTACGCACAGATCTCCCTGGACAGACCGGCCTTGTCCGCTAAATTGTTAACCTCGTTAATGCAGTCTTCTACGGTTTTCCCGCTCATTGAAGTTCCTCGCAGTTGCAATTAATCGTCGACGAATACGTTTTTGATTCTTTCAGGTGCACTCTATCTGGAATCAGTATACAGAGGCGTAACGGCAAATCCTGCTGAGAAAAAACTGTGTAAACAAGCGGTGGGATCGATACCTCCGCCGGGAAGAAGCAGGCAGTGTTTTGACATCGTCTGGTCATGTACAGAGAACAATTAATCGGATATATACGTTTCGGAACACCGTTTGCTCTGAATCGTTCTGGAAACGGTTATCCGCCGCACCGGGCCCGGCAGAGTTCGACCTCGACCGGCAAACAGCCAAAAAACGGATAACCGATCCTCGCCCACGTCTATTCCGAGAACCATGGGAAACGACACCGGCACACTGGCAATCGCCATCTCCCTCCTCGGCGTCGCGTTCGTGCTGCATTTCTCGGCGGCACCATACTACTTCATCGGCTCGGCGCCGACGGGGTTCGGCACCGGGACGCTCGGCCTGCTCATCTGCGTCCTCGGGGTAATCCTCGCCGGTCTTGCCGCTGCGAGAAAGGAGTGAAGGCCGACCCCTCACTTCTTCACGGCGTAGACCAGATGCACCGTCCCCTGCTCCATCGGCACGGCCTTCTGGAGTTCGAGCGTCGTCCGCCCCCCGGCCCGGCCGAAGAGTTTCTTCTCTCCTTCACCGGCGATGACTGGATAGACGATCAGGCTGATCGTGTCCGCGATCCCTTCCCGGATCAGGACGTCGTTTAAGTCGGGGCCGGAGTCCGAGACCACCCGCGTGATCCCGAACCGTTCCCCGAGTTCCCGGAGAGCCCCCTGGAGGTCTACCCTCTCGCTCCCGCACCGGATGAACGGGTAACCCCGCGTGCGGAGGTAGTCGAGATAGTCCACCGGCGTCGCCTCCGAGACGAGGACGACGACGTCTTTCGTGTGCTCCATGTTCCGGTAGAAGTGGAGCAGATCTTTGAGTATGCCCCTGCTGTCGACGAGGATAAAGATGGGGCGTGGATCGTCCGGCCGGACCTCGGGCCGGTGCCGGTCGGCCTCCGTCTCAGGCTCGTTGATATCCATGAAGAGCTCGATCCCGGTCTTTGCCGTAGCCGAACCCGCGAGGACCGCGCCCGCCTCGAAGGCCAGGAGCGCACCGTAGTGCAACCCGAGATCGACCTCAAAGCCTCGTACCGCGTGATCCAGGCTCACGCTGTTGTGGATGATGACTTCCGGACGCATGCAGGATGGATACGCGCGTCCGGGATATAGCCTGCGCGGGTCCGCGCCCCTCTGGCCGATACAGAAAGCCCTATCCCCTTCCCCGGCCGAGAACACTTCACTGGATGATACCATGGAGATCCCGCCCCATATCGCCGACCGGATGGCCCGGAGGATGGCCGACCGCGAATCGCTCCTCTCGCCCCGGGCGACCCGGAACGCCGATTACCTCAGGCGGTCCGGCCGCAAACCCGAGGACCCGGTCATCCGGCCGCCGTTCTTCCGGGACGCCGACCGGATCGTCCACTCGAAGGCCTACTCGCGCTACATCGACAAGACCCAGGTCTTCTACCTCGTCGAGAACGACCACATCACCCACCGCGTCCTCCACGTTCAGCTCGTCTCGAAGATTGCAAGGACGATCGGGCGTGCCCTCGGCCTGAACGAGGACCTGATCGAGGCGATCGCCCTCGGCCACGACATCGGGCACGTGCCCTACGGCCACCTCGGGGAGAAGTTCCTCGACGAGCTCTGCGCCGAGCACGGGCTCGGGGGGTTCCGGCACAACGTCCAGAGCGTCCGGTTCCTCGACGTCGTCGAGGACTGCGACCTCACGCTTCAGGTGCTGGATGGGATCCTCTGCCACAACGGCGAGGTCCACGACCAGAGCCTCGTGGTCGAGGGCGAGGCCAACTGGGACTCGTTCGCGGAGAAACTGCGAAAGATCGAGAACGGGACCGACGCCCTCCCCCTCACCGCCGAGGGGTGCGTGGTGCGGATCGCCGACAGCATCTCCTACCTCGGCCGGGACCTTGCGGACGCCCTCGAGGTCGAGGTGATTGGCGATGACGACCTCGCGGAGTTCCCCGGGAACTGCATGCACCTCTTCGGTATCGCCGGACGCAACAGGGAAGCGTTCTCCGATATCAACCATAAAGTGCTCGACGTCCTGATCCGCGACATCGTCTCCGGGAGTTGCGATGCCGACTGCATCTCGTTCTCGGCGGAGGCGTCGGCCTCTGTCGCGGCCTTCAAGGAGTTCAACATGCGCCACATCTACAACAACGAACGGCTTATCAAGAGCCAGACGAAGATCCGGTTCATGTTCCGCTACCTCTTCGACCGCATCCTCGAGGATATCGAGAACGCCCGGATGGACTCGCCGGTCTATCCTGACCTGATCGACGCCCCGTGGGCATCCCGCCCCTACGTCGATGCCGCGGCGCCGGCGGAGATTGCGCGGGATTTCATCGCCGGGATGACCGACCGCTACTTCGAGTGGGTCTTCCAGCAGAGCATCCTCCCGGAGCGGGTCCGGTCGCGGTACCGGGGGTAGTGAGCCCGTGAACGGCATCTGGAAAGGGAAATTTCTGCTACCACCTCGACATTTTCGAGGATTCCATGTTAAACCGATAGATGTAGTCTGATGGATTATACACAATTATATGGTCCTCCGGGCAATTTCTACGTATGAGCAGGCAAATCTTCATTCTCGGCCTGGTTGCGGCGCTTGTCCTGGCAGCCGGTTGCATGGGGCTTGGCGGTCCCAACCCGAAGGTCGTGGAGGACTCAATGGTCCCGGATATCAGTCTCTCCAAAGGGCTTGGATATACCGTGAACGCGATGATACAGAACGATGGAGCCGAAGGCGACGTCACCGTGACGATGAAATTGATCGACAAGGAGAAAGGTTTTGTCCGGGATGAGGCATCGACGGTGATCTCCATCCCCTCAGGGGAGACAAAGAAGGTCAGCCTCACGCTGGACGGGGATCTCGGCCGGGATTACGATTACAGGATCGAACTGAGCTGAACTGACCCATCTCCCAGAATGGGAGACCCCCCTCCCCGGCCCGATACGGTGAGGCCGGAGGACACCGGAGCCATTTTTAACCCTTCTCCCAAATGGGAAGTATGGAACTGTTCCCGGGGATCTACGAGCAGGTGATCAGCGAATACCTTGCATCGAAACTCTCCGGCCCTGAAGGAGAAGGGAGGGTTTTTAAAGACCCTCTTGCACGTTTTGATCCGCAGACCGCCCTCTCACGATATCTCTCGAAGATTCTCAGAACGGCTCTTATCTCTGCTGATGAGGCAGGGGCCTCGATTGAAGAGCAGGTCCTGATCTGCAACCGCCTCATCGAACACCTCAGTAGCGAACTACAGGACAAGACTCTTGAACAGTGTAAGATCACGCCAGAAGCAAAGGTCTTGCTCGCCCTTGTAGATCGTGATCACCTCCCTGCACTTAAGGTCGCTGCACCCATCCGCCCCGAGACCTCTATCGCGCAGAGCAGCCTATTCACCGGGTCTCCTGGAGAGCCCGGGCTTGTGGATGAACTGAGAAAGGAGATCCGGACCGCCGATCGTGTCGATCTCCTCATCTCGTTCATCAAGTGGAGCGGGCTTCGCCTGATTCTCGATGACTTGAAAGAGTTTGTCAAGCACGGCCAGCTTCGGGTGATCACGACCTCGTACACCGGGGCAACCGACATCAAGGCGGTGGAGGCCCTTTCCTCCCTTCGGAACACCACCGTCCGGATATCCTACGATACCGACAGAACTCGACTTCACGCGAAGACCTACACATTCCATCGGAACAACGGCTTCTCCACATCGTATATCGGGTCATCTAATCTCTCGAACCCCGCGATAACGAGCGGCCTTGAATGGAATGTCAAGATCACTGAGCAGGACTCATATGATATCACCCGGAGGATCGAGAAGACGTTTGAGACCTACTGGGAAGACCCCGAGTTCGTCGAATACACGCCGGAGAGCCGGGAGCGGTTGCAGCGTGCACTCTCAAAGGAGAGGCGGAGCGAGATAGACCTCCGCCCGGTCTTCGACATCAAACCCTACTATTACCAGAAAGAGATCCTCGAGCGGCTCAAGGCAGAGCGGGAGTTGCACAACAACTACAAGAACCTCATCGTTGCTGCAACCGGGACGGGGAAGACGGTCATATCTGCGTTTGATTACAGGGGCCTCATCCAGAGGCCTGGAGATTACCCGCGGCTGCTCTTCGTTGCTCACCGTGAGGAGATCCTGAAACAGAGCATCCAGGTCTTCCGGGGGGTTCTCAAAGATCAGAACTTCGGGGATCTCCTAGTCGGAGGGAGCGAACCTGCGCAGATTGAACACCTGTTCACCTCAATCCAGAGCCTGAACAGCAGAAACCTCCCGGAGATCACGCCTTCCGACTATTATGACATGATCATCATCGACGAGTTCCATCATGCCGCTGCACCTTCATACCGGAAGGTGCTCACCCACTACACCCCGAAGGTTCTCCTCGGGCTCACCGCAACACCGGAGCGCATGGACAACCTGAACATCCTTGAATACTTCAACGATAAGATCTCTGCTGAGATCCGGCTCCCCGAGGCGATCAACCGGAAATTGCTCGCCCCATTCCATTACTTCGGTGTCACCGATGTTGTAGACCTTGATACCGTGCCCTGGAAGCGGGGGACCTACGATCCCGCCGAACTCTCCAGGATCTACACCGGGAGTCAGGAGCGGGCGGATCTGATCATCAGGGCTGTGCAGGACTACACAACTGATCTCCACGATATCATCGGGCTCGGGTTCTGTGTCTCCGTTGAGCACGCTGAGTACATGGCTGCAGCATTCCAGGAGGCCGGTATCCCTGCAGCCTGCCTTCACAGCGGGAGTTCTCGGGATGAGCGTTCTACCATCCGGAACCGATTGGTCGCTCGGGAGATCCACTTCATCTTCGTCGTCGACCTCTACAATGAAGGCGTCGATATCCCGGAGGTGAACACCATCCTCTTCCTGCGCCCCACCGAGAGTCTCACGGTCTTTATCCAGCAGTTTGGACGGGGACTCCGCCTCTCGGATGGGAAAGAGTGCCTGACAGTCCTTGACTTTGTTGGAAGTCACAACAAAAACTTCCCGTTCGGTGAGAGGGTTGCAGCGCTTCTCTCTCCTGGTGGGAGAACTCTGGTAGAACAGGTCTCTCGCGACTCCTATTCGCTCCCGAAGGGTTGTTATATCCACTTCGAGGAGAAAGCCCGGGAGAGGGTTCTTGAAAACATCAGGGCAAATATAGCGAATAGGGCCACGCTCATCCGCAAGATCCGTTCGTTTGAAGATGAGACCGGCGAACCTCTCACGTTCAAAAGATTTCTCCAGCGTTACAGCCTGCGGCCTCGTGATATATATCGAAGGGGTACGTTCTGTTCATTGGCCGCAGAGGCCGGTGTATATCCGGAAGTTTACGCGGATGAACGTCTCTTTCCCAGGACTGCCGCAATCAGGCTGGCGACACTGAATTCGCCGAAAGCGATCCGCTTCATCAGGGCCGTGCTCTCCAGGTCCTGTGATTACCCGCCACCAACCCTCTCGGAGCGCGAGAAGAACATACTGGCCCTGTTCCATTACTCGCTCAACGACACACCTCTTCGTGACAAGAATACGAGTATTGAAGAGATCTTCTCCGATCTCTTTGCGTATGATGAAATCCGGCACGAGATCTGCGATCTCCTGGAGTATAACGAGGCAGATATTAGGTTCCTCCCGAGATCTCTCAACCTCGGTTTCGAGAACGCCCTCGAACTCCACTCTACGTACACCCGGGCTCAGGCATTTGCAGCACTTGGCCACTATACTCTGACCCGGAGACCGGCAGGGGGCAGCCGGGAGGGGGTTGTGTACCTGGAGGATAAGATGGCCGACGTCTTCCTGGTCACCCTGAACAAGACCGAAGAGCACTACTCGCCCACAACGATGTATAAAGACTACGCGGTCAACGAGACCCTCTTCCACTGGCAGTCTCAGAGCACCACTTCTGCGTCATCGCCGACCGGCAGGCGCTACATCGAGCATGAACAACAGGGGAGCAAGGTCCTCCTCTTCGTCCGCGAGTACAACAAGGTCGACGGTGTCACACAGCCGTATATCTTCCTCGGGCCCGCCCGGTACCTCTCCCACGAAGGGAGCCGGCCGATGAGTATCACCTGGGAACTCGACCACCCGATGCCGCCGGGCTTCTTCCTGAAGGCGAACAAGATGGTGGTCGGCTAGTCCCGTCGAAACCTACATCCTATCCAACATCAGATCATGAAGGAATGAACTGCTGCCGGCACAGAAGGAGCGTGCTGCCATTCTGACGAACCCACGCTGCCCGGCCGTCCTGGTCCACGGGTGGCGGAGCCACCCCGGCATCTGGAACCGTCTCGCCCCCACGCTCTCGGACGCCGCGGTGCCCTTCTGGAGTTTCGACCACACCGCGATGCAGGACGAAGGGACGAAGGCGATCGCTCTTGCCCTCCAGGACTACATCCACAAAAAGCGGAGAGAGACCGGCTACTCCGGCCCGGTCGACATCGTCTGCCACTCGATGGGAACCTGCATCGCCCGCTACCTCCTCGAGGTTCTCGACGGCGACGACCGTGAGGAGGATGTCCGGCTGCTCGTCGGGATCGGCCCCCCGAACAACGGCTCGGCGATGGCCGAGCTCTTCAACGACCCCGAGCGGGGGCCGGAGGTGATCCGGCGGCTTAGCGGGGTCTTCGTGCCGCAGGACTACGACCCCGGGGAGGATACCATCGTCCAGGAGTTCCGCCCCCGGAGCAGGACGGTTGCGGCGCTCCGGGCCGCCGGGACCCGCGACGACATCGACTACCGGATCGTCCTCGGCGCGAACCTCACCGGGACCCCGGCGTTCTTCCCGGTCTTCGACGGCCGGACCTGGGCGATCGACCCGGACGGCGGTTGGCGGACGACGTATGCCGGCGACGGCATCGTCCCCCACATCGACTCCTACCTCCCCGGGGCCCGGATGGACGTCCTCCCGGCCGACCCCGGGAACCTCGCCCGGGACCCGGAACACTACTGCCACATCCGGCTGCCGAGGAACCCCGAGGTCGTCGCCCGCGTCAGGGACTACCTTACTCTCTCTGCAGGGCCCGCCGCGCGGACTCCGCCCAGGCGTTGATCGCCCGCTCGAGATCCTCGCCTGCCTTCCGCGCCGCCTGCTGGATATGCTCGTGTCCTTCAGGCGTCCCGAAGAGGTGCTGGCCTGTGCTCACCACGTTGTTGACCGCCTTCCGGACCGACTCCGATGTCTCCTGCATCTGCTTCTCGATGGTAGGGGCGGCCTGCTCTGACGTTGCTCCGGCTTCGGGCTCAATTTTCACCGTCGGCTCGGGTTTTACCTCCACCACGGGGTCGGGATCCAGGACCCACCGCCCCATCTCAAAGTGACCTTTTGTCTCGTTCATATGCGTGGTGTATGTCCACCCTGGATAAAAATCAGGCGCTTTTGCATCAGCGCTTCCGCTGCTCGACCTCTCCCGGCAACCTTTCCTCATTATATGGGCATGGCGCAACTTCTATCCCCGAGAACCACGCTTCTCCGGATAACCGTGGGCGATACCGCGCACCTGAACTCACCATGGGCCGTCAGGGGTTCCGGGAGCCTGGATGAGGTCGTGTCTGCGCATTCGTCACTGCGAGGCCCACTTCGTCGACCCGGGATCGCTGGCGACACGGTCGATTCAAGTACCTGAATGACAAGAAGGAGACCGATAGTGATGGGACGGATATACCACGATATCACCTGGACGATCGGGGACACGCCGCTCGTCCGGCTGAATCGGGTGACGGAAGGCTCCCGGGCGACGGTCCTCGCCAAGGTCGAGTCGTTCAACCCGATGGGGAGCGTGAAGGACCGGATCGGGGTCGCGATGATCGACGAGGCCGAGCGGACCGGCAAGATCCGGGAAGGCACGACGATCATCGAGGCGACGAGCGGGAACACCGGGATCGCGCTCGCGTTCGTCTGTGCGGCCCGCGGCTACCGGCTCATGCTCGCGATGCCCGAGACGATGAGCGTGGAACGGCGAAAACTCCTCGCGGCGCTGGGCGCTGAGGTGGTCCTCACGCCCGGACCCGAGGGCATGAAGGGGGCGGTCGATCATGCCGCCCGGCTCGCCGCCGAAGATCCGAACGCCTACTTCATACCCCAGCAGTTCGAGAACCCGGCGAACCCCGCCGTTCACCGCAGGACGACGGCCGAGGAGATCTGGCGGGACACCGACGGAACCGTCGACGCCGCCGTCGCCGGTGTCGGGACGGGCGGGACGATCACCGGGATCGCGGAGGTCATCAAGGCACGAAGACCCACATTTACGGCGATAGCCGTCGAGCCGGCGGAATCTCCCGTCCTCTCCGGCGGGGCGGCCGGGTCGCACCGTATCCAGGGGATCGGGGCCGGGTTCGTGCCGGGCGTCCTCCGGACCGATCTCATCGACGAGGTCGTCCGGGTCACCTCCGCAGACGCCTTTGCGATGAGCCGCCGCCTCGCCCGAAAAGAGGGTATCCTCGCCGGCATCTCGTCCGGGGCGGCGGTCCACGCGGCCTGCGATCTCGCCCGCCGGCCGGAGTTCGAGGGGAAGGTGATCGTCGTGATCCTCCCGGACACCGGCGAGCGTTACTTATCGACCGATCTCTTTGAAGGGTGACGCGGTGACCATCAGGGAAGATATCCAGATGGTCTTCGAGAAAGACCCGGCAGCCCGGTCGACGCTGGAGGTTCTCCTCTGCTACCCGGGCCTCCACGCCATCTGGGCGCACCGGATCGCGCACGCCTTCTACCGCCGCCGGCTCTACTTTCCGGCACGTCTCGTCTCTCATATATCGCGTGCGCTGACCGGGGTCGAGATCCACCCCGGCGCGAAGATCGGCCGCCGGGTCTTCATCGACCACGGCTCGGGGGTCGTGATCGGCGAGACGGCGGAGGTCGGCGACGACGTCCTGATCTACATGGGCGTGGTGCTCGGCGGCACCGCGCTCGAGCGGAAAAAACGACACCCGACGATCGAGGACGGCGTCATCATCGGGTCGGGGGCGAGCGTCCTTGGCCCCATCACCGTCGGGCGCGGGGCGAAGATCGGGGCGGGTTCGGTCGTCGTCCACCCCGTCCCCCCCGGCGCGACGGTCGTCGGGGTTCCGGGCAGGCTTGCCGGCCCCAAGTGCCGGAAGGGCCAGGAGAAACTCGATCGTGGCGACCTCCCCGACCCGATGCTCCGGGTGGTCAGCCGGATGCTCGATCGGCAGAACCGGATCGAGGAGCGGCTCCGGGCGGTGGAGCGGTCAGGATTGGTCCCCGGTAAGCGCCAGCAGGAGATCATGCTTGAGGAGGTGATCCGGGCGGCGCTCAGGGATGTGATCGACCCGGAGGTCGGGATCGACGTCGTCGACCTCGGCCTGATCCGGGGGCTCACCGTCCGGGACTCCTCGGTGCTGGTGGAGATGGTCCTGACCACCGCCGCTTGCCCGCTCGTCGACCACCTCACCGAGCAGGTCCGGCATCGGGTGCTCGACGTGAGCGGCGTCCGGGACGTCGAGGTCCGGGTGCTCGACGAACCCTGGGACTGGGACCGGTTCTTCGGGCAGAGAGACGTTCTCGGGGAACCCTGAAGGCGGTCTACCGCGGCAGGTTCAGCATCCGCTCTATTGCCGTCCGTGCCCGGGCGGCGGTCTCCTCCGGGACCGTCACCCGCGGCTCGCACCGCTCGAGGGCCACGAGCACCTTCGCCGGATCGGTCTTCTTCATGTTGACGCAGACCGCCTTCTTCGAGAGGGGGTAGAAGACCTTCCCCGGGCACTTCTTCTCGAGCTGGTGGAGGATCCCGACCTCGGTGCCGATGACGAACTCCCGGCAGGAACTCGCACAGGCGTGCCGCACCATCCCCGATGTCGAGAAGACATGATCGGCACGGTCGATCACCCCGGGCCGGCACTCGGGGTGGACGAGCACCTCGGCGTCCGGATGAGCGCGGCGGGCTGCCGTGACCTCGTCGGCCGTCATCCGGTCGTGGACGATGCAGTAGCCGTCCCAGGGGAGGATCTCCTTCTTCGTGAACCGGGCGACGTAGTGGGCGAGGTTTCTGTCGGGGAGGAAGATCACCTGCTCCGCGTCGAGCGACTCGACGACGGCGACGGCGTTTGCGGAGGTGCAGCAGATGTCGCTCTCCGCCTTCACTTCGGCCGAGGTGTTGACGTAGGCGACGACGGCGGCCTCCGGGAACCGCTCGCGCAGCACCCGGACCTCGCCGGCGGTGACCATCTCCGCCATCGGGCAGCAGGCATCGGTCGCGGGGAGAAGGACGATCTTTTCCGGCGAGAGGATCGCCGCCGTCTCGGCCATGAAGTCGACGCCGGCAAAGACGATGACGTCGGCATCGATCGTCGCCGCCGCCCGTGCGAGTTCGAGTGAGTCCCCGACGAGATTGGCGACCTCCTGCACTGCCGGGACCTGGTAGTTGTGCGCGAGTATGACGGCGCTCCGCTCTTCTTTCAGTTCGGCTATCCGTTCAGCGAGGGTCTGGTCGGGACTGGTGGACGGGATGATATCACAACCTCTACGGTCAACGATGCGGGCCTTGTTCACAAATGTTATTCCCCGGTACTCTTAACAATGGTTAATGCGCGACGCGGCTCCATCCCGGGCCCCGCAGAGACGATCACCGGGACTTCTCCTCGAGCGTCCTGATGACTGCCGTTCTGGTGCTTCTTCCTTATGTCTCCCTGGCACACGAACTGCCCGGACCGTCTTCCTCGCGGATCTCTGCACAGATCCCGCATATCCGGGCGGCGAGGTCACCCACCTCGCCGGCCTTGAGATCCCGTGCGAGCCGGTTGAGCGATTCCTTCACCTCGCCCTCAAAGACGATCCGGTACCCCCGCTTCCCGGTGCGGTACTGGGAGATCGCCGACGGCGTCATATCGAGAAGGCGGGCGGCCTCCAGCTGGGAGACGCCCATGGCATTCAGTTCTTCCGCGATGGCGGCACGGATCGCGGGCAGCACATTCCATACTATCGACTGGCAGGGGAGTTTCATCAGACCACAACGTTTAATGGTTTCTGAGCAGATCTAACAATAATGTTAACAATTGTTAACTTTGGCGCCGGAGAACAAATACCTTTTTGCGGGGCCGGATTACGGTGTGAGTCTCATGACTGACGGAGGACGACGGTCGGTCTACATGGACCACGTGGCGACGATACCGGTGCGGCAGGAGGTCGCCGGGGCGATGCTCCCCTCCTCGCTCTACGCCCTCGCCCGCGAGGCGAAGGGGTCAGTCGAGGAGGCCCGGGAGAAGGGAGGATAACAAGATGCTCACCGAACAGGAACGGGAGCGCTACGCCCGGCAGATCCCCCTCTTCGGCGAGGAGGGGCAGGATCGGCTGAAAGGTGCGAAGGTCTTCATCGCCGGGGCCGGTGGTCTCGGCTGCCCGATCGCTCTCTATCTCGCCGTCGCCGGTGTCGGGGAGATCCGCATCGCGGATCGGGACACCGTGGAGCGGACCAACCTGAACCGGCAGGTCCTCCACCGGGAGAGCGATATCGGCGAACTGAAGGCCAGGTCCGCGGAGGCGAAACTCCGAGAAGCAAACCCGGATATCCACGTCAAGGCCTTCGCGACGACCATCGACGAGACGAACGTCCGGCACCTCGTGGACGATGCCGACCTGATCGTGGATGCGATGGACAACTTCCCGACCCGCTACCTCCTGAACCGGGAAGCGCTCCAGAGCGGCGTGCCGCTCGTCCACGGTGCCATCCGGGGGTTCGATGGGCAGGCGACGACGATCATCCCAGGCCGGACGGCCTGCCTCGAGTGCATCTTCCCTGAGGCACCACCCGCCGAGGTCTGCCCGGTCGTCGGGACGACCCCGGGGGTGATCGGCCTCATCCAGGCGAACGAGGTGATCAAGTATCTCCTCGGTAAGGAGGACCTCCTCGCCGGCCGGCTCCTCCTCTGGGACGGGCTGGCGACGACGCTTGAGACATACACCGTCGAGCGGCGACCGGACTGCCCCGCCTGCTCTCCGGGGGTGAGGTCATGAAGGTCCGGGTGAAGGCGTTCGCCCGGTTCCGGGAGATCCTCGGGAGCGACCTCTCGATCGACCTCCCCGACGGGGCAGTGATGGCAACGGCCCTTTCCGCGCTCCGCGACATCGCCGGGGACGAGAGCGGCATCATCTTCGATGAGGACGGGGCGCTCCGGGCGCACGTTATCCTGATGCGGAACGGCAAACGGGTGAAGAGAAGCGACCTCGATACGCTCGTCCTTGCGGACGGGGATGAGGTCGCCATATTCCCGCCGGTCGCGGGAGGATGAGGAGGATATAGACCATGATCAGCATTACTCGGGATGTCATCGACGCTGGTGCGATGATCGAGGCGGCGAAGCGGCCGGGCATGGGAGCCCTGGTCACTTTCTGTGGTGCAGTTCGGGACGACGGCGGGATAGAACGGATTGAACTGGAAGCCTACGAAGAGGTGGCAGTCCGTGAACTGGAGAAGATCCGTGACGAGGCGATGCGAGAGTTCCCGATCGAGTCGGTGGATATCGTCCACCGGATAGGGTCTCTTTTTGTCGGCGAGACTATCCTCCTCGTCATCGTCGGAGCCGGGCACAGAAAAGAGGCGTTTGCTGCCAGCGAGTTTATCATCGACCGGCTCAAGCAGACCGTCCCGATCTGGAAGAAGGAGTTTTACCGGGACGGCGAGCGGTGGGTGCCGGGGGAGGCCGGAGGTCAGGGGTGAACCTTTTCTCCCGCCGGGGAGAAGAGATCGATAGCCATGAGCGACGACCTGAAGGCTGCCGTCATCGAGCGGTGCCGGAGGATGGAGATCCCGCTCGTCGGGGTCGCGACAACGGAGCGGTGGGAGAACCCGCCGTTTCTGCCCTGGATGCCGGAGGAGTTCTACCCGCAGTCGATCTTTCCCGAGGCGCGGTCGGTGATCGTCATCGGTCTTCCCGTCCACCTCCCGGTGCTCGAGACCTCCCCCTCGATCTACTACCACGAGTTGTATAAGACCGTCAACACCCTGCTCGACCAGTACACCTACCGGCTCGCCTCCTTCCTCAATGACTGCGGCTACCCCTCGGTCTTCGTCCCCCGCGACGGCTACGGATCCATCGAGGTGCTCCTGAAGAACCCCGTCGCCTTCTTCTCGCACCGCCACGCCGCCCTCCTCGCGGGGCTCGGGACATTCGGTGTCAACAACACCCTCCTCACGCGCGAGTACGGCCCCCGGGTCCGGTTCGGCTCGGTCTTCACCGCCGCGGACCTCCCGCCCGATCCCCTGCTCGCGGACGACCTCTGCACCCGGTGCATGCTCTGCGTCGAGGCCTGCCCCGCGGGTGCGCTCGTTGAGGAGGATTATCCCGAGGGCCTCACCGACAAGGCCGCCTGCGCGCGAAACAGCGCCGACCTCGCCCGCCGCCACATCTCCCCCTGCGGGATCTGCATCAAGGTCTGCCCGGTAGGAGAGGATCGGCGGCATTACGGCCGGGGCGTCCCCGCCGGCGGCGAAGACCCGCGTCACCGCCGGGCCGACGAGCATGTTCGGAGGTACGGCGGGCTGTAAGCCCGCCAACCAAAGCGAGCATGTTCGGAGGTACGGCGGGCTGTAAGCCCGCCGGCCAAAAAAAGGTTATTCTCTTCTCACTCTGCCCATCAACCGGTCCATCATCTCCGGCGCCCGGTCCCGGAGGCCGAACCCGACGATGATGGCGATCGCCGCGCCGAGGCCGAGCCCCGCTCCCCAGGCGATCGGGACGACGAAGACGTAGATGATCGAGAGGTCGATCAGGAGCTGCTGAAGTGCGAGGATGGCGACGACGAAGTAGAGGAACGCCCTAAGCAGCGTTGTGATCAGCCCGAAGCCCTGGATGCTCTGCACCTCCCCCATATTCTGGAGGATGTCCATCAGCCAGTCAATCAGGATGAACCCGACGACAAGGATCAGGATGAACGCGACGACGTTCGGGATATAGGCTACGATTGCCGCGACCGCCGCTGTCAGGGCCGGGATCTGGAGGACGCTGACCGCTGCGAGGATCGCGATGAGGTAGATGAACCAGCGGACGATGAGGTCGAAGAGACGGCTGATGTTCATCGTGGACCGTTCGATCTGCTTGCCGACAGACGTCTTCCGGAGCGCGTCGTCGACGCCGAGCCGATCGAGGACTTCGGCAACGACCCGCCCAAGGATGCGTCCGAGGATCCAGCCGATGATCAGGATGATGATCGCAGCTATTAGGTTCGGGAGAAAGAGAATGACATTACGGGCCAGTTCTTCAACCGGCTCAAATGGCGCCAGAACTTGCGCCGTGAGGTCTCCATTTGCCACGGTATACCACCGGGGGAAGGATCTGGCAGGTACTATATAAAGTTTGATGTCGCCCCCGCGCCCCGGGGTGCAGAGGTGCAGTTGCCAGAAGTGGGGGCGGTGGAGGGGTTACTCCGGGACTACGGCCGCCGCCGGGGCCCGGGAGCGGCCGCCGAAGCGGTGCGCCAGCGAAAGAACCGCCGGCATCACGACGATCGCACCTAAGAGCGAGAACCCGACAGTGATGACCGTCACAATCCCGAAGTTACTGATGATGTTGAACGTCGAGATGGTGAGCGCCGCAAATCCGAAGACCGTCGTCATCCCGGATGCGGTGATGGCCGTCCCGATCTTCTGGACGGCGATCTGGATGGCGTCGAGGAACTCCATGCCCCGGGCGAGTTCCTCCTCGCACCGCTCCATGATCAGGATGGTGTACTCGGACGCGACCCCGATCGTCATCGACCCGAGGACGGCCGTCAGCGGCGTGTAGTCGAGGCCGAGGAGGTACATGATCCCCCCGTTCCAGCCCACGATGAAGACGATCGGGATGACCGGCGCGATGGCGCCGAATTTCCGGTAGACGAGGAGCATGAACCCGAGGATGAAAGCGAACCCGAGCAGGGTCATGTACGTCTTGGACTCAGCGATATCGTCCATGAGGGCAGCGAACATCTCCAGGCTGCCGGTGATCTTCACCGTCACGCCTGCCGGCGGACTGTTCCAGACCGCGTCGCCCTGCATCCTCACCACGAGGTCGCGGGCGACGCTCATCTCCATGTCGACCGTCGAGAACTCGAGGACCGCCTCCATGTTTCCGTTGAGGTAACGCTTCAGGGTCGATTCCGGGATCCGGGCGACGACACTCTCGACCTCCCTCTCAGTCGATGGCAGGACCCCGTCGTTGTATTGCCGGATCAGGGTAGCGATGCTCGTCACACCGGTGATCTTGTCGTTATGTTCCTGCTCGTAGACCCCGAACTGATCTATCCATTCGAGCGTCTCCGGGGAGAGGACGTCGTCCGCGAGCACGATGACCGGGATGGTGCTCGTCGATCCCATCGTCCGGGTAACTTTCTCCAGGTCCTGAAGGGCCGGCATATCCCCCGGGACGAAGGTCTTCTCGTCAGAACTGATGGGGACCTTCTCGTCGAGATAGTATCCGCCTCCCGCGACCACCGCAAAGAGCAGAATGACCGGGATCGGGTATTTTGCGATCGTATAGGCCAGCCTGCCGAGAAAGCGGTCGTACCGCTCCATGATGGGAGCCCCTGACTTCTGAGCGGAATCGGCAGCGGGAGCCTCATGCTTTGGCCGGTAGCGGGTGACGATCGCAAAGACCGGGACGATGACGAGCGCTGCGACGTAACAGCAGACCACCCCGATGGTGCAGACGATCCCGAAATCGGCAACCATCGGCACCGGGGCGAAGAACATCGCGATGAACCCGAGAGCCGTCGCCGTCATCGCGATCAGGACCGAAGGACCCATCTGCGTGACGGTGGCCCACACCGCCTCCGGGATCGTGCTGTTTCGGATCTCCTCGTCGAACCGTGCGTGGAACTGAATTGCATAGTCGATCCCGATCCCGATCATCACCGGGAACGCCCCGATCACCACCATGCTGATCGGGATGCCGAAGATGCCCATGAACCCGAAGGTCATGATGAGCCCGACGGCCACGATCCCGACAGGGAGGAGACTGTAGCGGACGTGGGAGAAGAGGAGCATCACGGCGAGGACCATCAGAAGCATGGCTGCAAGGATCAGCATGCCCATCTGCTCCCCCATCGCCTCCGTCATCTCCTTCGAGAACGCCGGGTTTCCCGAGACCGTGACCGAGATGCCCGGTGGGGGTTCCGATATGCTGATGGCGGACTCGATGTTCTCGACGACCCGCATCTGGGTCTCCAGGCCGACGCCTGTCTCAAGGGCGATGACGCTGATCGTCATCAGGTCCGAGGGCAGCATCCGCTCGACCATCTCGGGAGGAGCCTGTGCGATGATCGCGTTGATCTCCGCCGTGGACGACGGCAAGGTGCCGCTGTTCGCCTGTTTCAGGAGGTCGACGATGCCGGAGACTTCGTCGACGTAGCGTTCGTTCCGGAGGTCTTCCTGGAGGTGATCGATGTATCTGAGCGCATCGGGGTTCCTGACGCTGTCCGCCTCATAGATGATCATGATCGCGTCGGAACCGTAGGTGTCCTTGTAATGGGCAAGGAGCGCGCCGCGGGGCGTGGTCTTGTCGATGTAGGTGTCGTCGCCGGTCTGCATCGTCACCATCGTGAGGCCGAAGCACGCCAGGACGAATATAGCGGCGGCAACCCCGGCGACGGTCCAGGTGTGGTTGTTGATGGCAGCGGCGAGCCATTCATAGGGGTTCTTCATGCGTATTCCTCCGGCGTCTTCTCCCCGTGCTCCGCGATGATCGCCGGGGTCACCGCACGAGCACTTTCGTCGTCATTCTGCCGACCGGACGCTGTAGGTTCCTTCTTCACGGGGGCACGAAGGAACGAAACTCCGAAACGGTCTCCTGGATATTCTTTCCCGGTATACAGGTCTCCACCCCGGGGTTTGCTGGAGTCACGGCAGGTTTCCGGCGCAACAGTGTGGTTGCGCGGTTGACGGCTCTCTGCGCTATATATAGCTCATTTTCAGGGTATAGTTCTTATGGAGCCGATGTCGGCAACACTGCTTCTCGGGGCACACCAAAAAGGAGAATGAGGTACGGTCTGCAAAAAAAGGGGTATCAGTCCGCTACGCCGGCCCCTGCCTGGGCTGGAACCCGGGTGCTCCCCGTATAGCGATACATGATCGAGAGGACTGCCGGCAACGCGATGATCGCGCCCACGAGCGAGAACCCGATGGTGATGACCGTCACAATCCCGAAGTTGGAGATGATGTTGAAGGTCGAGACGGTGAGCGCCGCAAACCCGGAGATCGTCGCCGCCCCTGAGACCGTGATGGCCATCCCGATCTTCTCGACGGCGGTCTGGATGGCTTCGAGGTAGCCGACGCCTTTTGCCAGCTCCTCCTCACACCGCTCCATGATCACGATGGTGTACTCCGAGGCCACGCCGATGCTCATCGATCCGAGGACGGCGGTCAGCGGGGTGTAGTCGAGGCCGAGGAAGTACATGATCGCCCCGCACCAGCCTACGACGAAAGCGATCGGGATGAGCGGCGATACGGCCCCGATCCTCCGGTAGACGAGGAGCAGGAACCCGAAGATGAAGGCGAACCCGAGCAGGGTCATGAACGTCTTGGATTCGGCGATATCGTCCATGAGGGCGGTGAACATCTCCCCGCTGCCGGTGATCTGTACCGTCGCCCCGGCGGGGGGATCGTTCCAGGCTATGTCGCTCTGGATCCCCTCGATGAACGACTTCTGAGCGTCCATCTCCATCGCAACCGTCGAGAACTCAAGCACCGTCTCCATCCTCCCGTTGAGGTAACCCTTCAGGGTCGCCTCCGGGATCCGGGCGACGACGGCGTCAACCTCCGCGCTCGTTGCGGGCAGAACTCCGTTGTTGTATTGCCGGATCAGGGTTGCGACGCTTGTCACGCCGGTCATCTTGTCGTTCTGCTCGAGTTCGTACGTCCCGAACCGATCTATCCATTCGAGCATCTCGAGCGAGAGGACGTCGTCCCCGGCCACGATGATCGGGACGGAGGTCGTCGACCCCATCGTCCGGGTTATCTTCTCCATGTCCTGGAGGGCGGGCATCGTGTCGGGAACGAACGTCTTCTCATCTGCGCTGATGGGGACCTTCTCGTCGAGGTAGTACCCGCCTACCGCAACGACGCCGAAGATCAGGAGGACGGGAAGCGGGTATTTTGCAACGGTATGCGCCATCTTTCCGATGAGGTGCTCATACCGCTCGACGAGAGAATGCCCTGATCCTGAGGTTGGATCGATGGCTTTTGCCTCTTTGGGCCGGTAGTTCGTTATGAGTCCGAAGACCGGGATGATGACGAGCGCCGCAACGTAACAGGAGGCGACTCCTATGGCGCAGACCTTCCCGAAGTCGGCTATCATCGGCACCGGGGCAAAAAACATCGCGATGAACCCGAGCGCCGTCGCCGTCATCGCGATCAGGATCGACGGCCCCATCTGGGTGATGGTCGTCCAGACGGCCTTCGGAAGAGGAGAGCGCCGCGCCTCCTCGTCGAACCGGGCCTGAAACTGGATCGCGTAGTCGATCCCGACCCCGATCAGCACCGGGAACGCCGCAACCACCACCATGCTGACGGGAATCCCGAAGATGCCCATGAGCCCGAAGGTCAGGATGAGCCCGACGGCCACGACCCCGACGGGAAGGAGGCGGTAGCGGACGTGGGAGAAGAGGAGCATCACCGCGATGGTCATGAAGACCATGGCTACAAGGATCAGCGTGCCCATCTCCGCTCCCATCGCCTCGCCCATCTCCTTCGAGAACGCCGGGGTTCCTGAGACAATGACCGAGACGCCCGGCGGAGGTTCCGATATGCCGATGATCGTCTCGATATTTTCGAGGACCTGCCCCTGGACCTGTGTGGAGACGCCCGGTTCAAGGTTGATGACGCTGATCGTCATCAGATCCGAGGGCAGCATCCGCTCGACCATCGCCGGTGGGGCCTGTGCGATGATGGCGTCGATCTCCGCCGTGGACGACGGCAGGGTGCCGCTGTTCGCCTGTTTCAGGAGGTCGACGACGCCGGATACCCCATCGACATAGCGCTCGTTCCGGAGGTCTTCCTGGAGATGATCGATATAATCGAGGACCTCGGGATTTCGGACACTGTCCGCCTCGTAGATGAGCATGATCGCGTCGGAGCCGTAGGTGTCCTTGTAATGGGCAAGGAGCGCGCCGCGGGGGGTGTCTTTGTCGATGTAGGTGTCGTCGCCGGTCTGCATCGTCACCATCGTGAGGCCGAAGAGCGCCAGGAGGAAAACGGCCGCCGCGACCCCGGCGACGATCCAGGTATGGTTGTTGACGGCGTCTGCGAGCCGCTCGTAGGGGTTCTTCATGCGCGCTTCTCCGGCATGCCTGCCCCGTACTCCGCGATGATCGCCATGGTCACAGCGTGAGCGATCTCGCCATCGCTCCTGCCGCCGTGCTCGATTCCATAGTCTTCCGCCATGCCCCGGAGTCTTGCGGGGTCGAGGATCCGGTAACCTCGGCCGTTCTCCCCGGATTTAGCCGTTACCGTGAGAATGGACGAGAAGAGGGACGCTGCCGGCTCTTCCTCCATGGCGAGACGGTGCAGCAGGGCTACAGCCCGCCGGCTGTCCGGCGGGGGGTTGAATCCCGCCTCGATCCAGACCTGGCCGGTCTCCTCGATATGCGATTCTTTGCAGGATGTTTTGTGGTAAACCGGCGTTCTGCACGGAGATACTCCGGTACCCCCACAGGATCCGGTATTGCAGGTGGTTGCGTAGTTCACGGCTCTCCTCGTAACAAATGGCTCGTTTGCTGGTGTGATCTTTTGAGAGACAGAACATCAATCTGGTGCAACTCAGGCGGGGGCCAGAATCGGATCCGGGGCTCTCAGCGGGGTTTTCTGCAGCCGGTCCCTCTCATGCCGGCCGGTGCTGCAGGACCCGGGGGTTTACAGGGTTTATCGCGCAGGAATCGTTCACCTCCGGCGAGGTCCGCCATCTCATCATCGAGGAGGCAACCTCTTCCGGGAACGGGCTGCTCCCGGGTCTCAACCCGGAGAGTTCGGTCACGCGTGGCAAAGCACTGCGGGCATTTCTGAAGAACCGAAGTCGGCGGTTCGTAGAATAGTCGGGCACCAGCAGGATCGCGCGGTGAACGCCTGCGCGGGGGCGAGCGGCGTCTGGGAGGTGTGTCGGGAAACGGACGGTTCGGGCGGCGGTTCAGCCGCGTCCGTCTGTTCCCGTCAGGTGATCCAGGGGAGCCGACGGCGGCTCCCCCGGTCTTCGGAGGGTGGATACATCCGAGCATCTGTTCAGGTGGTATCGCTCTTCTATGCTGCTCCCGTTCGCTCTTGTCGGAACGGTCTTTTTCTAAGGCGGGTATTCCCGATCTGGTGTTTCCAGATCGCTGAAGCCGGTATCCGGCCTCTAACAGGAGGCTGCTCCGGTTAAGGGCAGTCTTGCGAGGAGAGTCGAGCCCTCTCTCGCTGATCTATCTATATCCCGGCGTAAACCATAAGTTTGTTGCAACCCAATAGAGGTGCAATGGCTGCTGAGATAGTCCCCGGGCTCCGCGCCCTCGGGATGAACGAGTACGAGGCGAGCGTCTACTCTACGCTTGTCGGGCTGCAGAAGGCGACCGCCCGGGATATTCACGAGATGAGCAGGGTTCCCCGGGGCCGGATCTACGACATCTTAAACGATCTGGCCCGGCGGGGTTTCATCGCCGTGGAAGAAGGTTCTCCGGCATCCTACTACGTGCTCGACGTCGACGTGGTCTTCGACCGGCTCAAGGGCGATTACATCCGTTCTCTCGAAGAGACGCGCGAGGCGCTCAAGAGCCTCTCGGTCAAACCGCGCCTTCCCCCGGACTCGTTCTTCATCCTCCGGAGCGGGTGGGCGATTGAGAACCATATTTCTGCGCTCTTCCGGCGGGTGAAGGGGAGCATGGTGATCCTCTGCTACAACCCCGAGTTCCTCCGGAAGTATTACGCGACCATCAAGCCGCTGGAGAGGAAGATCGATCTCTACGTGGTCGTGCAAAAAGGGGAGGAATGTGTCGACATCAACCTCCCGATCTATGAGGCCAGGGGAACCGTGGCCGAGCTCCTGAATACCCGGCCGGTGAACGAGTCGGTGATGGAGGGCCGCAGGAAGGATGAGTGCGCGATCCTGGTCGACAGCCGTGACTTCTTTGCGATCGCCACCGCGGGGTCCGGGCGGTATGCGGTGATCGGGTCGGACATGCCGATCATCGGATACCTGCAGAAGACGATCGTCGAGCGGCTCAAGGAGGCGTGAGACGGCGGCCGGTCGCCGCCGTCTCTCCCCGACCGCCCCTTACGCGCTCTCCGGGTTCGCGACCCTTCCTGCAAAGAGGATCGTGCCGGAATCCTCCTCGACGATGAGGAAGACGAACGGGTGGTCCGCCCGGAAGACGGGCGTGGTGTCCCCGCCGGGCGCACTCTTTATGTTCATGATGACCCCGGTCGCCGCCGCGGCCTCGGTCCCCTCCTCGCTCACGTCGACGAACGCCTTATGGACGACGTCGCTGATGAAGAGCCTGTCTGTCCCGTCCATCCCCGCGAAGTCGGCATCGCCGGAGAACGCCGTCGGCATCCCCATCGCCGAAAGCGTCGAGGGGAGGCTGTACGTCGTCTCGAGCGTGAACTTCGGGAAGACGACCCTGACCCGCCGATCGGTCAGCGACTCCCGGAGGTCCGCGAGCGTCTCCGCATCCAGTACCTCTTCCGCCGCCGTCAGGTTGTCTTCCTTCGGGAGGAGGACGAGCATCGAGAGTTCTGTTCCGTTTCCGTGTGCGTACGGCATCCTGAGCACCTGGAGGTTGTCGGTCTCCGCGTACCCGTAGATCGCATCCTCGTCCGTGCGGTGCATCATCGGAACCCGGACCGCCTCGCCCGGAGCGACCCGGAACTCCTCCTCGGTCGTCTCGGCGGGGTCGAACTGCTTGACCCAGGTGCCCTTGAAGTAGATCGCGTTCGTGATCACGAGCCGGGTCATGGGGTCGACCGAACCGGCGGGGAGGAGGTCGCGGATCTTATCCTCGGTCTTCTCCTCCACCCAGCGGTTGATGGTCTCGCGCGACGCTTCAGCGTCGCCGGCGAAGTCGAGGTTCGTGACGTTTGCCGAGTACCACCGTGCGGCCGTATCGACATATGCCGGGAGGAACGGGTAGGCCTCCTCCGCCCAGAGGGCGTTTGCGGTGCGGAGAGTGTAGTTCTCGTCCCCGCGGTTCAGGACGGCATCGAGCCCGGCAAACCCGGATCTCCGAAGGGTCTCGTTCTGTGGGAGGTGAAGCACCGACCCGATCTCGTCGCCGGTCGCGCCCCGGGCGCCCTCGTAGGTGATCGCGAGGGCCGAGGAGATACTGTAGGGCGAGAAGAAGATGTTTTTACCCGCAGATCCCGGGTCGCCTGCAATCTGCCGGTAGAGGTCGAACCCGAACTGGTTGTTCCCCGCCGAGACGTTGCCGACGCCTCCGGCATCCGGTCCCGGCGTCTCCTGCCCGGCGGGAGGGGCCGACTGCCCGGACGTCGTTTGCGGTACATCGGTGCATCCCGCGGCGATGCAGCCGATCGTGATGAGGCCTGCGAGGAGCAGCAGGCCGATGATCCTCCTGTTCATGAAATGCGATATGGTGCATCGGATAGTTATACCTGGCGTTAACGACGATTCTTTTCGAATCCTTCCCCTCTCAGTGCAGCACCTGTTCGATGCGTCTCCTCCCGAGCGCCTCCCGGAACTCGATTGGGAGCATCTGCAGGTTCAGATAGACGTAGCGGTAGCCGCCCGGGGATGATCTCCTCAGAACGTTAGCGGGGTGCTGCACCGGAACACCTATGAGCATGCCCGGGAAACAGTCCCGGGCCTGCACATAGTCCTGACATCGTCAGGGCGCAGTCGTTTCCGATGTGATGATCCATGGTAGTAATGCCCGATGCCCTCATTGCGCTCCTGAAGGAGTGGCATTCCGTCCCTGTCGCGACCACCGGGGCCGATGGGATGCCCAATGTTGCAGCCAAATCGGTCATGGTCAGGGATCCCGAGACTATCGTCTGGGGCGAACTCTATTTCATGCAGACCTACGAGAACCTCACGCGGCACCCGATTGCGTCGCTCTGTGTCTGGGAGTGGACCCCGCCGTTCACCGCGTACAAGGTGAAGGGTCGGGTCGTGATCCACAGGCATGATGAAGTGACAGCGGCGCTTGACAGGAGCGTCTGGGCCGGGCACACCGGGGAGTTTGCGGCTCGCATAGAAGGGATGGCGGCGGTCGTCCTCACGGTCGAAGAGATTTACGACCAGACCCCCCGGATCGAGGGAGCAGGAAAGCGAATTGCGTAGGTCTTAGGGATGAACAGCCCCGCGCTCTCGGACGAGGATGGGTCAATCTTCAATTTTCGGTTCTGGTTTCCTGCCGATATACCCGGATGTATGCGGTAGCATCTTTGGTAAGCTGTTTCTCGGCGATCCCCTGCTGGATCGGTGCGCCGAAGCACCTCCTGTCCGGCGAGGTGCAGCGACCGCGATCCCCGGGTTGGTGCCGTGAACGCTTCTCCCGTGCAGACGAGGTTATGTAACGAGATAGATAGAGAATCGGAACAGAAATAGGAAGGCCAGGGCCGAGATTCGAACCCGGGTCGAGGGATCCACAGTCCCTTAGGATAACCGACTACCCCACCCTGGCAAAGTACTCATAATAATTGGCAGTCGGATTTGATTAAGGTATCTCTCCGGTCTGCTCGACGCGCATCCTGCCGGGGCTCCCAGGCGGTGCCGGGAAACCCGGCTGCCATACCACCTCATTCGGCCGCCTTCGACCGCGGGAATACGCAGCGGGGCGAATTATTAATAGATGCCATGCTCTATAACGTACCAGTGTTCCGGGCGCCGAGCGACGCCCCGGAGGTGGGGGAATCACCCTTACACCGGCGTGATTCAGGAAAGAACGGCTAATTTCTCAGAATTTTTCGGATCAGCCCGTCAATAAAAGATACCGAAGGTGATTATCACGACAAAGCAATCAACGATCAGAACCCCCATCGTCTGCGTGATGGGCCACGTCGACCACGGCAAGACCTCGCTCCTCGACAGGATCCGGGGCTCCTCCGTGGTCTCGACCGAGGAAGGCGCAATTACGCAGCATATCGGCGCCACGCTCGTTCCCATCGACGCGATCACCCGCATGGGCGGAGCCCTGAGCAAGGTCAGCGTCAACGTCCCGGGTCTCCTCTTCATCGACACCCCCGGGCACCACGCCTTCACCACGCTGCGTGCACGCGGCGGGGCGCTCGCCGACATGGCGATCGTCGTGGTGGACATCAACGAGGGGTTCCGCCCCCAGACGATCGAGGCGCTCCAGATCCTGCGCAACTACAAGACGCCGTTCGTCATCGCGGCAAACAAGGTCGATCGCATCCCCGGGTGGCGCGTCCAGCAGAATCAGCCGTTCTTAAAGACGTTTGCACAGCAGAATGAACGTGTCCAGGGCATGCTCGAGACGAAGGTGTATGAACTCGTCGGCAAACTCTCCGATCTCGGGTTCAACTCCGAGCGGTTCGACCGGGTCTCGGACTTCGCGCGAAACATCTGCATCGTGCCGACGAGCGCCATCACCGGCGAAGGTCTCCCCGACATCCTGATAGTGCTGATCGGGCTTGCCCAGCGCTACATGACCGAGAGCCTCAAGGTCAGCGCCGAGGGTCCCGGCGTCGGCACCGTCCTCGAGGTGAAGGAGGAGCGGGGGCTCGGGATGACGCTCGACCTGATCCTCTACGACGGGAACCTGAAGGTCGGGGACGAGATCGTCGTCGCAGGAAACGACCAGATCATCGAGACGAAAGTGCGCTCTCTCTTGAAACCCCGACCTATGAGCGAGATCCTGATCGAGGAGCGGTTCGAGCGGGTCAAGTCCGTCACCGCCGCTGCGGGTATCAAGGTCGCCGCCCCGAAACTCGACGGGGTCATCGCGGGCTCCCCCCTCCGCGTCGTCCGGGGCGGCAACCGGGAAGAGGTGATCGAGCGCGTCCGCCACGAGGTCCAGGACATCGAGGTGAACCTCTCCGATGTCGGGGTCATCATCCGGGCGGACACTATCGGTGCCCTCGAAGCGCTCTCAAAGGAACTCGAAGGCCACCAGATCCAGGTGATGCGGGCGACCGTGGGGCCGGTCACCCGCCACGACGTCCTTGAGGCGGGAACGATCCGTGACCCACTCTACAGCGCGATCGTCGCCTTCAACACTCCGGTCCTCCCCGACGCGGTCGACGCCCTGACAGATACGGCGACGTCCCACGTCAGCATATTCGAGGGCGGCGTCATCTACCAGCTCCTCGACGACTACGTTGAGTGGAGGGAGGAGAAGAAGCAGGAGTTCGAGCGGCAGAAGTTCGAGAAGCTGATCATGCCCGCAAAGATCCGGATCCTCCCGAACTGCGTCTTCCGGCAGAGCAACCCTGCGGTGGTCGGCGTCAGGATCCTCGGCGGGAAACTCCAGAGCGGGGTCGACCTCGCCCTCCCGAACGGCAAGAAGATCGGCCGCATCAAGCAGATTCAGGCGAAGAACGAGTCGGTCCAGGAAGCGGAGGCGGGCAAGGAGGTGGCGATCTCGATCGAGGGGCCGACGGTCGGCCGCCAGATCAACGTCGACGACGACCTCTACGTGGATATCCCGGAGCGGCACGTGAAGGTGATCGAGCGCGAGATGATCGACCAGTTGAGCCCGAGCCTGCGCGAGACCCTGGAGGAGTTCACCATCCTCAAGCGTCGGGAAGACCCCTTCTGGGGGAAGTGACCCGTTCCCGGAAAGCGCGGCCCGCTCCCGGCCGCCGCTCTCCTCTAACCCTGTAGAGGTAGTCTTTTAATACCATATTCTCAAATTGTATAGGTACTTTCGAAGGAGTCGTCAACATGGCAGATTTCAAGATCATCCTATCTGACCCGGAGACCGGGCGTTCATATAAGATCGATGCGACCGGCCCCACCGCCGGAGCGTTCATCGGCAAGCGTATCGGCGAAGAGATCGACGGAAACGTCCTCGGCTTTGCGGGCTACACGATCAAGATCACCGGCGCCACGGACAAGACCGGTATTCCCTCCCGCCGCGACCTCCCCGGCCCGTCACGCCGGAGACTCCTCCTCTCCAAGGGCGTCGGGTTCCACCCGGTCATGGACGGGGAGCGCCGCAGGAAGTCGGTGCGTGGCAACGAGATCAGCGCCGATAGCGTTCAGATCAATGCTGCCGTGAAACAGAGCGGCGCAAAACCCCTGGCAGAATACTTCAGCCAGCCCGAGGCGGCGGCCGAATAAATCAGCCCCCAATCTTTTCTACAGCATTACTTCTCGGGGCTGATCCGCCCGTACCCTCATCGTTGTTCTACCGGCTGCGCCAGGGCTCCCTGAGCGTGGCGGGGCACCCGCATATCGCGGCGGTGAGCGCTGCTCCCGGGTCTCCCTCGCATGCCGGGGGCGAGCAGTGCCGCTTCGCGGTAGTAGCCGCTCCAGGCCGCGCCCTCAAGCCCGGCAGGTGTAAATCTAAAAAAGTGTCTTCTACCGTTTTTTCGCGACCGATCGCTCCAGGGCCGGCAGTTTGTCGTCGAACGCCACCCCGTACTTCTTCGCGAGGATGACCACCGCCGCCTCCACCCGGATGTTGCCGTCGAAGTTGTCGGCAACGATCCGGTGGAGCTCCGCGACGACCTCCTGGGGCGGCTTCTCCGTCGCGGCGGCGATCCGCCCGATCAGCTCCTCGTAGGGGCTCTCCGCCGATGCGAGGACGTCGGAGGTGGGCTTGAACCCGAGCGGTATCGAGACCTCGGCGAGATCGAAGAGCGGCCGGATGGCTCCCCCGTCAACCTCGATGAGCCCCTCTGCCTTCGCCCGCTCCAGGAGCTGGTTTACCTGCTCCTTGTTCATCCACTTCCGGTCGATGGCGATGTAGAAGACAAACTCGCTCTTCTGCAGCCGATCTTTGCGCATGTGCTTGAACGGCGCGGCGACCGCTATCCTGACGCTCACTCGCAGGCACCCTTGAGCATCTTTCGCAGATCCATCGCGTCCATCTCCCCGAGCCGCCCCTCCTTCGCGACGTAGCACTCCGTCACCGCACCTCTGTCGACAAGCCGGAGGAAGAAGACGTTATCTGAGACCGGGAGCCTTTTTTCAGGGGTGAGCAGCGTCCTCTGGAGGTCGACCCGGAAGTCCGCCGTTTCCGTGACATTCTCGGCGAGCGGCACGAGATCGTTCAGATCGAGGAACTGTGTCCGCCCGTCCGCGATCAGGACGAGTATCCGCTCCTTGACGAGCCCGTCGGCACCCCGTGCGGTGGTATGGGTGTCGTGCATCCGGGCTATACAGGCAAGGACGTCCCGGAACGGCCGGTTGATCTCAAAATCGAGGTCGATGGATTGGGGGAAACGATGGTATATCCTGCGCATCACTAGAACTGAGATCCGCGGAACGTAAAAAGGATCTGATCGCGCCGGAGGCGCAAACGTTTTCTCCACATCCTGCCCTCCCTGCACCCATGACCGACCTCACGCTCCTGCAGATGAACGACTCGCACGGGTACCTGGAGCCGCACCAGGAACTCTTCTATGCCGGCGGGCCGCCGGTGTACCGGACGGCGGGCGGGTACGCCCGGATCGCCACGCTCCTCGAAGAAGCCCGCGACGAGCGGCCGGGCCGGGTGCTCGCGTTCGACTGCGGCGACACCATCCACGGGACCTACCCCGTCGTCCAATCGGAGGGCGAGGCGCTCGTCCCCATTCTGAACGCCCTCGCCTTCGATGCCATGACCGCCCACTGGGAGTTCGCTTACGGCCCGGAGCAGTTCAAGAGCGTGGCGGGGAGGCTCGACTACCCCGTCCTCGCCGACAACTGCTACGACGACGTGACCGGCGATCTGGTCTTTCCCCCGCATACCGTCTGCGAGACCGACGACCTCATGGTGGGCGTCATCGGCATCGCCGCCACGATCGTCGACAAGGTGATGCCGGAATCGTTCTCGAAGGGGATCCGTTTCTCTCTCGGGAACGCCGAACTCCCCGGTCACATCACCCATCTCCGCGAAGAGGAGGGGGTGGATCTCGTCGTGGTGATCTCGCACCTCGGGTTTCCGCAGGAGGTGAGACTCGCCCGCGAGACGGACGGGATCGACGTCCTCCTCTCGGGGCACACCCACAACCGCCTCTTCGAGCCGGTGGTCGTGAACGAGACCATCATCATCCAGTCGGGCTGCCACGGTTCCTTCCTCGGGAGGCTCGGTCTCACGGTCGAGAACCGGCGGGTGAAGGGGTTCGACCACGACCTGATCGTCGTCGGCGAGGAGGTCCGGCCTCACCCGGAGGTCGAGGAGATGGTCGAGGTGGTCATGGAACCCCACCGGGAGTACCTCTCCCGGGTTGTCGGGGAGACCAGGACGGGTCTTAACCGGAACACCGTCCTCGAGGCCACGATGGACAACTTCCTCCTGCAGGCGCTCATCGACGTCACGGGCGCAGAGATGGCCTTCTCGAACGGGTGGCGCTACGGCGCCCCGGTGCCTCCGGGGCCGGTGACGCAAAACGATCTCTGGAACATCATCCCGGTCAACCCTCCGGTCTCGACGGTCGAGATCATCGGCCGGGAGCTCAGGGCGATGATGGAGGAGAACATGGAACGGACGTTCTCGCGCGATCCCTACCAGCAGATGGGCGGCTACGTGAAGCGGTGCATGGGGGTCAACCTCTACTGCAGGGTAGAGAACCCGGCAGGATACCGGATCCAGGAGTTCTTCGTCGGTGGACGGCGACTCGACCCGGACGCCGTCTACCGCGCGGCGTTCGTCACCGGCCAGGGCGTGCCGCCGAAGTACGGGCGGAACCGGGAGAACCTGGACCTCCCGGCGATCGAGGCGCTCGAACGCTACCTCTCAAAAGGGCCGGTCAGCGCCGAACTCCGCGGGAGCGTGACGGCGATATGACGCCGCCGAAGGTCGTCGTCCACCTGGACGAGCGCGAGAAGGTGCCTCTCGTCTTAAAGAACGTGAAGAACCTCATCGACGAACTCGAAGGCGTCGAGGTCGAGGTGGTCGCCCATGCCAGCGGGGTGGAGGGGCTCCGCACCGTCACCTCTCACGCGGCGCTCGTGGAAGAGCTCGCGGAACGGGGGGTCCGGCTCATCGTCTGCGAGAACACTCTCCGCTCCCGGGGCATCCCGCGCGGTGATTTTCCCGGGTATATCGGGACCGTCCCGTCCGCGATCGTGGAACTGGTTGTCAGGCAGGCCGAAGGCTGGTGTTATCTGAGGCCGTGAAAAAGAGTATTATACGAGCAGGACGGCGTTTACGACACCGTCCTGGCTCGGTCTGCTGACGATCCGCGCGTTCCCCATCTCGGTCTTGATGACGGCGCCCTTCGTGAGAAGTTTCCGCCGGACGTAGTTCGGGTTGGCGCTGTTTGCCTCGACCGCCTCGATCTTCGCCTTTTTGGTCTCGCCGGTTGCGGGGTTCGAGACCGTCGCGTACTCCACCCGGAGTGCCCGGACCTTCTGGTTGCCGCCGAAGGTGCGGACGATTCTCCTGCGATCTTCACCGATATGCGTCTCTGCCGGAGCTCTTCCGATCTCCGTTCTCTTCTTGCCCTGGGAGGTGTGGTAGCGTCCGCCCGATGGCTTCCGTACTGATCTTCCTTGCCACTGCATGTGACCACCGATATACTCTGCTGAGGACGCAGTCCCCTCAGGGGGTAGCAATCTCTCGTTAAAGTGCTATAACTATTCGATACCGGGATATTTAACTCTGCTGATCACGCGAGGATAGCGTCCAGCAGCGCCTCAAGCCCTTCCCCGGTCTTCATGTTCGTCCGGAAGATCTTCATCTCCGGGTTATAGCGGCGCATATCTGCCTCCATCCGGTCGAGGTCGGAGCCGATGAAGGGGGCGAGGTCGACCTTGTTGATGACGCCGATGTTGCTGCTCCGAAACATCATCGGGTGCTTGTTCACCACGTCGTCGCCTTCCGTCGAGCTGATGACGACGATCCTCTTCTCGGCGCCCAGCCGGAAGTCGGTCGGACAGACCATGTTGCCGACGTTCTCGATGAAGAGGACGTCGATCTCGTCGAGCGGGAGGTGGTCGATGGCGTGCTCGACGAGGTGGGCGTCGAGGTGACACTCCTTCCCGGTGTTCGCGTTGTAGGCCGGGACGTCGAGGGCGACGATCCGCTTGAAGTCATCGTCGCCGTAGACGTCCCCGGCGATGGCGCCGGCGCGGAGACCCCGTTTCCGGATAAGCGGCACGAGCCGCTCGATCGTGGCGGTCTTCCCCGACCCGATGGCGCCGAGGAGATCGAACGCCCGGATGCCGTGGTCCTTGAGGTGGGCCGCGTTGGCGTCTGCCAGGCGGTTGTTGACGTCGTAGATGTCCTTCTCCACGTGGACGTCGATATGATGCATGGTATATACTGTGATCATGATCTGTTTATAGGTTAACCACCCAAACCTACAACAATGAGCGCTGAGCGCATCCTGTACCCCTGTTACTTCGACGCCACCCTCAAGCGGCGGGAAGGGCGTCGCGTTGCTAAAAACTTCGGCGTGAAGTCCCCGGAACTCCCCGCCATCGAGGCAGTGCTCCGGAAGATGAAGGTCACCCACCGCCTGGAAGAGCATCACCACCCCGCCCGGTGGGCAGAGCGCGAAGGCCGGATCGTGGCGGAATGGGAGGGGAGCAAGGAAGACCTTATCCGGAAGGTCGCGAGCGGTCTTGTCGGCCGGAAGTGATCGCATGTACGACCTGCACACCCATACCCTCCTCTCCGACGGCGAACTCCTCCCGACCGAGCTGGTTCGCCGGGCCGCCGTGCTCGGCTACGAGACGCTTGCGATCACCGACCACGCGGACGCCTCGAACCTCCGGCACCTGGTTGAAGCGGGGGAGAGTCTCAGGGAGTCGGCGCGGTGCTACGGGTTGACCCTGCTCGTCGGGGTGGAACTCACCCACGTCCCGCCGTCCCAGATCCCGGCCTTTGCGCGCGACGCAAAGAGGTTCGGCGCCGACGTCGTCGTGGTCCACGGCGAGACGACGATGGAGCCGGTCGCCCCGGGAACCAACCGCGCTGCCTGCGCATGTGAATACGTGGACGTACTCGGCCATCCCGGACTCATTGCGGCCGAGGACGCGCGCGCGGCCGCGGAGCACGGAGTGGCGCTCGAGATCACCTCGCGCGGGGGGCATAACCGCACCAACGGCCACGTGGTCCGGGTGGCGCGGGAGGCCGGGTGCCGGCTCGTGGTCGATTCCGATACGCACGCTCCGTCCGATCTGATGTCAGCGGAGGCACGGCGGGCGGTCGCGCTCGGCGCCGGGCTGACGGAGACGGAATCCCGGGAGGTTCTCTCCCTGGATATAAAACGGCTTCTTCAGAAGTGAGATATTGTATTTATATTTTAGCAAAAGGTTTTTATACCTGCCCGGTCAATATATATATGTTACTCAATACGCCCGGGTATAGTGTCCCCTAGAGGTTGCAGTTTGCGGTTAATCGGTCGTTCTGTAAGTATTTGCGGCAATCGCTTGTTAATCTTGCGATGTGATGCTGCACAGTTGCCCCGCCTCTACGGTGAGGCCGTGGATCGCCGGTTGAAACCCATTGGGAAGGTAGTCGATATATTTGGGAATATATCATCGCCGTATGCCACAGTCCTCTGCTATAATGGCTGCTCCGTGCAGGTTGGCGAGAAGATCTTTGCGAGATAGGTGTATAATCGATGGCTGAAGTAGAAAAACTGAAACAGCTGCAGTTGCAGCGCGAGGCCCTGAAGAAGAGGGGAGAACAGAAGGTCAAGGAGACGGAGAAGAAGCGTACCGAGGAGAGCGTTCAGTCCGTCTGCCCCGAGTGCGGCAGCCGCCAGCTCGTCCACGACTACGAGCGTGCCGAGCTGGTATGCCAGAACTGCGGTCTCGTCCTCGACGAGGAGTTCATCGACCGCGGCCCCGAGTGGCGTGCATTCGACCACGACCAGCGCATGAAGCGCTCCCGTGTCGGCGCACCGATGACGTTCACGATCCACGACAAGGGTCTCTCGACGATGATCGACTGGCGGAACCGTGACTCCTACGGCCGCGCGATCTCGAGCAAGAACCGCGCCCAGCTCTACCGGCTCCGGAAGTGGCAGCGGCGTATCCGCGTCTCGAACGCGACCGAGCGGAACCTGGCGTTCGCGCTCTCGGAACTGGACCGGATGGCCTCCGCGCTCGGTCTGCCCCGGAACGTGCGCGAGACCGCCGCGGTCGTCTACCGCGACGCGGTGGACAAGAACCTGATCCGCGGCCGGAGTATCGAGGGGGTTGCCGCGGCCGCGCTGTATGCGGCGTGCCGGCAGTGCAGTGTCCCCCGGACGCTCGACGAGATCGCCGAGGTGTCCCGTGTATCCCGTAAGGAGATCGGCCGCACCTACCGCTTCATCTCGCGCGAGCTCGGGTTAAAGCTCCTGCCGACGTCCCCGATCGACTACGTACCGCGCTTCTGCTCGGGCCTGAACCTGAAGGGTGAGGTCCAGAGCCGGGCGGTCGAGATCCTCCGGCAGGCCGGAGAACGCGAACTTACGAGCGGAAGAGGCCCGACGGGCGTCGCTGCGGCCGCCATTTACATCTCGTCGATCCTCGGCGGAGAGCGGCGCACCCAGCGCGAAGTCGCCGAGGTTGCGGGCGTGACCGAGGTCACGATCAGGAACAGATATAAGGAACTGGCAGAAAAATTAGATATCGAGATCATACTCTGATCTCATATCATTTCACACCCTTGGGCTCGTAGATCAGGGGTAGATCGCTACGTTCGCAACGTAGAAGCCGCGGGTTCAAATCCCGCCGAGTCCATTCTTCTGTTTTGTGACTTCACGTTTGTACGGTAATCTCTCCGTTTCGAGGCGGTAGGAGGTCGCCGGGGGTTTGAATGGGGCGCAGTTTCTTCGATTGGATAAAGAGGGGTGGGTTCGGCTCCCGCCGGCTCACCGCCGCCGGAGACGGCTTGCAGCGCCCGCGGCAGCAACGGCGAGGAGCCCGATAAGCACACCAGCCCCTCCGGCCTCGGTCGGCTCCGTCGCGGCGGTTCCCGTCTCTTCCTCCGCGGCCGTCACCGGCTCGTCGGCCGTCCGAAAGATGAAGGCCCGCTCACCCGCGCCCGCTGCGAGGTAGTCTCCTTTCTCCGAGAGGGCGACCGCACTGACGGGGGCGCCGGCGTCAAACGTCCAGCGGGGGTTGCCGTTGTTGTTCCAGAGGTGCACGATCCCGCCTGCGTTCCCGGCCGCGACCGCCTCGCCCCGCCGGGAGACGTCCACGGCAAGGACGGTGCTTCCCGTCCGGTTCGTCCAGAGGGGGGCGTCGTTCGGCCGGTAGCACTCCACGTCGCCGCCCTCCTTGCCGATGACCACGAACCGCCCGTCACCGGAAAGAGCGAGCGCGAGGATCGGCGCTCCGGTGGGGAGCGCCCAGGGGAGCCCGCCGGCCCGGCCGTAGACCTGGAGGGCACGATCCTGCCCTCCGGCGGCGACGACCGACCCGTCACGGGAGGCATCGACCGCGGTGACGGCCCCCCGGGCGAGCCCCTCCCAGATCAGGTTTCCCGCCCGGTTCATGAAGAGGATAGCCCCGTTGCTGCTCCCGGCAACGACGAATTTACCGTCGTCGGTGAACGCAACGGACGTGACGTGCGGCGGGGTCTCTCCGGAGCGGGTGCCCGGCTGCACGGCCCGGGTCCACTCCTCCTTCCCGAGGTTGGTGAAGAGGACGATGCGATCGCCCGCCACCGCGAGCGACCGGCCGTCACCTGCGAGAGCAAGGTCGTGAACGGATCCCGCGACGCTCTCCGTCCAGTAGCGGCCGCCGTTGCCGTCGAAGAGGAGCACGTCGCCCCCCACGGTTCCGGCGGCGACGTAGTCCCCGGAACCGGCGACGGCAATCGCGGTCACCGTACCCGGCGCGCTCACGTTCCATGCGACGGTGCCGTCCCGGTGCAGGCAGGCGATCTCCCCGCCGCCCGTCCCCGCGACCATATACCTCCCGTCGGCGGTTATCGCAACGTCGTTGACGATGCCTCCCGTCGATACGCCGTGGTAGGTGGCCTCGGCCCCGACCGCCGCCGGAACCAGGGCGACGATCAGGGCGATGATCAGTGCAGTTCTTTTCATGGTTAGTCCCTGCCCGGGAATGGATTCCCGGAATACGTCTACTTTCTCGGGCGGGTTCTTAAACTATTCCGGCACCGGAGAGCACCGCGGAAGCTTGAAGAACCCCGGCGCGCAATCTCCGAATCATATGGCTAACAGAGCGGACGAAGCGGTCTCCCGCTTCATGCGGGGCTACAACTGTGCACAGGCGGTCGGCTCGGTCTTTGCGGACGATGTCGGGGTGCCTGAAGAAGTCATCCTCAGTGCGGTCACCGGGTTCGGTGCCGGGGTGGGACGTACCGGGGGCATGTGCGGCGCAGTCTCGGGCGGGGTCATCACCCTCGGGCTCCTGTTCGGGGGTACCGGTCCCGGCGAGAAGGAAGCGAAGGACCTGACCTACGACCTCACCCGAAGGTTCGCCACGCGTTTTGTCGAGAAGAACGGCAGCGTCTCCTGCACTGAACTCCTCGGCTGCGATCTCTCGACCGGCGAAGGGTTTGCCCGGGCGCGCGACGAGAACCTCACCCGGACGCTCTGCCCCTGCTACGTCAAAGATGCGGTCGAGATCCTCGAAGAGGTTCTCGCGTCCGCCATCACTTCCAGGCAATCCACCACGCAGTGAGGGACTCCGGGAGGAACGGGCGCCTGAGTCTCTGTCGCAGGTCCTCAGCGCCGAGGTTCTTTGCCGCGAGAGCCCGCTTCTCGACGATGTGCCAGGAGAGGAACGCGAGGGCAAACGTCACGGCAAATGAGAGCCCGAAGAGCGCCGGGAGGAGGAGCGCGTTCGCCGTGATCTGGATCAGCGCCTGCTGCACCGGGTAGTGGTAGATGTAGATGCCGTAGGAGAAGTCCCCCGCTCTCCCGAAGGCGCCCAGGTACGGGATCGGGAGGTGCGCGGCGTAGATGGTGAGGTAGGGGATGGCGATCACCCCGGCGACGGTCAGGTACGGGGTCAGGGCAGACGCGCCGAGGACCAGCAGCAGCGCCCCGGCGATGACCGGCCGGTAGGCGATCCGCTCCCGGTGGATATAGAGGTAGGCCCCGATCAGGAAGTAGAGGGTGAACCGGACTTTCGCCATCCGGGGATCGTCGAACCAGTACATCCAGGCCAGGGCGTTTACGGCGGCGAGGGCGGGGATGGCCCCCCACCGGTGCAGGAGCCCGGCGGTCCCGAGGAGCGCGACGACCCCGTACATGAAAACCTCGACGGGTATCGTCCAGAGCGACCCGTTGACGTAGGACCACGGGTTGCCCTGGAAGAGACCTATCACCGATCCGTCTTCAAAGTAGGGAGCGGTAAAGAGTGCTGCCGGAGATAAGAGGGCGGCGAAGTACTCCTCCGGGGGAAGCGACGTCAGCAGCGGGCCGACGACGAAGAGCGTGATGAGGATCGCGACGACGAGGGCCGGGATAACCCGGAGGAGCCGTTTCCAGGCGAACCGGAGCGCCGATGCGGTCGACTCCCAGCTCATCGTGATCAGGTAGCCGCTGGTGACGAGGAGAGCGGCGAGCCCTGCCTGTGCCACGAGCATGATCGGGTCGTTGTTCTCTATCCCGACGTAGCCGAGCCTGAGGGCGTAGGCGTGCGCAAAGACGATCAGCGCCGCCGCCGCGAACCGCAGGAAGTCGAAGTTGTTCGAAAACCGGCCTGCACCGCCGGGAGCGTCTCTCCCCTCCGGATACTGTATGGTCATGGGAGTCAGGGTAACTGCACAGTTATTCACCGGCGGTTATTATATAATCAGCAGAAGTATTCTCTCCGATGGATCCGCTCGTTGTCGCCACGTTCGCCGTCGTCGCCCTGCTTGAGATCCTCGTTCCGCTCGCGCTTGGCTACTGGATCGTCAAAAAATTTGGCCTTTCATGGCGGGTCTTCGGGCTCGGCGCCCTCTTCTTCATCGTCGTGCAGGTCTTCCACGCGCCGTTCGTCATCTTGACGCAGAACCCACTCTACTCCGCCCTCCTGCCGTTCGGGACAACCGCAGCCCTCGCGGTCCTCGCCCTCTACCTCGGCCTCATGGCCGGGCTCTTCGAGGAGGTCGGCCGCTACCTCGTCTACCGCTATCTCTTCCGGCGCCGGGAGATCCCCCTCACCCGGGAGAACGGCCTCCTCTTCGGGACCGGGTGGGGCGGCGTCGAGAGCATGATCGTCGCGCTGGTCGTGCTTGCGGGCATGGCCTCCTACATCCTTCTCACCGGCGACGGGGGAGCGATCCCCCTGCCCGACGACCCTGCCGTCCAGGTGCAGGTCGACGCTCTCCGTGCCCTCACGCCGCTCGATATCCTCCCCGGGCTTGCCGAGCGGATGATGACGATCACCCTGCACATCGCCTGGTCGCTGATGGTGCTTGCTGCCGTCGTCTACGGCAAAAAAGCGCTCCTCGCCCTTGCCGTCCTCTGGCACGCCGCAGTGGACGCCGCCGCCGTCTACCTCGTGCAGACGCACGGGATTCTCGTGACCGAGGGGGTCATATTCCTCTTTGCGGTGCTCGCCCTCGCGTATATACTGTGGGAGTGGCGGCGGATGGGGGTAAGGGCGGCGGCCTGACTTCACTCCTCCCTTCGCGTTCTTCGCGGCTTCGCGTGAGACCTCGCTATCGTCTTCCAATCTGCTCACGCGAAGAGCGCGAAGCCGCGAAGTGCGACGGTTCGGAGCGCGATGGTGCGTAAGAACCGGAGGATGAGAAGACCGACTTTCCCGAAGGGAAAGGAGTTCGAGCACCGTCAGGTGCGAAGGGGAGCGGTCACCTATAACGTGCGCTGAATTTCGTGTTTTTCGCGAGTCGCGCCTTCGACGCTCCAACCCTGCTCCGTAGGAGCATCGTGCCTTGAAACCCATGGCTTCTCATGGGGTCAACCGTTGGCCTGGAGATACTGGATACCGCGGGCACTACCCGCTCCACTCGTGCAGGTATCCCCGGCGTTCGAGCGGCTTTCCGTCCGCGAGGACAGTTCGCTCTGCTACGACCTCCCCGATGACGTGTGCAGTAACCCCCGGAACCGGAAGGATACCGGCGGGAGCGGTAAAGAGGAGTTCGAAGTCCCCCCCGCCGTAGAGCGCGAGTTCCCGCCCCTCCTCCTCCGGGACGCCTGCCGGGAGCGGGAGGCGGGCGGTATCGATAGAGAACCCGCAGTCGTTCACGGCGAGGAGGTCGTGGAGCGAGAGAATGAGACCGTCGGAGATGTCCATCATCGCCGAGACCCCGGCCCGGCCGAGCGCCTGCCCCTCCCTGACCCGGGGCTGCGGTTCGAGGAGTTCCTTTCGGTGCCGGTCGTGGCCGGCGAGAGCGGCCTCGGCCTCCCCGAGCGGCCCGGTGACGGCGATGACGTCCCCCGGCCGCGCCCCCCGCCTCCGGACGAGGTGCTCGGGGGCGACGAGCCCAAGTCCCGTGCTCACGATCGTCAGCTCCCGGTGAGCATCGAGATCGCCGCCCACGAGTTCGGCGCCGAACGCGGTGCAGCAGTCCCGGGCGCCCTCCATGATGCCCCTGAGGCGTTCCGGTTTATCGAGGCCGACCGCGAGGAGCACCTCTCCCGGCGCCGCGCCCATGCTCGCGATGTCCGAGAGGGTGACTGCCGTCGTCATCCAGCCGATCTGCCAGTCGGTCATTCCGGCCGGAAAATCGGTCGTCTCGTGGAGCATATCGGTGCTCGCGACCATGAGGCGGTCGCCGCAGGGGATGACGGCGCAGTCGTCACTGAGTCGCTCCGGGCCGATGATCGTCCCGATCAGCCGGTGCAGGCCTCGCTCATCCACCGCGGCGCACCTCCTTCTCTCGCTCGCTCCGGTACTCCTTGAAGAGATACTCGAGGCGCTCGGCCTCCTGCTCGCGCCGGAACTCTTTCTGCTCCTCCTCCCATTCGGCGATCGCTTCATCGAGGGCGCGGGAGAGCGCCGCCCCGGTCCTGCCGCGGATATCCGGCCGGACAGCCTCTTCCCGGAGGAGGGGAAGATCGCCCTCCCGTGCGATCCGGACGAGGTTCGGGTCGGGCGGCTCCCCCCCGGCGATCAGCGCCCGGACGCCTGTCCCGGCAAGGTCCTTCACCACGCCGCGCCCCCAGCCGTGCGTTCGCGGGACGTAGAGGACGTCTCCTCCGGCGATGCCGATCCCCTCCTGGAGAGCCCGCACCGCTTCGCGGGTGAGGGAGTCGAGCACCTTGAGCGGGGTGTAGTCCTCCGATATCTCGAGTTTCGCGACCTTCTGCATCCTCTCCAGGCGCTTCTTCAGCTGCCGGGACCGCCGCCGCTCGCCCCGGAGTTGCTCGCGCAGGCTCTCGATCGTCGCGTCCTTCGCCGCCAGCTCCGCGTCCCGGCGGATCTTGCGCTCCGTCGCGGATCGCGCCCGGCGTACGGCCGCTCGCAGGCGCTCCCCCTCCCGGTCGCGCTCCCGGAGTTCTTCCTGGAGTTCCTGGACGTAACTCCGGAGCCGCTTCACCATCCCGTCGAGCGCCATCACCCGCTCGTCCTCGACCGTCCGCTCCGGTTCGGCCTCCGCCGCCGGTGCCTCTTCCTTCTTTGCCGCCGGAGCTCCCTTCAGGTCTGCAAGAACGGTATCGAGCGGCTGGCCCCGGAGCACCCGCGCCCGGACCTCGTCGAGGTCGTAGCCCGGCCCCACCCTCTTTGCGATGTTGCGGAACTTGTTCTGGAGACTCCGGTAAGCGTCCAGCGCCGCAGAGAGGGCGTCGCGCTCGTGGTCGTTGGTGTAGGAGAACGGCGCGGTCAGGTCATACTTCGCCTCCACCGAGAGCGACTGCTTCGGGGTGTAGGGGATGGCGTTGAACGCCCGCCGGATCTTCTCGACCGAGTAGGGCATCTCGCGGACGTCGGAGGCGACAATGAGCGGTTTTCCCGCACGATAGAGTTCTTCGACGATATCGGACATCGTCATCTGCCGCGAGCTCGAGAGGAGAACCAGGTTCCCGTCGAGGTCCACGGCGGCGATCCCGGTGGTCGTCCCCGGGTCGAGCCCGACGATCAGGTAGCGGGGGCGGCCGGAGAGGGGTTCGAACCGTATCCGGTCGAGTTGCCTTCCTGCCACCCGCACCTGGACGTCGGCGCCCCGGGTTGAGTGAACCGGCACCATTTCCCGGGGGGCCCTGACCCGGAACGCGACCCTTGAGTAGCCGCCGAAGGCCTTCGTCTCCTTCTTCTCGTAGTCGAGGCCGGCGCCCCGGAGCCGCCCCTCGATCTCCCGGGCCGTCTGCAGCACGCCGCCGTGGATCTTCCTCGCGTAACGGTTCTGGCTCCACCCGCCCCGGCCCGGCGAGCGGTGCCGGCTCACCGTGATGTCGGTGGTGTTCTCGAACGCGATCACCTCGACGCCCGCCCCGAGCGCGGCCACCCGGGCGGTGGTCCGCGCCTCGGCGTTGGGGTCGAACTTGTTGAAACTGATGTTGTAGCGGGCGGCGACCTTCCCGAGGCTCTCTGTGCGCTCGCCGCCGGTCACCTGGACGAGTTTCGTTGCGGGGGGGAGCGACTGGAGGAAGGCGTGGAGTTCGCGCTGGTCGGCGGCGATCTCCTGGAGGCTGTCCACCGCGAGGATATCGGGCTCTTCGGCGGCGAGGAGGCGCTGGAGCCGGAACCCGGTCACCTCCTCGACGCCCAGGACCTCCCCGTCCTCCACCCGGGCGAGAGCGTAGACCGGTCGTCGGGTACGGGAACGGACTGAGCCTTTGATGATGTCGATCCCGAAGACCTTCACCCCACCACCCTTGCCAGTGCTTCGTCGAAGGCGTATTCGATGCCGTATTTCCGTTTGAAGTACTGGAGGATGTTCTCGATGTCGCGTGCCAGGATCTCATCGGCGTTCGGGTGGGCGGTCTCCACCCACTGCGGCCAGTCGATCAGCCAGCACTGCTCATCGTCGACCATGACGTTGAACTCGCTCAGGTCGCCGTGGATGATGCCGAGGCGATAAGCCTCATGGAGGTTCTCGAGGATCGCATCGAGGACCGGCCGGGGCTCTGCGAGGTCGGCCCGCGAGAGGTTGACGCCGGGGACAAACGACATCGCCACGACGTGCCGGTTCTGGTCGATCGGGAGCGGAACCGAGACGGCGGGGTGGAGGGTCTTCAACGCGTCGTACTCCATCTTCGCCGAGTTGCTGGAGGCGAAGATCCAGGGGCAGTGCCCGGTCTCCGGCATGTAGCCGCGCTTCACGCGGGCGGACTGGAACGACCGCTGCCCGACCCGGTGGAACTTCAGCACGACGACCCCGAGCCCCATCGCCTCGTAGACCTCCGACTCCTTCCCGACGCCGATCAGCGTCCCGAGCGCCTGGACGGTGCCCCGGCGGGTGAGGGTGTGGAGGGCCAGGGTGTCGTAGCCGTTGAAGACGAGCGCATAACCCTCGTAGGGGGTCTTCTCGTACCTGACCATATCCATGGCCATCAGCCTGCCCAGACGATAGGAGAGCTCGGACTCCGAGAACCTTGTGGACGACTTGAGCACCTCGAGCGGCACCCACCGGTACCGGCGCATGAGACGTTCGAGGGCGAGCAGGATCCGGAGTTCGTAGGCGTGCAGGGATCGCACGTATTCTGCAGGAACAGGCATCTTCTACACCATTTATGTAGCGCGGTGATAAAAGGATGATCGAGAAAACATGAAGTGCAGCAAGTGCCACCGCGACGCGATTCTTTTCCAGCGATACTCCGGGCTGCACCTCTGCGAGCAGCACTTCAACCGGGATTTCGAGGCGAAGGCGAAGCGGGCGATCCGGGAGCACCGCTGGATCAGGCCCGGAGATACGGTGGCGGTGGCGCTCTCGGGGGGGAAGGATTCGAGCGCCGTCCTCTTCTTCCTCCACCGGCTCCTCGGCGAGCGCCGTGACGTTCGGCTGATGGCGATCACGGTGGACGAGGGGATATCCGGCTACCGTGACCCGAACCAGGCCCGCGAGATCGCGGAGAACATGGGCGTCCCCTGGGTGACGGCAACATTCGTCGACGAGTACAGGATCACGCTCGATGAGATCGTAAAAAGAAGGGGAACCCGGCTCTCCTGCTCCTACTGCGGCGTCCTCCGCCGGGCGCTGATGAACCGGATCGCTCGCGAGCATGGGGTCACGAAGTTCGCCTACGGGTTCAACCTGGACGACGAGGCCCAGTCGGTCCTGATGAACGCTCTCCGGGGTGATGCCGACCGGCTCACCCGCCCCATGCGGGAGGTTGAGGGGATGGTTCCCCGGATCAAGCCGTTCATGTACATCCCGGAGCGTGAGGTGGCGCTGTATGCCTTCCTCCACGTCGAGGGGTTCGACCTTGCGGGCTGCCCCTACGCGGGCGACGCTCTCCGGGGAGACGTCCGCGGCATCCTCGACGACTACACCTACCGCCACCCGGCGACGAAGTACTCGCTTGTGAACCTGGGCGAGGCCCTCCGGGAGCCGGAGAGGGTTACCGGCGAAGGGCTCCGGGTCTGCGAGCGGTGCGGTGAGCCGTGCGGGCGGATCTGCCGGACGTGCCAGGTACTTGACGAGGTTCGGCGGGGAGCCTGAGTGGAAGGCGCCTGATAGGGGATTGGTGTGTGTCTACCAACCGCAGGGGTGAAGCGTCAAATGGAACGTTTCCGGGATCACCCTATTTATAGGGTGAATTCCGAGGCAATTTTGTTCTACTCGCTCAACCCATCAACCGATACCCTCTGGATATCGCCATCGGGGAGACGGCCCGCCCCTGTCTCTGCAACGTAAAGGAGCACTGTAGCCCCCACCCCGCCCGGCCTCCGGCCTCCTCCCCCGCCCCGAGGGGCGAGGGCAGTGCGTGGCGATAGCCGGTGGGAAGCCGTGTCCCGGGAGCGAGTTGGCTATCTATCTTTTCCGGGATCTCCCATGCAGTGGACCGTGGGGGTATCGCCACTGGGGGTGGGGCCGACGGGGAGGGGGGAGCATCCCCCCTCCCCTGTCTCTATCCGTCCTGAATATCTCTAGCCCCCCACTCCCGCCCCTCGAGGGGCAGGGCAGTGCGTGGCGATACCTATTGGAAATCCGTCTACAGAATATGCAATGTTCTAAAACGGCAGGCGGTAGAGGTTAACGTCGCTTGACCAGCGCCTCGCCCCTCTACCGCATCGCGAGACACCCGCCGGTCACGTCGGCGAATATCTCCATAAACTGCTCCGGGTGATTCAAAAACGCGACCGACCGGGGCCGCCCGATCAGGTCGTAGAGCCCGACCTCTCTCTCGATCCCGATCTCCGGGACCTCCATCGGGTTGCAGTAGCGCACCGGGGGCGCGTCGGGGTAGCGCGGGTTCTTCACCAGCGCCCCGCCCTCCATCTCATAGTACGCGGCTCCTTTCAGGTCCGCGTAGGGGCCGTAGTTGCTTGAGAACTCCGACGAGACGAGGTTCGCCATCACGAGATCCTCTCTTGCCGGGTTGATCGTCACGTGGCCGTAGCCCGGCGGGATCAGGATCTTGTCACCGGCGGACGCCTCGATCATCACCACGTCGTCGGCATCGCGGGTCTGGAGGAGGTAGTGCCCTGTCCCCTCGAGCACCTCGTAGATCTCCGGGTAGAGTTCCCCTGCCAGGTTCTCGGTGTGGTAGTGGCCCTTTGTCTTGACGTACTCCCCGCAGAGTGTCCGGGCAGGAATGACGGTGATATCGTAGCGAATGTGTTGCTGCCGGAGCCATTCCCGGTCGCTCTCATTCCGGGCGAGATCCCGGTACATAAAATAGAGGGGGTGATCGGAGGTACAGGTCGGATCTGCGAGCACCTCCCGCATTTCCTCGATTATCCTTACCTGCGGCTCCGGCTTAGGGCCGTCCCAGTACCCGTTCATCTCTGTTTCTTACGGTACACGAATATATAATACCCTGCACCGACGATGACGGCCAGGACTGCGATCAGGAAGACCGGGTTGGTGAAGAGCGTGCCCTGCCTCTCCTCGAGCGCAACCCGCACCTTCATGCTGTCCGATATCTTGCTGTTGTCGAGGTTGTCGCGGTAGCGGATCTCGGAGTCGATCCCGTACTCCTTCGCGGTGCCGGCACCGTCGACGTTCACCTCGAACCTTGCCGTCGCGGTCTCGCCGGGAGCGAGGTCGCCGAGGAAGGCGGTGTCGTCGCTGCTGGTGAAGGGGTCGACGGCGCTGATCCGTGCCTGGGCATTGTAGACCGTTGCCGCCCCGGAGTTCCTGTACTCGACTTCAAGGATGCTCTTCTGGCCCTGGTAGAGCGTCTGCGGAGGTGAGACGACCTCGAAGGCGATCTTGCCGCCTACGGGAAGGCCGATTGTCGCCGGCCTGGAGGTCACCGTCTTGCCCTCGTAGTCCTCGTAGGTGACCGCGACGTCCAGCGGGTAGGACTGGGGCTCTGCGGTGTTCGCGACCGAGACCTTGAACTTCACGTCCACCGTCTCGCCCGGTCCAAACGTCCCGATGTATGCGTTGCCGTCGGTGGGGATGAGCGGGCTCGAGCCGCTTCTCGTGACCATCGCGATCGCCTTCTCTGCCGTCTCGTGACCGACGTTCTTCAGGGTCATGTAGACGTAGCCTTCCGTGCCGACGTTCAGCGACTCGGAGCGGACATCAAGGACCTCGACCTGGAGGTCGGGCGTGACCCGCACGGTGAGCGGCAGGGTCAGGGTCTTCTTCTGGTAGTTGTAGCGGAGAACGTCGCCGTAATCTTCAGCGTCCTGCAGGTAGGTGTAGGTCACCTCGAGCGGCAGCGTGTATGTGCCCGGCTCGGCAGAATCCGCCACCTTCACGTTGAAGACGGCGTTCGCGGCGGCGCCGCCCGCGATGTCTCTCACGAACTGGGGGTCCGTCTTGACGGTGAACGGCGCGTCGCTGCTCTTGAGCGTCACGGTGACCAGTTTTGCGGTGTTCGGCTGGTCGTCGGGCGTGACGAGGGTCGAACCGACCATCTTGTGGGTATTCAGGCCGCTGTTGGATATGATGACCCCAAGTTGGGTCTCGTCCCCCGGTGCAAACTGGTTGGTACCGGAGATTGTTGCCGACAGATCGGGGCTTCCATAGAGGTATTTAACACCCTGTGCCGCCCCCGGCGCAGCCAGGAGTGCCAGCAGGAGCATCAGTACGGGTAGGTATTGCCAACGCATCTCTTCACCTTGTTGTTATTTTAGCAACAACATTTATTGCTGAACAGTATATATACATGATGGAATGAAGGCACTCCGGGACGTTCCCGTCCACCTCCTCGACTCCCTCAAATCGCTGGGACTTACGAAGTACGAAGCTCTCGTATACATAGGGCTTCTCAGAACGGCGGGAGCGACCGCGACGGAAGTCCACGAGATCTCCGGCGTGCCGCGCGCATCCGTCTACCCGGTCCTCGACCGGCTCGTCCAGAAGGAACTGGTCAGCGTCTCGCACACGACACCCAAACGCTTCGATGCGGTTCCTCCCGACCAGGGCGTCGAGAACCTGATGCGCCGGATTGAGAGCGACGCAGAGAGCGCCCGGGAGGGCCTCGAAGCCGTTTACCGGGAGAAGGAACTGGAAGGCCCGGGCGGCCAGGAACTGGTCTGGACGATCTACGGCGAAGAGAATATCAGAACCCGCCTTGCAGGAATGTTCAAGAGTGCGGAGCGGAGTGTGGAGTTGCTCGCATCGGGGGATCTCCTCCAGAGGAGCGTCCTCCCGCTGCTCGATCCCGTTCCCGGCTCCGTGCAGGTCGATATCGTCACCGAGCGCTGGGCGGACGAGCAGCCTTCCCGGTTCCGTCTCCATATCATCTCTCTCGCCTCTCTCTACAAAACCCCAATCTTAGCTGAGAAACTGCTGCCGTACGAAAGGTCGGGCGTCTTTTTAGTGGACGATACCCGGGCGCTGCTCTGGATGGAAGGAGCCGACGGTCAGCCCTCCGCCCTCTATTCTGAGTCCGCGGGGCTTGCCCTCTTCGTGCGGCGGCATATCGCCACCGTCATGGAATGGACGAAGATTGCGGTTCAGTAGTCGTCGAGGTAGCCCATTGCCTGGATATCGATCAGCCCTTTGAGGGCCCGGGTCACGACCGACCGCCCGGTCTCTCGTACGGCCGCCATAGCGTTTGTGCCGCCGACCATCGCCACGCCCAGGTACTGCGGGCTCACCGGGACCCCGAGCAGGGGGACGTTCGGGGCGCCGACGTCCAGGATACCGGAGAACCCTATGGACGCAAGTTCATCGAGCACCGTACCCAGGAGGTGTTCGGCCTCCATGTGGCACTCCCTGATGTTTGCGAGGATGTTGCCCTTTCCGTGATCCATGACGTCGAGGATCGACGTGGCCTCCTGGGAGATGAGGACCTCGAGGGGATCGAGCGTGGTGTCGCGGTAGAGGATCAGGCTCGTGAACCGTTGCGCAACCCTCCCGTCGACCTCGACGATCCCGCCCCCGATCGGGCTCGCCGGGATGCCGCGCTGGAGAAGAAGCGCGTCGAGCGTGATACTGCACATCGTGCAGATGGCGTGCCGCCCGTCCGGCACGATAAAGCCGCCGACCTGCTCCCCCGGCCCGGCGACCAGGAACCGGTCGCTGATGGTGATGCCCCGTCTGTGCGCCTCTTTCATGACGGAGAGCGCGAACTCGAGGTCGGGGCTCTCGATGAGCGAGAGGTTGTAGATGATCTTCCCCGTGTCGTCCTCAGGGCGGTAGGTCACCTTGAGCGCGTACTCCTCGATGCGGTGGTTGGTGAACTTCAGGGGAGCGTGCATCATCAGATCTCTTGCTCTGCAGAAGAAAAATGTGTTGTCTTCCGGATCCGACGGATTCTGCCGAGAGAAACTCAGGGCGCCGCCACCCTTTCGCCGTCCCGCGCATCCCGGGGTCACGCTTTTCTCCTGCCCCGTTAACAGCCGCCAACCCTCCTCGAAGGGAAAACTTGTTCTATCTCCCTGTGATATTGTAAGATGAATGGAGAGTGGGACTCGGGAAAAAGCCCGGAACGTGCTGAAGCGGATCCTTGCCGCGGCCTCCTACGACGTTGAGGAGGTCGGCGACCCGTTGGATCTCTCCGCCGTCGGGAACGAAGACGCCCTGGTGGTGCTCTGCTCGGACGATCCGGAGACGATTGGGAGCTTCGATTCGATGATCTACCGCCTGCGCATCGGTGAGGATGACTGGGCCTGCAGGAAACTGCTCTTCACCCTCGATCCGGCGGTGCAGACAGAGGACTGCATCCGGTGGGGGCCTGATGAGTTCGCCTGCTACGCGGGCAGGGCCGCGCTCGCGGAGGTGCTCGGACAGACCCTGGTCCTGAACCTCCCCGGCCCGGCCCGGACGGCTTGGCGGGGGCAGATCGAGGCTTCTCCTGCGGCGGTGAAGGAAGAGCTGCAGGATGGGCCGGCGCTCCCTCATCTCCCGCTGAAAATCTCCGAGATGCGCGCCTGCGGTATCGCCGGGCTGCAGGGGACGGCGAAGTGCCGGTTCATCCCCTACTGGAACTACCGCTACGTGAGCACCGGCGAGCGCGAGGTGAAAGACCGGCTGGTCTCCTTCGACGCCGAGGGCACCGGAGCGGTCAATGCCATCAACGGCCTGAAGATGGAGATCAATCCCGACGATATCGAGCGCGGCCCGGTTCCGTTCGGCTCCGAGATCGTCGCCACCCGGCTCGTGCGGGAGGACGTGGAGGAGCAACTCGTGCGGGACATCATCGACCGCCTCACCCAGAGGGTGCGGTTCCGCTACGAGAAGGGCGACGCCATCTTCTACGAGGAGAAGACCCTCAAACCCGATCGTAGCAACATCAAGGTCGATATCGAGGCCGTTTACGTCCCGGTCTGGCAGGTGCGGGGCGGGAGTAAGATCGTCGAGGTCAACGGGTTCACCGGCGAGATCCTCTCGATGCCGATGGACGAAGGCGTCGAACTGCTGTAGGGAGAGATCATGATCGTCGTCATCGGCGGCGGGCCCGCGGGAAGGCTCGGGGCGATCCACCTCGCGCAGGCGGGGAAGGATGTCCGGCTCGTCGAGCAGCGCAGCATCGGGGGACAGTGCCTTCACGAGCGGTGCATGACAATCTGTGCCTTGAACGACGTTGCACGGCTCATCGAGTGCGCCAGGACCCAGAAGGACCTCGGCATCCTGGACTCTGTGCCGACTGTCTCGTATCCGGCCATCCGGAAGCAGCTCTCCGAAGTCCAGAATAAACTCTCCTCGGTTCTTGATGCGGAGACCCGCCGGGCGGGGGTCGAGATCGTCTACGGGGCCGAAGGCCGGTTGGAGGGGAACCGGGTCTTCATCGGCGACGAGGAGGTCCGGGCGGACGCGGTCCTCGCGGCCACCGGGTCGCGGCCGGCAATCCCCGATATCCCCGGCACCGACCTCTCCGGCGTCCATACCTACCGGACGCTCCCCACCATGGCCGACCTCCCCCGCCGCATGGCCGTCATCGGCGGCGGGGTGGTGGCGGCGGAGTTCGCCCATATATTCCACGCCTTTGGTGTCGAGGTCGATATCATCGCCCGGCACGGGCTGCTCCGGGACCTCGACGAGAAGATGCGCTCCGCGGCGTTGCGCGATCTCGCCGGGGTCGGAATCCGCGAGGGAACTCCGGTTACGAGCATCGAAGGCGGCGGACGGGTCCGCTCGGTCATTTTGGCCGGCGGCGAGGAGATCGAGGCCGATGCCGTGCTGCTTGCAACCGGGCTCGTCCCCAACTCGGAGATGCTCCAGGGGCCCGCGAAGCGCCCGGACGGGGCGGTCATCGTCGACCGGCGGATGCGCACGAGTGTTCCGGGCGTCTACGCCGCCGGCGACGTCATCGGCCCGCCTTTCCTCACCCCCGCGGCCCGGAGGGAGGGCGTGGTGGCGGCCGAGAACATCCTCGGCCGCGAGACCGTCATGGACTACGAGGGCATTCCGCAGGGGATGAGCCTCCGCTACGATTACGCCTTCGCCGCGACCGCCGGCGGCGACGGAGGTATCACCCTCTCGGCCCCCGCGCCTGCGGGCCCCGGTTCGTTCTGGGACGTCGCGGGCGGCTGGGCGGGGCTTGCCCAGATCCGGGTCGATCCCGGGAGCGGCCGGCTCCTCGGGGCGGCCGCCGCCGTTCCCGGGGCGTCGCTCCTCCTCTCCTACATCGGCTACCTGATGAAGCAGGGCATCACCGTCGATGACTTCGACGAGATCGTCGAGGTCCACCCCTCGACCGACGGCGTCTACGGGCTCGCCCGCTACGCTGCCGGGCTGCTCAAGAAGAAGAACGAGTGAGCCTAGGAGTAATAGTAGAGCCTCATGCGACGGACGCGAAGAGGCGTTGCTATACCCATACACGGAAATTCGTGGGTAGTAATAGGGGCGACAGCAATATGGCCTCACGCGAAGAACGCGAAGGGAAGTTGCTCTCAAATAAACCGATCTTCGCGTTCTTCGCGGCTTCGCGTGAGTTACTTGCCGGGGATAACAATACAGCCCCACACGAAGCCGCGAAGGGAAGTGGCTTGTTGTTAGATCTGCCGGAACATATGCCCGAACTTCGGGATGAAATCTTTTTTGCGGGACATGACGCCTTCGAGCCGGACGGGCTGGTCCCGAAGGTCCATCTTGGCGATGCAGGCTTCATCCCCGGCGGCGAAGAGATCGCTTGCGTTACTAAAGACGTTCGTAAAGAGGGCGAAGAAGCAGTCGACCCCCATCGTCGTCCGGAGGCGCTCGATCTCCTTGCGGATCTCAGCGGCGTGGGTCTCTGCGAAATCAAACGACGACGCCATCACCTGCGAGACCATGATGCTCTTCCCGAAGAGGTTGTAGCGCTTCATATCCCGGGTGAGGAGTTCATCCTTCGGGAGGCTGTCGAGGTCCATGCCTTTCCGGATCAGTTCCGGCCCATACTCGGCCGGGTCGACCCCGGCGATCCCCGCGAGGTAGTCGGCCGCCCGGATATCCGCCGGGGTGGTCGTCGAGAGTTTCATCACCATCGTGTCCGAGAGAACCCCCGAGAGAAGGAGCCCGGCGGTCGACGGCGTGGGTTCCACGCAGGCCTCGATGAACTTGTTCGCGACGATCGTCGAGGTCGACCCCACGGGGTCGTTGAGGAACCGCACCGGCTTTAAGGTCGAGATCGCCCCGAGGCGGTGGTGGTCGATGATCTCAAGGATATCCGCCTGCTCGATCCCGTCCACGGCCTGCGAGTACTCGTTGTGGTCGAGGAGGATCACCGACTTCTGGACATCCTGCATCAGCGTCGTCCGGGATACGAGCCCGATATGTTGCCTTTCGTCGCCGACGACGCAGGCCGTCCTGAACTTGGAGTTCGAGACGACGCTCTTTGCGTATTCAAGCGAGTCGTCCAGACGCACCGTGGGGATGTCGGTCTCCATGATCATGCTCGCGGGGAGAGAGAGGCTGATCATCTTCCCGACGCTGAAGGCGTCGAGCGTCGTCGCGAGTACCGAGGCCCCTCTTGTCCGCGCGGCATCGATCACCCGCTCGCCCACCGGCGCCCCTTCGGCGATGATGAGCGCGGCGACCCCTGCCGATATCAGCGCGAGCTGGGCGGGTTCGTTGTCCCCGACGATCGCGATGTCGTCGGGCGTCATCCGGGAGAGGGTGACGTGCAGGGCGTCGATGACGGTGTAGACCCGGGCTTGCCCGAGCGCCTCGCGCGACGAAACGAAGATTCGGGCATCCAGGATGCGGGCGAGGGTCTCGAGCGGCATCGGGATGAGCGAGAGCTGTTCCCGGGGGTTCTTTCTGACGTAAGACCGGGCGAGGCCGTACTCGCTCACGAGACCGACCAGAGTCTCGTCCCCGTTTGTGATCGGCATGTTTCGCATGTCGTAGGTGTCCATCAGGGCGGCGACGTCGATCGTCGGAACGTCCTGGCGGGCGCTCCGGGTATCGAGCGGTATATCCGATACGGTGGGCTCGACGCTCGCTACGTAGACCGGCGCCTCGGCGTTGAACGTATCGAGTGCAAACCGTGTCTCTGGGCTCACCTCCCCGCACCTGGCGGGGATGTACTTCCCGGGCTCGGCGCGGTTCAGGAGCTCGGCGTAGCCGATGACGCTGCAGATGCTGTCGGTGTCGGGCTGCTTGTGGCCGATGATATAGATCTTATTCAGTCCCATGCTCTCCTCGGCACCCCGGCGGGGTGATGGTTGTTCCAGAAACTATCGCTCTCTGCCGTCAAAGGTCTTATGCCGGCTCGGGGGTGGTGCGGGGATAACGTTGAAGTAGAGGCCCTCTCCATTCTTCCGTGTGGAATCTGGTTTCGCCCTCCTCACGTTCGTCCTGGTCTGCCTTCTCGTCTCCTCCCCGGTCGTGGGGGCGCAGGGCGACGTAACGGTGACGTCCGTTGCGGTCGAGCCTGAGGTGCTGATGCCGGGCGACGCGGGCTTTGTGACGGTTACTGTGCAGAACACCGGCCCGTACACCCTCCCGCTCGGCGGCGCCCGCCTCTACGGGGACGGCGTCGTCCCGACGGGCGAGCCCTACCCCTCGGTCGGGGCTCTCGGGGCCGGCCTCAACCGGACGTTCACCTTCGCCGTCCGGGCGGATGCGCCGAACGGGACATACTATCCGCGGTTCTCCCTCGATCTCCGGGAGAACGGAACCCTCACCCACCCGGTTCCGGTCAGGGTCGACGGCACCCCGCTTGGGGTGTCGGTCTTCGAGAGGCCCGAGACCTTCTCCGGGTCCCGGACGGCCGGCATCACGGTTCTGGTGGCGAACCCGCGGTCGAACGCCGCCTCCGGTGTCCAGGTGATCCCCCGGGGCGCGGACTTCTCCGTCACGCCAGAGAGCGCGTTCATCGGCACCCTCGAACCCGATGCGTCCGGAACCGCCGCCTTCAACCTGACCCCGGCAGCGGAGACGAACGTCACGTTCCAGGTGGTCTGGCGCAACGGGATCAACGCTCACACCGTGGATCTCGTGCTGCCGGTCGCGTTCGGCGAGGACAAGAAGCAGGCCGATCTCATCGTCACCAACGTCGAGATCGTTGTGGAGGGAGATGCCTACCGCGCGACGGGCGACGTCATGAACGCGGGGTTCGAGCCCGCCCGATCGGTCATCATCTCCGCGGGCGCCCCCGCAACGCCGGTCGATCCCTTCCGGGTCTACGTCGCCGGGACGCTCGATCCCGACGACATCTCGACGTTCGAGGTGACGTTCAAGACCGACGGAACCGTGGAGGAGATCCCGCTCGTCATCGAGTACCGGGACGGCGACGGCAACCCCTACACCGCTGCACGGCCGATCTCGCTCGAGAACCGCACCGCTGAGGAGACCGGCGATACCGGGCTACCCATCGTGGCCGTTGCCGTCATGGCGCTGGCCGCCATCGCCGCCGGCCTTGTGGTCCTCTGGTATATCCGGAGGCGGCGGTGAGCGGTGAACCCATCCTCCGGTTCGAGGAGGTCAGCAAGATCTACCCCCTCCCGGCGGGCGATCTCGTGGCGCTCGACCGTGTCTCGCTCACCGTCGATCCGGGCGAGTTCATCGCCGTGATGGGGCCTTCGGGCTCCGGGAAGTCGACGCTCTTGAACCTGATGGGCTGCCTCGACGTCCCGACCCGCGGGGAGATCTTCCTCTCCGGGCAGGAGATCTCGGGGATGAGCGACGACGACCTCACCCGGCTCCGGCGCGACCGCATCGGGTTCGTCTTCCAGCAGTTCAACCTCATCCCGCTTCTCTCGGCGGTCGAGAACGTCGAGTTTCCCCTCCTCCTCACCACCGGCCGGGAGGAGAGCCGGCGCCGCGCGATCGAGGTCCTCACGGCCGTCGGGATCGCCGAAACCCACTTCGCCCATAAACCGGCCGAACTCTCCGGCGGGCAGCAGCAGCGGGTCGCGATCGCCCGGGCGCTCGTCAACGACCCCGACCTCCTCCTCTGCGACGAGCCGACCGGCAACCTTGACTCGAAGACCGGGTCGGCGATCATGGAGATTCTCGCGGCAGAGAACCGGGAGGGTAAGACCGTCGTCATGGTCACCCACGATCCAGGGGTCGCCGCATACGCGCGGCGCACGATCCGGATCGTCGACGGGAGGGTGGCTTAGTGTTCTTCTCGTTCGCGACGAGAAACCTCCGGCGACACTGGATACGCTCAACCCTCTCGATCATCGGGATCGTCATCGGTGTCGTCGCGATCGCCTCTCTCGGCGTCATGGGCAACAGCATCAACCTCCTCGCCGCGAACATCATCACCGATGTCGGGGACACCGTCGTGGTCACGCCGCACACCGCGATCGGCGGGACCTTCGCCGGAGACCCGCGGACGGTGGTGGACGCCACCATCCCCGCCCGCGAGGTCGAGGAGATCCGGCGGGCGGCAAACCCGCACCGGACGATCCCGGTGCTCCAGGGGGCGGACAAGGTTGAGTTCGGCCGCGGCGAGAGCGGGTATGCCCAGATCATCGGGCTCGAACCGGGGGATATCCCCGTCCTGCTCAATCTCGCGGAGGGACAGCATCTCCGGCAGAACCAGGCGGGCGCGCTCGTCGGCATCCACCTCGCCCGGGAGTACGGCATAGCCCCGGGTTCGAGGATCGCGATCGGGGGTGAGGACGTCCGGGTGGCGGGCGTGCTTGCGGAGCGGGGGATGGGGTTTGACATCAACCCGGATTACGCGATCGTCGTCTCCGACGGCTGGTACGAGAGCCACTTCGGGGCGAAGGATTCCTACCCGATGGTCATCGTCCGGGTCGGCGATGTGGAGCAGATCGATGCCGTAAAAGATGCCATCGAGATCCGGATCAACCGGCGCGAGGATCTGGTCGACGTGTCCGACTCGCGCGAGATGCTCGGGCAGTACGAGGAGATCTACGATCAGATCACGGCCTTTCTCCTCGGCATCGGCGGGATTGCCCTCGTCGTAGCCGCCGTCAACATCTTGAACGTCATGTACATCTCGGTGACCGAGCGGATCAGAGAGATCGGCGTCATGCGGAGCATCGGGGTGCTGCGCGGGGAGATCCTCCGGATGTTCCTCTACGAGGCGATGATCCTCGGGGTCATCGGAAGCGTCGTCGGCGGCATCTTGAGCACCGCCTTCGGCTACCTGATCAGCGTTGCCGCGATCGAGGTCGCCACGACCGGGACGACCTTCGGCGAGAACTTCACGGTCTTCGACCAGAGTGCGGTCGGGTTCATCATCTTTGGAATGGCGTTCGGTATAGGAACGAGTATCGCCGCCGGGTTCTACCCGGCGTGGAGAGCCTCAAACCTCGCCCCGGTCGATGCGATGAGGCAGAAATAGGGGTGCAGGGCATGATCTTCATCGATCTCGCGGTCCGGAACCTCAGGCGGCACAGAGCCCGGTCGTTCCTTGCAACGGTCGGCATCGTCATCGGTGTCGTCGCGATCGCCTCCCTCGGCATCATGGGCAGCAGCCTCTCGATGCTCGTCGGTGGGATGGTCGCGGACGTGAGCGACACCGTGCTCGTCACCCCCCACCTCGCGGCATCGAGCGGCGATCCCTTCGATCCCCGAAGTGCCCTTGCGGCGAGCATCTCCACGAAGAACGTGGGGCTGATAGAGAAGGCCGCGGGAGAGCACCGTGTCGTTCCCATGATCGTTACGTCCGACCGGCTGCGGGTGCGGGATACGAGCGGCTACGCAACGATATATGTCATGCCCGCAACCGACATCCCGTCCTTGATCGAGCTGGAGGCGGGCCTCTACCCCCGGGGAAGGTCTTCGGGCGTGATGGTGGGCTCGCTCCTTGCCGACGAACTCAACCTTCACCCGGGAAGCCGCATCGAGGTCGGGGGCGAGAGCGTCCGTGTCCTGGGGGTCGCGGCAGAGCGGGGGATGGGCATCGACATCAACCCCGATTATGCCATCATCGTCACGGAGGACTGGTACACGGAGCGACATGGGCCGCAGGACTACACCCGTGTCGTCGTGAAGGTGAGCGACCTCTCCGCAATCGAGGATGTCAAGGCCGCCATCGACCAGCAGATCAACCGCAGGAGCGAGGTCGTGGACATCCTGGACTCACGCGAGATCCTGGAACTCTACTACGAGACCCTCGACGCCATGAACGTCTTCCTCCTGGGTATCGGCGGGGTGTCGCTCCTCGTCGCGAGCGTGAGCATCCTGAATGTCATGATCATATCGGTCACGGAGCGGACGGCGGAGATCGGGCTGATGCGGAGTATCGGGGCGCGAAAACGGGAGGTCCTCCGGATGTTCCTCTATGAGAGCCTGATCCTCGGGGTCACGGGAAGCATCATCGGCGGCATCGTGAGTGTCGTGATCGCCTCCTATGCCTCCGCCTCCATAGCGGATCTCTTCGCCGACTTCGCCGTCTCGGGCGGCGCGGGTATCCCCATCTCCGTGGTGATCGGGTATGTCGCCTTTGCGATGGCCTTCGGCATCGGAACAAGTGTCGTCGCCGGGTTCTACCCATCATGGAAGGCGGCGCAGTTGAACCCCATCGAGGCGCTCCGCTACGAGTGATCTATCCCGCAGGGACCCGGGCGGGCGGTCACGTCGCCGCCCCTTGTGGTAGTAGCGCATGCGTAATTTCATAGCCATGGAGACCGGAAACTCTATGAGCACTTGCAGGATGATAGACTTCCCTGTCAGGAAGTGCTCTGACCCTCATCAGGTCCCCAATACGATAGCAATACCCAAGCTGTGTGGAACGAATGTTACAGATGACTACGTGGCTCGACAAGAACTTCAGCTCGCTTCAGCCAACGCGGGCGATCATCATGAGAGCGCTGCGCCACCTGCGCCCCGCGGATAGAAAAAAGCTCTTCTCCGAGGATCTTCCCGAGATGCGAACCGCCGAAGGGCGGTGGTTTGAGGCGATCGTCTACGAGATGATCCTCGACCTCTCGCTTCAGACCGATCTCATCCTCTCCGTCGTGGCCCGGGGGGCCGACGGGCCGTCGAGGGTCAAACGTGCGCAGCTCGGTCAAAACGGGCTCTTCTACTCGAACATCGGCGATATCAAGGTCAGGGGAAACGGCCAGGATCTCGCCGAGGTCGACATGGTGCTCGTCGACCACACCGGGGCGCTGACGTTCGGCGAGATCATCACCTCTCCTGCCGACCTAAAAGAGTTCGAGGCGGAGATCCACTACAAGAAGCAGCTCTTCGGTTACCTCTATGGTCAACCGACCGTGCCGTTCCTCCTCATCTCCTCGGTAGACATATCCCGGACGGCCGTCGTCCGCCGCCTCCTCAAGGAGCCCGACAACGTCCTCCTCACCACCCCGACCTGTGAGGATTTGAAAGCCTTGATCCGGCCCCGGGATCTCAAACGAAGCCCGCACCGGCAGATCCGGCACCCGAAATTGATCTCGATCGCCGATATCCCGCCCCGCCGGCCGTTCGATTACAAGAAACTGCACGACGAACGGATGCAGAGCATCATCGCCGCCGTCACCTCGAAGCAAGGCGTCGGGGAACTCGGCACCCCGGACGAGATCCCGCCGATCGTGAAGAAAGTCCTCTTCGGGGGGCTCTACCCCTCCGCTATCCGGATGCTCGATGCCCGATATCCTATCCGCATCAAGGGGAAGACCTACGACCCGGACACGATCCAGAAACAGTTCTCGAAGGTCATCCTGGCCGTGAACATCCCGGAATACCGACCGATCATCTACCTGCGAACCCGGAACAAGAAGGAGTACCTCAAGATGGTGCCGAACAGGGCCGGCGGATTCAAGTTCGAGAGCCGGCGAACGCCCCATATGGCAGGGTTCTTCCTCTGGCTCGAGTCCGTCCAGCCGTCGCTCGGGGCCGAACTGACGCGGGCGCTCCTTGATGCATTCCCTGCCGTTCACGTCCCGGAGGCGGGTGCGGCAGGAAAAACGAACGTCGCCCCTGCAACCGGGAAACCGTAAGCTACCTATGTTACCCGGGCGCATACTTCCTCAGATGCCCCTCAGGCGTGGTGATCCGAAATGGACCTGATCGCTCAACTTGCCGAGTTTCTGAGTTTCAGCCTGATCGCGATCGCGTCGATCGTCGCCGTCATGAATCCCGCCTCTACGGTTGCCGTCTACACGGCGCTAACCAAGGGGATGGCGGAGTGTGAATGCCGGCAGATCATAAATTCTTCCATGAAGATCGCCTTCATTGTGCTCGCCTTCTTCGCCCTCACCGGGCAGTTGATCTTCACGATCTTCAACATCACCGTCCCGGCGTTCCAGATCGCCGGCGGTATCCTGCTCGTCAGCGTGGCGACCGGGATGCTCGGCACGAAGGGCGAGACCTACTCTGCCGAGAACCTGGAACACATCTCTGTTGTCCCGCTGGCCTTCCCGCTCTCGGCCGGACCGGGGACGATCACGACGGTGATCCTGCTCGCCTCGGGACCGGAAGGTCTCTACGGTCTCCTCGCCGTCTTCCTCGGGATCGTCGTAGCCCTCGCCATCTCCTACGTCGGAATGATCTACGGGCCCTGGATCTTCTCTCTCATCGGGGAAGGGGGGCTCCGGGTCGTCCCGAAACTGATGGCGATCATCGTGCTCGCGATAGCCATCCAGTTCATCATCAACGGGATCGCGGCGGCGATGCCCCAGCTCCTCACGAACCTTGACCTCTCCGGGGTGATATGACCGAATTTCAGATTGCGCTCATCCAGATGCTTCAGGATCAGGCGGCGTGGCTCGCGGTCCCGATGCAGTTCTTCTCGTTCCTGGGCCAGCCTGAGTTCTACCTGCTCGTCGTCGCGATCCTCTACTGGTGCTGGGACCCGCGCCTCGGTCTCCGTCTCGGTCTCCTCCTGGGGATATCGGGTGGGATCAACGAGGCGCTCAAGGTCGCGTTCCACCTCCCCCGCCCTTACTGGGTCAGCCCGGAGGTCCGGGCGCTCGGGAGTCATCCGTCGTTCGGGTTGCCGTCGGCCCACGCCCAGGGTGCGGCGACGTTCTGGGGGCTGGTCGCCGCAGACGCCCGGCGTTGGTGGGTCTCTCTCTTTGCAATCGCTCTGATCTTTCTGATCGGCGGTTCAAGGGTCGTGCTCGGGGTCCACTTCCCGATGGACGTCATCGCGGGCTGGGCGGTCGGGTTCGTCGTCCTCATCGGGTTTCTCGCACTAGAGGGGCCGGTGGGCCGCAGGGTCGCCGCCCTCCCGCTCTCCCGGCAGGTGCTCCTCGCGTTTACAGGCTCCCTCGTCCTGGCGCTGCTCTCCTTTGCCGCCCTCGCCTCGCTCGGTGACTGGCAGGTCCCTGCGTCATGGGCGGCGGGGGCGCTCGAGCGCTCCGGCGAACCGATTCATCCACTCTCCCTCCAGGACGCCGTCACGGCGTCAGGGCTCTTCTTCGGGTTTGCCGCCGGCGCCGCCGCCGAGCATCACCGCGGGAGCATGTGCGCCGTCAGGGAGGGATCTCGCCGTCTCTTCCGTTACGCCATCGGGATCGTCGTGACAGGAGTGATCTGGTTCGGGTTCGGCCTCCTCATCCCGCCGGACCCAGCCTGGGTTGTTTACATCCTCCTGTATCTCCAGGCTGCCGTTGCCGGTGCCTGGGTCTCGTTCGGCGCTCCGATGCTCTTTGCCCGCCTGAATCCGGCGGGCGGTACCTGAAGAGGAGATTTTTCCATACTCTTTTATCCCGCCCGCCCCCATTCCTCCTTATGCTTGCAGAGGGGATCGCTCTCGGCTGGATTCTGATCGTGCTCGGGGCGGTGCTGCTCCTGGTGGAGGTCTACCAGCCCGGGTTCTTCATCGCCGTCCCGGCGACGGTCCTGATCATCCTCGGAGTTCTCCTTCTCCTCGGCGTTGATATCCTCACGTCCCCCTGGGGCCTCGTCATCGGGGTTCTCGCGGCGATCGTGGCGGCCTCGGTCACCGTATGGCTCTACAGCCGCCTCACGCCCGGTCATGAACCGCCGAGGACGCTCTCCCGGGACTCGCTCGTCGGTCTCGAAGGGACGGTGGTCGCGCCGGTTGATCCGGAGACACTCATGGGGAAGGTGCGGCTCGGGAGCATGGAGTGGAGCGCCCGTTCGGAGTCGGGAGAGATCCCGGTCGGGAGAAAAATTATCGTCGTTCGCTCTGAAGGGGTGCACGTCGTCGTGAAGGAGGTCACATAAGATGCTGTTAACCGGAGAGTTTCCATGGACCGGGCTGATCACGGTCTTTCTCATCATCGTCATCATCATCATATTCGCCCGCGGCGTGGTGATCGTCCAGCCGTATGAACAGGGGCTCCAGATCCGTCTGGGCCGGTACATCGGGAGGATGAACCCCGGTTTCAGGTGGGTGGTCCCGCTGGTCACGGTGGTCAAGAAACTCGACCTCCGGACCGAGGTGATGGACGTCCCGCGGCAGGAGGTGATCACGAAGGACAACTCCCCGACGAACGTCGATGCGATCGTCTATGTCCGGGTGATCGACCCCGAGAAGGCCTACTTCGAGGTGATGAACTACCGGTCGGCGACGGTGGCCCTCGCGCAGACGAGTCTTCGTGGGATCATCGGTGACATGGAGCTCGATGAGATCCTCTACAACCGGGACATCATCAACACCCGTCTCCGGGATATCCTGGACCGGGAGACCGACGCCTGGGGTGTGAAGGTCGAGCGGGTGGAGATCAAGGAGGTCGATCCGGCGGGGGCGGTCAAGCAGGCGATGACCGAACAGACCGCGGCCGAGCGGGAGCGGCGTGCGGCGATCCTTCGCGCCGACGGCGAGAAGCGTGCGGCGATCCTCAAGGCAGAGGGGAACCGGCAGAGCATCATCCTGGAGGCCGAGGGCGAGCGGCAGAGCAAGATCCTCCGTGCGGAGGGCGAGCGGCTCTCCCGGATCCTGCAGGCGCAGGGCGAGGCGCAGGGGCTGCGCATCCTCTCGGTCGGCACCCGGCCGCTCGATAAGCGGGCAATCACGGTCCTCTCGCTCGATGCCTTGAAGAAGATGGCCGACGGTCAGGCGACGAAGATCATCTTCCCGTTCGAGCTCTCGAGCGTCGTCAAGCAGGCCGCGGAGTACCTCGGCGCCACCGCAGAGTCCGCGGATGTCCCGGAAGGCACGGACCTGCCGTCGGAGGATATCCTCGGGGAGATCCCGGGCCCGGAGGCGCTCAGGGCCGCGGAAGAGGCGGCACGGAGCATCGATACCAACATCGACGCGGAGATACAGAAGAGGCCGCGGGACCTGATGGGGGAGGGAGAGGAGCAGTAAGCCTGCCTTCCCCCTTTTTTTTGAGACGCATATCCCGGCATCGTCCGTGCCGGCCAAAGACGCACCCGGCGTGAGGCGTCATCGATGCTCCGGGAGTAAAATCTTCCATCCTGGCTGTTTTTCGGTCTAATTCGCCGTGGGGCTGCGGGCCAAAACGAAATGGTTATTCCTCATCTCATAGAGTAAATCCTATGAGAAACGCTTCAGCAGCATTCGTGCTTCTCCTCCTTGGTGCGGCAGTCTTCGGCTGCGGGTGTATGGGGTCGGAGACGGCCCCTACAGGGCCGGATGCGGATCTGGGCCTCGTCGTCGGCGCTCTCCTGCCGCTCTCCGGCGATTACGCTGGGGGCGGGGAGGCGAGCCGGGTCGCCCTCGAGGTGGCGGCCGCGGATATCAACGACCACTTTGCCTCTATCGGGTCGGACCGGCGTGTCGGTATCATCATCGAGGACACGAAGGCCGATCCCGCCACAGCGCTCGCGAAACTCCGGGCGCTTGATGAGCAGGGCGTCCGGATCGTCATCGGGCCCGGCACCAGCGCCGAGCTCGAGGCTGTCCGGGCGTATGCCGACGAGCACGGCATCCTGATCGTCAGCACCATGAGCACGGCGCCGTCGCTTGCGATCGCGGGCGACAACGTCTACCGGTTCGTGCCGCCGGACACCTACCAGGCCGACGTCATGGCATACCACCTGAGAAAGCAGGGGGTTACGGCGATCGTACCGGTCTGGCGCGGCGACGTCTGGGGCGATGAACTGGAGAAGCTGACGGCTGCGGCGTTTGTGAGGGGTGGCGGGAAGGTCCTCGACGGCGTCCGGTACACCCCGGACCGCGGGGAGTATGGTGCGGTGGCAGCGGATCTCGATGCCCGGGTGGCCCAGGCGGTCGCGGCGCACGGCAAAGAGAAGGTCGCCGTCTACCTGGTCAGCCTCGACGAGGCGGACAGGGTCATGGAGGCGGCGGTAGCGAGAGAGAACCTGGCGAAGGTCCGGTGGTACGGGTGCGACGGCAGCGTCCTCCTCGACTCGCTCGCGACGGGGAATGCCGCCCGGTTCGCGGCAGAGACGAAGTTCACCAGCCCGGCGCTCTGGAACCAGGAGGGTGTCGCGTCGAACACGGCCACCATCCAGAAGATGCGGGAGGCCCTCGGCCGGCACCCCGACGGTTACGGTCTCGCGACCTATGATGCGCTCTGGATCGTCGCCATGGCCAGGACAGAGGCCGGTACCGCGGATGTCGCCATGCTGAAGACCGCGGTCGGGAGAACCGCAGAGGAGTCCGGCGGCCCCCTCTTCGGACCGGCGCACCTGAACAGTGCCGGCGACCTCTCGAGTGCGCACTACACCTTCTGGACGGTAAGTGCCGACGGCGCCGCCTACCGGTGGGTGCCGGTCGTCCAGTACGGCGTCACGGCGGCGGGCGCCATTCCGGAGATCGAGTGGGTCGGTGCGTGAGTGTCGGGGCACCGCCCCTGTTTTTTTTAGCTGTGCCGGTTCAGTTTCACCCCCCGCACGGTGCACTTTAACTTTCGGGGGTGAAGGGGGCAGAGCGGGAAGTCCCCGGTCTTCAGGCCGGGGATGAAAGCGGGGCCCCCTTCCCAATTCACTTTCACCCCGCATGGATAACGTCTATCTCGTCCTCCAACGTATTTGCAGCGTCGATGCTCCTCTCCTACAAGTACCGGGCGTATCCCGGCGCAACCACCGAGACACGGCTGAACAGTGCGCTCGATACCTGTAGGTGGCTCTACAACACACTTCTCGAAGAATGTACTACCGCGCGGGAGCACGGGATCACTCCGACGATGCGAGGAACACAGGCGCGGATCGTCACGCTGAAAGAGGAGAATCCATTTCTGAAGGGCGTGTACTCCAAAGTGCTCCAGATGGTGAACTATACCCTCTGGAGCAACATCGCTGCACTCTCCCAGACACAGAAGAGAGGACGGAAGATAGGCAAACTCCGGTTCAAGAGCGCATTCCGATACCGGACGATCAACTATAACCAGTCCGGGTTCAAGATCGACCGGGAACACGGCACGATCACGTTCTCGAAGATCGGAGCGATTCCGTTCACCCTGCACCGCCCGTACGCTGGCACGGTGAAGGGCGTCCTGATCACCCGTCGCGGGGATCGATGGTATGTGATCGTTCAGGCAGAGCAGGAGGCTTCCGCACCAAAGCGTGAAGGACGGTCTGTCGGTATCGATGTCGGTCTGAACTCGTTTGCAGTCGATAGCGATGGTGCGGTGATCGAGAATCCCCGGTTCTCTGAGCACTCACTTGACCGGATCAAGAAGTTACACCAGAGTATTGCCCGGAAACAACGGTTCTCGAAAAACTGGAAGAAGGCAAAAGGGAAACTGGAGAAGGCGTATGAACATATCACGAGCCAGAAGAACGATTTCCTGCACAAACTTTCGCGTCGGTACGTTGACACCTATGCAACGATCTGTGTTGAAGACCTGAATATCAAGTATCTGAAAGAGAACGGCAACTCTCCGGGACTACACAGGAGCATTCACGATGCTTCATGGGGAAGATTCTATGCTTACCTCGCGTACAAGGCTGAAAGTGCTGGTACGAACCTTGTCAAAGTCGATCCCAGGAATACATCGCAGATGTGCTCGAACTGCGGAAGCATTGTGAAAAAAACGCTCTCTGAGAGAGTCCACGAATGTCCACACTGTGGGTTTGTTGCTGATCGAGATTACAATGCTGCGGTGAATATTCACCGCGTGGGGATGGAACAGCCCTTCGAGCCTGTGGAGACGATACCGCTACATCACATTGCTGTGATGCAAGTGTTGGCCATGAAGCAGGAAGCCCCGCCCTGAAGGGCGGGGTAGTTCACTGGTCGAAGCGGAAAACATGACGGTGCAGATGTGAAGTTGCCCCCGTGGCGACGGGAACCGCTCATGGGCGAGCGTGCTGCAGTTCATGGTCGTGCCCGCCGCACTGCCGGGAGGGACTCCGGTGCGGTTATGTAATAAGGGATATTAATCATAGAAAGAGTGGCCATGAGTTCAAGACCTTTTCATCCGCCGGGAACGTTCCCCGTTGTTGCCGAGAGGCTTTTTTTTATCAATAAGACCGGGCAGGATCAGCCGCTGGAGAACTACGTGCCGGCCGAGATCTTTGAAGTCGCCAGGACTGATGGGCAGCGGGCAATCCCGAAGATAGCAAAGGATCTCTCACTGATAAAGGAGATCGAGGCCATCTCCGGCAACCTGCCGACAAACCACCGTTTTGTAAATGCGGATAGCCGCGATCTTGCATTTCTTCCCGACGAAAGCGTCCATCTGGTCGTGACATCGCCCCCCTACTGGACCCTCAAAAAATATCCCGAGAAAGAGGAACAGCTCGGGCAGATTGAGGACTATGAGATCTTCTTAGAGGAACTTGACAGGGTCTGGAGGCATATCTACCGGGTTCTCGTTCCCGGGGGCCGTCTGGTCATTGTTGTCGGCGATGTCTGCCTGCCCCGGCGGGAAGCCGGGCGCCATGTCGTCATGCCTCTCCATGCGAGCATCCAGGAGCACTGCCGGAAGATTGGGTTTGATAACTTGGCGCCGGTCATCTGGTACAAGATTGCCAATGCCTGTTTTGAGGCGGATTCGCCAGGATCGTTCCTGGGAAAACCCTATGAGCCTAACGGGATCGTCAAGAACGATATCGAATACATCCTCTTTCAGCGGAAACCCGGCGGTTACCGGAGACCTACGCTCGAGGCACGGCTGCTCTCGGTCATATCCGAGGAGAACCAGAAGGCATGGTTCCGCCAGATATGGGATCTCAAAGGCGCGTCGACAAAAGATCACCCTGCACCCTACCCTCTGGAACTGGCCGAGAGGCTTGTGCGGATGTTCTCGTTCGTGGGCGATACCGTCCTCGACCCCTTCGGCGGGACGGGGACAACTGCCCTCGCCGCAGCGCGGTGGGGTCGAAACAGCATCAGCGTCGAGATAGAAGAAAAATACTTTGTCATGGAGGTTGAACGGTTTACTCATCAGGCAAAACAGTCCCGATTGTTCTGATAGAGGTTGGCCTATGGTGAGTGAGAGGATTCTCCGGGAGATTTCCCGGGATGACTATTTTTCTTGTGCGGTGCGGTATTTCTGGGATAAGAGGGCGTCGCAGGCAAAAGATCAGAATGATCGTGGTGTAAGAGATCAGGGCTTTCGTTCGGAAGCGACGGGCGGAAAGCATATGAATGGATTCTTTTCGCTAATCCGAAATCTGCTGGTGGATATCGGGGTGCCTGAGGGAGATATCTGCACGCGGAAGAGATCGCTCGACCTTCCGGGGTACTTCCGGGCGGAGAAGCAGTGGGATCTTATCGTTATCAAACACCGTCCTGATGGAAAGAAGGAACTGGTTGCCGTCCTTGAACTGAAGTCCCAGAAGGGCCCGTCATTTGGGAACAACATCAATAACCGGGCTGAGGAGGTTTTAGGGAGCGCATACGATCTCTGGACTGCCTACCGGGAGGGAGGGGGCCTTCAAAACGTCCCCGTCGCCCTGGCTTGGGTATATGCTCCTGCTGGAAGACTGTGAGAGATCGCGAACGAGCGTGAGGAACAATGAGCCGCACTTTGAGGTTTTCCCCGAGTTTAAGGGCGCTTCTTACATCGAACGCTATCACCAGACCTGTCTTAGGCTGGTGCGGGAAAGAGTCTATTCCGAGGTATGCTACCTGCTTGCGCAGGAAGAGGATAAGGCGAAACCCCGGAACTACTCCGAGCCGGATGAGGTCTTATCGGGGTCCCGGTTCCTGCGGTCCCTGTGTTCACATCTGAACAACTTCTACAAGATAGCATAACCCCGGCCGCGCGCGGCTGGAATCCTGGGGATGAAGGGGTTCTCGACCCCCGACAGGAAGTAAGAGACGGATATTTACCCCATCGTCAGCACGAACCGCACCGCCGCGACGATCATCGGCATCGTGATGAGGAGGATCAGCATCACCGTCACGAACCCGCTGATCGAGGCGACGACCCGCTGCGCGTATTGAGACCAGCCCCGCCGCTCGAAGAACCGCTCCACGCCTTCTTTCATCATGTAGCCGCCGTCGAGTGGGACGATCGGTATGGCGTTGAACATCCCGACCAGCAGGTTGAACCACCCCGTCCAGAAGAGGAGGTGGACCGTGCCCCAGAAGAGAGGGAACGGCTCCTCCCAGGCGATCTGCTCGGGGGTATCGGTGAGCAGGATCCCGAGCTGCTGGGAGTTGCCCTGGATGAAGGCGTCGATCGGGGCTATTGTCAGGTAGAGCGGCGCGAGAAGCCCGAGATCCGCGATGTTTCCGATATGCTCCTTCACCGCGGGAGCGTTGTAGTAGTAGACCCCCATGAACCCGGTGTCCCGGTCGCCGCCGAGCTCTTTCGGCCATTCATCCAGGGTAAGGGTGTAGGTGCTCTCGACCCCGTCCTTTTCGGCCGTCAGGGTGACCGTCTCTCCCGGCCGCATCTCCTCCATCGCCGCCGAGACCTCCTCCTGGCTTGCCACGGGAACGCCGTTTATGCTCGTGATGACCGAGTAGCCCGGAATCCCCGCGTCGGCTGCGGGGTAGTCCTGGTAGACTCCCTGGACGAGCGGAACCGCAAGGGGCGTCGCCATCCCCACGAGGAGGAACATCGCTGCAAAGCACGCGAGGCCGAATACGATGTTGTTCGTGATCCCGGCGCCGAACATCCGGATCTTCGGCATCCCCTTCGCCGCTTCCACGTCCTCCTCTTCGGGCTCGACAAATGCCCCTATCGGGACGACGGCGATGAGGAGGCCCATGCTCTTCACCCGCATATCCTCGACCCGGGCGAGGATGGCGTGGCCGAACTCGTGGATGACGATCGTGAGGAGGAGGCCGAGGACGACGGCCGCGGTGATCGGGATCGCCTGGTTGACGCCTGGTATCGCGAGGAGGTTTCTCGGGTCGTAGATCCCGGTCGGCTCTGGGGTGTGCACCAGATACTGGGGGACCGCGAGGAGCAGGGCGAGGGTCATGAAGGCCGAGACCACGACGACCAGCAGGACCCCGAGCGTCGCGTAGACCCGGAGCGGACGCCGGAACTTCTGGAACCAGTCGAAGAAGCCGACCCGCTCGGTCTTGATGGCGAGGATCGGGCCGAAGAACATGACGTGATCCTTGAACAGCCCTCGTTCGCGGATGTAGTAGGCTATCAGGAGATATGCCGCGACGAGGAGAAGGAGTATCTGGAGCCAGTTCATCACTCACGGTTGGGGCGCGTGAGGCATAAAATCTTGGTCAGGCAAAATCCTGCATGGTTGTCTGGCAGAGGTTCGAGACCGTCTTCCAGCTCCGGCGGGCGCAGGGCGGCGGGCTCCCGTGCTCCCGGATGTAGCCCCGGAGGAACTCGATGGTCACCGAATCAGAGGGGTAACCGCTCCCGATCGCCCCGTACTGCTGCTCGAGTTCCCGGATCGCCCGGTCGCGGGTGACTTTCGCGACGATGCTCGCCGCGCCGACGATCTTGTACCGGTCGTCGGCGCGGTGCTCGGCGACGATCCTGCAGGGATAGTCGAGGAACCCCGCGACCGTCCGCCCGTAGCGTTCCGCGTTCACGTCGCAGGCGTCCACGTAGGCCGACTCCGGCTGGAGTCCCGCGATCGCTTCGGCGTGGAGTTCGGCCACGCAGGTGTTCATGCTCATCCTGCTCCGGGCATCGTCGATCCCGGAGGCGTCGATGGTGACGATCGCTATCGAAAAATCGCGGTAGAGGATCTCGTAGAGCGCCTCGCGCTGTTTCGGCCGGAGCGCCTTCGAGTCCCGGATGGGAAGACCCGCAAGGTCTTCGATATCCCGGCACCCGACGGCGGCGACGACCATCGGGCCGAGAACCGAGCCTTTCCCCGCTTCGTCAACCCCGCAGATCACACAAAGTGGTTTATTCGCAAGGTATTTCAATCCCGGCGGTTGAATCCAGATGGATGTACACCATCATCGTCGGCCTTGGCGGAATCGGCCGGAACCTGACTGCGATCGCCGTCAACGCCGGCGACTCCGTGGTGGTGATCGACCAGGACGAGGAACGCGCGAGCGATATCCTGGAGCACTACGACGTCCTCGCCATCACCGGGAACGCGACCGATAAATCGGTGCTCGAGGACGCCGGGATCGACCGGGCGGACGCCCTGGTCGCCACGACGAGTGACGATGCAGTGAACTTGATGACCTGCTGGCTCGCGAAACGCTATGACGTCAGAAACGTCGTCTCGATCGTCAACCAGAAAGAGCACTCCGATCTCTTCAACGAGGTCGGGGTGAAGATCAGCGAGAACCCCGACGAGCTGGTGGCGACCCGTCTCTACTACTGGGCAAAGAGCCCGAACCTCCAGCAGGTCGCCTCGATCCCCGGCGGCACCATCTTCGAGATCGTCGCCGAGGAGGGTGCGCCGATCGTCGATCACGAGATCCGCGACCTCGAAGTCCGCGACTTCGTCTTCATCGCTATCCGGCGTGCGGGAGGCGACCTCATCATCCCGAGCGGCACCGTCCGTATCCGGCCGGGCGACGTCATCACGGTGTTTACGAAAAAAGAGGCGGAGACGGAGACCTTAAAGACCCTCAACAAGCAGCTGATACGCTCAGGATAGCGTATCTTTCAGCGCTTTGAGTTCGAGGAGCATTTTCGGGTTCCGCTTGATCAGTTCCTTGATGAGAGCCAGGACCGAGAACTCGCTGAAACTGATGCTTGCAATCGATTCCGCGAGGGTGTTGAGTTTCGCATCGTCGAGGGTGACGAAGTACTCCTTGACCTTGTAGTTCCGCTCGATGCCCGCGCCCATCTTCGATGCCCGCCATTCCAGGTCGTAGGGCATCAGCGCCTCCTTCGAGCAGTTGCCCGCCTCGATGCATCTTGAGGCCACCTGAGCGGCGAGCCGTCCGGTGTACATGGCGTTTCCTATCCCGCCGCCGGTGATGGGATCGACGACCCTCGCCGCGTCTCCGGCGACCATGAGCCCATCGGCAACCGTACAGGCAAGCGGCCGGCAGACAGGAACTCCGCCCACGATCATCTCGATCGTCTTTCCGTCGGGGAAGTTCTTCGCGACGAACCGGTCAAGGTAGTCCTTTGCCCGGGCACCGTCGCGGCTCATCTTTCCGGTGATCCCGATCCCGACGTTCGCCGTCCGGTCGCCCTTCGGGAAGATCCAGAGGTAGCCTTCGGGTGCGACCTCGTTGCCCAGGTAGAAGTCGGTGCAGCCCGGCTCGATATCGATATCCGTCATCACATACTGGGCGCAGCTCATCATCTCCCGGAGGGGGACGACGGTATTGAGCCCGGCCCGACGGGCGAACTGCGCCTCCGTGCCGTCGGCGGCGATGACGACCTCGGAGCGGATCTCCGCCGGCGTGCCGACCGAGAGCACCTTCGCGCCCCGGACAGCCCCGTTCTCCATGATCGGCTCGGTCGCCCGGGTCTTGACGATCACGTCCGCCCCGGCTTCGGCCGCTTGCCAGACGAGTTCGCGGTCAAAGACCTTCCGGTCGAGGACGTAGCCGACCTCGTTTCCCGCCCGGGCCTGATCGAGGCAGATGGCGGTGCCGTTCGGGGCGATGATCCGGGCACTCTCGATATCGGCGGATATCCAGCGCGGGTCGGGCCTGACGTACTCTTTCAAGAGTTCTTTGCCGATCCCCTCTGCGCACCGGACGGGCGTGCCGATCGCAGAGCGCTTCTCGATGAGGCAGACCGAGTTCCCCGCCTCGGCCGCCGTCTTTGCCGCAAGAGCGCCGGCCGGTCCGCCCCCGATGATGAGGATATCGTAGTTACTCTTCATGGTCGACCTCCAGTGCTCCGAGCGGGCACGCTCGCGCGCAGATACCGCAGGCGATGCACTCCCCCTCAAGGCTGAGGTAGGCGTCGATCAGCTCGAGCGCATCCTCGGGACAGACTGCGACGCAGGTGCCGCAATATCCGCACTTGTCTCGGTTTATCCTGAGCATTGTACACATAATGTCTTTTGTCCCGCAAAAACCTTTATGTCCCTTGCTTGAGTTGCAGCACCCGGACGTCTCGTTTTGATACCGGATTGGTGTCCCATAGTCCCGGACTGCCCGGCCCGGGCGGTGCGGCGATCGCTACGCTATTTTATAGACGTTAGCCCAAATCTATCTGGGTAACGTGAACACTATGGGATTGAAGGGTGGACCAACAGAGGACGAGGTCATGGCCGTCTCGCTCGCAAAACTCGGTATCCGTCCGGGCGACCGGGTGGTCGATCTCGGGTGCGGGACGGGGAAGGTCGCCGTCGCTCTATCGGAGACGGCGGGGCGGGTCTACGCCATCGACCGGCGGCCGGAGGCGGTCGCCTATGCCCGGGATGCGGCGACTCGCGCCGGCAGGGGCAACATCGAGTTCTTCGAGGGCGACGCGGTGGAGATCCTCCCCGGGCTGGGCCCGCTCGACGCAGCCTTCGTCGGCGGGTCCCGCCGTCTACCGGAGGTCCTCGCTCTCCTCGCCGACCAGGTGCGGGGGAGGATCGTCGTGAACGCGGTGATGGTCGGGACGCTTCATGAGGCGATAGCAACCATGCGGCGCCTCGGGATCTTTGTCGAGGCCATCCACCTCCAGGTCTCCCGGTCGGCCGATATTGCCGGCGGGACGATGTTCAAACCGATCAATCCCGTCTACATCGTCGTCGGGGGTGCCGGGTGCTCGTAGGCGTGGGGCTCGGGCCGGGCGACCCGGAACTCCTGACGCTCCGGGCGGTCAGGCTTCTGGGCGAGGCGTCGGCGGTCTTTGTCCCCGGAAACCTTGCCTACGATCTGGTGCGGCCATACCGGCCCGATGCCGCCGTCCTCAACTTCCCGATGACGAACGACGAGGGCTATATCCGCAGGTGCCTGGAGGAGAACGCCGACCGGATCGCGCCGTACGCGAGAAACGGTCTTACGGTGTTCGGGATCATCGGCGACCCGAACTTCTACTCGACGTTCTCACGGCTCTGCGAGGTGATCGCCGGACGCTACCCGGATGTCTCGTTTGCAACCGAGCCCGGGATCAGTTCCATCACCGCGTTTGCGTCGGTCGCAAACGTCCCGGTGGCCGGGGGATTCTTTGTCTCGGACGGGAACGAACAGGAGGCGCGGATCTTCATGAAGGTCCGGCGACCGGCGGCGCTCGCGGCCTCCCTCTCAGAGGAGGGCTACTCGGAGTTCGTCCTCGTCGAGCGGATGTTCATGCCGGAGCAGCGGGTCTACCGGGGGGCCGATCTCCCCGAGAAGAGCGACTACTTCTCGATCCTCTTTGCGAGGCGGTCGCATGCATAAGTTCTACATCGTGGGTGCGGGGCCGGGGGCGCCCGACCTCATCACCGTCCGGGGGATGGACCTCCTCCGGCGGGCGGATGTCCTCATCTACGCGGGTTCGCTCGTGAACCCGGCGCTTGTTGCGGAGTCGGGTGCGGGGGTGAGACTCGACAGCTGGGGGATGACACTCCCCGAGATCGTCGATGCTGTTGACGAGCACGTCCGGGCGGGGAGGCTCGTCGTCCGGCTCCACTCCGGCGATCCGGCGCTCTACGGCGCGATTGTCGAGCAGATGGCGGAACTCGAGCGGCGCGGGATCGAGGCCGAGATCGTCCCGGGAGTCTCGTCGCTCTTTGCGGCCGCTGCAGCCCTGAAGACCCAGTTCACCCTCCGTGACGTCTCCGAGAGCCTGGTCGTCACCCGCCCGGCGGGGGCGACGCTTGAGGCCGACCTGATCCCCGAGTTCTCCCGCCTCGGGCAGACGATGGTGATCTTCCTCGGGACGGAGCGGATGGAGGAGGTCCTCGCGCGGGTGGAGTGCCCGCCCGAGACCCCGGCGGCGGTCGTCTACCACGCTTCCTGGCCCGACCAGAAGGTCGTCCGGGGGACGGTGGCTGATATCGCACAAAAGGCCCGGGAGGCCGGGATCGAGCGGACGGCGCTGATCGTCATCGGGAAGGCGATCGAAGGGGCAACGTCCGGGTTCGGGAGGTCGGTCCTCTACTCATGACCCGGACGGTCGTGATCGCGCTCGAGCGGTTCCTCCCCGACGCCCGCCGGATCGCGGATGCTCTCGGCGCCGACGTCCTTCCCTACGGCCCGGATGCCTTCCGTGCGGCGTTTGCCGGCTACTCCCGGATCGTCGCCCTGATGTCGGCCGGGATCGCTGTGCGGGGGATCGCGCCCCTCCTCACCGAGAAGTGGCGCGACCCGGCGGTGGTGGTGGTCGGGCCAGACCTGCGGTATGCCGTCCCGGTCGTCGGCGGGCACCACGGCGGAAACGACCTTGCCCGGGAACTCGCCGCCCTCGGGATTGAGGCAGTGATCACGACCGCGACCGAGACGCGAGGAAGGGAGTCGGTCGAGGGGATAGCCGCCCGCACGGGCTATGACGTCGTGAACCGCGACTCCACGAGGGCGGTGAACGCCGCGATACTGGACGGCGACGTGCCCCTCTATGCGGTCACCGGCCCCGGGATCGTCGTCGCGGGCCCGGCCGTCTCCCTCCTCGTCCGGGAGGGGGAGTACATCGTCGGTATCGGGTGCCGGAAGGGCGTCGGCGCGACCGAGGTGGCAGGAGCCGTCCGGCAGGCACTCACAGAGGCCGGGATAGCCGAGGGCGAGGTCCTCGTCTATGCGACGACCACACAGAAGCGTGGGGAGGAAGGACTCCTCCGGGCTGTTGCCGACCTCGGCGGTAACCTTGTCTTCCTGGACGACGAAACGTTGAACGCACAGGAGGCACCTTCTCCCTCGCGGGCCTCCCTGATCGGGCTTTCCGGGGTCGCGGAACCCGCGGCCCTCGCGGCCTCGAAGCGCAAGGTTCTGGTTCTTGCCAAACAGACGTATGGTGGTGTCACGGTTGCAATCGCACGATAACAGGGGAAAACTCTACGTCGTCGGCACCGGCCCCGGCGACCTGTTGCAGATGACACCCCGCGCCTTAAAAGCCCTTGGCGAGGCAGACTGCGTCATCGGCAACGGGTTCTACCTCGATCTCGTCGAGCCGATGCTCGCCGGAAAAGAGGTGATCCGGAGCAGCATGGGCAAGGAGGTCGACCGGGCCTCACGCGCGCTCGAACTCGCACGCGACCGTGTCGTCGCGATGGTGAGCGGCGGCGATGCCGGGGTCTACGGGATGGCGAGCATCGTGCTCGAGGTGGCCGAACGGTCGGGCACGACGGTAGCGGTCGAGATCATCCCCGGGATAACGGCCGCAGTCTCGGCGGGGGCACGGCTTGGTTCGCCGCTCTCGGGCGACTACGTCACGATGAGCCTCTCGGACCTCCTGACCCCCCGGGAGGAGATCGAGCGGAGGCTCGATCTTGCGTTCCGGATGCGGGTGCCGGTCGTCCTCTATAACCCGAGATCACGGGGGAGGCCGCACAACCTCGATGCGGCGGTCGCGATCGCCCGCCGCCACCTCCCGGAGACGACACCGGTCGGGGTGATCAAGAACGCCTACCGGGAGGGGGAGGAGCGGTTGATCACGACGCTTCGGGAGTTCAACGACCACTTCGCCTTCGTGGACATGCATTCGATCGTTTTTATCGGCGGAGAAGAGACCAGGATCTGGAGGGATGAGACTGATGCAAGAGGAATCATCACGCCCCGGGGATATCACCGGAAGTACGTATACTGACCTTGCGGCGGTCACGCCGGAGGCCTACGCGATAGCGAGCACGAGCCGGAACCTGGCCCGGGAGCGGGTGGGGAACGTCACCCTCGAAGACCGGATACGGCAGCGGTGCTCGGTCGCGGTCGGCGACTTTGCGATGGCCGATCTCATGCGCTTCTCCGGCGACCCGGTGGAGGCAGGCGTCTCCGCACTCGGGCGGGAGGCGCCGATCATAACCGATATCCGGATGGTGCAGGCGGGCATCCTGAAACGCGGGCACGCAAGCGAGGTCGTCTGCGCCCTCGACTACGGCGAGGATATCGCCCGCGAGCGCGGGATCACCCGGACGTCGGCGGGCTTTCTCGCCCTGCGCGACCGGCTGGAGGGCTCGATCGTGGTGATCGGGAACGCTCCTTCGGCGCTCCTCGTCGTCTGCGAGATGATCCGGGAAGGAGTCCGCCCGGCGCTGGTCGTCGGAACTCCGGTGGGGTTCGTGAACGCCGCGGAGTCGAAGGAAGCGCTCCGCGCCCTTGAGATCCCGTCGGTCTCGAACGCCGGCACCCGGGGCGGGACGCCGGTCGCGGTGGCGGCGGCAAACGAGATCATCACGATCCATGCCGAGCGTGGAGGCCATGCGGGACCCGGTTACTGACTTCGAGTATCCCGCGGCATGGGTGGCGGCCTGCCGCTCCCCGGCCCTTCTCGACGACGTCCGGCGTGGTCTCGCGGTCCTGACCGCATCGGGAACGATCCTCCGCCGGGGGTTCTCGACCGGGACGACGGCAGCCGCGGTTTGCAAGGCTGCCGTCCTCTCGCTCGCCTGCGAGACCGTCCGGGAGGTGGAGGTCACCCTCCCCTGCGGCGTCGCGGTCCGGCTCCCGGTCGACGGCTACCGCGGGCAGGCGTCCTGCCGCAAGGACGCCGGTGACTACACCGCCGACGTGACGGGAGGGCTTGAGTTCGTCGCGATGGCGGCCCCTTCTCTCTCGGGCGGCGTCCAGTTCGTCCCCGGCGAGGGCATCGGGAGTTTCGCCCGCGACACTCCCCGCCACCGGCAGGGGGCGCCCGCGATCAGCGTCCCGGCCCTCGCCTGCATCCGGCGCTCCATCGACGAGGCGGCGGCGGAGGCGGATATCTCCGGGGTCACGGTCATCCTCACCATTCCCCGGGGTGCGGAGGTGGCGCAGAAGACGCTGAACCCGCGGATAGGGGTGCAGGCCGGTATATCCGTCCTCGGGACGACCGGGTTCGTGGAGCCCTGGGACGACCACATGACGGAGGGGGTGATCGACCGTATCGCCCGGGCTCCCGGGGCGGTCGTGCTGACGACCGGGAGGCTCGGCCTGCGCTACTCGCGTCTCCTCTTCCCGGACCGCGAGGCGATCCTGGTCGGAAACAGACTCGAGGAGGCGCTCCGGGCGACCGACGGCGACACCGTGATCTGCGGGCTGCCCGGCCTGATCCTGAAGTTCATGAACCCCGACGTCCTCGCGGGGACCGGGTGCGCGACGGTGGAGGAGCTCTCGGCGACCCCGCTCTGGGAGGAGACGGTCGACCGGGAACTTCGCTCGTTCCAGGCCCGCTACCCCCGGGTCAGGGTCGTGATCGTCGACCGCGACGGCCGGGTGATCGGTGAGTCGCCGTGAAGATCGTCGGGGTGGGCTGCGGCCCGGGGATGCTAACCAAGGAGGCGGCGGGTGCCATCGCGGGTGCGTCGCTCGTCTACGGCTCGGCCCGGGCGATCGCGCTTGCCCGCGACGCCATCCCGCCGGACTCCGAGGTGCACGAGATCGCGGATTACCGGAGCCTTTGCACCCTCCCCGACCATGCGGTCGTCCTCTCGACCGGGGACCCGATGCTTGCGGGCCTGGGTTACCTCCCGGGGGAGGTCGTTCCGGGGATATCCTCACTCCAGGTCGCGTCTGCCCGCCTGAAGGTTCCACTGGCGCGGGTCGTGGTCGTCTCCGCCCACGGGAAGGATCACGCCCGGGCGATAGCCGGGGCCCGGGAGGAGACGCTCGCGGGGCGGGTGGTCTTCCTCATCGCCGACCCCGCCTTCGACGTCGAGGCGTTTGCGGCCGCTCTCCCACCGGAGACCCGGCTTGCCGTCTGCGAGGATCTCGGCTACCCTGATGAACGGATCGCCGTCGGGACGGCGGCAGAGCCCCCGGTGCCCCGGGGCGAACTCTATGTGGTGGTGGCGGGAGAGTTTTAGAAAGCGTCCGATCCGGATACATCACCAGAGGATAGGAGATACATCCTCTTCCGGGTTTGAAGTCTCAGTAATTCGCTAATTTCGGTGCCCGACACTGAGCAATGTGATAATTCGGCCTCACGCGAAGAACGCGAAGCCGCGAAGGGGAGTCACCCAATCTGTCAACCGATCTTCGCGTTCTTCGCGGCTTCGCGTGAGACAGTCTGGTTGAGTACCGGAACGGCCTCGCGTGAGGTTCTGTCGATATCCCCCCAATTCGCTCGCATGAAGGCACGAAGAACGCGAAGAGACCTGTAGAATACTGAACGTCACGCTATTCCGCGGGCGGCTGGAGTTATACGCTCTAGACTGCGGAAGCCGCGAGGTCCGCCGCGACGATCTTCTCCTTCCTGAACTCATAGCCCGACCGGAGGAGGTCGAGGAAGATCGCCTGGTACGCCCCCCGCTCGCAGAGTTCCAGGTGGTAGCGGTGCACCGTTGACTTTGTCCCGTACTTCGCCGGCACGTCGCTCCAGGCGCACCCGGTGGTGAGCACGTAGAGAACCCCGTTGAAGAGGCGCCGGGGATCCCGCCGGGGCCTCCCGATATGGGGTTTTTGGGGCGGGAGGTGCCTTTGCACGATCTCCCAGAGATCGTCGTCGATCTCCCGAAACGTCATGGTGCCGCATATCCCGGCGAGGTCTTATAGTTTTGGGACGCCTCAAGGGCTCACGCGGATTCGTAGTTCATGACGATGATCTCGTGGACCTCTCCCCGTTTCGTCCCGTCGCAGTTGATCGCCCTCCTCGCCGGGACCCGGTCGATGCGGTACCCGCCGTAGAGGTCGTCGAAGAACCCGTCCTCCGGGTCGATGTTCTTCGGGTCCGAGTTGCTCAGCATGAGTCTTGCGCCCTTTGTATCGCAGCGTGCGTAGAACGTCGCAAGGCGCCTCTGCTCCTCGTCGGAGAACCTGTTCTTCGAGTACTGCGTGAACGAGGATGTCCGGTTCAGCGGCCGGTAGGGCGGGTCGAAGTAGACGAAGGAGTCTTTTGAGATATACGGCTCCGCCTGCGTGAAGTCGCCGAGATGGATCGTCGTGTTCCGGAACGCGAGCGAATCGGCCAGGAGGACCTCTTCGTGCAGTATCTTCGGCGTTCTGTACCTGCCGAACGGGACGTTGAACCCGCCCCGGGAGTTCACCCGGTAGAGGCCGTTGAAGCACGTCCGGTTGAGGAAGATGAACCGTCCGGCACGTTCGATCCCCCCTTCGCCGTACCCGGTAGGACCAATCTCCTTCTTCTCGCGGTTGAACGCATCCCGCACGGCGTAGTAGTAATCCCTCCGCCCCGGTTCGTCTTTCGAGAGAAACTCGTCCTCAACCTCGCGCAGGTATTCGATGAGGCTGGAGACGTCGTTCTTTACGACGGTATAGGCGAGGACGAGATCCTCGTTGATGTCGAAGAGGTGGCACTCCCTGAACGCAAAGGTGCTGTTGAAGTGAAAATAGACCGCCCCGCCGCCCATGAACGGTTCGACGAAGACCGGAAGGGTTCCTTCGGTGAGTTCCTGCGGAACCCTCGCGGTGAACGCATCGAGCAGTTGCGCCTTTCCGCCTGCCCACTTGAGGAACGGTCGTGCGGTGGTTGTCGCCATCGGTCTCTTCTCATCGGGATGAATGATGGAGGAGAGGTTGGCCTCGAAGGGCATTAGCGTTGTCCGTCTCCCGCATCGGTTTCAGCCGCTACTTACCGCCCGTCCGAACGCCCTGCTTTTGGGCTTTGTTGAACCCCTCCCTCAGAGGACGAATCACCTCCAGATTGTCTATGCATCACCGATTCACGCGAAGACGCGAAGAACGCGAAGGAGTCCATCAGTACCCATCCAGCCTTCGCGCCTTCGCGTGAGGCCACATCACTGACTTCTATTGGAAATCAGGTACTATCCAGAGATTGTGGAAAGCATTTCAACCGCGCTGTTTTTTTCAGCATCTTCTCGATTGCCCACCGGCCCCGGCCGAGTTCTTCTCCCAGGATCTCGACTGCTCTCTTCTTCGTCTCGCCGGACTCGATGAGTCGGGCAAACCGGGAGACCAGGATCTCGCGGTCGGTATCCGTCCAGGGTTTGCCCCGGTTCGCCGGTCCCTCTCTCCCCGGCGTCCTCATCGATGGGAGGAGGTATCCGGGTCTGATCTCCCGCAACTCGCTTATCCGGAGATCGAATATCGGCTCCGATATCTCAAACCCGGTCGCCCGGCGGTTGAGGCCGATGGCCGTTCTCACGGTCGAGAACCCGCCGAGAAACATATCGCAGACGAGATCCCCCTCGTTGCTGCTGTACTGGAGCATCTTTACGAGCAGTTCCATCGGCAGTTCGTTCTTGTTCTTCGCCTGCCCCGGTTTGTACTCGCGGTTGATGCACCAGACGTCCTCGCGGTCGCGGTAGTTGGGCGATCGGCCGTCCGGTGTCTTCTCCCCGGTTCCGTAGCGAGACTCCAGGTTGAATGTCCTCTCACCGCCGGGTTTCTCGTAGTAGAGGATGTGGTAGTGGGAAGAGACGTACTTTCTGCTCGTGTAGACGCCGAAGTTGTAGCGCCAGATGATATGGTTGACCTCGCGGAGCCCTGTCTCGCGCAGGGCGTGGAGGATGTGGTAGAGGTTCGTGTAGCCCGAGACGATATAGATCGACCCGCCCGGCCTGAGGATCCGCCCCGCCTCCCGGACCCATTCCCGGCTGAACTCACCGTATTCTGATGCGGGAACCTCGATGTAGCCCCCGACGACGAACCTCTCGTCCCGGTTGTAGTGCTGGTGCAGCCGGTCGCCGTTGATGCCGTAGGGGGGGTCGGTGATGATCAGGTCGACCGAATCGTCGGGGATATGCTTCCTTGCCCCCGCGATGCAGTCGCCGTTGTAGAAGGTGTTGCCGTTGACCTCATCATACCTCATGTGCATCTTCCCCGGGATCAAACGTAGATCTGGTGGGTCCTGCGACAATATGAGTGTGATTCCATCCCGGCACCGGCGCTGCACCCAGGGGACCCCGCTCCCGTAACCTGCGCAGTTTTATACGATCGGGTATGAATGTCAATTGAGAGCCGGTGAGGAAATGCCCTCCGGACATCACATGATGGGACGTTTCGAGGAGATAGAGGCCCCATCCTCCGCCGAAGCGGGGGAGAGCGGGAAGGATGAAGCGGAGGCGCTCCGTAAGCGTGTAGCGGAGCTCCAGGCCGATATCGAGATGTTCCGGCGCGAAAACGCCTTACTCAGGTCGCTCAAGGGTGCGCTGCGGAAGAGCGAGGAGCGTTACCGGCGGCTCTTCGAGGACGCCCTCACCGGCAATTTCCTCGCCACCGTCGATGGCCGGATCCTCGCCTGCAATCTGACATTTGTCCGAATCTTCGGGTTTGCCTCCATAGATGAAGCGCTGAGCACGAACATCCGGGATCTCTATGCCGACCCCGATGACCGGGACCGGCTCCTTGAGCGCCTCCGGGGGGAGGGGAAAGTCGAGAACGAGGGCAGGGTGCGGAAGCGTCGGGACGGCGCTCATATCCACGTCGTCGAGAACCTGGTCGGGCGCTTCGATGCGAACGGCAACCTCTCGGAGATCCAGGGCTATGTCTATGATGATTCGGAGCGTAAACGCACCGAGGATGCCCTGCGCGAGAGTGAAGAGCGGTTCCGGGCGGTTATCGAGAACTCGCTCGATGCGGCCTATCAGCGCAACCTGCAGACGGACCGCTACGATTACATGAGTCCGGTCATCGAGGAGCTCCTCGGGTTCACCCCGGAGGAGATGGCCGCGATGGATATCGATGAGGTCATGGATCGCATTCACCCCCAGGACCGTCCGGTGATCGAAGACGATCTCTGTGAGTCTGTCCTCAGGACGAGAGGGTTCCTCGTATACCGGTTCCGGGGGAAGGACGAGCAGTACCGCTGGCTCGAAGATCACTTCACGGTAACCTGTGATCCCGGCGGCCGGCCGCTTTACCGGGGCGGCATCGTCCGCGACATCACCGGGCGCAAGGCGGCAGAAGGGGAACTCACCCGGGTCAACCGGGATCTGACGTCCGCTCACCGGGAGGCAAACCTCTACCTGGATATCCTGACCCACGACATCGGGAACACCGAGGATGTCTCGAACCTCTATACCGAACTGCTCACCGGCACCGTGGAAGGCGAGGCGGCCGGGTACCTGGCGAACCTGAAGCGGAGCATAGCAAAGAGCATCGAGATCCTCGGCACCGTCACGAAGATCCGGCAGATACACGCCGGACCCCCTATCCTCTGCCCGATTGATATCGATGCGGTCATCAGGGCGGAGATCGACCACTTCCCGAATATACCCATCACCTACGCGGGAACCACGGCCACGGTCCTCGCCGATGACCTCCTCTCCGAGGTCTTCACGAACCTGATCGGGAATGCCGTAAAGCACGGCGGCCCCGGCGTCACCGTGACCGTCCGGGTCGAAGAGCAGAACGGCGAGGCACGGGTGACGGTCGCGGATACCGGCCGGGGCGTCCCGGACGACCAGAAAGAAGAGATATTCCACCGCTACGAGAGAAAGCAGCGAGGCGTGGGCCAGGGGCTCGGGCTCTACCTCGCGCAGATCCTCATCGACCGTTACGGGGGCAGGATCTGGGTGGAAGACCGGGTGCCGGGCAGCCCCGGGGAGGGGGCGGCGTTTGTCCTCCTGCTCCGGGAGGTGGATGGTGTGGCGGTGCGGTCATGGGATGAGAGAACGGGGAGGTGAAACCTGCTCTCATGGGGCCACTCAATCCACGAGGATCCGGTTGGCCTCCGGCATCTGCCCCTTTCTTCTTACTCAACCACCCGGATCACCGCCACCCTCCACTCTACCCCGTGGAGTCCGGTCGTCGTCCAGGCTATCGCTTTCTGCACCGTTTCCGCGCCGTCGGCGGCAAACCCGTAGGCCGCAGTGCCGTAACGCTCGTCGACGACCCGGCGGGCCGCGTCCTGCAGGTCGGGCGAGTCCGCATAGAGCGGGTCTTCAAACGTCATCTTTCCTGCCTGAGCCGGGTCGGTGTCGTAGAGCACCCGCCCGTCCGTCTGGACGACCATCACCTGGTAAGGGGTGCCGTTCGCCGCCGGGTCGGCGATGCCTGCGATCAGGTCATACGGTCGGAAGACGATTGAGGCAAACCCGACGAACCGGCTTTCGTTCGTAAAGATGGGTGCCACGATGACCGTCGCCGGGATCTCTTCCGCGACCGTGATCACCTCGCTCATGATCGGCCGCTTCGTCGCGAGGATATGCCGGACATGGGCCTGGCCACCGATCTCCGCACCCTCGACGCCGCGATATGCCGCCGGTTCGGCGGCGAGGATCGTGCCGTTCGCGTCGCTGACCGTGCAGTCGATGATCGACGGGTCGGTAGCGGAGAGGTTCAGGAGGGTCCCGCGGGCCGCGGTGTCGTTGAGGCCCGTACTCCCGAGGTTGTAGGCCGCGTGGCTCAATCGACCGTCAAGGGCCTCGAGCGCCACGGTGATATCGGACTGCAGATGCATGAGGAGCATCGCCGCATCTTCTTCGGCTACGGAGGTGGGCGGCGGCGCCGGCTGATTCAGCGCCGCAAAACCGGCGCCGACGGCGACCAGAATCGCAAGGGCGGTGATGATCCACGGGTATAGTTGAGCATTCATCGAAACCACTCGGTACTGGAAAAGAGGACTGCAGGAGATTTAAGGCCTGCGAAATTGCTCTTTTACTCTATCTGCGGCCATCAGGGCGTTCTGCTCCGGAGACGCTTTTTATGCGCACGCCATCCCACGACGGCGGCCACGACGGCGACGATGATCGTGATCAGGATGCCGATCGCGAGCGTCGGGTCCTGCCGGTAGACGTCCAGGAGCACGTCGGAGCCGAGGGCAAAGACGAGACAGGAGGTGAGCGACCCGATGCAGACGCAACCAAAAACCCGGTTATTGTTCAGCCCGAGCAACCGGCCGAGGACCGACCCGTTCATTGCCCCGGTCCCCTGGAGCGGGAAGAAGACGAAGAGGATGAGCCCGATCGTCGAGAACCGGCGGAGCCAGGGCTGGCTCTCGGTATAATTCCTGCCAATCGTCATACCGCTCTCGAGGAGCCGGCCGATGATCGGGATCTTCAGTGCCAGCTCGAAGTTCCAGACGACAAAGAGAGAGACGGCAACGTCGAGGAGGAAGATAACGAGCGTGATAAGCCACCAGGGGTAACCCAGGACGACCGCGAGCGGGATGATCGTCTCCTTCCCGGCCGGGGGGACGAAGTAAGCGGCGACCAGCCCGGAGATGATGAGGAACTGTTCATAGGGCTCGATCAGATAAAGGGCTGCAAAGACGGCCGGGATGAGGGCAAGCGGGAGAACGAACTTTATGGAGCCGACAAGGTAGGGGTTTGCGACGAGGTCTTTGTAGCCCTCCGGTCTGGGTGTATCGGTCATATCGTCTGCGCTCATAGGTGGATCCCCGGCGGGGAGATACTCAATTCAGGTTAGGATTTTGGGGTTAATACGTTATCTACAGAGATTCCAGCAGGTTCAAGTTCATGAAGCGCAAGGATAGGTAGCATGACCCCTGTTCCCGTTCATCGGTTGCCCCGCTCCCTACCCATTGTCGAGACCGGCACCCGGGAGAGCGCGCTCTGCACGATCGCGAACGTCGCGACCGCGCTCGATACCCTGCGCGAGGTGAGGAAGCACGTTCGCGGGGATCACAAGCGGCGCCTCGATGATGTCGCGGTGGTTCTCCGTGTCGTCGCGCTCGACGCCCAGGCGACCTACGCGATAACCGACGAAGAGGCCCGGTCGTTCATCCGGGACTGCCGCTCGATGTGAGGTCGCCGGGCAGCGCCGGTTCGGTGAGGGCGTGGACGAAGCGTTCCCACCGACCCGCACCGTCCCCGACGTAGTCCCGGACGATCCGGTAGCCCTCCGCGAGAGCCACCGGGTATGCCCGGAACTCTTCGATGAGCCGGAGACGCGCCTCTGCCGCTTCCCGGTCGAGGAGCAGAACATCCCGGAGGTGCCGGCACGCCTCCTCCCGCGACAGCACACCGCCGAGATACTTGCGGGCCACCCGGGCGTTTCCCGTACGGTTCAGGGCTGTAGACTCAATAACGACGGCATCGAAGAGCCCGGCATCCTCCGGCTCGAACCCGGCCAGGGGGAAGAGAACCTCCTCGAAGAACTGCGCGCGCTCGTGGCCGGAGAAGATCATCTCCTCCCCGAGCACGGCGGCCCCTTCGGCGACCGTCGCGAGCGGGGACGCGAGGGTGACGACCGAGTGCTCGATCCAGCCGCGGGCACGGACGAGCGCCGTCTCCCGGATCGTCCGCATCGTGTGGCGGCCAGGGTAGCCCTCGTGGCAGGCGTAGGCGAGCGCCCGGTCTATGGTGACCGGTAGATCGGCGTTCACCCGGACGAGGCTTGTTGCGTCACCGAGGTAGCGGATGAACGCTTCCCATGGCTCCCCGGCGGTGTAGCCGATCTCGAGCCGTTCCCCCGCCGGGAGCGGCAGACGTTCGACGGTCCTGCGCCGACTCTCGGCAAATGCTGCCGCAAAGACCGGTTCCAGCCGGTCGGACGGGATGACGTACGAGTCCATGAACGCCCGGTATCTGACGGAAAGGTTGCCGTCCCCCGGGAGTCGGGCATCGAGTGTCGCATGGAGTTCGCCGTACCAGTCCGTGTCGTCCTCCGTCGCCGCGACCCCGTAGAGCGCCTCGGTCTCGGCATCAAAGGAGAGTTTCTCCCCCGCGAGGATCCCGGCACGGGTGTTGAGCGCCCGGATCATCTCCCGGAGGTGGGTGTGGCGCATGCGCCCGGCCTCCTCCAGGCGATCGGGATCGATCCTGTCCAGGGTGGCAAGGAGGTCGGCGGCGTATCCGGCGATGCGGTCCGGCGGGACCGTTACCGTGAGCGCCTCGTCCCGCACCGCCGCCGGGCCGAAATAGGCGTCCACGAAGACGGGATCGTGGACCCCGAGCCAGAGCGCGCATTTGACGTAAAATCGTGCCACGGCGTCCATATCTCTGGCCTCGGCAGCGTTCTCTCCGGTGTAGGTTGAAGACTCCATCTGTCACCTCCCGGTGAAATGTGCGTTCTCCGGCTACTTAACTTGCGGGGGTGAAGGGGACTGAGCGGGACGTCCCCGGTCGATAGATCGGGGACGGACGCACCGCTGCCCTTCTCCACTTTCACACTGCACGGATCATGTCTATCTTCTTTCAGATGAACACTCTTGTTGTCTATGCTCATTTCCTACAAGTATCGAGCGTATCCAGATGCAACCACTGAGGCACGGCTGAATGCCGCACTCGATACCTGTAGGTGGCTCTACAACAAACTCCTTGAAGAGTGTAATACCACGCGAGAAACCGGGGTCACTCCGACGATGCGAGGAATGCAGGCGCGGATTGTCACGCTGAAAGAGGAGAACCCATTTCTGAAGGACGTGTATTCAAAAGTCCTTCAGATGGTGAACTATACCCTCTGGAGCAACATCCGTGCTCTGTCGCAGACAAAGAAACGAGGGCGGAAGATCGGCAAACTCCGGTTCAAGAGCGCATCCCGGTATCGGACGCTCAATTACAACCAGTCCGGGTTCAAGATCGACTGGGAAAACAGTAGGATTGCCTTCTCGAAGATCGGAACAATCCCATTCACCATGTATCGACCCTACAGTGGGAAGGTGAAGGGCATCCTGATCACCCGTTCCGGTGATAGATGGTATGTGATCGTTCAGGTAGAGCAGACAGTGTCTGCATCAAAGCGTGAAGGGCGTTCTGTCGGCGTCGATGTCGGGTTGGATTCATTTGCGGTCGATAGCGATGGTATGGTGATCGAGAATCCCCGATTCTATGAGCACTCGCTTGACCGGATTAAGAAGTTGCAGCAGAGCGTTGCCCGGAAGCAACGCTTTTCACAGAACTGGAAGATGGCAAAAGGGAAACTGGAGAAGGCGTATGACCATATCACGAACCAGAAGAACGATTTCCTGCACAAACTTTCTCGTCAGTATGTTGACACCTATGCAACGATATGCGTTGAAGATCTGAATATCAAGTATCTGAAAGAGAACGGCAAATCTCGCGGGTTCCGGAGAAGTATCCACAGTGCGTCGTGGGGACGATTCTTTTCGTATCTTTCGTACAAGGCTGCAAGGGCTGGTACGAATCTTATCAAAGTCGATCCCCGGAATACGACGCAGATGTGTTCGAACTGTGGGAGTATCGTGAAAAAGGATCTCTCTGTGAGAGTTCACGAATGTCCATATTGCGGGTTTGTTGTCGGTAGAGATTACAATGCTGCGGTGAATATTCACCGCGTGGGGATGGAACAGCCCTTTGAGCCTGTGGAGCCAAGACCTCTCCATCACGTTTCTGTGATGCAAGTTTTGTCTATGAAGCAGGAAGCCCCGCCCTGAAGGGTGGGGTAGTTCACCCGCCGTGATCCGCATCCGCCGACAGAGGGTTTAACCGGTTCCTCGCCGAGATCAGGAGTGATGCACGAGTCGCTCCGGCAGATCGTCCACCTCACCTTCGGTCTCGGGATCGCAGGGTTCGTCCTCCTCTTCGACCGCGATATCGTCCTCTCCGTCCTCATGCTCGCCCTCTTCGTGGGTTTCATCCTCTCCGACGCCATCTCCCGGGGCTACACCATCCCGGTCGTCTCGCCGATCATCGCAGGGCTGGAGCGGCGCGACGCCGTACCCGGGAAAGGAGCGCTCTTCTTCACGCTCGGAGCCCTCTTCTGCATCGTCTTCTTTACAAAAGAGATCGCGTTCGTCGGGCTCGTCGCGCTCTCGCTCCTCGACAGCGTCACCACCCTTGCCGGTCTCCGGTTCGGCAGGACCCGGATCTATAACCACAAATCGCTCGAGGGCACGCTTGCCGGGTTCGCGGTGACGGCAGCCGCCCTCTGCCTCCTCCTCCCGCCGGGGATCGCCCTCATGACAGCGGCTGCCGCGGCCATCGCCGAACTAGTGAGCCCGGTGGACGACAACCTCGTTGTCCCGGTCGTGGCCTGCCTCGCCCTCACGCTACTGCTCTGAGTGCGTTGAACCAGGCGGTTCAATTATTGTATATACGGCAGTCCCGGATCTCTCTTTTACCAGAGGTGAGGATCGATGAAACGCATCATTGCAGCGATCATGATTGTCTTCCTCCTCTTCCCGGGATTCGCGGCCGCCGCTCCCGGGAACTACGGCAGCCCGGGAGGAGAGCAGATCGGGAACGGCGAGGCGAACATGGCGCCGGGGGAAGGGCAGCGGTTGAGGGCGGAGGAGAATGCAATCCCCGGCGCGGAGGCGAGCGTCCCTGACCGTAACGAGGTCCGGCTCGCAGTCCACGCCCTGCTCGGCGCTGAGAACCGGTCCGGCGGCATAGGACAGAACATCTCCGCCATCGCCCGGGAGGTCAACAACTCGGTCCAGAAGACCTTCGAGGCCGAGGAGCAGATCCGGGCCCGGCATGGCTTTATACGCTCCCTCTTCGGGGGCGATGTGGAAGCCGCCCGGCTGATCGAGGGAGAGGCGCAGCGGAACCGGGAGCGGGTCACGGAACTCCGGTGCCTGATCGGGAACTGCACCTGCGATGACGCGACCCGGACGATGCTCCGGGAGCAAGTCCGGACGATCGAGCAGGAGCAGGACCGGCTGAGAACCCTTGCGAGCGAAGAGATGCAGGTTCGCGGCCTTTTTTCCTGGCGGTAGACCCCCGGCCTTTTATTCCTCTTCTTTTGGCCTATCGCAGAGCGCGGGCCGATCGCACTCCGGACAGGTGGTGAAGATCCCGCATTCGGAGCAGTCCTCGCCGGTGCAGGGCTGGACCCGGATCGTGACGTTCGTCCGGGGGAACTCCCGTTTGACGTCGGTCTCCATGTGCTTCACGACACCATACGCCTCCTCGAGGGTTGCGGTCCGCGGGACGACCATGTGGAGGTCCACGAACCGGTTTGGACCCGCCCGACGGGTCCGCAGACGGTGGAAGTTGATGACGTCCGTGCAGTGCTCGTTGAGGATCTCCCGGATCCGGGCCTCCTCCTCGGCGGGAAGGCTCCGATCGACGAGATCCTCGAACGAGCGCCGGATGAGGTCGAATGCTGCCCGGAGGATGATCGCGGCGACCACGAGCGCGATGAGCGAATCGAGCACCACGAGGCCGGTCAGCCGGATCAGGACAAGCCCGAGGACGACCCCGGCGGAGGTGTAGACGTCTGTGCGGAGGTGCCAGGCGTCGCTCTCGAGCGCGATCGACTCGGTCTTCTTCGCCACCGTCATCAGCCGGGAGGAGACGTAGTAGTTTACCCCGGCCGAGAGGAGCATGACCGCGATACCGAGCCCGAGCCCCTCGACGTTCAGCGTCTCCTCTCCGCCGAGGAGGTTCTTCAACGCTTCATTGACGATCAGGGCGGCGGCCACCAGGATCAGGACCGCCTCGAGGAGCCCGGATATACTCTCGTACTTCCCGTGCCCGAAGGTGTGGCACTCGTCGGGTGGCCGGGCCGACTGGCGGACAGAAAAGTAGGCGATTATCGCGGCCACGAGGTCGATCGCGGAATGGATCGCCTCGGATATGATACTGACCGATCCGATGGCAAAGCCGACGACGAGTTTCACCGCGACGAGAAATGTGTTCGATGCAACCGAGAGGCGTGCCGTCCTCTCCTTCAACACGCCATCCCGGCCCGGCGCATCCTGCTCGTTCGAAACGATCACTCCCATCTCTAGTATGAGTGTTCGCCCCCGCCGGGATAGGGTTTTCGCTCTCCGGGATACCTCACTCCACCGTGAGGATGATGAGCGAATCGGTCCCTTCGCGCCCGGGGGAGACCCCTTCGGTCAGCACCACGCGCTCCCCGGACGTGATCAGCCCCGACTCCCGGACCGATTCGAGGATAGCCTCGTGCCAGTACTCCTTCTCGCTCCGGATCAGGAACGAGCAGACCCCGTAGGAGAACGCCAGGAACTTGAAGGTGCTCGGGTTCCGGGTGAACGCGAGGATCCAGGCCTCGGGCTTGAACCGGGAGATGCTCCGGGGGGTGCTCCCGGAACGGGTGGGCGTCAGCACCAGCCGGATCCCGAGCGCATCTATCGCCTCGATGACGTTTAAGGAGACGACATCGTTGACGGTGATCTTCTCCCTGCCCTTCCCCTGCCGGAAGTAGGCGAGCGGGCTGCACCCGGCACCGACGAGCGCGCGCTTCTCCTCGGTCGACCGGGCAATCTTCGCCATCATCGCGACCGTCTCGACCGGGTACTTCCCGATGGACGTCTCCTCGGAGAGCATGACCGCATCCGTCCCGTCGAGGATGGCATTTGCGACGTCGGTCACCTCCGCCCGGGTGGGCCGGATGTTGTCGGTCATCGACATCAGCATCTGGGTGGCGGTGATCGCCGGGCGGCCGAGGACGTTCGCCTTCTGGATGATCCGCTTCTGCACCGTGGGGACATCCTCGATCGGCGTCTGAACCCCGAGGTCACCCCGGGCGATCATGACCCCGTCGGTCTCCCGGAGGATCCCGTCGAGGTTTGCGAGCGCCTCCTGCCGCTCGATCTTGGCTATCACCTGGATGGACTTCCCGGACCGGGCTGCATACTCCCGTGCTTTATGGATATCCTCCGCCCTCTCGATGAAGGAGATGCTGAAGGTGTCGAGCCCCTCGGCGAGCCCGAACTCAATGCACTCGAGGTCCCGGTCGGTCACGGCGCTGAGGGCAACGATCCCCCCGCCGCCGACGAGGCTCATCCCCTTGCGCGAGAGGAGCAGGCCGCCGATGACCACCGTCGCCCGGACCTCGCTTGCGGCAACCTCGTCGACCCGGAGCTGGAGGAACCCGTCGTTGAGGAAGATGGTGCTCCCCTCCGAGACCAGCTGCGGAAACTGCTCGAAATCGACGGGGATCCGGGACGGATCGCTCGACACCGGGCCGGTCGTGAAGGTGACGGTCTCGTCTTTGTGGAGTTCCAGGGGTTCGTGTGCGAGATCGCCGATCCGGATCTTCGGGCCCGGGAGGTCGAGCAGGATCGTGACCGGGAGGCCCGTATCGTCCGCGGCTGTCCGGATGTTCTTGATGGTCTCCCGGTGCTCGTTGAACGTTCCGTGGGAGAGGTTGAGTCGCGCGACGTTCATGCCGGCGAGGATCATCCGGGCGAGCACTTCCGGCGAGCGCGATGCGGGCCCGATGGTACAGACGATCTTGGTCTTCTGGTCGGGCAGGGTCAACCGCTTCCGTTTTGCCTGCCGGGATATTCGCTGCAACGTCTCTTCGAGCATCATCACGTATCGTCAGGTGCCGGCACCGGATTAACCTTCGCACGGCAGGATGGGGATCACGGGGAAAAGAGGTTTATGCGTCTTTCCCGGGCTGTACCGGCGAGATCACTCGAAGGCGCCCTCCCGGCGGGGGCGATGGCCTGCCGTTTCCCCCACCGGGGTCGCCGCAAGTGTCAGTCCACTCTCGGCGCTGTACTCCCCAATACGGCGACGGACGTGCTCGACCATCCCCCCGGTGGTGATGATGAGCGAGTTCTCCCCGATGAGGGCCTTCAGGATGCACTTGTCGATGACGCCGTAGGTGTAGTCGAGGAGGACCCGTTCCCGTCCGGCGAACTCCTTTGCGCGGGTGCCCATCGCCCCGACGTGGTCGACCGCCCCCTGCTCGACGAGCCGCCGCAGGTCGTCCCCGCCGGTCAGGTCGGCGTCGCAGAGGTAGATCCTCCCGGTCTCGCTCCGTGCCGGGGCACGGCCGTGCATCGCCCGCTCGATCCGGTCGGTGAACTCGAGCACACTCTTTGGAGGGACGTCCCGGTCGATGACGCCTCTGAGGTTGAGTTCGTTGTAGAGGTCGAGGAGGGCGGGAGGTTTCAGCCTGGCGGACGCGAGGAGGCCGTGGTCGGAGAATATCTCCTCCGGCGGCCCCCGGGCGAGGACGCTCCCCTGTTCCATGAGCACGATCGAGTCGGCCCAGCGATAGGCGAGTTCGACGTCGTGGGTGGATACGAGCACCGTCCGGCCGCCGGAGGCGAGTTCGTCGAGGAGTTCCATCACCTCCTCCGAGCTTGCGGGGTCAAGGGTGTTCGTCGGTTCGTCGAAGACGAGAACCGACGGTTCCATCGCGAGGATGCCGGCGATGGCGACCCGCTTCTTCTCGCCGCCGGAGAGGCGGTGGGGCGGCCGCTTCTCGTAGCCCCGGAGCCCGACGTAGCCGAGCGCGTCATGCACCGCCTGCCGGACGGCGTCGGGGGGGTGGCCGAGGTTCACCGGGCCGAAGGCCACGTCTGCTTCGACGGTCGGTGCGATGATCTGGACGTCGGGGTTCTGGAAGACGAACCCGACCCGGCGCCGGAGTTCGCGAAGGCTCCGGTTGTCGTAGGCGAGCGGCCGGCCGGAGAAGCGGATCTCGCCCGACTCCGGCCGGAGCATGCCGTTCAACATCAACAGGAGCGTCGACTTCCCGGCGCCGTTCGGGCCGACGATGGCGGTCTTTGAACCGGCTTCTATCCGGACGCTCACCCCGGCAAGGGCGGCGGGGCCGTTCGGGTAGGTGTAGGTGACGTTGTCGGTCTCAAGCAGTGGTGTCATAGAAGTACCAGGCCTCCGGTGGAGAGCGATATGCCGAAGATGGCCCCGATGTAGAGCAGGGCCGCCGCGAGCGCGGAAAGAGAGAGGGGACGGGTTTTACCCGGGATGCCGAGTTTACCGTCGTAGCAGCGTGCGTCCATCGCAAGCACCAGGGCCTCGCCGCTCTCCCAGGTCCGGATGAAGAGCGCGCCGGCAAGCATTCCAAATGATTGCACCGACTCCCGAAACCGGCTGTAGCCGAGGCGCATCACCTGCGAGCGGTAGATCTGTCCTGCCTCCTCGATGAGGATGAAGATGAACCGGTAGGTGAGCATGGCGAGATCGATGAGGACCGTCGGCACCCGGAGGCGCCGGAGGATCTCGAATATCTCGGTCGTCGGCGTCGTGAGCGCGATGAAGTAGAGCGAGCACATGCCCCCGAAGACCCGGGCGAGGAGGAGGAGGGCGAGGTTCGCGCCGTCCGCCGTGATTGCGAGAGGGAGACCCGGGACCTCGACGAGCACCGCACCGCCGCCGGTTATGAAGAGGATCACGGCGATGCTCATCACCGCAAACGAGGCCGGGATGAGGAGGAGCCGGGCGTAGAACCGGGCGGGGATCTTTGCGAGGACGAGGACGGCGGCGCTCATCGCGGCCGCGACCAGCAGGGGAGCGACGGGGCCTGGCGAAGAGACCGAGACGAGGATGCTTGCAAGCCCGATGAAGAGTTTGAGGGCCGGGCTCACCTCCCTGAGGCGATTTGTCCGGGCAAACTCTTCGAGAATATTGTGCATGCGAGCCCCGTCCTCCTATCTCCCGATCAAAAATTCAGGCGGTCTTCCTGCTGCCCTGCCAGTAGCCGAAGATGTATCCGATGACTATCGCGCCGATGGCGGCCTGCAGGGCGAAGAGGAGCGACTCGATCTCACCGCTCGGGGGTTCCCAGAAGGGCCCGATCCAGGGCTCGTAACCGGAGGCCTCGATGAGGTCGGCGGCTGCACCGTCGGCCCCGCCCCAGGCTTCCTCTCCGGTGGCCCGGATCGCGGCGTCCTCTATGAGGAAGACGGCGGCGAAGACGATGATGAGCGCGGCGACCGCGATCTCAAGACCGTATTTCATGCTGCGGCCTCCCGGAGTCTCTGGACGGTGCTCTCAGAGAGGAGGTTCAAGCGCGTGAGGATCTCGGGTTTGAGCTGGACGATGTACTTGAATACCAGCGCGATGATCGCGCCTTCGATGATGGCGAGCGGAACCTGGGTTACGGCGAAGATCGCGGCGAAGGCCGTGAACGCCCCGAAGAACCCGACGCTCCCGGGGAACGCGAGCGCGAGCTGGACCGAGGTGACGACGTAGGTGGTCAGATCGGCAAGGGCTGCGGCAAGAAAGACCGTCGCGTAGGTGTTTGCGCCCGCCCGCGTCCCGGCCTTGTAGATGAGATAGGCGACAAGGGGCCCTGCGATCCCCATCGAGAAGACGTTTGCCCCGAGGGTGGTGATCCCGCCGTGCGCGAGGAAGACCGCCTGAAAGACCAGGACTATCAGCCCGAGGACGGCGGCGATGCAGGGGCCGAAGAGGATGCCCCCGAGCCCCGTCCCCGTGGGATGGGAGCAGCTCCCGTTGAACGAGGGGAGTTTGAGCGAGGAGAGGACGAAGACGAAGGCGCCTGCGACCGCGAGGAGCGGCAGGGCTTCCCGCTTCTCCCGCACAAGTTTGTTCAGCTGGTACAATCCGATGACGATGAAAGGCAGAGAGACGATGAACCAGATCTGCCACCAGGGACTCGGTAAGAATCCTTCCATAATGTGCATGATATCACCAGTGGCTACCGCCGCGAAGGCAGCAGGACAAATTTGTTTTACCTAAGGCAAACTTATTTGATGTACCCTGGTTATCCCCGGTCATATTTATCTTCTGCGGTATTCAACACTACAGGAACGTTATGCGCACGATTCCACGAATTGTCGTCGCCGGAACCCACAGCGGCTGCGGCAAGACCACGCTTGCAAGCGGCCTGATGGCGGCGCTCGTCGCCCGCGGGCTCGCCGTCCAGCCCTTCAAGGTGGGCCCGGACTTCATCGATCCCACGCACCATTCGGCTATCTGCGGCCGGACGTCGCGCAACCTCGACCCGTTCATGATGGGGGAGGCGGGGGTGCGAGAGACGTTCGTCCGTGCCTCCGCCGGGGCCGATATCGCCGTCGTCGAGGGTGCGATGGGGCTCTTCGACGGGCTCGAAGGAACCGATACCGCGAGCACGGCGCACGTCGCAAAGGTCCTCGACGCCCCGGTTCTTCTCGTGGTCGACGCGGGGGGCGCGTCACGGAGCGTCCATGCCATGGTCCAGGGATACGCGGGGTTTGATTCGGCCGTCCGGGTCGCTGGAGCCATCTTCAACCGGATCGGGAGCCCCCGCCACCTTGCCATGATCGAGGAGACGAAGAGCCTCCCCATCTATGGGGGAATCCCGCGGCGAAAGGATCTTGTGGTCGAAAGCCGGCACCTCGGACTCGCGATGGCGGCCGAGACGGGGATGATGGCGCGGTTCGGCGCGGTGGTCGAGGAGACATGCGATCTCCCGGGGCTCATCGACCTCGCCCGGTCGGCCCCGCCCCTCCCGGCACCGGCGGAGGAACCCGCCCGGCCGGAGACCGGGGTGCGCATCGGCGTCGCGAACGATGCGGCGTTCTGTTTTTACTACGCGGACAACATCGACCGGCTCGTGCGGGCCGGGGCGGAACCGGTCTTCTTCTCGCCGATGACCGACCGGCTCCCGGACGTGGACGCTCTCTACCTCGGGGGCGGCTACCCGGAGCTCCACGCGGAGGCGCTCTCCTCATCCCGGTGCCGGGAAGATCTCAGCCGCGCTGTCGATGACGGGATGCCCGTCTACGCCGAGTGCGGCGGGCTCATCTACCTCACCGAACGGCTTGCGACCGGCGAGGGGGATTACCCGATGGCCGGCGTCCTCCCGGCGGCGGCGGAGATGACGGGCCGCATCCAGGCCCTCGGGTATGTCGATGCCCGGGTTGCCGGGACGGCACCGATCCTTACCCCGGGGTCGGCCTTCCGGGGCCACGAGTACCACTACTCAAGGCTTGACTGTGCTCGTGACGCCCGGTTCGCCCTGGAGCTCCTCCGCGGGCGGGGTATTGACGGCGGCCGCGACGGGCTTACCGTGCAGAACGCGGTCGGGCAGTACACCCATGCCTACTTCCTCGAAGGGTTCGCCGAACGGCTGGTCGAGGCCGCAGAGGCATACCGGCGGACGTAAGGGAGTTTCGGAGGTTCCCTTACAGGCACCGGTGAGAAAAAAGAGAGTCAGGCGGTGACGATGATCTCACCCTCAAATCCGCCGGTCATCGACTGGTAGGTGTAGTTGCCCACGCCGTTGAAGGTGTAACTGAACGTATCGCCCGGCGCGAGTAGCCCGGAGTCGAAGAATCCAGCCTCTCCATTGGCCGACACGGTCTGGTTCGTCGAACCGTCGTTGGTCCATCCCACCGTGGTGCCCACGGGGACGGTGAGCGTGTTCGGCACGTACCCGCTGTCGGTGATGGAGACGGTCTCGTCAGCGACGAGTGCCGCCGGCGGTCCCGGCGGGGTCTCCGTCGCGCCTGTGACGGGGGTCGTTGCCGTCGCCATCGGTGTTTCGCCTCCCGCTAGGGTCGTCGCCGTTGTCATCGGCGTCTCAGTACCCACCGGAGTTGTCTCGGTCTCCATCGGCGTTGTTGCCGTTGTCATCGGCGTCTCGGTCTCCATCGGCGTCTCCGTTATCGCCGGCGTCTCCTCTGTTGTTCCCATCGGGGTCTCGGTGAGTCCCGGGGTTACACCGGGTGTCACCGTCTCGTTGCCCGCAGGCTGCACACACCCCGCGATCATGATGCTCGCAATCACCATGAGAGCAAGGATACCAAACATCCTCTTCATGTGGGGGACGATGCTTCTTGGCGTAAATAAACTTTACCCCTTGCCCGAAAACGAAAATTCAGGGCGTAAGCGCCCTGTTGATGGATGTTGCACCTCCGTCCCGCCGTTGGATCGTTTTCGTGGCCCTGTTCTTCAGGAGAATCCCTCAAAGATGATGGTTGCCCGGATAACGGGTCTCCCGCTCGTATCCGGGAGTCTTGCCGCACTGCCTTCATACGGTGGGACCGGGGGCGGGCCGGGGGGTGTTTGCGGAGCAGAATGTCCTGAATGCTGTTCGGGGTAGTGGGTGCCGCACCGGCCGGCAGCCGTCGTCTCATCTTTTTGGAGTGGGTAACCCTCCGGCTCCATGGTGAGGGTTTTATTACGAGGGTGTCGGATAAGGTGGCCCATGGCAGGGCTCGATACGCGTCGGTTCGGGAAGACCGGGCGGGAGGTCACCCGGGTGGGGCTCGGGGGAGAGGGGGTTCTCCGAACGTTCGGGCGGCACGCGGAGGCGGCGGCCGTCATCACCGAGGCGCTCGGGCAGGGGATCACCTACTTTGACTCGGCGAAGGCCTACGCGGGGAGCGAGGACTACTACGGCGAGGTCTGGCGGGACCGCCCCGATCTCAGGGAACCGGTTTTTCTGGCCAGCAAGTCGGCGAGCCGGCTCCACGCGGACGCCGAGATGGACCTCCAGGCGACCCTCCAGAGGATGGGCATTGAAACCCTCGACCTCTGGCAGATCCACGACATCAGAACGTTTACCGATATCCGGGATATCGAGGCCCCGGACGGCGCCCTCGAAGCCTTCATCGAGGCGAGGGAGTCCGGCGTCGTCCGGCATATCGGGGTGACGGGACACCACGACCCTGACGTCCTCACACACGCGGTGGAGACCTGGCCGGTCGACGCGGTGATGATACCCGTAAACCCCGTCGAGGAGGCGCTCGGGGGGTTCATGGATACGACGCTCGCGGCCGCGAGGGAGCAGGGTGTCGCGGTCATCGGGATGAAGGTGCTCGGCGGGTCGAACTACCTCGTCCCCGGTGTCGGGGTGACGCCCGAAGTCCTCGTCCGGTACGCTCTTGCCCGGGAGGTCTCCGTCGCGATCGTCGGCTGCTCGACGCCGGCGGAGGTGCAGGCGCTTGCCGCCGCCGGTCGGAGCGGCCCTCTGCCCGACGACGAGGCGGCGGCGCTCGTCGAGGTCTTCCGGCCGCATGCCCGCGAGCTCGCCTACTACCGCGCATTCCGGTGAGGCGGCCCGGCAAAACCTTCTTCTGTAACCGATATAACCCGGCGGCGCCAACCTACGGGAGAAGAGAGTCCTCTTCGGGGAGATGAATCAGCATGACGACCGGAATACTGCATCGGCTCCGCGCCTTCAGGAGCCGTATCGCCGCATCGCCGGACGCCATCCTCGTCCTGGTCGCACTCGTCATATTCATGGATATGGCGATCTACGGCCTCCTCATCCCGGTCTTTCCCGAGTATGCCCCCCGGCTCGGGGTGGACGAGTCGTTCGTCGGGATCGTCTTCGGGCTCTATGCCGCGATGCTCCTCCTCTTCTCCATCCCGATGGGCCTCCTCTCCGACCGGGTTGGGCGCCGGCCGCTCATCGTCGTCGGGATGCTCCTCCTCGCCCTTGCGACGGCGCTCTTCGGCTTCTCTGCCACGGCCACCCACCTGATCGTCGCCCGGGTGGTCCAGGGGATAGCCGCTGCCGCCACCTGGTCGGCGGGGCTTGCCCTCCTCGCCGAGACCTGTGACCCGGCACGGCTCGGGGAGAAGATGGGGATCGCCCTCTCGGCGGTCGGGTTCGGGACGGTCATCGGTCCGGTCATCGGGGGGCTGCTCTTCGAGTACCTGGGCTACACCGCGACCTTCCTCATCCCGGCGGTGCTCGTGGCTGCGGTCGGTCTTGTGGTCTTCGCCGTCCCGGTGCGCACCTGCAGGCAGAAAGAGCGGTCGACGGTGCTGCCCGTGAAGAACCGCCGCCTTCTTGCCGCCTGTGCGGTCGTGGTCGTCGCGGTATCCGCGACCTACGGTATCGTGGACCCCTACCTCCCGGTCCACCTGCACGCCGCCTTCTCGGCGTCCCCGGCAACGATCGGGCTTGTCTTCGCGGTCCTCGCGGTCGCGGCTATCCTCGCCCAGCCGGCCGCAGGAAGGATCTACGACCGCTACGGGGGAGCCCGCCACCTCATCGGCGTTGGGCTCCTCCTCTCCGCGGCCGCGGTCGTCGCCGCCGTGCAGGCCCCAACCCTCGCCCTCACCATCATCGCCGTCTTCGTGCTGGGGGTCGCCCTGAGCTGCGCCATCGTCCCGGTGATGCCGATCCTCGCCGGCATCTACCGCGACCACGGTTCGCAGGGCGCCGCCTACGGCATCTACAACACCTTCTACTCCCTGGGTCTTGCGGCCGGACCGTTTGCGGGCGCCGCCCTCATCGGCCGGGTGCCGCTGCCGGTGCTCTTCCTTCTGCAGGCCATAGGGCTCGCGATCACGGGGGTGGGGGGCTGGCTTGCCGCCGGGAGGGCCGGACGGCGGTGAGCCTGCGTTACCTTCATTGCGGCCGCGCGTGAACAGGTATTCTGCCTCATAGCGGGAACCAATTATGTCACGAGAATTTTTCCAACGACACGCACCCGAACTCCTGATCGCTTTCTTCGGCCTCATCATCCTGGTTGCGGCCTTCGGGGAGATCGGTGGGGAAGTGGGAGCGTTCCTCACCTCGGCGCTCGACGTGGCGCTCTTCGTCATCCTCGCGATGCTCGTCTACCTCGCCGGAACCCGGCACCCTCTGTTCCGGTGGATCGCCGTCCTCTGGCTCCTGGTCGTGGTCGCCGGGCTTGCGGCTATCGCGACGGGGTTCGGCGCCATAGCAATCCTGCCGGCGGAGGCGCTCGAGTCCGAGGAGATCGATCCGGAGACGGTCGACCTTGCCCTGGCCGCGGAAGTTGCCCTCCTCCTCCTCGGTGTCATCGTCGCGGGGTTTGCAAGCCTCATCGGGTTTTCCCGCCGGTTCAGGGGATGGCTCGCGGGGTACCTCCCGTTCGACCCGGACTCCCTCCTCCATACGGTCGCGCTCGTGGTCATCCTCGCCATGATCCTCATCCCGCCCATACCGCTCCTTGTCACGGGGGTTCCGCCTTTCCTCTCGGAGCCGTTCCTCGACCTCCTGCTCGAGTCCGGGGATCTCTTTGCGGAGTCGATCACGCTGAACGCCTACACGCTCTTCTGGACGCTCATCGGCTCGTTCTTCATCGCCGGAGCGTTCATCCGGCGGACGGGGCGCGAGACCCTCGAACGGCTCGGACTCGTCCGCCCGACGGGGAAAGAGGTCGCTTTTGCCGTCGGTGCGGGTCTCGTGCTCGTTGCCGTCTTCCACTTCGTTGATCTGGCGCTCGCCATGCTTGTGGGCTGGCTCGGCCTTCCGGTCACCGACATGGAGGCCGTCAACCTGCTCTTTGCCGGAGCGCTCACGCTCCCCGGGATCATCATGGCATCCGTCGCGGCGGGGTTCGGCGAGGAGGTGAGCATCCGCGGCCTGCTCCAGCCCCGGTTCGGCATCCTCCTCCCGGCGCTCCTCTTTGCGTCGCTTCATGCGTTCCAGTACAGCTGGGACGGCCTCATATCGGTCTTCCTTGCAGGGATCGTCTTTGCCTATATCCGGCAGTATACGAACACGACGACGTCGGCGATCACGCATACGGTCTACGATCTGGTGCTTTTCTCGATGATGATGGTCGGGATGTCGATCTGAGGGGTGAAACCCCTTTTTTTCCGAAAAAAATCAGTGCTTCCGGTATACTCTCGACCGATGACCTACTTCCACCACGACGATCAGAAGGACATCGTCACAGATATTCAAAATAGCACGGTATTTTCCGACCCGCAGTGAATAGAAAGGGTTCTGGCTCCCTCCTTTCAGCTTCTTCACGTGCCGGGTGGGATCCGGTTCCTGAGCAAGCGCCTCCACCTCGTCGAGGATCCGGGTTCCGACACTCGCGGGCATCTTCGCGAGGTTCCGCACCACCGCCGCCGTGAGTTTTACTCTGTATCCCATACCGCCTGCAACTCGGCGCGCGCTTCTTCCAGGGTATACAGGCGGCCGGCCTTGATATCTTCGAGCGACTCCTCGATTCCCCGGATAGCCTCGGCGCTCAGGGGCTCTTCGTCCTCGGCGGTATTCATGAGCCGCCTGATAACATCGTCAAAGGTCTCGCGAGGGTACCGCTTCATCCCTGCCAGCCGCTCTTTTGTCTCCTTAGATACCCACACTGTCGTCTGAGACATACTATGATCTATAGTAGGCTATTGAATATCATCGTTGCGATCATCCTCGCCACTTCTCTGCGACGCCATCTCTTACGCCTTAAAGACGGGGATCGAATCGTTTACAGCCCGATGTGGATCCCGTCGCAGAACGGTTTGTTCCGCGATCTCCCGCACCCGCAGAGGGTAACCCGGTTTCTGATCGTATAGGTTCTCCCGTCGGCGGACTCGACAGGGATCCCGCCGCGGACCCAGAGCGGCCCGTGTTCACCCCTGGCGGGGTTTTCGATCACGACGATAGCTCTCTCAAGAGCGGGCTCGATCGCCTCACCGCTCTTTCGATCACGGAGAACGAGCCGACCGGAGGGGCAGTTGCACGCTTCATCTATCGCTGTGTCCCGGGCGTCCGGGATATCGGACCGCTCCGTGAGGTTCCAGATTCCCCCTGCCCTCAGGCAGAACCGTGCGTGTGCACAGAGCCCTTCATAATCGGCCAGCTCCAATTCCGGCCCTCTGATGACGGTGGGGTTCTCAAGATACGGTTCATCTCCGGCGGTTTCGGTACCGTTAAAGCGATCCTTCGCATGTGTCCCGTCGCAGAACGGTTCGTTCTTCGAATGCCCGCAACGGCACAGGGCATATTCTTCCCGCAGGGGATACTCCCGTACCTTTTGCCATGAACGGCAGTCGCCCCTGTCATCGTTGGCGATCTCCATCACTGTGAGCGGGACACCTCCGGTCACGATATACGGGCCATTCGTGCTCACCCGGATCTTCATAGCATCGCCCCCGGTAGCTCTTCTGCATGTTAATCTATGGGTGAAGGGGGTCGAACCGAGGAGTTCTCACGCTAAAGGGTAAAGAACACGGCACAATCCAGAGAATAACGATCGGAGCCTGCAGGGAGTCTGCATAATAGATCCGATAAAAGAATCAATCGTATGTTAAAACGCTGAGGGGGAGATTTGAACTCCCGAGGGGCTCAACGCCCCACGGGCTTTCCAGGCCCGCGCCCTACCGGTCTAGACTACCTCAGCACGGAATGTGCATCATTAGTTGGCGGGATATTCTATTAATATTAACTCTTGCCGTGCGCTTTCCAGCCGCGGGGATAGGTGCCGGGCTGCATCAGGACGGAGGTGGGCGCGACGACGAACCCCGGTTCCCCGGGCTTCAGCGCCGACGAATTGACGAGGCCCTTCCCGAGCCCGACGAGTTCGCCGCGCCCGGTCACGATCGCGACCGTCTCGCCCTTTGCAAATCCGCCCTCCTTCCCAACGACCCCCACTCCGGCAAGCACCGCACCGTGGCAGACGGCATCGACGGCGGTGTCGCGGATGACGACCTTCGCAAGGTCGGCGACGGCGGCCGCCGCGGGGAGGATCATCCTCTGCAGGGGCTCATTCTCGCCCTCCCGGGCGACCGCAGCGGCATCGGCGAGTTCGTGGAGCGTGACGGCGGCGGTCTCGCCGAACGATCCCGAGCGAATTCTCCGGAGTTCCTCCATATGGGCGCAGGTCCCGATCGCGTAACCCAGGTGGATGCAGAGCGTCCGGATGTAGGTCCCGGCATCGCACCTGACCCGGAAGAGGACGAGCCGGCCATCCATATCCAGGATCTCGATCTCCTGAATCTTCCTGATCCGGAGGTTCCTCTTCACCGCGCTCTTTCTCGGCGGGCGCTGGTAGATCCGGCCGACGAACTCCGCTGCCGCCTGCTCCACGCTCTCCCGGGAGGCGTCGGCGTGGAGGCGCATCAGGCAGACATACTCCTTGTTGTGCGAGAGGAGGACGGGGGCGAGCCGGACGGCGCCGCCGAACATGACGACGAGCACCCCGGATACCTGCGGGTCGAGCGTCCCGGCGTGGCCGACCCGCCGCCCGAGGATATCCCCGACCCAGGCGGTCACCTGGTGGCTGCTCGGCCCCCGGGGCTTGTCGACGACGACGATCCCGGACTCCGGGATGGAATAGTCCTGGTCGGTCATCTCCTCACCTGCCTTCCGCGTAGCGGTTCAGTGCTTCAAGCGTTCCCGCGAGTGACCCGTCCCCGACGACCGCCGGGGGATGCCCGCCCGCCCGCATGGCATCGGCGGTGATCTCGCCGATGGCGACGAGGAGGAGGTCGCCGCGGGGCTGCCACCGGGCTTCCCGGTAGGACATGGCGCTCGTGAAGAGGACGGCGTCGGCGGCGTCGAGCGCGAGTTCGGCACCGGTGGGGATGAGGGCGTAGACCCGTTCCTCCCGGACGGTCCCTCCCGCATCGGCGATCGCCCCGAGAAGGCCCGGGTTTGGGACGTCGGCCCGCGGGATCCCGACCGTCCGGCCCCGGAGCCACTCTCCGAGGTAGGGGACGAAGTCACGGGAGTAGAACGTGGGGAGAACCTCCGCCTCGATCCCGAACCCCCGGAGGACTTCGGCGGTCTTCGGCCCGATCGCGATCACCCGCGGCCACCGTTCGAGTTTCGGCCCGACGATCGCCGCCGGGAGGGCGCTTGAGAAGAAGAGGCATTCGAACTCGCCGCGGTGGACGGCCTCGACGAACGTATCGACCCGCTCGGGCCGCAGATCCGCCCGGAGGGGTGAGACCGTGTAGCAGTCGTGACCATAGGTTGCGCAGAGGGCGCGGTCTCCCGCCGCCTTGTTCTCGAGCCGGGTGATGGCGATCTTCATCGTTACAACCTTCGCCCCGGTGGAATATGACTGTATCGGGAACGCAATTCGGTTGATTTATCCCCGCCCGCTTCGACCGTTATTTCACGTGCTCGCGAGTATCGTGCTTGGGACAGTGGTCGGCATCGGTTGCGGCGCCGTGAGCGGCCTCGTTCCCGGGATCCATGCAAACACCGTGGCGGGCGTCCTCCTCTCCCTCCAGGCGCTCCTGCTCGCCTGGTTCGATCCGGTCTTCATCGCCTCGGCCATGTTCTCCACGCTCGTTACGCATACGTTCCTCGACAACGTCCCGGGCACCTTCCTCGGCATCCCCGACGCCGACACATCGCTTGCGGTCCTCCCCGCGCATGCCCTCTGCCTCGAGGGCCGGGGAGAGGAGGCCGTCAGGATATCGGCTCTCGGGAGCGCCGCAGGCGTCGCCTTCTCCCTCCCGCTCGGGCTGGCGTTCGTCCTCTTCCTCCCCGCGCTCCAGCCGGCGATCGACTGGGGGATCGGTCTTGTCATCCTCGCCGTCGCCGGCTACCTCATCGTCGTCTCCGAATCCCCCGGGTGGGCGCTTGCGGTCTTTGCGGTATCCGGGCTCCTCGGGCTCTTCTCGCTCGGCTACTCCTTCCTCGCCTGGCCGACGGGCGGCGAGTCCGGGGTGCTGATGCCTCTCCTCTCCGGGCTCTTCGGGATCGCGGTCCTCCTCCATGCATCGCACGGGGCGATGCCTGAGCAGCGCTTCTCGGGGATCGCCCTCCCCGCGGGCGCACTCCGGCGGGGCTCCCTCCTCGGCTCGGCCGCCGGTGCTCTCGTCGGCTGGCTCCCGGGCCTCTCGAGCGCCACGGCGAACGCACTTCTCACCTCGGTCGTCGGCTACGACTCGAACCCCCGGGAGTACATCCTTGCGACGAGCGCCGCAAACACCGTGAACGCCTTCCTCGGGCTTGCGGCATTCTACGCCATAGCCCGGACGCGGAGCGGAGTGATGGCGGCGATCGGGGCGCTCGAGGAGCTCCCGCCGGCGACCGCCATCCTTCTTGCGGGTGCGCTGGCCGCGATCGGCGCCTACCTCCTCACCATCCGCCTCTCGTCGATGGCTGCGTGGTTCTCCGGCGTGAACACCACGTTGCTCAACCACGCCGTCATCGTCTTCGTCGCCCTCCTCTCCCTCTTCCTCTGCGGCCCGTTCGGGGTGCTCGTCCTCCTGCTCGCGACAGCCGTCGGTTACGTCCCGACTCTCGTCAACGTCCGCCGGGTCTACTGCATGGGGGCAATCATGGTCCCGGTGATGGTCTACTCCTTCGGTCTTGCCTGACGCTCTTATATCGACTGCCTCCCAATACCGTACCATGCTACAGCGCTACTGGTTCGGGGAGATCGACGAGGGGGGGTGCCGGGGGGCCGGCACCGATCCGGCCGCGCTCGCCGAGCGGGCTGCCGCGCTCCGCACCGGTATGGAGTCCTACGTCCCTATCGACTGGGAGGCTGCCCGGGACTGCGGGGTCGTCCGGACCCGGGAGGAGTACGTCGACCTGCTCCGCTCCGTCTGCACCGTCCTTGCCCGGCAGAAGATCGCCCGGGCATACCAGGGCCGGGACGTCGAACTCCTCCAGATGGTCAGGATGCTCGACGAGCTCGACAACGTCATCAACCTCCTCTCGGAACGTGCAGCGGAGTGGTACCAGGTCACGAACCCCTCGTTCTCCCGGAAGTACCGCAGCCTCCCGGCGAAGAAGATGCTCGGCATCGTCCGGAAAGGGGCGCGGGGCGGGTTATCGGACGTCGCCGACGAGATCGAGCGGCTCGCCGGGACGAGAACCCGCCTGATGCGGGAGGTCTCGGCCCGGGCCGACGAGGTGATGCCGAATACGAGCGCCCTCATCGGCGGGCTGGTCGCGGCCCGGCTCCTCTCCCGTGCGGGAGGGCTTGCCACACTCGCGAGGATGCCGGGGAGCACCATCCAGGTTCTCGGCTCGGAGCGGGCGCTCTTCTCGCACCTCCGGGGCGGGACACCGCCGCCGAAGCACGGGATCATCTTCCAGCACCGCCGGGTCCACAACGCCCCGAAGGATGTGCGGGGGCGGGTGGCCCGGGTGCTCTCGGCGAAACTCGCCATCGCCGCCCGGCTCGACTACTACCGGGGCGAGGCGGTGCCGGAGTTCCTCGAGGGCGCCCAGGCGCGGATCGACGAGGCGGGGGTCGAGGCATGATCCGGCTCGGGAACATGCTGGTCTCGCCCGGCGAGGGCGGGGTCTACGGGGAGCGGACGCTCGACGGCTACCGGGTCTGGGACCCCTACCGGAGCAAGCTTGCGGCGCTCTACACCCTCGGCGGCGGGGTGGAACTGACGCCGGAGATGAGGGTGCTCTACCTCGGTGCGGCGAACGGAACCACGGTCTCGCACGTCGCCGACTACGTCGAGACGGTCTACGCGGTGGAGTTTGCGCCCCGGCCGATGCAGGATCTCCTCGAGGTGGCCCGCCGGAGGAAGAACATCGTCTCGATCATGGCCGACGCGAACCGTCCGGACGAGTATGCACCGTTCATGGAGGCGGTCGACCTCCTCTACCAGGACGTGGCGCAGCCGAACCAGGTCGAGATCGCGATGAAGAACATCGTCTTCCTCAAACCGGGCGGCCATCTCATCCTGATGCTCAAGACCCGGAGCGTGGACGTCCGGCAGGACCCGGCCGAGGTGCTCGCCGGGGCGCGGGCCGGGCTTGAGCAGCGCCTCAATATCGCGGATGTCCGGTGGCTCGAGCCCTACCACCACGATCATGCCGCGATCGTCTGCACCCTCCGGGAGTAGTATATATTAGAGGGGAGAGCGACTCCATCACATGGACCGGGTAGTCTTCAACCCCTTCTCCCCGCTGCTGCTCCTCTTCTTCGTCGGGCTGCTGGTTCTCTTTCTCCTCGCCGTCATCGTCTTTCCGATCCTTTTTTTAACCGCGATCGGGGCAACGTTCACGCGGCTCGGGTTTTCCTGGTGGCAGGCGCTCCTCATCCTCATCCTGACGCTTGTCGGGAGTTTCATCAATATCCCGGTGAAGACGCTTGAGGGCCGGCCGGGGGTGCCGGCCTACGACCGCTACGCCGTGATGTACGGGCGGCTCTACCGCATCCCGCAGCAGGCGCCGCGGACGGTCCTCGCGGTCAACGTCGGCGGCGCAGTGATCCCTGTCCTGATATCGCTCTACCTGCTCTATGACTCGGTCGTTCTCAGCGGCGGCTACCAGCTCTTCGCCCTCGCTCTCATCGGGGTCGCGGTCGTGACGGTCGTAACAAAACTCGTCGCCCGCCCGGTGCCCGGCCTCGGGATCGCGACGCCGTTCTTCATCCCGCCGCTCGCGGCGCTCTTTGCGGCGCTGATCCTCTCGCTCTTTGCGGGCGGCGTCCCGGCCGCGGCGGTGATCATCGCCTACGTGAGCGGGACGCTCGGCACCCTGATCGGGGCGGACCTCCTGAACCTCAACCATATCGCGGAACTGGGGGCGCCGATGGCGAGCATCGGGGGAGCGGGGACGTTTGATGGGATCTTTTTAACCGGGATCATCGCGGCGCTGCTGGCATGAGGACGGGGTTGTGGGTGCTGCTTGATTATTTTGATGTATGAAGTTAGAGGGCCCATCTGGTTTTGGTTTGCGGGTGGATGCATACTTCAAGACATCGAATGATTTCATGCACCTCAAGTTGCCTCATGCAGAAGCGCATGAAGATCGTCGTGTAGTTATTAGCGCTTTCCTTGAACGGCATGCTGGATTACGAAGCCCTCCATCGACGCTATGAAAGGATGGGCCTGATGGGAGATGCAGGGCGAAAGCGAATATGCAGTTAGTAAGGTCGTATGGTGCTATGCAACCCTAACACATATTAATACGGTGAGAGATACCATAACCAAAAGCCAAAAAGATACGTGGGGATGATGTAGATATGGCCCAGAAAATTGAATTAGGCCTCTACCTGGAAGGGGATGACGCACGCCGTTTCGAGAGATATATGGCGGACCCCGACTGCTATGACACTCCGGAAGGCCGGAAGATGACCCGGTGGGTACGTGACCACGGAGAGGAACTTGTAAAATCCATCCGCTAAAAACTCTCTTCACTTGTATCTATTTTTGCGCGATCAAAATGCCTTCCAGGAACTTCCCCGCGACCCCGGACATCAGGTTACCGGAGATATCTCTATCGAATATATCCTTTGAGCATCTCGCCACACGTCATGATACTTCATCTTTTTCCTGCACACATCAGGAACTTACTGACTACCTGACCAATGATGCACAGAAAAACCAGGATGCCCACGTCGCCGCTACTTATCTCGCCATCTACAAAGGAGGGTGTGTCGGATACTTCTCGCTCCTCAATGATAGTATCATCAAGAAGGACATTGATCCCGAGGACGACAAAGATTGGTATAACCACTCCTATTATCCTGCAATCAAAATTGCCCGGTTCGCCGCACATCAGGAATACGAGGGAAGAGGTGTTGGGCGAGCCATGTTAACCGCGATAAGGTCGATAGCAATAACTGTATCAAAGTATTCCGGATGTTGCGTTCTCACTGTCGATGCCAAACCTGGTGCTGAACTGTTTTATGAACGCTTTGGATTTCATAGGGCCTTGAAAACGAAAAAGAAGAACACTATACCGATGTACCGATGTAACATCTTCAGAAGATAACTGTGAATCTCTGCCACAATGATCATAGAGGTGCTCTTTGACCATGTCGACGTATCCCAGGGCCTGAAGATTCTTCACCAGCTGGTTCCATGAGACTGGTCTGATCCTATGCTCCGGCACCTGTATCAACCCTGGCGACCTCTCCTACCGTGCGGCCGGCGATTGGAGGTATCGGGAGGCCACGCCGGAGTCGTATAACCAGCCATTCGTCGATGACGCTGGCAAGGTTTCTCCTGCACTCCTCAAGCGTTCTGCCGGTTGCAAAGACCCCGGGAAGCTCCGGGATCTCTCCGTAATACGGTTCGTCGTCCTCGATGATCTCGTAGCGGGCGTGTTCGAGTGCCGCATTGATGTACTCAAGGATCATTGCGTGCTTCAATGGGATTGCCCCCGCATATAGGATTTTGCTTTTCCTGGTCGGGCGGGATCACGACTGCTGTTGTTGAGCCGATTCTTCGGGGTGGCCCCGATGTGCTACGGGTGCGCTTCACTCCCGGCACGGTCTTCCCAGAGCCCGGCAAAGACCCGCACCTGCCGGGTGTAGACGTCCACCGAGTCATCCTTGTACTCGAGCGTCGTCGGGACAGTGGGGTGCCGCCGCAGCCGGGCAACGACCGCCGCAAGATCGAGGCCGCCCTCGGGGTGGTCGAGTTCGAGGTGCTCGTCGGTGATCGAGCCCCGCCGGATGTTCGAGAGGTGGTGGAGAGCCACGTTGAGTTCCTCGAACTGTTCCAGTTCATCCAGGAACGAGAGGCGGCGGTGGTTTGCGGTGCAGGCGAGGTGGGGAAAGTCGAGGCAGAACCGGGTGATCTTTTCGCCCGCAAGCGCCGTGAGTTCTCCGGCGGTGTTCCCAAGGAGGGGGTAGCCGGCGTAGACGGCGGGGAGGTTTTCGAGGGCGAAGCGGGGATCGTTATGGCGGTCGAGGAAGTGGGCGAATGTCTCGATGGCAGCGAGCCGTCCCCCCGGCTCGAACCTCCCCGCGTGGAGGACGATCGTCTCCGCGCCGAGGATGTCGGCGGCCTCAAGGGTCTGCCGCATCGCCTCTTCTATATATTCCTCGATCTCCTTCGCCGGCCGGTCGTCGTATGCCGCCGGGGCGCAGGGGTTGACGCCGTGGCTGTGGTGGGGCGCGTGGACGACCGAAGGGATGCCGGATGCGGCGACCCGGTCGAGGCGTTCCCGGAAGACCGGCCGGGGCAGGGGGACGGCCTGCACCTGGATGTGGCGGATTGCGCCGTCGTCGTAGAGGCCCGCGAGCAGGGCAAGCGTCTCTTCGTCGTCGAGGCGCACGGTGCCGCCGAGATTGTGATCAATCATATACCACCCTCCGGTGTATGCCGTTTGTAGACGGAGAAAAAGATTGAGTAGCCCGGAGCAGATTCGAACTGCTGTCGCGAGATCCAGAGTCTCACATGATTGACCGCTACACTACCGGGCTATTGGGCTCTAAAATGTTGTCTGTGAATCTTAATTAAAGTGACGGCCGGGGTTTATGCCCCGGACGAGCGCGGGCACTTTCCGCAGGCCCGGCAGACTTCGACAACAGGCCGGATATCGGCGCCTGATCTGCAAAACGGCTCGATATCGTTGATATCCCGGCGGTAGTAGACGTGGGGGACGAGCGCGATGTGGGTGTAGCGCCCGCAGGGGACGCCGAGCCTATCTGCGATCATCCTCTGGAGGCGGACGAGCGCGTACATATTGGAGCCGGCGGCGGAGAGGATGTCGTTGCTCCTGAAGACGACCTTCATCTGGAGTTTCCCGTCCCGCAGCAGGCACTGGACGAGCTGGAGGCAGGGGCAGTCGTCGAGGTTCTCGTCGACGACCGGGTTCCAGGTGATCGCGACCGCCCGCCGGGAGTTCGGGGCGGCGGCGAGCTTCCGGGCGATGTAGTCGATCTGGTCGATGTGGACGTCCTCGCCGTTCACCGTGAGGGTTTCGCCCCAGTCGAAGAGCCGCCGGTGGTAGTCGTACTCGAACTTCGCGTCGGAACCCTTGAGGAGGTTCTCGGCGTAGACGTCCAGGAACCGCTGCTGGAACCTTGAGGCGGGGCTTGCCATCGGCTCGCTCTCCGGCGACTCCACCTCGAGCGCGAGTTCCTCGCACTCGATCGTCGCCTCGTCGTTCTCCGTATCCAGCACCCATCCCTTCTCGAGGACGGTCCTGACCGCCAGTTCGTGTGCCCGTGCGAGCGTAGGCGCCCGAATGATCCGCATGGAGAATAGTTTGCAGGCCGGGGTAGAAAAGGCTCCCCACTGGGAACGGTCTTATATATACGTGCTCCGGTGGTCTCCCCGCCGGGGGCGGTTGCCCGGGTGCGGGCATGGCGGGCACCCGGGCGGGTGCAGGGCGCGTGCGGCACCGCGGAGAGTAAGCGCGGCAGGGTCGCGCAGGGAGCGCTGCCGGGGCCGGGGGCTCCCGCTAATCCGCGGAGTAAGATTTTTATCCTCGCGTATCTATGGACTCCGGTGATCCGGGAATGAAGCGTGATCCTGACGTATTCGGGGCGTTTTCCAGTATTGTGGTGCCTTTCGGGGGCGTCGGACACCCGGTCGACCACAAAGGATATATTAAGTGTTCCACAAATATTGTGACATATTCCGTGAATCGGAGTATAGAGCGTGGTGAACCCGTATTCGACGTCTGTCGAGTACCTCGCGTTCACACTCCCTCATGTCATCACAAATGGAGGTATAGTATGAAGAGTATGACAAAACTGATGGTGGTCGCCATGATCCTCGCGGCTGCGCTGGTCGTTGCACCGGCTGCGGCGGCGCGGAATGTTACTGACGGCACAACCATCTATGTGGGTGAAGAAAACCTCAACCTGACAGGTGTATTTAATCCTGGAGCAGGTGTAACAAGTGGTGTTCTGGTTTATGCTCCTGGTGAGTCTAATCAGAAGATCATGTCGGTATACAGCATTATCGACTACGATCTGCTCGAAGCCGATGTTGGAAGCACGACCGGACTCTGGTATGCTTACAATTCCTCTAGCGATGTCGCCAAGGATGGGGCTGGAGCCGCGGGTACCGTCCAGATCCAGAACCCCTCGAAGAACCTTCGCGTCCTGCTGGGATCCAGCGGTACCACGTCCGTTGACGGCCAGCGTGTAACCGGGACGCAGTCCATCCGGTTCCGGATTGACAGCAACCTCGGAGATCTCGCAGTTGGCGCCCCTGCCGGCTACGCCAACATGACGGTCCGTGTTACCACACCCGGCGGCGGTACTGTGGAGGTCATCGATGGCGTTCCCCTCAGTGTGAACGTTACCACCCGGCCGAGTGAGACCGCTGCGATCCCTATGGCGAACCTCACATTCGGCACCTACACCGCCCGTGCGGTCTGGGGCAGCGGCACTGCTGATCTTGGGGACACCAATGCTGTGACCTTCGAGGTTGTCTCGGGATCCGTTGCCATTACGGCCAAGCAGGACACGGTTGTTCGCAACAACGCTATCGCCGTGGACATTACCGGCGAGTCGGAGATGTACTACTGGGTGAACGTTACAACAACCGGCAACATCGCCCCGGCGCTCAGACCTTCCCAGACTGGCGTTCAGCCTTTGAGTCCTGATGAATTCCATGCGTTCGTAAAGACCACTGCAGCTGGCACCCGGACCTTGGAGTTTACCACCAACGCCTCGACTGAGGCCAAGACCTACACCTTCGAAGTCAGTGGTCCCTTCAACGCGGCTGGTGCTGCGATCGGTCAAACCCAGGATGACAGCGTTAAGGTGAGAGTTGAGAAAGGCGCCGTCACCATCACGACGTCCGGTACCGGTGTCTACTACATCGGTGAGGAGGTTACCCTATCCGGTACCAACACCGACAACAAGAAGGTTTACCTCTTCATGACCGGTCCGAACCTCCCTGGCAACGGTGTCAACCTTGAGGACGTCACGAAGCCGGTTGCAACCGGTGTTAAGACCAACTTCACCGAAGTGGATGTGAAGGCTGACGATACCTGGTCCTGGAAGTGGGACACCTCTAAGGCCAAAGTCGATGCCGGCAGTTACACAATCTACGCGGTCTCAGATGTTAAGGCCAAGGACAAGATCTCCGAAGCCAAGTATGCCACCGCTTCCGTATCGCTCAGATCCGGGTTCATCACCGCGACCACGAGCGGTGCCACTGTTGCAAAGGGGAACGACCTGACGCTCTCCGGAACCGCACAGGGCAACCCTGGGAATGTGTTCGTCTGGATCTTCGGCAAGAACTACTACGGTGCCAACGATGGCCAGCTGAATGTGCTGTCCCCATCCGTTGAGTCCGACGGCACCTTCGAGGAAGAGATCTCAACCGATCAGCTCGCTGCAGGCCAGTACTTCGTCATAGTCCAGCACCCGATGGGCGTTACTACTGTTGGTAATGCAGGATCACTCACCTGGACCCCCGCTGGATCGGTCTCGGCTCCGAGCATGAACCCTGTGACGATCACCAACCTGCAGGCACCAGCCGCGGCATCCGCGCTGATCGACATTCTCGATTCCCCGAACATTCCGGACACCTACGTGAAGCTCACGTTTGTCATCGAAGAACCCCAGCTCTTCATTGATGCGATCGGTGACAAGGCTGCGGGCAGCAAGTTCACGATCACCGGCACGACCAACCTCGCTGTCGGCGACACGCTGAACATCGAGGTCACCTCCGCTGCGTTCCAGCCCGGCCAGAAGACCGAGGCTTCCGCCTTCTCCGGTGTCGGCGGCACTGCGGTCATCCAGCAGGGTGACGGCGCGAACACCTGGTCGTTCGAGGTTGACGGTGCGAGCTTCAAGCCCGACCAGTACATCGTCAAGGTCGAGTCCATCGAGACCGACACGACCGCGACCGCGGCCTTCAACGTAGTCGAGGCAGTCCCGACGACTCAGGCTACCCCGACCGCGACCGCGACCGGTGAGGTCACCCCGACCGCTACCACGACCACTGAAGCTACCCCCACCCAGTCCCCAGGGTTCGGAGCACTCCTTGCTCTGGCCGGCCTTGGTGCGGTTGCCTTCCTGGTCCTGCGTCGGGACTAAACCCTAAACAACCCTATTTTTTATTCAAGTCGGTTTTATTGAGCGTCATTTCGGGTATGGGACAGGATGTCAGGCTGTTCGTCCTGGGCCCAAGGTCCTTTTGAATCCCCCGGGCTTCACCCTGAAAAGCACCGAAGAGAGACCCGATTGTCATGGGCTTAACCTGTGTTTTGCCGCCTTCCGGTCAGGATTTGCGGGAGCTAACTCATCCGGATGAATGATGGGGCTGAGGATCAGCATACTCCCCTCGCTGCCTGATGGGCATTTCACCGTATCTGTGTGGATCCGTGCAGAGCGCCACCTCACGCGAAGCCGCGAAAAACGCGAAGGACGGAACGTCCGGAACTTGAGGTGCCACCAGCCGCGTGAGCTGATGGGGTGCTACGTGAAACATTGGATGAAAAATAATCCACCCGGGAAAATCCTTATATCCCCTGCTTCATAAGATCGATGCAGGAGAGGGTTTGAATGGGTCTGCATGCGGAACTGCTCGAACGAAAAGGTGAGATCCTCGAGATCGCAGCCAGACATGGTGCCCGCAGGGTCAGAGTCTTTGGATCGGTGGTTCGGGGTGAGGAGACCCCGGCAAGCGACCTCGACCTCCTCGTCGAGTTCGAGCCCGGAAGGAGCCTCCTTGACCACATTGCCCTCGCCCAGGATCTGCAAGACCTGCTTGGCCGTGATGTCGACGTGGTGACCGAGAAAGGACTGCACTGGTATATCAGGGATCGCGTCTGCCGGGAGGCCGTGCCGCTGTGAGTGACGACTGCCTCTATCTCATCCATATCCTCGAGTCGATAGAGCGGATTGAGGATTATACGCGAGAAGGGCGAGACGTGTTCATGAACTCTCCGATGGCGCAGGATGCAGTGATACGAAACTTTGAGATCATCGGCGAGGCTGTGAAGCAGATCCCGGAATTCTTGAAGAAAAAGTGTCCGGATGTCCCGTGGCGCCGGATCGCCGGTCTCTGGGATGTCTTGATCCACCAGTACATGAGCGTGGATTTGGAGGCCGTTTGGGCTATCGTTGGAGATGATCTCCCTGGATTCAAACAGGCAGTCACGGAGATCCTTGCTGGAATGCAGGACCGCTGAACGATACCTTCAAACTGGATGATCTCGTGATCGGGACTGGCACCGCCAGGGGCGACTGAGCCGGTCCCGATGTCGCTGACCGGGAACACGAGGGAAATGAGGGCGGCACCAACCGCGGTCCGCCGGGGCGATGGCGGCGAAAGATAACGTGGCGAAGAAGAGATCCGCCTATCCGGGCACCCGGGAACGGGTGCAGCCTCAGGCGCGGTTTTCCTTCTTCCGGCGCTCCAGGATACCTGCAGCAACCGTGTCGAGATCCTTCTCAAGCCAGGTTTTGCGCTCTCTGGTGTAATCCCCGCTACCATGGGAATAACTCTGGATAAACCGTATCGCATCTGCAGGTCCGAGATTCTTCACCAGCACTTCGAACCCCCGGATCCTGATCTCATTGAGCGTCTTTACTTCCACAGATTGTCACCTCCATGAGCCACTGCACAGGGTTGTATACCTTGGTAGAGATCTTATCCGCATGATTCATAATAACTTTGATGAGTGCATCGTCGGTTGTAAGAAACACAGCACCTACACTCTCGGCAGTTGCGAGGTGTAGAGCATCGAATGCATCAATGCCTATCTCGTTGAATGTCCGGGCGCGATCCGTGGTCGCTTCATCGATCATAACTGGTCCCTGTGTAAACTGGAGAAGACCTTCGACCGACCTCCTCCTCTCTTCGTCTGGAATTCTGGCTATTTCATATCCGATGATTTCGCTCCCAATTAACTCCCAGCCTTCCATACCCCCATTAAGGATTGCGATCACGGCTTCTGCCTCTATCCTGATGCGGTTAAATCTTTGGTCGTCAAAAGGGCGGCACAGGCAGCAAACGTCCAAATAAACCTTCATATACACGTCCTAACGTTGAATTGTTCTTTCCTCTCGATAAATATTCACCCTGGTATTCAACAGTCACCCTACAACCTGCTACACACTTCGTCGCTGGAGAAGTGATCGGCACTCCCCGATCACCCGTCCTTAAGTAGTACAACACCTCAATCTCAATCAGGATGGGATTACGCAGATGAAACTGACCGTGAAACTACTCGACATCGCAAACCGGGGGGTTCTCCTCCACAGCACCGACGCCAGGAACATGCGGGTCCGCGACGGCGACCGCGTTCTGGTCGCCGACGAGGCGACCGGAAAGACCGCCCAGGCCCACGTCGACACCACCGGCTCGCTCATCGAGCCGGGTGTCATCGGGGTCTACCGCCCGCTGAACGCGACGCTTGCCGTCGATGAAGGGACCGTTGTCGTTGTCCGGAGTGCCGAGCGGCCGGCATCCCTCCGGCACATCAAGAAGAAGATGGACGGCGGCCGGTTCACCAAGGACGAGACCGTGGATATCGTCAGGGATATCGTCGACGACATCCTCTCGCCCGGCGAGATCACCGCCTACGTCACCGCGTCGTACATCAACGGCCTCGACATGGACGAGGTGGAGTATCTGACGAGGGCCACGGTCGAGACCGGGGAGCGCCTCCACTTCACCCGGCACCCCATCGTCGACAAGCACTCAATCGGGGGCGTGCCCGGGAACAAGATCACCCTCCTGATCGCGCCGATCATCGCCGCGAGCGGCCTTTTGATCCCGAAGACCAGTTCCCGCGCCATCACCGGCGCCGGCGGGACCGCCGACCTCATGGAAGTTCTCGCGCCGGTCTCATTCACGGCGACCGAGGTGCAGCAGATGACCGAGAAGGTCGGCGGTGTCATCGTCTGGGGCGGCGCCACGAACATCGCCCCCGCCGACGACAAGATCATCACCTACGAGTACCCGCTCCGGATCGACGCCCGGGGCCAGATGATCGCGAGCGTCATGGCGAAGAAGTTTGCCGTCGGCGCCGACCTCGTGGTCATCGACATCCCGGTCGGTCGCAACACCAAGATCCCGGACCCCCAGGAAGGCCGGAAACTCGCCCGGGAGTTCATCGAGATCGGGGAACGGCTCGGCATGCGGGTCGAGTGCGCGCTCAGTTATGGGGAGTCGCTCGTCGGCCACACCATCGGCCCCAACCTCGAGGTGCGTGAAGCCCTCGCCGTCCTCGAAGGCGCGACCGAACCGAGTTCCCTGGTCCAGAAGAGCCTCTCGCTCTCCGGGATTGCGCTCGAGATGGCCGGGAAGGCCGCACAGGGGCAGGGGTACCAGGCAGCCGCAGAGTTACTCCGGAGCGGCAAGGCGCTCGAGAAGATGCGGCAGATCATCGAGATCCAGGGCGGTGATCCGACCGTGAAGGCCGAGGATATCGTTCCGGGCGAGTACCGGTTCGATGTCCGGGCGCCGCAGGACGGCTACGTCATCGAACTGAACAACAGCGCGCTCGTCACGCTCGCCCGGCTCGCGGGCTCCCCCTACGATCACGGCGCGGGGCTCGAGATCCACGCAAAGAAGGGGACCCGGGTCAAGAAGGGCGACCCCATCTTCACCATCTACGCCGAGCGGGAATGGCGGCTCGAACGTGCGATCGAGGTCGGCCGGACGCTGATGCCGGTGGTTGTGGAAGGTATGGTACTTGAACGTATCCCTCACGAGCGCTGGGTGTAAACCGATGCACTCAAATTTTTTGCCGCAATAATACTCCTTCATGAAGAAAAGCCGTCTCGTCATAGCCCTTCTGATCTCCTGCGTCCTTCTCTGCTGCACGGCGCAGGCGGTCACCCTGCGCATCAACGTGGTCGACGATAAGACCAATGACGCGCTTGCCGATGCCTCGATATACATCGATGGTGACTACGTGGGAAGCACCAACTCGGTTGGAACCTACTCCTATGTCCATTCCGGGAAGAAGGACCTCTACCTGAAGGTTGTCCGGAAAGGCTACCGGAACTGGGTGGAATACGTCGACTACGATGCAACCCGCGTCAATGTCGATATGATCCGGGAGGACGCGACCCTCACGTTCGAACTCTACGATGCGGGCACCTTGAAACCGATCGTAGGCGGCGTGGTGCGCGTTACGGGTACCGACTACTCCGACTCTGAAGTCACCGGCAGCAGCGGGAGCGTGAACTTCCCGGTGAAGGCGAATGAGTTGTACAACGCCGAGATCCGCGCGTCGGGATACCATGACCTCTCGAAGACCGTGCAGATGGAGAGCGGCGGCAGAACCGTCCAGTGCCTCCTCTTCTCTAATGACATCCTGGGCGTCCAGGTGCTGGACGCCGAGACCTTCACCCCGCTCAAGGGCGCGGAGGTGTACATCGACAACGCGCGCGCCGGGGAGACCGACGCCGACGGCAGGCTACAGCTCCACCTGGAGCGAGCGAAGCGGTACTCATTCAGGGTGACGGCGCCCGATTACCAGCCCTACCAGGAGAGCCGCTACCTCGAGGTGGACAATGTCTTCCTCCCGGTACGCCTCTCGAAGTCGGAATACCCCGTCTCGATAACGGTCTTCAACGAGGCGACGAAGCCGGTCGAAGGGGCCGAGATCTATCTCAACGGGACACTGCAGGGCAAGACCAGCCAGTATGGCAGGTTCACGCTCTCCAACATCCATGCAGGTGCCTACGAGATTGTGGTGCGGGCGCCCGGTTACGCGGCCTGGAGCGAGACGCGCCAGATCACCGGGCAGGGCGAGGATATCGTCGCAGAACTCGGTTACGACCGGGCGAGCGTGACCGTCCGCGCAGAAGACCCCGACAGGAACCCGGTTGTAGGCGCGGTCGTCGTCATCGACGGCCAGGTTGCCGGGGTGACCGACAGCCTGGGACACCTCAAGACGCCGCTCGTCACGAACAAGGTGCATGCCGTCGCCGCCAGCCGTGAGGGTTACCGGAACATCTCGGTCGATGCCGATATCCCGCTCGGCATAACCGAACTCACCATCCCGCTGGTCATGGAGAAGGATTTCAACGTCTGGGTGCTCGTGGCCGGCGTCGGTGTTGTTGCCGTGCTTCTCCTTGCGGCGGTCATGGTCGTGCGGCACAGGCGGGCGGGGCGGAACCGGGGCAGGCCACGCCGCCCGGACAGCCTGTAACCTCCATCTATTTTTCTTCGCGGGGTCGGGTCTCCGGGGATATCTTTTTCCGGGCCCGGCGACCGGATCGGTTCTAGAAGGAAAGATCGTTCTCTGTTCCGGAGAATCAACGCCGGTTCATTCAGACCCCTGGCGGTGTGTGGAAAATATGTTTGATTTGAGCAGATATTATTGTCTGATCTGGAAAAGAGGCTTTCTTAGCCATCTATTGAATTAATAATATTTATAAGGGATAACGTGTCAGGGATACATACGGTGACGTATGAACGGATGGACGTATGCGTGCCTGGTGGTGGGTTTGCTCTTTCTTGCGGCCCCGGCCGGGGCGCTGATACCTGACAATATTACCCTCAGTACCGATACGCCGTGGCTGACGGCGGGGAGCGGGGGGTCCTCGACCGTCACGATACTGGTCACAAACGGCACCCCTGCCAGCCCGGTCTCCGGCGCTGTTGTCGATCTTGCGGTCGACAGCGCCTACGGGAGTATCTCGCCCGTGCGCGTGGTCACAGGCAGCGACGGAACGGCCACGGCGACCTTCAGGCACGGGACGCGGAGCGGGACCGCGACGATCACGGCGACGGTGTCGGAGGGGGTGGACGCGCCCCTGACCGAAAGCGGCGAGCAGCAGATCGACCACGCGGTGGCGCATAAGATTGCCCATCTTGGGTACGATCCGGAAGTGACCGCCGGAGAGACGACGAAGATCGTCGTTCGGATGGTGGACAAATATGGGAACCTGGTGGACAGCAGGTGGGAGAATGACATGGGTGGCGTTCCCGAGAAGGTGACGTTCATGGTGAGTCCACCGGCAGGGCTCTGGGACGGTGCATCCTTCGTGGACGAACTCTTGGTGCCGGTGGACGATGCGGGGAACGCCACCACAACGCTCCGGATCGATACGCTGGCCGGGCAAAATATTGTACTTGTAACATTCCCCGGAAACATCGGGCTACGTTATCTGACCATCACCGGGATCGCGAACGGAGAGCCGTCGAAGATCTACCAGTTTGTCTCTCCGAAGGTGGAGGATCCGAATCCCGATTACTACCCCGAACTGCCGCTCGGCGAACAGTTCACCATCACTTATGCCCTCTATGACGAGTATGGTAACCCCGCAGGTGACCGGCAGATAAGAGTAAACGTCCAGCCGATATCCGGTTTCCTGAACCCGGAGGAGTTGTTCACCAGAACAAACAGTATGGGTAAGGCGCAGATCACGTATACATCGCTTGACCGGATCGGCGTCGCAGAGATAAACGCGACCGCCGTCGACAACAGCAGTGTTTCATGTACGCAGAAGGTGGGCTTCTATAGCGCCGACCCGACTGGTATAGTTCTTACTGCCGTCCCCCAGACCATCGCGAGCGGGGACGTGAAAGGCGATATTTTCTCTTCGATCAGGGCGAAAGTGATGGACTCGAAGGGCAACCCCGTTCGGGACCAGAGTGTTTCGTTCAGGATCACCGGGTTCGACGGCGAGGGGAATAATATGACCGCCGAGCCCCGGATATCGAATGGCAGTTCCACTTCCAAGAAAGATGGTGCACCTCTTGTTGCCATGACCGATGGGGACGGATTTGCCACGATCAAATTCCACCCTGGGAACTTCACCCGGGATACGGATCCCCTGTACAATTACAATGATACGGCCTCGGGAAGTGCAACGATCCAGGCCGAATGGGAGGGTATGCAGGAAGACACTACAGTGTCCTTCAGGAACTACCCCTACCTCAGCGTCAACGTCACGGTCGAGCCACAGGTGGTCAATGTGACCGATAACGTCAGCGTCACAATCCGGTTGATCGGCGACGGCTGGGCACTCCAGAAGAAGCCAATCGATGTGATGCTCTGTACCGACCGATCGGGAAGTATGTTGAAGGATTATCCCGATCGTATGGTCAAGGCGATGGATGCCTCCAAGATCTTCAATACCCTGATTGATCATGGATATGATCGACTTGGACTTGTGTCCTTTGGTGGCCGGGGGTGGACAGATATTATTGAGTATAGCAAGCAGTATGATAATCGGAACAGGGTCATTGGCGGATGGCTTGGTAAGGACAATACTGTTATAGATGACGAGGGTTATCGCAAGCTTTACGGCCCTGATAAGAAATATGCTGACTATGCAACCCTTGACCTTGGATTGAGCAGCAACCAATTAGAAATTAATACCACCATTGGAGAAATGATCCCTTATTGGGGAACGCCTATGCGGTATGGTATTTACAGAGCGATCACTGAGTTGAATAATACTGGTCGTTCCAATGCCGTGAAAGCGGTTGTTATTCTCGGTGACGGCGAATATAATGACTATGGCGATCCGCTTGCCAAGGAGAGTTATACATCCTTCGAGGATCTTGAGGACGATGAGCAGAATATGTCTGTCTATGCGAGCAAGAACAACATCCGGCTGTACACGATATCGTTCTCGGAAGGTATCGTGGAGGGCGGCAACACATGGAATACGATGGTAGTTCTTGCAAATGCGACCGGTGGGGAGCATCACGATGCGCCCACCGGCGATGACCTTGCCGAGATCTACACCAAGATTGCCCGGAACCTCCAGGAGGCGGCCAGCGTCGACACCGAAATGGACCTGGCGTTCGATAAGGTCACGATCAATTCCACTACTCCCACCGAGGACGTCTTTGAATATGAACCACCGACCAACATGATCAAATACTGGACAGGCAACGAAACGACCATCTGGGAGTCGGAGCCGAAAGATCTGAGCGATGATTGGGAAGGTGACCAGACTCTCACCTTTGAAGTTGGGGACATCTACCTCGACCAGACCTGGAAAACCACCTTCCGCCTGAAGGTCCTGAAAGAGGGGAACATCGACATCTTCGGCAACGATTCCGTCATCAAGTTCAACGGCACTGTGGGTCCGACGGAACTGGGTCTTCCCCACACCTTCATCACCGCCAGTCATAACCTCAGTGAGTCCGGCGCTGCCGCGGCGCAGATCTGGTTGACTCAGGAATCTCTCAACACGGATGACCCCGGCGTTCTCGTCCCTACCTGGGGCCTTAACTACACCGGAAATCGGTCGGTTACGCAGAAGATCATGTACCAGTTCAGCCAGGACGATATCTGGTGGGACGGCAACTGGCACGAGGGCGATACGCTGCACCATCCCGCAGACACCAATGTTAACGGCACGTATTCGACCACTCTTAACCTCGGGGAGAAGGAAGGGTGGTACAAGATACGGGTTTTTGCCCAGGAGATTACACCTGACGATGATGGTGCGAGTAACGAGATTACATGGGCGGACTCCGTTCTGGTGGGAGCGGGCAACCGGGCATACATCAAAATCAGCTGATACCATCTTCATATCCCCATTTTTTATCGGAACGAGTTGCAGGGCAATCTGACGAATGATGGATAAACCCGCGGTGATTCCGGGTAATTACACCGGTTTCCCGGAGCGGGCGGGTTAACTATCACTTTCGGAAGAGATTTTACTCCGAAACAACCGGATCGCCAGGGCCATACTGGCGCGTGTGCGGCTCCCTCAGAAGGCCTCCCGCCCGGCGAGTACATCATCCGGGTCCGTGGTTCGGCGCCCGATACCGAGGATGCCTCGGCAAAGATCACCCAGACTGTAAATGCCGGGGCGACCGGAAACGCGTATATCCGTATCGAGTGAGGGGCCCCGGCACTTTTTTCCCACAGGGGAGGAAGACCCCCCCGGCCCGCACCCCCGCCCTCTTCCGTCCAGGGTTCATCCTGTACTCTCGCCGGCCCCTGCCCCGTGCGGCCCCGGGGCCGCAGGGCTCTGCAGGGTTCGCTCTCGGGGCACCTCTCGGGGCACCTCCGGTTATCTGCACATGCCTGTATTTATCCCTCGCGGAACGTTCGCAGTTCTTCTGGTGGAATATAATATTTTGGCCTGTGTATTTGCGGCTAAATCGTTTGATGGGATCAATGTTGATTGATTTACGGATTTTTAATGAGTGAAAATTACTGGAAAGAATCGCTATATTACTGTTGTGTGACGGGGCGATCGTTATACCCCGGTTTGAATTGAAAATTACAGGTATAATGCTCGGCGTGTTGGCTGTTTTAGTGATGGTGTGCGTTTTTTAATGACTCCCTAAAATCCGGACCAAATGAAAACTCTTATATATATTGCATGGGATCACGGCTCCCTGATCTCAGCATGAATTTCAAAAAAGTGGTACTCCTCGCGATCCTGCTCGGCCTGATCGTTCCTGCGGCGAGTGCGACGGATCCTGACCGGATCACCCTCTCAAGCGATCTCGGCTGGCTCGCGGCAGGCGGAGCCGACTCCGCTGAAATAACCGTGCAGGTCTTCGACGGGGGCGGGATGCCGCTCGACAATTGCACTGTGGCGTTCAAGGTCGACCCGGTCTTCGGCCGCATATCGCCTGCAACCGTCACCACCGGTGCTTCCGGAACCGCGACCACGGCGTTCATCCCCGGCAGGACGAGTGGCATCGCCGTGATAACTGCACGGGCCGGGGCTGTAGAGGAGACGTTCTCCCTCCCGATCGACCACGGCCCGGCCGGCCGCGTCACCTACCTTGACTACGAGTTCGAGGTTGCCGCAGGTGACGTCACCGTCATCACCGTGGGGCTGGCCGACCGGTACGGCAACCCGGTGGACGATACCCGGGGCACCGAGACCGTCCGATTCAGCGTCGGTTCGGTCGACGACGATGCCGTCTTCATCGACGATCTGGGGGCGCCGGTGCCCGGGATCGAAAGGACGGTCAACGCCACCGGACACGTTCAGGTGCCTTTCAGAACCGGCCGGGCCGTCGGCGAGAACATCGTCCGGATAACCGCTCTTTCAGGTGGGATCGACCGCTACATCTCCATCCGCGGCCTCCCGGCCGGAGACCCGGCCGCTATCGCCGTCTCGGTCAACCCCGATGCCGACCCGGAGCCCTACCAACCTGCCGACGGAGAGAGCACGTTCACCCTGACCTACCGGCTCTTCGACTCCTGGGGCAACCCCGCAGCCGGCCGGGATATCCGGGTCGCCACCTCCCTTGCAGGGGAAGGCACCCTCCTGACGACAAACGGCACGGGCGTCGCCCGCCTCACCTACGGCCCGAAGGATACCACCGGCAGGATCACCGTCAACGCAACCGCCGTGGACAACGCAAGCGTGACGGCATCGCAGGTCGTTGAGTTCGTCCACACCGCTCCTGCAGATATGCTTCTGTCGGCAAACCCCCAGTCGATGCCGAGCCTCGACGTGCCCGGCTCAGGGCCGGCAACTCTCCGTGCAAAGGTCGTCGATGTGAAAGGAAACCCGGTCGCCGGAGAGAACGTGACCTTCGCCGTCCGGAACATCGATGCCGGCGAATTCGTGCAGGTCACCGCCCCCTATCTCTCTGCGTCCTCTGCCAGGACCGATGACGACGGCTACGCGGCCGTCCGATTCTACCCCGGCACGTTCACCACCGACCGGACCGATCCGCGCTGGAGCGCTGCGGCGAGGGGCGGGTGCGATGTCGTCGCCACGTGGAACGACACCACCCGGACGATACCCCTGGCCTGGGAGAACTACCCCTTCCTCTCGGTGGAGGCGGAGGTCTCTCCCGGGACGGTGGCGGTGAACGACACGGTGGATGTTACCATCCGGCTCAAAGGCGATGGGTGGGCGCTCCGGCCGGACCCGATCGATGTGGTGATCTGCACCGACCGGTCGGGGAGCATGCTCTACGACGACCCCGACCGGATGCACTCCGTCCGCGAGGCGGCAAAGGCGTTCGTGGATCAGTTCTCGGAGAACCATGATCGCGCGGCCGCCGTCTCGTTCGGGCGTAAAGGATCCATTTCGCGTCCCGGTGCCAACTCCGGCATCGGCACGCACGAGATCGATAACGACTACACCTACCCGAAGACCTACGACGACTACGCAACGCTCGATCTCGGGCTCACCCGCGATCTCCCGGCGGTGAAGGGTGCGCTCGACGGCATCGTCCCCGACCACGGCACCCCGCTCCGGCACGGGCTGAAGGTCTCGATCGACCACCTGGTCGCCGCTGCAGGCGACGATTCGGTAAAAGCCGTGGTGCTCCTCTCCGACGGCGATTACAACTGGTACGGCGACCCGCTTGCCCGGGGCTCGGGTTCGACCCCTCACTCGCCGGAAGGTTATGGGACGCTGGCCCGGAGTTACTACCGGTACGCGGATCTCCCCTCGAACTGGCAGAACCTGGCAACTTACGCTGCGGACAACGACATCCGCATCTTCACGATCTCGTATTCGGAGAGCCTCTCCGACGACGCGAGATCGACGCTCCGGAGCATCGCCGAATCGACCGGCGGGAGATACTACCACGCACCGGCTCCGGATGCCCTGGGGCCGATCTACACCGATATCGCCGGGGTCCTCAAGACGGAGGCCGGGGTCAACACCACGATGAGCCTCGACTTCAGCACGGTTCAGGTCAACGGCGAAGACCGGGAAGGGTCCGGCGTATTCTCCTACGTTTACGAAGACGGGGTCTCGACCGTCATCGAGAGCGTGGTCGTGAACGAGACGGGTCACTATACGATCATGCCGAGAAGAACTGTCAACCAGACCGACGACTGGAGCGACGACCGCAACCTGAAGTTCGTGATCGGGACGGTTCACCTCGGTCAGACCTGGGAGGCGACGTTCCGCCTGAGGGCGCTGACCGACGGCAACATCAACGTCTTCGGGCCCGGCTCAACGATCACGTTCAACGACGCGGCAAAACTCCCCCTCCCCGACACCCTCGTCACCGCCGTGCCGGATCTCAGCAACACGGGTTTCGGCTCCGCGACGCTCACACTCACAAACCCGCGCTACACCTGCACGGAACCGGTCAGGGAGATCCTCACTGCTGCCTGGGACCTCACCTACACCGGAGCGGGGACCCTGACCGAGTCCGTAGAGCACTCGAACGACGGCGGCCTCTCCTGGGTGCGGTTCGGGACCGTGACCGGTGAGGCCGCATCTCTCGATGTCCGGGCATTCCCGCCGGGCGAATACCTGATCCGGGTACGCGCCTCTGCGGACGACGTGCCCGATGCCGGACTGCTCTTCCCCCCCATCCGGGTCGGGGAGCAGCACACCACGTACATCCGTATCATGTAACGATATTCGGGTGCGTGGGTTTGCGCACCCCCAAAAAACAACGGACCCAGCGGGAATTGAACCCGCGTCCTTGGGTTCGAAGCCCAAAAGGATGTCCTCTACCCCATGGGTCCCCTCTTCGGTTTCTATCGTAAGTTATTAAGCGTTTTTATATCAGTACTCTATACAATGATCCTCTCATCCAGTGAGATCGATCGCCGGCGCGAGAACGGCGATCTCGTCATCGAGCCGTACCATCCTGAATCCCGGCAGCCCGCATCCTACGACCTCCGGGCGGCCGAAGAGACCGTCCTTCCGCGCGGCGTATGCACCCTTGTCTCCTCGATCGAGCGGGTGGAGCTCCCCGCCGACCTCGCCGCAACCCTCCGGTGCCGCTCCTCGCTCGCCCGTCGCGGCGTCCTCCTCGGCGGCGGGTTCGTCGACCCCGGGTTCCGCGGCCAGCTGACGCTCTGCCTGACGAATGCCGGTCCCGAGGATATCCGCCTCGCAGCGGGCGACCGGATCGTACAGATGATCCTGCAGGAAGTGCTGAATGGCGACCGGCTCTACCAGGGCCGGTACCAGGACAGCCTTGGCGCGGTGCATACACGATGAGTCCGTCAATACGCTCGGAACGGAAGTATCTTGAGATCCTGCGGATCCTTGCGGAATCGCACGAGCCCCTGGGCGCAAAACGGCTGAGCGAGAAGATGGCCGAGAGGGGTTTCGTCCTGAGCGACCGCGCCGTCCAGTACTACCTCCAGTACCTCGATGAGATGGGGTTTACAGAGAAGGCCGGGAACCGTGGCCGCCTCCTCACCGAGGCCGGGATCGCCGAGAGCGAGAGCGCGCTCGTCGATCAGCGACTCGGTTTCATCATATCGAGGCTCGAACAGCTCGCCTTCCGGAGCACCTTCGATCCTCTGACCGCCACGGGGAGCGTCGCCTACAACCTCTCCTTCGTGCGGGAAGAGGATCTCGGGGCCGTCACGACAGCCTTCGACGAGGTGGTGGCGGCGGGTTACGGGTTCCTCTCCGCCTACCGGGTCGTCGACTCCGACCCCCGCATACCCGACGGCCACGCCGGAATCATGACGGCCTGCAGCGTCACGCTGGACGGCGTCCTCCAGAAGATGGGTATCCCGACAAGGCTCGAGTATGCGGGGAGGCTTGCCGTCGACGAGGACGGCTCCGCCGGGTTCCTCGATCTCATCGGCTACCGCGGGACGTCGGTCGACCCGCTCCACCTCTTCATATCCGCCGGGCTCACCTCGATCGACCGGCTGGTGACGACCCGGGCCGGCGTCGCGCTTGCAACCATCCGTGCGGTGCCCGCGGCCGCACGCCACCGGGTGGAGACGACCGTCGGCCTCATGGAGGAGTGCGGCTTCGCCTTCCCCGCCGGAGGGGGCATCGGCGAGTTCAACCTCCCGAACCACCCCTACCGCCTCCCCGTCGTTGCGTTCAGCGGCATGAACATGGTCGGGCACGCCGTTGAGAAAGGCTACGTCATCAAAACCGAGATCGGCGCAGGAACCATACCGTTTGGAAAAATAGCGGACGCTACAGCCAGGTGATACCGCTGTCCGTCTCGTCCGATCGCTTCTCTTCGTTCCGGCTCTTCTGCCGGGCGGTTGCGTCGATCACGTCGAGTTTTCCTCGTGAGGGATCGACCTCCTTCGGGGCGGGGCCGGGCCGGGCAAGTCCCCGGCCGGAAGGCCCATCCTTCGGCAAGGGCGCCCCTTCGCGCACGCGCAGGCCGGCTTCCTCGAAGAGGTCGTCCTTTGGCCGCTGCATCCCCTGACCGAGCGTAACGTGGTCGCCGGTGAACACCCCGTCTTTCGGCCGCTGCACCCCGTGATCCAGGGTGCCCGCATCTGCCGAAAGCGCCCCCTCTCTCGGCCGCTGCACGGGCTTTAAGGGTGCGGAATAGGTTATTGCATCGTCTTTCGGCCCTGCCTTCTCGATGGTGATCCCTTTCAGGCCGAAGGTAGAATTCTTCGGGGCGGGCATCGACGAGGTGACGGAGGCCGATCCGGCGAGATCGATCTCCCTCCCGCCCGGTTTCGGGGGGAGGATGAGTGCCCCGTCATCCTGTTCCTTCTCGGCTTTCGGGAGTATGTCGATGGTATCGTCCCTGCGCTTGTGGCCGCTCTCGCCGCGGCCCGAGAGCGAGATCATCTCATCCCTCTCCGGTGTGGTTGGTTCAGCCATGTATCCGGTCTCCTCAAGATATGCCGACTCAAAGGGCGAGGCAAACCCGGGGATATCGCTCTCGTCCGGCACTTCAGAGATTGCGCCGGCCGCGAGAGCTTCCCCCTCCTCGCGCAGTCGCGCCTCTTCCTCCATCCTCAGTCGCTCTTCCTCGCACTCGAGCTGGTATTCCACCCGGATCTCCCGGAGTTCCTCGACCCGGGGGATGTTGGCGAGCCCCGAGAGGACGATGATGATCCCCACATACGATGTGCTCTTCACCGGGTAGTCGCCCGATCGCATCTCGAGTCCGGCGATGCTTCGATCGATCCATTTTCGGACGGTCTGGAACCCCTTCATCGAGAGTTCGGCCGAAGGCCCGGCGATCAGCACCAGCGCCTTGTCGGCGCTCGTAAGATCACAGGGAATCGATACGTCTTCATAGACCGCTTTTTTGGCGAGGGAGATGATCCGTGCGGCCTTCTCCTGCGAACCCTGGATGAAGTCCTTCAGCGACTGCCGCCGGCGGAAGACGTTTCGCCATCCGGTCGGCAGCCGCTCCGTGGCGTAGCCGACCGCGACGAACCCGTTTCCTTTCAGGGTGTTGAGGACCTCCCCGGCATCCAGAACGATCTCCGCGACTTCGAGCCCGGATTCGTTGAACTCCCCGGCGCGGAGAAGGAGGCCGATTTGACGTGCAATTCTCTCGTTGAGCATGTTGTAGTGCGTTCTCGGGTCCGACCCTATGGAGGTCTGGCGCAGCTGGCCCATGACGCCGGCGTTCTCGGCTCCGGCTGCAGCGGCGGCCGCCTTGATCTTCTGCGACCATGTCTCGTTGTCGAAGAGGATGACAGCATCGACGAGTTCCTGGAGCGCGTCGAGGTCGTCGGCGGCCTTGGCCGAGACCCGCTTCCCTTCCTCCAGGCACGGCAGCACGGCAAGAGCAAAGATCGGCTCCACGTAGGACTTGCGGATCTCGGCGATGATGAGCGGCGCGATATCGATGACGCTGCCCCCGAGGCCGCAACAGAGGAGGATGGCGTCGATCTCCATCGTATCCATGCTCTGGAGGCGGGTCATCACCTCCTCGATATCGATCACATTCGTGACAAGGGCGTGATCGGGGATATCGACTCGCGGGAAGAAGATCCTTGCGGGGTTCGGGAGGTGACGGAGTTGCAGCAGGGAGTTCGGGTCGATGTCGATCGCTACCGCACTCATGCAGTAGACCTTGCTGCGCTGGTCATGGTCGTAGAGTTGATCCACAACCCTCGAGCCGGCGCCGCCCAATCCTATCGTCAGCACTCGCATACGATTATGCTCCCCGTCCGGTGCCTTCGCATGCCCGGGGTGACCTTTGCCGCGCAAGAAGCATGAATATCATCAAGAAGTAATGATGAATATGTGGGCGGACGAACATATACGTTTCTGTGCGGTTCCGGATGGGCGAAACCCGATCAATCGCGAAACTTCCCTATTAGAACGTTCCGGTTTAACTTTCCCCTGATGAAGCCTCCTTCAGGGTAAGGGAGGGGAATTGCCTGATGCCCGTTAGAACCCGTTACACATCCCCGTTTTGCACAACCTGTGCTGTGCGTGACGTTTCGAGAGCACAAAATGGTAATATATTTAACCAACCGCACGTAACTACTCATTGAGGTGCATAGCCTTGACTACATATGGAATTGAATTTGTGCCCGGATCAATCAACGTCAAGCAGGTGGTGAACTACACCAAGCTTGCAGAGTCGAAGGATATCGACTACGCTTGGATTACGAACCACTACAACAACCGTCATGCGTATCCGACCCTTGCCATGATCGCGGCAAACACCGACACGATCAAGATGGGACCGGGTATCATGAACACGTTCACCGACACCCCGGCAGCCATCGCGTCCTTCATGGCTACCCTGAACGAGATCTCCGACGGACGTGCCGTCCTCGGTATCGGACCCGGCGACCTCTCGACGCTCCCCAAGCTCGCGATCGCCCCCGCCAAGCCTGTCGCCCGCCTGAAGGAAGGCGTCGTGCAGATCCGCAATCTCCTCTCCGGTGAAGAGGTCAAGAAGACCGGCAACATGGAGTTCTTCGACTACGACGGCGCGAAGCTGACCGGCGTCACCCTGCCCGGCAAGAAGGGTATCCCGGTCTACATCGGTGCCCAGGGCCCCAAGATGCTTCAGCTCGCCGGCGAGATCGGTGAGGGCGCCCTGATCAACGCCTCGAACCCCAAGGACTTCGAGATCGCCATCCCGCTCATCAAGGAAGCGATGGATAAGGTCGGCAAGAAGAAGTTCGACGTCGGCGCCTACACCGCCATGTCCATCGACAGGGACGAGAAGAAGGCCCGGAACGCCGCAAAGATCGTTGCCGCATTCATCGCCGCCGGATCCCCGCCCGACCTCCTCAAGCGCCACGGACTCAACCTCGACAACGTCGCGAAGATCAAGGAAGCGCTCGGCCGCTTTGACTTCAAGGCCGTCGGCGGACTTGTCACCGACGCGGAGATCGACGCCTTCACCATCGCCGGAACCCCCGACATGGTCAAGCAGAAGTGCGAAGACCTTGCAAAGTCCGGAGTTACCCAGATCATCTTCGGCTCGCCGCTCGGCCCCGACATGACCAACTCCATCCGCCTCCTCGGCAAGTACATTGTCTGAGGCGGGAAAACCCAATCTCTTTTTTTACGGCATTGTCAGAGCGTTGACGCCGGTCAGGTGCTCCCGGGCCCTCGCCGTGATCTCCGATACCGCAGTCCGGACAGGGTTTTATACGCACGGCGCGCCAACCGGAGTGTGAGGGGTCATGTTCACCACCCGCGAGATCCTGACGGAACGGGGAATCCTCCAGTACCGTCAGGAGTGTCTCACCGGCATCCGGTGCCGGATCAGCCCCGTCCGGGTCGAGAGGAAGATCGACGCCGCTCCTGCCATGCCTTCATCCCGTGACGGCTGCCCCTTCTGCCCCGGTGCTATCGATACCTCCACCCCGACGTTCGAGGACGGCAACCGGCTCCGGTGCGGGGAGAGCGTGACGTTCCCGAACCTCTACCCGTTCGCCGGGCGCCACGTGGTTACGGTGATCACGCCCGATCACGGGCCCGGCCGGTTCGGTGTGAAGTCCCTTGCGGACGCCATATCCGGCACGGCAGAGGCCCTCGCTCGGTCTCCTGGATATGCAAGCATCAACTGGAATCATCTCCCATCGGCGGGCGCGAGCATCGTCCACCCGCACCTGCAGGGCATCGCCGACGCGGAGCCCACCCGCCTCGCGGAGCTCTACATCTCCGGCGGCCGCCGCTATCTCGCCGATCACGGCCGCCTCTACTGGGACGACCTCGTGGAACGCGAACGCTGCTCGGAGCGGTTCCTCTTCGAGGACGAGATCTTCTGGTCGGCGAACCCCGTCCCCCTCGGCGAGCGGGAGGTGCGGGGGATCCTCCCGGTATCGGCGCTTGACGAACTCGGACCGTATCTCGAACCGCTGGCCGGGGGTATCCTCCGGGTCGTCGACTTTTACCGGAGCCTCGGCACCTACGCTTTCAACGCCTCGATCTTCTTTGATGCCCCCGGAAATGCCGGGCAGGGTCACCGTGCCTTCTGCTCCATCATCGCACGGCTCAACCCGAACACCTTCTCCATGTGCGACTCGGCGTTCATGGAACGGCTGCACCTGGAACCGATCATCCTGACGCTCCCCGAGGATCTCGGTGCGCTCTTCCGTGAGAAAAGTTAATTTCGCGGCGTACCGACTCTCTTTCTATGACAGAGCCGCGTGGATTCCTGGTCGGCGGAGAATGGCGGGCGAACACCGATATCCTGGACGTCCGATTCCCCTACACCGGGGAGGTCGTCGGCCGGGTCTGCCTTGCCGGGAGCGATGACGTCGAAGACGCCCTCTGTTCTGCCGAACGCGGGTTCTCCGTCACCCGGCACCTTCCCGCCCACCGCCGCTCGGAGATCCTCTACGCTCTCGCCGCTCTCATCCGGGAGCGCGCAGGAGACCTTGTCGATGCGATCGTACTCGAAGCGGGAAAGACCCGTGCTCTCGCTGAGGGCGAGGTCGTGCGTGCGCGGGAGACGATCGAGGTCTCTGCCGAGGAAGCGCGCCGGATCGACGGCACGGTCCTTCCTCTCGACTGGAACGCGGCCGGGGAAGGGAGGATCGGCTGCCTTCGCCGGTTCCCGCTCGGCCCGGTGCTGGCGATCACGCCGTTCAACTTCCCGCTCAACCTTGCCTGCCACAAACTCGGGCCGGCCATCGCCGCCGGGAACTCCGTCATCCTCAAACCCGCGTCGGCCACCCCGATCTCCTCGCTGATGCTCGGGGAGATGGCGCTCGATGCCGGGGTTCCGCCTGAGGCGATCAGTGTCTTCCCCTGCCGCACCGATCTCGCGGAGAGGATGGTGCGGGACGACCGGATCGCCTATTTGAGCTTCACCGGGAGCCCGACCATCGGGTGGCACCTCCGGGGTCTCGCCGGCAAAAAACGGGTCGGCCTGGAACTGGGCGGAAACGCGGCCGTGATCGTTCACTCTGATGCCGATATCCTCCACGCGGTCGCCCGTATCGTTGCTGGAGGATTCTCGAACGCCGGCCAGACCTGCATCTCGGTGCAGCGGGTCTACCTTCATTGGCCGATCTACGAGGAGGCGCTCGCGCTGCTCATCGAGCGTGTCCGCGCCCTTACCGCCGGCGACCCGCGCGAGCCCGGCACCGACGTGGGCCCGATGATCTCGGAGTCTGCCGCCGCTACGGCGCTTGCAACGGTGGAGGACGCCGTCGCGGCGGGTGCGAAGGTGCTCGTGGGCGGAACCCGCGACGGCCCGCTCTTCAGGCCGACGGTCCTCGTCAAGACCACGCCGGATATGGAGGTGAATCGGACCGAGGTCTTCGCCCCGGTGGTGACGGTCGCCCCCTACGAGACCTTCGAGGAGGCGCTGGCGCTCGCAAACGACTCCGAGTACGGGCTGCAGGCGGGTATCTTCACCCACGACTCCCGGAGGATCGCGCAGGCCTTCACGGAACTCCGGGTCGGCGGCCTGGTGGTCAACGACATCTCGACGTTCCGGATGGATCACGCCCCCTACGGCGGGGTCAGGGGCTCAGGCATCGGGCGCGAGGGGCCGAGATACGCGATCGAGGAGATGACGGAAGAGCGGATGATGATCTTTTTGCCGTAGGTGGTTGTGGCGCGAGGGAATATCCCTGTGCAGTGGACCGTGGAACTATCGCCATTTGGGGAGAGGTGGCTGATGGGTAGAGAGGTCTCCCCCCGGTCTCTACCTGATTCAAGGGCACTGTCAGCCCCCCACCGCCCGCGCTTCGCGCTCCTCCCGCCCCCAAGGGGGCGGGCAGTGCGTGGCGATTTCACCTTGAAAGCCGTGTCAGGGTGCTGAAGTCACCCCAAAAAGATCTGTGAACGTTCTCTGAGGTTTCTGCTATCTGTTCTCTATCCTGGACATACGGGGTGAAACGACTTCCCATTGGGTATCGCCACTCGGGGGAGGGATCGGGAGGGGGACACCCCCTCCCGGAAAAGGTGTTTTGCGACAACCTCTGATCACAGAAAAGCGGCAGGTGCAGAAAACGAGATGTGGTTCGCGAGCACCGACCTTCTCAAACTCCTTTCCTTCCGGAAAGCTACCAACTCATGTAGGAAACTATTCGCCTGGTACCCGTCGGTCACTCAATTTACCACACAGTGGAAGCCTTCGGTCTTCTCGAACTCCGGACAGTTATGTGTCACTCAAATTACGAGTTGTAGAGTTTCGTGTGGAGATGGTTCATGGAAACCCGGATCTCATCCCATCGTCAACGGAGACAGACGGCACCCGCCCGGACAAGTAAAAGCACTCTACAATCTCGGAAAAAAGAATTGGTGTTGGGTTTACTCGGGCTTGCTGATGAGCGCAGTCTTCGAGACGATCTCGCCGGTCTTCTTGTGGGGCTTCCTGATGACCGCGTCCATACCCTTCTCGAGTTCGCGTGCTTCCTCGCAGAGGACCATCGCCTGGCGCATCATCTCGTGGGCGCTCGAGACGATCGGGATGTACTTCTCCCACTCCTTCGTCATGAAGCAGCCCTTGACGTTGACGCCCGCGACCGCCTGCGCGATCTCGTAGGCCGCACGGGCCTTCGCGAGCGCGTAGGGGTTGCTGAACTCGCCGTCGACAGCCTTGTCGGAGGTCATGACGACCTTCGGGAGCGCGAGGTCCGCGCCCTTCTTGCCTGCCTTCACCTGGTCGATCACCTTGTCGAGTTCCATCTGCATCTTGCGGAACGCGCCGGTGACGGCGAGCACCTTGACGAGGTTTCCGTTGTAGTCCGCCATCTCGATGGGGTCGAGGAACTCACGGCGGGCGCCGATCATGGCGTCGGCCTTCATGATGATGTAGCCGAAATTGCTCGCCTTGAGCGCTTCGAACTGCTCCTTCTTGGTGGTGACGTCGTCGGTGATGACGATGCAGGGGATTCCGGCCGCTGCAAGGTCTTCACGGGCCTTTACAGGTCCGGGAAGGACGCCGTTCGGGGAAACGACGATACAGAAGTCGGGTGCCCATGCCTTCATATTGCTGACCACACGGTCGATATCCTCGGGCTGCAGCTTCGTGCCGGAGGTCGCCATGAAGGTGATCATATCCTCACGGTCGGCGCGCTCATCGAGAAGGAGTTCGGCCATTACACCGCTGGCAATATTACCCAGTTTTGCAATTCCAACTTTTACAACCATATTAACACCTCTCAAAATTTGAGAACACGATAGTATCGCCAAGTTCTCATATAAACATTTTGAAATGCCCGCGATAATCCCATCTGGTGATGGGGAGGTTAAGGGAAAGTGTTTAAGTTAAAACTGCCCATATATATTTAATGAAGCAAGGTCTGCTCACCGATCGCCAGAAGGAAGTCTTGCGGTACCGGAAAAAAGGGCTAACGCAGCAGCAGATTGCCGAGATCATCCACACCTCAAAAGCTAACGTCTGCACTATCGAGAAAGCTGCCCTCGAGAACATCTCTCGCGCGCGCGAGACGCTCGAGTTCCTCTACACCCTCGATGCCATACACCTCTGTACGCTAAAGACCGGCCTCGACCTGCTCAAGGCCCCCGAACTCATCTATGCCGAAGCGGAGAAGCAGGGGTTGAAGGTCAAATACGACACGATCTCGCTCATAAACAGGCTCAGGGATGCAAACCCCGAGCGGTTCAGCGGGAGGCAGGTGCGCGAGGATGTCGAGATCTACATCAACAAAGACGGCGATCTCTACTTCGGATGATCCGGCCCAGTGAGCGCGCACACGGACTCCGTGCGGGAGCCCGAGCCCTGCGGAGTATCCTCCGCGCCGTGTGGCGTGAACGCAGTCATTCCACCCTTTCGCTCACCCTTCCATCCCCTCAGCCCGGCGAACCGGTGACGCGCCTGTGGCGATGAAGCAGTCTGCGCAGAATCCTGAAAGATCCAATAACAAGGTTTATATCTCATTTTAAGTAATGTTTAAGAAACCGTTCTGCACGGTTCCGCCTGGATCCGGGTGATATCCGGCACCGTAAGTGCCTCTGATACCCGGGATGGGTTCTCAAACTGCATATATCCGGATTGAGGACTCGCGGCGGAGTGTGCAGGAGGTAAGAGACAAGGTCGAACCCTCCTCACGGAGGGCCGATGTCGATATGGAGTTGTGCTCGTCACAACGGGATGACAGGCTGGATCTGATCGAGACGCTGGGCCAACGCCAGTGCAGCGCGCCCGGTTCCGGGGAGAGTGTCTCCGGAAGCGTCGAAGTGTCAGGATCTATTGGCGACGACTGGAATGCACCCGATGCACATCGGGACGGCAGAAAGAGAGATCGGTCGAGGCGCACGGAGACGAACGTCTCTGTGCCTTCACGTTCCGCTGCCTCCATCAACTGTTACCCTTGCGCCACGCCGGAAATGGCGTGACGTTCGATATCCCGCCCCATACGGGTTCGCCAGAGGGGTTACCGTGCCGGTCCGTCCGGCACGGCTGCCCGGCGCCACGCATCGCCTGCAGCGAGTCTGCAGTCGATGCCGCACGCTACAACGCATGAAGGGTTGATTGAGAAATGCCGAATTTACACAGACCACGCAGAGGATCCCTCGCGTACAGCCCGAGAAAACGGGCAAAAAGCCCGGTTCCCCGCTACGGCTCATGGCCGGAGTATACGGGAACCCCGGCCGTGCAGGGGTTTGCAGGCTACAAGGTGGGAATGACCCACGTCATCATGGTCGATGACCACAAGAGCAGCCCCACCGAAGGCAAGGACGTGATGGTGCCGGTGACCGTGGTTGAGGTTCCGCCCATGCGGGTGGCCGGCGTGCGCGCATACGGTGAAGACACCTACGGAAAGCACGCGCTGACCGAAGCGTGGACGACCGATCTCGACGAGGAGTTGTCCCGCCGGATCAACGTCCCGAAGAACCACGACACCGCCGCCGCCCTCGACGCCGTCAAGGCCGCCATCGGCGAAGGCAAGGTCACGGAACTCTACGCTCTCGCCTACACCCGCCCGATGGAACTCACCGGCGTCCCGAAGAAGGTCCCCGACCTGATGGAGATGCGGATCGCCGGCGGAAGCCTCGACGACCAGATCGCCTATGCCGGCGAGATTCTGGGCAAAGAGATCACGATCTCCGGGAACCTCGATGTCGGCGAGTACGTCGACGTCACCGCCGTCACCACCGGCAAGGGCACGCAAGGCCCCGTCAAGCGGTGGGGCGTCCAGGTCCGGAAGCGGAAACACTCCCGCGGAGGCAAGAAGCGCCACATCGGCAACCTCGGTCCCTGGCATCCGCACCACGTCAGGTGGCAGGTGCCCCAGATGGGCCAGATGGGTTACCAGCAGCGCACCGAGTTCAACAAGCGGATCTTGAAGATCGGCACTGACGGCGACGAGATAACGCCGGCAGGTGGATTCCTGCACTACGGCCTCGTGCGCGGTCCCTACGTGCTGATCAAGGGCTCTGTCCCCGGGCCGAACAAGCGGCTTGTCCGGATACGCTCCGCGATACGGCAGGGTGAACACACCGTTCGCACGCCGACGATCAACTTCGTCAGCGTGCAGAGTCAGCAGGGGTGAGCAGCGATGAAGGCACAGGTTCGAACACTGACGGGCGATATCGCCCATGAGATCGATCTCCCGGAGATCTTCAACGAAGAATACAGACCCGATCTGATCAAGCGGGCAGTCCTCGCGCTCCAGAGCACCCGGTTCCAGCCGCACGGGACAAACCCCTACGCGGGCATGCGCACTTCCGCAGAGTCCTGGGGCAGCGGCCGGGGTGTCGCCCAGATCCCCCGCCTGAAGAACGGCAGCAAGGCAGCCCGGGTTCCGCAGGCAACCGGCGGGCGTGCAGCGCATCCCCCGAAGGTCGAGAAGATCCTCGTCAAAGAGATCAACAGAAAAGAGAAGCGCAAAGCGTTCAGGTCCGCCATCGCCGCCAGCACGTATCCCGACCTGGTTCGGGAACGCGGGCACCTCTTCGAGGGCGACCTCCCGCTGGTCTTCGAGGACCGGTTTGAGGAGATCACCCGCACCGGCGACGTCATCACTGCGCTCACCGCACTCGGTGTCTATGCCGACGTCGAGCGGGCGAAGGGCAGCCGGAAGGTCCGTGCGGGACGCGGCACCATGCGTGGTCGCCGCTACAAGCAGCGCAAGAGCGTCCTCATCGTCACCGGCGGCGAACCACTCCGGGCAGCCCGGAACCTCGCGGGCGTCGATTCCGTGACGGTCGACCAGCTCAACGCCGAACTCTTAGCACCCGGCACGCAGGCAGGGCGCCTGACGGTCTGGACAGAATCTGCGATCAGGAGACTGGAGGAGTTCTCATGAAGCTGAAACACCCGTTCGTTACGGAAAAAGCAACGATGATGCTCGAAGGCGAGAGCAAACTCCAGTTTATCGTCGCGAGAGATGCCACCAAGCAGGAGATCAAGCGCGAGCTGGAATCGGCCTTTGAGCAGGAAGTGGCCAACGTCCGTACGATGATGACCATGAAAGGCGAAAAGAAGGCCATTGTAACGTTTGCGGACGTGAAGGCGGCTGAAGAGATCCTCAGCCGACTGGGGATAATGTAAGGTGAGTGACGATGGCACACAGAATTATAGCACAGAGCCGTGGAAAAGGCGGCCCAACCTACCGTGCACCGTCGCACCGGTATAAGGCGGCACTGCGGCACGCAGGAAAGAACGACGTCCTGGTATCCGGGAGCGTCATCGATATCGAGCACGATCCAGCCCGCCACGCACCGATCGCTCTCGCCAGGCTCGAGAGCGGCGAGAAGCTCTACGTCCTCGCCACCGAGGGTCTCGGTGTCGGGGATGCGATCTCCTGGGGCACGGGTGGCACGGTGAAGAACGGCAACACCCTGCCGCTCCGGGAGATCCCGGTCGGCGCATACGTCTGCAACATCGAGTCCAAGCCCAACGACGGCGGCAAGTTCGTCCGCTCGAGCGGTGTCCAGGCTCTTGTCATCGGTAAGGGCGATGACGGCAGGGTCGGCGTTCGGATGCCGAGCGGCAAGAACAAGTGGTTCAACGGTGCCTGCATGGCAACCATCGGTATCGTTGCCGGCGGCGGACGGGGCGAAAAACCGTTTGCCAAGGCAGGAAAGAAGCACTTCCACGTCAGGTCCTCTTCCGAGAAGTGGCCTCGTGTCAAGGGTGTCTGCATGAACGTCATCGACCACCCGTTCGGTGGCGGTGGGCACCAGCACTGCGGACGGCCGAAGACCGTCGCCCGCGGCACGTCCCCGGGAAGGAAGGTCGGGCATATTGCCGCCCGGAGAACCGGCAAGTGGAAGAAGTGAGGGGTGAAGCATGGCAAAGAAGACACAGAAGAGAATGCCGCGGCGCCGCGAGGAGTTCACCTATCGTGGTCACTCCGTTGCGGACCTGCAGCAGATGGCTCTCTCCGAGCTGCTGCCGCTCATGCCGTCCAGGGCACGCAGAAAGTTCGACCGGGGCCTCTCCCGGGAGCACGAGAAACTCCTCGCCGATCTCCGGTCGGGAGATGGAAGCATCCGCACCCACCTGCGCGACATGATCATCATGCCCGAGATGGTGGGAAGGACCATCGAGATCCACAACGGAAAGGAGTTCCAGAAAGTGGAGATCCAGCCCGAGGCGGTCTTCCACTATCTCGGTGAGTTTGCACTGACCCGGAGAAGGGTCTCCCACGGCAGCGCCGGTATCGGTGCGACCCGGTCGAGTAAGTACGTACCGCTGAAGTGATGAACATGGCAAGAACAGGTTATTCAGCACAGGTTGAGGGCGAGAACGTCGCTCGCGCAAAAGCGAACGAACTTCCCGTCTCTCCCAAGCACTCGATCGAGATTGCCAGGTTCATCCGGAAGATGACCACCCTTGAGGCAAAGACGTACCTCGCCGACGTGGTGGAACTGAAGAAGGCCATCCCCTTCAAGCGGTTCAACCGGAACGTCGCCCACAAGCGCGGACTCTCGAAGTGGCCCGCCGGCCGGTATCCGGTCAAGGCTGCAGAGGCCTACATCAGGCTGCTTGAGTCTGTCGAGAAGAACGCCGAGTACATCGGCCTCGACACCGAAAAACTCCGGATCGACCACGTCGCCGCCAACACCGGCCGTGGTCTCCGGGCGTTCTTCCCGCGTGCGATGGGTCGCGCTACTCCGAAGCGCAGGGAGACCGTGAACATCGAGATCGTCGTGACCGAGGTGGCGTAATGGCAATCGAGAAGAAATTTATCACTGACGGCGTGCGTAACGTCCGCGTCGAGCAGTTCCTCACGAAGGAACTCAAGCGGGCAGGATACGGCGGCATGGATATCACCCGGACGCCGCTCGGCACCCAGGTGACGATCTTCGCGGAGAAGCCCGGTATCGTGATCGGGAAGGGCGGCAAGCAGGTCCGGCAGTTGACGCAGGACCTCGCCACCACCTACGATATCGAGTCCCCGCAGGTGGAGGTCCAGCAGGTCCAGAACCCCAACTTCAACGCCCAGATCATGGCGGAGAGGCTCGCGAACGCTCTCGAGCGTGGCTGGTACTTCAGGAAGGCTGGGTCGAGCACGATCCGTCGGATCATGGAGTCCGGTGCGCTCGGCTGCGAGGTCATCGTCGCCGGGAAACTGACCGGCGCGCGGTCACGGACGCAGAAGTTCACCGAGGGCTACATCAAGCACTGCGGCGAACCCAGCGAGACGATCGTCGAGAAGGGCTACGCGGTTGCGATCAAGAAACTCGGAACCATCGGGGTTCAGGTCAAGATCGTCCCGCCGGATGCACGGCTGCCCGACACCTTCGACGTCCTCGAACCCGAGCCGAAGCAGGCTCCGGCAGAACCCATCGAGCCCGAAGAGGTCGGTGAAGAGGTCTTCGAGGAAGAGTTCGAGGAGATCTCCGGAGAAGAGTTCGAGGAGGAGAGATAGATGGCAATCTTTCGGGCACAGGAAGTGAAGCAGCTCTCCGATGTCGAACTCCTCGAACAGGAGCAGAAACTCTCCCTCGAACTGATCCAGGAGCGGGGGAAAGTCAGCGCCGGCGGTGCCACCGAGAACCCCGGAAGGATCCGCGAGGTCAGAAGGACGATTGCACGCATCCAGACCGAGAAGAACGCGCGGAGGAACGCATGATCTCTCCCCAGAACGTCCTTCGCCACGAGCTGATTGGCCTTGACGTTCTGGTGATTCGTGCGAGCAACCCGGGTCATGCCGGGGTATCCGGTCGCGTCACCGACGAGAGCCGAAATACCCTGGTCATCATGACCGGGCGGGGTGAAAAGCAGATTCCGAAACGGTTCAGCGTGTTCCGCTTCCGGCTTCCTGACGGCACGACCGTCGACGTCGACGGGTCAAGCCTGGAGATGCAGCCGGAACGGCGGATCGGCATGCGCATCAGATAAACGAGGATGAATAATGGCACGAAACATTGGGTTAGACGTCCCCATTCCAGAGAAGGAATGTGAGGACGCAAATTGTCCGTTTCACGGCACTTTGCCGGTACGCGGCCAGGTGATTACCGGCAAAGTCGTGAGCGACCGTATGAACGGTAGCGTCGTTGTGGAGCGTGAGTTCCTCCACTACGTCAAGAAATACAAGCGGTATGAGAAGCGCAGATCCCGGTACCATGCCCACAGCACGCCCTGCATCAACGCGGGCGTGGGCGACGTGGTCCGGATCGCGGAGTGCAGGCCGCTCTCAAAGACCAAGAACTTCGTGGTGGTCGAGGTGATGAAGGAATGAAGGCGATGCAGGCAAAGATCCCGCGCGCCCTCGCCACCGGCTCCAGGATGGTCTGCTCCGACAACACCGGCGCACGGCTTGTGGAGGTCGTCTCGGTCGACCGTTACCACGGCGTCCGCCGTCGGCAGCCCTGCCTGGGCATCGGCGATACCGCGACCGTGAGCGTCAAGAAAGGCACCCCCGACATGCGGCGGAAACTCGAGAAGGCAGTGGTCATCCGGCAGAAGAAGGAGATCCGCCGCCCGAACGGCATCCGTCTCTCGTTCGAGGACAACGCCATGGTGCTCATCAACGAACGCGGCGAGCCGAAGGGAACCGAGATCAAGGGGGCTGTCCCCCGTGAGATCGCGGAACGTTTCCCGAAGATCGCCTCCATGGCGACGACAATCGTGTAAGGTGTGGTGAAGAATGGTACGTATAGTTAGCAAACAGCCGAGAAAACAGCGCAAGGCGCGTTACAACGCACCGAACCACACCCGGGGCCGTTTCCTCTCCGCATCGCTCTCCCCTGAGCTCCGCGGGAAGTACAACAACCGGAGAATCCGTGTGGTCAAGGGCGACACCGTGAAAGTGCTCCGTGGAGACTTTGCCGGCGACGAAGGCGTCGTCGATGCGGTGGACCTGAAGACGTGCCGGCTGGTTGTGCACGGCGTGATGGTGACGAAGGCAGACGGAACCGAGGTTCCCCGGCCGGTCGATCCCTCGAACGTGCAGATCACGAAGCTCAACCTGAAGGACAAATTACGTGAGGAGAGGCTCGGAGGCGGAGCATAATGTCCAAATATCTCAAGCGACTGGTAGCGCCGGAATCCTGGCACATCCCGAAGAAAGTACAGAAATTCGTCATGAAGACCGCTCCGGGCCCCCACAACGCCGGCGCTATGCCGGTCGGGGTCTGGCTCCGCGAGCACATCGGTCTTGCACAGAACGCGAGCGAGGTCAGGAAGATCCTGCACCAGCGCGACATCATCGTCAACGGACGGGCCTGCAAAGACCCGCAGATGGGCCTCGGTGTCTTTGACATCGTCTCGATCCCGAAGCTCGAGAAGCACTACCGCATCCAGCTCGACCTGCGGGGCAACCTGGTCGCCGTCGAGATCCCGGCGGAGTCCGCAAAGACCCGGCTCTGCAAGATCCGGAACAAGACCACGGTCAAGGGCGGCAAGGTGCAGCTGAATCTTGCGTTCGGTGCGAACATCCTCGTCGACAACACCTACAAGGCGAAGGATTCCATCGTCGTGACCCTCGGGACGGACGGCGAAGACCGGTTCAGGATCGTCGACCACTTCCCCTACGCGGAGGGCAACATGGCCACGATCGTCGGCGGGAAGCACTCCGGCAAGGTCGGCAGGATCGTCGAGATCATCAGGACGGCAAGCTCCGTCCCGAACCGTGTTATCCTCGCGGACGACTCGGCCGGCGAACGGTTCGAGACCATCGAAGAGTATGTCTTCATGGTCGGCCGCTCCGCGATAGCACCCGAACTGGAGGCTCTGGCATGACCGCGATGAAGGACATCTACATCGACAAGGTCGTCGTGCACATGGGCGTCGGGGAGAGCGGCGAGCGGCTGGTCAAGGCGGAGGATCTCGTGAAACAGATCACCGGCCAGAAACCCGTCCGCACCATCGCGAAGCGGACTCAGCCGGCGTTCGGTATCCGGAAGGGCGCACCCATCGGGTGCAAGGTCACCCTGCGCCGGGAGAACGCCGAGAAGTTCATCACGACCGCTCTCGGTATCATCGAAAGGCAACTTGCATCCTCGCAGTTCGACCGGACCGGGAACGTCTCCTTCGGTATCGAAGAGCACACCGACTTCCCGGGAATGGCCTACGACCCGGCGATCGGGATCTACGGCATGGACATCAACGTGGTGCTCGAGTACAAGGGCGTGCGGATTGCAAGGAGAGGCGTCGAGCGCAGGAAACTTCCGGCCGACCAGAAAGTGAATAAAGAGGAAGCCATCGCGTTCATGCGCGAGCACTACCAGGTGGAGGTGTAAGGAATGGCGGAAGAGTCAGGAGCGCCTGCAACGGGTGAGAACGTACGGAAGTTCGGCGGCGGCGCGAACGAGTGCCGCATCTGCGGCCGGAAGCAGGGCCTTGTACGGAAGTACGGCATCTACTTCTGCCGCCAGTGCTTCCGCGAGTGGGCGAGCAAGATGGGCTTCAAGAAGATGAGCTAGGGGTGTAGAGAATATGGCACGACTGAATCCAATCGCTGACGCGATGAGCACCATCAAGAATGCCGGAGACGCTGGAAAGGGCGAGGTCATTGTAGAACCCGCCAGCAAGCTTCTCGGCGCAATGCTCCGCGTCATGCAGGAAAACGGCTTTATCAGCGGCTTCGAGTTCATCGACGACGGTCGCGGCGGCCAGTTCCGGGTTCAACTCTCCGGAACGATCAATAAGTGTGGCGCCATCAGCCCCCGGTTCCCGGTGACGATGGCTGATATGGAATACTGGGAGTCGCAGTACCTCCCCGCGAAGAACTTCGGCATCCTGATCGTCTCGACCTCGAAGGGAGTCGTCTCCCACACCGAGGCACGGGGCGAAGGGATCGGCGGGCAGCTGCTGGGCTACGTCTACTGAGGAGGGAGACGAGTATGGCAATAACACGACAGATCGAGATCCCTCCCGGGGTTGACGTCAAGTTCGACGCCGGTGTGCTCACGGTCTCCGGGCCGAAGGGCACGCTGGTCCGCGACATGCGCTTCCCGCAGATCGACCTCAAGGTCGAAGGCGGCGAAGTCATCGTCTCCACGGCATCCGACAAGAAGCGGTTCCTCGCCATGACCGGCACACTCGAGGCGCATGCGAAGAACATGATCCGTGGTGTCGCCGACGGCTACGAGTACCGGATGAAGGTGGTCTACAGCCACTTCCCGATCCAGCTCAAGCAGCAGGGCAACCGCCTCGAGATCACCAACTTCCTTGGCGAGAAGCAGCCCCGGGTCGCAAAGATCATCGAAGGCGTCACCGTCAAGATCGGAAACGACGAACTGACGCTCACCGGTATCGACAAGGAGAAGGTGGGCAACACGGCCGCAAACATCGAGCACGCGACCAGGATCACGAAGCGGGATCCCCGGGTGTTCCAGGACGGCGTCTACATCACCGAGAGGGCGTGAATAGAATGGACAACACAAGAAGACTGATCCGCGTCCGCACCCGGCACAACAAGCCTGCCTTCAAGAGGCGGGGCCTCCACCGCAAATCGAAACTGGCCGATGTCTGGCGGCGCCCGCGTGGTCTGCACAACAAGCAGCGGCGGCAGTTCAGTGCAAAGGGAGTCCTTCCCAGGCCGGGATACGGGAGCCCCGCCGCAGTCCGCGGGATGCACCCGAGCGGGTATGCAGAGGTACTGGTCTTTACCCCGGCAGATCTCGTTGATCTGAACCCGGAGACCCAGGCCGTCCGGATCGGCGGATCCGTGGGCAACAAGAAGCGTGGAGCGATTCAGGAACGGGCGCTGGAACTCGGGCTCAAAGTCCTGAACGCAAAAGACCTCACCCCTGCGGCCGGGGTACCTGCCGCAACCGAAGAAGAAGAGGTGAACGAGGATGAGTGATCTCGCCAACCAGAAGCGAATGGCGGCCGCCATTCTCAAGTGCGGGATCAACCGTGTCTGGTTCGATCCCGAGCGCCAGGCCGATATCGAGGGAGCGATCTCCAGAAACGACCTGCGCGAGCTCATCGGGGAAGGCGTGATCAAGGCGCACCCCGTGAAGGGAAACAGCCGCGGCAGAGCCCGCATCCGGATGGCAAAGCGTTCCTACGGTCACCGGAAAGGTCCGGGCCGCAGGAAGGGTGCCGCCGGAGCCAGGGGTTCCAGCAAGCGCGCATGGATCCGCAAGATCCGGGCGCAGCGGCGCACGCTGCGTGAGATGCGGGCAGACGGCACGATTGAGCGGAGCCTCTATCGTGTGATGTACCGGAGGGCTTCCGGAGGTCAGTTCCGGAGTGTGTCGCATCTCGCGGCTCAGATTGAGATTACGGCAGGGAGGATGAAATAATGGCAACCGGCCCAAGATACTTCGTGCCCTTCAGAAGGAGGCACGAGGGCAAGACCGACTACTACAAGCGGATGTCGCTCCTGTCGTCGGGAATGCCGAGGATGGTCGTCCGGAAGACGAACCGACAGATCATCGTACAGCTGGTCGTCGCCGAGGTCACAGGGGATCGCACCCTGGTGGCCGCATACTCGGCAGAACTTGCCGGATACGGCTACGAGGGATCGACTGCGAGCACCCCGGCCGCCTACCTGACCGGTATGCTCTTCGCGGCCAAGGCGCTGAAAGAAGGGTATGATGGGGCAATCCTCGACATCGGGCTTGCCCGGGCAAAACCCGGAGCGCGGGTCTTTGCCGCCCTCAAGGGAGCGGTGGACGCCGGTCTCGACGTCCCCTACGGCGAATCGATCCTCCCCGATGAAGAACGGCTCAAAGGTGCCCACATCGCGGAGTATGCTCCCGAACAGGCGGGCAACCTGGTAGCGAATGTAGAGGCTACGGCTCTGGCCATCAAGAAGGAGCTGGTGTAGACAATGGCATACGTACAGGAAGAATGGATTCCGCTCACCGGTCTCGGGCGCATGGTCGCCGCAGGCGAGATCACCAGTATCGATGAGGTGCTCGCGAGCGGCAGGCCGATCAAGGAGCCCCAGATAGTCGATCTCCTCCTGCCTGACCTGGAAGACGAGGTGCTGGACATCAACATGGTCCAGCGGATGACGGACTCGGGTCGCCGTGTGAAGTTCCGCACTGTCGTGGTGGTCGGCAACAGGAACGGCTACGTCGGGTTCGGCCAGGGGAAGGACGTCCAGGTCGGCAACGCGATCCAGAAAGCAATCGTAAATGCAAAACTGAACCTGATCAAGGTCTCCCGCGGCTGCGGGAGCTGGGAGTGCGGCTGCGAGACAACCCACTCGATCCCGATCGAGGTGACCGGCAAGTCAGGCAGCGTCAAGGTGACGCTGAAACCCGCTCCGCAGGGTATCGGTCTCGTGACCGGGGATATCCCGAAGAAAGTCCTGACGCTTGCGGGCATCAAGGATGTCTGGGCGTTCAACCGGGGGCAGACCCGGACGACCATCAACTATGCGAAGGCGACGTTCGAGGCGCTCAAGCAGACGAACATGGTCCGGATTGGAGGGAAAGAGTGATGTACGCGGTAGTTCAGGTGCGCGGTGTGGTCAACACCAACCATGAGATCAAGGACACCCTGAAGATGCTGCGCCTGCATCACGTCAACCACTGCGTCCTCGTGCCCGATACGCCAGCGTATCTCGGCATGATCCGCAAAGTGAAGGACTTCGTGGCGTATGGTGAGGTCGATGCGGGGACGCTGGCCACCCTCCTGCGCACCCGGGGCAGACTGACCGGGGACGAGAAGCTGACCGACGAATACGTCCGCGCGCATACCCCGTATGCCGACATCGACGAGTTCGCGGCAGCACTATGTAGCGGCGAGACGAGTTTCCGTGATCTGGTGGAGATCAAGCCTGTGCTGAGACTGCACCCTCCACGAAAGGGCTATAAAACCATCAAGCGAACCTTTCAGCAGGGTGGAGCACTCGGCTACTATGGCCCCCAGATCAACGATCTCCTCTATAAGATGAGGTGAGACTGATGCCCGTAAACAAGAGATCCAAATACAGGGGTTCACGGACCTGCGGCGGCGGTACGCACAAGAACCGGCGTGGCGCCGGCAACAGGGGTGGACGGGGTAGAGCCGGGCAGCGCGATCACCGCTTCTCTCACTTCTACCTGAAGGGCGAGATAGCCAACGGCAAGCACGGTTTTATCAGCAAGACCTCCGTGCCGGTATCTGCCCTTGACATCGGTGAGATCGACCAGATGGCCGAAGCGCTGCTTCGTGAAGGGCTTGCCACCCAGGAGGGCGATATCATCGCCCTCGACGCCGCCGAACTCGGCATCGATAAGGTGCTTGGCGGTGGAAGAGTCACCCACAAAATGAGTATCTCGGCCCGGGAGTTCTCCGAACGTGCCCGGGCTAAAATCGAGGAGATGGGCGGTCAGGCAACGACCGTCTGATCTTCTTTTTCAGGTGAAATTATGGGAGATCTGCTGGATAGATTTGAACCCATCCTTGCAGCGATGCCTGCTGTCAGAGGGCCGGATGGGCACGTCCACTTTAAGAACAAACTTATGTGGACGACTGCGATTCTGCTCCTCTACTTTGCATTGACCAACATCAATATCTTCGGGCTCTCTCCTGAGTCGCAGGATATTTTCGGATTGTACCGTGCCCTGCTTGCCGGTGCGAGCGGTTCGCTTCTGCATCTCGGTATTGGGCCGATCGTCACCGCGTCGATCGTGCTGCAGCTGCTCAAGGGTGCCGGACTCCTGCAGATCGATACCAGTGAAGCACGTGGGCAGGTCATGTACATGGGCCTGCAGAAACTGCTCATCTTCGTGATGATCATCGTCGAAGCGTTCCCCATGGTCGCGAGCGGGATGATGATGCCCGATCCGACGGTGGCAACGCAGTTCTTCGGCGGTAATATGCTCACGGTCTCGCTCCTGATCTTCCTCCAGGTCTGCCTCGGCGGGCTTCTGATCGTGTTGATGGATGAGGTCGTCACCAAATGGGGTGTCGGTTCAGGCGTGGGGCTCTTCATCGTTGCGGGGGTCTCGCAGGGTCTCGTGAACGGGTTCCTGAACTGGCAGACGGGCACCGATCCCTTCCCGATCGGGTTCTTCCCGCGGCTCTTTGCGATAGCTACCTCGGGGGCGAACTTCCTCGAGTACTTCGGCACGGACATGCTGGCCCTCATCACGACGATAGCCATCTTTATGGTCATCGTCTACGTGGAGTCGACCCGTATCGAGATCCCGCTCGCGCACACCGCCGTTCGCGGCGCCCGTGCACGATTCCCGGTGAAGATCATCTATGCGAGCGTTCTGCCGATGATCCTCGTCCGGGTGCTGCAGGCGAACGTCCAGATGATCGGAATGCTCCTCTCGAACGCCGGGATAACTATCTTCGGCGAGTTCCAGAGGCAGGTGCCGGTGAACGGCCTTATGTGGTACATCGCGCCGATCAACGCTCCGCAGGACTGGATGTGGTGGCTCTCCGATCTCGGGCACGCACCGTGGGAGATCATGTTGCGTATGGGCATCGATATCACCGTCATGGTGGTCGGGGGCGCGATCTTCGCGCTCTTCTGGGTCAAGACCGCCGGCCTCGACTCGAAGGACGTGGCCCGGCAGATCCAGAGAAGCGGGATGCAGATCCCGGGCTACCGGCGGAATGCCCAGGTGCTCGAAAGGTACCTCGACCGCTACATTCCGCGGATCACCGTCATCGGCGGTGTCTTCATCGGCCTTCTCTCGGTCGTCGCGAACCTCTTCGGTGTGGTCGGCGCGGTCGGGGGAACGGGGTTGCTGCTTGCGGTGAGTATCACCTACCGCCTCTATGAGGAGGTCGCAAGTCAGCAGATCATGGAGATGTATCCGTTCATGCGGTCGTTCTTCGGGAAAGAATGAGTTCTGGACTCATTCTCTTCCTCTTATCCGCACCGCATCTGTTTTTCCCCTGAATGGCCCTCGCGATCGTTTGAGGCCGAAGCATTCCGAAAGGCATTACTCTTTCAGGCGCGGATTTATCTGAACAGTGAATGATACCCTTAACGGGAGTGACAAAATTGGGAAAGAAAGTTGTCGTGACGGGGGTTCCGGGTGTCGGAAAGACCACCGTCATCAATGGCGCGATGGAGAGGCTGGCGGCTGAAGGCGTTACCTATACACCCGTCAACTTCGGCACGTTCATGTTTGAGGTGGCCAAAAAAGAGAATCTGGTCTCGGACCGGGATGAGATGCGCAAGCTGGCAAAAGACGTCCAGAAACGTCTTCAGCAGGCGGCGGCATCGGGGATCGCTGCCGTGAGTGCTGATGCGAACGTCATCATCGACACCCACAGCAGCGTCAAGACCCCTACGGGGTTCCTTGCGGGGCTGCCCGAATGGGTGCTCCGTGAGTTGATGCCTGATATCGTCGTGCTGGTGGAGACCGACCCCGACCAGATCCTGATGCGCCGGCTCGGTGACGCTTCGAGAACCCGCGACATGGAAGGGTCGCGCGCAATCGCCGAGCACCAGGAGTTCAACCGCGCGGTCAGCGCGGCATACGCGATGTATACCGGCTGCACCATCAAGATCGTCCGGAACGAAAACTTCCTGCTCGAACAGGGCATCGACGATCTGGTGAGTGTGCTGAGGTAACCTGATATGGTAGACCTGAAGAAGCACGGCCCGACGATCGCCCTCGTCTTCACCATGCTCGTGATGCTCTCATACGGCATCGAGGGTATACGGGTGACGGTCGGCCTCGCGATGGATGCAGTACTCGGCCCCTTCATCGACACCCTCGGGGTGCCGTTCTTCGTCATGATCCTGATCCTCTCGAGCATCACGGGCCTCTACTCCTCGCTCGTCCAGAAGTACACCATCGACTACGAGAAGATGCAGGAGACGCAGGCGAAGATGAAGGTGTTCCAGAAGGAGTTCCGGGAGGCCCAGCTCTCCGGGGACGAAAAGAGGATCAAGAAACTCCAGGGGAAGCAGGAGCGAATGATGCAGGACCAGCTTGAGTTCTCCCGGCAGCAATTCACGCCGATGGCGATCATCCTCGTGCTCTCCGTGCCGATCTTCTTCTGGCTTCTTCTGCGGCTCCCGCCGATCGGGACAGAGACCGCGCTCGCAAACGGCATCGTGATGCCCTTCCTGGGAGCGGTCACCCTCTCGGACATTGCGTTCTGGATCGTCCCGGCCTGGATCTTGTGGTACATGCTCTGCTCGCTGACCGTCAGCCAGGTGATCAGGAAGTCCCTCAACATCGGAGGGCTCTGATGCGGATCACCATCAGTGGCCCGCCGGGGAGCGGCACTACGTCGCTCGCCCGCTACCTTGCCGGGAAGCACGGGCTCGACCTCATCTCTGCAGGGGAAGTCTTTCGCCAGCTCGCGAAGGAGCACGGCATGGAACTCGCCGAGTTCGGGAAGTTCGCGGAGAGCGATCCCTCGGTCGACCGGATGATCGACGCCCGGCAAAAAGAGATCGGTGAAGCCTCCGACGACATCATCGTCGAGGGCAGGCTCTCGGGCAGGATGGTCGAGAACGCCGATCTCCGGATCTGGCTCTCCGCATCGATCTCCTGCCGGGCAAAACGCATCGCGGGACGCGACGGAATGGACGAGGAGGGAGCCCTGATCTATACCGAGAACCGGCAGCGTTCGGAGACCACTCGCTACCGGAGTTACTATGGTATCGATATCGACGACCTCTCGCCGTACGACATCGTCCTCTCGTCAGGGACCTTCGGCGTGGACGCTCTCGCCGCGATCGTAGATGCCGCTATCGAGTGCCTCGCCCGGCAGCGGGAAGGCGCTCGTTAGCGAAAGAGCACTTCATCTTATTTTTTCGTCTGTTGCCTCTCGTTGTGCCGCGGGAGCCCTGGAGTTGTCCATTTCTGGCGCAGAGGGGGAGCCTTGCTCTACAGAGTGGAGGCAGCCTTCGCTTCACAGGTTGCCACATGGTAGCCCCCACCCCGCCCGCGCTTCGCGCTCCTCCCCCGCCCACGAGGGGCGGGGGCAGTGTGTGGCGATATCCCCTGGAAATCCGTGCCCTGGGCATAGATATTTTTCCAGGCATTTTCTGTGCAGTGAACTGTGGGGGGTATCGCCATTGGGGAGGCGGCTCGCGGGGAGGGGAGCATCCCCTCCCCTGGGGAAGAGACTATGATACGCGACAGATTCCTGCTCGCGTCACACCCCGTCCCGTGCCCTCGAAGTAACGACCTGCACCCGAGCCCGAACGGTGGGACGAAATCGTCCATCAAAGCCCGGTGCCCCTCTTCGCCTTTATCTTTTTGATGCGCCGGAGCCGTGTCCATTCCTGCCGCTCCATCTCGTCGCGCTGATCATCGATGAACCGGCGCAGCTCCGTGAGTTCCGGGATGACCTTGAACTCCAGCGCGTTCACCCTCCGCCGGGTCTTCTCGATATCGTCGAGGAGTTGCCTGACTCCTCCCTCGCGTTCGGCGGTTGCGATGATTGCTTCGAGGAGTTCCTCGTAGGCATCGGCCGCGTCGTCGATGACCGACGATGTCCCGAGGATACCGTAACCCCGCTGGTCGAGCGTCTTTCTCACCATCACCGGTTCGAGGTCGGGGAGCCGCACCCCGAAGACGTTCTTGTGTCCGGCTACATAGGACGGACTGGTCTCCACCGAGAGCGCTGCAAGGAGCACTCCCGTCGCCCCTTCCATCATGGCGGCGGTCGCTGCCATCTCCTGTGCCCCGGCGTATCTCTCCTCGAGTGCCTGGCGCTCTTCTGCGGCCTCTTCGGTGAGCCTGACCAGTTCCAGCATCATGCCGTCGAGTTTCATCGATAATAGCCGGTGCACCCGCTCTGCAAGCGCCAGCCGCCGTTTGACGATCAGGAGGCCGGCCCGGGTAGGTTTAATCTCGTCGACCACCATGATCTCTCTCCTACAGGACAATATACTGCCATATCCGCTCGGGTGCGAGATCGAATGCTTTTCCCCGCGCGATCGCCCGCAGGTTCGCGACCTCGTACTTCTTTCGTTCGAGGTAGGCAAGCACCGGCAGAACCGAGAACGGGTGCCGCCGGGAGAGGGCGTCCAGGTGGTGGAGCCTGACCCGGGTGACCGCCATCTCGATCTCGTGAACGGGCCGCCTGCGCCGGTGCCATCGCCGCCAGACCAGTTCTGCAGCGTCGATGCTCGCGAAGCCCGGGTCCTGCCGGTGTTCGCGCACCGCCTGGACGAGAACCGGGACGATATCGGTCTTGAGGAAGATGCTGACGAATTCCTCCTCCGTCTCGATGCCGTAGAGCCTCTGGAAGAGGGCGACGGGGACACGGCCGCCGGGGATCATCGTCCGGTCGATGGTCGTGATATCGCATGCCTCAACTGAGCAGTGGAGCCGGAGGAGGTTTTTCATGTTGGCGATATCGATCTCGAATCGGAGGTAGGCGTTCAGTTCCCGGCACCCGCTGCACCCGGTCGTGGCAAGATTGAGGAGGCTCGCGTAGTATTGCCGGTAAAGTTCGTTCTCGATATGGGCAAAGGCGCCCTTCTCGCCGCAGATCCGGTAGTACTCCGCAAGAACCGGGTAGAGTCGCCACCCCTGGAGCGCCTCGATAGCCTCGCCGCAGTTCGTGAAGGAGAGGAGACGGTCGAGGAGCGCGGCGTCGAGTTCCCCCGCCGGAACGAGGAGATCGCGGATCTGGCGTCGGGAGATATCGTATACCGTGCCCCGCAGGATTGCCATGACGTTAGCGATATCCCACCGGTTGAGGTATTCCCCGGTCAGGGTCCGGAGGTCGCCGGGAGCGATCGCCATGGCGTCCCGGAATGACTGCGCCAGGTTATGGTTCACCGCCTCCTCGATGAGATGGGCACCGGAGAAGTCGTGTGCGAGATCCAGGACATGCTGCCGGTACGTCTCCTGCCGGGTGAGGTGAGCGACGATCTCCGGTATGCTCATTCGCATGATCCGCAGGTAATCGGCACGGGGGAAGAGCGCCGTCCTCTTTACCCGGAACCGGGTGCAGGCGTAGATGTACGAGGGGGAGGTCACGCCCAGCGGGGACATACACCCCCATTACCGTCACCCTGTATAAATGCGCACCCGGGTCGGCCGGGAGGTATCGGCGGCAGCATGGCGTACCCGGGAGGGTTAGCGCACCGGCATGACGATCATCGTCAGCAGTTCGCTCTCTGGACACTCCGGTCCGTTGTAATAGCACTCGTAGACGGTGCCGGTGGGCGTAAGAGCGTTCTTCTCTATCCAGCCCGCCATCTCGCCGTATGTCGAGGCCATGTCCCTGTAGGGGCCGCGGTACATGCAGAAGACGACGTTGCCTTCCCCGATAGCGCCTGACTGGATATCTCCCTTCCCCGGCAATGCTCTCAGTACTGGAAATCCGATCTCGACGTCGAGATCCTGCATGTCCATGTTGTGATACGCCACATAGGGGACGTCTGAGAGCATCTCCCGCAGTTCCTCCAGGTGTTCGGCTATTCTGCAGTATCCCTCACCGATCAGCATGGGCAGATCTTCGACGTTTGCTCTGGTGCGGATGGATAGGGTGGGTTGCTCTCGCTTCCGTAGCATCTCGATCTTTGATACTCTTGGCATCTCGTTCCTCCGGTTTGTTCTCTTCTCCCGATGGCGCGTTCTCTCTACGGGCGCTCAAGGTTTACTCTTCTCATGCGATCATTCCATCCCATCCTTCAAAATACCTTCTGCAGAAGGGTTGCCTCCCGCCGCTCATCGATAAGATTCATATCCCGCGCCGTCAACCCCATCGATCGTCATGCCCTGTTCGGTCGTGACGGGGGACCTCTTTGCCGGCCACGACGCGCCCGGCCACCCCGAGTCGCAGGCACGCCTCGATGCCGCTCTCGCGGGGGTGCCGGTCGGTGTCCGCCGCATCGCCCCGGAACAGGCGACGCCGGACGACCTGGCGCTGGTGCATACCCGGCGGCATATCGAGGAAGTCCGTTCGTTCTGCCGGGAGTGCCTGCCGGGCCGTGCCCGTTACCTTGACCCGGACACCTACGTCACCTCCCGTTCTTTCGACGCGGCTCTCTATGCGGCGGGGGCTGCATGGCAGGCGGTGGAGCGGGCGCTTTCAGGGGAGCACTGCTTCGCTCTCGTCCGCCCGCCGGGGCACCATGCCGGCCCCGATCGGGCGATGGGGTTCTGCCTCTTCAACAACGTCGCCGTCGCGGCGGCACGGGCGCTCCGCGAGGTCGACCGGGTGGCGGTCGTGGACTGGGACCTGCACCACGGTAACGGGACGGAGGCGATCTTTTACGGGAGCGACCGGGTGCTCTTCTGCTCGGTCCACCAGGCGGGGCTCTTCCCCGGCACCGGGTGGCCGGAGGAGCAGGGCGCCGGCCCGGGCGTCGGGTATACCGTCAACGCGCCCCTCGAACCCGGCTCGACCGGCGCCGACTACGCCCTGGTCTTTCGCGAGATCTTCGTTCCGATGCTCCGGCGGTTCGACCCGGACGTCGTCCTGGTCTCGGCAGGCCAGGACGCGCTCGTCGGTGATCCGCTCGGCTCGATGCTCCTTGAGCCGGACGACTTCGGAACCCTGGCGGGGATGCTCGTGGACGCGAGCCCTGCACCTCTCGCACTGGTGCTCGAGGGAGGCTACGGGCGGCTGCATGGAGCAGCCATCGGAGCGATCCTTGCCACCCTCGACGGAGCCCGCTTCAAGCCCGGTGGCGGTGTGGTGAAGGCAGGCACCCGGCGCCTCGTGGAGGCGTATGCCGCCGGCAGGCGTGCCGTCCCCCGGTGAAGGGATCAGGTTCATCGTCTCTCCGGTCGACCTCGGGGAGGTGAATAGAATGCCCGACCGAACTCCGGTTCTCATGGCTCTCCTCCTTGTCGCGCTCGCCTTCATTCCGGCCGTCTCTGCCGTCACGGTCTATCCCGGAAGCGAGGTTCTACTCGCAGGGACGAGCACGGGAAGCGATACCGTCTACCTCTTCGTGACCGGCCCGAACCTCCCGCCCGCCGGCGGGCGACTTGATAATCCGCATACGGCTGTCCGTTCCGGGAACCCGGGGAGTTTCACGAGGGTGCCGGTCGGTGCCGACGACCGCTGGACCTACCGCTGGAGGACGGGTGAGGCCGGGCTTGACCCCGGGACGTACACCGTCTACGCCGTGGACGCGCCCGTAGACCGCCGGAACCTCTCCGGTCACGGATATACGACCCTCCCCATCACCCTCGGTTCGTCGCCGCCGGCCCCGGCAACCGGGACTGTTGTTCTGGCCACCCCGGCACCTGCGGAATCGGAGTCCCCGGAAATGCCGATGGCGACTCCTGAAACTATCCCCACGACGGCGGCGCCAGTTTCCGCCCTTGCAGCGTGCAGCGCGGTGCTTCTGGCGGTGGCGGTTCTCGTTCGGCGGTGATCCGACCCGGGTCGGCGGAACATATATATCCAACAATGCACTATTTTGTACAAAGATGTTTACCGAATCTCGTGGGCCATCCACCCCGTCCGTTGCTTCCGGGAACGCTCCTGGAGGACTTTTCTGGCCTCTCCCTCAGCCACGTTGGCGTCCATACTGATATCTCCCCATACTCAACCCGGATCGCCCGTCGAACCCCATACTTCAAAGACTGATATCATGAAATCAAGAGATATTGCAATCGTTGGCATACTCCTTGCCATAGGGGCCATCATCAGGTACATGTCGCTCCTGATCCCCGGCCCCATCGTATCGAACCTCGTGATCGCCTTCTATAGCCTCGCCATCATCCTCGTCGTGCCCACGTTCCGTGAGGCGCTCGGGATCGGCGTCGTGGCGGGCATCGTCTGTGCGCTCCTCAGCCACTCGATCTTCCCGCCCGCAAACCTCATCAGCGAACCCATCGGCGCGGTCGTCTGCCTCGGGGTCTACCTGGTGCTGAGAGACCGGTTCGCCCTTGCCCCGGCCGTGACGACGCTTCTGGCCACCTTCGCGAGCGGGTTCTCGTTCATCCTCATCGCGCTCCTTGCCGTGGCCCCGACGGTGCTCGGCAGGTTCGGAACCCTCGAGGCGTTCCTCGCGGTCACGGTGCCGATCGTCCTCATCACGGCGGCGGTCAACGCCGTCGTCGCGCAGGCGCTCGAGATACCCGCATCGCGGGCACTGATGCGGGGAGCCCGGCAGACTGTCCCGGGACGGAGTGCGAGGCCGGTCGATGAACCCTGAGACCGATCGCGAGGCCGCCCTCTCCCTTCGGGGGGTCTCCTACACCTACCCGGGGTCGGAGGCGCCGGCCCTGAGCGGGATCGATCTTGAGATCGGGAAGGGCGAGATCGTCTTCGTCACCGGCCCGACCGGGGCGGGCAAGACGACGCTCTGCCTTGCGGCGTCCGGCATCCTTTACCATGAGTACGGCGGCGCGCTTGAGGGTGCGGTCGCCATCCTTGGAAAGGACGTCCGGGACTACCGGGACATGGGCGAGATCGGGAGAGATGTCGGGGTGGTCTTCGACGACGCCGATGCCCAGCTCATCTTCACGACCGTCGAGGAGGAGGTCGCATCCGGGCTCGAGAACCTCGGCCTCTCCCGGGAGGAGATGGAGCAGAGGCTCCGGGAGGTGATGGAGGCGACCGGGATCGCCGACCTCGCGGAGCGTGCCCCGCACACCCTCTCCGGGGGGCAGAAGCAGCGGGTCGCCCTCGCTGCGACCATCGCGCTCGGCACGAAGGTCCTGATCCTCGACGAACCCACCGCCGAACTTGACGCGGAAGCGACCGCGGCGGTATCCACCCTTCTCCGGCGGCTCTCCGGCGAGGGCACCGCCGTGCTCATCGTCGAGCAGAAGATCGGCGACCTTGCCGCCATTGCAGATAGGATGGTCGTCGTCGAAGACGGAGCGATCGCAGAGGTCGGGACTCCCGTGGATATGATGCAGGAGCACCCGACGGTCGGCAGCGTCCGGCTTCCCGCACCGGCGACAACCCCGCGAGGCGGAGCGCCCTCCGTCATATCCGTCCGGGGGCTTGTCCACCACTATGACGGGGTCGAGGCCATCAGGGGCCTCGATATCGAGATCGCTCCCGGAGAGATCGTAGCCGTCGCCGGGGATAACGGGTCCGGGAAGACGACACTCGTCAAACACTTCAACGGGCTGCTCCGTCCGACCGAAGGCAGCGTCACCGTCGACGGGCTCGACGCCGGAAGCGTCCCGATAGCAGAACTCGCGCGTCACGTGGGCCTCGTCTTCCAGAACCCGGACACCATGCTCTTTGCCGAGACCGTGGAGGAGGAGGTGGCGTTTGGTCTACGAAACATCAACCCCGGTGCTTCGGGGGAGCCGATAGACGCGGCCCTCCGCGAGGTGGGCCTTCTCCACCGCAAGACGGCCTACCCGCGCTCGCTCTCGCGGGGCGAACGGCAGCGCCTGGCCATCGCCTGCGTCATCGCCATGAGACCGAAGGTCATCGTGCTCGATGAGCCCACGACCGGGCTTGATGCCCGCGAGTCGGGAAGAATCATGGAGATTCTCGCCCGCCTGCGTCAGGAGGGTCACACGGTCGTCATGGTGACGCACGATATGCATCTCCTGCAGGAGTCTGCGGATCGCGTCGTCAGGATGGAACAGGGAAAAGTCGTCCGCGACAGCGAAACATTTGAGGAGGAACCATGTCCGAGATTATGCAGTATGTCATCCGGGAGAGCGCCTTTCACCGCCTCCACCCGCTCACCAAACTGATCTTCGTGGTCGTCGTCGTCGCCCTCGCGGTGCTGACGAGCGATATCGTCATGCTCGCACTCCTTGCCGGAGCGGTCATGGCGGTGGCGATAGCGAGCGGGCTCGGCCGCGACCTCCTCCGGCAGGTGCCCCTCCTCCTCTCGCTCGCGGTGAGTCTGCTTGCCCTCACCATCCTCACCATCAGGAGCGGGGAGATCGTCGGTTACCTGGTTCCGCAGTCGGTCCCGGTCATAGGCGGGGCGTTTCCCGTCACGGTAGGGGCGATCGACCTTGCGCTCGCGATGTCGCTCCGGTTCGCCGCGATGCTCTTTGCGTTCCAGCTCCTGGTCATATCGACCCAGCCGCGCGACCTCGTCCACCTCATGGACCGTCTCAGGGTGCCGGTCGACTACACCCTCATGCTCCTGATCGCGCTCCGGTTCATCCCGAGCCTGCAGCTCGAGGGGAAGCGGATCCACGAGGCGCAGCTCGCCCGCGCATACAACCCGGGCAGCGGCATATCCGGAAAGGTGCGGGGGCTCTTTCCCATCATCATCCCGCTGGTCTCGAACTCGCTCGGGAAAGCCACCGTCCTCGGGCTGACCATCGATCTCCGCGGATACCGCTCCGGGACGCGGACGCCGATGCGCGACCTTGCTCCCGGCAGGGCCGACGTCGCCGGGGTCTGCTGCATGGGCGTTCTGGTCGCAGGATATTTGGCCGTGCTGCTCGTATGATCGGGTATGCATAGCGGTGCCTCCCCGAAGGCGTTCGAGTTCTACATCGGCGGGAGCGTCGGGCCGTCCCTCTACGTCAGGCTCGTGGACGGCCGACTCCTCTACGAGTGGGCGAGTGGGGGCGGCTACTCCGGCGTGGTGATGGAGGCGTCGCCCACAGAGGAAGAATGGGCGCGGTTCCGGGAGATCGTCGACCGGCTCGGCGTCCGGGAGTGGGAGCAGGAGTACGTCTCCGCCCACTCCTGCTGCGACGTCACCTACTGGCACCTGCGGCTGGAGATGGACCGGGAGAACACCGTCGTCCGGGGAGCAAACGCCTACCCGGGTTCAGACGGCCCGGAGGTCTCGAAGCCGTTTCGCGAGTTCCGCGCGGCGGTGGAGCACCTGATCGGGCGCGCGCCGTGATTGTTCAAGAAATAGGCCTTAGTAAATCCCACCTCTGATCGAACCTCTCCCTGAGTTGTCCATACATGGCTCACGCGAAGCCGCGAAGCCGCGAAGCCGCGAAGGCTGTGTGGGTGTTGACGATCTTCCTTCGCGTCCTTCGCGTGAAGTCACACCACCAGCCTCTATCGGCAACCGGGTATTATCTGGGGGTTGTGTGAAGCATTTCAACAAGGCCGGGAAATGACCCCCCCAAGGTGTTCGAGGCTTCGTTCGTAGTCTTGGAAAGAGTTCGGCTCGACGACCTTCGTGACGCCCGGCGGGAGGGCCGCCATCACGCGGTGAAAATCGATGTTGCCGTCGCCGCAGGCCAGGTGGTCGTCGCGGCTTTTACAGTTGTCGTGCAGGTGAACGTGGATTGCTTCTCCCCATTCAAGGAAGGACGCCAGGTTGCCATTTACGTGGGCATGCCCCACGTCGAGGGCGAAGCCGAGGTTCCGGTCGACAAGGCGGTCGAGGAACTCCGGCGATCTGAAGAAGCAGATCTCCCACGCCCCCATGTTCTCGACGGCGAACCGGACATTCACTTCCTCCTGGACTGCGGCGAGGTCGTCGAGCGAGCGGTCGAGAGCGGTCTGTGCGGGCTGCCGCATCTCTTCTCCCCAGACGTGCCCCGGGTGGACGATCAGCCGTTCAGCGCCGATCCGGTCGCAGACCCCTGCGAGATCCGTAAGAACCCTGACAGCCGCTCTCCGGAGGTGCTCGTTCTCGGATGCGATGTTGATATCGGCGACCGGTGCATGGACGGTGTAGCGGAGATCGAACGAACGGCAGACCTCCTCGAACCGGAAGAGGGAGTGGGGACCGTCGGAGAGGATCTCCGCACGGCCCGTGCGGCCGGAGATGAGACCGAGCGCCTCCTCAAGCGTCCGGTCCATCAGGCAGCAGGTGGAGCAGCCGATAGTATTTTTTGCAGGCATGTGCTCAACTACTGTTTCTGTCTGCGCCACCACGCCAGCGCGGCAACGCATGCACTCACGGTAACCGGCGTTGCCGGGGAGAGTGCCGTACCCCGCTGCGGAGTTGTTTGCTCCTGAGTGGAGGCAGTGGATAGTCGCGGTGGTTCGGCGGTGACAGGGGTGTCCGGCGAGGGGTTGTCGGGCGTGTCGGCAGGGGTGGTTTCTGGTTGCACCCTGAGTGCCGATACGGTCCCGTCTATCGCACCGGCCAGGAGATGCGTGGTATCGGCTGGAGTGGAAACCGATCTAATACGCTCCTCCTCTCCCGGCGTATACACCCCCACGATCTCTCCGGCCCGGTTGAGCATGGAGATACCCCCGTCTGCCAGCACAAGTGTCGATCCGTCTCCAGACATCGATACGCCCGTGATCGCCCCGGCCATCGAAGACTTCCAGAGAAGCCGCCCGTTTCGATTCAGGAGATATACCGCTCGCTGGGATGATGCTGCAGCAATCGTCGAACCATCGTGGGAGATAGCCACCCGAACGCCGTTGCTGCCCGTCTTATAGTTCCAGAGAAGCCGCCCTTCTGTACCGAGGAAGTATATGTTCCCTGAATCGGCACCGGCAACGATGTTGGTTCCGTCTGAATCGATCGATACGCTCCTGATCGGCTCTCCCGCATCAAACGACCCGGAGACGTTGGCGGTCGCCTGTCCGTCATCCAGGGAGAAGACCAAAAGACCGGTATCTGCCCCGGTACAGATCGTACGCCCGTCTGCTGCGATAGCCAGATCCTGTATCCGGGATTCCGGCCTGTACCGCCAGATCACATCGCCTTTCCGGTCGAACAGCAGGAGATGGTCTCCTCCTGCCGCGATGCGTTCTCCATCGGAGGATACAGCCACGCTCCTGCCACCGGATACCGGGTAACTCCAGAGCACTGTGCCGTTCTGGTCATAGAAGTAGATCATCCTTTCTGTGGTGACGGCACCATACAGGCCGTCTGGCGAGAGTGCCACCGCCGCAATCCGATCACCGACTCCTGACCGCCAGATCAGATCGCCGGAGAGCACCTGCCCCGGGGCCGGGCATATAAGGCTGCTGACCGCAATAACTGCGAAGAGCATGGATAAGATGAGGTTTCGCCGCATTCCGCATCAGTCTTTCTTATCTCTTCAGCCGGATCAGGAGGACGGCGAGGAACGCAAATGCAAGCGAAATCACGCCGAAACCTGGTGATTGGGCTACAGGAATCTCTTGTTTGGTCTTCGTATCAAAGAGGTCCGGGTGGATGTCGGCAGCAACCTCTTCGAGGGCGTCGACCAGGCGCGGCCCGCCCCGGTCGATGATATCGGACTCAATGATGTAAACACGGTTATGCTGGATCGCTTTCATGGTTTTGAGACGCGGTTCGTTCATGAAATAGCGGTAGATGAGGTCGACACCCTCGTTGCCCATGCCGGTTCCGGAGTTGACGATGATCACCTCCGGGTTGGTGGTGATGAACCGTTCCAGAGTGACGATCTGCCAGCCCTCCCGATCGGGAAAGGCGTTGGCACCGCCGGCAAGGGTGATCAGTTCGTTCTGGAAGGTGTTGCTCCCGCTGATCCAGATCGGGTCGTACCAGATGACATGGACGACCGTCGGGGGTTCGGCCACATCCTTCGTTTTTTCCTTCACGGTGTCGATCCGTGCCTCCATCGATGCCGCCAGCCGCTCCGCCTCAGTCTCTGTGCCGGTGGCCTTTCCGATGAGCCTGATATCGTGGAGTGTCCCTTCGACCGAGTCCGGGTTCAAGGCGATCACGGTCAGACCGAGTTCTCTGAGACGATTGACGACCTCTTCTGTGTTCCCGAAAGCGGCCACCACCAGATCGGGCTGTGCGGCCACCACGCGCTCGATATTCACGGTGGAATACCCGCCGACCTTCGGTTTTGCCGTTGCCTCCACCGGATGGTTGCAGTAATCGGTCACGCCAACCACCCGGTCTCCGAGACCGAGGGCGAAGAGGATCTCGGTGTTGGCCGGGGCGAGGGAGACGATGCGCACCGGCAGCGTCTCGAGCCTGACCTTCTCGCCGTAGTCATCGGTGATGGTGATGGGCTGCCATTCTACAGGACCAGTTGTGGATACGGCTGTCTGCGGCACCGCCGTCGTCTCAGGGGCTGCTGTCGCAGATCGTTCCGGTGCCGAGATATCGGGTGTCGCCTGCCCGGGCAGGATCGGATAGGGCTTGCCGAGCAGAGCCGGGATCGCCCGCGCTGTCATACCGCAGGGGTTGTCGGCGGTGTACGTCGTCCAGAAAAACGAGCCGTCGGGCTGCTGGAGGTCTGCAAGCGTTGAGACCAGATCGTTGCCGTTCTTCGACCATGTTGCAGGGTCTTCCCCGGCCGCGGTGATCGCCTGGATCGCCCATGCCGCCGAGGCGGCGTTCGAGGATGAGGACCCACCATAGTTGAAACCGCCGTCATCCATCTGGTGCACCCTGAGGTAATCGATCGCCTGTGTGACGGCGGGTGTGTCTGCCGGTTCGCCTGCGGCGACGAGGGCCATCATCGCGGCGGCAGTGTCGTCGGAATCGCTTTCGGCGCCCGGCATCCAGCCGTAGCCGCCGTCTTCATTCTGTTGCTTCTTCAGCCAGGCGACAGGGAGCGAGACGTCTTCACCGGCTGAGGCGAGTCCGAAGATCGCCCAGTAGGTGGTGTAGGTGAAGTCGCCGAACTGGCCGTTGGCTTTCATGCGTGCCTTGAGTTCGGCGATGTAGTCGTGGTTGTTAAAGGCGCGCGGGTTCTCGCCTGCCGCCGTGATGAGGGTGACCATCTTCCCGAGTTCGGCTGTACCTTCGGGGTTTGAGGCGTCCGGGGCTGATCTCCAGTAGTCGATCGCCGATGTGCCGTTCACCCTCCAGTTGTGTGGGTCCTCTCCGGCGGCGACGATCGCCATCACCGCAAACCATGAAGTGCCGGGATTTGTGCTCCTCCCGGCCTCGGCAAACCCACCGTCGTCGTGCTGACAGGACCTGATGTAGTCAAGCCCGCTCTGCACGGCAGGGTCGTCCGTTCCATAGGGGTAGGCCGCCGCCGCGCTACAGGTGGCGATGCTGAGCAGGAGGATGAGCAGGATGCTACCGATCCGCTTCATCGCTCTCTCCTCCACCTGATGATGAGGTATGCTGCTCCGATGAGCAGGGCCGCGCCCACGCCGACGGCGATGAATGGTGATGAGAGTGACGGCGGTGCGCCTGCAAGTGTTCCTGCTGCGGCGGGTGTGCCGGAGACCGGAGTGGTAGCGGTGACCGCCGGGGTCTCCTGCACCTCGGGTGCCGCCCTGACCGCAAGCAGCCCAAAGGTCGAGAGGCCACCGGGCGAGGTCGCCTCAAAGATCAAGTTTCCGTTTGTGTCGGTCCCGGCAAGATGGGTCTCCAGGATCTCGTGTGTGCCGTCCTCTGCAGACCGGACGATCCTGACGGCATCCGCGCCGCCGTGCTCTTCCACCCACTCCGGGCTTACGCTCATTCGGATCACCGCTCCGGCGATATCTTCACCGTTCTCCAGGTTGGTCCGCGTAACGGTCATGGTGTAGGCAAGAGCAGTGATCTCATCGCCGGTCTCTGCCGCGGCAAGGGTGAAAGCGTTTCCTGCTGCTGCGTCCGGGGTGGCGTTGAAGGCGATATCGAGCCTGCCGTCAGCCGCCGGGATACCGGTGAGGTTCAGGTCCAGCGACGCGGCTACGACCCCTACGCCCTCGATCTCACGTGAGATCGGGGTGATCGCTGCGGTGACGCTCTCGATGAGGCCACTCGCCGTGCCATCTTTCTCATCGATGTTCTTTGCGGCGATGGTCAGCACGATGCCGCTCTGGTTGATCGTGAGGGTATTTCCTGATACGGTGACCTCCTCTCCTGCTGAGGCCGGACCGGTGTTGATCGAGAATGTCTGGCCCCACTCCCCGATCTCGATAGTCGCTCCGGCCGGTAGTCCGAAGATGAATGATGCAGAACCATCTTCGCCGCTGTTTGGCTGCTCTCCGGTTGTGGAAGAGGGCACTGAACCGGAACCTCCTCCGCCTGAAGAACCTGAGTCGGAACCGCCGGAAGATGCCGGGATCACAACCTTGATGGAGACGACGTCCGGTGATGTCGCCGGGGTCGAACTCATACTCTCGCTCCAGAAGAAGACGACTTCATCGCCGCTTGTGACCGTATATGCGTTTGCACCGACGGCGGGGCTTCCGCCGTTCACCTGGTACATCCAGCCTCTCATCCCCTCGCTCGCTCTGCCCCGGATGGAGTTGAGGAAGAGCGATCCGTACTCCTGGTAGTAAGAGTCGTCGATGGTATAGGCGATCCCCGTTGCATCGAGGGCCCCCAGTGCGGTCTGCCGGTTGACCGTGTGGGTTTTCCCGCTGTTCTCTGCGGTGATGTTGAACGTACCCGGTTGGAGGGTGACGGTGATCCGGGAGGGCGGTGAATCGCCCCCACCACCCCCTCCTCCCGGCGTCGGGGTGGGTGCCGGTGTTGCGGGGATGGATACTGTGATGTTGACCACCGCTCCGGCGGTATCGGGTGTCGATCCCCACGCCCCGTACCAGTAGGTGACGACGCCCCCATCGGTGAGCTGGTAATCCGCCGCTCCGACGTCGGCGGTGACGCCGTTGACGCTGTAGATCCAGGAGTCCCAGGAGGTCTCGTTGTAGGCGATACCGCCGATGGAGTAGAGGAACGGCCCCCATGTGGTCTCCTGGACGGTGTAATTAAACCCGCCTGCTGTCGCAGCTGCATCGAGTGCACCAAGCGCCGAAGTCCGGTTGAAGGTGTAAGTCTCACTTGCGTTGTTGAACGGCGTGACAGTGAAGGTCTGACCGTCGGTCAGGCTGACCGCCCCCTCCCACGTGAAATCACGGACGTTGACGTCGATGATGACGACATACCCGGCCTGATCGATGAGCGGCGCATACGTGTCCGGATCCGAGGGGCAGTAGTAGAAGGCGAGCCGGTCACCGTCTGCGAGGGTGTTCGCCCCGAGCCCTGCGGGTGCCGCCGCGCCGTTGATGAAGATGCTCCAGAACCGTGCGTTCTCCTGTGTCCAGTCCTCGTTTGCGATGCCGGCGATATCTTCGAGCATGAACGACCCGTAGGATGCGTACCAGGCGTCAGAGGCGTTGAAGGTGAAACCGCCGGCCTGCGCCGCAAGCGTGAGAGCCCCAAGGTCTGTGGTGCGGTTGACCGTGTAGGTGGCGGAGGCGTTGTTTGAGGGGGTGAACGTGAAGGTTTCTTCCGCCAGGATTACGGTCCCGTTCCAGGAGCCGGGTGCCGGTGTTGGCGTTGGAGTTGGCGTGGATGTTGGCGTGGATGTTGGCGTTGGGGTAGGCGATACCGATCCTTCTCCGAAGGCGTAAAAGCGGTTGTTCTCGGCGCCGATGTAGAGTACGCCGTCAGATACTGCAGGCGAGGAGGCAAAGAACGCGGCAAACGTGCCGTCACCCGGGGCTTCGATGGTGTATGACCAGACCTCTTCGCCTGTTCCGGTGTCCACCGCGTACGCGGTGCCGGTCTCTTCGTTGGTCGCGGCGTAGACGAGGTTGCCGGCAACGATCGGGGAGACGTCCACCCGCGCACTCGGGAAATTCCAGAGTGGGGTCCCGGTCCCGGCGTCGTAGGCGTGGAGGCCGTCGGAAGAGCCTGCGATGACGGTTTCACCTGCAACGGCCGGCGTCGAAGATGCCCCACCGAGGCTCGCATTCCAGACCTCAGCGCCCGTGCTCCCATCGAGGGCGTAGAGACGCTCAGCCGTCGTCACATAGACCTTCCCATCGCCGATGGCCGGTGTCGACTTCACGGCGGTCGGGAGGGCGACGCTCCACGTGGCGGTGTGGGTGGTGGTATCGATACAGAAAAGGTCGCTTTCGTTTCCTGCGACGAAAACTTTCCCGTCTGCGGCCGCAGGCGAGGTGAAGTAGCCGACGGCACCGCCGGTGGGAAAAGACCATGACGCGATACCTTCAGGCGTGAAGGCGTGCAGCACGCCGTCCGAAGCTGAGAGGGCGTAGGCTGTTCCTTCGTAAATGAGGGGCGATGACGAGAGCCCAAAATAGCCGGTGGCGTCGATCTGGTCGCTCGCCCAGAACGTCTTCCCTGTCTCTTCATCGATGCAGTAGAGCCGTCCGTCGGTTCCGCCGAGGTAGACCCGACCGTCAGCGACGGCAACGCCCGAGACCGAACCGACAGAGGTGCCGCCGAGTTCGTTCGTCCAGAGCTCTGTCCCGGTGGCGGCATCATAGCAGACAAGCCCCATCGGGTCATTGTCAGTGAAGTCCATATCCGGCCAGGTCGGGACGAAGACCTTTCCGTTATGTACCGCCGGTGATCCGTCGGCATATTCGGCGGTCTCTGCTACCCAGAGGGTGGCGTTTGTCAGCGGCCCGTCCTGCGGGATGTAGCCCATCCGCTGCGTGTCGTAGTGGAACATCGGATAAGACGCACTCACCACGCTAACAAGCATGAGAGAGAGCATGATAACTCCAATAATGAGTGGAAACCACTTTAATTTCATAAGTACAAGTGTGCTTGTTATAATGTAATAAAACTTTACAAAATGGATTTGGAATAATTAAAAATTATTTGTATTCTGGTCGGCCGCTCCTCGGGTGTTTGACACGCCGGTACGCCGCTTCCGGTTGTTCCCGGCCTGATCAGGCGGTTTAATGTCAAAAAAGTGGGGTGTTATCGCCGAACCCATTGGTCTGGTTGGCGGCGCGCGCATTAAGTTTGCCCCGAAGAACGTAACCGGCATACAGAGGCGCTCGCCGCCCCTGTTCTGCAATATGTGCCGTTATTGCGTTATTTCTTTGTTCTAAGCAGGAAGACGATGAACAACGCACCGGTGAGAGTTATCGCGCCGAACCCCGGCGACTGGACCGCCCCGGTTGCCTCCGGGGTAGCCGTCCCGGACGTCTCCGGATGGAGGTAATCTGCCACTTCTTCCAGCGCATCCACGATCCGCGGGCTCCCGCGGCTGACGACATCTGCGTCGATGACGTAGATGCGGTCGTTTTTGACCGCGTCGAGCCTCTGCAGGCGGGGCTCGCTGACGATGTAGTTGTATATGGCGTCATACCCGTCCCGGTCCATGCCGCTGCCCGAACTGACCAGGATGTAGTCGGGGTTCACGGTGATGAACTCCTCGAGGCTGACGATGCTCCAGTCGTCGAACGCGCCGAACGCGTTGGTTCCCCCGGCCAGTGTGATCACCTCGTCCTGGAACGTCCCCTTCCCGCTGACCCAGAGCGGGTCGTGCCAGATGACGTGGGCGACGGACGGACTTCCAGCCTGTCTCCCGTCCACCTTCCCGGCAACGGCCTCGATACGCGCACCCAGTCCCTCGATGAGCGTTGAGGCCTCTTCTTCCTGCCCGGTCGCCCTTCCGGCAAGTTCGATGTCGTGCAGGACACCGTCGATCGTCTGCGTATCGAGGATGACGACGGTCATCCCGAGCGATCGCAGGCGGTCGATGACTTCGTCGGTGTTGGCGGGCGCGGCGAAGACCAGGTCGGGCTCCATAGCGATCACCTTCTCGATATTGACGGTGCTAAACCCGCCCACCTTCGGTTTATCCGCGGTTGCCGGCGGGTAGTCGCAGCGTTCGGTGACGGCAACGATCCGGTCCTCGAGCCCGAGGGCATACAGGATCTCGGTGTTCGACGGCGCGAGCGAGACGATCCTCTGCGGTTCGCCCCGGATGAGAACGGTCTTCCCGGAGTCGTCGGTCACCGTGACAGTCTTCTCGCCGTCCGCCGCCACCGGGGGGACGGTTGTCGCGCCGGCCATCCCGGCGATCAGGAGCAGCACGACGAGCGATGCAGCAGTGAGTATCAGGCGCGTGGGTTGCATTAGTATAGGTACACTTGTGTTGAAGTAATAATTATTTAGCAACCCGGATCGGGGCCATCCCCCGAGAAGCAGGCAAGAAGTTCTTCCGCCCCCTCGATCCGGAGCGCCCCGCGCGCCTCCAGTTCGGTCAGCACCGCTCCGGCCTCACCTCCGGTGTAGTCTTCCATCCGGGCGGTGTGGTCTCGTGCATAGAAGATTACCGGTTTTGCCGGATAGTCGAGCAGCACCCGGAGATTGTCGAGGTTCCCCCTGCCTATCGGCATCGCCGTGACAATGACGGTATCTGCGCTCTCCAGGCATTCCCTGAGACGCGAGAGCGATCCGGTGGTGATGCCGTGAAACGGGGGCTCTGCTATGCACGGGAGCCCGAGGTGCATCGCCGTCCCGTAGTCGGTGTCGAGGATGTTTAAGACGCCGCAGGTGACCGTGAAATCCGCAGCATGGAGGAGGTGGAGGATATCGGAGCCTGTCCCCCCACCGCAGACGACGTGCACCCGCCGGTTCGCCCCCGCGCCCGACCGGTGCATATAGACCGGCAGGACGTAGGGTCTCCCCGTCAGCGGGTGCGGCCTGACGAGCATCTCCATCCCGAAGACCTCGCGGATCTTCTCGCGGGTCAGGACCTCCCCGGGCGTTCCTGCGGCATAGACCTTCCGGTCTTTGAGGAGCAGGAGCCGGTCGCAGTAGTATGCGGCCAGGTTCAGGTCATGAAAGACGCTGACGACCGTGATCTCTCCCGCGAGATCCCTGATGATGTTGAGGATCTCGACCTGGTGGCTGACGTCGAGGTTCGAGGTTGCTTCGTCGAGGAGCAGGATCTTCGGTTCCTGTGCGAGCGCCCGGGCAATGAGGACGCGCTGGCGTTCGCCGCCGCTGATGCCGTGCACCGAGGCCCCGGCAAGGTCGGCGACGTTTGCGAGGTGCATGGCATGGTCGCAGATCTCCACGTCCCGCGCCGTCTCGGAGGCGAACCTTCCGATGTAGGGGTGCCTGCCCATCATGACGACGTCGCGCACCGAATAGTCGAAACCGATCGAGATGTCCTGCGGGACTACCGCGACCCGGCGCGCGAGTTCGCGGTGCCCGAGCGAGTCCAGGTCCCGGTCGTCAAGCCGGATCTCGCCGTTGTCCCGGGCGACGACCCTGCTCATCGCTTTTAAGAGCGTCGTCTTCCCCGACCCGTTCGGCCCGACGATACCGAGGATCTCGCCCGCTTCGGCGTGGAACGTGATCGCTTCGAGGATCTTCTTTGCGCCGTAGGAGACGTCGATATCGATGATCTCAATCGGTTTCATGCTTTCATCCGGCTCCGGAGGAGGTATATGAAGAACGGTGCGCCGAAACAGGCGGTCAGGATGCCGACCGGCATGTCGCTCGTGAAGGTTCGCGTGAGCGCATCCGCCCATACCAGGAGGATGGCGCCTGCAAGCGCGGCCGCGGGGAAGAGGAAACGGTGGTCGGGCCCAACGATCAGCCGCATCACGTGCGGGGTGATCAGGCCGATGAACCCGATTGAGCCGGCCACCGCAACGGCTATCCCCGTCACGAAGGCGCTCAGCGCGAGGAGGATCAGTTTCGTCTTCTCGACGTTCACCCCGAGATGGGTCGCGTCCTCTTCGTTCAGGGCGAGGATGTTGAGGTCGCGTGCGAAGAGGTAGATTCCTGCGGCCCCGATCAGGATGGGGAGGGCGACGGTGACGTCGTTCCACGATATATTCCAGAACCCTCCCATCAGCCAGAACATGATCTGGTGCAGGCTCCGGCCTGCGGTGTACATCAGGAAGGAGAGGAGCGCCGAGAGAAGCGTCGCGAGGGCGACACCGGAGAGGAGGAGCGTCTCGACCGGGATCTTGCCGCCTCTGCGGGCGATGAAGTATACGGCGAACGTGGCGGCCATCGCCCCGGCAAATGCAAGCACGGGGCGTCCCGTGCCGGCAAAGAGGACGATCGCGAGCGTGGCCCCGAGCGCTCCGCCCGAGGACGTGCCGATGATGTAGGGATCGGCCATGGGGTTACGGAAGAGCGCCTGCATGGCCGTGCCCGCAACAGCCAGCCCGCACCCGACCAGCGCCGCGGCGATCACCCTTGGCACCCGGATCTCCCAGAGGATCATCCAGGCGTTCTCCGATGTGAAGAACGACCCAAGAGAGATCCCGCTCGGTCCGAGAGCGACTGCAGCGGCCATGCTGATGAGAAGCGCGCAGATAAGCGTCAGGATGGTGATCGGTGCCGTTCGCCGCATACGTGTGCCAGAAAATTTAGTTTACTTTGTTAAAATCTATTTGGATTATCTGTGCGGGCTCCTGTCTGGAGATGGTGTATGCGCGGGTCTATCTCCCCTGACTGCACGGAGCAAACCTCATTGCCCTGGATGACCAAGAGATCTGGCATATGGGTAACCTGAACCTTGCCGTGCTGGGACCTGCCGGTTACGCAAAAGACCTCGGGAAGAAGGGCACAGAGTCCGATATCACGTTCTATAACCTGAAGAAGGGCGAGGATACCGTCACCATCATCGAGCCTACCCGGTATCCCGAACGGCTGGCCCCGCTCTTCTACGCCGCATCGATGGCGGATGCGGCTCTCGTCGTGGTGGGCGCCATCACCCCGACGCTCGGGGAGTGGGTGCTGATGCTCGATGAAGCGAGGGTGAAGCAGGGCTACATCGTCCTCCAGAACTACCTGACCCCTGGAGACGTCGCGCCGCTCCTCCGGGGGACGGTGCTCGAGCGCTACGAGTTCGTGGAAGAGGACCCGATCACGCTGCGCGATCTCCTGCTTGGCGAGGCGCATGCCCGCTCCTCCGTCCCGCTTGCCGCGGGTGCCGTGGGAGCCATTCCCATCGATCACCACTTCAACGTCCGCGGCATCGGGACGGTCATCCTCGGCGGCGTGGTGCGGGGCGGCATCAGAAAGCACGACGCCCTGAAGGTCTACCCCGGTGAGCGGGCGATCACGGTGCGGTCGATTCAGAAGCACGACGACGACTTCGACTGGGCAGCGGAAGGCGACCGCGTGGGGCTCGCGCTCAAGAACGTCGAGTCCGACGACCTCGACCGGGGCTTTGTCCTCTCAAGCGACCCCGCGCTCCGGACGGGGACGAACCTTGAGGGGCGGGCGACCCTGGTAAAATACTGGCCGGCGCCGCTCACGGCGGGGACGGTGCTCCATATCGGCCACTGGATGCAGTTCATCCCGGCGAGGGTGGAGGCGGTGCGGGACGACGGCGACTGGCGGCACCCGACGCTGACGCTTGCACTCGAAAAAGACCTCGTCTACCTCCCGGGTGACACGGCGGTGCTCCACTACCTCGAGGGCGGGAAACTCCGGATCGCCGGGCATATCGAACTCGCGTAAGCAGCCGGTGCGGGAGGCCCTTCGCCCTGCGGATGGTATACTCTTCTTTTTTGCATTCCAGTCGGATGGAGGTTCCGGGCTGCGGATTGGTACCTGAACCGGCACCATCCCTATCGGGTAGAGAAAGACAGGAACCGGGTTTACACCAGAGCCAAAAGAAGATTAATGGTTCCTGCACCCTATCTACAAGTGAGGAGAACGATGAGCGCTACAGGAGAACAGTATGTCGTCGATGAGCACGGGAACCGGGTCGCGGTTATTCTCCCTCTCCAGGAGTACGAGCAGCTGCAGGAAGATCTCCATGACCTTGCCGTGGTCGCGGAGCGGCGTGAAGAACCGACCGTAGGGTTCAGTGAATTCCGGAAGCGATACGAGCAGTAATGGCGGGGTACGCGATTCGCGTAAAGGCGAGTGTCGAGAGAGATGTCGCAGTATTGCCGCGTGATAGTGTTCTGCGTATCTTTCAGAGCATAGACGCTCTATCTGAAAATCCTCTGCCGCATGGTGTACGTAAGTTAAGCGGAGCAGAACACCTCTACCGAACCCAGGTAGGGGACTACCGGATTATATATGCCGTGCATCATGAGGAGCGGGAGATTATAATCCTCTATATCCGTCACCGCCGTAGCGCATATCGCGGGTTGTGAGGGCACCTGGTTTGTATGTCCGATTCCGCTCGTCATATGGTTCTCCTGAACGTTCTCAAGTAAGGCTTTGTTGAAACCTCTCAGAGGAGTCATCGGTTGCACCCTAAACACGGATTCCAGGGGGACTGCGCACCTGTGGTGCTCGAACGACCGCCGTGCCGCCGGTTGTCTATCGCCATGATTGCCCCGCCCCCAGGAGTGGGGTGCGATGGGTCATGGGGCCGGTGCATGAGCACCGGAAGTGCGACGGACGGAACGTCCGGAGCTTTGAGAAGGCCGAAGGTCTTCGAGCGGGGGCTACGTATCTCTTTACGGGATGGAGACGGGGGAGTTCACCTCGCAAACCCTTTCGTAAATCCTCCTGCAATGTAAACCACCACCGTGGCAGAGTATCTGCCGCGGTCTCAGTACTTCGCTAAAACGGTCGAGGTAATCTTCAAGAGGTCAAACCATCGTCCCTTCGCGTTCTCCCGCGTGCTTCCGCGTGAAGCCATATTGCTATCTTTGCCCATTAACTCGCGCGAAGAGCGCGAAGCCGCGAAGCGCGACTGGCCGGAGGGCAGGAGCATGAGGCACCGCAAGGTGCGAAGTCCGGTGCCCGGGTGCTGCCGATCCCGTTTTAGGTCGCTATGCGAGGCTGCATTGGTCTATTTCAGATGCCGAAATTAGCGAAGTACTGGGTCTGGATGGCGGGTAATAAAAGTGCCGGGGCAGGTGAGGGCGAGGTCTTGCAAAGTGAGTTGCCTGGCATCTACTCTTTTTTTAGGGCTCAGTAGTTTTAGCGAAGTACTGAAAAAAAGCGCCGCAACCGCCTTCAAACCCCCGGGCGGAGATACTCCACCTTCATCCCCGCTCCGAAGATCCTCTGGTTCTCCGCCCCCCTGATGATCCTCTTCGCGAGTGCAGCATCGGTTGCGATAAATCCCGAGAGATCGGAGACGCCGTAGTCGAAGAAGACCGAAGAGAGGGGAGTCCCCGGGCCCACGATCGTCACGCTCTCTGCGTTCTCCGAGAGTTCGAGGAGCCGCGGCATACTTTTGTCGCCGAGAGCGCCACAGGTCAGGAAGACATAATCGGACTCCGGCAGCAGGTACTCGCAGGCAGAGTAAGGGTAATCTCCCTCCTCGGGGTCCCACTCAATGATGCTCAGGTCGGAGACGGGGGCGATCAACTTCTCAAGGAACGGGAAATGACCGACAACACAGACTTTCTTCCCCTTCACAAGATTCTGGGACTTGATGAACGGGTCTTTCAGCCGTTCTTCGACCCGTTTCTTCTCTGCAACCTCGATCCCCGCCCTCCTGGCGGTCTCCGGGTGATTGTACCACGCGTTGATCGCCGCGTTGCCGATCGATGCCTCCCAGAAGTTCCAGGACTTCACACACCCCGCCACCTCTTTCAACGGTTTCCCGATCCTGTTCTCAGTCATCATCGGGGCGCGCTGGATATAATAACGGTATCCGGCGATACCGATGCCGCCGTTTGCCTCGACATACGTCAGTTCCCCGCCCAGGACCATATCTTCAACGACAATGTCGTCGGGGATCCCTTCGATTAACGCATCGTATAATTCCCACATACTATCTCTCCTGAAATTCCGGAATGCTCTCTTCCGTAACGATCTCTCCTCTCCGGAGCTGGTTGCGGATATTGAGGAGGGCAGAATCGATCGCCTCGATCTTATGCAGCGTCTGCTCCTCTTCTGCGGTCGTCTCGATCACTTTTGCCACGCCTCCATTCTTGATGACGATCCTTTTATCGGCACGGAGGGCAAGAAGCGGGTCGTGCGTTGACATGAGGACGATCTTCTCGTTGCCGACGAGGATCTCGATCGCCTCCCGCCGGTCGATTCCTGCATTCTCCAGCTCGTCGATGAGGATGATCGGGGATGAACTCAAGAGAGCGGTGTCGGCGATCATCAGCGACCGCGACTGCCCCCCGGAGAGCTGGGTGACTTTCGTATCGAGCGTGAACTTCTCCCCTGCCAGCGAATTGGCAACCGCAAAACACTTCTCCACAACCGCGGCAGAGTCCGGGATCATCCGGCTTTTCGCATGCATCTCCAGAAATTCCTGCACCGTCAGGTCCATGACGAAGTTCATGTTCTGCGAGAGCTGGGCTACCAGCTTCCCCCCGGTGGAGAACCTCTTATCGAGATCCGGGACTGACCCGTTGATGAGGATCTGTCGTGCAGTCGGGGTGTCGCGCTGGGCAAGACATTCGATATCCTCAAGCAACCTGCTCTTTCCCGAGCCGGTGGGACCGACTATGCTCACGACCTCGCCGGGTGTCACCGTCAGTTCGAGCATCTCGGGCCTCCCCGTCTTGTCCCGTCCGCCGAGGATCGTGATGGAGGAGATCGTCTCGATAGATTCCTCCATTCGGGTGAACGCTTCAAGAAATGCGCTGAAGTGGAATATGACCTCCTCGCGGTCAAGCCCGAACTCCTCAAGCATATCCTCATCGACGTCTTCCAGGATCTCAGGGAGCGTCTTTGTCTCATCAACCCCGACCAGCCGTATGTTGGCGAGGTAATCGACCGCAAGAGGGTAACGGCGAAGGATATCGCCGATAGGCACCGACGAGACCTCTGCAACATAGTCAGGGGCTTTCATCGTCAAACTCCATCCTTTTGACCATCCCCATCTGGTACATCTCTCCGATGAGGGTCTCGCCGGTGCAGTAGGAACAGATGGCGGCAGGCATCGTGAACCTGAGTTTACGGTCGCGAAGTGTCCGGATATCCAGTGTATCCTGCCAGTGGCGGGCAAGCATAAACGCTCCCTGGCCGGTGATCCCGTTCACGAAGAGAACCGTTGCCGATGCATTCACCTCACGGATGTTGAAGGCGAAGACCTCGCGCTCCGCCTGGGAGACCACATCCCCTTTCGTGACAACGACGATATCGGCATACTTCAGCATCGGGCCGATCTTCCGCGGGGTGTTGATGCCGGAGAGGTTGTCGATGACACAGACCGATAAGATGCCGTTCACGTAGGGCGAGCACCGGTTGCAGAGCCCTGCGCTCTCCGTGACGAGAACCGACAACCCCTTCTTCATGCCCCATTCGACCGCCCCTTCGACGTTGCTGACGAAATGGTGGTCCGGACAGATCTTTCCGGCAAAAGCAGTCTGGTTGGGTATCTTCTGTTCATCGTAGCGCTGGTGGTCGAAGGAGGTGAGCGAGTCGAACTTCACGACGCCCACGCTCCCCGGGGGCAGCCCGAGAGCTGCGATGGTTTTGAGGATAACAGAGGTCTTCCCCGAAGATGGGGGGCCTGCAACGGTAATCAGCTTCATAAGCGTCTGGTGATCTGGTATAGGGCTTGCTAATGTATAGTTGTTACTAAAACCATTTTTTTAAGGTAAAATAGTTTACAACCTGTTGCAGCCCCTCCTTTCAGCGGGGTTGAATACCGTCTACTGAGGCAGCAAAAAAAGGGTTTAGATGAGTTTGAAGAACGGGTGGTTCTCGGTCTTGGGCTCGATTCCCAGATCGCGCACCGCTTCCAGCACGACGATATCCACGTAGGCCTGTGCGGTGATCATCGCCTCGACGTTCTCGATCGGGCCGTACATGATCAGGTCGGCGCCGAGCGTGCTTGCAATCATGTTGCAGCCGATATCGGGTGCAGACCAGGCCGCCTGGCGCATACCGTCCGTACCACCGAGGTAGTGGTGGGTGAGCTGCTCGACGAGGGCATCCTTGCCTTCGAGACCGGCCAGCTGCTGCGAGGGAGTCTTCTTCGTTCCCTTCCAGCGCTTGAGCCAGGTCCAGGAGACCGTCATGTTGTGGTACGCGCCGCCGGTGGGGAGACCGTGGATCGCCTTGCAGGCGAGGATCTCACGGTACGAGCCGCCGGAGCCGAGACCGAGCGGGGTTGCCGCGGTGTCAAGGATCGGGCGGGTGATACCACATTTCTCCGCGATCTCGAGCATCCCGAGTTCCTGTCCGGCAACGCCGCCCTCGACCAGGACCTTCTCACGGCCGGCAACCGACGGGTCGCCGGGGTTGAAAGCGAGGACGATGGCTGCGTTCACATCGCTCTTGGCGAGAGCCTCGATGTTCTCGGGCAGGATCGAGCCGTTGATCGAGTTGTAGATCGCGCGGTCCGCGATGCCGGCCTCGGTGACGTATTTGCACGCGTGTGCCAGCGCCGTCGGGACGGATGAGTCCATCAGGAATGCGGTCTTGTCGTCGATGCTGCAGAACCAGTCGATGTAGCTCTCGAAGGCCTCAGGGAACTCCGCGATGATCTGGATGAAGTGCGGAATGCCCGTGATATCCGAGAGTTCCTGGCAGCGGTTCCAGAGCCCTTCTGCTTTTATCTTGTCGATCTTTCCAGTGTGGTCATCCAGAACAACCTCGTGCTTGTTGTAGAAGATGGATGCACCGAGCACGGACGGGTATTCTCCAGGCTGCCCGCCGATCATGGTACCGTTGAAGTCGTGTACCGTCTGCTCTTTTTCGAACTTGAACATATTCGCCAAACCTCCTTTACAGGTACCCAACCAATTTGGGCAGTAATACCAACAACATCATGAATACAATCAAACCTGCGACCAGTCCATACAGGATGCCGATATCGCGCCCGACTTTCCTTCCGACGCGCTGGGCGATCTCTGCATCGACGAACTCGATCCTCTCCTCGATGGCGTTGAGCCGTTCTTCGATCTCAAGGAACTGCGGGTTTGCTCCTGCGACGGCAACTTCCGCCGCACCGTCCCCTTCTTTGACCTCGACGACCATGGGCTCTGCGCCGAACGCACCGGGGTCTTTGGCCTTGAGTTCATCGATCTTGGCCTTGATGGTGCCCATGTCCTCGCTTTCCATGATGTTGACCATCTCGACCTGGTCCTGGAAGCGCTTGATGGCTTCGTCGGAGAGGTTCTCGATGAACGCGATGGCTCCCTGGGCGCCGACGATCTTCCCGCCGGCGACGCCGCCTTCGTGCAGAGCCATGAAGCTCTGTCCGGAGAGGTGGCCCTTGACCTCCGTTCCGCAACAGAGGATGAACCTGATGTTGGGGTTGGAGATGACGTTCGCGATGATCTTCTCAAGGCCGAGGTTCTCGGTCTTACAGGACCCGGCGATTGCCGCTCCGGCATCGCAGATGCCCTGCTCGTCGAGGTGGGATCCCATGGTGACGACAGCGACGCAACTCTGTGCATCTCCCGTGTGGAAGTCGCCCTGAATAATCGGCCATCCGCTGGCCGGTGATTTCTTCTCAGCCATGTTAGATCGCCCCCACCATCAGTGCCGGGACCACGATCAGGAGTAAGACTACAAGGAGTCCGATTGTGAACCCGACGATTCCCTTGCCCATGATACCGGATTCGAGTTTGGTCGTGCGGGCAAGGATCTGTGCCTTGTACCGGATGGAGCTCATCATGCCGTTGATTGCCGTCATCCGGATGGGGCCTGCCTGTGTAACTTCTTCTGCCATTTATCTCACCCCAGCAGGATGAACCCCAGAATCACGAACGAGACGATCAGGCCGATCATGAGGCCCTCAATCTTGCCCGAGTAGACGCCGGCGGCAAACTTGTTACGGTACCCGATGTCGGTGACCATCCGCTCGATGATCTTCATCCGTGCGTGTATCAGTGCCAGTTCACCGGAGAGCGGCTGTACTTCACCAGTCGCTTCCTCTGCGCCGGCACCGTCCTCTTCCTTGACCTCGACGACCATGGGTTCTGCGCCGAACGCACCGGGGTCTTTGGCCTTGAGTTCATCGATCTTGGCCTTGATGGTGCCCATGTCCTCGCTTTCCATGATGTTGACCATCTCGACCTGGTCCTGGAAGCGCTTGATGGCTTCGTCGGAGAGGTTCTCGATGAACGCGATGGCTCCCTGGGCGCCGACGATCTTCCCGCCGGCGACGCCGCCTTCGTGCAGAGCCATGAAGCTCTGTCCGGAGAGGTGGCCCTTGACCTCCGTTCCGCAACAGAGGATGAACCTGATGTTGGGGTTGGAGATGACGTTCGCGATGATCTTCTCAAGGCCGAGGTTCTCGGTCTTACAGGACCCGGCGATTGCCGCTCCGGCATCGCAGATGCCCTGCTCGTCGAGGTGGGATCCCATGGTGACGACAGCGACGCAACTCTGTGCATCTCCCGTGTGGAAGTCGCCCTGAATAATCGGCCATCCGCTGGCCGGTGATTTCTTCTCAACCATGTTCTTCACCTCACAGCAGTCCTAATACGACGACACCGGCAATCAGAAGGCCGACTGCCATGCCATACCAGAATGCGGTCACGCCTCCGGCGGTGTTGAGAACACCCTCCCTGTTCGGGAATGATGCCAGGAAGTTGCCCTCTCCGGAGAGCATACCGACCAGGTCGTCGGTGATCTTCTCGAGTTCCGCTACCTGTTCGAGCACGGGGGTGTAGGAGACACCGGCAGTGGTGACGATTCCGACCATCGGGTCGACAACCAGGCCGTACTCGGGCAGCACCTGAATGTACGCCATTTAGGCACCTCCCTTGGGCTCAAGGATCGGCTGTGCGTCGAGCCATGCGTAGGCGTCACGCTGCGAGAGCTCGATGTACTTCTTGTAGGTGTAGAGCCACCCGACGATCGAGACCACCAGTGAGATGAGAGCGGCATACATGCCGATGAACGCGAACGAGATGATCGCGATGGGGATCATCGAGAGGAACCCGCACTCCGCGGCGAGCATGAGCGTCCTGTCCTGCTGCTCCCCCGGCCCGAGACAGGCGTTGAAGGAGTGCTGGATGGCGATAGCGCCGAGCATGAAGATCACGGCGATGATGCTGCCGCCGATGAGCGAGAACTCGTAGCTCTGCACGATGAATCCGAGGATCGCGATCTCGCCGGTGATCATGCCGAGGAACTCAAACGTTCCGCAGGCCATCGCCGAGAGACCGAGAATGGTCATTGCGCCGACGATCGCGAGTTCGATCAGCGAGACGACCATGACGGGGATGTCCATCCGGACAACGGCGTTCGCCATCAGTCCGGCGACCGCGCCGATGATTGCGGCGATGATGATCGTCACGATGGGTGCGAAGGGGCCGGTCGTGGCTCCGAAGAGCGCAGCAACGACACCGGACCCGAGGGCGATCATACCTGCCGACGGGACACCGGTACCGAGACCGTAGCTGCAGAGGTGCTTGATCGTGTCGGTGCCCCAGAGGAGCGCGACTACGGCGGCAAGCCCACCGAAGAACGAGAAGTACTCGGTGCCGGTGATAGTGTTCAGGTATGTCAGGTAAATCAGGACGAGCGATCCCACGAGGCCGTAGATCAGGATCTGGTTGTGCGGGATGCCGCCTGCTCCGACTTCAACTTTTACTGACATTTAGAATACCCCCACCAGTTGGAGGAGCCCGATCGCGAAGATGCCGGTAACGGCGGATGCCACGGCGGCTGCGATGATCGCTCTCGGGAACCGCTTGAACTTGGGGTCGTGCGGCCCTTCGATCGTACCGGTGATGTTGTATGCCGCAAGCACGGCGTTCACGAGGAACATACCGACCGCGAAGATGCCGGCAAGCGAGACGGCGACGGGCGCGATCTGCTCGACCGTGGCGTTCAGGATCACCGGGAGCTGCGCCTGGTAAACGTCGAGAAGCTGGAGGTAGATGAGCGTTCCCCCAAGACCTCCGAGTGCGCCGCCGATGACGCCGCCGACCCAGGAGATGAACGGGAGGCCGTGCCCCTCGGTACCCTGGCTCTTGAACTCGGGGAAGGTGTCGCCCGTGATGGGGTCTTTATCGACCTTACCGGAGGCTGCCGGGATACCCATGCCGAAGACGTAGATGACGTTGACCATCGTACAGGTGATCGCCATCAGGAGACCGCCGCCGATCGCACCGCCCGCAAGGGCGACGCCGAATCCAAGCGGGGCGGCCCATGCGCCACCGAAGAGACCGGCAAGGCCGGCACCGGCCGCAAGCATCGCAACACCGGTCGCGATACCGGGTGCCTGTCCCATTGCAGCGGGAGCACCGCCGACCGGGACGAAGTGAACGCCGAACGCGATCAGGACGCCGCCGATGATGATGCCGACGAGCGCGATCAGTCCGGCCATCTGTACGAGTAAGTAAGCGAGCGCAAGCGCTGCTACGATAAGAACGATACCGATGACGAGGCCCATTGCCGTCGGGGGTTGGATGCCTCCAGTCTGTTTAGGTCCGCCGAGTGCGCTCATGACGATGCCTCCTCAGTAGCCTCGGGAGCCGTGTAGGGCCCGAAGTTCTTCCTTGCCCAGACCTCGATGTAGCGGTCGATGATGGCAAAGACCAGGATGACGACGACACCGACGACGATCGGTCCCCAGATGTTGAACTCTTCGAAGACCACGGTACGCCAGAGTTCGAAGAAGACGATCAGGCCAAAGCAGATGCCCGAGGCGGGGCCGCCGAGTTTGGCGCTGAAGAAACCGTTGTCGAGCGAGTTCCGCTGGCCGGCCTCGGCGTAGCGGACGATGTTACCGGACGCGGAGATCGGAACGCCTGCTCCGAACTTCTGCTCCTGGTACTGCCGCTCCTTTCCGTAGAACGGGTTACCGGTCGCAGACCCGGCCGCACCGAGCGCGATACCCCAGACGATACCCAGAAGCGGGAGCGGGAAGGGGTGGCCGAGCGCGCTGATCATAAGGTGACACATCGCGACGGTGGCGAAGATTGCTATGAACGCGTGTGCCATGGTCACGGTCGTCATCGACTTCAAGATGTCAATGTAGACCGGCTGTCCGAACTTGGCGAGACTTGCAGTACGGCCGAGGTATGCGGTAGTCGCATAGATGCCCTGCACGAAGACCGCGAGAGCACTCCCGAGCACGATTGCAAGTATCGGGTTTATCTGCATCGCCATGAAAGCCCAGGCAAGGCCTGCGCCCAGAGCAACCCAGAGGCCGTACGCGGGAGGTTCACCAGCAATTGCCTTGTTGAATATGCGGTGAATATATCCCATCTGTGGAGCCAGCTGAACCTGTGAGTTCGGGTCACCCTGTGATCCGATGTCAGATTCAACGTCTTCCGCAGCGCCGGCGACGGTTGCGAGAGCACCTGCCAATGCGGTAATGCCGATGCCAAATACGATCTCTTCCATTCAGCATCCTCCTCCGGTGCTCATGGCACCGGAGTACGGGTTCAAAACCTTTTTGGTTCATTTAACAGTTGTTTATGACTTAATTAAAGGTTTCGAAAAGTTGTGCCGATATCGCAGCGAAACGTAAAATATCGGCTGGAATGTCCTCGTTAGACATTCTAAGTTACGGTAGGGAAAAAAAAATTGATTTGGGTTTACCGCGCCGGAATGATGAGCGAACGCTCGCCGGCGGGCATGAACTCGCGGATGGCACCCTTCGCGAACTCGCGGCGGGGCTCGGCGAAGTCGAACTTCAGCGCGGGGTCGGCGAAGCAGATCTTCACCCGCGGGTCGAAACACCACGCATCGCCGCGGCCGTAGTGGGCGCCGCCGGTGATCGCGGCGTACTCGCCCTGGTGGCCGACGTTCATCGCGTAGTTCGGGTAGTTCGGACCACGGACCTCGCCGATCGCGCCCTCGTCTCCACGGATGGAGAGGGAGTTCGCGGACCCGCACTGGTCCTGGAGGTCGTAGCCGAAGAAGCCGAGACGCGACCATCCGTCCTTGTGCAGGAGCATGCAGAGGTACCAGGCGTTCAGGCCGGCGTTGGAGTTGCCGGTCGCGATGGAGGTGGAGAGACCGCAAGCAGCGGCAAGCACGCCTGCACGCTGGGAACCGCCGAAGTGGTCCTCCATCATGGTCGGGTACTGCTCGTACTGCTCCATGCCGTTGAGGGCGACCTCGGTCGCGATGTCGTTGACGATATCGTAGGTCGGCTTGACCTTGTCGGTCGGGCTCGGGTTCTTCCAGTCGACCTTGTACTTGTCCTTGATGTAGTCCATACCGTAGTAGGTGAACTCATCGAGGATGTTGTCGGTGTAGGCCGCGGTCGCGTACTGCGTGAACCCGACACCGCCGGACATGTAGGAGCCGAGCCAGATCTGGTCGAACAGCATGGTTCCGGCACCGACGACCTCAAGGGAGGCCTTCGCGGGGTCGTGGGGGTACTTCCGGTTCGCCTGAATGATATCGCTGAAGAGACCGAAGCCGATACCACCGGGCTCGTTCGGGCCGCGGGCACGCCGGGCGGGCAGGTGGGACGCCATCTGGATGACGCCTGCGTGCTTTGCAGCGTAGGAGAGGTCGGCGACAGCCGCTTCACCGGCGCACATCCGGTAGGCACCGATGAAGGACATGCCGATCTGCATCGCAGACCACCGGGAGGTCGTTCCACCGTCGCAGGTCCGGGAGACCGTGGTCGGGATGTGGATAGCCTGCCAGAGGGACTTTCCTACAGCTGCGGAGAGCGCTTCGGCCTGCTTTGCCGGGAAGAGTTTCTCGACGTCGAGGACGAACTGGGGCTCGAGGTCGTCGGCGAGTTCCTGGTCGCCGGTGAAGACCTTGACGTAACAGTCGTCGACGAGGCCGGGGTGGGTCTCGACCATGTGCTCCTGGACGACGGCCGCGCCGGGCATCGCGTGGTTCAGCACGTGGAGGTACTCGTTGATCGTCTCGGGGGTGACTTCCTTACCGAGACGCTTCTGCAGCGTCTGGTGAGCGAGGTCCATGTTGACGATGACGGTTCTCCGGATATCGTCCCACATCTGCTGCATCGCAGCGTTGTTGACGAAGTGCAGGTCGTCGCCCTCCACGAAGACGCCGGTGCCGGAGACCTCGTAGGTCATCAGCTGGCGCTGGCCGAGCGGGATACCGCCAAGGTGGCAGCGCACGGGGTCGTACATGGAGATGCCGCGGTCCATCTCGACGGCGCGGCTGGCCTTCACGAACTCCTCCTTGCGGGGGGACTGGTGGTAGCCGTTGAACTTGTAGAACTCGGTCGTCTCGGACTGAACGTCCTGGCCCTGGAACTTCTCCTTGAGGGATTTCAGGAAGAGCTTCTGGGTTCTCTCAATCTTTGCCATCGTAATCAGGCCTCCTTCGGTAGGAACCCGTATTTTGTTCTCAGCGTGTGGATGCGCTGGACGTACTCGATGTACTCCTTGTCATCGCGGTATGCCGTGCCGCCAAGCGAGTGGAAGATCGTCGTGTGGGCCTTGAGCCACTTCTCGTCGAGCGGCTTGCCGATAGCAACCGCGCGGTCGAGAGGCTCGCCGATCTGGTTCTTGACGTAGCGGACGATGCCGTCCTCGCCAAGGACACTCCTCTGGAGCATGTCGAACATCATGCCGTTCTCGGCAAGACGGAGCGAGTGACCGTGCACGGTCGCGCCGCGGATGCCGGTGCGGGCCGGGTCGAGGAGTTCGGTCTCGACGAGTTCCTTCGAGTACTTCTCGAGGTCACGCTCGCGGCACTCGACGATCTGACGGCCGGAGAGCGTACCGGGGTCGATACCGCGGAAGCGGTAGCACTCGGTGTAGGTCCGCTGATAGGGGTGGCAGGGGGCGAAGAACATCGAGTCCGCAAACTGGATGTAGCGAACGCGGTCGCCGGCCTTTGCACCGTCAGTCGGGGTTACAATCTTCCTGATGGGGCAGTCGGGCTCCTGCTGCTCGGCGAGCGGCGGGTGGGCCGTCGGATAGGCGGCTCCCGGCGCCCTGTGGCCGAGGATCAGCACGATATCTTCATCTGTCACATCGCGCATCTTTTCAAGCTTCTGGTTGGGGTTCATCTGCTTGCGCCGGTTCTCGGCGACCTTGGATGTACCCGGTCCGTATTGGGGCTTGTATGCCATGTTTTCTTTCACCTCATTCATGTTGGGCTTTTCAGTGCTTTCATAACGGCACGAACGACCTCTGCCAATTTTTCCCTGCCGGGTGTCTGGCCCCTTGTCACACCACTGACGATATCTATCACCATGCCTTTCGTCTTCGTCCGGTCGGGCGGCGGCATAACCACCGCAGTCCTGATCCCCTCCTTTGCGAGGTCCTCGAAGTCGATCGGGACTTGAGATACGACGATAGCCCTGATGTTTGCGTGCTCAAGGATAAACCGGACCTTCTGCACCACATGGGAACGGACGTTCCCGTGATGCAGGATGGCTACCTTGTGCTGCTCTATCTGGGCGATCTCTTTCTCTGTCAGTCCGAAATAAGCGCCGAGAACATGGCCCGCGACGGGCGAATCTGCCGGAACCCCGCTCCCCGCATTGAGGACGAGCGTGGTCACGGAGAACTCCGCCCCCTCCCTCCGCAGACCGGAGGTGATGTCGCAGACCGGTTTTGTCACGTGTCTGCGGCCGGGGGACATCCCGATCACGATAACATCGGGCGATCTGGTCTCGGAGATGGTGCCCCGCTGGGCGAGACCGCCTCCTTTCCCCATCCCCATGCTCTCGCGGCAATCGACGACCTGAGTCACTCTTCCGATTGGCATCTACTTGTTTCCCTGAATGATAATTGGGCCTTCTTTCTTCCTCGGATCAACGAGCCCGAGAATCTCTTTATCGGCATCAGGTCCGTATTTCGCGTAGTCGGAAATCGTCGGCTGGGTCTTCATGAACCGCCCTCTCTGGACGGTGCAGGAGAAGTCCTTGCTTGCAAAGACTTCTTCGACTGCTTCCTCGACGGCCGGGATATACGACTCGTCCTCGAGTTCCAGGATGACGTTTCCAACCTGTACCTGGAGCTGGACGTCCTGGTCTCCGACACGGATGACCTTGCGGTCCGGGTGGGGGTTGGGTTTCCCCCGCGCCGGGCCGTAGGGTACGGTGGCGGGAAGATTCTGTCCGGTAAGAGACATCCGGAGGATCCCGCCGATCTGAACAAGCCTGTTCAGGAGTTCTTCCACCGTATCGGGTCTGAGGAATCGCGCAGAAACGATTCGAACCTGAGGGTATATGGCTTCGGTCATTGGTATCCTTGTGTTATTTACACACCCTTTGCGATCTGCTGGATCGGCTTGTTGAAGACGTCAACCTTGCCGTAGGTGTCGCCGTAGACCTTGGATGTGCTCTCAGGCGAGAACATCTGGGTTCCGGCATCGAGCGCCGCCGCAGCGACCACGCACGGGATAGCGACGCCTGCGGCGTGCCGGGTCACGACGTGGTTGCCGTTGAAGATACCGGGGCCGCCACCACCGTAGATCGAGTGGCTGAAGAACGAGAACCCGACGGCGGTACCCATGACACGACCGTAGTCGCAGCCGGGGAGGCCGGTCTCGTGTTCGAGCAGGTCGTTGAAGTACAGGAGCGTCGAGGAGACTGCCTGGGCGAACCGTCCGGCACCGCAGTTGACCATGGTGGCTGCCATGGTTCCCGCAGCGGCGTAGGCGTTCCAGAGCATCGGGTCCTTCGTGTCGTAGAACTGGAAGTACCCGCCCTTCTTGCCCGGAGCGATGACCTTGTCCTCGATGGCGCGCTCGACCAGGCTCTGGACGACGGTACCGATGGTTCCGGTCGCACCGTTCTTCTTGACGAGGTCGTAGACCATGTTGTTCGCGTTCAGGCCCTGGTAAGCGTAAGTAAGCAACTGGGCGCGCTCGAACGGTCCGATGGCGTTACCCATCTCAAACATTCCTGCCTGCTCGAAGGTGGACGAGAGTGCGGCGCCCTGCATCGCGTTCTTGCCGGTCATCATCACGGCGTGGTTGACCGGGATGTTACGGAGCGCGTAGCCGAGGCCTTCGTTGTTCTGGGGGATCGACAGGATGGACGTGACGTTGGCACCGGTAAGGTCCATCGTGTGCGGGTAACCGCCCCAGACAGCCGCCTTGACCATCGCTGCGTCGAACGCTCCGATGTCGAACTGCTCGACGAGCGCGTAGGTGGTCGCGGCTGCGACCGCGGTGATCGCGGCGTCGTAGGTGGATGCAGCCTCGAGACGGGCCTTAGGGGCCTCGACGAGGATGAGCTTACCACCGTTGAACTCGCGGATGTTTGTGTCGTCGCCTTCTTCGACCTGGACCATCTCCTTGATCTTGGCGATGACAGCGTCCTTGTTGCCGATGATGTCGAGGTTCATCTCACGCCCGAGGACATATCCCTTGGCTACCTTTCCGGTCTTCAGGCTCTCCTGAATCCCGTTCAGGTTGACTGCAATCGTCCTCTTGGTGAGGTCGATCAGTTTCCTGGTCGCCGGGTTGATCACCGGGCTGATCTTCTCGAGTGGCACACCACTCTTCAACTGCTTGCCTGCATCATCGTACAGGTCAATAGTTTCCTTGTATTTTGCCATAATTTTCCTCCATTACCCTCTTTAAGTGCATACTATCCGGGAATGTGAAGTGAACGCTAAAAGTATCGCTGACTGTGGCTGCTGGTGACTACTGCACGTCCTCTTGGGACAAAAAGATAGTAACCTTCTCTGATGATATAAGCATTGCTATTTATGTCTCTGATCTAATATATATCGCAGGCCCGATATTAAATATCTGGTAGGATATTGTCGATTGCAGAGAATTGTATACATATCGTGCTTCCCCCGCCGTAACATAAAAATAGCTAAATATTGTTATTTCGTGTTACCTTTTTTATCCCGTCCGCGTCCGCTCTCCGACGATCGGTATCGGGAATATGCGGTGTAGAAAAAAGAGGGGGTTCAGGCCTCGATTCGCTGGTAGAGTTTAGCGTAGATCGTCTGACCCTTTCGTTTCCGGTGGCGCTCCCCGAGGTCGCCCTCGTAGAGGGCAAACCGGCCCTTGATGCCGTCCATATCGACGTCGACATCCTCGCGGTATACGAACCCGGGCATCATCACGTCGATGCTGCCGAGGACGTAGATCTCGCCTTCCACCATCTGGCCTCCAACGCGGCTCTTCGCGTTGCCCTTGATGACGATCTTCCCGCCTTCGGCATGGGTGGCGACATGGACATCGGCATCGCCGCCGACGACGATCTCGCCGCCGTTCATGAAGGTGCCGATATCGCTTCCGGCATTGCCGGTGACGACGATCTTGCCGCCCTGCATGCCGCGCCAGTCGCCGCGGTAGGCGGCGCCGAGGTAGTTGCCGGCATTGCCTTTGATGATGAGTTCGCCGTCCTTCATGCCTGTTCCGGCAAAGGCGTCGACGTTCCCGTTCACCGTGAGCTTGCCGCCCTGCATCCATGCCCCGACGTACATATCGGCGTTGCCGTTGACGACGACCTCGCCGCCGGTCATCTTCATGCCGATGTACTTGACCCGGGAGAGGTCGCCGTTGACGACGATCTTCGTCTCCTCAGGCGTTGCCCCGGCCTTGCCGGAGATCTCGAAGAAATCTCCGAGCCGGTGGCGTTCGCGGCCGACGTAGACGGTGAGGTCCGCGATCTCTTCGGTCTTCTTCCCGGCGAACGCATCGGGTGCGATGGTCTCTGCCTCGAGGAAGAGCTCGGGCTGATTCTTAATGGTGAGTGTAACGGTTTCCATTTTCTCTCACCTCACTGTGTGGCATCGACCTCGATGACGTACGGGTTCGGGAGGTAGTGCCCGGTGACCTCGTAGTTGTTCAGGGTGACGGTGTAGTAGCGGAGGAACTTTTCCTTGACATCGCGCATCACCTGCGGGTTCTCGTTGACCTTTGCGTTCACCCAGAGCGTCCTCTTGTTGCCGTTGCTGGCAATCTCATGGTCGCGGACGACCTGGACACCGGTCTTGAAGAGATGCTCCGCGCTCCCGAACGCCGTCTCGATATCGTCGGGCGCGTAGGGCTCGTTCGGGTTGAAGTCGTAGATGGCAACGTCCGCCTCGAGGCCGGGTGCAAGCCCGCCGTACATGTGTGCGAGGCCGAGCGCCTTTGCCGGGCCGGCGCGGGTCATCTGCGCGATCTCGTAGAGATCGAGTTCGCGGTCGATGCCGGCGAGGTTGGTCGCGTCGATGACCTTGTCCTTGTGCTTGAAGGCGTCGAACTGCTGCTCGCGCGCCTCAGTGCTCATGAGCCACTTCATGATCCGCGGGTAGCGGATGAACGGCCCGGCGTTCGGGTGGTCGGTGGTCATGAAGACCCGCATGGGATCGTTCGCGAGCAGAGCGAGTTCAAGACCGATCGCCCACTGGATGGCGCAGACCTTGATGCTCGGGCTGTAGACGTAGGGCACGACACCGGACCCGGTCTCGAGTTCCACGTCGGTGTTCGCCCACTTCAGGTGGTTCAGCTCGGTGAGGTGGTGCTCGAACGGCCCGTCGGCGGTCATCGTCGTGGTCTCGTCGAGCGTCACCTGACCCATGTCGATGGTGATGTTGTCGTGCGAGTTCACGTAGGCCATGATATCCTTGGCCTTCGACTCCACGTTCGCCCAGGAGTCGCCACCGTAGGAGTGGAACTGGACGTGGGTGTGGTGCATCACCTGGTCGCGGCCGAACTTGCTGTTCGGCTTGATACCCTCGGAGAGTTTGAACGAGTCGAGCGTCGTCGTGTAGTTGCCGGGGTTCCCGAGGTTGTTCGCGTGCATGTGCATCGAGTGCGGGAGACCAAGGTACTCGTTCGCCTCGATGAGGCCCTTGATGATCTGGGCCGGGGTGATGTCGAAGTAGGGGACCGGGTCGTGAACGTTGTCACAGTTCAGGCCCCATGCCCAGGCTTCCGTGCCGCCGGGGTTGACGACCTTGACCGCGTATCCCTTCGTGGCGCGAAGCAGCCAGGCGATGTAGGCAGCGGCGTTCTCGATCTCGTGGTTCTTCAGGTACTCGAGGACGAACCAGTTGTTCCCGAAGACCGGGTAGGCGCCCTGGTCGAGGATCGGCGTGTCCCGCATCTCTTCGTGGGTGTGCCGGGCGTAGAGCGGCGGCATGGCCGCTTCCATCACGGTCGTGTAACCCATGCGGGCGTAGTTGTAGCCGGTCCGGATCGTCGTCGGGACGGAAAATCCTCCCTGCATCCGCTCGATACCGGTCTGTGCTTTGTACCCGAAGAGTTTGTCCTCCGGGCGGAAATTCCGGCCGGCATTCACCTTCGGGCCGGCGACGTGGGCGTGGACGTCGACACCGCCGGCCATGACGGTCTTACCGGCGGCATCGATGACTTTCGGGCTGCTGAGAGCCGTCGTCGCGACGATCTTGCCGTCCTTGATGGCGACGTCGGTCTTATCGCCCTTGATCCCCTGGACCGGGTCGAAGACAAACCCGTTCTTGATAAGATATTCTGCCATCGGTTATTCCCCCTTGATCTCCTTGATACGCGCAAGGACGTGTTTCAGGAACTCTTCGTCGGTCATCATACCCTCGGGGGGTTCGACAACCTTCCTGGTCTCAATCGGCACGTTGTCCATCCGGTATGCGCACCCACCCGTCTCGACGCCGACGAAGGCGACCGGGACGTGGACATTGCAGACCTCGGTTGTCGGGGTCTCGTGCGGGTCGATCGCGACTGCTGGGCGGTCGTAGATCTTCTTCACCGAGCTGAACGGGAAGTGCGCGCCGGGGTCGCTGCCGAGGACGAAGACGGCGTCCACCTCGTCCCTGCGGAGCAGGTCGTTCGAGGTCGTCTCGCCGGGGTTGTAGCGGGCGAATCCGCGGGAGAGGTCCACCGCATAGGGGAACCCGTACAGCCAGCCCCAGACCTGGCCGGAGCCGGTGACGTTGTAGTGCCCGCGCATCGGCATGATGGCCGCTTTCGTGTACTCGTTTAAGTCACGGGTGACCGCGATGGCGATGTCGATGTTGTGGTTCTTCCCGAGCGACTGGGTCACACCCATGCCGAAGAAGATGATCACGAACCGACCGCTCTTGAGCGTCTCGGCGGCCTCGTAGATCTGCTCCTTCGGGATGCCGGCGACGACGTCGGGGAGCTGCTCACCCCTGAACGCGATGCGGAATGCGCTGAGGAGTTCGTAGTCGCGCCCCTGCTCGACCTGCAGGTGGACGTCTGCAAGGCTCGCGGTGTCGGTGGGCCGCGGGTCGATGACGATCACCTTCCGGCCGGTATGGCCCTTCCCTGTGAAGAATCCGCGGGGGAAGATCGAGTAGCGGGACATGTGCCGCGGGTGGGCGTGCGCCGGGTTGCATCCCCAGAAGAGGATCCGGTCGGCACGGTTCTTCACCTCGCCAAGCGTGCAGCTCGGGATACCGATGTCCTGGACCGCGATGAGCGACGTGCCGTGGCAGACGGTCGCCGTGTTGTCCATGACCGCTCCGACGGCCTCACCGATCTCAGAGCCCACGGACTGGGCTTCACAGTTCGTGGAACTCCAGCCGTACATCAGGGGCTTCTTTGCATCGGCAAGCATCTTTGCCGTGTAATCGACTGCCTCATCGTAGGAGATCTCCTTCCAGGATCCGTCTTCCTGGCGCATGCGGGGCCGGGTGATACGGTCCTTCGCCTGAGAATGGAGGAACTTCTCGGCACCGATGGCGCACGCGTTGTAGACTTCGAGGAGTTCTTTCCCGTCATCGCTGACGACGACCTCGAGATCGTCGCAGAGCGTGCCGCAGAACGGGCAGATCACGTCAGTAACCGTCTTTGTCATGCTAGTTCACCCCTACATGCCTTACGAACCAGTTCCAGGGAACTGTAGACCGGTTCGTTCTTGGCGACTTCCACCTCAACAGGTGTGCCTTTAAACGTTGGCATGCCGGTCGAGTAGGTGTTCGGATTGACCACCATGTTCGCCCACGGCCCCATCGGTATGTATGCCACACCCGGGTGAGGGCCCTGGGTTGCCTCGACTGCCTTGACGACGACACTGCCGTAACTGCTCGTGACGCGTACGTTTGTGTTGCGGTACGCTCCCAGTTTCTTAAAGTCCGTCGGGTCAAGCTCGATGATCCCGCAGGCGGTGGTGTAGGCGGGTTTTTCCTTCCCCGCCTCCATTGACACCCCCTGCTGGATGGTGCGACCTGTAATCAGGTTGACTCTGATTGCCATTGTTATATATCCCCTGTCCATAATTATTGGATTATTATATTATTACCTGGCAACTTCAGTGAGCGGGCTTGGGCCGAGCTCGTTGATGGTCTTGACGACGTCCGTCATGACCGTCCCCCACTTTGCACCCTCTGATGCAGAGACGAAGGTCATTCTGAGACGCTTGTCGTCGAGACCGATGTTCTTGAGGACACTCTTCAAGAGGAACATCCTCTTGGCTGCCTTGTAGTTGCCCTCAAGGTAGTGGCAGTCGCCGAAGTGACACCCGGAGACAAGTACGCCGTCCGCCCCATCCTGGAATGCCTTCAGGATGAAGAGGGGGTCGACCCGGCCCGTGCACATCACGCGGACTGCACGGATGTCGGGCGGGTACTGAATGCGGGCGCCGCCGGCAAGATCTGCACCGGCGTAGGAACACCAGTTGCAGATGATGGCGATGATCTTAGGTTTCCAGTTCTCGTCTGCCATTTACTGTTCACCTCCGAGGAGGAACGCATCGATCTGCGCAACGATCTGCGGGCTTGCAAAGTGCTGCATCCAGATCGCACCGCCGGGGCAGAACCCGCCACAGGTGCCGCAACCCTTGCACTTGGCCTCGGTGACATGCATGACCGTGCGGCCATCCTTCTCGACGAGCGAGAGGGCGCTGTAGGGGCACTGGTAGACACACATTCCGCATCCGGCGCACTTGTCCTCAAGACAGACAGCGAAGTAGGGCTCGAGTTCCACCTCACCCTTGTGGATCGGGATGGATGCTGCGGATGCCGCACCCTCTGCCTGGGCGACCGTATCAGGAATATCCTTCGGTCCCTGACAGACACCGGCAAGATAGACACCGGCCGTGGTGGTTCCACACGGGTTCAGCTTCGGGTGAGCCTCAAGGAGCCAGCCATCCTGCGAACACGAGACGCCGAAGAGTCTCCGGGTCTTCTCGGTCTCGGCCGAGGGCTGGATCGCGGCCGCGAGCACGACCATGTCGACTTCCATGTCGATCGGCCGGCCGAGGAGCGTGTCCTCCGCGTTGACGTGAAGGTTCTTTGTCACCGGGTCTTCGGTGATGTTTGCCACCCTGCCGCGGATGAACTTCGCACCCTCGTTCTGGATGCGGTAGTAGAACTCCTCGTACATCTTCCCGAAGGACCGGATGTCCATGTAGAAGATGTAGGGCACCGCACCGGGGATCTTCTCGATGATCTGGTGGGCGTGCTTGAGCGAGTACATACAGCAGAACCGCGAGCAGTAGGGCTTGCCGGTATCGGTGTTGTCACGGGAGCCTGCACAGAGGACGAACGCGATCCGCTTCGGGGTCTCGCCGTCGCTCGGGCGGATGAGGTGACCGCCGGTCGGGCCGGACGCACAGATCAGCCGCTCGAACTCGAGCGACGTGATGACGTTGTCGTAGTTCTTGTAGCCCCACTCGAACTTCTTCTCGATGGGGTAGATGTCGTATCCCAGGGCGAGGATGGCGGTGCCGACCTTGACGGTGATGAGCTCATCCTTCGCATCGAGGTCGATTGCCTTCTTGTCGCCGCACGACTCGACACAGAGACCGCACTTGACACAGGAGTCGAAGTCGACGGTGTAGATCAGCGGGGAGACCTGCGGGTGGTAGATGTAGATCGCCTTTCTCGGCGCCATCCCGAGTTCGAAGGGGTTCGGCTTGATGACCGGACAGACCTCGGCACAGTCGCCGCAGCCGGTACAGCCGCCGCCGACGATGCCGCGGGCTTCCGCCTCGGCCGGGGTGAGGACGCCGCGCGCCTTCTTCCGGAGGGTCACGTCGAAGTTGCCGATGTATCCCTCGACCGCCTCGACCTCGGTGTAGGTGAGGAGTTCGATGTTCTTGTTGCGGTAGACATCCACCATCTTCGGGGTCAGGATACACTGCGAGCAGTCCAGCGTCGGGAAGGTCTTGTCGAGCTGGGACATCCTGCCGCCGATCGTCGGGCTCTTCTCGACGAGGTAGGTCTTGATGCCTGCGTCCGCAAGGTCGAGCGCTGCCTGCATGCCGCCGACACCACCGCCGACGACCATCGCGGTCTTCTCGACGGGGACGCTCTTCGGGATGAGGTCTTCGAGCAGGGACGCCTTTGCTACGGCGATCCTGACTGCATCCTTCGCCTTCTCGGTGGCCTCCTCGGGCTGGTGCATGTGCACCCACGAGTTCTGGTCGCGGATGTTCGCCATCTCGAACCGGAAGGGGTTCAGGCCGCCCGCCGCGGTCGCGTTACGGAACGTGGGCTCGTGCAGACGGGGTGTACAGGCCGCGACGACGATTCCGGTCAGGTTCTGCTCCTTGATGGCATCTGCGATCTTGTTCTGCCCGGGGGTCGAGCACATATACGCGTAGTTGTCAACGACGACGACGTTGGGAATCGTTTTGGCGTATTCCCTTACTGCGTCGATATCAATGGTGCCTGCGATATTGGTACCACAGTGGCACAGGAAAACGCCGATCCTTGCCTCTTTATACTTGTCTTCTGCCATGTATTTGCACCTCACAGGATCTTCTTCAGGAACGGCTCAACATCGACGGCATGCAGGTCGAGTGCGAGCTCGTCCGGGCTCATGCCCTGAGCAAGTCCCAGGAGTTCGTTGTAGTGCAGGACCGGGAGGCCCCAGGAGACGCCGAACTTGTCCTGAATCTCGATCTGCCCTCTGTCGTACTGGAGCTGGCAGAACGGACAGACCTCGGTCAGCGCATCAGCGCCCACTTCCTGCAGGTTGATCAGTTTTTCGTTCGTGATGTCGAGCGCGTGCGTGATATCGTATCCACGGACACCGCCGCCGGCACCACAGCACTGCATCTTGTTGCGGTACTGGACTGGCTCGGCGCCGAGAGCAGCGACGAGTTCTTCCATCCACATCGGGTTCTCGGTGTCGCCGAAGTGCCGCTCCTTTCCGGGCTTCATCAGGTGGCACCCGTAGTGGACGGCGACCTTCGAGCCGGTCAGGGGGCGCTTGACGCTGTCTGCGATCTTCTTGACGCCGACGACCTTGGGGTCGTAGTAGAGTTCGGCGAGGTGCCAGACGTCGATGGTCCCCTTGAACTCCATGTCGATCTCTTTGAGCACCTCGTTGACTCCGTCGCGGAGTTCGTCGTTGTGCTTCAACTTGTGGTTGACTTCCCAGATCGACTTGTAGCACCCGTTGCAGACCAGGGCAATGTCCATCTTCATCTGCTCAGCGAGCACGAGGTTTCTCGCCGCCATTGCATACCAGACGTTTAAGTCGATAGACCCGAACGCACCCGGTGCCGGGCAGCAGCTGGCTCCCTTCAGGGGCAGAAGGTCGATGCCGACATTCTTGCTGGTCTGGATGGCCGCAGCCTCGATGCCGGGGTACCGGTTCGGGGCGATGCATCCGAGGAAGAATGCGTACTGGTGATTGTTTCCGCTCATGATATCACGCTCCCTCCGCGAGGATCCTGTCTGCGTTCTCTTTCAGTTTGTAGTGGTCGAGGATCTTCTGGATGCCGGGCAGGTACTCGGGGTACTTGTGCGTCGTCTCAGGTTCCTCATCGAGTCCGAGCTTCTTCCTGGCTGCACGGTTTGCGTCGTTATTCGGGACGCCGTGCCCGCTCTTGTAGATCAGCTGGACGGTCTGGAGGAAGTTGCGCGGAACGATGTCCCGCTTGAACGCCAGGTTCCTCATCGCCATGATCGCGTCGGTCGGCGCGAGGTCGCGGGGGCACCGGTCGGTGCAGCTGTAGCAGGTGGTGCAGAGCCAGAGGTCCGGGTCGGTGAGGGCCTCTTCCTCGAGACCGAGGACGGCTTTGCGCATGAACAGCCGGATACGGTACGAACTCCGGGGTGCCGAGGGGCACGAACCGGTGCAGGTGCCGCACTGGTAGCACATGTGGGCGGGCGTCTGCCCGATCTTCTCAACTTCCTTGAGGAACTCGGGGTTGCTGTCGGGAATGTAGTATTTCCGGTCCCGAAGTTTCTCAGCGAGTTTCTGGTCCTTGTAGTCTTTCTTTACTGCCATTGACTATCCCTCATGCCTTTTCTGCTTCGCGCAGATGCTTGATCTCGACCTCTCCGGGAGTGGTCTCATGTACCTTCGACGTCCTCGTGGTGAGCAGCTTCGCCTTGATCTGCTTGAAGAGGTCGGTATCCTTATCCTGCATCCTGATACCGGTCCGCCGGAGGATGATCGCATCCTCGCTCGGGCAGGCGTTGACGCAGGCGCCGCAGAAGATACAGAAGTCCTTGTTGATGGCGATGTTCGGCTCAATCTGCCCCTTCATCTCCTTTGCCGGGACGGGGGTGGGCAGGTAGAGCGCGTTGCAGGGGCAGACATCGACACAGGTCGAGCAGCCGCCGGGGCACTTCTCGGGGTTGATCTCAATGTCTCCCTCGAAGATCTTCTCGACGGTGATTGCCTCCTCCGGGCAGGACTCGACACACCACGTGCAGGTGCAGCAGTTGTCCTGCTCGATCTCGACCTTGCCGGGCAGTTTGGTGGCGATGATCTCGCGCTCGAGGGTGATTGCATCCTGAGGGCAGGCCTCCACGCAGATCACACAGCCGTCGCAGGTGCTCTCCTCCCACAGGACGTCTCCTTCGACCTTGCCGGTCTCGGGGTTCGCGGGTTTGCGTGCGACGGTGATGCTCGGACAGAGTTCGCCGCAGATGCCGCAGACATCGCACTTCTCGGTGTCGACGGTGAACGTTGTCTTGGTCTGGATTGCGGTCTGGCGCGGTCTGCCGGCCTCGTCGCCGCCCTCGAATGCGGGGACGTCACGGTCGATGGCATCTCTCGGGCAGACTTCTTCACAGATGGTGCACCGGTCGCACTTCTCTTCGTCGATTACGGTGACCATGTCGTAGGTGGGGAACCCCTCCTTCTCAAGGATCGGGAGGCGTTCCTCGCCGTCGACCTTGAGTGTCATCGCGTTGAAGGGGCACATGATGACGCAAACGCCACAGTACGAACACTTCTCGGCGTTGACGTCGACGGGCTCAGCGTAATCGATGGCCCCGCGGCGTGTCGCACCGACAGGTCCGAGCACAATCGCCTCTTCGGGGCAGGCATCGACACAGATGCCGCATCCCGTACAGGTCTCGGCGTTCAGGATCAGGTTGTTGACCGCCTTCAGGAGCCGCTGCTCCATGATGACGTTCTGGCCTTCCCGCGTTTTTGAATACTTTGGAAACAGTGCCATATTTCTGTATCACTCCTAGGCTTCCGCTTTTCGGGCCTTGGCCCGGCTGTCCCACGGTCCTGCAAGCTTAATGACTCCATAGGGGCATGCCTGGACGCATACGCCGCAACCGGCGCAGAGCTCCGAGTTGAAATCAAGGATGACGGCTTTGCCGTCTTTGACCATGTAGATCTTCTCCTTGGTTGCTGGTTCCTCGGTGTGGAGCTCGAGAGCGTCGACCGGACATGCCACCACGCAGTTGTTGCAGCCTGTACATCGTTCCATATTGATGTGCAATGCAAATGCCATGGTATCACGCACCTGATCTGATCGATTAAAAATCGATATAAAAAGAATTGTCAAAGAATATACATAAACTTTCTGAAATCCGGCAGCCTTATATTTCAGAACTATGATTATCCACCAATTTTTATATGTCAAATTGGTTGATACCTCTGCCCGATGCTCGAAATCTCTCTGTTACGCGGGTTTTGGGGCATATGGCCGTATCAGAAGACCTAAATACTCAATCGGGATTTCTGGTGAAAAACGGTGGTCGATCGGGGCTGGTAGCGGTGAGGGTGCGCAGGAGCGCTACCCCGGGAGGCGCGGTCGGCCATCCGTGTGATCGGGAGGCGCCGGTGTAGGTTGCGCGGCTTGAGCGGTGACCGTTTCTATATCCCTCGATTCTTCACTCTTCATGCGGAAACCTTCGATCGTCTCCTGGAGCCGGTTGCGTTTCTGTGCCCGCAGCCCCGTGCCGCATCCGTGATGGGCCTCTCGGCGGGCGGCACGGATCTGCGGCTGCTTGCACACCGTCTCTTCGCGTGACGTCCGGGGGCCGGGCCGTCGCACACGCCCGGGTAAAAAAGAAACCTTATTCTGTCCATATTGTGACACTGTAGCAAACGAGGTGTATTCTATCCATGGAACTGAATGGCGTTACTATAGATGATACCTATGCAGAGGCGTTCCCGACCTGGGTGGCGCGGCCGATCATCACCGCGGTCACCGAGGAGTGGGCGTACAAGGCGGCAGTGGAGGCCGTAGGGTTTGCCACCTCGACCATCGGGTGTCCGGCGGAGGCGGGTATCGACTGCTTCGTCTCCCCCGACGAGACCCCCGACGGCCGTCCCGGCTACGCGATCATGATCTGCGCGAGCAAGAAGAAGCTCAAGGAGCAGGTCGTTGAGCGGCTCGCCGAGTGCGTCCTCACCGCCCCGACGACGGCGGTCTTCGACGGTCTCTCGGACGTCGTCGCCGAGGTCCCCGAGAAGATCCCGGTCAAGCTTCACTTCTTCGGCGACGGCTTCGAGGAGAAGCGCGAGGTCGGCGGCAGGACGGTCTGGGCCATCCCGATCATGGAAGGCGAGTACATCGGCGAGGAGGAGTTCGGCATCGTCAAGGGTGTTGCGGGCGGGAACTTCTTCATTATGGGCGAGAACCAGATGGCTGCTCTTATGGCTGCCCAGGCTGCGGTCGACGCAATCAGCGGCGTCTGCGGCGTCATCACGTCCTTCCCCGGCGGCATCGTCGCGAGCGGCTCGAAGGTCGGGAGCAAGAAGTACAAGTTCATGGGAGCAAGCACGAACGAGGCCTACTGTCCGACCCTCCGGGAGAAGGTCGAGGACAGCAAGGTTCCCGAGGGCGTGAAGGCCATCTACGAGATTGTCATCGACGGTGTCGACGAGGACTCGATCAGGGTCGCGATGGCCGAGGGCATCCGGGCGGCGACGAAGGTGCCGGGCGTGAAGTTCATCAGCGCCGGGAACTTCGGCGGCAGCCTCGGGCCGTTCAAGTTTGACCTGAAGGACGTCCTGGCTGAGTATCTCTAAATCTCTTTTTTTTGTGGCGGTTCTTGAGGGGGCCGTCTGTTTGGTGCTGTTGGCGGGACCGATGGGCCTGGTAGTTGATGGTGTCCCCGTTGTGATGACGAAGCGATACCCTCTTGAAGCGATTCGAAAATTGCATGCTCCCCCTGTCCAATGACACGGCTTCCCACCGGCTATCGCCATGACTGCCCCGCCCCTCGGGGTGAGGAACGACTGGCAGAAGGGCAGGAGTTAAAGCGCCGAAGGTGCGATTGAGGAGGCCGAAGGCCGGGTGGGGTGTGACGGACGGAACGTCTGGAGTTTGAGAAGACCGAAGGTCTTCAAGTGAGGTCACGGATATCCGCGTACAAGATGGAGTAGAGGCAGGGGAGGGGGCACGCCCCCTCCCCGTCAGCCCCACCCCCGGTGGCGATGTCACCACGGTCCACTGTATGGGAGATCCCGAAAAAGAACAGAATCACAACTCACTTCCGGGACACGGCTTTCCATTGGCTATCGCCATGACTGCCCCCGCCCCGAGGGGCGGGGGAGGAGTGCGAAGCGCGGGTGGGGTGGGGGTTACACACGACCTTAAGCGGTGGAGACAGGGGAGGGGGGAGCATCCCCCCTCCCCGCGAGCCGCCTCCCCCTGTGGCGATACCCCCACGGTCCAGTGCACGGGCTTTTCCATCGCCACCCGCTCGTTCCTTTCTTATAAGTGAACAACCCCCGCGTACCTCTCAGCCACCCCTCTCGCCCGGGGTCGCTCACCCGCGTGGAATAACTTCTTTCCCCTCTCGCCACCCCGCCGGAGCCCGTTCTCCGCCGCCCCGCTCCCGCCCGATCGATCTCCTTAAATATCGTTATCAACGACATTCTTGTTAACGATAATTTCGGTGACATCATGATTACGCTCACGCCCGATGAGGTCAGGGCCCGGTTCGGCCCGTTGTTCTCGATGAAGTTCCTTGCCATGGTCGACCAGAACGCCGGTCTTGCGGAGATCCGCGAGCATTGCCGGGCCAGGGGGACGATCGAGTGGGACGCGGCGAACCGGGTGCGGGCAAAGGGTGCCGTCCAGTCCTGCCACGTCGAGGGCACGACGATGACGATGCTCGCCCGCCTGGGCGTATCCCCCGCGAATTTCGGGGCTGCCGGTAAGGAGATCGGGGGCCAGGCCCTCGAGGGAGTCGAGGTCGTCGGAGACGAGGTGGTGACGACCTGGTCGGGGATCGCCGGGGCGGGCGTCGGCGTCGCCGCCTGCCTTCCGCAGGCACCGGGCGTCATTCGCGCCGAGTATCCCACCGAGGACGATCTCAAGATCGGCGGCGCCCGGGTCTGCCGGGTCCGGATCGTATCGCCGCTGTATGAGAAGGTGACGATCGGGATCGACGACACCGACACCCGCGAGGAGGGCGCCACCTGGGTGCTCGCGCTCAAGTGCGCCGAGGCCTGCACGATCCCCGGGGTCGAGTACCTGGACATGCGCCTCGTGCAGCTGAACCCCGCTGTCCCGAAGAAGACCACCAACTGTGTCGGTTCCGCCCTGAACTTCGCCGTCCGCCCCGGGAAGGTGGACGAGCTCCTCGAGTACGTCCGCGACTTCGTCGAGTCGGGAGCGGTCAGCAACGACACCGGCATCGCCGTCTACCGGGGGATCGCGTTCGCGGAGGAGTCCCCTTACCTGAAACGGGTCAAGACCGAACTCCTTACGGTCGACGACGCGGAGGCGGAGGCAGCCCGGATGGGCGTCCGGTTCATCGACTCGACCGGGCGGAAGGGGCGAATCGGGGCGCTGGGCGCCGTTCTCTGGGGGAACAAGGGCGTTGAGGCGGCTGGTCTCTATGGAGAGACTCTCTGATCCGTATACGATACGGTATCCGCAGATCGTGGCGGTGGCCGACAAGAGCGGCGGGCAGGTGGAGCTCGTCGAGTTCTTCGACTGCATCGGCGGCGCGATGTGGGTGAAGCGCCACTACGCACAGAGCCCGCTCGTCCGCTCCGTCCGCACCGTTGGGGCGACCAACCGCTACCTCCTCTCTACCGGGAACGTCGACCTCGCGCTCGCGGGCTCGGTCTTTCCGGCAGGGATCGCCGGCGTCGCGGTCGACGACGACGAGATCGCCGTCACCTACCGGGGGCTCGGCGGCGGGGGCGTGGGCGCATCCATCTGCCGCGCCGGGGCAGCCGGCGTCATACGCTGCGTGAGCGACCCTGCCGGCGGCGGACGGCTCGCGGGCTCGACCGTCTGGCTTCCCCGCCGCGAACGGGCGATCATCGGCATCGACGACACCGACACCCCTGAAGAGGGCGCCACCTGGACGCTCGCGCACAACATCGCACGCGCCGTCGAGGACGACCGGTCGCGCTACCTCTCTCACACCATCGTTCAGCTCTATCCTGTCCCCTACCGGACCAAGAACTGCGTCGCCATCGCCTGCGAGTTCGCCACTTCCGATGCCGAGGAGCTGATCAGGAACTACCGCGATCTCCTCGAAGAGTACACCCTCTCAGTCGAGACCGGGATGGCGGTCTGGCGGGGGTTCGACCCCTCGCCGCTCGAAGAGTTCGGCTGCCGCGTGAAGCGGGGCGAGGTCTCGGTTGACGATCTCAGCGCCCTCGCCGACGATCGCCTCTCTCTCGTCATGGACGGCCGGGGCGTGATCGGGGCGGTGGCGGCGATCCCGTTTTACACGCGGTATGAGGAGGCGCTGGCGCTATGGAATGGAAGCGGCTGAAGGCCAGGGTGCTTGAGGTGGGCTCCGTCCGCCTCGCCGGCGGGCCTGCGGACGAATACGTATCCCGTTCGGCGGCCGGCCCCTCGGCCGGAAGTCCGTCCGGCTCCCTCTTCTTCTCCGTCGGCACCCGGCGTGTCCGGGCCGGCATCGATAAAAGAAGCCCCATCGAGGTCGTCCACCGGGGCGGCGGCGCGGCCGACCTCATCGTCGACGGCGAAACTGTCGTTGGCCGGCTCGAACCCGCCGCCCTCCACTGCCCCCGCCAGGCCTATATCACGGTCAGCGGGACATGCATCTTCCGGTGCCGCTACTGCCCGGTGCCGGACCTCCCCGGACGGCGGAAAGGAGTCGACGAGATCGTCCGGATGGTCGAGAGCGTCGCCGACCGGGTCGACGGCATCTCGATCACGAGCGGCGTCGCCTCCTCTATCGAGGAGGAGGAGGCATACGTCCTCGAGGTCGTCTCGGCGCTCCGCTCGTTCGGTCTTCCCATCGGGGTCTCGATCTACCCCGGGCCCGAAACCCCCGCCCGGCTCCACGCCCTCGGCGTCGCAGAGGTGAAGTTCAACATCGAGGCGGCGACCCCCGAACTCTTCCGCGAGATGTGCCCCGGCCTCTCGTGGGACGGGATATGGGAATCGCTCTCGTCCTCCGTCGCGCTCTTCGGGCGGGGGAGGGTCTACTCGAACGTCATCGTCGGCCTCGGGGAGACCGACGGCGATCTGGAGCGGTTGATGGAAGACCTCGCCGCGCTCGGGGTCATCCCGGTTCTCCGCCCGCTCACCCCGGTGGCGTCTCTTGCCGACCGCCCCCGCCCCGCCGCCGAACGGCTGCTCGCGCTCTTCGAGATTCAGGGGAGGATCCTTCGCCGGGCGGGGCTCGACCCCCGCCGGGCGCTGACGATGTGTGCGGCCTGCACCGGGTGCGATCTTACGCCCGGGAGGGACGCATGAAGGGCACCGAGGCGCTCTCCCGGGCGATCCGGCAGTCGGCCGACCGCTGCTACGCCGTTCCCGGCTACCCGGTATCGGTCCTCGCCGCCTCGGCGGGGGCCTTGAACACCATCAACGAAAAGACGGCGCTCGAGTATGCCCTCGGCGACTCCCTCTCCGGGCGGCGGGCGGCCGTGATCGTCAAGCACGTCGGCCTCAACGCTTGCGCCGACCCGCTCGTTCATGCCACCGCCCAGGGCCTCCGGTCGGGCGTCGTGGTGGTCGTCGGCGACGATCTCCGCGCAGCGGCTTCAGACGTCGTGCAGGACTCCCGCTACTACGGCGAGGTGGCCCGGGTTCCAGTGCTGGAACCGGACGGCGAGACGCTCGCCCCTGCCATTGAGGCGGCGTTCGAGGCCTCGGAGGAGTTCTCGCGCATCGCGATCGTCAGGGTGACGCCCGACCTCCTGGATGCGGATGTGCCGGACGCCCCCGTTGACCGGAGCGACCGGGAGGGATGCCTCGCCGACCCGGATCTCACGATGGCCGGACGGGCGCATGCCGCTGACCTGCGAACCGCCGCGATGTTTGCCTGGTCGCGGTCATCGCCGCTCAACCGGCTCTCCGGGAGAGAGGGCCGCATCGTCACCGTCTACCCGCCCCCGGCCGACCCGGAGATGCTCGCCTCGCTCCATGAGACCGGCCGCCCCTTCCTCCGGGAGCACCGGCTGCTCGCCCCACCCGAACCCGCCGGGGAGCCGGAGCGGTTCTCCACCCGGGGCTATTACCGGACGTTCTGCCGGAACTGCCCGTTCCATCCGGCGCTCGCCCTCCTCCGCGAACGCGGCCTACGGGCGGCCTGCGACGCCGGGTGCGCCATCCTCGCGATGAACCCGCCCTACCGCATCGGCATCGCCACCTACGGCCTCGGCTCCTCGATCGCCGTGGGGGCGACCGGGCCGGGCGTCGCGCTCATCGGCGACTACGCGCTCCTGCATTCGGGCCTGAACGCTCTCATCGACGTCTACGAGCGCAAATTCCCGCTCCTCTGTATCGTCTTTGCGAACAACCGGATGGGGATGACCGGCGGCCACCCCGTCCCCGAGATCCTTCGCTACATCGCCTGGGCGAACCCGGTCGTCTGCGCCGCAGACGACATCGCGGCGCTTCGCCGGGCCCTCGTCCTCCCGGATGAAGGCCCCCGGACGGTGGTGATCGAAGGCATCTGCCCTGAAGGTGAGACCCATGAAACCCTGGCATATCGAGATCTGTGACGTAACGCTGCGAGACGGGGAGCAGACTCCCGGCGTCTCGTTCACCCGTGATGAGAAGATGACGATCGCGCACGCGCTCGACGAGATCGGCGTGGAGGTGATCGAGGCCGGGTTTCCCGTGGTCTCTGCAGCGGAGAAGGAATGTGTAGCGGCCATCGCCGGAAGCGGCCTCTCCGCCCGGGTCTGCTGCCTCGCCCGTGCGCTCAAGCCCGATATCGAGACGGCGCTCGACTGCGACGTGGATATGGTCAGCATATTCTTCGCGACCTCCGACCTCCACATCCGGCACAAATACCATAAACCCCGCGAGGAGGTGCTCGACGGCGCCCTCGATATGGTGGAGTTCGCCGCCGACCATGGCGTCCAGGTGCGGTTCGCCGCCGAGGACGCCTCACGGACGGACCCCGCGTTCCTCATCGAGATGTACAACCGGGGCGTGGAGCACGGCGCGAACTACGTCAGTTTTGCCGATACCGTCGGCTGCCTCACGCCGCTTGAGACCCACGCGGTCGTCTCGGAGATCCTTGAAGGGGCTCCCCACCAGCTCTGCATCCACTGCCACAACGACCTCGGGCTTGCGGCGGCAAACACCGTCACGGCCGCGGCTGCGGGGGCGTTCCAGCTCCACACCACCGTCAACGGCATCGGGGAGCGTGCAGGGAACGCAGCGCTCGAACAGGTGCTCGTCGCCCTGCGGCTGAAGGGCGGGGTCGACCGTTACGACCTCACCCGCCTGCAGGAGATCTCGCGGCTGGTCGCCCGGGCTTCAGGCGTCTTTCCCGAACGCACCCGGCCGATCGTCGGCGAGAACGCCTTCGCCCACGAGAGCGGGATCCATATCGCCGCCATCCTCTGCGACCCCTCGACCTACGAGTATGTCGCGCCGGAGCTGGTGGGCGGCGAGCGGCGTTTCGTCCTCGGGAAGCATACGGGGAGGCGGGCGCTCGAGCACGTCGCAAAGGCTTACGGGTTCGACCTCTCCGACGACGAGGCGCGGTGGGTGCTCGAACAGGTCAAACAGAAGAGCGAAGGGAAGTGCAGCGTCACCCGCGAGGTGCTCTGCGGCCTTCTGCGGGCGGCAAAGGAGGGGATCGTCCAGTGAGCACGCTCTCTGAAGCGATCCTCGGCGCGCCGGCGGGGAGTTACGTCGATCGCGAGGTCGATATCGCCTTCGCCCACGACGGGACCGGCGTCCTCGCCCGGGAGGCGCTCCGGGAGATGGGGGTGGAGCACCTCCCCCACCCTGAGCGCCTGCGCCTGGTCTTCGACCATATCGTCCCGGCGAACACCGGGACGACCGCGACGCTCCAGGCGGAGCTCCGGGAGTACGCCCGGGTATCGGGGATAGAACTCTCGGATGCCGGCGGGGGGATCTGCCACCAGGTGATGAGCGAAGGGGTCGTCCGGCCCGGGATGGTCGTCGTCGGCGCCGACTCCCATACCTGCACTCTCGGTGCTCTCGGCGCGTTCGCCACCGGGGTGGGCGCGACTGATATGGCGGCGGTCTGGGCGTCGGGGTCCACGTGGTTCCGCGTCCCGGAGACGATCGCGGTCAACCTCACGGGACATCTCTCCAGCCCCGCGGAGCCAAAAGACGTCGCCCTCGCCTACGTCGCAGAACTCGGGATGGAAGGGGCGACCTACCGGGCGCTGGAGTTCGTGGGCGACGGGGCGGCGACGATCTCCATGGACGGACGGCTGACCCTCTCGAACATGGCGGTCGAGACGGGAGCGAAGGCGGGAATGTTCTACGCCGATGCGGTCACCGTCCGCCATCTCGCGGAGCACGGGGTTACGGCATCGCCGCAGGCACCGGAGGACTGCTGCTACGAACGGACGGTCGCGATCAACCTCGACGACATCGTGCCGCTCGTCGCGGTCCCGCACCGGGTGGACACTGTCCGGGAGGCGGAGGAGGTCGCGGGGACGCACCTCGACCAGGTCTTCGTCGGGACCTGCACGAACGGCCGCTACGAGGACCTTGCCCGGTTCGCCCGTATCGTCCGGGGGAAGAAGGTGGCCGTCCGCACCCTGGTATTCCCCGCCTCGCGGACGGTGCTCGCCCGGGCGATCGCCACCGGCGTCCTCGCCGATATCGTGGATGCGGGCTGCACGGTCGGGTCGCCGGGCTGCGGGCCGTGCCTCGGAGCGCACATGGGCGTGCTCGGAGAGGGGGAGGTCTGCCTTTCCACCGCCAACCGGAACTTCAAGAACCGGATGGGTGTCGGCGGCGAGGTCTACCTCGCGTCGCCCTCCACCGCCGCAGCGAGCGCCCTTGCGGGGGAGATCACCGTGCCGGAGGTGGCGTGATGCAGGGATCCGGACCGGCGGTCTGTCTCGGGCGCGACATCGATACCGACCTCATCATCGCCGGCCGCTACCTCCGGACGAAAAACCGCTCGGTCTGGGCGGAGCACGTCTTCGAGGACCTCGACCCGGCGCTCGCCGCCCGCATCCGCGGCTCGGTCATCGTCGCCGGGAGGAACATGGGGTGCGGGTCGTCCCGCGAACAGGCGGTCGTCGCCCTCCGCGAGGCCGGTGTCGTCGCGGTCGTCGCGGAGTCGTTCGCCCGGATATTCTTCCGGAACGCCGTCAACGTGGGTCTCCCGGTGATCGAGGCCAGCGTCACCTGCACCGACGGCGCCCGCGTCGCCTTCGACCTCGATGGCGGGTGGATCGAGGTGGACGGGGAGCGGTATCCCGCCCGCCCGCTCTCGGAGAAGATGGTCGCCATCCTCCGGGCGGGAGGGCTGGTTCCCTACTGGAGGTCGTGGCGATGATCTTCCCGCCCCACTGCAAGTTTGTCGGGTCCGCGACCGGCACCCCGTATGGAGACCGGGTCTACTTCCTCTCGCGCTACCTCGTCCGCGAGACCACGAACGGCACCGAGGTGCTCGAGGTGGAGCCCGACCCGAACGGAACCGGCCTGATCCGCGACGTCCTCTCTGTCCGGGTGCTCGCCTCCGGTGACGATGTCTACCGCTACCCGGACCGGGTGAACGTTCAGGACCGGACATTCCTGGTGCAGGAGGCGATGCGGTCCGGGTACCGGTGCACCGTCTTCTGCGGCCACGGCGAGCAGACCACGTTCGTCCTCGACCCGGACCTCTCGGCCTTCCTCCGCATCCACGTCTACGACATCACCCCTCCCCGACCGCACCTCTCGTCCACGCTCGGCGACCTCGAGAGAACCGGGATCTTCGGCGACCTTGAGGTCGTCTTCGAGCACCACGTCCGGGACATCCGCGAGATCAAAGCCGACGTCTATCCCTGCCGGGCGGCCGGGTTCCCCCGCACCGTCGACTCGGACCCGTTCCGGCCCGGCGACCGCGTGGCGGGGTGCCTGACGGCACGGGAACTGCTGCGGGAGTGCTGCGGCGAAGAGGTCGCCGTGGAGAACATCTGCCCGCTCGAGACGGTGGCGGCCGAACCGTTCATCGCGCGGTGCTGCAGGAGCGAGCGGGCGGGGATCGGGCTTCGGAACGGACTCTTCGGCGCGGTGGTCCACTGGGGAGCGTCGTCGTGGGAGATTGCGACGGCGGCGCGAGAGGTCGCAACCGCGTGGAGGAGTGAGCATGGTGAAGGTAGCGGTCGTTGAAGGCGACGGCATCGGCCGCGAGGTCGTCCCGGTCGCCCGCGATATCCTCGCGGCCGTGCGCCCCGATATCGAGTTCTTCGACGTCGAGGTGGGATACGGGCGGTGGGAGCGGACCGGGTGCGCCTGCACCGATGAGACGATCGCCGATCTCGGCTCAGCGGCCGCGATCCTCTTCGGCGCCGTCACGACGCCGCCCGACCCCGGCTACCGGAGCGTTATGCTGCAGATCCGCCACGCTCTCGACCTCTACGCGAACGTCCGCCCGATCCGGGGGGAGGGGGTCGACGTCGTCATCGTGCGGGAGAACACCGAAGGGCTCTACTCCGGCATCGAGTGGACGGAGCCTGACCGTGCCTGCACCGTCCGGGTCGTCTCCCGGCGGGGGAGCGAGCGGATCGCCCGCTACGCCTGCACCCTCGCGAAGTCCCGTCGCCACCTCACCGTGGGGAACAAGGCGAACGTCCTGAAGTCGGACTGCCTCTTCGTCGATATCTGCACCGCGGAGGCCGCCCGGGCGGGGGTTTCCTGCCGGACGAGTTACATCGACGCGCTCTGCCTCGACCTCCTGATGCACCCCGACCGCTATGACGTGATCGTGACGACCAACATCTTCGGCGATATCCTCTCCGACGCCGCCGCCTACCTGGTGGGGGGGCTCGGGATGCTCCCGAGCGCGAACATAGGAGACCGCCACGCCCTCTTTGAGCCGGTGCACGGGAGCGCCCCCGACATCGCCGGAAGGAATGTTGCAAACCCCGTCGCGGCCATCAGGAGTGCTGCGATGCTTCTTACCCACATCGGCGATCCCGCATCCGCGGCGGTCGTCGAGGAGGCCGTCGGGCGGGTGCTTGGCGCGGGCATCCGGACACCCGATCTCGGCGGGGCCGCCGGCACCCGGGAGTTCGGGGCGGCGGTGCTCCGCGAGGTCGGGCGGGGGAAGGCCTAAACCGCTTCCCGTCGAAGGATACGTCATGGTGCTGGTGGGATGCCACGTCTCCATCGCGGGCTCGATCGACCTTGCGGTCGGGCGGGCCTGTGACGCAGGCTGCGACACGTTTCAGATATTTTCCAGGAATCCCCGCGGCTGGAAGGCAAAGGACCTCGACCCCGACGTAGCCGGGGCGTTCAGGGCGGCGGTACGTTCGTCAGGCATCGGCCCGGTCGTCGACCACATGCCCTACCTCCCGAACCCGGCCTCGCCCGATGATGAGATCTACGAGAAATCGGTCGCGGCGCTCGCCGGGGAGTTCCGGCGGTGCGATATGCTCGGAATTCCCTACCTCGTGACCCATCTCGGGCACCACCGCGGCGCCGGGACGGCGGCGGGGCAGGAACGGGTCGTTGCCGCCATCAACCGGGCGTTTGCGGATGCCGGGGACGGCGACGTGATGCTCCTCCTCGAGAACACCGCCGGGGAGAAGAACAGCGTAGGGTCCACCGCCGGCGACATCGCCCTGATCATGGAGGGCATTGATGCAGAAGGGAGGGTCGGGATCTGTTTCGATACCTGCCATGCGTTCGCCGCCGGCCACGATCTCCGGACGGCCGAAGGGGTCGATGCGGTCTTAGGGGAGTTCAACGACCGGATCGGTCTCTCCTATCTCCGGATCATCCATCTCAACGACTGCAAGGGAAACCTCGGGAGCGGGCTTGACCGGCACGAGCACATCGGGCTCGGGACGATCGGTGAGGAGGGGTTCCGGCATATCCTCCACCATCCGGCCATCCGCCGCCTCCCCCTCATCTGCGAGACGCCGGTTGACGGGCAGCGGGGTGATGCGGGGAATATCGCGAAGGTCCGTGAACTTGCGGGGGCCTGAGCGCCTCAGGGCGCTGCTCCGGCGGGATCGCGCTGCCGGTGATCCTGCGCCGGTTCCCGCGGCGAATAATATTTCACATTTTTAATAATAATAAGCCATCCACTCTCCGCTCGCCTCCATTTATGGTAAGATATTTATATTAGTGGTTCTATCCTGCACCGCGCGAACCCTTACCCTGAGGAGTCCTGGCCGATCGCCGAAATTCCGCAGGATATTCGTTTGTGCGCCCGTGAGGGAACCCCGTTTTCCCGGCGTGCGTACAGACTCCATCGTATGGGACGAAGGGGGCGTTCTCATCGCGGTGATAAAGAATGGCTGAATATAATACGCTGATTGTTCTCTGTATCGTCATTGCCGTCGGACTGCTGGCATCGCCTGCCGTGGCCGGGGAGAAGGCCCCGGGGGATTTCGTTTCTGTCTGTATCGCAGGAGGGTCCCAGGAGCACCCCGACATCGACGGAGATCTGATCGTCTGGGAGGACGGCAGGAACGGAGGGTCGATCTACTATTCGAGCGGCCCCGGCAGCGATGGCCGGAGGGTTGCGGGCGGGGGAACGGGGCAGAGGTACCCGTCCGTCTCGGGGGATTACATCGTCTGGGAGGAGAACCTGAACATGGGCCGGGATATCTGCCTCTTTGAGGTCTCGGGCGGAGCGACGAGGGTGCTCACCGACGACCCGGCCGACCAGTGGATGCCCGTCGTTCACGGAGAGCATGTGGTCTGGTACGATGCCCGGGGCGGGAGCACGGATATCTGCCTCTACAACATCGGGACCGGCAGCGAGACCTTCCTCTCCTGCTCGCCGGTGACCGAGTGGAAACCTGCGCTCTCGGAGCGGTACGTCGTCTGGGAGGAGAACTCCGGCGATATCTGGCTGTATGATATCTGGAACGGAGACCGGCGCCGGATCACCACTAACGGTGCGCGACAGACCTACCCATCGATATCGGGGAGCCGGATCGTCTGGGAGGATTACCGGAACAGTGCTCCCGACATCTACCTCTTCGATCTCGACAATCCCGGTGCCGGAGAGCAGAGGATCACCGACGATCCCCAAGAGCAGGTCTCTCCCTCGATCGACGGAGACCTCATCGCCTGGGAGGACAAGCGGGACGGGACCTGGAACGTTTATGTCTGCGACCTCGCCGCAGGGGAGGATAAGCAGATGCAGGTCATTCTGTCCGCGACCGAGCAGCTCTACCCCGCCGTCAGCAACGATCGGGTCGTCTGGCAGGAGGGCCGTGGCGAGGCTTCGGACATCTACGCCTTCGCCTACTTCAGCGGAGGGGGCCCGGTGGCGGCGTTCTCGGCAGACCCGACCGAAGGAGGGGCGGCGCTCAACGTCCGGTTCATCGACCAGTCGGCAGGCGACCCGGAGACCTGGGAATGGGACTTCGGCGACGGGAACACCTCGACTTCGCAGTATCCGTGGCACTTCTACGAGATCCCGGGAGACTACACCGTCTCGCTCACGGTGAGCAACGGGTTCGGGTCCGACACCGTCACGAAGACCGATCTCATTCATGTAAGCCTCCCTGAGCCGCCGGTCATCTCCTTCCGGGGGGAGCCGTTGTCGGGGCCTGCACCCCTCACGGTCTATTTTTACGGTGATTTACCGGATTACGCGACGACCTGGCTCTGGGACTTCGGTGACGGGGATAGTTCGGCACACCGGGATACGCGCCACCGTTACGATCGTCCCGGTGTCTACAACGTCTCCCTGACCTGTGACAACGCGGGAGCCAGCGCGACGCACACGGAGTACGGCTACGTCACCGTCTATTCTCCGACTCCGACGCCGACCCCTACCCCAACTCCGACTCCGACCGCGACGCCGACTCCAACGCCGACTCCAACGCCGACTCCAACCCCAACTCCAACGCCGACCGTCAACGTCACCCCGAGTGTAACTCCGACCGCTAACGCGACCCCGACCGCGACAGTGACCCCGACCCCGACTCAGACAGCGGCGTCGGCGATCGGCGGCGGTGGCGGTGGCGGCGGTGGCGGAGGAGGTGGCGGCGGCTTCGCCCCGTCCGGCTCCGGCTGGAGCACGCAAAAGCCCACCGCCACGCCGACCTCCACCCCAAGCGCCCCCGATCGGGTCGCCAGGGTCAGTTCCGCTGACGGCGCTATGACCCTCATGGCGGTCGATGCCACCGGTAATCCGCTCTCAGGGGTGACCCTCGCGGTGCTCGATCCGGCCGAGATGCCCGCGCTGCCCGGCGGCATATACACGTTTGCCGGGTATGCCTGCATCGCCGGGCCGGAGGATGCCGTCTTCTCTCCGGCGGTGATGCTTGCGTTCAACTTCACAAAAGATCAGTGGGACGATCTCCAGAACGGCAGCGTTGAGGGCGCCCTCGTGGTGCAGCAATACAATCGCTCGATCGGCACCTGGGAAGAGGTTTCCACCACCGTCCTCCCCGAAACCCGGAGTGTCGAGGCCGAGGTCCTGCACCTCAGCGCGTATGCGCTCTTTGCCGCGGCACCCGAAGACGGGGCGGCAGAGGCGGCCGCCACCGATACCGGCCCGGAACCCGCTGCCGGGATCCCGTACGCGCACCTCATCCCGGGTCTGCTTGCCCTCGTCGTCGCGGGGGTGGGTGCGCTCCTCTACTTCCGAAAGGATGAGCCCTGAAAAAAGTGATGGAGGGGGTTACCCTCTCCGCTTCCTTCCCGCGAAGAGGAGGAGGAGCGCCGCCCCGGCAGCCGCCGCACCGAATCCCGGTGCCGCCGTCGGGGCGGGGTTCACCGGCTCCGTGATGCCGGCCAGCCAGGCGGCGCTGGTGTCGGGGGAGAGGAACCGGATGCCCGCAAGGGTGTAGCCGCCGGGAACGCCGGCAGCGCCGTAAACCCCGGTAGCGGTGAAGGCCGTGTTCCACAGGGGCATCCCGTCAGCATCCGTTCCGAGGACGAACCCCTCTCCGCTCCCCACGTTCGTGCCTGCAATCACATACCCGCCGGAGGGTCGCAGGGTGACGGCGTAGCCGGAGAGCCCCTCCATATTCCGGAGCCAGACCTGCTCTCCTTCTGCGTCGACGAGGCCATACCAGTAGTTGCCCGAGTAGACGAACCGCCCGTCATCGGTCTCCTTGACATCATAAACGACCGGGGCCTGGTAATTCTCATGCCAGAGCATGTTGCCGTCGGCATCCAGCCGGATCAGGAACGCGTCACCCATGTCGTTGTTGAATGGCGACGTCGTGCCCCCGATGACATAGCCTCCGTCGGTGATCACGATTCCTGCATTCGCGGAGAGCCCCGGGAACGTTCGGTTCCAGACAGGCGTACCGTTGCCGTCGGTCTTCACGATGGCTGCCGTCGTATCGTTCGCCGACTCGGGTGGATCCCAGAGCCACCCGATGATGGCGTATCCGCCATCGTCGGTCGGGCGGACGGTTGAGATCCTCTCCCCCGGCAGGACCTTCCGCCACTCCTCCTCCCCGGCAGCATTGGTCTTGATCAGAAACGAGGTGCCCTGATAGATGATGGTCTGATCAACTACTGTTCTGGACATGTTGTAGGCACCGACGATGTACCCCCCGTCCCCCGTCTCTTCAACCGAGGCTGGTGCCATGTCGGGTATTCTCACGACCCATTCTTCGTTCCCCTGCCTATCGGTCTTTACGAGCAGCAATTCTTCCCTGCCCCCGACCATCTGTGTGATAGTCGATCCGATGGCGATGAACCCGCCGTCCGCTGTCGGCGCAACGGCGTCGAACTTGTTGTTGCTCTCCGGTGCGAACGTCGCGTTCCAGGCGACCTCCGGTGAGGTCTCGCTCGCAGAGACGATCCCTGCCGGCAGCACCGCCGCGATCAGCAGCGCCGCGAGGATCGTCCCCGACTTCCAGAAGTCTCGGACTTTCTTCGTCATGGAATCGATCACTGGTGCGATGCGGCGCGCAAAAAGGGTAGTGGTTCGTCCCCGGCAATCCTTGCATTAATGAACGTGAACTTCCAATACCTTTAGCACGTGTTGGCAACATTCGACGGAACCTGGGTGCGCCTCGGCGGTGAAGGGCGGACGCTCTACGAGCAGGGCGGCTACGGCAGGGTCGAGGGGACTGGTCTGCGCCTCTCTCCCGAGGAGGCGCTCTACCTCATGGAACGGGGCAAGATCGACGTGAAAGACTTCGGTTTCGATGCCCTGCTCGGCCTCTTCTCCGGCCAGCCGAACTTCATCCGCAGGTATCTCGTCTACCGCGACATCCGCGAACGGGGGTACGTGATCCAGTCCGGCCCGCAGGATTTCCGTGTCTTCCGCCGCGGCCACAAGCCCGGGGTCGGAAAGTCCCGGTACATGATCCGGGTTCTCTCCGAGCGGGACATCGTCAACTTCGACCGGTTGAGCCAGGACGTCCTTGCCGCGGTCAACATGAGGAAACAGTACCTCCTCGCGGTCGTCGACGACGAGGACGAACTGACCTACTACGAGGTGCGGGTGCAGGACCTCCCCGGGATCGGGGAGCCTGCGGGGTGCGCGACGCCGGTGGAGGCCACGCTCTTCGGGACCTACGCGCTCGCCCACCTGCCGCCGGGAACCCCGCTCGAAGAGGACTGGTACGGCAAGCGGCTCGATGCCGAGCGGCTGCTCCTCCGCCCGGTCGAGTCGATCTACCTGATGCGCAGAGGCTGCCTCTCGGTCGCGCGCGACGGCGAACCGATGACCCCCGAGCAGTTCTTCGACGCGGCGGCAGAGAAAGACGCCGAGATCCATGAAAAAGAACGGGTCTTCTCCGACCTCCGGGAGAAGGGCTACATCCCCCGGACGGGCTACAAGTTCGGCCACCACTTCCGCGTCTACTCGGGGAAAATGAGCCATTCCGAGATGCTCGTCCACGCGGTTCCATCCGGGACATCCGCGCCGATGAGCGGTGTCTCCCGCTCCGTCCGGCTTGCTCACAGCGTCAGAAAAAAGATGTTGTTTGCCTGCATATATAACACCGATATCAGGTACGTCGAATTTGCCCGAATAAAACTGTGAGCGTCAGCCCATGCATTCAGAACTGAACCCGTGGTCGAGTAACCAGACCGTCGATGTGGATCGACTCTTTGCCGAGTTCGGCATCGAGCCGATCGGTGAGGCCGCAGAGAGGCTTCCCGAAGTACCGTCGTTTATGCGCAGGGGTATCGTCGTCGGACACCGGGACTACAACCTGGTGGCCGACGCCATCAAAAACCGCACCCCGTTTCACGTGCTGACCGGGTTCATGCCTTCAGGCCTCCCGCACCTCGGGCACCTGATGGTCATGAAAGAGGTCGTCTGGCACGTCCGGCAGGGCGGAAACGGCTACATCGCCATCGCCGACCGGGAAGCGCACGCGGTCCGCGGCATATCGTGGGAGAAGTGCCGCGAGTACGGGAAGGAGTATCTCAAGGCCCTCTATGCGCTCGGGTTCGAGGGCACGGCCTACTACCAGAGCAAGAACGAGCGCTTGAAGGACCTTGCGTTCGAGGCGGCCACGAAGGTGAACTTCTCGGAACTCGCGGCGATATACGGGTTCGGGCCCGATACCTCGCTCTCCCATGCCATGAGCGTCGTCACCCAGGTTGCCGATATCCTCTTCCCGCAGCTCGACGCCGGCCCTGCGCCCACGATCGTCCCGGTCGGCCTCGACCAGGACCCGCATATCCGGCTCACCCGGGACGTGGCCTACAAACTCAGGCTCTTCACGGTCGAGGATCGCGGCGACCATATCAGCGTCCGTTCAAAGAACGCATCTGAAGCGGCTATCGAGGCCGTGCACCGCGCTTTCCCCGGCTCGAAGAAGTATGCGGGCCACGTCGACGTCACCGGCCTTCCGCAGGAGCAGGTCGAGGACGCCGTCAGGAAGATCGAGATCGCTCACGGCGGGTTCGGGTTCTACCTCCCTTCGTCGACCTACCACATCTTCATGCCCGGACTCCAGGGCGGGAAGATGTCGAGCAGCGTGCCCGAGAGTTTGTTCGGGTTCTACGAGCCCGATAAATCGGTCAGGAAGAAGGTGATGGGGGCGATGACCGGCGGGCGGATGACGCTTGAGGAACAACAGCGTCTCGGGGGCGAGCCGGACGCCTGCTCGGTCTATCTCCTGAATCTCTTCCACATGCTCGAGGACGACGTGGAGCTCGCCGACCTCCGCCGCCGGTGCGAGAGCGGCGAACTCACCTGCGGGCAGTGCAAGAAGGAGACGTATGAGCGCGTGCAGGCGTTCCTTGTGGAGTTACGGGATAAGATGGATTCAGTCGAGCATCTTGCAGAGGAGGTGTGATGGTGGAACTGACGCTGAACGAGAAGAGGCTCCTGGTCGCCCTGGAGGCGACCGGGTCGGTCGATGCGGCCGTCCTTGCGGAGAAGATGGATGCCCGCCGGGAAGCGGTGGTGCAGTACGCGAACCTCGCCGGGGAGCGGGGGCTTGTGGACGTGGATAAACACGTCTCCCGGCGGTATGTCCCGACGGAGGAGGGGCGGGCTTACATGGAAAAGGGTCTTCCCGAGCGGCAGGTGCTCGAGAGTTTCGAGGAGACGATCTCGATGCGCGACCTCCAGCGCCATCCGCTCGCAAAGATCGCGATCGGCTGGATGCGCAAGAAAGGCTGGATCGCCATCCGCGACGGGGTCGTGGAGAAGACCGGCACGACCGCCCCGGGACCCGATGAGGCCGCGTTTGCACGGCTCTCCGGGAGCGGCGCGATCGAGGACGGCGTTGGGGTTGGCGATCTCGTGAAGCGCGGGCTCGCCATTGAGGAGGAGACCGTCGCCTACACCGTCTCGATCACACCCCGCGGCCGCGAACTCCTCGAGGCAGGGCTCGACCTCCGCGAAGAGGTCGAGACGCTCACCCGCGAGCAGATCCTCTCCGGCGAGTGGAAGGATCTCCCGCTCCGGCGCTACGACGTCACGAAACTCCCCCGGCGCGCCTACCCGGGCAAGACCCACCCCTACCAGCGCATCATCGACGAGATGCGCCGCACCCTCTTCGACATGGGTTTTGAGGAGATGGCGGGCGGGATCGTGCAGAGTTCGTTCTGGAACTTCGACGCCCTCTTCCAGCCGCAGGATCACCCGGCGCGGGAGATGCAGGACACCTTCTTCCTCGGCGAACGCTGGCCGCTCCCGGCGGGGTACGAGTGCGTCCGGGATATGCACGAGCACGGCGGCGAGACCTCGTCCACCGGCTGGGGAGGCACCTGGAGCGCAGCGAAGGCAGAGCAGTGCGTGCTCCGGACGCACACGACGAGCCTCTCCATTCAGCACCTCGCCGCGAACCCGGAGCCGCCGGTACGGGCGTTCTGCATCGGCCGGGTCTACCGGAGGGAGGCGGTCGACCCCACCCACCTCGCGGAGTTCGAGCAGCTCGAAGGGATCGTGATGGACGAAGGAGTGAACTTCCGCCACCTCCTCGGGTTCTTGAAGGAGTTCTACGCCAAGATGGGCTTTGAGAAGGTCCGGTTCCGGCCGGGCTACTTCCCCTACACCGAACCCTCCGTGGAGCCGGAGGTCTACGTCGACGGGCTTGGCTGGGTGGAACTCGGCGGCGCGGGCATCTTCCGGGAGGAGGTGACCGCGCCCTTCGGGATCGAGCACCAGGTCCTCGCGTGGGGCCTCGGGATCAGCCGGGTGGCGATGCTCCGGCTCGGGCTGCGGGATCTCCGGCAGCTCTACAGGAGCGACGTCGAGTGGGTCCGGGAGACGCCCACCTACGGCGGGAGGCGGTGAGCATGGCGATTATAACGTTACCCTACCGGTACCTGGAACGGCTGGCCGGAACCGACCGGCAGACGATCATCGACCGCGTTCCGATGATCGGGGCCGACATCGAGCGGATCGAGGAAGACCACGTGGACGTCGAGTTCTTCCCGGACCGCCCAGACCTCTACTCTCCCGAGGGCGTCGCCCGGGCGATGCGGGGGTTCCTCGGTATCGAAGAGGGGTTGCCGGCCTACGCCGTCCGCCCTTCCGGGATCACCTTCTCGGTCGACCCGGGGCTTGCCGGTATCCGGCCGTATCTCGGTTCGGCGGTGATAAGGAACGTCAACCTCGACGAGGAGGCGATCGAGAGCCTGATGGCCCTCCAGGAGGCCCTCCACTGGGCGGTCGGGCGCGGCCGGGGCAAGGTGGCGATCGGCGTCCATGATCTGGACGCGATCACGCCGCCGTTCCGCTACATCGCCTCGCCCCGGAGCCGATCGTTCGTCCCGCTGGACTTCGAGCGGGAGATGACGATGGAGGAGATGCTCGCCGACCACCCGAAGGGCCGGGACTACGCCCACCTGGTGGAGAACTTCGATCGTTTCCCGCTGATCGTCGATGCCGACGACCGGGTGCTCTCCTTCCCGCCGATCATCAACGGCGAGCTGACGAGGGTCACGTCGGCGACGAAGAACATCCTGCTCGACTGCACCGGCACCGACAGAAAAGCGGTGATGACGGCGGTCAACATCATCTGCACGGCGCTCGCCGAGGCCGGGGCGACGGTCGAGAGTGTCACCGTCGAAGGAGAGGAGATGCCCACGCTTGCGCCGACGGAGAGGGTCGTCTCGGTCGCGGAATGCTCCTCCCTCCTCGGCCTCCCTCTCACGGGAGAGGAGATCTCGCGACTTCTTTGCCGGATGCGGTTCGGGGCGGAGCCTGACGGCGACTCACGGGTCCGGGTGCTCGTCCCCTGCTACCGCGCCGACATCCTCCATGACTGGGACATCTTTGAGGATGTGGCGATCGCCTACGGTTTCGAGAACTTCGATGCAGTCCTCCCGGCGACATCCACGGTCGCAGAGGAGCACCCGATCCCCGCCATCGCGGGAGCGGTAAGGTCGGTGATGATCGGCCTCGGGTATCTTGAGATGATGCCGTTCACCCTCGCGAGCGAACGGGTGCTGTATGAGAAGATGCAGCGCGAGCCCGCTCCCGGAACCCTCCGTCTGCTCCACCCGATCAGCGAGGAGCAGACGGTGGTCCGGACCGACCTCCTCCCTCTCCTGATGGAGATGCTTCAGGCGAACAAGCACCGCGAACTCCCGCAGCGGCTCTTCACGGTGGGCGATGTGGTCGAGGACTGCGTCACCTCCCAGCGGGCCGCGGCGGTGAGCATCCACCCGGCGGCTGACTTCTCCGAGGCCTATGCGGCGGCGGACGTCCTCTGCCGGGAGCTCTCGCTCTCCTACACGGTCACGGAGTCGGCCGATCCGGCGTTCCTCGACGGCCGCCGTGGCGATATCGTCGTCGACGGGAGAATAGTGGGGGTCTTCGGGGAGATTCACCCGGCCGTTCTCAGGGCGTTCGACCTCGAGCACCCGGTCGCGGCGCTCGCGCTCGACCTTACAGCCGTACCGGGATACCCCGCTCTGCCAGGTACTCCTTGACCTGGCGGACGGTGAACTCGCCGTAGTGGAAGACGCTTGCCGCAAGGCAGGCGTCGGCCTTTCCTTCCGTGAACCCTTCGTAGAAGTGGTCGAGCGTCCCCACGCCGCCGCTCGCGACGACCGGAACCCCGACCGCCTCCGAGACCGCTCTCGTGACCGGGATATCGAACCCCTCCTTCGTCCCGTCGGTCTCCATGCTGGTGAGCAGGATCTCCCCCGCCCCGCGCTCCTCGGCCTCCCTCGCCCAGGCGACGGCGTCAAGCCCCGTCCCCCGGCTTCCGCCGTGGGTGACGACCTCGTACCAGCACTCCCGGCCGTCGGCGAGGGCGATCGGGGTCTTTCCCGGCAGCATCTCGTAGTTTCGCCGGACATCGACGGCGACGACGATGCACTGGGTCCCGAACCGTTCCGCTCCCTCCGAGATCAGGCCCGGGTCGGCGACGGCGCTCGAGTTGATGCTCACCTTGTCCGCACCCGCCCGGAGGATCCGGCTCATCTCACCGATCGTCCGGATACCGCCGCCGACGGTGAGCGGGAGGAAGAGTTCGTCGGCCGCACGCTGCACGACATCGACGATCGTGCTCCGGTCCTCTTGTGTGGCGGCGATGTCGAGGAAGACCACCTCGTCCGCGCCCTGCTCGTTGTAGCGCTGGGCGAGTTCCACGGGATCACCGGCGTCCCGCAGGCCGACGAAGTGCGTACCCTTGACGACCCGCCCGTCCTTGAGGTCCAGGCAGGGGATGATCCGCTTGGTCAAAACCATGCTTAGTGGGTTTGAAGGCGAAGGTGATGAGGGTTTCTCACGTCCCCGATGAAACTCGCCGCACCCCTCACGTTTAAGTAATCATGAACGATACTTTTACAGGCAAACCGGAGGATATCCGGGCGGGATAAGAGGTCTGGTGGTTTTTATGGAGTCTGGGGATCTAAAGATTGCGTGGGCGCGGCAGTATATGCCGGTGCTCTCGTCCATTCGGAAGCGTTTTGTCGAGGAGAAGCCGTTTGCCGGCATGACTGTCGGCATGGCCCTGCACGTCGAGGCGAAGACCGCGGTGCTGGTCGAGACGCTCGCGGCAGGCGGGGCCGAGGTGCACATCACGGGGTGCAACCCCCTCTCGACCCAGGACGACGTCTCGACGGCGCTCGGGACCCGGGAAGGCATTCACTCCTACGCCCGCCGGGGAGCGAGCGTCGAGGAGTACTACGCGGCCATCGACCGGGTGCTCGACGCCCGTCCCGCGATCACCATCGACGACGGGATGGACCTGATCTACCGCATCCACACCGAGCGACGGGATGTCCTCGATGCCGTCATCGGCGGGTGCGAGGAGACGACGACCGGCATCCACCGGCTCCGCGCGATGGCACAGGAGGGAGCGCTCAGGTTCCCGGTCGTCGCCGTCAACGACACCCCGATGAAGCACTTCTTCGACAACGTCCACGGGACCGGGGAGAGTTCGCTTGCGTCGGTCATGATCACCACGAACGTCCTCATCGCCGGCAAGAGGTTCGTCGTCGCCGGTTACGGCTACTGCGGCCGGGGGCTCGCGCAGAAGGCCCGGAGCCTCGGCGCCCGGGTCATCGTGACGGAAGTGGATCCCCGTCGGGCGCTCCAGGCGCACATGGACGGGTTCGACGTCACGACGATGGACGATGCGGCACCGCTCGGCGACATCTTCGTCACCACCACCGGGAACACGGGCATCCTCACGGAGCGGCACTTCCCGACCCTGAAGGACGGCGCAATCCTCGCGAACGCCGGCCACTTCAATGTCGAGATCGACGTCGACTGGCTTGCGGCGAACGCGGACTCTACGGTTCACCGGGACGGCATCGACACCTACGTGCTCGATGGGAAGGCCGTCCACGTCCTCGCCGAGGGAAGGCTCGTGAACCTCGCGACGCCGAAGGGCATGGGCCACCCCGTCGAAGTGATGGACCTGAGTTTCGCCGTCCAGGCGCTCTCCGCCGAGTTCATCGCGAAGCACGGCCGCGAGCTCGCTCCCGGCGTCCACGACGTCCCGTCCGTCATCGATGAAGGGATAGCGCGGCTGAAACTCGCCACGCTCGGTATCTCGATCGACCGGCTGACGCCCGAGCAGGTGACCTACATGGGCAGCTGGACGATCGGGACGTAGACTGTCCCTTTTACCCTGGAAGTTCCGGGGTAAATCCACGGCGAGGAGAGATAGACCTGTCTGGACCAGGTGTGCCGTCACGACCTGCGAGCGTCCTCGCCGCCATCCGTCCGCACCATGAACCCGTGGCTGCACTCGCAGCATCGGTACTGTGTGTAGATGCCGCGCTCGGCGGCATTGACAACCCCGATACATTCTCCCGGAGACCCGCACCGAGGGCACACCGGTCTTTTGCCATCGAACCAACGGCCGCATCGAAGGCACTGGTGAGGGGTATGTACCTCCGGATCGACGGCAACGGCATCCTCGATGTAGCGTCGGCACCCACAGAAGGGACAGGGAGCGCGGGTGCCGTCCCCGTTGTCATCCGGCGGGCATGTGATCCCTGTCCTCCGATCCGAACCGCGCACACGGCACCCCCTCCTGCTTTGCATGAGGTCGATCTCCTCTAATGGAGTTTCTTCTTGCATTTCAATCTCCTATCCGCGGTTTTCGGCAAGTCGAAACCGGCCAGCCCGCTCTGTCGCATACATCGGTGTTGGGCTACCGACGGCTTAATGATACCTATGGGTATCTCATGGTATCTTGCCGGAAAAATAAAAACAATGTAATATAATCGTTCAAATGGAATCTCTGAATGGAATAATGGGTCTTCCCGACAGCGTCTCAAGCAAACAGGTGGGCGTACGACTGCCAGGTCACCTCTACCGGTGGCTGAAGGATAAAGTTGACAACGGCGAGTACTCGAATATGGCACAGTCCGTCATCGGGGAACTGACGAAGGTCAAGACGCTCGAAGAGGCTCGATGCCGGGAGACCACGGCATACGGCATTTATGAGGATGAACCCCTCTCCCGTATGGTGAACGAGCGCATTGAGGGGGTCCGCCGCGAGCTCCTTGATGAAGTGAAACGGCGGCGTGCCTGATCGTCGATCATTCGCCCGGCTGGGTGCGTCTTTCTGCGGCCGTACCGGTCGTGCGGCACCCCTGTGTGAGGCGGGAAATCTTCTTGCTCCGGGACGATCGACCCGAAAATCCGGTAGTGCCCTACGAAACAACTGGTTATCTGAGATCCCATCCCGGTGTTCCCGCTTGCATGCTGGTCAGGTGCACGGCTTTCCATCGGGTATCGCCATGACTGCCCCCGCCCTTGAGGAGCGGGGGAGGAGCGCGAAGCGCGGGTGGGGTGGGGTGGGGTTGATGACGGGCACGGATCTTTACGCGTTGGAGATAGGGGAGGGGAAGACCCTCCCCACGAGCCGCCACCCCCATGGCGATAGCCACCACGGCCCACAGCATGAGGACATGCTTGAAAGAATTGGTCGAACTCAGAGACAGACCGGGTCCGGCACCAATCTCGTCAGGGATGAACGACAGCCGGAAGAGGGTGGGCTTTACCAGAGCCCGATAACGGAAATTTTCGGTCGGATCCACCGAGATCGATTATCAGTTCTATGCTAGAGCACTACCGAAAATCCTTTCGAAATCTTCTTTTCCGTCGTTCCGGCACCGCCTGCCCACAGGCCACTCATCCGACTGATGCCCCGCACTTCGCCCATCTCCGGGTGGCGGATCTCCGGAAACGACGCATACTTTTTATGCTCGTCGAGCCGGTAAACCAAATATCGTTTATATTGGCTCTAAATCATCTAAATTAAATATACCGTGCCGCAATTCTTTATGAACAAGGTGTCAGTATTATGAAAGTCCCAACCCCGGCAACCCTTGTTGCCATATGTCTTCTGATGATCGCCGGTCTCCTGGTCGCGGGATGCACGACCACCGAGCAGGCACCCGAAACGACGACCCTGACGGTCTTTACCGCCGCATCGCTCACGGGAGCCTTCACGGATATCGGCAAGGCCTACGAGGCACAGAACGAGAACGTCAAGGTCGACTTCGTCTTCGACGGCTCACAGACCCTCCGCACCCAGATCGAGCAGGGCGCGAATGCGGACATCTTCGTCTCCGCGAGCACGAAGCACATGAAGGCGCTCCAGGACGGTGGGTTCATGGAGAACAGCACCGTAACTCCGTTCCTCGGGAACAGCCTGGCCCTGATCGTCCCGGTGGAAAACCAGGCAGGGATTGCCGGTGTTGCCGACCTGAACAAACCGGGTGTGAAACTCGTCATCGGCACCAAGGACGTTCCCTTCGGCGACTACACCCGGCAGATGCTCGACAAGATGGCCGCCGATCCGGCCTACGGCCAGGCCTACAAGGACGCCGTGATGAAGAACGTCGTCTCCGAGGAGACGGCGGTGAGCTCCGTGGTGCCCAAACTGGCGCTCGGCGAGGCGGATGCGGCGATCGTCTACAAGTCGGACGTTTCAAAAGACGACCTGACCAAGGTGACCCGGTTCGATATCCCGGCCGAGTACAACGTCGTGGCCACCTACCCGCTCGGCATCCTTGCGGAGTCGGCGAGCAAGACTGAAGCAGCGTCGTTCATAGCCTTCGTCCGGGGTCCGGACGGCAGCGCCATCCTGACAGAATATGGTTTTGACCCAATCTCCGGCTGAACACTGGAGATCCGCGCACGGCGGCCGGACGGTGTTATGGAGGGCGGTCCTCACCCTTCTCACCGCCGCCCTTCTTGCGCTCTTCCTCCTCTTCATCACGCTGCCGGTAGCCTCGCTCTTCCTGAGGATATCACCTGAGGAGTTCCTCAGCTCCCTCACCGAACCGGTGGTGCTCGATGCGCTCTCGCTCTCCTTTGTCACCGCGACGGTGAGCACGGTGATCGTCGTCCTCTTCGGAACGCCGCTTGCCCTGGTGAATGCCCGGCGCGACTACCGGGGCAGGGAACTCGTCGACACTCTCACGGATCTCCCCATCGTCCTCCCGCCGGCGGTGGCGGGTCTCGCGCTGCTGATGGCCTTCGGTCGCCGGGGCGTGGTCGGGCAGTACCTCGACCTCTTCGGCATCCAGATCGGGTTCACCACGCTTGCGGTGGTAATGGCCCAGGTCTTCGTCGCCTCGCCGTTCTACATCCGGCAGGCACGGGCGAGTTTCGAGGCGGTCGACAGCCTCTACGAGGATGCGGCGCGGACGCTCGGGGCCTCCCCCGGGACGGTCGCCCTCCGGATCACCATCCCGCTTGCGCAGGCCGGACTCGTCTCCGGTGCGATCCTCTCGTTTGCCCGGGCGCTCGGTGAGTTCGGTGCCACGATCATGTTTGCCGGGAACTTCCAGGGCAGGACCCAGACGATGCCCCTTGCGATCTACACGACCATGCAGGGAGACATGAACGCCGCGATCAGCCTCTCCATCATCCTCGTCGTGATATCGTTCGCCGTGATATCCGCCGTGAAGATCGTCACCCGGAGGAAGTACTGATGCTCTCCATCCATACCGTCCGAGAGCTGCGGGACTACGTCCTCGATGTCACGCTCTCGGTCCGGTCCGGCGAGACCCTCGTCCTCATCGGTGAGAACGGGTCGGGCAAGTCCACGGTGCTGAACCTGATCTCCGGCATCCTCACCCCCGATCGTGGCGAAGTCACCCTCGGGGACAGGACGCTCTTCTCGTCTGAAGGGAAGACCAATATCCCTCCCGAGAACCGGAAGGTCGGCCACCTCTTCCAGTCCTACGCCCTCTTCCCGCACATGACCGTCGCCGAGAACGTGGCGTTCGGCCTCCGGTGCCGGAAGGTTCCGCGGCCAACGATCGCCTTTTCCGTGGCGAACCAGCTCCGCGTAATGCACCTCGCCGACCTCGCAGACGTCAACGTCGGCCGGCTCTCGGGTGGGCAGCGGCAGCGGGTGGCCCTCGCCCGGGCGCTGGTGCTCAACCCGGACCTTCTCCTCCTCGACGAGCCGCTCGCGGCCGTCGATATGCGGGCTCAAGGTGCGATGCGGAGCGAACTCCGCGGCCGGATAAAGAACGCCGACATCCCCTGCATCGTCGTCACCCACAACCTCCGCGACGCCCTTGAACTCGGCGACCGGCTCTGCCTCCTTGAAGAGGGGCGGGTGGTGGCCGACGGGACGCCGGAGGAGGTCCTTTCGATGCGGGAGAACGGGTTCATCGAGAGTTTTGCCGGATAACGTCCCGCAACGGCTTTATGCCCCCTGCCCCCATCACTGGTCACGGCAGGGGGCCGCCGGACTCCCGCCCCCCCAGGAAACGATCATGAAGAAGAACACGGTGCTGATCCTCGCCCTCCTCGCGGTTGCCGCACTTCTGCCGGGAGCGGCCGCAGGGGAGACCTCCATCGAGTACTCGTTCAACGAGTCGCACGCGGAGGTATATGAACAGATGCTCGCAGAGAACGCGTCGGTGGGCGAGTACTACGAGCGGGTCTGCCCTGAGTTCCTGGAGAGCATGCCCCCGGAGACGAGGGCGCACCTCTACAGCACGACGATGCGCGGGTACCGGGATCTCGCTTCCGACAGCAGGGTGGTGTTCGTGCCCCCGGAAAAACAGGTTGCAATCGGTATGGCCTCCCCCGTGCTCGGGGTCTGTGGAGTGCCCGTTCCCCTCTACAGCGTCGGGCTCCTGGCTCTCTTCGGCGTCGTCATCCTTGCCCTGCTCGCGGCGGTCGCACTCGTCCTGGAGCGGGTCCGTAAGAAGGAGGAGTGACGCCTCGTTTCTGGCCCCGTGCGGGGTAACTCACTTTGCGAGACCTCGCCTTGCCTGTGTATCTTCCTCATCTGTCATCCAGACCGCGGCGAATGCTCTTCCATGGTGGTGATGTGAATTGCAGGAAAATTTACGAAAGGGTTCGCGAGGGAGACTTCCCCCTCTCCATCCAGTGAAGAGATATGTAGTGGCCCCACCCCTCCCGCGCTTCGCGCTCCTCCCCCGCCCGCGAGGGGCGGGGGCAGTCATGGCGATAGTTGGTGGGAAGCCGTACACTACTAGAACGTTGCGTTCAGCGCCCCGGCACGCCATGCAGATCGTTGTGCCTGATCAATATTTCCGATAGACCTTACTCCGGTCTCCGACCTCGACCAGGGTGATTATCATGGTATTACCTTCGATGGTGAGGACCGCTCGATACTGCCCAACACGAAAAGAGTACAGGGGATTGCGTGAATGCCCTTTCATCTTTTTGACATAAGATTTAGGGTTCGGTTCATCTGCCAGAGCACAGAGTTCATCCTTAATTCGTTTGCGATCAAATTCCGGGATGATATCGAGGTCCCGCTCGGCGCCTGCCGTGATGAGCAGTCGCCATATCATAGGCCACGTTCCTGCACATACTCCTCGAAGGGACGAACTCTACCGGCACGGATGTCGTCAAAGGATTCTTCAATCTTCTTCATGGACTCTTCGGAGAGCGGTTCCGGATCATACGCCATGTCAAGGAGGCGGTTCAGCGTCTCGTCGTAGGTCTCTCGCGGATGGATCTTTACATCATCCAGGCGAGACTTGGTTTCCGGTTGAAGTTGAATCGTCGTAACCATAGTATTCTATGGGGTCATATTGAGTATAATGGTTACTCCATGGTGATCTCTTCGATGAGAGCACGGTGAAGCGGAGGGTTCCTGGCAGTATGCCAAATGCCGACATGTACCGTCAGCGTATAACACAGAATGGCGGGGCCCCGCTTTCATCCCGGAGCGTGCAGAGGGGCTCTTCATGCTCTGCCCCGAAGAGGCGCCTCATCCTGAAAAACGGTAACCCCATCAGCCTGATGGCGAGAATAATCGTATATGTCCCGGCACCGTGACCCGTCACGGCGCCCCCGCCCGGCGCGCCGGGCCGCGTGCGCAGTAGAGATACTCCTGCGCGTACCCGGCATACTCCCCGAAGTAGTCCCGTGCAAATCGCCGGATCCGCTCGTATTCCGCCGGGGTGCAGTTTTTGCCGGTAAGATCCGGGAGATACGTCTCCCCCACGATCCGGCGTATCCAGACATCGACCGGGAACGCCTCGAAGAACCCGAACGCAAAGAGGAGCACGCAGTCCGCCGCCTTCGGCCCGACGCCCCGGAGTTGCATCAGCGCCTGCCGCGCCTCCTCGAACGGAAGGGCGGCGACCCGTTCCGCCCAGTCCGGGTCCTCGGAAGCGAGGCGGGCGGCATCGCAGAGATAGTCCGTCCGGTAGCCGAGTTTGCAGTCCCATAAGTCTCCGTGCGAAACCCCGGCGAGCGCCTCCGGCTCCGGGAACGCGTATGCCCTGCCGGAGGGGTTGTCCACCGGTTCCCCGTAGCGCTCCGCCATCAGTGCGACCCGCCGCTTCACCGCCGGGATGTTCGTGTTCGTGGCGCAGAGGTAGGAGACCAGGCACTCCCACGGCGGCTGCCTGACAAGCCGGAGGCCGCGGCACTCCCGGATGGCGGCGCCTATCGCCGGGTCGCGGTCGATCGACGAGAGGATCGCCGGGAGATCCTGATCGAGCCGGAAGTAGTCGCAAACGAACCCCGCATCCGCCCCCTCGAATGTGAGGAGGTCTCCATCCTGGCGTATCCGGACGGCCCGGTCGTCGACGACCCCCCGCCACCACCCATCCGTCTTCTCCCAGCGGAACGCCTGCCCGCAGGCGAGTGTCAGGTCGAGGTCGAACGGCTGGTCTGCCCGAAGCACGATCGTCATCATGGCCGGTCAGTCCGGCGGAAGAAAATGAAATTATTCTTTCTTCTCATCCTTCATCTGCTGGTAGACGCAGGACTGGACGTCCTGGCCGAGTTTCCCGATCGCGTCCGCCCGGCAGCGTGCGCAGTGGCGCATCTGCTTGATGTAGGGTTCGCACCGGTCCTGCATCTCCCGCTTCTCCTTCGGCGTCGGGGGGGTTATCCCGGCGAACTTGTACTGCGGGATGATCGGGATGACGTTGAAGGTGAACGCCCCCATCTCGCCGACCTTCTTCGCGATCTCGGGGATGTGCTCGTCGTTGATCCCGGGGATGTAGACGGTGTTTATCTTGACAAGCATCTTCTTTGCCACCGCCATCTCGATCCCCTTCATCTGCTGGGAGAGGAGGAGTTCGGCCGCCTCGCGCCCGTGGTACTTCTTCCCGCCGTACTCGACCCAGGAGTAGATCTTCTCGCCGATCGCCGGATCGATGGCGTTGAGCGTGACCGTGACGTTCCCGACATCGTACTTCGCGAGTTCCTCGATCGACTCGGGAAGCATGAGACCGTTCGTGCTGATGCACATGATCAGGCGCGGGAACTCAGTGTGGATCAGCCGCAGCGCCTCGAAGGTCTCGGGGTTTGCAAGCGGTTCGCCCGGCCCTGCGATCCCGACCACCTTCACGTAGGGATGTTCCTTCATGACCTTCCGCACGAGGTCGAGCGCTTCCTCCGGGGAGAGCACCCTGCTCGTCACGCCCGGCCGGCTCTCGTTCACGCAGTCGAAGTCCCGTATGCAGTAGTTGCACTGGATGTTGCACTTCGGGGCTACGGGGACGTGGCACCTCCCGAAGGCGTGGCACGCTTTATCGGAGTAACAGGGGTGCTCGTTGATCTTGCGTAACTGCTCAGGATCGTAGGGAACCTCCCTGCCCTGGACCGTCGCGGTCCGATACTCGTCGGCCATATAATTGATCTATGTGCCGGAGGACATTTTATACTGATGGGTGCCGGCCCGCCCCGGGGGACAAAAAATTGTGGGGTCAGGCCGTCTCCTGGCCGAGATCGAACGACGGGCGATCCTTACCGGTCTCGCGCGTCTCCCGCTCCGGCTCCATCCCGAACCGTTCCTCCGCGGCTCTCAGGATCCGGCCGAGCATCTCGGGGTAGGTCAGGCCCGCGTACTTTGCCATCCTGGCGAGGTGGCCGTCCCAGCACCAGCCAGGGTTCGGGTTGACCTCGAGGAGTTTCGGGTTGCCCTGCTCGTCGAGCCGCCAGTCGAACCGGCAGTAGTCGCGGCACTCCAGCCGCTCGAAGAGGGCGAGACAGCACCGCACGATCACCTTCTCGGTCTCCTCGGGGAGATCCGCTGGTTTCGACGTCACCTTCCAGTAAGGCGAGTCCGGGAGCCACTTCGCTTCGTAGCCGCAGAGCCGGGGGAGGTCTGGGGGCAGGGCGGAGTAGTCCTCCTCGATGACGGGCAGCACCATGCTGTATCCCGACGGGTTCCCGATGATGCCGACGCTGATGTCCTTTCCCGTGAGGAACTCCTCGACGAGGAGCGAGCACCCGTAGCCGAGCGTCGCCCGGAGCGTCGTGATGATCTCGGAGAGCTCCTCGATGGTGTGGGCGATGCTCTCTTGCGTGATGCCGAACGAGGAATCGCCCGCGTTCGGCTTGACGATCGCCGGAAACTTCATCCCGGCATCGTAGGTGCGGTCGCCCGGAGTGATGAAACAGGCGTCCGGCACCGGTATCCCCATCTCTTTTGCGATCCCCCGGACGAGCGATTTGTCGTAGCAGAACGCGAGCGACTGCGGGCCGGCCCCGGTGTAGGGGATGGCGTAGATCTCAAGGAGCGCCGGCACGTGAAGTTCCTTTCTCGGGTCGTTGTTGAACCCCTCGTCGCAGAGGTTGAAGACGTAGTCCACCTTCCCCTTCAGCCGCGGGAGATCCTGGACCAGCGTATCGTGTTTACAGAGGTAGGTGAACCGGTAGCCGGGGAGTTCCCGCAGCGCCGCCTTCATCTGGTCGATGGTGTAGAAATCGTCGTCGTCGAAGGTGCAGGAGGGTTTCAGGGCGTCGGGTTTGGCCGGATCGCCGAGGACCACCGCGACGTGTTTTGCCCGTTCCTGGCTCTTCGTCTTCGTCGCCGACCACTCCTTCCTGACGTGCGCGGTGACGATGTGGCGGCGCTCCATCATCCCGAGGTCCTGGTTGCGCTGCGACTCGGTCGCGATATCATGGGAGTCGATCCCGGAGAAACCCGCCCGTTCCAGGAGCCGCCGGAGCGCGTCGGGGGTGTAGAGGTGCTCGGCGTAGAACTGGTCGGCCACGACGCCTTTCTCGACGTCCGTGATCACCTCACGGGATATCAGGCGCTGTTCGTCGAATGAGAGCGACCTCTCGCGGCAGACGAACATGGTATCGTCGATCCACTCCCACGACCTCGGCTGGAAGTGCTCGCGCAGGTACTCGCCGTCGGCGACGTCCAGGAGCACCCGCCCCCAGGGTTTGAGGATACGCCGGATCTCGGTGAGGATCCGCACGTCTTCCTCGACGGAGTCGAAGTAGCCGAAACTGTTTCCGAGGATGAGGACGACGTCGTAGGTGTCGGTGCGGTAGGGGAGCCGCCGGGCGTCTCCCTCCCGGAACCGGATAGGGAGCGCCTCTCTCTTCGCGGTCGACCGGGCTCGCTGGATCAGGTAGTGGGACTGGTCGAGGCCTTCGACGTTGTAGCCCCTGCGCGCGAGTTCGAGGGTGTGCCTGCCCTGGCCGCAGCAGAGGTCGAGAACCCTCTCGTGGGGCTGGAGGTGCAGGACCCGGACGATCCGGTCGATCTCCCGCTCGGTGATGCCGGGGTCGTCGACGACGTCGCCATCGGTCTTCAGGTAGAGACGATTGAAGATGCCCCGCCACCAGTCGGGCTTTACGTGCTCCTCAAGGTTCGGGACCGGCCCCATCGTCTTCCTGTCCCGGCGTTTACCTTTGCGCCTGCTATCGGGAGGTTCGTCGGTGTGGACGTCGTCCGTCATGCCGGCCCACTCTCCCTGACTCCGTTTCCGGAATAGGACTGGTGTTCTGCCGGGTTGCAAAAGAGAACGGTTATCGTGTACATAGTTGGATGATCTCTCGATAGGATGGTATCGATAAAAGCATTGCGCCATGTTCCTCTTTCTGGAGGAAAACAGCCCATTTAGGGGCGGGTTCCGGCTCTGGTCTACCCCGAACACGCACCCCCTCTCCGCCCCCGGACCCCTGAGAAACACCTTTTTATGCAGGCAGGTAGTTTGACTATGTGCAGACTATCTGCATGGTTGAAGTATATGGAAGAGAGATACCCCCGCAGGGGCCCCAGATCGTTCCAGGACCGGCCCCGAGAGTTCCACAAAGCAGTCTGCGGTGACTGCGGCAAAGCGTGTGAAGTTCCGTTCAAGCCGACGGAGGGTCGACCCGTCTACTGCCTCGACTGCCTCCCGAAGCACAGAAAACCCCGGTTCTGAGTAGCCAGTAAGAATACTGAATCCTTGAGTGAGTGAAATTCCAATGGAAGAGAGATATCCCCGCAGGGGCCCCCGTTCCTATGACGACCGCCCCCGTGAGTTCCACAAGGCGGTCTGTTCCGACTGCGGCAAAGCGTGTGAAGTTCCGTTCAAGCCGACCGAAGGCAGACCCGTCTATTGCCGGGACTGCCTCCCGAAGCACAGAAAACCCCGATTTTAACCTTTTTTTTAACCGCCGTCACACGACGAGCCGTCTTCGCATCAGCCTGATGGCGAGGAGGAAGAAGATCACGGTAGCCGCCGCGATCCAGGCGAGGTTGAGGAGGTTCATCGGCGAAAACGCCGCGAGCGTGATCGCCCGGTTGATGCTGACGACGTGCGTGAGCGGCAGAGCGGCGAGGGCGAAGTACTGGATCGGTTCCGGTAAGAGGTCGAGCGGGAAGAACGTCCCCGAGAAGAGGAACATCGGGGTGATGAAGAGGAACGAGGGGTAGTTCAGCGCATCGATGCTCGGTGTGATCGCCGTGAAGCACATCGCGATGCCCGCGAAGAGGAGACCGGCGAGGAACGCGAAGGGTATGAGGAGCAGGGACGACGGCATGGCGACGACGCCGAAGATGAGGAGGACGGGGAGCATCAGTGTGGCGTAGATCATCCCCCGTGTGGCGCCCCAGAGCATCTCGCCGGCGATCACCTCGTCGATGCTGACGGGTGTCGCGATGATTGCGTCAAACGTCTTCTGGTAGTACATCCGGACGAAGGAGGAGTAAGTACACTCGAAGAAGGCCGAGTACATCACCGATATCGAGACGAGGGCGGGCGCGATGAAGACGGGGTAGGGGATCCCGTCGACCGCCTCGATGTAAGTCCCGAGACCGAACCCCAGCGCGAGGAGGTAGAGGACCGGCTCGACGAAGGGCGGGATGAAGTTCACCCGGTAGGTCCTGAGGAAGGCGTCCCAGTTCCTCCGCCAGACACTCCGGACTCTCGTGGTGATGTCGACCATCGCTACTCCCGCAGTCTCCTCCCCGCCATCCGCAGGAAGACGTCCTCGAGGGTTGCCGGCCTGACCGTCACCGCCGCCTCGTGCCGGCAGACCTCGAGCAGCTCCTGTGCGATCTCGTTCGGGCGGTCCGTGAATACCTGGAGGACGTCGCCGGCAAGGTCGTAGTTCACTCCGAGTTCTTCCAGGCGGGCGACCGCCTTCTCTGTCCGCTCGACCTCGACGACGTTGCTCCCGGCATGTTCCCGGATGAGGTCCGCCGGGGCGCCCTCGATGAGGATCCTGCCGTGGTCCATGATCACCAGCCGGTCACAGAGGCGTTCCGCTTCGTCGAGGTAGTGGGTGGTGAGGACGAGGGTGTTTCCTTCGGCCTGGAGGCTCCTGAGTTTCTCCCAGATCAGGTGCCGCGCCTGCGGGTCGAGCCCGATGGTGGGTTCGTCGAGGATGAGCAGTTCGGGTTCGTTGACGAGCGCCCGGGCGATGATCAGCCGCCGTTTCATCCCGCCCGAGAGGTTGTCGACCAGGACGTCCCGTTTCTCCTCTAACTGCATGAACGCGAGGAGTTCGCCGGCCCGCTTCTCCGCCTCCCGCTTCGGTATGCCGAAGTACCGGGCGTAGATCAGCAGGTTCCGGTAGGCCGAGAAATCCGGGTCGAGGTTGTTCTCCTGCGGCACCACCCCGAGCCGACTCTTGATCCGGCGCGCCTGAGTGTCGACGTCCATGCCGAAGACCTCCAGGGTTCCGCCGGATTTGGGGGAGATGCACTGGATCATCTTCATGGCCGTCGTCTTCCCCGCTCCGTTCGGGCCGAGAAACCCGAAGACCTCCCCTTCCCTGACCCGGAAGGCGATCCGGTCGACAGCGACGAGGTCGCCGAACCGCTTCAAGAGGTCGTGCGCTACGATGACGTCCCCGATCGTTTTCCCTCCCTGGAGCCAGTGGAGTCGTGCGACTACAACATTCTTTCGCTCAGCCTTTTTGCCTGAGGGGGCAAACTGCTCTTATCCATACTGTGGAGTCAGAGATGATCGAGAGTTCCAGGGATACGGGAGGGGCCTTCTTCCCTCCGGAGGCGGTGTACGTCGGTTCATCGGAGTCCCGCGGGCGGGGCGTCTTCGCCCGGAGGGACCTCGCGGCCGGCGAGGTGATCGAGGTCTGCCCGGTGATCGTCCTCGCGGGAGCGGAGGAGCACCTCGACAAGACGCACCTCTTCGACTACTACTTCGGGTGGGGGGAGTCTGTCGCCGTGGCGCTCGGCTACGGGTCGCTCTACAACCACTCCTACCACGCGAACGCGGATCATGTCTGCGATCACCTCCATGGCGCGGTCCGCATCTCCGCCCACCGGCCCATTGCAAAGGGCGAGGAGATCACCATCAACTACGGCGGGCCGCCGGACTGCCCCGACCCCGTCTGGTTCGATGCGGTGGAGTGAGTGGTCTCTACGGCCGGAGCAGCGACGATCTGCCGTTTCGGTCTCTTTCTGCCCCGGTATATCCCCGGGGCGGAGCGGCCTCTGCCGGTATCCCGAACCGGGCGGCGGTAGATCGCCCCACCCTCGCCGGGCAGTTCAGGCCCGTCTGCCAAAATCTCCAGTGGAAATCAAGGGGTTTAGACAATACTCTCTATATTATAGGTATTCTCTGGATCGCCCGTTGCGGAAGCCGGCCCCGGTAACCTTCCTGGAGGCCGTGCGGGTGGCTCAGGTTCGTCGTTTGTTTTGAGTGATTTTGTAAGATTCGGGGATAATTCTGGGTGATCTCGGAAGCGTCCCCGCGGTGCGGGGGTGCAGGAGTTGAGATACTGCCATGCCGGCCGATATGCGGTCCCGGCGCTCTACCTTCTGATGACCAGCTGCACCCGCTCGGTCCGGACGGTGCCTCCCCCGCTCGCCGTGACCACGGCGTCCACGGTCGCGGTGGAGATGAAGGGCGGGAGGTCGGGGGTTACGGCCTCGTAGGTGAGCGGGGGATAGGGTGCGGCGACCGTGCCGAGGTCGCGTTCCTCGCGATATACGCCGCCGAGCGCCGTAGCCGAGACCCTGACCTGGATGGGCGCGGAGAACCCGTCTTCGGGATGCACCATGAGCGTGTGCCTGACGGTGTCTCCCGGCCGGGTGGTGGAGGACGACGGGGTGACGGTGATCGAGAAGGTGCGGGACGCGATATGCACCGGGGTGCCCGTCGCCACCGGTGTTGCTGCCGGGACGGGAGGTGGGCCGGGCTCTCCGGGAGGGGGTGCGGCCCCGTTCGCGAGGAAGGCGTAGGCGCCGGCGAGCACGGTCACCAGGGCGCAGATGGTGAGGGCTATCAGCAGAGGAGGGTATTCTCGTACCATACTTTCACGGTGGGTATGCCGGCAGAACGGTTGCCTGCGTACTTATGTGTTGGCACCCCGGCCGGGGCAAAAGAGGTGAGTGGGTTTTCAGTCGACGGCGACCATGACTTCGGTCGACTTGACCACGGCGTGGACCTTCTTGCCGACGGCAATCCCGAGGTTCTCGACGGACGTCTTCGTGATGACCGAGACGAGCTCGCCGCCGCCGTCGAGCGCGATGACGACCTCTGCAGTGACCACGCCCATGTTAACAGCCGTTACCTTCCCGGGAAGCTGGTTCCTTGCACTTAACTTCATAGTGTATCGTAGCGACATTCCGGCTCTCCGGGTCATATAGGTTGCGGTGCCGGGGACGGGCGGTGCCGGCAATGCTGCCCGTCGCTACGCGTCTCCGGATGAGGAGGCGGTGTTTTGACCTGTGCGGGTCTGTCGCGGCACTGTTTCACCATGGAGATGCGGCATGAGTATCCCCGCGACCTGCTGCCCGGTGTGCGTGAATGAACCCTGAGTACGGTCGGCAGCGGAGGGTTGTACCCCGGGAAGAACAAATCGCGCGTTGTATCCGGGTAGGTGATCGATATCCCGGGTTTTTTCCGCATCTCCTCCGGCCGCTGCCTTTCGATTCCGGTATATTTAATGTTGCGGATGTCTTTTTCTCAACCATGTGTGTACCGCAACCCCTGAAGGTCGCTCTTGTCATCCTCATCCTGGCGATGCCGGCCGGATCTGCCGTGACCGCCATGCCTGCCGGGAACCTCGTCATCACGGAACCCTCCGTGAACGAGACTGTTTTTGCCGAGATGCGGGATTTCTATGTCTACGGTCTCTTTCCTGCACCGCTCGACCATCCCGGGAACATCCGCGTCGTTCTGAAAGACGGCGACGGCACCATCATCCGCACGGTGGCGAGCTGCGTCAACGAGACCGGTGTCACGCCGGAGAGTTCGGTGAACATGAGCCTCGTTCCGGAGAAGTGGGGCGGCCTCCTTGCTCCCGACGTCGTCACCGAGCCCGGGGGGTTTGAGAACGGCAGCAACAAGCTGCTGGTGACCCATACCTACTACCTCGTCCTGGTGCAGGGCGGCGTGACCCGGGGGATGGGGAGTTACACTGATGTCAGCGGCGGGAGGCTCGAGCCGATCGCCCGGGACCTGACTGCCGGAACCTATACACTGGTCGTGGAAGGGCTGGACGGAGATCTCGCCGGAGAGCAGGTGGAAAGAGAGATCGTCTTCGGGAAGACTCACGCGTCCCTCGGCGTGTTCCGCCCCGAGTCGAACAAGCAGAGCGTGATTGGCTGGGCAGATGAGAAAATGCCGCCGCTCCGGGTCTACATCGACTGGTTCCCGGGATATTTCCGGAGCGGTGAGGGCGGGTACGAGATCCCGGACCGGTGGCAGGCAAACAACGCGATCGAGGTGGTGAACGGCCTTGAGGGGACGGCGGCCGATACCGCCGCCGGCGCACGGAACGACTGCGTGATCTACAACATCGGCAACACCTCCGCGACCTTGCAGGTCGAACTTGCCGCGATCCTTATGCATGGCCTGGAGGACTCCGATCGTACGACGTTCACGCACTACGACATCGGCGAGCCTTCGATCGCGTGGGTCGACCGGACGACATCGGCGGCGGAGTCGCTGACCGGGAAGCTGGTGGCATACCCCGCCGATACCCGGGTCGTCTACACCCGTGCGGAGATCACGGACGGGCCGGTGCGTGAGAACTACTTCAGCGCGGTCGGAAACGACAGCAAAAAAACCGTCGATACGACGCCGGAGCGGGTGACGATCGTGCAGGGCGAGAACCTGACGTTGTATGGCGTAACCCGGCCGATCGCAACGAAACTGACAGGCGCCGGGAGTGCCTGGCGTTACGTTCCCGACGACCAGATTGTTATGTATGTCTACGAGAACGCGACGCTCGGGGCGTTCACGTTCACCGGCTGCCTGGAACGGGAGTTCGAGGACGGGTACGTCGGGTACGCCAACTACGAGTTCGGGCACGCGTTCACTGAGACCGCGGTGATGCCGCCGGGGACGTGGCTGCTTTCGGTGAGCGCCTACAACTCGACCGGCGCCCTCGTGGAGAAGACGAACAGAACGATCGAGCTGGAGGTGACGGCGGCGTCGCCGGGTCTGCCCACGGTCATTGCGGTGGCGGCTCCCGCATCGACGCCTGCACCGAGAGAGACGCCCGGGTTCGGGGTTGTTCTGGTGCTGGTGGGGCTGACGGTGGCGGTCGTGGTTCGACGAGGGTGATCGCCGGCCTCTCTCTTTTTTTAGTCTGCCGGCCGCCGGGGTCCGCAGCGCGGGTTCGGGCGGCCCGGGACGCCCCCTCCCCGACTACGATCTTCTCCGCCGTGAGCCTGTAGAGTGGGTGCACCGGCCGGTTGCGGGGCGGTGAGGGGGTGGCGGCCAGAAGATCGAGGTTCAGAATGCCCCGGGACACCATATGGAAGCGCTACCGGAACTATTAGAAACCTTTTTCGCTATGTTCTCCGTACTGTTGAACAATCGATATGGGGCGCATCCAGACACTTCAAGACTTAAAGGAGATGTTACAGGCAGGGTTCGAGGATAATGAGGCGCTTCTGGCACGATATGGTCAGACGCACCTCACGCAGTTCAAAGCCTACCTGCTGGAGACCAACTACCCGATCAACGAGGTCGGCTGCCCTCTTGGAACCTGGAGCAGTCTCGACGCCGGCGGCTGGTATGTTAATCGTGGATCTTCGTCGCCCAATATCCTCTTCCTGGATACAACCCGTGAGCGCGTCTGGATACTGTATACCTTACTTGATGCGACAGAGGCGGATGCAATCACCGACGGCTGGGTCAAGCACATAAAGGTTCTTGACCGGTGCTGGTTGTCCAGGAGCCATCTCCTCCACTACGACGTCAAAGAACCGTGGCAACAGCGGGGTCTTGGCCTGAAGTTCTCCGATGGTCTGGCATCGGATGACGAGGCAGGACGTTTCAGCCTGAAAGCATGGTATGGGGCGACGGAGAAGATACCCGGCCTCGCGGAAGTGCTGGATACGGCGAAGGAGAGTTTCGCGATATACAGCACGCGATGGCAGAAACTCAAGGAAGACTCGGTGACGCTGGCCGTGGAGTGGTACAGTAATGGAAAGGTGACCATCAACAGGGCGACCGATGTTGACGAGGTTATGCTCTCGATCTCTGACATGGCGAATCTCTATGAGGATGCGCTTGCTGAGGCAACAGGCCTGAGGGATGACGGTCTGGGCGCCTTTGAGTTGAACTTCACCCAGAATATCGACCTTGAGGCGTTCTCTAAGACCGTGGCGATGGGGCGGGGGAGGATGGACCTCTGGCTCATCGAGACCGAGACCGATCCGGATTTCAGGCGCTTTAAGGGTGTGGATCTGCATACCTGGGGCAGAATTTTCCTGGATGTGGGGCCCGACTTTGCATACCTGACGATCCCGGGTAAGGGGTGTGTCAACGCTGTACCCCGGATAGCAACGATTCAGGGCGAGGATAACGCCGGCAGGACTTCTATCTTCTTTGATGGAGTGGAAGTCTTTGGCTGAGCTGGATAGGAGGATTGTTCTCTGGTGCAACACGATCGCTCTCTTCCATGAATGAAACCGGCCACGGTTTATTGGGCCGTTCCGGAAGGCCGGGTATGCCTATCGCGTTGAGACGGCCCTCTCGATACGCCGGACCGGGGAGGAGAGGATCCCCGCGCATAGGAGCCGAAGATTGCGATCCACTCGGCATCGTTTCTGGTGAGTATCGCGACGATAGCCTCCCGTGCCGTCCTGGTTAATGTGCGTCCTGCCATTCTGCCCGCCCGTATCTATACCGGTTAGTATGACGCTCACCCCGTATCAGTCTTTTGAGGGCGAAGGGGTTCCCCTTGGGGAAGGGGGTCTCTCCTGAATCTTCCAGATACGGGTACCCATCGCTGCGAGGTCGCTGATATGGGTGTCTACGGCAAGCGACGCTATATCGAAGGCCGGATCGGTGGTTACGTCGGAGTTCTCCGGGGAGAGTTGTATGGTAATAGTATATTTCTTCCCTGCCTCAAGGTCGACAGGCCCGGAAGACCGTTCCATCAAAGAGAACTTTCAGCGTCTTTGTCATCCGGAAAACCACCCCTGAACTCGATAACCATCATGGTCTCCGCGAAATAATAATGATTGCGGGTGCGCCTGCACCGGATCACCCCTGCAGGGCTCGACGGCGGTGCTCGAGGCCGGGTCAGGGAGAATGGCAGCGGGCCGGTCTTCGGTCGGTGAGGCATGCAGCGCAGAGGATAACGTAAGAGATGTGAGCGCCATCATACCCTGTTTCATACTGGGCGCGTGATACGACGGCCACCCGGGGCCCCCGGAGGTTTCGATCGCCATACCGGAAAGCGGCAGGAAAAAAAAGACTGCGTAAAGATGATCGAAGCGGACGGATGGTATCTAATGGCTGCCACCGGCAGTATAAGCATCCGTCAAAGTCTGGCAGGATCACTATCGCCGGGCACCCGGCAGATGGACTTGTTCCGGGAACGCTGAACAGTATCCAGGCTGCCGTATTACAAAAAATCCTCAATTTCCTCCCGCTCTATCCCGGCCTGTTTGAGGATCTCCAGAGCGTGCCGGGCGGGAGATCGCGCCCGTGTACCGGGACGACAACCCGGCGCTTCGTCTCCAATTGATAGAAGATGTGGTGGCTCCCCTTCACGCGGTCCAGCACGAATCCTTTCTTCTCCAGGATCTTCATGACCTTCTGCGCCGTGAGCGCCGGAAGTTTAGGCATGTGCCTCGACGGTGAGGGTGTATTCTAGGAGTCCTTCCTCGGTGGGAATCTCTTCGCCCTTCTCCTGGAGATGTTCAATGTAGAGCTCGATAGCTTCCCGCGCCATCGTTATCGCCTCGTCGACAGTCTCCCCATAGGTGACGCACCCTGGAAGGGTCGGTACGGTGACGGTATACCCGCCTTCCGGCTCCTTCCGGAGGAGGATACGGTAGTTCAGATTTCTCATTGCATCGCACCCCGCGGATCATGCAAGTATACAGGCCTACATAGGGCCTATGCATGATAATGATAATACATCACCAGATGATCTATAAAGAGTATCCATAAAACAACCTCTTTTTGGGAAGTCACTCACCGCACCCCATCCCGGCCGTTCCCATCCCGCACCAGCCTCACGTGGCAGCCCTCGCACCTAACGGTGCTCATGCTCCGGTACTGTGAACCGTCGCACCCCGCAGATATTCGCCCGGCCGGAGGACTTCGCGGCGGCATCCCAGGGATCCCCGACCACCGGACGTTTGAGCGGGCGAAGGCCGAGACCAGCCCTCCCCGCGCTCTCGTTGCAGGTAAAAGAGCCGGGCCCGGCACTTGATCAGGTCAAAGAGCATGCCCGGGTTCCGGCGGTTCCGGGTCGCCGAGGACTGGATCCGCCGGGCGAACGATCACGCTGCATCACTGTCCGCCAGACACCTATCGCTCATCCTCGATTGGTTCGTCTTATCGTTCATTTATCCACGGCCGGTCGGGCATCTACCCGGCTCTCGGCCTGGATCATCCCCTGTTTCGCCGGAACGCTCTGGGAATATCCCCCCTTCACAGTGATTCCTTCCGCAAGACGTACTGCGTCTTCTTCGACGTGCCCACCTGCTCAACGATACCGCGGTCGACCAGAGCCCTGAGGTCCCTCAGGGCCGTCGTTCCTCCGACTCTCCCTTGCGTGGCGACACCCGGTGAAAAGAAGCCGCGCCGTGACCTCAGGCGAACGTGCAGGAGCACTCAGAACCGTATGAAGTATTCTACAAAAGAAATGGGCCTGGCCGGATTCGGACCGGCGATCTTCTCCGTGTAAGGGAGACGTCATAACCAGCTAGACCACAAGCCCCGTGGATGCCTTACAGTGTTTTGCACCGTGACGGATAAACGTGTTGCCTGCTCCGGATTCCGGGGCTGTCGTGCGCGGCATCTACTGTCCTTCGCGGCTCGCGCTCGCAGGGATGCTTTATTGGAATAGGCGAGAAGGAAGTTCAGGCTCTGCAGACTTCGCGTTCTTCGCGGCTTCGCGTGTGGTAACGGAGCCGACAGCCATATGGTCTCACGGGAAAGACGCGAGGCAGCGAAGGAGATCCCGGGGCTGCGCCGGAGAATTGCCTTCCACAACTCCCGACAGCACTATTGGTGATGAGTTCCCGGTGATTCGATCTCTGATTGAACGGTATCTAGAAGATCGAACGTTGCGAAATGAACCGTAAAAAAAGAGTTCAGATGAACCCGAAGGACTTCAGCGTCACTTCGGGGTTGACGGCGCCCACGTGGTAGACCTTGCCCTCGGAGAGCTCGTTGATGACGACCTCCGCCGGGGAGAAGAGCGAGGTGTCGATCTGGTAGAAGTCGAAGTTGGCTTCCTTGAAGATGTCGTAGAACGGCTTTCCGTATCCCTTGGACGTGTTGCTCGGGATCTTGTCAAGGTAGTCCTTGATCTCCGGGGCGTTCATCGTCAGCATGATGCTGCCGTGGTAGATCGTCGCGTCGTTGGTGCTGCCCATCGCCTTCGTCCCGTCCTTCTTGACGGGCGCGATCGGGGCGTGGCCGATACCCGCGGTGATCTTCTTCGTGTCGAACCCGAGCTCGTTCAGCTTGTAGACCGCCGTCTCCACGCAGCGGCCGGCGACCTGGACCGAGCCGACGATCGATGCCGTCGGGGCGACGACCGCGCAGGTGTTCGCCACGTCCACGTTGCACTCTTCGGCGATCTTCTCCATCACCGCGGCGTTCGGGAGGTGGTCGCTCTCGAGGCAGATGACCGCGTAGTCGAACTCGTCCTCATACTCGATCACCTCGTAGGTGTGCTTGGGCTTCAGGGAGAGCGCCCGCGCGGGACCGCTCCCCATCGCGAAGTACTTGTTGACGTTGATCGTCCAGCCCGCCTTCTGGGCGCCGAGGCACGCAATCGACGGGAAATCGGTGCTGACCTCGATGAACGGAATGGGGAACTCCTTGATCCGGCCCATCGAAATGTCGACCTCGCCGAGCCCGCCCATGCAGATCTCGGTGAACCGTCTTCCCGTCAGGTACCCGCCCGGAGTGCTGACGCCGCAGTCAACGATGCGTGCGCCGTTGTCGAGCTCGTGCGGGACGGCATCGAACTCCTCGGCGTATTCGAAGAGTTCCTCAAAAATATCCAGTGCCAGTTCGTTCACGCTGAGCATGTGGAAAACCTCATCAGAGTACAAACGGCGGGGGAACTGATAAGGATTATGAAATCGTCTGCTCCTGCCCCAGGTGCTCCAGCACGCGCCCGGGATCGTACCGGAGACTGATCAGCCGCGTCCGCCCCCTTCCCTGGCGGTAGTGGAGGTTTAAGAGCCGCATCGAGTCGAACTTCTGGATGATCTCATAGAACTTGGTGTAACTGACCCCGCCGCCTTCTTCTTTTATGAAACGGTAGACGTCGCCGGCGTTCATCTCCTGGTCGTCGCGGGCCGACATATCCGCGATCCTGGCCAGCACCTCCCGTTCCTCGGCCTTGAGCGCCCGGAGCGAAAACGCGAGATGGAGGTACCGGGAGACCTCGTATGCCTTGCAGACGTCCTCCTGCTCGACCGACCGCCGCGCCTCCCGTTCGGCGTTCAGGGCCGCACGCTTCAGGAGGTCGATGCCGACACGGAGGTCGCCGCTCTTCATCGTCTGCTCCACCACGAGATCCAGCATATCGGGCCGGATGACGTTCGGGTAGAGGCCCTGCAGGATACGCTCCTCGAGGATGCCGTGGATCTCCTCCCCCGAATAGGGCGGGAAGTAGATCTCGGTGGGGCGGAAGACCGATGCCACCCGTGCATCGACCTCGGTCTGCAGGGTGACGGACATATCGCTGACGATGGCGACGACACCGGTCCGGACGCCCGGATAGGCCTCGTGTGAGCGGAGCAGCGGATAGAGCACCTGGTTGATCTCGTTCTCGTAGAGGAGGTAGTTCGCGTCGTCGAGCGCCACGAGGAGCACCTGCTCCTCGCGCTGCAGCACCTTCGCTATGGCGTCGTAGACCTGCTTGAACGACGTGCCCGACGGCGGCGGCGGGTGTCCGGTGACGCGGCGGTAGATCTGGGAGAAGATGGCGAACTTCGTGTTGTCGATCTGGCAGTTGATGTAGACCGGGATGAGTTTCTTCGTGGCCTCCTCGATCTCGGCAAAGACTTTTTTCACGCTCGTCGTCTTCCCGGTTCCCGGGAGGCCGCGGCAGATGGTGTTGAGCGGCCTCGCCCCCCGCATCCCGGGCTTGATCTGAAACGCGAGCTCCCGGATCTGGGCGTCACGATGGTTGAACTGCTCGGGGACGTAATCGATCTCGAATACTTCGGGATCCCGGAATAGCGTCTCGTCCCACATGAGCAGGTTCTTCTTCATTATAGAATCCTCGGGTATGGTAGTATTTATATCCTCCAGATTGGGTTCTCCTCATCGCGCTGGTCACTACAGGGATTACGGCTGTTCCATGCACTTTTTGCAGAGCGTCTTGCTCATGAAGAGCTGGGAGAGTTTCGCCTGCGATTTCGTCACTTCCGCACCGCAGGCCTCGCAGACGTCCTCCGCCGGAGCCCCGGACGGTTTTTCCGGAACCGGCTCCTGCTGCGGCGGTGCCTGTACGGGGGGTGCTTCCGGCTTTGCCGGGGGCTTCTCCTCCGGTTTCTTGGGCGGTGCCTGCGCCGAGGGTGCCTCCGGTTGAACAGGGAGCTTCTCCTCCGGCTTCTCGGGCGCCGGCGGGATCGCCGCTGCGATCACCTCCGGCGTCGGGCAGGCTTTCTCCTCCGGATGGGCTGGTTCCGGCACCGGAGCAGCCGGTTCAGGGGTCTCCTTCTCCGGGCGGGTCGGTTCCGTCACCGAGGCGGCGGGTTCAGGGGTCTCCTTCTCCGGGAGCGGTACCTGCGGGGTCGCGGGCCTTGCCGCGAGAACGCGGCGCCGGTATGCGTCCACACGCTCGGCGGTCGCCTGATCGCCGCGCCCGAGCCGGGCAAGGATCCCGTCGAGGAATGTGATAAGGTCGTCCACATCCTCGTGGGTCTCTACATCCCCCTCGACTTCGAGACGGAGGTTTTCGTAGTTCTCGAGGTTGATGGTGATCCCGATGGTGACTTCCTTCTTGCTGGCCATATTTCCCGAATAATATTGTCTCTCTTTATATACAATTCCTCCGGCGGCCCGCATCGCCCCGCCGTTCAGCCGGTTCGGCAGCTCTCCTCCGCCCCGTTGCCCGGGGAGATCGGGGCCGGCGCAGGGGCTCTCCCCCCGGCATCCGGGCCGGTTCCGGTCACCTCCCTCGTGCACTCTGAAACCCCGCTGATGGCGGCGTATGGGAATTTATCCGCGCATGGATTTTTATATCCCTGCTGCTATATTAGGGGCGAGTCTCCGGCAGCCCAGAACGATCTCTTCGAGGAGCGTGATGACTACCCGCCCGCATCAGAAAGCATCAGACCCCCTCGCCGTGAACCTCCCGATCATACTCCTGGTTGCCGCCCTTCTGCTCGTCCAGTGTGCTGCCGCCGCACCGATCATTGTTGCGGCGAGCGACAGCAACCCGGCGGCTAAAGCCCGCGCAGACTACGCCTGCGACGGCCTCGACGACCAGGTGGAGATCCAGGCGGCGTTCGACGCACTCCCCTCGGGCGGCACGGTCGGTCTCACGGAAGGCACGTTCAACTGTTCGGGCAGCCTCGTCCCCGCCGCCAAAACGACGCTTCTTGGAGAGGGGCCGGACAGGACGTCCCTTGAGTTCAGCCGGAACGGGCTCTTGAACGTCTCGGAAGAGAACGTCACCCTGGACGGGTTCCACGTCACGGGCTCACACTACGTGAATACGAGCACGAACACGACCCTCGACCTCACCCGGTGGCACGGCGTCGTCACCATCTACGCGAGCCACGCGAAGGTCCAGAATGTCACGGGCACCGCCGACGCGAGCATCCAGGCGGTCTTCCTCCTGCTGCACAACCCGAACGTCTATGCCCCCGTCCTCGAAGACATCGAGTTCGTCGACTGCAGGGCCGTTGACACCGGGACGTATGGGTTCCTCCACAACGCCTGGGGAAGTGAGAACACGACGATCCGGGACGTCCGCTACGAGAACTGCTCCGCGATCAACTGCGGGAGCGCCGGCGCGTTCAACCAGTGGGTGACCGGGTTCAACTTTGCGGAATTAAACGACATCGAGGGTCTCCGGGTGACGGACTGCATCGCGGAAGGGAACCTGGAGTCCGGGTTCCACTTTGAGTGGGACCCCGGGAAGCGCGACTGCGTCTTCACCGACTGCGTGAGCCGCAACAACGGCCGGAAACCCTATCCCGACGACTACCTGGTGGGCGACCCCGACTTCTTCGGCGCCGGCTTCTACCTCCCGGGAGGGGAGGTGGCGCTGGTGAACTGCCGGGCAGAGGGGAACGGTGCGTTCGGGTTCTACGTCATCAACCCGGAAGGCATGCTCCTCTACAACTGCACCGAGAGTGAGACCGGTCGCGGCCAGGCCTCCTCTGCAAAGCCCATATCCTACTGTATCCTCCAGTCCCTGCCCGTATCGAGAAACCCCTCCATCGTGATGGACCACTGCCGGAGTATCGGGTCGCACGGCTGGGGCCTCTTTCTCTGCGGCACGGAGAACGCGCTCATCAGGAACTTCACCATGACCGATCCGGCGGGCATCGACGGGGTCGGGGCGATGCTCGGGTGCCCCTCCCACGAACTCCCGGTGAACTCGACGATCGATGCAGGCATCTCGAGTTCGACGATCGATCTCACTGCGTCTGGGGACCGGCCGCAGACACTGATCTCCATCGTCGACAACAGAAACGTCACATACTCCGGGAGGATCGTCTCCGACGCCCCCCGTCCGGTGGCGGTCGAGTGGACGAGCGAAGGGGGCGCGGACCTGACCGCTCTCGAGGTGCTGCCGGCCAGCAGCACGGCATAGGGTTCCGGGGCGCGGAATGCGTCATGCGTAAATACCCCGGCCCCCGGAACTGGCGGTTTCCCTCCCCGGCTCGCAGGCGGGACCCTCCGGCGGGGGCGGGCCGGCTAAATCCTTAAATGGTACTTCCGTGCCATAAGGGTATGATCCCGTAGGCGTCGCCGGTCCCTCGCGACTCCCCCGGGTAGCGAACGGGTCGTTGGTTTTATGTCGGCGGGACTGCAGCTCGGGAAGAGAGAACGGCGCATCCTCATCGCCATCGCGATCATACTCACGGTGATCGTCGCCGTCGTGCTGATCATACACGTCTACCCGCCGGTCCCGGTGCCCCCGCCCCCCCCTCCGCCGCCGATCACCCCGATCCCGACGACACCGGCGGTGCCCCCGGAGACCGCCGGGCCGACGATCGTCGTTGCGGCGAGCGACAGCAGCCCGGCGGCAAAAGCCCGGGCCGATTACACCTGCGACGGCACCGACGACCAGAAGGAGATCCAGGGGGCGTTCGATGCACTCTCCTCGGGCGGCACGGTCGCTCTCACGGAAGGCACGTTCAACTGCGCGGGGAACATCCGCCCGGGCGCGAAGACGATGCTTCGCGGGGAGGGGGCGGATGCGACGTTCGTCGAGTTCACGAATAACGGGCGGCTCCTCCTGGCCCGCGAGTCCGTCACGCTCTATAACTTCCACGTCAGGGGCACGGGTTACCCGAAGGTCGGGGCCGACCACTGGCTCGGCGTGATCACCATCTATGCGAGCCACGCGAAGGTTCTCGGCGTCGAGGGGACCGCGGATGCAACCACCCAGGCGGTCTTCCTCCTGCTGCACGACCCCGATGTCTACGCCCCGACCCTCGAAGACGTCGAGTTCGTCAACTGCAGGGCGGTGGACACCGGGACGTATGGGTTCCTCCACAACGCCTGGGGGACGACGAACGTGGTGATCAAGGACGTCCGCTACGAGAACTGTGCCGCGATCAACTGCGGCAGGTACGGGGCGTTCAACCCCTGGGTGACCGGGTTCGACTTCGCGGAGCTCAACGACATCGAGGGACTCCGGGTGACGAACTGCATCGCGGAAGGGAACCTGGAGTCCGGGTTCCACTTCGAGTGGGACCCCGAGAAGCGCGACTGCATCCTCACGAACTGCATCAGCAAAAACAACGGGCAGAAAGCCTACCCGACGCGGGCGTACCGCGAGGACGACATGTCGACCCACTACTTCGGGTGCGGATTCTACGCCCCACGGGGGGACATCACCTTCATCAACTGCTACTCCGAGGGGAACAGCCGGCACGGGTTCTACGCGACGAATGGCGGTAAACTCTACAACTGCGTCGACCACAGCGTCGGAGCCGGGAAGACCGATTACCGGATCGTCCAGCCCGCATCGTTCTACGCTGCCCCGACGCGCTCGATAACCCCGTCGCTCGTGCTCGAGAACTGTTCGAGCATCGACTCGTGCGGCTACGGCCTTCATATCGACCTCGCGAGCGATGTCGTGATCAAGAACTTCTCCCTGGAGAATCCGGCCGGGATCGATGGTAAAGCGACGAACCTCGGGGGATCGCAGGGGGGGCCGGTTTCTAACTCCGTCGTCAACATCTATGCGTCGGGCGACCGGGCGGAGACGCTGATATGGGCAAGGAACAACGAGAACGTCGAGTATTCCGGCAGGCTTGTCTCGCAATCATCAAAGCCGTTCGTGATCGAGGGCGACCGGACGCGAAACGTCCGGGTCAAGGATATGGAGATCGTCTCCGCGAAGATCGGGCCGTTCGCGAACGGCGTCACCCTCGCGAATACGGTTCCCGCCGGTGCAGTGACGTTTGAGAACGTGGCGGTCACCTCGGGATCGTGCTGAGGGTGCGGCAGGGGGTGGCTGCCGGCCGGGCGCGGGGTGCCGGACAATTCCGCGAGTTTTATAATTGTCACAGTATTATAATGGGTATCCGGTCCCCGTTCGGCCGCCCGGGGTGTCTCCCGGGGTCCCCGGTCGGGGTGCGTTTTTTGCGGTGCGTGTGCGCTAAATTTCAAATTAGTATATAATTTTATTCGTTGCGGCATAAATTACTCAAATGGTGAAAATTTCTGATTATCTCAATAATGGTGGGTTTATTTGGGATTCAAATCTTTAAAATCAATCTATTCTATTTGAAAAACCTTTTAAAATAAGTCTATCAGATAATGGAGTATCTCCCAAGAGGTGAGATAATGCGAGATAGACGGACAACCAAGCTTCTTATTGCAGTGTTCCTGATCGTCGGGCTCGTCCCGATCGTCGGGGCACTCGAAGCGACCCCAACCACGATTGTCGCCGCAAGCGACAGCAGTGCGGCCGATAAAGCGGCGGCTGCCTACATCTGTGATGGGGTCAACGATCACGTGGAGATCCAGGCAGCACTGAATGCCCTGCCTTCGGGCGGTGTTGTCCTCCTCTCCAGTGGCACCTACAACTGCGCAGGGATCATTGCTCCCAAGGCAGGCTCGACTCTCATGGGGGAGGGTGAATCGGAGACGTTCCTCGTCTTCACCCACGACGGACGCATCAACGTCGACCGCGAGAACATCACGCTGGACGGGTTCCACATAAAGGGAACCGGTTACAGCAGCGGTGTCAAGTGGCTCGGCGTGATGAACATCCGTGCAAGCCACGCGAAGATCCACAACATCACGGGTACCGCAGATGCAAGCATCCAGGCGGTCTACCTCCTGATCCACGATCCGACCGTGTATGCCCCGACCCTGCAGGACGTTGAGTTCATCAACTGCAGGGCCGTTGACACCGGGACCTACGGGTTTCTCCACAACGCCTGGGGCACGACGAACAAGGTGATCAAGGACGTTCGCTACGAGAACTGCGCCGCGATCAACTGCGGCAAGTTCGGAGCGTTCAACCCCTGGGTGACCGGATTCAACTTTGCGGAGCTCAACGACATGGACGGTCTTTACGTGAAAGACTGCTATGCGGAGGGCACTCTGGAGTCCGGGTTCCACTTCGAGTTCGACCCGAAGGTGACGAACGCCGTCCTCGAGAACTGCACGAGCAACAACAACGGGCAGAAGCCCTTCCCGACGCGGGCCTACCAGCAGAACGACATGTCGACCCACTACTTCGGGTGCGGCTACTACGCCCCGAACTGTGACGTGACGTTCATCGACTGCACCGCGGAAGGCAACTCCATGAACGGGTTCTACACGACGAACGGCGGGAAGCTCTACAACTGTGTCGAGAAGGACACCGGTATCGGGAGAACCGACTTCTCCTACCGGGTGCCTGCCGGCTACTACAGCATCCCGACCCGCTCGGTCAACCCCTCTACGGTGCTGGAGAACTGCACGAGCATCAACTCGCGCGCGTTCGGTCTCCAGGTCGACCTCGCGAACAACGTGAAGATCAAGAACTTCCACCTTGTCGACCCGGTCGGGTACAACGGCAAGGGCTCCAGCCTCGGCGGCACGAACGGCCAGTTCGACAACTCCGAGGTGAGCATCTATGCATCCGGCAACCGCGTTGAGACGCTGGTCTGGGCGAAGGAGAACGTCAACACCGTCTTCTCCGGTCAGATTGTCTCCGACTCGGCAAAACCGTTCGTGATCGAGGGCTACAGAACCAAGAACGTCCTCGTGAAGGACATGGAGATCGTCTCGAAGACCCTCCCCGCCGGTTCCTCCGGCGTGACCGTTGTGAGCACGGTTCCGGCCGGTCAGGCGACCCTCCAGAACGTGAAGGTGACGTCCACCGGCTCGCCGGTGCCGACGCCGACCACCCCGGCACCGACCCCCACCACACCGGCTCCCACCGGGAAGCCGGACCTCGTGGTGACCGACATCTCCTGGACGCCGGCAAAGCCCGCCTCCGGGGATGCGGTGACGATGAAGGCAACGATCAAGAACCAGGGCGACGCTCCCACGCCTGCGGGCGCGAAGCACGGCGTCATCTTCACGTTTGATGACGGTGCCGCCGGGCCCGGGGTCTGGTCCGACACCCACACCACGTCGATCGCCCCCGGTCAATGGGTCACCCTGACCGCGACCGGCGGCTCGGCCGGTGCAGCCTGGAAGGCTGTGGAAGGCACCCACACCGTGAAGGCAACGGTTGACGATGTCAACCGGATTGCTGAGAGCAACGAGAACAACAATCTTCGCACCGAACAGATCACGGTCTCAAAGGCCGGGTCGGGGTCTACCCCGACCCCCACTCCTGCTCCCTCGGGAAAGCCGGACCTTGTGGTGACCGAGATCTCCTGGACGCCGGCAAAGCCCGCCTCCGGGGATGCGGTGACGATGAAGGCCACGGTCAAGAACCAGGGCAACGCTCCCACGCCTGCGGGCACGAAGCTCGGCGTCCTCTTCACGTTCAATGACGGCGCCGCCGGGCCCGGAGTCTGGTCGGACACCCACACCGCGGCTGTCGCTCCCGGCGCATCGGTCACGGTGACTGCGACCGGTGGATCCGCCGGTGCAACCTGGAAGGCCGTCTCCGGCACTCACACCGTGAAGGCCACTGTTGACGACGTCAACCGGATTGCAGAGAGCAATGAGAACAACAACGTTATGAGCAAAGAGATCGTCGTCGGCGCCCAGGCTCCCGCCAGGGGTGACCTCAACAAAGACGGCAACGTCGACTGGACCGATGTGACGATCGCTGCCGATATGGCACAGGGAACCACCGCACCAACCGCCACCGCCGACCTGAATGGAGACGGCACCGTGGACTGGAAAGATGTTGCCCTGATCGCCGACTTCTTCTTCGGCAGGACTTCTTCCCTCTAAAGCGTCTACCAGGAGCGGTGGTTGGTCAGCCCCCTCCTCCTGGTTTTGCCACAGATGCCGCCCCGTACCACCTTTATGGTGAGCGGTAATATTGGTTATGGGCAGGTTTTTTCTCTTGATCCGGCGGAGATCGTCCGCTGTCGCATCGTGCTGCACGGCCCAAACAAGACTCTTCTCGATGGTCTCCGGCTCTCGCGGGACTGGAGCGGCGGATACATCTAAATAGGTGCCGACCGATACTGGCGACCGAATGGCAGTAGCGCTCCCGAAAAATTTCAGCGAGGTCAGGCAGCACCTGGAGCAGCCGCTTATCCGGAACTCGTTCTTCATCATGGCCTCGTCGTTCGTTGCAGCGGGGTTCGGGTTCTTCTTCTGGATGATCGCCGCCCGGTTCTACTCGCAGGCGGACGTGGGTGTCGCAACCGCCCTGATGTCGTCGATGGGCCTCCTCATCCTCATCTCCCGCCTCGGTCTCGACCAGTCGGTGATCCGGTTCTTCCCGAGCCGCGACAAGAACCGGGTGCTCGGGACCGCCGTCCTCGTTCCGACGGCGATTGCGCTCGGTGCAGGCGTCTTCTTCATCGCCGCGGTCGACGTCCTGGCCCCCGAACTCGCGGTCGTCAGAACGATCGCGCCGCTCTACCTCGCCATCCTCGGGGCTTACTCCATCGTCTGGGTCTTTGAGGGTGCGCTCAATGCCCTGCGAAAGTCCGAATACTACTTCGCCCTGAACCTGCTCTACGGGACGAGGATCCTCTTCCTCGTCCCTCTGGTCTCCCTCGGCGCGATGGGCATCTTCGGCGCCTTCGGCCTCTCGTTCATCCTCGGTCTCATCCTGGCCCTCATCCTCCTTGCCAGATGCTCCGTCCGGCCGACGCCGTGCGTCGACCGGCCCTTCCTGCGGGAGGCGTGGCAGTTCTCCGCCGGCGCGTACATCGCCGGGATCCTGATGTCCGCCCCGAACATGGTCATCCCGATCATGGTGCTCCACGTGCTGGGGGCGGAGAGCACCGCCAACTACTACATCACCTACGCGATCGTCTCGATCCTCTTCATGATCCCCTACGCGTTCACGACCTCGCTCTTCGTCGAGGGGAGCCACGGGGGAGAGATGAAGCGAAGCGTTCTCCGGACGCTCGCGAGCATGTTCGCCCTGCTCATACCTGCGATCATCATTCTCTCCCTCTTCGGGGAGCCGATCCTCGGCCTGATCGGCAAGGACTACGTCGAAGGGATGGCCCTGCTCCGCGTACTTGCCGTATCCGCTCTCTTCGTCTCCGTCTGCCAGACGTTCATATCCATCGCGAAGGTCAGGAACGATATTCGGAGCCTCGTCGTCCTCAGCGGCTTTGTCAGCATCGCCCTGCTCGGTCTCGGCTACGCCCTGATGAACCGGTTCGGCCTCATCGGCATGGGGTACGCGTGGTTCGCCACCTACGCGGCGGGGACGCTCCTCGTTGGCCTTATCCTGAAGAAGAAAGGATGGCTGTAGTCTCAGTACTTCGCTAAAACGGGTGAGGTAGTCTTTGAGAGGTCAACCCATCGACCTCTCTTCGTGTTCTTCGCGCCTTCGCGTGAACTAACCGGAATGGGCAACAATACGGTCTCACGCGAAGAGCGCGAAGCCGCGAAGTCTGGTGCTGCCAATCCTGTTGTAGGTCGCTGTGCGAGGCTGAAATTCGCGAAGTGCTGAGTCCCATGATGGGTCTTCACCGGTAGTAGACGACGGAACCGGCGTTGTCGTAGACCCGGTGGTGGCCCCGGACGAACCGGTCGGCGTCCGTGTACATCGCCGTGGTGACCGCGCCGTGCGTCTCGATCCGGATGCTCTCCCGCACGAGGTTGTAGGTGCCGAAGTAGAGGTAGGAGTTGGGCTCCAGCAGCGATGCATCTGCCGGGATGTACCGCTGGTAGCCAGGGTCGAACCCTAAGAGAAGCCACCAGCGCGTGCCGTCGACGTAGACCGGGCGCTCGTCCCCCTCCGAGAAGAGCCATGCCGCACCCTGCACCTCTCTCGCGTTGAAGACCGGTTTGTCGCCGGTGGTGTCGAGCGCCATCGAGGTCGGGTTGTCGTCCACGACCTGGTAGAGGAGCCCGCTGTTGAAGAGGAAGAAGACGACGAGGAACGCCGAGAGCGCCTGGTAGGCCGTCCCCATGAACGGGGCAGCCCTGATCCCCCGTATCCACCCGGTCACTCTCTCGTACAGCGCTATACCGCCGATGATCGCGAACGGGGCGAGGAAGATCAGGGTGATGTGGTAGAGCCTGCTGGTGTTGAGCGAGCTTGCGAAGAACGGGACGACGATGCCGGCTATGTTGATGAGGAAGAAGACGAGCGAGACGGCGAGGTACTCCGGTTCGATCCGCCACCGCTCGCGCTTCAGGAGGGTTGCAAGCAGCCCGACGGCGATGAGGCCCTGGGTGGCGACATGGACGACCTTCGCGAGGCTGTGCAGGGGCGTCGTCGACTGGCTGGTGAGGATGTGCAGCCCCTGGGCGGTTTTCGGGCCGGCTGAGTCCATAAAGAGCGTGGTCCATATCTTGTCCCCGATGCCGGTGACGGTAGCGAGCGCCGTGCCTTCGGCGACCGTCGAGTACCAGAGGAAGGCAAGAGCGGCGAAGATGAGGATGTAGGGGAGGATGAGGGTTCTGATGGGTGTCGTTGCCGCAGGACCGAGGGGGTCGGGCCTCAGGAGGCCCGCAACCCGGGCGAGTCTCTCCGGCAGCCAGGACTGCAGGCGCTCGGGAACGGCGAGCAGCAGCCATGCCGGGACGAGCGAGAAGAGATAGATATACGAGAGCCCGTAGTGGGAGACGATCATGGCGAACGCGAAGGCGACCATCAGAAACGCCTGTCTGCCCCGGTCCATGCTCTTGTCGATCAACGCAAGGACGGTCAGCGCAAGGAAGAGCTCCGCGATCTGCTGGCGGGCGAGGGAGATCATCTCCGTGTAGAACGTAAAGAACGAGAAGAAGAAGAAGATCGAGAAGAACCCTATCCTCGCGTCCGTCTGTTTCTCGACCGCACGGTAGAGTGCGAGTGGTACGAGCGCGAAGAGGAGGGGGTAGACGATCTTGAAGATCCAGACGGGGTCGAGATCGCATATGAGCGAGTAGATGGGGACGAGTGCAACGACGGAGAGCATCCCGTTCGTGTTATACGGGATGGTCATGTCCCAGAGCCCCGGCACCAACACGCCGTTTACGAGGTTGAGTTCGTGGTGGATATCGTAGCCCCAGACATACCCCGATATCAGCGAGGTATGGTAGAGGAGCGCCAGTGCGATGGTGTAGACCCCGAGCCCGTAGCAGGATTTTGGGATGAAGCGGTCGAACCCGACGGCGAGACCGATGACGGCGATCAGGACGAGGAGGAGGAAGAGGAACGTGACCATGTGGTGGTTGTCGCGCAGGTATGTCCCGATGATCGCGAGGAACGGGAGGAGTATCAGGAACGGCACCGCCGGGGAGGAGGGGACGGCGAGCCTGGGGTTCTCAGTGGTACGCCCCTTATCCCTGGTGAGCGCGAGATAGAGCAGGACCTGCACGACGGCGACGAGCGTGATGATGAGGATCGAGAACGAGAACGGCCGCGTATACCTGAGCAGGGGGTATACGATGTTGGCGGTGAGGCCGGTGAGCATGACGACCACGAGGCTCAGCCCGACGGAGTAGAGGAGCGTCTCGATCGTGCCGAGATCGTGGAACCTGAGCGCCTTCAGCACGAGGACCCCAGGGAGGAGGGTGAGGTAGAGGAACGCCAGAGCTTCCCTGGCTATTGGTATGTAATACCCGACGAGATCGAGCGAGACCACCGCCAGGAAGGCGAACTGGAGCGCCTGGAACATCCAGAAGAACGTTCTGTTGTCCCAGTCATTCATCCGGAACGGGTCTGGCAGGTGCATGGTATCACTTGTTTGGATCGGCTGCGTGCATGGAGAGTGAGTCTTTCCGGCGACGGTTTCGGTGCACCTAATCTCCGGCCAACCTATTAATGTGTTGCGCCGGTCCCGGCCCTCTTCCCGGAGGGGGATGAGGTCATCGCTTGTTCCCGGGGAGGGGGGCGGCGTCGGTGAACGCCTCATCCGCGGGAACGCCTCTCCTCCCCCGGGCGGATGCCACCTCGCGGTAAACCGCGAGAAGCGACCCCACTATCGTCGACCAGGCCATGTCCGTCTTCAGTTTCGCGTAGCCCTGCTCCCCCATCCTGCGGCACCCCTCGGGGTCCTTCAGCAGGCGGACGATCGCGGCTGCCAGCGCTTCCGGGTCGCGCGGCGGCACGACGTACCCGGTCACCCCGTCGTCGACCACCTCGGGCAGGCTCCCGACGTCCGTCACCACCACCGGCCGCCGGAACCCGTATGCGGTCGGTATGACGCCGCTCTGGGACGCCTCGATGTACGGGAGCGCCACGACGCTTGCCTGTTCAAAAAGCCGGGCGCCCTCTTCGTAGGGTATCCGGTAGTTATAGACCTCGAACGCGTCCCGGCCCGCCATCGCCTCCTCGTACCTGCCGAACTCCTCGCCCGTTCCGGCGATGACGATCCGGGCGTCTGGAACCTCGTGGGTGATGAGCGGCTCCGCCCGGATCAGGCAGTCGAGCCCTTTATATCGGTGGATGCGCCCGAAGAAGAGGACCCGGCGGCCGTCGGGCCCGGGATCGTTCTCGGCGAACTTCACGAACGGCGCCACCTCGTGCTCGCCGATGGGGATGACGTGCACGATCTCTCTTTTGACGCGGTAGTCCTTCACCAGGGTCTCCCGGAGGACCTTCCCGTGAACGAAGATCCGCTCAGGCAGGCCCCTCGATACGAAGAGGGTGAGCCGGTAGAGCAGCGAGCCTATGTCAAGAAGGCGGTCTTCGCCGGGGTGGGGTTCGATGTCGTGGAACGTCGCCACCAGCGGATACTTCCGCAGCATCGGGAGGAGCGGGCAGAGCATGGGGTTGTTCACCTGGAAGTGGACGACGTCGGGCGCGAAGTCGTCGATTGCGGCGACGATATCTTTGAGCATCGGGTAGCATGACGGGCCGAACCTCCCGGCGCACTGCGAGTAGCCGAAGAGGTGAACCTTCACGGCCGGGTCGATGCTCGCCTGGTACTCCTCCGACCGGTAGTCGGGGAGGAGCAGCAGCACCTCGGTATGCCGGGCAAGCTCGTTTGCCATCTGGATGGTGTAGTCGTAGAACCAGAAGGTCAGGCACGCCACTCGCATAGGGGCTCTCTCTGTGAGGATGCTCTATATAGAGGTTGCGCCGCGAGGCGTCGTTAGACGGATGAACCTCAGTTGGGCGTGCGTAAGCCCGGCGCCATACGCTCCGGCGCCCGTCCCCCTCCGGGCGTATCCACATCGTCTTCCTGCTGCATCGGGCCGCAAGGATTCCTGATTCACGCAAGCGGTCTGGAATCCACGCCATTTCACGGCATCGCCCTGTAGCGAGGGCCGGAGATTCCGTGCCGTGCCGGCGCACGAGACCGAATCTCCATTCGTTCCGGATGAAAGCGTTTCGGGGAGGGTCACTCCTGCCGAATGGTAGCGGCAAGCGCGAGTATTTGTAGTCTTTGGTTTTAACTAAACTGATTATATAATACCTTTTTGCAGGATCTGATCTCCATTATGGCGCAATGTCATCAGGGCAGATGGCATCTTTGCTGCCTATATTCCCGATTAATCCCTCAGATTAATTTTATTTTAACAATAAAATATATATATGGCAATGGAAAGACGGTAGTGATACCTCACAGAGAGGCTGAATGGCATGATAGACAGGCAGAATATACTGAGACTGGGTGCAGCACTACTGGTGTGCTGCTTTGTTGCAGCACTCTCTCCGGTAAGTGCGGCTGAGTCCGCAAACCCGGCCACGCTCACCGTGGCTGCAAGTGATAGCACCGAACTGTCGAAGAACCAGGCAGACTATGTCTGTGACGGGGTCGACGACCATGCCGAGATCCAGGCGGCGCTCGCTGCGCTGCCCGACGGCGGCAACGTCGTCCTGATGGACGGTACATTCAACTGCGCCGGCGTCATCGCGCCTCCGGCAGGCACGACGCTCTCCGGGCAGGGTCCGGATGCGACGAACCTTGTCTTCACCAATGACGGACGGATCAACGTCGACCGCGAGAACATCACGCTGGACGGGTTCTCCGTCGAGGGCAGCGGTTACAGCAGCGGTGTCAAGTGGCTCGGCGTGCTGACTATCCGTGCAAGCCACGCGAAGATCCACAACATCACGGGCACCGCAGATGCGAGCATCCAGGCGGTCTACCTCCTGATCCACGATCCGGCGGTATACGCCCCGACCCTCGAAGATGTCGAGTTCGTCAACTGCAAGGCCGTGGACACCGGGACGTACGGGTTCCTCCACAACGCCTGGGGCTCGACGAACAAGGTGATCAAGGACGTTCGTTACGAGAACTGTGCCGCGATCAACTGCGGGAGCACAGGCGTGTTCAACCCCTGGATCACCGGGTTCGACTTCGCGGAGCTCAACGACATGGACGGTCTTTACGTGAAAGACTGCTATGCGGAAGGCAACCTGGAGTCCGGGTTCCACTTTGAGTTCGACCCCACGGTGACGAACGCCGTCCTCGAGAACTGCACGAGCAAGAACAACGGGGTCAAGCCCTACCCGACGGTGCCCTACAAGCAGAGCGACATGTCGACCCACTACTTCGGGTGCGGCTTCTACGCCCCGAACGCCGACGTGACGTTCATCGACTGTGTCGCGGAAGGCAACTCGCTGTATGGGTTCTACGCCACGAACGGCGGGAAGCTCTACAACTGTGTCGAGAAGGACACCGGCGCCGGGAAGACCGACTACACCCATCGTAAACCGGCCGGCTACTACAGCATCCCGAGCCGCTCGACCGACCCCGCGCTGGTGCTTGAGGACTGCACGAGCATCGACTCGCACGGCTACGGCCTCCAGGTCGACCTCGCGAGCAACATCCAGATCAGGAACTTCGAGCTCGTGAACCCGGCAGGGATCGACGGCAAGGGCGCAAGCCTCGGCGGCACGAACGGCCAGTTCGGCAATGCCGAAGTGGATATCCACGCCTCCGGTGATCAGGTCGAGACGCTCGTCTGGGCGAAGAACAACCAGAACGTCCAGTACACCGGAGAGATAACCTCCGGCTCCGAGAAGGCGTTCCTGGTCGAGGGCGGAGAGAACGTCCAGACGGACGGCATGGCGGTTGCGTCTGCCGGCGAGTAAACCGGTCGATACCATCGGGCCTGACGGGCCCGGTCCTAATCTTTTTTTACGTTTTGTTAAATCCTCCTGAGGCCGAATCCCCTCCGGATTATTCATATCTCCGACTCACGCGAAGAACGACGGCCCTTTGGGCCGGAGTTCGAGCACCGTCAGGTGCGAGCGCGCGAAAGGAACTGCGGACACCTTCACCAACTTCGCGCCTTCGCGCGAGACTGCATCGCTGTTCCCGCACAAGTGCCTCACGCGAAGACGCGAAGAACGCGAAGAGCGATCGGTCAACGGGCAGGAGCATGAGAAACCCGGGGTTTCGAGGTGCGAAGGGTGAGCACCCGCAGGGTGGGAGCGGGAGTTCGAGCACCGTCAGGTGCGAGAGCGCGGAAGGAACTGCGAACACCTTCACCAACTTCGCGCCTTCGCGCGAGAATGCGTCGCTGTTCCCGCACAATAGCCTCACGCGAAGACGCGAAGAACGCGAAGGGGGCTGTCAATACCCATCCGGACTTCGCGCTCTCGAAGAACTTCGTTCTTCTCATGCTCCGGCCTCTATTGGGAGTATGTCGGATATTCCCGGGAGCGGCTCTGCCGGGCGGGAAGAAAGATCAAAAGGTGTCCGGAGCCTTCGGGACCGCCTCTCGTGAGACGTCCGCCGGTGCATTCCCCTCCGCGCTCCCGGTAACCTTCGCGTAGAACGTCTCGATATCGCGGACGATTGCCTTCCAGTTGTACCTGGTCCGGACGAGTTCTTTCGCCTGCTCCCCGAGCCGTGCCCGCAGTGCATCGTCGGCAAGCAGGCGTCCGATGACGTCGGCGAGCGCCTCCGGCGTATACTCCGTATTGAACCCGACGGCGTCGTCGATCCACCCGAGCAGGTCCCCCTTGCCCGTCGTCACGATGGGTGTCCCGCAGAGGCACGATTCGAGGAACGTCATCGGAAAGCCGGTGAAACTCGGTGTCACGAAGACGTCGGCGTCGGTGTACGCGGCCATCTTCTCCTCTTTGCTCACGAACCCGGTGAAGATCACCCGGTCGTCGAGACCGAGCGACCCGACCCGCTGCCTGAACTCCTCGTTGTGGCCCATGTCCCCCCCCACCAGCACGAGAACGGCGTCGCCCTCCTCCCGTACGACCACGGCAAATGAGCGGATCAGGAGATCGATCCCCTTCGTCGGGTCGAGCCTCCCGAGGTAGAGCACGACCTTCGCAGCGTCGTCGATCCCCCATGCCGCACGGAACATGCCGCGAGCCGGAAGGGAGGGGTACTCGGCGAGGTCGATGCCGTTCGGGAGGATCGCGATCTTCTCGTCGGCAACACCGAGCTCCCGATACCGCTCCGCCTCCGTCTCGTTGAGCGCGATAACCCCCGCAGCGCCGAGGATCACCTTCTCCGACCAGAACCGGTCGAAGAGCCGCTTCATCCGCGCAGAGCCCGTATCCCGCGGGAGTGCCCCGTGCGCCTGGAGGACGTAGGGCACGCCGTACTTCCTCGCGTAGTGCGAGGCGATGACAGTGAGCATGGTGCGGTGGTCGTGGATGTGGACGAGATCGAACCCGGCAACCTCCCGTCTCGCGACCGCCGGCATGCGGTAGGGCATCACCGGCACGATCGTCCCGCGGGCGTATTTTCGTAGATTCTCAAAGTAATAGACGTCCATTCCGTCGACGGGCGTGATGCGGTTCGTCGGCAGGTCGCTCGGGTAGATGCTCCGGTTCGTCGTGTAGACAGTGATATCGTGCCCGTTCTCGTGCAGGGCCCGGGAGATGTCGTATGCGACCCGAGCCACCCCGCCCGACTCCCAGAGCGGTTTGAAGAACGGGGTCACCTGTAATATCTTCATGCCATATCCTCCTATGTCTCCTGTCTCAGCCGTCTCCGGATCATACCCGCGTAGCAGTTCAGGCAGAACGGCGTCACCAGCCAGACCCCGCACTCGATCAAGGGTGCAAGTCCGTGCTGCCGGATCCGGTAGCGGTAACTCTCCAGGTTGTAGAGCAGGTAATCCTCGCCAATCTCTTCAAACCACCACCCGCGGGTGACGCCCCCGTTATACACCCTCTCGGAGCACTTCGCTATCCACCGCTCCACCAGTTCCCGTGTCCGCCCCTCCGCCACCTCGGGCTGGAAGTCGCTGTTGATGACGCAGGGGATGGTGGTATAATCCCGGATGCCGTGCCGGTCGAACTCCACCGAGAGGATCATGGTGCTGTTGACCTCCTCCTTGAAGAGCTCGGTATCGAACTGGAAGTTCCCGAGTGAATACGCGATCAGGCCGTCGTTGTACCGCTCCAGCCCCTGGATGGTATGCGAGTGGTGCCCGAGGATCAGGGTCGCCCCGCTGTCGATGAAGGCGTGAGCGAGCCCGACCTGGTCGGGCGAGGGATAGTAGGTGTTCTCGATCCCCCAGTGCAGGGAGACGACGACGTGGTCGGTCTGCTCCTTCAATGCTCTGATATCGTCGATGACGCTCTTCTTCTTCAGTTTGGCAACAGCGACCCCCGGCGGCGACCGGAACCTTCCGGTCGTGTAGGCGAGGAAACCGAACCGGATCCCGTTCCGCTCGACGATCAGCCCCGGGGGTTCCTCATCGCCTCTCCCCCCTCCGACGTAGGCGATGCCGCGGGCTTCAAGCCCTTCGAGGGTCTTCTCAAACCCCTCCCGGCCCATATCGAGCGTGTGGTTGTTCGCCACGCTGAGGATGTCGAACCCGGCTTCTTTGAGGTACCCGCCCGCCTCCGGGGGGGTTGTGTTGACCCAGCGTTTCTTGCTCTCGGTTCCGCTCTCGGAGAGGACCGTCTCCAGGTTGCCGAAGAGCAGGTCTTTCTGCCGGAGTTCATGCCGAACCAGATCAAAAGGCCTCTTACCGTTCCTCATCCAGAGCAGCACGTCTCCGACCGCTCGCAGCCGCACCGATCTCACACCGCTCCTCCTGCAGAGTCTCTGCCCGGGGCGGAGGATCCGGGCCCGCAACCGGTCTTCATAGTCGCTCCGACCCCCTCAATTCCATCGAGCCAGAGCGGTTGAACTCTGCCAGCGTCTCCGAGAGATACTGTCGTGTACGGGTAATCGCGAATACTGCCTTCCCTCCCCGGTACGTTGAGTCCCTGACAGGCGATGCGACAATATATATTTTACCCTGATCGTGACCATCGGTATGCATATCCTGACGCATACGGTATTCTGAGGCTCCCGGAATCCCGGCGGGGCACGGTGCGGAGTCGGTACCGGTGGAACCCACGGTGCCGAACCATTAACTGCTCGTGCACCGAGTATGTACCTGAACTCCTGTGCGGCAGATGATGAGAGTTACCCCCACTGAACGGTGATGAAGCAGGGGACTGATGCCGCCGTCCTTTGTATCGTGCACCGCTATTCCTGGTCGGGCTGCCCGTCTCCACAAGTGATCATCGTCGAGAGCGAACAGACCGTTGCAGTTTGAGGCGAGTTTTGAGCGTTTCATCCGTTCTTGTATCTCCGCTGTGCGGTACTGCTTTTCCGGCGGCAAGGCAGTTGTTTTACGATGGATTCGGCTCTTGATCCGGGATATCTGCCAGTTTTTTTGTCAATACCTGTTAAGGCGGGCCGGACCCCAGCACCCCTCCGTGTCATCGCCGCAGGAATTTTTATATGTCAATAGCGGTATGGCAGGCCGGGTGGTGCGATGGAACCGGACAACTCCTAGGTTTCGCTCCCGATCTCTCCTTCTGGGGCCTTGCTCGTTCGGAGGGGTTGTCCGGGACGTACTGCAATGGAGGAATTCACGTGCATAGGCTAGATTCTATCCTTTCCGTTGTTACCGATGTGAAGATGGAAGATCCCGCGTGTCTCTCTCCCGTGAACGACAATCTTTTGCTGGTACACAGTAGCAGAAGCAATTCGGCCGATCGTGCGGCAGACGCATCCAGGGAACACCCCTTCTCTTCCGGTCACCTCTCCGATGGATATACGCCGTTCCCCGAAGATATTCGCTCCTCCGGTGAAACGCTCATGGGAGGATCACGCACTGCGGGTGGTATTCCGGCAGTTCCCGGAGCAGACCGCAACCGGTTCGCGGTCGTCGCTCCTGCATACAACGAGGGTCTCGTCATCGGCTCCATCATCCTTCAGGCGAGGCGGCACGCCGACCGGGTGATCGTCGTTGACGACGGCTCAAGCGACCGGACCGCCGAGACCGCCCGGCTCGCCGGGGCCGACGTCATCCGTATGCCGAAGAATGGCGGTAAGGCGAAGGCCATGATGGCCGGGTTTGCCCGGGCACGCGAACTCGGCTACGATGCCGTCGTGATGCTCGACGGCGACGGCCAGCACGACCCGGACGAGATCCCGGCCGTAGTGGCGCCGGTGCTCGCGGGCGTTGCCGACCTCGTCATCGGCTCCCGGTTCCTGGATACCCGGGCCGAGATCCCCGCTTATCGGCGGGCCGGGCAACTGGTACTCACCGGGTTCACGAACCTCTCGGTGAACGGCGGCACCTTCGCGACGACCGACTCCCAGTCGGGCTTCCGGGCTCTCTCCCGCCGGGCGCTCGATAATCTCAACTTCTCATCGGAGGGTTACAACATCGAGTCAGACATGATCGCCCACTTCGCCTCTCTCGACCTCCGGGTGACCGAAGTTCCGATCTCCGTCACCTACGACGTCCCCCACAAGCACAAGAAGAACCCGATCTCCCACGGTTTCGGGGTGCTCGCCCGGATCGTGGGGCTGATCGGGTATAAGAAGCCGTTGCTCTTTTTTGGAATACCGGGAGGAGTTATCGCGCTCCTCGGGATCGCTCTTGAGATCTACACTTTCTCCGAGTTCTTCCGGATCAATCAGTTCCATTACATCCTGTTCACGGCGGGGATGACCGCACTCATTCTCGGGCTGCTGCTGGTCTCGTCCGGACTGATCCTCAACTTCCTGGTATCGATGATCGAACGGCGTGTCGGCAAAACATAAGGCCCGCGATTCACGGGATGGCGATGACATCGCCCTTAGTCGCCGCTCATCCCCAGTATTCGGCCAGTTCCAGTATCCTCAGGTAAACGATCAGGCCGAAGAGTGCCATGCAGGCTATCATCATGCAGTCAACGCAACGGATGCGGTCCGGCCTCAGGACCATCGGGCGGATCACGTAGGCGATAACGATGAACAAAGCAAGTATTGCGGCTATAGTAACCTTCAGATCCCAGCTAAAGAGCAACTCCATAAGTCCCTCGCGGAGGGCACCGCGGCAACGAGCATGGCCGGTGCACTCACCGTATCCTGCATCGGTTGGGAGTCGTGAGGATCGTATATATCACCTGCGGCGTAAAATCCGAAGGCCAGGTGCCGTTCTCTGCACCAGGTCGGGTAAAGTATATCACCATCTCTGGGTGTAGGTGGCGCAGAGGTTTCATGGCGAGTTTTCTTGGCAACATCTTCAAGCTGACGACGGGCACCATGATCGCCCAGGTGGCCGGCATCCTCCTCATCCCCGTGATCACGCGGCTCTACTCGCCGGAATCCTTTGGAGTCAACCAGCTCTTCCTCTCCATCGCAACGGTGGCCGTGGTCGTCTCTTCGCTCTCGTACGATTACGTCATCATGCTGCCGAAGACAGACGAAGAATCGATAAACGCTTTCGCCCTTTGCACCGCCTGTGTACTGGGGGTATCCGCCGCGATCGGGGCTGTCTTTATCGGCTTTGGAGATTGGTTCGGCGCTCTCTTCGGGACCCCGATGATAGCCGAATATCTCGTGTGGTTGCCGATATTCGTCGTCTTCAGCAGCCTCTTTGCACTCTTAAACGAATGGCTCTCACGGAAGGTGCAGTATGGCGTCCTCTCGAAAGGCATCGTTCTGAACTCGCTCACCACCCGGACCGTTCAGATCGGGGGCGGCCTGGTCGCCGCCTCGCCTCTCGGCCTCATCCTCGGTTCGGTGACCGGCATGGTCCTCGCTGTCCTCTACATGCTCCGGGGGTTGGCGGAGGATAGCGAACTCTTGAAGACCGTCAGGGTGGCGCGGATGAAGGAGATTGCCGTCCGGTACAGGGACTTCGCGATCTTTGGCTCCGCTGGAGGCCTTGCAAACAGCCTGTCCTGGGAACTGCCCGCGTTCATGCTTGCCTATTTCTTCAGTCCTGCGATTCTCGGGTACTACGCCCTCGCCATGATGGCGGTGAGACTGCCCATGGGGATGGTCGGAACGGCGATCTCTCAGGTGTTTTACCAGAAGGCGAGTGAGGAGAAGAACCGCACAGGGAGCGTGGAGAACGTTGTCCGGGAGATCCACACGAGGCTCATCTCCATCGGTATCTTCCCCTTTGTTATGTTCACCATCCTCGCCGAGGATCTCTTCTCCTTCGTCTTCGGCGCGGCCTGGCTCACCGCAGGCACGTATGCGATGCTCCTCGCCCCCTGGATATTCACGGTCTTCATATTCTCACCGATATCGTCCCTGTTCGGGGTTCTCGAAAAGCAGAGGAGTTACTTCTCGTTCGAGATCCTGACCCTCATTGCATGGGCAGTCATCTTCTATGTCGGCGGCGCCTCCGGGGATCCCGTCGCCACGCTCGCCCTCTTCTCAATCGGCGGCACGCTCATATGGGGGTCGAAGGCTGCGTACCTCATACGGGTCTCCGGGACCGGATACCGTGACAGCACCCTCAGCCTGATCCGGCACCTGCTGCTCAGCATCGCCGTCTCCGTGCCCCTCATCGTCGGCAGATTCCTGGACCTCCCGCTCATCATCCTGCTCGGGATCGCCGGGGCGACCGCGATCGTCTATTACCTCCTGCTCTTCTTCACTGACACCCTGGTCCGCAGGGAGTTCATGGGGGTGGTTCGGGGGCTGATCCCCGCAAAACATCTTGGTTGGATGGAACGGCTGGGCCTGTTCCGGTGACGGGATGCATGCCGGCGGAGACCTTCACGGCGCCTTGGGCATCCGCATCCCGTTCTCCCTCCACCACGCTGCAATCTCATGGCTGCCCGTCATCCAGGCGCCCTTCTCACGCCCGTACTCCAGGATCTTCCGGTAAAACCGGAGCGGATCGCCGGTCATGAACTCGTTGTGCCAGAGGACGGTGATCACGCCGTGATACCGTTCGGCCGCGTCGAAGAGGCGTTTCATCCGGTCCCAGGCCCGCTCCGGGTTCAGGCGCATGTGCAGAAGCAGCGTCCGGTCCATCACCACGAGCGGGATCTCAAGGACCGAGATCTCCCTGTCGCGATTGAGGTCATACGGCCGGAACGGGTGGCACATGCCGTTCCGGAACCCGACGCAGTCAGGATACCCGAGGCTGGTGTCGTACAGGAATCCCGCTCTCTCCAGCAGTTCCCAGGTCTCCGGAACACGGAACCTGAGGTAATGGCTTCTGTACCCGGTTACTTTCCGGTCGAGGACACTCTCGAGGTATTGTTTCTCTCTTACCAGGCTCTCAAAGTCGCGATAAGCATCGCATCCGCCATGCAGACCGACTTCCCACCCTCCTTTTCGGATTGTGGAGATCTCCTGCTCCAGGTCCTCAAGCGGGTAGGCATACTCCCGTGCTCCCTTCTCCAGCGCCAGAACGTAGAAAGAAGATCGTGCGCCGTATGAATCCTCAAGCCCGGTGATCTCTTCAAAAACCTGTTCCCGACACTTTCTGGGGTTCAATTGCCTGACGATGCTTCCTGCATCAAGGAATCTCCTCTCTCTGAGCGCTTTTGCAGCCTCGAACCCCCTGACGTGGAGGGGCTGGTAGACGGTGTCGACGTCGTGTGAGAGGCAGATTACGAACGGCCGGGATTCGGGGTATTCGGGGGAAAATCCGTTCTCCACCAGCATCTGCGATGCCCGGGGCACGAATACGTCGCGGTGGCCACTCTGGTAGTAGGAAAATCGATCGAATTGATCGCGGTCGGGCTTCTCGTACTCCTCCTTTCGGGTGAACAGGTTCCATATCTCATCATCCTGCCTGAGCAGATCCATCATATCCGGGGCGCCCTCTTCCCTTGCATACCGGGGTAAGTGCATGTATACTTTTCCGGGAGTGTGTGCCGCCATGCCCGGCACAGGTACGTAAGACAATCTTCTACCGGGCATGGTTCGGATTCACGCCATCCCTCAGCCGCTTGAGGATCCGATACCGAAGCCCGGGAGACTCGGCACCATAGTAGGGAATGAGCCGGGGATTGAACCCCGAGATGAACGCACTGAGATGGGGGATGTTCCCTGCCATCAGATTCAGCGCTCTGTGGTTGCGCTCCTTGAGTGAGTTAACGGTCTCGTAACAGACGAGCGTCGCCGCCCCGGTGGAGAGGCGCTCCGGAGCGGCGGCGGCAAAGAGGCTGTGGGCCATCTTCGCGTCCCAGAGGGTGACTTCGGCGGCGGCAATCTCTCCTGACGGCATGGTTGCAACCCGCATCTCACCGATCCCTTTCGCCCTGATGAGCTCCAGCATGCCGGTAAGGTGTTTCTCGGTGATAGGGGGGTCTTTACCCTGTTTTGCGAACGTACGGGCAAGGAGGTTCCAGAAGATCTCCGGGTCAAAGATCCTTGCCGAAGAGATGCCCTGTCTCTCTGCCTTGCGGATGTTCTGCCGCACGTCTTTCGACGCGGTCTTGAGGAGATCGTTCTGCATGGGCAGCACGTAGGTATAGTAGACTATCGGACTCCATCCCTGCTGCGTGAACGCCCGGATGTCCTCGAGACCCGGGGCGTTCACTATGTTCACGTAATCAAGCCCCTGCCGGTCGATATGTTCGAGTATCGCGGCGATGATCCGGTAGGTGTGCATCTCCTTTGTCCTCTGTCTTGCGCTCCCTATCTCGGAGATCACCACCCCGCCGTAAGGGGTCGATACCGCCTTTGAAGAGGCCACCTGGAGAAGGCGGTAGGGGCGCGAGAGGTAGAGAGGGCAACCCCCGATCAACTCCTCGCCGTCGTAGCATCCGAGAAGGATCAGGGTCTGATCCAGAAGGAGAGCATTCTCCACCAACCAGTCGCTTGTATGAAAGACAGTCCCCTGTGCTGAATTGGCGATCAAAGCATCCCACGCCTCGAATTCGGTGTTCTCGAGTTCTCTCACTTCCGGCTGTCTCATGCCGTAGACCTGGCGTGGGGATGTGCCCCATTTAGTTAAATGTTTCGACCCGGGAGAAGTTTTTTTATTTTGTAGAGTATCTGTGTCGGTCTTGAGAATAGAATCAGTCTGGAGTGGATCGGGATATGCTCCGCCCCGAGTTTTGTCTTGTCCCGGAAGCGGGGGTTGCCCGGGTCCAGACTCTGCCGCCCCATGGAAACCTTCTCATAGCCGTTCTCCCGGGCCCAGTTGATAAGGTCCCAGTCCATGTAGTACGTGGGCGTGTAATGCGGAAGATCGCGGTTGAGAGCCAGGTATCCAAAATAAACCGTCTTTTTGACCGGGTCCATGAATGCCGTTGACCCCCCGGCAAACGTCTCGCCTTTCGTGAGAACTGCAATCCTCAGGTGATCCGGCGAGAAGTGATCCCAGAGCGTCTCAAAAAACGAGAGCGGGAGGATCTCTCCGTTTATGTGCATTATGTTCTTCTCGTAGTATCGGTAGAACAGCTCGATCTCCGATCTCCGATCGATCTCCCGCAGTTCGAACCCCTCTCGGGGGAACCTGAGGATGCTCTTTGTCGTCTTCTTCGACAGAGTGGCCCATATGGTCTCGGGGGGACTCTTCTTCAAGTCCACCACCATATCCCCGGTCTCCCCGCCGGGATAGTTTGCGTAGGTTATCCCGGAGAGGAGGTTCGGGCGGTAGGTGTTGAAGTGCAGGAACGCGTGATCCCTGGTGAAGAGCGAGAGGAGATCGTTGAAACGGTGGGCATCGAATCCGCTGTCCAGCACGATGTTGTTTGCATCGGAATCAGGGATACTGATCAATCCCCGGAAGTTCAACGCTGACTCTTCGGCCCAGGGGCTTATCCCGACGACGTCTTCGCCCTCGAGGATGAGATAATACTTCAACTTCGGGTGGAGCGCCTCCTCAAGAACCTGCTTCCACTTCAGGCTGTGGAAGATGGTTCCTTCCGGGGAACGGTTATTGAATGCCTCCCACCGGTCAGCGTTGTCGTGGGATAGCGGCTCGAGTGAGTATGCCATGGGGGCACACCTCTCGGATAGGATATAAAATATCTTTCGCAGGTTGGGGGCATCCGGATTTTTCGGCCCCGGGTTCTCGACGGTGCGGGCGGATACCGGAGCCCCGGCCGGGATCGGGGCCCGTGCGCTGCACCTCCTCCCGGAACCAGATCGGCACACTTCAGCCTTGAAAAGGCGGGTCTTTCCTGTATGGGAGTGCAGGAGGGGCGACCCGCGAGACCATGCCTCGCATGAGCCGGTTCACGCTTCGTAAGATGCCGTACCTGATGCCGGACAACTCGACACCGTAATATGGGACGAGATCCGGATTGAAGGTGGCTATGAACGCACTCAGGTGTGTCATATTCCCCGCCATCAGGTTGATCGACGGATAGTTTCGCTCCGCTGTGTCTGCGGCGACCTGACTGAGAAGAAGCGATGCCGCCCCGGTGGAGAGGTGCTCTCCCGCAGAGGCGGCGGACCAGCGATGAGCCATCTTCGAGTCGTAAACGACGACTTCAGCCGCAGCTATCTCTCCAGAGGAGGTCCTGGCGACCCACATCTCGCCGAGATTCTTCTCCCTGATAATATCCAGTATGCCCAGAAGGTGATCTTTCGTAAAAGGGGGGCGGGAGTTCTGCCTCTCGAAGGTATTCACGGTGAGCATCCAGTAAGCCCCGGCATCGAAGTATTTTTCCGCCGTAATCCCCTGTTTTTCTGCCTTGTTGATACTTCGCCGTGCGTTCTTCGAGATTCGGCTGAATATGTCCCCGCCGGTCGGCAGCACGTAGGTGTAGTAGACCTTCGCATCCCATCCGTTCTGGGTGAACCACCGGATATCCTCGAGTCCCGGGGCATTAATCAGGTCTACGTGAGCAAACCTCATCTGGGTGATATGGTTGCAGACGGATGCGATGACGTTGTTCGTGTGCAACTCCCGCTCTCTCCGTTTCGTGCTCTCTATGCCGGCCGTCACGATCCCGCCGTAAGGAGCCAGCAGCGCTGCGGAAGACGCTGTCCTGAGCAGTTTGAACTGATCCGAGAGGAGGAGCGGGCACCCTCCGATCAGAGCCCCGTCTTCGTAACACCCGAGTATCATCGGAGTCCGGTTCAGGGAGGCGGCGGTCCGGGCCAGCCAGTCACTCGTGTGAAAAACCGTCCCCTGTGGAGAAGCGGCGACCAGCCTATCCCACGCAGTTGATTCGTCGGCGTGCACTGTCCTGACTTCTACTCGAACCATCTGTGACACCTGATTCCGGGAGACAACTAGCCGACACCGACATTAACACTTTCCGTCGACCTTCAACGAGCATTCTCGTGTCTTCTCTCTCGCGACGGTCTCTTCCTGGCCACCCCGACTTCGGTAAAACCGCCCGGGACAGAGATCGATATCATGGCTGATATGTCCCCGCCGGGTGTAGCAGCGCTGTATATAATTCGATATACCGGCACGCTACGGACTCCCAGGTGTAATCGGAACTCAGTTCCCTTGCGGTTCTCATATACTGTTGCAGGTGTTCGGGATCGCCGAGGAGATCGAGGACTGCCGCTATGATGACCCCGTCCTCATCCGTTCGGTCGAAGATCAGCGAACAGTCCTTCAACTCTTCGGCATGATCGATGTCCGCCCTGACGATCGGAACCGTGCCGCACGCAAGGTACTCAAAGATCTTGTTGGGCGAGGTCTTCACCCAGTATTTTGCATCGGGCCTCACAAGGAGGAAGCCGATATGCGCCTTCTCGGTGAGTTCGACGGTCTTTTCCCAGGGGACGTAGCCGAGGAACCGGAACCTGCCGTTGTGTTTTCCGGCGAGATCGTCAAGTCTCATCTTCGAATCGCTATCGAGCGAGGTTCCACCGACGAAGATGGTCACGTTGTCGTACGACCGGATGGCCGCATCCGCAATCTCGAGGAGGAGGTCGACGTCCCGGTCGGCCAGGTTGTTAAGGCTCCCTATATAGACGGCATGTATCTGCGTCCCCGGCTCGACCTGGCGGATCTTTGCGTCTATCACCTCCGGGTCATAGGCCGTGGATGCAGCGTAGTTCGGAACTGCTATGACACGGGAGCCCGGAAACAACTTCCTGACCGTTTCGAGGTGGTGCTCCGAGACGACAGCCGTACCGGAGATCCATCTCTTTGCCCGGTTCTCATAGAAGACCGGTATGGATATCCGCCCGAAGTGGAGCCATTCTTCGTAGACTTCGTGCCTGTCATAGACCACCCTGGAGTTTTGTAGGCTGGTTTTGACCAGCATCGCGGCGAGCGGCAGCAGCAGGGGATCGTGCACGTGGAGAACCGATGGCCGCCCCGGATCGATATCGAGGGCATCGAGTGCTCTCCGGCACTCGGCCAGTATCTTGTGCCCCAGACAGTACCCCATGAACGACAGCGTCCTGGCTTTCCCCTGTAGCGAGAGGCGGTTGACCCTGAACCCTTTCACGCTGTTCTGGGAGAATATCCCCGGTTTTGCGGACTCGTCCGTGTAATTATAGTGGATCCGGCAGACGTTCACTCCATTGTCCGAGAGGTAGTTGATATGCCGTGCAATTCGCACATCTTCAACCGGGTGTGCGTCAAGAACGATGACATCCATACGGGCACCTGCCGCCACTGACGCCCCAATCCGGTTTATACCTAACGGCCCGCGAGGATCGCGCTCGTGCAGGCATCCGATGTCTCCCCCACGGGCGAGTCCGAAAAGGGGAAGCATCGCTATGGCTCGCAGGCGATCAGGTGCTCGAGGGTGCGTGCATATCTCCCGGAAAGAACCTCCCAGTCCAGTCTTTCCACAGCATATCTCCTCGCGTTCGCCGCGTGGTCGGAATGTCTCTCATCTAGGTAGCGGAGGATCTCATCGCCCGCGCGTTCGGCGTCCTCGAAATCGATCGCTGTCCCGGCATCCGCGTCTCTCACTATCCCGAGGTTGGGGATACCGGAGACGATGCACGGCAGTCCCGAGGCCATCGCTTCCGCAAGCGTCAGGGGCGGCATCCCTCCTTCGTATTTCGATGTCATGATGTAGTAGTCCGCGCAGGCATAGAGGTCGGGCAGATCCCGGGCGTGGTCCACGTTACCGAGGAAGAGGACGTTACGCACGCCCAATCTCTCTGCCAGGCTCTTTGCGGCTTCCAGGAGTTCGCCCCCGCCGGCGATGCAGAGGGTCAGGTCTCCCCGCTGCTCCTCAAGATGCGAGAAGACCTCGATCAGAGTAAACGGCTGTTTTGCGGGGATCAGCCGTCCGACACTCAGGAGGATCAAGCCCTCCTCCGGGATGCCGAACCTCCTCCTGAGGGCCTTTTTGTCCGGTGAGGGATGGAATTGCCTGACGTTAACTCCGTTTGGGATGTAGAATATCCGGTCTTGTGCGATCCCGATCCGCTCCAGTTCCTCGCGAACCGGTTGCCCGACGCCGGTGAAGAGGGTCGTGGGGGGCATGCGGGTCAGGCAGGAGCGCTCGATCCGGGCAACAACCGACTCATACAGGTGGAAGGGAAGATTCCCGACCCCGAGGTCGCTCGATCCGGAGTAGGTCGAGTGCATCGTCACCAGGCAGCGTTTGAACGGGTTATTGGCGATGATGAAGGGGTTCTGAAGCCATACGGCATCGTAGTCGCTATCTCTGAAGTACCGCGAAACCCGGTACCAGTAGTTGAGCAGCCCGACGACGCCTGCCTTTTCTATCAGGGGCCAGTTCCCAAGCCTGATATCCGGGCCTTTCGGCGAGCAAACCGTGCACTCAATGCCTCTCTCTTTGAGTTGCTGCACGACGTTGTAGACCACATTGGCGATGCCCGCTCCGTGGGGGAAATACTCCGTTGTGCAGACAAGCAGCCTCATCCGCGCACCTGGGTTCTGCTGATGCGTGGCAGGACCAGGGGTTTTTGCGTTATCATGATCTTGCCCCCCGCACCTGGCCGTATACCCTCACGATCTCCCTGCTGACATTCTCCCATGTATACCGCTCCGAAAAAGCACGAATCGCTCTCCTGTCCCAGTCTTTCTCCAGCGCCTCCAGGATCGTCTCGGCCAGGCCGCCGGAGTCGCCAGGATTGACGAGGAGGCCATATTCTTCGGAGGTGACGACCTCCGGAACCCCGCCGACGCTCGTCCCCACAAAGGGCTTCCCGCACCCGAAGGCCTCGAACATGACCGTCGGATTGCCTTCGCTGAGGCTCGGGAGGACGAAGAGGTCGCAGGCATTCAACCACGTGGGGATCTCGTCATGCGGCCTCCCGCCGGCGAGCATGACGTAGTCCTCGAGGCCGAGCGAGTGAATCTGATCTTCGAGCGTCTTATGGAGCCTTCCCGCGCCGACTATCACGCACAGGACATCCTCCCGCTCTTCTACGACCGTCGAGATCGCTTCGATGAGGTATTTGTGGCCCTTGACGGCGCCGTACAATCTCCCGACGTTCAGGAGCACCTTTCTGTCTGGGGGGAGATCCAGTTCCTCCCGGCACCTCCCGGCATCCATGGGCCGGAACTTTCGGCCGTCGTACCCGTTCGGGATCGCGACGACACTTCCGCGCGCGGCCGATGCGTGACGGTCTGCCGGCGCATCGCCGCGATGGGTGACATGCTGTGCGTCCGATTCAGAAAGGGCGACGGTCTTGTCGACGGAGCCCAGCACGACCCCCTTTGCGCTCTTCTCGTAGAGCCGCACGCACATATCCTTCATGGGCTCACCGAACATCAACTGGCCGTGGTGCGTGAGAACGATGGGAACCTTACAGAATCTCTTCAGCAGGAGGAAGGTGAGGGCGGTGAAGCTGTAGAGGTTATGGATGTGGATGACGTCGAATTTTTTGAGGTTTTTTAAGAGAAGGAATATGGACGGAACAAGAGGGTTTCGGAGCGGCTCTCCGATGCATCGGAGCCTTCTGACGAAGATCCCGTCCATGACCTCGAACCGTCGACCCTCGGGGACGTTTGCGGTTATCACTTCTACCGTATGGCCGTCATCGATCAGGCTCCTGCTCAGGTTATAGACATACATCTCCATTCCGCCGTTATGCGGCAGGAAATAGGGCGTTATCTGGGCGATCTTCATGGGGCCCCCCGGAGACCGTCCGGCAGATCTTCGGTTCGGGATGCGCCTCTTCTTCGGATGCGTGGGTGCCGGCGGGTTCCTGACGCCTGCATGCATTCTATGCCTGCAGCGCCCTCACCCGACCCTGAAAAGCGACTCATCACCGGTATGCCGCGCTCAAAAGCCGTCCCGACGCTCCGGCCGATGGCGGGGGACGGCGGCCAGAGCGCCTGGAATGGTCGTCCGGCTGTAAGGACGCCCCCGCATCGTTCTCCGGCCGGTCGACGGATGTGCTTCGCTGACGGTTCTGATACGTGCGGGGGTAGCGCCGCCCTTCGGTCCACACGTATGGTATGTGATCCGAAAATGGCCCGATTATTCGGATATGGTGAAGGTATTGCCAGTAGGGGCGGATCTCCGTCATGCATAGCGGCCCGGGTCAAGGGAGCATCATATATATCATTTGCGGGGACGCCGTCCTGTATCTCGATTGTCTGGGGATGGCTCAGAAAAGGTATTCCCTGGAGCACCCCCTTCCCCTGTCTCGTCCGCCCTCATGCCGGTCCGAGCCGCCCGGATACGACTCTGTGCAGCATTGTTCGATCTCTTCTTCCCTCATGCCATCTGCGGGAGACGATATACCTCGACGCCGTTGTTCGAGTAAACCCTGTCCGTTGCAGATAGCCTGCCGGTGATGTTGTGAAGGTTCTGCTCCGTAGGGAGGTAGGGCTGAAGGTTCTCTTCCGGATCGAACTCGGTCTCATCGAGGATAGCATTCTTCCCGAAGAGCAGCCCGCCGTGCCGGAGCTGGATGCTCGGGAGAACGACATAACTGCCGCCTGCCGGCGTCTCCAGATCGGTCTGCAGCAGATAAGTGGTGTAATATGGCAGTCCCAGACGTTCGGAATCGCTTATCTCTTTCCTCTCGAAGAACCGTGATGTGTAGTAGTCCGAATGGAGCGCCGACCCGCTCGGCACCGTCTCGAGTACATGTTCGAACCCGGTCATCTCGTACTGATTGAAAGAGTAGCGGACGTAACTCGCCTCGTCTCCGAGAAGCCCGAGAGAGCCGATGCCGTAGAGAGCAATCAGTATGATGAGAACCGCCCCGATCCGTCCCCGCGAGATCTTCATGGCGACGAGGTATTGGACGAGGAGATATACGCCGACTCCTGTCGCCACAGCAAGAATTGGCAGAAACAGAATGGCAAATCGGTCTATCCGGAGTACTGAAACCATCTGGAAGATCACCGTAAGGATGCCCGGTACATTCAGGACGATCGCCAGCAGTCCCATTATGCCGAGGACGATCGAGTACTTCGGCTGCTGCTTCCATACGAGATAGATCACCCCGATCAACGAGAAGAACACGACAAACAGGGTGTCGACCTGATTGAGCAGGAACGTCCAGCCTTCATACACCACCTCGGTGAGGACGATGTTCTGGTACAGGGAGGGATCTGCACGGGGGAAGAGATGGCCTATGAACGGGTAGGCTATGAAGAGCCAGTACCAGGCAAACAGGGAGACGGTGCCTATCAGGAAGGCCGGACTTATGTACCTACTCCCACCGGCGATCCGTTCGAGAAGATACAGGAGCCCGAGCAGGATGATGATCATGGGCATGGAGATCTGGTGTGTCAGGAGGATGAACACGACCGCGATCACGGCAAGGGCTCTCCTTGCGACCGATCTTGTGGCCGCACTCCCGGTCCCGATCTTCACATCACCCATCGAATAGAGCAGGTAGAGGAGGATGAGAAACCCGACGTATGCCATGGTTCTCGTCACCATGTAGGTGCCGTAGTATATGACGTCGGCGTTCACCGCATAGAAAAGAACCACCAGAAGGGCGATCTGTTCGTTTTTGAAGACGTAGTTGACCAGCAGGTACAGGAACAGGACGGTCGAGGAGAAGACCAGGCCGGTGGTGACGAAGAGCGAGGTCTGGATATCCAGGCCGAGCATGTGCGAAGACACGGCTACAAACATGTGGTACAGGGGGAAGTAGGTGTATGTCCCGAGTTCGGCCGGGATAACGTGCCCTGAGAGGTAGGTGATGGTGGCCATATACCCGTGCGGCATGATATCGGTCGTCCCGAAGTAGAGGGCCGGACGCAAGGTGTAACTGTAGATGGTGACCACGAGGGTGAGCATGATCTCGGCGAGCACCACCGCCGGTCCCGGCCGTGATGATAGTATCTGGACAAGGATGACGGCGTAAAGGGCGGGCACCATGAGCAGGCCCCAGCCGGAATCGACCGGCGTCAGGAGAAGGGCCGGGATGGTGAACGCATACAATGCCAGGAAGAGTTTTGGGGATGCTGAAGGATTGCGCGAGAACAACACCGACCGGGCCGAGAGATCGATATCCTTTCTTTTAATCGCCAGAAACACAAACGATCCGAGGATAGCCGGTATCGCCAGGATCGAACCGTTGATCAGATAACTCATCCTGTCGATCAGGATGCAGAAGATGCAGCCTGCGATGTAGGCAAAGAGCACCAGGTACGGGAAGACGTCGGCAAGTCTCTCGAAGAATCGGTTCTTCATTTCGGACTTTGCCTCCCCATGAAGCTCCGCGTTCAGGGCTCAACCCTAATAAAGATGAGGTTGTAGCCTTCTGCGGGTCGACCTGGCTGAAATTCCGGCATGCCGCCTGCTCTTGCGACGATTCAGTAATACTCGATCGGGCCCGATACCGAGAGTTCTCCATCCGGCCCGATCAGGTTCTCTGTTACAAAGACGTTCCCCTCTCCCCCAGTCTGCCAGACCGGCGGTGCCAGATCGTAGTAGAACCAGTTGTGGTCGATGTACGCCCCGTCCCGGGGAACGCCCCGGATGGCAACCGGGAATGCGTCCAGGGAGCCCGTGGCCATGAACGTGTTGTGGTGGATCCGGATGGTATCTCCCGCGATTGTGCCGGTACCGGATACGGTGCCGTGCATGTCGAAGTTGTGGGGCGATGTCGAGATCCAGTTCGGGCCGCAGATGTTGTACCGCGCCTCGTAGCCGTCGCCTGCCGTTCCGCTCCCGGCGACGGCATGCCGGCAGTAATCGAAGTAGTTCGCTTCAACCAGGCTCACCGCCCCGTTGGAGACCACGACACCATATCCAAGCCCCTTCATCTGGCAGTGGTGGATGTAGTTGTGGTGGATGTACCCGCCGGCCTGCATCTCGGACCCGCCGGTGCCGGAAATGCCGATTGCAGCCCCGCTCCAGCCCAGGATCTCACAGTTGTCCACCTCGAGGTTCCGGTAGGGAGAATAGATCCCGAGACCCGGATGTCGCTCCCTTCTGGTCGTCATATCCGGCCCTTCCAGCCGGATTCCGGTGATCCTCACGTATTCTCCTCCGGCGATGAGTGCGACCGGACTGCCGGAGACTTCCACTCCCTGAAATATCGTCCCGCCGGGCGAGAGGGGGTAGTCATCTCCATCCGGGTCATCCGTGATCGAGAGGTATGCTCCCCCCGATGCCGCGGCTTCCGGGGTTACCTTCATCATAGGGGAGTGTTCCCCGGATTCCGCCTCTATGTTGTGTATCTCTCCGGTCTGCCCTGTGGTATCGGGCAGGTAGTCCGGATCGTCGGCAATGAGGATCTCATCGAGTTTCAAACCGTTCTCGCGCCAGTGGATGGTCATGTTGTGCCGGCCGCTGGAGAGATAGTGGGCCCCTCCTCTGTTCCAGTGCCAGTCGGAACCGGGGTCGATATCCCAGCGCCAGGTACCTTCCCCGTCTATCGAAACCCAGATGGGGCTGCTCTCCTCCCCGGGTGCCGATGCAAAAGCCCGGAGGTAGTACTCGCCTGCTTCCTCGATCTCGAACGGATATATCGCCGATCCGGTCGTAATTTGCTCTCCTCGGTTGCCGGCGAGCGTCACGCCTGCCGGGATGGTTACTCCGCCCGGGGTGTCCGTAAGGTCGATCCGGGCCATCTCATCGATATGGATGACGTCGCCGCTCCTCGCGCCCGTAAGAGCCGCAAGCAGTTCGTCCGTAGTTGCAACGATGATATCCTTCTCGGGGTCGGGCGGCGCGACTCCTTCGCGGTAGCCTTCACCCCCTCCGATGGAACTTCCCGTGGGGTTCGATTCGGCGCCGAAGGCTGCGTCGCCATCGACACGAGCAGCTACCTGATCCTGAAGGTCTGCAAATGGGCTGAAAAAGGCCGAATCAGGTGAATCTATCCCCCCCTGTCCCGGGGAAAGGGTCCCGATGGCTGCCGGGATGATCAGGGCTGCATAGAGCAGGACCAGGACGACAAGAACCACTTCTTTGGAACGCACACGATCTCCGTTCTGGCTCCTGCAAGCCTAATAAACTTTATTATACTGGGATGAAGCGGAGATCTCCCGTCCTTCGTGGACAGGACAGTTCACTGAAGTTCGATCCGGCGGGTGCCGCGCTCCGTGCCTCCGGCCGAGCGCCCTTTGTGTCGCAAAAACGGATTTTACCGGGTAAGAATCGGGGCGAGTTGAAGAAACGCCCCAACTGGGGAGAAGGGGAAGTGCCGGAAGAGTCCTTCCGGCCAATCCTTCCGCTGGTCCCTCTTCAGTAATACTTGATCGGACCCGATGCGGAGAGGGCTCCGTTCGCGCCGATCAGGTTGTTCGTCATGCTGATACCGCTCTTTCCGCCGGTCTGCCAGACGGGGGCATCCCTGGTGAAGTAGAACCAGTTGTGGTCGATGTACGCGCCGTCACGGGGAACACCCCGGATGGCGATGCACGTCGGCATCTGTGAGGTTGTGCCCATGAACGTGTTGTGGTGAATCTTGATCGTGTCCCCTGCGATTGCCCCGGAACCAGAAGAGGTGCCGTGCATATCGAAGTTGTGGGGCGACGTCGTGATCCAGTTCGGGCCGCAGATGTTGTAGCGTGCCTCGTAGCCGTCTCCGGCCATTCCCGCTCCGGTGATGGCGTGACGGCAGTAGTCGAAGTAGTTCGCTTCGATGAGCGCTACACCGCCGCTCGAGAGACAGACGCCGTATCCAAGACCGGCCACCTGATTGTGGTGGATGTAGTTGTGATGGATGTACGCGCCGGTCTTCATGTCGGACCCGCCGGTGCCGGCGATACCGATCGCGGCATTGCCCCAGCCGAAGATCTCACAGTTGTCCACTTCGAGGTTGCGGTAGCTGGTGTAGATACCAACGTTCGTCGAGCCCGACGCGCTGGTGCCCTTCTGCGGGCCTTCGAGACGAAGGCCGCTGATCCTCACGTTCTGACCGCCGATCGTGAACAGCCGGCTCCCGGCTGATGTCTGGTAGATCCGGCCGCCGTCCGATCCGTCCTCGCCGCGGTTGCTCGCGAGGGTGACTCCGGCCCGTATCGTCGAGGTCCGGCCGCTCATGTCGATGTTGGCGTTCTCTTCGACCCAGATGATGTCGCCGGACTGTGCCGAACCAAGAGCGCTCACGAGTTCGCTCGTCGTATCGACGATGAAGTCTGCGTTGCTCCGGCTGACGATGTTCTTATAGCCGTCCCCTCCCCCGATCGGGTTCCCGGTCGGGTTGGCATCCGCTCCGTAGGTGTTCTGACCGGGAGTCGGTGCAGGCGTGGGCGTTGCGGTCGGCTTCGGAGTCTGTGTCGCTGTAGGTGTCGGCGTCGGCGCCGCCGCATTCACCGTCATCGTCTTCGTGAGCACGTTGTTGTTCTCGTTGCTCTCCGCCATGCGGTCAACGTCGTCGACCGTCGCGGTGACGGTATGCGTGCCCGCGGCCGCAGTCCAGGTTGCACCGGCGGCACCGCCGTTCGCGGTCACCGTAACCGATGCGCCGGGAGCGATGGATGCCGTGTGGCTGTCGGACCAGACCGCAGAACCGAGGTTCCCGTCCGTTGTGAAGGCCACGCCGTGGATCACGCCGGCCTGCGTTGCACCAGTGCCCTGGTTCTTGATCGCCGCCTTCATCGTGATTGCGTCACCCGGTGCCGGGCTTGCCGGTTCCCAGGAGATCTCAGTCACGACGAGGTCGGGTGTTCCCGGCGTCGGTGTTGCGGTGGGCGTCGGTGTCGGTGTCGGTGTCGGTGTCGCTGTAGGCGTCGGAGCCGCCGCACCCACCGTCATCGTCTTCGTGAGCACGTTGTTGTTCTCGTTGCTCTCCGCCATGCGGTCAACGTCGTCGACCGTCGCGGTGACGGTATGCGTGCCCGCGGCCGCAGTCCAGGTTGCACCGGCGGCACCG
>NZ_VHLL01000002.1 GCF_025384765.1 Methanoculleus formosensis
TACTTGTTCGGTTACTTGTTCGGTTACTTGTTCGGTTACTTGTTCGGTTACTTGTTCGGTTACTTGTTCGGTTACTTGTTCGGTTACTTGTTCGGTTACTTGTTCGGTTACTTGTTCGGTTACTTGTCCCTCCGTCTCCTCTACGGCTTCGCGCTTAATTCCGGGTGAGATCTTCTCCGCAAGAAAAACAGTAAACCGAACTTTCATCCCGATCTCCTCGAGCACAGGCTCAGGCAGGTTCTGCTTCTCTGCCTCATCCAGAATACGGCAAAACCCGCTACCCCATTGCTCGATCAGACCCAGTTCCCGAAACACACGCGCGATGACGCGGTTGCGAATTTTAGATACGCCCTGTTTCACATCCTCAATGGTCATGCCCGGAAGCAGGATGCCCGGATTTTCTATCTCCACCCGGTCGTCATAGATGGCAACCCGCAGAGGCGCACCGATCTGCGAATAATCGGCATGTACTATAGCACCTGCTCTGGTTTCGAGTATTCATTGCAACCATGGATGAGCCTATTATGGGCCAATTATGATTCGTTTCAGTTCCTTAACGCAATCTTACGATCCCTCTCACTTTACGTACCTCAATGAGTAGCGCACGCCCGCTCCTGCCGTCCCCTCTTTACGGAAAATGCCTCGTTAAACAAGATCTGTAAGATCCCGCGTTGCGGTTGACTTCTTAACACTTTAGAGGTGATGATATTCCTGATTTGAGATGGAGCCCCCGCTCTTCAGGTAGTGCAGGGAAGCGATCTGCCGCTCATTCAGCCCGAGCGAGTCGAGTCGCTCTCCATATGCGGAGGACGGTTCTCACACCCGTGGTTATGGAAATAGTTATCTTTCTCCCCGGCGACCGTAGAATCATTGAAATGAAATAGTACTCCGGTGGAGGCTACCTGAATGAATTTGCGGCTCACTGATGATGAGATCGATGCGTTACTCAGAGAGGCCAAGCCGCTGCCGGGAGATTTCTCCAGGAGATTTCGCCCTAAAGAGAAGGGCGGCCATAAGGAGTACGAGATCGGTATAGAAGGTGCGAATCAATCCCGGTTCAGGTTAATATTTCGGCAAAGTCTATTCAACTCGCTGGACTTCTCCGTGATCCTCGGCTATATCATTCCAAACACAAACCAGGTGTTCCGGCTACGCCGATATAACGGGAAAAGTCACGAACACACGAACAGGCTTGAGCAGGAGAAGTTTTATGATTTCCACATCCATACTGCAACAGAGCGCTACCAGACCGCGGGCTGGAACGAGGATGGGTATGCGGTTCCGACAGACCGGTACCCGGATCACCACGGCGCGCTGAAGAGCATGTTCAACGACTGCGGGTTTGAGGGTTCAGCGGTAACCACGAAGGATCTTACCGACTGGGGGATATAACCAATGGCAATCGAGGCAATCGAAGAGGAGTTTCGGAGGAAGGTCTGCAGCCAGATCCATCTCCGCCCGGAGGGTATCAACCGGTACCGGGTCTTCACACCGTTTGTCTTTGACGATGGGGATAACCTCGCGATCGTCCTGAAGGATGAGGACGGCGCCTGGACGCTGACGGATGAGGGGCATACCCTCATGCACCTGACCTACTCGATCGACGCAAGGGAGTTAGAGCGGGGAACCCGCCAGAAGGTGATCGCGAGTGTGCTGTCCCGGTTCGGGCTGGAGAACAACCGGGGCGAGCTCGCTATTCGCATCACGGGCGACCGGTTTGGGGATGCCCTCTGGAGTTTCATCCAGGCGCTGATCCGGATATCGGATCTTACGTATCTGTCGAGATCGCGCGTCTACTCCACGTTCCAGGAGGATCTCCGTGCGCTCATCGAGGAGGCTGTCCCTGAGGGGCGCAGGGAGTTTGACTGGCACGATCCCGAGCATGATCCGGAAGGGAAATACACCGTTGACTGCAGGATCAACGGCATGCAGAGGCCGATCTACATCTTTGCACTCGCGAACGACGACCGGGTCCGTGACGCGACGATAAACATCCTGCAGTTCGAGAAGTGGGGGCGGCCCTTCGTCTCGGTCGGCATATTCGAGGATCAGGAGGAGGTCAACCGCAAGGCCCTCGCGAAGTTCAGCGATGTCTGCGATAAGCAGTTCTCAAACCTGCCGGGGAACAAAGACCGGATTATGCAGCACCTCCGGGATATGGCCGGGACGGCTTCCGGCTGAGGTTGCAGCGGCGTCCCGCTCTGCCCGGGGGAGGAATCCCCCTTTCATCACGTGATAAAACCCCCTGGCCCGGAACGTCAGGCCGCTCCCTCCACGATTGCGATCTCCTCCTCGGTGAGCCCGTAGAGTGGGTACACCGGCCGGTCGTGAGCGGCGGGGTGGTGGCGGTGATTGTGCGGGGGCTCGGGGGGGTGAGGCTGCTGGACATAATGTCCCTGGTCCCTGCCGCCCTCATTGCACCTTGTTCTAAAAGGTTTTTCCGAGGGGATTGGATGGCACCTTACTTATTCGGACCGTTGTTATCGATCAGATGTTTCTGACGTTCTAGATCCAAAATTCAGGAGAAGAGACACCTCAAAAGTCAGATCGAAACCGCAACATTAATTATAGCCCTTGCAAAGGTCTTCAATAATCAGGTTCCGTGATTATATGCAGGTAAACTCTCCCGATGTTCAGCCGTTCAACGAATTACCTGAAGCTCTGGTTGAAGAATTGCTCGACCAGTGCGGATCGATGGGAGAGACACTTTCACATTCATTCCGAAATTTACTCGATAATAAGGGCTCCATCCGGAACGATCTGGTTGAGAATGGTTTACTGAGGCATGACTCGGATCTGCTCACAAATCAATCATATCCAACAACCTGTGGCGTCGATGGTGCGTATACGCTGGAGAGGCTGCTTTCAACCGATATGGTTGCAGTAGCAGGAGTCGCCGTTGAAGGGCTGACCCCCCCAAGCGAGACCAGGCACTGGGAATACCCCCATCATCTCTGCGAGGTGCTGCCCGCCAGACACCACGATAAAACGGGCCTTGTCTCAAAGGCGATCATGCTCATGATGGAGCTGGAACTGGCCAGTTCAGCTCCCCACGACGTCATTTTTCTCGACGGGTCATTCACCACGCCTCTCATCAATATCCAGCAAGCATTGTACACCATCGATGGAGTCGATAACCATCTCTCAGAGATCCTGCTCGAACGAATGAAGACCACGATGGAGGCATACGAAACAGTCGTTCATGCCCGGCGGTCTGACCAGCAATTTGTCAGCGTGCCCAAGTACACGTCTCATAACCAGATAACTAAAATTCTCCTGAAAGAGGGCGTATATGAGGACCGGGCGCTCCTCTCCTTTGTACTGCATGCCGGCGAGTATATCCGGCCGTTTCCATTCAAGGTCCCGGATGGCCTGTGGTCTTTTGCAGAACCCCTCCTCAAGGAAACAGGAAGTCTGAAGGCCATCATTGACGGCATGAGTAATCTCTACGTAGTGTATTACCGCCCGTTTCTCCATTCACCAACCTTCAGGTTGGAGCTCCCCCGATCGGTCGCGACCGACAAAAACCGCCTAAGTATGGTCTTCGAAGCGATCAGGTTGCAATGTGGCACTCCCGGGATATTTGAGCCCTATCCCCTCTATCTGGCGGATAGAATGGTGAAACAGATGGGAAAGGTCATTCCTGCCATCAGGAAAGCAACGACGCAGGAGATGCTGCAATTCTGGGACCAGGCAGAGGCTGAGGTGTATCTGCTGATGCACGGCTATCGAACGGAAATTGGACGCTGAGCTGATACCATGTCAGAGATCAAGGAAAATTTTGACCGCACAGAGAAGATCGGAGTCGTCGGATCGCCGTCCTCAACAGCGGGACTGAATATCGATATTCTCGGTACTGCGGTGAAGAAGCGCCTTGTCGGTAGTCTGAGTGTGTTTCACTACACGCAGGACGGTGAAGATCACTACGCTATGGGTCAGATCACCGAAGTGCAGATGCAGAATGTCTGGACCCAGGATCCGACCATGCGGGGTATTATCCGGCAGAAAGGCAGGGTGGATCCGATAACGGAGCGGCAGGACGTCCACACCGCCAATATGATGGTAAGTTCGGTCTTTTCGGATGGGAGCAAGGGGATCGAGCCGAGCTCACTCGGCACGGTCCCTGCGACGGGGACATCGATCCGGCTGCTGGATCAATCCACCATGGAGTCTCTGTTCACAAACTATCGCGATGAGATGTTCTACTTAGGAAATGCCTACGGCACATCGATTCCGATGCCCATGTGGCTCAAGCATTTCGGGAAGTCCCAGGCGGGCAGCGGCGGTGTCGGTGAGGCATACCACATCGGGGTGTTTGGAAAGACGGGCTCCGGAAAATCAGTTCTTGCAAAGATGATGGTGATGGGGTATGCGCAGCACCCGTCAATGAGCATATTCATCCTCGACCCCCAGGGGGAATTCGCCGGCGATCTGGCAGAGGCTTCTCCTCTACGAAAAATATTGGTTGAGAGGTTAGGCAGGAACGTCGAGATCTACGATCTTCACAACCTTGTCCTGGACGATAAAGAGTTGTTCAAGAGGATACTGGCCAACTCCGGATTTTTTGAAGAGCTCGGCATAATCATGGACACAAACCGGTATCGTGCAGCGAATGAGGTGCTGAAAGCGCTCCAGCCAAAGAAACGATCGGCAAAGAAGGGCGGTCTGAGCTCATTTGGTATCGATACAGAATCGTCGTCACCTTCCGGGAGCATCCCACTCCATCAGGCGCACACCCGCGAAGCGTTCGACCGGGTGTGGGATGCGCTCGGCCTGGAGCAGGTTCAGAATAACATTTACACATCAAAAGATACCCGGGAGAGGCTCAGCCTGAATTACGAGACTGCCGATCCCGACGAGTTCTACGAGCGCTGGAGGAAGGTTGCCAACCTCTTCTCGTATGAGCATAAGGTTCGCGGGGTGAAGATCCAGGATCTGGTCAAGAAGATAGGCGAGCGGCAGGGAAATACTATCATCATCGACTTCTCCGAGAACAACATCCCGCCGGACACCTACTGGAACGATTCAATCCGGTTCATCCTGATCGGGGAGTTCCTCAGGACGATCAAAAGCGAGGCGGAGGCGTCATATCGAGCGAAGCAACTGCTCAACTGCCTTGTGGTCATCGATGAGGCCCACCGCCTTGCACCACGGGAAGATCCTGAGACCGAGGATATGAATGTCGTAAGAAATTCACTCATCGACGCCATCCGCACGACACGGAAGTACGGCCTGGGCTGGATGTTCATCAGCCAGACACTCTCCAGCCTGCACCGTGAGATCATAAGCCAGATACGGGTCTACGTCTTCGGGTTTGGCCTGGGGTGGGGGACGGAGCGGTATGCCCTGACAGACATCATCGGGGGTGCTGAGGATGCGATCCAGCTCTACCAGATGTTCCGCGACCCCCAGAGTTCCCTTGGCGAACGCACGTACCCGTTCATGACCATCGGCCCCATTTCGCCGCTTTCGTTCTCAGGGACGCCGCTGTTCTTCAATGCATTGAAGTATCCGGATGAGTTCTTGAGGATGAATTTTGAGTGAATTTTAATCGAGACTACCCCAATGTTCACCGAGACATGGATTCCAGGCCAATCTCCCCCTCTACACCCTAGAGGAACGTGGCAGCGAGATGTATTCGTTGTATAGTATCAGATCTGTTAATTTCCGGTGTTTCTACGGTTTTCACGCCCATTGCCGCGGTACTCAGCGGGTCCAATCAATTCAGGCAAAAGAAACAAAAAAACAAGAAATTTAGATCTGCATTAAGGACTATTGTAGCAACGCAGAAAGGCTCTTAATGCGCTCTTCCAGAGAATCCCGGTAATCTATCGGGAAGACAGTATAGCCCATCAGGTCAAGTCTATCCCTCTTTTGTATATCATCCCGCTTCTGAGCTTCCTGCTCATGATCCGGCCCATCAACAAAGATTACAATCGAGTGACCGTTTTTCTGGTAGGTAAAATCCGGACGGGCAATCATCTCATCTCCTTCTGCAATGACCTCCTGTCCGCTATCCGGAAGAGGAAGACCTGCCTGATAGATCGCCTCAAGAACCTGCTTTTCAAGAGAAGATTCACACCTTGACATAAGTTCATCGAGTCGGTTCTTCGCCGAGGGAGAATGGTCGGGGATGATGCTGACTTCTGCCATCTGAAGAGAACGGAGGAGAGGAAGCACAAGTTTTCGGTCAAGGATGTCGTGGTCGAACTGGTTGTAGTAGTTGCACAGACATTCGTAGCACGCACGGTCACACTTCTTCTCATCATATTCGTGGATGATAGTCAGCGCCTGTCTGATAACCTCGTGGAACGTGGAACGATCAGCGATGGACTCGAGTATTCCGGCGCCCCCTTCCGAAGTCTCGTAGAGAATGATGCTTGACTTCTTCCTGTTCTCGGGATCCGACATCAGGAAGTACCGGATCTCATCTACATCGACGTTCATGCTGATCTGGACGCCCTCGATGATCGCCTGAGCAAGGGTGGTAAAGAACGATCGATACAACTCCTCATCCAGCGGATTTCCCTCACCATCAAGCGGAACGGGCACATCAATCTTGACAACGTCGTGTCGGGTGTTCGTGTAGAGAATGATATTCCTGATGATATTTTCCTCAGTTCCGTTCCTCCAACACCTCTTCATCTCATTCGTTGAGTCAAGGTGGTCTTTCACCCCGTCCTTCCCGAAGATCCAGCGGTTGCATGCCGTGCAGAGTGTGAAGCCCGACTGTGGTTCATCCTTATCGGATGGTATCGGACCGTGGTTGATGCTGACGATCTTTCCCGAATGGTCGTAGGAGAGGGTGAGCAGCGGTTCGCCGGGGTCTCCCGCCACGTAAAATTGTCGTGCGCCTGAGGGGGCATAGTGGCGGGTGACCTCATAGCCGAGACGTTGCCGTTCTTCCTCGTCGCTCGTGATCGTCGATCTGGACTCCGCCAGCTGGTCGGGCATCTCAATTGAATGTTGAATCACTGCTGCATTTTCCAAGGACGCACCACAGTTCCTGCAGGCGCCACCGGTCATTGAGATCTCCTTCTCGTCCAGGAAGACCGCTTCACAGTATGGGCAGATGAGGACGGTGCTCATCGCGGGCTGGTTGTTCTCGGTCCTGAGCCGGGGAGTCCTGACCGAGTACCGGTTCCCGCTGAAGTACACGCTGTTGCCGGGTGCGTACTCGACCAGCGCGATGTTGCGATCCCGCTTCAATTCCGCCTCTTCCGACCCGAAGACCCCCTTGTAGTTGATTGCAAGGGATGTAACCTGTGTGGGGAAGCCGTAGTTGGGGAGGAAACCCTGTGAGCCAAGATACCGATAGGTCGTGAAGTCCCCGCCGCCGTTCCGCATATCGTTCAGTTTCTTCTCGATTGAGTCCCGTCTTCGCTTATAGACGCCTCTCTGCCGATCGGAGATCCGACCTCTCTGCAGGAAGATGTTAATTTCGTCCAGTTCTTTGAGGAGGGCTGAAAACTCACTCCTGAAGAGGTTGAATGCACCGTCAAACGAGGAGACGAACGAATCGACGGTCTGTATGATGAAAGTGTCGTCAAGCCAGTCGAGTGATTGCTTCTCCTCCGCAAGCACCTCGTTGATTGCGTTCAGGATCTGCACCCGGTGTTCCTCGATCATCTCGCCGAGGCGGGTTCTGCTGAGGCCGTTCTCCACATCCGGGGCGCTTTCCGTGAACATGGGGAGGTTATCCTTCTCGAAGTCGAGGATCCCATCGATCTTCTGCGGGATCTTAAGGGTGATGATCTCAAGGATGAGAGCATGGATGTGTGCACGGATCAGCATCCGGTTGTCCATCAGGAATCGGGGGGAGGCGATCTTTCCGGAGATCATCTTTGCTGGATACCGGTAGAAGTACTGGTCATGAGGACCGCGGCGTGATCCGACACCGCAGAACGTGAGGATCATCGAGGCCTGCGACTTCCGTCCAGCACGCCCGGCACGCTGTGCGTAGTTGGAGGGCGATGGGGGAACGTTTCTCAAGTAGACAGCCGAGAGGGTTCCGATATCGATACCCAGTTCCATAGTAGGGGTGCATACGATTACGTTCAGGCTATCCTGTGAATCCCGGAACCGGGTCTCAAGCAGTTTTCGAGTCTCCCCGTCGATCTGTCCGCTATGCTCCTCTGCATGGAGCTGGACCGCTTCCCGGAACGACCTTGTATACTCCTGCCGGAAGTAGTTGTTGGAGAGATCGAGCGAGATTAGGTCGGTGCAGTTCGGGTTGATGCAGAGGTTGAGTTCATGGAAGTGGGTCACCTGCCCGCATTTCCTGCAGACCTGCACCTCTCCGGGAGGAGCGAGCGAGAGTTCGATGATCTCGGGGTTGATCATGGAGAGAGTTCCAACCCGGTCGATACGCTCCTGCTTCAGCCCGCCTTCGCCTGCAAGCACTGCTTCTACATGTTCGACGATCTGTTGCGCTTCTTCAGTGGTCTCTGTTCCCAGCGACTTCTTTGTCCAGCGAACCAGCGACCCGTTCGGGTGGGTGAGACGGAAGACCGTGGCCCGATAGGTCTCTCTCCGCGCGTTGTCGCTGTACCCGGTTGGCCGCGTGGAGAGCAGCTCGTTGTGGAATATGAGATCCGGGTTCAGGAACCGCTCAATCCTTTCGGCAAACTCAAAGGGCCGCATGAAGAAATCGGAGGAGATGGCAAGATTATGCCGCATGATGTCCAGGAACCCCTTCAGGTAATCCTCCCGCCTGCGAGGACCTACCCGCGAGAGTTGAGATACGCCTTCCCAGAGGCTGTCATCCTCGGCGAGGCTGTCCAGCCCGGCATAGGTGACTCGCAGCAGGCCAACATCCTCAAGGTTCGGCTGGTTCTTCTGACGGGTTGAGCCCATTTCGAGGATGGTATTCAGCAGGAGGTATTTCCTGTACACTGGTTCAGCCTGTGAGCCCCTCCGCATTCTGCCCTGACCGGGATCCTTCTCGTATTGAGGGAGAGCACCGTCTGCACGATATTGCATAAAGGTGTCAAAGATGGCGTCACCTGCCTCGGTGAGAGGGAGGGAGTCCTCGGCATGAGCCAGGGCATGATACAGGCCCCGCCTGAAGTGGATCCGCTTCTGGATATTGTTCATGTGGGCGGCCTGTAGGGCTGTATCCTGCCGGTTATCGGAGAATGCGATGACTTTCTGCTCCATTTCAGGGAGGGTGGTGAGCATATTCGAGACTAAAATGTCGGTAGCGGTAGATCTCCCCACAGTGCCGAAGGAGAAGAGTTTGTTGAACTCCCTCCGCGTTCTCAGGTCATATGATACGCCGCAGCCTTCACTCGGACAGAACCGGAACGGCATCTCGATGAGAGTGACGCGGAGTTTCTCCGGGCACAGGCAGATCTCTCCATCTTCTCCATCAACAGTCAGTTTGTTACAGTCCGGGCAGTAAGTGCCGGTCCGCGGAGTGGCTATGGTGCGATACCTCTCTTTGACCGCTCCGGAATCGGTGCACCACCACTCCGGCGGGGATGCCCTTTCCTCGCTAAACTCTCCCAGATAGAGGTACAGGGCTTCTCCCTCCTGCGCGGGAGCATCCAGATCACGTGGTCTGACCGTTCCGTCGGTCAGGAGTTCGACACTGTAGTACTCCTGGCCGCAAGCCCGGCAGAAGACCATGGGGAAGGTGATCCGTGTTCGCCCTCTCTCCGCACAGACCGGGCAGGTGACCTCGCCGGCATCGTGAAGGTGGGGGCCGTCGCGGGAGAGGCAACACTTGATCTCTCTCCCCTGGGAGAAGTACATGTGCATCTTGGGGATGAACCGTTTCTGGAGGGTATCCCCAACAGGCACCTCGCTGAGCATCCCTGCAATGAACGCAGCCTCGATCTCCCGGGCAGCCTCTTCATATGTAGCGTCCTGCCTGACGGTCACGCGATATATGCGGATCAGGTCGGGAATGCTCTTTGGTTCGTCGGCAAGTTGATCCTCGATGAACTGGATGGTCTTCTGCGACCCGAGAGTCTCCCCGAGGTAGGCGGCTGAGGGATCCTGAATCCCGATCGGCTCGCCGATGAGTTGTTCGGTGAGTTCCTTCAGGTAGTCCCTGCCAGGCTCCTTTACCCGGAGCAGGTCGTCGCCGACGAGAACCCTGTCGGGAAGTTTGCTCTCCGTGCCGCGGGGCGGAAGGAGGAATGTCTCTCCGATGACCGATGTGCTGTCAAAGAGTTCACCAAAGAGTTTTGCGGCGAACGCGGCGATGGCCTCTCCTGCCCTCTCACCCTCCCCCTCTCTCACGGTCGCACTGGTTCCGATGCACCGGAGCGTGCCGGTGGTTCCGGTGTGCTGCTTCAGTCTCCGGATGAGGTATGCGGTGTCGGCGCCTTTCTTCCCGGTGTAGGTATGGATCTCGTCGAGGACGAGGTACTTGAGGATGCCGAGGTTCTCCGGCGGGAAGAGGATCTTGTCCTCGAACCGGGTGAGGATGTACTCGAGCATGACATAGTTGGTGATCAGGATGTCCGGAGGGGTTCGCTGGATCTCCTCCCGTGAGATGAGCTCGCTGTCGTAGGGAGCGTCCCGCGCGGTCCGTTCCCGGTATGTGATGAGCGCTTCGTTGTAAGTGTGCGGTGTATCGCCGGTGTAGATGGCGACCTTCAAACCCGAGCCGTCCAGGCGGGCCGCGAGGTCATCGTACTGGGAGTTTGCGAGCGCGTTCATCGGGTAGACGAGGATTGCCTTGATGCCCCGGAGGCCCCGGTCCTGCATCTCAAGACATGTGGAGACGACCGGTATCGCAAAGCAGAAGGATTTCCCGGAGCCGGTTCCCGATGTGACGACGGTGTTCTTCCCGGAGAGTATCGATCGTATTGCGTCACTCTGGTGCCGGTAGAGGCGGACCGGAGAGGAGGATCGGTCTTCCGGGTCCCTGGTGAAGTACTGCGAGGTTTCTGGATGGAGGATATGCTCTCCGGTGAGGGTCACAAATGAGTCTCCATCGGCATACCGGCGAGCAAGCTCGATGTACGGGCCTTTGTAGAGGAGGGTTCCCTCCTCGATCTTTCTGTCGATCCATTCTTTGATGACGGGATTCTTGAATTTCTGGAAAGAACTGACAAAGGTTCGATATGCGCCGGCAACTGTATCGAGGGCTGTTACCGGGTCAAAACTGGTATTTGTCATGGGACGTAATGGATCATCTCTGTTGCAGACAATAAGGTTTATGATAAGGATTGTGTGGATGATGATCGCGGGGCATTTAAGAAGCAAACCCTTTTCTCTATAAATTCCTTACAGTAGGTTAGCAGATATGAAACGCATCCAGACTCTCCAGGGTTTAAAAGAGGTGTTGCAGGCCGGTTTTGATGACAATGAAGCGCTTTTAGAGCAGTACGGCCAGACACACATCACGCAACTTAAAGCGTACCTGCTGGAGACTAATCGTTCCATCGACGAGGTTGGTTGCCCTCTCGGGAGCTGGAAGAGTCTCGATGCCAGCGGCTGGTATATCAATCATGGTAGCCTATCGCCGAATACTCTCTTCCTGGACACTACTCGTGAGCGGGTCTGGATACTTTACACGATACTCGATGCGACCGAAGCAGATGCGGTCACCGATAAATGGATCCGGAATTTGCAGGGCCTTGATAGGTGCTGGTTGTCCAGAAACCATCTTCTTCATTACGATGCTAAGGAATCGTGGCAACAGCGCGGCCTTGGGCTAAAATTTTCCGATGGGCTGGCATCTGATGAAGAAGCAGGATACTTCAGCCTGAAGGCCTGGTATGGAGCAACAGAAAAAGTACATGGTCTGGCAGAGGTACTGGAAACAGCGAGAGAAAATTTTGCAATATATAGCAGTCGTTGGCAGAAACTAAAGGAAGATTCGGTGACGCTGGCTGTAGAGTGGTATAGCAGCGGAAAGGTAACCGTCAACAAAGCAATTGATCTTGACGAGGTTATGTTATCGATCTCCGATATGGCGAATCGGTACGAGGATGCACTGGTTGAGGCGACAACTCTGAGGAATGAGAGCCTGGGAGCTTTTGAACTGAACTTCACCCAGAATATCGACCTTGAAGCATTTTCTAAAGCGGTATCGATGGGTAAAGGAAGGATGAATCTCTGGCTCATTGAAACCGAGACAGAGCCAGATTTCAGGCGGTTCAAGGGTGTAGACCTGCATACATGGGATAGAGTCTTCTTGGATGTCGGGTCTGACTTTGCATACCTGACGGTTCCGGGTAAAGGGTGTGTCAATGCGGCACCTCGGATAGCAACAATCCAGGGTGAAGATAACGCCGGAAAAACCTCAATTTTCTTCGACGGAGTTGAAGTTTTTGATTGAGGTGGACAGGAGGATCATCCTCTGGCGTAATACGATTGCTCTCTTTCACAAGTTGAATAAACCGAGGTTTGTCGGACCGTTTCGAGAGGCAGGGTATGCCTATCGTATCGAACCGATATTATCGGTGCGGAGGACCGGAGAGGAGAAAAACCCCGATATCGTGGCAAGCAGCCCTTCAGGGTGGCTGCTCCTCGAGTTAACCTGCAACGATCACTCAAAGAGTGATAAGCTGGATTCCTACAGACAGATTGATCCGCGAAGTTTGAGCCAGTATGGATTACACGTTCATCAGAGTGCTCCTGACACGATTTGCAGTAGGTTGTCTGAAGTTGATGATGGAGAGCACTGCCAGATAATCGTTAGAGATACTGTTCTTGTCAGGAGGTTGGACTGCCTGAGCGATACGAATCTCAAATCGGCTCTTCAGGAGTTTTCCGGGACGGAGTTAACCAGACTGCCCAATATTGCGATTAACTTGCTACCCGAATCCAAAAACCATGAGGTTCGGAGAGGGTTGGTTGACATCGTAATGCAGCTTTTCCAGCCGGGCAGTGAAGGGAAGACTGCGTATCAGATGGTGGAAGAGGGACTAGATAGACTATCGGATAAGGTCAGCGCAAGTAAGAAAACCGCGATGATGAACAGGGTAAAGCAGGAGATGGATGTTTTGGTGAATCGGGATCTTAAGGGATATCTCGAGCTGAGGGATGACGGTACATACGTTCCAACAGATAAGTTCAAGCCGCATCCAAAGGCGCTTGAGCGCATATCTTCAAGGCTGAGGGAATGGGCGGATCCCACACAACGAAGTCTGAGCTCTTTTGAACCTTGCAGTGATAGTGTCCGGTGCGATGGACCGAACACTGGTGATGGCAGTTAGTGCTGCCTGCCAGGCGGAGGCATGTATTCAGCCAGAGAGGGGAGATCTCAGGTAACCGGCGAATCTTTGTAGCGCTACATGAGAGGGCCTCCCCCCGCTCATTCCTCCTCACCCGCATCGGGATCCCCGGCCCCGCCGGACTTCCGCCTCTCTATATACTCGACCGCTTCACGCATCGAGAGCTTCCGCGACGACGACGACCCCCTGATCCAGAACTCGTCGTCGCCGTTGTTCTTCACGAACACCGGCTCGTTAGAAGCCCTGACCTCAACCGCCCAGAACGCCTTCCCGCTATCTTCGAGCGAGTGGATCATGATCCCGGGGAGGAACCGGTTGCCGAGGTACTGCTTCACCAGGTCATCGAATCGGAGCCGCAGGCCGTCTTCGTTCTTCCGCTGGGAGAGTTTCAGGTCGCCGTCGAGTCCGACGATCCTCCCGGCATCATCGACGCCGACGAAGAGCACCCCGCCGTGGGTGTTCATGAAGGACGCAAGGGTCCTCGCGATGGTGTGCTCGAGCGCCTTGTTCCTCTGCTTCCGCTCCCGGTCCCACGATATTGACTCCTTGAACTCGACCCGCTCGCTCTCGCCGCCGACGATGAGCGCTCTCCAGTCGGGCTTCCCGTCCTTCTCCGGAAGATCGGCCCGCATCACGCGCACAAACTCCCGGGCAAGGTCGTCGTATTTCCGGAGGATGACTTCCTTTGTGCGGTACCTCCCGTACTTCGCCTCGTCCTTGCGCTTCACGATGGGGAAGGTCTCCATGATGTAGTCGACGTCGTCCCGCGAGATCTCGTAGAGGTGGAAGTAGAGGGCGTCGAGGTCGCACCGGAGGTCGAACCGCCGCTCCTCGTCCCAGACGAACGGCCGGGGCGTGCCGTCCTCACCGACGGGGTTCTGCGGGAACCAGGCGTTCCACCGCGCCACGCCCACCTCGGCGAGGACGTCGCGGGCGAAGGGCTCGAGGTCCCGGGCGGTGTAGGTGAGCTCAATGACGCGAGGGGCGATGAAGTCGATGAGGGCCGGGGTGTAGGTGGAGGGGGGGAGGACGGGAAGTTGCTTTATGATATGGTACGTGAAATTTGTCCCACCCATTTTTTGCCGGATAATATAATCAAGAGGATAGGCGATGAAAGATGATATATAGAGCAATACATCCACAAATTCACTCGAGTTGTGAATGTAAATTAGCGGCATTGAATGCCCAACGGGAATATTCGGAAGAATGGAAGCCACGCAGGTTCTTTCATTTGTGGTGTTTGAAATATTCCGAAACCCAATGAGATGATTTTGTTCTGGGTATCTAGTGCGGGCAATGAAATCAGCATATGCTACCCAATATCTGGGCAAGGGAGACTCCTGCGTGTCATTATGGATCTCTTGGAACCTCTGGAATTCGTTACCACTTGGATTGGCATCGGAAAACCGATGGTCGAAGTGCCAAACCATCTTGCCCTCATACAACGGCAGCCAGACCTCCTCCCCCTTCACGAACCGGTTCCCGTCGAGCGCGAACCCCGCCGCCTCCATCTCCTCCTGCGTGCGGAAGAGGTGGGAGTCGTTGGACATATCGAACATTCGCTGGAACGAGACTCCCCAGGGGTTTCCCGCCTCGCCCTTCGTCTCATCGATCAGCACCGGCACATGCCGGTAGACCGCCTTCGTGATCTCCGCGTCGCGCTTCGACCGGAAGATCGGGCAATTCTTCGTGTTCGGGTTGATGAGCAATATCTCCTCGGGCGTGAGGGTGAAGTGCCGGTCGTCGTCGTGGAGGTCGTCGATCGTATGGAGGAAGAAGGCGAGGTCGAATGCGCCAGTGCCTGCCTCCATACCGGCCATCGTGAGCAGGCAGAACTTGAACCTGCTGTCGATCGGGAAGAATTTCTTTCTGTTTTCGATATCGTAAAGGCTCACCAGCGATGCCTCTTCAACGAGATCGCCGAAGAACGGAGCCGTCGTTGCATCGGTCGCGATCCCGGTCGGCACGATGATTCCGGCCCACCCCCGGGAGTTGATCGCCAGTCTAGCAAATTCAGCAAAGACTGTATAAGTGTTGACGTCTCCCGTCCCGGTCAGCGGGAATCGGCCCGATGTGCGGATGAAGAGGCTCTCGCACTCGCTTGAGCACTTTGCGGCGAGGAACTCCCCATAGAGTATAGGGTTCGTCTTCTTCAGCGCCGTAATCATCCGGTTCCGCTCCGTCGCATTCCGGGCGCCGGCGACCGCCGGGTCGCGGGAAGCAAAGAACTCCTTCTCCTGGATCTTGATCCGTTCCCATGGCGGGTTCCCGAGCACGCAGTCGAACCCCCCGTCCGCAAAGACCTCCGGGAACTCGAGGTGCCAGTGGAAGAACCGGTGCTCGTTTGCAATACGCCGTACCTCGGCCAACGTATCCTCAACGAGCATCCCTCCCCCGCTCGCCTGAACCATCCGCACCGTCGCGGTCGTCGGGGCTGTCCTCGCGTGCTCCCCATCCAGAGGCCAGAAGAACGCGGCGCACCAGCTGTCTGCGGCCAGGCGCTCCTTTGCATACTCGGATGAGGCTATCAGCCGCTCATACTCGGTCTTCTTCGCCTCGACGCTGTCGGGGTCGTCCTCAGAGGCCTCCGCAAGCGCCGCAAACCGTCCGGCACAGGCCTCCAGCACCGTAGACCGGGCGGAGAACTCCTCGAACGTCCGGGTCTGCCGTTGCTCCTTGTTTGCCGCTTTGATCCTCTTTGCGACTTCTTTTGAATCTCCCTCCACCGCCGTGTAGGCCTCGTCCGGGATGCCTCCCGCGATCAACTCCGGCGTCGCCCCGACGAGCGAGTTCCCGCACTTGATATGGTGGTCGAGGAAGGAGAGCGGCTTATCGCCCACCAGCGCGTTGATCCAGAGTGAGACCCTCGCGAGTTCCACCGCCATTGGGTTCAGGTCGACCCCATAGATGCAGTGCGCAAGCACGTCCCGCCGGGCTGCCTGCACCTCCTGCGCCGAAGGCAACTCCGTCCCGGCGCGGATCTTCGCCAGTTCCCGGCCGAGCCGGTTTGAGGCCGCGATCAAAAACGCCCCGCTCCCGCACGCCGGGTCACAGACGCGGATCGAGAGGAGCGCCTTCTCCCTCGCTGCAGGATCCGGTCCTGCCCGGGAGAGCCGGTCGGCGATCACCGGGTCAAGAGCGCTCTTGATCAGCTCCGCGATCAGGTCAGGGTTCGTGTAGTACGACCCCGTGGTCTTCCGCTCCGAGCCCCGTGGGTCCAGCATGAACTGGCCGGGCCGGTACTCCCGCCCGTTGACCTCCTCAAAACCCGTGGTGATCCGCGGCGTGTAATCGAGCAGGCTCTCGTATATCGCCCCGATCTCCTCCACCGAGAGGTCGGCGTAACTGATCCGCTGGCGACCGTGACCCCTCTGCCGCCTCCCTCCGGTCTCTGAGACTGTCCAGGTCAGCGAGCGGATCGCGTTCATCAGCGCCGTGTTCCGACACTTCGCATCCTTCAAGAACCGGGCCCCGTCGTTTGAAAAGAGCATCCCGTCGAACGCGTTCACCCCGAGTTCGGGCACCCCCTCCTCAAGCATCCGAAACGTCACAGAGAGCCCTTCCCAGAGGTCGGTGTTCCGGTCGTCCCGCCCCTCAAACGCATCCACCCGCTCCCGAAGCGACGTGATCGAGTACTCCTCAAGGAAGAGGTCCCCGTGGTCCCCGCCGCCGCCGAGCATCCCCCGCTGCTCCGCAAAGAGCATGAAGATGATCCGGTACACCACCATCAGGACCTCCTGATAGTACGCCCGGCAAGCCCCGTCATCGCCCCGCAGCCGCTCGATCAGCGCCCCGTCCAGGAACCCGTTCCCGAACTCCTCGATCGCCTGAACCACGTTCACCCGCAGGCTCTCACCGATCTTCTCCCCCGCCTGACGGCTCACCTCGTAGTACTCCTCCAGCGGCTCTCTGCCGGTCGCAGGATCGCGGGCGAACCGGCTTGCGTGGCAGAACCGGTAGAGCGCAAGGAACTCAGGGTAACTCCGGTTCAGGAAGATCCCTTCGAGATCGAACTCCACATACCCCGGAACCGTCGTATGATGGTAGTCCCGCAGGATCCTGATCACCGTCTCGTTCATCAGCACCGCCCAGGTCGCATCGTGCCGGTTCAGGCAGTCCTGCAGGGCATCGTGGGGTGAAGGCTCCCCGCGGGAGGGACGGACGTCCGGGTCTGTCCCCGGCGCCAGGATATGGATCACCGGAGGTTTCGGGATCCCCTCGCGGGCGAACCAGCCCCGGTGGGAGAACCGGTACTTCAGCCGGTCGCTGATCACGATCTGCTTCGTCGTGGACGTCGGCTCAAACCCGAGCGCATCCAGCACCGGCCGCTGCCAGAGACGCCTGACCTCCTCCGCACTCATCCTTCCAGCCAAGATATCCCGGAACTTCTCATCAAACCGGCGGAGGAGCCGCTCCCATACATCCCTGACCTGCGCGAGGAACTGCGCCTCATCCTGCGGCGGCAGGTCCTCTTCCCGCCAGGGCCGCACGAACGTCATCGGCCGGGCATACTCAAACCCGTGCTTCTCGTCCTGCAGCAGGGAGGCAAAGTGTTCTGTGACAATCCCGCCCGAGACGCGGACAAAAGACTGCTCCCTCCCCCTCATCGCCGCACCTCCGCCGTCGGCACCGGCTCAAGCAACCGCAGCGATATCAGGTCGTGGGAAGCGACCGAAATCTCCGCGGCGCCGGAAAGCCACCCGGGATCGGGGTAGACCGTCGCGAGCTGCTCCCGGAGTGCCTCCCGTTCAGCCACCAATTCCTGGCGCCGGGCCTCGATCCGCTCGGCAAAGATCGACGACCACGTATCCTCGGCAAGCGCCCGGACAAGGTGTTTCTTCACGCTCGCCTCGCGCCCGGGGGGCAACGGCACCATCTCCACACGGTCGAGACCGGCGGCCTCCTCCTCGCCCGGGAAAGACCCCGTGACCAGATCGCAGGCGACCGGCACGATCTCCTCCACCAGCGAAGGGCGTGCCCCGCCGATGCTATAGCGAACGAGGAAGTGGTAGAGCGCCGTCACGTGGGCCACATTCGGGGTCGCCACCACGCAGACCCTGCCGTACATCTTCGTCTCCGGTGAGAAGACATCGCGCTTGACGAGCTCGATCAGGCGGCGCACCACCGGATGGCCTGTGTTCAGTTGCTCGATACCGGCCTCCTGAAGAGCGATCCGCTTCTCGAACGTAGCCTTCTCGATCACATCGGGTAAGCCCGGCACCACCAGATCATTAGAGAGCAGGATTCGCAGTGTCTGGTTGCGGTCATGGTTCTCCGTGATCTCGCAGCCAAAGCGGACAAGCCCATTTCTTACAAAACGCTCGAAATCCTTCTCTGTCCCGATAACCTGCTCCGAAAGCGCCATCCGGGCCCGAACATCCTCGAGATCGACACCGGTCTGCCCGTAGAAACTCTCCCTCTTGATCTTCTCGATAGTCTCTTCGCTGAACGGATCGACCCGCTGCCCCGAACCGGGCCTATCCTGGTACGAATCAAACAGCGTCCGCTGCGCCGGCGGCAGACCGACATCCAGCCCCATCTCCCCGATAAGAGAGATCACGTCCGCATCGTCGCCGAAGAACGGCGGAGAGAATCCATAATCCTCCCGGATCTGTTGGGCCTTCTCGTACAGCACCCGGAGAATCTTTGCATCGAGCGTATCCCGCATCACCAGCGTCCGTATATGCACCTCGGGCTCGGGCTGCCCGTACCGGTCCAGCCGGCCGTTCCGCTGCTCAAGCCGGTTCGGGTTCCACGGCAGCTCGTAGTGAATGACCTGGTTGGCCATATGCTGGAGGTTCACCCCCTCGCTGATGCAGTCGGTCGCGACCAGAACCCCATATTCCGCCTTGATGAATGCCTCCATCACCTCGTGCCGGTTCTTCTCGTTCAGGTCGCCGTACACGGCAAACACATGTGCAGGATCGATGCTCTTCAGCTTCTTCGGTATCTCTCTCGCGAGATAGTCCAGCGTATCCTTGTACCGGGTGAAGATCAGGACCTTCCGCGGGCCGTACTGTCCTCGCATCGCCAGGTCCAGGTAGCCGTTTCTCCGGGTGAGCTCCCGGAGCTTGCTGTCCTTTGCCGGGGTCACGTCCCGTGCCATCTTCATCAGGTCCCGGAGACGCTCCGCTTCCGCTTCCAGTGCCGTCAGGCTCCCGTAAACCACCTGGTCGAGACGCTCGGACGCCTCCTCATCCGAGAGATCGTTGTCCCCTTCTTCATCAAGGGCGACCGCCTTCGCATGCCCCTCCGAGATTGCCTGCTCCTGCCTCTCGTCCTCCTCCCGGATCTTCTCCTCGATCCGCTTGAGCCGGTTCTCAAGCGATATCTGTAACGCACGTGGAGAGGAGAGCCCCCGGCGGTGGAGGTGTAGCACCACCCACCGGGCCATCGTCCTGACTTCAATACGGTCATCCCGTTCTGCGAGATCGAGTAGACCGGTTCCGTAGTTGCTGAGTTCGTTTATGATCGTGTGTTCCTCGGGGAACGCCAGATCGACGGCAACCTCCTTCTGGTCGCGGGCCGGGAACGGATTATCTTCAGCGGCGTGGGAACGGAACCAGTCAACCACATCTTTTCGCCGCCGCTGGCAGACATGGTCTTTCGCCAGGGCCCGGTTGATCACCGGCTCATGCGGCGGGCCGGTTACAATCCCGCAGTCGAGCATGGTAAGGAGGCTCGCAAAGGTATCGGTATAGCCGTTATGGGGTGTTGCTGTGAGCAGCAGGAGATGTTTTGTCTTCTTCGCGACCTCTTTCGCCAGGGTGTGCCGGAGCATGCCAGTGCTCTCCTTCTCGGAACTCTGGTGGGGTTTTGCGGCGAGATGTGCCTCATCGATGATCACAAGATCCCAGCCCGCGCTGATCGCAAAGGGGCGGACCCGCTCGGATTTGATGTAATCGATGGAAGTAATGATGCACGGATAACAATCCCAGGGGTTCGCCCCCGGTGGAATGCCCCTCTCAAGGCCGCGGAGATGCACCGACGAAAAGATCTTTGCATCAATCTGGAAGAAGAACCGGAGCGCATCCTTCCACTGCTCCCGAAGGTTCTGCGGGCAGATGATGAGGATCCGGGATGCCAGGTTCCGGGACTTCAATTCAGAAACGATAAGCCCGGCCTCGATTGTCTTACCAAGCCCGACGTCGTCGGCGATCAGCATCCGGACTCGCTCCCCCTGGTTCAGGGCCATGATCACGGGAGCCAGCTGATACTCTGTCGGGATGACCGCACTCTTCCGCAGGCTCATCAACGGTGCAGTCCCGTGCACCATGGAATACCGGAACGCCTGAACCAGCAGGCGGTTGGTGGCGACATCTCCGATTATCTCCGGGTTCGGCGGATGAATTCTCCCCCTCTCAATCCGTTCAAACGGTGTGAAGAAACGATGCTGCTCTGCGGAATCGCTGTCGATACAGGTCGCACAGAGGATGTCCCCATCGACCAAATCAACTCGCCACAGGCGCCTCCTTAACGATACAATATCTCCTGAACGATATCCCATATGCTCACCAGTTTGGGATGCCTCAAAGGGGCAATCAGAGTTAGAGGAACAATCTTTTTCGAAACACCATAAGCAATTCTCTTTTATCCCATGAAGGCAAAGGGACTCTTATGGAGCACTGGCTTGCAATATCCAACCGGGACAATTCAAAGGTTGTAATAAAGAACCATATCTGGGGAGTTCCCAAACGGCACATCAATACAATCAGTAAGACGAAACCCGGTGACACTCTTCTCGTCTATGTCGGGCAGCAGGTGATCGATAGGGATACCACGCTTCCGCCGGCGATCACTGGGTGTTTCGAGATCACCTCAGAAGTCTATGAAGACACAAAGCCAATCTTCACCGCACCCCCGAAACTCGGAGCCGAAGTATTCCCGCTCCGGATCAAGCTCAGACCCATCAAGATCTTCGATCCTCCGATCGAATTCAAACCACTTATATCGGAATTGAAATTCATCACCAACAAGACACAGTGGTCCGGGCACATTCGGGGCCAGGCAATGCGGATCATCCCCGAAGAAGACTACCAGCTGATAATGAACCAGCGATAACAGAGGAAGAACCATGAGCACTATCACCGGTGTCACCTTCCCGGTCCCGAAACACCTCATGCCCCGGTTCTTTGCCGAAGGCAAAACCGTCTTCATCAAACCCGCCACCGTCTTCAAGGAACTCCGGAGCGGGATGAAACTCGTCTTCTACCAGTCCCACGAGGATACCGGCTACGCCGGGCAGGCGACGATCAGGCGGATCGTCATCGAAGACGACCCCCTCGCGTTCTTCGAGACCTTCGGCGACGCGATCTTCCTGACAAAAGAGGAGGCAAAAGCCTATGTCGAGAACCAGGAACGGTGGCAGGGGGTCCGGGTCAGGAAGGAGGCGCCCCGGAAGCGGCCCTGGATGGCCCTCGAACTCGAGGATGTCCAAAAATACGATACGGTGAAGAAGCCGGAGCGGTTTGTGCCGGTCGGGGGGAAGTACCTGCGAGAGTGAACCCATGGGCGACATCCGCATCTTTCGCATAGACGGGCCGGAAGCCTGCGAACTTAAGGGGTCTTCGGTCGCACTCGAAAAATCCCTCCAGGTCTACATCGAGAAGAACCTGGAGCAACTGCTCGGGATCACGTTCCTTGAGAGCGAATACTCGACGGGGAAGACGCACGGCGGCCGCATCGATAGCCTGGGGATCGATGAGAACGGTTTTCCGGTCATCATCGAATACAAACGAGCCATCAATGAAAACGTCATCAACCAGGGTCTCTACTACCTGGACTGGCTCCTCGATCATAAAGGCGAGTTCGAGTTGATGGTTCTCAAAAAGCTGGGCAAAGCCTACGACGAGAAGTTAGACTGGAGCAACCCGCGGCTCCTCTGCATCGCCGGTGACTTTACGAAGTACGATGTCCATGCAGTCCAGCAGATCAACCGCAACGTCGAACTCATCCGTTACCGGCAATTCGAAGACAACCTCCTGCTGTTAGAACTCGTGAACGCGACCGCTGCACAGAACGCCGCTACTGCCCTGAGTACCACCACAAAATCCAGTGAGGGCACCGGGCTGAGACCGGCCCGCACTGCACCGTCATTCTCTGAAAACCTTGAACGGTCTGATGTAGTCCTTCGGGACCGCGTCGAGGCGTTGAAGGCTTACATCGAGGCGCTCGGGGACGACGTCCAGACAAAGGTGCTCAAGTTCTATGTGGCCTTCAAGCGGATCAAGAACTTTGCCTGTATGACCATAGGCGTCCAGAAAAGAGAGATTGTCGTCTGGGTGAAGGTCGATCCTGATACAGTTGAAATCGAGCCGGGATTCACCCGGGACGTAAGAGAGATCGGTCATTACGGCACCGGGGACCTGGAGATACTGATCCGCTCCGATGCAGACCTGGAGAAAGCGAAACCCCTGATCCTGCAGAGTTACGAGGCGAACTAACCAAAGAAAAACGGAGGTGCTCAGCCGGGAATCTCCGGGGCACAGACTTCCGGCCGGCACCCGTGCTGAACCCGCCCCGCAACGTTTTTCCCGGGCGCCATCAGGTTATTCAGCGTAGATCTCACCAGCGGCAAGCTGCCTACCCTCAGCAAGGTATTTTGCGGCGCGGAGAATCAACTCTCCACGGGTGCGGAGGAACGCTTCAAAATCAGCCTTCAACTTCTCGTTCTTCTCGGACTCCTCAAGATCCTCGTAGCCCCCGTTGGCGAGCTCCCGAATGGGGATAAGATGCGATTGCAGCCGTTCACAGACGATAGTCTCTGATGTCCAGGCATACCGGTCCTTGAGATATTGAAGAGGGTCTTTCCGGCCGATGCTCATATTTGTCGTATCCGCGATGAGTGCGCAGTTCAGAGCGAGGAAACTGGGAATCTCAGCCTCTTTCAGCAACGCATCGGGATAGATATGGTGATAGTGCCGCTTTTCTACGGTGCCTGCATCAAGGTGTTCTCCGGTTGCGAAGTCGAGGGCTCCCAGCCGGCAGGCGACGGCCAGTACGCCGCGGCCACGGATGGTCGCCCTTTTCGGCCATTCGGCGGTCATGAGTTCTTCTGCTTCCACAAAGGCGTGATCAGCGAAGATGGGGACGTCCTCAATGCTATAAAGAGAGCCGTCAGGTTTGCGCTCGCCGGTGATGATCTGTTTCAGTCTGTTGAAATCAACAAATGCACGGGTGGCGGCTGCGTTTTCATAGCGGTCGGTGAAGAAAGCGTACCAGAGATATCTCTTCAGCAGGAGCTCATCCTGCCCCCGCTTGTCGCCGGATTCAGGGATATATGCATACAGGGCGGCAATGACGGCGAGCACGGCATTCGTCGGCAGGCGCTCTCTGTCGTAGATGCCTTCACCTTTCAGGAATGCAGCCATGCGATGCAGACTGTACGCCATCGTCTCCCAGTTCTCGACCATCAGCGCCTTGTCCATCTCCCATGCCCCCCGCTGGTTCGGGAGGTGCCCCTGAAGAAGAGCAGAGGTGGTAAGGATCTGGTCTGAGAGCGGCGAATACCGGGCGATTTCCGGATATTTTGCATCGAGTTCCGTCTCGAGATCGTGAAGGGACTGCTCCATAACACTCTCCACTTCCGCGACGATGATGTCATATTGTGAAAGCGGCTTGCTGTTGGTATTCATGTTGATGAAGACGTTCAGGGCAACGGTCTTGTCGGTATGGGAGGGGAGAGAGAGGTAGGGGAGGTTATAGTTGGCTATGATCGAACGAAGGTCCTTGATCCGGTCGCTGACCCGTTTCTTATACTCAAAGAACCTGAGCAGTTCCTCTTTTTCTCCAGCAGGCTCCAGTGGCTTTGTTGCCGTCTCAATCCACTCATCGATCTCGTTCTGGATGTCTTCCGGTCGCATGAGGTTGGTAGGGATCATGCCACGCTCAAGACACTGCGCCGGGTCATCGCACCAGAGTGGATAGCGTTCACCATTCTCCCGGTAGTAACGACTTCGACAGAACACGGTGAGATTCTCGCGTTCCGCATCCCCTTCATACTGGTCGAGCTCCTTGAGATAGATGAAATAGGTCTCATTCTCGTAGTTGTTGTGAAAAACCCGCCAGAGTGCCGTAAGGCGCTGCTGGCCGTCAAGCAGGTGCTCGTAGACGCGACTATCCGTTCTGGGAGCGGTCATGAGGTACCGGGAGATGAACTTCTCGTTGTCACCGACCTGCAGAACGAGCGTAATACCCAGGGGAAGGTTATGAATGACCGTCTCCACCAGGCTGCAGATGCGCTGCCGGTCCCATGCCTCGAAGCGTTGAAACCGCGGTAACTTAATCTGGCTGTGCTTTATCTTGCCGTACCATTCGTCCAGGTTTCTGTTCCGTGCTTGCATGCTCCTTCCCTCCCGATTGTTCTTCAGTCTTGGATCGATCCCGATTGCCTTCAGTTCCAGAATGTCCACCTCGCCCACGCGGATCTGAGCAAGTCGCAAGTTATGGAAGAGCGAGGATATATTCACGAAAACGGACGGCCTGTTCGGAACACAATGATAACCTGTTGCCCGGACATTCTATAACACCTCCGGTTTTTGTTTGCTTTTTCGTTGTTCTATGTGTAGCAGATATCGGTTTAGGCTTCACATCTGAGTGCTCGATCTTGCTTCTCCTGCCATCCATCCATATAACCGGCGTTTGCTGAGATATTAAGAGGGCTCGCCTCAGCCTCCATTCACTACCAGATTCTCTCTCTTCCCCCCACCCAATTCATCAGACATAACCAATCACCGATACTACCCAATCTTTCCCCAGGTGAATCACCAAGCGACTTCCACTCAACATCCTCAACCAAAACCAACACCCATATCTCCCCGGCCCCCGATCTCTCCTGCAACAACAATGGACCTCGCCCAGTACCGCCGGATCAACACCATCATCGAGCGCGACAGCGCCGACGCGACCTACAAGTATGTCCTCCTCCGGGGTGTCATCGAGATCTGCCAGCAGTCCTCGCACCTGCGGGAGGAAGACGGCGATCAGGTCTCGTTTCCCGCTCGAATATGAACACTATCACCGGCGTCACCTTCCCTGTGCCCAAACGTCTCATGTCCCGGTTCTTCAATGACGGCAAAACCGTCTTCAAAGACCTCCGGAGCGGCATGAGACTCGTCTTCGGCTGGCCCCGGGAGAGACTGATCGATAATATTGGCTGCTTTCCGGTATCCCCGGGCGTCCTGGTGTGAACTACAAAAGAATGGATGGATTGACCAGGATGTCTTCTGACGACATCCCAATCAGGCCTGCTCACACCCCGGAAATATCCATCACCACTGCATCAGGCGTCGCTTCAACCAGATCATCAACCGTCTGCGGGTGGCAGGTGAAATAGAGGACCTGGCATGTCTCTGCGAGGTTCGCAATCGCCTGACAGGCATTTTTCCGGCGATCCGGATCGAAATTGACAAGTATATCATCAAAGATGACTGGCACCGGAAGAGACGAGGTTGCATAGTCGCAGATATACCCAAACCGCAGTGCAAGGTAAAGTTGTTCGGCAGTCCCCCGGGAGAGTTCGTCAATCTTCTTATGGGCGCCTGTCACCTCCTCGACATAGGGCTCAGACCCGTCAAACGGCTTGACCACCCGGGTATACCTCCCACCGGTGATCTCCGTGAAGAACGATTGGGCCTCCCGAAGGATCTCGGGCTGACGTTCCCGTTCGAAGGTCTCCACCGCCATCCCAAGAAGACTGGATGCCGCGGTATAGACTGCCCACTGCCGGGAGACCTGACTGATCTCTTCCTTCAGTGCAGCCTCACGAGAGAGGAGGTAGGTGAGTTCATTGTCACCCTCGATCCCCGATAGCCGCTCTTTAAGCGTCCCAATTCTCTGGTGGACATCCTTGATTGTACCACGGATCTCCCGAAGTTCGTTCTCCCTCTCCTGAAGACGGACCTGCATCAGGACGGGATCGTACTCCTGTAGCGCCGTGATGAAGTCATGGTAGCGCTCTTCCCCGCTGATCCTCCTGATCGCAGATTCAGCATCCTGGATGCTCCCCCTAAGCCTCTGCCTCTCACGTGACAGACGCTCGAACTCACGGTACTCCTCCGGCGTCTCTACACCACGCTCCCTCAGCATGGCATCGATACGCGCTTTTACTGCGTCATACTGAGCAGAAGTCCTTTGAAGTGCCTCCCTCTCCTCATTCAGCCGATTGGTGAGCGTATTGTAGTTTCTCTTTGCCTCTTCCTCATCACGAAGCAGCCGGATGAGCCCCTCCAGTACAACATCAGGAGAACCGCTCAGAGATTCGTTGCAGGCATTGGCGACGGCGGCGATCTCCTCTTCAAAAGATCGAACCTCCTCAGATAGTTCTTCTTGCCTCTTTCTCGTCGCTCCAACCTGTACATACAGGCCGGCAGCCTGCCTGATATCGGCGATGAGATCTGAGATGAGGTCAGGATTCATCGTTTCAGGAAGATCCCGTTCCCGACACCATCGTCTCCATGCAGCCTGAGCATCTTCACGTTCAGAGAGGGCAGCATCCATCATCTCCTGTGCCTTATTCAGCGATGCATCTGCGCTGCCAGAGAGGTCCTGTGCACGATCAATCTCCTTATCGAGGTCGGATGCCCTATCTGCCTCCCTGACAGCATCTTCGTGTGCGTGGACGAGAGCCTCGACGGCCGTCCGCGTGGGGAGGGAATCACACCCAAGCGATGCCGCGCAGGACCGTATCTTCTCTTCCCTCCTGGAACGCTCGTGCTCAATCTCTCTTCGCTGGAGAGCGAGCGTCTCTCCCTCTCCTTCATGATGAGCGGCATCCACTATATTACTCTCTTCACCCGCCTTTCTCCCGGCAAGGAAGATACCGGCTGCAGCAACGAGCAGGATAAAGGCGATGATCCCGGCAATCTCGAGTGTCCCGGTAAGAGAACCCCACACAAAGATGAGGAGGGCCGAGAGCGCGACCAGGATACCCGGCCATGAGGGAACCGCCCGGACAGAGTAGATTGATGCTTTGATCTCCGCGGTTCTCGCCTCTTCCTGCCGGACTGAGAAAAGCCGCGTCTCAAGTTCCTGCACATGCTGAATCTCACTAAACATTTCACGGGAGAGACCGAGTCGTTCTCGGGCAGTGCCCGGGTCTGCGACATCCCCGATATCATCCCGACGTCTCTGCAAGTCCCTGAGACTCCCCTTCCTCTCTCCTGCCTCCGTCTCCGCCACCTCGAGCCGGGACTGTTGCACGGCACAATCGTTTGCAGTCTTTGCGAGGCGATCGCGGAGCTGTTTAGCATCATCCTTGGCGGGAACCGAGATGTCGAACCTGGTGATACGCTCCTCATCCCAGTCTCCCCCAAGAGCCTTCAGCATCGAGGCAAGATTCGCCCGCTGCTGTTCACCCTCCAGTTGAGCGGTCTTGAGATCGTTCACCCGGGTCCGATACTGCTCAATCTTCCGTTCGAGTGCGTGTATGGCGTCAGCCTGACCAAGGACCTCTTCCCTGACCACGCAGCGTTCAAACTCCTCTTCTGTATGGCTGTGCTTTTCAGTCAGATCTCCATACTCCTCTTCAAGCCTCTGGACCTCAGCCTCTATCCGGCTGAGTTTCTCAAGTGCATCGGCTGGAAATGGCTTGATATTGGGAATTTTCTGAAGAGCGTCACGTGCTTCTTCCCGCTTGACATACACCTCCCATGCCTGCCCAAGCGCTTTGAGGTAGGCGATCTCTTCGTCGACAGCCTTCTGCCTCTCCTCCACCAATCCAACAGACTCGCTCTCCCGGGCGATTGCCCCGTTGATCTCATCGTATTCCCCCTGCCTCTTCTTCACATCGCGGATCTTCCCCTCGACGTCTTTCAGGTCTGAGATCAGGTCATTGATCTTTTTCTTCTTCCCCCTCACCACATAAATCTCATCTGCAGATTTCTGAAGCGAGGTTGCAACCTCCCGGATAGGGAGATTCCCGGCACCTGCAGCAGCCAGCCGATCTCTGATTTCATCTCTCCTGAGTGTCGAGATCTCCTGCAACTCATTGAGCCCGATCGCACAGACGTTCTCATAGAATACCTGGTCGCATGGACCCAGCAGGGACAGGGGTTTTAGCCCCCTCGCAGTGGTGCCGTCGGCATAGGTGAGAGAGGGGTTGCCCCGAACCCCGTTACGGGAGAGGATGTACTCCCGGCCGTCCTCTCCCAGGACCTCCAGCCTGCCACCGATCTTTCCGCCGTTGAGAGGAGGGTAATGGTTCAGACTCCTCCTCCCGTCCGGAAATCCATAGAGCATCCGGCGGATGAAGGCAAGTAAAGTTGTCTTCCCTGCCTCATTCGGACCGACGATCGCTGTCAGGCCTTCGCCGAACGCGGTGGACGGCTTCCAGTCGTGGAATTTCCCAAAACCATCGATATAGAGCGATCTGATCTTCATTCTTCCCCTCCTTCAGAGAGTTGGGAGAGAAGCAGGGCCTCGGCTTCACGGATGATAGCATCGAACTCCTCGTCATCCGGATCGTTCGTGTATGCCTGGGCATATGACTGATAGAGAGAGGATATCTCTTCTCTCAGGCGGCTTCGCCCGTTCTCGCTGGATATCGCCAGATCGCTCTGTCTGCAGATCTCTCCGAGGATGTCGTCGCGGGCAAGGGCCGCATCACGGTCGATGACAGGGACCGTCCGGCATACGATCCGTTCAGGATAGAATGGGTATCGGCCGGCCGGTGGATCTTCAATGAGTCTATCTTCGAGTGCAGCGATCCCCCCTTTCGCTACGAGTTCACGATGAAGTGTCGTCGCACCGGCGAGGATAAGCCGGCCGACGACAGAAACTCCCTCTTCTTCGGAAACCATAGCAAGATTCCTTCGGATCTCTTCCTCAAGGATTCCGAGGTCTTCAGAACCGCTGACATCAATCTCGATCTCTTTCCAGAGATGCCCGCAGGTCCTGACATCTTCAACCTCGACGGCACCATCAGCACCGACCGTCACGAGACGACACCCACGCTCGCCGGTCTCTCCCATATCACGTCCCTGCGGGTTGCCGGCATAGACAATGTGTGGATCTCCAGAATCAAGGACTGTGGGCTGATGGATATGGCCCAACGCCCAGTAGTCATAACCACATTGCCTGAGGTCCTGGATACTGCACGGAGCATACGGTTCATGGCCCCGGGCTCCTCCAACGCTACAGTGGAGAAGGCCTATCGTGTAGGGCCATTCCTCCTCACGTTGAGGGAACTGCTCCGCAAGATTATCGCGGATATAGGCTGTCGCAAAACTCATCCCTGCGATTGCCGCAAGAGGTCGCCCTTCCTGGTCGCGATGGATGGTGACCTCCGGTTCTTTAGATGAGAAGATGAAGGCATTCTCCGGCATCGCGATCGATCGTGACCATGCATCATCCGGGTCGTGATTGCCACGGACGATGTATGCGGCGATGCCATTCTCGCCGAGTCGTTTAAGTCCTTCTTTGAACTGGAGTTGTGCCCGGATGTTCTTGTCTGCGCTGTCGTAGACGTCACCTGCGACCAGCAGGAAGTCGACTGCTTCTCTTATACAGAGGTCTATTATCTCCCTCCAGGCACCGTAGGTTGCATCGGCCAGATCAGCAGAAGTTTTCTGATCTGCCCGAGGGAGGCTCATGACCCGGCTTCCAAGGTGGAGATCAGCGGTATGCACAAAGCGAAAGGGGCGGAAAGCGCTTTGGGACGGGGGAGGCATAAGGGACTATTTATCAGGGGTTGATATAAATGAATTCATTCCGCCTCCCTGATCGGAGATCACCAGGATTTCCGCGACCGATTTGCTGTTTCGCCCGATTCAGTCTCCTGATACCTCACATTAGTTCAGTACCAATGATCCGGAGCAACCGAGACATATAAGAATCTTTTTCGACTCCTCACCGAATAGTATTCTATTAGGAGCAATCTAATGGCAGATTTCCTCGACGCACCGGGGGTTGGTGCAGCATTCGTCGAGATCATCAAGAGCGCTGAGGAGCAGATCTCGATCATCACTCCTTACATCAGCCTGACCCCGCACAACCTGAAGTATCTTCAGAGCATTGACAGCAAAAAGGTCCCAATCGACATTGTCTACCGGAGCGATACAACCCCGAACCCGGAGGATCTGGCGTTTCTCAAACAGCTGCAGAGTGCCCGAATCTACAAGTGCGACGACCTTCACGCCAAATGTTACATGAACGAACAGTTCGGCGTCATCACCTCGATGAACCTCTACAAACATTCACAAAGCAACAACTGGGAGATGGGCGTCCGGTTCTCCCGGGAGACCGATCCCGACCTCTACGCTCAGACCTCCGAAGAGGTCGACAGGATCCTGCAGGCAAGCAGCCCGGAGAACAGTGGCCGGACGGCTACAACGGCCACCGCGAATCAACGGACCTATGAGCCGAGAAAGCCCACCAGAACCATATCCCCGAAATTGAAAGTCCCTCCGAAGAAAGGATTGCTTGAGAAAGCGCTGGATTCGGTGCGGGGAGAGGTAGCATACTGCATCCGGTGCGGTGAGACGATCGATTACAACCCGGAGAAGCCGTACTGCCCGAAGTGCTTCGCTTCCTGGGCCCGCTTCAACAACCCGGACTACAAGGAGAAGGTATGCCACAAGTGCGGGAACAAGCATACGACGACAAAGACCCGGCCGGTCTGCAATGACTGCTATAAGACCTACTACCGGTGACGGCCTATGGGGAAAGGATCTCCACCGGCAGGCAACTGCTGCAACGACCTCTTCGATGCGTTTGAGTTCACACGATTTCAGGACGCAGAACCGCCGAGGCGAAAAGGGGTCTACGTCATCCGGATTCACCAACGCGGAACTCCGGCAGACGAGGTCCGCGAGAAGGCTGTCGGTCTTGCCGAGTCAATTGGCTGGGACGTGGCAGGCCGGTTTCTTCGCAGCCGGCTAAACCGGCTCTCAAAGGTCGGCGACTGCCCGACGATCTATATCGGGTCGGCAGGAACATACGCCGGGAGCAAGAACACCCTCCACGGCCGATACTTGGAACTTGCTACCCGCCATACCGCCAAATATCCGGTATGGGCGCTTCTCTCTTCCGGGTGGGAGTTGCAGTATGGATGGATGATCGTCGACGAGAACCCTGGAGCTGCCGAGGAGGCTTTGAAAGGGCAGTACCGAAAGGCGCACGGCGGGGAGCTGCCCGCGCTGGTAAGCCGGTGAGCAGGGCTCATCTCATCCAGGGTAACGGGACGCTGCCGGCAGAACCACCCCCCAACCAAAACCAACACCCATATCTCCCCGCCCCCCGATCTCTCCTGCAATAACAATGGACCTCGCCCAGTACCGCCGGATCAACACCATCATCGAACGCGACAGCGCCGACGCGACCTACAAGTACGCCCTCCTCCGGGGAGTCATCGAGATCTGCCAGCAGGCCTCGCACCTGCGGGAGGAGGACGGTGATGCGGTCTCGTTCCCCCTCGGCCTGCTCGTCGAGAAGTGGCTGCTCTACTACTACCCGATCTTTGCAGCCCCGGCGTTCATCCCGCAGAAGAACGGGGAGACACCGGACCAGGACACCGGCAAGGTCGTCTCGTTCCGGAAGCACTTCGTGCCGGTCATCGACTACTACCGGGACCGGGGCGGGATCTCGGTCTTCTACAGCGACTACGCCCACGGCACCATGCCGGCGGAGATCCGGCCCGCGTTCCGGGCGCTCGTGAAAGCGGTCCGGAAGACCATCACGGAGATGCCGATGAAGCACCTCGGCTACTCGCAGTCAAAGGAGCACTATTCGGTCTTTGACTACAACCGGCCGCTCTACCGGCTCTCCGGCGACAGCCCGGTCGACCGGGCCTCCCTGATCGAGAACTCCGGCCGGTTCTCCCTCTCCCGCGACCTCTGCACGGTATTCGAGCACTTCGGGGGCTTCATCTCCGGGGAGGAGTGCCTCTTGAAGAAGTGGGCCGAGTTCTCCGCGGCCGCGGACAAGACCGGGACCGTCACCGAGGAGGGCATGCTCTCGCTGCTCACGAAGACCCCGACGACCGAGCGGGCGATCGCGGATGCAAGGACAATCTACCGCTCAATCTTCGAGGAAGAGGGGACGCTCACCTGTGTCTGGTCAGGGAGGGCCATCTCCTCGCCGGAAGCGATGCATATCGACCATGTCCTCCCGTTCTCGGTCTGGAAGAACAACGACCTCTGGAACCTGCTCCCCGCTCTTGACTTCATCAACACTAGAAAACGCGACCGCATCCCCGACCCTTCGCTCCTCGAATCCCGGCGAGACTGCATCATCGGCTACTGGGACCTCCTCCACGACCACGCCCCCCGCCCCTTCGAGCGGGAGATCACGGTCTCGCTCCTTGGCCTGGAGGCACCGAAGAGCGACTGGCAGGACCGGGCCTTCGACCACCTCGCCGAAAAGTGCGCCTACCTCATCCACGTCCGGGGGTACGCGGCATGGACCCCCTGACCTGCCCGTTCTGCAACCCCCCGGAAGAGGAGATCGTCCTCGCAAACGACCTCTGCTACGCTCGTTACGATAAGTACCCCGCGAGCCCCGGCCACCTCCTCCTCATCCCCTTCCGCCACGTCGCGAGCCTCTTCGACGCGACCGACGAGGAGCAGGCCGCCCTCCTCGCCCTCGTCCGGGGGGCGAAAGCCCTCCTCGACGAACACTTCCACCCCGGCGGCTACAACGTCGGGGTGAACGTCGGCACCGCCGCCGGCCAGACGGTGATGCACCTCCACGTCCACGTCATCCCCCGTTACACCGGGGACGTGGACGACCCCCGGGGCGGGGTCAGGGGGGCGGTCCCGGAGAAGAGGGTGTATTGAGGATGCCCCGACCGATGTACGCCGGACGGCCAAGTCTACCGGGGCGACGCAGGGACTGCTCTCATCTTCACGTCGGGGAAGGTGATCCTCGCCGGGTTCAAAGACCTGGACTCGATGGAGGCGTTCGCGTCCGGGCTGAAGGCAACGATCAAGACCGCTGCATAGTCCTCGCGTAGACCCGGGGTAGAGGCACCATGCCGTCGATCGCCGTGGCGATTGGACGTCAGGAAGCACCCTGCAATCGCCGATGACCGCACTGAACTGGTTCCTGATCTCGGCAGCGGGGTTCCGTTCATGCCTGGAGTGCCGGTGCCTTCTCGTTCCCGAGAATGGAACGCCGCCGCTTTCCGGCGCAGACGACTCCCCGTCGTTTGTGCCACAGGCGGTGGCACTATTTCAACTCCGCCTGGTACCAGTACTCGCGGAAAAGATGGACATCGGCCCGGTGTTCCACCCTGGGACCCTCTTCACCACCGGTAGCGGAGGAAGAACGGTCTCCACCGACCAGCCGGGGTGCAGCAGCGCCTCCGTATGGGCGCAGTCGGCGATCCGGTAGAGGTCGAGCTCACCCTTTCATCCAGCCGGCCCGAAACGACCACGGGCCGGGCGCGACTCGATCCAGCATCGCCCGGTATACCCCGCCGGGGTTGCCGCGAACCTCGTAGGATCCTGCCGGGAGCGTGGGGGATCGTCGCCCTCGCCCCGGACGACGATCGCGGCTCCCTCTCGTGCGAGAGTTATCGTCCAGTGTGCCATAGACGATCGTGGTGCCGGCGGCAGACCACCGTCACTCCACGTTCTCCGTCAGGGCCACCGTCCGGTATCCCTGGCGGGGATGATTGCGGATATTCTTGTATTTTGCCTCTATTCTGCCGTCTTCCAGCATAGGATTGATGTAGTGGTTCCGGAGCGAGTCCTTCCTGCGGTTCAGCAGATCCGCCAGCTCATCGAGGGTCAGGAAATCCTCCTTGCAGAGCTGGAGAATCGTTGCTTCAACGACTCCTCTGGGTGCTTTCCGCAGAGATCTGACCGGTTCCGCAATCTCATGCAATGTATCCAAATGTTCGGAGTTCCTCGGCAAATGTTCGGAGCTTGTGACCAAATGTTCGGAGCTCTCGATCAAATGTTCGGAGTTCGACTTCGAACAAATCCCCCCGGCTCCGAACATTTCATCTCCCATCGGGTGGCGGCCTGGCCGGTAGTAGAAGGTGTTTCTGCCTGAACCTTCGCTTATCAGCAGTCCTTTTTCGACCAGACCGTGGAGAGCAACGGTGATGTCGTGAGGGTGTGCTTTCGTCACCTCCTTCAACCGCCCGTGGTTCACGCACCCCTCACAGTGGGCGGTCAGGAGAGCCAACCGCTCGATCTCACCAAGTTTACTGAACGATTCGCCGAGTTCGGCCTTCAGGTCATCGACAGCCTTCTCCGGCACAAGACTGATCATCTTGAGGATGAAGACCGTCTGGTTACTCTCGTGCCGTTCCTCAAGCACCGGCTCGCGCCAGTGCTGGAGCTGCCAGTTCCGGTAGATCTTCAGGAATCCCGACCCCGCCTGCTCACCAAGGCCGATCAACTGAAACATCTTCTGGAGGTTCCGGTTCCGGCAATCGCTCACGCCCCCCCTGATCGCTTCGGCCTTCGGTACCCTCATCAGGCCGGGGTTCCGGAACCCGAACAGATCAGGGCGTTTCACAACAAGAATTGAGCAACTACCCGAATAATCAGCATGAATCAGAGTATTTACAAGCGCCTCACGCAGGGCCTCATGAACCGGGGTCTCTTCGACTCTCTCGTCGCCTTTCAGCTGAAAAGGCACCTTCAGGTCGCTTGAGAGTCGCTTCATGACAATGCGGTAAAAATCATACAGATTCCCCGACCACGACCCATCAAGTGTGACCCGATCGACCCAGCGGGTTTCGGGCGTCTCCCGCTCCTGATAGTCCACGATGTAGGTGGGAACAGCATCGAGGATCGATCGGAACTTCCCGAACATCAGCAGCCCTGCGAGCGTGAGCGCCTCCTTTCCGGTCTGTCGATCCCGTGCCCATCCACCAATCTGCCGGAGGAACTCCGGGTCGTTGCACTCGTTGAACGGGTGATCCGGCTTGCGATTGGAGAACTGCTGCCGGTAGATCCGAAACGACTCTCTATCAAGATCGTCAAGACCATAGTATTCCAGGATAACAGCATCGCGGGTGTCGTTCGCCTGCTCACCAAGCATCTGCTTCACAAGGTCAGGCGGACACCGGTAGTCCCCCTCGTTATTGCGCCGGTATGTTCCCATCAAGGGGTTCTGCCCGATGTATACCGGCCGCTGTTTCCGAGAAGCTTGAGGTATCCGAACAAGTACCACTGTCTTCTCCTCAACATGGACTGGTGTAATGTCCCGGTTCTGGAGGAGGTTGACACTCACCTTATTTGGGTTATTCAGGGAATTCCAGATGTCCTGTATGATCTTCTGGCGATCGGGCAGGTCATGGAAGAGAACGCCGTTCCGTGTTTCTTCCGCGCCGAGGATAATATAACCACCTTCCGTATTCGCCATCGCAGAATACGTCTCCCAGAATGAGCCGGGGAGTTCTCCCTTGCCGCTCTTCCCCCGTGCAGTCTTCAACTCGACGTCAAAGCCCTCCTGCAACGACGCCAGATCAAAGAAGTCCCTGCTCATGCGCAGCCGTTTCCCACCAGAGCGAGTTTTACCGTGGCCATACCCTCCAAAAAGTCCTCAATCATTAAAATAGGATCTCTGTTAGAGATTTCCTCTTTACAAATACAATTATCCACCGGCTTCAAAAGGCTTTTCATATGGGTGCCTGAATCTCCTACTATGGCCCACTGGATCGCCTCCTCCAACCGGGACAACGCCAAGATCCTCGATGCGAAGCACATCTGGGGAGTACCCAAACGAAACAAAACCCTCATGCAGCGGGTGAAGCCCGGCGACACCATACTCGTATACGTCCGGCAGGAGAAAGAGGACGACACGATCCTCCCCTCAGCGATAACCAGCGCCTACGAGATCGTCTCCGAGCCCTACATAGACCACTCCCGCCTCTTCGTCACCCCGCCGCATATGGGCGACGAGGTCTTCCCCTACCGCATGAAGGTCCGGCCGGTCGCAGTCTTTGCCGAACCCCTTGAGTTCAAGCCGCTGATTCCAGACCTCACATTCATCACGAACAAAACGATGTGGAGCGGCCACCTCAGGATAGCCATGCGCGAGATCCCGGAGGAGGACTACCGGCTCATCCTCAGGCGGGCAGGAGTGGAGGCGTAACCGATGTCCGAGATCACCGGCGTCACCTTCCCCGTCCCAAAACATCTCATGCCCCGGTTCTTCAAGGACAAAAAGACCGTCTTCATCAAGCCCGCCACCGTCTTCAAAGAACTCCGGAGCGGCATGAAACTCGTCTTCTACCAGTCCCACGAGGATACCGGCTACGTCGGGGAGGCGACGATCAAGCGGATCGTCATCGACGACGACCCCCTCGCGTTCTTCGAGACCTTCGGGGATGCGGTCTTCCTGACGATAGAGGAGGCCAAAGCCTACGTCGATAACCAGGAGCGCTGGCAGGGGGTCCGGGTCAGGAAGGAGGTGCCCCGAAAGCGGCCCTGGATGGCACTGGAACTTGAGGGTATCCGGAAGTACGATACGGTGAAGAAGCCGGAGCGGTTTGTGCCGGTCGGGGGAAGGTATCTGCGGGAGTAAAATTTATGGGCAATATCCCGAAATCGATATGCTGGACCGAGACCAGCTGCACTCTTCTGATCCCACACCTCTAGGGCCTATTCCTTGGCGAGTTTTTTATGAGGCTGCACGGAGTTGTATGCTGCCTCAAATGCAGCAAAGTAGTCCGCAATCTCGCCTTGCAAGCGCTTGCAAGTTGAGCATCCACAAAACCTGATAGCGAGATCGCCGGTTCCCACACGGTGCATGGCCGTATAGCGATAACCAAAGGGTTGTCGTTCGAACTCGCAGGCAAAGATGCTCTCGATGTTTTCGGTTTTATGAACAGTTTGTGGAGCCGTGAACTACCCCGCCCTGAAGGGCGTGGCTTCCTGCTTCATAGACAACACTTGCATCACAGCGATGTGATGTAGCGGTATCATCTCCACAGGCTCAAAGGGCTGTTCCATCCCCGAGCGGTGAATATTCACCGCAGCATTGTAATCTCGATCCGCAACAAACCCACAATATGGGCATTCATGAACTCTCTCAGAGAGCATTTTTTTCACAATGCTTCCGCAGTTCGAGCACATCTGTGACGTATTCCGGGGATCGACTTTGACAAGGTTCGTACCAGCACTTTCAGCCTTGTACGCGAGATAAGCATAGAATCGTCCCCATGAAGCATCGTGAATACTCCTGTGTAGTCCCGGAGAGTTGCCGTTCTCCTTCAGACCTTTGATATCCAGGTCTTCGACGCAGATCGTTGCATAGGTGTCAACGTACCGACGCGAAAGTTTGTGCAGGAAATCGTTCTTCTGGCTCGTGATATGTTCATACGCCTTCTCCAGTTTCCCTTTTGCCTTCTTCCAGTTTTTCGAGAACCGTTGTTTCCGGGCAATACTCTGGTGTAACGTCTTGATCCGGTCACGTGAGTGCTCATAGAACCGGGGATTCTCGATCACCGCACCATCGCTATCGACTGCAAACGAATTCAGACCGAGATCGATCCCGACCGATCGTCCTTCACGCTTCGGTTCGGAGACCTCTTGCTCTACCTGAACGATCACATACCATCGATCCCCGCGACGGGTGATCAGGACGCCCTTCACCGTGCCAGCGTACGGGCGGTGCATTGTGAACGGAATCGCTCCGATCTTCGAGAACGTAATCGAACTATGTTCCCGGTCGATCTTGAACCCGGACTGGTTATAGTTGAGCGTCCGGTATCGGAATGCGCTCTTGAACCGGAGTTTGCCAATCTTCCGTCCTCTCTTCTGTGTCTGGGAGGGAGCAGCGATGTTACTCCAGAGTGTATAGTTGACCATCTGGAGCACTTTGGAGTACACGCCCTTCAGAAATGGATTCTCCTCTTTCAGCGTGACGATCCGCGCCTGTGTTCCTCGCATCGTCGGAGTGATCCCGTGCTCCCGCGCGGTAGTACATTCTTCGAGAAGTGTGTTGTAGAGCCACCTACAGGTATCGAGCGCACTGTTCAGCCGTGTCTCGGTGGTTGCGCCGGGATACGCCCGGTACTTGTAGGAGAGGAACATCGACGCTGCAAATACGTTGGAGGACGAGATAGGCGTTATCCATGCGGGGTGAAAGTGAATTGGGAAGGGGACGCCGCTTTCATCCCCGGTCCTCTCGACCGGGGACTTCCCGCTCCGCCCCCTTCACCCCCGAAAGTTAAATTCGATGAATTTTTCAAGGTACATCAAAATTCGTGGTATGTGGATAAGGTCTCCGCATCCACCACAGAAAAGTCCCCCACCGATATTGCATTCACCGCAATGAGGACATTTTATCGGGTAATGAAAATACCTCTCGCGATCCATAAGGATCAATCATAATAGGGTCAATATCGATGTTGTGGTTCTCTTCACTATCACAAGATTGGATACATCCGACAATACGCCATCGACCGGGAAGGATCTCTCCGCCCCTCGCTCACCACCAAATTTATCGGTTCTCCCTCCCATCCCTTATTCATCAGGTGCAGCGGCTATGACCGATATTACCATCACCGTCCCACGGGATATCGTACAGGCGCTCCGGCTCCCTCCCGACGCCGTTGCCGCCGAGTTGCAGCGGGAGCTTGCCGTGGCGCTCTACCAGCGGGGCATCCTCTCCTCCGGGAAGGCGGCGGCGCTGGCGGAGATGACCCGGTGGGAGTGGGAGGAACTGCTCGGGGCACGGAAGATCCCCCGGCATTACGCCGACGAGGACCTCGACCGGGACATCGCCTATGCTACTCGCAGTTAGCAACTCCTCACCCCTGATCCATCTTTCACTGATCGGCCGCATCAACCTGCTCAGGCGCTTTTCATGTATCCATATTCCTCCTGCGGTCTGGTAGGAGGTCGTGGAACAGGGCGGCGATCGTCCGGGTACAACCGAGATCCGGGAAGCCCGTGAGTCAGGATGGCTGCGCGTGGTTGAGCCCTCCAACAGGGCTCTGGTGCGCCTGCTAAAACAGGAACTCCACCCCGGCGAAGCAGAGAGCATCGTCCTTGCCATCGAGGTCAGGCCCGACGTGCTCCTCCTTGACGAGGCCGAGGCCCGCCGCGTAGCAGGGCTCTACGACCTTCCGGTCACCGGTATCATCGGCCTCTTAATCCAGGCAAAGCGTGAAGGGCTGGTCGCATCGGTTGCGGAGGAGATGGACCGGTTGCGGAGCAGGGGAACTTCCGGATCCATGATGCTCTCTACAGGCGTGTTCTTGAGATCGAGAAGGAAGGATAAACCGGAGATCAGATACCTTATTGGCACGGACGAAGTTCGGATCGGAACGCCCCTACCGCCACATCTCCACCCTCTTCGACGCGACCGACGCGGAGCAGGCCGCCCTCCTCGTCCTCGTCCGGGAGGCAAAAACCCTCCTCGACGAACAATTTCATCCCGACGGCTACAACATCGGCGTGAACGTGCGAGCAGCCGCCGGCCAGACGGCGATGCACCTCCACGTCCACTTCATCCCCCGGTATGCCGGCGACGTGGACGACCCCCGGGGCGGGGTGCGGGGGGCGATCCCGGAGAAGAGGGTGTACTGAGAGGGCTGAATGGGATGCCAGGGGAGAACGCAACGCATCAAAAAGGCAGAGAGGACTCAGCGGGCGGGAGGCCGCACTACTTTGATTCAGGTGGGGACAGGCCCTCACTTCCGTTCGGGCGTGAACCAGGGGCAGCGGCATCCACCGGGCTTCGCAGCACAAACCGCCGTGGCATCGCAAGTTGCAGGTTCATCTCCGCAGTCTCTGCATGCTACCCGGTGACGGGGAAGACGGCAGAACGGTCGAGGAGAAGCGCCTCAGTCGTCGAGGGTGGTCCGGCCCTCTGGTATCGTGGCATCCCTATCTCCAACCATTCCCCAATCTTCGCCAATCTTTCCCCAATCCAGGTTTGAAAATCTCAATGAATTAAGGCCTATTTTTTGATTCAAAGTACAGCATTTGAGATCATTCCGCCAATCTCCGCTAATACTTCCATCAATCAGGCATCATTCGACGTACGAGAGGCCAGTACCCACTTCGCACCCCTTGTCCTCCCGACAGTCGTGATCGTCCCCTCTATCCGCATCTCCTGGAGCAGATCCTTGATGAAATGGCGTCTTTGATCCTCGTTCAGAGCGTCGGAAACCTTGTCCAGCAACAGACCTTCGATCTCCGGCCACCGTGCTTCATGATACGTTTGCAGGTACGCCATTACCATATCCTTGAAGTATGCCTTGTCAAATGACCGCTTCCGGATATAGTCTGCCCGCGTATCCGTCTCGGCGGCGACACTCGCCGACACATACAGATTCGGAGATCGCCCCTCGATGAGTTTCTTCTCGCGCAGAGCGTCTCGCTCCTCTCTGGTTACCGGCCGGCCCTTCTGTACCTTATCGAGAGCGATTACATCCATCAAAGTAAGATCCTTGCGCTCGATCAGCATCCGGGTATACCGCTCGTCGATCAGCCGGCCGGGGATCGTGACCCGCACCACACTTTCCTCGTCGAGATCATAGTCCGGCATCGGGAAGTTGCGGTCCCGCTGTATTCTAAACATCCGCTTGATCCCGCTGCCGATGGTATCGATCATGTTCAACTCGACCATGGCGCCGGCAAGGAAAGGATTTCGATACTGATCGGACGGCATATCCCGTTCAATCACGCTCATGACTGTTCCGGGAATGAACTCGCCGCGATTGGTAAACATCAGGGAGCCCGGCCTCTCGGTCACCGTAATGCGGGCAGCCTGCCGATAGTCCTGGTGGGCAATACAGTTGTGCAACGCTTCACGGATCACCCAGGGGTCATACTGCGTCACCTCAAGGGGGAACAGCGTCTCTCCTGAAATATAACGGACGGTGAGGTTTCGGACCTTGCTAAAAACCCTGTCGACGGCGAGGATCAGCGGTAGGCCGAAGTGGGCATAGTCGACCTCGATCTCATCCTTGTCCCTGAGAACCCAGGTGATATGTGCAATTGCAGGTGAGAGAAGGGACGCTGCCTCATTCTTTCCAAGGAGGATGACCGCAGTATTCGTAATCCGACCCTGACTACATACTTTCGCCTTCGTAAGGAAAGTAAGGTCATCCCACTCGTCGACTTCTTCTGCACGATCCCGGTGTTTCTCCTGGTATTTCTCTTTGTATTTTTCCCGCGCAAAGGCGATCGCCTCAGGATCGAGATCCGCAAGAGTGGCTTCCTCACAAACCTTCGCCGACCAGTCGTCCAGAGGGGCCTGCCGGCGTATCTCTTCGATCTCGTGGAGGGCAAGAGGCCCGAGAGACTCATGGATCCGGCCATATGCAACACCCTTCCACGTGGCGGGAATGCCGCGGGAAGCTGGGGGGATCTCAAACATCACCACCCGCTTCCCATCGACCGTGAGTTCATGGACATCGGCAAACGTCATCTGGTGATTCGTATGCTGGGCGATCTGCTCTTTGAGCCGGTCGAGGCCGGGAGAAGTGAGGCGATAATTTGAGCCGACAATCTTCCGGGGCGATCTATCAGTGATGCCGAAGAGCAGCCACCCTGCCGGTTTCCCATACAGGTTGGCCTCATTGCTCAGTGCCGAGAAGTATCTCCCCAGGTCATCGAAATCAAAGTTGGTCTTTGCCTCCTTGAACTCGATCCACTCGGTTTCGGCCGGAAGATCCATCATCTCCCGCAGTTGAGCACTGAGATCCACAGACATCACCTCTCCTCCCGGTCACCCTGTTTACATAAAAGATGAGTCAGTTCCTCTTTAAGCCTCTTCCCCGTCTTCTGCACGGCCGCCGGCACGGTCTGACATTTGATCCAGATACAAGGGATAGCCTCCTCACTTGAGCAGGACATGAATAGACCTGGGGAACCGGGACTTATGATGCGTGATATATGCGTGATGCTGCGTGATTCCGATCATCTTTTTTAACCTCGCGAGGAGGATGCGATGTTCCGGCAGGAGCGGCTTGTCCGCAGGGTCCGGCGTTCCAGTGGAATGCGACGGGTCAAGGGGCTGAAATGATAATGCACCGCGAGCCCCGGCCACCTCCTCCTCATCCCCTTCCGCCACATCCCCGACTTCTTCGATGCGACCGACGCGGAAGAGATCGCCCTCCTCGCCCTCGTCCGCGACGCGAAAACCCTCCTCATCGGCCAGACGGTGATGCACCTCCACGTCATCCCCCGGTATGCCGGCGACGTCGAAGACCCCCGGGGCAATCTTCATCATCTCCTCGCCCCCAGGTACGATCGGGAGGAGAACAGAACCCGCATGACAGACCCGATGCACCAGGGGGAGAAGAGCGTCTTCGTCGCCCGGCTCGAAGGAGTGCTCCCGCTGCTCCGTGAACGGTTCGGCGTAGAGAAGATCGGCATCTTCGGATCGACCGCCCGGGGCGAAGACCGGCCGGAGAGCGATGTCGATGTGCTGGTCGAGTTCGCACCGGGGCAGGCGACGTTCCGGAACTTCATGGAACTCGCGTTCTACCTCGAGGACCTCTTTTGCCGCCGTGTGGACCTCGTCACCGAACAGGGGCTCAGCCGGCACCTTCGGCCGTATGTCGAACAGGAGGTCGTCTGGTGTGAAGCGTGACACCCTCTACCTCCGGCATATCCACGACGAGATCGCATTTCTCCGCGAGATCGGTAAAGGACTGACATATAACGGACTGCTTGCGGATCCGATACGGCAGCGTGCTGTCGTCCGCTCAATCGAGATCATCGGAGAGGCGACCAAGAACATCTCTGGGCCCCTGAAAGAACAACACCCGGAGATCCCCTGGCGGTTGATTGCCGGTTCCCGGGACAAGCTCATCCATGCTTACTTCGAGGTCGACTGGAGGATCGTCTGGAACATCATCCAGAGCGAGGTCCCTATTCTGGAACAGGGAGTGCAGGCCATTCTCACGGAACTCGATATCCCGGAAGAGGAAACGGAATAACCGTTCTATCGTCCGGGAACTGACCGCCGTGGCTCCGGGCCTCCGCGGTCGTCGGGTAAAACCTGGAACACCCCCTCACAAGCGCGAGGCGGGTCGAGGGGAGAGGAAGTCATCCCCTCTTGCCGCTCATATCGTCTTCTCCAGCACCCACCCGACCAGCCCCGCGTCCACGACCATCGCGGCGAGCCGCCGGGGAGGGACCAGCACCACCCCCGAGTCCGCGGGCATTTCGTATGCCGCCAGGGCGTCGTCGGGGGAGTGGACGACGTAGAAGAGTCTCCTGAACTCGCCCCGGTTGAACCGGTCCGCATACGCACGAAACTCGGCAAGGGTCGACCGTGACTTCACCTGAACCTGGTAGGACTCGTTGTTGATCCGGTCCTCGAACTCAATGTCCGCAAACTTCATCGTCTTGCCGACGACGCTCCGCCGCCGCCAGCCCGCCCCGGAAAAGACCAGATCGACGAGCACCTCGAAGTCCTTCCAGTGCAGGTGCCGGACCAGGGCCTCGGTCCGGCAGACCAGATCTTCCCGTGCATCGACGACCGCGGCATACTCGGGCGTATGTTCGTCGTTGATCAGGCGCCTGAGGGTGTCTGACGGCCCGACCGTGCAGGACGTTGCCCGGAAGGCCTGCAACTGGGCGACGGCGCCGGGCAGGGTGTTTGCGAGCAGCACTTTTCCCTGCAGGCTCCTATCGTGCCAGCCGCCGTCGGTCAGCCGGTATTTGGATATCCCATCCTCGAGGATCGGGCCGTCCTCGAGCCGGCACCACCAGAGCTTCGAGTCGGAGAAGGTGATCCAGACGTCGCGGTGGTTCGAGCCGTGGATCGTCCGAAGGGAGTTGAAGTCGTGGGTGGCAGATCCGGGATTCTTCACCTTATGCCGGATCGCCCTCTCGATAACGTCCCATCTCTCCTGGTGGAGATCAACGAGCGCGACGTTGGTCCAGCCGATCCGCATCTTTCCTTCCTCGATGCTCGACTGCTCCCACTTCCCCTTCTCGCCCAGCTTGATGTAGTACGCATGATCGAACTCGATGCTCCCCATGGCTCGCTCACCGGAATACGAGACGCTACTGGACCCCGGTGCTTAAAAAGGTAATGCTACGTTTCCCTATTGCGCCATCGTTGATCAGGAGCGTCTTGTTCCATCCCGGGACAGGCAGCGGTTATTCGCGAGCGGCCCGGGAACAACCTTTTTTCCCGGTCACCTCTAACAGGTTATCATCTGACAATCCGGCACCGGAGAACGGACGGCGACTGCGTATGGAAGAGTACACGGTCGAGGAGGTCATCGGCTACCGGATAGAGATCATCCGGGCAAGCGAGGTCGAGGAAGGCCGGGGCCTCGAGGGGCGGCTCCTCAATCCTGGAAACCTCGACTTTGTCACCACCCTGGTCATCGATTCTCCCGCTCCTGCCGGTCGTAGTCCTCCACCTGATCCATCATCCAGCGGGCGATGGCACGGAAGGTCGCGGGCGACATCCGTGCGTCAAAGACGATCCGGCGCTGTATGGACTCGACAACCATCTCGCCGTCCTCGCCGGCACCGATCTCGGGCAGATCGTAGTAGAACGCCACCTGGCCGAGCGTGGGGGTCAGGGTCCCGTAGACCCCGTCCACGGGGGCCACGCCGCACGCCGGCTCCCGTGATACCTCGATCGCCGGCCGCCTCTTGAGGGACATGCACCTATTCCTCCCCCGGCGCCGAAGCCGTGATCCTGCCCGCGGAGAACGGACTCTCCTGGCAGTGCGTCCGTGCGGGCCCGGTGTCCTCCCGCGACGGCAGGAGCCCCCGGTACAGGGCCGTGATCAGGGCCTTCCCGAGTGTGGTCGGGACGTAGAACGATGCTTCAGCGTTACCGATATCGTCGAGGCTGCGGGCCTGCCTGGCGACGAGCCCCGCGTTTGTGAGCGCTTTCAAGGCCCTCGATATCTCCGGGGGCTCCGCCTCGAAGAGTTCGCGGACCTGGTTGAACCGGAGTCCCTCGTCCCTCTCGAGGAGCGCAATGAAGATCGCCCATGCCTTCCGGTTCCCCAGGGGGGCCGTGGCGTTGATGATCACCGAAGGGACATTGGATATCTGCCGCTCAAGGATCGTCTCGTTCATGGTTCACACCCGGACCGCATATAGTTCCACATTTGTTACCGCAATATATAATCCTACGTATTCAAGTAACAAATTTGATACTATTATCCGTTATCCGTGAGAACCACGATACTCCTCTGATGGATCTCCTCGCCGGACTCAACAGGGACCTCGATTATGCAGAGAGGCTCAAAGACGGGCTCACCGTCGGCCTGTTCGGTTCGTTCAAGAGATCACACCTCGAAGCGTTGAGACACCACCTCCGCGAGCGCGAAGGGTTCAACGCCCGGATCTCATACGACCTTACGGCATCTCACCCAAAAGAGCCCGGCGAGGACGAGCGCGCCTATGACTTCCGGCTGGCAGAAGCCCTTATCGAAGAGAGCCGGGTATACATCGTCCATTTCTTCCGGGAAGAGGAGGGCGAATACGGCATCAACGATTCAGCCACCCTGGAGATCGGGATCCTCTACGGCCTCTCCGCCGCCTCTCCGCAGGTGAGCCGCTACACCCTCATCCTCTGCGAAGAAGGCTACGATGCCAGGAACATCGGCGGCATGCGACGCGGCATACGGCCCTACACCGAGAGGGAGTGGCGATGGCACGATTTTGAGGACCATGACGAGGCAGTCCTCTCCGCGACCCAATTCTGCTACGACTGCCTGCTGGACTCCTCACGCTCACCCAGAGTGATATGAGGAGGCGTGATAGTCCCCGGCATATCCGCGGGCAGGATCGTCGTTCTTCGCGAGATCGGCAGGGAGGGCTGGCACGTGAGTTGCTGCTCGCAAGTCATTGTGGAAACGTCGCTCGCTCAATCGAGACCACCCGATACGCTCGCCGGGCAACGGCCGCCAGTCCCTTCGACACGGAAGAGATCGCCCTCCTCGCCCTCGTCCGGGAGGCGAAGACCCTCCTCGACGAACAATTCCATCCCAACGGCTACAACGTCGGCCCCGTCGCCGGCCAGACCGTGATGCACCTCCACGTCATCCCCCGGTATGCCGGGGACGTGGACGACCCCCGGGGCGGGGTGCGGGGGGCAGTCCCGGAGAGGAGGGTGTATTAGAGAAGACCTCCCCGGCCCTCGCTCACCATCAGATTTATCGGTCCTCCCTTCCATCCCTTATTCATCAGGTGAAGCCTATGGCCGATGTCACCATCACCGTCCCCCAGGATATCGTACAGGCGCTCCGGCTCCCCCCCGATACCGTTGCCGCCGAACTGCAGCGGGAACTCGCCGTGGCACTCTACCAGCGGGGCATCCTCTCCTCCGGGAAGGCAGCGGCGCTGGCGAAGATGAGCCGGTGGGAGTGGGAGGAACTGCTCGGGTCACGGAAGATCCCCCGGCACTATGCCGACGAGGACCTCGACCGGGACATCGCCTATGCCGCTCGCAGTTAGCAACTCCTCACCCCTGATCCACCTTTCACTGATCGGCCGCATCGGCCTGCTCAGGCGCTTTTCAACCGTGTGGATCCCTCCTGCAGTCTGGCAGGAAGTCGTAGAACAGGGCGGCGATCGTCCGGGCACAACCGAGATCCGGGCTGCCCGTGAGTCAGGATGGCTGCGCGTGGTCGAGCCCTCGAACAGCGCCCTGGTCCGCCTGCTCAAACAGGAACTCCACACCACGGGAACTGTAAACAGTTCCCTGTCAGGCAAATTTCCAATTTGCCGTGAGGAGAAGCGGAGAGCATTGTCCTTGCCATCGAGACCCGGCCCGACGTACTCCTCCTTGACGAGGCCGAGGCCCGCCGCATAGCGGGGCTTTACGATCTCCCGGTCACCGGCACCATCGGCCTCTTGATCCAGGCAAAGCGTGAAGGGCTGGTCTTATCGCTTGCAGAGGAGATGGACCGGCTGCGGGAGCAGGGGCATTTCTGGATCCACGACGATCTCTACAGACGTGTTCTTGAAGAGGAGAAGGAAAGATAAGCCAGAGACTGGATGTCCCATCCAGGCGCGGACCGGGACTCAAACAGGCCAGGACTTAAAGTGGGGGATGAATAATGCATCGATCTCCTGTCGTCGTCCAGCAGACCGAGAGCAACTACCCGGCATACTCCCCGGACCTCGCCGTCGATACGTGGTCACCGGAGCGATCCGTGATCTTGGGCCATCTACGTAGCGGTCAACCGGGGGTAATCTTCACCGGCACCGGGGAGCGGGCTACCAGATCGAGATCATCCGGGCAAACGGCGTCGAGGAAGACCGGGATCTCGAGGGCCGGCCACGTTTCGGGCGACCTCTACGGCCGCGAGATCGCCTGGTGCGGGCGGCATGGGCGGTGAGCGGATCCCTCCTCTTCCTCCAGTCACGGCCGCGTGCGGCATCCGCCGTATGGATCCGCTACTCTTATCAACCGGGCGGGATCACCCCCCTGCGAGGCCGGCGGACCATGAGAGTGATCGTTCTCTATGCGAGCATGTACGGATCGACCAGGGGCATTGCGGAGTTCATAGCCGAAAGACTCAGGCAGCACGGCCTGGAGGCGGAGGCACGAAGCGTCGACGCGGCACCGGAGATACGAGACTACGACGCCGTCGTGATCGGGAGCGCCGTCTACATAGGGCACTGGATGCGGGAGGCGACGGAGTTCGTGCGGAAGAACAGCGGCGTTCTCGACGGCCGGCCGGTCTGGCTCTTCTCAAGCGGGCCGTTAAAGCCCGGGCCGGAGACTCTCCCGCCGGACGCCCCGGGGATCGAGCCCGACGAGATCGGCGAACTCCGCCGGCTCGTCCATCCCCGGAATACCCGGGTCTTCTCCGGCGCGCTTGACCCGGCAAAACTCGGGTTCTCGCACCGGCTCATCCGCAGGCTGCCGGCCGGGCGCGATCTCCTTCCCGAGGGCGACTTCCGGAACTGGGACGATATCGAGGCATGGGCGGCCGAGATCGCCCGGGAGATTGCCGTTCCCGCGGCCTAAATCGCAGCGAGGACGTTTGCCGGCGTCCCGCGTTCGTGATCAGAGAGTTTGACAGCATTCAATCAAAGGGCCGCGGGCCGGTAGGAGCAGATGCCACGGCTGCTTTCCGGCCAATGGGGCCCGGACGAGGAGAACAACGGCGTAGTGCGGGAGATTGCCGGAGGCAGAAGAACACGGGAGGCTTCCTCCGGCCGACCGACCGGCATGGTATCGTGGAAGACCCCCGGAGAAGAGGATCTACCGGAGCCGGCCCGCCACCCCTCAGTCCCGCTCTATCCGCGAGAAGAGCCCCTTCACGCTCCCCGCAACGATGAAGGCCACGCCCCGTGCCCAGACCATGAAGAAGTCCACGGCGACGAACGCGAGCGTCTCCTCCGGGAACATATGCTCGCGGACGTTCCGGAGCGAGAAGTAGGCGAGCAGCAGCCACGCGGTCGCGACGAGCCCCTGGCCGAAGACCGATATCCAGAGGCCGAGGGTGGCAAAGACCAGGGCCAGGAGATAGCCAAGCAGGCTCGTCGCGAGCGCCGAGAAGAAATTCAGCACAGTGCCGCGGGTCATCACGTCGCGGAGCTGCGGCACGAGCATGACCGCGAAGAGTATCGTTATGCCGGTTATGGCGAAGTCCTGCCAGGTCGTCTCGATCACCCGTACACACGCGGTGCAGCATACAGGTATGACCTGCGAACATATCAGATCACCAGATTTCGGCCAGGTACTCCCCCTCCGCGGCGACGGCCCGGTCGTGCCACTCCGTGCCGACCCATCCATACTCGCTGAACCGCGGGGAGACGAAGAGCCCGGTCCCGCCGTTTTCAAGCGTCCAGACCTCCTGCCCGGGGGTGAACCGGCCCGCGACCTCGTCTTCCACCGCGCAATAGACGATCGCGTCGATGTTCTTCACCACCGACGCAGCCACCAGGTTCGGGGCGAGGTAGGACTGGTCGGCATCCTCCCCGATGAGGAAGACGTCGCCGGTCTCCCGGACGGCGTCGACGATCCCGGTGTTGGAGGAGCCCGCGATCATCAGGATGACGTCGGCGTTCCCGGCCCGGAGGTCGCGGGCGAGGTCACCTGCACGCCCCGGCATCCCGAACCCCTCGAAGGACTCGCCGACGTAGAGGACCGTCACGTTCACGGCCGGATCGTATGCCGCCGCCCCGGCCCTGAACCCCTCGACGAAGGGCTCGATGACCCCCACCGGGGCGCCGGCGACCGCGCCGATCCTTCCTGTCTCCGTCATGTTCGCCGCCATCACGCCCGCAAGGTAGGAGGCACCGTAGGGAACCATCACGGCGTCGCAGGCGTTCGGGAGGCCGTGGTCTTCCTGTTCGAGGGTGACGAACCGGATATCAGGGTTCGCCGCCGCCCAGCGCCGGGAGGCGTCGGTGAACTGGAACCCCTCGACGATGACGAGGTCGGGCTTCTCGGTGAAGTTCTGGGCAGCGAAGACGGCGTCGAGGAGCGCGAGGTCGGCGTAGGTGAACTCCCGCTTGGTGAAGTCGAACGTCTCCTCTGCCCGGAAGAGCCCCCGGTAGGCCGAGTCGGCAAACGACCGGTCGCCCTTTTCGAGCGGGTAGACCATCCAGACCACGGGTCTGTCGCCGCCGGTGCCAAAGAGAGCGGGGAGGCGTTCCGGGACCTCCGCGGACGCGACCGGGGTGCTCTCGGAGAACGCCCCGCCCTCGACCGTCCAGCGAGTGTAGTAGCCGGCGAGCGGCCCCGCGGCGGAGTTCTCGCCGAACCGGAGGGGGCCGGAGGCGCCGGTGACCGCCGGGTGAGCGCCCGCACGGATCATCGCCGCGGCCTCGGACGCCTCCCGGGGGTCCCAGCCCAACGTGGCGCCGTCGCCGGAGACGACCCACCGCAGAGAGGCCGCGAGCGGTTCGCCGCGTGCCGCCTCCTGCCGGGCCGCGGTGTAGACGGCGAGGAGGAGGCCGTCGTAGGCCTGTGCGGCAAACGGCGGGGGTTCCTCGCCGAAGACCTCGTCGTGGGCGATCGCGTAGCCGGTCGAAGGGTCGGGAGCAAGCGACGTGCCCGATATCCCCTCCGAGCGTTCACCCAGGCGCTCGATCAGGTCGGGCGAACGGCCGGCGTCGGCGAGGAAGACCGGGGTGGGGAAGAGGGCGTCCGCGAGCCCGGCGGCCTCCTCGGGGTAGACGGCGGCGACGACCAGATCGGGCTCCTCCCCGGCGGCCCGGGCCGCAACCGCCGTGATATCGTCCGGTGAGTCGACGAACGCCGTCCCGGTGAGCCGGATCCCGTTCCGTGCCGCCGCTGCCGGGGCGAGCCGGACGAACGTCGCCCCGTAGGTGGTGTTTGCCGCAACGAGCGAGACGTTCTCTACACCGGTATCGGAGAGAATCCCAAAGATCGCCTTCAGCTGCTCACCGTCACCGGAACAGGTCCGCCAGACGAGATCGTTCTCCCGGAATTCGGCCGTGACGAGGCCCGAGGTGGCGCTCGGCGACATGAGGAGTTTGCCCCGCCCGGTGACGAGGGGAGCGATCTCGAGGAGTTCCGCGCTCGTCGCTGGGCCGATGATGACGTCGATATCCCCGCGCCCGGCAAGCTCCTCCGCGTAGGCGGAGATGTTCCCCGTGCTCGTGTCGCGGTAGACGAGTTCGACCGGCCGGCCGCCCTCCCGGTTCAGCGCCTCCGCCGCCCAGGCGAGGCCGTCGAGGGAATGGGTGGCAAGCGAGCCGTTAGCCGGCAGGAGGACGCCGATCCGGACGGGATCGGGAGCGGCGGTGCAGCCTGCGGAAAGGATCGCCGACGCGACGATGCAGGTGAGCAGAACGAGCGGCAGGAGGGCAGGGAACCGGGGTCGTGGGGTCATGACAGATCTTCGTCCGGGCGCCGGGGTCGCGGCCGGCAGCCGATGCACTATACGTCGACAGTGGTCCGGATATGGTTTTTTATCGGAGTTCCGGCGGCCAAGCGGCCCTCATCCCGGAGTGCCCCGGTGGAAGGGTCCTGATCAGGGCATCCCATCCAGGTGCTCCATCTTCAGCCTGAGGATCCGGCCGCAGGACTCGTCGATCCGCTCCTCCGGGATCTTCCCCGACTCGACGGGTTCCTTCACGATCCCGACCGCCCTCTCCGCGATCTCCTCGTCGCAGTCGAGGTAGTTCTGCCTGGTGATCCCGGGATATCCGCCTCCTGGAAGGCGTCGCGAGGCAGACCCCGGTCTTCTCCCTCGCGCGTGCGTAGCCGTCGGCCGCGGGCGGGAGCGCCGAACCTCCCCGACGTGCAAGGGGAAGAGCGTAGAGCATTCTCGACGCCTTCTGGAGCGGCGCACCCCCCACGTCAAAGGCCCTGCTCCACCCCTTCCAACCCCGCAGGCTGACGACCGGCTCAACACCGGGCAGAGGAAGACGGAATATCCTCCTCTCCGGATGAGAGCGGACGCAAGACCAGATACAGGGCAGGTTTCCGGTCATATCGAACCATTCTACCCCAGGCCTCTACATCACGTATGCCGTTGCCGGAAGACCGCAGACACAAACGGCAGGACAGATCACTGCTCTCATAGGAGACCAGGCACCGTAACAACCCGGGAGGAAGATCTGCTCCACTCTCCATATACTCGCGAAACGACCTCCCGGCAAGTTCGGCCGCGTCGCGGCACCCGACAAGGGTTGCAGCGAGTTTGTTTGCATCAAGGATGCACCCGTCCCGGTCGAGGATAACGATGGGATACGGCATCTGCTCTACGAGCAGCCGGAAGAACTCTCTGCCTTCGCGGTTGCACTCCCTTGCAAATCGCCGTAACAGGGCAACTGAAGCCTGGTTAACAAATGCCTCGACGGTCTCCCTGTTCGTAACATCGCCCGGTCGAAACAACTCAATCAGGATATTACCAAAAATCTCGCCCTTACAGGCAAACCCCATGCAAAAACCCCGGCCAGGTCTTAACCTCTCTTGAGCCTGTACGCAACGCTCCTGTGGGATCCTGTGGAAACAGAGATCGTACGGCGATAAAACTTCAATGAGTGCACCTTTATGGAAGTCCGTCTCGGACAGGGGCAACTCACTGATAGGAAACGATACCCCGAGCGGATTGACGATCCCGAGAGCCTCCCAGAGCGCATTGGTCTGCTCTTCTTCTCCCACAACAGCACGGAGCGTAAACTCCCTCTGCTCTGGATCGAACGAGTTGATGCCGATGACACTCTCCGGGACGAGATCGTAGAGGCGATCCGCAATGTAACGGTAGAGATCTACCGAGTCCTCCATCTCGATGAAGTTCATCGCGGTCCGGGAGAGGAACTGCAGGTTTTGGACCTGCACTTTTTCGCGCGCCAGGCTCTTCTTGAGGGTGTCGTTGGCAACCCTCCTATCAATCGCAATCGCAGCCTGCCGGATGAGCGCCTCGATGAGATCCTTATTCGGCAGCAAGGAGCCACGTTTCTGGCTTATCCCGACATTGCCGATGAGTCTTCCCTTGGAGACAAGCCCCATCAGATAGATGTCAAGTTCTCCTGCTGTTTCCACAATCTGTTTATGCAGAAGCCGGGAGCGTGGAGGCACCTTTACAAGACTCCTGCACTGGATAAGTTCCGTCATGTCGGCCTTATTAATAAGAAAAAGCATCCCCGCGGGGCGCGTTCCCGGGGATTGCTCCGTTATCTCCAGTGCAGTAGAATCCCCGACAATACTTTTGAGAACGAGGTTTTGCGTAGGTCCATCGATGATGTCGATCCATACCAGAGGTAGCGGGGCGAGCGAGTAGACCTGCCGCACAACGTAATCGTAGATGTCATCATCTTCGCCCATGTCCATAAAGGCCATACCGGTCTGCGAGAGGAACTCCATCCCTCTGATATAGTCGTTGATCTTCGCTGCAGCCTCGCGCTTCTCGGTGATATCCCTGCCCATGCCCTGACATTCGGAGAGGTGGTCGGAGGTATCAAAGAACGCGCGCATTGTCCACGTATTCCAGCGGATCCGCCCTGAAGGATGATGTATCCGGCATTCGAACGTGGAGACCGGATGATCGCGGCTCAGCGACCGAAATGCCTGATCCCTCGCATGGGCATCTTCATTGCATATACGGGGAATAAAGGGCTTCCCGATGAGATGCTCCACGCGCTCCTCAGAATACCGGGCATACGCAGCATTCACAAACGTGGCGGTGCCGTCCGGCATGCACCGGACGATAAACTCGGTCTGATCCTCGATGATACCCCGGTACCGGGCCTCACTCACCCGGAGCCTCTCCTGAGAGGCAACCTGATCGGTGATATCCTCAATGATCAGCGTGATACCCCGGGCTCCATCCTCAAATACCGTCGGCATCCGTTTCACGCGGAAATGACGCTCTGTTTCCTGCAGAACGCAGCGCATCTCAATGATCCGGTCTGGTGCGTCGCGTAACTCCGGCGGTGATAGATTGTTCTTCAGTGCAACGAGAATGGGGTTTTGTGAGATATGTATACTCGTGCCGACGACCGATTCCCGATCTTCGTTGAGCGCTACGAGCATCGGTTCGTTGACCTTCAGGATCCTGTTCTCATCATCGAGAACAACGACCATGTCGGAAGAGAAGTCAAGCATGGCAGATATGGGGACGCGATGGGAGAGGAAGTATACCTTTGCAGCTCCAATCTCCTGCATGTCGACCTGCCCGGAGATGAGGAGCATATCGAGATATTTCGATACAAGATTCCTGTTCATATGCAGTTTAGAAGAGACATCCGAGATGGTCATCCCCCGCGGGTTCCATTTCAGGTATTGTTTGATTCGATCCATCCTCTCCTGATCGAGCACGCTCATACAAGGGAATTAGGTGCTGGCATAGTAAATTTTTTTATTTGCAGGCCCCTAAACGAGTATCGGAGATTCTGCCGGGTGCCCTTCTTTCCGGCGCGTATTCAACACACAGCCATACCCGTAACTGCGACGGCATCTAAGGGTGTGCAGGATCACGGCAAAATGCATATCAAAATGTGCATGGCACACTATGGTGCATATTTTCATTGCAGACTTATATGGCGAAATTAGTGTGCAAATTCATAATAAAGGGTGGATTCCATCTTATTTTGGCACAGGACAACTGATGATGTGCCGTGTGACCACAGGAAAGGTAAAGCGGAGATGCAGACATTTAACTTCAACACGGAACACCTGATCCGACAGGCACAGGAAAAGTCGATGCGAGGAGATCACGCCGCTGCAGTGGAATGCCTGAGGAAGGCAATTGACATGGAACCGCAGCACCCGGGGGCGTTTGCCCTGATGGGGGATTGCTGCGACTACCTCGGTCAGCATGAGCAGGCAATCGCAAGTTACGATCAGGCAATCAGGATCGATCCCTATCATGCAGATGCATGGTTCAACAAGGGAATGAGTTTGAGATCGGTTGGGAGGGACGCAGAAGCAACGCAGTGTATTGCGAAATCAATCGAACTGTATTGCGGCCGTTGAGGCAGCATTAAGTTACCACACACCACAACTTTCGACGCTGCCGCACAACAAAGGACCGGTAAGCAGTCATGAGAAAAATACATTTTTATGGTCCTAAGACCGGACAAGGCAGTGGATGAACATTTCAGCGATCGCCGACCTCTAATACCGTGGTTCTTCTCCCGCCTATCTGCTCGAATCAATGCGCCCTCATACCATCCGGGATGCCGGGCGAAGCGAACATCTTCCTCAAGCAGATCCCCCTCCCGGGGGATGATTCCTGCATTCCTATGAAAATGGGGTTGACCTGACCCGCATCACGATGCATCAGGGACACGTTCCGTATAGGCATGGAGGAACCGCTGGCCGGAGTAAACCTCATCTGTCGCGGATTTCCCCGATTTTCCTGCCTGAACAACGACTCCTGCATCATTCCAGGGTCCTCGCTCCGTGAGAACAACCGCCCCCTCTGTCTTCCCGTACACAGTAAGAGCTGCCTCCTTGATAGTCAGTGACTTCCCCGTGATGCCGGCCCGGAAACCGTAAGCCTCAATTTTACCGGCCATCATGGATATCTCCCCACACGGCACGGACACCCCGTAATTCTCACTTTCAATCGTTACAACGCCCCCTAATTCGAGATCTCCCTTCTCAACAACAATACCACAGCCCCCCGAATCCCTCATCCGTGAATTGGTAATCCTGATAATCCCGCAAGGGATCTTTGCTGATCCTGACGGGATGAGCACCCCGTAATCATCCGCTGTAATCTCCACTCTCCCGTTGGTAATAATCAGATTGCCTTTCTCGGATACAATTCCGCCAAACCTGCCGGTAACAATGACGGTCGCTCCATGGATGCCGATATCCTTTGTCGTATAAATCCCCACATTACCATTTGCATTCATATTTACCACGGTACCAAGGATCAGGTTGCCCTCTTTCACCGAAAGACCGATCTCCACACCAGTAACTTTCAGACGACCACGTTCAATTTTCAGCGATTTACCCACAGAAAATCCGACATTACCGGAAGCCGAGAGATTAATACTTTCAATTACCGCAGATCCTGCCACAACCAGTCCGTTTTTACGGCCGGATACGGTGATGGATCCAAAGGTCGAGGTCATCTTTTTCCCGGAAATCCGCATGCCGTCTTCAGCCTCCCCGGAGACAGATATATCCCCGCCGGACATGGTATAGGAGCCGTTCACCACAATTCCGTTGATCCTGCCAATCCCCATAATCCGGCCACCGGAAATTTCTGCATTACCTGCAATCTGCATTGCCGTATCTCCTGTAAGCATCAGACCTCCCCCGAGATAGTTCAGGTCACCTCCAACAGATATTCCGGTCTCCCCGGATGCAGTGATATTTCCGTTTTGTATCTGCAGGTTTCCTCCAACCGCGATGGCAGTTTTTCCGGAGATTTCGTAGTCCCCGGAAAGATCCATATTCCGGGAAACAAAACACCCATAATCCTCTCCTGACAGAGTACCATTCGACCGGAGAATATTGCACGAACCGTTTACCTGCACACAGGATGTTGCATTCAGATCAAATGTCGAAACGTCAACGGTGAGACTGCCCTCCTCCAGACGAATACCTGTATCGCCGCAGGAGGCGTCAAAAACAGCAGAAGATACAGATATAGAACCGTGGTGAATCAGAATTCCGCATCCCTCAGGGCTCTCGATCTGCAGGCCCCCTACGGAGAGATTCATATCTCCCGCAAGGTCAATTCCTGCACGATTTCCATAGATTGTCAGGGAACACATGCCGGTTGTGGTTAAGCCCCCGAATACCGATCTGATTGCTGTCGTTTCAGAACTGATGTCGAGTACGCTGCCGTCTGTGACGGAGATGTTCCCTGACGCATAGATCCCGTAATCGTTTGTCCGGATGATGAGGATGGTTTGTGCAATTTGCAGGGAGCCGGACTCGACAAAAATCCCTCCGTCGTCTCCCTTTATGGACAACGCTGCAATACCCGTAAGTTTCAGGTTTCCGTTGCGAATGCGAATTCCCGGCCCATGAGGGCTGAAGATCTGGTTGTCAATCTGTTCCACCCGGATGGTGAGGTCTCCGGATGCTTCAATTGACGAGCCATGATAGTTGGAAAGGACAAGGGTGCGTGTTTCTGCAACCCAGTTCCATCCTTTGCCATAACAGTCGCCTTCGCCGGAGTAGGATCTCCCGCCGATGACAAACTCCTCGTTGGCCTCCGGAGCTCCTGACCTGTATTGATTGCTGTTTGCGGCATCAAGATTGGTATGCGGCTCACCGTCATGTTGTTTTGCGCAAAAGAGTTCGTAATCCAGTCCCTGCTTTAGTGTTGGGCCTGCAATAGCCAGAAGACCGGTACAGTACGTGATTACGCTGTCGAAATCCCCACACCGCCGCATGGTATCGAGGACCGGGACCCATTTGTTTGAAGGGATGTCGGCGAGTGTTTTGTTGCCTGCAAATATCAGGGACAGGGCTTTTCTACGGCAGGAGACGGCTATCTCACGGTGGCGCATGGTATCAGCGGACCATGCGGCCCGGAGATAATAGTCTATGGCTTTTTCCGGATTGTTCTCCTCCAGCTGGATACGTGCAGCACGTATATACCGTGAAGCTAACGGGGGGATATCCGGATTCTGGAGATCGCAGTAATCAGGAGACTGCAGGAAGTCTTTGGTGATTGCTGTTTTCTCCCCGATGTCTTTTGCAATGTATCCGCAATGTGGACATACTTCAAGTTGGTTTTTAAGAATGTCCGTTGTCAGTTCCTTTGGACGACCCTCAAGCTCCACTATTCCCGATGTCCCTGCCGTAACGGGATGCGTAGAGGGTGCACTGTTTATCTGTTTCGATGATTTATGGCAGACAAAACAGATTTTGGGGACGGTCTCAATCTGCGGCATGGCAACTTAAACGTTGGTGATAACTCAGTATACGCCACGCAACTATATCCAGTTAACACCTGGCTACGATCATCAAGATCCTGGTTACAATGCTCATACCGAAACTGCAACTCTTGGAGGAAGAGGGGAGTTTCCGGGCATTAACTCCAGGATATTGCAGTAATCGCTGCATTTCAAAGGACCAGAATATTTCTGGTACCATTAAATATAAACATTCCCATATGGTATCGGTTAATGTAAAGAGTACCGCCGGCCAACCCGCTTCCCTCCTCTTCATCGTTCTCTCCCATGCAGGACCTGCCCGGCACCGTACCGGCAGGTGATCCGGCATATCCCGGAAGAAGACCGTCGGCGTTCCAGCGCTCCTGCCGGCTATATCCCGTCCGAACGGATACCCCCGGAGCATCCGCGGCTTTGACGGCATATATGCCGCAGCCGGACAACCAGAAGGCGCGGGACGACTTCGGGCAATTCTTTGTGATGCTCGATCCATTTCTTCGACACAGGGGGACGTGTCTGACAACCGCGATCTGCCCACGCCCGGTCATGATGACGGAGAATACTCATAGTTTAAAAAGGTAGCGTCACAACACAATACAACGGATAGGAAAAATATGAAAATTTTAGAAGAGACGGGCATCTCCCTGGAAGTGACTCATCTCCTGGCCATTGGCCTGATAATGCTCGCCCTCAGTACCGTGCTCTTTTCGGTGGCTGCAGGGGCACTGCCCTACTATGAGGATGGCGTGTACGGTCTCCTTCTGATTATGTTCGGCCTGCAGCTGCAAACGATAGGAAAAACCCCGATCGGATCATTGAAGAGATCGTGGCCGGGACTCATTTCAGGGGTCATCATCACCGCAATTGGTTTTGCCACCTGTTTTATTCCGGGAGTTCTTGGCGACACCCCAAAGGTTCTGGTGATGATCATCCTCGGAGCCGGCAGTAGTTTGCTGCTGTTGCAACTGGTTTCTGCAGATGAGGTGCATCGGTTCCGGAACACACTCGATGACGGAGTAGTTACCCACCTTACCGTCAGCGGTGCAGCAGTCTCCATCCTGGAGATTCTGATTGCAGTCTTGATTGCAGCACAGATTTACCGGCCGTTCCTCATTTCGACCGATATTATGGCGGTGGTCGCTCTGCTCTTCGGCATTGCCCTGTACTACCTCGCCTCTATGCTACAGAAGGTGCATCGACTTCACGCCGGGTCCGAAATCTCCACAAACACTCCGGGCGCATCCCTTTATACCATCATGGGAATGCAGTTCGGTCTCTATATGCTGGTTCTCGGCTGCCTGCTGGTTCCGGTGAACCTCGGACTATTGCCGTATGCTACAAGCGCCATGCATGGCGCCCTGATAGTGCTGCTTGGTGTTCAGGCTCTGGTCAGCGGCACTATGATGACGTTCGCGTTCAAACGTAACTGGATCTTCTTCTTTGTGGGGATGGTGTTCGTTGCGGTCGGGGCATTTGCTATCATTGTTCCTGACACGATTGTTGAGTTTCTGATTCTCTTTATAGGAGGTTTCGTCATCCTCGGAGGATTTCATCTTCTTTACATCCTCATTTGGCCAAAACCAAAGTCCGCGGAGCCCACCCCGAAACCGAAAGGAAAAGATCTCCTGCTGATGATTGTGCTGCTTGCTCTGGCACTGCTTACGGTCGCCTTGATGATCACCTTCGGCCTATCGATGCTTATCAAAAACCTGATTCAAGGTCTCATACTTGCCGTTGTTCTCGTATGCTTCGGACTGTCACAGTTCGCTCTGTTTTATGTCCAGTCACTCGCGGAGAAGAAACACCTTATCGGGTGACAGTAAGGCAGACGGCGGTGAACTCGTCTACCCCTTGAAAATATCCACCAGCGCTTTTTTTCCCGACTCGATAGCCGGCACACGGCCGGTTCTCCGACAGCATCCATCTCGTCGACACTCACTGGCGGCTGCAGTGCAGCCCCCTTCGCCGCGGCCTTCCCGCCGGGTAGTCCACAAAGACAATGGTTTCAATTTAGCCGGCGATACGTACGAAACCCGCAACGGCATGCCGGTTCCCCACCCGACATTGCACAACAGATATAAGTTAGAATTTATTCATAAGAGAAATAATTAAATATAATATTACAATCCCCGAGATCCGGGGAGGCAACCGTATGGAAACCTATTAATAATACTTATTTTTAGTATTAGGTAATATTAAATAGAATTACCGCACAAGATCAGGATCATACGTTGAACGCTCAAATACGGAGTCTGAAAAACATGCGTGCAATCAGCAAAGAAGGCGGTTTAACCCTTCAGAGGCCTTACACCAAAACCGCCGTAGATGGAGGTCGAACCGAGAGTAATACCCTCTCGATCGTCCTGGTGTTTTTCGATGTCCGTGATAAATCCATACCGGTCGCAATCAGAAGATCCATGGAGGAGTTGATTTCATCTCTTCAGAACGAACTTTCAAAGCCTCTTAATCTCTCGATAATGTATCGTGACAATCCCCCCATAGCCCAAATCGAGCATAGAAAGGACGAGTTCCGCCGGATTATGCACGGGATCGACGGCTCCATCAAAATAGGCATTACGGAAGTCGGCCTCTGGGATCCGGTTCCGCCTTCACGATACCTGTACGCCATTGACTGCGATAACCACGCCTCTCTTCTGTCACTCCACCGTTTCAGGCAAGAAAGCGCAGGGACAGAACAGTTACTGCAACGTCTGGAAAAGGGAATTGTCAAAGCCTTCGGGATGGCTTGCGGCCTATACCACTGCAATGATCAGGGGTGTTTCCTGACGTATCATCTGGGGGAATTGGACCTTGATACGAATATGTATGTCTGCAAGAGATGTAGAGCAGACTTTGTCCATGCGTTGCAATCTCTAGGTGCGGCATCGTGCGAAACGGCGCATAGAGAGCCCCGTCGAGTAGGGGGGGTCATCCCGATACCCGCCCAATCATGATGCCGCATGCCGGGAGAACCGGTCCGGGGAATGAGCGCGCATACCGCTCGTATCATTGAACAATCTTCTTAACCACCTCTATCCGGTTGGAGAAGCGTTCAACCGCTGTGCGCTTCTTGTAGACCTCCGGATAAAACCGGATTGACCTTCCCCGCCCGGGGTGTTTCCGGGCTCTCCGGTTGACCGGGATGCTACTTCTAATTCCCTGATTTCAGTGTACGGACCAATCTCTCGGGCACCGTAGGTCGCATCCGCCGAGATGATGCAGGTCGTTTACCGTTCCTGGAGTCTCGAATGCTTCGCTGGTTGGGATGTAGAACCAGGGATCCGTCGAGATCCCCCGTGCCCGTCGAGGTCTCGCCCGGTAACTACTTCATCTCGATCAAGGAGGTCCAGGGAAAGGCGCCCTTTGACCAGCTCAAGGTACATCGGGACGAGGGAGGTCATCCCCGACAGCACGAGCCGGTTGAGCATCGCGGCGGTGAAGAGCCCCGCGGCGAGGACAGCCAGCAATGCTCCCGTAAAATCGAACTCCCCCTGCGTCATACACCAACCGGCATCCCGGGGATAACGAGATACGCGATGGCGACAGCACAGATCCCCACCGGCACGTTGAGGTAAAAGATCCACTCCCACGAGAGGAGGTGGAGGATGACACCGCCGAGGCCGAACCCCGCGGCAAGGCCGCGGGCGTTTGCCGCGGAGAAGTAGCCGAGCGCCCTCCCCCTGACCTGCTCCGGGAGCGAGACCAAGAGAAGCGCAGGACCCGTTGCCGTGATCATCGCGCCCCCGATCCCCTGCAGGGCACGGAACAGGATGAGCCAGAGAAAACCCGGCGACGCACCGCAGAAGAACGAGCTCGCGGTGAAGAGGGCAAACCCCGCAACGAAGATGTTTTTCTCCCCATCACGTCCCCGAGGCGCCCGAACGGGATCAAGAGCCCGGTGACGGCAAGCAGGTAGATCATCAGGACCCAGGAAGCCTCGCTGGCCCCCACATCGAAATGCCGGGAGACCGTGGTGAGGGAGAGGATGACGATGCTCGAGTCCGGGCCCCCATAAAGGAGCCGAGCACGATGGCAGCAATGATGAGGCCTCGTGCGGTCGTTTCGCGTAACCTGCCTACAACCGATCTGTACCGTTCCTTCGGGATCACTCTTCCGGATCCAGTTTCAATCGGTCAGGGAAGAGCGCGGGGGCAGCGGCGGCCCGTAACGGCCGGCGTTGTGGGATGTTTCCTGCGGCCGTCACGGTAGCGAACGGCCCGGCCCCGTCACGCGCCTATCTTTTCCGCGGGTTCGATCCGTTCCCGGACCTGCAACCGATACCATTCGATGATCTTCAAAATGACATCGTAACCCGTCCCCCTGAGGCGGTAGGACACCGCGGACTGGCTTGTGCCGACGCGGCCCCCGATCTCCTTCTGCGTGAGCCCCTCGAGCGCCAGCATCACGGCTTCGGCCTGCCTCTTCGTATACCCGTCAATCATCATGTCCAGGACGCTGCAGAAGATCGACAGCGTCGTGTTGACGCTCGCCCAGGGTGTCTTCACGATGATACCGCGCCCGGCCTCCTTCATGCCATCCAGCTCGAGGCCGGAGAGCCGGAATGCCTCGCCGTCCCCTTCGCCGGCCGAACCATCTGCCGGCAGGTGGCGGGCGGTTCCAATCCCGACTGCAATCCGTGCATCCATCCGGAGAGCGCTGTTGTCGCGGTCGAACCCGGCAATGAGCTTGAGGCGCAGGAGAACTGCATCCTCGAGCGCTTCCTCCGGGTTTGAGGAAACGCCCTGAAAGCTGTCTCCGCGGAATATCGAGAACGGCGCTATGTAGTCTTTCCCGATATCTCCCAGTGTATCCTTCAGGCGGCGTATGCACTCTTCACCGTATGCACTTTTGATATCGCGGGAACGGACCAGATCCCCCGTGAGGACTGCGTAAATTTTTCTTTCAGTCATGGCGCTACCGTCGCCTCCTCTTCAAGGTTTGTTGTCGGCAATCCGATATGAATATTTTCCCTTATAATATCATAATATGAGTCTTTTAACTTATATATGAAACTCATGTAGATATTTACTCATAAAGGGACGCACAGGTATCTTCATGTATATTCCAGGCATCCGCGCCCGGCGACTCCACGATCAGGTTGAATCGGACAATTCACATCCTGGACAGTTGAAGGAACTCCGACAAATACCCGATGAGCTGCTCAATCCCGCCCTGGCATACCAGGTAACCGGCAGCCGCCCCGATAAGGACCGCAACCGCGAAGCTCACCATCGTTCCTACGATGATGTACTCCGACCTCTTCGTGTCATTAATCCTGAAAAGCCCCTTTGCTGCTATGAGGAATCCGATGGCCGTGTACTCGTTCACCAGGATGAACGTCACGATCAGGACCCGCTCGACATATCCGATCAGACGGCCCGCGTGATCCAGTCCGTCCTCTCTTGAAGCGTCCATATCTTTTCGCCAGAACCGGATGACGCTGCCGACCAGGATCCCGCCGGGCTGAAGGACCAAAAGGAATGCGGTAACGACGATCCAGATCCGGATAATCTCGACCGGGCTGCCGCACGGGTAGGGGGCTGGAGTCTGTGGAGAGAGCAGCGCCAGAACGATGAAGAGAACCGCCAGGTGGGCGATAAAAAGCCACCCTGCAGGTTCAGGCATTCCATCCTTATCATCCGGATCTCGCCCGCGGGCCATCCTCTTTCGAATGCCCACCACCAGGTCGGGCAGCATGCCGTCGATGACGAAATGCGCTACCGTAACAAGGACAAAGGCGTACAGCAGCGCGTCTCGGAATTGCAGGAGAAGCCCGGGAAGCGACGACGGGTCTCTCAGGACGAATGTGATGTTCCAGAGGCTGGTAAAGAGGAACGTCAGCAATCCTGCCGTGAAGGCATGGTATGCCAGGGGCCCGGAGCGCCAGCCGTTCCCGGATCGATCCTTCGTCGGAGGTGCGGGCCGGAGAAGAAACTCCACCACTAAATATGCAAGAAATAGGCGGAGGAACAGCTCGATGCCGTGGGAGATTTCCATTGGAGTCAGGTAGTTATTCCTCTGAACTCCTACATTACTTCTCCTATTTGTTCCTGAGGAGAACGAACGTATTTATGCAATTATATCACCAAAATAGAACTACTGCCCGGGTATCTTGCTTCGGTCGGAGCGCCCGCGTCCGCCGCAACCGCAACTCCACGCTCCGGCAACAGGGCAGGATCCTGAATAATGCAGGGGAATTTTTACACCAGGACCCACGCACTATATAGCGACCGATTCCGCCACCCGTACGAGTTCGTCTCTCCCGAGCATGCCGCTCGTGATCCGGTAGGAGTATTCGCCGTCACGCCAGCGGACCTGGTCCCGCCCGTCGGCGGAGACGTATTCGGCCTCCCGGCCGCCGGCGAGGAGCATCGTCTCAGGCGTGCCGGGGAGGACCGGTTCTTCCCGATAGGGGTCGTAGAGCCGCTGCATGACCTCCAGGTCGCCCGTGCCGTCCGTGAACCGGAGCACCGTGTAGGCACCGGGGAGGACCGCCCCTTCGTTAAAGACATAACCCTCCGGGAGGGAGGACGGCACTTCCACACCGTAACGCCGGGCGTCGTCGATGCTCCATAGGAAGAGCGGCGTGAGCGCGGCCGTCGGCATCGGCCGGACCTCGACGCCTGCCGGCGGGTCGAAGGTGAAGAGGTCGTCCGGGAGCCCGGTGTTCGCCACGGGATCGGTAAATTCGGCAGAGAGGACCGGGTCGCCCCCGCTGCCGTACATCTCCACGCCGAGGAGGAGCCAGGTCTCTGCGTCGATCCGTGCCCTGAGGCGGTACACTCCCTCCCGGTTCCGGGTTGGGGCCTCAAAGATCTTCGCTTCCCCGGCAACCTCCAGGATATGGGCGGTGCGGCCGCCGACAGATTCGCTGCCCCGGTAGGAGGCATTCTGCTCCGCAAGCGACTCCGCGACTATTCCGGCATACCCCCTGACCTCCTCTGCCCAGCCGGGGTACGGGGGGTCGGAGAAGGCGGATGTCATATACGGTCCGGCGACCGTCAGCGCGGTCTGCGTCGCCGGGTCGTAGCGCCACTTCCGCGTGCCGTTCGAGAGCGTCACCGTCCCGGCGAGGTCCGCGGGTTTTAGGTATTCCAGCCGGTAACAGTCGGGACCTTTCCGGAGCAGCCTCGCGGTGACGCTCTCGGAACCGGCCGTTATCGCTACGGTGGCGGTGAACTCCTCCGTCCGCTCCTCCGCCGCGACGAACCGGGCGGCGATCTCGTCCGCCGCCGGCGGGTCTGCAGCGGTGCCGATGCACCCGGCGGTCCAGGCGAGGAGGAGGAGGAGCGCGAGCGCCAGAGGCTTCATCGGCAGGCCACCCCCGCCAGGATAAGGAGCAGCCCGACGAGCGGCATGAGGAGGAGGGCATACAGGGGTCCGACAAACTCCATGACACCCGGTGCGGGCACGGGAGGGGGGACGAAGAACGCATTAAAGGCCAGGAAGAGCGAGACCATGCCGAGTACCGCGACGACGATGATCGGCATCCGCACCCCGTCCCGGCAGCCGTCCGGGAAGGAGGAGAGGAGCAGCGCCGCGGCCGGGGGGAGCAGGAACATCATCAGGAACGCGGGATCCGCGAGATAGTACGGCACAGCCCACGCCACGACCCCCGTCCAGAGGACAAGAGCGGCGCAGACGGCGACAAACGGTATGCCCCGGCGCCACCGGGGCGACTCCTGCTGCATCGCCCGCAGGAACTCGACGGACCCGGCGAGCGAGATGAGCGATAGCGCGAATACGACGGTCCGTGAACCGACGGCCCCGCGGGTTGCAAGCGTCACCGCCATCGTCGCCCAGAGGAAGAAGAAGACCGCACTCGAGGCGATGAGCTGGCCGGGCTTCATCCCCGCTTCCCCCTCGCACGAATGGCCAGCAGCCCGCCCAATAGCGCAAGCACGCCCGGTCCGGCGGAGAACCCGGGCACGGTCCGGCCCTCCGGCGGCTCCGGCTCTACCTCAAGGTCGAGCTGGTTGGTGGTGTTCTCGAAGACGACCTCACGGTGCAGGGGGAGGTAGCCGTCCTTCTCGACCGAGACGGTCTGTCCGTAGCCGAACGCGTTCGCTATAAGGTAGCCGCCGTCGCCGGCGGTCTCGGTCGTCACGGGATGCGGGCCGCTGGCGAGCGGGAGGGCGGACTTAAACGTCACCGTTGCGCCGGGGACCGGACGGCCGTCGGCGTCCCTCACCGTCCCGATCACGGAGATCCACGGTGGCGGGGGGATGTCGACGTTGACGGAGACGTGCAACACAGCCTCGGAGGTCTTCCCCCGGTTGTCGATCAGGGTCACGGTGATCGTCTCGTTGCCCTCCGCGACCGGGACGGTGCAGGCGAAATTGGTCGCGTTCCCGCACGAGACCGCCCCGGCGCTGCTCTCGACCACGACGTCCCGTATCCCGTTCGAGGCCTCGGCCCTGCCGGCGACCGTGACCTCGGGCGGGGCGAGATCGCTCCAGATCGTCTCGTACTGCTTTGGTGAGGTGACGGAGAGGAACGTCGAGGTCTCGACTGTCGCATCCGCGGCTGTCGCCGGGGCTGCTGCCGATATCAGCACGAGGATACAGAGGATCACGGGAAGGTTTCGTCTCATGGTTCTATTCCATAAAGGTAGAATGGGAAGGGGTCCTTTATACCCTTTCTGTACCGGGGGGCCGTAGCGTCTCTCCGGGGACCGATCCGCAACCAATAAGAACCACCCCCGTAGATGATCGTATTCGGGCTGTGACCATCATGAAACCCATCCGCATCCGTACCGAACGCCTGGACCTGGTCCCGGCAACGCTTGAGGTCCTCGAAAGCGATCGTAACGACCGCCAGAACCTTGGACGCCTCCTCGATGCCGAGATCCCGGGGTCGTGGCCGCCACCGCTCCTCGACGACGAGACGCTCGTGGCGTTCATCCAGATGCTGGGCGAAGGCGGCGACCCGCTCTTCGCTGCCTGGTACTGGGTGCTTGACGACCCGGCAGCGGGCGGACGGGTCCTCATCGGCACCGGGGGGACGGCCACGCCCCCGACGCTCGAGGAGACGGAGGACCGGGTGCTGATCGGCTACTCGGTCCTCGATGAGTTCCAGGAGAAGGGGTATGCAACCGAGGCGGTCCGCCACCTCGTCCCCGCAATCTTCTCCAATCCGGGCATCCGGCGGATCGAGGCGGCGATCTACCCCGACCTCGCAACAGCCATCCAGGTGCTGGAGGAGAACGGGTTCGCCCGTGCCGGCGAGGGGTTCGAGGAAGGGACGGTCTCCTACGTCCTGGAGAGGACCGACGCGCCGGTCTGAACCGGGCTGCCGTGCCCGTCCGCACCGCCCGATCGTCGCCGATGGCCATCGGTGACGGCCGGAGAATCTTTTCTCAGCCCCCGTAGAGGTATCGCCCGCTGATATCCAGCAGCATCTCGCCCCGGTAGAACGGATACTTCCCGACCAGGTGCTTCTTCAGGCTCTCTACGTCGTTACTCTCCATGAGCGCCGACTTTGCGTCCTCGAGGTATCCCGCCATGTCCGCGAGCGCCTGCATGTTCGACGGCAGCCCGTGCCCGCCGAGGACGAAGTCGTGCTCCTTCTCCAGGTAGCGGCGGAGGTGGGCGAGCCAGGGGCCCATCTCCTTCTGCTGCAGGAAGACATGAACCCGGTTGTAGACCATGTCCTGCGCGAGGAGCACCCGGCTCTCCGGGAGTTCGATGACGAGATTGACGCCGGCCTCAGCCCCCTCGACCTTCTCGTAGGCGAGCGCGACACCGTCGATCGTCTCGGTTCCCGGCCGGATGATATGCTCCGGGGCCGTCACCGTCTCCGTGATCGCGTCGGAAAAGATCGGGGCGTAGCCCTGGATCATCGCCTCCCCGCCGCCCACGATCCCGTCCGCGACCTCCGCAAGAGCGTGGATGGGGACGTCTCTGAAGTATTCGCAACCGAACCAGTGGTCCGGGTGGCTGTGCGTGATGATGACGCGCACGATCGGTTTGGCGAGACTCTCGGCGTACCTGCGGAACTCTTCCGCGTGAGGACGGAGGAACTGCGTGTCGACGACGATCAGGCTATTCTCCGTCTCAAGGATGTGCGAGTTGACATAGACCGCCATCTCCGGGGCCTCGCAGGTGTGGATCCTCAGGTTCTCCCGGGGGATGACGGTCACGACGCCGGCAGCCGGCAGCACGACCGCGGTCTTCCGGGCCGTTTCTTCTGCGGTCAGGGAGGTCATGGAACCCGAGTGGAGACGCACCCTATACCTATTCATGGGTGCGGAGCCCGGTCCACCGGGAGGCGGGGTGTCGGGTGAGACTCGCAGGTCTCGTCCTCCGTCTTCATCAGGATGCGAGGACCCCCGCAGAGGAACCTATATAATCCCGTTCATACCCTGTGAACCTGCCTGAAGACGAGGCAGGAGAAGTAATCATGGCATGGAGAGGTTCGCCACGCGGGCTCCGGGCCGAGTTTGACGAGATGCTCGGAGAGATGCAGAAGCAGTTCAGCGATGTGATAGGACGGATATCGGGAGGAGCACCGCAGGGCTCCCCGCTCGGCGGCGCCGGGACGATGGTCGACGTCGTCGAGCGCGAGGACGAGATCATGGTCGTTGCCGACCTCCCCGGCGTCGATCGGGAGGAGATATCCGTCCGGCTCCTTGATGCGAGGACGATCAGGGTCACCGCCCGGAGGGAGGAGGAGAAGGAGGAGCACGAGGTCGGGTACCATATGCGGGAGCGGAGATACGGCGCGATATCCCGGACGGTCACCCTCCCCACCGACGTCCTCGAGGAAGGGGCGACCGCCACGTTCAAGAACGGCGTCCTCGAGGTGCGGCTGAAGAAGGTGGCCGAGGAGCGCGGCAGGGAGATCCGGATAGGCGCGGAGGCCGGAAAGGCCGCCGCAGAGATGCGGCGGGAAACGATCGAGGGGGAGTACCGCGAGGACCGGGAGAAGGTGAAGTCGTCCGGGTACCTGAGCCCCCGTGAGATACAGGAAGCGGCGCGGAAAGTCCGGATAGAAGACAGGGGGAGCCCCGAGGAGCAGGAGATGGCCGCGAAACTCCGCGAGCAGAAGGAGCGGTTATACGAGGAGGGGAAGAAGAGGCTCGCGGAGTAACCCCGTCACAGCGCGAGGTCCCGGAGGATCTCGAACCCCGACTCGATCGAGGCCAGGTACCGCCGGTTGCGCCCGCCCGGGTAGGGGAGGCAGAGGAGACGGTGCTCCTCAAAGATCGCTTCGGGAAAGGGGGCGGTGACCCTTCCGGCGCCGGAGAGGGCGCTCGCGTAGGGCTCGATCTCCCGGAGCCCGGCGAGCGCCGTGTTCCCGAGGGCGACGACATACTCCGGGGCGAGGGCGGCGATCTCGGGCGCGAGGATATCTCTCGCGCTCATCCGGATGAGGTCGGCCGGGATGGCCGCTTTTCGGTTCTTCCGAAAGACGCACCGTACCGTATCGACGAGATAGAGACCCTTCCCGGCGAAGAGGTCGAGGTTCTCCCGGCGCGAGGTGCCGTCGAGTCCGAGCAGCGAGAAGAGGTTCTCCGCAAGCCCGCGGGAGAGGGGCGCGGCGCCGGGACGGTGCGGCGCGTCGTAGCGGTCGTTCCAGAAGTAGGGATAGCCGGAACCCCGGCAATCGGCCGGTTCCGCGACCTCGCGCCGGACGGCGGCCCACGGCGGGGACTCGGCGACGAAGAGCACCTTCACGCGGCCGGGTCTCCAGGACGCGGCGGCGCAGGCGTCGTGGGGCAGGAGGTCCGGCAGGAGGACGCCGGAGAGATCGGGGCGCTTGAGCGCGTAGCGGTGGTACACGTCCCGCATCGCGGGTGAAGAAGGCACTCGGTCCATCACTTGAAGTTCGGCGTGATGAAGGATATCGTTGCGGGTAGGGGATGCGACATATAAAGAGGTAGCAACACCAAGAAGTTGGAGAATGGAGAAGAATATTACCTTCCAGGAACTCAATATCTCGCCAGAAGCACTCCGTGCAATAGAGGATATGGGGTTTGAAGAGCCCACACCCATCCAGACCAGCACCATACCAGCGATACTCGACGGGCGCGATGTGACCGGCCAGGCGCAGACAGGAACCGGAAAGACCGCGGCGTTCGGCATCCCGGCGATCGAGCGCGTCGACCCCGGGAGCCGGGAGACACAGGTCATCGTCCTCTCCCCCACCCGGGAACTCGCCATCCAGACCGCCGAAGAGTTTGCCCGCCTCGCGAAGTACCACCGGGGCATCAACATCCTCCCGATCTACGGCGGCCAGCCGATCGACCGGCAGTTCAGGGCGCTGGAACGCGGCGTCCAGATCGTCGTCGGGACGCCGGGCCGGGTGCTCGACCACCTCGACCGCGGGACGCTCTCGTTTGGCGGGGTGAAACTCGTCGTCCTGGATGAGGCCGACCAGATGCTCGACATGGGCTTCCGGGAAGACATCGAGAAGATCCTCGACGAGACCCCGGGGGATCGCCAGACGGTCCTCTTCTCGGCCACCCTCCCGAAACCTATCCTGGAGATCTCGAAGAGGTTCCAGAAGGATCCCGAGTTCATATCGGTCGCGCGCCGGGAGGTGACCGTCCCCCAGATCGAGCAACTCTACCTTGAGGTGCGGAGCCGCGACAGGCTCGAGGTCCTCACCCGGCTGCTCGACATGTACGACCCCGACCTGACATTGATCTTCTCGAACACCAAGAGGGGCGTCGACGACCTGACCACCCACCTTCAGGCCCGCGGCTACTTCGCCGAGGGGCTCCACGGGGACATGAAACAGATGCTGCGCGACCGGGTGATGGCAAAGTTCCGCGGCGGGAACATCGACATCCTGATCGCGACCGACGTCGCCGCCCGGGGCATCGATGTCGATGACGTCGACCTGGTCATCAACTACGACGTCCCGCAGGATATCGAGTACTACATCCACCGCATCGGCAGGACGGCGCGGGCCGGGCGCACCGGACGGGCCGTCACGTTCGTCGGCCCGAAAGAGTACTTCAAACTCCGGACGATCCAGAACTACACGAAGATCAAGATCGGCCGGATCCCGCTCCCGACGCAGGGAGACGTCGAGGAGAGCCGGACCCGGAAACTGATCGACCGGGTGCATCAGACCATCGACGAGGGCGATCTCGACAAATATGTCAACCTCGTCGAGCGGATCGTCGCCGACGACTACACATCGCTCGAGGTCGCTGCCGCCCTCCTGAAACGGGAACTCGGCGGGCTCGGCCAGGGCCAGCCGCAGGATATCAGGCCGGCCCGGGGGCTCGCCCTCCTCAGGATCCCGGTCGGGAGGGAGGACCAGATCCGGCCGAAGGATATCGTCGGAGCGATCGCGGGGGAGACCGGGATCCCGGGTAACGTCATCGGCGCGATCAACATCTATGAGACCTACTCCACCGTCGACGTGCCCGCCGAGGCTGCCGAACAGGTCATCGAGGGGATGAAAGGGAAGACGATCTCGCGGGTCCGGCTGACCCGGCCGATCGAGATCATCGAGCCGTCCGGCGGACGGTAGGCCGGCGGAGCCGGTCTTCAGGGCAGAGCCGTCGTCGAGCCGGGACGGTTCTGCCGAAACCGGTGCATCGTCCGCTACAAACCGGTGGGATCGCCGCAGAGCAACGCGGAAGTGCGGGGAATTCTCCAGGGTAGCGGCACCCGTCCCGCTCGTGAGAAACGGTTATATACACAGACGCGTATCCTACAGCGTCGGGGGGTGGTGGCGTCAATAGGTTACGGTACAATCTCTTGTCTTCCGAAGTCTCATCGCCATCGAAGAAATTTCGAGGATTATCTGCCCTAAGACCCGTAAATACCATACATCAGTAATGGTGTGCTGCAAACTCCTGCCCGGGTTCGACCGGCCACCTCTGCTGTCTGCCCTTGCATCGGGGGGCGCGACGGGCAACCCGCCCCAAAGCGCCTCCTCTGAAAAAAAATCGGATCCCCGGAAATATCCACACGAATCTGCCGGACGGGTGTGGCCGCGTTCACGGCCGCACCCGGAGCAGATGAATGTCCGCTTTTGCGATCAGGTGTTCTGAACGCCGAGCTCCGCGCTCAGCATCTCCAGGTAGTCGGAGAGGAGGCGGGTGATCAGGAAGTTCTGCCTGACGTACTCTTTTCCCGCCCGGCCGAGCCGCTCCCCGAGTTCCGGGTTCTCGAGGACCTCCCGGATCCTCCAGGCAAACCCGTCGATATCGGTCGCTTCGAGGAGGAACCCGGTCTCGCCGTCCTGGATCTGGAGCGGTATCCCCCCGACCCGGGACGCGATGACCGGCCGCCCCTTCCAGAGCCCTTCGGTGACGGTCAGGCCGAACCCTTCGCGGAGCGACTTCTGGAGGATGACGCACGAGACCCGCTGCAGGGCGTTGACGAGCAGGTGGTCTTCGGCGGTGATCAGGATGACGTCGCCGGTCTCGATGAACTCCCGCGCCTTCTCCTCGACGCTGCGGTAGATCTCCCAGCCTTCGGGGTCGTCGGGGGCCATGCTCCCGCAGAGGACCAGCCTGCAGTCGACGTGCTCGCGCACCCGCAGGAAGACGTCGACGACGCCTTCGGGGTCCTTCCACTTGTCGAACCGCGAGATCTGGGTGATCAGCGGTTTGTCCGTCGGGACGCCGTACTTCTCAAGGAGGTCTGCGATCTCCGCGTCGGTGAGGTCGCGGTTCTTCTCCGAGAGAGGGTCGATCGCCGGGCGGCAGATCCACTGCTCCATCGGCATCCCGCGGCGCCGGTACTCGTCGTGCGAGATGACCATCCGGTCGTAGTCCAGAACGAAGTTCTTAAGGAACTCCCAGAGACCGGGATCGGGGTTCGAGAGATCGACGTGGCACCGCCAGACCCAGGGCTGGGTCTTCTCGTAGAACCGGATCAGCGGCAGGGGCTGCGGGTCGTGGATGACCACGAGGTCGTGGTCGATCGTCATCTGCCCGGAGAAGCACTCGTTCGTCTTGAGATAGAGATCCTTCTCGGCGTCCGAGAAGTGTATCGCCTGCCCCTGGAGCGCGTTGTGGAAGTTCTTCGTGATGACGAAGAAGTCCCCCTCGCCGGTCAGGATATTCCACTGCGTCCTGATCCCGACGTCGTTCATGAGCGGAACGAGCGAGAGGATCATCTCCGCCACGCCGCCGCTCTGGTAGGTCGAGTTCACGTGAAGGATGCGCTTCCCCTGGAGCGCCGCCGCCTTGCGGTAGATCCCGGAGATGACATCGTCGCCGACGATGGGCCGGTGGTCCTCGAGTGTCCGGCCGTTGTCGCAGATACAGGTTATTCCGTCCATATAGGCCATCAAAAAACTCCCCCTCAAAGGTAGCGCAGAGACTTACTGCACTGGACATATATACGCGTATAATAATAAATGTATGTTTATAAAAATACTCTCTCCACCGTGAGATCTCGCCCGTTAAGCGAAATTTTCCGGTGCGATGTGGATTTGCACGGTGCAGGGCGATGACGGGGGAGCAAAAAAGATTAATAAAATGAGGAGATTCTGAGCCCGGAGGCGATGCGGATCCAGAGAGCGCGCCGCCGGAACAAAAGAAGAAATGCCCATATAGAGAAGAACCCCAACGTTATCCAGCGCGATGTATCGAGAGCAGAACGGAGGAGACGGCACCGGCCCAAAGACGCCCCTCTTCACCACGCACGACGGCATAACCTTCCGGAGGATGCCGCCCGGGGCGGACGCCGTCTACGTCGTCGGCGAGTATCGCTTCGACGACATCCGGCCCGACGACAGAGTCCTTGACCTCGGGGCCAACGTGGGCGCCTTCTCCATCCGGGCCGCCCGCCGCTCAGGGCACGTGACGGCCATTGAGCCCATCCTCACGGAGGCGCTCCGGGAGAACGTCGAGCGGAACGGCGGCGGTGTCGAGGTGGTGGACGGGGCGCTCGGGACGGGGGAGAGCGTCCGGATAACCTGGGGGAAAAAGACCCTCGCCGTGACGACCCGCACCCTCGGCGAGTTCGCCGCAGCGGCCGGGGGATGCGACTTCCTGAAGTGCGACTGCGAGGGCGCGGAGTGGTCGATCAGGCCGGATGACCTCGATGGGGTGCGCCGTATCGAGATGGAACTCCACGTGCCCCCGATCGGGGGGCCGGTGAACCGGAGACTCCTCGACTACATCGGGGAGCATTACGACTTTGAGATAGAGCGGACGCCCGGATACGACGTGATGGGTGTGATGGGGGTCCTGCACGCCGTCCGCAAGGACGGTCACCGAAGATCCGCAGGCCAACGCCTGACGCGGCGGTTCAGGTAATCCCGGCCGGGATACCATCGCCGGTAAATTCTCTGAGATCCGGCTGATCGCAGCCCACCGGCATGAATAAATAGAGACCGATAATAACGCACCCGATGGTGATGCAGTATGGCGCAGGCAAAAGCAGGCGACACCGTAAAGGTGCACTACACCGGAAAACTGGAAGACGGGACGGTCTTTGATACGTCAGAAGAACGGACGCCGCTTGAGTTCACCATCGGCAGCGGCCAGATCATCCCCGGGTTCGAGCGCGCCGTGGTCGGCATGGAGCCGGGAGAGACGAAGACGGCGACGATCTCGCCCGAAGAGGCATATGGCCAGCACCGCGAGGATATGACCATCACGGTGGAGAGAGGACAGTTCCCCGAGGATATCAACCCCGAGCCCGGTCAGCAGCTCCAGGTCCAGCAGCCGGACGGCAGGGCGGCGATCGTCGTCGTCAGCGACGTAACGGAATCGACCGTGACCCTGGACGCAAACCACCCCCTCGCCGGACAGCCCCTGACGTTCGATATCGAGCTCGTGGATATCATCGGCGCCAGACAGGAGCAGGTGGCCGGGTGACCTCAAGAGCGCAGAACTCTTCTTAACTCCGGAAGCGGCCGGGTGTTGGCGATATCGCCGGCCGTTAGCCACCCCCGCCGGGCGGTCGCAACCCCGAGCTCCATACACCGGAGGTTCTCGCGGCGATGGGCGTCCGAGGCGACGGAGAACCGGACGCCCGCTCCAAGGGCCGAACGGGCGTTGACGTCGGAGAGGTCGAGCCTCCCGGGGAAGGCGTTGATCTCCATAAGGACCCCGAGCGCTGCTGCGGCGTCGAAGATCGTGGCGAGATCGATCCGGTAGGGTTCGCGGGAGAGGAGGACCCGGCCCGTCGGGTGGCCGATGATATCGACGTGCTCGTTCTGCATCGCCGCGAGCACCCGTTCGGTCATCTCCTTCTCGGACAGTTTGAACCCCGAGTGGACGCTTGCCACCACCACGTCGAGGTCGGCGAGGGTGCTGTCGGGGAGATCGACCGTGCCGTCCATGCCGATGTTGCACTCGGTGCCGGTGAGGATGGTGAACCCATCGTCGCTCTCCCGATTGATCCGCTCGATCTCCCGCACCTGGTCGGCAAGCCGTTCGGGGGAGAGGCCGCGGGCGACGTGGAGGGTCTCCGCGTGGTCGCAGATGGCTATGTATTCGTAGCCGAGCGCCCGCGCGGCGTCTGCCATCTCCTCGATGGAGTGAGCGCCCTCGCTCCAGCGGGTATGGACGTGGAGGTCGCCGCGGATCGCGTCGTAGCCGACGAGGTCGGGGAGCGTCCCCGCCCGGGCGGCCTCAACCTCGCCGCGGTCCTCCCGGAGTTCCGGTTCGATCCAGGCGAGACCGAGAGCGCGGTAGATCCCGGCCTCGTCCTCTCCCGCGACCGTCCGGCCGGTCTCGAGATCGACGAGCCCGTACTCGTTCAGCCGCCAGCCCCGCGCGATCGCGAGTCGCCGCAGAGCGATGTTGTGCTCTTTCGAGCCCGTGAAGTACTGGAGGGCGGCCCCGAAATGTTCGTCCTCCACAACCCGGAGATCGACCTGGATGCCGGTCGAGAGCGCCACCGAGGTCTTCGTCGGCCCCCGGACGAGGACGCGCTCGACCCCGGGGAGGGTGGTGAAGGCCTCCATCACCTCCTCGGGTCGGGGAGAGGTCGCGAGGATGTCGACGTCCCCGATCGTCTCCTTCCTTCGCCGGATCGACCCGGCGAGGTTCAAGCGGCGGACAGAGGCAAGCGAGGCAAGCCGCCGCTCGATCTCCCGGGCGACGGGGAGGATCTTCCCGAGAAGGCGGCGCCCCTCTGCCGTCCGGCTCACGTGGATGCTCGCGAGGATGTTTGCCTCGGTCTTCTCACCGAAACCGGGGAGATCGCGGATCCGGCCGGCCAGCGCTGCCGCCTCCAGGTCGTCGACCGTCCTGACGCCGAGTTCCCGGGAGAGGGCGATCGCCTTCTTCGGCCCGATCCCCGAAACGCGGGTGAGGTGTTGTGCACCCTCCGGGAGCTCCTCACGGAGAGCGGCAAGGTACCCAAGATCGCCGGTCTCGACGATCTCGTGGATCTTCTCGGCGATAGCCCGACCCACCCCGGGGATATCCTCGAGCTCGCCTCGCCGTGCGACGTCGGCGATACGCTCCGGCAGGCCCTCGACCACCATCGCCGCCCGCCGGTATGCCTGCGGCCTGAACCGGACGCCCTTGATCTCCAGGAGGGTGGCGACCTCGTAGAGAATAGCCGCGACCTCGACGTTCGTCACCCTTGAGTGGTTCTCCATGACGCTCACCGGAAGGCAGGGACTGTGCGCCCTCCAACCCCGGGTTAATTCATCGTCGGTGCCGACTTGAAGGTTGTGGTCTTTGACGGAAGAAGCCCCGGCCGGTAACTCCATAAGATTGAAATGCTTTTTACTCCTGGGAGGAACGCATGGCAGGGCACAGGAAGGAGTCGGTTGCCGAAGTCCTCATATCGGGAGTCATCGGGATCGTCGTCTTCCTGATCGTGCTCGCCATACTGAACATCCTCGCGGGCGCCTACATCCAGGCACCGATCTTCCTCCAGATCGTCGAGTTCCTCAACGCCAACCTCGGGCTGCTCATCCTGATATCGGCCCTCTTCCTCATCGGCGACCTCTTCGGGGCGCTTCCACTCCCGCTGAGCCTTCCCGGCCCGGTCTTTTTCGCATCCGGCGCCGTGCTCCTGGTCACCTTTCTCGTCCGGCTCTTTCTGCTCATCGGCGAGATCACCGGCGTCGGGGTCTTCTCCGTCCTCGAGGGGGCGCTCTCGATCCCGGTCTACCTCTTCGTCTTCGTCGTCGCACTCATCGCGGGGTACATCGGGCTCATTGCAGACCGGGCATGACCGGGGGCTACTCGAACCCCTCCACCTCCTCGAAGGTGCTCACCGCGTAGTCGCGCGGCGTCCCGGTCTTCGGGTCGATGTGCACCAGCACAAAGAGTTCGTGCTCGCCGTTCTCCCAGAGGGCGAGGGCGGGCCTGTCCTCCTTCGCCTGGAACCCGAGCGTCTCGAGGAACTCCCGGACCTCGTCGTAGGTGGGGTTCGCCGCGAGACTCTCTCTGATCCTGACCATCATGGCCTCCTGTGCGTCCCGGTTGAGGGGTACCTGTTCCGGCATACGCCGACCATACCGTGTATGCCGGGATAAACCTGACCCGCGGGGGTGAAGAAGAGTGAGCCTGCCGGCGGGCCCCGGAAAGAGGTTATCGGGCGTTGAACCCGGCAGGCCCACCTTCGCTCTCTTCCAGGTCGGCGTAGGAGGCCACCCGGTAGCCCGCGTACCCGCCCCCGAGGTTTATCTGCAGGAGGACGAAGATCTCGAGTTCGGGCTGCACCCATATCGCGATCTTCTCCTCGTCCCGCTCCGGTATGAAGTTGCGCGACCGGAGCGCCTCCCTGACGTCGGTGTAGTCGGGCGTCGCCTGGATGATCTCCTCGATCTCCACCATCATGGCCTGCCGCTGCAGGGTCTCGAACTCGCCAAGCATGCCGCCCCCGAACACCCCCTTCGTATAAAAGATGATCCGGGATACGGCGGCGCACCGGACTGCGTCAATCGAAGCGTGCCGGCACGATTCGCCGGTCATCGAGGTGCACAACCTTCATCAGAGACCTCGTTAAACCATACAACAACAGAGCCCCGCACGAGAGCCTATGACCGACGACGACTCAAGGACACTCATCCTCGATACAGACAACGACGACCTGCAGGAACTCTCCGAATACCTGGACGTGCTGAGCAGCAGCACGCGCTTAAAGATCCTGAAAGCCATCGAACGAAGCCCGAAAGACGTCCGGCAGATATCGGCCGCGATCGAGACGAGTTACGAGAACACGAAGAAACACCTCGACAAACTGATGAGCATCGGGGTCGTCCGCAAAGAGGCCGGCCTCTCGCGCCCGACCGCAAAGGGAGTCCACCCGGTCTGGAAATACTCGCTCGTGCCCGGAGGGCTCGAAGCGATCACGCGGAGCCTCGGGCTGTTTGCGAACCTGAAACTGACCCTCACGGACGCCGTGCTCGCGAAGAAACTCGCCGCCGTCCGGGAGACGTTCGCGGGGGAGTTCTCCGGGCAGCCCCCGGTCGTCATCCTCCTCGGGGGCGCGGAGGACGGCAGGGTCTTTGCGCTCGCCGAGGAGAGCATCGCCGTAGGTCGGGCGGACCCGGGAGCGCCCGAACGGGCCGGAGAGGCGATCGTCCTCGGCGAGGAGTACGCGGCGGTCACCCGCGTCTCGAAGCCGCACGCCCGGATCACCCGCCGCCGAGACGGGGTCCGGCTCATCGAGGACTGCGGCAGCACAGGCGGCACCTTCGTGAACGGTACGCCGCTCAAGCCGGGCACGCGGCGGGAACTTCACGACGGGGACCTCATCGAACTCGCGAAAGGCGCACCGGGAGCAACCCTCGTCTTTGTCGTTCCCGGGGGGGTGCCGGTGCCGGATGCCGCCTGACCGGGCCGGGCGGGCGGCCGTCCTGCTCCTCGCCGCCGCGCTGCTCCTCGCAGCCTTCGTCCCCATCGTCTCGGGCGCCGGAGGCCCGCCCGAACACGCAAACCCTTCCCCCCAGGGGATCGAGTCCGCCGGAAAGAACCCGAACGAGGATAAAAACGCCGGTCCCGATCAGAACAAAGGAAAAGGTGCTCCGCAAGAGACGCCCTCGCCTGCCGCGACCGCCACGCCCGACGATACCCCGACAGAAGTGACGGCAACCCCGGCCGAGACCGACCCGTTCCCCTGGCTCGGGGCCGCCCTGGCTCTCGCCCTCCTCGCCGGCGCCGTCGTTATCGGCGCCCGATACCTGAAGCGGCCGGACGGGGGGGAGGCGGAGCCCGCCGCGACCGTCCTCCCCGATGCGTACCGGACGGTGCTCTCCCGCCCGGGAGGGTTCCCGCCCGAACTTGCGGAGCGCTACGACCATGTCGCCCTCGTCGGGAGAGGGGGGCTCGGGCAGGTCTTCTCGGCGGTCAGGCGCGATGACCGTCGAACCGTAGCGGTGAAGATCCCGGCCGCCTACGACGAGGCGACAGGGAAGACCTTCATGAAGGAGATGCGGTTCTGGGAAGACCTGGCTCACCCGAACATCGTGGCGGTTCACTCGGTCAACATCCTCCCGGTGCCGTTCGTCGAGATGGAGTATCTCCCCCGGACGCTGAATGACCTGGAAAAACCCCTCCCGGCGGAGACCGCCGCCCGCATTGCCGCAGGCATCGCTGCGGGGATCGCCTACGCCCACGAAAAGGGCGTGATCCACCGGGACATCAAGCCGCGGAACATCCTTCTTGACGACGACCTGACGCCGAAGATCACCGACTGGGGGATGAGCACGACGGTGGCGGCGAGCCGGGACACCACCATCGCCGGGTTCACCCTCACCTACGCGGCCCCGGAACAGATCGCCCCGGAACGGTTCGGCAGGGCCGATGCACGGACGGACATCTACCAGCTCGGCGCCGTCTTCTACGAACTGGTGACGGGGAAGCCGCCCTTTGCCCGCGAGAGTCTCGCCGGGCTGGCCGAAGCGGTCATCCGCGAGCAGCCCGTCCCCCCATCGGAGATCGACCCGGACCTTGCAGGACTCGACCTGATCATCCTCCGGTGCCTCGCAAAAGATCCTGCCGACCGCTACCAATCCGCCGCCGAACTCCTCGCGGCGATCGAGGCATTGACGGGCGATGCAGGAGTGGAGAAACCGTGAAGAGCCTTCTTTCCCGGTATCTCGCCCGCGCCAGGGCGATGCAGTTCCACTACCTGCTCGCGTCGCTCGTCCTCCTGCTCGCCGTCTACCCTTACGTGATCGCGGGGCCGAGCGGCCCGGTCGCCCTGAAGGTGCTCACGTCCTTCATCCTGATCACCGGCGTCTACGCCGTGAGCAACCGCCGAAGGCAGGTCGTGATCGCCGGACTCCTCGCGGTGCCCGCCTTCGGCCTCGGCTGGCTCCACGTCATCACGGGCGACCCCGCCACCGGCGCCGTCGAGAGCGTCTTCACGCTCCTCTTCTACGCCTTCACCGCGCTTGTCGGCCTCTCGAGAGTGCTCGGGACACGACGGATCACCACCGACACCATCTACGGCGCGGTCTCCGTCTACCTCCTCATGGGCCTCACCTGGGCGACGGCCTACGATCTCGTCGAGAGCATCAACCCCGGATCGTTCTCAGCCGGGTCGGGAGGGGGTACGCTCGCCTTTCCTGCGTTCATCTACTTCAGTTTCGTCACCCTTGCGACGCTCGGCTACGGCGACATCACGCCGGTCACCGACCAGGCCAGATCGCTCGCCCTGCTCGAGACCGTCAGCGGGACGCTCTACATCGCCGTCCTGATCGCCCGCCTGGTGGCGGCGGCCGGATGGCGGAACGATGCCGGGAGCGAGTGAACTGCCCCTCGATTCCGGAGAGGAATGGCGGATTTCTCGATCCGTCCTGTTAAAACTACGAAAAATCTCGTAGTTAAAGCAAGATATTTATTTCGACCGATTCAAGAGATGATTGATACGTATGCGAGGAAAAGCAGCACTTCTGGGGATCGCCCTGATGGTCCTCTGCGCCGCGGTGATCGGCAGCGTCACCGCACAGTTGCCGCAGGAATCAAAAGACAAACTGATCCACGTCTCCGGCACGGGCAAAGTAACGACCACGCCTGATGAGGCCGTCGTCGTCTTCGCGGTCGAGACCGAGAACGCCGACGTCAAGGCGGCACAGCAGCAGAACGCCGAGAGGATGGACGCCGTGGTCAATGCGCTGAAGAAGGCCGGCATCCCGGAGAAGGATATCAGGACCGCCGGCTACAACATCATCCCGGTGACCGAGACCGACAGCCGGGGCCTGACAACGTCGAAGGTCAAGTACTACCGGGTCGTCAACAGCCTCGAAGTCACGATGAACGACGTGAACCGCGCCGGCGAGATCGTCGACCTCGCGGTCGCGAACGGTGCAAACAAGGTCAACCGGTTCGCGTTCACCCTGAGCGACGCAAAGCAGCAGGAGTTCCGGTCGCAGGCCCTGACCGCCGCGGTCGCACAGGCACGGGGTGACGCCGACGCCGTCGCCGCGGCCATCGGCAAGACCATCCTCGACGTCAAAGAGGTCAACGTCGGCGGCAGCTACGTGCCCATGGCCTACGACACCCGCTACTCGGGCATGGAGAAGGTGGCAGGCTCAGCCGTCGCAACCCCGCTCGAGGTCGGCGAGATCGACGTGACCGCCACCGTCTCCATCTCCTACATCATCTCCTGATCACCTCTACCACCTCTTTTCGTCTGCGAGATCCGGGGCCTCCGAACCCCGGACTGCCCCATCGGAAAGCATAATCCCCTCAGAGGAGAGACCTGGAAGTCTCTCCTATGTTCACGATAACCGAGGTCTACAACAACATCCCCTGCCGGGAGGGGCTCACGGCAGACTGGGGATTTTCCTGCCTGATAGAAGAGGCGGGGCTGCTCTTTGACACCGGGGCCAAAGGAGACGTGCTCGTATCCAATATGCGGGTGCTCGGCATCGACCCTGCGGCCATCCGGCGCCTCGTCCTCTCCCACGACCACTGGGACCATATCGGCGGCATCGAAGCGGTTCTTGCCGCGAACCCGGCGGCAGAGGTCTATGTCCACGACGCATTCTCAGAAAAGACGCTCTCGGAGATACGGAAGTATACCGAGCCGCGGATCGTGACAGAGTGGACGGAGGTCGCGAACGGTATCGCCGTGACCGGGCCGCTCGGGACGGATACCCGGGAGCAGTCGCTCGTACTATCGACGCCGGGCGGTCACCTGGTCGTCACCGGGTGCGCACACCCCCATATCGGCCGGATCATCGAGCAGGTCTCGGCGGCCGGGCCGGTTCGGGGCGTCATCGGTGGGCTCCACACCGTCACGGGCGAGGACATCGACGCGCTCGCAGGGGTGGCCTACCTCGGAACATCGCACTGCACCGACCGGATCGGGGAACTCGCGGAGCGCTACCCGGGGTCGTTCGTGCCCGGCGGCGTCGGGAAGACGCACCGGTTGTAAAATAGGGTTACTCTTCCCCTCCGTTCATCTCAACAGCCCGGTTCTTCCCCTCAAGCCCGTCCACAAACCGGACGGTGCGCTGCGGGATGGGTATCTCGATGCCGTTCTCTTCAAGCGCCTGTTTGATCTTCCAGAGGAGATCCGTCCGGACGTCCCACCAGTTCCGGGCCGGCGCCCATATATAGGCAGTCAGGTTGACGCTGTGCTCGCCGAAGTTGTCGACGAAGACCGAGGGGGCCGGGTTCTTGAGTGCGAAGGGGTGCTTCTCGATGACCTCCCTGGCAATCCGGATCGCCGCATCGGCGTCGTCCTCATACCGGATACGGATCTCGTATGTGAACCGCCGGGCTGCGTTATGGACGTAGTTCGTGATGTTCGAGGTGAAGACCTTCTCGTTCGGGATCCGGACATAGATCCCGTCGTACATCTTGACGACCGTCGAGAGGATACGGATATCCTCGACGCTGCCGGTGACGTCCGCGACGTTGATGTTGTCGCCGAGCTTGATCGGACGCTCGAACATCAGGAAGAGGCCGGAGATCAGGTTCGAGACGACGCTCTGGCTGGCAAAACCGATGACCAGACCGGCGACTCCTCCTGCTACCAGGAGTCCGGAGAGGTCGAACTTCAGCTGCGGGAGCGCGATGACGAAGGCCCATATGATGATGATGTAGTAGACCAGTTTTGCAAACAGTTCGGATTCATTCTTGGGCAGCCGCTCGGCGAGGATTCTGCGGACGTTTATCGCGGCAATCTTCGCAATGATCACGCCGACGGTAAGGATGACGGTGAAATACAGGATATTTACGAGGGTGATCTCGCCAATCCCAAGCGGAATCTCCAGGATCTCGGTCACGTTGAGTGCCATCAGTGCCCCCACTCCATCAGGTGGCCCCGGTTGAGCACCGGGATCTTGCGGGCCCTGTTCAACTCCACGGCCTTCTCCATGCCGGGCCGGAGAGGCGCGTCGACGAAGTCGGTCTCCGCGAGCGTCCTGGAGATGATCCTCATCGTGGCGGAGGTCGCAACGAAATCGCCGTAGTAGATCTTCATATCGACGCTGTTAAAGACCGCACACGAGACCTCCATCCACTCGAGGGAGAGGTTCTGAACGGAGAGTTCCATCACCCCCTCGCGGTAGAACTCGACCGGAGGGATATCCGGGTAGATCGCGCTCCGGCAGTACAGGGCAATGACCCCGCCTGCCGGAGGACCATAGAGCGTATACTTCTGGGTGCCGAGACCGAAGATATCGAGCACCTCGATATCCCTTGCGGACTCTATAAAAACGCCGATCTCGACGGGAAACTTCAGGTAGACTGTCTGGGTGGCGCCGGGCTCGATCATCATCGGGGGGAACTCCATCAACAGGAAGTCCGTGATGTCCCTGGGGAGACTGCCCGGCTCCACCGGGTTGATGACGATCTCACCCGTCTTTGAGACCAGGATTCGCTCGAACGTCTGTCCTTCGCACCTGCGCCGGTACGTCAGGAGACCGTCGACGCTCCCGGTTTCCACCATGATATCACCGGATTCCTGGTGAAATGTGTCCCTGTAACGCCCGAACATCATCTATGATCTGCAAATACTCAAATATTAATCTACGCGATAGACGCGATCTCCCGGGTTCGCGTTCCAGTACTCGATCCCGGCAGACGAATAAATGCGGCCGATTATGGCGATACTCGAACGGAATAGAGCGGTTGTGGGGAATACTTTCCGATTATCAGGAGAACGAACTGGGAAGGTATAAATAATAAATCTTTTTGATAGTATATTTCGCAGAAGATAAATAGACACTCTTTTAAGCGACCGCTCCAGACATTTTTCCTGTGCGTTCGCCCCGAAGAGTGATATACGGGGGGCGTAGATCGGCCGGCATGGAGGGCTTACCCGGAGTTCCGGGCGAGAGAGCCTATTCGCGGCGTTGCGGGACGAGAAGAGTTCCCGGGTGATACGGTGAAGATAGAACAGAAAAGGGTCAGTGAATCCATGAACCACAGCCAGATACCCGTGAGTATCTTCGCCCACCTCCAGCAGCCGACGCTCGTCCTCGACTGCGAGGGGCGGGTGATCGTCTGGAACGAGAGCATGGAGCGGTCCACCGGCGTCCCGGCGGAAGAGATCGTGGGAAAAGGCGGGTACGCTCATGGAAAGGCGTTGTTCGGCGAGGCATACCCCACACTGGCAAACAGCATCCTGACTCACGAGGATGTCGGGAGCGCCCATTACCGCCTGTTGCAGCACGAAGGTGAAGAACTGCTCGCGGAGTCGCAGATCCCGGCGTTCTCCGGGAGAACGGCCGTCTGCGTGGCAGCCCCGCTCTACGATACCGGCGGCCGACAGATCGGTGCGGTCGAGACCTTCCGCGAGGCCCCGCACGAGGAGGAGGCCGACGAGTCCCGCGGCGTGCCGGAGGAGCAGGTGCAGATCCTGGCGAGCGCCCTGCCCGACATGATCTTCACGCTCGATGGGGACGGCATCTTCACCCAGTTCTTCTGGGGCGGCGGCTGGAACCTGGGCGTAAACCCGGATGAAGTCGTGGGCAAGACGCCCTATGCCCTGTTTCCGCCGGGAGAGGCGGACTTTCTGGCCGGGGCGGCGTGCCGGGTCATCGAGACGGGGGAGAGCGTAGCGGAGACCCGATCGTTCTCATGGCGCGATGAGGAGCGGTCGGTGCAGATCGCCATCCATCCCCTGCACAACGCTTCCGGGAAGACCGTGGCCGCGACCGGGGTGGGCCGGGACCTCACCCGGGAGATCGCCTGCGAACAGGCCAGCCGGCTCTCCAGCCTCTACCTCGACCTGCTCGGCACCGATATCTACAACACCAGCATGGTTGCGGCAACGATCATCGAGATGCTCCGCGACCGGCTCTCCGGCGAGGAGGCGGAACTCGCCCAGAGGGTCAAGATCACGATCGAGCAGGGGATCAACGTCATCAAGAACGTCGAACTGCTGACCACGCTCGACCGGCACAGCATCCGCCTGGAGCCGGTCGACCTCTCCGCCGCCATCCGCGACCAGGTGCAGCGGTATGGGGGCATCGATATCAGGTATGAGGGGGGGACCTGCATGGTCTGGGCAACCCCTCTTCTTGAGCACACCATATCGAACCTGATCAGCAACAGCATCAAGTTCGGCGGCATGAAGGTCAGGATCGACATATCCGTCATGGAGACCGCCGACACCGTGATGCTCACCGTCGCCGACACCGGCATCGGCATACCGGACCACGCAAAGCCGAACATCTTCGACCGTTTCAGCCGTGAGGGGAGTAAAAACTCCTCCGGGGGCAGGGGTCTCGGGCTTCACATCGTCAAGACCCTCGTGACCCGCTACGGCGGACGCGTCTGGGCGGGCGACCGGGTTCCCGGCAAACCGGACGAAGGGGCGGCGATCAAGATGATCCTGCAGAAGTGCTAATGGGATTTTTCGCGAATTTGGGTGCGGGCCGCCGTCCTGAGGATGGATCCGGATCGCGGCGCTCCTCCCCTGCCTCCACCGGTCCTGGACATCAGTAGCACCCACCCCGCCCGGCCTTCGGCCTCCTCCCCCGCCCACGAGGGGCGGGGGCAGTGCGTGGCGATAGCCAGTGGGAAGCCGTGTCACGGGAGGGGAACCAGGATTACACCCATTCCAGTATCTTCCCATGCAGTGGACCGTGGGGGCATCGCCATTGGGGGCGGGGCCGACGGGGAGGGGGCTTGCCCCCTCCCCTGTCTCTACTAACCCCACCAGCCGGATATCTATCTCCCGGCCCCGGATCCTCACAGCACCACAAGAGGCACCGTCCGGGTGAAAAATCGGGCGCACTCCTCTCCGCCGGCCTCTTCCCCCCGGTGCCCGGGGTACTCAGATATATATCCCGCGAGCGACTATATCATACCGCATCATTCCCATTGGGGACCGCTTCAATGATACCAACCATATGCTTTAAAGAACGAAGATATATCGAAGAGTTGAGAATTCTTACCCGGGCGACCGCGCTCGACTGCATCATCGACGAGCGCTTCGACCGCATAGTATACCTCATAAAAGAAGGAGACATGGGTCTCGCCATCGGCCGGCAGGGGAGCAATATCAGGAAGATGCAGAGGGTTCTTGGTAAACGCATCGAGATGGTCGAGTACTCGGCGGAGATCGAGCAGTTCGCGAAGAACGTCTTCAAGCCTGCTGCCGTCATCGGCATTGCGAAGAGAGACGACGGGAAGCTCACGGTGTATGTCAGCGAAAGCGACCTCGGCATCGCCATAGGAAAAGGCGGATGCACCATCGAGAAGGCACGGGTTCTCCTCTCCCGGTACTTCGATACCGAACTCGGCGAGGTGCTCGCAGGAGGTGAGGCCCATGCGTGACTGGGATATCCTCGAAGAGGTCTGGCAGGTCATCCAGGACCGGGCGGAGCACCCGTCTGCCGAGAGTTACGTCAGTTCCGTCCTGACCCACCGGAAAGGGGTCGATAAATCCCTCGAAAAGGTCGGTGAAGAAGCGGTCGAGTTCATCCTTGCCGCGAAGAACCAGGTCCCGGAGAGGACGGTCTCTGAGGCGGCCGATCTCCTCTTCCACCTGCTTGTGGCGCTCCAGGCATCCGGCACCGATGTCGGCGACGTGCTCGACGAGCTCGCGGCACGCCGGAAGTGATCAGAGATACTCTTTCAGGTCGACCATCCGCGGGAGGTCGTCCTTTTTTACCGCCGCCGTCTCCACGACCGTGTCCTCGATCATGATCGGCGCCCGGTAACGCAGAGCGATGGCTATCCCGTCGCTCGGCCGGCAGTCCATGATCTCGGTTCGCGACCCCTGCCGCAGATGGAGTTTGGCGTAGAAGACCCCCTCCTCCAGAGAATCGATGTGCAGAGAATCGAGCGATATCTCAAAGTTCCGAAACATCTCAACGATGAGATCGTGGGTGATGGGCCGGGGGAGCATCTCGCTGTTGAGCGCATTGCTGATCGAGATCGCTTCCCATAGCCCGACGTAGATGGGTATCGTGCTGTCGCCCCCGGCATCCAGGATGACCGTCGGCGCCGCTCCCATCTCGCTCACCGACATGAACACGCCCTGCACCCTGCAACTTTGAGTCGTCATGTGATCACCGGACATCAGCCTTCTGATGCTTAAACCTTGGGGTCAATCACCGCTGCTTTCTGGCACGGGCAAGGAACTCGCGCCGGACAATGACGAGACTCGACAGGAGACCGAGGAGGATGTTCAGGTAGTAGAAGATCAGCCGCCAGAGAAGGACGAAGACACCCACGATCGCCGACGGGACAAAGAGGCTGTAGAGCGACGTGGCGCCGATCTCCGCAACGCCCGAGCCGCCCGGGGTGAGCGGGATCATCATGATGATGGCGATGACGAGCTGGACGACGAACGACTCGATGAAGTACGGGGGCTGCCCGAGGCCGACGAGCAGCATCGATGCGACGACGAACTCCGAGACCCAGAAGAGCAGGGTGAAGAGTATCCCCCACACGAGGCCGCTTCTCCCGTGGTTCACGAACCTGACGAGCCCCCGGTTGAAGTTGTCCACCTCGCGGTCGATCGCTTCAAGCAGGCTCTCGAGCCGCTTTAAGCGCCAGCGGCGGTCGATCCACCGCGAGATCCCTTTGAGCGCCCGCTTGAGATGGTCCGGGTTCTTGACGGAGTAGACGAAGACCAGCACGAAGAGGATGACGAAGATCCAGGCAGCGTACATCAGGGCGCTCAGCCCGCTGAACCCCGAGGCGAGGCTGCTCCAGTAGCTGCCGAGGAAGAGCATGGCGAACGCCCCGAGCACCCCGAGGATGATCCCGTCGAGGATCCGCTCCATGATGACGACGGCGGTGGCGTCCCCGACCGGAACGCCCGCCCGGTAGAGTTCGTGAACCCTGACCGGTTCCCCGCCCGCCTGGGACGGAGTGATCGCCGCGACGAGCAGGTTCGCCAGAACCAGGTTCACGCAGTGGGTGAGGTGCACCCGGTAGCCGAGCGACGCCGACATCTTCTGGATACGGAGCGCCCAGAACCCGAGCGAGAGGAGGTGAAGGAGGACGGCAAGAACCAGGTAGTACGGGTTGATCCGGCTGAGGTACTCGATCGTCGACTCGTCGACGGTGAAGTAGAGAACGCCCGCCATGACAAGAGCGCTGAAACTGAGCGAGACGATCAGCCACTTCCACTGAGACTTCTTCATCCTCTGCGCTCCCGGGCACGGGGACGGCCCCCGGAAAGACCGCCCCTCACCCCCGGGTGCCGCAGCCGTCCGCAAACGGCCGGGCAGCACCGGGGGGAAACACCCGAATTTTTAGTAATAAATTATCGTGCGGCTACTATTTAACGATGGTTTCATCGAAAAATCGATAGAACCGGGGATCCGCGAAAAAACCGGATCCTAAACGGTGAAGAGGCCCCGCTCCCCGGTTATCCGAAACAGCCCCGCGCGGATACCGGCATCAAGCCAGGCGTAGCCGTAGCTGAACCGGGCAAGGGCGGCGGCGCGGTCGCCGGCATCGAGGCACGCCGCACCCTGCGCATACCAGCCGCGTGCCGCCGAATAAAACTCCCCGGCCGCTGCCTGAAGCGAGCTCGCCTCGTCCGCCGCCGCCTCGACCCCCGCGAGGGCCGCATCAAGCATCCGCCGGTAGCGGTGGGTCTTCTCGTCAAGATGGGCAGCCTGTGATTCGGGTATGCCCGCATCCACCGTCTCCGGGGGGTGGGCGAGAGAAGGCGCAAGCAGCCCGAGGCGCGAGCCGGCGTCAAGCCACCCGAGCCCGTAGGCAAACGCGGCGAGGGCATTCACCCGGTCGCCCGCCCGAAGAAACGCAAACCCGTCGCTGTGGTAGGCGGCAGCCATCTCGATCACCTCCCCGGCCGCCCGGGAAAGGGAGGTGCCGTCCGGGACAGCGATCCGGGCGAGGGAGAGTGCCTCCCCATACAGAGCGCCGTATTCGTCGAGATTCATAGGCCGGCGAAGATCTCCAGGTACTCGCGCTCCATCGGGTGGAGGTCCGCCGGCACGGCGAGGATATGGAGCGGGGGGCCGAAATCCGTCTCCTTGAGGGTCGCACCGGTCCCGGCGGCAACCACGGGGTGCTCCGACCCCGCACGGGCGATCCCCACGTAGAGGGCGGGCGGTTCGATGCCGCGCTTCTCTGCCATCTCCTCGAGGATGGCGATCGCCTCCGGGACGCGCATGTAGCGATCCTTCTGGATATCCAGGTAGACGAGCGTATGGAGGTTCTGCGCAAGATTCGCCGCGACCGTCTCGAGGGGGGCCGTCGGGAACCAGCCCTTCGCGGGGAACGGCACCGAGCAGGACTTCCCGAACCGGTAGTTCTGCAGACCCGAGAGGCCCGAGACCGCGCTCGATATCGACGACGCGTGGATGATGGAGGTCTCGATCCCGGCGGCGGCAGCCCGCAGCCGGAGATCCGCATGCGTCGTCGAGACCATAGGATCTCCTCCGGTCAGGAACGCCACCCGGCCGGCAGCGGCGCAGTCGAGGATCTCGCGGGGGTTCTGCTCGACGTCCTCCCGGCCGAGCACCCGGATCTCCTTCTCGAAGAACGCTTCCATCGCACCGACGTCTGTTCCCATCAACCGCGACGTATACGCCTCCAAAAAGACGACATCGGCGCTCCTGACATACTCAAGGCCTTTGACCGATATGTCCCCGAGGTCGAAGAGCCCGAGGCCCACGAACGTCAGGATCGATCTTTCACTCCCGGGGGTTATCCGGGTACCGTCATCCCTGCTCAAACGTCAGTGCTCCGTCGTCGTAGAAGTACCGGATCCAGGGGGTCGTCCTCCCGCGGATGCCCGTGATGCGGAAGTCCCGCTTCACCGTCCCTCCCCCGTCCTCGACCCTCACCTCGATGACCGTGTTCATCAACTGCTTGATCGTGGAGATGGTTCGCTCGTCGAACGACTCGCTGTTGAGGGTGTAGATCCCGATCCCCTCCAGTTTCTTCACCCGGTTGGTGATCACGTGGAGGAACCTGTAGGTCACCTCCAGCTGCGAGTACATGAGGAGCGTCGAGACCGAGTGGAGGCAGAACCGGATCGGCGGAGGCATCGGACCCGGAGGTTCCGCCACCACCGCTTCCTTCCACATATCCTCGACCATCCGGGAGAACTTGATCCCCATACTGGTCAGGTCGAGCGGGCTCGTGACGAACTTCGCCATCGCCGTGTCCCGCAGGGTGGGCACCGAGTTCTTCGTGACCGCATCGATGATCCCGACCCGGTTCCTGGCCGCCCCGAACCTGCGGAACGAACCGATGACGTCGGAGGCACGCTCGTCGGTCGAGATGGCAACGGCCCATTCTCCGGGCTGGGGAGAGGCAATCCGGCATGCCAGGAGCTCAGCATAGGAGAGAGGAGGCGCCAGAAGGAGAATATTTGTCGCGGCCCGCAGGCCCCCATACTCCTTCTCGATGGCCGGGATGCCGGTTTCGTAGGTGTACATCTTCTTATACCAGTTATGACAGGAGGTAATGAATAAGCCCTCCGACCAGGAGCCCGAGGGCAACCGTGTAGGCCGTGATCGCGAGCGTGATCCTCGAGCCGACTTCCCGCAGCAAAACCGTGATCGTCGCGAGGCAGGGGACGAAGAGGACGGTCACGATCGCGAATACGTAGAGCTGCAGCGACGAGAGCACCGCCCCGAGGTCGGCGGTGCCCGCGAGGATGGCGAGGGTCTCGAACGCCATCTCTTTTCTGAGGATCCCGAAGATGAGCGCCGTCGCCGCATAGCCCGGAAGGCCGAGGAGGGCCATGGTGTAGGGTTCCACAAGCCCCTCGAAGTACGCCATGACGCCGAAGAACTCCAGAAGGCCGAGGACGATGCTTCCCGCGAGGAGGAGCGGCATCGCGATGAAGAGGAACTCCGAGAGGCGCGCCCAGGACTTCTTCATCACCAGTTTCGGGTCCGGCCAGCGGAGCGGGACCATCTCCATGATCATCCCGAACCGCTCGCCCGGCGTCACCCGGGAGAGGACGAGCCCGGTTATGAGGATCAGGAGAAAGACGATGGCGTATACGCTGAACGCCGCCGCGATGCCGACGAAACTCGCCACGATCCCGGCGATGATAACCGTCCGGGCCGAGCAGGGAACCATCGTGACCAGGAACGAGGCGATGATCCGCTCGCGCCGGGAGCGCAGGAGCCGGATGCTCATGATGGCCGGCACGTTGCACCCGAACGCCAGGGTGAAGGGGATGACCGCCCCGCCGTGCATCCCGACCCGGTGCATAGCGTTGTCGGCGAGGAACGCCGCCCGGGTCATGTACCCGGAGTCCTCCAGGATGGAGATAATAATGTAGAAGAGGAAGACGTACGGGAACGCTATCCCGAGGCCCGCCTGGAGCGCGATGAGGACCGATGTCCCGAGCGTCTCGACGAGCGGCGGCAGCCCGAGCGCGACGAAGGGCTGTATCGCAAAGACATCGAAAAACTCCACGATAATCTCTTCAAGGAACGATCCCGCGATGAAGACGAAGAGGAGCATCCCGATCAGGATACCGATCAGGATCGGCATCCCGGGGATGAGCCGCGTCAGGATGCTGTCCGGATCGGTCTGGGGGAGGTTGAGTTCCTCCTTCACGGTGAGGTCGGCGATCTCGTGGGCGAAGTTGTGTCGGTTGGCCGCGATGATCTGGGCGACCGTCATCCGGTGCCGGGACTCGATCTCGTCGGAGATCGTCCGCGCCGCCTCGATCAGTTCCGGGTTTTCGCCGAACCCGAGGAGCGCACGAACGCTCTCTTTTCGGTCGGCACCGAACATCTTCCCGAGGCTCCGGACGGCTGCCTCGATGTGGTGGTCGTAGGGGATCTCGACCACCGACGGGCTCGAGGCGGCGAGGGCCGCCGGGATGATCCGGTCGATGTTCTTCCCCTGCGACGCCGCCGTCTGGATCACTTCGACGCCGAGAAGGTCGTGAATCGGGCCGGGATCGACCTCAAGCCCCCGTTTTGCGGCCTCGTCGATCATGTTCAGCACGACGACCATCGGGAGGCCGTACTCCGCCACCTGGAGGAGGAGGTAGAGGTTGCGTTCCAGGCGGGTGACGTTCGTCACCACGATGACCGCGTCGACGTCCTGCTGCTCCAGGAACCGGCGGACCAGGCCTTCCTCGTCCGAGTTCCCCTCGAGCGAATAGACCCCGGGCAGGTCGACGAGTTCGACGATCTCGCGCTGGAAACAGGTGTTGCCCCGCTGCAGCTCGACGGTGGTTCCGGGGTAGTTGCTCACCTCCACCCCGAGGCCGGTGAGCTGGTTGAAGATGAGGGATTTGCCGACGCTGGGGTTGCCGATCAGCGCGAACTTCATGGACACGACTCCACGACGATCGATCGCGCGATCTCGGGGCTGATAGCGATGTCGCAACCTTTCACCCTGACGACGACGGAATCGTTGGGGAGTTTGCGCCGGATCTGCACGATCTCTCCGGGGAAGATGCCGAGATCGAGCAGCCGCCGGTGCCGCCGGGGTCCGCGCATCATCGCCACCCGGACGGTATCGCCTTCCTTGCAGTCGAGCAGCGTGCAGTCCCGCCCCCGGCAGCGTCCCATACGCCCCCGCGGAGACTGGGCGCCGTCCATGTAGGAGGAGAGCCGGTCGATCGTCTCGTCGGATATCCCGTGCTCGAGGGTGCAGGCCTCCCTGCTCGCGGCATCCTCATCGACGCCGAGCATCTCCGTCAAAAAACACTGGAGAACGCGGTGTTTCCGGGCCACCATTGACGCCAGCGACGAACCCTTCCCGGTAAGCCTGACGGCGTCGCCGTCCGCCCGCTCCAGGTATCCTTCCTCGACCAGAGAGGCGACGGTCGTCCCGGCGGTCTCCTTCCCGGTATCGAGAGCCGCCGCTATCTCGTCCAGCGTCGCCGCCCGGCCGCCGCTCTCCGTGATCGTGAGGATTGCTTCGAGATAATCCTCAAACGTGGAACGAAGCATCTACAATCAATTTTACTTCTATAAGTTTATGGATTTGGGTGGTACCAACAGGGACTAGGGTGCGACGAGGAGCGGATTCACTTCTGCTCCCGGATGATCACGGGTTGCCCGGGACCTGCGCGTCAACGTCTATATGGTTTTAGGGACGACCGGTGATCATGAAGGCCCCGGAGCGAGAGGTCACGAACAGGGATGTCGCCGAACGACTCACGCTGATGGCTCGCCTGCTCGGGATCGCGGGGGAGGATCAGTACCGGATCGCGGCCTACGAGCGGGCGGGGCGGCAGATTGACCGCCTCTCCCTCCCGGTCGCCGGGCTCGACGAGGAGGAGCTCACCCGTATCCCGGGGATAGGAGAGAGGATTGCCGGCCAGATCCGCGAGATCGCCGCCACGGGAACGTTCGGGGAGTTACGAGACCTCCAGGAAACCATACCCGGATCGGTCGTCGATCTGCTCGGCGTTGCCGGGGTGGGGCCGAAGACGCTGCACACCCTCTACAAGAAACTCGGCATCCAGAGCCTGGACGACCTGGAACAGGCGGTGAAGGGGCACCGGCTCAGGGCGCTCTCCGGATTCGGGGCAAAGAGGGAGGAGACGATCCAGCGGGGTATCGAGCAGTTCCGGCGAAGGCCGAACCGGATGACCCGTCCGCAGGCCGACGCGGTGCTCGCGGCCCTGCCGGACGGGCCGTACACGGTTGCGGGGAGTTACCGACGGGGGTCGAGCACGGTAGCCAGGCTCACGATCGTCGCTATCGAAGACCGGCCGGAGACCCGCGAGGGCGGCGATGACGGGGTGGACGTCCGGTTCACCGAACCCGGCCGGTGCGGCACGGCGCTCCTCTGCGCCACCGGCTCGGCCGCGTTCCTGGAGAGGCTCGGGGAGGTGGCGGCGCGACAGGGCTACCGGCTCACGCCTGAGGGGCTCGTGGAGGCCGCGAACGGGCGGCTGCAGGAGTTCGCAAGCGAGGAGGAGGTATTTTTGTTCCTCGGGATGGAGACGGTTCCGCCGGAACTGCGGGAGGACCGGGGCGAGATCGAACTCGCCCTCCGGCACGCCCTCCCGGGTCTCGTCGGGATCTCCGACGTGCAAGGCGATCTCCACGCCCACACCACATGGAGCGACGGGCGCCAGTCGCTTGAGGATGTGGCGGAAGCGGGGGAGAGAAGGGGCTACGAGTACGTCGTGATCACCGACCACTCTTCAAGGGTGCGGCCCGAGGCGCTTACGAAGCAGCAGGCCGAGATCGAGCGTGTCAACCGGCACCACGACTGCCGCCTCCTCTCCGGGAGCGAGGTGGATATCAGGAGCGACGGCACGCTCGGGTACGAGAACAGGATCCTTGCCGACCTCGACCTGGTGATCGCCTCCGTCCACTCGGGGTTCTCCCAGGACCAGGACGTCCTGACCCGGCGCATCCTCACCGCGATGGAGAACGAACACGTCGATGTCATCGGCCACCCCACCGGTCGCCTGCTCGGCCGGAGGCCGGCGTATGGCATCGACCTCGAACGCGTCATCGCACACGCAGCGGCGACGGGGACGGCTCTTGAGATCAACGCGTCCCCGCACCGGCTCGATCTTGAGGATATTTATATCCGGCAGGCTAAGATGAAAGGAGTGAAACTGGCTATAGGAACGGATGCCCATAGAATCGGCGAGTTTGCAAATATGCGCTACGGTATAACTCTGGCGCGCCGAGGCTGGTGCACCCCGGACGACGTCCTGAACACCCGCTCCCTGTCCGCGCTGCTGGAGTGGACGTCATGATCTACCGGTTCTACGAGAAGATCCTCCTTCGCGATCTCCGGACGCTCCCGGAGCACGTCTGCTTCATGATCACCGAGCAGGACATGCTCGACGCCCCCGGTAACCTCGCCCGCGCCGCCGGGTGGTGCCGCGACCTCGGGATCAAGAGCGCGACGTTCCATATCAGCACCGCCGACCCCGCCCGGCTGGAACGCTGCCTCCCGCGGATCCGCGAGGTCTCGGCGATCGCGCGCCTGACCCTGCACTACCGCGACGAGAAGGAGGTCAGCGGCGAAGGCATGGACGTGACGGTGGCGATCGGCAAGAGCGGCCGCGAGGAGATCGCCGGGTGCGTCAGAAGGATGGCCGAGGACGGAGTAGATCCGGAATCGGTCGACGAAGACGTCCTCGAGTCCTACCTCACCTTCAAATACGAGCCGGACCTCGTCATCAAGACCGGCGGCGACCACCTGACCGACTTCCTCATCTGGCAGTCGGTCTACTCCGAACTCTTCTTCCTCGACGTCAACTGGGCGCTGCTCCGGAAAGTGGACTTTCTCCGGGCGCTCCGGGACTTTCAGTCGCGGGCGCGGCGGTTCGGGAAGTAAGCCGGCGGTGGAGACCGGTAACAACCAATCGGGTTGAGCACCGAAACAGCCTCACGCGAAGAGCGCGAAGCCGCGAAGGGGAGTTGTACGCCATTTTACCGGTCTTCGCGCCCTTCGCGGCTTCGCGTGAGATCGTAGGGTTAAACACCAGAGGTGTGGAGTACGACTTCCCTGCAGGAAGTAGTTATACCCGCCTCCCGGACTTCACGCTCTTCTCACGTTCGATGCTCAAACTCCGTTCCTGATGGAACATCGTACTTCGCATGAAACCACATCGACGTGGAGGTGACCGTCAGCCCCGCCGGGCCACGCGCTCTTTTAAGCGCATGCGCTGGTCGTAGACCCGCATCGCACGCAGAAGATCGATCTTCCTGAACGCCGGCCAGTAGGGGGCGCAGAAGTAGACGGCGGACTCGTGGCCGTTCGCGAGCCAGGGAAGGAAGTTCGAGGTCCGGTAATCGTTGCCGGTCCTGACGATCAGGTCGACGGGTGGGATGGGTGCACTCCGGTTGAGGTGGTTTTCGACGGTGTCGGGGTCGATGGCCGCGGGGTCGATCTCGCCCCGCCCGACCCCGTCGAGGATCGACCGGGCGGCGTGCACGATCTCGTTCCGGCCCCCGTAGGCGAGCGCGATGTTGATGCAGTAGTTGTTGTAGTGCCGTGTCGCCTCTTCCGCCGCGTCGATCGTCGCGAGGAGGTCGTCGGAGAGGAGGGAACGGTCGCCGATCATCTGGACCCGGATACGGTTCCGGTGCACCCGCTCGTCCTTCATGACCGCGATAAATTTCTCCCGGAAGAGGGTGAAGAGCGATTCGAGCTCGGTGCTGTCCCTGTGGAAGTTCTCGGTGGAGAAGGTGTAGAGCGTGATGTGCTGCACCCCGAGGTCGCACGCCCAGTCGAGAACCTGCTCGGTCGCATCCGCCCCGAGCCGGTGACCGGTCGCCGTATCGAGCCCCTGTTCCCGGGCATAGCGGCGGTTCCCGTCCTGGATCACCGCGATGTGCCGGGGGACGTGCTTCACCTGCCACTGCAGGTAGCGCTCGTAGAGGGCGTCGATCCCTGATCTGGGCGTCAGAGCGGCGTCACCTCGACCACCATGCCGCCGTTCGGGTAGCGCTCGACGACATACTTCTTCCCCGGCAGCCCGGCACCGTGCTCGGCAAGCACCCACCACGCCATCTCGATCCGCCCCTCAGAGACGGCATACTCATCGTCATCAAATTCCTCCAGGAATCCGTCGACGGGACCTTCCGGCTCGAGCACCCCGTAGACGACGGTTCCGTCATCCGTCACCTCCTCGAACGGACGCGCAGTGTTTGCAGCGATCCGCTTTAACCGTTCCCGTAGCTGGACCGAGTCCTTGAAGACCGACGAGCAGAAGTGGACTTTCGGGTCGCCGGCGAGTCTCTCCGCCCACTGGCGGGCACCCAACACGGCGTTGTGCACGCCATCCTCGAGTTCGAGCCCGCGGTCGCGCATGGCGTCGGCGCAGGTCTCGCCCCACTCGAGTTCGTTGATGTTCAAGAAGTCAAGGAGCGGGAGGGCGGCGCCGAGGTCCTCGATCCCGGGAAGCGCCGGAACCTCGATCCCGATGAGGAAACCCATCTCCCGGGCGAGGACGGCTGATTTGGCGAACTCGGTATCGAGAATACAGGGCCAGACCTCATGGGGCGGGTGGAGCCGGATCTCGTCGACCAGCCCCTGCAACCGCCGGAGCGTGATCTCATCGGGGGCGAGGCCGGTGTAGAGGTGGATTTGGTGTTCCGGGCCGAAGTGCTCCTTGAGAGCCCGGCAGTACTCCACCACCCGGTCGAGCTCGAGGAGCGGTTCGCCGCCGGTGACCCCGGTCCCGAGAGCGCTCATGCTCTCGGCAACCTCGATGGCCTCACGCGGTGATGCGACCTGCCGTTCGTTTGCAAAGATCACATCCCGCCCTTTTCGCTCGCGCGAGAGCGGGCAGTACCAGCAGGTGCGGCGACACCGGCCGGTAACGAAGAGAACCATCTTCGCTCCCTGGTGGCAGAGGACGCATCCCGGAGAGAGGAATCGTCCGCCGGGGGATACTCCCGACTCCTGTGGCATACTGTAGTATTTATGGGCCGGCTGAGGTGAAAAGGTTTGATGGTGGGGGAGATGAGACGGGAGAGGCCCGGCGCAGGCATTAAATAGCCTGGCCCCTTCCGGATTAAGGTTTGCCCGGCGGAACGCGGATGGCGAGAAACAATAGATACATATAGCCCCCTGACAGAGAATTACTTTGACTATGCCGTCCCGCGCGCGTGACGACGCTCTCTCGGAAGTCGTCGGATTCGTCCTTATCCTCGCCCTGATCGTCGCTGCACTCTCGCTCTACCAGTTGTACGGGGTCCCCGCGGCAGGAAGGGAGAAGGAGATCGCGCACATGAACGCGGTGAAGGACCGGTTCGTGGACTATAAGATTGCTCTGGATTCGCTGTGGGTGAACAACATGGACTACAACAGGAACGGGGTGCTCCTCTCGACGGCCTTCGACCTCGGCACGGACTCGGCAGCGACCGGGGGCAAGGCGTTTGCGTTCCCGATCTTCTCACCCGCGGGGTCGGGGGGGACGGTCTCGGTGAAGAGCGGCGGGGCAAATCTGACGATTGAGGCTGCAGGGAAGCCACCGGTGACCATCCCCCTCGGCAACCTCACCTACCGCTCCTCGAACCGTTACTGGGTGGACCAGACCTGGACCTACCAGATGGGCGCGGTCTTCCTCTCCCAGGAGGGGGGGGCGACGGTGCGGGTCGGGCCGTCCATATCGGTCTACAACACCAGCGGTAACGCCTCGGTCTGCATCACACCGGTGAACATCACGGGCTCGGCTTACCTTGCCGGCTCCGGGCCGGTGCGGATCGAGACAAGGCTGCGTGACATGCCGCCCTATGAAAATCTCACGGGAGAGTTCCCCTGGGTGAACATCTCAATCGATGCAGGCGATGAGGGGTATGCACTGGCGTGGGAGAGAGCGTTCAAGGAGACGGCACGGCGCGATGCAATCAACACTTCATGGTACAAGGTCGACAGGGCCTCAAATACGGCATACCTGTACATCGAAGGTCCGTACACTAACACCACACCGGACGTCAGTCTCAGGACCATACGTGCGGACTACCGGGTGAGCATCACATCCGCGGCATCACTGATCGAATGAGGGAAGACTGATGAAATCGATGGACGAGAAAGCGGTTTCTGAGGTGATCGGGGTCGTCCTCCTGATATCGGTGACGGTGCTCGGGGTGGCGCTCGTGGCGGTGACGTACTTCTCCCAGCCGGCGCCCTCCGAGATCCCGCACGTGAGCGTGGTGGCGGGGGCGACGGCAGATAACGCTACGTTCATCCTCTCCCATGAGGGTGGCGACGCCCTGGCGGAAGGGAGTTACCGCATCTACGTGGAAACCGAGAGCGGGCTTGAGGATCAGACCGATAAGTTCGCCCTCGAAGGCGACGACGATGTCTGGTCGATAGGTGAGAACCTCACGTATAAGGGTACACCGGGAAGGGTCGTCATCTCGGTCGTCGACTCAGGCGGTGGAGAGATGATGATCGCCGAACCGGCATACGTGGCCGGGGCGGTGGACGCCGGTGGGTATGTGGATGAGGGGGGATCGGGGACGATGCCGGCGGCGGCACCGCCGGCGACGCCCGGAGAGGGTCCATTCGTCAAAAATAAGGATGGGGTTTCACTCTTCGAGGAAGTTAACTTCTATCCAGGGAAGAACCAGGATCTGAATAATCTGACGTTTTCCGGCAACGGTGGTAACGGTGTTGCAACGCTGGAGGCTAACTTCACATTGCAGAACGTGGACCGGGTTGACTTTCTTCTCTATCCGCTCAAAAAACCCCCTGGTAATGATGAGAAAAAAGTGGAGATAAACCGGAGTATCGTAAACGGCAGCGATGGAAATTATACCTGGGACGTCAAGAAGAGTGCATTAAACCCGGTCAATAATGGGGATAAATACGTAATGATTTTAATCGCGTATAACAGCACAGATCATGTGATCGGGGTTAGCGCACGCGTTGTGCCTGTGATTGGACTAAAATAGTGAATAACCATGAAATCCGACACCGCCGTCTCCGACCTCATCGCCGTGATGGCCCTCATCGCCGTCTTCGTGACAGCGACGGCGATCGCCGGGGTGGCGCTCCTCTCCTACCCGCCCGGCGACGCGGCGCCCGCGATGATCGCCCGCAGCGTGACTGATGAGAGTGGGAGCACCTACATCTACCACGACGGCGGCGACCCTCTCGAATGCGGGCACTTTGCGATCCTCGTCGACGGTGTCGACCGGACGGAGAACTTCAGCCTCGTCGATGCTTCCACGGAGGATCCATCCCCCAATACTGACTGGACGTCGTGGAAGACCGGGCAGGCCCTCATCCTCGTCCCCAATGCTGATGTGACCATCTCCGAGGATCCCCACATCCAGATCGTCGGAGAGGGCATGAGCCGCACCGGCAGCGATTGGCTCCTCCACGACATCGGGAACATAACACCCACACCGACTGCACCCACACCGGTGTCCCCGGTTGCGAACTTCATCGCGACGCCGACCTCCGGCGAAGCTCCACTTGCGGTCAACTTTACCGATCTCTCCACCAACGCCCCGACCGCGTGGACCTGGGACTTCGGCGACAACGCAACCAGCGACCAGCGGAACCCGATCCACACCTACACCGCGGCCGGCACCTACACCGTCACCCTCACCGCAACCAACGCCGCCGGCAGCGATGACGAGGTGAAGACCGGCTACATCACGGTCAGCAGCGGCGGTGGCTCCGGCGGCGGCGAAGCGCCGGTCGCAAACTTCACCGCGAACATTACCGAGGGTAACGCTCCGCTCGCCGTCCAGTTCACCGACACCTCCACGGGAGTGCCGACCTCGTGGGCCTGGGATTTCGGAGATGGGAACACCGCCACCGAACAGAACCCCATCCACACCTACGAGAGCCCTGGCAACTACTCAGTGACGTTGAACGCAAGCAACGCCTACGGATACAACGTCAGTGCCCCGACCACGATCACCGTGCTGGAACCCCTGGTGGCGAACTTCACCTATACGCCGAATGAAGGCAATGCGCCCCTAGCCGTAACCTTCAATGACACCTCAACCGGGAACGTAACCGCCTGGTCCTGGGACTTCGGCGACGGCAACACCTCGACCGAGAAGAACCCGATCCACACCTACGTGAGCGCCGGCAACTACACCATCTCGCTGAACGCGAGCAACGCCTATGGGTTCAACGTCTCCACGGTCACGGATGCCGTCAGGGTGCTGGAGCCCCCGACAGCAGCCTTCACTGCAACCCCGACCGAAGGGAACGCTCCCCTGGCCGTAACCTTCAATGACACCTCAACCGGCAACGTCACCGCCTGGCTCTGGAACTTCGGGGACGGCAACACCTCCACCGAACAGAACCCGATCCACACTTACGCCGCCGAAGGTACCTACACTGTCACCCTGAACGCGAGCAACGCCTATGGATACAACGTCAGCGCTCCGGTCACGATCACCGTGCTGGAGCCCCCGGTGGCGAACTTCACCGCAAACGTCACCGAAGGGAACGCTCCCCTCACGGTCCAGTTCACCGACGAGAGCACCGGGAACGTCACCGCCTGGCTCTGGAACTTCGGCGACGCCAACACCTCCACTGAACAGAGCCCAAGCCATATCTACGCGAGCCCCGGCACCTACACCGTCTCCCTGAACGCGAGCAACGCCTATGGATCCTCGACCGAGACCAGGGTTGACTACATCACCGTGCTGGAGCCCCCGACAGCAGCCTTCACTGCAACCCCAACCGAAGGGAACGCTCCCCTCACGGTCCAGTTCACCGACGAGAGCACCGGCAACGTCACCGCCTGGCTCTGGGACTTCGGGGACGGCAACACCTCCACTGAACAGAACCCCGTCCACACTTACGAGAGCCCCGGCAACTACACCGTCTCCCTGAACGCGAGCAACGCTTACGGATACAACGTCAGCGCTCCGGTCACGATCACTGTGCTGGAGTCCCCGGCGGCAGCCTTCACTGCAAACGTCACCGAAGGGAACGCTCCCCTCACGGTCCAGTTCACCGACGAGAGCACCGGGAACGTCACCGCCTGGCTCTGGGACTTCGGCGATGGCAACACCTCCACCGATCAGAACCCCGTCCACACTTACGAGAGCCCCGGCAACTACACCGTCTCCCTGAACGCGAGCAACGCCTATGGGTTCTCGACCGAGACCAGGGTTGACTACATCACTGTGCTGAAGTCCCCGGCGGCAGCCTTCACCGCAACCCCAACCGAAGGGAACGCTCCCCTCACGGTCCAGTTCACCGACGAGAGCACCGGCAACGTCACCGCCTGGCTCTGGGACTTCGGGGACGGCAACACCTCCACTGAACAGAACCCGATCCACACCTACGCGAGCGCCGGCAACTACACGGTCTTCCTGAACGCGAGCAACGCCTACGGATACAACGTCAGCGCTCCGGTCACGATCACCGTGCTGGAACCCCCGGTGGCGAACTTCACCTACACGCCGAACGAAGGGAACGCGCCCCTGACCGTAACCTTCAATGACACCTCAACCGGGAACGTCACTGCCTGGATCTGGGACTTCGGGGACGGAAACACCTCAACCGAACAGAACCCGAGCCACACCTATGCGAGCCCCGGCATCTACACCGTCTCGCTGAACGCAAGCAACGCCTACGGGTTCAATGTCTCCACGGTCACAGATGCTGTCAGGGTGCTGGAACCCCCGATAGCAGCGTTCACCGCAACCCCGACCGAAGGGAACGCTCCCCTCACGGTCCAGTTCACCGATCAGAGCACCGGCAACGTGACTGCATGGGCCTGGGACTTCGGGGACGGCAACACCTCGACCGGACAGAGCCCGGTGCATATCTACACGAGCGCCGGCAACTACTCCGTGACGATGAACGCGAGCAACGCCTACGGATACAACGTCAGCGCTCCGGTCACGATCACCGTGCTGGAACCCCCGGCGGCAGCCTTCACTGCAAACGTCACCGAGGGTAATGCGCCTCTGACCGTCCAGTTCACCGACGAGAGCACCGGCAACGTCACCGCCTGGCTCTGGAACTTCGGCGATGGCAACACCTCCACCGAACAGAACCCCGTCCACACCTACGCGAGCCCCGGCAACTACACCGTCACCCTGAACGCAAGCAACGCCTACGGTACGGCCAGCCTTTCGAAACCGGGTTACATCCGGATTACAGAAGACTCCTTCATCAACTTCATCATCGACGAGAACGTATTCGTCTACGGCAACACCCTCAAATTCAGCGGGAATAATATCAACGGGCCGGGCGCAACGGTTGTTATTACCGGAGGGCTGAATACGAACGACCTCAACGGAGGTGCCTCTATCGCCGTATCGGACATCTATTTCGACGGAGCTGTTACCCTGGATGGAGGGAGCGCCGACCTCGGGTCGCCGGTGCAACCCGGATCCATATACGTCAACGGCGATCTTGAGTTATGGAAAGGAAGCCGAGACATCTACGGCGACGTATACGTTAACGGCAACTTCCGCTTGAAAGACGCGAAGATCCATGGGAACGTCTACGTCAACGGGGATCTCACGTTGGATTGGACGCCCACGGTTGCGGAGAACGCACGCATCTACTACACCGGCACGCTCACGAAACCCGACAACTACGATGCCGGTATCCTTGCAAAGTGCATCCACCAGGCAACGGTGCCGGGATTCACCATGCCGGATGAGGAGATACCCCCCACAAAACCCGCCGACTGGTATGCGGCAAGAGGGTATGACCCGAGCGGGGACCTGACGAGCAACATGAAGATATTTGCCGACAGTTACTCCTCCATATCCAGGAAACCCACTGCAACCAACGTCACCATCATCGCAAGCACAGGCGACATCACCATAACGGGAATGGGCGGGAGCGGCGTAACCGGCGTCTTCTTCGCCCCCAACGGGAAGGTGACCTTCAACGGCGGATCTCTCGAAGGGGTCGTCATCGCCCGCGACGGGTTCTTCGTCACCAGCGGCGGAACGCAGGTCACCTTCAAGAACGTCGAGGAGTACATCAGCAATCCCGCTGACTACCCGTTCTGATAGGTGAAGATAAGGATTATAGGGCCAGCGGTCGGCCCATAACCTCCGCCCCACCACATGTACCCCCGGTAGGAGGGACGACCCAGCATCCCGGCAGGACAAAACCCCCACTTCCCGCCGGCCTGCGACCGCACGACTGCAACGTCGGGCAATCATAATCGTGCAGAAAACCTTTAGCTCCCTCCAAAAACCGACGCGTACCTCCCCCTCCGTTTGACGTCGGATTCCCGATCTGACCGTCGAAAAACTCTCCCCCGACATCACTGACGGCGAACTCCGGCTCCGGCAGCCCGGCCTCGGTGCAGTGCCGGATCATGTCCTGCGTTCCCGTGCCCATCCGTTCGCCCGGGCGTCAGAGATCGTGGAAGTGTGTCGCGGGGGGAGTATGGCAACCATGGACATCGAGGTGGTTGTCCCAGAGCACCACACTCCCGATTACATGCCGGTTACATATCTGGCAAAGCGATGTGCGAGAAGATATGACGATGAAGTGCCCCATCCAGAGTTCCCCAAACGCCTCGTCCCGGTCGGGGCGGGAAGTCTATAAAAGAGTGACCGTCGATGTAGTATCAGTAGTCAACTGCATCCACCATGATTGAGAGCCAGAACATCGAATTCAAGGAGTCCTGGAAGGACGAATATCTCAAGACCCTCTGTGCATTTGCAAATACAGACGGAGGAGTGCTCAAGATCGGTGTCGATGATGCCGGGAGACCGGTCGGCGTCCATCAAGTGAAACGGCTCTTACGAGAGCTGCCCAACAAGATCCGAAACAAACTTGGTATAACCCCCTCCGTTGTTGCTGAGACAGTCGCAGAGAACGACATTATCAGCATCACGGTCTCCCCTTCCCCCGTCCCGGTCTCGTGCGACGGCCGGTACTACCAGCGTAGCGGAAGCAACACGTTCGATCTTGCCGGACAGGAACTTGTTCATTTTCTGATCCGTAAATCCGGGATTACCTGGGATACGCTCACCGGCGATTACTCCATCGACGATATCGATCCCGAAACCGTCAGAACCTTCGTTCGTCTGGCAAAGCGGTCGAATCGACTTGATACTGCGGATGAAGAGGAACCCGTGGACTCGATTCTGCGCCGCCTGGAGCTTGCCGTCAATGGAAAATTGACCAATGCCGCCATCATGCTCTTCGGCAAAGAGCCGCAACGGTTCTTCATCAACACCACCACCCGCGTCGGCCGGTTCAAGGGGAGGGATATCATCATCGGTGATGAGGAGATCTCCGGGAACCTCATCCAGCAGTTCACACGAGCAGAAGAGCGGGTGAAGAGTTTCATCGATGTCCGATATGAGATCTCGGCGGACGCAATGCAGGAGTCCTTCCAGCGCAAGGAGATCTGGGACTATCCGCTACTGGCAATTCGTGAAGCGCTCCTCAACGCGCTTATCCACCGGGACTATTTCAATACCGACATTCAGACGCAGATCCGCATTTACGATGACGCCATACGGTTCCACAACCCCGGATCTCTGCCGCAAGGAATCACGATCGAGATGCTCAAGACCGAACACTACTCGTTCCTGCGCAACCCCCTCATAGCAAAGATATTCTACCTCGCAGGGTTTGTCGAGAGGTATGGCTCCGGCATCGGGCGCATCGTGGATGCACTCGCAGAGACCGACCTCCCGGAGCCTGAATTTCAAAGCAATTCATTCGGGTTCATCGTGCGCATGAGAAAGGATCTGCGGTTTACCGAAGATTCCCTGCGAGACGCCGGTCTGAACAAGCGGCAGTTGCAGGCGATGTCCTTTGCCAGAGAAACCGGAGGTATAACTGCTGTGGAGTATGCAGCAATTGCGCCGGAGGTATCAGAGAAGACCCGGTACCGCGATCTTCTCGATCTCGTCCATCGCGGCTTGCTGGAAGCAGTCGGTGCGAAAAAGGGCAGAAGGTACGTTTTAGCTCGTTCACGCCCCGGAAACGCCTGATGTGTTGAGAGTATACCCTGCAAGATATCGGACATTTATCGGACATTTATCGGGCATATCGGACATCTTCTGTTTTTAGGGATGTCCGATATCTGACGCTCGGGGGATTCTCTCGTCGAGGATTGAAGCGCTACAAGATCCCCCGCAGCCTCACGACGCTCAAACATCCTGCCCGTTGAGGAAGTCGTTGCTCGAAAACCCTCCGGGTTTTCTGGAACTCCGGTTCTACGAACCGTCGCACGTCCCGGCAGTCGCTACTCGAAAACGCTTCGCATTTTCTCAAACTCCGCCTGCCTCGCACCTATTGGTGCTCGTGCTCCGGCCCTCCGGCCCATCGCACCCACCGGGGCACGCGTCGTTCACCTCACCCCCTCCCTCGTGTTTCCCCCCGCACCAACCGGGCATAACACCCCTCGCAGAGGCTCGTCTGTGCTTCATGGGAGCGGTAGACTGCTTTTTTCGTATTGCAGACATCGCACCGGCCGAGCTCGACCTTCACCCGGAGAAACTCCCGGTGATCGAGGACCCCCGATAGGAACTCTTGCGGCATGGGTCCTCGCCTTGCATTGCTTTTCAGCGTTCTTCTCCGCCCTCGCCGTCCCGTCGCGGCCTGCCCACGAGAAAATACCCTAGGCGATCGAGGCCGATCTTGAAGACGAGTATGATCTCTGCGCGAGAGCGGGGAGACTGCTCGCAGGAGACTTCCCGGAAGAGGAGTGGGGCATCGCTGCAGACCGGCTTCTGAAAAAGCTGGAAGATATCGCCCCGGTACAGGAAGACGGCAGGTTTGCCCCACGATACCGGCGAAATCGCCTCGTAACCATGATCGTGACGGCGCTTGATAAGGCAGGACGAGGCAACATGCCTTCGGATGGTGGAGGCCGGCAGAACGAATACCTATCCTGAGCTTGTCGCGCGCCTGCTCCGCGAGGGGCGGCGCGATGAGGCGCTGCAATGGATCTATCGGGGCATCCAGGAGACGGAAGAGACGGCTCCCGGCATTGCCGATGAACTCCGGACCATCCTGCGCGAGACATGGGAGAGGGAGGGCGACTGGCCTGCCGTAACCGCCGTCTGTGCTGAAGCGTTCTTCTACGAACCGACGTACCCGGCCTTCAGGGACCTGGAGGAGGCGGCGCGCCGTGCCGCGGTCCGGGACGAGGTTAGGGAGGCTGCGATGCGCTACCTGATCAGCGGGGAACGACCCCCGGCAGGAGGTGGTGTAATTTCCGGGGTGCTCCCCGACACGGGTGTGGGGGTCCGGGCGCCGCGAAGAGGAATCACCGCTCCGGGCGCCGACACGCTTATCGAGATCGCGATTGCAGAGGAGAAACCGGACGAAGTCCTCCGCTGGTACGACCAGTGGGAAGAAGTCAAGATTGACCGCTACCTGAGATATAATCTGGAGGACCGAGTCGCGGATGCGGTCGCCGATGCACACCCGGAGCTGGCGATCGCCATCTGGAGGAAGAAGGCGGAGAGGCTCATCACCGAAGTCCGCCCGCGGTCGTACGAAGGGTCCCTGCAGTACCTGAGAAAACTGCGGTCAAATACGGAGACCCCGGAGTGGGAGGAGTATCTCGGGGAACTGCGGCACAAACACGCGAGAAAAAGGCGGTTCCTTGAGGTGCTCGATCACGCGGAGGACCAGCAGATCGTTGAAGGATATCCGATTGACCATACGTTAGAAGCACAGGTGTCGTGGTGCCCCCGTAGCGGCGATGTCGAAGGCTGAAGCGGATGAGTATTCGAGTGGGGGATAGGGCCGAGCCCACGCCTATATAACCTCTGCAGAGGTTTTGTACCCCGATAACCCCTGCTCCCGCCATCCGCACGGGACAATGACAGATGTGCCGGGCATGGCAGGTAAGCTCCCCATCACCCCAGCGTGCACCCCTGTCCCGGCTGCGCCGACGTGTCCGGGGCATCATCTGCCGGCTCCCTCACCCTTCCTTCGTCCACCAGCTCCATGTAGTCGTCGAACCAGTAGGCGTCCGGGTTGCTCCGGTAGACCATGAACCGCCCGAGATCCCCCGGGTCTGCCGCCTGGTTGTACTTGAAGTAGGTGTGCCTGTCCGTCTTCCCGAGCACCTCGATCTTCCCCGTCGCGTGAGAGATCACGAACCGGGCCCGTTTCGCAAGCCCCGAGCATATCGTGCGGGCCTGCTCGAAGATCCGGTATGACTCCTCCACCGGCACCGCAAACGTCCTGTTGCCGACCGACGGACGACACTGGAAGACGTAGTAAGGGTTCGCGCCGATGAACGAGAGTTTGTCGAAGAGCGCCGCAAGCACCTCCGGGTCGTCGTTGATGCCGCGGATGAGCGGCGTCTGGTTCATCACGACCGCCCCGGCTTCCTGCAGGAGGGCGACCGCCCGGCATGCAGCATCGGTCAGTTCCCTCGGGTGGTTGAACTGCGCCATGATGTAGATACGCTTCTCGTCCATGCTGTAGCCCCGGATCATGTCGAGCAGCATCGGATCGTTGATGATCCGGAACGGATTGTATGCCGGCATCTTCGTGCCGATCCGGATGATCCCAACATGATCGATCTCGCGGATCTGCCGAACGATATCGAGCAGCCGGCCGGTATCGAGGAAGAGGGGATCGCCCCCCGTAAGGAGGACGTTCGTGATCTCCGGATGGTCCCGGATGTAGGCAAGCCCCGCGGAGATCTCGTTATTCACCTCATGCGCCTCCTCGATGAAGAGGCGCTTGCGGAAACAGTAGCGGCAGAGGCCGCCGCAGACCTCGCTCACGAGCAGGAGGGCGGTCTCACGGTATTTATGCTGCAGCCCCGGAGCCCGGGTATACCGGCGCTCTGAGGACGGGTCAAGCTCCCCCCAGGGCTCAAGCTCCTCGACGGTCGGCACGATCAACCGACGGATAGGGTCGGCCGGATCGTCCCAGTCGATCAGCGAGAGGTAATAGTCGTTCGCACGGAACGCAAAGAGGTCGGTCACCTCCGCAAGGCGGGCGCGCTCCTCCGGACCGAGACCGGGAACCGAATCGAGCGACGAGAGGTAGATCGGGTTTACGGTCTCCTCCCCGATCGTATTCTGGATATCGTATGTCGTGTTCATGGAGTACCTCCTGGCCGACACTCTCCAGTGCAGGAAACAATCCGCTAACTGCCGGGGACAGGTGCACGAGAGCAGAGATCGTGAATGAAATCCGATCTACGCAAAGGTTCATGAGAGTTTCATGTTCTCATGCAGGAAACCGTCGCTCCGACATGCGTCATTGAGTGTCGGATTATGTATTGCAACTCAAAAGGGTTCTGAGAATATTTATAATTTCGGTTGGGGGCGAGATGCTACCGGAGCAGCGTCCGCCTCCCTATTTAAAGCGGCGGGTGCCGTATCACTTCTTCTTCCTGGCCATGGAGAGGATATCCACAACATATTTACCTTCTTTTTCCAGCCCGACGACGACCTCGTCGGACCGGGCCAATTTATCGATGTTCAGTTCGTACGAACCGGGACCGAGGATACGGATACTCTCGATCCGCTCAAAGACCTCGATCTCCTCCTTTCGCCGGTCCCGCTGGACCTCAAGCACGTTCTCTCCGGTATCCAGGGCGATCTCATCGATGCTCTTCTCCTTCAGCACATCGTCGTGCCGTTCGGCCTCACGGATGTAGAGAAACTTCTTCCCGCCGCAACTCGGACATCCTTTCAGTATCTTTGTCGAACCGTCCTCGAACTCCCTGCCGCATTGTGTGCACTTGTGAGGCATCCCTTCACCCCCGCTGTCCGTTCATCTCGACGAGGAGACCCATGCACTGATGAGATCCTTCTCCTTCTTGAGTGTCTTGAGCTGGTTCGCCGGCCCGATCACGGTCAAACGGGACTCGGAGCGTTTCCCGCCAAGAAGTTTCGACAGGAAACCGCCCTGAACATCCTTGATCGGATAGGTCTCCATCTCGATCCCGGAGAACCCGTCCGGCGCGATCTCCCGCATCGTGATCTCGATGAGCTTGCTCTGCTCCTCCGGCGCAAGGCCCTTCTCCAGGATAACGATGTTTCCTTCCATAACGTCATCGAGGATCAGGCGGATCTTCTCCATCGACGTGAGGCGATCGAGACGTTCCGCAGAGATCAGATCGATTTGTACACCCTGTATCATCTCCATCACCCGAAATATGTCGTCATCTTCTCGTACAACTCATCCACGTTGTTCCCTTCAAGACCCGATATGGAGATGACCGGATGCTGGGGGAACGCACTCTTGATCCGCGCGGCGGACGCATCAGGGAGATCGTTCTTGTTCGCGACGATCACGACCGGGAGTTTCCGGCTCTCGATGATCCCGATGAGCATGATGTTCACCTGCTGGAACGGGTCCTGCGTGGAATCGAGCATATAGATGACGCCGTCGATATCCTCGCGGAGCCAGTGCATCGCCTCGGCAACGCCTTCGGTCGCCTCCCGGGCCCGCTTGACCGCCTCCTCCTTCTCGATACCGTACTCGACGAACTCGTTGTAATCGATCTTGGTCGTCACGCCGGGGGTATCGACGATGTCGATGGTGACCGAGCCGCCGTTCTGCCCGGTGATGGTGATATCCTCTTTACGCCGGACGCGCCGGGTTTCATGCGGCACCTCGCTGACCGGGCCGACCGCATCGCCGACCCAATCCCGCACAATCCGATTCGCAAGTGTGGTCTTACCGGCATTGGGAGGGCCGTAGATCCCGATGCGAAAGGTTCGCTTCCTAAAGAGCGCCTTCAATAGCCCCGAGATCTTTCTTTTAGTACGAACAAAGAACGTCATTAAGCTCCCTCAGGCAGGCAGGAATTGCCTGTACTTAAGTGAGATGTGGCACTCACAAATAAATATAATTATATGTTCCGTCCGGCTGATTCTCCCTAATTTTTGCAGACAAACAACTTTCCCGGTGCGAGAGAATTCTTTTATACTGCTGAAACCTAGATAGACTTGCACCTGGAAAATTAGCCCTAATTGCGACCAGTTCAGGAGAATACCATGATGAATAATAGTGATACCATCCGCTTCGAGACACGCATACCGGTCAGGGAGGTCATGCAGAGTCATCCGATAACCATCGATGTCGGTGAGACTGTCGCCCGGGCGGCGCAAGCCATGTGCCGCAACGAGGTAGGGAGTTGCATCGTCCTGCAGAACAACCTGCCCACCGGGATCGTCACGGAAGAGGATATCAACTGCAAAGTCGTGGCTAAAGATTTAAAACCGGGTGAAGTCCACGTCAGCAAGATCATGAGCACGCCTCTGATCACGATCGGTGCCGAGAAGCTGGTCGGGGATGCCGCGGGAATGATGGTGAAGCATCGTGTCCGCAGGCTCCCGGTCGTCGAAGACCAGGTGGTCATCGGGATCGTGACCGTTCGGGACATCCTCACCGTCGCGGCCGAAGTAAACGAACTTCTCGCGGATCTCATCGAGATCAACCGCGAAGAAGAGTACGCCATGGGCGTATGTGACCGATGCGGGAATCTGTCCGATGACCTGTCAAGGGTCGACAACCTTATGCTCTGCCCCGTCTGTCGGGAAGAGGAGCAGTTGTTATGAAGGTGGCCTCAGACCTGATGGTGGACATCCCCACCCTGCATTACGACGATTACGTCACAAAAGCAAGGAGCGTCCTCAGAGACGACGTCTTTCGCGAGGTCTACGTCGTAGACGAGAAGGGCCGTCTGAAAGGGTATCTTGACATCTCCGACGTCCTGCGAGTCGTGGACACCAAATCGAACGTCACGATCAAGGGGTTCGTCCGGGAGGCCGCCCGGGTCGGCCCGGGGACCTCCCTTGCGGAGGCGGGCGTCGCGATCCTGAACGCCCGCACAAACAGCGCTGCAGTGGTCGACGAAGACGGCGTATACCAGGGAGGGGTGCTCTTCTCCGAACTCTTCCCCGTCCTGATCTCGCGCCGCACCATCCCCGGCAGGGTCGAGGACGCCATGTCGCGAGAGCCCGTCACCTCCGCGCCGGACGAGCCCATACACCGCATCTACAGCCTGATCGTCACAAGCGGATTTACTGCATTCCCGGTGGTGCAGAAGAACGAGACTATCGGCGTAGTCTCCCGCCGCGATCTCCTGCGCGCCGGGAATGTCCGCATATCGGTGAAGAACCAGGCGGACACCACCGTCGAGCGAGTGATGACGACGCCCGTCATCTCGGTGACGCCGGACGACACGATAGCGGCGGCGAGCCGGCTGATGGTCGAGCACGATGTCAGCATGCTCCCGGTCGTCGACGAGAAGAAGCGGCTAGCCGGCGTTATCGACCGGCATGATGTCCTCAGCGGCCGCCTGCCCTGAGGAAGACTCACCACCCCAATTTCAAAGGAGTGATATGATGCAACCCAACTCGAATAATTCGGATAAGAGACCGGCCGACCGGCTCTTGAAGATGCCGGGCAAACGCGAACGCGGGCCGGTCGACTTCAAGACGAAGATCGCCGAGCACGAAGGCGAGATCATGGCGATCGCCACAAGGGACGTCGTCGTGGCGCAACAGACGACCACGATCATCCAGGCGGTCGAGATCATGACCCGGGAAGGGTTCCGCAGGCTGCCGGTCGTCGACGCGGGGACGCGCCATCTCCGGGGGATCGTGACCGTCGGCGACATCATCAACTTCATGGGCGGCGGCGACAAGTTCAACCTCGTGCAGGTGAAGCACGCCGGGAACTTCCTCGCGGCCATCAACGAGGGGCTCCGCGAGATCATGACGCCGCACCTGGTCACGATGCCTGTAACCGGAACCATCGGCGACGCGGTTGATATCATCGTCAACAGAAATATCGGCGGGATCCCCATCACCGACGCCGAAGGGGAGCTGAAGGGGATCGTGACCGAACGCGACGTGATGAAGGTGCTCGCCACCGAGAACTCGAGCCGCAGGGCGGAAGATATCATGAACGCTTCGGTGCGCGTCACCGCACCCGACACACCTATCGGCAAGGTCTGCCGGGAGATGGTGAAATGCCGGTTCAGACGCCTTCCGGTTGTTGCCGACGACGTCCTCTGCGGGATCGTCACCGCCACCGACGTCATGAGTTATCTCGGGAAGGGCAAGGCCTTCGAGCGGCTGACGACCGGGGACTCCGCCGAGGTGATGGGGGTGCCGGTGCGCTCGCTCCTCTCCGGGGAACTGCACACCATCACGCCTGAGCGGAACATCCACGAGATCGCCCTCGAGATGATCCGGCGGCGGGTCGGGGCGCTCCCGGTCATAGAGGACTCGCACCTTGTCGGTCTCGTAACGGAGTACGACCTTGTGAAAGCGTTTTCTGAGGAGTGATGCGAAGATGCGAGCTATAGACGTGATGGCATCTCCGGTGTACGTCGTTGCACCGACCGACAACGTCGCCTATGCGCGAAACCTCATGCTCAAACACCGGGTGTCGAGGCTGCCCGTCATGGAAGGGGACGAACTCCGGGGCATCCTCACCAAGAAGGATATCGCGTACCGGCTCAGGCAGACGGAACCGATGTGGCGGCGGCGCCCGATCGACCGGATCCCGGTCAGTATCCTGATGGCGCCCGACCCGATCACGGTAGCGCCACAGACCGGCGTCCGCGATATCGCGGCCATCATGCTGGATAAGGACATCTCCGGGGTCCCCGTCGTCGAAGAGGGCAGGGTGGCCGGCATCGTCACCAAACTGGACGTGATGCGTTCTGCCCATATCCGCGGGCTCACCGCCAGGGTCGACGAGGTTATGGAGGATGCGGTCACGGTGAACCGGTATCACTCGCTTGACCACGTCATCGACACGATAAAGGGAAAAAACGATAAACTTATTGTCGTTAACGACAATGGAAGCCTTGCCGGCATAATTACGGAGAGCAACCTCGCATTTTACGAGTATCTGGACGAGCGGATGAACCTGCCCAGGAAAGATGTTACTCACCTCAGGAAGGAGGCGCCGGCGGGGCAGAAACGCTTCAGATACGTCGTTGAGGTATCGGCAGTTGCAGAAGACATCATGAGCCGCCCGGTCATCACCGTCTCCCCCGGTGCATCCCTCCAGGATGCTGTCGGGCTGATGCTGGAGCACCAGATCAACAGCCTCGTCGTCGTGGAGGACGACGATATCCGGGGCGTGCTCAAGAGAGATGATATCATCAAGGAAGTGGCAAAATGAGCGACAGATTTCAGGTACTTGTCAAAGACGTGATGGCAAAACCGATCACCATCGCGAAGTCCGCCTTTGTCAGCGAAGCGCTCGATAAGATGCTCGGTGAGGGCGTCGATCCGCTTATCGTGACCAACAACGGCACGGTCATCGGAACGACGTCCCGCGCAGCAATCGCCGAGACGCTCGGGAGCAGGAAGACCCAGGCGCTGAAGGCCACATCCATTCATGTCGCGAACACGGTCGAGGAGAACTTCACCTCCGCGTATCCCGACCAGAGCATCGACATCCTGGTACCGTTGCTCCAGCACTACAAGCTGGTCGTGGTCTTCGATGCCGAGCACCGCCTGATCGGGCAGGTGACGGCGGGTGATCTCTTGAAGGTGCTCCGTCCGGCAGGCGGCACCCTCGAAGTTATGGAACCGGCGTACACCATCCAGAGCGAGGAGCGCGCCGTCCACCTCCGCCGCAGGATGCTTGACGGAGAGATCAACCGCTTCATCGTGGAGGACGGGGACACCGTCCTCGGCATCGTCACGGAGACCGATGTCGCGAAGGCGCTCCACGCGCTGAAGGATATCGTGGAGGATACCCGGCAGGAGTACCGGATCAGGAACCTGCTCGTGCGGGACATCATGACCACGCCCCTGATCTCGATGGACGCGAATACGGACGTCTCCGAGATCATCGACCTGATGCTCAAGAAGAACATCAGTTCCGTCCCGATCAAGCAGAACAACAGGATCGCGGGCGTCGTGACCCGGAACTCGCTCGTGCAGGCCCTGTGAAGCGGCCGGATACTACTACACTTTTTTTGCGGGCGCGGGGATTTTTGGGGCAACGCTATCTCCTGTAGTTGTAAACCAGCCCTGGTCGTGACGTTAGCCGGCGGGAAACCGTGTCCCGGGAGCGAATTGTGATTCTGCTCTTCTTCAGGGCCTCCCCCGTACTCAGCACTTCGCTAAAATGGTTGAGGTAATCTTCAAGAGGTCAAACCATCGACCTCCCTTCGCGTTCTCCCGCGTGCTTCCGCGTGAGTAAGTTGGAGGATGTCAACAGGACCTCGCGCGAAGGGCGCGAAGCCGCGAAGTTCGGTGCCCGGGTTCTCACCCATGCAGTGGACCGTGGGGGTATCGCCACTGGGGGAGGGGCTGACGGGGAGGGGGCACGCCCCCTCCCCTGTCTCTATTGCGTAAGGTCCTTCCTTTGTAGCCCCCACCCACTCCTCCCGACCCGCCACAATGACAGCCCCAAAACCTCCATCCGCCCCGCTCCACCGGACCGGCACCAACCATTAATACGCCACAATCCGAAATGGGTAACAGGATATTTCCATGAAACCAACGCAGCCAGTCAAACCAAACAGCGATATAACGGCCCTCCTTGAGTCTATGAGCAAGACCGGTTTTCAGGGGAGAAAACTCGGGGAGTCGCTCGGCATCTGGACCAGGATGGTCAACGATCCCGACTGCACGATATTCATGGGACTCTCGGGCGCGATGATCCCGGCAGGCATGCAGAACGTGCTCATCGAACTTGTCAAGCATCGTTACGTCGACGTCATCGTCTCGACGGGCGCAAACATCTTCCACGACACCTGCGAGCACCTCGGTGTCCGGCACTACCTCGGCCACCACCACGCCGACGACGAAGCGCTCTTTAACGAGGGGATCGACCGAATCTACGACGTCTTTGCATATGAAGAGGAGTTTCGGAGCATCGACGCGGAGATCGCCCGGTTCGCCGACGAGATAGCGCCGTTCCGGGGCTCATCAAGGGAGTTCATCCGCCGTCTCGGGGACTGGCTCCGGGAGAGAAAGCCCGAGGGCCGGTCGCTCATCGCCACCTGCGCCGAGTACGACGTCCCGATCTTCATCCCCGCCCTCTGCGACTCGTCCATCGGGATCGGCCTCGTGATGGCGCGCCGGAACGGGGTCGCCGTCGATGTCGACCAGATAGCCGACACCGACGAGATCACCCGTATGGTCGAGGAAGCGCAGAAGACCGGCGTCATCTACGTCGGCGGCGGCGTCCCGAAGAACTTCATCCAGCAGACCCAGGTCATCGCGTCGATCCATGACCAGAACCTCGGCGGACATGCCTACGCCATCCAGTATACCACCGACGCCCCCCACTGGGGCGGGCTATCCGGGTGCACGTTCGAGGAGGCGATCAGCTGGGGCAAGGAGGCGCCCGAATCACCCCGGGTCCAGTGCTTCTGCGACGCGACGATCGCGCTTCCCATCGTCGCATCGGGGCTGATCGGGAGCGGAGTCGAGCGCGCCCGCCGACCTTCCCGATCACCACAATGATTATTAATCAATGGGGCCAAAATAAGTAGGCACAAGTCATAGAATGCTGTGTCTGGAGCAGCACATCGCGTGTTGCGAGTGTCGAAAGATGCGAAGTTCTATGTTGAGGTAGCCAAGCCTGGTATGGCGCAGGTTTGCTAAACCTGTGTCCCCCTGGGACTCGAGGGTTCAAATCCCTCCCTCAGCGCTTTCACCGACAACGTCGATGATGAGGCGATCACATGGATGATGAAGAGATAAAGTACTTTGTTCGAGTCAGAAACACTGATCTCGACGGCACCAAGGCGGTGCATATCGCACTGACCGGGATCAAGGGCATTGGTCCGCACACGGCGCGCACCATCACCGCCCTTGCCAACGTTGACCCCCGTGCCGTGCTCGGCAAACTCGACGACGAATCGGTCGAGCGGATCTCGAGCGCCGTCGAGACCTACACCGAGAGCGTGCCCGACTGGATGGTCAACCGCCAGAAGGACGTCTACACCGGAGAGGTTCGCCACCTCCTCGGAACCGACCTCACGATGATGAACGACGACGACGTCAACCGCATGAGGAAGATGCGGAGTTACCGCGGCATCAGGCACGAGACCGGGCAGAAGGTCCGCGGCCAGCGCACCAAGTCCACCGGAAGAACCGGCACGACCGTCGGCGTCAAGAGAAAGAAGGATTGAGTGGTGATTGAATGGGATATCCCGGAAAGAACTACAAAACATATGCAACGCCCAAGCGGCAGTTCGAGAAGACCCGGCTTGAGGACGAAAAGCGGCTCATCATCGATTACGGCCTGCGCAACAAGCGCGAACTCTGGAAAGCCCAGAGCGTGCTGCGAAAATACCGCACCGCCGGCCGTGAACTGGTGGCGCTGCGCTCGGGCGGGCTCAGCACCGAGGACTACCTGAAGAAGCGGGACGAGCTCGTCAACCACCTTTACCGCTACGGTCTCGTCGGCGAGAACGCCGATGTCGGCGACGTCCTCGCGCTCAAGGTCGAGCAGCAACTCGACCGCCGGCTCCAGACGCTGGTTCTCCGCAAAGGGCTCGCAAGGTCCCCGAAGCAGGCGCGCCAGTTCATCACCCACGGCCACATCGCGATCAGGGGCCGCCGGGTGACCATCCCGAGCTACCGGGTCGAGAGAGTCGAAGAGGCCGAGATCAGCTACTACGGCCCCTCCCCGCTCACGAACGACGTTCATCCCGAGAGAGGCCGCATCGCCCGCGCAGGAGTGAGGTAACATGGCAGAAGAGAAATGGGGCATCGCGCACATCTTTGCCTCCTTTAACAACACCATCATCACCGTCACCGACCTCTCCGGAGCGGAGACAATCACGAAGAGCAGCGGCGGTATGGTCGTGAAGCAGGACAGGAACGAGAGTTCCCCATACGCCGCCATGCAGATGGCGATCCAGGTTGCGCAAAACGCACGGGACAAGGGAATCACCGGCGTCCACGTGAAGGTCCGCGCACCCGGCAGGGGCAAACAGAGGAGCCCCGGTCCCGGCGCCCAGGCGGCGATCCGCGCCCTCGCCCGTGCGGGGATGAGGATCGGCCGCATCGAAGACGTCACCCCGGTGCCTCACGACAGCATCCGCGGCAAGGGCGGCCGGAGAGGAAGGAGAGTGTAATGGAGATAGCGTTTTCTCGACTGGACGAGAGAGTCGCCAAATTCACCTTGAGCGGCGTTTCGATGTCGTTCGCCAATATGTTCCGGCGGGCGATGATCAGCGAAGTGCCGACGCTCGCCATCGAAGACGTCCGCATCTACGACAACACGAGTGTTCTCTTCGACGAGATGCTGGCACACCGCCTGGGACTCATTCCGCTCCGGACAGACCTCAAGGTCTACAAGCCGCGCAGCGAGTGTACCTGCGAAGGCGTCGGGTGCTCGGCCTGCACCGCGACCTATACGCTCTCCGTCGAGGGGCCGAAGACCGTCACCTCGAGCGACCTGATACCGCAGGACCCCGACGCCGCACCGGCGGAAGAGGGCATCCCCATCATCGAGCTCGCGAAAGACCAGAAGGTCGTGATCGAAGCACATGCGGTCCTCGGCACCGGAAAAGAGCATGCCAAGTGGCAGGCGACGACCGCCTGCGGATACAAGAACTACCCGGTGATCGCCATCGACGCGAGGTGCGACGGGTGCGGCATGTGCATCGACGAATGCCCGAGGAACGTGCTCGAGGCGGCACAGGGGAAAGCCCGGGTCGTCCAAGGGCGCCAGGAACTCTGTTCCCTCTGCAGGCTCTGCGAGCGGGCATGCCTTGCCGGCGGGATCGGCACCGAAGCGGCCATCCACATCGGCACGGACACAGAGAAATACATCTTCGTGGTGGAGAGCGACGGCTCAATGCCTGTCCGCGAGATCATCGAGAGAGCGCTACAGTACATACAGAGATCATCAGACGACCTGGTAGACGTGATGAACGAGATTACGGGAGAGGGGACTGAATGAAGAAGACAACCGAGAATAAATCGAACCCCCGGCTGACCGCCCTCATCGTGACGCTGAAAGACGCGTCGCGCGTGCACGAGGCGGGCATCTGGCGCGAGATTGCAAAGAGGCTGGATGCGCCCCGGAAGAACTACGCAGAGGTGAACCTCAGCAAGATCGACCGGTACGCGAACGAAGGCGAGACGATCCTGGTGCCGGGCAAAGTGCTCGGCAGCGGCGCGCTCAGCCTGCCGGTGAAGATCGCTGCACTGGACTTCTCCGAGGCCGCGGTGAGCAAGATCACCGGCGCAAACGGGACGTGCATGACTATCGAGGACCTCGTCCGGGACAACCCGACGGGGAGCAGGGTACGGATCCTCAGGTGAGACGAATGGTTACAATTATCGACGCAGAAGGATTACTGCTCGGAAGGATGGCCAGCATCGTCGCGCAGCGTGCGCTTGCCGGCGAAGAGATCGCCCTCGTGAACGTGGAGAAGGCGATCGTCTCCGGCAGCAAGGCGCAGGTGCTCGCGAACTACACGACGAAGCGCGAGCGCGGATCACGCGAGGGCGGCCCGTTCTTCCCGCGCAGGCCCGACCACATCGTCAAGCGCACCATCCGCGGGATGCTCCCCTACAAGCGCGAACGCGGTATCGCGGCATTCAAGCGTATCAAGACCTACGTCGGCGTTCCGATGGAGTTTGTCGGGATGGAGACGGAGACGCTCGATGCAGCCCACGTCGACCGGCTGGGCAACACGAGATACGTGACGATCGGGGCGATAAGCAACAACCTCGGAGCAAAATACTAAATAGGGTGATGAAGTGGCAAAGATCATCAATTCAAGCGGTAAGAGAAAGACGGCAATCGCCCGCGCGACCTTGAAGCCCGGCAACGGCCGGGTCCGCATCAACTCCGTGCCCCTGGACATCTACGGGACGGAACTGATCCGCATGAAGATCGCCGAGCCGCTGCTGCTGGTGCCAAACGCGCTCGACGGTGTCGACGCAGCGATCGACGTCTCCGGCGGGGGCACGATGGGCCAGGCCGAAGCGGTCCGGACGGCGCTCGCGCGCGGCATCGTGGAGTGGCACAACGACCCCGCGATAAAGGACGCATTCCTCGCGTACGACCGGACGCTGCTCGTAAACGACTCGCGGCAGAAAGAGACCAAGAAGCCGCACGGCCCCGGAGCACGCGCACGGTTCCAGAAGTCCTACCGGTGAACAAAAGAGATATAAGGGATGCTAGACCATTATTATGATACCCGTACGATGTTTTACATGCGGTAAGGTCGTCTCTACAGCCTGGAAGGAGTTCAAAGAGCGGCGGGATGCAGGCGAGGATCCAAAACGGATCCTCGACGATCTCGGTCTGGAACGTTACTGTTGCAGGCGGATGCTGCTGACGCACAAGGAAACTGTGGAGGACCTGAATCCGTACCAATGAGGGGTCGTGGGGTAGCCTGGCCATCCTATGGCGTTCGGGATGCTGTGACCTGAGTTCAAATCTCAGCGACCCCATTTTATCATGAATGATTTTGAGGCTGCACGATGGAATCTTATACCCGGTACGAACGGGCGCGAATTATAGGGGCGCGCTCTCTTCAGATCTCGATGGGTGCACCTGTTCTGGTCAAAACACCAAATACGGAGCCACTCGAGATCGCACTCGAAGAGTTCGATAAAGGCGTGATCCCTATAACAGTGAAGAGAAAGTAGTGATCTGATGACGACCATCGAACAGATTATCCTGAGAACAATCCTGGATAGCCGCGGGAACGAGACCGTCGAGGCTGAGATCTACACTGATTGTGGCTTTGGACGGGCTGCAGCACCCAGTGGTGCCAGCACCGGAACCTATGAAGCAAAGGTGCGGCCGCCGCGCGAGGCTGTCGAGGACGCAGAGAAAAACCTGATTCCATCGCTCATCGGTGAAGACACCCGTGATCAGATCACGTTCGACGCACTGCTCAGGGAGAACGACGGAACGGCCGACTTCAGTTCGATCGGTGCAAACGTCGCCGTAGCGCTCTCGCTTGCGTGTGCCAAGGCGGCTGCGTCGTCTCTCGACCTTGAACTCTTCCGCTACCTCGGGGGCACGTTCGCCGCCGATACGCCTCTGCCGCTCGGCAACGTCATCGGCGGAGGCGCGCATGCCCCGAATGCCACCTCCATCCAGGAGTTCCTGGTGGTTCCCACCGGGGCCTGTGGCGCGACGGAAGGCGTCTTTGTGAACGCTGCCGTTCACAAGACCGTGAAGAAGATGCTGCAGGAGCAGGGCAGACTCTCCGGGAAAGGGGATGAAGGCGCCTGGGCACCTGCGATCTCCGACATTGAGGCGTTCGAGATCATCGCCGAGGCGATCAACACCGTCTCCGATGAGACGAACGTCGAGGTCAGGATGGGGATCGACGTAGCGGCAAGCGAGATGTGGAACGGCGAGCACTACCGCTACAAGGACGCGGTGCGGAGCCGGGAAGACCAGATCGCCTACATGGCCGACCTCGTCGACCACTACAACCTCATCTACATTGAAGACCCCCTCTTCGAGGAGGACTTTGAGGCATTCGCCGACCTGACCGAACAGGTCGGGGACCGGTGCCTCATCTGCGGCGACGACCTCTTCGTGACCAACGTCGAACGGATCACGAAGGGCATCGAGACGGATGCGGCAAACTGCGTCCTGATCAAACCAAACCAGATAGGGACGCTCACCGACACCTTCGAGGCGATACGCCTCGCGCAGGAGAACGGTATGGAGAGCGTCATGAGCCACCGTTCCGGAGAGACGACCGACGCGACGATAGCGCACCTTGCAACCGCGTTCGGATGCATCTTCCTCAAGACCGGCGTGGTCGGCGGGGAGCGGATAGCCAAACTGAACGAACTGATTCGCATAGAGGAGCTGATCTAATTTGACAGGAAACGAACTTGAGATTGAACTGAAAGAACCGCTGATGCCCGTCGAGGAGTACCTTGCGGCAGGTGTGCACATCGGCACCCAGCAGAAGAGCAAGGACATGATGAAGTTCATCTACCGCGTCCGCGGGGATGGGCTCTACATCCTGGACATCCAGGCGACCGACGAGCGGATCAAGACCGCAGCGAAGTTCCTTTCGCAGTACGAGCCTTCGAAGATCCTGGTCGTCACCTCCCGGCAGTACGGCCAGTACCCGGCCAAGAAGTTCGCCAATGCGATCGGCGGCATGGCGGTCGTCGGCCGCTTCATCCCCGGGATGCTCACCAACCAGCGTCTACATGGCTTAAACACCTACATCGAGCCGGACGTCGTCGTGGTGACCGATCCCATCGGTGATGCCCAGGCGATCAACGAGGCCGTCCAGACCGGTATCCCGATCGTCGCGCTCTGCGACACCAACAACACGACGAAGTACGTCGACCTGGTCATTCCGACGAACAACAAGGGTCGGAAGGCGCTCTCGGTGATCTACTACATCCTGACAAAGGAACTGCTCCGTCTACGCGGTGTGACCACGTCGCTCACGCCCGAAGACTTTGAGACAGAGTTATAAGATCCGAAGCACAAGAGCTCGATCGTTGATGGATATGCGCCCATGCAGTGTAGCGGGAATGTTTTATCCTGCCGAGCCCAGGCATCTGGAGCAACTGCTGGAGACATTCTTCCAGAAAAAGGCCCCGGGGATACTATCCCGGGGGATCGTCTCTCCCCACGCCGGATACGTCTACTCGGGAGAGACCGGAGCCTGTGCGTTCTCTACCATACCCCCTGATTTTGACGGCACGTTTCTGGTCATCGGCCCGAGTCACCGTGGATACATGACCTCTGCCTCCGCCGTACCGTGGGAGACCCCGCTCGGGATCGTCGATGTCGATACGGATTTCATCGACGCGATGGATATCGAGATAGACGAGGCATCGCACCAAAACGAGCACTCGATCGAGGTGCAGATGCCGATCATAAAATACCGGTTCCCGAGAGCAAAGGCCGCACCCATCCTCATGGGAGAACAGACCTACGAAGCGGCAGAGAACCTTGCCGAGCACCTGCTCCAGGCAGTCGAGCAGACCAGACGGGACGTGCGGATCGTCGCTTCGAGCGACTTCTCCCATTACGTCCCGGACGATGTGGCCCGGCGGCAGGACCTCTACGCGATCGACGCGCTCAAGACCCTGGACATACCCGAGTTTTATCGGCGGCTCCAGGAGACCCACGCTACGGTCTGCGGCTACGGACCGATCGCGACCATGTGCATGGCATGCCGGTCGCTCGGTGCGACGAGAGGGGAACTTCTGCGGTATACGACGAGCGGCGACGTGACGGAGGATCACAATCAGGTAGTGGGGTATGCAGCGATAGCGGTGGTCTGATTGGCAACATGGAGCGCGCCGGGCAAGGTCTTCCTCTTCGGCGAGCATGCAGTCGTCTACGGGAAACCGGGAGTCGCGATGGCGATCAAGCCGCGCGTCTTCGTCACGGTGAGGAAAACGCGCAATCCGACCCGCCCGAAGTCGCCCTACATCGACGAGTGTTTCAGGATGATGGGTGTCCGGGGCAGCGTCTACGTCCACTCCCAGCTCCAGAGTTCGTCGGGGCTCGGGTCGTCGGCCGCGGTGACGGTGGCGACACTCTCTGCGATCAACGATGAGTTCAATCTCGGGCACGCCCGCGAGTACATCGCCGAGACCGCGTTCGCCATCGAGAAGAAGGTCCAGAAAGGGCGGGCAAGCCCCACCGACACCTACGTCTCTACAAACGGCGGCATGGTGCTGATCACGGGGAACTCCAAGCGGAGACTGCCGCCTGAGAACCTGCAGGTCGTCGTGGGGAACACCCTGGTGGCGCACAGCACCGCGAAGATGGTGGAACAGGTCGGGAACCTGCAGCGGAAGCATCCCGATGTCGCGAACCCGATCCTGGACGCCATCGGGGCCCTGACGCTTGCCGCCCTCCATAACATCGGCAACCCGAAGGAACTCGGGCAGTATATGGATATGAACCACGCCCTCCTGGAGGCGCTCGGCGTGGGGCACCCGGCGAGCAGCAAACTCGTGCTTGCGGCGCGGGCAAGCGGCGCATACGGTGCGAAGATCACGGGGGCCGGAGGGGGCGGGTGTATCGTCGCTCTCTGCCCGAGACGTGCAAAGAGCCGGGTTGCCGGGGCGATCGAGGCCTGCGAAGGGCGGGCGATCATCACGACGATAGACACGGAAGGCGCGAGAAAGGAGAAGCATGACTGAGAGCATGGTACTGAAACTGGGGGGGAGCGTGATCACCGACAAGTCGGGGGACTGCGCCATCGATCACGCCCGCCTGCGCGAGATTGCGGGGGAACTCGCCGCACACAGAGAGACCGCTCTCGTCCTCGTCCACGGTGCGGGGTCGTGCGGGCATCCCGAGGCCCGGCGCTACCGGATCAACGACGGTCTCGCCGGAGATAACGTCCCCGGCGTCTACGAGACGCATACCGCCGTATCGAGCCTGAACACGGCGGTCGTCACCGCCCTGCGGGACGCGGGGGTCGAGGCGATCGGTATCCATCCCCTCGACCTCTGCCTCGCTGAAGACAGACGTCTGGTCTCGTTCGAGACCCGCCATATCGCCGAAATGACGGAACACGGCATTGTGCCCGTGCTGCACGGCGATGTGGTGATGGACCGTCTCCGGGGCTCTTGCATCGTCTCGGGCGACCAGCTCGTCACCCGGCTTGCCGTCGCTCTCGGAAGCGGGCGCGTGGGCCTTGCGACCGACGTTCCCGGTGTCCTCGCGAACGGCTCGGTCGTCCCGCGCATCGACCGGACTACCGCAGCGACGCTCGATGTCGGCGGATCAGGAAAGACCGACGTGACCGGGGGCATGCGAGGCAAGATCGCGGAACTCCTGGCGCTGGCCGATGCTGGCATCGAGTCACACATCTTCCATGTCTCGAAGATCGGCCGGTTTCTGGACGGCACCGAGCATGGCGGAACAACGATAACCATAAAGGAGTAACCTATGAGAGAAGAGACCGCCACGTCTTCAAGGAAACGGGAACACCTGCAGATATGCTGCGAGCAGCCCGTCGAGGCCGGCGACGCCGGATTTCAGGACGTGCGCCTGGTTCATAACGCCCTCCCCGAGTGCGACATGGACGCGATCGAGACAAAGACGCGGTTCCTCGGCGCGACACTCGACTCCCCGCTCTTCATTGCAGCGATGACCGGAGGACACCCGGACACCCTGGAGGTGAACCAGCGGCTCGCACGGGCCGCGGAACGGTATAACCTCGGCATGGGTGTCGGTTCTCAGCGAGCGGCATTGGAGAAGCCCGAACTGGAGGGAAGTTTCACCATCGTGCGAGAGGAGGCGCCACACGCGTTTCTCTGCGCGAACCTGGGGATCATCCAGCTCCGTGACCACGGCATCGAGTGGGCGGAACGGGCTGTCGAGATGATCGATGCACAGGCGATCGCCATCCACGTCAATTCGCTCCAGGAAGCGATTCAGCCGGAGGGCGATCACAACGCAGAGGGGTGCATCGAAGCGCTGCGAAACCTCTGCCGGGAGTTCTCCTATCCCGTCATCGTGAAGGAGACGGGTTCCGGCATATCGGCCGGAACCGCAAGGGTCATCCGGGGCGCCGGAGCAAGCGCCATTGATATCGGCGGCTACGGGGGCACGTCGTGGGCGAAGATCGAACGCCTGCGGGCAAGCGGCCCCGAACTCGCCGATCTCGGGGATGCGTTCCTCTCGTGGGGCATACCGACGGTGGTGAGCCTTCATGAGGTGCGGACGGCAGGCGGGCCGATCATCGCAACGGGCGGACTGCGTTCCGGCATCGATATCGCGAAGGCCGTTGCTCTCGGGGCAGACCTCGGGGGCATGGCGCTCCCCCTCTTGAAACCGGCCATGGAGAGCGATGATGCGCTCTCGCTGGCTATCGAGGCGATGCACCGCGAACTCCGCGTGGCGATGTTCCTGACGGGATCCCGGTCTATAGCGGATCTCCGGCACGCCAGGACGTATATAACCGGCCTGACCCGGCAAATGATTGAAAACAGCGAGTAACCACACAAAATCTCAACAAGGAGACAACATGGATATTGAGATCATAGCAGTGGGCGGGTATAACGAAGTCGGCAGAAATATGACCGCCGTCCGCTGCGGAAAGGAGATTGTCATCTTTGATATGGGCCTCCGGCTCGACCAGGTGATGATCCACGAGGATGCTGATATTGAGAATATGCATTCCCTGGACCTGATCGAGATGAAGGCCATTCCTGATGACACCATCATGAATGGGATCGAGGGGAGTGTCAAGGCTATCGTCTGTTCGCACGGACACCTTGACCATATCGGTGCGATACCGAAACTGGCGCACCGATACAACGCCCCGATCATCAGCACGCCGTATACATCGGAACTGATCCGGCAGCAGATTGCAGGCGAACAGAAGTTCGGGGTGAACAACAAGCTCTTCGCCCTGAAAGCCGGGCAGCGCTACACCATCTCCCCGCACCTGACGCTCGAGTTCGTGCGCGCCCAGCACTCGATCATTGACACCGTCTTCCCGGTCCTGCATACGCCCCGGGGCGCGGTCGTCTACGCAAACGACTTCAAACTCGACCGGACGCCGGTGATCGGGGAACCCCCGGACTTTGCCCGGCTGCGCCAGATCGGGAAGGAGGGCGTCATCGCTCTCATCACGGAGAGCGTCAACATCGCCGACAACGGGCGGTGTCCGAGCGAGAAGATCGCACGGGATCTCGTGCGGGACACCATCACGAGTTACGAGGACGACAAGAGCGCCCTCTTCGTCTCGACGTTCTCGTCGCACATCTCCCGTGTGAAGTCGATCGCCGAATGCGCCCATGAGATCGGCAGAAAACCGGTCCTGCTCGGGCGCTCGATGGAGCGCTACAGCTCGGCGGCGGAACAGTTGAAACTGGTCGGGTTCCCCGAGTCGCTCTCGATGTTCGGCAACCGGCGGACGGTTGACCGGACGCTGCGGCGGATCATGAAGACCGGAAAGGACAAGTTCCTCCCGATCGTCACCGGCCACCAGGGAGAGTCGGGCGCCATCCTCACAAGGATCGTGATGGGGGACACCCCCTACAAACTGGAGAAAGGCGATAAGATCCTCTTCTCGGCGAAGGTGATCCCGAACCCGATGAACCGCGGTCAGCGCTACCTGGTCGAGGCCCGTGCCAAGATGGCGGGCGTGCGGATCTTCGACGAACTGCACGTCTCGGGCCACGCCTACAAAGAAGACCACTACGAATTCCTCCACCTCTTGAACCCGCAGCACGTCATCCCGTCGCACGGCGACATCAGCATGACCGGCGGCTATGCGAAGTTCGCGGAGGAGATCGGGTATACCCTCGGAAACGACCTTCATATCATGAGGAACGGGAAGAGTGTCCTGATTAAGTAGGAGAATCTACATGACGACGCTTGAAGACTACCTGGAGATGAATGCTGAGCGGATAGACAAGGCGCTGCACCGTTACTTCGGAGACGTCCAAGGCGATCTCTTCCGGGCGAGCGCCCACCTGCTGCTTGCAGGCGGCAAACGCCTTCGCCCGGCGGTCGTCATCCTCGCTGCGGATGCGGTGAGGAAGGGGAGCTCGGACGACCTGCTCCCGGCGGCCCTTTCGCTCGAACTGACCCACAACTTCACCCTCATCCACGACGACATCATGGACGGCGACGCCGTCCGGCGCGGCGTGCCGACGGTGCATACGGTCTGGGACGAACCGACGGCGATCCTCGCCGGGGACGTCCTCTACGCGAAGGCGTTCGAGTTCATCTGCCTCTCGGAAGCAGCGGACGCCGCCAAGATCCGGGCGGTGAAGATGCTTGCCCGGACGTGCACCGATATCTGCGACGGGCAGAGCATGGACATGGCGTTCGAGAAGCGCGAGGATGTTACCGGGATGGAGTACCTGGAGATGGTCAGCAAGAAGACCGGGGTGCTCTACGGGGCATCCGCCGCCATCGGCGGGATCCTTGCGGGTGCAACCGCCATCCAGGCCGACGCCCTCTACCAGTACGGGGTGAACAGCGGCATCGCCTTCCAGATCCAGGACGATCTCATCGATCTCCTCGCGAGCAGCGATGTGACCGGCAAGGACCGGGCCTCGGACATTCGGGAAGGAAAGCAGACCCTGATCGCCATCCGGGCACGGGAGAAAGGGATCGATCTCGCCCCATACCGGAGGAGACTCACGGTAGCCGAGATCGACGACCTGATCGCCCGGCTCGGGGAGGCGGGCGTCATCGACGAGGTCAGGGCGGTCGCCGTCGAGCGGGCCACCGTCGCGAAAGAGGCGCTCTCGGTCATCCCGGACTCGGAGGAGAAGCGTCTTCTCGGCGATATCGCCGATTTCTTCATCGCTCGAGGCAACTGATACCATGGAGACCGATATCGAGCGTCTGCTCTTTATCTACGCTCTGCAGAACGCGGTGAAGCACGATAGCGCCCCGAAGAGCGGGACGGTCATCGGCACGGTGCTCGGCAAGCACCCGGAGTTCCGGAGCCGGGCGAAGGAACTCGGGCCGCTCGCGGGGAAGGCGATTGCGGAGGTGGCGGCGATGAGCGCGGCGGAGAGGAGGAGCCGTCTCGAAGAACTCGCCCCCGAACTTGTTGCGGAACTCACCGAGACGCACGAGAAGTCGAGGGAACTCCCCGCGCTCGAAGGCGCGGAGAACGGCGTGGTGATGCGGTTCGCGCCGAACCCGAGCGGGCCGCTGCACCTCGGGCACGCTCGCGCCTCCGTCCTGAACGACTACTACGTCAAACGCTACGGCGGGCGGTACGTCCTCCGTGTCGAGGATACCGACCCGAGGAGGGTCGATCCCGAGGCATACGCGATGGTCCTCGAGGACATCGAGTGGCTGGGGCTCGGGATCACCGATATCGTCTACCAGAGCGACCGCCTCGATATCTACTACGACTGGTGCAGGAGGCTGATCGAACTCGGCGGCGGCTACGTCTGCGTCTGCGACTCCGAACGCTTCCGCGAACTCAAACTCAAGGGGAAGGCATGCCCCTGCCGGGAGCGGACGGTGGAGGAGAACCTGGAACTCTGGCAGAAGATGCTTGATCAGGAGTTCTACGAGGGCGACGCGACCGTCCGGGTGAAGACGGAGCTCGACCATCCCGACCCGGCGATGCGGGACTACTCGGCGATGCGGATCGTGAACACGCCGCTCCACCCGCGGGTGGAGAACACGGTCTTTCCGCTGATGAACTTCTCGGTCGCGGTGGACGACCACCTGCTCGGGATCACCCACGTCATCCGCGGCAAGGACCACATCGCGAACACGAGACGGCAGCGCTACCTCTTCGACTACTTCGGGTGGAAGCCGCCGGTCTACCGCCACTACGGGCGGATGGGGATATCGGGCGTCGTCCTCTCGACGTCGGGGATGCGCGAGGGGATCAAGAGCGGCCTCTACACCGGCTGGGACGACATCCATCTCGGGACGATGCGGGCGATCGCGCGCCGGGGCATCGAGCCGGAAGCCGTCCGGAACGCCATGATCGATATCGGGATCGGAGAGACCGACATATCGTTTTCGTGGGAGAACCTCTACTCACGGAACAAGGAGATCGTTGACCCGAAGGCGAACCGCTACTTCTTCGTGCCCGACCCGGTCGAGGTGACCGTCGAGGACGCCCCTTACCGCGAGGCCCACGCGGCCCTCCATCCGGGCGATCCCGCCCGGGGGGTCAGGACGCTCGTCGCCGAAGGGAGGATCCTCCTCCCGCGGGCGGATATCGAAGGGAGGAGCATGGTCCGGTTGAAAGACCTCTACAACGTCGGGATAGCGTGGGACGGCGATACACCGCGGGTATCCTACGCAGGCGACGCACTCGAGGATGCCCGGCGCGAGAAGGCGCCGATCATCCAGTGGCTGCCGGCGGATGCAAAACTCCCCTGCACCCTTCTCCAGCAGGACGGGACCCTCGAAGGGTTCTGCGAACCATCGGTCGCCGGCGAGGCGAATAGGGTCGTCCAGTTCGAGCGGATCGGGTTTGCCCGGGTCGACTCCGTCGAGGGCGGCCGGGTGAGCGCGTATTTCGCGCACCGGTAGATTGGGTTTCCCCTTCCCCCGTTTTTTTAATCCAGTTCAGGTTTCCATCCTTAGCCCGACGAGGTGGGTCCCAAGCCCGGATGAAGTGTCACTTCTCCCACCGAATATGGGCCGTCTTCGATGACCCCGGGATACAGAACCCGGTCTTGGTCCGCACGATCCGCTCATGCACGAACGAGGCGACGATCTCCCGCTGCCGGTCGTCGTGGGCATACAGGCGCCGGCAGTAGTCGGCAACAGCCTCCTCCTCGGTCGGGTAGCGCTGCCCTTTATCCACGTCTTCGACCGTGAGATCCGGGTAGATCCCGACCTGGCAGAGACAGTTCCAGAGGAGATCCGCCGTCGGTTCGGCAGCAAACTCGCTCCCGTGCAGTCGCGGCCAGAGACTGAAGTTCGCTCCGGTCCACGCGGGCGGCGTCAGGAACCAGAAGAGGTGTACCGACCGCTTCGCCACCGAGTCTATCTTTTTGAGGGAAGGGCCGATGTCGTCGAGCGCGAGCGAGAACGAAGCGACGACGACGTCGTGCGTCCCCACCTCCGCCGGGTCCGCATCCTCCCACCGGGAGGGGATCTCGCGGATCTCCGGAGCCCCGGAGAACGCCCGGTACTCCTTCATCGCGGCCCGCATCCCGGCGGACGGCTCCACGACCGTGACGTCGCAGCCCGCGAGAGCAAGGGGGACGGCAAGAGTCCCCGGACCCGCCCCGATGTCGAGCACCGTGGACCCGGGAGGGATCTGCATCGCCGCAATCTGGTCAACGATACGCGACCGGTCGCCGTTCAGCAGCCGGTCCACAAACCGGCGGATGTTTGCCGGGTCTTCCCAGAAACTTCTGCCGTCGTTCCAGACCTGCTTCTGGCGGTTCGCCGCCTCGTGCTGCTCGTTCCAGAGAGCGATGTAGTCGACCGCCATGCAACTCACCGGTTGCGTCCCCTCCCGGCAACAGCCGCTGCTGCGGCGAGACCTGCAAGAACGCCGAAGAGCGGGGCCGGAGCCTGCGTGGTTGCCTGTGCCGACGCAGACGCCGGTGCGGGCTTTGCATACACCATCAGGTCGTCCAGCTCCGCATCCGTCAGGTCGTACCTGAAGAACAGCGAGTAGAACTCCTTGACGCGCTCATCGATATCGTAGTCGAAGACGTCCGGGTACATCAGGTTGCCGAGCCAGATCATCGAGAGCAGCCGCTGAATCGACGGCGGACCGCCCATCCAGCTGTACGGGCCGTAGGGAGCCTCGTAGACATTGCCGTTCCTGACCGCGGAGAGCGACCGCCACATCGGATCGGTCATGATCGTGTTATAGTAGGCGTGCCCGTCGACGTACCCCACGATGATGTAATCGGGGTTCAACTGGAGGATATCCTCCATCGTGTACTCGTCGCCCGGCCCGCCGGTCGTCGCGGGTTTTGCGAGGTTGTTGCCGACATAATCGATAACCTCGGCATGATACGACCCTTTTCCGATCGTGGACACGGAGTTGCCGTCGATGGCGGTCACGTAGATCAGGGACTTCTTATTGTCGCCGACCTCCTTCATGCCGGTATCAAACTCGGCAAGAAGCGCCGAGACGTAGTCGGCGAGTTCCTGGCCGCGCTCCGGGCGGGAGAGAAGTTCGCCGAGTTTCACATAGGAGCCGGGGATCTCCTTGAGCTTGTTCTGGGTGACGAACGCGAACCCCACACCGGTCTTCGACTGGATATCGTCGAGGTCCGGCTTCATGGTCTCCTTTGCTTCACCGATGTCCAGAACCACGTCGATGTTGAGGTTTTTGTTCAACTCCATGATCGACTCGGGGTTCATGGTCGCGGCCTTGGAACCGTAGAACTGGCCGGTGACCGGAAGCGTCAGAAGCCGGGGATCGATGTACTTTGCCTGTGCATCGGTAAACTCGCTGGAGACACTCACGAAGAGGTCCTGATCCACTGAGTAGAGCACGATCTGTGCCAGGGGGCCGGACGGCGAGACCGCATCGATCTTGACCGGCAGGGTGATCTCCCGGCCGACATCGTCGACGAATGTCCGGGTCTCCTCGGCGGCGCTGCAGAATGCGACGGCGGTGCCGGAGAGGAGAACGAGAACCACGAGCATTTTCATTACTGTCTTCATACGTGTACCTCCCGAGAACGGGAACGTTACATAGGTATGATCTGGGTGCAGGCAGATTAAATATTTTTCATTACAATTTAGGGTAAATAAATAATTTAATATTAACAAAAATACTACTCGTGCTTCCCGACCCCACCGTCGATCGGGATGCAGAGTTTGTGGCGGCGTGAGCCGTACTGGTAATCCTCGATATGTACATCCACACCATAGACATCCTTGATCAGGCCTGCGTCCAGAACATCCTCCGGCGTCCCATCAGCGATCACCCTCCCGCCGTAGATCATCAGCGTCCGGTTCGCGTACAGAAACGCATGGTCCGGGTTGTGGGTCGAGAGGATGATGATGTAGCCGTCCCTCGCGAGATCCGATATCCGGCACATCACCCGAAACTGGTTGCCGTAATCCAGGTTTGCCGTCGGCTCGTCCATGATCAGGATCTTTGCCTTCTGCACAAGCGCACGGGCGACCAGGGCAAGCTGCCGCTCGCCGCCGCTGATCTCGCCGTATCCTGCATCCCGGAGATGGGCGATGCCAAGGTTCTCCATCGCCGCGTACGCCTCATCGATGTGGCTCCGGTTCGGCGTACCAAGCAGACGCACCTGATTGGTCAGACCCATCAGGACCACGTCCAGCACCGTGTAGTTGAAGACCGGGTGCGTCGACTGGGGGATGTAGGCGACGTGCTTTGCAATCTCCTTGTGATCGAGCGTCTTGATATCCAGACCGTTCAGCCGGATGTTGCCCCGGTAGTTTCGCAGAAATCCGAGGATGCACCGGAACATCGTGCTCTTCCCGACGCCGTTCGGCCCGAGCACGGCGAGGAGGTCTCCCTCCTTCACCGAGAACGAGACATCGTCGAGCACCAGGCGGGTGCGCCTGCCGTAGGCAAAGGAGAGGTGCGATATCTCCAGGCTCATGACCGCTTCCCCCCCATCATCAGCAGATAGGCAAAGATCGGCGCTCCGACGAACGCGGTGAGGATGCCGAGCGGCACCTCGGTGGTTGCGATCGTCCGGGCGAAATTGTCCACCAGGAGAAGAAAACCGCCGCCCATAACGATTGCCGCAGGGATGATCCTCCGGTAGTCGTAGCCGAAGATCATCCGGCAGAAGTGCGGGATGACGAGGCCGACCCAGCCGATGATGCCGGAGATCGAGACGGCGACCGCCGTAACGAGGGTTGCACAGAGGATCACGATCAGCCGGAGCAGGTGGGTGTTGATCCCCATGCTCTTCGCCTCGTCCTCGCCGAGGGTGAGGACGTTCATCCTCCAGCGGAGCAGGTAGAGGGGGATGAGGCCGATGACGATCACCACGCCCGCAAAGTAGACGTCCTTCATGGTCGCGCCGGCAAGGCTGCCCATCAGCCAGTAGGTGATGGCCGGCAGCTGGTCGTTGGTATCGGCGACGAGTTTGATGTAGGAGGTGGATGCGGAGAAGAGGCTGGCGACAAGGATTCCGGCAAGGACCATACCAAGGGTGGGGTTTCCTCTCGTCAGGCGGCTGACCGCATACGCGGTGCCGACCGCAACAAGACCACCGGCGAAGGCGAAGATCGTGATCGCCCCGGTCCCGAGATAGCAGTTGATGGCAAGAGCCGCGCCGAAACCGGCACCGGCGGATGCTCCGAGGATATCGGGAGAGACAAGAGGATTCTGAAACATTCCCTGGTATGCGGCGCCGGCCGTCGAGAGGGCGGCCCCGACGAGAAGCGCCGCGAGGATCCGCGGCAGGCGGATGTTGAAGACGACGCTGTACATCGCATCGTCCCAGGTCTCCGCCACGGATATGAGCGGCGAGAGGAGAATGTGCATGATATCGTTCAGGACCGGGACATCCAGCGACACGGCGAAATAAAAGGCCGGCGAGAGGAGGATGAGAACGGCGTCGGCGACGGCGAGCGAGAACCTGCCGACGGCAAACGACCCGATGATGCAGGAGACGGCGGCGAGTATCAGAAGGATGAACCGGAACCGGTAATTGGGCAGTTCCCGGTCCGAGACGGACGGGGTCGATGCCGCACCGGCTGTCTGCAACCGGGTCTCCGGTGGAGCGCCGGTCGGTGCCGTAAGAGGTGATCTCGTCGGTTCTGCATCAGCCATGTAGGGATATTGATTCTTCTTCATAGTTAATTAAATATGCTTTTATTTTCAGGCATGTTAACTAAGTAAAATTAACAATTCACACCGCCGGAAATAAGGATCGGTCGAAGAGAGCAACAGGACCGTCCGCCGGCGCAGATGCACCGGAGGCGGATCCGTTTCTGCTCCAGAAGATCCGCCCGTGACATTCTCCCCGGGCTTTAGCCGGGAGATTCACGTTTCACCGACCGGGACCTGCATCACCGGGATTGGTAGTGTGGTGATCCTCACTGGCGTCAGGTTAAGGCCATGGACATCATCCTTCACACTCTTACCCGGGCAACTCGTCCGGGTAAGGCTCCCGGAGGTCATCACATTGTCCCATGAGCTTCACACACCACCGTTGCCAGGGATTCATGTCATGGTAGAGTCATGCCGAAAAGAACGACAACCTCACGCGAAGCCGCAAAGTCCGGTGCTGCCGATTCCGTTGGGTCGCTATGCGAGATTGATGAGTCGATTGCAGAGGCTATTATTAGCGAAGTACTGAGACCGATCACATACGCCCGTATCTTCGATGTGCCCGTTCAGTGGTCAGGATCTGGATGATATGAACGATATCATTGCGCGGATCGATGGTATAGATTGCCGTAAAAGAGCGTGCAATGTGCATCCGGTAAATGATCCTGTTTTTGCCGGTGCGAAGTTTCTCTTTGCCCCCTGTTCCAGGATACGGGTCCTCTTTCAAAGTGTTGATATAATCCCTGACGATTCGTTGGCTCTTTGGATTGAGGGAATGCAAAAACACACACGCATCCTCATCCACGAGAACCCGAAACGCCACGGTTATATCTCCACGAACCGATTGCGGGCAAGAATCGCTTCGACGTCGTTCTCAAGCTGCTGCTTCTTCGCCTGCTCCACCAGATTCGCGATAATTTCGTCGAACGTTCTGTTGGGACCCTTCAGATCCGAGATCTCCTCGTATGTTTTTTGCGATACGGGGATGAACTCCGTAGTCGTCATCGAGGTATGATCTGTGCTAATCATAGATATACCTCATCCATACCGAGAACAAAAGAAGCCAGGCCGGCGGGGAGCGCGGCAGGGTGTGCCGGAAGAGCACCTGGCAAAGCCTACCTCCCGGCTGCAGACAGACATGTACGTTTTGAGGATCGATTGTATAGCGGACTTCAAGGGGGTTGTCCACCGTATGGTCAGATAAGACTGCATGCAGAGCGGAGCAGAGGTATAGGGCGGGACTGGATATGTGAGATCGTCGCCGCCGATCAGGGAGTGCAAAAGATCAGAGTCTGTTTTGGCTCATTCAAAAGTGATCCATCAGGCTCATCTAAAACTTATCCACCTGAGTGGTCCTGATCTCCACAAACGTCGATTCGAGTGTGCCCCACCCTGCACAGAGAACAATGGTATTGTGATATGACTAAAAGGGTATCCCGTGCGAGGTGAAAGCGAACTGACAGAGGGTGCGATTCATCCCCGCGGGCTTTAGCCGGGGGCTTTCTTGCATCCCTTGAACCTTGAACCTGTAAAAAAGTTCGTTCAGGGGGTTTCCGACCGGCGGAAGGTCGCCTTCTCGGCGGATTTGCCGAAGAAATGGTACCCGGATCCGCCCTCCGCAATCGTATCGAGCAGTTCGTCAGGGCGGGTGACGATATCCCCGCCGAGTATCGTTACACCGCGCCGGAAGAATGCATCCGGAAGCATGCTGGCGGTCGGTCCGACGACGACGATCGAGGCGCCGGGCCGGGCGAGGGCAAGCAGGGGCTCAAGCGTGTTGTTGATGAGGGTGGTGCCGGTGATGACGAGCATATCGGCCCTGCGGACCGCTGCATCCGCCTCATCCTGAGGAACCACATAGGGCAGTTCGTCGGGCTTCAACGTGCGCGGGTCGAGTTCGAGGATCCCGAACGGCTTTCCCCGCGCCTTGAGCCGCCGGATCACCGGCACGAGCGCCCCCACCACCACGACGTACCCGTCCTCGGGCAGCGGCACGGTATCGAGGATGTCCTGTCCGGTCTCCCGGATGTAGTCGGGCCGGCGCTTCCAGCAGGACTCGGAGAGGGCGTTTAAGATAGCGATACCGACCGCCTTCTTGAGCGGGGGCGCACGGGGAAGGTCGCGGAGGAACTCCGCGGCGCTTCGCCCCGTAAACCGTCCGGGGTAGGGCATGGCGCGGGCCGAACTCGGGCAGCAGACCGCTTCCGGGATCTCCTTTATCGGGGTGAAACAGAGGCCCCCGGAGCCGTCGCTGAGTGTGACGCCGGAGAAGAAGATACCGATGACAACCCGCTCCACGGTGATGGAGTCAAGATCGCTTCCGAGGATCTCCCGGATCTCTCCTATGGTCTCTTCGAGGATCGAGCCGGGGTGTAGAGGTGTAGTCGTCATAGGTTACCTGTTTTAGTTCTATTCGGTTAACAGGATTAAGGAAGGAAGTCCACTTAATGATAACGTCCCGCATTTTCTGTAAAATAACTACTCTGTATCCATCTCGCTCATCGCCGGACCAGGGGATATCGGCACCCGCGACGGCGCAGAAAGGAAGGGGCACCAAGAACCCTTTCCAGCGGGGAATAACCCGGATAACTGCACAGGGCATCTGTCAGGACAGCGGGATCTCCTGCAGCCCCTTGAAGTTAAACATTAATAACGAAATGCCCAAGATAGTATACATAGGCTGTTATGAAGCGAAACACGTTCTATCTTCTGGCCGGTATCGTTGCGCTCGCCGAGGTCGGCATCTTCTGGCTCTCGGTGGAGCTTGAGAGGTCGATCCTGATCCAGGTCGCATTCGTTCTTGGTGTCCTCCTGATCTACGGGGCGCGAAGGATGGTTGAAGACAGGGTCGAGGACGAACGGACGGCGATGATCACGCAGAAGGCGGCGCTCCGGACACTGGAGGTCTTCTGGGTGACCTTTTTCGTGGTCAACCTGGGGAGTGCCGTCGCCGTTTTTTCCAGGCCGCTCGGCCTACGCCCACCCCATCCGGGCCCTCCCGGAACGGCCCCACCCGACATGCTCGAATTTCCGGTCATCGGCAATTTTGCTATCCTCCAGATGGCGCTGCTCTGCCTGATGATATTCCTGTATGTCGGATTCAGGATGTACTACGCGCGCAAGTACGGAGAATGGGATACCGATGAAGAACAGGATTAAGGTCTACCGGGCGATGCACGACCTGACCCAGGAAGGGCTCGCAAACGAGCTCGGGGTCACTCGGCAGACCATCCTCGCCATCGAAAAGGGGAAGTACGACCCGTCGCTCGACCTCGCCTTCAAGATCGCCAGGTTCTTCGGCGTCACCATCGAGGAGATCTTTCTCTACGGCGATACGGCAGAACAGAAATAGGCCAGGGCTCGTCTGGGATAGAGGCTTCCTGATACAACGGTCTTTTAGTGGCTTCGGTGACGGAGCGGAGCATCAGGCCTTCGCCGGCCGGACTACCGCAAAATCTGTTCTCATGGTGGAAGTGGCGGCGATCAGTAATGTTTTAATAACAAAATGTACAATAGTTTTTACGTGGCGAGATGGTTCCGCCGTCCCGTGCGGGATCACCGCCCAAGAGCAGAATGGAGGTAACCGAAACCGCTGAGTAAAAACGACCGTCAATCAGGATACCGGCAGAAGATGGAGGAAGAGATTTTCGTCACCGCTTCTCCGACGGCAACGCTCGGGAAGGATTATTGGGCAGCAGTATGCCAATATCACCCACTCAAAGTCCGGGAGTCGGTTATGCGATACACACCACCCGAAGATCAGACTCACCAGACTCATGAAACGTCCTGCTGCCCGGTCATCACCCCCTCTCTCCTGTCCTTTCCCGGGGCGCGACACAGGCGATCCCTCCCGTGCGCCGTTTGATTTCAAAACCTCGCAAACGACTCCCCTGCCTGCAGACGCCGGTGGTTGGACAGAGTTAACCGGAACGTATCCGTAAACCCGGTACCTCTTGCCAGATTTGTCGATTCCACCCGCTATTATGTTCATTATCTCTAGCAATTAGTAACAAATAAATAACAATATGTAAAATATGCATTACATTGTCGGACAGCCCTCCCCGCAGATTCGGGGGGACGCGACATCAGAGCAGCAGATTCAAAACGAGTGAAAAGACCATGAAACCTGCCAGATCGATACCAGAGCAGCACCGATACCATACCATGCCCCGGAGGCGGAGCGAATGATGCGCAATCTCTGCATTCTGCTCCTCCTTCTCTCGGCAATCGTGGGTGCTGTGTCAGCGGCCAATGCGTCGGCGGAAGAACAGATCGCGGTCACCGACGTCACCGTCAATCCCGAGACGCTCATGCGCGGGGATACCGGCACGGTGACGGTCGATATCAAGAACACCGGGGAGACAGGCGTTGCCATCAGCAGGGCTGAACTCTATCCCAACGGAATTGCCGTCGTCAACGACAAGACCTACGATTCGGTGGGCACCATTGGCCCCGGGAACACCATGTCGTTCACGTTCACCGTGCGGGCCGACACCGCAGACGGCATCTACTACCCGACCTTCTACCTGGACCTCCGGGACAGCGGAAGCGTCCGCTACTCTGTTCCGGTGACGGTTGAGAGCACCGAGATTCAGGTCAACGTCGTCGACGCCCCGGAGACCTTCCCGGCAAACAGTGAAGACACCATCGTCCTCTCCGTCGGGAACCCCCGTGAGGGCAGCGTGAGCGGCGTCACCGTCACCCCGACCGGCGAAGGCATCAGGAGCACCCAGACGGCCGTCTTCCTCGGCGCCCTCGCACCGGACGAGGAGAAGAGCGCCTCGTTCCGGATCCTGGCATCGCGATCGACCGAACTCACGTTCGACGTCTCCTACCGGAACGGAAACAACGAACACCACGCCGTCCTGACCGTCCCTGTCGAGATCGGCGAGCGGGCGGTTGCGCCCGACATGGTCGTCAACAACATCGAGGTCTCGCAGAGCGGCGGCGCGATCACGCTGACCGGGGACGTGACCAACGCCGGCCTGGAGGATGCATACTCGGTCAAGGTCACCGTCGACGACCCCGCGACCCCGACGGACCCCTACCCGGTCTACGTCGTCGGCGGGCTGGAATCGGACGACTTCTCGAGCTTCGAGGTCACGTGCAGCGCCGAAGGCGCATCGTCCATCCCGCTCCTCGTCCAGTACAAAGACGAGAACGGCAAAACCTTCAGCGAGACCGTGACTGTCTCCCTCTCCTCCGCAGGGCAGGCATCACAGGCCGGCACCGGCAGCACGATGCCGTCCGGCATGAGCGGCGGCCCGCAGGGCGGAAGAGGCGGCATGGGCATGTTCGGATCGTTCGGCAGCGGGTTTTCACAGATCCCGGTAGTCGAGATCCTCCTCGTGATCATCGGAGGCGTGGCCGTCGTCGCCGCATGGCGGAAGGGTTACTTAGGAAAGATCCGTGAGCGGTTCCACAAGTAACCGGGGGAAGACAGATGAGCAGTCCGGTTATCGAACTCGACGACGTCAAAAAAATCTACCCCCTCCCTTCGGGGGACGTCACGGCGTTAAGAGGGATATCCCTCCGGATCGACGAGGGGGAGTTCGTCGCCATCATGGGGCCGTCGGGGTCGGGAAAGTCGACCCTCCTCAACCAGATCGGGTGCCTGGACCGCCCCACGTCGGGCGACCTCTTCCTCGCCGGGAAGAACACCCGGGAGATGGACGACCGGGAGCTGACCAGCCTCCGGCTCACCTCCATCGGCTACATCTTCCAGAAGTTCAACCTCATCCCCCTCCTCTCCGCCTACGAGAACGTCGAATACCCCTACATCATGAAGCACAGGAAGAACGACGACACCGGAAGGGTGCGGGATCTGCTCGCCATGGTCGGGATCGATGAAAATCTCTCGGCACATAAGCCAAACGAACTCTCGGGAGGCCAGCAGCAACGGATCGCCATTGCGAGAGCGCTCGTCAACGACCCGGCGATCCTCCTCTGCGACGAACCGACCGGGAACCTGGACTCGCAGACGAGCCTCCAGATCATGGAGATCCTCGGCGACCTCCACCACAGGGGCCGGACGATCGTCATGGTGACCCATAACCCGGAGACCGCCGAGTACGCGGACAGGACGATCACGATACGGGACGGGATGGTCGCATGATCGGAAACGACATCATCTTCGCGCTCTCGGTACGGAGTGTCCGGCTCCACTTCCTCCGTTCGGTCCTTGCCGCCCTCGGCATCGTCATCGGCGTCGTCGCCATCGCCTCGATCGGCATGATGGGGGCGAACATGACGCTTTCGGTCACGGAGGAACTCTCCGATATGGCGAACAAACTCACCGTCACCCCCTACACCGGGGGTGGGGGCGGCATGATGGGAGGGCCCGGAGGCGGGGGCGGTAGTTCCGACGACGACGATGCGATCACGGAAAAAGAGTTCAAGACAATTCAACGCATCGTCGCGAAGTACGGGACCGCCTACACCATTATGTCGGAATCCGACCAGATCGAGGTCGGCTCGGAAGAAGGAAGAGCGACCATCTACGGCCTTGATGCGGAGATCATGCGCGAGATTCTCACCGTCGAGACGGGGGAGTACCCCAAGAGCACGACCTCGGTGGTCGTCGGGCCGACGCTTGCAGAACGGCTCGACCTCAAGATCGGGAGCAAGATCGATATCGGCGACCCCGACGAGGGGTCCACCACGACCGTCCGGGTCGTCGGCATCCTCGAGGAGCGCGGCATGTCGATGGATCTCTCCACGGATATGGCGATCATCGGGACCCAGAAACTCTTTGTCGGCATCTACGGCGGCGAAGGTGAGTACGATCAGGTCAACATCGTCGTGAACGACTTGAACGATATCGATGCGGTCACGGAGGCGATCGAAGACGAACTCAACCGGAAAGAAGATACGGTCACCATCCAGGACAGCAGCCGGATGACGGAGAGCATCACCTCGACGGTCTCCACGATGACGACGTTCGTGATGGCGATCGCAGGGATCTCGCTCCTCGTCGCCGCGGTCTCGATCTTCAACGTGATGATGATGTCGGTGAACGAACGGATACGGGAGATCGGGATCCTCCGCTCCATCGGGACGCAGCGAACCGAGATCCTGCGGATGTTCATCTACGAGGCAGGGATTCTCGGGATCGTCGGAGCGGTCATCGGTGCCGTTGCGAGCATCGTCATCGGCTATATCGTCGTGCTTGGCATGGTCGGCACCACCGAGTACTTCTTCGCTCCCGGGAGCATCGGTTACGTCCCGATAGCCATGGCCATCGGCGCCGCAATCTGCATCGTCACCGGGGTTTACCCGGCATGGCGGGCATCTAACCTCGACCCGATCGAGGCGCTGCGGGCCGAATAGTGTACAGACAGGAGATTACCCATTTTTACCCGAAACATATGTCGCAAGAAAACAGATTGGTATCTGTGCGATCGCTATGCTCGTCGTTATTGCAGCAGCATGCGGATGCACCAGCGCGAGCGGTGAATCACAGCCCGCAGGGCAGCCGCAAGAAGACGTGGGAGCGCCTCGGGCAAACGGGACGGCCCCGGGGCAGCGTGAGCAGCCGCAGATGGACTTCGCCTCGGCCGCGGTCGCGCTCGGGGTCACCGAAGAGGAACTCCGGGCGGCGCTCGGCGAACCGGGCCAGGGCCGGAACATCTTCGCTGATGCAGCGGCAACGCTCGGTGTCTCCGAGAAGGAACTCATAGAAGCGCTCGGGGTTTTGGAGGGTATGGGAGAAGGCGGGATGCCCGGCGGCATGGAGAACGGCACTCCTCCGGGGCCCCGGTAAGAGACGACCGATTGGAGTGTGCAACACAGCCCGATGACGACAAACACCGATGCTCCGGAGAGGCCGGACGGGGAGTCGGACGCCCGTGATCCCAATCCAGGACGTGGCCGGTTCCCTGCTGGCTCCTCCGGACAGTACGCCCTGTATTCGGCACGAGTGGAGAATGAGGCCGCCGACTCTGCCCGGGAACTCCTCGCCACCATCTCCGATCGCATCAGAAACCCCCTGCAGGTGCTCCTCGCTCGGGCAGATCTGATGGAGGATGAAGAGACCGCCGGGTGGATCCGGGAGCAGGTCCGCCGGATCAACGATGCCGTCAAATACCTCGAAAATGTCTTACCCGATTTGTACAGCACCGCAAAGAAGGGACCGGCACCGGACGAGAAGACTCACCGGCCCTGAACCGCCGCGCTCTCCGCCCGGCGGGCGAGTTCCCGGAGCACCGTCCGTGCGAGAGACACGTTGCCGTAGTCCCGCTCCCGGACGACGTCGCGGATGCAGGCCGGCACCTCGACGACCCCTTCGGCCTCCCGGATCTCGGCCTCGAGCGCCGCGAGATCCCGCCTCTCCCGCATCCGATCCCGGTGCCAGACCGCGGACCCCCGCTCCGGGTCGATCGAGAGGACTGCCTCGTAACATTCCATCGCTTCGTCGTAGCGGCAGATCACCCCGAGCACCCAGCCCCGGCTCTGCCAGGCGAGAACGTGCTCCGGGTCAAGGCCGAGCGCCAGGTCAAAGCAGGCGACCGCATCTTCATGCTCCCCGAGGTGCGCGAGGGCGTAGCCCTTCCGCTGCCATGCCGTCGCATCGCCGGGGTCGAGGCTGAGCGCCCGGTCGAAACAGGCGGCCGCCTCGGCGTAGCGGCCGGCCTTGATGAGCGCAAAACCCTTTCTCCGCCAGAGGAGAGGGTCGGCGGGGGAGAGCTCAAGTGCTTCATCGTAACAGACGACCGCATCGCTGAAACATCCGGTGGTGCAGAGGACCCGACCCCTCCGATACCACCGCTCAGTATCCTCATCTCCTGTCGTCATCGAACCAGAAAGGGGGACCAACCCATAAGAAGATAACCCGTTCGAGCACGAAGTACCTACACATGACAGAGAGGATTCTTGTTGCCTACGCCACCCGTTACGGCTCGACCGCAGAAGTGGCGGAGGCGATTGGCGAAGAACTCCGCAGATCAGGCGCCGATGTTGATGTAATGCCGGTGAGCGAGGTCCGGGACCTCTCCCCGTACCGGGCCGCCGTCATCGGGAGCCCGATCTACATGGGGAAGTGGCTCCCGGAACCGCAGGTCTTCATCGAGAAGAACCAGAACCACCTCCGCACCATCCCGGTCGCCTACTTCGCCGTGGGCCTCACGGTCACGGACAGAAGCCCCGAGATCCTCAGGAAAGCGGAGGCATCGATGGACGCCGTCAGGATGCTCGTCAACCCGGTGGAGGTCGGTATCTTCCCGGGCAGACTGGAGAGCGGCGGCCTCTCCTTCACCGACCGCACCATCATCAAGATGATCCGGGCAAAGACCGGGGACTTCCGCGACGTTCAGGTCGTCCGCGCCTGGGCGCAGGCGGTCTGCCGGAAGTTCATGGCGGCGTGATCAGCGGCCAAAGAAGCCTCCCTTTTCTCGTCAGAGGTGTCGCACCGCACAAAAAAGTGCTTATAGGACGGTCGCTCACCTCTATGGAATCATAAGGTGAACCGGGTGAATAAATATTCTTTTGTCGCCAGAGTGCCCGATAAACCGGGCACGCTGCATCGCGTGGCCGAGATCGTCAAGTCCTACTCCGGTAACATCATCCGCATCCAGTACGACCGCCGGATCGATCCCGCCACGGTCTTCTTTGAGGTTGCCGCGGAACCGGAGGGATACTCCCGGATGAAAGAAGACCTCCATGCGCTCGGCTACCTCCAGGAGTCGCTCCCCACCCTCGGATTTCTCAAATTCTCCGTATACCTCCCTCACGAGCCCGGATCCCTCTTCGAGCTCCTCACCTACATCACCGGGGCGGGGGCGAACATCGCCTACATCGACTTCGACGACCGGCGGTGCGACCCCGGCAGAGTCACCATCAGCCTGAACGTCGAAGAGACCGCGATCGTCGAGAGCCTGCTCGACCGGCTGAAGTCCCGCTACCGGCTTGAGATCCTCGAGTATGACACCACCGGCGAGCAGCTCGACGACACCGTCTTCTACGTCCGGTTCGCCCAGGCGGTGCGAGGACTGATCGGGACGGCGGAGGACGAGTTCCTGCTCTCGCTCCTGCAGGACGTCAACCACATCGTCCAGGAATTGAACAGCCTCGGCCAGGATCCAAGAGAGGTCTTCGAGTCCATCCTCCGCACCGGCCGGACGCTCAAGAACACGACCGGCGATGGGTTCTACGCCGACGTCCAGCGGATCGCCCTCACCGACGACGTCGAGGTCTTCTGCTTCCAGATGCCGGGCGGCGGGAACATCTTCCTGCTCCGCGCCCCGGACGAGACGGTGATGATCGATACCGGATACGGGGTTTACCACGAAGACGCCGTCCGGATGTTCCGGCACTACGACCTCGGGGATCCGGGGAAGCTCAACCAGATCTACATCACCCACGCCGACGCCGACCACTGCGGGGCGGCGGGGTTCTTCGACGCAACGGCGTATACGCACACCGGGTCGCTCGAGATCATCCGCCGGGCAAACCGGGCCTACGGGTCGCGCAGCGAGTCCTCGATCCTCGAAGAGGTCTACACGACCGTCATCAACCTCTTCTCGCAGTTCACTCCCCCGAAGAACCCGGAGGTCTTTGCAGCGGGACGGATCGGGATGCGCTCGATCTTTCCCATCCTCGCACGCTTCAGGGTCCACGACCTCGAGTTCGAGGTGCTGGAATCCCTTGGCGGGCACATGCACGGCCAGGTCTACTTCTTCTGCCCCACACACGGGATCATCTTCACCGCCGACACCCTGATCAACTTCGGAAGCCTCGACGAGGAGCGGAAGCGCTACAACTCGCTTGCCGACTTCCTGGTCACCTCGGTCAACGTCGACAGCGACCGTGCACGCCAGGAGAGGAAGGCGTTGCTTGAGTTGATCCGGGAAACGGACGAAGAACTCGCCCCGGCCGGCCGCCGGTGCCTGGTCGCATGCGGTCACGGCGCCATATCCGTCCTCTCGGACGGGAGACTGGAGGCGGTCGGGGAGATCGAGCGCTACCGGGCAAAAGAGCCGGGAGAAGGTTAGGGAGCGGCCGACCCCTTCTCGCCGAAGAGGGCGATCAGCGCGCCGATGACGACCATCACCCCGCCGACCATCAGCACGAGAGAGCCCAGCTGGGTGAGGAGGAGGAGGGTCGAGACGATCCCGACGGCCGGGATGAGCGGGAACCTGCCGATGTTGCCCGGTATCCGGAACGGTCGGGCCACGTCCGGAGCGCGGTAGCGGAGCAGGATCACGGAGGCGTTGATGATGGCAAACGTCACGAAGAGCGTGAAGTTCGTGATGCTTGCAACGAAGTCGATCTCGCCGGCAAAGAGGAAGACGATGGAGGCGAGTGCGACGGCGATGGTTGCCGCCCAGGGCGTCCGCGTCCGGCGGTGCACCCGGGCGAAGACCGAAGGGAGCGAGGAGGAGGAGGCCATTCCGTAGAGGATCCGGGACGACGCCATCATCATCAGGAGGGCGGTGTTTGCCGTAGCAAAGAGGGCGATGACGGAGATAAGGGTGAACGCCGCAGGGCCGAGAGCGACGGCCGCGACCTCGGCGAAGGGCGCCCGGGAGGCGGCGAGCTGTTCCCACCCGACGACCGAGACGGCAGCGAGTGAGACCAGGATGTAGAGAAGGACAGAGATGACGAGCGCGATCATCAGGGCGCGGGGGATGGTTTGTTCCGGGTCTTTGGTCTCCTCCGAGAGTTTCACGATCTCCTCAAACCCCATGTAGGCGAAGAAGACGAGTGCGGAGGCCTGCAGGAGACCTGGAACCCCGAAGGGCATCTCGAGATAGTCCACCCGGCCAAGGTACGGGAGGCCGATCAGGATGACCATGACGATCCCCCCGACCTCGATGAGCGTCATGGCGACGGCGGCCCGGGCGGTCTCCCTGATGCCGTAGAGGAGGACCCCGGTAAGGACGAGGAGGAGGAGGATCGCGGCGGGGAGAGCCGGGACGCCGAAGAGGTCCGAGAAGTAGCCGGAGAACCCGAGCGAGACGGTCGCGGCCCCGAGGATCCCGGAGAGGGCGATCAGCCACCCGACGACGAAGGCGAGCCTCCTCCCGAAGGCGTTTCTAACGTACTCGAACTCGGCGCTCGCACGGGGGTACATCGACGAGAGTTCGGCGTAACCGAGCGCGCTGAAACCGGCGATGGCCGCAGCGATGGCAAACGTCAGCCAGACGGCGTTTCCGGCCATGCCGGCCGCTTCCCCGAGCAGGGCATAGATCCCGGCCCCGAGGATGATCCCGACGCCCGAGAGGGTGACCGCGGGAAGGCCGAGTTCGCGCCGGAGTTTCGTTCCGGGAGCCGGGGAGGCCCGGTCCTCGTTTGGCATGTACAATCCTATGCACCAGGAGCATTTATGGATATCCGGGAGCCCCTGCCGGGGGATCGGCATGATCCGCCGTCCAGCCGGGGATACCGCTGCCGGAACGGGAGAAGAGGCCGCGGGACGGAACAGCGCATAATGTATATATACCCGTCTCGCCCCTCATGGCCTCCCTGCAAGAGCGGGGGGGAAGTGACTCGATGGCACAGAACGTTATCGATATCCTGAAGCAGGAGCACGAGGTGGTGCTCTCGCAGCTCTCGGAACTCGCGAGCAAGGGCACGAGCAGCCGGGAGCAGAAGTACAACACCATGAAGGAGAACCTCATACCGCACATGGTAGGGGAGGAACAGGCCGTATACCCGAAGTTGATGGACGCAGGCATGAAGGAGATGGCCCTCGAGTCAATCGAGGAGCACAACGCGGTCAAGACGCTCCTATCCCAGCTCGACAGCGCATCGTCCTCAGAAGAAGACGTCTGGGTGGCGAAGATAACGGTGATCCAGGAGAACGTGCAGCACCACATCAGCGAGGAGGAGGAGCATATCTTCCCCGAGATGCAGCAGAAGATGAGCAGCAGCGACCTATCGGGTATGGGGAGCAGTTACGAAGAGGCAAAGAAGAGCGCGATGCCGATGGCGGCACGCTGAGCGGCCGGGCGAAGGTGTCGGCACCTCTCTTTTTTGGCCGGGACATCCCGGGCGAAACCGTTAAGTCCCTCATCCCCTATTCTCCCCCGGACGGAGGACGCATATGCCGCAGATTCTTGAACTGATCCGGGAGGACCACGGACTCATCGGGGTGCTCTTCGACGACCTCGAGAACAAACCCGAGACCCGGGACGTCCGGTGCATCACACTGCGCCGGGAACTGACGGGCCACATGTACGCGGAGGAGGCCACGCTGTATGCATGGCTCCGGGATATGGTGCCGGAAGAGATCCGGAGGTCGCTCGACGAACATGATGCTGTTCGTGCTGTGCTTGTACGCTTCGAGAGAATACCGCTCCGGGACGACGCCTGGATGCCGGGGCTCCGCGAACTGAGGGGGGAGATCGAGGCGCACTTCGCGACGGAGGAGGGGAGGGTCTTTGCCCTGGCGGAGCAGCACCTCAGCCAGGACAACCTCTTTGAACTTGGCGAGACGTTCCGGCAGGAGAAAGAGGCGGCGGCACAGACTGCGGTGATCTGACCTCCCGGTGCTCCACGGTCGCGGTCAGAGCACCGCGCCTCTGCCGCATGCGTGGGGCCGGGGGGAGAGACGGGCCACGAGAGGTCCCCGCCGGAGGTGGTGAACCTATCGAGTTAATGCCATTTATTCAACAAATGAATAAAGTTAAATAGTTTAGATATATATTGAGAGTATGGTGCCACTGCATCTGCGGTGCATCATGAGAGCAACGGAATGCGGAGGAACTGGAATACCAGATGAAGATCCCCCGTTGGCAAGAGGCTGATGAAGTAACGATCACGCCCTGAATTCTCATAAGCATCAACGTAATGAACCAGCAGGTCACCCGGGAGGAGCTGAAGGGGACGCGAACCGTCATCCGGGTGCCTCTGGAAACGCCATGGAAGCCGGGCGGGAACGGTGTCACCATCCCCGCCCAACCTATTCTACCGCTGCTTTCCTCCATGGGCTCTCCGTAGAAGCGGATTCATCCCGGACTGGTGGCAAAATATATCGTTTACATATCCCGAAAGTAAACCACATTAACAACTATTATCCATGCAGAAGTCTGATTGACCTTCTATGGACGTTCTCATCACGAGCGGGAGGACGATCGCCCAGGGCGGAGAACTCTACTACAAAGACATGCCCCGGTACTCCGAAGAGACGGCACGCTGTTTCGTCAACCCGTTCGATCTCCTGGAACTCGGCGCGGCGGCAGGCGACTCTCTTCTCCTCTCAACCGCCACAGGAGAAGAAGTCTTCACCGCCACACCCTGCGACGATCTCGTCTCCGGGACCGTGTTCATCCCCTGCGGGCCGCACGCAAATGCCATCCTGCATGCGACCACGCGGGGGACCGGTGCCCCTGACTACAAGTGGCTGAAAGGGACGGTGACCCCGACACGGAGACCCCCGCGGTCGGGCTGGGATATCCTCATCGAGGAAGGCGGGGCCGCATGCCCTCCGGTGCCGGCACTCCCCGGCGGAGAAGACGACGAAGTCGTGACCGTCAGCGATGTCGTCTGCCCGCTCTGTGGGTGCCTCTGCGATGACCTCGTCGTGGAGGTCGGGGACGGGGCCGTCAGGTCGGTCGATAACGCATGTTCGCTCGGCTCAGAGAAGTTCCTCTCGCAGAGCCGTCTTACGCACCCGATATCGAACGATGGAGGCACCTGGAGCGCGATCGACTTTCAGGGGGCGATCCGGTATACCGCAGAGGTGCTCGCCGACGCCGAACGACCGCTCCTCTTTGGGTGGAGCGGGACGTCCGCGGAGGCACAGTGCATCGGCATCCATATTGCCGAAGCGATCGGGGGCGTCATCGACAACTGTTCGTCGATCTGTCACGGCCCCTCGATCATGGGCATCCAGGAGGCGGGCCACCCGGGGTGCACGCTCGGTACCGTGAAGAACCGGGCCGACGTCGTGATCTACTGGGGCTCAAATCCCATCGAGTCGCACCCGCGCCACCTTTCCCGGTATACGACGTTCGTCAACGGGAAGTACCGGGAGAACGGGCACCATGACCGGATCCTCATCGTCGTGGATATCAGGAAGACCGATACCGCGAAGATCGCCGACGAGTTCATCCGGATCAAGCCGGGCGGGGATTACGCCGTCTTTTCAGCCCTGCGGGCAATCCTCAGGGGCCACGCAGACACCCTTCCCGCAACCGTCGCCGGCGTCCCGCGGGAGAGGTTGATCTGGCTCGCCGACCTCTGCAAAAACACCCGGTTCGGGGCGCTCTTCACGGGAATAGGCCTGACCCAGTCCCGGGGCAGGTACAAGAACGTCAGGAACGCCATCCAGCTCGTCGACGAACTCAACCGGCATACGAAGTTCACCCTGACCCCCATGCGCGGGCACTGGAATGTCAACGGCACCAACCAGACGTTCTCCTACCTCACGGGTTACCCCTACGGCGTCGATTTCTCCCGTGGGATACCTTACTACAACCCCGGCGAGACGACGGCGGTCGACCTGCTCCGGCGGGGCGAGGCCGATGCATGCCTCATCATCGGCGCCGATCCCGGGGCGCACTTCCCGAGGAGGTGCAACGAGCACCTTGCGAAGATCCCGACGATCGTCATCGATCCGTTCGTCTCGCTCAGCACCTCCTTTGCGGACCTCCACATCCCGGTCGCATGTGTGGGGATCGACTGCGAGGGGACGGGCTACCGGATGGACTCCGTCCCGATCCGGATGAAGAAAGTTCTCTCCCTGGGTCTCCCAACCGACGAAGAGGTGCTGTCGCAGATCCTCTCCCGGGTACAGGAGAGGCGCCAGCCATACGGCGTAAACGTCCAGAAGAGGGTCCCTTCAGAAGCGCCGCCGGTAGCATGATGCGCGCCGCCGAGGTAAAGGCAAATAATTCGACTCGCGACAAAAGTTAAATATACTCAACCGCCAACAGATAGAATGGTGCTGCCGCAGTGGCGGGCATCCTTGAGATCCAATCTTTAAACCTCAATTCCAACACCGGGAACGGGGAAGAGCCCGACCGGGCATCGTGCCGGATGTCCCGGGAGGCGCCTCAAGGGCGACAGGGATTGTTTCCGCTCTTCTCCACCCCCGTCTTTCGATTTTATGATACCATCATTGATAAAGCATGCGCTACGCAGAAGAAGAACGATCGATAACAGGCGTTCGCACGAGAAAGAAACAGAGTAAAAACTCAAAGAACAGCAAACTCAAAGAACAGTTTTCAGTGTAAAGGAAGGTAATAGCAGCGAGTTGTGTTTCCCGAGGGCTCGCGCACCTCAGTACCGCACATCACGTGAGAGGGCTTAACTTCTGGGTTCGGAATGGGTCCAGGTGTTTCCCCTCTGCTATGGCCGCTATTACCAAAGCCAAGGCCCGGACTTGAACCGGGGTGTAGTTGATCTGCAGTCAACCGCGTGGCCGCTCCGCCACCTTGGCAAGCTGTGTTACCTTACTATGTTCTCGCCCAATCTATTTAAGGGTTACACCCTCATCAGATTCGGCTGTAAGGCGCTATGGTGCGTACTCCGGATTTCGTCTGAGCTCAGCGGAAGACATCGGACGTTAGTATCCGCGGACTGAACACGTCGTTGCCTTCGTGCTTACATCCCGGACCTATCAAACGGGTCTTTTACCCGTGTCCTCAACGGAGTCTCTTTTTAGGTCAGGTTTCAAGCTTAGATGCTTTCAGCTTTTATCCCTTATCGCGTAGCTGCTCGGCATTGCCCTGTCGGACAACCGATCGACCAGAGGCGACGACGGAAAGTTCCTCTCGTACTATTTCCATCTTACCTTCAGACTCCTAACACTCCAGATAGATAGTAACCGACCTGTCTCACGACGGTCTAAACCCAGCTCACGATCCCCTTTAATAGGCGAACAACCTCACCCTTGGCCGCTGCTGCACGGCCAGGATGGAAAGAACCGACATCGAGGTAGCAAGCCGCCGGGTCGATATGTGCTCTTGCCGGCGACGACTCTGTTATCCCCGGGGTAGCTTTTCTGTCGTCAATGGCCCTCATCAATAAGGCTCATTGGTTCGTTAGACCCGAGTTTCCTCTCGCGATTACTTGCTATGCGTAATCGCGTCAGGCCAACTTATGCTCTTGACACTCTCCTGTGAGTTTCTGACTCACATGAGTTGACCATAGGGCACCCTTGATATTTTTTCGAGGGTGTGGCGCCCCACCCAAACTGCCTACCTATCGTTGTCCTCAGGTTTGAGTAAGTGTTACAGTAAACCAAGGATGGTGTCTCATTGTTGGCTCCCCACCCCCCGGAAGGGGTGGATCGACGCCTCCCATCTACGCTGCGCAAGGAATACCGTAACACAGCGACAGGCTGCAGTAAAGCTCCACGGGGTCTTCACTTCCCATCTGGAGTCCCTAGTCTCTGCACTAGGATAAAATGTTCAACGGCCTCGTGTTAGGGACAGTAGGACTCTTGTTAATCCATTCATGCAAGTCGCCAATTAAGCGACAAGGTACTACGCTACCTTAAGAGGGTCATAGTTACCCCCGCCGTTTACGAGTCCTTCGTCCGGTTGAACCCGGTGTTCAGATACTCGCACTGGGCAGGAATCAGTGACTATACTAATCGTTTCCGAGTTGCAGTCACCTATGTTGTTATTAGACAGTCAGAGTCCCCTGGTCACTGCGACCTGCCTGATCGCCAGGCAGGCACCCCTTCTCCCAAAGTTACGGGGCTAATTTGCCGAGTTCCCTTAACACGATTAAACCGACACGCCTTAGCCTCTTCAGCTAGGGGCACCTGTGTCAGATCTCGGTACGGACATACGTCTCCCTTTTCACGGGCTCCAGGAATTTGCCGAGTTACCCCATCACGCCTTCACTCGCTTCTCACCATGGCGGTACTCCACGAGCTTGAACGCTTGGACAGGGCGACGACCCTGCCCGGCATATCCCGAAGCGTCAGGGCAGTAAACTGCTACAGACGCATGGTACAGGAATATTAACCTGTTTCCCTTTTGATGTGCTCGAATTACGACACACCTTAGGACCGACTAACCCTCGGCTGACGAACATTGCCGAGGAAACCTAGCCCCTCCGGCGGTTGGGATTCTCACCCAACTTTGCTTCTACTAATGCCAGAATTCTCATTACTACCCGGTCCACAGGAGCTCACGCCCCTGCTTCTGCCCAGGCAGCACGCCTCTCTACGCCATCACACGAAAGTGTGGTCCGTGGTATCTGTAGTAGGCTTTAGCCCCGTCCATTTTCAGTGCCCCAAACCTCGACTGGTAAGCTGTTACGCACTTTTTAAAGGATAGCTGCTTCTGAGCTCACCTTCCAGTTGTCTTTGGCCTGGGACGCCTTTCAGTGTTGACACTTAGCCTACATTGAGGGACATTAACCACGGTCTGGGTTGTCTCCCTTACGCATTACAAGCTTACCCCGTAATGCGGACTGCCAGCCTTCTTCGACGACGGGGAATTTGGAGTTTGACAGGAGGGTGAGGGATTTCTCCCCCAGCTCCCCCAATCAGTGCTCTACCTCACCGTCTATCTCCAGCCAGGTCATGCTACGGCATGTTTCGAGAGGAACCAGCGGATGCCCAGCTCGATTAATCTTTCACTCCTATACGCAGGTCACGCGAATGATTTGCATATCAAAACCGCTTGCGGTCCTCCACGCGCCTTTCGGCACGCTTCAACCTGCCCACGCATAGATCGCTAGGCTTCGGGTCTTATCCTGCAGACTCCACGCACTTTTAATACGTCGTCCCATGCCCGAAGGCTACGGACCTGTTGGTTTCCCTTCGGCTCCCCTTTTGGGTTAACCTTCGCCTACAGAATAAACTCTCTGGCCCGTTCTTCAAAACGTACGTTACGACACCGGCAACCACGCCCGTACTACCGCCTCACGACGGGTTCCTTCACGTGGAAGATCCTTTCGCGCCGTAACTCACCATCACCTATCAGTTTCAGGCACTTTTAACCACCTTTCAAGGGTTACTTTTCAGCCTTCGCTCACGCTACTAATACGCTATCGGTTTCGAGTAGTATTTAGTTTTGGAGGTTGATGACCCCCAGATTCCCGCGAGAATTCCGACCCGCGGTACTCAAGACACTACCAGGATACCTTGGCTTACATGTACGGGACTGTCACCCTCTTTGGTGCCACATTCCAGAGGACTTCCATTTGACCTTGGTACCCAGACGGTAGGCTTACTACACCACATCTCCCTTGCGGGATTCAGTTTGAACTCTGTCGTGTTCGATCGCCTCTACTAACGACATCTCGGTTGATTTCTTTTCCTCCCCCTACTAAGATGTTTCAATTCGGGGGGTTCCCGATCCTTACGGATCAACACCGAAGTGTTGGGATGTCCCATTAGGGGATCTCCGGATCGTAGACTCCATGCGTCTTCCCGGAGCTTATCGCAGCTTGGCACGCCCTTCTTCGGCACTCGAACCGAGCCATCCACTGATAGGCATACTGTCGTTCCGCTGAACTCATTTAACGTCCAGAGTACGCACCTATACACAGCTTCGTCAGGTCAAAAGACCTTCAGCCCTTCCCCGGTGATTCACATCTCCGGGTGCATCGAAGGCAGGAAGGGATGCTTCCTGCCCAGTGGACTCAGGGGGATTTGAACCCCCGGCCTCCGCCTCGCAAAGGCGGCGCTCTTCCAACTGAGCTATGAGCCCTAATCTCCCGTTGACATCGGCAATTTTACGTTTTGTTCAGCAACCGCGATTCCCAAGTCGATTTCTTTAGGAGGTGATCCAGCCGCAGATTCCCCTACGGCTACCTTGTTACGACTTAACCCCCCTTGCGGAACCTAGATTCGACTGCGGCAACGACCGCAGCCTCATCCAAACCCCACTCGGGTGGTTTGACGGGCGGTGTGTGCAAGGAGCAGGGACACATTCACCGCGTTATTTTGAAACGCGATTACTACAGATTCCAGCTTCATGTGGGCGAGTTACAGCCCACAATCCGAACTACGGACAGGTTTAGGAGATTGCCTTCACCTTTCGATGTCGATACCCATTGTCCTGCCCATTGTAGCCCGCGTGTAGCCCGGATAATTCGGGGCATGCTGACCTACCGTTGCCCATTCCTTCCTCCCCTTTAGCAGAGGCGGTCCCAACAGTGTCCCCACCAATCCGGGGATCGTGCTGGCAACTGTTGGCGTGGGTCTCGCTCGTTGCCTGACTTAACAGGATGCTTCACAGTACGAACTGACGACGGCCATGCACCTCCTCTCAGCTAGTCATGCAGAGTCTTCAGCCCGGCAATCATTCCGCTGTCTTATCCGGTGAGATTTCCGGCGTTGAGTCCAATTAAACCGCAGGCTCCACCTGTTGTGGTGCTCCCCCGCCAATTCCTTTAAGTTTCAGCCTTGCGACCGTACTTCCCAGGCGGCACGTTTCACGGTTTCCCTTCGGCACCTCGACGACTCGTGGTCGTCGATACACCTAACGCGCATCGTTTACGGCTGGGACTACCCGGGTATCTAATCCGGTTTGCTCCCCCAGCTTTCGTCCCTCACTGTCGAAGCCGTTCTGGTGAGGCGCCTTCGCCACAGGTGGTCCCTCGAGGATTACAGGATTTCACTCCTACCCCCGAAGTACCCCTCACCTCTCCCGGTTCCAAGATTGCCAGTATCCCTTAGACGCCCGACGGTTGAGCCGTCGGATTTCCCAAGAGACTTAACAACCCAGCTACGAACGCTTTAAGCCCAATAAAAGTGGCCACCACTCGAGCCGCCGGTATTACCGCGGCGGCTGGCACCGGTCTTGCCCGGCCCTTTCTTCAGGTGTGCTTTAGACACCTGGACAGCCTGCATATACAGGCACTCGAGGTTCCCTTATCACGGTTGCCCGCATTGTAAAGTTTTCGCGCCTGCTGCGCCCCGTAGGGCCTGGATTCGTGTCTCAGAATCCAACTCCGGGCTCTTGCTCCCACAACCCGTACCGATTACTGGCTTGTTGGGCCGTTACCCCAACAACAACCTAATCGGCCGCAGATCCATCCTAAGGCGCCGGAGCTTTGAGTTACAGAGCATTCCAGCATCTGTAACCTATAGGGTATTATCCCCAGTTTCCCGGGGTTATCCCCTTCCTTAGGGCAGGTTATCCACGTGTTACTGAGCAGTATGCCGAGGGCCGAACCCTCTCGACTCGCATGGCTTAATCGAACCCCGATAGCAGTGGCCTCTGGCAGGATCAACCAGAATTTGAAATACGCACACTTACTGAACTTGGAAGAATTAGCGGTTACTGAACAAATTTCCGCATTGCCAATGCCAACGTCAGAATCAACCCGCACAATGGCGGTCGTGTTGATTCTCCATCATCAGGATAACAATGTTTATTTCATAAGTATTTAAACATTTGTTTCCTGCATCAGATTCGAGAACGAATCTCGAACCTTCATATCCATCTTGAAAGCAGGGAACTCGGCCCAACCAGGTCGCGAGATTCCACCTGCGCAGGAATTAACGTTTGTGCTTCAACACATATAAACGTTTTCATCCCACCACAGGATCCAGCCCGGAGATTCCGAGTTGGAACCCCGGCCCGAATGAGGAGTTCGTCCGGAATTTAGCGCTCCGGAGCCCCGCATACTTCACCTGTGCAGGAACATATGTTTGCGAGTTATCGCATATAAACATTTGCTCCCATCCAGATTTTGGGCCGGAGATCCATATTCTCCGGCCCGTGCACCCGCATCGCGGGGCACACATCGCCTTGTGAGAATATACGTTGAATCTCCGAGCATATAAACATTGTCACCCTGCATCAGACCCGACGAGATTGTCGGGCCCTCACAGCGGTTGAAGGGACACGAGATCAGACCACCCCCGAAGAGGCTGCACGACCCGAGCCCTGACAACACAGCCTTACAATGTTGTCACCAATGCTATATGAACATTTCCCTGCATCGTCGGATCAAAGCACACGGCTTTGACCCCCATAGACGTTGAGATCTCCGGACGACCTGCGCATTTTGCGCAGGAATCGAGCGGATTTCGCTCCCAACTTGACTATTACATGTTGATGCCGGATGTATTTAAACATTTACCTCGCACCCAATCAGGAAACCGGGATCGTCCCGCAAAATCTCCAGGTTTCACCCTGTAAAATACCTCGCCGGGAACCCCGTGCGCCGGCGAGAACCTATGCGCGCAGCGCCGTCGAAGGTGAATCCGGCATCATTATCGAGAACGCCCTGCAAAACACCCGACAATCTAAGACTTCTCCCGGGCCTTCCCCCTCGCATGCGTGCCCGGGATACGGCTTCACACAGGGTATCGCCACAACCGCCCCCACCCCTCACGGTCGGGGAGGAGCGCGAAGCGCGGGTGAGGCGACGGGACAGAGGTGCCGCGAGAGGTGGAAAACAGGGAAGGTGAAGACCGCTCCACCACGAGTTGCCACCCCGGCGCACAGCATGAGGCGATGCTTGCAAGCGAGGGTTCTCTGCGAGAACAGGCCGGGTCACAGTAATTCGCGGCAACGCGCTCTTCGCGTGAGATCATAGTGCTATCTTCGCCCATTAACTCACGCAGAAGCACGCGGGAGAACGCGAAGAGAGGTCGATGAGTTGACGTTTTGAAGATTACATCAACCGTTTTAGCGAAGTACTGAGGCTGGAGGTCACTTCTCCAGATCGCTCTCTTCAGCATCCCTCTCCGGGATCCGGTCGCCGACATAGATCTCACCGAAGAACTCGTCCTGCCAGAGCGCGAGTTCCCCCTCGAGCATCAGGAACAGGAGCGGGATGTAGACCTCACGGCGGCTCCGTCCCATGGTGCTGGCGAGATCGCCGAGCGTCAGGACATCCCCGTTCGAGGCAACGCGCCGGAACTCCTTCATCACGCCCGAGACCGCGCCCTGGTATCCCTCATCGTGCGCCACCGCCACCACGTCCCGCGCGTCGAGGTCGAGATCCGGCTCTCTCGCCACAGGGGCGCGTTTCCGCTGTCGGCGGCGCTGCTCCTTCTCCGCTGTTTTGAGCTGCTTGATGAGTTCGTAGAGTGTGACCGGAGGGCGTTTGCGCAGGTTCTTCCGCCCCAGGCGGCGCTGGATCTCCCGCTCCAGGCGACCGATCGGCTCGACCTCCCCGGCCGACTCGAAGTCGAACCCAAGATCCTCAAACGACTCGTCTTCGTCGTCGTCGAACGAATCCTCGTCCTCTTCTTCGCCCCAACCATCGAAATAATCCGACTTCAGGCGCAGCAGGCACGCGGCATAAAAGAGCGTCCTTCCCGAGATCCGGAGGTCCAGTTCCTTACGGCGGTCGAGTTCGGCGAGGAACCGGTCGGTCACGTCCACGATATCGATGTTCCAGGGATCGACCTCCCCACGCTCGGCCATGCCGGCCAGGATCTCGACAGGTTCCTCATCCATTGTTCTGCACACCGGTCACGTAGGTGCTCTTGTCCGCGCGGATCGTCACGCCCACGATACGGTCGGCACGCTCGATCATCGGTTTTCGGAGCGAGACGATGATCGACTGCGCGTTCCCGGAGAGTTCGCTCATCATGGTGGCGATGCGGCCGACGTTGTTCCCGTCGAGGAACATATCCACCTCATCGAGCGCGTAGAACGGCGCGGGCATGAACTGCTGGATAGAGAAGATGAACGCGAGCGTGGTGAGCGACTTCTCGCCCCCCGAGAGCGAGGAGAGGAGGTGCACCTTCTTGTCCCGCGGCTGGACCGCAAACGTCATCCCGCCGGCGAAGGGGTCCTCCTCATTGTCGAGGACAAGCCTCCCGCTCCCGTCGGTCAGGCGCGCGAAGATATCGCGGAAGTTCGTGTCGATCGCGGTAAACGCGGTCATGAAGGCGTCGTACTTCATCTTCTCGTACTTCTCGATCCGCTCAAGAAGCATCATCCGCTCCCGCGAGAGCACCTCTTTCTTCTCCGTCCGCTCCTCGACGCGGGCAGAGACCCGGTCGCACTCCTCGATCGCGAGCATGTTCACCGCGCCGATCTTCTTGAGCGCCTTCTCGGCCTCCGCGATCCCGGCGTCGATGGCGGCGAGATCGAGATCCGTCTCCACGTCGCCCGCCTGCTCCCTGAGGACCGCGAGTTCCGCAAGGAGCGAGTGTTCCCGCTCATTGAGAGCGTCGATCTGCATCCGGATCCGCTCCATCGCGCCCGAGAGTTCAAGCGAGCGCTGGTCGAGCGCCCGGATCTCCGCGAGAATCCGGTCGCGTTTCTCGTGCAGGCCCGCGAGTTCGTCGGAGAACTCCTTCTGGCGCGCCTCGAACTGCACGATCAGGCGGCGCTGTTCCTCGATCTGCTCCTGGGTAGCCGTGATCTCGTCGCCGATCTCCTGGTTCTTCGCCTCAAGGCGGCTCCGTTCCGCGGTGAGTTCCTCGATCCGGTTCGCGAAGTGCTGGCGCTCGCGCTTCACATCGGTGATGTCCGCATCCTTGTTGCGGAGCCGCCGCTCGATATCCTCGACGGTCTTACGGATGTTCTCATAGCGCTCGCTGAGCACCGGAACCTCGGTGTCGTCGAGTTTCTTCTTGAGGTCGTCGATCTCCGCCGAGACCTGCGCAATCTCGCCGGTTATCCGTTCGAGATCGCCTTCGAGCCGCGCAAGTTCCTCGCCGCCGCTCTTCGCGGCATCGCGCATCTCCTGCAGGCTCTCTTCGAGCGTCCGCTTCTCGCCGGAGAGCACCTCGATCCGCTTCTGGAACTCGTCCACCATCATCCGGTAGCGCGCAATCTGCTCGTCGATCGAACTCCGCTCCGCCCGTTTCGCCTCCGCGGCCACGGCAAAGCGGCCGGTGGACGCCTCGATCTCGCCCGCCTCCGCCTCGAGTTCGGCAAGCTTCGCGCGGGTCCGGGCGACCTCGTCGTCGACCGCCACCCCGAACCCGCGGACCTTCTTCCCCTGGGAACCGCCGGTCATGGCGCCGCTCCTCTCGACGACATCACCCTCGATGGTGACCATCTTGTAGCGGCCCATCATCCGCCGCGCACGGTCGAGGGTATCCACCACCACCGTCGCGCCGAAGACGACACGGAACGCGCGGTCGAACGCCGGGTCGAACTCCAGGAGATCGACCGCGTAGCCGACGATCCCCGGGTCGGCCTCGAGCGGCGAGAGGATCGGGGGCCGGAGTTTGTTGAGCGGCAGGAACGTGACCCGCCCGAGCCGGTTATCTTTCAGGTAGCGGATCGCATCGGACGCCACCGCGTCGGTATCGACAACCACCCACCTGAGCCGGCCCATCGCCGCCACGTCGAGCGCGTTTGCGTACTCCGCCGGCGCCCGCCCGAGCTGCGCGACCGCGCCGTGGACGCCGTCCATGCCGAGGACGACCTCCATCGCCTTTCCGCCGGCATCGCCGTGCGCCTGCTGCTGCGCCTCAAGCCGCATCAGGTTCTGCTCGTTCTCCCGGATCTCCTTCTTCAGCCGATCGAGCGTCGAGCGCCGCCCAAAAAGCGTGCTCTCCGCCTCGGAGAGGTCGCGCTCGACCTGCCGCTTCTGTGCCTCGCAGTCGGCCATCGAGGAGGAGTACTCCGCTACCTGCTCCTGCTTGTTCGTGAGTTCCTCATCGATCTGTTTGAGCCGCGCGTCCAGGCGTTCCCGCTCCGAGGTCCGCATCCGGCTCTTCTCGATGAAGATATCCTGTTCGTGGAGGATCTTCGACCGGAGCTCCTTCTTGCTCTCCAGGTCCTGCATCTTTGCAAAGAGCTGGTCTTTCAGCCCTTCGACCTCCTTGCTCCCGCTCGCGATGCGTTCCTCGACCTCCTTCATCTCATCGCGCTGCGTCGTGAGTTCCATGGCGAGGTTCGCCCGGTCGATCGAGAGGTTGCGGACCTGTGCGGCGCATTCCTCGACTTTCGTCTCGGCACGTTTGCCGTCGAGATAGATCCGCTGGACTGCCTCGCCGTTCTCGTCGCGGTTGGCCTTCAGCCGCTCGATGTTCTTCTCGCCGAGTTTGATCGCGCTCCGCGCCTCTTCGAGCTTTCCGACGAGTTCGAGATACTCAGGGCCGCTCTTGTGGTTTATCTCCTCTTCGACCGTCTGCTGGCGCCCGTTCGCATCCTCGATCTCTTTCTGGACGGCCTCGATCTCGCCTTCGGTGCGTGCGGTCGCCGCCTGCTGGTCCTGCATGAGACCATGGAGGGTGCCGATCTCCTGCTCCTTCTGCCGGACGAGCGCCGCCCCCCGGCACTGCTCGAGGTGCTCGAGGTCTTCCTGCCACCGCCGGTACTCCATCGCCTGCTCGCGCTCGTGCTGGAGCGCGTCGAGTCGCGCCACGAGCTCGTTCAAGAGGAGTTCCTCGCGTTCGAGCCGCTCCCGCACCACCTCGAGCTCCGAGAACGCCTGTCCGCGCTTCTGGTCGAACTCGGCGACGCCCGCAATCTCGTCGATGATCTTTCGCCGCTCGCCGTCAGTCATCTCCATGATGCGGGTGATGTCGCCCTGCATCACGACGTTGTAGCCCTCCGGCTTGATCCCGATCTTCGCGAGGAACTCGATGACGTCGGCCTGCTTGCAGAGACGGTTGTTGAGGTAGTTGTAACTGTAGTATCCCGCAGGCGTCCGCTTGATCCGGCGGCGGATCACCGTTCCGTCCGAGAACGTGACCGTCACCTCGGCGGTGTTCTTCCCGGAGTTGACGTTGATGAGATCGGTCAGCTTCTCGGCCCGCAGCCCTCGCGCACCCGAGAGGGCCAGGACGAAGAGGATACTATCGATGATGTTGCTCTTCCCGGAGCCATTCGGGCCTGAGACGACGGTAAATCCTTCGAAAAAAGGGATTTTCGTCTTTCTGGCGAAAGACTTGAAGTTGTCTATCTCAAGCTGCGTGATGTACAAGGACGAAAACTCCCCTATCTATCGATCGAGGTCGACGGTGTCGTCCTCTTCAGCCTGGATGACGTCATCGACCGGACGGGCCGCCTTCTGCTCGACGAAGAGCTTGCGTTCGGCCGGTTTGCCGCCCCTCCCCCGGTTCTTCGCCGCGGCGATCCCGGACCCGGTGCTGGCGACGATGTACTCGGAGGACCTCCTCGGCTCCGGCTTTAGCGTCCCGTCGTTCTGCATGATGAGCTCGAGGTCCCGGTCGTCCTCCGGAGCAGGCGCGGGCGCGGGTTGCCGCCGCTCCACCTGACGCGCGGGAACCTTCCGCTCCATGGCACGCACGGGGCGCGGCTCGGCCTCGGCGCGCGGCTCGGCCTGGAGCGTAACCGCGGGCTTCTTCACTTCTGCCGGCACCGAAGTCACCTTCCGGCGCTCATCCGCGTCCCGGGCGAGTTTCATCACGATCGATTTGATGTCGAGAACCTCTTCTGTCAGGCCTTTTATCACGGCCTCCTGTTCCCTCACCTTCCGTTCCAGGTCGCGCAGGCGCTCGTCTCCCGCCTCAGGCGCCCGGGAAGTCCCGCGATCTTCCGCCAGGCCCCTCATAACATCCTCGAACTCCCGCATCTTCCGCTCCAGATCGGAGAGGCGCTCGTCCCCCGCATCCGATACCGGCGGCTCTTCTCGCTCTTTCATCGTCTCCATCTCCTTCTCGCGTTCCGCAAGTTCCCGCTCAAGAAACCGTATCCTTGCATCTTTCTGCGCCATTATCTCCCTCAAACTAATCCTTGATAATAATTACGTAATAATATTACTATAGATTCCCTGAATGAAGAAGTATTACATTTAATCCGGGGCGCAGCCGGGGAGATACCGGCGTTCGTCGCGGATGACACAGAGACGCTATGCGCCCGGGCACGCATAACCGGCCCAGTATAAAAGAAAGCATATTACCTCAACGGGGCAACCCTTTTTCTGCATGTCTAATCTGGCAACCTTCGATCCGGAAGTCGCAGGCCTCATCGAGGAAGAGCGCCTGCGCCAGGTCAACGGGCTGGAACTGATCGCCTCCGAGAACGTCGTCAGCAAGGCTGTTCTCGAAGCGATGGGTTCTATCATGACCAATAAATATGCCGAGGGGTACCCCGGCAAGCGCTATTACGGCGGCTGTGAGTACCATGACGTCGTGGAGAACCTAGCGCGCGACCGGCTCTGCGAACTCTTCGGCGCCGAGCACGCAAACGTCCAGCCCCACTCGGGGAGCCAGGCAAACCAGGCGGTCTACTTCGCCTACCTCGGCTACAAGGACAGAATCCTGAGCCAGAGCCTCACCCAGGGCGGCCACCTCTCTCACGGGTCGCCGGTCAACATCACCGGGCGCTGGTACTCTATCTTCCACTACGGCGTCGATTCCGAGTCCGAAACGCTCGATTATGCGGCTATCGAGGAACTCGCACGAACGGTGAGCCCACAGATGATCGTCTGCGGAGCGAGCGCCTACCCGCGCGAGATCGACTTCAAGGCCTTCCAGGAGGTCGCCGACACCGTCGGTGCGCGGTGCATGGCCGATATCGCCCACATCGCCGGACTCTGCGCGACCGGACACCACAACTCCCCCGTAGGGGTCGTCGACATCGTGACGACGACGACGCACAAGACCCTGCGCGGCCCCCGCGGCGGCGCCATCATGTGCAGCAACGAGGACGCGGCCGCGATCGACAAGTCGATCTTCCCCGGGATGCAGGGCGGCCCGCTGATGCACACGATCGCGGCAAAGGCGGTCTGCTTCAAGGAGGCCCTGACCCCCGCGTATAAGGACTACTGCGGACAGGTCGTCAGGAACGCAAAGACGATGGCCGACGTCCTCGCGAGCGAAGGGCTCGACCTCGTCTCCGGCGGCACCGACAACCACCTCATCCTGCTCGACCTGACCGGCGTCTCGACGAACGGCCAGCACCTCACCGGCCTCGCGGCCGAGGTCGCGCTCGGCGCGGCGGGGATCACCGTCAACAAGAACACCATCCCCCGCGAACAGCTCAGCCCCTTCGTGACGAGCGGCCTACGAATCGGCACGCCTGCCGTCACCTCGCGCGGCATGAAAGAGGAGGAGATGAAGCAGATCGGCCACTGGATCGCCCGGGTCGTGAAGGATATCGCAAAGGATAAGACCTCAAAGAAAGCGATCACCGAAGTGAGAGAAGAGGTTATTGCCCTCGCGAGCAAGTACCCCCTCTACCCTGAAGTAGCATGATACTCGACGGCAAAGCGGTCTCGGAGAAGAGGCTCGAGATCCTGAAAGAGAAGATAGAAGAGTTCGGGCTCTACCCGCGCCTCGCGACCGTCATCGTGGGAGAAGATCCCGCGTCGCAGATGTACGTCCGCATGAAGCACCGGGCGTGCGAGCGCGTCGGGATCGGGTCGATCGGGATCGAGCTCCCGGCGGACGCCACGACCGGGCGGGTGCTCGAGGCGATCACGCGCCTCAACAACGACCCGGACATCAACGGCATCCTGGTCCAGCTCCCGCTCCCCTCCGGGGTCGATACCACCCGCGTCATCGAGGCGGTCGCGCCCGATAAGGATGTGGACGGGTTCCACCCCTGTAGCCTCGGGAGGCTCTTCTCCGGAACCCCGGTCTTTTCGCCCTGCACCCCGCAGGGGATCATGACGATCCTCGATGAATACAGGATCCCGATCGCAGGAAAGCGGGCGGTCGTCGTCGGCCGGAGCATCGACGTCGGTCGGCCGATGGCCGCCCTGCTCCTGAACGCCGACGCGACCGTCACCATATGCCACTCAAAGACCGAGAACCTCGCAGCGGAGATGCGAGCGGCCGACATCCTGGTCAGCGCCGTCGGAAAAGCGAAGTTTGTCGGGCCGGATATGGTGAAGGAGGGCGCGACGGTCATCGACGTCGGCATCAACCAGGACGAGCAGGGCAAGCTCTGTGGCGACGTCGATTTCGAGGCGGTGAAAGACCGGGCGGGAGCGATAACCCCGGTTCCCGGAGGCGTCGGCCCCATGACCATCGCGACGCTGATGGAGAATACCTTCATGGCGGCCAAGATGAGGACATGCGACAACACCACGGTATGGTAAACCGTCTCCGGATCGGCGGCGGCGCCCCGGTTCGCCTGATGGGCGTCATCAACTGCAGCCCCGAGTCGTTCTACCGGGGCTCCTATATCCCGGCAAAAGAGATCTACGACCGCGCCCTCGCCATGACGGCGGCGGGCGCCGATATGATCGATCTCGGGGCGCGGAGCACCGCCCCCGGCTCTTCTCCCATCACCGTCGCCGAGGAGGCGGCGCGGGTGGACGCGGCTCTCTCGGAACTCGACGGGACCGGGATCACCCTCTCGGTGGACACCCGGCACCCGGAGGTGCTCGATGTCGCTCTCCGCCACGATGTCCACGCGGTGAACGATATCTCCGGGCTTGCCGAAGAGCGCTACGCGCGGGCGGTCGCCGACTCCGGGCTCCCGGTCTTCGCGATGGCGAGCCTCCGGGAGCCCGGCGACGCCGTCGGGCTTGCCGCCACGCGACAAGCCCTCGAGGCGGTCGTCAGCCGGTGCGCGCGTCTCGGGATCGAGGAGTACATCCTCGACCCCGCGGTCGGGCGGTGGGTTCCGGAGCGCACAAGCGAGGACGACTGGGAACTCTGTCGGAACTTCGCTTCGTTCCTGGACTTCGGCAGCCCGGTGCTCGCGGCGGTATCGCGAAAGACGTTCATCGGCGACTTGCTCGGCCGCCGGCCCGAAGACCGGCTCGCGGGCACCCTCGCGCTCACGATGATGCTCGTCGACGCGGGCGCGTCCGTCGTGCGGAGCCACGACGTCCCCGAGACCGCCGACCTCCTGCGGGTCCATGCAACGATGAGGCAGATATGACGACACCTTCATTCTCGGTATACAGTCTTGCGACCCCCCTGCTCCGCTCCGGCGACGACGTCGCGGCGCACCTTCTCTCATCCGTCGAACGCTCGGCCGCCCGGGGATTCGAGACGGGCGACGTCGTGGTCGTGGCGGAGTCCGCTCTCGCCACCGCCGAAGGGCGGGTCGTGCGGCTTGCCGATATCGAGCCCTCGGCGGACGCCCTCCGGCTCGCCGAAGAGTACCATATGGACCCCCGCCACGTCGAGGTGGTCCTCCGGGAGAGCGACCGGATCGTCGGGGGCATCCCGGGGTTCCTGCTCTGCATGAAGAACGGAACGCTCCTCCCAAACGCGGGGATCGACGCCTCGAACGCCCCGGAGGGCTCGCTCGTCCTCCTCCCCCTTGACCCGGATGCATCCGCCGCGCGTATCCGTGCGGCGATACGGGAGCGGTCGCGTGCGGACGTCGGGGTGATCGTCATCGACTCCCGGACGCACGCGATGCGGCTTGGGTGCTCCGGGGTCGCGATCGGGTGCTCGGGCATCCCCTCGGTGGTCGACGAGCGCGGGAAAAAAGACCTCTTCGGCCGCGAACTCGAGGTCACGAAGAGGGCGGTCGCGGACTGCATCGCCTCCGCCGCCGAACTCGTGATGGGCGAGGCGGGGGAGTGCGTCCCCGCGGCCGTGGTGCGGGGAGTCGGGCTCCCCGTCGGCGATTACGCCGGAGTCGCCACGATCGACGCTTCAGAGTGTCTCTTTATGGGCGTCGCGCTGCACGCCGACCCGTCCCTTCTCGTCGATGGCAAGAGAGAACCCTGAGTTCTCCAGGTACTCCCTGCTCTTTCTCCCTTTTCCGTGGATGAGGATCTCGACCAGGTCCTCTTTCTCGTCGATATCGGTCGACATCCTGAATGAGTCGATCACCTCGACGGAGAAGTTGCACTCTCCGGCAATCCGCATATGGTCGAGGAAACTCGCGCCGTAGTAGTCGGCGCGGAAGCACTGCGGCTTTTTCAAGAATATGATATTCGTCCCGCCGCCCCGGCCGGGCACGATGGACATATCCTTCTCGGTTCGGATCAGCCGCTGGATATCCCCGGCCGTCACCAGGGGGATATCGCCCATGATGATGAGCGCAGGGCAGTGGAACTGCTTGAGCGCCCAGTTGATGGCATCATTGAGCGACTCCTTCCGGACAGCGATGAGGGCGTTCTCATGTTTGAAGGGGTGGGTGCAGAGGAGGGTGGCGCTGCACCCGGACTTCTGCACGGCGGCGATCACGTCTTCAAGCATCGCCCGGGCAAACGCTTCCCGCTCCTCCTGGTCGAGGATGCAGGAGAGGCGCGTCTTGGGGTTTACCGGCTTAAAGGGGATGAGCGCGTGGAAGTACATCGAGAAACGATTGTCGGGGCAGTATCAAAAAGGCATCGTTTTCCCGGCGGCGAGGAGAGGCAGGCGGAGATAACGGGAGCGCCCCGCCCGGCCGTCCCGCACCCCCCCGGCGCGGCGTTCCGGGGCTTTGTGAGGCGCAAAGACTCAGCGTTCCCGAAGGTTCATGTAAGGCGATGCCGACATGTACCCATGCACCGGCGCGTGATCACCTACTCACGGAACGCGTTCCTCCCCCTGACGACGGTCTGCCAGAACCGCTGCGGCTACTGCTGTTTCCGCACCCCCGTCGAGGACGGGTGCGTCATGCCGCCCGCTGAGGCGATCCGGACGCTGGACGCAAGCGCGGCGCTCGGGTGCACGGAAGCGCTCTTCACCTTCGGGGAGCGGCCCGGCGCGGTGCCGGGCTTTGGCGAGGTGCTCGGGCGGCTCGGCTACGCGGATATCCTCGACTACGTCTACGACCTCTCACTTGCGGCGATCGAGCGCGATCTCCTCCCGCACACCAACGCCGGCATCCTCACCTACGAGGAACTCGACCGGCTCCGCGAGGTGAACGCGAGCATGGGGCTGATGCTCGAGACGACTGCGGAGGTCGCAGCGCACCAGAACTCCCCCGGGAAGGACCCCGCGGTCAGGATAGAGATGATCGAGAACGCCGGGAGACTCTCGATCCCGTTCACGACCGGGATCCTGCTCGGGATCGGCGAGACGATGGACGACCGCGAGGAGTCGCTCCGGGTCATCGCCGACCTCCACGCACGGTTTGGCCATATCCAGGAGGTTATCGTCCAGAACTTCTGTCCGAAACCCGGGACCGCGATGGAGGGTGCGGCGGTTCCCGGGACCGACGAGATCTGCGCGACGATCAGCCTCGCCCGCGAGATCCTTCCCTCCGACGTCGCCGTCCAGATACCCCCGAACCTTGCGGACGCATCCCGTCTCATCGGGTGCGGCGTGAACGACCTCGGCGGGGTCTCCCCGCTCACCGTCGATTACGTCAACCCCGAGCACCCCTGGCCGCAGATCGACGAACTCCGGCGCCTCGTCGGGGACGCCGAACTCTGCGAACGGCTCTGCATCTACCCGCATCACATCGAGCGGGGCTGGTACTCTCCCCGGCTCGAACCCCTCATCCGGCGGCTCAGAGAGAGGATTGCCGCACCCGACCGGGGCGCGGGTGCATAACCTCATGACAAATCCCGGACAACACCTATCAGGAGATTAGATCATGAAGCAGGCTGACCTCCTCTACACAGGGAAGGCTAAATCCGTCTACCGCACCGACGACCCGGAAGTATACATCATGAAATTCCGGGACGACATCACGGCGTTTGACGGCGAGAAGAAAGACACCCTGGAAGGGAAAGGAAGATATAACGCGGAAGTTTCGACCTTCATCTTCAGGTACCTGGAAGAGCACGGGATCAGGACGCATTACCTCGAGAGCATCGAGCCCGGCGTCATCGCGGTGCGAAACCTCACGATGATCCCGCTCGAGGTGATCGTGAGAAACGTCGCGGCCGGCTCGATCGTGCGCAACTACCCCTTCAGGGAAGGCGCCCCGCTCGATCCACCGGTGATCGTCATCGACTACAAGAGCGACGCCCACCACGACCCGATGTTGAACGACGACCTGATCTACGCTCTCGGCCTCGCCACGCCCGAGGAACTCGACCAGATCAAGGCTCTCGCGCTCGCAATAAACGCCCTCCTCACGGACTACCTCAACCTGCGCGGCATCACCCTGGTCGACTTCAAGATGGAGTTCGGCCGGTACAACGGCGAGATCGTCCTCGGCGACGAGATCAGCATGGACTCGATGCGCCTCTGGGACAAGGAGACCGGGACGTCCCTCGACAAGGACGTCTACCGGTTCGGCAAAGGGGACGTCATGGAGACCTACGCCGGCGTCTCGAAACGGATACTCTCGGCGCCCTGGGGCGAGCCCGCATGAACTGCACCGCCGTCGTCACCATCGGAGCGAAAGAGGAGATGCCCGGCTCAGACGGCGGAGTCAAAATATTTAACTCGCTGATAGCCTATACCGAAGAGTACAGGCGCCGGTAAGTTGTATAATTGGAGTTTTGATCATGAGTGAAGAAGGGATCAAAGAGGCGCGGACCAGGGCAAAGGTATACGCGAAGGAGAAAGGGTTCGTCTTGAACGTCGACGAGAAGCAGCTCGATGCCGTCCTCCGCGGGCTCGCCCGGAACAAGGAGCGGTTCGGGGAGGCATACTGCCCCTGCAGGCTCCGGAGCGGCGACCCCGAGAAGGACCGGATCATCATCTGCCCCTGCGTCTACCACGAGGAAGAGATCGAGGGGCAGGGGCTCTGCCACTGCCGGCTGTTCTTCAAGAAGGGCGAGTAATTTTTGGGGCCAGCAGCCGTACTGCCAAATCCGGCCTGGCGGTGCCTGAGCTCCGAATCGTGACCACTCGCGCCAGCACCGCTCGTACGCGTGATCGTCGGTTGCGCTCCGGTTGTGGCTTGTGTGGTGGCTATCGCCATTGGGGAGGGGGCTCGCGGGGAGGGGGGATCGCCCCCCTCCGGGGCCCTCCCCCGGGTGGCGATATCCAGTGGAAAGCCGTTTCACCCTTTTTGCCCAGAATGCGGCTCAGATGGTAGACGCCCCGGACATAAGGGCTCCAATTAGGGTATACCGAATATTCGGAGGTCTTTTTGGGATGGCCTCGGGCAAGAAATGTCTTCTGTGCCGCACGTCCAGGCATAATTACTGGGGAGGTCATCCCAAAACGCTATTACCGGGAGGGGGACACCCGTCCGGGGACCCTTGCTCATTTCATGCCCCGATTCTACGACCCGTCGCACTCATCCCCCCGTTCACTTCCGGATCCCCCGGCTGTACCTGAGGACGTTGTAGACCGCGTAGAACCCGACGATCACCGCAAAGACGTAGCCCAGCGTTGCGAGCGTCGAGACATACCCGGGCACGGGGACGTCGGCAACCCGGAGCACCAGCGACGAGCCCACGACGATCGCGGCGACAACCACCCCCACGATGATCTTGTCGCTCGTCCGGTCGATGACGCCGACGATCTCGTCGAGGTCGTGACCCTCGAGTTCGAGCGTGATGGTGCCCTCCGAGAGCGTCTTGAGCGTCTCGTTCACGTTCCCGGGGATGGCGATGAGGCTCTCGACCGCACCGACGATCGAGTGCATCGCACCCGTCACGTTATCGGGGGAGAGCCGCTGCGCCGCAGCGATATCGAGGAGGTACGGCCGGATCCTCTGGTCGAAGTTGAACGAGGGCTCGAGCCGGGTGCCGATGTCCATCACCATGACGATCACCTTCATCATGATCATCAGGGTCGACGGCACCCGGATACGGTACCGACGAAGGGTCTCGGTCAGGCCCCGGATCGCCGTCCCGAAGTTCATCTGCTCGATCTTCGTCTCCCGGTAGTCGAGCAGGACCACATAGAGGTCGTCTTTCACCGCATCGAGCACCGCCGGATCGATCCGGACGTCGAGTTTCTTGAGCGCTGAGATCACCCCGGCGACGTCCGTTCCGCTCATGGCGAGGAGAAGGTCCACGAAGACCCGCCGCCGCTCCGGGCGGAGGACGCCGACGATGCCGTAGTCGAGGAAGACGACCTCGCCCTTGCGTGTCACGAGAAGGTTGCCCGGGTGCGGGTCGCCGTGAAAGAAGCCGTCGACGAAGATCTGCTTGACGTAGGCCTCAAACCCTGTCGCGGCGATATCCCCCGGGGAAAGGCCGAGGGCCTGGATCGCCTCGACGTCATCGATCCGTACACCCTCCACGTAGTCCATCGCAAGCATGGCAGGGCCGGAGAGGTCCCAGTGGATGCGGGGGATCCTCACGCACGGCAGGTCGGCGAGGTTCCGCCCGAGGCGCTCCGCGTTCATCCCGTCCTGAGTGAAATCGAGTTCGCGCCGGATCTGGGTCACGAACTCGTCCACCACCCCCTCCGGGTTGTAGACTCGCAGGTCGGGGAAGAGTGCGTTCGCCCGCTTTGCGAGCGACCGCAGGATCGTGATATCGGTCTCGATCAACTCGGCGATCCCCGGGCGCTGCACCTTGAGGGCGAGTATCCGGCCGTCCCGCGTCACGGCGCGGTGCACCTGCGAGAGCGAAGCCGACGCGACCGGTTCCGCCTCGATGATATCGAAGCACTCATCGAGGTTCCTGCAATGCTCTGCGATCACCGGCCGGATATCGGCGTAAGGGACCGGAGCGACCCGGTCCTGGAGTTTCTGCAGTTCCTCGACCATCTCGGGGGGGAGGAGTTCCCGGCGGGTGCTCATGATCTGTCCGAACTTGACGTAGGTGGGCCCCAGTTCCTCGATGGCGAGCCGGATCCGTTCGTAGACCGACTGATCGTCTTTCCGGGTCTTCCCGAACCCCCGCAGCCGTTCTCCGCCGGGGACGAACTCTTCGACGAGGATCCCGAAGCCGTATTTGACCAGCACATCACCTATCTGGCGGTAGCGCTGGAACCGGGTGACCATCGGGGATGAATCCGCACTCCCGATACTTAAGGGATGGGGCGATTCATCCCCGGGTGGGGAGCCGGCCCCGTACGAGGGACTTCCAGGGGTAGGGGACGAGGAGGAAGAGCGGCACGGCGAAGACGATCGCGAGCGGGATCGTGGTGAGGCCGAGCGTGAGCGTCGAGATATCGGCGATCCAGCCGGTTACCGAGACCCCCATTCCGCCGACGCCGACCGCGAGCCCGAGCATCAGCCCGGAGACGAGCCCGACATTTCCCGGGGCTATCTCGTGGGCCATCGCGACGGTGACGGCGAAGGTCGACCAGAGGATGAACCCGAAGATCATCAGCGCGACGAGCGAGACGATGCCCCCCGTGGTGAGGAATACGACGAACGGCGGGATGGCGGTGACAAGCCCCAGGATCGTGTACTCTTTGCGGCCGTAGCGATCGGAGAGAGCGCCGCCGACGACCTGCCCCGCGACCCCGGCGATGAGCATCCCCGAGACCAGGATGTTCGCGGTCACGAGGTCGAACCCCCGCATCGTGAGGATGGTGGGGAGGAAAGCGACCGAGCCGAAGATCGCCCATGCCCGGAGACCGGATGCCGCGACCAGAAGGCCGACCGCCCGGTAGGAGGGGCGGGTAGCCGGGACGACGGGGTCAGGGACGGCGCTGCGGTCGGGGGCGGGGAGGATGCGCCGGAGCACCACCGCCATCACGAGGCCGGGGACGGCGAGCAGGGCGAGGCCCGGGAGGCCCATCAGCCCGACGGCGATCCCTGCGCAGATGGGGCCGATGGCGTAGCCCAGGTTGCCGCCGATGACGAAGTAGGAGGTGATCCTGCCCCGGCTCGCGTCCCGGGTCAGGCGGCTGACGGTGCCGAGTGCGCTCGGGTGGAAGAAGGCGTGCCCGAGCGCCGCGACGGCTACGGACGCGAGGACGAGGTAGTAGTTGTCGAGCAGCCCGACGATGGAGATGAAGACCGCGCTGATGGCGACGCTCGTGCCGATGTGGACGGCAAACCCCCGGGTATCGAAGACCCAGCCGACGAGCGGCTGCACGAACGACGACGTGAGGTTGTAGATCGTGACGATCAGCCCCGCGAGGAAGAACGAGTAGCCCTGCTCCACGATGAGGAGCGGGAGGATTGCCGGGAGGACGGGCGAGTAGAGGTCGGTGACCAGGTGGGCGGCGGAGAGCCCCCAGACTGATCTGGTATTGGAAGTCACGGTATTAGATCCGTCTCAAGTGTATGACTTCTACGGTAATATCCACCCGGTCTTTACGGTGGTGCGCAAACGTCCGCTTCATCGGGAATGCGCACCGGATCACCTCCTCGATCTCCGCCCGGCCTTCGGTGTAGGCGGCGACGAACGGGGTCGAACCTTCGTTGAAGATGCCGTAAACCTCGCCCGCGAGTTCGAGCGCCCGGTCGATGAACGGCCGGTCGGCATGCGCCTTCTGCGCTCCGAACGGCGGGTTCATCACGACTGTGTCGCAGGCGAGACTCCCCCAGTCGACACCGGGGTCGCGGACGTCGGCGACCAGGAACTCGACGGAGACGCCGAGCGTCTCCGCGTTCCGCCGGGCGATCTCGATCGCCGCCGGGTCGATCTCGAGCCCGGTCACGGGAGAGGCGCCGAGGAGTGCCGCGCCGCAGGCGAGGAACCCCGTCCCGCACCCGAGATCAGAGACCGCTCTTCCCTCGATCGCCCCCTGCATCGCGGCATGGTGAAGGAGGCGGGCCGCCACCGGCGCCGGGGTCTGGTACTGCTCGAGCCGGGCGGTCGGCCGCTCGAACCCGGCGAGGCGTTCGAGCCGCATCTCAAGGTGGCGCAGGTTCATGGCGCGAGGTACTCGTCGATGGCATAGTCGTCCCAGTCCCGGGCGCCGCAGAGGATCTCGAACTCCGGCGGGGTCAGCACCGGAACGGGGAACCTGACCTGGTCGTCGTAGGCGAGCCGGGGGCAGGCGGTGTTCACGTAGGCCCCAAACCCGAGGTCGAGCATCTCGGCAGGCGAGACCTCGCGCATCGCGACCAGGAACGCCCGGTCGGAGAGGGCGGCGAGCCTTCGGGCGAGGGCCATCCGCTGCTGCCCGCTCTTGGTGCTGACGAGGATCCCGTAGTTCGCGGCGTCCCGCGCCTTCTCCATCACCGCGGCGCGGCGGCGGACCAGGCGGTCGGCGTCCACCTCCTGCGCCTCGCCGGTGTAGGGGTCGAGCGCGACGACGCGGGCCCGGGTCGCGAGCCGGATCCCGATGGGGTGGAAGACCCCCGTCCCCACGAAGAGGATCTCCTCCGCTCCCGTCGCCCGTGCGGCGGCGAAGTTGCACCCGAGCACCTGCCCGGGGATCGGCGTCCGGCCGTCGCCGGGGGCGACGATCGCCTCGATGCCGCGATCGTGGAGATACGCCGCCATCGCGTCGAGGAGGTGGACGTGCTGGACGGTGGTGACGAGGCCGATCCGGCGGGCGGTCAGAAGAGGAAGGGCCATCTCAAGCACGGTTACGTCAAAGTCGAACCGGACGGGCTCGTAGATGACATTAGATCGCTCATCGACCGGGGCGTGGCCGAAGTGCACCAGGACGTCCGCGTACGCGAGGGTGTCGAGCGCGAGGTCGCAGGCCCCGTAGCAGGGGTCGCCACTGACGATCACCTCGAACCCCTCGCGGCGGAGGGCGGCGGCCGTCCCCGGCGCCTGCCGGGCGAGCCCGGCGGGGAACTGGAGGGCGACCGAGCGTGCCCCGCGTTCGCGGAGCCGCTCGATGAGATCAGAGACAGGTATCAACGACACGCACCTGTGTCTCGGCGCCCGTCATCTCGATCGCACTGATGAGGGCGCGGAGCGTCCCGCCGGTGCTGCAGACGTCGTCGATGATCACGACCCGGTCACCCGGATTGACGCCGTTTAAGTAGAGCTCGCCCTTCGAGTAACCGGTGGCCTGGTGGACCGCGACCTCGCCGGGGAGGCCGTAAGGGCGTTTCCTGACGACCACGAGGGGGATGTCCGTCATCATCGAGAATGCAACGCCGATGTGGATGCCCATAGCCTCGCAGACGACGATCTTGTCGACGTCCGCAAGGTCCAGGCTCCGCACCATGGCGCACCCGATCTCGCGGAGGAGCGCGGGCTCGAGGAGCGGCACCCCGTCGGTGATCGGGTTGATGAAGTAGTTGTACTCTCCCCGCTTCATGACCGGGGAGGTTTCCAGCGAATGAATCAGGCGTTCAAGCATCGATATCACCCATATCTACAAGGAACCGCTCGATGACGTCGCGGGTGACGTGGGGCATGCAGACGGTCCGCATATGCCCGCTCCGGGTCCTCGAGACCCGCCACCCGGGGGGCGTCCGGTCGCAGGAGAACGTCGCCACGTTGACGTCGGGGGAGACGGCTCTCGGGAAGCCGAGCGCCTCCATCCCCTCGATCAGCCTCCGGGTGTTCTCCATGCACCCGGCGACCACCGCCCGCATCCCGTCCATCCCCAGGTACTCGAGGACGGCGACCGCCGCGGCCACCGACGCCCCCGGCCGGGTGCCGGCAAGGGTGCACTCCCGCTTCACCGTCAGGTAGGGGGTGTCGACGTTGAGGCACGCGAACCAGTCCGGGTTGCGCGTAAGAAGGCAGCCCGCCGGGATGGTGCTCATCCCCATCTTGTGGGGGTCAATGGAGATGGAGGAGACGCCCGGGAGCCGGAAGTCGAACGGGATCGGTCGGTCGAGGAACGGGACGACCATCCCGCCGAACGCGGCGTCGACGTGGAGGAAGATATCCCGGTCGAGGGCGATCTCCGAGAGCCGGGCGATGGGGTCGACCATGCCGTACTCCGTCGTCCCGGCGACCCCGACGAGCGCGACTGTATCGTCGTCCACGAGGCAATCGACCGCCTCCGTGTCCATCCGGAACGCGTCGTCGAGCGGCACTGTCCGCATCTCAAGTGACAGGATGTCGCAGGCTTTCGTGAACGAAAAATGGCTCGATGCCGGGACGACGATGTTCGGGGACTTCACCGGCTTTTGTTTCTTTGCGATCCGGAGCGCCTGGATGTTCGACTCGGTTCCCCCGGAGGTCGCGTACCCCCCGGCGTCCGGGTGGTGCATCAGGGCGCCGAGTCTCCGGACAAGGAGATCCTCGAGCGCGGCCGTCCCCGGAAAGAGCCCGGGATCGCCGAGGTTGGTCTCAAGGAACATGGCATGCGCCCGCGCCGCGACCGGGTGCGGCGGCGTGCACATCGAACTCAGGATATTCCGGTAGCCGAGATCCTCCTGCCGCCGGGCGAGGAGGAAGGAGAAGAGATCCTCCTCGGGGCAACCAGTTTCACGCATTTCGTCTCGCCGCATCAAGGAGAATCTGGCGCTCTTTGCGCGCTACGGCCTCGCGGATGCGGGGAACCGCATCGATGTTCGCCGAGACGCTGGAGATACCGTGCTCGACGAGCCACGTGACCATCTCGGGGTCGGAGCCGGCCTGGCCGCATATGGAGCACTCGACGCCGTTCTCCCGGCAGACACCGATCGCGTAGTCGATCAGCCGGAGCACTGCAGGGTGCTTGGGCTGGTACATATCGGCGACGTTCTCGTTGTTCCGGTCGATCGCGAGCGTATACTGGATGAGGTCGTTCGTCCCGAACGAGGCGAACCGGATCCCGGCCTGGATGAACTCCTCGACCATGAGGGCACTGCCCGGGACCTCGATCATGACGCCGAGGGTCGCGTTCTCCACGTCGACGCCCCACTCCTTCATCATCGCCCGGGCCTGGGTGAACTCGTTCGGGTGGTTGACCATGGGGAACATCACGCCGAGGTTGTCGTAGCCCGCCGCCCAGAGCCGCTTGAACGCCTCCACCTGCAGGCGGAACTGCTCAGGGCTCCGGAGGTCGCGGCGGATGCCGCGCCAGCCGAGCATCGGGTTGTGCTCGAACGGTTCTTCCTCTCCGCCTTCCATGTTGCGGAACTCGTCGGTCGGGGCGTCGAGCGTCCTGACCCAGACGGGTTTACCCGGGAAGGCGTCGAGGACGGTCTTGATGCCGCCGTAGAGTTCGGCGATGAACTCCTCCTCAGCGTCGTGCTCGATGTACCAGCCCGGAGTCTTTGCGAGGCCGAGGATAAGGTGCTCGATCCGGAGAAGGCCGACCCCGTCCGCGCCGGTGGCGGCGGCACGCTGTGCGGCCTCGGGCAGGGAGACGTTCACCTTGACGAGGGTGCCGGTGATGACCGGAGTGGCCGCTGCCGCCGCCGGAGCGGCTGCCGGGGCTGCTGCCGCAGGCGCTGCGACCGCACCTTCGTAGATGATGCCCTTCTCGCCGTCGACGGTGACGACCTGACCGTCCCGCAGGAGTTTCGTCGCTTTCTTGGTTCCGACGACCGCGGGCGTCCCGAGTTCACGGCTCACGATCGCCGCGTGGCAGGTCATACCGCCTTCGTCGGTGACGATGGCGCTGACCCGGCGCATCGCCGGCACCATGTCGGGGTTGGTCATCTTCGTGACCATGATGTCGCCGTCCTTGACGGCGCTCGTGTCTTTGACGTCGCGCACGATGACGACCCGGCCGCTCACGACGCCGGGGGAAGCCCCCTGGCCTTCGACCAGCACCACGCCGAGAGAGCTTTTCTGCTGCTCTGCAGACCCGCCGTGGGGGATCTCAGGGCGCTTTATCGTCGTTATCGGCCGGGACTGGAGGATGAAGAAGACATCGCCGACGATCGCCCACTCGACATCCTGCGGGATGCCGTAGTGGTCTTCGGCGATCTTGCCGAGCGTGGCGAGGCGCGCCACCTCCGCGTCAGAGAGAACCGGCGCGGTGCGCTGTTTCGCAGAGAGGGTGACGGTCTTCGTCCCGCGCTTGCCCTCGGGAACGATCATGATCTCCTTTTCGGCGATCAGGCGGTCGACGACCCGTTCGGAGCGCAGGTCAAAGACATAGTTGTCGGGAGAGACGCTCCCCGAGACGACGGCCTCCCCGAGACCCCAGGATCCCTCGACGATCGTCAGGGGCTCGCCGGTGACGGGGTGGGAGGTGAACATGACGCCGGACTTCTCCGAGCGGATGAGTTCCTGGACGACGACGGCGATGTTCACGCTCCGGTCGTCGAACCCCTGCTTCGAGCGGTAGTAGATGGCGCGCGCGCCATACAGCGAGGCCCAGCATTGCTGGACTGCTTCGAGGAGGTCGGTCTCCCCAAGAATATTGAGGAAGGTATCCTGCTGGCCGGCGAAACTGGCATCCGGTAGATCCTCGGCGGTAGCACTCGAACGGACGGCGACGACCGTTCCATCCTCACCCATCCGGTCGTATGCCGCGACGATCTCCTCGCGGATCTGATCGGGCATCTCGACGCTGAGGACGAGGCCCTGCACATCCTTCGAGACCGATTCGAGCGCTCCGTTGTCGTCTACGTCCAGACGCTCCAGCCTGCGGAAGAGTTCCTCTTCGATCCCGGTTTCAATAAGAAACTTTCGGAATGCCTGGGCGGTCACCACAAACGCCTTCGGCACAGGAAGGCCGATGGCCGTCATCTCGCCCAGTGAGGCTCCCTTTCCACCTACAGAATTGATATCTTCCTTTTTTATTTCTTCGAGCCACAGAACGTTGGGCATTTCCTTCATGCTCGCACCACACATATACTTCTCACCATTACATAAAAGATTTCGGAGGAAAAAGCATCAATACATATGATGTTGAAATAGTATGGGTTGAACCGTGAAATATAGAGTGCTGGTCAGCGACCCGCTGGCAGAGGAAGGGATTGAGATCCTGAAGGAGTTTGCCGATGTGGATGTCAACACCGGGCTGACCGAGGATCAACTTGTTGCGAGTATCGGGAACTACGATGCCCTGCTGGTGCGCTCGGGGACCGAGGTGACGGCGCGGGTCATAGATGCGGGGGAGAGACTCAAGTTCATCGGCCGTGCCGGCGCCGGGGTCGACAATATCGATACGGAAGCCGCAACGCGCCGGGGCATCATCGTTGCGAACGCTCCCGAGGGAAACACCCTCGCGGCGACGGAGCACACGATGGCGATGATGCTCTCGCTCGCGCGCAATATCCCCCAGGCGACCGCATCCTTGAAGAAAGGCGAGTGGAAGCGCTCGAAGTTCATGGGCGTGGAACTGAACGACAAGGTCCTCGGCATCATGGGATTCGGACGTATCGGGCGCGAAGTGGCAAAACGGGCACAGGCACTGGAGATGAAGATCATCGCCTACGACCCGTTCATCACGCAGGAGAGGGCGGCGAGCCTCGGCGTGGAGATGGTGCCGCTCGACGAACTCTTCCGGAGGGCGGACGTTATCACCGTCCACACCCCGCTGATCAAGGAGACGCGCCACGTCATCAACGCGAAGACAATCGCGACGATGAAGGACGGCGTCCGGCTGATCAACTGCGCCCGCGGCGGGATTATCGACGAAGCGGCCCTCGCGGACGCGATCACGAGTGGCAAGGTCGCCGGCGCGGCGCTCGACGTCTTCGAGAGCGAACCGCCGACGGACTCGCCGGTCATCGGCCTCGATAAGGTGATCATCACCCCGCACCTCGGCGCAAGCACGGTCGAGGCGCAGCAGAACGTCGCGATATCGGTCGCGAACCAGTGCATCAGCGTCCTTTCAGGCGGCGCGGCGAAGTACGTGGTGAACGCGCCGATGATCCCGGCGGAGCAGCAGGCGCTGGTCGAGCCCTACGCGGTGCTCGCGCAGAAGATGGGGAGCCTCCTCATCCAGCTCACCGACGGAAGACTCGAGTCGATCAAGGTCACCTACGGCGGCGAGGCCGCAGCGCTCCCGAACACGAAGTTCATCACCCGCATCATCTTAAAGGGCATGCTCGACCCGATCCTGCAGGCGCCTGTCAATATCGTGAACGCGGAGTTCGTCGCGAAGGAGCGCGGCATCCGGCTGAGCGAGACGACGACCGAGGAGGCGCACGGGTTCAGGAACATCATCAGCATCACCGCGAAGACCGATAAGATGACCGAGTCAGTGAGTGGGAGCGTCTCGGCCCCGGACCACGCGCGGATCGTGAGCATCGGCGGCTATATGACCGACCTGACCCCGACCGGCCACGTGGTCATCTCCCGCCACACCGACAAGCCGGGCGTCATCGGCAAGGCCGCGACGATCCTCGGCCGGGTGAACGTGAACATCGCGGGGATGCAGGTCGGCCGTCACAAGCCCGGCGAGGAGGCCCTGATGGTCCTCACCGTCGATTCTGCGGTGCCGGCCGAGGCGATGGACGAGATCAAGAAGATCGACGGTATCCACACGGTCAAGCACGCCGAGATCTGATCGACCGGATCATCACCCCCTTTTTGCACCGCGTGCCGACCCCCGATGCGGCGGAGTCGGGACGGGGCAGATTCTGGTGGGTGACAATAATTTTATACCCGGAGAACCAACCTTATGGATCGTCGGGCAGACACGGGCTCGTGGTCTAGCTGGTTATGACGTCGCCTTGACATGGCGGAGGTCCTGAGTTCGAATCTCAGCGAGCCCATCACCGTTTTTCCTAAAATACTATTCTTACAAGGTTATTCCCAGAGATGTTACTCAAGACGATACTATCTATATGAACCGAGAGATGTCTCCCATACCTTCGTACAAATAATCATACACTTCCTGCAAGACGATAATATAAACCGGGGGCTTTTGCGCTTCTTTTTCAATTTACGCACCACTTTTATCATCACCACCTCCCCCTCAAGTGATGTCCAGATACTCGCGCCGGAGTCCGGACACTTCGATCTGTTGGCGATGCGTGGTAAGAGTTATAATAAGATTGGTAGTTGGCATGACCACAGTTGGGACCGCTGCCTCGATACTCTTTCATGATGTCGCATAGCGTGGCGACCTTTCAGTAACCCTACGGCGTGGCGTGCTTTCATGGAGCACAGCAGGCGACACGCATGTACGTGTATGAGCAAAACATATCTCAGGGACTGATTCGCACGGGATGTGGCAACGTGTTTAAGAAGGTATTGGGACGACTCAAACATCTGGTTCAAGCATTTAGTGCATTCATTCCAACATCTTAACGTTATACCCCAGTTGCGAGGACTGTCAAAACGAAAAGTATTTAATCATATCACAATATTTTAGGACATGGAAGTTATCGATATAAACTTTAGGACAGGATTATATCCAGAATGCTTTCGGTTGTCAAATAATAGAGTATTGAAAGTCCGAAGAAATTGCAAGTATTTCAAGATTGGAATAACGCATAATTATAATGAACGGAAAGATGGGTACCTAGACTCTCTTGCACTGGGCCGAGAATTTCCATACGATCGTATGGAAATTCTTTATCGAACAGGATCTCTACCCTTATGCAAAAAAATGGAGATCGAGCTTATAAAAAAATTCAGAGATGGCGGGGTTAAATGTAAAAACGTTAGGGATGGGGGGGAGGGAAAAATTGACAAGTATCCTGCGCCTTACTATGCCTATGTTGTTTGGAAAGACTAAGTTTAAGTTCCTCAACTATAGGAGATATCAATGAGATTAGGAATATTGTCCTTCTCCAGACATATGGATGATAATTAGTGTATTTATGATACGTATTCGTAGGATTACTGATCTCGTAAATAATGAAGGTGAGATTGTCCCAAAAGACCTTTGCCGGGCTTCGAATCTGCCCCAGATTAATGTCGGCAAGATGCAGGAAAGCCAAAGGATGAAATCATCGGAGCAGTTCGTCCGGGTACTGAAACAGGTCTGCCAACGCCGCACCGAGTAAAAGTAACAGGCAGCGAAGGTGTCCAGAATCCCTTAACCCCGAGAATCTAGATATTTACAGAGCACAAAGGGCACAGCCAAGCTGCCAGAGAAAAAGCAATGACGCATGATGAACGGAATACTGAGAAAACGGCACTGGTCACACCGTCTGTTCTTTTAAACGATCTCCGCAGCATCATCGAGGAGACCCGGCAGGGAGTCGCTGCTACAGTCAACGCTGCCCTGACCCTGCTATACTGGCGTGTTGGCAAGCGGATCAACGAAGAGATACTCCAGGGTGGACGGGCGGAATATGGAGAACAGATTCTTGCCACAGTGTCGCAAGAACTGATGCACGACTACGGCAGGGGTTTCAGTTATTCCGCGCTCACACGGATGGTGAAATTCAGTCAGGCGTTTCCGGACCCGAGGATTGTTGCCACGCTGTCGCAAACATTGAGTTGGTCGCATTTTCGGGAACTTCTCCCCCTTGAAAAGCCACTTCAGCGTGATTTCTATGCAGAGATGTGCCGCATTGAACGCTGGAGTGTCCGTACTCTGAGACAGAAGATTGCCTCCATGCTGTATGAGCGCACCGCTCTCTCAAGGAAGCCGGAGGAACTGGCTCGCGTTGAACTTGATGCACTCCGGAACGAGAATAAGCTCACCCCGGATCTGGTCTTCCATGACCCATACTTCCTCGATTTTCTGGGGCTTACCGGGGCATTTCAGGAAAAAGACCTAGAAACTGCCATTTTGCGTGAGATGGAGGCCTTCATACTGGAACTGGGTGTGGGATTTACCTTCGTCGCCCGTCAGAAGCGGATTACAATGGACGGGGATGACTTCTATATCGATCTGCTTTTCTTCCATCGTCGCCTGCGCCGTCTGGTTGCAGTTGAACTCAAACTGGACAAGTTCCGTCCTGAACACAAAGGACAGATGGAGCTGTATTTACGCTGGCTGGATAAATACGAACGCCAGCCGGGGGAGGACTCGCCTATCGGCATAATTCTCTGCGCAGGCAAAAAACAGGAGCAGATCGAACTGCTGGAACTTGGGAATTCCGGCATCCATGTTGCCGAATATCTTGTGGAACTGCCATCCAGGGAACTCCTGCGAAATAAACTGCACCGGGCAATTACGCTCGCACGGGAACGTCTCGGGGATGAGAATACGGCTGCCTCATGATGCCGTGTTGCACAATAAGCCCCGCAGTTTCCTTATCAGTGTCTGCTGCGCTCTCGCTCAGGCCACCGTAGCCATCGGCATATTGCAGCCGCTCACTTTCATCCGGAGCTCGCGAAACATCTCTACCCGGGACGTCGCCTGCACCCTTGCACCGAAGGTCCTTTCGAGGGCGGAGAAGAGGGCGCGTGGAGAGAAGCGCAGACCGGCACGGACCCACTGCCCGGCGAGCCCGGTTCGCACGGGTGGGGCCCCCATCCAGGCCTCGCAGGAAGGCAGAAGCGCACATTCGCTGGTGAAACGAAAGGAAAGCCGGCGATCGAGCCTTCGCGGAGCCCTCCGCCCCACGTGAGCGGGTGTACGGGGTTGTAGGCCCGGTCCTCGAACGGATGGCGGGGCTCAGACAGGCTGCTTCATCGACAATACCAGCGGCATCGCCAGGCTGTCCCGCCAGCAGGCCGGGTCTGCGGGGTTAACGGTGTCCGGAACGCCCGACGCTCATCAACCGGGACTGCCGGTTCTTTGGATCCGGAGACCGACCGGGGCATCCCTGCTCGCCCAACGTCCGGACGTCATCATCGCTGGATCCATGTCGAGGGCAAAGGCTTCGACCTCGTCGACCTCTCGGTGCCCGGGGCTAGGATGCCAGCACCGAGGTCGTGGTGCCGGAGACCAGCAACCCGGGTGCGATGCCGTGGCCGATAAGGTAAAGGCGTTGGGGAGGTCTACCAAGGATCTGGTATTCATGGGCGATACGCTTTTATCCGCGGGGCTGTTCGGGAGGTGACCGATCCCGGCAGGAGAGGATAATACGGTACAAAAGGTTATGACACCGGAAAAATCGGCAGAAGAAGCCGCCTCGCTCACCCCGATGCAGCGCGCGGATGAACTGCTCCGCTAGATGACCATCGAGGAGAAGGCGATGCAGCTCTCCGCCGTCATGCCCATGGGTCTGCTCGGCACCGGGGGCCCCATCCACAGCATGCTCGACGCCCGGCTGAAGCACGGCATCGGGCAGATCAGCGGGCTGGGCCTCTTCGGCCACAAGACGCCCGAGACGGTCGCGAAGACGGTCAACGCCATCCAGCGCTACCTGGTCACCGAGACCCGCCTCAAGATTCCGGCAATCTTCCATAACGAGGCACTGAACGGCGTGGCCTCGGCCAACTTCACCCACTTCCCCACCGCGATCGGGCTCGCGGCGACGTGGGACCTCGGAGCCGTCGAGGAGATGGCGGACCTTGTGCGCCGCTAGATGCGGTCGGTGGGCCTGCTCCAGGCACTCTCGCCCGTCATGGACGTCGCCCGCGACGCCCGGCCGGGGACGGGTCCACGAGACCTTCGGGGAGGGCCCCTACCTGGTCACCGCCATGAGCGTCGCGTTCACACGGAGGATGCAGGGGACGACCTGCGCGAGGGGGTGCTGGCGACCGCGAAGCACTTCCTCGGCTACGCGGTGACCGAAGCCGGCCAGAATATGGCTGCGACCGCTATCGGCGGCACGCGCGAGTTCTATGACGTCTACGCCCGTCTGTTCGAGGCTGCCATCCGGCTCGCCGGGCAGGTCCCGGTCCACCACGGCCAGAAGACCGGCAGCGGCTACCGGCGGACTGCCATCGACATCCACAAAGGCTACATCGACATGCCGTCGACGCCGCTCTTCGCCTTCGGCCACGGTCTCAGTTACACGACCTTCGACTACGGCCCGCTGCAGCTGGAGAGCGAGACCGTCGATGCGGGCGGCGAACTCCGGGTCTCGCTCACCGTCACCAACACGGGGAGCCGGCGCGGGACCGAGGTCGTGCAACTCTACGCCGCCGACACGGCCACCGGCGTGACCCTCCCCGCGCAGCAGCTCATCGGGTTCGCCCGGCTCGACCTGGAGCGCGGCGTGTCGAGGACCGTTGCGTTCACGGTGCCGATGAGCGTGCTCGGCTACACGGGGCTCTCCGGCGAGTTCGTCATCGAGCCCGGTCCGGTGGAGGTGAGCGCGGGCAGCAGTTCGAGCGACATCCGGTCCAGCGCCGGGTTCACCGTCACCGGGGAGACTCGCTCCATCCGCGGTGAGGACCGCGCGTTCCTCTCCGTTGCGACAGTCAGCCCGCCGGGGTGACCGGGAGCCGGGCTCATGAACGGGAGGGCGGGACTCTCCCCACCCCCGACGACCCTACTTCTGCAGCCGCTCCAGGAGTTCGTCCAGCCGTGAGTAGGAGTCTTTCATACCTTCTTCCATATCGGACCCCATCATCCCGTCGCGGTCCTCCACCGAGAGGAAGACCGACCGGCCGGTGAACCGTGTCCGGTTGCCGGGCAGTTCCTCGAACTTCGCCTCCTCGAGAATGACATGCCCGGACTCCGGGAGCCCCTCGTACTCGAAGGTCTGGATGATCCGCTCAGGAGGAGTCAGGTCGTGGTTCACCCCATGGAATCCGTACTCGTTCCCCTCCTCATCCGTCTGAACATACCGCCAGCGACCCCCGTTCCGCGCCTCGAACGTCTCTATCCTCGTAGAAAGACCTCGCGGCCCGATCCACCGCTTATAGAGTTCCGGGTCGGTGTGGGCCCGAAAGACCAGGTCTCGCGGAGCGTCGAACTCCCGGACGACGACCATCTCCTGCTTTCCGGGCTCTGCCGTGATCCGGGTGGGGTTCTTCTCTGCCGGGGCCTGCCCACCCTCAATCGTGCCGCGGCCGGCGGCCGGCTCTTTGCTCTTCTGGAGTTCCTGTGCCATTCTGTCCATCTCCTTTCGCATCCCCCCGGGACCCCCATCATTGTTATAGATTATCGGCCGTGCTGCGGAACACCACCGTGAGCGGTCGAGAACGATCGGGAGAATCCGTCCCGGGCGAGACTGTACAGCGAACCCGAACGGTGTCGGATTAACGGCAGAACTCCTTCACTGCAGCGGCCCTCGCCGCACCCGCGGTTCCCCGAGCAGCCACCCGGCGTACGGCACCACCGATAGCCCCCGCACCGCCGCGTAACTCCCGAGCACCGCCGCGATAAAGACCACCGGGTAGGTCGGCCAGTCCGCCCACGAGAGCCCGGTGAGAGAGAACCAGAGGGTCGCGGCGGCGGCGATGACGAGCGGGTGGACGAGGAAGATCCCGTAGGAGTGCTCCCCGAACGACCGGGTGGCGCCCGCTCCCCTCCAACCCGCTCCATCCAGCCGCCAGGCCGCGAGGACGAGGACGGCGATGACCGGGACGTAGTAGAGCGGCTCCAGGACCCGGTAGATGCAGAAGACCGCGAGCGTCGTGCCCGTGAGGCTCCCGTAATGGATCACGCTCGCAACCCAGACGCCGCCGAGGAGGAGAGCGCCCGCACCGGCCGCGACGAGAACCCACCCCGGCGGGACCGACCGGAACGCCGAGCGGCAGTCATCGGTATGCCGGGCGACGTGGATACCGAGGACGAAGTAGAGAAGGTGCGATGGAAAGAGGCGGATCAGGACGGTATACCACTCAGGGCCCAGATACGCCCCCGCAAGGTGGGCGCCGGCGTTCCAGAGGATCTGGATGAGGAAGAGCGAGAAGAGGAGGAAGAGTGCCGTCCCGGCCCGGTCAAAGAGGTCGTAGCCCCGGACGATCAGCGGGAAGAGGAGGTAGAGCTGGATGATCAGCGCGAAGAACCAGAGGTGGTAGGCCGCGGTTCCGAGGAGAAGGGCTTCCGCCACCCTCGCGAGAGAAGGCACCCCGGCAAACCCGATCGTCCCCTCCACGCGCACAACGAGGTAGAAGGCGGTGAAGAAGAGGTAGGGCGGGAGGATCGTCCGCGCCCGCCGGCGGTAGAACTCACCCGGGGAGCGATCGCCCCTATACCGCGCCGCGAGCACCCAGCCGGATACGAAGATGAAGACCGGGACCGCGAAGTGGGCGGCGATATAGATGAAGAGATCGAGGAGGGCGAGCAGGTTCACGGCGGGGATCCGGGTATAGTTCATCGAGACGTGAACGGCGATCACGGCGAGGGCGGCAAACCCCCGCATGTACTCGACCTCCCGGAACCAGACCACCGCAGCCACACCTCGCTCTTACCCGCAGGACTCTGTACCATGGCAGGCCGGGCATATAACTCTCCACCCGGGGGGCGGGTCAGGCACTAATAATACAGGAAGAGACCATCAATATCCAGGAGAGTTGAGTCCATGCAATACTCGGAAGGGCAGGTCGGCAGGGTCTTCACCGTCCGGATCGACGACGGAGAGGACTTCCTCCGGGAGATCCAGCGGTTTGTCGCGGCGATGAACATCAGGTGCGGGACGGTCCAGTTCCTTGGCGCCGTCCGGTCGGCAACGCTCGTGACGGGCCCGAAAACGCCGGTCATCCCGCCGTCCCCGCGGGCCGAGGAGATATTCGGGGGCTGGGAACTCCTCGGGTTCGCGACCATCTACCCCGGGGAGGACGGGCCGTCCATCCACCTCCACGCGGCGGCGGGGAAGGGGATACGGTCGCTCGCCGGGTGCCTCCGGGAGAAGGCGGAGGTCTACCTGGTGGTCGAGGCGATCGTGACGGAGTTCGTCGGCATCACCGCAAAACGGCTCCCGGACGAGAAGACCGGCGTCAACCTCCCGGTCTTCGACCGGATGCTCCCATGACCAGACAACCGGAATACCTCCCCATGACGATGGGGGAGGCGAGAAGGCTCGGTATCGACCAATTCGACATCGTCCTCGTCACCGGCGACGCCTACGTCGACCACCCCTCCTTCGGGACGGCACTGATCGGCCGGGTCCTCGTCGACGCCGGTTACTCGGTCGGGGTCATCGCCCAGCCCGACTGGAAGAGCGATGCCGACCTCCGGCGCCTCGGCGAGCCGCGTCTCTTCTTCTCGGTCTCGGCGGGAAACGTCGATTCACTGGTGAACGCCTTCACGCCGAACCTGAAACGCCGGAGCTCGGACGTCTACTCGCCGGGAGGGAGACTTCTCCGGCCTGACCGGGCGACCCTGGTCTACACCGACCGCATCCACGCCCTCTTCCCGGAGACGCCGATCGTCATCGGCGGGATCGAGGCGAGCCTCCGGCGGTTCGCCCACTATGACTACTGGTCCGACTCCATCCGGCAGGCCATCCTCGCCGACGCACCCGCCGATCTGCTTGTCTTCGGTATGGGCGAGCGCCAGGTGGTCACGATCGCCGACCGCCTCGCCGCGGGCGAAAGAGACCTCACCGGTATCCCCGGCACCGCCCGCCGGGTCGACCTGAAGACCTGGCGGAGCATGGACCAGTCCGGCTACGTCGTCCTTCCCGGCTACCCGGAGGTGAAGGAGGACCGATATGCTTACGCGAGAGCGTTCGCGCTCCACTACAACGAGCAGGACCCCGTCCGGGGGAGACCGGTGGCCCAGCCGCACCCGAAGACCGTCGTCGTCCAGAACCCGCCGGCGATGCCGCTCTCAGGCGTTGAACTCGACCGGGTCTACGAACTCCCCTATACGAGGCGGGCGCACCCCTCCTACACCGAACCCATCCCCGCCCTCGAACCCGTCAGGTTCTCGGTCGTCACCCACCGGGGCTGCTTCGGCGCCTGCTCGTTCTGCGCCCTCACCCACCACCAGGGGCGGATCATCCAGAGCCGGAGCGCCGACTCGATCGTCCGCGAGGTGGAGCGGATGGCGCGGATGCCGGAGTTCACCGGGGTCGTCCAGGACGTCGGGGGGCCGACGGCGAACATGTACGGCATCCACTGCGGCCGGTGGGAGAACGACGGCACCTGCCCCGAGCGCCGCTGCACCGACTGCCCCGCGCTCGACCGAAGCCACGAGGAGCAGGTCCGCCTGCTCCGTCGCATCCGGGATATCCCGGGGGTGAAACGGGTCTTCATCGCTTCAGGCATCCGTTATGACCTGATCCCTCCGGGGGAAGAGTACCTCGCGGAGATCTCACGCCACCACGTCTCCGGACACCTCAAGGTCGCGCCCGAACACGTCTCGGAACGCGTCCTCGCCTGCATGGGAAAACCCCCCCGCGAGACCTTCGACGCCTTCCGCGAACGGTTCGAGGCTCTCCAGGAGGGGAAGAAGAAACGGCAGTACCTCGTCCCCTACCTCATGTCCGGCCATCCCGGGTGCCGGATCGCCGATATGGTCGAACTTGCCGAGTACGTCCGGGACGCCGGCCTTTATACCGAGCAGGTCCAGGACTTCACGCCGACCCCGATGAGCATCTCGACGACGATCTACCATACCGGCCTCGACCCGTTCACCCTCAAAGAGGTCTACGTCTCGAAAGGCCGGGAGAAACGGGTCCAGCGGGCGCTCATGCACTACCGCGATCCGGCGAACTACGCTCTCGTCTGCGAGGGGCTCCGCGCCGCCGGGAGGGAGGACCTCATCGGGAGCGCGTGGCGGTGCCTCGTCCCGGCGAGACGAAAGAAGAAGTAAGGGTATCAGCGCAGGACCGAACCGACGGCGAACCCGGCGGCCATTGCGAGCACCGGGTTCGGGATCCGGGGGATCACGAGCGCCGTCACCGCGAGCGTGGCCGCACAGTTGGCTGCCGTTCCGCGGGTGAAGACGTCGCTTGCCATCCGCATCGTCGAGGAGCGCCATTCATGATGGGGCCCCGAAGGGAGCGCTACCCGCTCGACAAGGTCGCTCGCCGTCCGCATGGTAATCGAGCGCCATGAAGCCGTCTGCGACACGCTCTTTCTGCAGGGCATGGTAACCGGTGATGAGGAGCGGGGATTACTTATTTCTATGGTCGGCGAACTCCCCCCGGATCCGGCGCATGTGGTTCAGGTGGCAGGAGGGGCAGAGGGCCGCCAGGTTCCCGAGTGTATGGGGCCCGCCGCGGATCACCGGTTGCCGGAGGTCGAAGTATGTTGATACGGCATCGAGCGGGGTGCCGCACCCGGCGCACAGGTTATCCTGCCGCTCAAGAACGGCCTGGACAGCCTCGTGCGTGAGATACGCATCTCCGATAGGCATGTCGTCGAAATGCACCGCGGCATGAACCCCGCGCCCAGATGTCACGCGGAGAAATTATTTTTCCAGATGATATACCTTACGGTCCTGCACCGGGCTGCAGCATCCGAAAAGAGAGATCTGTACCGGCGAGCAAGATGCAGGCGTATTCCCGCTCCGAGTTCAGGGGGAAGGCGCGACCCGTTCGACCGCCCGGTTCACCAGGCTCATCCCCGACTCCGCCATGTCCATCAGGCGTTCGAGATCCTCGCCCCACGTTTCAAGCCATTCGGGGACGTCGCGGGCGAGCGAGAGCAGGTCGCCGCCAATTTGCGCGATCCCATCGATAAATTCCCCGAACGCTTCGGCCGTCTCGAAGACACGCTCCGTTGCGTCGGAGACAGCGGGCATCCAAGCGCTGGTAGCCATTACGACGACGGCGAGGAGCAGGACGAGAGCGGTCGTCCTCATGGCGCCGCCTCACCGGCCGGAACGCCAATGAAGCGGACGGGAGGCGATCCGTTCTGCATATGGATCGTTACGGTATCGAAGGATATTAAGCCGCCCGTTGTGTGGTTCTCAAAAAACTGCTGCCGGCATCCGGCGAAGAAAGAGAAAAGTCCAATTACCCAAAACGGAAGATAATCAGGCATGCAGTACGAGATCACGGGAGACAACCTGCAGATGGTGACCCTCCGCCTCGCCCCGGGCGAGAAAGTCTGCGCCGAGGCCGGCGCCATGGTCAACATGAGCGGGAACATGCAGATGACCACTAACATGAAGGGCGGGCTCTTCAAGGGGCTCAGACGGATGATGACCGGCGAGGGACTCTTCATGACCGAGTTCACCCCCGAGGGAGGGAACGGGTTCGTCTCGTTCGCCGGGAACGTCCCGGGAAAGATCTTCACCCTCGACCTTAACGGAAACGAGTTCATCGCCCAGAAAGACGCGTTCCTCTGCTCCGAGCAGGAGATCGACCTCGATATCGCGTTCACGAAACGCCTCCGTTCAGGTGCGTTCGGCGGCGAGGGGTTCGTCCTGCAACGCATCTCCGGTAGCGGGAAGGCGTTCCTCCACTGTTGCGGGGACATCATGGAGATGACGCTTGCACCGGGCGAGGTGGTCAAGGTCGAGACGGGGCTCGTCGTCGGGTTCGAGAGCACCGTCGATTACAGCATAGCGCTTGCCGGCGGCGTGAAGACCGTCTTCTTCGGCGGCGAAGGGCTCTTCCTCGCTACGCTGACCGGGCCGGGTAAGGTCGTCATGCAGTCGATGGACGTCGCGAAACTCGCGAACTCCCTGATACCCTTCCTCCCCATCCAGAACTCATCGGGGCAGTAACCTGATAGTCCGCGAGACCCAAGATCTGGGTATGAGATCCCCGACGGCGGACCCCGTCATGGTGGTGCACGGTCCCGAGGCGTTCGATGCCGGCGACGTGGGGCGGCTGATCGATCTCCTCTCGCCCCGGCAGGTGCTGGTCGCGGGAGTGATGGCCCGGACGGCCGCCGAGGAATCGGGGCTTATGGTCGTCTGCACGGACGAGCGGCCGAGCGTGGTGCTCGCCGCCCTCTCCGGGCGGGCCTTCCTGGTCAACCGGGGAAAGACCCCGGAGTCGGGCCGGATATTCGGCGAGCTTGTCGCCGGCAAACTTCCGGGGCTCGTCCATGTCGAGACATCGAGCGGGACCGTCTACTGCTGGAACCGCGGCGACGTCGTGCTCGCGGAGGAGATTGCCCGGCTGACGGGTTACGCCCTCGCCCCCGTAGCGAGCGACGAGACCCAGCGGGAAGACGTGCGGGAGATCCGGGGGTGCCTGCCCGGGGAGGCGGTCTTCGTGAACGGGATCGTCATCGGGACGGCGACGGCGGAGACGGTCGTCCTCGCGAGCGAGGACGGGAGCCTCCGTCCCGTCTCCGGCCTCGATCCGAAACCGCACGGGTTCGAGAAACTCCTCCGGGCGGGTCTTCCCGATATCCGGAGAGCCTGGTGCAAGAGCGGGGCGGTAAGGAGGGCGCCGCCCGGCCGGGGCGAGCGCGCCCGCTGCAGGGGGAGGATCGCGGTCATCGACCACTGCGGCCACACCCTCTATGGCGAGCTCGGGGAAGACGTCTGCGGCGTCCTCGCCGTCGGCGACGACACCACCGCCGTGTGCGGGCATATCTGCTCGCACTCCGGCATCCCCGTCTTCGGCGTGGTCGACGGGGATGGGGACGGGATCGTAGCGCCCGGGTACGCGTCCGGATCGGTGGTGGTTGAGGTCCAGATTGGCCGCGACGACGACGTTGGGCAGGAACTTGCGGCCGTCCGGGATCTCGAGACCGACTCGTGGGAGGAGTGGGTGGAAGAGACGCTCCGCGTTCTCGGTGGAAGGGTGCGGGTCGTCATCGACCTTCGTGGAGGATGAGCATGCAGTGCGCCGAGTGTAAGGGAAGAGGGTTCTGCGGACTCGAACGCTGCCCGATCATGAGCAGGTTCTACGCGCAGCTCCCGGTCCGGCAGAGCGACCGTTACCAGGGGGCTGCGCCGTCGGTCTTTGTGGGGAGTTACGGCTACCCGAAGGTCGCGGGCGGCCCGCTGATGATCGACGACGCCGACCACCCGCCGGACTGGGTGGCGCGGGGCCTCGGGATCGAGGAGATCGTGGGGCTCCGGGCCCGGACTATCCGCGGCGCCGGCGAGGCGAAGAACCTCTCCGGGAGCATCCAGGAGATCGCGCTCTCGAGCAGTCCGCTCGACGTCGAGGTGCGGTTCACGAAACCTGTCGCCTTCGACCTCCGGTTCGACGGGACGATCACCCCTGTCGGGCTCACCGGCGCCATCCAGAAAATGGACGTCCTCGAGAACGCCCGGGTGGACCGGGCGGTCGACCGGGTGACCTCCGACACCGATCTCGGCGCAACCGACGCCTGCGAGATCCTCAACGCCTCGGGAACCGACGTCTACCAGATCACCCAGCTCCTCACCGCCGGCCTCCTCGGGAGCGAGAAGAAGCGGCACGTCGTCCCCACCCGCTGGGCGATCACGGCGGTCGACGACACCGTCTCAAAGCAGCTCAAGAAGAAGATCGCCCGCTACCCCCCGCTCTCCGGGATAGAGGTCTTCTCCGCCGCGCTCTACGGCAACCACATCGTCTGCCTCCTCGTCCCGGGGGACTGGAAGTTCGAGATGATCGAGGTCTGGGGAAAACAGTCGCTCTGGGGCGGCGGGAACGAGTCGATCACCGTGGACGGCGAAGGACTCACCAAGTCCGGCTACTCCCCGATCGCAGGGGCCTACTACTCGGCACGCCTCGCGGTCGCGGAGTACCTGGAGAGCGTGCGCCGTTCGGCGCGGGTGCTCGTGCTCAGGAATGTCACCGGCGAGTACTGGGCGCCGCTCGGCACCTGGGTCGTGCGGGAGGCGACGCGGAAGGCCATGCAGGGCGAGAAGACGGTCTGCGCCGACCTCCGGCAGGCAATCGATCTCGCCTCCCGACTGATCGGGTTTGCCCACTGGCAGCCCCACAGCAGGCTCATCCCGGAACTCACGACGCAGAAGACGCTTTTTGACTTTTGAGTGAACACAGGGCGCGAGTTGAGGGGGCTTGGGGGGCCTCACGCGAAAAGCGCGAAGCCGCGAAGGGAAGTTGCACACCCATTTACCAATCTTCGCGTCCTTCGCGGCTTCGCGTGAGATTAGATCACTTTCTCTGCTGACACGAGATATCTACAGAGACTCCTGCCCGTTCCTCTGCCTTCCGTAGCGTTCCGCGAGGGAGTCGAGGGTCTCGGCCTCGTCGACGCTCTTGTCCTCGCGCACCCGGACAAAACGCGGGAACCGGAGCGCGTAGCCGCTCTCGTAGTTCGGGCTCGTCTGGATCTCGGAGTAGCCCACCTCGAAGACCACCTCCGGCTCGAGCGTCACTTCCTTTCCAGAGCGGGCGATCACCCGGTCCTTGAAGAGGGCATAGAGCTCCGCGAGCATCTCGTCGGTGATCCCGGTCGCCACCTTCCCGACGGTGAGGAGCCGGCCCTGGTCCTGCACCGCGAGCAGGAACGAGCCGAACGTCCCGGCCCGCCGGCCTTCGCCCCACTCCGCCCCGACGACCGCGAGGTCGAGCGTCTCGACGCCGGGTTTGACCTTCACCCAGATCCGGCCCCGGACACCGGGGGTGTAGGGCGCATCGAGGACCTTCACCATCACGCCTTCGTGCCCGAGGTCGAGGGCTGCGGCGTAGATCGACTCCGCCGCGGCCGCATCAGTGACCCGGAACTGGGAAGTGACGTGCTCGCGAAGCGCCCCCTCGAGGGCTTTGCGCCGCTCAGAAAAAGGGCGATCCATCAGCGTCTCGCCGTCCAGGTAGAGGATGTCGAAGACCCTCGGAACGAGCTCGATCTTCTCCATCATCGCATCGACCTCGTGCTTGCGCCGGAACCGCCGGATGACATACTGGAACGGCATCGGCCTCCCGTCGCGGACGGCGACCGCCTCCCCGTCCAGGATGACGTCGTGGTCGGTCGCCTCCCGGAGGAGGGTTACGATGTCGGGGAGGCTCTCCGTGACATCCTCCAGTCTTCGCGAGTAGATCCGGCAGACGCCTCCCACCTTGTGGAACTGGAACCGGCTCCCGTCGTACTTGTACTCGACCGCCACCTCACCGTGGTCCTCAATCTGGGCGGCGATGGTTCCCGCCTGCGCAAGCATCATCTTCACCGGCCGGAACGGCTCGATCGTCACCCGGGAGAGCGCGTCGGGGTCGCGCCGGGCAAGGAGGGCGACCGCCCCGAGATCGTTCATCGCCTGGTGGGCATGCTCGACCAGGCGGACGTCGACCTCGAAGGCCTTCGCGACGGCGTCGCGGACGTTTCCTTCCCCCACCCCGATCCGGAGCTCCTCGAGCATCAGCCGTGCGAGATACCGTCCTTCGAGCGGCAGGGCGTTGCCGAAGAGCCACTGCGCCACGCGGAGTTTCTCCCGCTGCGACCGCTGCCCCTCGGCGGCCGCAATCCGCTCGAACTCCCGGTAGACCCCGGTAAGGTCGAGTTCCTCGGTGAAGAACGACGTCTGCTCCTTCTTTGCAAGGAGGGCCTCGACGGCGAGACCCGCGTCGCCGGTCGTGTTGATCGCCTCGCGGACGGTCTCCCGCTTCGTCCCGACGACGTAGGCCACGGCGTCGTAGAGGAGGTTCGGGCCCACGCCAAGTTTTTTGCTGCTCCAGTCGGGGAAGACCCGGCCCATGACGAACCGGACGAAGACGGGGAGCTCCTCGTCGTCGAGCCCGGGGAGGACGGCGGCGACCTGCTCGATCATATCGAGGCGCCCGGGGGTCCCTTCGAGACGTTCGCAGACGCGGGCGAACTCCAGAAACTGCATACCCATAATCTCTGAAGTATTTCCCGGCGGGGCCAATCAACCCTTCTATTGAGCACGATTGATGTGGGAGAAGTGCCCATCTCTATCCATGCACCAGGACGAAGAAACGAAAGAGATGCTCCGTGACCTCCTCTGGCTCAACGCCCTGATAGCCACGGAGCTGATCCAGATCACCGAGAACACTTCCCGGATCCTTCGCAAGGCAGATCCACCGGAGTCCTGCATCGTGGAGCACGCGGCTCTCCGGGAGACGGCGCTCAAGATCGCCGACCGCTACAAACCCGACACGATGCTCCGAAAGCACGTCGCAGAGCACCAGTGAAAAAATGTGACCGCCGTCAGAGAGCGGCCGGCACCAGGCCGGCATCCCTGACGACAAGATCCGTCGTCGTGATCGCCTCTTCTGTCAGGTCGATGGGGGTGGTCGTCCCATTTGCCGCATCGACGGTGCTCGCCGTCTCCCCGGGTTCCCCCATGCCGGGGACGGTGAAGCCGTAGCCCTCCGGCGGGACGACCTCGACGGTGTAGTTCCCCGCGGGGACGCCGCTGAAGATGTAGAGCCCTTCACAGGCGTGGGCGAACGTCTCGGCCGTTGCTATCCGTTCCCCTGCGGTGTCGAGGAGGTGGACGACAACGCCGGTCGCACCCCGCTCACCGGGATCCTGGACGCCGTTCGCGTCGGCATCTAAAAAGACCGTCCCCCCGATCGTGCCGAGGGTCTTCTCTTCTCCCATACCCGGGACGGCGGCACCCGCCGTCGAACCGAAGACGAACGCTGCTATGATGATTCCAAGAACGCTGATATACCTCATCCGATTCACCTCACCTGCCCGGGCGCTCCCGGGCATCTAACCCCCGGCGATTGGTCACCGCCTGCATCGCGTTCCGGCGGCCGGGCAGGGCGAAATTTTTCCGGCCCGTTCTCTTCCCGGGGTTCAGGCTCAGAATAGCGTTTATAATATATTAATATTTTTATATGCTGTGCAAGGAGTTTTGCGAGGGCTGTGGCCGTATCCAGGCGATTCGATGCAAAATAGTGGATGATGTCGCGCCCCTCACACCGGAATAGCCGGAGCAAGAACCCGGGGTGGAGAGGCGGCCATAGAGGAGCCGCGCACCCCCCGCTGCCGTCAGGGACCTGTCCCGGGCCCGTCAATCATCCCGGTCGTCGTCCTCCTTATCGTCGTCCTCATTCGCACCACCGGCAGTCACCATACGAGCATCGTCCTGCTCCCTGCCAGATCCGTCATCGGTATCGTCCGTTGATACCTGAGTTGCATTCCCGGGGTTCTGCAATGCAGCGGTCATGGTGGGCATTTTCCGCTCGTCATCCCCCGCCCCACCGCCATCATTCTCCTGCTCATCACCCGCTCCGTCTGATGTGCCGCCCGTCTCATCATCGTCCGCACTTTCCTGCTCCCCGGCTCCCGGGGTCCGGGCAGGGGAGGCGGGGACCAGCCCCGCATCCCTGACGACCGTCTCACCGCCGCCGACCTGGAACCGGGTCGTCGCGCCGGTCACCGGGTCAGCATGGCTGTCCCCGCCGGTGCTCGTGAAAGCATAGCCGTCCGGCGCGGTGAACGCGACGGAGTACTCCCCGGGCGGGAGCGGGCCGAAGAGGTACAGGGAGAAGTAGCGGTCGTGATACCCGGTGCGGGCCGATGAAACCAGGTTCCCGCCCGCATCCAGGAGGCGGACCTCGACGCCCGTCAGGCCGGTCGTCTCCCCCTTCTTGAGCCCATCAGCGTCATCGTCGCTCCAGACCGTCCCGAGCACCCACCCGTAGGCCTCTGCCGGCGTCGCCGGGTGGTAGTTGCCGATGAAACCCGCGTTCAGGGTCTGCCGGTCAACCCCGCTCTCAGCGAACGCCACGATATCATCCAGGGAGCTCGCATCGCTGCCCTTACCGGAGACGGTGCAGGAATACCCGTCCGGGAGGACGAACTCCACACCGGCGTAACCGACGGAGGGGATGGTCCCGAACCGGTATGACCCGTCCGGGCCGGTGGCGGTATGATCGATCATGCTCCGCTTGCCGATCAGCCGCACGTTGATCTCGGGGATACCCGGCTCGCCGGGATCGCGGACGCCGTCACCGTTCAGGTCGTACCAGACCGTCCCCGAGAGCGATTCTGCCGCGCCGCCGGTCTGGTTATTCCCGTCGTCATCGTTGTCGTCGTCATCACCGTCGTCATCGTCGCCGACCGGTGTCATGGTCGGAGACGGCACGGCCGTCATGGTCGGTGAGGGCGTAGGCCCGGGCGTCCAGGTGGGCCCGGGTGTCGGGATCCCCGTCGGAACCGATGTCGGGGTCACCGACGGGGTCACCACCGGGGTCGGGATGGCAGTCGCCGTATCGGTCGGTACGGGCGGCGCCCTGGAGATTATCGGCGCTTTCGGGGGTTTTGATGGTGCCGTCGTGGGTGCGGGCGTCGGGGTCACGGTCGGCGTCGGCGTCGGTGCAGGCCCCAGTCTCACCGCCCAGGCGTCCGTATTCGCCGGCCCGTCTCTCTCTGTCGCGTTGAACTGCCCTGCGAAGACGTACTCGCCCGGCGCGGCCTCGATGAGCGATGCGGCCTTATCGCCGGGGTTCTCGCCGCCGAACGTCCTGCTCCACGCCACCGATCCGCCGGCGTTGGTCGCGACCAGCCAGGCGTCGGTGTCCGCCACCCCGGGGTAAGCCGTCTCCCCGGCGAAGAGGTAGCCGCCGTCCGCAGTCTCGATGACGGCTGCCGCCGTCTCGTTCACGCCGAAGTCACCGTAGATCCAGTTCCAGAGGGTATCCCCGTCAGGCGTGAACTTGATGAGGAGGGCGTCGGTATCGACCGTCGTGTTATCGGGCCGCTCCGTGAACGTCCCGGCGACGACCAGGTTGCCCTCAGAGGTGTTGATCACCGCCCGCCCGGCATCGTCATCGGGACTGCCGAACGTCCGGTTCCAGATCTCGTTACCGGACCCGTCCAGCCTGACCACCCAGACGTCGGCCATGCCCGCGCCCGAGGACTCGGTGCTCCCGACAACGACATAATCCCCGCCGGGAAGCCGGGTGACGGCGTTCGCGGCGTTCTCCCCCGCCCCGCCGAACGTCCGGTTCCAGGCCTCGTCCCCCGTCTCGTTCACCCTGGCCACCCAGGCCGAGGACCCATTGCCCTCCCGCGGCGCGATGGAGCCGACGACGACGTAACCCCCGCCTTCCGCCTCGATGACCGCGGTTGCCGTGGCGTTGTCGTCCGCTCCACCGTAGGTCCGGTTCCAGACCTCCTCGCCGGAGGGGTCTATTTCCATGAGCCAGGCATCGGTGTCCGCCTCAGTCCCGTTCGTGACGAACGTGAGGTTCCCGGCGAAGAGGAGGTTCCCTCCACCGGTCCGGATGATGGAGTGCGCAGCATCAGCCTCCTCTCCGCCGTATGTCCGGTTCCACTCCTCGCTGCCGTCCGGCGCGAGCCTGACCACCAGGGCGTCCGTCTTCCCATCAGCGGGAGATGCCGTCTCCCCGGCGAGGAAGAATCCGATCCCGCCGGGGCCGGGGACGATCGCATATGCCGCGTCGTAGGTGCCGGGTTCTCCGTACGTCCGATTCCAGATGACCACAGGATCTCCTGCCTGTGCTCCTGCGCCCGCGACGAGCGCGAGTGCCGAGAGCAGGACGATCCAGAAAAAGATACCGCGTCGCATCATGTCTCTCTCCTCATCTCCGCCCCGGGAACAGGCACGCGCCCCGTGCCGGGGACGGCCCGATCCGGATGAAACCGGGCCTCCGGCAGAGCCTTCGGGACTCACGCCGCCGCAGGGCCTGCACTTCAATGACACAATTAATATAATAATCTTATTTCAAACACGACCCGGACATTTCCCGGCATCCTGCCCGGGGACACGACCCTGCTCCACAACCATCAATACGCTTATCAACAAATCCTTGATAGAAGACGCGTATGAAACTCTTGCTTGCGATTGCACCTGAACAGTTCAGGGACGAGGAACTGGAGATCCCAAGACGGACCTTCGAGGAGGCGGGGATCGGCACCGACCTCGCCTCTACGGCCGCCGGCACGTGCACGGGGATGCTCGGGGGCACCGCGGAGGCGACCATGGCGTTCGAGGACGTGAACGACGAAGACTACGTCGGGATCGTGGTCGTCGGGGGAAGCGGCTCGGAGAAGCATCTCTGGGGAAGCGAGAGGCTCCGGGAGCTCGTCCTGTCGTTCTTCGAGCAGGGCAAGGTCGTCGGTGCCATCTGTCTCGCGCCGGTCGTCCTGGCACGGGCGGGCATCCTCGCCGGACGGCATGCGACGGTATACCCGAGTCCGGCGGCGGTCGCAGAGATGAAGAAGGCGGGAGCGAACCTCCTTGAGATCCCCGTCGTCGCCGATATGCAGGTCGTGACCGCGAACGGCCCTGCTGCCGCCGCACAGTTCGCCGATACCATCATCACGAAACTGGAATGTTAGACGATACCGACAACGGCGGCGTGAGCCCTGCGGACTGCACCCTGGTGGTTCCCGCATACAACGAAGAGCGGCGGATCCGGTCCGTCCTCGAGGACGTCTCGGGTTTTGGGGGCGATCTCGTCTTCGTCTGCGACGGGACGGATTCCACCGCCGCGATCATCGACGCGTTCGCGGCCGATCACCCGTCGCTCTCCATCCGGTGCCTGACCTACCCGACCCGGCTCGGAAAGGGGGGAGGCGTCGTCGCCGGGATGGAGGCGGCGGCGACCCGCTACGTCGGCTACATGGACGCGGACGGCTCGACCGCGCTAGCCGAGATGGAGCGGCTCTTCGGCCGCCTGACCGCCATGGACGGTGCTATCGGGTCGCGCTGGGTCGAGGGCTCCATCCTCCCCGTACGGCAGGGGTTCCGCCGCCGGGTCGAGAGCCGTCTCTTCAACTTCATGGTCAGGGCACTCTTCGGCCTCGACTACCGGGACACCCAGTGCGGCGCAAAGGCCTTCCGGAAAGATGCGCTCGAAGAGGTCCTCCCCTCGATCCAGTCGACCGGATTCGAGTTCGACGTCGAACTCCTATGGCGGCTCCGGCAGAGCGGCTGCCGGGTGGAGGAGGTCCCGATCACCTGGGAGAACCGGGACGAGTCGAAGGTGGCGACAACGGACGCAAAAGCAATGCTGCTCGGGATGATCCGGCTCCGGTTCGGGTAGTCCGCCTCCCCCTCTCCTCCTGGAACAGATCGCCGGGTTTTAAGCCTCTTTACGTGGATGGAATCTTGACGGTGATCCGGTGCTTGAGAAGACGGTCTTCGTGGAAGAACTGAGCGGGAGCGTCCAGGTCGACGCGCCCTTCGTGGTGGAGGCTGCAGAACTCCGGGATAAGCGGGGCGGCAAATACATCCAGCTCGCCATATCCGATAAGACCGGACGGGGGACCTGCAAGGTCTGGGGGACGCCGGACCTCAGCGCGGGAGAGATCGAGGCGTTCTGCCGGGCGATCCGGCCGGGCGAGGTCTACCGGATCCAGGGATACGCGAAGGAGTTCAACGGCACCTGCGAGGTGAACGTGAACGACGGGATAGCGAACCTGACCGACCCGATCCGGGGAGACCTCCTCGATCCCTCCTGGTTTGTCCATGCGCCCGCCGACGATGAAGGAGTCCGGCGGGGACTCGGGCGCATGACCGCCCGGATCGAGGATCCGGGCGTATTCTCCCTCGTCTCACGGGTGATGAACGACACACCCGGGTTCTTCGAGGCGCCCGCGGCCAAACGCCGGCACCACGACTATATCGGAGGGCTTGCGGAGCACACCCTCGAGACCGCGGAGATTGCGGCGAGCCTCGCGGGCAGCGTCTCGCGGGCAGAGATGGACACCGACGTCCTCCTCGCCGGAGCGCTCCTCCACGACGTCGGCAAAGCCTCCTGCTTCTGCCGCCGCGGGTTCTCGTTCGTCGCGCTCCCCGACTACACCCTGGTCGGGCATACGGCAATCGGGGCCGCAGCGCTCATGAAGTTCTCCGCAGGGGTCGATCCCGCGCGGTTCAGCCACATCCTCCATATCGTGATGTCGCACCACGGCCCCCACGGCGATGTCCAGCCCCGGACGCCCGAGGCCTGGGCGGTTCACTTCGCCGACAACGCGAGCGCCACCCTCCGGAGCGTCTGCGACGATGCGAGCGGCCTTGGCCCCGGAGAGGAGCGGCAGGGAGCACGGACGCGGCAGATGGTCTACCGGTTCTGAAGGACACCAGCACCTCGCTAATTTCAGCATTTGCAATCGAGCAAGTCACGCCCGGCGACCGGAAGCGGGATCAACGGCACCTGGATACCGGTCTTCGCGGCTTCGCGTGAGGCTCTGTCGACACCAACACTAATTCATTCACGCGAAGAACGCGAAGGGAAGCCGATGGGGTGTTCTCTTGAAAATTACCTCGACCATTTGAGCGGAGTACCGGGCACGCACCGGCGTAAACCATATGATGCTATATCAAAAATAACGATTTTTAGGAGTTAGATTCAAGAATACCCTATTATCCCTTGAGTATAAGGGCTTTGTGATCCTCGCGCGAGGGGGCACGGTGACAAACTCACGCCCCCTTCAGGTACGCCTCCGGGTCGCGCTCGAAGAGCTTCTTGCACCCCGGGGCGCAGAAGTAGTAGGTCTTCCCCTTATACTCGGACGTGAACTTCGCCGTCGCCTCATCGACGTCCATCTTGCATACCGGATCAACTGCCACGTGTACCAACCTCCGACATGATCCCCCTCTTCACCGGCGGTATATATGTCTTGAGCATCAGCGAGAGCGAGACGACCGTCACCGACGAGAGGGCCATCGCGAGGGCCGCATACTCCGGCCGGAAGGTGATGCCGAAGAAGGGGTAGAGCACGCCTGCCGCGAGGGGGATGAGAGCGGCGTTGTAGGCGAACGCCCAGAAGAGGTTCTGCTTGATCCGGCTCATCACCTTCCGGGAGAGTTCTATCGCCGCGACGGCATCAACGAGGTCGTCCCGGACGAGGACGATATCCCCGCTCTCGATCGCGACGTCCGTCCCGCTCCCTATCGCGATCCCGACGTCCGCCTGCGCGAGCGCCGGGGCGTCGTTGATCCCGTCGCCGACGAAGGCCACGACCTCGCCCCGCACCTGGAGGGCCCGGACCTCCTCGGCCTTCGCCTGCGGCAGCACCCCGGCGTGGACGTCATCGATCCCGACCTCGCGGGCGATGGCGTTCGCCGTCCGCTCGTTGTCGCCGGTGATCATCATGACGGAGAGGCCCATCCGTCTCAGTTCCGCGACGGCGGTCCGCGTCGTCGGTTTAAGGGTATCGGCGATGGCGAGGATGCCGGCGAGTTCGCCCCCTATGGCGACGAGGACCGCGGTCTTCCCCACGTCCTGAAACACGGTCACCCGCGTCCTGGCTTTTTCGGGGACGACGATGCCGTGCTCCTCAAGGAACGGCTGGTTCCCGATAAGGACCTCCTCCCCCTCCACGACGGCGCTGACCCCCAGGCCGCCGAAGGTGGTGAACCGCTCAGACACCGGGAGAGCGAGACCCGCGCTCTCCGCCCGCCGGACGACCGCCGCAGCGAGCGGGTGCTGCGAGTTATTCTCGACCGCCGCGGCGACCGAGAGCAGCCGGTCTTCCGGGATCCCGAAGGCGACGACGTCGGTGACGTCGGGTTTCCCCCGGGTGAGCGTCCCGGTCTTGTCGAAGACGATCGCGGTCAGTTTCTCCGAGACCTCGAGCGCCTCGCCGTTCCTTATCAGCAGCCCGAGTTCGGCGCCCCTCCCGATTCCGACGGTCACGGCGGTCGGGGTGGCAAGGCCGAGCGCGCAGGGGCAGGCGACGACCAGGACGGAGATGAGCACCGTGAGCGCAAAGAGGAGCGAGGAGCCGAGCCCCACGTACCAGGCGAGGAAGGCGGCGAACGCTATCAGGAGAATGACCGGGATGAAGTAGGAGACCGCGACGTCGGCGATCCGCTCCACCGGGGGGCGCGAGCCCTGGGCGTCCCGGACGAGGCGGATGATCTGCGACAACACCATATCCTTCCCGATCTTCTCGGCACGGATACGGAGCACGCCGTTCACGTTCAGGGTGCCGCCGACGACCCCGTCGCCCTCCCGCCTGTCGGCCGGGATGGGCTCGCCGGTGATCATCGACTCATCGACGGAACTCTCGCCGCCGACGACCGTCCCGTCCACCGGCACCTTCTCCCCCGGCCGGACCAGGAGGATGTCGCCGACGACGACCGCCTCGACCGGAACCTCGACCTCCCGGCCGTCCCGGATAACCGTCGCTGTCTTCGGCCGCAGGCCGATGAGGTTCTTGATCGCCTCAGACGTCCTTCCCTTCGCCCGGGCCTCGAGATAGCGGCCGAGCGTCAGGAACGCCGCAAGCATCACGGCGGTCTCGTAGAAGTTGAACTCCGGGGTGAGGACGATCTCAAACGTCCCGAGGACGCTCGCGCCGTAGGCGACGCCGATCCCCATCGCGTACATGACGTCCATCGTCAGCGTCCGGTTCCGGAGCGCGGCGGCCGCGGCCTTGAAGATGGGAGCGCTGACGTAGACGAAGACCGGCAGGGTGATGACAAGCATGACGAGGTTCACGGAAACCGGGAGGGCGGAGGCCCCCGGCATACCGAGGAGCATGTAGAAGAAGAGCGGGATGCTCACCGCAAACCCGACGACCATCCGCCGGAACTTGTCCCGGAGGTCTTCCTCGCGCATCCGGGTCTCGACGTCTCCGGTGACCTCCTCCTCGAGGCCGAGATACTGGTAGCCGGCATCCTCGACGGCGGCCCGGAACTCGGATGTCGTGACGAGCGCGGGGCTGTAGACGATCCGAACGCTCTCGGTCGCAAGGTTGACCCGGGCTTCGTAGACCCCGTCGAGATCGCCGAGCGATGCCTCGATCACCTGAGCGCAGGAGGCGCAGACCATCCCGCCGACCCTGACGGTGACTTCGTCCCTTACGACCTGGAAGCCGGCATCGGCGACCGTCCGTTCAAGATCCACGAGGGTTGCCTTCGCCGGGTCGTACTCGACGACGGCGGTCTCGGTTGCGAGGTTGACCCGGGCGTCATAGACGTCGTCCCGGCCCTGGAGAGCGCGTTCTACGTTGAGGGCGCAGGATGCGCAGTGCATCCCGGAGATCTTCAGTTCCGCCCTTCTCTTCTCCTCCGGCATGATACTCTCCTCGCTCTGCGCAGATAAAATACCTGCTCCTGCCCGCCCGGGCTCGTAGAACCGCTCCGGAGAGAGGCCGGATCGCCGTTACAGCGGACGGCAATTTTTATCCACAATATTATTATACTCCCGGCGGATTACATCGTCCCATCCTGAGGTGATTGTGATGCAGAGAAGGGAGATTCCAGCAGGGGAGAAGCAGTACGATATCGAGCATACGGCATCGAGAGAGGACGTCGACAGCCTGATCAGGACGCTGCAGAGCGGCGATCCGACCTCGCGCCGGACCGCCGCCCTCGGCCTCGGCGCGCTCGGGGAGTGGCGGGCGGTGGACCCCCTCATCCGGGCGCTCAACGATCCAATACAGGACGTCCGGGAGGGCGCGGCAAACGCGCTCGTCATGGTCGGAACACCGGCGGTCGAACCACTGATCGCCCTCCTCGACCGGCCCGGAGTCGGGGTGCCACGGGAGCCGACCGGCCATGGCCTCACCCAGATCGACCTCCTCGGCGGGCCCGAGGGGATACCACCCGAGAAGAGGAGGCTCCAGCACGGGAGCGAGATCACCCAGCACGATCTCTTCGGGGGGCCGGCGGATCTCGGGACGAGAAAGAGTCTCCGGCACCGCGAACTCGCCCAGCACGATCTCCTCGGCGGCCCGGAGGACGCAAGGGAGCACGAACGACTCTTCCCCGGAGCGAGGAGGGCCGGCGTCGTGCCGGAAGGGGTTACCCCCGGCACGGCGCTGCGTCGGGCCTACGCCGCCATCATCCTCGGGGAGATCGCCGACCCGCGGGCGGAAGGAGCGCTCGACCGGGCGCTCTCCGACAGCGATCCCCGGGTCCAGAGGGCAGCAGAGGACGGGATGGTGCGGTACCAGCAGAAGCGCGGGATGACCACGCAGGCCCCGCCGGCGCCCCGGTGATGCCGGAGCGACCCACTCATTCCTTTTGGCCGTCGGGAGCATCTTCGGACCTGAAGGGCCCTCGGCGAGGGGTAGAGCCGGGGGTATATATGGGTGAACCTCACATGTTAGACACCTTAGGCGCCCCGGGTGCAGCCATGACCCTGAACTCCAGGCATACCACCTCTTCGGAGTTACTCTGATGTGGGTCTTCACATTCTTGACTGTACAAGAGAGCACGCACCGGGCGTAGACCGACTCCGCGCGTGACGATACGCCGCGTAAGGCGGTCGGCCCGGACAGGCAGCCTCTACCACCCCGGGGAGACCGTCCCCATCGCTCTCTTACGAGTTTTGCCGATGCCGGCGGTTGCCTATCCAGGACAGCGAGCCCGGAGAAGACCCAGGAACACTCTGCCGGGTTCAAGAGAGTTATACCATGACAGCAAACACAACCGAAAACTACGCCTTCTATTACTGTGGCAAGTGCCATCACCGATGGACAGGAGAATCTACCAGCGGATCCGTCAAATGTCCGATATGCCGAAACTACAGCACCATCGGGCGCACGGAACCGAGAAATCGGCGGAGGTAGTGACGGGCGTTGCCTTGATCCCGGGAAGCCACGTGGCTTCCCGGGATCGCACGTCCCTTACCCCCGTTCTCTCTTTTGAAGACTGTCCCCGCCAGAGCAGATCGCCTCTCAGATTCAGGGTTTCCGGACGCCTCCCGAGACTGCCTTACGAAAGTTATTATATTGACCATTTGTCATACACCGGCCACGGAGGCGAAAAGATTGGCACAAGAGAGTCGGTTCAACATCGATCTGCTGAGAGCGGAGAAGGATATCGACGGCCTGGTCAAGGCTCTGCGGAGCGATGACGGCCTGATCCGCCAGCGGGCCGCCCTGGCGCTCGGGGACCTCGCCGGGCTCGAGGCAGTCGGCCCGCTCATCCGGGCGCTCGGCGACCCGGTGACGGCGGTGCGGGAGGCGGCGGTGGACTCGCTCACGCTGCTCGGGAGCCCGGCGGTCGGCCCGCTGATCGAACTCCTCGACAACCCGGAGGCGTCGGGGAGGTACGACGAGTCGGCGGCCGCTGCAGGCCCGGTGACCGTGACCGGCCCCGGAGGCCTGACCTGGGAGATCGAGGCCGGGAGGGATCTCCGGCGGGTCTACGCGGCCGCCATCCTCGGCGAGATCAACGATCCCGCCGCGATCGAGCCCCTTGTCCGGGCAGCCAGGGATGCGAACGACGACGTCCGGTGCCACGCGACCGGAGCCATAGCGAAGTTCGGGAGCAGGGCGGTCGAGCCGCTCGCGGGGCTGCTCGCCGACCCCGACCCCGAGATCCGGATCGTCGCGGCCGGCGTCCTCGGCGATACCGGCGATCCGGGTGCGGTGGAGCCGCTCATCGGGGCGCTCCGGGACAAGAACGACGACGTCCGGGGGGCGGCGGGAGGCGCCCTCATGCGGATGGGCGACGCCGCGGTCGGACCCCTCGCCGCGGCGACGAAGGACGCCGACAGAAACGTCAGGCTCTATGCGGCGGGGGCGCTCAAGTACATCGGCAACCCGCGGGCGATCGAAGCGCTCCAGGAGCTCGCCCGGAACGGGGATACGGAGGAGAGGAGCGTCGCGGAGGATGCGATAGAGGCGATCCGGATGGTCCGGGGCGAGGCCACGCTGTCGGCGCCGACATCGCGGTAGCCCGTCCCACTTTTTTTTGCCGGATCAATCGTAGTCCTTGAACAGCGCCGGGTTCTGTCTCCTGATCCACCAACGGCGGACCAGATAGCCGCCGGCAGCAAGCACCAGGACGGCCCCGGTGACGATAGCGATCGTCGGGAGCGGGAAGTCCGGTATCGTATCGCCGGCCGGTACGGCCGTGGTCTGCTCCGCGGTGGGCTCTGCCGTCGCCTGAGCGGTGGTCTCTGCCGTGGTCGGGGTCGTCACGGCTGTCGGCGTCGTCACCGGATCGGTCTGCTCGGCGCTGCTGATAGCAAAGAGGGAGAATCCGGGGCTCGTTGCCATGAAGGTGACCGTCGTCCCGGCGGTGTCCGTGACCGCCGTCGGGAGCGCTTCCCACACGGTGCCGTTGTAGCGGTAGAGCACGATCTGCCCGGGAGAGAGGCCATGTTCAGCAAGCCACGCGGCCGGGATGGTGAAGGTGATATTCGCGCCGGTGATCTCTTCGAACCGTGCCGGCGTCAGCTCGACGTACTGGTACGGGGTTCCCGGCGCCGGGGGGATGTCGGCTCCGGGGGAGGACTGCGTCCGGCCGGTGACGATGAACGTCTTGAGCCCGGTTCCGGTGACGGTGACCTTGCTCACGGCGGAGTTCCCGCCCACGTTATACCCGTCCGGCCCGCCCGTCGAGCCGCCGCCGCCACCGTTATGGACCGGCCCTGGGATCGGTTCTGGTTCCGTGACCGTGATGTAGTCGGGCATTCGCGTGACGCTGTAACCCTCGCTGTTGTGCGCCTGCAACGTCACCGGGTAGGTGCCCGGGGCGGTATAGGTGTGCGTGGGGTTCTGGAGCGAAGACCCGGTGGGCTGGAGCCGCCAGGTGTCATTCAGGGGGCCGTTATCATCCTGCCCGCCCATGAGCATGATATTCCCGTCAGGCAGCACGACGCCGGTGTGATCGCCTCTTGCCGTCCACCCGGCGTCGCGCAACTGCGTCCAGGTGGCTCCGCCGTCAGCCGACCGCCAGGTGTCGTTCAAGGGGTTCAAATCCCCGTCCTGCCCACCCATGAGTATGATGCTTCGGTCAGGCAGCGCGACGCTGATATGACCGCTTCTCGCCATCCACCCGGAACTCGCATTCACCTCGGTCCATGTTGTGCCGTTATCAATCGACCGCCAGGTGTCGTTCAGGAAGGTCCTGCCTGCCCCTACGCCGCCCATGAGGAGGATGCTCCCGTCCGGCAGTGCGACGCTGGTGTGACCGGATCTCGCCATCCACCCGGAACTCTCGTTCACGCACGTCCATGTGGTTCCGCCGTCGGTCGACCGCCAGGTGTCGTTCAGGCACCACCAGGGTGACGCAAACATGCCACCCATAAGTACAATGCTCCTGTCCGGCATCGTGACGGCGGTGTGACCGTCTCTTCTCGTCCACCCGGAGCTTGCGTTCACGCATGTCCAGGTGGCCCCGCCGTCGACCGACCGCCAGGTGTCGTTCAGAAACCCATCATCACTATGCCCGCCCATAAGGAGGATGCTTCCATCCGGCACCGCGACGCTGGTGTGGTAAATTCTTTCCGTCCACCCGGAACTCGCGTTCACCAGCTCCCAGGTTACGCCGTCGTCGACCGACCGCCAGGTGTCGTTCAGCCAGTCACCACCAGCCTGCCCGCCCATGAGCACGATGCTTCCGTCCGGCAGCGCGACGGTGGCGTGATAGGCTCGCGCCGTCCACCCAGAACTGTTGTTTACTGGCGTCCACGGCCCCTCATATGTCTCATCACCGAAGAACCAGGCCCACCCGGTCGGGCTGCTGTTCGACTGGTCGGTGAACTGTACGGCGAGCGGTGCGGACCCGGAGGTCGGGGTGCCGCTGAACGCTGCAGTAGGCGCCGCGGCACTCACCGTGCAGATAAGCAAGAAAACTACAAGGATCGTGCAGGATAGTATCCGGAGAACGCTCTTCGCGCAACCGTCCATGCGGTTAACTCAGCAAATTTGTACTTAAGGCTGCTGAATTCTCTCTGGCAAGATCCCGGAAAGATCGGTTATTCCCGGCCCCCGAACGGCCCGGAAAAGGATGAGAAACTCGAACTTCCCCGATCAGGGGGAGCTCTGTGCGGGGCGACGCCACATACCGCTAAAAAGAGTGTTCGATTAGCCCCTTCTCCGCACCCTTACCGACTCCGCGTGGGCGTGGAGCCCCTCCGCGTCGGCGATCGTCTCCACCACGTCGCCGATCGCGTCAAGCCCCTCCCGCGTGATCACCTGCACCGTCGAGCGCCGGCAGAAGTGGTTCACGTCGAGACCGGAGTAGAGACTGGCATAGCCCGCCGTCGGGAGGACGTGGTTCGTCCCCGATGCGTAGTCGCCGCAGGCCACCGCCGCGTAGGGGCCGACGAAGATCGACCCGGCGCTCCGGATGCGGTTCAGGACCGCAAGCGGGTCGGCGACCTGGATCGAGAGGTGCTCGGGGGCGACCCCGTTGACGGTCGCAACTGCCTCATCGAGGTCGGCGGCGACGATGTAGCCGGAGTGCTCAAGTGCCTTTGCGATGATATCGCGGCGCTGTGCAGTCGCCGCCATCCGCTTCACCTCGGCGCCGACCGCATCCGCGACGGCCGCGTCGGTCGTCACGAGGACACAGGCGGAGTTCGGGTCGTGCTCGGCCTGGGCGAGGACGTCGGCCGCGACGAACGTCGGGTTCGCCGTCTCGTCCGCGAGGATCGCGATCTCGCTCGGCCCCGCGGGGAAGTCGATCTCGGCCTCGTCCCGCAGAAGCATCTTCGCCGCGGTGACGTAGACGTTCCCCGGACCGACGATCTTCTCCACCCGCGGGATAGACTCCGTTCCGAGCGCCATCGCCGCGATCGCCTGGGCACCACCGACCCGGTAGATCTCGTCGATCCCGGCGATGTCGAGCGCGACGAGGGTGATCGGACTCGTCGGCGGCGGAGTGCAGCAGCAGATCTCAGCGACGCCCGCGACCTTCGCCGGGATCGTGCACATCAGCGCCGTCGAGGGGTATGCCGCCCGCCCGCCGGGGACGTAGGCGCCGATCCGCGACAGTGGCGTCGTCTTGACCCCGAGGGTGATCCCCGGCTCCACCTCCTGCAGCCAGAGGTCGCGACCGCGCTGCAGTTCATGGAACCGGCTGATCCGCTCTTCCGCCTCCACCAGGCTCGCGACGAGCTCTGCGTCCACCTCGTCGTAGGCCGCCTCCCGCTCCTCCTCGGTGACGGCGATCTCTGCCAGGTCGATCCCGTCGAACTTCTTCGTCAGGTCAAGCAGGGCGGCGTCTCCTTCCGCCCGCACCCTCCCGATGATCTCGGAGACCGGTCCCTTCACCCGGTCGAGGTCCGACCGCCGTCCCGCGAGCCAGGTCCCGATATCCAGCGCCTGCCACATGAGGAAGAGGGTCGGCGGGGAGGAGCGTTAAGGTTTCGCCACCCTCCGGGGGAATGCCTCTCCTCCGGAGGGCGGGTGTGCAGAAGAGATTGATATTTTCCACTTTGTAACTAATATAATAACATATAAATATAAATCCCGACTGAGTGCGGGCCCGTATGAGATCGAGAACGTGGGTGCCCCTGGTGGGCATCATGGTAGTGCTGCTTGTCTCCTGTGCCGTCTCCGTTACCGCACAGGAGGCAGCGGATCCGGGTACACTCCGGATAGCAACGACGACGAGCCTCTATGATACGGGGCTTCTCGACGAACTTGAACTGATGTACGAGAACACCTCCGACGTGGACGTGCAGATCACCGCCCAGGGCACCGGCCAGTCGCTCGATACCGCGCGACGCGGCGATGTCGACCTGGTCCTCGTCCATTCGCCGTCGCTTGAGCAGCAGTTCATCGACGAAGGCTACGGCATCAATGAGCGGTGCTTCGCCTACAACAACTTCATCATCGTCGGGCCCGCGTCCGACCCGGCGGGGATCGCGAACATGACCCCGGACGAAGCGTTCAGGGCAATCTACACCGCAGGCACGAACCAGACGCCGGGCGTCTCGTTTGTCTCCCGTGGTGACGATTCCGGGACTCACACCCGGGAGAAGGAGATCTGGGCGGCGGCCGGCTACAACTATACCACCGACATCCAGGACTCCGGGGACTGGTACCTCGAGACCGGGAGCGGCATGGGCGAGACCCTGACCATCACCAACCAGCGGGAAGCCTACACCCTCTCCGACATCGGGACTTACCTCGCCTTCCAGGACCAGTTGAACCTCGTGCAGCTGGTGACGGAGGGTGACGAGCTCATGAACCGCTACAGCGCAATCGCGGTCAACCCCGAGATGGCGCAGGGCGTCAATATCGATGAGGCGAACCGGTTCATCGACTGGATCACCACGAACGAGACCAAGGAGTTCATCGGGAACTTCGGCGTCGAGGAGTTCGGCCAGCCGCTCTTTACCCCACTGTACGCTCCCGAATGCACGGAACCGCCGTTCAACTGCACCACCTGCTCATCAGGAGAGACGAACACTACGGCGTGACGCGGGATACAGGCTCCCGTCACCGGTCTTCATCCGCCGGGCGGGGGAACTCATCCCCCAACCTTCTGCGGCCGCCCGGCCCCGGCGAACCCTCCGGCTTCCCCCGTAGTTGATCGAAATTCATTGACCCCACGGAAGAGATAACTATTTATGGGTGAGCTGCGTGCTAACGCGCTGTTATGAAGACGAACGTTGCCATTCTATCAACTCTCGCCATCGCGATCCTGCTCATTCTCGCCGCCTGTGCAGGATGCACGGGGACGGCGCCGGACGGGAACGCGACACCGAGTGCCACGACCGCTCCCGCCGGTGGGGCGAACCTCGTGCGGATCGCCACCACGACGAGCCTTGAGAACACCGGGCTCCTCGCGGAGCTCGAACGGGTCTATGAGAACGAGACCGGGGTCGACCTCCAGTTCATCTCCCAGGGCACCGGGCAGTCCATCGACTCCGGGAGGCGCGGCGACGTCGACCTGGTCCTCGTCCACGCCCCGGATCTTGAACAGCAGTTCATCGACGACGGCTTCGGGATCAACCCGCGGTGCATCGCCTACAACTACTTCATCATCGTCGGCCCCGAATCCGACCCGGCGGGGATCGCGAACATGAGCCCGATGGAGGCCTTCCAGGCGATCTATACCGCCGGCACGAACCAGACGCCAGGCGTCGCCTTCGTCTCCCGCGGCGACAACTCGGGCACCCACTCCCAGGAGAAGACGCTCTGGAAGGAGGCGGGCTACAACTACACGACCGATATCCTGGACTCCGGTGCCTGGTACGTCGAGGCCGGCAAGGGCATGGGCGACACCCTGATCCTCGCAAACGAGCAGCAGGCATACACGCTCTCCGATGAGGGAACCTATCTCTCGTTCGCAGACAGGCTCACCCTGGTCCCGGTCGTCGCCGAGGGCGCGGAACTCCTCAACCGCTACAGCGCGATCGCCGTCAACCCTGAAAAGCACGCGGGCGTGAACGCACAGGGGGCAGCGGACTTCATCAACTGGCTTACCACGAACGAGACGAAGCAGATGATCGGGGAGTTCGGCACCGAGGAGTTCGGTAAACCGCTCTTCACGCCACTCTACGCGCCCGAGTGCACCGAGCCACCGTTCAACTGCACCTGCGCGGAGCCGGTGACGCCGTAAGTCTCAGGAGCAGGATGGAGAGCGAGGTGACGGGGAGCCGGGAGGGTGAGTTCGCATGGTGAACGGGAACCCGATCATCGAGGGGTTCATCGAGGCGATCGAACTCATCATCGCCCTCGACCCCCAGGTGGTGGAGATTACCATCCGCTCGCTCTACGTCTCTCTCACCGCCACCTTCTTCGCGGCGCTGATCGCGCTTCCCATCGGCGCGTTCATCTACTTCTACGACTTCCGGGGGAAGCACGCGGTCGTCTCCCTCCTGCAGACTCTCTACGCCCTCCCGACAGTCATCGTGGGCCTGGTCATGTTCCTGATGCTCTCGAACATCGGCCCCTTCGGATTCCTCCGCCTCCTCTACACCCCCGGGGGCATGATCGTCACCCAGACGGTCCTGATCATACCCCTTCTGATGGGGCTGACGGTCTCGGCGCTCTCCGGGATCGACCGGGACAAGCGCTACACGATCACCGCCCTCGGTGCGAGCAGGCTCCAGACGATCATGACGATCATATCGGAGGCCCGGTTCGCGGTCATGGCCGGCGTCCTCCTGGGGTTCGGGCGGGCCATCGCTGAGGTGGGGTCGGTGATGATCGTCGGCGGGAACATCCGGGGCGCCACCCGCGTCCTCACCACGGCGATCACGCTCAACACGTCGATGGCGAACTACTCCCTCTCGATCGCACTCGGGATCATCCTCCTCTCGGTGGCGCTCGGGGTGAATATCGCGCTCTCCCTGGTGCAGAGGAGGTGATGGGATGGCGATCATAGAGGCACACGGCATACGGAAGTCCTACGGCAGCCTTCTCGCCCTGCACGACGTCGATCTCACGGTCGGAGAGGGGGAGATCCTGGCGCTCATCGGACCGAGCGGCTCCGGGAAGAGCACGCTTCTCCGCGTCCTCGACCTGATAGAGCCGGCAGACGAGGGAAGACTCTCGGTCTTCGGCATCGAAGTGGCCAGCGAGCGCGGCAGCTGGCTCGACCTCCGCCGCCGGATGGGGATGCTCTTTCAGAGGCCGATCGTCTTCAACGCGTCCGTCTACGACAACGTCGCGATGGGGCTCCGATACCGGCGGGCCTCCGGCGAGGAGATCGACCGGAGGGTGAAGGAAGCCCTCGAAGCCGTCGGACTCTCCCGCTACATCAAGAGCCGGGCGACCGACCTCTCCGGCGGTGAGCAGCAGCGGGTGGCGCTCTCAAGGGTGCTCGTGACCGACCCCGAGATCCTCTTCCTGGACGAACCGACCGCGAACCTGGACCCGACGTCGACCGCCACCATCGAGGAGATCGTGATGCGGCTCAACCGCGAGGCCGGGATGACCGTCCTCATAAGCACCCACGACCTCGCGCAGGGGCAGCGGCTCGCCCACCGGGTCGGGGTGATGATCGAGGGGACGATCGCCCAGACGGGAGCCTCCAGCGATGTATTCCGCGCACCGAAGGACCGGAGGATCGCCCGGTTCGTGGGCGTCCAGAACATCATCCCCGGCCGGGTCGTCTCCCGGACCGAGGGGCTCACCACGGTGGAGGCGGGCGGGAGGCAGATCCTCTCGGCGACCCCGCCGCCCGCCGACGAAGTCGAGATAGTCATCCGGGGCGAAGACGTCTCCCTGCACCGGAGGGAACCCATGCACGAGGAGGCGGAGAACCTCTTCCCGGCCATGGTCACCCGTATCGAACCTGCGGCGCCGTTTGTCAACGTGACCATCAGTTGCGGGTGCGATCTCGTCGCGCTCGTGACGGCGAGACGGGGGGATGCCCTCGGACTTCGTGAGGGGATGGGGGTCTGGATCTCCCTCCAGGCGAAGGCGGTTCACCTCATCCCCCTGACCGGACACTGAACAGGTATCAGGGCACCTTCCCGAGGCAAATACACTGAATTATCCCAAAATATTAACATATTTACTTTAATTTCTTGCAGGAAAGGATAGTTTTAACAATCGATTGCCCTAAAAAGTTATTTCATGAAAAAATCGAATTTAATGGCTTTTATCGCCCTCATCGTCGCTGTCGCGGTCCTGTTCTGCGGCTGCACGGGGACGACCGACGACCAGACGACGACCCCCACGCCGACGGCAACCGCCGCCGAAGACGTCCAGGTGAAGATCTTCCACGCCGGAAGCCTGACCGGACCGTTTGAGAAGGTGAAAGCAGAGTTCGAAGTTGAACATCCCGGCGTCACCGTGCTCCTCGAGCCCGCCGGCAGTGTCGACTGCATCAAGAAGATCACCGAGAACGGCAAACCCGCCGACGTCCTCGCCTCCGCCGACTACGCCCTCATCCCGGAGATGATGCTGCCCGATCACGCCGACTGGTACCTGACGTTTGCGAAGAACCGGATGGTGCTCACCTACACGAACGAGAGTAAGTACGCCGACGAGATTACCGCCGAGAACTGGTACGAGGTCCTCGACCGCGACGGCGTCCGGTGGGGCTTCTCCGACCCGAACTCCGATCCCTGCGGCTACCGCACCCCGATGGTGATCCAGCTCGCCGAGGCTTACTATGAAGACGACCAGATCTTCGAGACCCTTGTCAGCGAGCACAGCGCGATCACCGTCACCGAAGAGAACGGCACCTACACGATCCACGCCGCCGACCCGAAGCCCGACAGCACCACCCTGACGATCCGGCCTAAGAGCGTCGAGTTAGTCCAGATGGTTCAGGCCGGCGGACTTGACTACGCCTGGGAGTACCGGAGCGTTGCCGTCCAGAACGACCTTCAGTTCATCGAGCTCCCCGAGGAGATCGACCTCTCGGCCGTCGCATTTGCGGATAACTACGCGACCGTCCAGACCGAGGCGAAGAAGGGCGACGGCACGACGCTCTACGTGGGCTCGCCGATCGTCTACGGCGTGACCGTCCCGAAGATCGCGGAGCACCCCGACCTCGGCGTTGCGTTCGTCGAAATGTTGATCGGCGCTACCGGCCAGGAGATCCTCGAGCGCGACGGCCAGCCCCCGATCGTCCCCGCGGACGGTTACGGCACCGTTCCGGCCGAGCTCCAGTCGCTCGTTACGGTCAACCCCTGACCTCTCTCTTTTTCCCAAAACAGGCTTTCTGTGAAGCGTGCATAACCAGTACAACACGATCACGAAGATGAAGACCGAAACGCTCTCAACCGAACCCCTCCCGGCAGGCGAGGAGGCGAACGTTACCCGCTGGAACGAGTATCGGGGGCGGTATCTCGATTGGTGCATCGTCGGGTTCTGCATTATGGGCGCGGCGATCGTCGGGATAACGGTGCTTGCCATCGCCAACATCACGATGACGGAACTCGCCGACCCGGCCCATCTCCTCAAGGTCGCAGCGTCATCGGAGGTGATCGGGTCTATCCTCCTCACGTTCGGCGCGGGGGCGAGCGCCGTCCTCCTCCTTATCCTCTTCGGGACACCGCTTGCCTACGTTCTCGCCCGGGCCCGCCCCTCCCGGCTCAAGGGTGCCGTCGAGAGCATCGTCGACATCCCGCTCATCCTGCCGCACACGGTGGCGGGCCTGCTCGTCTACCTCCTCTTCATGCGCCGGGGATGGCTCGGCGCGCCGCTCTCGGAGATCGGGCTTGCGTTCGAGGACGCGCTCCCGGGGACGATCGTCGCGATGCTCTTCGTCGCCTCGCCGTTCTACGTCAACTCCATGCGGGAAGGGTTTGAGAAGGTGCCGGTCCACCTGGAGAACGTCGCCCGCACGCTCGGGGCGGGCACCTTCACGGCGTTCTGGACGGTCACCCTCCCCTTAAGCCTCCGGCACATGTACAGCGGGGCCATCCTCGCCTGGGGGAGGGCGATCGGCGAGTTCGCCGGCGTCATCATGATCGCCTACTACCCGTTCATCGTATCGACGCTGATCTACTACTCATTCACGACGGACGGCATCCACACGAGCAGGAGCATCGCGTTTACGGTCATCCTGGTCAGTTTCGGAGTATTCTACCTCCTGCGAAGGATGACCCGGTACTTAGGGAGGTACGATGATAGAGTTTGACCGTGTATCGCTCACACTCGGCTCGTTCCGCTTAAACGACGTCAGCCTGAGGATCGGGAAGGGCGACTACTACTTCATCGTCGGGCCGTCGGGGGCGGGAAAGACGGTGCTCCTCGAAGCGATCGCCGGGCTTCACCGGCCGGAGAGTGGCCGCGTCCTCCTCCGGGGCGAAGAGATCACCGCCCTCCCCCCGGAGATGCGGAAGGTCGCCCTCGTCTACCAGGACTACTCGCTCTTCCCGAACATGCGGGTCATCGAGAACGTTTCCTATGGTCTCCGGGTGCAGGGGATGCGGAAGAAGGAGGCCCGGGCCGAGGTCGCCCCTCTCCTCGAACGGTTCGGGATCGCTCACCTTGCGGACCGCTACCCGGGGACGCTCTCCGGCGGGGAGCAGCAGCGGGTGGCGCTTGCACGGGCCGTCGCGGTGAAACCCGACATCCTCCTCCTCGACGAACCGCTCTCGGCCCTCGATCCCATCACGCAGGAGAAGTTCATCGCCGACCTCAAGCGGCTTCACCGGGAGGACGGGCTCACCGTCGTCCAGGTGAGCCATTCGCGCCGGGAGGCGCATCTCCTCGCCACCCGGATGGCGGTGATCATCGACGGGGCGCTCGTGGACGAGGGAGAGGCCGGTGTCGTGCTGAACGCGCCGAGGAGCCGGGAGGTCGCGTCGTTCGTCGGGATCGAGAACATCCTGGACGGAACGGTGACGGCAAACGAGGATGGGCTCGCGACGGTGGACGTCGGCGGACTGGTCTTCGAGGCGGTGACGGACGCCGCCGCGGGTGAGGAGGTCACGCTCTGCATCCGGGCCGACGACGTCGTCCTCGCCGTCGGGAATGACCGGCGCACCAGCGCCCGAAACAGGATGTCCGGGACGGTCGTCTCGGTCGCGGAGAACGGTCCCGTCGCCGAGGTGCGGGTTGACGCGGGCGTCATGCTCACCGCGGTCCTGACCCGGCGGTCGGTGCAGGAACTCGGCCTCGTTCCGGGAACCCCCCTCACCCTCTCCGTGAAGGCGACGGCGATCCATGTCATCCATTCTTTTTCTTGAGCGAGAGGGTGAGCCCGACCAGAACGGCTGTCGCGGCGTTCGCCGCAACGATGGCAGGATCCCCTCTCACCACCCCGTAGGCAAGCCAGAGCAGAACGCCAGCGAGGAGGACGACGAGCATACCAAGCGAGAGGTCGCCGGTCGAGCGCGTGCGCCACGCCCGGACGGCCTGCGGCGCGAACGAGAGTGTCGTGAGCGTGCCGGCGAGAAGGCCGAGTGCGGTGACGGTGTCCATCTTTGCCCGGGTCTTACGCCGGATGAGATAAACCCTGGTCAGATCCTTCGCGCTCTTCGCGTGAGGCTGTACCGCTACCTACACCATACACCAATGAACTCACGTGGAAGCACGCGGGAGAACGAGAAGTTCAGTAGATAGGTCATGACCGGGGCGCCCCCACCTTTCCCCACCGCTCCAGCGCATATGCAAGGACCATCCCGACGATGAACGCGACGGTGAGACCGACCACGAGGGTGAGGACGGCGATGACCCCCGTGACCAGGTAAGACTCCGTCTTCGCGCTGTGCTTCCCGAGTTCGAGCGCCACGAAGACCAGGAGCCCCCCGAATACCCCGAACGGGATGAGGGTCAGGACCTCCGGCGGGGCGAAGGCGACGGCGAAGATGAGGATGAAGAGCCCGGCGATGATGTTCGCCCCGCCGGTCCTCGCGCCGAACCGGTACATCGCCGCGAGCCCCCCGGCGCCGTGGCACATCGGGAACCCGCCGAGCGGCGTCGAGACCAGGTTCATGGCGCCGATCGTCCGGGAGAGCCGGTCGGGATCGACGCCCTTCTTCGGGAAGAGGTCGTAGGTGAGGAGGGACGTCGCAAGGATGGCATTCGCGATCGTGAGCGGTATCTGTGGGAGGACGAGATCCCAGGTGCCAGCGATGAAGTCCGGCAGCGCCGGGATGATGAGTTCGGGAAGCGGCATCAGCCGGAACGGTGGCATCCCCTGGACGACGATCCCGGCGACAAGCCCGATGATGAGGACAAGGAGGGCGGAGATGTCCGGGATCCGGGTACGTTGCGACGCGATGAAGAAGGCAACGATGACCGCGATCGCGAGCACTGCAACGAGCGGGTCGGCGACGATGTAGCCGAGCGACGTCCGGAGGAGGAGGAGCGCGAGGCCTGCCTGGACACCGCGGATGACGCTTCTCGGGATCCGGCCCTCAAGCCAGGCCATCCCGCCGACGAGGCCGATCGCGAGGAAGAGCACCCCGACGATGATCCCCGAGGCCACGATCTCGCCGGCACAGAGGCCTTCCGCGATGACGACGGCGCCGATCGCCTTCATCGGCTCGATGGGGATGGGAAGGCGGTAGTAGAGCCCGGTGATGATGAACCAGGCGGCGACGAAGAGGAAGAAGTGGCTGACGTTCACGTCGGGGCAGACGATCGCGACGCCGAGCAGGATGGGGAAGATGGTGCCGAAGTCGCCGACGGCTCCTGCGATCTCTTCGAGGGTAAACCGGATGCCTCGCTCCTCCGTTCCAGTGCTCTCCGCCATACGTAATCTCCCTCTATGTCTCCTCTCCTTATTGGGGATTGTGGAAGGAGACCTCCCCATCATAAATGTTGCCGGTGTACCTTTTCCGTAGGTCTCTCAGGGTAAGCGATATGATTTATCATCGCGGCGAATGTAAACGCTTATTTTGACCTATCGGGTAATAATCTCTATGGAAACGCACCACCCTTCCGTTCTTCCGCTGGCATTTACGGCAACGTTCGCTACATCCTGCAGGTGTGCCGGACTGCTCGCCTCCATCACCCCGACGGGGATGAGACCCTGACGGGAGAGGAGCATGAGACCATGGAGACCGCCACCTACCGGGTCATCGGAACGATCCACTCGCCGTTCACCGACGGGGATACAACGCCCATCCAGAGCATCTTCTCTGAAGCAGAGGGGACGATCGAGGTCTCCCCCGGGTACGCCGACGGGCTGGAGGGGCTTGACGGGTTCTCCCACATCTACCTCCTCTACCACTTCCACCGGGTAAACGGGTTCTCCCTGCGCCAGCGCCCGTTCGCCGACGGCAGCAAGGAGCGCGGGATCTTTGCCATACGCCACTGCAACCGCCCGAACCCCATCGGGATCTCCCTCGTCGAGGTCATCGCCGTCGAGGGCAGCACCGTCCGGGTCCGCGGGATCGATGTGCTGGATGGAACGCCGCTCCTCGACATCAAGCCCTACGTCCGCCAGTTTGACCACCGTGACACGGTCAGGAGCGGGTGGGTTGACGCGCGGCGCATCGAGGAGATGAAGGGGCGGAGTTTCACGCCGGAGGATCTCCGGGAGGATGAGGAATCCTCGCGAACCTGATAATGCCTCCTGTTCAGGTTGCATGCCGCCTACCCGGTCGCGGCGCCCTTCTCCAGGCCCACGGCCTCCGGCCCGGCATCCCCCCACTTCTTTTCGTCGAGGAGGTCTTCGGCCTTCAGGTGCTCGACGACGGTATCGAGGTACTCGGAGACGATCCGGTCCCTCTCGGGGATCTCCCGGATCCAGACCCGCACCGCCAGCCGGACCCACTCCTCCTTGATCGACGTCACCTGCATCTTCGGCTCGAAGATAGCAAGGCCGGAACGGGGAAAGTCAGAGGAGAGGCGCCCGATGTAGGGGAGGTCGAAGAGACTCTGGACCGCCAGGTGCTCGGCCGGCCCGACGTGCGGCAGGATCCGGGGATGGTCGCGGGCCGCCGCGAGGGCTATCTCCTCCACCCGCCCGAGATCCGTGGTGACCGGGACGGAGAGCGGGATCGAGATCTCCTGGAGCCCAGCGCGGGAGTAGTTGATCACCTTCGAGGTGATGATGCTCGAGTTCGGGGTGAGGATCAGGCCGCCGTCGAGCCCTTTCAAGGTCGTCGTCGTGAAGGAGATGTCCTGCACCTTGCCGGGCCCGGTCTCCGGCCTTCCGCTGACGATCACCCATTCCTCGAGCTGGACCGGACGGTTGATCGTGATCAGGATGCCGGCGATGGCGTTCTGGATGATCTGGCGCGATGAGAAGGCCAGCGCGATACCGAAGATACCGAGCGATGCCGCAAAGGCTTTCGGGTCGAAGGCGAGGAAGTGCCGGGCGCTCGCATAGATCCCCCCGACGATGATCCCGTACTGCAGGATGGCCGCCATCCATTTGGCCGTCCCGCGGGAGACCCGGCCGTCGAGCGCCCGCCGGATGAGGAGGTAGGCAAGGTTGCCGAGGAAGAGAAAGGCGACAAAGGTGAGGATGAACGCGAGGAACGCGTCAAGGCTAACCCCCCCGATGAAGGCCGGGAAAATATCCTGCATGTAGAAAGGAGTGAGAGACGGGAGGATTAATCCCTTCCGTCACGACATCTCGGCCTTGACCGGGATCCCTTCGGCCTGCAGGCGGCCAAGGACTTCTCTGAGGTAACGTGACGCGATCTCGTCTTTCTGCGGGAATTTCTTGATCCAGACCCGGACGGTCAACTTGATCCAGCCGTCGGTGACCGAGACGAGCTGGACGGCAGGCTCCAGGTGCGCAAGGTCCGGGCGCTCGGAACGGAGGCGCCTGTTGTAGGGGAGGCCGAAGAGGTCCTGGACGGCGGAACGCCCGTTCCGATCGAGGTTCTGGATGATCCGCTGGTCGTCACGGGCTGCCGCAAGGGCGATCCCGCGCACCTGCGCGAGGTCTGCACTGACCGGGACGGAGAGCGAGACGCGGATCTCCTGGAGTTCGCCCCGGGAGTAGTTGATCACCTTCGAGGCGATGATGCTCGAGTTCGGCATCAAGACCAGCCCGCCGTCGAGCCCCTGGAGGATCGTCGTCGTGAAGGAGATGTCGCGTACCTTGCAGAGCCCCGTCGAAGGCAGTTCCCCGACGACGATCCACTCTTCGAGCTGGACCGGGCGGTTGATCGTGATCAGGATACCGGCAAGGACGTTCTGGATGATCTGGGTCGACGAGACGGCGACGATGATGCCGATGATACCGAGCGATGCGGCGACGGCCGTGAGATCGAAGGCGAGGAGGTAGCGCGCGCTCGCATACGCCCCGCCGATGATGACGGTATACTGCAGGATGGCCGCCGCCCACTTGGCCGTTCCCGGGGAGGCGCGCCCGTCGAGTGCCCGCCGCAGGAGCATGTAGGCGAGGTTGCCGAGGAAGAGGAAGGCGACAAGGGCGAGGAGGAACGTAAAGAATGCATCAAGGGGCACCCCACCGATGAGGACCGGATCACTCGTCTGCATGTGGAGGAGAGTAGGTGGGCGAGGGAGTTAACCCCTCTCATACCCTCTGCCCTGTCCCCGGAGCACCGAAAAGACCGCAGCGCCGAGGACCTCTTCTGCGCGCTCCGGGTAGTGCTCCGCCATGATCGAGAGGAGCCGCTCTGTCCCCGCCGCCGTGGTGGAGATCCCGACCCGCTCGATCCTGCGGATCAGTCCGTCGCGCTCCATCTCCCCGAACCGGGGGAGGACGTAGTAGTGCGGGATCCCGAGATGTTCGGCGAGCTTCCGGGTCGTCGGGAAGCGAAACGAGACGCCCTCCGGGGAGAAACTGAGGGTGATGCACCCGTCCTCCAGGAGGAGAATCCGGGCAGCCGCCTCAAAGATATCGTCGTGTCTGGACATCCGATCGTAACAGTAGTCGCGCCGGGCGCAAAAAAGGAGGTCGGTTTGGTTACGCCGCTTCCGCCGCCTTCATCTCGCCGCGCTCTTCATCGGGCATCCCCTCGAGGTAGACGATCTCGGCGCCGATGTCTTTTGCGATCTGTTCGAGTTCGACCTTCCTGAAGTGGGTTCCCTCAACCTTCAGGTGTTTCTCTTCGCCCTGCTCTTCGACGACGGCGACGACGCGAAACCTGGGTTGTTTCACGCCGGTACCGACTTTCTGGCGTTCTCGTGCGTAGATCTTCATTACTTCTTCACCCCATAACCAACTGATATACCAGCAGATATACCACGAAGATACTTAATACTTACGCCCGCATACGCTATGTAGGAGATTAACCATGGCAGAGCGTTTTGAGATGGGATCGAGACTCAAGGGTGAGAGCCTGGTTCGGCGGAGCCTGCTCCGCGCGACCGGGGAGGTCCGGCAGATCCGGATCATGCCGGATTTAAACGTGGTCAAGATCGGCGGCCACGGCGTCATCGATTACGGGCGGGCGGTCGTTCACCCGCTGATGGAGGAGATCGGCGAACTCTCCCGGGACCACAAGATCGTGGTCGCCACCGGCGGCGGCGCCCGGGTCCGGCACATCCTCGATGTCGGGATCGACCTCGGGATGCCAACGGGGGTGCTCGCGGAACTCGCGGGCAAGATCAGCGAGCAGAACGCTACCATGATCTCGCTTCTCCTCTCGAAGTACAACGGCGTCCGGATCAGCACCGGCGAACTCCTGAACCTCCCCTCGCTCATATCCCTTGGTATGCTCCCGGTCGTCCAGGGCACCCCGCCCTACGGCCTCTACGAGCACCCGCCGAAACTCGGCAGCATCCCGCCGCACCGGACGGATACCGGCGCCTTCCTGATGGCGGAGGTCGTCGGCGGAAAGAACTGCATCCTCGGGAAGAACGTGAACGGCCTCTATACCGAGAACCCGTTCCTGAACCCCGACGCCGAGTTCATCGCGGATATCACGGCCGATGAGCTCCTTGAGATGCAGCTCGAAGATATGGTCCTCGAACCGATGGCGGTCGAACTCCTCCGCGACGCCGTCCATATCAGAGAGATCAAAGTGGTGAACGCCCATGTCCCCGGCAACATCACGAAGGCCGTCAACGGGGAGCGGGTCGGCACCATCATCCGGGCCTGAACCCTCCATCAACTTCTTTTCCTTAACTCCGGAGGAGCCTTATTTAGTCTTGTGGGCGGATCAGTACAGCAAGCGATCCCATGACCATCTATCTCGGCATCGACGACACCGACACCCTCGAGTCCCGGGGCACCGGACGGCTCGCCCGTGCAATTGCAGCAGAACTCGCCCGATCGTATACGGTTACGGGGGTGACCCGGCACCAGCTCTTTGTTCATCCTGCCGTCCCGTATACCTCCCACAACAGTTCCGCGGTCATCCATATCCGGGATACCGAAAACGTGATCGCAGGCGACGTCTTCGCGACGGCAAAGGAGATGATGCTCGCCGACTTCATCGAGGGGAGCGACCCGGGCATCTGTGTCGCTGCCGGCCCCGAGATCAACGGCGACCTCTCTCGCTTCGGGTTTGCCGCGAAGACGAGCATCGTGACGCAGAAAGAAGCGCGCACGCTCGCCCGCGATGCCGGAATCCTCCTCGAAGGGCTCGGCGGGACAGAGGACGGCGTCATCGGCGCGCTTGCCGGGGTCGGGCTTGCGGCATCGGGGAACGACGGCCGGTTCGTCCAGAAGGGGACGACCCGGGACCTCCGCGGCAGCCAGACCATCGCCGCGATCCTGGCCTCCGGTGTCGACCGGGTCGAGACCCGCGAGGGGGCGGCGGTCGGCGAGGGCACCATCAACTTGCGGAAGTTCCCGAAGCCCGCGTTCATCGGGGGAAAGGCGATCCTCTACGTCGAGGCGGACGGCGACGGCTACCGCGATATCGTGATGGGCTGAGGAACTTATCAATAATATCCCTTTTACCGTAACGCGATGTAAAATGAATTAACCACATTATGTTTCCATTAACCCAAACCACATCTATTTTAATGCATGTATTACGATACTTCTGTCTGATAACTATGCACAGACGAATTATTTTTGCCGTTGCGACCATCATGGTCGCCCTCATGCTTATTTGCGGCTGTACCGGGACGACAACCGACCCGACGCCCGTAGAGAAGCAGCAACTCCGTATCGCCACGACGACGAGCCTCTATGACACCAAGCTCCTCGACCACCTCACCCCGATCTTTGAGGAGAAGTACAACGCCGAGGTGCTGGTCGTCTCCGCCGGGACCGGCAAGGCGCTCGAGTATGGGCAGCGCGGCGACGTGGACGTCATGATGGTGCACGACCGTGCCCGTGAAGACACCTTCATCGCCGACGGCTACGGCATCGACCGGCGCGTCTTCGCTTACAACTACTTCGTCCTCGTCGGGCCCGAGTCCGACCCGGCAGGCGTCAAGGCGATGGCTCCTGAAGCAGCGTTCACCGCCATCCGCGAGAAGGGAATGGCCGACAAGAACGTCGTCTTCGTCTCACGCGGCGACGCGTCCGGCACGCACTCCAAGGAGAAGGCCATCTGGAAGGCCGCCGGGTTCAACTACTCTGCGGACGTGCAGGGCTCCGGCGACTGGTACCAGGAGGCCGGGACAGGCATGGGCGCGACCCTGACGATGACAAACGAGAAAGAGGCCTACACCCTCTCCGACATCGGGACGTATCTTGCCTACAAGGGCGATCTCAAACTCGTGACGCTCGTGGATGAGGGCGACATCCTGCTCAACGTCTATTCCGTGATGCAGATCAACCCCGAGAAGTTCCCCGAGACCAACAGCACCATCGCGAAGGACTGGATCAACTTCCTCATCTCCGACGACATCCAGAAGGAGATCGGCTCCTTCGGCGTCGACAAGTATGGCCAGCCGCTCTTCTACGCCGCCCAGAACGACTGGGAGAAGATTGGCGTGGCCGAGGCTGAAGTGAAGAACCCGGTCGCCTGAACGGGCCATAAACCCCACTCATTTTTGCCTCCGCGAGATCAGAGATAGGTGCAGAAGATGTACGAGATCGTTGAGGGGGTCCTGGAGGCGCTCAGGCTCATCGTCACGCTCGACCCCGACGTGATGGCCATCGCCGTGCGGAGCATTGTCATATCGCTCACCGCAACGATCATCGCCTCGATCTTCGCCATTCCGCTCGGGGCCGCGATCAACTTCGGAACGTTTCCGGGCAGGAAGAGCCTCATCAACCTGATCCAGACGCTCTACTCTCTTCCGACAGTCATCGTCGGGCTGCTGATATTCCTGCTCATCTCCCGTGTCGGGCCGTTCGGCTTCATGCGGCTGCTCTTCACCCCGACCGCGATGATCATCGCCCAGACGATCCTGATCCTCCCGATCATGACCGGCCTCACGATCTCCGCGCTCTCGGCTGTCGACCCGGTGATCAGGGATACCCTCCGGTCGCTCGGAGCTACAAGGCTCCAGTTCCTGGTGAACGTCTTAAAGGAGGCCCGGTTCGCGATCCTTGCGACCGTCGCGGTCGGGTTCGGGCGGGCGATATCGGAGGTCGGGGCGGCGATCCTCGTCGGCGGCAACATCGCGGCGTCGTCGTTTGCGAGTTCGACCCGGGTCCTGACGACCGCGATATCGCTCGAGACCTCGATGGGCAACATCTCCCAGTCGATCGCGCTCGGGATCGTCCTGCTTGTGATCGCCCTCGGCGTGAATCTCGCCATAACCACGGTGCAGCACCGGTGATACCATGATCGAACTCGATAACGTCTCAAAGTATTTCGGCGATACCCGGGTGCTCGACGGCGTCACCGGGAAGGTGAACCGGGGCGAGATCTTCGCCATCATCGGCCCCTCCGGGTCGGGGAAGTCGACCCTGCTGCGCCTCATCGATCTCCTCGATACCCCGACGGGAGGGGCGATCCGGATCAGCGGAACCGAGATCCACGCGCAGCACGAGAAGGATCTCTCCATCCGCAGGATGATGGGGATGGTCTTCCAGAAACCCGCCGTCTTCAACGCGACGGTCGCGGAGAACGTCGCCGTCGGCCTCCGGTTCCGCGGCGCGAGCAAGAGCGAGATCGATGCCCGTATCGGGGAGGCCCTCGATACGGTCGGACTTGCGAGCTACCGGGAGCGGCGGGCAAGGACGCTCTCGGGCGGGGAGATGCAGCGGGTGGCGCTTGCCCGGGCGATGGTGATCGAGCCCGAGATCCTCCTCCTCGACGAACCGACCGCGAACCTCGACCCGGTCTCGGTGGCGATGATCGAGAATCTGGTGGTGCGGATCAACCGCGACCTCGGGACGACGATCGTCTTCTCCACCCACGACATGTACCAGGGCCAGCGGCTCGCCCACCGGATAGGGGTGCTGATGAACGGGGTGTTTTCGCAGGTGGGGACGCCGCGGGAGGTCTTCACTCTCCCGGCAAGCCGCGAGGTCGCCCGGTTCGTCGGTATCGAGAACATCGTCGAGGGCGTCGTCGTCAGCGAGAACGGCACCTCGGCCGTCGATGCGGGAGGTATCCGCATCCGGGCACGGTCGCCGTTCGGGGCGGGGGAGGCGGTCAGCCTCTGCATCCGCTCTGAGGATATCCGAATCGCCCCGGCGATCCGGGGGAGGAGGGTCTTTGACGGGAACATCCTCCCCGGCACCGTGACGTCCGTCGTCCCCCGCGGCCCGTTCAGCAGGGTGACGGTCGATTGCGGGTTCGCGCTCTCGTCCATCCTCTCCTGGAAGAAGGTGGATGACCTGGATATCCGGGAGGGGAGCCAGGTCGTGGTCTCGTTCTCGCCGGAGTCGGTTCACGTCGTCCGGCGGGAGTGAGGGGGCGGCAGCGGACTTCGCGGCAACGCGTTCTTCGCGTGAGAGCATATTGCTATCTTCGCCCATTAACTCACGCGAAACCGCGAAGAGAGGTCGATGGGTTGACCTCTCAAAGATTACCTCAACCATTTTAGCAAGTACTGGGGACCGGTATCCCCGGTCTTAAATACCCATACGGCCCACAATTTCTATAATGCAACTGACCGTCCTCGCCAGCGGGAGCAAAGGAAACTGCACCTATATCCGGGGGGAGCGGGGTGCGCTGCTCATCGACGCGGGGCTCTCTGCTAAGGAGACCCTCCGGCGCCTCTCGGAGGCCGGAGGAGATCCGTCGCTCGTCGAGGCGATACTCGTCACACACGAGCATATTGACCATATCCGGGGCGTCGACGTCCTGGCACGGAGGCTCGGGGTGCCGGTCTACGCGACCGGCGGAACGCTCGATGCCTTCACCGCGAAGTGCGGGGGAACCACCGCGGAGATCCGGCGGTGCCGGTGCGGCGAGACATTCTCTGTAGGCGACTTCGCGATCGAGCCGTTTGCCGCGTCCCACGACGCCCGGGAACCCTGCGGGTTCTCCGTCGCCGAAGGCGATCTCCGGATCGGGTGTTGCACCGACACCGGCACCGTCACCACCTCGATCTTCGACACCCTCGCGTCCTGCGACGCCGTCCTCCTCGAGAGCAACCACTGCCCGGATATGCTTGAGAACGGCCCGTATCCCGCCTACTTAAAGAGCCGGATACGGTCGAAACGCGGCCACCTCTCGAACCCCGACGCCGCCCGCTGCCTGCAGATGCTCGCTGACCGCATCCACATGGCGATGCTCGCCCACGTGAGCGAGATCAACAACACGCCGGAAAAAGTGCTCCTCTCCGCGCTCGAAGGGCTCGGGTTCTACTCCGACCAGGTCGGAGTCACCGTTGCGCCTCAGGACCCGGGAGCGGTGCACCCGGAGTCCTACGGCTTCCGGCTCTAGGTTCACGCACGATAGAAGGTGCAGACCATCCCGAGCACGGTGCCTGAACCGTCGACGATCGGGTCGCCGGAGACGCGGACGGTCTCTTTCGACCCGTCTTTTCTCACGAGCTCCGCGACCTCTTCGCACTCTGCCGACCGGCCCTGCTCCAGCACCTCACGGGAGAGATGTTCCCGGAGATCGCCGCCCGTAAAGAGCGACCAGACCGACTTCCCGGCCATTTCGTCCCCCGTATAGCCGGTAAGACGTTCAGCCGCCATATCCACGATGACGATCGTTCCGGCGGCATCGGTGGTGATCCTCGCCTCCCCGGACTCGTCCAGCCACGGAGATTCCAGTTCGACCGGTGAGTCCAGCCACTCCTCCGCGGCCTTGCGCTCGGTCATCTCGATGTGGTAGAGCAACTGCTCCAGTTGCGCGTTCGCGCGCTCAAGTTCAGTGGTCCGTGCGGCGACGAGTTCCTCCAGGTGCTCGCGGTGGCGGTGCAACTCCTCCTCCGCCCTCTTGCGCTCCGTTATCTCCCTGATGATGAGCATCAGGTGCAGCTCCCGGAGCGGCATGACGCGGGCTTCGTAGTGCCGGATCTCTCCGGCTTTCGTGCGCCGGAACTCAAGGGGTGCTGCAGGCAGATTCGTGCTGACGACCTCCTGCAACGCACCCGAAAGCGCTTCGCCCACCCCGGCGGGGAGGAGATCCTGCATCCGCCGCCCGAGGTGCGCCCGGGAGATGGATGTCGCCGCCGCAAGCCTCCCCGCCCTGACATCGAGGATCGTGCCGTCGGCGTTCAACCGGACGAAGAGGTCGGGAAACGCCTCGATCACCGCGGTCAACTCCGACGTCGCCTGCCTGAGGTCCTCCTCGACCAGGGCTTGATCGGTGACGTCCCGGACGGCGAGCAGAACATAGCCGCCCTCGATCGCCGCCCGCCGGAGTTCGATCTCGCGCACCCTGCCGTCCCGGCAGACCACGCTGGCGACCAGGAGGTTCCGGACGCCTGAAAACAGTTCCTCACCCTGCCCCTGCACCTTCTGCCGGTATGCGGGGTTCGGGTGAGCGCGCTCGAACCACCGGGCGAGGGTGGGAAGATCCTCCAGGGCATACCCGGTGATCCGGGTGAACGCCGGGTTCAGGTACCGGCATCTCCCCTCGCCGTCCAGCAGAACGAGGCCGTCCGGCGTCTCACTGAGGATCGAGAGGCAGGTATCCGCTCCAAGGTCCGGCAATCCACAAGCGCCGTCCGGGGCTGTCTTCTTTCCCGTCATTGTAACCGATCCTTCACGGCATATCTGGTTATTTTGGCCCGTAAGCGCCGCTCACAGGAGGTTTTGCCTTGCGAGATAGATATATGCATCGTTCTGCCTCTCCTCGTTATTTTAGCGATGGGACGATTTAGCCCGGTTTTTCGAGGAGAATCGGCATCCCGGCACCGGTTTAGAGCAACGGACGGCCCCGGGGTCTCCCACCCGAAAGAGAGTCTTTGCAGCATGACGGCCATCTCCGTCACCCCCTGATCTTCAGGGCCTGCATGCAGTACTGGTCCACGGACATGAAGAGTGCAGACCTCGCGCGTTTCGACCGTTCTTCATCCCCTTCGATGAAGTCGCGAAGGATGTACTCCAGCGCCGTGGTGAAGTAATCCCGTCCGGGAGAGGTTTTCTTTGCCTCCTCGAAGCAGACATAACTCTCCGTTTTGCGGTTGCTCATCACCTCGAAGACGGTATCGAGCATCAGGAGCAGGGATCGGGGGAACTCCTTTAAGAGCGCCAGTTTCCGGAACGTCGCGTAGGATCTTGGTTGGGCTCCGAGGATCGCGAGTTTCATCCCGTAGTAGAGCGGTTCGAGGTCGTCAGGATACTGCTGCATCATCTGTTTGACGACAGCGGCGGCACCACCCCCGTTGCGCAACTCCACACGGGTGTTGAACGCCTCTGCAAGGAAGAACCGATCGTCCGAGAACCGCTCCGTTGCATGAGCGAGAAGAGTGTTCCGGCGCTCGATATTGCCATCCTCCTTCGTTTTGGCGATGCCTATGCGGTAAAACTCCGGTTCGCTGGGAAACCAGGTGAACGCCAGGTCCAGCATGAACCAGAAGATCGTGTCCAGCCGGCTGTCCTTGCGCTTGAAGATCGTGAGACGGTTGAGCGGGGCCCGGAGACGGGAGACGTTCAGCATCTCCTCGCGGGCGTGCAGTTCCAGGTCATCGGGGCGAATCTTCGACTTCTGGTTCTTTGCGAGGGAGAGGGCGTAGTAGCAGTAGGCGACCGCAGCGTTGATACGGCCGTCGAAACTCCGGTGGGGCATGAGGTACTCGATAGCCTGATAGTAGTTGCCGGAGTCGATCAGCTTCAGGGCCACGGCCGTGTCGAGCGTCGCCCGCCCCTTGCGGCGCCGCTTGTTCCCCATTGCGTGGCGTAGAAACTTCTCGAGATATTCCGTCGTAGGGGCCTCGCGCGTGACGTTGAGGAGCGTAAAAGCGGTCGCATCGATGAAGTCGTCGTATGTTCTGTCGTCGAGATCGGGAAACGTCTTATCGAGCGTGGCAGCAACGTGGCCGAAGAAGACCGGGAGGTTCTCCTCGACCTGTCCGGCGTTCTTTACGATGTAATCGTCCATGGTAGCCCGGAGCTGTTCGAGCCGCCGGTTCCGGAGCGCCTCGGGCTGCCACGACTCTTCCATATCACTACAGATGGAAGGATGGGATGATATTTGTTTTCATATCGTTTCCGGTCATTCTCAACAAGGAGAGAGCGCTAAATCCTGAATATCCGGAGGTACAGGGAGATACAACTGAGAGAAATATATCTCCGGGACGGCGGCGCGGGGATGGGGCCTGACGGTGAACGAACAGGGCAGGCAAATCGAATCCTGTTTCCGACGCCGTTTTTCATCTGAATTGGGCAAGGAGACCCCCGCCTTTAGGTCGGGGAGGAATTGCCCTGTCACCTCCGATATCTCTTTCTCCTAACCTCGTCATTATATGAATGTGATTAGGACAATCACGTTCAAACTTCAGTTGCCCGATGGCGGGTCCACGGCTCTCCTCGATACGATGCGAGCCTATTCCATGGCGTTCTCTGCTTCCGCACTGTGGGGGTTCGAGAACCATACCTGGAACAAGGTGGAGAACCATAAGGCAACCTACCAGGCTGTTCGCGAGGCTGTTCCTGATCTTCCGTCCTCTTTGGTGCAGGGTGCGCGCGATTGCGCGTGTGAAGCCCTGAAAGCCTCCCGGTGTAAGAGTCTGCCGGAACAGAAACCGCTCGCTGCTATGCGGTACAACCAGCGGGTCATCACGGTGAATCTGATCCACGGCATCGCCACCATTGCATCGGTACAAGGACGGATCAAAGCGACGTTCCCCATCTCGGAGTATCATCGCCAGTACCTTTCCTGGACCGTCACTTCTTCGACCGTCTCGTATGATCGAAGGAAGGGAGTGTTCTATCTCCACATCTCGATGGACCATCCTGATGTCGAACCGGTACAGGAGGTCAGAGTGCTTGGTATCGACCGAGGGATCGTGAACGTCGCGGTCTGCTCCGATAACTCCTTTTTCAACTCCCGGCGCGTCAAGAATGTGCGGGCAAAATACGCTCATCTTCGCACGGAGTTGCAGTCCAAAGGCACCCGGTCGGCAACGCGGAAACTCCGCAGGATTGCCGGACGGGAAAGACGGTTTGTGACTGACACCAACCATTGTATCGCGAAGCAGATTACCAATTCGGACTTTACGGTCTTCGCTCTCGAGGATTTGAGCAAGATCCGTGTCCAGAAACGGCGCAGCAAATCGTTCAACCGGAAGTTGAACACCTGGTCGTTCCACGAACTGGAGCAGTTCCTCCGGTACAAGGCCGAGGCACTCGGGAAGCAAATTCTCCAGATGGATGCCCGGTACACTTCGCAGAAGTGTTCGGTGTGCGGGCATACCTACAAGGGGAACCGGGAAGGGTCGTCGTTCCAATGCCGAAAGTGCGGGTTCCAGCTCCATGCTGACCTCAATGCTGCTCGTAACATTGCTCAAGCAGGTATATCTTGCCTGAGTAGGCTGCCCGTCAACCAGCCGAATGTAGCGTGTCGCTGACATGGTTACAAGCCCCGCCCTTCAGGGCGGGGTAGTTGACAACGTTTATCCCGGCAGACTCCGTATCCTCCGGGAGGTAAGGTCGCGTGGGCTACATTGACGAATTGGAACGGGTCGGAAGGGATGCAAACCCCTTCTTCAAACTGATGGGGATAGATGTGGACGAGTACGGCGACGGACGCGCCCGCCTCACGATGGAGGTCCGGCCGGATATGCTGAACGGCGCCGGGTGGCTCCAGGGCGGGATCTATGTGGCGCTCGCCGACGAGGCGATTGCGCTTGCACTGTATACGCTTCTCGCCGAGAACGAGCGGATCGCCACGATCGACGAACATACCAGTTTCCTGAAAGGCGTCAGCATGGGGGCGATCGTCGCCACGGGGCAGGTTGTCAGGAAAGGCCGGCGGGTGGCGTTTGCAGACGGGGAGGTCAGAAGCGCGGCGGACGGCACCCTTCTTTCCCGGACATCGACATCGTTCGCGGTCATTGAAGGGTAGCCCGGACACCCCGCTGGAAGACCGCGTTACCCCGGCGGGGATTTCCCGGTGGATTGCCGAAACAATACATTCTCAATACCCGAGATCACATACATAAGATAGAGCATCCGGCAGAACCGGAGGGGAAAGAGACCTTGAAGTATATCGTTGTAACCGGCGGCGTCATGAGCGGGCTCGGGAAAGGCATCACCACCGCATCCATCGGCCGCCTCCTGAAAAATCGCGGCTATGAGGTGACGGCGGTCAAGATCGATCCGTACCTGAACATCGATGCCGGAACCATGAACCCCGCCCAGCACGGTGAAGTCTTCGTCCTCTCCGACGGAGGGGAAGTCGACCTCGATCTCGGCAACTACGAGCGGTTCCTAGACATCAACCTCAAGTCGATCCACAACATCACGACGGGCAAGGTCTACCGGAACGTCATCGAGAAAGAGCGGCGCGGGGACTTCCTCGGCGCGACCGTCCAGATCATCCCCCACATCACCGACGAGATCAAGCACTGCATCAGCCGTGCGGCCGAAGAGGCGGTCAACGGCGGCAGGGTTGCCGACATCTGTCTGGTCGAGGTCGGCGGCACGGTGGGCGACATCGAGAGCATGCCGTTTCTCGAAGCCGTGCGGCAAATGCACGGCGAACACGCGCCGGAAGATATGATCCTGGTTCATGTCACCCTGGTCCCGATGGACACGATGGGAGACTTCAAGACCAAACCCACACAGCACTCGGTGAAGGCGCTCAGGGAACTCGGGCTGCAGCCCGACATCATCGTCGCGAGGAGCAGCGACGTGATCGGGCCGCAGACGAAGAAGAAGATATCCACCTTCACCGACGTCCCGGTGAAAGCCGTCGTCTCCGCAAAGGACGCGCCGGACATCTACCAGATCCCGATGGAACTGGAGAAGGAAGGGCTCGCGGACGTTGTCTGCAGTTACCTCGGCCTTGAGAACCGGGAACCGGATCCTGCGTGGTACCGGGTCGTCTCGCAGGAGTACACGAACCGGGTGACGGTCGCCGTCATCAGCAAGTACGGGATCGAGGACGTCTACATGTCCATCAAGGAGTCGCTCAAGCACGCCGGGCGGACGCTCTCCACCGAGGTGAAGATCCGCTGGCTGGACGCGGAGACGTTCGAGGATCGCGATCTCGCCGATGTCGACGGCATCCTGATCCCGGGCGGGTTCGGGAAGCGTGGTATTGAGGGAAAGATCCGGGCAATCCGATACGCCCGCGAGAACCAAAAACCCTACCTTGGCCTCTGCCTCGGGTTCCAGCTCGCGGTGATCGAGTATGCCCGGCACGTCCTCGGCATCCCCGGCGCCACGAGCGAGGAGATGGGTGAGGGGGCGCACGTCATCGCCATCCTCCCCGAACAGGAAGGGGTCAGCGACCTCGGCGGCACGATGCGCCTCGGGAACTGCGACGTCGTCTTGAAGGAAGGGACGATGGTGGCCGGCCTTTACGGCAGAACTGCGATCGTGGAGCGGCACCGTCACCGCTACGAGGTGAACCCGGAGTTCATCGCCGACCTCGAAGGAGCCGGGCTCGTCTTCTCGGGTGCCTGCGGGCCGCGGATGGAGGTCTGCGAGATCCCGGACCACCCCTTCTACCTCGCGACGCAGTTCCACCCCGAGTTCAGATCGAGCCCGACAAAACCCTCCCCGCCGTACATCGGCTTTGTGGAGGCATGCAAGAAGAATAAGTCATCCGGGACCAGGTGAATGAGTATGGTAAACGTCGAGAAGTTCATCGACCGGGCGGTCAGGGAGATACGCGATGCCGCCGGTGTAGAGAAGGTCGTGATGGCGCTATCCGGCGGGGTGGACTCGTCGGTCTGCGCGGCGCTCGCGACCCGCGCGATAGGCGACCGTCTCGTTCCGATATACGTGGATACCGGCCTCATGCGCAAGGGCGAGACCGAACAGATCCGGTCGCTCTTTGCCGACGCAGACCTCCGCGTCGTGGACGCCGCAGACGAGTTCTTCGAGGCTCTCGCGGGCATCACCGACCCCGAGGAGAAGCGCAAGGCTATCGGCGCGAAGTTCGTGCGGATCTTCGAGCGTGAAGCGAAACGGACCGGGGCGACGATGCTCCTGCAGGGGACGATCTACCCCGACCGGATCGAGAGCGAAGGGGGCATCAAGAGCCACCACAACGTCGGCGGGATGCCCCTCGATATCGAGTTTAAAGGTGTCATCGAGCCGATCGCCGACCTCTACAAGGACGAGGTCCGCGAGGTCGCCGGCGGGCTCGGCCTCCCGGCGGAGATCCAGCACCGGATGCCCTTCCCCGGCCCCGGGCTCGCCGTCCGGGTGCTCGGCGAGGTGACGAAGGAGAAGGTTGCAGTCGTCCGGGAGGCGAACGCCATCGTCGAGGAGTGCCTGGTGGAGGAGTTCGGCCCCTGGCAGTGTTTCGCGGCTCTCATCGGGCTTGGAACCGGGGTGAAGGGAGACGTCCGGCTCCACGGCTGGATCGTCGCCGTCCGAGCAGTCCAGTCGCGGGACGGGATGACCGCCGAACCCCTGCTCCTCCCCTACGAGACACTTGCGCGGATGGCGGCCCGGATCACCGGCGAGATCCCCGGCGTCGCCCGGGTCGTCTACGACGTCACCCCCAAACCCCCCGCGACGATCGAATACGAGTGATATCATGGCGGAAGACTCACGCGTGCTTGATGCGCGCTACTACATGCCCGCGTTCTCCCGGACGATGAAGATCGTCCGCGGCGCGGGATCGCACGTCTGGGACGACCAGGGGCGCGAGTATATCGACTGCGTGGCGGGTATTGCGGTCTGCAGCACCGGCCACTGCCACCCGCTGGTCGTCAAGGCGATCTGTGACCAGGCCCACGAGTTGATCCACTGCTCGAACCTCTACTACATCCCGAACCAGGCGGAACTCGCGGAGAGGCTCGTCGGGATCTCGGGGCTCGCGAAGGCGTTCTTCTCGAACTCCGGCGCGGAGGCGAACGACGGCGCGATCAAACTCGCCCGCGTCCGGACGGGGAGGAAGAACTTCGTCGCGTTCACCCACGGGTTCCACGGTCGGACCTGCGGGTCGCTTGCGGTCACCCACAAGCCCGCGATCCGGGAGACGTTCGAGCCGCTCTCGGTCCCCTGCAGATTCGTCGACTATGGCGACCTCGACGCGCTCGCGGGGGCGGTCGATAAAGAGACCGCCGGGGTCTTCGTCGAGCCGATCCAGGGCGAGGCCGGGGTGCTGATCCCGCCCGACGAGTTCCTCCGGGGCATCCGGGATATCTGCGATGACACCGGCGCGCTGATGATCGTCGACGAGGTGCAGACGGGGATGGGCCGGACGGGCAGATGGTTCGCCTTCCAGCACTCGGGCGTCACCCCCGACATCGTCACGACTGCAAAGGGGCTCGCGAGCGGGTTCCCCATCGGTGCGCTCGTCGCCCGCGAGGGACTCGAGTTCAAGAAGAGCGAGCACGGGAGCACGTTTGCCGGAGGCCCGCTCGCCTGCGCGGCGGCGCTCGCGACGATCGGCGTCATCGAGGAGATCCTCCCCGACGTTCTCCGGAAGGGCGAGCGGTTCATGAAGGGCCTCGCGCGCCACAACCCCCGCGGCCGCGGCCTGATCATCGGCATATCGGTCGGCGACCGGTGCCCGGAGGTGCAGCAGACCTGCGCCGAGAACGGGGTGCTCGTCAACTGCGCCGCCGACGGGAACCTACGGCTGATCCCGCCGCTGGTGATCACGGACGAGGAGATCGACGCGGCTGTCGGTGTCATCGATGCGGCGCTTGATTAGAGCGTGTTATACGGGTGCGGGCGGCTACTCCTACGCGAAGAAGGCCGGGGACGTCGCGCGGGAGCACGGGTTTGACCGGGTGGCCCGGCTCGCGAGCAACGAGAACCCCCGCCCGCCCTCGCCCGCCGCGCTGGAGGCGGCGATAGCGGCTCTCCGAGAGGGGAACCGTTACCCCGATGAGCGGATGTCTGCCCTCGTCGAGGCCCTCCGCCGCTACCACGGCGACTACCGGTTCGTCACCGGCGCCGGGATGGACGGGGTCATCGAGACGGTGATCCGGACGGTCGTCGAGCCCGGCGAGAGGGTGGCCGTCTCGACCCCGACCTTCTCCTTCTACGGGATCGCGGCCGCGGCGCACGGCGCAGAGGTCGTGGATGTCCCGCGGGAGGAAGACTTCTCGGTCGACCCGGGGAAGTTCGTCGAGGGGGCCCGGGGCGCAAAACTCGCCTTCCTCTGCACCCCGAACAACCCCACGGGGAACTCCGTCCCGCCGGAGGCGGTCGAGGATATCCTCGATGGGATGGACGGGCTGCTCTTCCTCGACAACGCCTACGTCGATTTTGCGGATATCGATTACCGGCCGCTGATGCGGCGCTACGAGAACCTGGTCATCGGGCGGACGATGTCGAAGATCTTCGCCCTCGCGGGGTTCCGGGTCGGCTACGCGTTCGTCCCTGCATGGTTCGAGCCGTACTACAACCGGGCCGCGACACCGTTCGCGCTGAACTCCGTCTCGGCGGCCGCGGCCGCAGGGGCGCTCGCCGACGCCGACCGGGTGAGGGAGACCCGCGACCATGTCCGGGAGTGGCGGCGGCGGTTCACCGCGGAGGTCCCGTTCAGGGTGTACCCAACGGACGCGAACTTCGTCATGATCGACGTCGCGCCCCACACCGGCGACGACGTGACGGAACGCCTCGCGGAGAAGGGCGTCCTCGTGCGGTCCTGCACCAGTTTCCCGGGGCTCGGGGATCATTTCATCAGGGTCAGCATCGGTGAAGACTGGGAGAACATCCGATTCCTCGAGGCGATGAGAGACCTATGATGACGGGCATCACCGGCACGCCGGGGACCGGGAAGACATCGGTCGCCCGCGAACTCGAACGGCGCGGCCATACCGTCGTCCGCCTGACGGATACGGTACGGCCCTACGTCATCGAGGAGGACTCTCGCCGCCGGACGATGGTGGTGGACGTCGACCGGTGGGTGGAGGAGTTCGAGCCCGTCGACGGGATCGTCGAAGGCCACCTCGCCCATCTCCTCCCCTGCGACCGGGTGGTGGTGCTCCGGTGCCGCCCGGACGTCCTCCGGGAGCGCCTCGCACCGCGCGACTACCCGGAGGAGAAGATCGCGGAGAACGCCGAGGCGGAGGCGCTCGACGTCATCCTGATCGAGACGCTCGAAGAGCACCCGGACGAGCGCGTCCTCGAGGTGGATACGACCGATCTCCCCATCGGCGAGTGTGCCGACCGGATCGAGCGGTTCATCTGCGGCGAGTTCCCGCCATCCTACGGCTCCATCGACTGGACGGGGTACCTGGAGGTCGGGCGATGACGCTCGACCAGTTCCGGCCGCACGTGCAGGGGATCATCCAGCCCATGGTGAACCTGATGCGGAGGATCGGGGTCACCCCGAACGCGCTGACGATAGCGTCGTTCTTCGTCTCGGTGCTTGCGGGTATCGCGTTCTACGCCGGGGGGGTCGTCCTCGGCACCATCATGGTCGCGTTCAACGCCGTCTTCGACGCGCTCGACGGGGCGCTCGCACGGGATATAGGGGTCGCGGGGCTTCGCGGGGACTTCCTCGACCACGTCATCGACCGTTACGCCGATATATTCATCATCACCGGGATATTTGCGGGCGGGGCTGCACCCTGGCAGATCGGCGTCCTTGCGCTGACGGGTGTCCTGATGTCGTCCTACCTCGGCACCCAGGCGCAGGCCGTCGGGGTGGGCAGGATCTACGGCGGGATCCTCGGCCGGGCTGACCGCCTGGTGCTGATCATCATCGCAGGCGCCCTCACGGTGCTGATACCAGGAGAGATCTACGGGCTGAACTATCTCGGGTGGCTCCTCGTCATATTCGGCGTCCTCGGGCACTACACCGCGTTCCAGCGATTCGCTCACGCCTGGCGGCAGATCGAAGAACAGCAATAGGGGGATTATCTCCCCGTCATTTTTACATCCCTGATACTTCGCTCAAATGACCGGAGTAATTTTCAAGAGATCACCCCACTGACTTCCCTTCGCGTGAATGAACTAGTGTTGGTGTCGACAGAGCCTCACGCGAAGAGCGCGAAGCCGCGAAGACCGGTATCGGGGTGCTGCTGATCCCGCTTCCGGTCGCCAGAGGGGTGACTTGCTCGATTGAAGATGCTGAAATTGGCGAGGTACTGATCCTGCGAGCGGAGACGATCTCTGCAGCGTCCCTACGGGTTGAGGGCGTAGATCCCGTAGTTGAGGTAGGCCGCGAAACTCACCCAGAGGAAGTACGGGACGAGCAGAATCGCCGCGGGCACCGAGACCCGGTCGAAGGCGACTATCGTCATGAGGATCGCAGCCCAGAGGATCAGGATCACGATGAACGCGAAGAACGGCTCCTGCATCCCGAAGAAGACGAACGACCAGAGGACGTTCAAGACCAGTTGTACGCCGAAGATCGCCGTCGCAACCTGCACGTTCTTATGTCCCAACCCCTTGCTCCAGACGAGGTAGAGCGCGATGCCCATGAGGATGTAGAGCACCGTCCAGACGGGGCCGAAGACCCACGCCGGGGGACTGAACGCGGGCATTGTAAGACCGGCATACCAGGTGGGGATGGCCGGCATCGTGAAGATCGAGCCGATCCACCCGGCTGCGAGACTGACCCCTATCGCCACGATGAACTGAACGATTCGGACGTAGGTTGGTGTCACGCTGGGGAATAAGGCTTCCCGCATCCTTAAGCCTTTTGATCCGGGTAGCAGTCGTCAGCCCGATCTCCGACAGAAAGCCGACAGCGTGCAGTTCTCGACGCAGAATGTTATTCGCTGTCCGGGCACTCGTCGTCACCGGCAGGGAGAACCTCGCGGAGGGTGAACCGGAACGCCGTACCGAGATCCGGCCGTCCTTCCACCCGGTCCTCCACACGGATGGTGCCGCCGTACTTCTCCACCAGCGTCCGGACGACGAAGAGGTCGAGGCCGTCGCCGTATCCCCCAACCCATCCCCGCTCGAACCGGTGAAAGATCACCTCCTTCGCGGGGTCGGGTATGCCCGGCCCGGTATCCTCGACGGAGACGAGCACGCTCTCGCCGTCGTAGTCCTCCACCCGGATGGCGATCCTGACCTCCGGGCCGCCGAACTTGACGGCGTTCCGGATGAGGTTCGTGAAGATCTCGGGGAGGAGGTCGTCCGCCCAGACCCGGGCGGGAGTGCCCTCTGCAACCTCTATCGCGACGTCGGGGAAGGCGGCGGCCTCCTCCCTGATGACGGCGGAAAGATCGACCGGCGCGACGTCGGGCGAGTCGTGGTGGACGCGGCGGATGGTGGTGACGTTGCCGAGGATCTCCGCGCTCCGGTGGATGCTGCTCCGGATCTTCCTCGCGTAGAGCGCGGCTTCTCCCTCCAGGACCTCGAGGAGGAGGTCGGTGTAGAGGTTCGAGACGTTCTCGGCGTTCTTGATCTCGTGCGTCATGATGTCGAGGTAGAGGTTCGCCTCCCGGTTGGCCGCCTCGAGTTTCTTGTGCAGCATCCCTTTCAGGATCCCCGACCCGATCTCCTGGCCTATCGTCTCGAGGAGCGCCCTCTCGTCGCGGGAGAAGGACGTCTTCGTTCGGCTCCCCGCGTATACCGCCCCGACGACGACCGATTCCGCGACGAGGGGGATGCAGGCGAGCGCGGAGACCTCGAGTTCCCGGAGTATGCCCGCCTCGATGGAGTTCAAGTCCGCCTGCTGCTCGATGTAGCGGGGCTGGCCGGCGATGAAGATGAAGTTGAACGGCCAGTGGTGGACCTTGATCAGGCGGTGCCGGGCGAGAGAAGATTCGGGGAGTCCGTTCTGGTGCTGCAGCAGCGCCCGCTTCCGTTCGGAGTCAAGCATGTAGACGATGCCGACGTCGAGCCTCATCAGTTCGAGCGTCTTTTCGAGCGACTCCTCCAGGAGCCCGGCAAGGGAGAGGGAGGCGGCCGTGACGCCGGTGACCTGGTTGATCACCATGAGATGCTCGTTCCGGATCCGGATCTCCTCTTCGGCGCGTTTGCGCTCGGTGATATCCATGATGCCGGCGATCGAGCCCTGGAACCTGCCGGTCTCGTCGGTGACCGGCGACGTGACCACGAGCGCGTGGACGTGTCCACCGTCGCAGTGGAGGAGATCCAGTTCGAATTCCTGCCGTTCGTCGGTCGTCCGGCAGAAGAGGTTCGCGTCACGGCTGCCGGGATCGATGAACCAGGCAACCGGCGATCCGACCAGGCGTTCCACGGGGCAGCCGAGGATCTCCTCCATCGCCGGGTTCGCAAAGGTGATGAGGCCGGTCTCGTCGACGGCGATGACGCCTTCGTTGAGGTTCTCGACGAGCCTCCGGTACATCGTCTCCGAGTGCCGGAGCGCGGCCTCCACCCTTGTGCGCTCGAGTGCGTGCCGGATCGCCCGGTTGAGGAGTTCCGCATCGGTCTTCCCCTTTACCAGGTAGTCCTGCGCGCCGTTCTGCATCGCGTGGAGCGCGGCGGGGTCGTCTTTTGCCGCAACAAGGATGATGACCGGGACGCCGGGGGCCGCCCGGCGCAGGCGGCCGAGGGTCGCCGTCCCCCTGCGGCCGGAGATATCGAGGAGCACCACGTCGACTCCGCCCCCCGATACCCGGGTAAGCCCGTCCCGGGACCGCTCGCAGTGGATCAACTCGACGTCGCGCCCGCACTCGCAGAGCATCGCCCGGAGATCGCCGGGGCTCTTCCCGATCAGCAGCACGTTCAGGGGTTCGCTCATGGTCTCACTCGCATCCGGGGCCCATACCCGCCGGTGTGGGTTCAGGTCTCCCGGTCGGGCTCTCACTACTGTAGTACCACTCTTCGGGGATTTATACCTCGTTCATTTGGCGCGGCCGGGGGGGCGGGAGGGGGGCGGCGGGGGCGGCGGTGTCGTGCGGGGCAGAACCCGGCGCTCTCCGGCGGCTGCGAGTGATGCAGTGAGATACGGAAAACGTTCATCCCCTCTCGATCCGGATCCGGCGTGAAACAGGGGACGCATGCCCGATATAGCCCGATAACCCCGATCTATTTAAAAGGATATATGACCAGATCCCTGGTAAAAAAACCGAAAACTTATAGATTCTCACATACGTTTAATAGCATATGGGGATTCCTTCGAAAAGCATTCCATTGATGGCGCTGTGCCTGATCGCTGCAACCCTGCTGCTGATCGGCACCGCAAGCGCCGCCGCACCGCAGGCGGCGTTCAGCAGCGACACGACTTCCGGGGCAGCGCCCCTGACTGTAGAGTTCACCGACGCCTCGGCCGGCGGCCCGGACGGGTGGGCGTGGTTCTTCGGCGACGAGACGTATAACGGGACGTGGACAGAGGCGAACGGGAGCGCCGGGTGGTCGGCATACGATCACACCAGCGTCGTGCTGCCGAACGGAAGCATCATACTCATGGGCGGCTCCGGGAATGCCGACGTCTGGCGATCGGCCGATAACGGCATCACGTGGGACAGGATTGCGACCACTCCCTTCGGTGGGTTGGGGCGGCAAGGTCACACCAGCGTCGTGATGCCGAACGGAAGCATCATACTCATGGGAGGGAAGAATTCTTGGCCCGATGTGTATCGTGACGTCCGCCAGTCGACCGACGGCGGTGCAACCTGGACGAGGGTTATAAACAATGCCCCCTGGTCGGCAAGATATGACCACACCAGCGTCGTGATGCCGAACGGGAGCATCATACTCATGGGCGGTAGTAACAGCGACGGCAGCGGCTTGAACGACGTCTGGCAGTCAGACAATTACGGTGCAACCTGGACGCAGTTGCCCGATGCCCCCTGGGGGGCAAGATATGACCACTCCAGCGTCGTGCTGCCGGACGGGAGCATCGTACTCATGGGCCGCAACGGGGATAACGACGTCTGGCGATCAGACAATTACGGCGTAACCTGGACGCGGGTGGCCGAGCACGCCGAATGGTCGAACCGGCAGGGCCACACCAGCGTCGCGATGCCGGACGGAAGCATCGTACTCATGGGCGGGTATGACAACAACCCGAGGAACGACGTCTGGCGATCGACCGACAACGGCACGACATGGACGCAGGTGACCGAGCACGCCGGGTGGCCGGCACGGCACCATCACACCAGCGTCGCGATGCCGGACGGGAGTATCGTAATCATGGGCGGGCTGGGCGGCACGAACGAGGTCTGGCGCCTTGAAACCGCAGGATCAAACACCCGGAACCCCACGCACACCTACACCGAGCCTGGCACCTACCCGGTAGCGCTGCAGGCGTTCAACGCCGACGGCTACAGCGCCACGCGACAGATCGGTTACATCACCGTCACCGCCGCACCGGTCGCCCCGACGGCAAACTTCACCGGCACCCCGACCTCCGGCACCGCGCCGCTCGCCGTGCAGTTCAATGACACCTCCACCGGTTCGCCCACCGTCTGGAACTGGTCGTTCGGGGACGGCGCGTGGCACAACACCACAGACGCGGCGGCGAGGAACGCCACGCACACTTACGCCGCCGCCGGAACCTACACCGTCAGTCTGACGGCCAGTAATGCGGGAGGGAGCGACACGCACACCGAGACCGACTACATCACGGTCTCCGCCGCGCCGACTCCAACAGCAACCCCGACCAGTAGGCCGGTCTACAGCGGCGGCGGCGGTGGCGGCGGCTCGACGGCCGGGCCGGACGGCGGCTATAACGTCGGCGGCGACTCCGCCGTGAGCAAGGTCACCGTCACCGGAACCGGGCTCAAGACATTCATCGTCACCGGCCGGACGCAGTCCTCCCCGGGAGCCGGGATCCCCCCGGCACCGGGCACCCCGTACCAGTACGTCGACCTGGTACCGGCCCGGTTCGAGGAGATCACCGGCGCGAACATCACCTTCTCCGTCCCGGCCGCGTGGCTGGAGGAGCACGGGTTCACCCCGGGTGAGATCGTGATGTACCACTACAACGGCACAGCGTGGGAGGCCCTCCCGACGTGGGTCGTGGACGACAGCGGTTCAACGGTCACCTTCACGGCGACGACCCCCGGGTTCTCGCTTTTTGCGATCAGCGGGGTCGAGAAAGCCGGTGAGGCCATAACGACCCCGACAGCGACAACGCCGCCGGCGACGGCAGAACCCACCGCGACAGAGACCACGGCCGCGCCGGCCAGTGGGACGGCACCCGAGTTCCCGCTCGGGACGGTCGCCCTTGTCGGAGGGGCCATCCTGGTGCTCGCCGGGGCCGGCTACCTGGTCCGCCGCTGGTGGATCATACGGCAGAACCCGGCGCTCTTCCAGAAATACAATTGACTCCGCGATCGATGAGACGGGGCAGATCGCTCCCATTTTTTCTGAGGGATTCCCCAGGAGTCTCTATCAATATACTCTTTTAAGGAAAAAAACCGGCTTTGTTGAAATCCTTCCCCGGAGGACGAATCACCTCCAAATTGTGCATCACCCCTGCATAGTTGCCTCACGCGAAGGCGCGAAGCCGCGAACTCCGGCATCCAGTTTGTGGCGACCCTTCACGTTCTTCGCGGCTTCGCGTGCGCCGTGGGGATATAGCCTCACCCCGGGTGTGATGGTTTGTGAGTGCGACTACCGTCCTGGCAGGAACTCGAACACTATCAGGCGCGAAGATGCCACTAGTCTTATGGGTTCCGCACAAAGCAACGGTGCAACTGAACGGCCGGGACAAACACAGCGGGTTCTAAAAAAGGGCTACTTCTTCCCCGCCCGCAGCCGCGCGATCTCCTCGCCGCCGGCGACCTTCACCACGAACGTCCCGTGGCAGGGCTTGGTGTAGGGGAAGATGAGGTCCTCGCCCTCTACGCCGACATAGAGCGGCGGAACGCCTATGATATGGACGTCGAAGATCTTGTAGCCCGGCTCGACCTCGTGGTACTCCCGGACGTTCTTCTTGATGTACTCCCGTGCATCCTTGAATGTCGTCCGCGAGAGGATGATCTCGGGTTTCATCGCTTCGAGACAGCCGCCCACTGCATCACCTCGTCGAGTCTCCGCTTCAGCGGCATCGGGTTGTGGGTGGCTTTCGCCGCCACGATCTCGCAGGGGAACTCGATCTCCTCCGCGAGCTCTTCCGCGTGCTCCCCGAAGATGAGCGCATAGACCCACGCCTTCGATATGTAAGCCATCGTCCCGGCATACGCGATCCCGGAATCATTGTGGATGAAGACGAAGCAGAGGTCAAAGTCCCGCTTCTTCTCCGTGATCTCGTCGATTGTCGCGTCGAGATCGTTCATCTCATCGAGGTAGTGCCGGCCCGGGTCGGCCACCTCCATAAGTTTCCGTGCCGCCGTCGTCCCGGCGATCACCGGCCGGATTCCCCGCTCTGAGAGGCCGTGCGCCAGGTAGAGCACCATGCTCGTCTGGACGGGCACCTGCGGGCACCCGAGCAGGAGCAGTGCGGTCTGTTCGTTCTTCTCCGTCATATCCTGGTCTTCTCCAGTTCTTCGAGGACTTCGGGCACCCGCTCGGGGTGCGTGTAGATCGTGAACCGCTCCCCCCGCGAGAACCCGACCAGGGTGAGCCCTGCGTTCTCCGCCGTCAGGATGCCGCGGTCGGTCGTGGCGGCGCGGGAGACGACGACCGGGATACCCGCGTTCGCCGCCTTCGCGACCATCCCCGCCGGCTGCCTGCCCGTGCAGCCGAGGATGCAGGTCGACCGGTCGAGCCCCCGGAGGGCCGCGTAGCCCACGACCTTGTCGACGGTGTTGTGCCTCCCCACATCGCACGCACGGGTGACGAGTTCGCCGCCGCAGAAGAGCACCGAGCAGTGGACGCCGCCGGTCTTTTGCCAGGTCTCGGACTCGATCGCCGCCGTGACCGCACGGATGCCGTCCGCCGTGATGGTGATCGACGACTCGACCGTCCTCGGCTCGCCGAGCGCGCAGGAGCCCCCGGACGACTCCGTCGCGAGTTCGGGGTTCCGCCGGGCCGGGGCGGTGATATGGACGTCGCTTCCCGATACGCTCACCGAGTCGACCTCATCGACGATCCCCTCGCTGATGACGAACCCCGCCCCGAGGTCGTCGAGACGGTCGTGGCTCGCCACCAGGGTCGTCAGGAGGTTGCCGTTCAGGAAGAGCCGGACGCGCCCCTCGACGATGATCGAGTCGCTGACCTCGTGCGCCCCCTCGCCCGTCACCTGGATACCGGTACGGCGGACGATCTCCATCAGGACGTCTCACCCCGGATCCAGTCGAGGTACTCGGCGGAGCCGCCGATGATGGGCATGGCGATGACCTCGGGGGTTTCGTAACTGTGAAGTTCCTTGATCCGGGCAACAAGCAGGTCGAGCAGGCGGTGCTGCGTCTTGATGATCAGGAGTTGTTCGGGCTCGTTTGAGACCGTGCCCTCCCACCGGAAGCAGGACTGCACGCCGGTGATGCTCACGCAGGCGGCCAGCCGTGTATCCACAAGCGCTTTCGCGAGCCGCTCCGCCTCTTCGACAGGGGCCGTGCAGAAGACCACGATATATTCCGGGAGATCCATGATTTACCTTCGTAGCGTCCGTATTTAACTTTTCTTGGGGCAGGAAGCGCAGTCGCCACCCCAGGAGCAGGACTTCCTCTCCCAGGGCTCAAGCCCCCGGCGGACGCGGTAATCGTTGATCGCAACCCGGATGGCGTCGGGGGCGAGGAGCGAGCAGTGCACCTTCGGCTCCGGAAGGCCGCCGAGGGCGTCCAGCACCTCGGCGTTCGAGAGGCTCCACGCCTCGGACAGCGTCATCCCCAGGATCATCCGGGTGGCCACCGAACTCGAGGCAATCGCCGCCGCGCACCCGAACGTCCGGAACCGGGCGTCGGTGATCCGGTCGTCCTCGATCTTCAGGTAAATCCTCATGATATCCCCGCAGCTCGGGCTCCCCACCTCGCCGAAACCATCGGCGTCGGTGAGTTCGCCGACGTTCTGGGGGTTCGTGAACTCTTCAATCACTCTATCGGTATACATCATTCGGCCTCCGGCGCCCCCGGAGATGGCGGCGTCAACGGAGATATATCCCGCAGCCGCCCGATCACCTCCGGCAGCACTTCAAGGATATAATCAACGTCGTCTTCCGTGTTCGCATCGCCGAGGGTGAGCCGGAGCGACCCGTGCGCCTCCTCGTGGGAGAGGCCGATCGCGAGCAGGACGTGCGAGGGGTCGAGCGACCCCGAGGAGCAGGCGCTCCCGGTGGATGCGGCTATCCCACGTCCGTCGAGCAGCAGCAGGATCGACTCCCCCTCGACGTAGCGGAAACTGAAGTTCGCGTTGTTCGCGAGCCGCTCGGTCGGGTGGCCGTTCAGGCGGGCGTCGGGAATCGCGTCCAGGACGCCGCGGACCAGCCGGTCGCGCATCGCGGCTATCCGGCGGTTGTGTCCCGCGATATCGGCGGTCGCGAGTTCGATCGCGCGCCCGAGTCCCACGATGCCGGGGACGTTCTCCGTCCCGGCGCGCCTTCGCTGTTCCTGCCCGCCACCGTGGATCAGGGTCTCGATCCGGGTCCCCCGCCGGATATAGAGCGCCCCCGTCCCCTTCGGCCCGTAGAACTTGTGCCCGGAGAGGGAGAGGAGATCGACGTTCATCACGTCGACGTCGATCGGCACCGCACCGATCGCCTGGACAGCGTCGGTGTGAAAGAGCACGCCGTGGTCGTGCGCGACGCGGCCGATCTCTGCGACCGGCTGGACTGTCCCGATCTCGTTGTTTGCCGTCATCACCGAGACGAGGATCGTCGCGTCCGTGATCGCCGCTTCGACGTCGCCCGGGTCCACCCGCCCGAACCCGTCGACGGGGAGGTAGGTGACCGAGAACCCCTGCTTCTCCAGCCACTCGCAGGTGTGGAGGACGGCGTGGTGCTCGATCGCGGAGGTGACGATATGGTTGCCGCGCGCCCGGTTCGCAAGAGCGACACCTTTGATCGCCCAGTTGTCAGCCTCCGTGCCTCCCGCAGTGAAGAAGATCTCCTGGGGCGTAGCGCCGATCGCCACCGCCACCTGCCGGCGCGCCGCCTCGATGCCTTCCCGGGGCTCGCGGGAGAACCGGTACAGGGAGGAGGGGTTGCCGAAGTACTCCGAGAGGTACGGGACCATCGCCGCGACGACCTCGGGCTTCATGAATGTCGTCGCCGCATGATCCATATACACGGGACGCTCTACCTGGTCGTTCATGTCCGGGTACAACGTTCGCTCCGGTAGCGTATCAGCGTTGCCGGTCGCGGGGCGGCCCGGGGACACAAAATGGGAGTGAGAAAATACATAGGCTCCCGTGCGCAATAGTTGGTGATGTATTCGAGACGGATGGATAACCTTCCCCCTTACCTTTTTGCCCGCATCGACGAGATGAAAGAGGAGAAACGGCGCCAGGGTGTCGACGTCATCGACCTCGGGGTCGGCGACCCCGACCTCCCCACCCCGCCGCATATCGTGGAGGCGCTCTGCACCGCGGCACGCGACCCGAAGAACCACCACTACCCCTCCTACACCGGGATGCTCGCCTACCGCGAGGCGGTGGCGGAGTGGTACCGGAACCGGTTCGGGGTCGACCTCGATGCGAAGAAGGAGACCCTCGCGCTCATCGGCTCAAAAGAGGGTATCGCGCACATCGCCGAGGCCTTCGTCAACCCGGGCGAGGTCGTCCTCGCCGCCGACCCGGGCTACCCCGTCTACAAGACCTCCACGCTCTTTGCCGAAGGGAAGGTCCACGAACTCCCCATCCGTGCGGAGAACGACTTCCTCCCGGTGCTCGAGGATATCCCCGCCGACGTCGTGAAGCAGGCGAAACTCATGTTCATCAACTACCCGAACAACCCGACGGCGGCCATCGCGCCCCTCTCGTTCTTTGAGGAGGTCGTCGAGTTCGCGCGGGAGCACAAGATCGTCGTCGTCCACGACAACGCCTACTCCGAGATCACCTTCGACGGCTACAAGGCACCCTCGTTCCTCGAGGCCGACGGCGCGATGGAGGTCGGGATCGAGATGCACTCGCTCTCGAAGACCTACAACATGACCGGGTGGCGGATCGGGATGGCCTGCGGCAACCCCGAGATCGTCGCAGGGCTCGGCCGGGTCAAGACCAACGTCGACTCGGGCGCCTTCGACGCCATCCAGCACGCGGCGATCGCGGCGCTGACCGGCCCGCAGGACTGCGTGGCGAAGGCCTGCTCGATCTACCAGGAGCGCCGGGACGTACTCGTGAAGGGACTCACCGAACTCGGGCTCGACGTCACGGCGCCGAAGGCCACCTTCTACGTCTGGGCGCCGGTCGACGACTGCATGGCGTTCTCTGCACAGCTCCTCGATAAGGCCGGGATCGTCGCGACGCCGGGCGTCGGGTTCGGGAAGAACGGCGAAGGGTTCGTCCGGTTCGCGATCACCCGGTCGATCGAGCGGATCAACGAGGCGGTCGACCGGATGCGGGGGATCGATCTGTGATCCTCCCCTCGCACATCACGGTCAGGGACGGCCGCCTCCGGATCGGGGAGCACGACACGGTGAGCCTCGCGGAACGATTCGGCACCCCGCTCTACGTCACGAGCGAGGACCGGATCCGCGAGAACTTCGGACGGCTCTCCGGCGCGCTCACCGCCCACTACCCCAAAATCCGCATCCTCTACGCCGCAAAGGCGAACGGCAACCTCGCGGTCTTTAAGACCCTCGCATCCATGGGCGCCGGAGCCGACGTCTTCTCCGCCGGTGAGGTCGCGCTCGCCCTCGCCGCCGGTATGCGGCCGGAGTCGCTCCTCTTCAACGGGAGTTCAAAGACCCCCGCCGACCTCGCCCTCGCGGTCGAGAAGGGTATCCGGGTCTCGGTCGACTCCCCCGACGAACTCCGGCAACTCGATGCCGCGGCCGGCAAAGAGGGAAGAACCGTCGATATCGCCTTCCGGGTCAACCCGGCGATCGAGGTCCCCACCCACCCGAAGATCGCGACCGGGCTTGCCACGAGCAAGTTCGGCATCCCGGCGGGAGCGATCCTCGACGCCTACCGCGAAGCGCTCGCACTCGAGCACGTGAACCCCGTCGGCATCCACTGCCACATCGGCTCACAGATCCTCGCCGTGGAACCCTTCGCCCGTGAGGTCGAGGTGCTGATCGATGTTGCGGGCGATCTGCGCGATATCGGGGTCGATCTATCGTTCATCGATATCGGGGGCGGCCTCGGGATCCCCTACCGGCGGGAGACCGATCAGGCGCCGACGCCCGAAGAATACGCGGGAGCAATCATGCCGGTCTTCCTCAGGGGTATCAAAGACCTCGGGATCGAGCCCGAACTCTGGGTCGAGCCCGGCCGGTGGCTCGTCGGCGACTCGACGATCCTCCTCTCCCGGGTCAACTCCGTCAAGACCGCTCATAAGACGTTTGCGAACGTCGACGCCGGGTTCAACCTCCTCGTCCGGCCGACGATGTACGACTCCTACCACGAAGTCGTCGCGGCGAACAAGGCCGACGCTCCCGCCGTGCGGGAGTACTCCGTCACCGGGCCGATATGCGAGACCGGCGACATCCTCGCGAAAGACCGGATGCTCCCGGAACTCGCCGCCGGCGACATCATCGCGGTGCTGGACGCCGGGGCGTACGGGTTTGCGATGTCGTCGCAGTACAACAGCCGTCCCCGGTGTGCCGAGGTCCTCCTCGCGGGGAAGGAGGCCGCCCTGATGCGCCGGACCGAGACGATCGACGACCTGACGGCCGCGATGGTGACACCACCCTGGCAGGAGTAGGAGCGGAGCCCCGACCGTGAAGTTCCACTACCTCCTGGTCGACGACCTCCTCGAAAAGGGGGAGTTCGAGCGGCGGGTGGAGGAGAAGGTGGCGGAGTCGGGCGACCTCCTCGACGAACGGGCGGCGGCGATGCTGGTCGTCAGGGATCTGGGCCGCTCGCACATCCGTATACGCGACCTCGCGGCCGCCCCGAGCCTCGCCTGCTTCTTTGCAAAGGTGCTTGCCGTCGAGGAGCCCCGGGAGTTCGAACGGCCCGACGGCGCCCCCGGCATCGTCGCGAACGTGACGGTGGGCGACGAGACGGGGAGAGCCCGGCTGACCCTCTGGGACGAGAAGGCCGCTGCGGTCTCGGAGATCGCGGTCGGCGACGTCCTCGAGATCCTCGGCCGGCCGAAGGGCAGAGGGAAGGTTCCCGACGTCACCGCCGTCGCCGTCCAGGAGGCGGCCTGCGAGATCACCTGCGAGGAGACTGCGACCTCCGGGGGGCCCGGGCCCGCGGGGGACCTCGAGGTCCGGCTGATCGCGGTCGAGAGCCCGCGGACGTTCAAGCGCCGCGACGGAACGGAGGGCGAGATGGTCGAGGCGGTGGTCGGGAACGAGGACGGCGTCTTCCGGCTCGTCGCCTGGGCGCCGGACGTCCTCCTCGGGGTGGAGCCGGGGGAGAGCGTCGTCATCCGCGGCGCGACCGCCCGCGAGAACGACACTGCGATCGAGTACAGCCTCGGCGAGTCCGCGTCCGTCACGCCCTCCGACCACGAGATTGATATCCCGATGGACGCCGTCGCCGATCTCAAGGAGGGGGGGCGATACTCTCTTGCCGGGACGGTGATCTCCGTCCAGCCCCCGCACTCCTTCGTCACGCGGAACGGGCGGCAGTCCTCGGTCAGGAACCTGGTCATCGCCGATCCGACCGGCGAGACCCCGGTTGTCATCTGGGGAGAGAAGGCAGACGAGCACCTGGCGCCCGGCGACCGACTCTCACTCTACAACGCGACCGCACGCCGGGGACGTTACGGCGATCTCGAGGTGCACCTCTCGTGGGGGAGCGCGCTCGTCGTCCACGGCGAGGAGGAGGAGATCGAGGTGACAGGGACGGTCATCGCCACCCGGCAAGGGACCGCTCTCGAGACCGGCGACGCCTGTTACCTTCTCCGTGACCCGCTGCCCGTCGGATATACCGTGCGCGTCCGGGGAATCGTGCACAGGGGCGTGATCAGCCCGGGCAGTATCGAGGCCGTAGAGCCAGATCTCGATGCTCTGCAGCGCCGCCTGGATCGGTTCTCCAGGCAACAGCGATCCTGATCTTCACTTTCACCCCGCACGGCAAGCGACCTTTATGTCTCCGGCTAAAGACTCTAGTGTATCAAACATACCTAGAGATCAAGTGAGGAATGAGATGTCAGAGATTGATCTTGAAGACTTACCAGGCGTTGGACCAACCACCGCCGAAAAACTCCGGGAAGCCGGATACGGAACCGTCGAGAGCGTTGCGACGGCCACCACATCGGACCTCGCCGAGGCGGCGGAGATCGGTGAGGCCACGGCAAAGAAGGTGATCCTCGCCGCCCGGAAGATGGCGGATATCGGCGGGTTCAAGACCGGCAGGGATATCCTCGACAAGAGGAAGGACATCAAGAAACTCCGGACGCTGGTGCCCGAGTTCGACGAACTGGTCGGCGGCGGCCTCGAGACGCAGGCGATAACGGAGGTCTACGGCGAGTTCGGGTCGGGGAAGAGCCAGATCGTCCACCAGATGGCCGTGAACGTCCAGCTCCCTGAAGAACTCGGCGGCCTCGGCGGCTCGGCCATCTACGTCGACACCGAGAACACCTTCCGGCCGGAACGGATAGAGCAGATGCTTGCCGGCCTCCCCGAAGAGGCGGAACTCGGGGATATCGAGAATGTCCTCGAACGGATCCACGTCGCGCGGGCGCACAGCTCCGACCATCAGATGCTGCTCCTCGAGACAGCACGGGAACTCGCAAACGAGCTGCGGAACTCCGACTACCCGGTGAGGCTCTTCATCATCGACTCGCTGACGTCGCTCTTCCGTTCGGAGTACGCGGGACGGGGCACCCTTGCCCCCCGGCAGCAGAAACTGAACCGCCACATGCACGATCTCCTGAAACTGCTCGACGACCACAACGCCGTCGGCCTCGTGACCAACCAGGTGATGTCGAACCCCGGCATCCTCTTCGGCGACCCCACGAAACCGATCGGCGGCAACATCGTAGGGCACACCGCAACCTTCCGGCTCTACCTCCGTAAGAGCAAGGGCGGCAAGAGAGTTGCCCGCCTGGTGGACAGCCCGAACCTCCCCGAGGGCGAGGCGGCGTTCATGGTCGAGCAGGCAGGACTCAAGCAGTGCTGAAAGCGCTCGTAACGGACGTCGACGGCACCATCACCGACCGGCGGCGGCGGATCAACACCCCCGCCGTCGAGGCCGTCCGGACGCTCATCGACGCCGGGGTTGAGGTGGTCTTCGCGAGCGGCAACACCGTCTGCTTCATGGACGGGCTCTGCAAGATGGTCGGGACGGACGGGACGATCATCGGCGAGAACGGCGGCGTCTACCGGAGGGGGTTTTCCGGCACCCTCCGTGTCCCCGGCGACAAAAAGGCCTGCCTTGCGGCGTTCGAGGTTCTCAACGACTATTTTGCCGGGAAAGGCGTGGAACTCGAGCTCTTCGGAGAGCAGTACCGGTTCGCCGACGTCGCCTTCGCCCGGAACATCGACCCCGACGAGGCAAGAGCGGTCATCCGCGACCACGATCTCTCCGTCCGGGTGCTCGACACCGGGTTTGCAATCCACCTCCAGACCCCCGGCGTGAGCAAGGGGGCAGCGCTCACGGCACTTGCCCGCGAGATGGGGGTCTCAACCGACGATATGATGGCCGTCGGCGACTCCGAGAACGACATCGAGATGCTTGAGGCCGCCGGTATCGGTGTTGCGGTGCGAAACGCCCCCCCCGCGGTGCAGGCGGCGGCGGACCGAGTCACCGAAGGAGCCTACGGGGACGGGTTCGTGGAAGCGGTAAAAAAGTATTATCCCTATCTTTTCAGCAGGTAGCGGTCGACGACGACATAATCTTTTATATCCTTCACCGCCTCGAACGGCACGAGCATCTTGTCCCCGTCCGTCCTGTAGCCGTCGGTCTTGAACGTCTCGTCCGGTTTGACGAGCAGGTCGACGACCTGCCCCGTGTTGAGGTCGACGATGATATTCTTGATGATTCCGATGAGCATGCCATCATTACTCATCAATCTTTTCCTCGCAAGGGAACGGCAGAAGGTTTTGGTCATATAAAACCGTGGGGCGTTTGTACTATTTATAATTTCTAAATCCGATGAAATCACGGAAAAGAGCGTTACAGGGAATTGTCAGAGATGCATGCGCCGCCGTTGCCCGGAGCAGAGAGTCGGAGAGAGAGGCGCTCTCAACCGGAGGAATGCATACCGGATCGATAGGGTTCCAAAAAGAGGTTTTCGGGTTATTTCACGGTTTCAGCCGCCATCCTGACATCGGTTGCCTTGACCGTCTTCCTGCCGGCGTGACCCGCCAGCTTGATCGCCTCTTTCGCAATCCGTGACGCGTACTGCTCCATCAGCTTCGCAAGTTCTTCATTGGCGTCGGAACTCACGCGCTCCGCGCCGGATTTTTTCACGATTCTGCCAACAGGTGCCAGCGGTATATCAGTCATGATCCATTTTCCCCCTTTTCATTGAGTTCTGTGAAATGTACTCACACACAGAACTCGTTTGACAGAAGCACCATAGGTATCCTCATATAAATACTTATCCCCCATTAGAGGGGTTGAAGCGCAAAATTTCGAACGGGGAGGGGATCAAAGTGAGGGAAAGACCCGAATTATATCGGTCTGGGTAACGATCCCGACGGGCTTGTCGTCCTCGACCACAATCAGTCTCCCGATCTCCCGTTCCTTGAACCGGCCCACGAGCTCATAGAGCCGGATCGACGACGGCGCCTCGACCACATCGGCCGTCATGACTCCGGCAACCGGCGTATCCAGCGTCAGCCCCTCGTCCAGGGCGCGGGCGACATCGCTCAGTGTCACGATGCCCACGAGTTCTTCGCCGTCCTTCATCACCGGCGCGCCGTGGATATGGTGGGTATTGAAGAGGCGCACGGCATCGCGGAGGGTGGCGGTGGACGGCAGGGTCAGGAGCGGGGTGCTCATATAGTGCTTGATGGGCTGTTTCGGGAGGGATATCATCTCGGAGACGCTGATGAGGAGTGCCTGCAGGTTCTCGTCCATCCCGAAGACCTCGCCGCGGACGAGGAGTTTATTCACCGGCGTGGGACCGATCGAGACCATATCCCCAATGCGGAAGAGTTTCACGCTTCCGATGATCCGTACCATCGCCTGGCAGAGGTCGGGGTGGCAGAGGGTGGTGAACCCGAGCTCCGTGACGCGGACGCCCCTCACCTTCTCGCCGTCGCGGAAGATCGGTACCTCGGACTGGTGCTCGAGATCCCCGAGATTCAGTTCCCGGTAGGCTTCTGCAGTCGGGCTGTATCCTCCTTTCGGGCCGGGGACGCCTTCGACCAGCCCGAGAGCCTTCAAAGCCTGCATCTGGTTGCGGACGGTCCCGGGGTTGCGCTTCAGCACCTCTGCGATCTCCTCACCTTTTATAGAGTGGGAAGACTGATGATATAGGGTAATCAGGGTTATCAGGATATCCTTCTGAATCGGAGAGAGCTCCATAATTATCAGTGATTATACGTTGTTTAAATACATTAGGTTGTGCGTACCGTGGAATTTGAAACCATCCCGACCGTTCCGACGGCTGACGAGGTGCTCGACCGCAGTCTCCGGAGAGCGGCAGCCAAAAAGAAACTGAAGACCAACATCGATACCGCGAACGAGGAATTCGTGCGGGCGGTCGGGAGCGCCATCCACGACAAACTCAAAAGCGTGGTCAGTTCGTTCCCGAGTTTCGAGCGGCTCTCCCCCTTCTACCAGGAGGCGGCCGACATCCTGGTCTCGCTCGACCGGCTGAAGAAGTCCCTCGGCGCCGTCACCTGGGCGGCCGACCAGGTCAGGGCCATCGGCTCCGGCTACGCCCGCAGCATGCGCAAGGCCGAGGAGACCGACCGGAAACGGAAGCAGGCCGTCGCCCGCATGGCCTCGATCGTTCACCAGGTGGGAGACGACCTCCTCTACCTCAACGAAGCGAGGAACGTCCTGCGAAAACTCCCGCACGTAAGCGAGGACGAGTTCACCGTAGTGGTGGCGGGGTTCCCGAACGTCGGGAAGTCCTCGTTCATCAGGCTCGTCTCGACGGCGGAGCCCGAGATCGCCGCCTACCCCTTCACCACCAAGGGGATCATCGTCGGTCACCGCGAGATCGGGAAGCGCGACCGGATCCAGTTCATCGATACGCCCGGCGTCCTCGAACGCCCGGCAGAGGAGAGGAACCCCATCGAGCGGCAGGCGGTCAGCGCCATCACCAACACGGCCGACGTCGTCCTCTTCATCCTGGACGCAAGCGAACACTGCGGCTACTCGCTCGACGACCAGAAGAGGCTTCTTCTGGAGATCGAAAGTCTCCTCGACGTGCCGGTGGTGACGGTCGCAAACAAGGCGGACATCCAGGGGCTCGAGGGCTATCCGGCGATGTCCACGCTCACCGGCGAAGGGGTGGAGGAGGCGCTCGATATCCTGCTCAAACACCGAAAAGAAGCCACGAAAACGAGCCTGCGAGAGCCGCCCCAACCAGAAACCCAAGAATAGCCCCACCGTTCAGTGACGGGAGCCCCGCCTGGGGGTTGCCCTTGTTGACGAAGTAGAGGAGCACCCCGAGCCCTGCAAGCGATCCCACCATCGCACCGAGTGTCGGGGCGGAGAGGGTCCAGATGACCGCGGGCGCGTCCACGAAGACGTGCGACGAGACGACAAGGATCGAGGGCATGATCAGGTCGCCCATGCCCATGACGAACGCGCCGCGCTCCTCCCCGCCACCGATGTTGAGCCCCTCTTTTCTGAACGAGTAGTCCGCCCTCTTCGGGACCACGACCATGATGGGCGCCTTCGTCTCGAGGACGCCTTCGGCGAGGGTGATCATGTGTTTTGTCCGGTAGACCGATATGGCATCGTAGATCGCGAGCAGCACGAGCAGCACGATCACCGGCAGGACGGCGAGGGATATCCCGAAGATGGACGCAATCCCGGCGGAGATCAGCACGCCGAGGATATCGATGACGTACCACTCCGGGTAGAGGTAGAGGAGCGCCGTCGCCGCTACGGCGCCGATGAGCGTCCCTGCCGCGGCGGCGGCGGTCGACCCGAACAGGAGGAGGGAGAGCGCGCCGAATATGTAGAGGAACGTCATGAAGAGCGCGAACCCGATGAAGACGGCGATGAACCGCCGCCCCCCTTTCCGGATCAGGAAGAGCAGAACCAGCGTAAAGGCGAGCAGCATCCCTATGAATATCAGGGAATTCGCCACCGATTCGGGATCTTCAAATGCAATAAGCCCCGCCGCCTGCATGGGCGTGACGAGGATGACGGCGATGATCTGGACGAACAAAAGCATCAGGGCCATTCCGAGAATTGGCAGCCAGTCGCGTATCTGCATCACAAAACTCCACCCATGATAGGTAGGTTAATTAATGCATCCTCATCATTTTAAATTATGGAGATTCGCGAACTCATCGGCGATATCGTTCTCACCATCGTGATGGTTGTCTCCACCGTCGTGCTGGTGATGCGGTTCTGGCAGGACCTGACCATAGCGATTGCTGCAACGCTCATGATGCTCTCCCTCGGGGGGCTGCTTATCTCTCTCGGCATGAAGATCGTGAGCCTTGAGCAGAGCGTCGTGCAACGGGAGCGCACCATGCGCGTGAACATGGAAGAGATGAGCAATGCGATGGCCGCCCGGTACGACAACACGGTGAGCCACATGGAGGAGATCGTCGACGGCCTCTCCCGGCGGATGTACCGGTGAACCGGATCGCCACCTTAATGGCATCTCCCTCTCTCATGAATAGGTAGCATGGGCGTTGCAATCCGGGATATCCTGACAGACAGTAAAGAGGCGTTGACGTGGGACGATCTATCCGGTATCGCGGCACTGGACGCCCATAACGCGCTCTACCAGTTCCTCTCCATCATCCGGCAGCCGGACGGAACCCCACTGATGAACGGTGCGGGGAGGGTCACCTCGCACCTCTCCGGCATCCTCTTTCGAACGGTGAACTTCCTGGAGAAGGGGATCCGTCCGGTCTTTGTCTTCGACGGAAAGCCCCCCGAGTTCAAGCAGGAGACGATCGACGAGCGGCGCGAAATCCGCGCCAGGGCCGACGAGGCCTGGAAGACGGCGCTCCGGGAGGGTGACATGGAGGAGGCCTACAAGCAGGCGAGCGCGTCCGCCCGCATCGACAGCCACATCATCGCATCGTCCCGTGAACTCCTCGACCTGCTCGGCATCCCCTGGGTGCAGGCGCCGAGCGAGGGCGAAGCGCAGGCGGCCCATATGGCGCGGCAGGGAAAGGTCACCTACGCCGTCTCCCAGGACTACGACTCGCTCCTCTTCGGTTCTCCGGTGCTGGTGCGAAACCTCACCGTCAGCGGCCGGCGTAAGATGCGGGGACGGACGATCACCGTGAACCCCGAACGGATCGTCCTCTCCTCCCTCCTCGACTGCCTCGCCGTCACGAGGGAGGAACTCGTCGAGATCGGCATTCTGGTGGGGACGGACTTCAACCCGGGCATCCGGGGCGTCGGCGGCAAGACCGCCCTGAAGATCGTCCAGAAAGGCGGGTTCGAGGAGACGATCGCCGAGAAGCAGCCCGGGTTCGACCCGGCTCCCGTCCGGGAGTTCTTCCTCGACCCGCCGGTCACCGACGACTACACCCTCGAATGGGGGACGCCGGACGTCGACGGGGTTATCGAGATGCTCTCCGGCCGCTACGACTTCTCTGAGGAGCGGGTCAGGGGCGCCCTCGCCAAGGTCTCGGTGAAGGCGACGCAGAAGACGCTGGATGCCTGGTTCTGATACGCCGCCTCCCGGGAGAAAATCTCAAATTGGCGCTCGATCCTGGAAACCGAAGGTCTCCTTTTTTGAATGGCGCATCGGAAGACGACACAACAGATATATGCCAGAACGACCAAGTAAGCCAATTGATAAAGAACTCCCAGGCCTTCAAGACAGGATGGGGAGTGCAGGGACCGAAAGCGGACAGGCACAATCTCTGATTACCGTTCAGTCTCCCGGACTATTATCGACCTTTCGTTCTCCCGGCTCATCCGGGCTATTCCCCGGAACCTCCCCCCTGTCTTCCAGCGTCGCCCTATAACCACGGTGGCCCTGCCGGACCGCCGTTAAACGCTACCCTGACAGGTGATTGATATGAAAGAACTCTACGAGAAGATGATAAACGAGGCCATGACCGCCCAGCGGGCGGACGTGGATACGTTAAAGGTGAAACGCGGCCAGAAGTTCGTGATCGAGGACACAAAACCCTACGTCGACGCGGTGAAGACGATGACGGCGATCGGCAACCAGAGCCAGGCGGTCATCGACCTCCACAAAAACTCGGTGGTCTCGCATTACGAGATTCTGAAAGGCCTTACAACGACTGTCCGCCCCGAAGACGACCCGTTCGTCGAGCACTACCAGACCCCCGTGGTGCTCGAGATCCTGAAGGAACAGGACGAAGCGTTCGCAAAGAGCGTCGATGCCTTTGCGCAGGCGATCGCGGACGCGGAAGCCCTGATCAGCCTTGAGGCGGTGCGGCACTACGGCGGGTTCTACGGCCCTACCTGCGTCGTCGACTTTGCGCTAATCCCGGGGAGCACTAGCAACGTCGTGAACCAGGTGCTCCTGAAGACCGATATCCCGGTCGAGCACAAACGGGCGATCCTCGCCGCCAAATCATGGGGCATGAACACCTCCTATGGATTTGGCGAGCACTTCTCCCATGCCCTCGAGGCAGGAGCCACCAACGCCGAGGCGACGGCAAAAGAGATCGCGACCATGCAGAAACTCTACCTTGAGCCGGTCAACGCCCAGGCGGAGCTGATGGATGATGCCGGGATGACCTCCTTTGACCAGCGGAAGTACATGAGCGAGTATCGGCGGCGGATGGAAGGGACGATCAAGGCCGCGATCGACGACGGCGTCCACTACGGCAACATCCTGACCGTCCCGGCCTACAGCGTCGGAGACGTCTCCCACCACATCGCGCAGTCGACCTTCAACATGTGCAAGGACGACGTCGTCATGGCGACGATCGAGGCGGTCACCGACGTGATGGAGTCGTCGCTGCGGAAATCGCTCGACTCCTACAAGAGTTACTGGGACATCCTCTCGGTCGCGACCGGGTCGTCTGCCGCCGCAACCGAGTACCTCCTCCAGCTCGATGGGTTCAACGCTCCCATGGTCGTCGACCTGCTCACGAGGCGGTTCCACAACTACGTCCAGCTCTACCCGTCCCGGGGCGCGGCGGCGGAACTCCACAACTGCGACTTCATGGACATGATCTACCGCGGGTGGAAGATCCTCGACAAGGCACAGCGGATGCGGAACGGTTCCGGTGAGGAACTGGTCCCCATGATCGGCAAGTACCCCGTCGATCTCTCGCCCATCAGCAAGAATGAGGTGTTGATGAACCCGCAGTGGTATGTCTACCCGGCCTGCGCCATAACTGTCCGGTTCGCCGCCCTGATGAGTCTTGCCGACTACCCGTGCCTCCTGACGAGCGAGCCGGTGACGGCGACGATGATGACGAACATCATCGCTCTCGAGAAGGAGACGGCGGCCGCCCCGGTGCGGGCCTGCAAGAACTGTGCCTCTGCGTGCCTGGTCGACATGCGGCACCAGTACTGCCAGTGGAGAGAAGCGGTATAGAAGGAGCGATCATGAAGTGCTACTACTGCGCCCTCGAGGGCAAGGATAGCGAGGCGGTGGCGATCTGCATCGTCTGCGGGATGGGGCTCTGCATGGAGCACGCGATCAGAAAGGACGTCGACGTCTGGGAGGGGGGCTACCCGCTCCCCAGCAAGCGTGTGAAGGCTCCGCTGCCGAGGATCCTCTGTCCCGAGTGCTATAACGCCCTGTATGGAAAGTAAGATCACTCCCAAGCCTTTTTTTGGCTGAAGTCGCTTAACAAGAAGTATACTCAGTATTGGTGTAATCATGACCACATCTCTTGGAAAACGATGCGTCGCCGAAGCCGTCGGGACATTCATCCTGGTCTTCTTCGGTGCCGGCGCCGCGGTCGTCACGCTGATGCTCGCCGCGGGAACGACCCCGGCGACCCCCTTCAACATAGGGATCGGGGCGCTCGGGGGGCTCGGCGACTGGCTCGCCATAGGTCTTGCCTTCGGTATCGCCATCGCAGGGGCGATCTACGCCTTCGGGAGGATATCGGGCTGCCACATCAACCCGGCGGTGACGATAGCCCTCTTTGCAACCCGCCGGCTCCCCGGACGCGACGTCGCCCCGTACATCGCCGCACAGCTCGTCGGCGCGGCCGCCGCGAGCCTCCTCTTTGCCTGGGCGGTCGGCCCGGACGCCGTCACGATCGGAGGGCTCGGGGCGACGGCCCCCTTCGCCGGCATCGGCTACCTGCAGGCGATCGTCATCGAGGCGGTCGGGACGTTCCTTCTGATGCTCGTCATCATGGGAGTCGCCGTCGACGAGCGGGCCACACCGGGTTTTGCCGGGCTTATGGTGGGCCTCGCGGTCGCGGGCATCATCACGACGACCGGGAACCTGACCGGCGCGTCGTTGAATCCTGCCCGTACGTTCGGGCCCTACCTCGGGGACTGGCTGCTTGGCGGGTCGAACCTCTGGGCATTCTTCCCTATCTACATCATCGGCCCCATCGTCGGTGCGCTGCTCGCTGCGTTCCTTTACGACTACCTCTGCAAAGAATAACCCCAACCCCTCTTTTGGAGTGGCAAAAAAGTCCGGCCGATTACGGCCGCAAGAACGGTGAACCGGAGCGGATCCGGCTCGCCGAAGTCTACCCCGGGCGCCTGCTCGCTTCGCAGGTTCCCGGGGACCCTCAGCGTGGAGCGAAGAACGAATTACCGATCCTCCCACCCGGATCAACATCCGGAGATCCGCGCATTCCCGTAACGGGCATCGCAGACTGCGCTGCCCTGGACGGGATGTTCACACTACCCTCGGCCCTTCATTCCCTTGCACGGACTTATAAATTTCGGCTGAGCGCTGTGACGCGGCCACCCGGCCCCTTACTCGAACCGCACCGGATCGGTCTCGATATCGATGACGACGGGTTTCTCCATCGATACCGCCCTGAGAACGGCGTCCCGGAGGTCACCCGGCCGCGTCACCCATATCCCGACACCGCCGCATGCCTCTGCATACGCCGCGAAGTCCGGGTTCGTGAGATCGGTGCCGTAGACCGGATAGTTCGCCTCCCGCTGCTCCTCGCTGATCATAGCAAGGTGGTGGTTGTTTAAGACCGCGACGACGATGGGGAGGTCGTACCTGACCGCCGTGACGAAGTCGCCCATGACCATAGAGAACCCTCCGTCGCCGGTGATGCAGACGACGGTCGCATCAGGGTAGGCCAGTTTCGCCGCAATCGCCCCGGGGAGCCCGAACCCCATCGTCCCGAGGTAGCCCGACATCGCGAACCGCTGCCGCTTCATCCGGAAACTCCTCCCGAACCACCACTGGTTCTCCCCGACGTCGAGGGAGATAACCGCGTCCTCCGGGAGCGTCTCGGAGAGGACCTTCATGATGTAGGGGGGGCGGATCGGGACCGCCTCCGGGTCGGCCTCCCGGTCGAGGCGCTCCGACCACTCCCGCTTCTGCTCCCTGAGCCATGCCCCCGTCCCCGTATCCTCCCGCGGCCTGACCCGTTCCCGGATCAGGGGTACGGCAACGGTGCAGTCGCCATAGACCCCTGCCGCGAGCGGGTGTTTGCCGAGCTGGAGCGGGTCGATGTCGATATGGACCGCCCGTATCTCCCGGGGAATCCCGGTGAAGTCGGAGAAACTCGCCCCGCAGGCGATCACGAGGTCGGACTCCTCGACGATCCTTTGGGCATGCGGCGTCCCGAGCGGGCCGTGCACCCCGGCGACCCACTCGTTCTCGTCGGGGAGGATCCCCTTCGCCCGGAAGGTGGTGACGATAGGCGCCCGGAGCGTTTCCGCAAGGTCGAGGACCGCTTCCGCCGCACGCATGGCGCCGAAACCGGCAAGGATGACCGGGCGGGCGGCACCGTCGATCGCCTCCGCCGCCGCACGGACGGCCTCGTCGGTCGGGGCCGTCGTGACCGCCGAGAGGCAGGTCTCGCGTTCGCAGTAGGCGGCCTCGAGCGGTTCTCTCTGTATATCGTTCGGGAGCGACAACTGGGCGACGCCGCGGCCGACGATCGCGTACCGGAGCGCCCGGGTGAGGAGTTTGACCGCCGTCGAGGGGTCGGCGACGGTGTTGTTGAAGACCGCGATCGGGCGGAAGAACGCGTCCTGGTCGATCTCCTGGACGCCGCCGGGGCCGGCATACTGCGCCTGCACCTGCCCGTTCAGGGAGAGCACGCTCGCCCGGTCTTCTTTCGCGTCATACAGGCCGGTCGCGAGGTTCGTCGCCCCCGGCCCGGCGATCGTCAGGCAGACGGCGACCTTCCCCGTGAACTTGTTGTAGGCCGAGGCGGCGAGGGCCGCGGTCTGCTCGTGCCGGACGACGATATACTGTGCGTCCGGGTTCCTCCTGACCGCGTCCACGAGCGGGAGCGACGACGAACCGGGGATGCCGAAGTAGAGGGTGATCCCCCAGGCCGCGAGCTCCGCGACCAGCACGTCGGCCACGGTCGTGGTGGCTCCTTCAGAGGTAGTCTTCGTCATTCGTCCCCACCTCTTCTTCGCCGGCCCGCACGAACGCCTCCTTTCCCACGCTGCAGCGGGGGCACCGCCAGTCCCCGGGAAGTTCCTCGAAGGGCGTTCCCGGCGGTATCCCGGTAGCCGGGTCTCCCGCCTCCTCAACATACTCGTAATCACAGACACTGCAGACCCATCGTGCCATATCATCCACGCTCCGAGAGTGACTCTCCGCGCCGTACCCAATCTTCACGTATAAAAATGCCTCGCCGCCCGGTGACCGGGTCGGGGTTCCGGTCAGGGAACCCCGGGTTCTCCCGCCGCAGGCGGATTGGCTGTCTCGTCGCCGGCCGGGGTTCCCCGGCGGTTCCCGTTGTCTTCCGTCACGGTCTTCGCAAGCGCCGAGAGACCGAGGGTCGTTCCGAGGTTCATCGTATCGAGCACCGATGCGGGGACGAGGACAAGCGTCGCCTTCTCTTTGAGCCCTTCGTAGAGCATGTTCATCGCCCGGAGGTGGAGAGCGGTCGGGTTGTCCTGGTAGGTTCTCGCCGCCTCCTCGAACTTCTTTGCGACCTGCAGTTCGGAGTCGCCGAGGATCACCCGGGCCTGCCGCTCCCGCTCCGCCTGCGCCTGCATGGACATCGCGTCCTGCAGTTCTCGGGGGATCAGGATGTCGCGAATCTCAACAGAACTGACGTGGATACCCCACTGTTCGGTTCTGACGTCGATGATCCGCTGCAACTCCGCGTCCAGCCTCTCCCGGCCTTCGAGCATGTTTGCGAGATCGGACTTCCCGATAACCTCCCGGAGTGCTGTCTGCGCCGCCCAGCTGATGGCCGAACGGTAGTCCTCGACCTCCAGCGCCGCCCTCTCCGGATCCCTCACGCGCCAGAAGAGGACGGCCTCGACGTCGACTGGGACGGTGTCCCGGGTGAGTGTCTTCTCCGCCCGAAACGACGTCGTGATCGTCCGAAGATCGATCCAGTAGGCCACCGTATCGATGAGCGGCACGATGGCAAAGACTCCCGGCCCCCTGAGACCCGAGAACCGGCCCAGGCGCAGCACGAGCGCTTTCTCCCACTGGTCGGCGATCTGCACCGAGGCGGCGGCGACCACCCCCGCAAGGACGACGGCGGCGGCAGCCCAGAGAAGAGGAGAGAGACCGGGAGTCGTGAGAGCGGCGTAGGCGATCAGCACTCCGAGGAGCGCGATCAGGAGAGCAATCGCATAACGAAGCGGGTTATTGCGGCTCATAGGATGTTACCCGTGGTGTGCTGCATGCGCCAAGCATATAATAGTAGGTATACAACACCACCCATACTGGGTAGCAGGAGACGACCATGGATATCAGAGAGACCCACCCCTTCGACCTGGCCCCAGCAGAGGCGATCCGCCTCCAGGAGAGGCTCCGAAAGCAGGTCAAGCCTTCCGGCGACGCAGGGGAGGTATCCCTCGTGGCCGGCGCCGATGCCTCTTACGCGAGGGGCTCGGACGTCATCCACGCGGTCGTCGTCGTCCTCCGCTACCCCGACCTCAGCGTCGTCGAGCGGGCCAGCGCCGCCACCGCGACCGCCTTCCCCTACATCCCCGGCCTCCTCACCTTCCGGGAAGGCCCCGCCATCATCGAGGCGTTCCAGCAGCTCGCCTCCGAGCCGGACGTGATCTTCTTCGACGGGCAGGGGATCGCCCACCCCCGGGGGCTCGGGATCGCGAGCCACATGGGCGTCCTCTTCGACCGCCCCGCCGTCGGGGTTGCAAAGAGCCTCCTCGTCGGCACGGCGACCGAACCCGGTCCCGGCAGGGGATCGACTGCTCCCATCCTCCAGGACGGCGAGACGATCGGGATGGCGGTGCGGACAAAAGAGCGGGTGAAACCCGTCTACGTCTCGGTGGGCCACCGGATCGATCTATCGCAGGCGGTCGATCTCGTCCTCGCGACCGGCCGGGGTTACCGGCTCCCGGAACCGACCCGACAGGCCCACCTCTTTGCAAACACCGTCCGGAGGGAGGAGGGGCGGGACGACAGGCAGACCGGCCTCCCCGCCCGGTAAGGAAGAGAAACCGTTATCAAGGTTCGGACTGAATTAGCGTTCACCGACCGGCACGGTGGAAGATCGCGGCCGGTTGCAGTTTATGGAGCGTGAATATGTCAGAAAACCACTCACATACACTGTATCGCCACCGGAATGCACCCGCGGGGGGCAGCACATGACCCCGCGTGAGGTTGTGCCTGGTGTCTTCTCCGTCGGGGCCATCGACTGGGACCTCCGTCTCTTCGATGAGTTGATCCCAACGCCTGACGGCACCTCCTACAACAGTTACCTCATACGGGGCAGCGAGAAGACGGCGCTGATCGATACCGTCAACCCGCCAAAGTTCACGGACCTCACGACGAACCTGGACCGGCTCGGCGTCGAGAAGATCGACTACATCATCGCCAACCACGCCGAGCAGGATCACTCGGGCTCGATACCGGCGATGCTTGAGAGGTTCAGCGGGGCGAAGGTGGTGACGAACGCAAAGTGCCGCGATTTCCTGGTCGACCTCCTCCAGATCTCCGCCGATCAGGTCATCGTCATCGAGGACGGCGATACGCTCGCCCTCGGGGACAAGACGCTTGAGTTCATCATCGCCCCCTGGGTCCACTGGCCGGAGACGATGCTGACCTACCTCCAGGAAGACCGGATTCTCTTCTCCTGCGACCTCTTCGGCTCGCACTACGCGACAAGTTCCCTCTATGTCCCCGATGAAGCGACGATCTACGAGTCCGCGAAGCGCTACTACGCCGAGATCATGATGCCCTTCCGGTCAAGCATCACGGCGCACCTCTCAAAACTGGAACCACGCGAGATCGCCATGATCGCCCCGAGCCACGGCCCCATCTACGACCGCCCGGCGTTCATCATGGACGCCTACCGCGACTGGACGGGCGACGCCGTGACGAACATGGTGCTGCTTCCTTTCGTCTCCATGCACGGGAGCACCCAGGCGATGGTCGACCACTTCGTCGGCGCCCTGATGGAGCGCGGTGTCCAGGTCCAGCCGTTCAACCTCTCGAAGACCGACATCGGCGAACTGGCAAAAGGTATGGTGGACGCTGCGACGATCGTGATCGGGACCCCGACGCTCATCTTCGGCCCCCACCCGCAGGCAGTCTACGCCGCCTACCTTGCAAACCTCCTCCGCCCGAAGACCCGGTATGTCTCGGTGATCGGGTCCTACGGCTGGGGCGGGAAGACGGTCGATACCCTGGCGGGCATGCTCGGCCGGCTCAAGATCGAGGTGATCGACCCGGTCTATATCAAGGGCTACCCGAAGGAGGAGGACTTCGCGGCGCTCGACCGGCTCGCGGACGAGATCAAGAAGAAGCACGAGGAGGCGGGGGCCCTCTCCCCATAGACACCCAATCCATTTTTCACGGTCGCCGCCCGCCCCCGGATCTCTCGGCCTGTACCGAAATCTTAACGCGCTGTGGTGCCGATCAACCTCTGAGCTGCATCATGCCCCCATCCGACTTCAAGAGCGTCATTGCCGAATCACCCTACGTCTTCATAATCGGCGTAGCGGGAGACAGCGGATCCGGAAAGACGACCTTCACCCGGGCGATCCGGGAGATCTTTGGAGGAGAACTCGTCTCCACGATCACCATCGACGACTACCACCGGTACGACCGCCGGGAGCGCAAGGCTCTCGGGATAACTCCGCTCGTCCCCGAGGCGAACCGGTTCGACCTGCTCGAAGAGCATCTTCTCGCCCTCAAGGCAGGGGAGACGATCGAAAAACCGGTCTACAACCACGACAACGGGCAGTTCGATCCCCCGGTGCCCTTCAGCCCCACGAAGATCCTGATCCTCGAAGGGCTGCACCCCTTCGTCACGGGGACGCTGCGTGACCTGATCGACTTCAAACTCTACGTGGACCCCGACCCCGACGTCAAGCGCGCCTGGAAGATCAAGCGCGACGTGGAGAAGCGGGGCTACGCGGTCGATACGGTCATCAAAGAGATGGAGGTGCGTAAACCCGACTACGAGCAGTACGTCGCGCCGCAGTGCCTCTTTGCGGATGCGGTCATCCGGATAGCCTTCTCGAAGTACGGCCGGGAGGTGAGCGAGGAGCGCAACGTCTATCGCGTCACCCTCTGCCAGAGCAGGCTTGAGAAGAGCATCGGCGACGTCGACCTCTCGATCGACCTCTTCGGGCTCCTCTCGCTCTCCGAGCGCGACTTCATGGTCGAGTTCACCACCGAGGACGTCGGCGGGGAGGCGATGGGGGCGCTCACGTTCGACGGGGAGTTGAATGACACCGTTGCACGAAAACTGGAGCGGAACATCGAGATCCAGACACAGGTGGAGCCGATCGACCTCAGCCAGGGCGGTGACTACCTGACGGCCGGGGATATGGCCCAGCTCATCCTCGCCTGGCGGATCATCAACCGGCGGATCTTCATCGAGAGCGCGCCGGGGACGGACGGCGGGAGAAAGGAGATGCCGGGCGGGAGCAGCGGGTGCGGATGCGGCCGGCGGTGATTTTATCGCTCGTCGGCGCCTGGAACCCCGAACGGTCGTGTGAGAGAAGATAGATAAGAGCGCCCGGAGAACGTGTAACGATGGACAGGATCGAGCGGTTCTCGACCATCGCGCCCGATATCGGCAATATCTTCCGGTATATGAGCGTCGCCACAGCGGCGCCGCTTCTTGTGGCGGTGATCTACCGGGAGTGGGATATGATCCTGCCCATGGCCTCCGTCCCGGTCGTCCTCCTCCTCCTCGGCATGCTCCTCCGCCGGGTGCCCCGCGATGACCGCGAGGCGCCCCTCTCCGCCGCCCTCATGGCGGTCGCCCTGATCTGGCTCGTCATCGCGATGGTGAGCGCGCTCCCGTTCTGCCTCGGGCTCGGCGTCCCGTACCTCGACGCCGTCTTCGAGGCGATGTCGGGATGGACGGACACCGGGCTGACGATGATGCGGTCGGTCGAAGACCTGCCCCGGACGCTCCTCTTCTGGCGGTCGCTGATGCAGTGGCTCGGTGGTCTCGGGATCGTCGCCTTCACCATCGCGATGGCATCGAGGACCGGGCTGACTCAGTTCCGCCTCTACCGCTCAGAGGGGCGCTCAGAGGCGCTGATGCCGAGCGTCGTCGCAACGGGCATGGAGATGTGGAAGATCTACCTGGTGCTGACCGCCGCCTCGATCGCCCTTATCCTCCTCTCGGGGGTACCCCTCTGGGACGCGGTGAACATCGCCCTCGTCGCGATCTCTACCGGGGGGTTCACCGTCCACTCGGCCGGGATCCCGTTCTACAACAACCCGCTGCTCGAAGTTCTCATCGTCCCGGTGATGATCGCAGGCGCCCTCCCGTTCAAACTCTACTATCTCCTCTACCGGGGGAAAGGCACGCGGTTCTTTGACGACCAGCAGGCACGACTCCTCTTCATGCTCGTCGCGCTCGGGATCGTCGTGATAGCGTGGGATCTCGTCACGCTCACCGCGGCCGATCTCCCGACAGCCATCCGTCAGGCGCTCTTCATGTCGGCGGCGGCCGTCACCTCTACCGGGTTTCAGACCGGCTCCCCGAACGAGTGGGCAAGCGTGACCGTCCTCTTCCTCGCGATGCTGATGGTGATCGGCGGAGCATCCGGGAGCACCGCCGGCGGCATCAAACTTTCCCGGGTGGTTCTCGGGTTCCAGAGCCTGGTCTGGTGGTTCCGGCGGATGTTCGTCTCGGGGAATGTGCTCGTGCCCTTCAAGTACGACGGCAGGGTGATCCCGAAGAACGTCGCCGACCTCGAGGTCTCCCGGAACATGCTGACGATCATGCTCTACTTTTTGATCATCTTCGTCGCCACGATACTGGTGATGCACCTGCAGCCGACGGCCTTCGACTCGAGCAACGTGATCTTCGAGGTCGTCTCTGCGATGTGCAACAGCGGCATATCCACCGGGTTCGTCTCGCCCGATATGGCCGATTCGGGAAAACTCCTCTTCATCCTGATCATGTGGATCGGGCGTCTCGAGGTCATCCCGGTGATCATGCTCGTCATGGGCCTCTTCAGGAAGTCCGACTGAGGGATCGCCCACCAGGGGCGGGCGGTGCCCTGCTATCTTAATCAAAGGTCATCCCGAAGAGATCCTGAACCTCTCCGGCACCCCCTGATCGGAACACTCACCTCAGAGGTTTCTCCCCTTCTGTTCGATATCGCCGGCAAGGGGGTGAAACGGCTTCCCATCGGGTATCGCCACTCGGGGGAGGGGCCGGAGTGGGACACTCCCTCCCGGCAAAAGCACCCCGGGATCTCCTCAAAGACTGAAGAACCGGGACATCCAGGACCCGAGCACCGAAGAACAGCGTTCCCCGGGGGTCAACCGGCCCGGTTCTCCCGGAAAAAAAGGAACCGGCCGGATCACTCCGGCTGGTGGTGCAGGTACAGGTCGTCCACTGCCGCCCTGTTCCCGCCGTTCTTGACGAGCATGTCCATGTAGGTGTGAACCTCCGGGGCATACTTCTTCAGGACCTCAGGCGAGGTGTGGTAGAGCATGAAGGCCTCGGCGAAGATCGCCGCCTCCCGCTCCTCACCGGCGGGTGCGGTTATCCGGGCCAGGTAGGTGCCCGGGTCTTCGGCAAGCGCCGCAAACGCCTTGCTCTCGCCAACACCCGTCGTGTGGTAGACGCGGTAGCCCACCTGCTGGACAAAGACCTCGTCGGCTCGCGCCGGGTCCCTGTCCGATCGGATGTAGACGGCGTTCTCCTCCGGGACGTAGACCCCGCCCACGTCCCCGCTCACACCCTCCCGCTTGAACGCATCATTTCTGCTGTCGATATAGACGGTGAGGTTCTCGATGAACTCTTCCCGGATCTTGGTGCTCTGCTGCAGCACCAGGGCCTCCGCAAGCGCAGCTTCAGTGCCGCTCCCATCCCTGTTCTCAAGGTGGAAACCGGCGACCGGGCTGACTGAGAAGACCGAACAGACGACGAAGATGAGGATCGTCGCCGCAACCAGCCGTGATCGGAATCGTGGATCCATAGTCTGTTTCCCCTGCCTGACAAGAGTTTCAAATTGTTTATTATATATTTTTCTAATTTTAAAAGACGAATTATAAATGTCCAATTATTAAAAAAGGCCGGGAAGAGAACTGATCCAGGAGAAGAGACCCCCCAGGACGTCGATCGGTCTGCAACAAAGCATATATAGTTCCGCCGTGCGAACCGCATCCGACACCTAATTACCCATGCGAGCGCATAGTAGATACAATGAAACAGATCGCCCTCTACGGGAAGGGGGGAATCGGAAAATCCACCACCGCAGCGAACCTCTCGGCAGCACTCGCGGGGGAGAATCTCGATATCCTGCAGATCGGCTGCGATCCGAAGCACGACAGCACCCGCATGCTGATGCACGGGACCTGGATCCCGACCGTCCTCGACCTCATCCGGGAGCGCGGAGACGAGAACATCACCGTCGACGACGTGGTCCACCGGGGCTTTGGCGGCGTGCGCTGCGTGGAGGCGGGAGGGCCCGAGCCCGGGATCGGGTGTGCCGGCCGGGGGATCATCGCGACGTTCCAACTCCTGGAACGCCTCGACGCCCTCAAGGGCGATGTGATCGTCTACGACGTCCTCGGCGACGTCGTCTGCGGCGGGTTTGCGATGCCGATGCGCGAGGGGTACGCGCAGGAGGTCTACCTGGTCACCTCCGGCGAACTGATGTCCATCTACGCGGCAAACAACATCGCAAAAGCCATTGCGCGCCTCTCGCGCCGGGTGCGGAGCAGGTGTACCCTCGGGGGCGTCATCTGCAACGCAAAGAACATCGAGGGCGAGCAGGAACTCGTGGAGGAGTTCGCCCGCCGGATCAACTCCCGGCTCATCGCCTACATCCCCCGCTCCCGGGTCGTCCAGGTCGCGGAACTGCAGAAGCAGACGGTCGTCGAGTACGCCCCGGAGTCCGATCAGGCCGCGGTCTACCAGGAGCTGGCACGCACGATCCAGAGAAACGAGACGACAAGCATCCCCACACCCCTCGAGATGGATGAACTCGAATCTTTCGCCCTCGAATTCGTCCAGGTTTGAGGGGTGCACCCTGACCGGGGCGCTCTCGGTACTCACGGAGGTACGGGACGCCATCGCCGTCATCCACGGCCCTGCGGGGTGCACGCACCATAACTTCTCCCTCCTGCACGCTACCCACCTCGCAAACGACCGGCTGGAGGCTCCCCGCCTCCTCTCCACCCGCCTGACAGAGAACGGCATCATCTTCGGGGGCGAAGACGCACTGGAGGAGACCCTCGCGCGGGCGGTCTCGCTCTCGCCCGCCGCCGTCTTCGTCCTCTCGACCTGCATCGTCGAGACGATCGGAGACGACGTCGCGGCGATCTGCGCGAAACACCAGGAAGTCCCGGTGATCCCTGTCCCGACCGCCGGGTTCCTCGGCGGGGTCTTCGAGACGGGGGTGAGAAACGCCCTCTCCTCGGTCGCATCGCTCGCCGGTCCCGCGGACGAAGAAACCCTCTCGGCAAACCTGGTCGGCGAGAAGAACCTTGAATACGGCGTCGAGGAGAACGCAGCCGAGATCGTGCGCCTTCTCTCCCGGATCGGCATAGGGGTCAACCTCCGGTTCGTGCGGGGGATCGAGACGCGGGATATCGGGCGGCTCGGATCGGCCGCCGTCAACATCCTCCGGGAACCGGCGCTCCGCCCGGTCGCCGAAGACCTCCAGCGGAGGTTCGGTACGCCGTACGTGGACTCGTTCCCGGCGGGCCTCGCCGGGACGTGCCGCTTCCTCGAAGAGGTCGGCCGGATCTGCGGCATCGACGCCGACGCCGCCGTCGAGGAGGAGCGGGCCTACCAGGCGGAGATGCTCGGGGCGTTCGACGACATCGCCGGGAGCCGGGTATCGTTCCAGTCGCCCCACCCGATGCTCAGGGGCGATCCGGGCGCGGAAGCCATCTGCACCGAATGCGCCGGGGCTCTCGATCTTGCGGTCGAAGAGGACGGGGCGGCGATCCCGCTCCCCTACCCGGCGCCCGTCGGGACCGCCGGCCTGCGGCGGATGCTGAACCGGTGGCGGGTGCTGATCCGGGAGAAGCAGCGCGGGTGAGACAACAATTTCAAGCGAGATCTTGAGCATTCACAGCACATACCTCCATCCTTCCTTCCGCAACCTCTCTTTTCGGATCTCATAGTCCGGCATTAACAATCTGAGAAGGTCCCAGAACTCGGCGGAGTGATCCTTGTGCCGAAGATGGCAGAGTTCATGGGCCACCACATACTCCACCTGGGACATGGGCGCCATGATAATCAGGAAATTGATGTTGAGCACACCGTCTTTCGTGCAACTCCCCCATCGTTTCAACTGGCGCCGGATTGTTATCTTCGGGGGATCAAGACGAAGTCGTTGAGCATAGACTCGCACCGCCTCACGCGCTTTCTGCAGGGCGTGCTCTTTGTACCAGGCGCAGAGAGCATGCCTGACCGGGTCAACCTCAGGGCACACGTCATCAGGTATCGTCACCTCAAAATACCCTCCCACAAGTTTTACAGATAATTCCTCCCCCCTGACGGCGATCTTCAGTCGATACTGCCGTCCCAGGTAGAGAAATGTCTCACCGCTGACATACCTCTTCGTGGCGTCGAACATAGCGAGGTGCTCAAAGCCCCCAATCTGCTCCAGGATCCAGGGAGCCTTTTTCTGGACGAGTTCGCGCACCGAGTCGTGAGTCGTGCCGGTCGGGACCGTCACGGCCACACTTGTATCTGGGTAGACCGCAATCGCCGCCTTCTTTCGCCGGGAGCTGAACGAGACGGTATACCGGATCGTTGTTGTCCCGAACAGTATGGCTCCAGTCCCGGTCATCCTCGATACCTCCGTGCGGCCAATTCGATGAGACGGGCCGCCATATCCTGGACCTTGTCCTGCGGGTATCCGACCGATCGGAGCACCCTCTTGACATTCTGGCGCATCATTCGCTTGGTATTCTCTTTCTGCTGCCAGTCGATCACTGTGTGCCCCCTGATAACCGCGCAGATATCCGACGCTGCCTCTTTGAAACGCTCCGGATTCTCGATTTCCGCTGCCATCACCAGATAGAAGGGTGCGACTTCAGGGTCGAGGCCAAGGGTTTCGGCGTGCCGTTGCGGGTTCTTGGCATCGTCGAGGACTGCAGTGAGGCAGGCGAGGCGTTCTGCGCTGCTGATCTGCTGCTGTTCATACTCCTGTAATATCCTGTTCAGGCGGTCCAGCAAAGACTCGTAAAAGATCGGATCCTCTTCGAGCTTAAGATGGATCTCCCGTTTGACAGCGTGCTCGATCATGCTCGCCTTGGCATCGTCCGAGCTGAGCCTTCCCACTTCGGCCTTAAAGTCCGTCGAATAGATGGATACCGGCTCAAAGACGCTGATAACACCATCAGCCCGGACGTGCTCGTCGATGAACGTCCGTACCTTTGCTTCAATATCTTCGATGGGATCGTCGTCCTCGCTGAACATGTTCCGCGCCCCGATACGGATGTCGGCGAGCCATCTGAGGTCAGACACATAGCGCAACGCTTCGGGGTCGGGGAGGAGCATGTCGAGATACTGCGAGAACTGCTTGAATACCTGATCAAAGGCGATCCGGTAGTCCTCAGGTTTAAGGTAGAGGATGCAGGCCTGTTTGTAGTCGTCCTTCCGACTTACTCTTGGCACGGGTGCAAAGAAGTTTATGGCGGCACGGTGGGCTGCCTGGAGGTGGGGGAGGATCTCCCTCTTGAAGTCGGTGTGGACCAGGCCCTCGATGTCGTTGTCGTCATACATGCTGAGAGCATCCCGGAGAGCGCCACCAAGACCCCAGTAATCGACCACAAGGCCGTAACTCTTGCCTTTATACCGTCGATTCACCCGGCCCATAGCCTGGAGGAGAGTATGCTCTTTGAGGGGGCTATCGAGGTACATCACCTGCTCTCGCGGTGCATCGAAGCCGGTGAGGAGCTTGTCGCAGACAATAATGATCTTCGGGTCGTCCTCCTCTTTATACCGGCGGATGATCTCCTGCTCCTCTGTCCTAGAGATGTGATAGGGTCTGTAGTGCTCCTCGTCGTTGTGCATCTTGGAGATGAGGACTGCAGAGTCGTGTCTGCCAAGGGCGTCGAGCGCCTCCTTATACCGGACAGCCCCGAGCCGGTTGGGAGCAACTATCTGGGCCTTGAAACCGTTGGGCTCGATCCGGGTCCGGTAGTGTTCGAGCAGGTCCTCACTGATCCGCCTGACCCGTTCCGGGGCGATGGCGATGGCGGTTTTAGTGACATACTTCCTCATGAACTTCGCCCGCTGTTCCTCGGAGTAGCCGGCAAAGAGGCGCTCTGAAAGATCTTTGAGATTGTTCCCGGCGATGGAGAGCTTCGACATCCTGCCTTCGTAGTAGATCGGGACGGTGATCCCGTCTTTGACCGACTGCCGGTGATCGTATCGGTCGATGCAGGGACCAAACTCGGCGAAGGTGTCACGCTTCTTCTGGGAGATGGGGGTGCCGGTGAACCCGATGAAGCAGGCGTTCGGGAGGGCCTTGCGCATGTTGGCAGCGAGGATGGTGTACTGGCTGCGATGTGCCTCGTCGACGAGGACAAAGATGTTCCTTTCCTCGGTGAGGGTTGGGTAGACTTCAGCGGCGTCCTGGAACTTCTGGATGGTGGTCATGACGGTCTGGCCGACGGGGCGGGAGAGGGCCTCCTTGAGGTCGGCGGCGCTCGCGGCGTTGACGGGGTTGGGGAAGCCGCAGTGGAGGAAGGTGCCGTGGATCTGCTGGTCGAGATCAGTCCTGTCGGTGACGACGACGATGGTCGGGTTGGCGAGGGCTCTGTTCCGCCGGAGTTTGACGGCGGTGAACTCCATGGTGAGACTCTTGCCACTCCCCTGCCAGTGCCAGACGAAGCCGCCCCTGCGCTCAGGGGCGGTGACCTGCGCGAGGATCTTGTTGGCAGCCCGGAACTGCGGGTACTTGGCCACCTTCTTGACCACCCGGCCGTCTTCGCGCTCGAAGACGATGCAGTTCTGGATGAGATCGAGGAGATTGTTCTTCGAGCAGGTGCCGAAGAGCAGGGCGTCCTGGGAGGTGGGGAGCCTGCCGAGGGTGAGGGTGAGATCCTCAAGGGTCAACGGCCAGGGGTCTTTCCACTCCGCCCAGTGGCGCAGGGGGGTGTAGTTCGTCCCAAATCTGGCAACCGTGCCGTGCGTGGCGATGAGGAACTGAGCGGTCCTGAAGAGCTGCGGGCAGCCCTGGTTCCTGAACCCGGAGCCGTTCTCCTGGTAGCGGTTGAGTTGCTTGAGAGCCTCGGCCATCGCCCGGACTATGTAGGGGCTCTTGCACTCGACGATGCCGATGGGGATCCCATTGACAAAGAGGGCGATGTCAGGGATACACTCGGTGTAGTGTTCGATGGAATACTGCCTGACGACGGTGAAGTCGTTGTTCTCGATCGTATCGTAGTCGATGAGCCGGACGGTCCGGCTCCGCTCGCCCCAGCCGTCACCGAGGTCCTGCAGGACTGTGGTGCCGAGGTCGAGCATGACATGGATCTTCTCGTTGGCTTCGAGAACCGAGGAGGCCGGGATGCTGGTGAGCTGGTAGACAGCCCGGTCGATGTTCTCCTCCGAGATCCAGGGGTTGAGGTCCCGGATCTTCTCCTTGAGGAGACCGACGAGGACTGGCTCTTTACGCGAGGGCCGGAGGGCGTCGGCCTCGCGGGCCGTACGTTCGGTCCAGCCGAGGTGGCGGGTGAGCACCTCGACGGCCGGGTTCTCTACTTCCGTCAGTTCCTTGGGATCGCGGGTCATGGGCGGTCCTCCGGGGGAGTATTGCACGACATTACGCTTTGAGAACCGGGGTCGGCCATCCTGCCAGCGCCGTTGAGCGGCACCCGCTTCCGCCCGGTGAGGAGATCCCGCATCAGGCCCTTCTTGAGGGTCAGGAGGTGGGCGCGGTGGGCGCGCTCGGCAGCGAGGTCGCGGTCGACGGTGGAGAGGATGGCGGCGATGCGGTGCTGTTCGGGGAGGGGAGGGAGAGGCAGATACAAATTTCCGATAATCTTCTGGTCGATCTTCTTCATGCTTCCGGAGGTTCCCTTCGCAGAGCGCCGGAAATATGTCCGACTCCTAGGATGCAATATGCTTTCGAGGAGAATCTTTGGCAAGATCATCTCGCGGTTTGCTCTTGCCCGGACCAGGAGATCCGGGTAGATAGCAAAGGGTTCGTCCCCTTCGTATAGTGCAGCAAGACCGACCAATGCTAACGTGTTTGACCGCTCGATGAAAATGTCATTTCTTCTGATGAAGAGATCCTTCACTCGTTCATGGTCCGCTTTGATGTACTTTGTATTGCTGACGTCTATCCTGTTTTCTGTCACCGCGGTAAGTGTTAGTGCTCTTATTCCGTCACTCTCGCCAGTCTCGTATCCGGAGTATCCGCTTTGCAGTTTTTCGGAGATCACATCTTTCAACTGAGCAACTTCCCACCCCACCGGCACTCGCATTCTCTGTACCTCACAGAACTCATGTATCTCCTCGGATCGAATACGTCCATTCTCATCGATACCCTTCGTGAGGAGGTCTTGCACAAGGCCTCGTTTCAGTTCTTCAATCTTTGCGATGACCTCGCCGGTGGCGGTGATGCCGACGTCGACGGTGGAGAGGACGGCGGCGATGCAGTGTTGTTCGGGAAGAGGGGGGAGGGGGAGGGGATATTCGCCGATGGTATTGAAAGATGTCCTCGGCATCTTTGTTCCAAATGCGTGAGAGACATTATGTCCAACGAAGTCGTCCGAGTGGATGTGATAGATGAGAAATTGATTCAGTGAATTTTCTTTAGCATCCATTACAACGATTTCTGTTGAACATATTCCGTCAAAAGGTGCAATTATGGCCTTATCGAGATACGGCCGCAACTTGCCGTAGAGAATATCACCCGCTTTAAACGCTGAGCAGGTACTTTGCACGAGGGATGGGTCTCCGCACCCGCTAGCGTCCATTTCACCCGAATCCAGATGTTCAAGCCCAAGATATGGCACTTCGGGGTGTGGGGGATAGGACTTATCTTTAATTTCGCGAAGGCAGTTCTTCATCCTTGTTAGGTGCCATTCCTCCGGGATTACTTCCGCCATTTTCTGCCTGTATCCCGGCGAAACATCCGTGTCCTTCATCACCTGCTCACCGTTGTGAATGCAAATGATGGCCTAGAAGCCTGCGATGTCTTGATTCCGAACCCTTTTGCATATTTCCGGCTTGCCGCTTCGAACACAGGACAATTCCCTTCGAAGAAAGTCGAGATTCTAACCCTTTGTCTGAGAACTGCAAGGCAGTCGATGACATGGGGGGGGAGAGACAGAAATGGTTGAGTCGGATCGAGCATTGCATGACGGCACAGATACAGGTTCCGGGATCGTAAGGGTCCAGGTATCTTTGAACGAAGGAATGCCCCTTCATCGACATTTCCTTCGATGTCTGCAAGATATGCAAGCCCGAAGATGTACTCAAAGACATCGAGCGATTCAAAGAAGGCATCCTGGTTAGGGAGCAGGATCTTCATGAACTCGTATATGGCCCGGTATGGATAATCCCGATAACTTATTTCGTCTCCGAACCGCTTGTGCGTGAGAGCGGCAAGCCACTCATGATCTAATCCAATGGCGTCCCAGACGTTTACATACTCATAGTAAGGCACCTTCTCCCGCAACAGACCATTGTACCGAGACTTCATCGGCCTCCGGACAATCGCCTCCAGAGTGTTGAAATGTCCGGTACGGATGGCAGCGATACCTGATGCATAGATCACAAGGATAGCTGAGTAGTATCGTAACTGAAGCAACCCCTCGACATAATCGCTCACTGCCATTTGCCTTCGGTTTTGGATCTCCGAGAACTCCGGAGTAACAGGAGGCACGTTGATCAGCCGCTCGATCGTGTCCGAGACGAGGTCTACAAACACCTCATCGTCGTACTGTGCCACCGTAGCGACCATCGCTGCCAGGGGTGCGGCGGTACCTTCCAATCCCATGAGCATCGCTGTGTAGAACTCCCTGCCATCAATAGTGTCGGCCTGGTATCGACTCTTGTCTGTGAGGAACGCAAGGACTCGATCCGTCTCTTCATTGATGAGATCGGGAAGAACAAGTTCGGGTTTGTCTTGCCGGAGGGCGTCCTTGACTTTCCTCACCGCCGGAGCGGCGGTTAGAGTAGTCCTCGGCTCAAACCGCGCAAACCTTTCAATCACCACTTCGAGCGTCGTGAAGAACTCGTCTGCGTCGTCGATATCGATCCCGTTTGGTAAGAGGGACTTGCACACCTCGGAGGGGTCGCTCCCCCCATTCCTCCGGCACCAGAAGACCGGATACCGGCGAGGAGTATCCGTAGCGCAGAGGATCTCTACGAGGTGTGTGTCGTAATTCCCGGACCATCCGCAGGTCACGAGGCCGTACTCCCCGAAGATCCGTCTCAGGTAGTCCTCCATCGCCGGAGGATACTGCCTGAGGTCTTCCGGAGTGATCCGGAGCGTCCCCCGCTCGAAATCGCCGTTGACCTTCAGGACCCGGCACCGGTCCGGGAATACCGACATCTGCCTGACGTCCGACTCCTCGGTGATGACCTCGTAGGGAACCCTCTCTACCTTCAGCGCCTCCTCCATCAGCGTGTCGAAATTCGTGGTGATGATGAGGGAGATCCTTCCGGACTTCACCAGCCTCGCAATGACGCGGTGAGCCTCGGTAGGGGTTCCAGGGGCGGGACCGCCGTTCACGTCGGTCCGATAAATGAACTTTTTCAGCCCGTCTTTCCGGTTCGCCTCGGAAATCCCGAGTTCCTTCATGAGGTGCTGGAATGTCGCAGGTTCCCCAAACGCCTCCTCGAACCACGCAAGACAGACCTCATTATTCTCCCCTCTCTCCACCTTCTCGCCCCGCCCTTCGGCGACGGCAAGGATCATATTCCCGGAGACGTCGCTTGCCGTCGGAAGGGCCGCAGCAACCGAGATCCCCGCCCCAAGCAACAGGGCGTAGCGTTTCGGGGAGGCCTGCATCGCGTATGCGACCGGCACAACAGCATCAGCCTTCATCGTCGGTCTTCTCCGCGTTTGTCAGCCGTCCGGCAGTGCCGGCGATCTTCTTCTCCTGCGACCTCGTCCGTCGTTCGAGTTTCTTCAGGTCCTCCTCCGGAGGGAGGGACTCGGGCTTGATCCCGCGCCGCACGAGGAGGTCTCTGACATCTGTGTTATTCTGGACATGTTCGTCCGTGATCGCACGCTCGCCCTGGAGATCCTCTTTAGCCACGTTGAAGTTCGTGATCTCGGTGGCGAGGTTCTTCGCCGTGATCGTCACCGTCGGGAGGAAATCAGCAAGGGGACGATTTTGGGGCGTCCCAAGCCGCTCCTTCATCGCCTGGGTGGTATATCCGCCGAAAAGCGCCATATCACCTCTGCTGCGGATCCGCCCGAACCCTGCCTCATCCACGCCGCGCTCGTAGATATTCCGCGAAAGTTCGGACTCTGATTCTCGCAGCCGTTCCCGGGCTTTCAGGCGTTCGGTGAGATGGATGTGCTCCTCGATGAGCTCCTGCTTGCGGGTCTGCACGGCGAAGTAACTCTGGGCAAACGCGATCTCCTCTTTCCTGGGATCCCCGTTCTGGGCGATGAGGTAACAGGCATACCGGGTCAGCATGATGTCAGAGATCTCCCGCTCCGACCCCGACCCGAGGGAAACCATTTTGTTGACGTCAACAAAATGGTCTGAAATCTCGTGTTTCGTAGTTTGGCAGGATTCTTTAGCCTTTACAACAACTTTGACGAAATTCCGCCACTCCTTGTAACCCAGCAACACCTGAAGGTCCCGGGCATACCAGAACTCGACCCCGCCTGCATCGTGGACGTAATCCTCGAAATGTCGGTGAAGCCGGTGCACAACTTCGGGTTTCATCGGAAGTCTCCACGCCGAACAATTCGGAATTCCCGAATAGTTGCCTCAGGATCGAGTATCCGGGCCACAATACGGTTAGCCGCACCCGGCATCTCCTCGCTCACGCCGACCGCCCCGTATAGCCCAGTTCATCCAGGTACCGGTCCATCTCCGCCTCAACCACTGCCCGGCGCTCCCGCAGGTCGTGCAGTTCTCTGGCAACCGCCGCGACATCCACAACCTCTTCCTCGGGCGTCGTGTCCACGTAGCGGGTGATGTTCAGGTTGTAGTCATTCTCCGCGATCTCCTCCATCGGAACAACTCGGCAGAGCTTCTCTATATCCTGGTAATCCCGGTAGGCCGTCACGATCTTCTCGACGTCCTCCCGGCGCAGGCAGTTCTGGTTCTTCCCCTCCAGGAACTCCGCCGAGGCCTCGATGAAGAGGACCTTCTCCTTCCGCTCGGCGGGCTTGTCCTTGTTGACGATCAGAACCCCGGCCGGGATCGATGTGCCGAAGAAGAGATTCGGCGCAAGCCCGATCACCGCCTCCACCAGGTCATCCTTAAGGACGTTCGTCCGGATCCTCCCCTCGGCACCGCCGCGGAAGAGCACTCCATGCGGCACGATGACTGCAAGTTTCCCGATCTCGTTGAGGATGTTGATCATGTGGAGCACAAAGGCCCAGTCCCCTTTCGTCGCCGGGGGTATGCCGTAGCCGAACCTGCCGAACGGATCTTTCTCCGCCATCTCCTGGCCCCACTTGTCGAGCGAGAACGGTGGATTGCTGATAACCCGGTCAAACTGCATAAGGTGGTTGTCAAGCAAGAACTGCGGCTCCCGGATCGTGTCCCCAGCCCTGATATCGGCATCGATGTAACCGTGGAGGAGCATGTTCATCTTACAGAGACCCCAGGTTCCGATATTCTTCTCCTGCCCGGTCAGGGTGAGGTTTGCCGGGTTGCCCCCTTCCTCCTTCACGAGCCTCGCGCACTGGATCACTGCGCCACCTGACCCGCAACACGGGTCGTGAATGCGCATACCCTCCTTTGGGTCGAGGATCCGGGCCAGCAGATCAGCGACCTGATAGGGCGTGAAGAACTCTCCCCCCTTCTTCCCGCCATCATCGGCAAACCGCTCGATGAGATACATGTAGACATCTCCGAGCATATCCGGGCTTTCGAGGTCGGCGTTCCTCATCGGGATTGCAGAGAAATTCCTGATAAGCGCAGACAGGTTGGTATCCCGCTGCTTGAGATCACCGAGTTTATACGAGTTGAAATCGATGTTCCCGAGAACTTTTTCCATCACCGGGTTCTGATCCTCAATCTTCTGCGTGATCGTGTTCAGGGAGTCACCGATCTTCTGGGTAAGCTTCTGAATGTCCTTCCACAGGCATCCTTCGGGGAGATAATACAGATGTTCATCGGGATCGTTCCAGGCAAGATCGTGATCCCCCGTCTCGCGCTCGACCCGCTCCGCTTCCTCTTCAAATACATCGGAGAGGCGCTTCAGGAAGAGCATCCCCAGAATATAGTCTTTGTAATCAGCCGAACTGATAGACCCACGGAGAATATCCGCTGCCTCCCAGGTCTTCTTCTTCATTTCTTCGAATGTAATTGTCGCCATTGTCATCACATTAAAGGGAATTTATTATCGAGTCAACAATAGAGTCCAAGAGTTTCTGCTCCTCTTTGAGGATCCTGGTATGCTCGGTTGCTAGTGCAAGATACCTGCTCAAGAGATCCTGTTGCTCACGGGGAGGTACCGGAACCTCTACCTGCAACAACTCTTTAAGGGAGATGCCTACCAGAGTGGATATACCAGCTCGTGGAACAAGGATGCGCTGGCCTGCAGAACTATTGAACCAGGCCGCAAGAATTTCCGGTTTAATCAGGTCCGAGCATCGTAGTCCTACAAGATTAGCGCTGAGTGCCGCACCGGCAACATCCGGACCTGCGATCGCGGCACGGAAGGGTTGGGCACGAAGAGTAAGGATAACATCACCAGGCAAGATAGTGTCGCTCTCTAATTTTCCGGTTCTTCTGACAGTTGCCCTTTTGACTGTTCCAGTGTTGATAACGCCGTCAACAATATCGCCCATATTGACAAGAGGAATGTCGACGGTAGGATCGCCCTTATCTGGTTTTAGATAGTACGAAGATAACCCCGTGATTTTTGTTTCCAGAAGAAATTTGAGGGGAACTACCACTGCACCACATCGTGCCTTGGAGTCCATGTTTGTGGAGTGCATCTAGTCACGTCCTGTGCGAGGGAGCAAGACCCTCATGTCTGTTCAATCCGGTGCCGACAAAAAACAGGGACATATGAGCATCATGTTCCACCCCATGATCAGAGATCGGAATGGGCCCGAGTTTTCGGACGTTCATCGGAGAACGCAGCTGACAACCAGTGGTAGGTGTTCGAACTGGAAGGTTGAAGATCCTCCGCACTCTAGAGACCTGGAAATATTCGTCTACTTGAGCGGTGAATACTATAACGTCACCCTCTTGGATCTCTCCAATCACATCGAATTCAGGAGTGTGGTTGACCCAAGCATGGGCGGTAAAAAACTTACCACGCGCGTCCCAGATATTCTGGAGATGGACGGATCTCCGCATTATGCCTTTTTCCCGATACGTGCCATATCCACCGAAAGTTGCGATGAATCGAGCTCTCTTACCCCGGAGGGGTTGCAGTTTGACTTTCATTCATTCCTATACTTGGAGAGGGGTTTTGAGCCTCCCAACCTCATGTTCGGATTCAATACGCCCGAACCCAAAACTTGATGATGAGAGGAAGCAACTTATCTACGTCAGAGATTGTGTGCCGTCATCACCGACCTTTGGGTTAGGTCTCGACAAAAGGAGATTCTTGTCGAGGATGAGCCCACAATTTTCGTATCGCACTCGTCAATATTACCGTGCGTCGTACCCATACTTATGGTTTCCGATCCTGGGCATCGTCAAGCAGTGTTTTATGGATGCATAGTGCCTCTGCCGCCATTCTAACAATGAGTTTATGCTCACAGGCTTCGCTACACTTTACATGGATATATGATACCAGAGGCGATTCGAAACAAACTCCCCATGAACTATTACCCAAGCTTTCATTCGCCTCATGGCATGAAAGCACATGCCATCGGCACCACATATGATCCCACCCATACGTTTCTACCCCAAGATCATCCCTACCACAAACGTGATATCCACCACGGCTCAGGTACAGGGTTTTGTCATCATTCTGTGATGCCACTCGATGCAACATCTAGCAAAACGTCACATATAAGATTATGTGATTGAAAGAAGCAGGAAGGATCTGCAATAGATGCTATAATCCAAGTATTTTAAAAAAAAAAACGATTGAAAACTGAGTTCTCAGATCAAACCCTCATCCGCTGACACCACTCTCCCACCACCTCCCGTCCCCAGCAGTATCGAGACCTCCGCTCATCAAATGAAATCAATACAATCTCATTTATATCCTCTCCGCAGAAAGGACTCATCGGAGTGAGTGTCAGAATGTTCAAACGCATCCTGGTTCCAACGGACTTCTCGGAGCCGTCCATGAAGGTGCTGGACTATATCCCCGTGCTGCACGAGGCGGGAACCCGGGAGGTGGTCCTCGTCCACGTCCTCGATCCCAGGGAGACCCCGCTCGCCGCTTCAGGCGGGCAGGGATTCCTCGGAACCGTGCCCGACCGGGAGAGCGAGGTCCAGCGGCAATACCGCGAAAAGGCCCGGCACCGGATCATCGATATCCGCCGGACGCTCGAAAAACAGGGCATGCAGGTGATCGTCCGCACACCCGTCGGAACGCCGGGAGCGGGGATCGTGGCCGCGGCGGATGCAGATGGGGTCTCGCTCATCGTCATCGGCTCCCACGGCAGCTCGAACCTCCGCGACCGCCTGCTCGGGACGGTCTCGGAGTACGTGATCAAGAACGCCCGCCAGCCGGTCCTGGTCATCAAGCGCGACACGGTCATCGGAGGGTGAAGGCTCCCCCCGACAGACCAGACGAACCCCCTTATTTTTCCTGTCGGCTCTCCAGCAGGACCCGGATCGCCCGTAACTCTTCCACGACCGCATCGGCGGTCAGCGGTTCTTCCGGCGCACCCTCGACCGCAACCGGCCCGGTCCTCCGCACGAAGTTCATGATCTTCTCCTGGAGATCCCTTGGGTCGGCTATCCCGTTGATGACGATCTCCGCCTGCGCCTGGGCGGAGTAGCCCGCGGTCTGCACCCTGACCGCCGAGAAGGAGAAGAACCGCATCAGGGGCCCCTGGGAGATATCGACGTTCGTGATCCGGTTGTAGGGGACGATCCCCGTCTGCCGGAACCAGACCCCGCGCTGCCAGGTCACCTCGGTGACGCTGAGCCGGTAGACGATGCTCTCGTGGTAGAGCGGTATCCAGTAGGCGACGAAGGCGATGACGGCGAGCGACGGGATGGCGATGGCGAGAGCGACGGGCGGCGGGCTGAAGATGACGGCGGGAGCAAGCCACGGCAGAACGAGGAAGACGACGGCCAGGACCAGGGACGCGTAGAGGTACGACCGGAACTGCGGCACCGGTTTGAACGCTTCTCCTATGCGAAAGGTGATGAGGGGCATGGTATCGCATCATTCTCTGCCGGAGCAGATTAAATCTTCCCGGTCGGTGAGGTCTCTTCGGAGGATGCAGCGATCGCCTCCCTCGCCGAAGTAGGCCGGGCAGAACTCCGTCTCCAGAAAGCCGTGCCGCGCGTAGAGCGCACGGGCGGCGCGGTTCTCCGGCGCGACCGAGAGATAGACCTCATACGCGCCCCGCTCCCGGAGGGCGGCGATGACGGCGGAAACGAGCCTCTCCCCGAACCCCCTGCGCTGGTACCGCTCCGCCACCACCAGCCGGACGATCCATCCTGTCGTCTGCCGGTGCTGGACGAGAGCGCCGATGGTGTAGCCGGCGACCTCCCCGCCGGACTCCGCGACGAGGAAGGTCCCGGCGAAGAGGACGCCGGCCTGCCGGATGAAGACCTCGGGTTTGCACCCACTCGGGCTGTTCTCCCGCTCCAGATCACAGACCGCCAAAAAATCCGTATCACGGTATCCCCTGATCGTCGGTTCCATGCCGATATATATGCCGTGAGGTAAAAAAGAGGAGACGATCCCCGGCGAAAGGCCATCCCGGGGTGCTCACTTCTTCATGCCCTTCTGGAGCATGTCGCGTGCCATCTTGTAGGTCTCGATCTTGTACTGCATCATCTCGACGCGCTGCTCCTTCATCTTGATGCGGGACTCGAGCATCCGCACCATCAACTGCCGCATCTCGTCCTCGTCGAGGAGATCGTACATCTTCCCGAGAAGCATATCGTGGGCGCCGTATCCGCCGTGATGTGTCATACCATAACCCCCCCTGTACCGGCCCGCCCTGCGGGCGAACCGGCTCCCCGGTAGGAGCCGGGTTATAAATATCTTGCGGCGGGCCGGGTTACCGGGAAGACGTAAAGAGACCGCCGCGCTCTGCCCGGTTCCGGTCGATGCAGGCGTTGAGGACCTCTTCCATCAGCCGGAGCGCCCCTTCCACCCCGGCGACCGCGTGGGAGGAGAGGGCGACCCTGTTCCGGAGCGGCAGCGTCAACCCGACGAATGCGGCGCCGGGGGCGATCGACGCTTCGTAGGAGGAACCGAGGATCAGGTCGGGTTCGGCGCCCCGGATCATATCCCGGATGACGGAGAAGTCGGTCGTATTCGTGGCGCCGGGCGCGCTGTTCCGGGCGGTGACGCAGGCGATATCGGCGCCGAGGTAGCGGTCGAGGAGGTCGGCGGCGAACGAGGCGTATGCGGCGGTGCCGGCGATCGCGACCCGTGGAGGGTCAAACCTCCTGAGGTATTTGTCGCAGGCCTTCCTGATCCGGGCATCGGCCCACGCGACTTCTTCCATGACCGGCCGGGGGTCCACCCTGTCGATCTCGACGGTAAGCCGCTCGAAGGTCTCGGTGACACCATCGAGGCCGAGGATCGAGCCGCAGGAGATCCCGACGCCGCTTGCGATGTCCGGGTTCGTCCCGACGGTGAACGGCGCCGCCCGGCGGGTCGCGGCGTAACGGTCGAGGCAGAAGGTAGTGGCGACCGGCGCCCCGGCTAGGTTGAGCAGACGCCGCGCCTCGAGGGCGTTTCCCCGGCAGAAAGGGTCGGTGCGGCAGATGCCGTCGATGTTGACGCCGGGGGCGCCAGGGTCGACCTCCGGCGCGATCGTCTCGAGCGCACGGCGGTAGCCGGCCTCGAGGTCGCCGAGGAACCCGGGGCTGTCGACGACGAGGATCTGCCCGTCGCCGGCAAGGTCGCCGATATCCTCCCCCATGATCGCGGGGACGCAGGTGTTGACCACGGCTATCCGGGCGTAGCGGCCGTCGAGTTCCCGGATCACCTCCGCGAGACGGGACTCCGTTCCGAAGATGACCTCGTTCTCGACGAGGAACGTCCCGTGGATGGGGACCCCGACGAGCGACGCGGGGTAGAAGTAGCACCCGCTCGAACCATGGACGACGACGGCGAGGTCCTCGAATCCCGCGAGGCAGGCGACCGCCCCGGTCATCGCACAGGGCCAGAGCGGGTTCTCGCACGGTGTATGCTGGTCGTTTTGCATCGATCTAGAAGATCATGGCGGTGCGGGGATATAAAAGACGGGTTCCGGGGGGAGGCGCTCGCGAGACATCTTTAGGTACCGGTGGCGCGGCTTCGCGTCCTTCGCGGCTTCGCGTGAGGTTGTAGTAGGAAAAGCAATCGGGTCTCACGCGAAGGACGCGAAGCCGCGAAGGAAAGGAGTTAACAACGCCCGGACTTCGCTCGAAACCCGGTTAGGGTGTGAAGATAGAAATAGAGGGAGAAAAGGCGGCAGGTCCTATACTGTCTTCACAAGCCCCGCGAGGTACCGCCCGACCTCGCTCGTCTTCTTCGCGCCGCCCATATCCCGGGTTACGTACCCGTCGAGGATACTCCTCTCGATCGCCCGGAGAACCGCCGCCGCTGCCTCGTGCTCGCCGAGGTGGTCGAGGAGCATCGAGCCCGCCCAGACGGTTGCAAGCGGGTTTGCAACGTCCTGGCCGCGGTACTTCGGCGCGGAGCCGTGGATCGGCTCGAACATCGAGGTCCCGGTCGGGTTGATGTTCCCGCCGGGGGCGAGCCCGAGCCCGCCCTGGATCATGGCGCCAAGGTCGGTGATGATGTCGCCGAACATGTTCGGGGTGACGACGACGTCGAACCACTCGGGGTTCTTGACGAACCACATCGTGACGGCGTCGACGAAGTTGAACTCCGTTGCAACGCCCGGGTAGCCGGCGGCGACCTCGGTGAAGACGTCACGCCAGAGGCCGTAGACGTCGGAGAGGACGTTTGCCTTGTCGACCGACGTGACCTTCTTCTCCCTCCGTTCCGCGAGATCGAAGGCGTAGCGGATCGCCCGCTCGGCACCCGGCCGGGTGATGATACCGATCTGGTAGGCGAGTTCGTCGGCGTCGGTCTCGACGTCGAGGCCGAATTTGACGTTGTAGAGGTCGCGGACGACCTCGAGGGTCTTCTCCTCGCGCCGGCCGGCAAATCGCGAGCCGATCCCGACGTAGAAGTCCTCGGTGTTCTCCCTGACGACGACGAAGTCGATATCCTCGGGACGCTTGTTTGCGAGCGGCGTTGCAACCCCGTCGAGGAGTTTGATCGGTCTGAGATTGATGAACTGGTCGAAGTGGAACCGGATGGCAAGGAGGATGCCCTTCTCCAGGATCCCGGGCTTCACCCGGTCGTCGCCGATGGCGCCGAAGTAGATCGCGGAGAACTTCGAGAGTTCCCGGATATCCTCCTCGGTCAGGAGTTCGCCCGTCTCAAGATAGCGTTCCGCTCCGATATCGAAGTCAGTCCACGCGACATCGAATCCATACCGCTCGCCCGCGGCGTCGATGACCTCTCTTCCTGCCGCGACGATCTCAGGGCCGATCCCGTCCCCGCCGATCGCGGCTACTCTGTGTTGCATGTCTTCACCTCATCCAGGTCTTTCGCGTAGGCCACAAGCCCGCCGGCATCAACGATCTCTTTCATGAACCCGGGCACCGGCTCGACGGGGAGCCGCTTCCCGTTCACATCGATATAGCCTCCGGCGATATTCACGGTCACGGCATCCCCGTCACGGACAGAGTCCGTCCCGGCAGAGATCAGGGGCAGGAGTCCCGTGTTGACGGCGTTCCGGTAGAAGATCCGCGCAAACGACTTCGCGACCACGACCTTCACCCCGGCGCCGAGGAGCGCGAGCGGCGCGTGCTCGCGGGAGGAGCCGCACCCGAAGTTGGTGCCGCCGACGACGACGTCGCCGTCCCGCACCTCTTGTGCAAACTCGTCCCTCGTCCCCTCGAACGCGTGCTTCGCGAGCTCCGCCGGGTCATAGATCGTGAGGAACCTGCCCGGTATGATTGCATCCGTATCGATATCGTTGCCGAACTTCCAGACTCGCATGATTCACACCTCCCTCGGGTCGGTGATCTCACCGTAGAGGGCGCTCGCCGCCGCCGTCGCCGGCGAGGAGAGGTAGACCGATGCCTGAGCGCTCCCCTGCCTCCCCCGGAAGTTCCGGTTCGACGTCGAGAGCGAGACCTCTCCCGGAGCGAGGAGGCCGAACGCCCCGCCCATGCAGGGGCCGCAGCAGGGCGCTTCCACGAGCGCGCCCGCCTCGACGAACCGCTCGATCAGCCCCGCCCGGAGGGCCTTCAAGTACTCCGTCCGCGAGGCCGGGATGACGATCACCCGGACCCCGTCGGCGAAGCGGTCGGCGTTTCCGAGCACCTCGGCCGCCTCGGCGAGATCCTCGTAGCGGCCGTTCGTGCAGGAGCCGATGAAGACCTGGTCGACCTTCGTCCCGGCGACATCCGTCACGTCCACGACGTTGTCAACGTTGTGCGGGACGGCGACCTGCGGGGCGAGGTCGGTGACGTCGTAGTGCCGGCGCTCCCGATAGCTCGCATCCGCATCGCCCTCGAGATCGAACGGCTTGATATCGCGGCGGGCGGTGACGTAGTCCCAGGTGGCCGCATCGGGCGCCACGATCCCCGCTTTTGCCCCCATCTCGATCGCCATGTTCGCGCAGGTCATCCGGCCCGCCATATTCATCTCGCGCATCGCCCGGCCGGCGAACTCGAGCGCCATGTAGGTCGCCCCATCCGCGCCTATATCCCCGGCGAGGGAGAGGATCAGGTCTTTTGCTCCCACCCTCCTACCGAACGCACCCTCGACCTCGACCCGAATGCTCTCGGGCACCCGGAAGTAGAGCGCCCCGAACTTCAGGACGAACCCCATATCGGTCGAACCGATCCCGGTCGCGAACGCCCCCGCCGCGCCGTAGGTGCAGGTGTGGGAGTCGGTGCCGACGACGATCTCGCCCGGCGCCGCCCGCCCCTTCTCCATCACGACCTGGTGGCAGACGCCCTCCAGGAGGTCGTAGTTGTGGATCCCCTGCTCTTTTGCGAACTCCCGCATGAAGACGTGGTTCTCGGCGGCGGGAATCGAGTCGGCGGGAATCTGGTGGTCGAAGAGCATGATGATCCGCTCCGGATCGAATACGCGTTCTCCACCCATCTCGCGAAAGACCCTGACCGCAAGCGGGCCGGTGATGTCGTGGATCATCGCTGCATCCACGGGTGCCATCACTACCTCTCCTGCGCGGACGGATCTTCCGCACCGTTGCGAAAATATCTTCTCTGCGATAGTCGCCGACATACAGTATCGTGTTCTGTTACGCGTTCCGGACGTATCTAACTTGTCCGGGCGCGCCACATGGTGCAGTGAATCAGAGCCTGTTTCGGTCGATTCCAGAGGACATCATCCTTATGTGACTCCGTGTGGATTCTATAAGGAGAAGCGATGACCGATGGACCGACTCCGGCAATGCGGCAGTATTACTCAGCGAAAGCCCAATACCCCGATGCCGTCATCTTCTTCCGGATGGGGGACTTCTTCGAGACCTTCGGCGAGGACGCCGGCGTGGTGGCCCGGGAACTCGACATCACCCTGACGGCCCGGGGCAAGGACAAGAACGGCGACCGGATGCCGCTCGCGGGCGTTCCCCACCACGCCGCCGACGGCTACATCGCCCGCCTGGTGGCGAGAGGCTACAAGGTGGTGATCTGCGACCAGGTGGAGGACCCCAAGACCGCGAAAGGCGTCGTGAAGCGGGAGGTGACGAGGGTGATCACCCCGGGAACCCTGATCGACTCATCGATGCTCGCCTCGGCCGGCGCCCACTACCTGATGGCGGTCGCCCCCGACCGGAAAGAGACCTTCGGGCTCGCGTTCCTCGACGTCTCGACCGGCGAGTTCTTCGTCTCCTCCGGGAGCGGCGGGCGCGACTACGCCGATCTCGTCTCGGAGGTCGTGCGCTACCGCCCGACGGAGGCGATCGTCCCCGAAAGCCTTGCAGGTGCGCTCCCCGCCCGGCTCGAAGCCCTCGGGGTGACGGTGAGCCGCTACCGCGACGACGCCTTCGAGACCGACGCGGCATACGAGCACCTCCGCGGGCAGTTCGGGACGGCGACGCTCGACGGCTACGGGTGCGCGGGGATACCCGGCGCGATAGCCGCGGCCGGAGCGGCCCTCCTCTACGCCCAGGAGACCCAGCAGTCGCCGCTCTCCCACATCTCGGGGCTCGCGACACGGGTGCCGTCGGGGAACATGGCGCTCGACGCGATCACCCTCAGAAACCTCGAGATCACGGCGGGCATCCGGGGCGAGGGCGACGCAACCACCCTGCTGGCCGCGCTCGACGTCACGGAGACGTCGATGGGGAGCCGGACGATGCGGTCGTTCCTGATCGCCCCCCTGCTCGGGAAGGAGGCGATCGAGGCGCGGCTCGATGCCGTTGAGTGGTTCGTTCTGCACGCGATCGAGAGGCAGGCGCTCCGCGCGACCCTCGGCGACTTCGCCGACATCGAGCGTATAGCAGGAAGAATCGCCTACGGGAACGCCGGCCCCCGGGACCTCGCGACGCTCGGGGACTCGCTCGCCGCCGTCCCGGACGTAAAGGAACTCTTCGGCGCCGATGCCCCGGCCCTGGTTCGCGAGGCCCTCGACGCAATGAGCGACCACGCCGCCGTCGTCGACCTCATCGGCCGGGCGATCGTCGACGAGCCGCCGGCACGCGCGGTGGCCGGCGGGATGATCCGGGAAGGGTTCAACGCGAAACTTGACGAACTCCGGCACCTCGCGACGTCCGGGAAGGACTGGATCGCGGAGTTCCAGCAGCAGGAACGGGAGAGAACCGGGATCAAGTCGCTCAAGGTCGGCTACAACCGGGTCTTCGGCTACTACATCGAGGTGACGAGACCGAACCTCTCCCTGGTGCCGCCGGAGTACGAGCGGCGGCAGACGACCGCGAACGGCGAACGCTACACGATACCCGAACTCCGGGAGAAGGAGGCGATGATCGCGACCGCCGAAGAGCGCCTTACCGCCCTCGAAGCGGAGATCTACGCAGAACTCGTCCGGACGCTCGCGGCGGAGGTCGCCGCCCTCCAGGCGACCGCCCGGGCGGTGGGGCTCCTCGACGTCTATGCGGCGCTTGCCGAGGTCGCCGCCCGCTACGGCTACACCCGCCCGGTGATCGAGGAGAACGGCCGGATCGTCATCCGCGACGGCCGCCACCCGGTGGTGGAGCGGCACCTCCCTGTCCCGTTCGTCCCGAACGACACCGAACTCGACTCCGCCGGCGACCAGATCATGATCATCACCGGGGCGAACATGGCCGGCAAGTCCACCTACATGCGGGCGGTGGCGCTCTGCTGCATCATGGCCCAGATGGGGAGTTTCGTCCCGGCCCGGCACGCGACCGTCGGGATCGTGGACCGCGTCTTCACCCGGGTGGGAGCGTTCGACGACCTCGCCTCCGGGCAGTCGACGTTCATGGTCGAGATGCTCGAACTCGCGAACATCTTAAACAACGCGACGGCACGAAGCCTCGTCATCCTCGACGAGATCGGGCGGGGGACGAGCACCCTCGACGGGTGCTCGATCGCCCGGGCGGTGGTGGAGTTCCTGCACGGGAAGGCGGTCGCGGGGCCGAGGACACTCTTTGCGACCCACTTCCACGACCTGGTCGACCTCGAAGGAACGCTCAAACGGGTGAAGAACTTCCACTTCGCGGTGAAGGATACCGGAACCGATGTCGTCTTCCTCAGAAAAATCATCCCCGGCGCGACCGACCGGAGCTACGGCGTCCACGTCGCCCACCTTGCCGGCATCCCGAAGAAGGTGACCGACCGGGCGATGGAACTCCTGAAGGAGGCGTCGACCCGGGAACTCCCGGCCGGGGTGCGGGCGCCCCGCTACACCCAGATGCTCCTCGTCGACCCGGGTGAGGGGGTCGTAGAGGAGAACCCGGCGGTCGGGGAACTCAAGAGGCTCAACCCCGACGAGATGACGCCAATCGAGGCGCTGAACGCCCTCTGCAGGCTCCAGAGGCTCGCGAACGGAGAGCGGGAGCGATGACGAAGATCCGCGTCCTCGACACCGGGACCGTGAACCAGATCGCCGCCGGCGAGGTCGTGGAGCGGCCGGCATCGGTGGTGAAGGAACTCCTGGAGAACGCTATCGATGCGGGGGCGACGAGCATCCTCCTCGACGTCGGATCAGACATGGCGGGGATCACGAAGATCCGGGTGACCGACAACGGCGAGGGGATGACGGCGGACGAGGCGATCCTCGCGTTCCACCCCCACGCGACGAGCAAGATCCGGGATATCGCCGACCTCTCCGCCATCCGCACCCTCGGGTTCCGGGGGGAGGCGCTCGCGAACATCGCCGCCGTCGCGGAGGTGACCATCGTCACCCGCCCCCGGGGAGGGGAAGCCCTCGCCGGGACGCGGATTGTCGTCAGGGGCGGCGAGGTCGTGGAGAAGAGCGAGGTGGGAGCACCGGAGGGGACGACGATCGTGGTGGAGCGCCTCTTCTACAACACCCCCGCCCGCCGGAAGTTCTTAAAAAGCAGGAACACCGAGCTCGCCCACATCTACGCGGTCGCAGAAAGTCTCGCCCTCGCCCACGGCGAGGTCGCCTTCCGGGTGGTGCAGAACGGCAAAGAGCGGATGGCGACCCAGCGGTCGGGCGGGGTCCTGACCACCGTCGCAGGGCTCTACGGCGCCGACCTCGCCCGGTCGCTCATCCCGGTCGAGGGACGGCTCCCGTTCATCCGTATCGGGGGCTACATCTCCCGGCCGTCGGAGAACCGGGGGAACCTCTCGCAGATCTCCGTCAGCATCAACGGGCGGAGCATCTCCTCCCGGCCGATCGCCGCCGCCGTCCGGGAGGGCTACGGCACCCTCCTCCCGAAGGACCGCTACCCGGTGGCGTTCCTCGAACTCTCGATCGATACCGGTCTCGTGGACGTCAACGTCCACCCGACCAAACGGGAGGTTCGCCTCTCCCGGGAGCGGGAGATCACGGGGGCGATCGCGGCCGCGGTGGAGGAGGCGCTCGCCGGGCACGACCTCGCGCGCGAGACCCCGGCCGAGCCGGTGCAGCAGCAGATCGTCCCGGGCGAGGCCGAACCGTCCCCGCCGCCGGTCGCCGAGGCCGGGGCGGCCTACACGGTCGGCCACCGGGAACTCATCCTCTCCGAGAGGCAGCTCCGCCGGACGGAGGCAGAGGGCAAAGAGAACCTCCTCCCCGCGATGGAGCCGATCGGGCAGGTGGCCGCGACCTACATCGTGGCGGAGGGAGACGACGGCACCCTCTACCTCGTCGACCAGCACGCGGCCCACGAGCGGGTCCTCTACGACCAGGTCGTGGAGAGGCGCGATAAGGCGGCCGGGTCGCAGGAACTGATCGTGCCCGTCACTCTCTCGCTCCCCCCGAAGGAGTTCGCCGCGCTCCGGGACGCGATCCCCCTCCTCACGGATGAGGGGTTCGCCGTCGAGGAGTTCGGCCGGGACACCTTCGCCGTCCGTGCGGTGCCGGCCGCCCTCGGCGCGGTCGAGAACCCCGAAACCATCCGGGAGACGATCGCCGACCTCCTCGCCGATGAGTCCCGGACTGCCCCGGACCGGCGCGAGGCGGTCACCTGCATCGTCGCCTGCCGGGGAGCGGTGAAGGCCGGCGCCCTCCTCACGCACGACCAGCAGAAGCGCCTCCTTGCCCAGCTCGCCCGGACGAAGACCCCCTGGACGTGCCCCCACGGGAGGCCGACGGTCGTGGCGTTTGATAAGCGCAAACTTGATGTGATGTTCAGGCGGGGGTGAGAACGCCCGACCGCCGATACCTATAGAATAACGATTTTTCCCGGAATAACTGATTTAGAACAGCCGATACAGCAAAATACAGTATCATAATGGCTTTATTCAGGGAAGTCAGACAATTATATGTCGCAGCGGTATCCCGTTGCAGACGAAATGGATTGAACGATACAAGATCAGTCCGGCAGATCCGCCTCCGCAGGAGAGGAACCGGGGACCCGGGTCTCGAACTGCACATCAAGACCCTCGCTCCAGGCCATCCCTGCGGTCACCCGCGATCGTCTGCCGGGAAAGAACAGGTGACGGGGAAACACCCCTCTAAACGTCCTGCCGGAGATGATTGTCTCTCGACAACTCCATCTCCCCGCCACCTTTTTTCGATGCAATTTTTCCGATACGACCCCCCGGACACGAGAGGCGTTCGTCCCCAGTGTTTCGCTAAGAACAGCCTCTGCAATCGACCCATGCAGCCTCGCAGAGCGACCTACAACGGGATCGGCAGCACCCGGGCACCGGACTTCGCGGCTTCGCGTGAGAGCATATTGTTATCTCCGCCCATGAACTCACGCTGAAGCACGCGAAGAGAGGTCGATGGATTGACCTCTTGAAGATACGAGGTCATCCCAAAAAGATCTCCGAACCCCCGGTATACCCTGATCGGAGCCCTTAATTCTCAGGTGTCCGCCATCTGAGCCACATCCTGAGCCAGGGGGGTGAAACGGCTTTCCACTGGATATCGCCACGCGGGGGGTTCGGGAGATTCAAAAAAAGTTAGAGGAACCGGAACGACTCCGCCGTCGAGGCCGCGTCGACGTTGTAGACGTCGTACTCGGGCGGGAAGACCGTGTGCATGACCGAGTAGATGACGTCGTCTTTGACGGCGTAACGGACGACGAAGGTGTAGCGGTCCTCCTCAACGATAGGGACGGAGAAGACCGACTCATACCCCGGAACACCGTCGAGGGAGATCCTCTCCGTCGAGACCCATTCGGCACCGATCCCGGCGCGAAGATCCTCGGCGTAGGTCGCGTTCAGCGCTTCAAGAACCTTCTCCGTATCAACCTCCCCCTGGGCCGAGAGCGGGTTCGTGTTCACGCGGACCTCCTCGTGTTTGTCCGGCGAGGAGAACCAGACGCTCTCGCCGGACTCGGTGTAAAACCACCCCTCGGGGCTGGTGACGGCATACCCGTAGGTAGTGTTGACGTAGGTGCCGTTCCCGGGAACGAGCGCCGGGGTCGGGGTCGGAGCAGGGGTGGGCGGTTGGGTCGAGCCGGGGTCGGGCGGCTCTGGCGCCAAGAGCCCCGGGAGCGTGACCGCGAGGACCGCGATCAGCGCGACCGCAAGAACCCCGGTGAGCAGGAGTCTCTGTGACTTCATGGTTATCCGGGTAGGTGGCTCGGGCGATCATAAATACTCTTCAGTCACGCCGCATTGACGATCGCGATCCCTCTCTCGACCACCGGGCCCCGGCCCCTCTTCTGTATGCCCATACGCTGCTCGCATTAGCATCCAGCCTGACAAATCTTTCGAAGCAGAATGCCCGTACCTCGATGTGGCCAGCGCGGCGTTCCGGATCCGGCGCTCGCATGAGTCCCCTCACCAGCCCGACCGAGGACGGCCGGAGGTTTCCAGACCCGGGCAGGAGATGAAAGGGGAGGGGGGCGATACAATCATTGTAATCATTTTCGATCCATTATCAAGAAGGATAAGCCAAATTAACTTATTTCAATTAACCCAGACCCGGAAAGCAATGATTTTCTCCATGAGGATGAAATTTCTCAATAATTCGGCGGGCCGTCCAGAAGAACGACTTGTTCCGCCGAACGCTAGCATACAGGTGTAATGATGACGAAGACCCGTTACGTGCTCTGTGCACTCATCATCGCAGCCGGCATTCTCTGTTGTGGCTGCACGACGACAACACCGGCCTCCACGGCCGAAACACGGACGATCACCGATATGGCAGGAAACCAGATCACACTCCCCGCCAGCGGAGCAACCTTTGGTATCTTCGGCGGCCCCATCAGCCAGGTGCCCTACCTCCTTGGAGCGAACGAGAGCGTCACTGCAGTCACGAAAGGGCCGCAGATGATGGAGATGATGCAGCAGATGGACCCGGGCATTGCCAGCAAACCAGCGCCGCGGACGACAAACGGCAACGTGAACATCGAGCAACTCCTGGTCACCAACCCCGACTGCGTCATTGCCTTCGACGTCGACGGCGAGATTGTGGAGTCGCAAACAGGCATCCCGGTCATCTATCTCTCCGGGACCATGAGCGACGGGTTCAAAGAGATGCGCCAGGAGATCATCTTCATGGGTGAGGTCTTCCAGAGACCTGAACGGGCACAGGCCTACATCGATTACCTGGATGAGACTCTCGCGTTCCTCGAGAACCGTACCGCGGACATCCCTGAAGACGAGCGGGTCACCGTCTTCCTGGGCGAAGGCGTGAGCCACCTCCAGACGCTCGGGGGCGACACGTTCTTCACCGAGTGGACCGAGGCCGCGGGATGCAGAAACGCCGTCGCCGCAATCGAGACCACCCAGGGACAGCAGGAAGGGATGCACACCGGCATCAATGAGGTCTCGATGGAGCAGGTCCTTGCCGTCGACCCCGGCCTCATCATCATCGATACCGGCGGCCCCGCCGATCTCGCGAAGGACAACCGCTGGAAGGAACTCACCGCCGTCAAAGAAGGCAGGGTCTACAAGCAGCCCACCGGGCTCTTCCTCTGGAGCCGTCCGTCCGCCGAGTCTGCCGTCCTCTACCCGGTCTGGATTGCATATATGGCCTATCCCGACCGCTTCGCCGACGTCCCGCTCACCGACCGGGTGAAGGACTTCTACACCGAGATCTTCGATTTCCCCATCACTGATGCGCAGGCGCAGAAGGTCATCGACGGTGCGTACGGAAGCGTGACGTTCGGTCAGGTGCAGCAGTCCGGATGAGACCGAAGACAATAGGCACCAAAAGTGCGTATGCTGACGTTGGAGGAGCACCGGTGACCGGGACGGCAACGACCGAACCGGGTCAGGTTGACGGCCGGGGCTGGGGAGAGCGGCACCCGGGGACCGTCCTGGTGCTTCTCCTCGCCGTGCTCGGGATCGTTGCGTTTGCCGCCCTGATGCTCGGGCGGTATATCATCCAGCCAGAGACGGTGGTAGCGGTGATCCTGAGTTCGGTCCTCCCGATCGAGGAGACCTGGTCTTCGACGGCAGCCAGTGCCGTCGTGAACGTCCGGATCCCCCGGATCATCGCCGGACTGCTCGTCGGAGCCGGCCTCGCTATCAGCGGAGCCTCGTTCCAGGGGATGTTCCGAAACCCCCTTGTCTCTTCGCAGATCCTTGGCGTGGCCGCCGGAGCGGGTTTCGGGGCGGCGATCGGCATCCTCCTCTTCGACAGCCTTGTCGTCGTCCAGATCCTCTCGTTCGCCTTCGGTCTCCTCGCCGTGGGGATGGCCTACGGCCTCAGCCGGGTCAGGAGCTCGACTCCGATCCTGATGCTGGTTCTCTCAGGCATCGTGATCGCGTCACTCTTCTCGGCTCTCACCTCGATGGTGAAGTACGTGGCTGACCCGATGAACAAGATGCCGGCGATCGTCTTCTGGCTGCTGGGGTCGCTCAACCACGTCTCGACACCGGACCTGCTGGTCCTCGGTCCGATCATAGCGGTCTCGGTCCTGGGACTACTTGCCGTCCGGTGGCGGATAAACGTCCTCACCATGGGCGATGAAGAGGCGCGGGCGCTCGGGGTGAACACCGAGCGCCTGAAAGTCATTATCATCCTCCTCGCAACGATAATCACCGCTGCGGCGGTCTGCATGAGCGGGATCATAGGGTGGATCGGGCTCGTCATCCCGCATATGGGCCGGATGCTTGTCGGGCCGGACAACCGCTACCTCCTGCCGGTCTCAGTGCTCCTTGGCGGAGCATTCCTGATCGCCGTCGACACCGTTGCGAGGACGGCAGCTCCCGCCGAGATACCCATCGGCATCCTGACCGCGATCATTGGAGCGCCGATCTTTGCGCTACTCCTCCGGCGCAACAACCCGGGGTGGTGAGCATGAGCCGTATCAGCGTAGAAGGTATAACATTCAATTATCCAGGCAGAAGAGCAGTCTTTACGGAGATCACGCTTGCGGTGGAGGAGGGGGACGTATACTCCCTCCTCGGCCCGAACGGCACCGGGAAGTCCACGTTCCTCAAGTGCATGGCCGGACTCATCTCCCCCTCACACGGCCGCATCCTCCTCGACGGAAAGGAGATCAACGGGATGCAGCCATACGAGATCGCCCGGCGGGTTGGGTTTGTTCCCCAGACACAGGTCTCGCCGTTCCCGTTCCGGGTCAGGGATATCGTCCTGATGGGCAGGGCATCGCACCTCAATGCTTTTGCAACCCCATCGGCAAAAGACGATGCCATCGCTGCCGACGCCCTTGCGCACGTCGGGATCTCTCACCTTGCCGACCGGGCATGCACCGCGATCAGCGGGGGCGAGTGGCAACTGGTCCTGATCGCCCGGGCAATTGCACAGCGCCCGGGGACCCTTCTTCTCGACGAACCGACGTCGCACCTGGACCTCGGCAACCAGATGCGGGTGCTCGACGTCATCAGGGGGCTCGCAGAAGGGGGGATGACCATTGTTGTTGCGACGCATTTCCCCGATCATGCGCTTTTGACATCAAGCAAGGTCGCAATCCTGAAAGATCAAAGAATCATCGCCACAGGGCCTCCAGAAGAGGTTATCCGCGAAGACACCATGCGCCAGGCCTATGGGACGGACGTCAGAATCATGCACCTTGGCGACCCGATCAACCGGCGGGTCTGCGTGCCGGTGGTTGAGACGTTCCGGAGAGGAGTATTATGACAGAACAACCACACGAACCGTTTACCGGCAGAGGAGCCGGAAGAATGGATGCCATTGCGAAAGGGCCGTTTGCACCGATATATCCGGTCATCGCCCGGCAGATCATCGATACCTGCAACATCACCGAGGGCAGATGTGTCGATATCGGGTGCGGGCCCGGACACCTCGCAATGGCGCTCGGCGCCGCAAGCAACCTCAGTATCGACGCTCTTGACTCATCAAACGATATGCTTGCCATTGCACGGCAGAATATCCAGGAAGCCGGGCTCACCGACCGGGTACACACGGTCTGTGGCGATGTTCACGACCTCCCCTACGATGACAACTCCATCGACCTGATCGTGAGCCGTGGCTCGTTCTTCTTCTGGGATGACCGGGTCCGGGCATTCCAGGAGATCTACCGGGTGCTCAGGCCGGGAGGGAGGACGTTCGTCGGCGGCGGGTTCGGGACTCCGGCTCTGAAGGCGGAGATTACGGAGAAGATGCGGGTCATCGACCCCGAGTGGGAGGTAAAGGCCGCAGAACGGCTTGCCCCGAAGAACAGGGACGCCATCCGCCGTGACCTGGAGAAGACAGGAATCCCGGTCTATGAGATCCACGAGGGCGAGGCCGGATTCTGGGTCATCATGCGGAAGTGATCGAAGGATGCGATGTACCATATGTGAGGTGGGGTGCGAGATCTCACCCGGAGGAACGGGGAGATGCCGGATGTACCGAAACGACGGGACCACAATCGTCGAACGGTTCCCGGATGCCTTTCTCGCCGCCTTCCCCGTCGCCGTCGAGACGCTCCCGGTGCTCCATTTCTTCCCCGGCGCGAAGCTCCTACAGGTCTGCACGGTCGGATGCAACCTCGCATGCGGTGGGTGCGTCTCTGAGATCCTCGTCGGGCATGCCGATTCGCTTGCAGCCACCGGAGAGGCCCTCGGCCCCGATGACCTGCTCCGCCTCGCGACCGAGAACGCCTGTACCGGGATTGCCTTCGCCCTGAACGACCCGATCGCCTCCTTACCGACCTTCTGCCGTCTCGCAGAGAGGGCAAGGGAAGAAGGCCTCCTCGTCGGCTGCTCCACGAACGGCTACATGACCGAATCGTCCGCCCTGCGCCTCCGCGACCGGGTGGACTTCGTCAATATCGGGCTCAAGGGGGCGACCGACGCGAGTTACCATGCTTGCGGGGCAAAGAGCGCAGCACCGGTATTCCGGACGGTCCGGCTGCTTCACGAGGGAGGGGTGCACGTCGAGGCCTCCGTCGTCTACCGGCGGGGTGGTGAGGACGAGGTGATCGACGCAGCACGGATGCTTGCGGCGATCTCCCCTGATATCCCCCTGCAGGTGATGCGGTTCGTCCCCTTCGGCGATGCGGGGCTCGGTGAGGAGCCGACGATCTACGCGAGCGAGGAACTCTGCGACCGCCTCCGCGATATCCTCCCCTGGGTCTACCTCTTCAACTCACCGGGAACAACGCACCTGACGACCTTCTGCCCGGCATGCGGGATGCCCTGCATCGAGCGTGAGTTCTTCGGCCCGATGGGGTCGCACCTCGTCAGTCGGGCGCAGACGGTCTGTGAATGCGGCCGCGCCCTCCCGGTTCGGGGTGCCGTGAGCCCCACAGTCTTTTACGAACCCGGGATGATGGGCGGATACCGGGTCACCCGGGGGCTCGAGATGGTCTGGGCAATCCTCGCCTGCCTCGGTGTGGAGGAACAGGCGGTCCTCGCCCGTGTCTGGGGCGAAGTTCTCCGGACCGGGATGCTCGGGAAGGAACTGCACGACCGGATGAACAACATCGACGCCTACCTCGAACTCGTCATGGACTTCGCCCGCCGGACCGGCCGCGAGGAGGCGGGAAGGGAGCTCACTACCTACATCCGGGACCGGCTGGAGTTCATCCGGGAACGGGTGGCGGGTGCGCCACGGCCCCGGGTCTACTACGCCATGGGCCACCCACTCTTCGCCCTCAATCCCGGCCGGTTCGAGGGGAAACTGGTGGAGGCGGCCGGCGGCACCTACGTCAACCGGGCGATAGACAGGGAGGGGAAACCGGGGGTTTCCCTATCCCGGGAGGAGTTCGTCGCACTCGCGCCGGAGTACCTCTTCACGTCAGGTTTTCTCACCTCCACGGTCGAAGATACCCTCCGCTACTGCGCGGAGCACGACCTCAACGTGCCGGCAGTCCGAGACGGTCAGGTCTACTCGATGCGCCCATCGTGGGACTTCGGGAGCCCCCGATGGATCCTTGGCCTGATGACGATCACAAACACGCTCCACCCCGATCTCTTCGCCTTCGATATCGAGGAGGAGGCAGACAGGTTCTATCGTCGGTTCTATGGGGTGCCGTATCGGGCGGCCGATGCCAACCGTTCGTTTGCGCATCCCGGGATGGAGTGGCGGTAACGGGGCGTCTGACCTCGACTCTCCCCGCTACCGGCCGAGAGAGCAATCCCGGTTGTGAAGCGGTCAGGAAACCGCCGCGGAGAGACGGACATAAGCGAGCAGATCGTCGAGAGTATCCGCGTACTCAACCTCGATACCGTAGTTCTCCTCGATGTACTCCTTTGAGTCCACGAACGGCGGCCATTGCCGCGAGATTCTCAGCCGCCCGAGCGACCGGGACTCTTCAGGCTGATCGAGGATCTGGTCGTTTCCAGCGGGGAGGATGAGAAGCGTCTTTTCTCCGTGGCGAGCGGCCTCGGCTTTCTCAAGGATCCCGCCGACCGGCCCAATCTTCCCGTCCTCGCCGATGGTTCCCGTCACGGTCACGCTCTCGTTGAGCGGGATATCCTCCAGCACCGAGAGGAGGAGCACGGCCATCAGCGCCCCCGCACTGGGGCCGTCGATCTCGGAAATGTCCTCCGGGCCCTGGATGCTGAAGATGATGTCGCTCCCCGTGAGGTCGACATGGGAGTGGTTGGCGGCTACGACGACCGCGAGGTTCGCAGCGTCCTGAAACGCTATCCCCATCAGGGGCGTCGTCTGGACGAGCACCCTCCCCCTCCCATCCACGACCTCGACCGAGACGTTCACCATCGCCCCCTCTTCGGTCACCTCCTCGTAGGCGAACGGGCCGCCCCGGTCGACCTCGATCTTCTGGAGGATGACCGGGGCCTGCAACGATGCGGCGCTCCCGTTTTCGCCCGCCTCCATAGCGAGGAGAGGAGCGGCGGTCGCAGCCGGAAGAGTCTCAGTATCCCCGGGTTCGGAGAGCGACGGAGAGAGGTCGCTTTCCGGCACGAGGACGAAGGCCAGGAGGAAGACGTTTGCAACAAGCGAGAGAACAAGCAGAATTGTCAGGGTCCTCTCCCGTATCCACATATGGTGCCCGAATATCCTGCGCCCGGATATATACCTTTCCGAGAGCGATGTACGGAGCGTCCGGAGATCAAAGACCGCAGGGTGCGAACGGATGCCGAGGGTCCGGCTCCCTGAGGATCGCATCGGCCGGTAAAAAAAAGATCTCAGGCCGGCCCCGGTTCCTCCCCGCCGAGGTTCAGTTTCTTCATCTTCCAGGCTCCCCGCCGGTAGAAGAACAGGTCAACCAGGAAGACCACCACGGAGCCGCAGACCACCGCGTACCAGATGTACTGTAGCGGCATACCCATCAGAACAAAGATCGCGGCAAGACCCACCTGCACGATCAGCTGTCCTATGATCGCCGCGTACATGCCGGGTTTTGTCATCCCCGCGCCGTTCATCGCAAACCCCATCGTCATCGCCATGGCTATTACGAAGTACGACGTCGGGACGATCTGCATGAACGGGATGCCGTCCGCAAGCGACTCGCCTGTCGCGCCGAAGAACGCCAGGAGGTGCTCCGCAAACCGCAGGTAGAAGAGACCCACGATCACCATGAACGACGCGTTCGCGACGAGCGCAATCCTGACCGCCTTCTCCGCTCGCTCCACCTTCTGCGCCCCCAGGTTCTGCCCGACCATCACCGCGACTCCCGTGCAGAGACCCATCACGACGATCAGGCCCAGCATATCCAGACGCTGGCAGATACCATATGCCGCCACCGCCGCCGTGCCATACAGTGCCACGATGGCAGTCATCCCCAGGAACGCAAAACTCCGAATGCCGCTCTGCACCGCCGATGGGATCGTGACCCTCAGGATATCCATGACCAGTCGCGGTTCAAACGTCCACTTCTTCGGGAACCTGACCGGCCCGCTCTTTTTGGACGGGAGGAGGTACATCGCGCCGACCAGCAGGAGCACGCCGATCACACGCGACGCAAGGGACGCATACGCCGACCCGGCTATCCCGAGTGCCGGAAGACCGCCAAGGCCCTGGATCAGCGTCGGGTTCAGGACGACGTTCACGATGTTCACCGCAATCATCACAAACATCGGTGTCCGCGAATCTCCCGTGCTCTGGAAGGTTGTCGTCAGGATCATCAGGGTGACAAAGATAAACGCTCCCATCAGCATCGGGGAGAGGAAGCGCCCCCCCTCCGCTGCAACCGCGGCATCCGCTCCAAGGAGCAGGAGGAGATCCTGCGACCAGAAGAGGCCGATGACAGCAAGGACCGCCGAGAAGGAGAGCGCCAGATAGAGCGAGTGCGAGAGGATCACCTGGATACGCTCAAACCGTTCCGATCCGTACGCACGCGAGACGAATGCAGCGGTTGCCGTCACGACCCCGAAGATCACGGTCGTGAGCACCATGATGATGGATATACTCATCGCTCCCCCGGCGATCGAGACGTCGCCAAGTTTGCCGATGAAATACATATCCACCACCTCCACGATGCTCGCGAGGAAATTGCTGACGATGATCGGGAGAGCCACCATCAAGAGGCCTTTTCCGACCGGTCCCTCGGTGAGGATGTTATTGGAAGAGCTCATTGTCAAGTGATCATATATAAACGGGGTGAAAGAAGATAAAGGTTCACTGCAAGTTCAGTGCAATTTATCCGCGAATTTTCCAGGGGCGGCCGATTCGGCGTTAAACCGGGGTGCTGGATGGATCCGGATCTCCGGAGGGAGGCAGGGAATAATTTCATCTGTTTGTTGGTCAGGGCGGGTGGAAGATTCGGTAGTGCCCCGGTATGCAAGAGGCCACCCCAAAAAGATCTACGAACCTCCCGTACACCCTGATCGGAACACTCCCCTCCGAGGTTTCTCTCCTCTGAACTATATCCGGGGCAGAAAGGATGAAACGGTTTCCCATCGAGTATACGCCTGGACGGGGGAGGGATCGAGAGGGGGTGTCCCCCTCCCGGCAACCAACTGATGACCGAACTCGGTGGATCCAACCTGAATTTTTCCCATTACTGACCTCCGGTTAAGCCTTATTCAAGGCGCCATTCTTCCCTGACGAGGTTCGTGCCCGACCGGGTCGTTCTCGCGCAAGTACCTCTTCACGCTGTGGACCGTGGCGGCTCGCGGGGAGGAGGGGGCCTTCCTCCCCCGTTCACCTCCGATGATACCTGTAGCCCCACCCCACCCCACCCGCGCTTCGCGCTCCTCCCCCGCCCACAAGGGGCGGGGGCAGTCATGGTGATACCCCGGGAAAAGCCGTATCCCGGGACCGGCATGCGAGCGGGAAGGCCCGGGGATCTCAGACTACCCGTAGTATCGTAGAGTGTTACTGCAACATCTCCCCTTCATTCAAATAGGTTCATCCACTAACGGTGATCGGGAAGAGGTGTCCCCTGTCATTTGAATGCAGTCAGTGCGGCGAATGCTGCAGCCACCTGGGCCTGGTCCATACGATCCATACCGATTATGGGAATCACCGCTTCCTGATCCGCAACCAGTACACGGGCGAGACGACAGAGGTCTCGATCGATCCGGACAAGATCTCCCTGTTTGCCGACAGGAGCATCTTCTCCGAGCGGCCGGAGGCGTGCCCGTTCTTACGGTACGATGCGGCGGCCGCGAAGGGATACTGCACCGTCCACCTGACGCGCCCCGAGATCTGCCGGGACTACGGCTGCTGGCGCCTGCTCATCCTCGACAACTCGGGGAGAAGAGCGGGAAGGATCATGGGCCAGCGTCACCTGGCCACAGAGGACGCTCTGTTGATCCGGCTCTTTGAAGAACGAATCAACCACCGGGCCGAACCCGACGATGCCGCATGGGATCGGCGGGTGATTGAGGTGCTGGCCGAGGCGGGCTACACGGTGCGGACCTGATCCAGGCTGCCACGGATGCGTGAAGGGAACTCCCACCATTTTCACCCGTGGCATGCTGTTGGAGATGACAAGTCAGTAAGACATTAAATGATAGTTATCTCCGTGAGCGTAACACCCTGATCTATGGAAAGATAATATGAATTTACAAGCATAATATATGCTAGTGAATTCCAGCCTAGAATCTGGTCCCAGGAGATACAATATGAATATTAACAAATTATGGGAACAACTTCTACAAAGAGACGAGCATATCTGGCTAGAGGTGAAACTCGGCAACGAGATCGGAAATTCTGTGATGCAGACAGTTTGTGCCTATGCAAATACGATTGGACTTGGTGGAGGGTATCTTCTCCTTGGCATCAAAGAGGATAAAAACGCCAGCCCAAAATATACCGTCGTGGGTGTTGGTAATCCGGATAAACTTCAGAGTGATTTAGCAACCCAATGTTCGTCTAAGTTTAATGAAATTATCCGCCCAAACATTCAAAGTGGGATTTTGGAAGGGAAAACTGTGGTTTGTGTGCATGTTCCTGAAGCAGAAGCACGGTTAAAACCAATATTCATGAAGAAACAGGGGCTAGATAAGGGAACGTACATCAGGGTTGGGCCAACTGACCAGGTATGCACGCCAGATGATTTAGCCCAGCTATTCCAACTGCGGAATATCCGACCGTATGATGAGACGGTGCTTCCCCAAACGTCAGTGTCGGACATAAACCCCAATGCATTAAACGAGTATCGGAAACTGCGGGCAAAAAAGCATCCTAATGCATCGGAGCTGCGTTATAATGATGAGGAGTTGCTTGATGCCCTCCATTGTATCGAGAAGGTAGACGGGATTTCAAGACCAACTATCGCGGGATTGCTCCTGTTCGGGAATGAAAATGTGTTAAGACGTTATTTTTCAATGATGAGGTTTGATTATGTCCGGGTCAAAGGAAGAGATTGGGGAGGCGAAATGGATGATACATACTACTCAATTGAGTTGAGAGAAGCTTTATTGACACTTCTTCCAAAAGCGGAAGCTGCAATTATGGATAGTATGGAGCGAGAGTTTTCATTCCCGAAAGGAAGTTTAACACGTGAGGAAAAACCTGCAATTCCATACGATGCAATTCGTGAAGTTCTTGTGAATGCGGTTATGCACCGTGACTATCAGGTAGCCGGACCTACTTTAGTGGTTCGATTTACTGATAGAATTGAGTTCCATAACCCTGGATACTCATTGAAACCAATTGATCGTATCGGTACGCCGGGTTCACAGAGCCGGAATCAGACGATTGCAAGCGTTCTACATGAAACAGAATATGCGGAAAATAAGGGTTCCGGTATCGCAAAAGTCCAGAAAAGGATGCAAGAAGCCCAACTTCCCCCGCCCCACTTCATGTCATCGAAAACAGACAATACCTTTGTTGCAACACTTTCGCTTCACCAGTTAATGGATGAGGCAGCACTTGCCTGGTTAAATCAGTTTAACCGGTTTGGTCTCTCCGGAGAAGAAGCCCGTACTTTGGTCTTTGCAAGAAATACGGGCTCTGTTTCAAACGAGGAGTGTAGAAAACTGACGGGGTATGATACGCCAAAGGCGAGTAACCTCCTTACGAAACTCCGAGGATGCGGTATTTTAGAACAGCACTCACACGGATCCGGAACATATTATACACTGTCCAGTAGTTGCTTGGAAAAGGAGCCAAAAACAGGCTTAGATACCCAAATAAGAGTGCAAGATATCCAGATCGAAACTGAAAATAAGTCCGAATTAGACTTAGTTACCCAGTTAAGAACACAAGATACCCAGATAGAATCGGAGAGAGATCGTATATTATCACTACTTCCGGATAGTCTCCAAGACGAGATTCAAAACCTTGGACAGAGAATTACACCGGAGAAACGAGAGGAACTGATATTCAAGGTATGCAAAGTCTGCCCATTTACTGCTACGGAGATCAGTTTCTTGTTTAGAAAGACACGAACATGGGCCAAAAACTGCTTAAGGGAACTTGTCAATGCGGAAAGGGTGTTTCTGACAATTCCTGACAAGCCAAACAGTAGAAATCAGGCATACTATGTGCCTAGATCTGATGGACAACGAAATATATCTGAGTGGAAATAACTCTCGATAAAATTCAAAAGAACTCTGAAAATAGAAAGGTTTCAGAAAGAATTTATCTCAGCGGTGAGGGAAGGTGGGAAAGGGGGAGCACCTGCACCAATACTTCTCGATCCGCCTCGCTTCACCCCCGCAAATTAAAACCTTCCAGGGGAGCCTCACGCCCCCATCCGGCAGAGATCACGCATCGCCCGGATCACGTAGAGGGTCTCGTCCTCGACCCTCTCCTCGTCAACGACGAACGAAATGAACCCCGCCCGTGCGAAGAGTTCCCGGACTGCGTCAAGCCCGGTCAGCGACGAGACAAGGAGGAGGACTCGCCCGAAGGGCGCAAGCACCCGGCCGATCTCCGCGGCGAACCGTTCTATGACGACCCTCCCCGTCGGCCCGCCGTCGAGGGCATACTCCATCCAGTCATCCATCCGCTCTTCTGGAGCCGTCGGGAGATAGGGGGGGTTGAAGAGGATGAGGTCGAACGGGCCACAGAGTCCCGCGGCGAGGTCGGTCCAGACCGCCGCCACGCCCCGGGCGCGGGCGCACCCCACCGCGAAGGGGTTGATATCGGTCGCGGTCACCATCGCCGCCCGGCCGAGCATCCCGGCCGCGACGTAGCCGCTCCCGGTCCCAACCTCGAGCACCCGGTCGGTCTCCCGGACCTCGGCGAGCGCCGCCCGGAGGAGGAGGTGCGAGTCCTCGGCGGGAGAATAGACCTGGTCGGGGAGCATCCTCAGCACCCGGCGAGCCGGTTCGCGATCAGCGCGAACTCTTCGAGCGCCAGGTCCTCAGGCCGGCGCTGCAGGAGATCGTCCGGGAGCTCCGCGATTGCCCGTTCGATCGACCCGGGCGAGAACGTATCTTTGCCGCTCCGAAGGCCCTTCCTTATGGTCTTACGCCGGTGGGAGAAGAGCACCCGGACGACGTCGGCGTAGACCTGCCTGTCCGCTATCGGATACGGCGGGTCGCGCGGCGTGATCCGGACGACCCAGGAGCGGACCTGGGGCCTCGGGCGGAACGAAGTGGGCGAGAGGTCAAGCAGCGGCTTCACCGATGCATACGTCTGCACCATCACCGAGAGCCGCCCGACGTTCGACGTCCCCGGCGGCGCGATCATCCGCTGGGCGAACTCCTTCTGGTACATCAGAACGGCGACCTCGAAGCCGATCGCAAGCAGCCGGAACGTCAACTGCGAAGAAACAGAGTAGGGAAGGTTCGCGACGACGATATCGAACGGCGGGATATCCACCTTCTTCGCGTCACCCGGGACGATCTCGAGGCGCCCTTCATCGATCTCGTCGGCGAAGGCGATCTCGAGCTCCTCCACGAGAGCCGGATCGATCTCTACCGCGATGACGGTTGCGCCCCGGTCGAGGAGGGCGCGGGTGAGGATCCCCTCGCCGGGCCCGATCTCAAGCACCCTCCTGCCGGAGACCTCGACAAAACCGGCAATCTTCTCGACGGCCCAGTGGTCGACGAGGAAATGCTGATCCCGCGGAGCGCTCATCTCGATGTAAAGACGTGATACTTCTCGTCCGGGTCCTCGATCTCGCGCAGGATCCGGCTGATGATCATCCGGCTCGGGTGCGGAAGCGACCTGATCCGCCCTGAGATGTCGGCAAAACTCTCGAACGGCTTCTTTTCCCGCTGTTCGAGGACCTCCCAGAGCAGTTTCTTCCCGATGCCGGGGAGCAGGTGCAGCATGTGGAACTTCGGCGTGATGGAGACGGACTTGTTGAAGAACTCGACGAACCGCTGTTCGTTCTCGCCGACGATCTGCTCGACCACGAACGGCAACTCGAGTTTCGCGGTCGCCGTCAGGTCCTCGTAACCGATCCGCCGCTTGACACGCTCGACCTTCTCTCGCTCCGCATCGCCGATATAGACGCGATCGTAGATCTGAATGTCCGCACCCTGCTTCGGGATGAGCTCGAGCAACTTGAACTGGTCCACGCCGACCGCCTGGACGATCGGTTCGCGCTTGTAGGCCTGACGCTGCTCGCTCATGTACCCCATGGGAAGGACATCGATGACTATCGCGTTCTCCTCTTTCCTTTCGGTCTTCATTGGCACCACCCCTTCGATCAGAAGTGGGTCATTACCAGGTCGAGGATCTCGTCAAGCTCTTCCGTTGTAAGATTGAACCGTTCTTTGGCGTAGATTGCCCGCAGTTCGTCCCGGGTTCGCGGCATCAGGTTCGCGATGCGGTAGGCGATCTCCTCTTTCATCTTCTCGAGTTTCAGGAGCTCGTCGACAAGGGCGCGACCCTTCTCCGAAGACGCCTTTGTAAGCTGGTTGGCATGCTCGATACTCTTACGAAACTCATACGACATCTCCTCTCCGGACTCAAGCCGGGCTGCCTCCACCGAGAGAAGGGTATCCCGCAACTCGGGGAGCAGCATCCGCTCTTCACTCACAATTCGTTTTACCGTCATGCCAACCACTACCTGTTGAGGATTATACTTTCTGCGCTTTTAGATGTTGCGGTCTCGCAATCACCTGCTTTACCGAATCGCCATCGCTGACCTCGACCACCCATGCGCGTCCGCGCTGTCCGATGACCGTGCCGGTCTTCCCGTGGAACCTCCGGTGGGGCATGCCCTTCTGGACACTCGGCTCGACCACGACGTGCACCTTCTGCCCGATCTCGTAGTTCTGAATCACCGAGGTGACCGGGGTGATACCGCGTTTTCTGAGGTCCTTCTTGAACTTATACCGCGTCTTCTTGCGTGGTCCATTGTGATGTGCCATGATTACTCACCATACTCGTTTGCAGTTTTGACCAGCACCACATCGAGGCTGACAACACTTGCGGTGCGCCCCAGGATCTGGGCAAGGCTGGGCTGGGTTCTCCCGCCGTCTCCCGATACCAGTTCTTTGATGTAGAGGCCCGCTTCGCCGACGACTTCAACCCAGTATCTGTCGCCTTCCGTGCCCGTGCATCCGATATCGAGGACACGCCGTTCCCGAACTTTATCTGCCCGTCGGTGTGACACCCGCAGGGGGGTGCGCTGTCGTATCGTTACACCTTTTAACTGATCGAGGGCTGTCCTGAACTCATCTGGGGTTGCAGAACCGTCTATCTCGACCAGGATCCTGTATTTTTTATGCGCTTTGTCGGATTTAAGGCTTTGCACCATCTTCCGATCCGTCCATCCGTCGAGATGGACCGCCACCCGGCCGTCGGCCGCCTGGTTGATCTCCGCCTCAAGCGCCGCGAGATCCAGCGACCGCTTCCGCGGTGCCTCGATCTCCATCACGAAGGGGCGGCCCGATCCGAGCATCCGGGCATCGATATCCTCTCTTCCGGCACCGTGCAAGACGGCGTTCTCCGCGTCGAAGGCCTCGATCGCCGGCCTCCCGATCAGTTCCTCGACGGAGTCGGCGTACTGCTTGCCCGTGAAGTCGCACTTCTCGCACCCGGCCCCCCTGCACGCCCGGCAATCCCAGTGGGTCTGGGGGATGCCGCGCTCGTACTTCATGTAGCGGCCGGAGAAGAAGACGGGGTTCACCTGCACCTCGACAGTGCCTTCCCCGAGATCGAGGATCGCGACGACGTCGGGTTTCTTCAGGTCGGCCGTCTTCCCCGTGAGGGCCGAGACGGCTTTTCCGACCTCCCGGTTCATCTCGGCCTTCAGCGGTTCGGGGTCGCGGAGCGAGAGATCGCTCCAGACCATCTCCTCGCTCTCCGCGACGAGCGGCGGCACCTTCGTCCCGATAAGGAACGTTGAAAACTCGATACCGTCCAGTGCCTCGATCACCCTCTTCGCCCAGTCTTCGGTGCGGGAGAGTTCGCCGGCGCATACCCAGCAGGAATCCGGGTCCGGTTCATGGTGCGGCTCGTTTGCCGCAATCTCGTGCGCGATCCGAAGAGCCCTGCCCCGCTCCTCGTTCGTAAGCGAAAACGACCGCTTGCCGAAGAACCGCCCGAGGCAGTGGTTGCAGGTATCGCCGTATCCAAGAATTGCTTCTACCTCTTGTATGATATCCATCAGGATTCCCTCCGGTCCATCTCGTTTAAGAGGACGGTGATCGTGTGATCGGCGTGCAGCGACCGCGGCCCGACCGAGTAGCGGGGGTAGCCCGCGATCGAAGCCTCCTCCTCCGCGGTGAAGTTATGGTGATCCGAGAGGAGATAGTTCTCCGGGAGATCGGGTGCCGCCCTGACGTCCTCGCCCGCCTCGTCGAGCACCGCGAACGGGATCTCGGCAAGCAGCCGGGAGAGCCCGCCGCGGCGGACGTAGACGCCCGGGGTCGACTCCCGGAACTCGTCCCCGCAGGGGATCGAGAGCGCCTTCTTGATCAGGGCGGCGCTGCTCCGCTCGTCCGGCGAGAGATGCCTGACCCCGGCGCCGCGAAAGAGGACGGTCTTCTCGGGCCCGGGCTCGCCGCAGAGGATGAGGTAGCACTCGACGTCGCGGCGCAGATCGTGAGAGAGGAAGAACGAGGAGTTGACGGAGCGGCAGAGGACGTCCATCCTCCCGCCGCTCCCGGGCAGATCGTTGAGGCTGAAGGTGCCGCTCGTCACGGCAAGGTGGCCCACGACGGCAAACCGTTTCATCTACTAGGTCCGCCGAACTTCTTCATCATGCGCTGCATGTTGAACTTGCCGCCGCCCATGCCCCGCATGCCCTTCAGGGCACGCTGCATGATCTTGTAGTACTTGATGAGGTCGCGGACGTCGTCGGGCGTCACGCCGGCGCCCCGGGCGATCCGCTGGATCCGGGAGCTCCCGATCATCGACGGGTCGTCGAGCTCGGGAGACGTCATCGAGTCCATGATCACCTTGTAGCGCTGCATCTTCGTGCTGGTGATGTCGTAGGCGTCGTCGGGGATCTGCATCCCGCCGAGAGGGAGCATGCTCATGATCTGCTTCAGGGGCCCCATCTTGTTGAGCGCCTCGAGCTGCTTGTACATGTCCCGGAGCGTGAACTTCCCCTTGAGCATCGCGTTGACGTCGAGATCCTCGGTCGAGACCGCTTCCTCCGCCCGCTCGACGAGCGCTTTTAAGTCGCCCATCCCGAGCAGCCGGGATATGAACCCGTCCGGGTCGAACCTCTCAAGGTCCTCGATCGTCTCGCCGCTCCCGATGAAGACGATCCCGCTCTGCGTCTCGGCTACCGCCGAGAGAGCGCCTCCGCCCTTCGCCGTGCCGTCCATCTTCGTGACCAGGACACCGTCGATCCCGATCGCCTCGTGGAATCTCCGGGCCTGCTCGCTCGCCTGCTGACCGAGCGCCGCGTCGATGACGAGCCACCGGTGGTCCGGGTGCGCGATCTCGTTGATGTTGACGATCTCCTCGATCAGGTTCTCCTCGAGGGCGTGCCGTCCCTGGGTGTCGATGATGATGACTTCGTACTGTTTGCGGTACTTCGGGAGGCCTTCCCGGACGATCTTGAGCGCATCCTTCTCGTTCGGGTCTCCGAAGCATGGGACGGCTATCCGGTCGCAGAGGGTCTTCAACTGCTGATAGGCGCCCGGCCGGAAGGTATCGGCGCAGATCACCCCGACCCGCAGCCCCTTGCGCTGGAAGTAGCGGGCGAGTTTCGCGGTCGTCGTGGTCTTCCCGCTCCCCTGCAGCCCCGCCATCAGGATCGTCTGGGGCCCGAGAGCCACCTCGCCGGGCGTTCCCATCAGCCGGACGAGTTCCTGGTAGACGATCCGGAGAACGTGCTCCCGGACACCCATCCCCTTCAGGGGCTCCTCATCGAGAGCGCGCTGCTTGATCGCCTGGGAGAGGTGCATCACGAGTTTGACGTTGACGTCCGACTGGAGGAGCGCACGCTGCAGGTCGCGCACCAGTTCGTCGACCGCCGCACGGTCGATCACCGTCTTGCCGGCGAGCTTCTTGACGGCGTCTTTCAAGGACGTGCCGAGGTTATCGAGCATCAGGCATCATCTCCAAGGAGTTCGTTCACCACGGCGCGGGGTTCAAACGGCATGATGTCGTCGTAGCCCTGGCCGGTACCGAGGAAGAGGATCGGTTTTCCAACGGTGTGAGCGACCGATATCGCCGCGCCTCCCTTCGGATCCATATCCGCCTTCGTCAGAACGACCGCATCGGTGCCGACGGCCTTGTTGAACTCGTCGGCCCGGATGACCGCGTCGTTTCCTGCGACCGCCTCGTCGACGTAGACGACGAGATCGGGCTTCATGACCCGCCGGATCTTATCGAGCTGGTTCATGAGGTTCGCCCGGTTGTGGAACCTTCCCGCCGTATCGGCGAGGACGACGTCGATATCGTGCGCCTTTGCGTACTGGACGGCGTCGAAGAGGACCGCAGAGGGGTCGGCGCCCGCCTGGTGCTGGATCGTCTTGATCCCGAGGCGGTCGGCGTGAACCCGTATCTGCTCGATCGCACCCGCACGGAAGGTGTCGCCTGCACCGATCACGACCGTAAAACCGTTCTTCTGCAGGTATTGCCCGACCTTCGCGACGGTCGTCGTCTTGCCGGTCCCGTTCACGCCCGTAAAGAGGATCTTCACCGGCCGCTCGTGCTCGCGGATGTAGGTGGCAAGGTCGAGACCGTCGCCCAGCACCCCGCAGAGCGCGGAGCGCAGGGTCGATACGACCAGGTCGTCGACCGATGCGCCGATCTTACGGCGCCTGCCCACCAGGTCGCGGCGCATGCGGGCGATGATCTCGTCCGTGACCGGGAGCGCGACGTCGTTTTCAAGGAGAACCATCTCGAGTTCGAAGAGCGGCTCCTCGACGTCCTTTTCCTGGAGGAGGACCTCCCGGTCCCGGACAAGGACTTTCACCTTCTCAAAAAACGTGGGGTTCTCCCGGGCCTCCTGCACCTTCTTTTCCGTGATGGAAGGTTCGGATCGGGTGGTCGGGGTGGGGACAGGTGCTTGAACCTCCGCGGCCTCCGGCAGTTCTGCAACCTGCGGCTCCGGTTCCGGCCCGGCAGCCTCCTCGATATTCGAGGCGAATTTCGTCCTGATATTCTGAAGTTTTTTCTTTAAGGAATCAAACATTATGAACTTCCGCCCTGGCCTGCCTGAGCCTGCCGGGCCCCCCGATACGCCGCCTCGAGACGCCGGGAGATCTCCGTTGCCTGGCCCTGAAGGTGTTCGACCGAGCCCGAGACCTTCTTTGCCACGGCCTCAAGTTCGGTTAGCCGATCCCCCAGATACTCCACCGCGTCTGCGGTGGCCCTCTCGACGGAGACATCTGAACCGATGTTCACGAGAACGTGGCCGGCGTCGAGCACCTTCACCCGGAGGTACGCGCCTCCCCCGACAGGGAGAAGGACGACTCCGTCCGCGTTCTCCTGGATCGCGCGGAGGGTCTCGATGGCGGCGGTGCCCTCAAGCCGCTGCTGCTCGATCATCGCGAGTTGCTGCGTCATGAGTTCGATCTGCTGCCCGTACTCGTTCAGGTACATCTGGAGGGTCTGTATCTCGCGGGGATCTGCCTGGTTCACGTCATTCACCAGCTACTACGTTAACCGATTCGATCGAGATATAACTTCTCTTCAGGCGGTGTTTGCTCCCGATATCGGCAAGAACCTTCTCTTTTGCCAGGTTCTCGTTCAGAGCGCCGATGACCTTGCGGTACGGTTTCCACTCGTTGTTGATCTTGCACGCGCCTACAACTTCAAACATCTGGTTCTCCATGTTGTATCACTCCAAAAATCCAAAGACTTCTTCTATCCGTCCCAGCTCGAACCCGGTCGTGGCGGATCCTGCGACGTACCCCTTGCTGTTTGCAAGGAGCCCGGTACCCACGAGACCGCCGCCCATGTTGACCGACCCGAGGCCGATCGGGAGATCGACCACCCGCTCGAGGTTCGCGATCTCCGTATCGTTGGCCCTCGGGTGGACAAGGATACCCTTGTTCGTCGCAAACCCGGCCATGCCGACGGTCTTGATGCCGCCGAGCGTCAGCCGGACCACCGGCACCCCGAGGAACGATCCGATCTCTTCGGCAACATCGAACTCCATCTCGGGGTGGACGGCGGCAACGTAATCGTTTGCAAGAATGACGTTGCCGGCCGCGTTCATGGCTCCCTCGAGCAGGAAAATGTCCCGGTACTCGCTCAGGACCGAGAGCTCAGCGTCGGTGGCAAGGCCGCTGACGACCAGGCCCCGGCTGTTACCGGCAACGAGCGAACCGATGATGCTGCTTCCCTGGATGAAGGTACTCACGATCTCGATATCGAGTTCCTGTGCAAGGGTCGCGGTGAACCCCTCGGGCGCCCCCGGGTAGACGATCGCTATATCCTCAAATACCCGGGCATAAACGCCGATGTTCGGATCGCCGGTGAGATCGATCGTCCCTGTCATTTCACTCCTCGGCGAGCTCGGCCTGGACCTGCCCGTCCTCGAACTTCATCGCGCGGACGCGAATCTTTCTCGGGGGCTTGGAACTGCCGTTCTCCCAGACCTTCTCGTTGATGCTTTGGTCGAGTTTGACGTCCTCGCTCTTCATGTGCCGCTCGAGAAACGCCCTGATGTCCTTGATCGCAGTGTTCCCCCGCTTCCACCGGGGAGAACGCTTCACCTCACGCAGAGGGATGATATAGATATGCTCCTTCAATGCTTCTGCCATAGCCTTACACCTTCAGGGAACTCCGGCGCCAGTTGCGCCGCCTCGGATGGGACGCAACCGCACGGTTGGTCTTGATCATCACCCATGCCGGCACGCGGCGGTTCTGCTCGCATGCCTTTGCCAGCCGGATCTTCCGGCCCTTCATCAATTTACTCATAGTTTCCACACTCGTAATATTCAGGTATCTCTCAGAGCAACCACCAGCGACTGCAGGTGACCGGAGGGAAAGAACGGCGCCGGGTCGATACCGCGGGCGCAAAGGGCGCTCCTGATCTCCCCTTCGTAGTCGCCGTTCCCGATGCTGCCCGTCTCCCCGTACCGCACCACGAGCAATCGCTTACAGAGCCGCTCCACCTCGGTCTTCCCGTAGCCGAGGAGCGGCCGGACGTAAGAGCAGCCGGTGGTCATCTCCAGGTGCTGGACCTCGGGGCGTTCGAGCCGGGGGACCCGGTCCTCCCGGCGGGTGCCGTCGCCGACCACCGCATACTCGGCCGCAAGGGTCTCGACCGCCGTCCGGTGAACCAGGTCGATCGCGTCGTTTGGATATCCGCACGAGAGGAGCAGGTCGACGGCCTCAGAAAGCAGGTCCCTTCCGAGCACCCTTCTCCTGAAGGGAAGGCCCAGGGCAGCCGCTGCGGCCCGCACCTCCGGGACCTCACGGTCGGGATCGAATACACAGGTATTCAGTTCCACGCCGTAATCGCGCGCGAGCATGATCGCCGCGAGCGCGCTGTCTTTCCCACCCGAGAAGAGCACACCTGCTTCCATTATTTCCGCGTAATCCTGAACTCTCTCTTCGCCGGCGTCACCTGGGCAAGCAGGGCTTTCAGCTGCTCGTCGGTGATCCGCTGCCGGACACGGCCGCTCTGGGCCAGCATCACCAGCTGCTGCTCAACCGCTTTTGCAAACTCCGGCCGGGTCAACTTGATGGTATTGAGCCGCTCCCTCGCTTCAGGTTCCAGGATCTCCAGGAGCGCGGCGCGGATCTGTGCATCCATCTGCTGCTGGCGTGCGGCCTCTTCCTCCAGAGCCTGCTGATCCATCCCCTGCTGCCGCTGCATCTGTTCCAGTCTGCGGCGGCGCAGTTCAGCGAGTTCGTCGTCTACCATCAGTCATGCCTCCGGAGATCAGTACTTCGCAAGGCCGGGGGCAGCTTTCGCGGCCTCGGATTTGAGGCCGTTTGCTACGTTGTCGAGGAAGGATCTGCCTGCCGGGGTCACCGTCCGTCCCCCAACACCGTGAGCGACGTATCCGGCCGCTTCGAGCTGCTGGAAGATCTTCCTGACGATCGACCCGCCTCCACGTTTGAACCGGTTCGGAGCCGAACCGCGGTTGGCACTGCCGCCGTAGGCGGAACGCATCCTCTGGATGCCGACAGGGCCGTCGGTGTAGATTCTCCGGAAGACCGCCGCCGTACGCACGTACCACCAGTCGTCATTCTCGGGGGGCATCTCTTTGTATACCCCCGTCTTTGCAAAAGCGGCCCAGTCGGGGGGCTGAATCTGCGAATTTTTCTTGAGTTCTTCTGCCACCTGCCGGATGAGCATATCGGCAGGGATGTCATATACAGTCGTCATAGATGAACCTCACTCTCGCTAACAGTCTTTACATATTCGTCCAGTGATGTTTTATATATTTCGAGGATTGTGCCCGGGCGATCGGTTCCGGCGCTCCGCAAGGACGAGCGTCCGCCCCCTGACCTCGACCAGAACCGCCCCGGCCGATGCCGCTATCTCCTCGGGATCGACCTCGGTGTTCCTGAGCCATCTCACCTTGACGACCTTCCGGTCCTTGAGCTGCCGCCGGATCTCGTCGATCATGACGTTCGTGATGCCGCGTTTCCCGACCCAGATGGTGGGCTTGAGATCCTGGTATGACTCTCTGCTCATTCTTGCGGCCTCCCGACCGGGAACCGTGACCGGTGCCCGCAGGCAAGACAGGTGACGACCACACGGCCCCGGTGAACCCGGACACGCGCGTTCGACCCCGGGACGAGGTAGGCGTAACACCGGCGGCAGAAACGGCGCTTCAGCGGCCGCTCTATCCGGACCCGGTGGCGCATGCCGATCCTGCGGGCCAGCTCCACGCACCGGTTGCTCCAGCCGGGATTCTCCGGGTAGAACTCCGCGGCACGCGCAAAGAGGACGGCGATCCTCTCGCGAGCAAGTCTCCGGGAGCCTGATCTTCGTGTAGTGTCTGCCATGGTGCGATCCGTCTCAGTGGTGGGTCTTGAGATTGGAGGCGCGAGAATATATAGCAGGTAGATAGTCGCGGTCAGCGGACCCGCACCCGGCGGCCATCGACTTCGAGGCGCCCCTCGCAGAAGAGTTTCACCGCAAGCGGGAGGGCTTCGTGCTCCTCGGCGAGGATCCGGTCGGCGAGCGCCGTCTCGTCGTCGTCCGGGAGGACCGGCACGCACCTCTGGACGACGATGGGGCCGGTATCCAGCCCCTCGTCGACCAGGTGGACGGTGCAGCCCGCGACCTTCACCCCGTACTCGATCGCCTGCCGCTGCGCGTGCAGGCCGGAGAACGCCGGGAGCAGGGCGGGATGGATGTTCATCATCCGGCCCGAGAACTCGCGGACGATACCGGGCCCGAGGATCCGCATGTAGCCCGCGAGGACGAAGAGGTCTGCCCGGCAGCCCCGCATCGCGGCGATGAGCGCCTCCTCGTAGGCGGCCTTCGTTGGGAACCGCGCATAGTCGACGACCGTCACCGGGACACCGGCACGTCTCGCCCGCTCTATCGCGTAGGCCTTCGGGTTGTCGGTGACGAGGCCCACGCAGATCCCGGGGATATCCCCGGCCGCGACGGCATCGGCCACCGCCTGAAAGTTTGATCCTCTCCCCGAGACGAGGAACGCAATCCGTTTCTTATCAACAGACATCTCTCGACGCATATGTATCGACTCCTCTACCGGGCCTCGCCCTGCCCGTTCCGGGGGGCGACGATCAGTTTCACCTTGACGAGCCGCCGGCCCCGCACCTGCATCACCACCAGCGTGATGTTGCTCTCCTCGATCTTGACCACCTCGCCGCGGCGGGGGATGTGGCCCAGCCGTTCGATGACGAGGCCGCCGATGCTCTCGTAGGCGTCCGTCAGCGGGAGGGACAACTCCAGGTCATCGTTGATGTGCTCCACCCACGTCCGCGCATCGACCAGGTAGACGCCGTCCTCGATCTGCTGCACCTCAGGGTCCTCCTCGTCGAACTCGTCCATGATCTCGCCGACCAGTTCCTCGAGCATGTCTTCGACCGTCACGATCCCGGCAAACGACCCGTATTCGTCGAGAACGACCGCCATGTGCTGTTTCTTCACCTGGAGTTCCTTCAAGAGCTCGTCGATCTTCTTGCTCTCGGGGATGAAGTAGGGTTCATACATCAGGTTCGCGATCGTCGCGCTCGTCTGCTGCCGGAAGACCGCCGAGAAGACGTCCTTCACGTTCAGGAGCCCGACGATGTTGTCGATACGCTCATGGTAGACGGGGATCCGGGAGAACCCCGTCTCGTTGAGGATGGCAAGGGCACCCTCGAGCGTGGCGACGTCCTCGACCATGACGACGTCCACCCGGGGCGTCATCACCTCGCGAACCGTCGTGTCTCCAAAGCGCAGCACCGAGTAGAGCATGTCGCGCTCCTCCTCCTCGATCGTCCCCTCCTCCTCGCCGACGTCGATCCACTCCTTGATCTCCGCCTCGGTGACGGTCGGATCGGTCACGCCGGGCCTGAAGGCGAACTGCCCCTTGATCCGGTCCGAGACCCAGAGCACCGGGTAGAGAACCTTCGAGAAGTAGAGGATCGGCCGGGCGACGCGGAGCGCGACGTCTTCGGTGTGGCGGGACGCGTACATCTTCGGCCCGATCTCACCGAAGACCAGAAGCAGGAGCACCGTGACGACGGCCGCTATCGCGATGCCGGTGGCGGTGCCGTAGAGAGTGACGGCGATCGCGGTCGCGAGCACCGCTACCGCGACGTTCGCAATGATGTTCCCGATCAGGGTGGTGAGGGCTATAGTATCGTTCGATCGTTTCAGCGCATCGAGTGCTTCCGCTCCTTTTCGACCCTGGTTTACGAGAGCGCGGACTTTCGTCCGGGTTATCGATATGAGGGCGACTTCCGAACTCGAGAAGAAGCCCGAAAGGAGCAGACAAACAATGAATAAAATGATCCCTATGGTGAGAAAGTCTACGACTACCATTGACTCCACGCCGCATCAAGCGGCAACATCCGGGATTGATTGATCACCGGGATTATATGAACTATGTCGTAGGCAGATGATATAAAACCAGCGCATCACGAGAACGCCTCTCGTAGCGCCTCCGATTCCCGGGAAAGAAGCACGACCTTCTCTTCGGACGAGAGCGCTCCGGGAAAGACCAGGTCCTCGAGTTCCAGGGTGAGGTATCCGTCGTAGCCCCGGTCGGCGAGGTCCTCAAGCACCCGGGTCGCAGGCAGGTCGCCGTGGATGGGGTGGTGGGGCCGCCCGTTGCCGCCGAGCGCACTGACGTGGACGTTCACCATCCGCTCGATGCAGAGATCGATGAACCGGGTCGCCTCCACCGATGACGTCATCATGGCATGCCCCATATCCAGCGTGAACCAGAGCCAGGGTTCCCGCTCGAGCACCTCGGCCGCATCCTCCGCCGTGGAGAGGAGAGCGTTGACCCGAGGCTCCAGGTTCTCGATCGCCACTTTCACCCGCGTCCCCTCGGCGGCTTCGCGGAGCCGGGCGATGTACGCCTCGAACCGCCGGTAGTCGTAGGCGCTCGGGTGCCGTTTTGCCGTCCTCTTCCCGGGGTGGACGGTGACGACCGCTGCACCCATCCGTTCCGCCATCTGGATGGCCTCGATGGTGTACTCGACCGATATATCGGCGACTCGCGGGTTGATGGAGCAGGGGTTCAGGTCCAGCGTCGGGGCATGGACGGTGATCGGCGAGAGTTCCGGGTGGGCGGCGATACAACCGGCGAGTTCGTCTTCAGGGCGGTCGCGGAGCCAGAAGTGGGGCGTCTCGACCCAGAATTCGAGGCCGCCGAGGCCGGATTCAGCGACGTAGTCGAAGATATAGTCGCAGGGGTACTCGTGGAAGAACATGGTCGAGACGGCGAAACGGCCCATAACACTACTTGATATAACCGATCGGCCTAATAGATTGTGATGATGATCGGCGGTCATTCCACCGGCCCGGAACAGTTCGGAACCCCGATCTTCGGGGTCTCGGAGGTCTCGGGGCTCATCTGCGACCTCCTCGACGACGCCCGGCTGCACCAGATCTGGGTGCGGGGGGAGGTGACCAACTACAAGAACCACGCCTCCGGCCACCGCTACTTCTCGCTCTCGGAGAGAGACGGGCGGGACTCTGCCCTGATCAACTGCGCCATGTGGCGCTCTTACGCCGCGGGGCTCACGTTCGCGCCGGGGGATGGGATGGACGTCCTTGCCCTGGGGACCGTGGAGGTCTACGAGCCCCACGGGAAGTATCAGCTGATCGTCAGGGAACTCCGTCAGGCAGGTGCCGGTCCCCGGCACCTCATGGTCGAGCGCTGGAAGAAGGAACTCGATGCGGAGGGGCTCTTTGCCCCGGAGCGGAGACGGGCGCTGCCCGCCTTCCCGCAGCGGATCGGCGTGGTCACCTCCCCGACCGGCGCGGCGCTCGCGGACATCCGCTCGGTCATCTCCCGGCGCTACCCGGCGGAGGTGATCCTCTCCCCGACGGCCGTCCAGGGCGAGGGGGCGCACGCCGAGATCGCGGAGGCGATCCGGCGGATCGACGGGCTGGTGGACGTGATCATCGTCGGGCGCGGGGGCGGGAGTTTCGAGGACCTCTTCCCCTTCAACCATCCCGACGTCGTGCGGGCGGTCGCGGGGTGCAGGACGCCGGTGATCAGCGCCGTCGGGCACGAGGTGGACACCGCCCTCTGCGACTTCGCCGCGGACCTCCGGGCGCCGACGCCCTCCGCAGCGGCGGAACGGGCGGTGCCGGAGCGCCGGGAGGTGCTCCGGGAACTCGCCGGGTTCGAGGAGAGGATGCGCTCGCTCCTCCTCCACCGCGTCGCCGCCGCGGCGGGCGAGGTCGAGGACCTCCGGGAGCGCATGCACCCCCGGCGGCTTTCGCGCCGCATCAACGAACGGATGCAGCGCCTCGCCGAGCACGAGGAACTGCTCAGGCGGGCGGCGGCCGGACGGGTGCAGCGGGAACGGGCCGCCCTCGCGGAGGTCCGGGCGAGCCTTAGCGGGCAGAACCCGCTTGCGATCCTGGAGCGGGGATACTGCATCGTCGAGGCGGACGGGAGAATTGCAAGAAGTGCCGCGAGCCTCGCGCCGGGCGAGCGGGTGACGATCAGGATGATGGACGGCCGGGCGGTCGCCGTCGTGGAGGAGATAACGTATGACGAAGACCTTTGAAGAGAACCTGGAAGAACTGCGGGGGATTGTCCGGAAACTCGAGGGTGGTGAGACGAGCCTTGAGGAGAGCATCGTCATCTACGAGCGGGGCGCGCTCCTCGTCAAACAGTGCGAGGACTTCCTTGAGGCGGCCGAGATGAAACTCACCGAACTCGGTCGCGACCGGTAAAGCGGTAGAACCCACCGCGCAGCCGGTGGAGAGTTGTATCCGGGAGCATACACTATTTTTCCCGGCATCTCCCCGTGCAGTGAACCGTGGGGGTATCGCCACTGGGGGAGGGGCCGATGGGGAGGGGCATACCCCCTCCCCTGTCTCTATCTTTTACGCGGGCACCTGTAGCCCCCACCCCGCCCGGCCTTCGGCCTCCTCCCCCGCCCACGAGGGGCGGGGCAGTGCGTGGCGATAGCCGGTGGAAAGCCGTGTTCCGGGAGCCAGCCGAATAACAGCCCTTTTCCGATTACTACCCATACAGTGGACCATGGGGGCATCGCCACTGGGGGAGGGGCCGACGGGGAGGGGGCATGCCCCCTCCCCTGTCTCTACCAATCCCGGATAACTATAGCCCCCACCCCGCCCGGCCTTCGGCCTCCTCCCCCGCCCACAAGGGGCGGGGGCAGTCCGTGGCGATAGCCGGTGGAAAGCCGTGCCGGGTTCTTCCCCTGGGCCTTCCCATGCAGTGGACCGTGGGGATATCGCCATTGGGGGTGGGGCCGACGGGGAGGGGGGCATGCCCCCCCCGTCTCTATCGCGTAAGGTCCTCCCTTCGGAGCCCCAACCCTACTCCCCGTCGTCCTCCGGCACCTCCGCTTCGAGTTCGACGACCAGTTCCTCTTCCCGGCGGAGCGCCTCGATGAACTCCCGGGGGAGGGTCGCCGCGGTGCGGTCGGAGCGGATGCCCACCGTCCGGTCGGAGACGAAGTCGCTCCGCCGCCAGACGAGATCGGCGGGGTGATCCAGGGTGAACGCCGCGCTGCCCCTTGAGCGGACCTCGACGGTCTCGCCCCCCGCGGTAAGACGGGTAGTCAGCACCGTCCGGTCGTCGCAGAGCAGCGCCCTGAGGTTGGAATCGAGATCGGCGGCGCCCTTGTCGGCCCCGACGGCGATGATGCAGTCCCCAGTCTCGGTCAGCGTCTCGTCTCTTGTCACCTCGAACGTCGTCCGGTGGCTACCCTGAACAAGCGGGTGCCCCCGCGCCCGCACTACATCCCGTGCCTTCATGCTTAATTAGGAGAGGGACGCTATTGCTAATGAATGATCGACATCGTTTGCCCCGTCTGTAAAGAGGAGTGCGAACACCAGGTTCTCCGGGAAGCCGCCGAACTGGTGGTGCAGTGCAGCGAGTGCGGCCAGGTCCACCGGGTACCGAGGCCGCCCGAACCCGAGATCCTTACCATCAAGGCCATCGTGAGCCAGGAGACGGAGTCGACGGTCTGCAGCGTTGAGATGTTCGACGACGAGACGGTCTCCATCGGCGACCGGATCGCCGCGGAGTGCGGCGACGAGGTCTTCGGCGTCGAGGTCACCGGCATCGAGGTCGGACCGAAACGGGTCCGCAAAGCGGCGGCCTCTGAGGTGACGACCATCTGGACGCGGGGGATCGAGCAGGTCGTGGTGAAGGCGTCGGTCCATACCGGACGCACGACCATCCCGCTCTACCAGGCCGCCGACGGCGAGGACGAGTTCATCGTCGGGGAGACCTACACCCTCGGCGGCCGGCGGGTCAGGATCTCGCACATCAAACTCCGCGACGGCCCGGTCATACGAAAAGAAGGGTGGAAGACGTTTGCCCGCAGGGTGAAGCGGATCTACGGGTATCTCGAAGGCCGCACCCGGAGGTGACCCGACCGGAGAGGGCTGCCGGCTGAGAATCATAACGGCAGACCCGGTACTTCGCTAACGTTTTGAGGAGAGAGACCCGGGGTCAAACAACCGACCTCCTTTCATAACCTGACAGTTGCTTAAACTCCGTTCCCTACGAGAAACGCCCCTTCGCGGCTTCGCGTTCTTCGCGCGAGGCCGTATCGTTGTCTGCACCTTTTCAATCTTTACCGGCCCCTCAACGGGGCAGGGGTTCGGGGAGGTGACGCCGGACCGCCGCCTCAAGGTCTTCCCGGTGGACGAGCCCCTCCATCCGTTCTCTGACCTCGTCGCCGTCGAGGACGATGATCGTCGGCGTCACCCGGAGACGGTACTTCTGGATAAACTCCGGGTTCTTCACGGCATCGATCTCTTCTATCTCGATTCCGAGTTCCTTCTCGGCCTCGCGAAGGATCGGGGTCTGCTCATCGCACCCCATGCATCCTTCCTGGTAAAAACTGATCACCTTTACCGCCATGTAGGCGAGGTCGCAGGGAGATTATAAAAAACTGTGGGGGGGTGCCGTCACCCGGTTATTGCGCCGAGCGTGACCCGGGCGCTGCCGTAGCGGTGCGCGATCGTCATCGAGTCGGGGTTCTTGGCGATGACCTTGCCGAAGCGCAGCGCAGGCGTCTCGTTGCTCTCGTTGCCGAGGGAGATATCCGGCGTCGTCGTCAGCCCGAGCGGAACAAGGTCGCCCACCGCCGCCTCCGTGAAGTTGAGGCCGATGCCGGTGGCGTCCTCTTCGCTCAGGTTCATGGCGAGGTCGTTTTCCCCGTAGGAGAAACTGATCGTCTTCGTCTCGCCGGCCCGCATCCCGACGAGCCCGACGGAGATTGCGTTGGTTTCAAACCCGAGCAGGCCGAATCCCGAGAAGCCGCTGATCTGTGGGTGCAGCACCGGGATGACGGCGATATTCTCGCCCGAGACCTGGCCGCCGACGGGCATCTCCAGGCGTTGGGTCAGGAGGACAACGTTCCCCTTCTGGTACTCGCTCTCAAGGAGACTCTGGTCGGTCGTGATGAGCGGGCGCCCGTCCTCACCGAGAACCGTATAGTCAATCACCGCCGTGTTTCCTACCTGGGCAGCCGGTTTACTCTCGAACATCGGGGCGAGGTAGGTGCCGACCATGGCAACCGCAACCAGAAGGGCAATACCCACGTAGCCCCATTTCATCCACGGGGAGTTGTCGTCCTTCGAGGTATTCTGCTGTGTCTTTTTCATTATGAGTACAATCGCCGTTTGGTGAAATAAAATGGTATCTTCCGGGAGGGGATCGGGGCCTCACCAGATACATTTATAGTATATCACCACTACCTAAAGGTTAGGCCCGGACAACCCGGTCATCCGGGGCGATCCGGGTTTACAGAAGTGATTACAATGGCAAGAATAGACCGAGGACCATACCGCACAATATGGCAGGACTTCGACGACCTGATGGCCGAGATGGAGGGGAGGTTCCAGTCCATGCTCGGCGGGATCGGCGCGCGTGGAGAAGAGGTCCGGGGCCGGGTCGTCCCGGCGGTCCGTGACTTCCGCGTGGACGTCCGCGACCATGAGGACGAGGTGATCGTCGTTGCCGATCTCCCCGGCGTCGAGAAAGAGGACGTCGCCGTCCGGCTCGCCGATCCCCATCACCTGGAGATCAGCAGCAAGCGGACGGAAGAGACCGGGGATGAGGGGCGCGATTTCTTCATGCGGGAGCGGATCTACGGCCAGATGAGCCGCATGGTGCTGCTTCCGGCGGAAGTGACCGAGGAAGGCTCCGCCGCGTCGTTCAAGAACGGGGTTCTCGAAGTCCGGCTGAAGAAAGCGCCGACCGAGACCGGGACCACGATCCCCATTGAGTAACCATTTTTTGGTGTACGGTCCGGGTTCGACCGAACATTTCATCTCAGACCAGCGTGACACTATCATGATGGATAGGAAGCAGGTCAAGGATTACATGACCTACGACGTCGTCACCGTCAACGCCCACGGGACGGTCCGGGATGTCATCGAAGCCATTAAGCGGACGCACCACGACGGTTTTCCGGTCTTGGGGGACTCAAAAGAGGTGGTGGGCTACATATCGGCACGGGACCTCCTCTTTGCCCATCCGTCGACGCCGGTGGAGCAGGTGATGTCCCGCCACCTCATCGTCGCCGACCCGGAGATGAGCGTGAACGACGCCGCCCGGGTCATCTTCCGCTCCGGCATACAGAAACTCCCGGTCGTCAACGAGAAGAACGAGCTCATCGGGATCATGTCGAACGCCGATGTCATCCGGTCGCAGATCGAGCACGTCTCGCCGGAGAAGGTCTTCAAGTTCATCGAGACCCTGAAGAAACTCTACGGGGTCGAGCCGGCCTTGAGAAGGGGTTCCGTCCCGATCAACGACCTCCTGCCCACCCAGTCGAAGATCTACGAGGACGAACTGGAGGGGCGGATGTACGAGATCAAGAAGGGGCTTGCCGAACCCCTGATCGTGGTCAGGCGACCGGGCCGCTGGATCCTGGTCGACGGGCACCACCGTGCGATCGCGGCCAAACGGCTCGGGATCGCGAACCTCGACGCCTACATCATCGAGGTCAGGGAGAACATCGAGCTCGGGATGGAGCGGACGGCTAAGACGCTGAACTTAAAGACGCTCGACGACATCAAGGTGCTCGATTACGCCCGCCATCCCCTCGTCGCGCTGACCCACCGGCTTGTGCGGCACGGGTGAGGGGGCCCTCCGCGAAGGGAGGGGATTTCAGCCCTGTTGAAACGCTTTCCCCAGCCTCTGGATAACACCCGGTTGCCGGTATAGGTCGGTGATGTGGTCTCGCGCGAAGGAGCGAAGTCTGGATGGGTATTGACAGTCTCCCCTCGCGACTTTGCGGCTTCGCGTGAGTCGTCGAGGTATGAATCACCCGGAGATGATTCGTCCTCCGGGAGAGGATTTCAACAAAGCCGGGATTTCAGTCTTTTTCAGCCCGGAGATCGGGTCAGGGCATCGCCGATACGGTAACCCGCGGGTGCCCGGACTCTACGACCCTTCCGTCCGGGTATCGTAGTCCTCGTTCAGGACATGCTCTTTGACGACCGTCCCCTCGGGGATGATCACCTCCGGCCAGAGCCGGGTTCCCGAGTGGACGACGACGTTGCTCTTCAGGACCGCATGCGGCCCGATGACCGTGTCGTGCTCGATGTTGCACCCGCTGCCGATGAGGGTATCGTTGTCGATGATGCTCCCGCTCACCGTGCTGTCGCTGCCGACGATCACCCGGTTGTAGATCGACGAGGAGAAGATCTTCGCGTTCTTCTTGACGATGCAGCCCTCCCCGATGCTCGTATACGGGCCGATGATGACGTTCTCCTCGATGATCGTTCCGGCGCCGATCGCGACCGGCCCGATCACCCGGGAGTTCGCCGCAACCGAGACGCAGCTCCCCACCTGCACCGGGCCGAGGACCCGGGCGCCCTTGATGTAGAGGTCGCCGGAGATGTTCGTGAACCCGATATCCTGCAGTTTCCATCGTTCGGCTTCGCGAAGCGACCGGGGGCTGCCCACGTCCGACCAGTTGCCGCGGGCAAGCCAGGCTTTGAGGGGATAGCCCTTCTCCATCAGTTCGGGGAAGAGGTTGCGGGCGAAGTCGAACTTCTCGCCGGTCGGTATGTGATCGAAGATCTCCGGGTCGCAGACATACATCCCGGTGCTCGCGAGGTTCGAGAAGATCTCGCCCGGGCTCGGCTTCTCCTTGAACCGTTTGATCTGGTAGTCCGCATCGATCTCGGCGATCCCGTACTCCGTCGGGTCGTCGATGCTGATGAGGCCGATGGTGGTGATCGTGTCGTTGTTGAGGTGCTCGCGGTAGAACTCAAGCAGGTCGAGGCCCACCACGTGGTCGCCGCCGACGACCAGGAACGGCTGCTCCTCAAGGTATTTCTGGGCGTTCTTGACACTTCCCGCCGTCCCGAGTTTCGTCTTTTCGTGGACGTAGGTGACGTTGACCCCAAAGAGCGACCCGTCCCCGAGGGCCGCCTCGATGGCGTCGCTCATGTAGCCGAGGGTGATCACCACATCGTTGAACCCGAGGTTCGCAAGGTGTGAGACCAGGTGCTGGATGGAGGGTTTGTTGACGATCGGAATACACGGTTTTGGACGCCCGAATGTGAGGGGGCGGAGCCGTGTGCCCTCCCCTCCGCACATTATGCACACCTTCATAGCTCTTCCTTGTGCGCGTATCGATTTAACCCTTGGGATGAATATGCCCTCTCCCGCGAACCTTTATTCTCTGCTGCAGAGAGGATCTACAGGATGACGGCGTTTGAATGTAACCTCTGTGGGAAGTGCTGCATGCACGCAGGCGATGCGCTCATCGAGGTCGAGAAGAGGCTCACGAGCCGCGACTTCCTCTGCCGGCAGAAGATCGTCGGCGGCACGTTCCGTGCCCGGGTGGAGGAGCGGTTCCTCGACGCCTTCAGGGATACCACTGAAAACGAGAAGCACCGCTCCTGGTGCCCGTTCCTCCGGCCCCTCCCGGAGGAGAGGGGGAAATACGTCTGCACCATCCACAACAGCCGCCCGCTGATCTGTCGGTCGTACTCCTGCTGCACCATGCGGATCTTTGATCCCGCCGGCCAGGAGGTCGGGAGGGTGAAGGGGAGGAGGAGCCTCGAGACCGCCGATGCCGCCCTCCGCCGGTGCTGGGAGGAGGGGGTCGCAGGGCTCGCGACCGACGACGATACCGCCTGGAAGAGCGAGGTCGGCGCGATCCTCGGCCGGGCGGGATACCGGGTCGAGGCCTATGAGTGAATCGCGGCGCCTTACGGTCGTCCGGGGCCGGGTCCGGTGCACGGAGAAAGAGAGCGTTCCCGTCGAGCAGTGCCGGCTCTGCGTCCACTCTTCCCGCGTCGTGGTCAGAGGAAAGGAACTGCCGTCGCCGGCACGGGCCTACTGCAGCCGGTGCCGCGACGCACCCGATATCGATATGACGAAGGTCGAGGCGGTTCTCTGCGACGATACCGGAGGAGAAGGGTTTCGGAGCATCGCAACCATCATCAGCTGACCGGGCTACTTCCGCCAGAATTCCCAGGGATGTTTCGTCTGGAACGGAACGCCCTTCGCCTCGTTGTTCCAGTCGGTCTCGATCGTGTGGTGGACCAGCCGGACTTCGTTCCTGAGCTCGGTAAGGACAGCTTTGACGCCCTCAAGCTCCTGCTGGAGCCGGTTCAACTCCTCGGACGTCCGCGGCTGCCGGACCGTCGCCGCCCCCGCCTCCCTGGAGGCGAGACCGGCCTCGATCAACTCGAGGATCGCCTCGTTTCTCTCGAACGCGTGATCTCTGGCGAACTGATCGATCTGCTCCATCAGGTCGGGATCGAGCGCAAACGAACATCTCATCACCATAGGTCGTCCACCTCCTGTATTGTACCTATCCGCTGATTATAGTGTCTCCCACCCGGAGAAGGGCGAGCCTCATCCGATGCAGTGTCTTTCAAAAAAAGTGTCCGGGTCCTCTGCCGAGGAGAGCCCGGTCAACTGATATTTTCCATGTTGTATCCTTTCTGGGCGAGCAGGTCCTTCACCCGTTCGCGATGGTTGCCCTGCAGTTCGATCGAGGAGTCCTTGACCGTGCCGCCGCAGGCCAGTTTCGCCTTCAGGAACTTGGAGAGGTCTTCGAGATCGATGTCGTAGGGGTCGAGACCTTCGATGACCGTGACTTCCTTTCCATACCGGCGCCTGTTTATCTTTACGCTGATTCTCTGCTGTTCTTTTGCTACTTCTTCACAGATACACAGTTCTTTTGGCAGTCCGCAAGTCGGACATATCCCACCGTTCATTGCATGTACCTTTTAGCTCTCGTTATATATTGTTTGGCATGTCATCCGTCAATCCGGCAGAGATCGCACCCTAGCGAGTATATCTGGTCAGGCCTGCTCCGGTAGCGGTAGACGGTTGTGCCCTTGCACCCGAGGTCGTGGGCGAGGGAAAAGACGCTGGCGATCTCATCGACGGTTGCGCTCTGTGGCAGGTTCACGGTCTTGGAGACGGCGTTGTCCACGTGCTTCTGGAACGCCGCCTGCATCCGGACGTGGTGCTCCGGTGCGATCTCGGTCGCCGTCCTGAAGAGGTCGCGGGCATGATCGTCGAGGGGGAGGCCGGCGACCGTGCCGTGGCGGCGGACGTGATCCGCCACGTCTCTCCCGCCGACCCTCTTCGGCAGAAACCCGGCGACGAGGTCGCTCGCGACGCTGACCCGCCGGCCGTCGATCGTCCGGTCGTAGGCGAGCGAGAAGACCGGTTCGATGCCGCTCGTTGTGCCGGCGATGAGGTGGATCGAGCCTGTGGGGGCGATGGTGGTGACAGTGGCGTTTCGCATCTCCCCTGAGAAGACCGAGCCTTCGACTGCTGGAAACGATCCAAGTTCCCTCCCGAGCTCCTCCGAGCGTTCCCGGGCGGTCATCTGGATGCGCTCCATCAGGCTCCCCGCGAACCGGAGCGCCTCATCCGACTCGTAGGGTATCCCGAGGCGTATGAGCGCCCCGGCGAACCCCATGACCCCGAGGCCAATCTTGCGGGTCGACAGGGTCTTCTCCCGGATCTCGGGGAGAGGAAAGCGGTTCACGTCGATGACCGCGTCCAGGAAGTCGACGCCGCAACGGACGACCTTCGCGAGCAGGTCTTCGTCGAGGTCATTCTTTCTCACGCACCGGGCGAGGTTGACGCTCCCGAGGTTGCAGCTCTCGTAGGGGTGGAGCGGCTGCTCGCCGCAGGGGTTCGTCGCCTCGATGCGGCCGAGGTGCGGGGTGGTGCTCCTGCGGTTGATCTCGTCGAGGAAGAGCACCCCGGGCTCGCCGGTAGCCCAGGCGGACGCGGCGATGAGACGCCAGAGCGCTCGGGCGTCGATGCTCTTCCACACTGTGCCGTCGCGGGGGTTCGTGAGGTCATACGCCTTCCCCGCCGCAAGGCACGAGAAGAACCGCTCGTCGACGCCGACCGAGATGTTGAAGTTCGAGAGCCCCCCGTCCTGCTTCGCAGCGACGAACTCCTCGATGTCGGGGTGGGAGGCCGCGAGCACCCCCATGTTCGCCCCCCGCCGCCGGCCGCCCTGCCTGACCGCCCCGGTCGCCGCATCGAAGACCCGCATGAACGAGACCGGCCCGGTTGCGGCGCCCCTGACGGCGTTGACAGCGTCGCCCCGGGGCCGGAGGCGGGAGAACGAGAACCCGGTCCCTCCCCCGGACTGGTGGATGAGCGCCATGTGGCCGAGCGTCCCGAAGATCCCTTCGAGCGTGTCCTCCACGGGAAGGACGAAGCAGGCCGAGAGCTGCCCGGCGGGGGTGCCCGCGTTCATCAGGGTCGGGGAGTTCGGGAGGAAGAGGAGAGACGAGAGGAGCGAGAAGAACTCACGCGACCGTCCCGTCCCGCCCACGGCGCCGGCGACCCGGGAGAAGAGATCGTGCGGCGTCTCGCCGGGGAGGAGGTAGCGGCTCTCCAGGAGGAGGCGACCTTGCGCTGAGATCTCCATACGCTACAGATAAAACCCCGCCCTTAATAACCCGTCGTGTCCAACTCTTCTGCCGTTAATGTCTCTTATTGTGCTTGGAACTGCATCCCATGTCGGCAAGAGCGTGACCGTCGCGGCGCTCTGCCGTGCGCTCTACCGCCGCGGGATCCCGGTTGCGCCGTTCAAATCCCAGAACATGAGCCTCAACTCCTACGTCACGGCCGACGGGAGCGAGATCGGGATCGCCCAGGCAGTCCAGGCCTTCGCGGCCGGAGTCGAGCCGGAGGCCGACATGAACCCGGTCCTCCTCAAGCCCAGGGGAGATTCGGTCTCGCAGGTGGTGCTCCTCGGCCGACCGTATAAGGATGTGCAGATCCGGGACTACTACAGAGAGACCGATACGCTTCTCACCGAGGCCGTCGCCGCGTTCGAGCGGTTGCAGGGACGGTTCGGGAACGTGGTGGTGGAAGGTGCCGGGGGAGCGGCGGAGGTGAACCTCTACGACCGCGACATCGCGAACATCAGGCTCGCCCGCTCGCTCCGCCTCCCCATCCTCCTGGTCGCCGATATCGAGCGGGGCGGGGTCTTCGCCCAGGTCTACGGGACGCTCGCCCTCCTCCCGGAGGATATCCGGCCGCTCGTCGCCGGCGTGATCGTCAACAAGTTCCGGGGAGATCCCGGCCTCTTCGCCTCGGGCGTCACGAAACTCGAGGAACTCACGGGCGTCCCGGTGCTCGGGGTGGTTCCTTTCGCCGACATCCCCCTCCCGAGTGAGGACTCACTCTCGATCGCCGATAAAGGCGAGAGGGGGACCGCCAGCCCGGTCAGGATCGCCGTCCTCCGCCTCCCCCGGATATCGAACTTCACCGACTTCGAACTCCTCGAAGAGCACGCGGCGGTGGATTACGTCCCGGCCGGCGCGCCGCTCTCCGGCTACGACTGCATCATCCTTCCCGGGACGAAGAACACTGTCGAGGATCTCGACGTGCTGAACCGCCATGGCGTCGGGGAAGAACTCCGGGACGCCCGGGAGCGGGGCGTCCCGATCATCGGGATCTGCGGCGGCTACCAGATGCTCGGGAGCCGGATCGTTGATTCCGGGATCGAGTCGGAGACCCCCGCGGAGTACCGTGGGTTTGGGCTCCTCGACGTCGTGACGGCGTTTACCGGCTACCGCAAGACGACGGTGCAGGTCAGACGCCGGGCGACCGGCCCCGGCCCCATCCTCCCGGCGATGGGGGAGGTGGAGGGCTACGAGATCCACATGGGCGAGACGGAGCGCGGAGATCTCCCCGAGGCGTTCGTCGGGGAGGGGGTCGCGACCCCCGACGGCCTGGTCTTCGGGACGTATATGCACGGCCTCTTCCGAAACACCGGCGCCGTAAACGCCCTCCTCGCCTACCTCTCGGAGCGCCGGGGTATAGCCTTCCGGCCGGTCGCGGAGGCGAGCGGAGGCGCCCTCGGGGCCGCGGATGCGTATGATGAACTCGCCCGGCATTTCGAGGAGCACGTGGATATGGAGGCGATTATGGCGTGGTTCCGGGATGGGGAGCGGGCGGGGTAGGGGTCACCACTTCTCCTTTGTGGAAAGCCTCATCCGCACCCCGGGGCAAGGGCAGTGCCCGGGCATTGTCGGGGGAAAACCGTGCTCCGGGAAGTGCCGGGATTGCGCCTTTTCCTCCACTCCCGGTGGAGAACTGCACCTCAAACGCCGGCAACCCGGCCGTCAAAAAGAGAGAACCCGCTCCGGCCCATTCAGATAAAGAACCGGAACGCAATCCAGGCAATAAGCACCATGATCGCCGAGTACTTCAGCCCCGCGACCACCCGGCCTTCGCCCATGATGCCCGCTGCAAGCCCCGAGAAGAACCCCTGGATCAGAGCCGAGTGGCTGAAGATCCGGTTGTAGAGGAAGAGGTCGACGTTGCCCATGAACGACTGGGCCGAGCTTGAGCCCGACGCAGCCACCGCCTCGCCCGCCTCCGCCATCGTGGTGAGGAATGTGCCCGAGAGCACCCCGATGACGAAGAGGAAGACGAAGAACGACATCACGACGATGATCATGTAGATCATCATCCCGCTCTTGCGCTCCGACTGCAGGTTGAAGAACTCGTAGGCGTCGTGTGCCGCCGCCCGCAGCACCTCGCTCACGTCGCCGCCGGCGGAACTCGCGTGGGCGATCAGGTCGACGCTCCGTTCCGCGAGCGGGGTCTTCACGGTCTCCCCGAACCGCTTGATGGCCTCCACGAACGGGACGCCCCAGGACATCTCGGTATCCAGTTTACGGATATGCGGCGTGAGCGCCCCATACTCGCCTTCCGAGACGATATGGATGGCATGCGGAAGCGTCATACCTGAGTCGTTCATCCCGGCAACATCGCGGAAGAAGTTCGGGAGCGATGCTTCGACGCTCGATATGCGCCACGATTCCTTGAAGTCCAGGAGAGCAAGCGGCACGATGGCGATGAGGAGCGCAAAGACAAAGTAGTCGTCGATGACCGTCGTCGTGAAGAGGGCGCCGATACCGTAGGACGCGACGGTGCTCACGAACCCGCCGATGAAGAGGAGAAGCGCGAGCGGAACGGATATGAAGAGGGCGGTGTAGGGCTCCTCGATCATCACCTGGAGCGGGTGTTTGAGGAACCGGTAAAACCCTTCCTGGTACTTCCGCCGGTTCTCAACCCTGCCGAAGATCTCCTGGTCCTGCTCTACGAACCGCTCGGAGTCCGGGCCGTCGTCCACCGGAGCCACCTCTCCATCCGTGGGTTTCCGGTTTAAGAAATCGTTGAAAAGGTCTTTAAATCCCATATCACACCTCCGGGGTCATAGAACTGATCAGGATGATGAACATCATGCTCCCGAACGGGACGATCAGGTAGATGATGATGTAGAGGAAGAACGGATTCGAGTCGCCGGAGATGAGCGTCATGATCGACTGCAGGATGATCAGAAAGAGCATACCGGCAACCATCGCAGTGACGTAAGACTCCGCGATCAGCCCGAGCGTCTCTAAAAACGTCTTCTGCTGCTGATTGTTCTCAAGCGTATACTGGTGAGCCTTGGTGCGGAAGTACTCCGTGAGGTTGCTCCCGCTGGAGATGCTCGCAATCGCCCCCTGCAGGAACTCCCGCATCCGTTCGCTCGGCGTCGCCTGCGAGACCGAACGCAGGGCCTCGAGGAGATCCTTCCCGAAAAAGTCGGTCTCCCGGGAGACGTAGCGCGCCTCGACAGCGCTCTCGCCGTAGATCGTGCTCTGGCCAAGCAGCCGGAAGACCTCGTCGGGGGTGATCCCGGCCGAAGACATGGCGGTGACGTAGTTGATGGCGTACGGGAGGGTGGCGTCGATGTTGCGGCGGCGCTCTCCCGCCTGTATACCGGGATAGAGGAGGAAGATCAGGTAGGTTGCCCCACCGAAGATCAGGAGCGAGATGGCCGTGATGGCGACGGTGCCGAGCAGCATCTTGTGGTCGTTCAACGCGTACAGGAACTGCGGGACCGCCCCGCGGTAGACGATCATCTCCGGGACGCGCAGGAGGTAGGTCAGAAGCCCGATCAGCACGGCAGCGGCCAGCCCCACGATGATCGAGGAGACGTACGCAGTCGAGATATATGCCTCGAACGGGGTTGTCATCCGGGCCCCCATCATATCGTTTCTGAGGCTGATGTAGTCCCCCCGCTTCTCCTTCATGCTGTGTCCGATCAGGTTGAAGCAGAACCGTTCGTAACCGTTCATACGGAACCACCCTCCCCGTAGAGGTCTGAGCGCACCCGCTGGACGACCGTCTCCGGATCGCGGAAGTAGGAGACCAGGACCTTGCTCACGTCCTTGAAGTAGCGGATCTTCTTGATGCGCATCCATTCAAGGACTTCCTGCCGTCGTTTCAGCTCTTCACGCATCCGCTCCTCGCTCCAGCCCCGGTCTTCCATGATCTGTTCGAGGATGTAGGATTTGCCAGAATACCGGATCTCATCGGTTGCCGGGTGCCACCGGAATACCTCGTTCGTGATCAGTTCGTTCGTCCGGGGATCGATGTCCAGGATCTCGATGAGCTGCTTGTTGCGCCGGATCCGCTGGCCGCCGATACGGGCCTGCACCTGGATGGACATCAGGGAGAGGGCGGAGAGCATGTTTCTCGGCACGTCGATCGGCGGGTTCTCCAGACGGTGGACGGCGCTCGCCACCGAGTCGGCGTGCATCGTCGCGTAGGTGACGTGGCCGGTGCTCATCGCCTGGAAGAGGGTCAGGGCCTCCTTGCCACGGACCTCACCGACCAGGATGTACTCCGGACGCTGCCGGAGAGCGGCGCGCAGGAGTTCGTACATATCGATCTCGCCCCGCCCGTCCTGCGAGAACGAGTCGCGGGTGATGCTCGGGATCCAGTTCGGGTGAGGGAGTTTCAGTTCACGGGTATCCTCGAGGGTGACGATCTTCGCGAGCGGCGGGATGAAGAGCGATATGGCGTTCAGGGTCGTCGTCTTCCCGGACGCCGTCCCGCCGGCGAAGATGCAGGACTTGGCGTTCTCGACCGCAAGCCAGATGAACGCGATCCCGAGCGGCGAGAAGGTGTGCCACTCGATGAGGTCCGTCGGCGTGATCGGCTCCTCCCGGAACTTACGGATCGTGAACGTCGAGCCGTGTGCGGTCACTTCCTCCCCGAGCGTCATCTGGATACGCGATCCGTCGCTCATCGTGGCGTCCAGCATCGGCTCGGCGATGGAGATGTATTTCCCGGCCCGCTGGGCAAGTTTCGTGACGAACGAGTCGAGTTCCACATGATCGTGATAGACAAGGCTCGTCTTCATCGATTCGTACGTCGTGTGATAGACGAATATGGGGCTGTTCACGCCGTCGCAGGAGATATCCTCGATGTACTTGTCGTGCATCACCGGGTCGATCAGCCCGTCGCCGAGGAACTCCTTCTCGATATGATAGAGGATCTTCTCGCGCCCGAGCGGGTCGAGCCGGATCCCGTAGTCGGCGATGATCGTGTTCGCCGCATCGCGGAGCGCGACGCGGGCTTCTTCGCGGGTGAGGTCACGAGAACTGATGGTGAGCGTCTCGAAGAGTCGTTCTTTGATCTCCGCGAAGAGCACCTGCTCCCCGGGTGTGAGTATGGGCTCGATGACGTGGTAGGTATACTCGTGCGTCGTGCCGTCATAGGTCACCCGGACGTAGGCATATGGTTCGTTCACCGGGTAGAGTTCGATCTCCTCAAGTCCCGGTGACGGTCGCATAACGAGATCGACGAGCGGGCCGTGGAATGCAGGGTTATATTCCTCGACCACGGCGCCGGTCTTCGGCACCTGGAGTTTGCTGAGGAACCCGAACCGCGACCGGGGAGCCTCTTCGACCGGGGTCACCACCTGTGCGGCGGCCGCAGCAACCGAAGTGGAGGAGAAGGAATGAGAGAAGATGTCGTCAAACTCCGATACGACCCGGGCGCTATCGGCAAAATCAAACCGGTTCTCGCCACGGTTGATGCTCAGTTCTTCGATCGTGAACGTCGCGCTCTTCGGGAGGATCAGGTCCGCCAGGGTCCCGAGCTCCTCGACCGTGACCACACCGTCGGAGACCTCTTCTTCGGGGTCATCGACCGCCTCCACGATGGGGGGGTTCTCTTTCGGGGTCTCGGATTCCACGCTTTCCCGCCATCCTTTCACCCGATCGAGGATTCCCGCGGGGACATGAAACCGCGGGGCGGAACCCGGCGCGTCCGGTTTTGCAGCGAGCACCTCGGCCGCCGCCGGCGGGTCGGCCGGCATCTCCGGACTTAGAGGGAGCTCGTCCGTCTCTACGGCCGGGGCGGAGACGGCTTCTTCGGCGCCGCCCGGATCGCTCCGGCCGATCCGCTCGAGGAGCGCACGGACGGGATCGTTCTCGGCGGAGTTGTCCGACCTCGCCGCCGCGTCGATGAGCGAACGGATATCCGTGCTCTGTTGCACGGGGGGCGGCTCCGGTTGCTCATCAACGATTGGCCTTCGAACCTCCAGGACCGTCTCTTTCTGCACATCCTCCCCCGAAGACCGGGGCGGCAAGCCCGCATCGACGGTCTCCGTCGTGGTTCTTCCGTCACTAACCCCCAGATTCCCGGGTTGTGAGAGAAGGCCCCTGACTGCTGCTATCAATTCACGTTCTTCATCTTCACCTGAACTCATCCTCTGTGCCCCCAATATCAACGTACGCTTCTACCTGAGGTTCATAGATCTCAACGATGCGCCGTGCCCGCTCTCCAATCCTATCCGAGACCACGCACATGTAGCGTCCGTTGAGCAGCCGAAAACAGACCTTTCCTTCGGAATCCGTCACGTCGCTCGTCATGACGAGTTTGCCTTTCCGGATCGCGACGTGGGCGCCTGCAAGCGGCATCCGGCCGTCGCGCACGATCAGGGAGAGCATTCCTATCCGCTGCTGAGTAGCGGTGCCGACGGTCGGGATCTCGAGGCGGCCATTCTTCTTCAGGTGGCTTTTGTCGAAGATCCTGCACCGTGAGACCAGCGCATCGACGATCGACGGTGCCACCGTGAAGAGCTCGAACTCCTCCTCCCCGGTCAGGCGCAGGATGGCCGAGTCTCCAAAGAGTGTTCCCTTCGCATCGACAAACATGGCGCCGTCCGGTTCGCCCCCGGAGATGAACAGGAAGAACGAGTGTTCCTTCTCCTCGAAGACCCCTATTCCAGTCATGGGACTGCTGTTGGTGTAGCGCAACAGCTCATCAAGCGTGAAGTGTCCGTCGCTCGTTGACTGTCGAAGGATCTCGCCCATAAGGTCGTGTATTTCCATGCAGATCTTCAGGTACGGTATTTTGTAGATTATATGCCGGAAAGGGGTTTTTTACCCCCTACCACAATATATCACATCAGTATGCTATTATTAATACCTTGTGATAATTGAATCTGGATTCTAACAGATATCCTTGAGAAAAAAGCGTATCCGGAAGATGGAATGAGAGCGTTTGGGCTCAGTAACCTCCGGTGGATCTTCGATACATAAAGGGCGCCGGGCTGGAGAACCCAGGCCTCCCGCGGGCCGCCCCGGCGGGCGAGGACTGCCCGTAGCGCGCCTTATTCTCCGGGAAAATGCATCGAAACAGCAGCGATCCTCTGCAAAGAAAGATCGCCAGAAATAAGAGATAACAGATGAATACGGTACCTGCCCATGATTCTTCCGCTCGTGATAAGTGTTCCCCTCATGATTGCAGCGGCTGCAATAGGGATTACGCTCATATACGCGTCCATCCTGGACGCAAGGGAGCGGCGGGTGCCCCACAAGACCTGGCGTCCCGCACTCGCGATAGCGATCCCGGCAGCCTTCTGGGTGTACGGGCTGACCATCCTCGCGGACTGGCGGGCGGCGGTGGGATACCTCATCCTGGTCGCGGTCTTCTGCGGATTTTTTTACCTCTTCCAGGCGGTAAACCTCTTCGGGGGGGCGGACGCGTACGCCCTCATCATCATCACCGCATGCATCCCGTTCTACCCGATCGAGCCGTACTTCGGCGCATCGCCGCTCGGGTTCTTCCCGTTCAGCGTGCTGACAAACGCCGTGCTCATCAATATCGCGGCACCCGTCGCAATCTTCGCGAAGAACATCCTGGAGGGGAACCGGGGCCCGCTGCCCTGCCTCTTCCTCGGCTTTCCCGTCGATGGAAAGAGTATCCAGAACGAGTTCGGTTTCGTCATGGAAGATATCGAGGAGGAGGACGGCAGACTGGTCAGGCGGTTCGTCGGGTTTACGGAATCGCTCAGGCGCATCGTGCGGGGGGAGCGGCGACTGTATACAAAAGATCTCAGGCTGCACCCCGAAGACTACCGGAGGGAACTTGCCCTCTACCGGAAGGCCGGCAAGGTCTGGATATCCTACGGCATTCCATTCATTATACCGATCGCGGCGGGGTTCCTGACCGCACTGTTCATGGGAGATATCCTCTTTGTAATCATGAAGGCAATCGCGGGAATGTGAATAGTATGGAGATACGGTTCAAGGACGGATTGGTGCCTGTCATCGTGCAGGAACGACGGACTCGTGATGTCCTGATGCTCGCCTATGCGAACGCGGAGGCGCTGGAACTCACCAGGACCACAGGATATGCACATTATTACAGCAGGAGCAGACAGAAACTCTGGAAGAAAGGGGAGGAGAGCGGGCACGTTCAACGAATCTCGCGCATCCTCGTCGACTGTGACGAGGATGCCATCCTTTACGAGGTGGAGCAGATCGGTGCCGCCTGCCATACCGGCCACGCATCGTGCTTCTACCGGACGGCCGAGGGTGAGGAGATCGCTGGAAAGGTCTTCGATCCGGAGAAGGTATACGCTAATAAGGGTGAGTAACCTCATTACTATGGTGATTTTTTATGAAAATTGTACCCGATACGAGCGTCGTAATAGACGGACGCATAACATCGCTGATAAAAACCGGAGAATATAAGGGCGCAACAATAATCATACCGGAAGCCGTCGTCGCCGAGCTGGAGGCCCAGGCGAACCAGGGGCGGGAGATTGGGTTTTCCGGTCTGAACGAACTTCAGGAGCTCTTCCAGATGTCGGGGGAGAACGTCATCGAACTCCAGTATTCCGGAGAGCGCCCGAGTCTCGACCAGGTGAAACTCTCCAGCGGAGGCGAGATCGACGCCCTTATCCGGAACGTTGCGATCGACCACGACGCCCGGTTCATCACGAGCGATCTCGTGCAGGCGGAGGTGGCGAAGGCAAAAGGGCTCGACGTCACCTACCTGCGGCCGCAGATCGGCGACTTCTCGCCGCTCTCGATCGACCAGTACCTCGATGAGGAGACGATCGCGATCACGCTCAAAGAGCGGGCGCCGCCGGTGGCAAAGATCGGAAAACTCCAGGAGACCCGCCTGGTCACCCTCCGGGATGCGCCGATGACCGAGTACGAGCTCAAGGCCATGGCGCAGGAACTCCTTGAGCGGGCGAAACGCGACCCGGACGGCTTCATCGAGCTCGAGAAGCGGGGGATCACGGTCGTCCAGATCGGATCGCTCCGGATCTCGATTGCCCGGCGACCGTTCTCGGACGGGATGGAGATCACGGCCGTCCGGCCGCTTGTGGATCTGGCGCTCGACGACTACGCCATGGCGCCCGAGATCAAGCAGCGGATCCTCGGGAACCGCCGCGGCGTCCTGATCGCGGGACCCCCCGGAGCGGGGAAGACCACCCTCGCCCAGAGCCTCGCGACGTTCCTCGCCGACAACAACTTCATCGTGAAGACAATGGAGGCCCCGCGCGACCTGCAGGTGCCCGACCACATCACCCAGTACACGGCGCTCGAGGGGAGCATGGCGAACACCGCCGAAGCCCTCCTGCTCGTCCGGCCGGACTACGTGATCTTCGATGAAGTCCGCAAGAACGAGGACTTCACCGTCTATGCGGATATGCGCCTCGCCGGGATGGGCATGGTCGGCGTGGTCCACGCTATGGAGGTGCACGACTGCCTCCGGCGGTTCTGCGACCGCGTGGACTACAGCATCCTGCCGCAGATCATCAACACCGTCATCTATGTCGTCAAGGGCGCTATCGCGAAGATTTACGACCTCGAACTGACGATCAAAGCACCGGAGGGCATGCCCGGCGACGTGCATATCCGCCCGGTGATCGTCGTCCGCGAGCACGACCGGCAGGAGCCCGAGATCGAGATCTTCCGCTACGAGGGTGAGACCCTGGTGATGCCGCTCGCGAAAAAGAGAGACGCCGGAGAGCCGATCGCAGCACCGGCGGAGCATCCGGTCGTCGTGTCGAAGACGGCGGCGGAACCCGAGGAGAACGTCACCTGGAAGGTTGCGGGAAAAGAGGTCCAGCGCGAGATCGGGCGGTATACGAGCGGCCCGGTCGAGGTCAGGATCATCAGCGACAACAAGGCGGTCGTCTACATCGATGACAAGGATGTCCCGGCGGCGATCGGGAAGGGCGGCAAGAACGTCTCGGCGATCGTGAACAAACTCGGTATCGGTATCGACATCCGGCCGAGGAGTGAACTCGAGGCGCAGAAACCCGTCGAGGAGGAGATGCAGCTCGCCGGCGGCATCAAGATCCGGCTTGACCGGAAGCAGCTGACGATCGTCTCACCCGAGAACAGCGGTAAGATCGTGGATGTCTTCGCCGGGAAGGAGTATCTCTTCACGGCGACGGTGAACGATGAGGGGGACATCCTCCTCGCGAAGAACAGCACGATCGCCCAGGAGATGATCAAGCGCTACAACGAGGGCGAGACGATCCGGCTGCGGCCGGTATGATGGGGCAACTATGAGGAACCAGAATCTGGAGGCTTAGAGTGGGCGGACTTGATATGCAGGAGAGCGAACGGGAGTGCATCACCCGGTGGGAGCACGCGTTCGAGGCCGATCCGGCAGAGAAGGAGAAGTATTACCTGACCGTGGCGTACCCGTATCCGAGCGGGGCGATGCACGTCGGGCACGGGCGGACCTACATCGTCCCGGATGTCCTCGCCCGGTACCAGCGGATGCGGGGGAAGCAGGTCCTCTTCCCGATGGCGTTCCACGTCACCGGCACCCCGGTCATCGGGATATCAAAGAGGATCTCGAACGGCGACGCGAAGACGATCGGGCTCTACCGCGACCTCTACCGGGTGCCGCAGGACATCCTGGACCGGTTCATCGACCCGATGGAGATCGTCCGCTACTTCTCGGAGGAGTACCGGCGGGTGATGCAGAAGTGCGGGCTCTCGATCGACTGGCGGCGGCGGTTCATCACCGTCGATCCCCAGTACAGCAAGTTCATCGAGTGGCAGTACAAGCACCTGCACGAGGACGAGCACGCCGTCAAGGGCGCTCACCCGGTCAAATACTGCCCACAGTGCGAGAACCCGGTCGGCGATCACGACCTCCTCGAGGGCGACAAGGCCGAGATCATCAAATTCACCCTGGTGATCTTCTCCTGGGACGGCGCGAAGGTTCCGTGCGCCACCCTCCGGCCCGAGACGGTCTACGGGGTGACGAACCTCTGGGTGAACCCGGACGTCACCTACGTCCGGACGACGGTCGACGGCGAGGAGTGGATCCTGAGCCGGGAGGCGGCAGGGAAACTCGCCCTGCAGGATCATGAGGTCGTTGTGGGAGAGGAGATCCCCGGGACGGCGCTCGTCGACCGGACGGTCTCCCACCCCCTCTCCGGCGAGGTTCCGGTTCTGCCGGCCTCGTTCGTCGACCCGGAGATGGGAACCGGGATCGTGATGAGCGTTCCCGCCCACGCGCCGTTCGACTACATCGCCCTCCGCGACCTGCAGCAGCAGGGGAAGTATACGGCCATCCGGCCGGTCCCGCTCATATCCGTCGAGGGCTACGGCGAGATCCCGGCAGAGGACGCGGTCGAGCGCTCGGGCATCCGCGACCAGAACGACCCGGGGATGGAGGCGCTCACCCAGGAGGTCTACAGCGCGGAGTTCTCCCGCGGGAAGGTCTTTGAGAAGTACGGCGGTAAGCCCGTCCGCGAGGCCCGGGACGATGTTGCGGCGCTGATGATGGAGCGCTACGGCTCGATCCCGATGTACGAGTTTGACAACCGCCAGGTGATCTGCCGCTGCGGCGGGAGGGTCTATGTGAAGATCCTGCACGACCAGTGGTTCCTGGAGTACAGCGACCCGTGCTGGAAGGAGCAGGTGAAGACCCAGCTCGAGAGGATGGCGCTCGTCCCGCCCGAGGTCCGGACAGAGTTCGACCGGACGGTCGACTGGCTGAAGGACTGGGCCTGCACCCGCCGGGTGGGGCTCGGGACGAAACTCCCCTGGGACCCGACCTGGATCATCGAGCCGCTCTCCGACTCGACGATCTACATGGCCTACTACACGATCGCCCATCACCTGAAGGCGATCCCGCCGGAGAACCTGACGCCGGAGGTCTTCGATTACATCTTCAAGGGCGAAGGGAACCCCGAGACCGTCGACCGGGAGACGCTTGACCGGCTCCGAAGCGAGTTCCTCTACTGGTACCCCTACGACTACCGGTTCTCGGCAAAGGATCTCATCTCGAACCACCTCACCTTCCAGCTCTTCCACCACCGGGCGATCTTCCCGCAGGAACTGCAGCCGAAGGGCATGGTGATCTTCGGGATGGGCCTCCTGAACGGGGCGAAGATGTCGTCGAGCAAGGGCAACGTCTTCCTGCTCGAGGACGCCGTGGAGGAGTTCGGCGCCGATACGGTCCGGATGTTCCTTGTCGGGAGCGCGGAGCCCTGGCAGGACTTCGACTGGAGGAACGAGCTCGTCTCTTCGACGAGGAAGCAGATCGAGCGGTTCTGGAACACGGTCGAGGGTGCAAAAGAGGCGGAGGGCGCTTACGACATCGACGCCTGGCTCGCGAGCAGACTCCAGCGCCGTATCGAGAGCACCACTGCGGCGCTCGACGGGTTCCAGACCCGGCAGGCGTTGCAGGAGGCGTTCTTCGGGGTGGAGGCCGACCTGAAGTGGTACCGCCGCCGCCTGCCCGAGGGCGCAACCGGCGGGGCGGTGATGCTGGACTTCTGCCGCACCTGGGTGCGGCTGCTCGCCCCGGTCGTCCCCTTCACCTGCGAGGCGCTCTGGAAGAGCGTCGGCGGGGAGGGCATGATCTCCTTCGCCCCCTGGCCTGAGGTGGACGAGAGCAGGGTCAGACCGGAGATCGAACTCGCCGAGGAACTTCTCGCGAGGACGGTCGAAGATATCGAGTCGATCAGGAGACTCATCCCGATGGAGCCGGAGTCGATCAGCCTCTTCGTCGCCCCGGCATGGAAGCACGAGGCCTTCCGGATCATCGCGGCATCGGCCGACAAGACGAGGGTTATGCGCGAGATCATGCAGAACGAGGGGATGCGCAAGCGCGGCCGCGAGGCGACGGACGCCGCAAAGCAGATCACGAAACTTGTCCTGAAACTCCCGCCCGAACTCGTGAGACAGCTCACGGCGTCGCAACTCGACGAGCAGGCGATCCTCGAGGGCGCACGGGCGTTCCTGGAGCACGAGTTCGGCGTGCCGGTGAAGGTCCTCGCCGCCGAGGCGAGTGCTCACCCGAAGGCCTCGGGGGCGCTCCCGTTCAAGCCGGCGATCGTGATCGAGTAAGGACGCCCACTCTTTTTTACGCTTGTTTTTCGAGAATAGTTCTTTAAGCGTTCATCCCCCACGCCTCTCGTATCTCCATGGAGATTCGGCGGTGGAGCCGGGGCAGAGGGTCTGGTATACAATAAGGATGAAGGCCACTGTCCGTCACATGCCTCTTGAACAACCAAAGCGAGGGAAAAGCTCGTTACGGTGGACCGTTGGGGTATCGCCATTGGGGGTGGGGCCCACGGGGAGGGGGGCAACCCCCCTCCCCTGTCTCCGAAACCCATCTCAGGTGCTTCGGAGCTGATTGAGAGACCCCTCCCGGCCTCCGGCCTCCTCCCCCGCCCCTGAGGGGCGGGGGCAGTGCGTGGCGATAGCCAATGAAAAGCCGCGCATGGGTTTGTGTACCCAGTTAGAGAACTGAAGCGGGAGAAGGTCCTACGTGCAAGTGACAAGCAACGACATCAGAACGGCAGGAGCACTCTACCTCACTGCACCGAAAATCAGAATGAAGAACGCGGATTTACAGCCCGCAAAAGAGAAGCGATACCGGGTCGAAGAAAAATCCGGTTACTCTTTCCCCTTCACGGCCTGCTGGGCCTTCTTCGCCCGCTCTTTCGCCGTGTACCCGGTCACCTGCTGGAGGTAGTTCCTGAACCGGCGGTTGGTGTCGATGATCGTCTCGTCGTCGACGGTCTTGTCCGCCTCGGTATCGACGACCAGGGTCTTTCCGCCTGCACCCAAAGAGACCTCAAGACGCAGGAGCGCTCCGTAGGAGATAATATAATGGCCGTCCTCCGCCGCACGGGGTTCGGTCTCGAACTGGTCGCGGAGTCCCTGGATCATCGATTCTGCGAGTTGTTTCGTGTATCCGCGCTTGATCGGGTATTCCTGCATAATATTTTTAAGGGACACTCAGCTATGTTAAACTAATCCAGGAGTGAGTGATTGATCCCATGGACGATATAAAGGTTACATCCAGAGCGCTCGAGGGCGCCGGAAAAACGGTCCTGATCGGCTTTCCCGGGAGCGGACTCGTCGGGAGTATTGCCCTGCAGTATCTCGTCGAGCAGATGGAGTTCGAACAGATAGGGGCGATCACGAGCAAATACTTCCCGCCGGTCGCCCTCATGACGAAAGGCGTCATCAATGCTCCCGTACGCCTCTACGAGAAGGATGGCCTCGTCGCGGTCATCTCCGACGTCCCCATCCACCCGGCGATCAGCTACGAGGTGGCGAACGGCATCATGGACTGGCTCACCCAGTTCGATATCAGGGAGATCGTCACGATCGCAGGGATCATCACGAACGAACCGGAGAAGAGGGTCTTCGGGGTCGCGACCAGCAGCGAAGTGCTGCAGCGCGTCGAGGAGAAGACGATCATCCTTCCGATGGGGAGCATCTCCGGCGTCGCGGCAAGCCTCCTCACGGAGTGCAAGACGCGGGGCATCCCGGGGATAGGGCTCCTCGGCGAGACGGTGAACACCCCCGACCCGCGGTCGTCGGCGGCCACGATCGAGGTCCTGAACCAGATCTACGACCTCAACCTGGACATCCAGCCGCTGCTCGAACAGGCGGTGGAGATCGAGGCGGCAATGTCCGAGATCGCCGAGCAGGTGCAGAAGACGGAGGCTACGCCCCGGAGAGAGCAACTGCCGATGTATGGGTGAGGAAGCATGAAGCACGCAGCGTTAACCGGAATTTCGCCGGCGGTCATTGCCGAACTCAAGAACGGCAGGGCCCGCACCCTCGAACTGACCAGCGCCCACAACATCATCACGCTGACCGAGGCCGCTCCCGGCGAGTGCATCTTCGTGACGTCGGTGAACGAGGAAGACCTCTCGCCCGGCGATCCGGGGATCATGGTCGATCTCCTCGCCCTCAACATCGGCATGAGGCGGATCGAGGTCGCCAACTCGTTCTTCTACGAGGAGCGGGAGCGGATGTCCGCCCGGATCAAGGTCCAGTTCCGGGGGATAACCCTCACGCGCGACGTGGAGGGGCGGAAGTGGGGAGACCCGACCAAAGTCGAGATCGTCCGTTCGGCATGTTACCGGGCCGGATGATCCGCTCCTCCATTTTGGCGTCAGAACCCTCAAAGGGTTAATATCCCCGTGCGACCAAAATGTATGGGAATACCACAGGGGTCTGTGGCTTAGCCAGGACATAGCGCCGGGCTTCTAACCCGGATGCCGAGGGTTCGAATCCCTCCAGGCCCGTCATTTTTATCCTCAGTTGCGAGTGTCAGGAGATAGGCGCCGCCATACCCCGTTCTCCGGCATGAACGTTCAAAACCTCATCCCGGTCAGGTATGAGCCTTATTCAACGCGGAACCTGTACCGCGATGGATCTAACTAATAGTTATTAAGTAACCGATAGTTATATTACAACCGATAGATATACACATCTGACGTGACTCTCTCCCGATAGGAGGGAGGTGCGAGCGGGTTCTGAAGGCCCCTGCCTTCATGGAGTGAGCGAGATGGAAGTAGAGTCTGTCATACTGGTTTACTTTTCACCAACCAGGACGACGAAAGCGGTCGTCCAGGGTATCGCACGCGGACTGAACCGCGGCAACGTGGAGATGCTCGACATCACCCGGCCGGATGCAAGAAGAGAGCCCTTACGAACCTCGGAGAACGAGCTCCTCATCATCGGCGTGCCGGTCTACATGGGAAGGGTGCCGGCACTCCTGAACGAGTGGCTGCACACGATCTCCGCCCGGAATACGCCTGCGGTACCTGTCGTCGTCTACGGTAACCGCGTCTATGACGATGCGCTCATCGAACTCGGCGATATCCTGCTTCAACGCGGATGCAGGCCGATCGCCGGTGCGGCCTACATCGGGGAGCACTCGTTCTCCACCGACGAGACCCCGACGGCGGGAGGACGTCCGGATGCAGGCGACCTCTCCCACGCAGAGTCGTTCGGGCGAACGATCCGGGAGAAACTCGCTGCCGTCCCCTCCGCCGACCGTATCGCCGATCTCTCCCTGCCCGGCACCCGCCCGTACCGGGGAGATTCGAGGCTGTGGACCGTCGATTTCATCGCGGGCGGCGATGCGTGTGTCCGGTGCGGGATCTGTGCGGAGGGATGCCCTGTCGGCGCCATCGATCCGGAGGACTATGCCCTGGTCGACACGACGACGTGCATCACCTGCTGCGCGTGCATCAAGAACTGCCCGGAGAACGCCCGAACGATGAAGCCCGGGCCGGTTAGTGACGCATCGATGCGCCTCCATACGCTGTATCGCGAGCGAAAGGAGCCGGAACATTTCCTGTAACGGATAGGTTCGTGCCGGCAATCGGGAGATATTTCAGGGTTGCAGACTGAGGATATACGTATGGAGCACCGTCCGTTCTATTCAGTCCGCCCCCTCTTCCCCGTCTACCCGGAGGATCCGTCGCCGCACGAGAGGCGCTGGGTCCTGGTTCAGGGGAACTCCGTGCTCTTCACGGGCAACCCGGCACCCGGCACCGTCCTGATGCCGGACCCGCTCCCCGCCGGTCTCTCGTGCGGCGCGCCGGTCTACCTCGGCACCCGCGACGCCGCCGCCTACTACGCTTGCGAGGTCGCTGCCGGAGCCGCGCTCCCCACCGGCTGGCAGCCGTCGCCCGTCCGGGAACTTCTCGGCAGGGTCCCGGAGAGCAATATGGCCGTCGCCGCCTACGCAGTGCGGATCCTCGACTTTGACCGGTCGACCGCCTTCTGCGGCAGGTGCGGCGCAACGACCCGTCCGCTCACGACTGAGAGGGCACGGGCCTGCACGGCCTGCAACCGCATCGTCTACCCCCGGATCTCCCCCGCCATCATCGTGCTGATCAAGAGAGGGGAGGAGATCCTCCTCGCCCGTTCCCCCCGCTTCACGCCGGGGCTCTTCTCGGTCATCGCCGGATTCAACGAGCCCGGGGAGAACCTCGAACAGACCGTCCACCGCGAGGTCGCGGAAGAGGTCGGGATTACGGTGCGAAACATCCGCTACTTCGGGAGCGAGCCCTGGCCGTTCCCCGACTCGCTCATGATCGGCTTCGTCGCGGAGCATGCCGGCGGGGAGATCCGGGTCGACAACCAGGAGATCGAGGCCGCCGGCTGGTTTTCCCGCGAGACCCTGCCCTCCGTTCCAACGGGGGCAAGCATATCGCGGGCGCTGATCGAGGCCTGGCGCCGGCGGGAGATTTAACGAGATGGGCCGGTGCGCCCTCTCCATGGGAACACTGCATGGACAACACTGAGTGGTGAACGATGACAAAGGTAGTCGCGATCAACGCCAGCCCCCGGAAAAAGGGAAATACTTCCATTCTTCTGGGGCATATCCTGGAAGAGCTTGAGAACGCCGGTATCGACACTGAAGAGGTGAGCCTCGGCGGAGGCGAGGTGCGGGGCTGTACCGCCTGCATGAGGTGCCGGGAGAACCAGGACGGGCACTGCGCCTTAGACGACGATATCGTCAACACCTGCATCGATAAGATGGTCGAGGCGGACGGGATCGTCCTCGGTTCGCCGGTATACTTCCTCGACGTCACGGCCGGGATGAAAGGACTGATCGACCGGGCAGGGTTTGTCGCGATGGTCAACAACGACCTCTTCCGGCGCAAGGTCGGCGTCGCAGTGACCGTCATGCGCAGGGCCGGAGCCACCACCGCCCTGAACACGATGATCAACTTCATGGTATACTCCGGCATGATCGTTCCGGGGAAACCCGTCATCGGTCTCGGGAGAGAGATCGGGGCTGTTAGCGGGGATGATGAGGGGATCGGGCGCGCTCGCGATGCCGGCAAAAACATGGCATGGCTGCTTGAGGCGCTCGCGACCCCGCGGGGATCGTGAGAGGAAAGGCCGGAGAGTCGGGATGGGCATAGCCGAGAGAAGACAACGGGAGAAGGAACAGCGAAAGACCGAGATCGCCGATGCAGCGGAGCGCCTCTTCTTCGCCCGGGGTTACGAAGACGTCTCGATGGAAGATATCGCCCGCGAGGTCGAACTGAACAAGGCAACCATCTATCTCTACTTCAAAAACAAGGAGGCGCTCTTTGCCACCATCGTCCTGCGGGGCATCGAGATCCTCAAGGAGAAGTACCGGGAGTGCATGGAGAGAGATGTCCCCGGCATCGTCAGGGTGGCCCTGATGGGCCGGGCCTACTACCGGTTCTCAGAGGAGCACCCGGAGTATCTCCGGCTGATCCACTTCTACGGCTCCGAACGGTTCTCCCGGGAGAACCCCTACACCGCAGAGATCGGGAAGGGATACGGCACCTGCCGCGGGATGCTCGCGGACGCGGTCAGGGAGGGCATCGACGACGGCACCATCCGGGCCGACCTCGATCCCTTCCTGACCTCGATGTACCTCATGACATCCTTCATGGGCATCCTCTCCATGGAGCAGAAGTGGAGGCTGGCGATCGAGGCGGAGGGGTTCAGTTACGACCGGTTTGCCGACGAGTTCTTCCGGTTCATCATGCCGGCGATTGCTGCCGGCGGTGGATCTCAGGATATCGGCGATCAGCCCGAAGAGAGGAAGAGAGCATAGCGCCGGAAAGATAACGCCTCCCCGGCCGCCGGGTTTCAAGGAATTTCCCGGCGCACCCCCGCCCCAGTAATTCGCTAGTTTCGGCACCCGACACTGAGCAATGCGGCCTCGTACAATACGGTAACGGGGAGTTGGCAGCACCCGGGGACCGGACGTCGCACCTGATGGTGCTCACGCTCCTGCCTTTCGGCCAGTCGCGCTTCGCGGCTTCGCGATCTTCGCGTGAGACCGTATTGGTATCTTCGCTCATCAACTCACGCGAAGGCGCGAAGAACGCGAAGGGAAGTCGATGGTTTGACCCCTTGAAAACTATCTCGGCCAATTTAGCGAAGTACTGTGCCCCGAACCGCGGGGTTGATGACGATGGACGGCTCACCACATCTCATGCAGCACGAAACGGTCAGATTGGCCGGAAGAGAGGCCGACGGCTACGTCATTCCCCTCGGCCCGGTGAACCTCGTCGCGGTGGTGACGGATGCCGGGATGGTCGGTTGCGGCGCGTTCGACGTCGATGCGCTCGAGAAGTTCGGTTACCCCGCGGCACGTGTCAAGCCCGCGGGAGGCGCATCCTCGATCGAGACGGTCGACGACCTCCTCCGCGGCGAGATCAAGGGGGCGAACCGGCATGCAGGGGAGCGTGGGGTTGTGGTCGGGATGACCGGGCGGGAAGCGCTCGAGCGGCTTTAGGGCTCCCCCGCTATCTCCCTATGTTTCCAGACCCCTTCTCAGGTCCCCGCTCCATCCCATAGGTTCAAATACAGGCTGAGCTACAGAGGCGGCTCATGGGACGTGGGCCCATCTCCACCGGAACAGCGACAGTCTTTGCCGTCGTCATCGCCGCAGTGATGATGACCGCCGTAGCCGCGGTTCTCCTCCCGCCCGGCGATGGGCCGGGGCTCTCGCTTCCGGATACCGCATCCCCGGTGGAGGTCGTCGCCGGCCACAACGGGACGGCGGTGATCCGCGTCGCGATGGGAGCCGCGAACCTCACGGAGTGCCGGGTCTACCTCACCGACCCGGAGGGAGGGCTCCACAATGTCGAGACCGCGGTCCTCACGGATAGTGCGGACGGGCGGGCCGCATACATCTTCTGCTTCCCCGCCCCCGATCGCTCCGGCTACTGGATAACCGACGAGCCGAAGATGGTCTTTACGACGGCCTACCACCCCGGCGTCCAGGCGTTCTCGCCTGGCGACTGGCGGGTCGTCGTCTACGATCAGACGCTCCGGAAAAACAGGATCGACCGGGTTGTCCCGGTCAACGGACCTTCGTCCCCGGCCTGACCGGGCGGAGGGGAACGAGGAGCGAGGCCTCGTCGCCGGCGGCGAGGATCATCCCCCGGCTCTCGACGCCGAAGATCTTCGCGGGCGCAAGGTTCACGATCATCGCGACGTCCTTCCCCACCAGTTCGTCGGGGGAGTAGAACTGCGCGATCCCGCTGACCACCTGCCGCTTCTCGCCGCCGAGGTCGACGACGAGTTTGTAGAGTTTCTTCGACCCCTTGATCGGCTCGGCCGAGACGACCCTGGCAACCCTGATATCGAGGTTGCCGAACTCCTCGATCGAGACGGTGGGCATCTTCGGTGCGGCGGCCGCCTTTGCCTTCTCGACCTGCGCATCGAGGGTCGCCTCGAGGGCAGCGACCTGCTCCTTCTCGACCTTCGTAAAGAGCGTGGCGGGTTTTTCAAGCGGCCGCGCCCCGACCGGCTCCGTGGCCTCGGCGATCGGGTGATCCGCGATATTGTCCTCGTAGCCGAGCATCGCCCAGGCCCGCTGCATCGCCTCAGGCATCAGGGGCTGGAAAACCAGGACGAGCGCCTTCACGATCTGGAGGCAGTCGGCGATCACTTGCTGTGCCGCCGCCCGGTCCTCCTTGATCAGTTTCCAGGGGGCGTTGTTCTGGATGTAGCCGTTCCCGTACGACGCGAGCGCCATCATCGTATCGACGGCGTTCTTGAAGTCGTAGTCCCGCATCAGACCGTCGACGGCAACAAGCGACCGCTCGATCTCCTCGACGACCTCCGGGCGGGGGGCGAGGTCGGGGACGCCGGCGAACTCCTTCTCGGCGAAGTACATCGTCCGGTAGATGAAGTTCCCGAGCGTCCCGACGATCTCGTTGTTCACCCGCTCGGCGTAGACCTTCCAGGAGAAGTCGAGCTCCTTTGTGTGGTTCGTGTAGGAGAGGAGGTAGTAGCGGAGGTAGTCCGCCGGGAGGCCCACATCAAGGTAGTCGTCGTTCGTCCAGACGACGTAGCCGCGGGACTTCGAGAACTTCTTCCCCTCGATCGTGACCATGCCGCTCGCGACCACCGCGTGCGGGAGGCCGTAGCCCGCCCCTTTGAGGAGCGCCGGCCAGAAGATACAGTGGTGGTAGATGATGTCCCCGCCGATGAAGTGCGCAACACGGGTGTCGTCGCCGCACCAGTAGTCCTTCCAGTCGGTTCCCGCCTTCTGTGCCCACTCCTTCGTGAAGGAGATGTAGCCGATCGGCGCGTCGACCCAGACGTAGACGACGAGGTCGTCGCGGCCGGGGAACGGAACGCCCCAGTCCAGCGTCCGGGTGATGCACCAGTCGTGCAGGGCCTCCTTCACCCACCCGAGGGCATAGTTCCGGGCGGTCGAGGTGCCTTTGAGGTCCGGGAGGTAGTCGAGGAGGAACTCGCGGAAGGCCGAGAGCTTGAAGAAGTAGTGTTCCTGCTCGCGGTACTCCGCCCTGGCGCCGCAGACCTTGCAGACCGCGTCCTTGATCTCGCCGGGCTCCAGGTGCTGCCCGCATCCCTGGTCGCACTCGTCACCCCGGGCGACGGCGCCGCAGTGGGGGCAGATCCCCTCCACGTAGCGGTCGGGGAGGAACCGCTCGCACTCCGGGCAGTAACTCTGGCTGACGGTCTCTGCGTAGACGTAGCCGTTCTCGATGAGCCGTTCGACGATCGATCGGGTGGTCTCGCGGTTCATGGCGTCGTCGGTCATACCGAACCGGTCAAAGACGACGCCCATCCGCCGGAACGTCTCGTAGAAGTGCTCGTGATACCGCTCCGAGAGGGCGCGGGGGGTCGAACCCTCCTGCTCGGCGCTGATCACGATCGGCGTCCCGTGGTTGTCGGAACCGCATATGAAGACAACCTCCTCCCCGGACCGGCGCATATACCGGACGTAAAAGTCCGCCGGAACGTAGGTCCGCAGGTGCCCGATATGGCAGGGGCCGTTCGTGTACGGGAGCCCGCACGTCACCAGCAACGGCTTATCACTCATCCTTATCTACTCTGGTTGCGATGCTAATAAAGATACCAGCGCATGGCACGAAGGATTACAATACCCGTGAGAGCGTTCGGCTCCGAGGTCGGGATGCCCGCGGTTCCGGAACTCGCGAAGTGGCTGAAGGGGAAGCGAGGAGTGGAAGCGGACCTCACCACCTACCGGCTCGACCGCTCGCTCGACGGACAGGAGGAGGTGGCGGTCCCCACCGCCGGCGGCCTCTTCTACGGTGAACGGTTGAGCGGGGCCTTCCTCGGCATGGAGGACGGGGTGCTCGTCGGCGAGCCGGGGATCGATCCGGCCGCCGTCGCCGCCGATGCCCGCTCAGTCACGGCACGGCGCAAGGACGCATGGTTCTCCCTCCCCGCCCCGCACGTGCTCGGGTTCTCTGATGCGAGCATCGGGGATGATGAGGAGTTTTCCGAGACGATCGCGGACCTGTATGCCCGCCTCGCGCGGGAGATGCGGGATCTCGGCGTGCGGGGGCACGTCCTGGTCGCAGAGGAGGCGGACGCGATCGAACTCGAGGTGCTGGCCGGCCGGAAGATGCTCTTCTTCCCGAAAGACCCGGAGACGTTCGACCTGGAACTGCTGCTCGAGTACCAGGGCGAACTCATCCTCCCGGCAAAGGCCCTCTCCCGGGCTCCCGACCTGATGGAGCGGTTCCGCGTCAGGAAACTCATCCTCCTCGATGCGGAGGAGGCGGATCTCCGGGCGGCGGCCGAGTTCGCCGACCCGGATATGCTCGAGTCCGGCGGCTACTGCGAGGAGGCCTGCCCGGGCTACTGGAAGAGCCTCGTCGAGCGGGCGTCTATTCCCCGATAGACTCCGCCTTCTCCGCAAGGCGGCGGTAGTGGCGGTTCCGCTTTATGAGCCAGAAGAGGAGCCGGTCGAGGAGGGTGAAGGGGAACGTTCCCCCGGCAGCGTGGGGATGGCCGCCGCCGGAGAACTCCCGGGCGATGAGGTGGCTGACCGGGGGGACGGAGCGGATGGATATGCGGCCGTTAGAGGAGACGACCACCTCGACGTCGGTCTTCAATTCGTCGCGGATGGCGTGGGCGGTCTCGCTCGGGTAGCCATAGAGGGGCGCGAACGCGATCCGGTAACGGCCGCTACCGATGATCGTGGTGTGCCGGATGCTCTTTCTGATGTCCCGCTCCATCTCCCGGACGATCCGGTCGTACTCGCCCTCGATCTTTTCATCGGTGATGACGCCGCGGACCAGGTTGTCGCGGACGTACTCCCGGAAGCCCTTCTGCATCACCACCTGGCCGAGGACCTTCGAGCGGGGGTCCTGGTGCTTCCAGAGGTCGTAGTCGCAGACGACCCGCGCGATCTCGATCGCCACCGGATCGTCGGGGGCGAGGTCGCGTGCGACGATCCCGGTCGCGCAGGTGGTGACGTCGACGTGGAGGAGGCTCGTCTTCTTCTCGACGGCGCGGATCTCCTCGTCCTTCCAGCGGTGGTGGTCGCGCCACTCGATCCGCCACCCGTTGGAGCGGGCTTTCGCGAGGCGCTGCTCGACACCCTGCTGGTAGCCGATATCCGATATGCTGAGGAGGTCGCCCCGGCCGGGAGAGCCGGCGACGGCGTCGAAGAGGGAGAGGAACTTGCCGACCGAAGCCCAGACGGTGAAAACGTCCCCGTACTTCCGGCGGTGGATGGCATCGCTCCCGGCGGCGTCGAGGTCGTTGTGCGTGAGGTGCACGACGTGCTCCGTCCTCCCGGTGAGAGCCTTCATAAAATTCGTGTCCCGGGTATCCGGCTTTCGATCGCTTCCAGCCATTCTTCTCTATATCGGTGTACGACGTGATAAACAGGCGGTTATGACTCCGTTCCCACCCCGGGAAACACAGTATTTATTAGGAACAACCGATAACATTGTAGGGCAGAAGCCCCTGTAGCTCAGACTGGGAGAGCGCCAGACTGAAGATCTGGTTGTCCCCGGTTCAAATCCGGGCGGGGGCATATTTTAACCTCTGTTTCAATTCCTGAGCCCGCATTTTTGCCGTTTTTGCCTCTCGCGCATCCCAACCTACCCTCCTGCGGCAGGGCCTAATCCGGGCCCACAACCCGGATCTGAGATTGTCGATAATTCCCCAGTAGTGGAAACAAACCGTTTTTCCGTGAGGAAATGGGAATCCCGGGGAATAGAGCGTAACAAATCGTAACGAACCAGTTTTGTCCGGTTCCCAACGATTCTAAACCGAACGTGGGTATGTCGCCGCAACTAGGCGGGCGCCCGAAAAGTAAAATTTATATGCAAGTTGTTCAAAAAACCACCTTTAATTTGATGTGTTAATATTCCAAACGTAAACCGTGTTTTCAACACCTCCTGTGACAATAGAGCGATTAATAGCATTAAATTTATGCGTAATAACTGTTGCAGAATTCACGAAGGTGACGACAGAGAAAAGAATCTGCACGTGCATTTTTTTTGGCAATCTATTGACGGTTTCGGGATTGATACTGTTTTGAGGGTTTAAAAAAACACAGGCAAATTATATATGGGGGTGTATCGACACTGTTTTGTAACAAACGCACAGGAGTTGATAGAAACGCCAAACACAGCAGAATTTACGCGGTTCCTCTCAGTCGCGGTCGTAGCGGCGATTCTGGGGATTTCCCGCCCGTCTGTTCTGACGCTGGTTCGCGACGGCGAACTGCCCGGGATCTGGGTCGGTCACCGGGTCAGGATCCCGGCGGCGGGACTAGAAACGTTTTTAATTGCCCAGGGGCTCAAACCGAGCGCAATCTACCGGGGAACGGGGCAGACCGCCACAGCCAGCCCGTCCCCGGCGACCATCACCAACGCCAGCCGAACGGCCGACGCGGGGGCGATCACCCGTTGACCGCCGTACACCAAAAAACTGTCGAGCGCCGACCGGATCCGATCCGACTGACCCAGGCAGAATTAGGGGCGTTGCCCGAACTGCACCGCCTCGTGGCGCAAATTTACCTGAACCGGGGTTCTGGAGAGGTTCTTTTAGTAGAATAACCGTAGTATGAGCACATTTATTAAGGAGGAATTAAAACGTCTCAAATTTGGAAAACGGCCGCCCTCACCACAGGGCAGCCCAAAACTCAGTTCTCCAGCCCCCCCAGGGCACTGGTAGGTAATAGTAGGGCAGCAACCGTAATAACGTTTCCGGTTTCCGAGCCGCGCTACGTTGATGCGCGGGCGGGGCGGGCTTTGATCAGGTACCTGTCCGATCCCCGGGCAAACGCTGGGACGCCGGGGCTCTGGCGGACGGTCAGCAACGACCCGCGGGAACTGATCTCACCGTTCGCCCTAACCCGAATCGAAACTGGGCGGGGGTCTAACGTCGAGATTGCGGCGATCCGCCCCGGGACCGAGGACGAGCGGCTCTACGAGGGTGACCTGGACGTCGCCGCAACCCTCCTCTGGCGGGCCGGGCAGCGGTTCGGGTGCCGGGCGGAGCGAAAAACGCTTTACTGGGCGTTGTTTGAGTTTTGCGCCCTGGCCCGGCGGCAGGCGGCGGCGCGGGGGGAGCTGTGATGGCCCCCCTCACCCATCTTTGTAGCTACTGTAGCTACGTGATTATGGTCCTGCTCTGCTGTAGCTGCTGTAGCTACTGTAGTTACAGTATCAGAGACTCGTTGACTCAGATTGGTGGAGCAACGGGGGCAGTAGCGAGGGATTTGAGCGGGAGTTTTAGGAGAGATTATATAGGAGAACTCAGGCTCCCTGTATTGTATAGAGACGAAATCCTTTGTAGCTACATGCATGTAGTTACAATAAGATCCGCACTACCTCTTTTCGATGGGGGGTGGGGGTGATGGCTACAGGCAAGTCGGCCGTCCTTCAAGCTCGGTACCCGGAGGATCTCAGGGTGGTTGGGCGTGCCCTCGGTGTGAACCTGAGCGAGGCGGCTGTACGGGGCGTGGTCCAGGCAATCTGCACTGCAGCCGGTATCGCCGGGCATGATTCGCTATCGCCTGATCTAGAAATCGCCCTTCTCGCGACCCTACGGTCACGGCGGGACGAGCTCACCTTGGAACTCGAGGAGCTCACCGAGTACATTACTCGGGTCGAAGGACTTGAGGAGGCTCGAAAACAACAGGTAGCCGAGCGACAAAACGAGGCACGGCGCCAGCAGGAACGGGTGGCAACGTATGAGGCCATTGCGACGGCTAAGTGTCAATTCGACGCCGCGCTAAACTCTCTCTCAGATCAGACCCTCTCAGCACTTCGGGCATCCCTTGAGACTGATAATCTCGGAGACGTGGCTGCGACGGTGGCAGAGGATCTGGTGGCCCGGAACGGCCTGTCGATGCCTCCTGGTGCGGATCCCGCTCAGTGGCTCGTAGATCACCTGGTCGCTATGAGGGGGTCCGCATGACAGAGCCCACAGCGACCATCACTGATCGCGTTGGTGATTGGGCCGGGGTTCTCTCCCGGAAGTACACGATTGAGCTGGCTGAACTGAAGCGGCTCTGGCCGCACCAGCACTCCTTTGTCATTGACACCGACCGGCTGGCTCATTCTGGGGCGCTCGGCCTAACCCTCCTCACGGAACTGGAGAGGTCCCCGGATCGGAGTATCAGTGACATTAGGGATGCTCTGATTCAGCGGTGTCAGTATGAAGTGAGTTCCGGGCGGATTGACCCCGCACTCATAGAGGTCCGGCCCGCGAACCACAACTACACCACCCCTATAGGCCGGATCCGGTCTGGGCACGCAAACACGCTGGTTTCACTTGATGGCATCATCCGGAGGGCTACGCAACCCATCGCGCACATGACCCGGGCGGTATATCGGTGCCGCTCCTGTGGAGCCCTCACCGACCCGATCCCACAGGGTCGGCGCCAGGCCGAGGAGCCCGATATTTGCCCCAGGTGCGAGCGGAAGGCGAGAATGGACCTCATAAAAGAGAGGTCATCGTTCATCGACTACCAACGGCTACAACTAGCTGAGAACCCAGAGGGTGCCTCGTCTCAACCACAGGCCATCGATGTGGATGTGGTCGGGGACGTCGTCGGGGCGGTTCAGCCTGGGGACCGGGTTAGGATAACCGGGATACTCCGGACCCAACAGGAGAGGGCTGGAGTTCAAAATCTCCCGGACTTCAAGTATTATCTCGAATGCCTTTCGATTCGGACGGAGGAATTATCGTTTGAGGAGGTACGGATCGATGAGGCGGACGAGCGGAAGATCCGGGAACTGGCCGCACAGCCGAACGTATGTCACGTAGTGGGGCGATCGATAAGCCCCTCGGTGTATGGTCATGAGAGAGTGAAACGGGCGATCGGCCTTCAGCTGTTTGGAGGGGTGCGGAAGACGATGGCAGACGGAACCCCTCGGAGAGGGGACGTGCATGTCCTTCTGGTAGGGGATCCGGGTATTGCCAAATCAGTTCTTCTCCGGTATGCGGTGAAGGTCGCGCCCCGTGGGATCTACACGAGCGGTCAGGGAACCACAAAGGCGGGTCTCACCGCAGCAGCCGTGAAGGATGACTTCAGCGACGGCCGATGGATGTTGGAGGCTGGCGCCCTGGTGCTCGCCGACACCGGGATGGCCGCAGTGGACGAACTCGACAAAATGAGCGACACCGACCGATCCGGGCTGCATGAAGCGATGGAGCAACAGTCTGTGAGCTTGGCCAAGGCAGGGATAACCGCCACCCTCCGGTCTCGGTGCGCCCTCCTCGGAGCAGCGAACCCGAAAAAAGGGAGATTTGATATGTTCGTTCCTCTCGCGGAACAGATCAACATGCCCCCGTCACTCCTCTCACGCTTCGACCTCATCTTCGTCCTGCAGGACGTAGCTGACCCGGAGGCCGATGCAAGGTTGTCACGGCACCTCCTTGGCAACCACCGGCAGCAGGCAGCAGACGCTAATGAGGATGTGATCCCTCCGGAGCTCCTCCGCAAGTGGGTCAAAATGGGAAGGGATCTCAACCCGGTTCTCACAGATGCGGCAGAGGAGGCTATCCATGCCTTCTACCTCGGTATGCGAAGTGGGGCGCAACGGAAGGGGGCCCCCCTGCCGATAACCCCTCGGCAGGAAGAGGGTGTGATCCGGCTGGCTGAAGGAGCAGCTCGGATGCGGCTCAGCGAAACGGTGTCTGCAGATGATGTTCGCGTAGCTATGACTTTAATGGATTCGTGCCTCCGCGACGTTGCCTACGACGCCGAAACTGGGCAGTTCGATATCGACCGGCTGTATTCGGGCGCGAGTCAAAAGGATCGAGGCCTTGAGCGCGAGATCGAGGCCATGATCCAAGATGCAGAGGGTAAGATGAGAGTGAGTGCAATCTTTGAGTCGTTCATGGGTCGCGGTCACGGCCTCGACCAAATTGAGCGCAATCTGGCCCGGATGGAAAGATCTGGGTACTCTATTGCAAACGGAATGGTGTACCGAAACGAGAACTGATCTCAGGGAAGAAGAAGGCGCCATGCCTCTCAAAAACCACCTCTCCCCTGCCTTCCCCAATATCAGATAACGGGGGCATCGTTTCAGGATGTCTCGAAAGGTGAAAGTTAGTGTTCACTCATCAAAGACAGGTCATCCGGGGATTAAAATCGCCAGTTTAAAGCATTGAAGCGATAAGGTGTTTCCTATGGGTAAAAGGAAATATTATTCGCATCCCCATAGTTCGCACCGTGGTGAGTATCAGCCTCACAGTTATCGCCCTCACGACCGGCATAAGGATAACCGGCAACCGAAGCAGAACCGGTCAACCCTTACAACAATATACCGAAGATTTGAGCGTTTCTCCTGGCGTCATCCAATTGCATCTGTCGGGTTGTACCTATTTGTTGCCCTTGTCCTGTTCCGAATCGCGTTCCTCGACGCCTCGTTCGCGCCTTACACCCACCTTGACGAGATTCGTTTCTGGGTCGCTGTAATCGCTACGATAATGGTCGGCGTCGCGCTTTTATCAGCCCGTGCCTGGTGGAAACGGAATGTCCCAGACGTCAATATCCGGGGAACCGCGGACGTTACGTGGAGAAATAGGTAGCAAACCCATATTTTTCCAGTTGAATTTTGGAGTTATATCAAAGGAGCCACTGAAAGACGGTCAGAAACTCCGCCAATCGCGCTGTTCCGTCCACAAATTGCATTCGGTTGGAGTGCCAAAGATGCACCCATCACAACGACCTGTTTTGCTAGGACATAACGATCCGTTCCACACAAATGTGGGGATGTCTTTGCCCTCCATTTTTGTGCCTGTGCCTAGTACCATGGTGGGGGATATTCTGTTAATATATTTTAATGTTTTGTATTCTGGGCGGGGGCGGAGCCCAGATGTCAAGAGTTAGCAGGGGCTCGCGGGGACACGCGGGAGCAGCGAGGCCGCCCCCGGTTTCAATCTCCAGAGGAAATTAGGTTCGCCTAAACTCAACTCAGATCAAAAGATAATATAGGGCCTGAACATGATATCTGTCTCTTTGCGTATAGTTTCCTAAGGAAATTTGGGGTTATATAAAGGCCCCACCGAAAGAAGGTCAATGACACCAGGCCGAGGCCACAAACGCCGCCAGCATCCCGTCCGCCACATCGGTTCCTCCCTGAGTCTCCAGAGCAAACAGGATTGTTCGATCTGTGCGATCGCAATACCATCCTCCAAGATATCCTGCAATATGAACCTCATCTGGAGAGATCTCCTCATACACGGTGTCATACATGATCGGGATATAGGTGACCGTGTGTCCGGTATCAAGAGCCCGCGTGTACTTCACACCAACGGCAAGGTTGGAGAATGTGGGATCCTTATTCAGATCGTTGATCCAGGTTGATAGGGCATCTGAGATCTCTGGGGTTTCTGTGCCCGAATACCACCAAGTAGCCATGATCGATTCGTGGACCCCAGAGTCCTGCACCGTCACCATACCGTCGTCGTAGGTATTCCAACCCGTTTCCGATTCGTCATCGTAAAGCCAGAGCCCTTTCGGGTACGAAAACGAGATACCATGCTTAGCATACGTATCCGTCGGGGAGTTTGCAGTTGAGTAGGTGTAATCGGACCATGCGGCAGAGGCCGTTGTGTATGAAGGGGTCTCTCTAGGAGATAGGGTGGGATCCATAACTACAAATGCAGCAACGGAAGCAGCAACGAAAACCATTGCGAGGGTCAGGGCCAGCATTCCCAAGATCATCGGAGGATACCCCGGGGTGTCTGGCTTTGGGATCGGATCAACCTTGAGGATATGCCGTTTGACTAGTTTTTTTATCCAGACCCAGAATAGAATGCCGATCACCGAGAAGATCAGGATCCCAAAACATTCGCCCATGAACCTTGCGGGATTGGTCGCGGGGAGCGATCCTACCGCTGCAATGACCAGGGAGGGGATGGTCCAAAATGCAATTGCCGCAAGCTCCGCTCCGGACTCCCAGAAGCGGAGGACATTTAAGAGGTAGGCCACGTAGAGCCCACAAAAGCAGAGGAGCAACAGGGCAAGCCCAAGACCCCCGATCACCTCTGATCCGGCAAAACTTCCGATAGTGGCTATCAGGATTCCCGCCCCGCCTAGAACTAGCGACCCCAGGGCAACATTCTTTGGAGAGAATTGTGTCATTTAATTGTGCGAGGTATTAATGTATTATATATTTTGTGTTTTGCATATATTCGTGTAAAGAGCGCTATATTGATAGTATAACTCAAAAATCCTCACCCTCCGCAGAGAGAGTTTGTGGTATCTTACTCATACCTGGCAGGGTGTCTACGGTGGGTGGCAGCGGGTGCCCAGAGTTGGTCTGGATATACCTTGCCCTGCAACGCACCTCAGTGCAGGCGAAACCCCCTCGATCCTATTCCTTGGTCGATTCTAAAAAGATCCGCGGCCATATCCCCATAGCGAGGCCACCCCTCGGCCGCATTTCCTGCTCCACAGGTAGAAGACAATCAATGAGCATCTGGGAGAGCGTCAGCAGATAAGAAGGTGCAAAAATCTTCCGGTCTACTGCCCAGAGCGGAAATCGTTGCCAGCCTCCCACCTTCCAATGTATTGGGCCACAGGTTTGCTCTCAGAAACTATTGTTCTGCATATGCAACATAATTCACTCCAGGGAAGATTCGAAAGACTCTTCTTACACAAGTTGAACCTTCCATCTGTTGTATTATGGCAGACATGCATGCGAATGACATTTTCAGCATAATAAAACCACGGGCAATCATAAAGGAGGGATCTCTTTTCCCCGAAGACGTTGAAGTTCTGACCGTAAGGTCGATTGGGGTATCCCTGAAGATAGAGGGCAAGGGTCGCAATTCCGGGCAGTCTTATACACGGTTTCTCAGCCCCCAACTCTTCGGCCAGATCGAGGTGTTCCCGGAGCATGAATCATTCAATGGTGACGCACACAAATTTCGGCTTGGAATTGAAGCACGGCGGCTGGGTCTTGCTTACGAATATGATCCATTTTTTTCCCTCTCAATAGCACGGATCGATCCTCTCCCCCACCAGCTGGAAGCAGTCTATGACTATTTCCTGAAGTTGCCCCGCATACGATTCCTCCTTGCCGATGATCCGGGTGCAGGAAAGACGATCATGGCAGGTCTGCTCATCAAGGAGCTGAAGATCCGGGGTCTTGTCAAGCGTATCTTGATCGTCACGCCCGCGAATCTCACCTTCCAGTGGATGCGCGAACTCAAGGAAAAATTCCGGGAGGATTTCAGTGTCGTGCGAGGTGAGATCCTCCGTGCGGCGTATGGATCGAATCCCTGGGATGAGCGAGATCAGGTTGTCACCTCGCTTCCCTGGATTGCGCGCATTGAAGATGCACAGCAGAGTTTGTTGAAGTCAAAGCGGTGGGATCTCATCATCGTGGACGAGGCACACAAAATGAGTGCCTCCTCAGAAGACAACAAAACGCTTGCCTACCGGATTGGGGAGGAACTCTCCAAGATGACGGATCACTACCTGCTCATGACAGCGACGCCTCATAAAGGGGACAAAGAGAACTTCCGTCTCTTCCTTTCACTGCTCGATAAGGACGTTTATGGGGACATTGAGAGCCTGGAGCGGGCGGTAAAGACACGGGAAGCACCGTTCTATCTCAGAAGAGTGAAAGAAGCGCTTGTCAACTTCCCGGATCCGGAGACGGGGAAAGTTACCAGTCTCTTCAGGAAGCGGAATGTGTACACCGTTCCCTTTGATATCGATGCCGATGAGATCGAATTCTACGACCATCTGACTGCATACGTTGAGAAGCAATCCGTCAGGGCAGCGGCTGACGGTACCATCCGTGGCAGGGCGCTTGGGTTTACGATGGCAATGCTCCAGCGCCGTTTTGCCTCAAGCATCTATGCGGTACGCTGCACACTTGAGCGGATGTGCAACAAGCGCGAAGAAATCCTCCGTGATCCTGAAGCATACCGGAAGAAGGAGATCGACCGGCGTCTCCAGCGAGAACTGGACAAGCGTTTTGGTGGTGAAGAGGAGGTTATAGCCGATCTTTATGATGATGAACGGGAGCGGTTGCTGCTTGAATTCGAGGAGGCAGTCATCTCGTACAGGCCGGAGGACCTTCGGGAAGAGATATCTGACCTCTCCCTGCTTGTCGTAATGGCCAAACGCCTCGAAGAACGAGAAATCGAGACCAAGCTCGTCAAGCTCAAGGAGCAGCTGACCACCGAGGGCATCTTCACCGATCCCAAGATGAAGTTGCTCATCTTCACCGAGCACAAGGACACGCTGGTGTATCTGACCGAGAAGCTCCGTTCATGGGGGCTTACGGTCACGCAGATCCACGGCGGCATGAAGATCGGCGACCGCAATACGCCGGGCTCCCGGTTGTGCGCGGAGAAGGAGTTCCGGGACGATTGCCAGGTGTTGGTCGCGACCGAGGCGGCGGGCGAGGGTATCAACCTCCAGTTCTGCTGGTTTATGATCAACTATGATATCCCCTGGAACCCGGTCCGGCTCGAGCAGCGGATGGGGCGTATTCACCGTTACGGACAGGAGAAGGACTGTCTGATTTACAACTTCGTGGCTCAGAACACCCGGGAGGGCAGGGTGATGGATAAACTCTTCACCCGGATCAGCCTGATCGAGGACGATCTCGACCCCGAGAGGACTGGGAAGATCTTTAACGTACTCGGCGATGTCTTCCCGGCAAACCAGATCGAGCGCAAGCTCCGGGAGATGTATGCCCAGAGCCTTGAGGTACAGGAGATCATCTCCTGGATCACTGACGAAACTGAGGCAGAGCGGTTCAAGCATATCACAAGTTCGACACTCGAAGGACTCGCCAAGACCCATCTCAACCTCTCTGCCATCATCGGCAAGCGGGAGGAGGCAAAAGAGCGCCGCCTTGTCCCTGAAGTGGTTGCAGATTTCTTTACCGCCGGCGGGAAGCTCTGCGGCCTCAGTCTACGGGAGATGAAGAACCCATCGGGGATATTCCGTCTGGGGCAGGTCCCGCGCCTGCTCGTCCCCATCGGCGAGACGCTCGCACCACAGTTCGGGACGCTGGGGCATGAGTACAAGGAGATCTGTTTCGACAAGGAGGTGCTCAAGGCCTATCCGAATATTGAGTGGGTCACTCCCGGCCACCCACTCTTCGAGACCGTCCGCCACTTTGTGCTCCGCGAGACGGAGAACGATCTTCGTTCCGGAGCGGTCTTCTACGATCTGCACCGTGACATTCCGGCAGTCCTTGACGTCTTCTCGGCGGCGGTCACCGACGGTCTGAGCAATACGATGCACGAGCGTCTCTTCGTCCTGGAGCACGACGGGGGCGAGCATGCAAAAGTCCGCCAGCCGACGGTGTTCCTGGATGTTATCCCGGCAGATGAACCCGTCGCAGTTCCCGATGTCCCGCTGCCCGACTACGAGGAGGTGGAAGCCCTGCTCTATGAGCGTGCCCTCATCCCCTTTCAGGAGGAGGTAGCGAACGAACGCAGGCGTGAGGTGGCGATCATTCGCGCTCACCTGGAGACAAGCCTGCAGGAGCTGCTCATGCGGGAGAACTCCCGTAACATGGATCTGCACAACCGGGAGCGTGCAGGGGACTCCGACCCGACGCTCCAGGCGCAGATTGCGAACTCCGATCGTCGTCTCGACGAACTCAATCGCCGCCTGAACGTCCGCAGAGCCGAACTTTCCAAGGAAGAAAGCCTCACGATCGGTGCCATCCGGCACTACGGGCGGGCGTGGGTGCTCCCCCATCCCGAGCGTAACGCGAACGGAATCCGGCGCATGCGCCGCGACGATGCGATCGAGCGGATTGCCGTCGATGCCGTGATCGCCTATGAGAATGCGCGTGGCTATGAGGTGGAGAGCGTTGAGGATCAGAACTGCGGCTATGACCTGAAATCCCGGAGGTTCGATCCCGACAATCCCGATACCGCGGTGGATCTCCGGTTTATCGAGGTGAAGGGGCGATCCGGCGTGGACGACGTCTTCCTCTCCGTCAATGAGTACAGGACGGCGGTGCGGCAGAAGGAGGACTACTGGCTCTACGTCGTCTACAACTGCGCGACACCCAACCCCGAGGTCTACCCGATCCGCAATCCCGCGACGATGGGATGGGAGCCGGTGGTGAAGGTGGAGCACTACCATGCGAACGCACGGGACATTCTGGGTGCAAGTGAAAAACTAAAGAAATAATTACAGACCTCCACTCGTCCATGCTCAAGCAGGATCCGATAGATCGTATTGTGGGGAATATGCATCCTATACTCCTCTTCGATCTTCTTCTCGAGATGTGTGGGGCCGAGAGAATACTGGTCCTGAGCGGCCAGGACGAGAGTTTCAGTCTCGTGCGGGATCTGAGCAGGCTTTCTTCCCGGCGCTTGTGGATAGGGATACAAGCCGGTCTGCCGATACGCTGCGATAATCTGGTAGATTCTTTGCCTGCTGACGTGATGATAGTCCGCAAGGTCACGAATAGGCCGCCCTCTCTTCCACTGACGAGTGATACTTCGGATATCCCGGTCGGAGAGTTTGCTCACAGCCATATATAAATCTGGTGTCAAATGATTTCGGGGTACTACACCTCAAATTCCAATCAGAAAACCATAACAAGGAAATGATATCATCTGGATTATGAGAATTGAAATATCGTGAGCATCAATTCATCATCGATCACCGAAGAAATGTCTGGAAAAGGATGCCTGTAGTTGTGAGTTCTCACGACGATGTCGTCGTTTGGGGGATAAATAATATCACGGGTGTCTAGGGGGGCGGATGCCGTGCTTATTTCTGAAGATCTGAAAGCGCGAATTGACATCGTCAGCCGGCATCTGTCCCTCGGTGCGGTAGTTGTGGTCGGAGCGGGACTCTCGATATCCAACCGGTTTCCGGACACTGCAGGGCTCACGTCGCTGCTGTGGGATGCGCTCGACTTTGACATGGCCACCCGCAAAGAATTCGCTCAAGCGCTTGGACAAGCGGATGCCTCAGCGAAAGAGTTAGTTGGGGATAATAAGATAAATATCCTGGCAGCGTGGGCTGCGATTGCGTCCAGCATCCCGGCTAGAGCGAGATTCCAAAAGCAGTTCGCCGCCTTGGACGCACAACGGAGCGCCCAGCCGTCACGCGCTCACGAGGCTCTGGCCTGTCTAATTCACGCGGGAGTTGTTGAGTGTGTCGTCTCGTTGAACTGGGATACAGCCCTCGAAAGCGCGTACAAGAGGCTGTACGGAACCTCGCTCCCGGAAAACCTTCTGTTCAAACCACATGGAGATGCCGCCAAGCCCGACGATCCGTGGATACTCCCTCACGAGCCCGGTCTTATCCCACCAGAGGTCACTACTAAGGTGACACTCCTCGCTAGCGAACACGCCCGCACATTACTCGTCATCGGATTCTCGGGGAGTGACCGTGTGGTCGTCGACGAGCTCATCAAACCACTGGATAGATCGTGGCGGACCGTGCGGGTTGGCCCCAACGCGACAGGATTGGATGATCTCACAGCCGGAGCGGAAACCGTGATCCCGCTACTCGCCGAACCATACGAGAATAGGGAGGATCACTCGTCTTGGTGCGCTATGTCTTTCTCAGGTCGGCGTGACATCGAGGCTGCGCTCCGGGGAGAGCGCCTCGGGCCGCAAGACATATTCTCCTGTCCTGAGTTGGACGAGGTGGAAGTGCTCGCCCGATCACTCCGCATGGATAAGGCGGTCGTCCTCAATGGTCAGACCGGCTCGGGCAAATCGATCACTGCATACCAAGCCTTATACCGCCTGACCCGAGAAGGCTTCGAGATACTGCGTTTACGTGATAACGCCCGCACATGTAGTCTGCGCACGTTGTTGAATGACCTTGCGCAGTTTCCCCACAAGAAAGTGCTCCTTGTGGACGATGCCCAGGATATGTCCCCGGACACTGTGCGCGAGCTCGCCGAAGCCGCCGCCGCCGATTTACTCATCCTCATTGTCGGCATCGACCATGTAGCAGGGGGTGTGCGGACGGTGCATCTCAGCGCACGCCTGGCAGTAGTCCGTCTTTCCCGGTTCGTCCGCGAGGAACGCGCGACTCTTTTCCCCCGCATCCGCGATCTCGACAACAGTGTTGGCACTTTCCCTAACGACGTGTTCTTCGACCGTCGCATCGACGTTGCCGAGCGGCAGCTCACTTCCTGGCAGTTCTTCTACATCCTCACAGGTGGTTGGCGACGCGTCCGTCGCGATGCCATCGAACTGCGCGACAACAACCGTGCTGACGTGGCTCTCCTGGCAATCGCAGTCGCACAAATCGCCGGAGTTGATGCCGGTGTTAAGCGGGACGAGTTGTTGGCGATGCTGAACGTACTCGGAAGGGACAATGTGTGGCTGGACAGCAGTCTGGACACGCTACGCGCCAGAAAGCTCGTGACTGAGGCTGACGGTCGGCTGCGGTGCACCCACCTGGAAGCCGCCCTTCACATGGTCGCCTGGATGCTCCATCCACCTGAATCTCATTGCACGCTATCAAGCCCACGAGTCGAGATTCCACCCATCCCCTCGGCAACAGGCTCAGTAAAATCGGAACAAACCGCTGTCCCCTCGCCAAAAAAACCCCGGCAGGCTCCGCTCCTCTCCAAAGAGGAGATGGATGAGGATCGTGGCACAGCCTGCGCTCTTATAGAACTCGCCCTCGACTCTCCTAACACACCCCTGCGAGGCTGCACGTGGCTCTCCGGCCAGAGGTTTATCGAGGACACTCACTGGATTCTCGTCTCTAAAGGCGTCCTGGCACCAGATCGTTACGATAGGCTTGCCCATCGCGCTCTCTTAACCCCAACCGATGGCGATCTGGCTGCCGCCGCTCAACTCCTCTCAGAGATTGTCAAATATTCGTGCAGTTCCGTGATGGACACGGTGAAAGCGCACGCGTCCCGCCTTTCGGACTGGTACGGTGTCATTTCACCGGAGAATGGTTGGGCGCTTGGCGATCTAGCCAATACCATACACAATGTCGACAAGAGCTTTGCGGCCGAACTTGCCGGATACACAGATCCCCAACGACTCGCGAATCTCGTCCTCGACGGGGGGTGGCCGCATATCTACTCGACGTCTCACGCCCTTGATCGGATATGTACCGCCGACGGTATACCCGTCCGTGGGGCGGTTGCTGCGGAGTTAGATGAAGATGCGTATAAGCATATGCTCTCAACCGGCAACCCGAACCTGAGTGACGCGGCCCTTCTCATCGAAAACATTGCCTCGGCGGATCCCGACCTGTCCCTCCGTCTTTTTGAGTATGCAGCCCCGATGCTTGCTCACCAATTCGTCGACAACCCAGTACGCCAATGGAGCGAGATATCGGAATGTGTAATGTTCGTGCTGGGCTATGCACCGGATTTCTTACGCGTCCGTAAACGCCCTCTAGCTAACTGCCGGAGAGTCGCACAGTCGTTCATCAGAGCGCTCGACCGTAATAGGGTCGCCGAAACGATCGCCGGTCCGAGCGACCAGTGGGCGCAGATGAACTTCCACGAATTCATCCGTTTCCTATCTGAAGCCGATCCCACTACTTTTGCGGATATCGTCGACCGCGTTGATATGACCGCATTTGAGAAGTCCCTCCGATCTCATCCTGAGAAACCCTGCAAAACAGCGTTATACGTATGCGCCTGTCTGTGGGAGAACAGGCCCGACCCAATCCATGACCTTCTCGACCGGCTCGAACCTGACCTTGCTCATCTGGATTCGCTTTTCGTATATATGGCGCCCGACGTAGCATGCCGTGCCCTGCTGCGCGGGTTGCCACTCGATCTCGAACTTGACCACGACCGCTGGGGCTGGGCTGCAAGTGTTCTCGCGAGGCTCCACCAGCACAACCCCCAGGTGGCACGAGAGGTCGCCCACGCTAATCGCGAAGGAATTAAGGCAGGACTTATTATTAGTAAAAAGTCCGATCCATTAGAAGGGCTGAATAAGTGGGTCTCCGAGTGCGATCGGATCGCCCCCGGACTGATCGACTCCGTCATCAGCGACCTTCCGAAAGGGGCGGTTACTGCGTGGGGGGGCGTTATCACGCGATCAGTGAAGCACCGCCGCACCCGACGCAAGGAGATCGCCCCGCTCGTGCATCGAGCAGCACGCGCGAGCGGACACGTTCAGATGGAGGCCAAAGCGCTGCTAGTGAGGTTCCCAGCTCTCGCACACGAAGGACCTACCGGCACGACCGCACCCTCACCTTGAGCGAGAAATCCTGGCACTCTTGAGAGATTTCACCATGCCCTTCACCAATAATCAGGCCGAACGCGATCTCCGAATGATGAAACTGCAGCAGAAGATCTCCGGAACATTCCGGAGTGAAGAAGGCGCTCGGAACTTCCGTAGGGTCAGAGGATTCATAGCAACCGTCAAGAAGCACGACCGCCCGGTATTATCGGAACTGGGGGAGGGTATTCGAAGGGATGCCCTTCGTCCCGAAGACGGCTCACCTGATACACTGAACAGTTACGAAATAATTGCCTATTCTTTATTTTTTATAGGTGGATTCTCACGGCAATCCTTGAAATACTCGCGTATTGTCGACCTGAGATCATCACGAGACCGTTTGAATTCTTTGTATGCAAGGAAGATGCGTGCAGCATCACCGAGCGCACGATGCGGTTTGATCTTTGATTCATATGTTTTTTGGATGGAATAGTCAAAATTTTTCGATCTGAAGCAATTGTTGCTGACGTCAATGCCCAGAGCATACGAAACCCGGTCGAGTGACAAGAGTTTTTCCATCTTCAGTGCATCCTTGATTTTATCCTGGATGTCAAGGAACTGGAGATTTTTCGTATCGAATTTTGCCCGTGCGATGGCCGCCATCTCCATTCGTTTAGAGAAAAACACCATCGTCTGGATATGGTGCTCCCTGGTGAGCTTCGTAAGATAGGTATTCAGGTCAGCGTATGCAGACCACGTGACCTCAAGTGCAGGTTGGAGATCCTCCATTTCGAGGGTGTACTCCTTATCGTAGGGTAACTGGTACTGTTCCTTTGCGACGTTTGCGCAGGTGGTGGTGGATCCTGCCGTTCGTTTAAGGTCGTCGGTAGTATTTTTCCACATTTCAACGACGATATCTTTCTTGATCTTCCTTTGAGACGTTGATATCGAATCTTTTTGGCGATCATAGAGCAGGACGCCGACTTCAATCGGCATATAGATGAGTTTCTTCGTTCCATAGACGTGACCGAACTCCATATCGATGAATGCCATTTCCTGGACAACCATTTTAGCGCCAGGGGAGTTATCAGGGCTCCGTTTACAAAAATGAATTCATTTGATTGTAGCAATCATGGTAATTCACAGCAGTTATAAGCTGACGCACACATGTTTTTACAATGGATGCCTACCCCAAACGACTCATCGAAGTCGATCTTCCAATAAAGCAGATATCCGAACATGCCCGGCGCGAGAAATCCATCCGCCACGGCCACATATCCACGCTCCATATCTGGTGGGCGCGCCGGCCGCTCGCCGCCTGCCGGGCGGTGCTCTGTGCAGCGCTCTGGCCGGACCCTGCCGATCCACTCTGCCCGAAGGAGTTCATCATCACCGCGACGGAACAGATGGACCGGTTCTGGAACACGCTTGATGCGACCAACTACGATCTCTCCGACCTCACCGTGCTCCGGCGGGCGCTCCTGGACTTCATCGCTGACTTTGCAAACTGGGATAACACCACCGACGAGCGCTACCTCTCGACTGCCCGGACCCTGACCGGATCCGCCCATGTCGCCCTCGGGGGCCAGCCTGGCACCCGGCCGCTCGTGGTGGATCCCTTCGCCGGCGGCGGTGCGATCCCGCTCGAGGCGCTGCGGGTCGGTGCGGATGCGTTCGCCTCCGATCTCAACCCGGTCGCGGTGCTGCTCAACAAGGTGGTGCTCGAGTACATCCCGAAGTACGGTCAGGAGCTCGCCGATGAGGTGAGGAAGTGGGGACAGTGGGTAAAGGAGGAGATGGAGAAGGATCTAGCCGAGTTCTACCCGAAAGATCCGGACGGGGCGACGCCGATTGCATATCTCTGGGCACGGACGATCACCTGTGAGAATCCGGCGTGTGGGGCGGAGGTGCCGCTCATCCGGTCGCTGTGGCTCGCGAAGAAGAAGGGGCGTTCGGTGGCGCTGAAGTTGATCCCAAATAAAGATGAGAAGCGAGTGGACTTCGAGATCGTGGAGAATCCGAAGGCATCCGAAGTTCAGGACGGGACAGTAGCACGTGGATCTGCCACCTGCCCAGTCTGTGGATATACAACTCCAGTGGAGTCAATACGGGCTCAATTTAAGACGAGACGTGGGGGAGCCGCGGATGCGCGGCTGTTCTGTGTAGTGACGACGCGGCCCGGGCAGCAGGGGCGGTTCTATCGACTACCAAATAAAAGAGATTTAGAGGGTGTGGAAAAAGCCTCGGAGATGATAAAGCGGCGAAAGGAAGAATGGACTGGCAAATTAAGTCTTGTGCCAGATGAGCCTTTACCGCCCCAAGGCACACTTGGATTCCGCGTTCAGGGGTATGGCATGAAAGAGTGGGGTGATCTCTTCACGCCAAGACAAATTCTAGCATTGACATCTCTGATTCAGCTATTGAATGACCTCTATGAGACAAATAAAGAAGAAAATCTATTTAGAGCAATATGCACTTGCTTGAGCCTTGCTATAGATAAGCAAGTAGATAGTAACTCCTCTCTTTGTGCTTGGCGGGCCGTAAGTGAGGATATAGGGCACACATTTGGGCGCCAAGCTCTCCCCATGGTTTGGGATTTTGTTGAGGCAAATGTAGTTAGTGGGTCTACAAGGGATTGGGGTAACGCGGTTGAGGGTGTTTTAAAGGCACTCGAATGTTTGGATGACGGAATCAATGTAGGACATGCCGAAAAAGCATCGGCAACAAAATTACTGTTGCCTGATGATTCAGCGCATTCATTCTTTACGGATCCGCCTTACTATGATGCCATTCCATATTCAGACTTGTCTGATTTTTTCTATGTTTGGTTAAAGCGATCCGTCCCTCTGTCCTCATTAAACATGTTCAATGAAACCAGAGCACCAAAAGATGAGGAATGCATCGTTGATCCCATAAAAGGAAAAGACAAGCAATATTTTGAAAGAACAATGACAGATGCAATGGCAGAAGGGCGCCGAATTCTGGTTCCTAATGGAATTGGGTGCATCGTTTTTGCCCATAAGTCAACTGCTGGGTGGGAGGCAATGCTAAACTCTATGGTAGAAGCGGGTTGGATCGTCACTGGTTCATGGCCAATTGACACCGAATTGGCAAACAGATTGCGTGGCTTGAACTCCGCCGCCCTCGCCTCCTCCATCCACCTCGTCTGCCGTCCCCGCGAGAATCCCGACGGTTCGCTCCGCACAGAAGACGTGGGCGACTGGGGCGCCGTGCTCAAAGAACTCCCGCCACGGATCCATGAGTGGATGGAGCGCCTCTCCTCCGAGAACGTCGTCGGTGCCGACGCGATCTTTGCCTGCCTTGGTCCGGCGCTCGAAATTTACTCACGCTACTCGAGGGTCGAGAAGGTCTCCGGTGAAGAGGTGACGCTCGGGGAATACCTCGAGCATGTCTGGGCAACAGTCTCCCGGGAGGCACTCTCAACGATCTTCCAGGGCGCCGATACCGAGGGGTTCGAACCCGACGCCCGGCTCACGGCGATGTGGCTCTGGACGCTCTCCGCCGGGAACGGGAACGGGAACGGCAACGGAGATGGGGAAGATGCCCAGAAGAGCACCGGCTACTCGCTTGAGTACGACACCGCCCGCAAGATCGCCCAGGGTCTCGGGGCGCACCTCGACCAGCTGCCCGGTCTGGTCGGAATCAAGGGCAGCGAAGCCCACCTGCTGCCGGTAAGGGAGAGAGGGGACTATCTCTTCGGCCGCGGTGGCCTGTCCGCCCCGCAGAAGGCGAAACCGATCGGCAAGCAGCTCACCCTCGGAGGCGAATCGGTGGGCGGCGCCTACGAGGCGGTAAGCATCAGGGATGCGGCGACGCTCGAGTTCACCGGCGAGACCACGCTCGACCAGGTGCACCAGGCCATGCTCCTCTTCGCCGCAGGCCGGGGCGATGCACTCGGACGATTCCTGAGAGAGGACATCGGTCGTGACCAGAAGTTTGCGAAACTCGCCCAGGCACTCTCCGCCCTCTACCCTGCCACCTCTGAGGAGCGGCGGTGGGTTGACGGCGTGCTCGCGAGGAAGAAGTCGCTTGGCCTGTGAAAATACAAATCAGTCATTTTATGGAACGATTTATACGATCTCTATCGTAACAAGAAAGAGGGAATGTTGGATGGCAATGAAACCCTGGTATAAAGTGGTCACGCCGCGGGAAGATCTGCGGGAAGGAAGGCCACAGGACGCATCGGAATTCGCCGTGCACCTCGATAAGGTGCGGGAGGGCTCGGCGCCCCGCGACTATCAGGACCCGCGCCGGTTCTTCGAGCGGACGTATCTCACCGAGACGCTCTGCTCGTTCGCAGCAGATGTCGTCGCCCGCCTCTCCGGCAAGACGGTCGAGACGAGCGCCGTATACAACCTGACGACACAGTTCGGAGGCGGAAAGACCCACGCGCTCACCCTCGCGTACCACCTTGCCCGTGCCGGATCGAAGGCATATGCCTGGCCGGGTGTCATGGAGATTGCAAATAAGGCCGGTGTATCCACCCTCCCCGAAGCTGCCACTGCCATCTTCGTCGGCACCGAGTTTGACTCGCTCACCGGCAGGGGTGGCGAGGATGGCACGCCGCTCCGCAAGACTCCGTGGGGCGAGATCGCCTTCCAGCTTGGTGGATCCGAGGCCTTCGAGAAAGTCCGTGAGCACGACGAGCGGATGGTTGCACCGGGCGGAGATGTCATCCGCTCTATCCTCCCGAAGGATAAGCCAAGCCTCATCCTCATGGACGAGATCGTCAACTACACCAACCGCTCCCGCAAGCTCAAGAACGGCATGGCAGAACAACTCTACGTCTTCATCCACAACCTCTCCGAAACGGCTCGAAGCACTCAGGGAATTGTTCTTGCCATCTCCGTCCCTGCTTCTGAACTCGAGATGACCACCGATGACCAGGGCGACTACATTAAACTCGAAAAACTTCTTGAGCGGGTCGGGAAAGCCTATATTATGTCCGCGCGGTCCGAGACCGCCGAGATCATCCGCCGTCGCCTCTTCGAGTGGGAGGGGGTCCCCTCTGACGCAAAGACCACCATCGCCGAGTACGCCGACTGGGTCCGGGAGTACCGCCATACGATCCCGAACTGGTTCCCTGTCGACCAGCCTTACGAACCGTTCGAAGCGACCTACCCCTTCCACCCCATGGCGCTCTCGGTTTTTGAGCGTAAATGGCAGGCGTTGCCCACGTTCCAGCAGACACGCGGCGTATTGAAACTCCTCGCCCTCTGGGTCTCGTACGCTTACCAGAAGAGTTACCGCAAGGGCGAGAAGGCACCGCTCATCACGCTCGGCTCAGCACCACTTGAGGACCCCCTCTTCCGGGCTGCTGCCCTCAAGCAGATCGGTGAAGGCAGGTTTGAAGGTGTCATCACCACGGATATCTGTGGCAACGCCAATTCCCATGCGACCCGCCTGGACGATGAAGCAGGGGAACCCATCCGGTCGCATCATCTCCACCAGAGCGTGGCCACCACCATCTTCTTCGAGTCGATCAGTGGGGGTGCAGGCCGGACCGCTGCCACACTACCCGAGGTCCGGCTGGCAGTCGGGGGTCCCGGTGTGGACACCGCCAACATCGACACCGTTCTGGAAGGACTCGCACCCCCTACTGGAAACTGCTTTTTCCTCAACGCCGAAAATAACATCTACCGGTTCGGGGTCAAGACGAACCTTATCAAGATCCATGCGGACCGAAAAGCCAGCATCGACGAGAGGGAAATCCACACCCTCGTCAAGGAGAACGTCAGGAAGGTGTTCGACCAGGCGTCTACAGTCGAACGGGTCTACTTCCCGAAACGGAGCGGCGATGTGATGGACAAGCCAGCCATTATGCTGGCTGTGATGGCACCGAACAGGGAGACCACCAGCGAAGAAACCAGAACGATGGTGCTTGAGTTCTCCAAGCATCATGGCGAAGCAGGCAGAACCTACAAGAGCGCGCTCATCTGGTCGATGGCGTCCGATTCGAGCAGTCTCTACGAAGCAGCACGTGATCACCTCGCTTGGAAGGAGATTTCAGATGAGGCAGATGCCCTCAACCTCGATGAAGGGCAGCGTAAACAGGTGCGGCAATACACTGAATCCTCAAAGCGGGCCATCAAGGAGAAGGTCTGGGAAGCTTACAACATGATCGGTCTCTACACTGAGAGAGATGACATCGAGTTTATCGATCTCGGCCGGATCAATTCCAGTGCATCTGAGTCGATCACACGCCTCATCACCACCAGATTGAACCAACTGGAGAAGCTTACTGGCACCGTCGGTTCGAACTTCCTTGTGCGCAACTGGTCACGAGTCTCTGCTGAATGGAGCACCCGCCAGATCCGGGATGCCTTCTTTGCGTCGCCACATTTCCCCCGCGTGCAGAATCAGGAAGTCATCAAGAAGACCATTGAGCGAGGTGTATCCGAAGGGGCATTTGCCTATGTAGGTCGGGCTTCAGATGGTGGGTATGATCCGTTCTACTACCGCGAACCCCTCAGCACCCTTCAGATTGAGTTTTCCGACGACGTGTTTCTCGTCCCAAAAGAAGAAGCCGAAAAAGAGATTGAAAGAAGAAGTAAGGATAACCGGATCGTTCGATTCGTAATCGAGGCTCCGGCCCAGGAAGTTGCCGCAGGCCAGCGTTGTACCTTCACTGCCCGTGCGTATAACAAAGACGGAGAACAGATCACGGGGAAGGAGATAACATGGCATACCGACGGGGGAGAGATCAGCGATCTGGGTGAATTTTGTGCAGATGAAGCCCCCGGCACCTACTGTGTCACGGCGGTCTGCGACAACGTTCCTGCTGAAGTACAGATTCAGGTCAAGAAGGAAGTGATCCGGGAAAAAGACGAAATACAGACAAGAATCACCTCTCTCCACTGGGATGGAAAGGTTGATCCGTTTAAGTGGTCGAACTTCTACAACCGTCTTATCATTAAGCTTATGAAGTCCGGAAAGCTCGATCTCTCCATCAATCTTTCAGTGAATAATAGGGGGGGTATTTCTCAAGAGATGATCGACGAGATCCGCGTCGCATTGAAGGAATTGGAGCTTGATGAGGATATTCAGATGAACAAGTCCGTATACGACTACTAATACTCTTTTTAGAATATTTTTTGAATACCCTATGGATCTCGTTCCACAATTGAGTCCCCAGACAGTCCAGACGCCCTCTTGCAGACTCTCGCTTGCACTATTGCTTCCAGAGGCCCCGGCTGTGACTCTGACTTCGCCTCCTGTCCGAGGGCCAGAGCCGGGTGGAGGTTCGTCTGGAAACCGTCGACAACGGCAAACTCCGGCTCCGGCAGACTAACCCTCACACAGCGCTGGATCCGGCCCTGCGTCCCCGTGCCCATCCGCTCGCTGTAGCCGGTCAGATACTCAGCTCAGCCAAGAGCAGGTTGCCTGGCACTGACCCGTGGGCCTGCCACAGCTTCTCCAGGGTCCGGGACGGTGGGAGCGTGCGCGGATTCCGAACCTCCTATAGTCGAAAACAGTACCACCTGTCGCTGCCGTTACTGGTGGAATCGTGGCGGGCAACGGCATTGATGATGGCCTCATCACCATCTCTTTAGGGTTCTCATAGCGCACTGGCGCCTGCGGGCCAGCCTCACGGGTACCCACCGAGAGGGCGAGTAAGAAGGTTTCGCCAACGCACTTCCTGGTAACACCATAATACAAGCGCTATATTATCTCACCCTGCTTCGGTGTTGGGGAATGTGACGACTCTTTCACCTACACGCGTACATGCGCATTAGAGGGCCAAAATTTGAGCGACCAAGGCGCGCATGCGTGCCTCATGATGACGAGCGCGTTCATTGAGATCACCCACACAGCACCTACGCTCCTACACACGTGAGGTGCCAGAGAATAAGCCCGCCCCGATTCACTATAAAGTAGCTGTAGCCGTTGATTTCTAGTGATTGGTTTGCCCATGTAAGTGACCCAATTGTAGTGCCTAGAACCCTTATGACTATAGACATAGGGGTCTCCCTATAGGGTATCCTTAAGCAGCGAATTTTCCTGTGAAATGAGGCTAATTGAAACCCGCAAACTGCCTATTCGGCGTGTAAACGCTGTCGGACCATACCGATACGCTCCGGTTGAACGGGGATCAACAACAGGACTGAGATGGTTTGGCCCCCTCGTAGTGCCGGCAAGGGGACCCAGAACACCACCGAGGCCGGGGTCGAGCAGGGGACGGCTGAAGGTCGGGGAGTTATACTACCTCACAGACGTCAATCCCGGCGAGGTACACCACTTGGCCCACGTCTCGAATGCCCACGGCACCGTCGCGGACGCGGCCCGGGTCCACGACCCTCACCCCGCTCACGACCGTCCTCTTCTTCCTCGCGATTGAAGTGCTCCTGGCCCTCTTCGTGATCCTCACCCTCTACAACTTACTGTCAAGAAGCGTTGACCTGGGGGTGGGGACAGAAGCCCTACCATGCACACTCACTGTGGCTTTGTAACGGGCGATCTCATCGCAGGTGGTATCCCAAATCATCCTCGGAAATGCCCTGCCTTAAATCGCTAATATGTCTATGCTAAAAATTGAGATATAAGGCTATAATCGTCTTAATGCCGGGCTTTTAGTTCTAAGTAATTTTCTGGGGACCTTGCACCGCTTCGCTCTGATTCCCTTCTTATCTCCCATATATTATGCATATGCAACTTTTCTAGTAGGGAATTTTGGGACCAGTACTCGGGTCCCCCCACCGAAGGTGATATAGGGGGGCTGATCATCAACCTCCCAAATGCAAGGGAGGGGGCGCTGAAGATCAGTTCCCCCCTCTCGGCAAGTCCAGGGGCCGGGCTGAGTCCTCAATGATCCTTCAATATCTGTCTCTTCCACCTCTTCCGCACTTTGAGGGGAATATGTGTAACCTACGGAAGGTAGGTACTGGGGAACTGCATGTGCAACTGGGTTAATCCCCACCTGTCACACCATGCACTACGACAGGTGATCATCCACTTGATTTGAGGATCGGTGTAGGGATCTCCCCTGTTCTGGCTCCCCTTCGGGCGTCTGCCTGTCGTCTTACAATAGGACGACAACATAGGCATTCCTTATAGCCCCACACCCCGATCATTATCCAATGCTCCCAGAGCCCATTCTTAAGCAAAGCACCCGAATCCTCTACCCATCAGAGTACAGGGCGATCAGAAGCCACCTGAACTTCAAAGACCAATTAATTCTCGACGGCCTCCTTTTCTCGGGGACGCGGGGAGTCGAGTTTTGTCGGTTCTTAGAGAATCCCGGCTGGTACAAACCAAGCCGCCGAGCAATCGACCTCCCGAAGGGAAGTGTCCTGAAGAAGAAGGCAAAACAGGCTGAAAGGACTGTCCTCTTGAGCAATGCGGGAGTTCAAGCCATCGAGACCCTCATCTCCTATCGCAAACAAAACCCCAACGAGCTCAGGCCGGTGTCCAGGCAGGCTTGGACAGAGACCCTCACCCGGGCCGCAGGAAAGGCGGTCGTGGAGGGGCGGCTGGCGAGTCTTGTGGGGATTGCCCCGAAGATGACGAGAAAAACGTGGTCGTCTTGGCTGATCGCGACCCATTCCCACCGGGAAGGGTCGGTTAGTCTCTCAATGGGCCACGATATCCGGACGATGCTCCGGCACTATGCCGGATTGGGATGGCCGCCGGAGGCCCGGCAGGAGATCCGGCAGTATACCGCCGGGTGGGGCGACGAGTAGACGTTCATACATGACCGCCATGACCGCCATTGTGAGTTAGGAGTGATCTGGAGAAGGGATTTAAATAATTAGAACCATATGGGGCACTAATGTAACTGGTGAGTTTTAATATGGTGAAATGTTTTCGCCTTTTGGCGGCAGTTGTACTTATATTCTGTATCGTATACCCAGTAACATCCGTTGTTATCAATCCTCCAGTACGTTCCGCTCCGCCAGGAGGACCGGGCGCTTCTCACTCGGGCCCAGTATACATTTATGTGACGCCGACCCAAAGACCAGTGAATTACCTGACTATTGAAGTCTCGCCTGATGAGGCCACAATATTTATTGACGGGGGGTCTAGCTCCAGCCCCCCTGTGGGGTCTCCTCTAACTGATTCGAGATCTCACATCAAGAGAGTAACATACCCAATTTCTCCCGGCACTCACACGATCCGGGCCACCGCACCCGGGTATCAAACGCATACTGAGCAGGTCCAGGTGAATAGTGGAGATAAATCGTACATATCCATCGCCTTAGACAGAGATCCCAGCTATGTTGAGATGACCGAGTTTAACGTGAAGACACGGCCTGTTGGGGCGTCGGTATACGTGGACGGCAGACTTAATGGGACATCCCCTTGCACTGTCTCCGCGAGCGTTGGAACTCATACAGTGACCCTACGACTGGAGGGGTATCGAGAGCAGACGTATACGATGGATCTGAACAGTACCCGATCAATATCGGCGCAATTAATCCGAGAGATAGGAGCCCCCTCGGAGCCGGTGTCGGTGCAGACTGAAACCGTAATACGTGCGGCGGCAATCACATCGCCACCAATAGTCACAACAACGGCCAATGCCCAACAGAGTGAGCCGGTGGATCTTTTCCAGTATATCATTTTCTTCTTCAGGGGAGTATTTGGGGGGGATTAAGGGGTCTTCAAAGTTTATGGACTATTTGTGGTGGCATATTAGCATCTTGCTCATGGACATAGAGGTGACGTGATTGGGTAAGGCAAGAAAATGGGAGAACCGAGGGTACTATCAGGTTAAGAGGCGTTCTCCTCGGGCAAAGGACTACGCTCTGAAAGTACTCGTGGGTCTACTCATTTTAGGGGGCCTTATCTGGGTATCACACTTTGGAATACCGGTGGAACTGTCTGAGACGGTCGCAGAGGTATCTTCATCGTTCGAAGTAAAACCAGTTAACACAGGCGACATTGAAAAGGCAATTCTCTACTATACGAACAAAGAAAGGAAAAATCATGGTGTATCAGCCTTAAATTGGGATGATGGGCTGGCAGTGGTTGCACGGGACCATAGTCAGGACATGGCGGAGAACAACTTCTTCGCTCATGACAATCTGCGAGGAGAAGACCCCACCGCGCGGGCAAAGTGTCACGGATATCCCACTCATAAGGAACTTGGCGGAGGTTGGTATTCCGACGGTATTGCGGAGAATATTGGTAAAATGCCTACAGGCAACGTCGTGGGGATCGGGCACGTGGCGAGGGACGCTGATGAGATAGCACGAGTTCAAGTGACCTCATGGATGCAAAGTCCAGGTCATATGAGGAACATACTTGACCCTGATTATAGCAGATTGGGAGTGGGTGTGGCATATGACGGGGTTTACTACATTTCTACTCAGAATTTTTGGTAGTTCGGTCATTGTTGACCGCAATCTCTTTTAGCAAAGTATATCACCCCTCTTGCGATCAATTGGAACAATGGCTCTGTCAGACTCTCTGAAATCAGTTTACCAGCGTATCTTCTATAAGCAATGTCCGATCTGCAAAAAGTACCACCCGAAACATGAGTTATGTGAAACTTGCGGCGGTTCCTACAGCGAGAACTGCCGGGACAAATGCGATCTCCATAATCATAGTCATATGAGTGAGACGTATCAAGCATACCGCCAGGAATCCCCACTTTGCCCCACGTGCAATGATCGCGGCTCTACAACGTCCCAGACCCAATATGGCCTACTAAATAGTCCGAAGTACCAATGCGACGGATGCGGGAAGTACTATGAAACATTGGTGCCTTGTGAAACGTGCGGCGGTTTCTACTGTGAGAATTGCTTGGGTAGATACGATCTCCACGAGCCCGGTCACTGGTGCGATATTTGTCAGACATACCATCAGGAAACTTCGCTTTGCGCTGTATGCAATGCCCATTGCTGTACGACGTGCCGAACTCAGTATGACCTCCATGGCCCGATGCACCAGTGTAACGGATGTGGAGAGTTCTCTGAAATATTGGTGTACTGTGAAGTTTGCAAAGCATACTATTGTTTCAGATGCTCTTCAGATTACGCACTGCATGTTGAAAAGCACCAATGTGATAGGTGTGGGGAGTCTGTTGCCGTCTTAAAATCGATTGATGGGAAGAGGGTTTGCAGCCACTGTTTCACAGTATTACTTCGAGCCTCTATTGGATCAGCGAAAACAGGAAAAGTGATCTCAACAGGGGATGGCGGTGCAAGGCATCCCTCATTTAAGTAAAACATTTCATAAGGATCCTCAGAACGGGTTATACACCGACAAGGAAGGGATTGGTGGGTACCTCTCAAACTACACAGTTCTGGACCCCTTCAATGTTATAACAGCACAGACCCTCTTCTCTCTGAAATATCACTTTAATCGACCACCCTTTCTTGAAGCGTCTTAAGCTCAAACATAGGGATTATGTCCGAACTTTCTCCAGGTGAGAGTTGGTAAACGACCTCAAGTGAATATCCCTGCACCTTATATCCATGCCTATTAAAAACTGCTTTTGCATCATCGATCACATGGTTAAAAATAGTCGAGTATATCTGTTCTATTTGATCCATTTGGTTTACTAAGGTGAATTTTGCACTGGGGCAGAATAGTTTAACCCACATCCCATCTTTCTCTTTATCATGGCCACTAACATAAACTGGGTGGAAGTGCTTGGTAATTATCTCTAGTTGTCCAACCTCCTTTAGTGGCTTATCGTCTTTTAAGGGGGGTGAAATGAAGTAAAACACTTTGATTCCCCTGCCCAAATACACTTGATTCCTCTGGGCTCTAATCTGCTTCAAGGTCTGAATCCAGTCCTGTTTAGACGACTCGTCAGACTCAAGTTCAATTGCACGCAAGTAATCGTTCTCTGCGCTGTCAAGATCCTTAAATATCAAATGACAACTTCCACGTTCCATATAGGCATCTGGAAAATCGGGATATGTGGTTAGTACCTGGTTTAACACGCTGAGGGCCTCTTCTACTTTAGTAACATCGCCCGTAACGCGCCCTATATCACACAATGTTCTACCGAGCATATAAAGGAGGTATGCGTCATTCGGGTACTGAGCGAGTCCATCTAAGCAGACAGAAACTGTTTTGTCATATTCCCCAAGCATTGATGACCGAAGTGACATGGATCTATACACATACTGGTGAGGATCAGTGATGTGTTTATACATCCAGTGTGTGGGTGCTTGTCTTTCCATTGATTTAATGGAATCTAGGGAAGGTGTAAATTCGGATACCCATGCGTCAGGGATCCTCTTCTGTATATCTAAAAGAGCCTCATGCTGTTCATCTGAATAAGGCTGTTCATATACTCTCCCTTTCTTAAAGAGTCTGTCAAATAAGCCCATTTTTATCCCGTATGTCGGCGATGGGTCATATCTGATTAAAATGTTTTCTCTTTGTTTCCAGCCTCATGGCAACCCAATTAACGAAGCAAAGGGCATTTCTCTTTGAATGTTCACCACACATGCCCGGCGTCTGCCTTTCTGATCCCCATCATCTTCAGCCGCTCTAACAGTAGCTGGTCGAAGTTTTTGAGGAACGAGTCAAATAACTCCGGTCGATCACGCATTGCCTCAAGCATCTGGTACGCATCCAGATTCTCAATCTGCTCCTTGAGATCGCTTGTCCGGGCAATCGCTTCGGGTGACAGAGCCCACCCACACTTATAGCAATGATCAAATGTTGGGGCGTTCGTGGTGTGGCAGTTCGGGCACGGCCTGGCCTTGAGCTCGTCGGCAGTGTCCTTCTTCATAACGACCCCGGCCTTCTCCAGGTACTCCGCATCGATGTCGCCTTCGCCAAGCTTCACGTAGGTCTCGAACATATCGGTCTTCAGATTCCCCCACATCGACTGCTTGATGACGCTCTCCTGATAGTTTTGTGAGACCATATGCGTGATCCGTGACGATCGGAGGATGTGGGGATGCACGTTCTTTGGTATCCCAGCAGCCTTCCCAGTTCGCTGGAGTATGCGGAGGAAAGCGTTATACTCCAGCCGGGTCCTCTGCTGGGAGATAAAAACAAGATTTTCCCCCGAAGGTGAGCCTGGGTACTCGACTCTCCAGGCAGCGAGGTAGGAGGCTGCAAGCGTTAACCTCGAATACCTTCGCTTTTTGGTTTTATTGTCAGTGAGATACAACTTAGTGCCGTATTCATCGAATATAACATCCTTCCACTGGAGGCGCCCGAGTTCGCCTATCCGGCACCCCGACTCGTAAAGGACTCCAATAATTGCCCGGTTCCGGAGGTCCTTAGAGGCTTCGAGGAGTTGCTCAACCTCCTTCACGGTGAGAAGGTCATCCGGGCACTTAGTATCTCGATCCACCGGTGGGGACTGTATCTTCCGGATTTTAGTGATATTGAGCTCGTTATGCCCTTCCTCATTCAGCCAATGGAGAAAGGGCTTCAAGACGCGGATATAATCGTGGACGGTATTCTGAGAAAATGGCTTCCCTTTGAGACTCTTCCCCTCCTTGAGCGCATTGACAGCCGAATATATGTCCCCAATGGAGGCATCAGAGAAGGGCACTCTTAAAAACCTCCTCCATCCCACGAGGTGCGACACGATCTTGTTTATCCTCGCAACAGAGAGCCCCTTAGTGACCTTCCGCTCCTCTACGTACTCGAGGATGAGTTTCCGGTCGTGGTCGGTGATGACCCCATCCTGTAGCCCAGACTCGAGGGACACCTGATATCCATATCTTATCTGGCCGTTGTAGAAGGGTTTGTTTGGCTGTGGCATAGTCACATATGCGCGCCCACCCGTAATAAGGATTTGGAACGCTCCTGGTTCAAATCCGGGCGGGGGCACTCTTTCTTTAGGTTTAAATTCTTCAACAGACACGTTTATGCCTCGATCCTGACCTCCGTTCACGGCACCAGCCGGGACCGGCAGGGCGTTTTATCGTGCCCGGGAGGGCTGCGCAACCTATCACCGGCCGGGGGAGCGGTGCCCTCGACCAGTGCCCAGTCTGTAAGACCATCGGCGCCCCGCGCGCGAACTACTGCCCGCCTGCGGCCGGCCGGGTCCGATCGTTGTGGGTCATGGGTGACCCATAACCCCCCGGGCATGGTTTTCAGATACTCTGGTATACACAACGAACTTTGTGTATATCGGATAGGGGTTTTGATATACACAAAACCGTTTGCAGATATCTGGGTATTCACAACCGGTTCCCCTCGGTGATGGCGAGCAGGCGCGGGAAGGCATACATGCTCGCTCTTCGGCCCGCTTCGCAAAGAGGGAACAACCGGGCCGGGTGTGCGCTACTCGTTGACGTATGTAGCGAGGAATAGATCATAGAAGTACCACAATGGGATCATAATAGGATCATAACGCCCATCCGGAACATAGTTCAACAAATTTTCTGCCTTAGATTCTTAAAATATTCCCATTTCGTATTTTGTAATGGGATCATAACCTCCGCTGCTCGGCGCCACCACCCCCCGGGTGAGCAGACTCCGCTCCCATAGAACGTCGTTTCGGTGCCTTCTGCTCTGCTCATGGTACAACCGGGGCGGCATCCGGCGTAACGGCAGAATGCGAGAAATCTCCGGTACCATGTAGAGAAAAGCCCGAACAAAGAGAAAGGCTTTTTTTCGATCCGTATGCATTCTCACGTATGACTCATCGAGCACTCACCGCTCTCCTGGTTACATCCGTCCTGCTCCTCATCGCTGCAGCAGGATGCACCGCCACAACAGACGAGAAGAACGAACCGGTTGCACCGGCCGACGAGGCCTACGCCCGGGGGCTCGCCGCATACGGAGCCGCCGACTACCGGGTCGCCGAAGAACGGTTTACCGAGGCCTACACCCTCTACACCGATGCCGGCGATACGGATAAGGCGCTGAAAGCCCGGAACGCCATCTTCCGGGCGAACCGGACGTATATGGAGTACCCGTTCGACCGTAGCGCTGCAGAGGCGGCGATGCGGGAGCGGGTCCCCTGGATCGCCGATGCGGCGATAGCCGAATGGCTGGACACCCGGGCCCAGACGATCGTCTCGGAGAACGAGACGCTCTACTTCTACGACGTCGCCGGGAACTACCTCTACGCGCACCCGGCCGAGATACAGAAGCAGAACGAGAGAGGCGTGGACTTCGACTACCTCGGCCGGTTCGCCTGGGCGGAAGATCAGCCCGAAGGGATCGGGCCGTACGTGAACCCGGTCCGCTACGTGGGCGTCGAGCGGCTCGAGATCCCGCACGAGGCACTCCCGTCGACGGGAATCCTGAAGATCTGGCTCCCGCTCCCGGTCGAGACGGACGCGCAGAGGAACGTCACCGTCACGAACCTCTCGGCTCCCGACTACATCGTCGCCGGCCCGTTCACTACAGGAAGTATCGGCTACGTCTACTATGAAGTCCCGGCCGGGGCGGTCAACGGCGACCTCGTCATCACGGCGGATATCGCGTTCACCTCCTACGAGCAGAACTTCGAGGATATCGACCCGGCGCTGGTCGGGGAGTACAACACGAGCGATCCTGAGTACCTGCTCTACACGAAGTCCGAGCGAAACATCGAACTCACGGACGCCGTTCGGGCGAAGGCGCGAGAGATAGTCGGGAACGAGACGAACCCGCATCTCCAGGCGCAGATGATCTACTACCACATCATCGAGACCTACCCCTACAGCCACGTCCCGCACGGCTCGATCGATGCCCGGGAGCCCAAAGCGGCCGAGTCCACCTACATGTTCGAGACCGGCCACGGCGACTGCGGCACCCAGAGCACGCTCTTCTCCGCATTCTGCCGGTCGCTCGGGATCCCGGCCCGCACCCTCGGCGGCTACCAGATGATCATGGCCGAGACGCCCGGCGGCCACTTCTGGTCGGAGTACTACCTCCCCGGCTACGGCTGGGTCCCGAACGACGTGACGGTTGCCGAGGCAGCCGACTGGGTCGCCATCCCCGAGGAGAAGCGGACGGCGTTCAAGGACTACTACGCCACGAACCTCGACTCCGCACGCCTCGTCATCCAGAAGAACATCGACGCCCCGATGGACCCGGCCCTGCCCGACGACGCCGCCATCTTCAGGTGTGTCCGGCAGTCCCCGGCGATCGTCTCCGATACGGCAGACTACGACATCGATCTCTTCTGCATGGGGTGTTTCGGCATCAGCCTTGAGGCCGTCGACTGATCCCACCCATTTTTTTTGGCACGGGTCGCTCTTCCCCGTGGGTATCCCGGAAACGAGATGGATTGCCGGTTGCTCTTGATGACGATCGGTTCACTCATGTCTCCGGGCGTATCATTCATCAGGAGAAAGGCCTTCTTCACGTTTGTCGAAGCCCTTGAAGAAATGCGGGAGGGGTCCATGCGCCCTATCATACCTCAACTCCGTCTCGCCGCATCCCGGCAGACCCGCACGTCTTCCTGCTCCCGGGATATGCCCGTCACGGCAGAGGATGGGACCCCGCAATGGCACGACCGAACATACGTGTAGGTCTTTTGGCGGCCATCCCCGGGAATACCCTCTTCTCCCCGGACGACAGAGTTGATCCGATGCGTATCAAATTCTGCGGAACCACGAGCCTTGCCGACATGCGGTGCGCAGTCGCCGCCGGTTGCGACGCCGTGGGGTTCATCATGGGAGTGACCCACCCAACAAGCGACGCCGTAGCGCCGGCCCGGGCCGCTGAGATGATCCGCCGCCTCCCGCCGTTCATCGAACCGGTCGCAGTCACCCACCTCCACGAGACAGAAGACCTCATCAGGCTCGTGAGGGAGTCGCACTGCACGACGTTGCAGGTCCAGGATACCGTCGAGCCGGCCGAACTGGACGACGTCCGCGATGCTCTCCCGTATGTAAAGATCATAAAAGCCGTGCACGTCATGGACAGATCAGCGATCGCGACGGCGAAACGCTACGAGCCTTACGCCGACGCGCTCATCCTCGACACCAGAACCGCAGAAAGGCTCGGGGGGACAGGGATCCCGCACGACTGGAATATCAGCGCGGAGATCGTGGCGGGCTCGGAGATCCCCGTCATACTCGCAGGAGGGCTCACCCCGGAGAATGTGGCGGAGGCGATACGGAAAGTCCGTCCCTACGCGGTCGATGTGCATACCGGCGTCAAGAAAGACGGCGCCCGCAACCCGGAAAGGACGCTTGCGTTTGCCCGCGAAGCGCGAGGCGCCGGATAAGACGAATGTCCTGATCTCGCCGTGTCGGGGGTAAACGCCCCCGGCACCCGCACGGCACACATAAAAAAAGAGAATTCACCGGGCAGGCACCGCCGCCATACCCCTTTCGACCCGGCGGGCCATCTCCTGCTTGACCTTCTGGATCCTCTCCGCCTGGTCGCGCTCGGCAAGACCCGGGCCCGCTTTAGAGACGACCTCCTCGCTCGGGACGCCCTTTGCGTTCATGACGCGCTGGTAGCCGAAACTCGCCCAGTCGTCCGGAAGCTCGCGCATCCGCACGTACTCCATGTTGTTCGGTGCAAGATCCAGCTGAGCATCGAGGACGCTGTTGACGTAGTCCTTGTTCGACTCGAAGACGACCAGGGGCTCGATGACGTCGGCCTTCATGATATCCCGGATATCCCGGCCCTCGTACTGCTCGATGAGCCGGGCGCACTCGTTGAAGTGCGTGACCTCCATCTTCATGAAGTTCTCCCAGATCCCCTTGATCCTGGGGTCGCTCTCCTGCTCTGCAAAGGAGTGATAGAGGTACGCCTCGTTGAGCTCCATCATCGCCATCTTCTCAAGCATCGTCTCGTTCGGGTCACCGAGCAGGCCGTACTGGGTGACGTGCTGCTCCTCGATCTCCGCGATCTCGGCATACAACTGCCGCGCGATATCGTCGGGATACATGAACCCGTGCGAGCGGTAGTAGAGCATCGTCTGCTGCTCCCCGGCGGTGATCGTGATGTAGTTCATCTTCGTCTTGATGTCGGCCGTATCCTTGTCGTAGTGCTTGCGCATCGAGTCGTCGGGATGGCGGTGCTCGATGCTCGTCGGCCGGCCGGGCTTCACCTCGGTCCTGCCCTGGACGATCGAGTCAGGGTCGCCGCCCTCGATGTAGTCATAGAGGCAACTGTAGCGGTAGAGGTGATCGAAGTCCTCCAGCAAGGCAAAGTCCAGCGTCTGCTTCACGTAAGGATCCGGCTCGTTCTGTGCCAGGTTCGCGGTGAGGTCGACCGCCACCTGTTCATAGCCGAGTGTGGTCTCGATGATCGACTGGTCGGCCGGGTTGAGCCAGTTGATCGTCTCCTGCTGCTGGGAGTCGATCCGCCGCATCAGGGCCATCGACTTCTTCACCGCCGGATCCGGGTGCATCCGCTCGATCGCGTGCGACATCAGGACGGCGTTGTTCTCGATCCCGTTCATGAGGATGATCCGGGTCCGGGTGTAGGCGTCGACCGCCTTTTTGTCGTACGGGGCCGGAACCATATCCTTCCAGTTTATGGGCTGCTCTTCGATAGGCATGCCCTCCATCTCGAATGGTCTGAATTGCGCCATCTCGTCTCCCTCCATACCCCACGGATTCACCGGCACGGGCGGCGAACCCTTCGCCGATCGCACCCGCACTGCAAAAGACCCGGGGGTCGCTCCCCATACCGGTCACGTCATAAAAACATAACGACCGGTTGAAGATGACGGTTCTCCGACCCGTTCTTCGGCAAGACCGCCCCAGTGGGCGCGGCGTATACGGGACTGCTTGTACGGGAAGGCGACCGCTCCCGGGTACGAAATGTTAAGTATCCCCGCCCAAGAGGAGATGGCCGGTCGCCATCTGAGGGCAACCAGACTGCAGGAGGCATGGATCATGACAGGGAGAGAAGACGACCCCCCCGGTGCCGGGCGGCGGCAGGATGGGGAGCAGAGAGCGAACAACCGGGAGGGCGCCGTGAGAAGCAGCCGCGATTTTTTCGGCCTGTCTACGGAGTTCCGGGTCGATATCCTCGAACACGGCGACGAGGTGATCGTCGTCGCGGAACTGCCCGGCGTAGAGCCGGGTGATACCCGGATCAACCTGCTAAATCCCCAGACGCTGCGGATAACGGCGAGGCGTGCCGGGCCGGTCGAGGAGGAGTATTACATCCACGAGCGCGGAGACGGGACCCTGAGCCGGACGGTATACCTGCCCGCGAGCGTGGTGGGGGGAGGCGCCCGGACCGGGTTCAGGAACGGCGTCCTCGAAGTCCGCCTGAAGAAGATGGGGAGAGCGTCTGAGCCCAGCGGCAGGATGATCCCGATCGAGTGACAGGAAGCGGGATCACTGCCAGGCAGCGTACCCGGCCATCCGGGTCGTCACCACCTGCGGGTGGTAACAGATGACGCTGTCCCGGGCGGTGATCCTCCCGTTGACCACCTGGTCGATGGCCGTGAGGTGATCCTGCACCCCCCGGGTGAGGAGATAGTACTCCCGCACGAACTCCTTGCCCCGTGCGCCCATCTCTCGCGCCGTATCCGGGTTCCTGAGGAGGTGGAGGACCCGGTCGGCGGTCTCCCGGATCGTCGAGACCAGGTAGCCGTTCCAGCCGTCCCGGATCTGGAGCGGTATCCCGCCGACGCTCCCGGCGACGACCGGTTTCTCCTTCCAGAGCCCTTCGGTCACCGTCAGCCCGAACCCTTCTTTGATGGACTTCTGGACGATCACGTCGGACGCACGCTGGATCGCGTTGATCTCCCGGTGGCTGTCCGGTGGGAGGTCGAGGATATGGATGTCGGGATCGTCCTCGGCCGTCTCGCGGACCTCGCGCAGGACGATGAAACACTCCGGGTCGTCGCACGCCCGCCCGCCGACGAGGACGAGCTGGCAGGGCGTCTTCCGGCGGACCATCTTGAACGCCTGGATGACGCCGACCGGGTCTTTGAAGACGTCGTACCGCGAGACCTGGGTGACGATCGGTTTCTCCGGGTCGATGCCGTACTTCGCGAGGGTTGCGTCGGTCTCCGCCGGAGGAAGCTCGCGGTTCTTCTCGGAGAGGGGATCGATGAACGGCGGGATGATGAAACTCGGCACGTTCCAGAGGGGGAGATACTGGAAACTGGAGAAGATGCCGGCGTGGTACTTCTCGACCAGCCTGCGTAAGATGCTCCCCATGCTCCCGACGGCCGTGGTGGGCACTGTCTCCAGCTGGACGTGGCACCGCCAGAGCAGCCTCTTTCGCTCGAGTTCCCGGTTCGTCAGGAACTCGATGAGACCGAGCGGCTGGGGGTCGTGGATGGTCACGACATCGGAATCGTCCTCGATCAGCCCTTCATTTTGCCGCTGGGCCTCCCAGTAGGTCTCGATCATCTCCGGCGAGAACCCGCCTTCCCTCCCCTGGAGGAAGTTATGCAGCGTCTTCGTCACGTCGAAGAACGCCGGTTCGGCCTCCATGACGCTCCACGTCGTCTCAAGGCCGAGCGCGTTGAGGAACGGGACATATGAGATCAGGATCTCCGAGACGCCGCCGCCGTGGCGGGTCGAGTTGATCTCCTGGAGCCTGACATCCGAGAGACGCCCGCCGAGCTCCTCGATCGCCGAGAACTGCTCTTCACCCACGATCCGCTGATATTCCCTGAGAGAGGGAACCCCGGGGAGATCCGTAACAATCATGCGAGGAACACTACCGGGCAATACGCACCCACCCGCTAAAATGCCTTTCGGTAAGGGAGAGGAACTCGTGGGGCGCGCCTAAAATCCGGTCACCAGCTTCTGACCGGCAGGGTGCGGTGGGTGTCGTCGTCCGTGCGAGAAGAGGCAGCCGGGGGAAGGGCCTTCTCCAGGGCAGCCTTCAACTCGGCAAGAGAGATGGGTTTTTCCAGGACACCGATGATATCATTCTCATACCTCGAGTATTCCTCCGGCCAGACGTGTTTCGCGGTGAAGAGCAGGACAGGGATATCCTTGTATTCGTCGTTACGTTTGAGTTCTTCCAGGAACTGCCATCCGTCTATGGGAGACATCATCACGTCAAGAATAATGAGTGCGGGCTTCTCTTTCTTGATCGCCCGGAGAGCGTCCCACCCGTTGTGAACAAGGAGCGGTTCGCGGTCGATCTTCTTGAGCAGCAGTTCCATAACTTCCAGTGTCGGCAGGTCGTCGTCAACGACCATGATCTTCTTTCCCAAAGTTCATACCTCCCTCGGTAGCCGGATGGTGAAGGTGCTCCCTTCGCCCACCTCGCTCGTAACCGTTATGTCTCCCCCGTGCAACCGGACATATTTGTCCGCGATCGAGAGCTCAAGGCCGGTACTGCCGCCTTTGCAGGCCGGGTCTCCGGCGCCCCCTATGTAGAACGGCTCAAAGATCGATTCGATGATATTTTTGGGGATACCGATGCCATTATCACACACCATAATATAATGGTTTTCATTCGATCTCGTATACCGGATCCAGACCTTCTCTGGTGGTTCATTATACTTAACGGCATTCGACACCAGCCCCATCATCACCATGGATAGGCGGTCGGGATCTCCCGGGATGCGGACGGTATCGGGGATTTCGTTATAAATCAGGGCACTTCCTTCGTATTCGCCTCGAGAGACGACGCCGTCCACAAACTCGCGGAGGGGTATCTCCTGGATGGTCAGGTCGACGTAGTCCATCGTGAGCAGACTGAGTTCGACCGCCCGCTCCACCACCGCCAGCTCCTGATCGGCGCACGCAAGGCAGGTCCTGAGGAGGTTCTCGGTATCCTTCGTGATGCCGTAATAACCGGGATCTTCGACGATCATCCGCAGGTAGCCAAGAAGCGGCTGCAGCGGGGTGCGCAACTCGTGGGCCAGTTTGGTGACGAGTCCCTGCCACTGCTCGACCTCCCAGGAGAGCTGCCTGCACGCGAGCCTCTGCCGCCGCACCTCGGTGATATCCCGCGCCGACCCCACGACGCCGGTGAACTTACCGTCTGCTCCGGTATACGGCGCGATCGAGACGGCGAAGGTATGCCGGGTGCCTGCGATATCCAGGTCGAGATTGTAACAGACACTCTTCTGCTCCTCGATCACCTCCTGGATCCGTCCCATGCTCTGTGCGGCGATCTCGCCGCGCAGGAGAGCATCCACACTCTTTCCGACGAGATCTTCGGGAGAGACCCTGTACTCGGGCGCACGAGTCCAGGTGAAGTGCACGAAGCAGCCCGTGGCGTCCAGCACGAAGAAGATCTCATTTGCCTGCCGGATGAGGTCCAGCAGCCGCCCGTTCGACGGGATGGGGTCGTCGTTCTCGCCGGGCAGCCTGCCGGTGTCGACGACCGTGCACTCGAAGAGGTTCTCGGCGGGGAGGACCCTGCAGGAGAGGAGAACCCTCCTCGCATCGCCGCCACGTGCGTAGAACGCCATCTCTGCGTTTCCGACGTAGCCTTCCCGCTCCATCTCCTCGATGAACCATGCTTTGCCGGTCTCGTCCGCCCAGAACGTCTCTGCCGGGATGCCGACGAACTTTCCGGGAGTGTAACCGAAGATCTCGGCACACTTTCTGCTGGCGCAGACGATACGGAGGGTCGCGGGGTCGCAGAGGAATCGCGCATTCCGGGTATCCTCCATGATCCGCCTGCACCGGGAGGCAGCCATGTGTGAATCCTGCGAAAAGAGTGTCGTGGCCCCGAAGACCCAGAAGAAGATCATCGTGTGCAGCCCCGTCATCACGGGGTCGACGGCAAAACCGAAGTTCGAGAGGTAGACACGGATGATCACGAACCCGGCAACCAGGAACGCTGTCGTCCCGAAGGCCTGCCGGGGAAACCAGAGAGCAACGAGGAGGATCGGGATGCAATACACCAGAGGAGAGAGGAGCTGGGCGTTCACCGGAGTGGCCGCGGTGAGCATGAGGGATATCGCCGAGAACGAGACCACCACGATCATTTTGACGAGATCCGTCCCGGTAAAGAGATCCTCACGAATGCAGCTTACGAAACTCCGGTTCGAGGACATAGATAATAGAGAAAAATATCACCAGAGGATATATAAAATACATTCGAAATCATCCGACCACTAAACAGTTGTTTTCAGGAAAAGGAGTGCGATTTTATGAAATCCCGGGGAGGAACCCGAATATTTTTCAACTCTCAAACGAGAGAGACGGCAGGAGAGCCGGCATGCCCGATACCGCCCAAAAAGGAGATTATATGAAGATCAGCGTGTAACCCTAGATTATGCGCCCGTTTGTCTTCGTCAACATCGCGATGAGCGCTGACGGAAAGATCTCGACGAGAGAGCGGCGACAGGTGAGGATCTCGGGTAGCGAGGACTACCTCCGGGTCGACCGGATCAAAGCGGAGAGCGATGCCATCATGGTCGGCATAGGGACGGTGCTCGCCGACAACCCTTCGCTCACCGTCAAGTCCCCGGAACTCCGGGAGCAGCGGAGGGCGGCCGGAAGGGATGAGAACCCCATCCGCATCGTGGTGGACGGCAGGGGGAGGACGCCCCCGGATGCGGATATCCTTCAGAAGGGAAGCGGGAAGCGTATCGTCGCGGTTTCAAGGAAGGCACCCGAAAGTGCCGTAGATGCCCTCCGGCAGCACGCCGCCGTCATCGTCGCGGGAGATGAGACCGTCGATCTCCCCGCCCTGCTCGAAGAACTGCACCAACAGGGCGTCCGGCGCCTGATGGTCGAGGGAGGGGGGACACTCATCTGGACGCTCTTTAGGCAGGGGCTCGTCGACGAACTCCAGGTCTTCGTCGGCAACATCGTCATCGGCGGGAAGGACGCTCCCACGCCGGCGGACGGCACAGGATTTCTCCGGGAGGAAGAGTTCGCCCGGCTGCGGATCATCGAGGCCGTCCGGCTCGACGACGGCCTCCTCATGCGGTGGGAAGTAGAGCGGCGAGAAAGACCCGCTCGATAGTTTTTTTAGAGAGAATCAACGACTGATCGCACTCCGGTCGGCCGAAAAAAGGTGTTTTGATCAGGGCACTACAACGATCTGGTCCTTGACCTTGTAGGTGCCTCCCGTGACGAGGGAGACGGATATCTCGACCCGGTTCTCGCCTTTCGCATTCTGGATGATGATATCGTCACCGCGAACCGGCTGCAGGGTGTCGGTGATGACCTCACCGGTCGCCTTGGTCACGCGCACGTCGATCTTCGTTATGAAGTCCTGTCCTTTACCTCCGCTGAACGCGATGTAGAGATCGTTCGTGATCCGCGAGGGGTAACCGCCCTGGAGCTGGAAGTCAATCTCTTTTCCCGGCGGCACCGTCTGCGTCGGGCCGGGTGTAAGCGAGGCCGGCGTCGCCGTGGCTGCGGGAGCCTGGGTGATCGTCGCCGTCGCCCTCGGGGTTGTGGGGTCAGCATCGCCGCCCGTGCCGGTGCAGCCGGCGCAGAGCAGGAATGCGAGCAGAAGCACAGTCAGAGCTGATAACAACCTGAAGTTCATAATGCATCATACACATCAATGTATTTCACCCTTTCGTCACGCCCGCGGCATACCGTGAATACGAGGGCATAAATAGCCCGCGATGCAGCGAGGGTTCCGCGATCTCACCCGGTCGGAAGAGAGGGGAGTGGGATCCGGGCGGGGCTCTCGGGGAGCGGGGCCACCTATAGAAAAATTTATATTAGTAGGAAGGAACCTTCTACCTGTAATTGTAGAGGTGCAACCGATGAACCTGCGAAGACCGAACGCCAACGATGCGACGGGTACAGCCAACCGCTCCCGCGATGTCGTTCCCATGTCCGGCATCTGCAGCCGGTGCGTCGACGGGTGCAAGGGGTCCTGCGAGATCTGGCTCTCCTCGTTTCGGGGGAGAGAGGTGCTCTACCCCGGCCCGTTCGGCGAGATCACGGCCGGCGCAGATAAGGACTACCCGGTCGACTACTCGCACCTGAACATCCAGGGCTACGCCCGGGGCGCAAAAGGGCTGCCGGAAGGTGTTGAGGGCAATCCCGACACCGCGGTCTTCTCCGCCGTCGATACCCGGACGGAGTACGGGTGGGAGAGCAAGGTGCCGATGCGGGTGCCGGTCTTCACCGGGGCGCTCGGCTCGACCGAGATTGCGCAGGCGAACTGGGAACACTTCGCCGTCGGAGCAGCCATAGCGGGCATCACGCTCGTCTGCGGGGAGAACGTCTGCGGCGTCGACCCGGGGCTGGTGCTCGATCACGACGGCAGGGTCGCCCGGTCGCCCGAGATGGATCGCCGGATCGAGTCCTACCGGAAGTTCCGGGACAGCTACGGGGAACTCCTGGTGCAACTGAACGTGGAGGATACAAGGCTCGGGACCGCCGAGTACGTCTCCTCGAAGCACAACCTGGAGACGATCGAGCTGAAGTGGGGCCAGGGGGCGAAGTGCATCGGCGGCGAGATCAAGGTCGACAACCTCGACCGGGCGAACCAGCTCAAAGGTCGCGGCTACATCGTCCTCCCCGACCCGGGGGTTCACGAAGTCCGGGCGGCCTTCGAGGGCGGCGCCACAAAGGAGTTTGAGCGGCACTCCCGTCTCGGCTTTGTCACCCGGGAGGGATTCCTCGAAGAGGTCGACCGGCTTCGCGATATCGGCTTTAAGCGGGTCACCCTCAAGACCGGCGCCTACTCGGCCGTCGAACTCGCGATGGCAATCCGCTACGGGGCCGAAGCGAAGATAGACCTCCTCACCATCGACGGCGCACCCGGCGGCACGGGGATGAGCCCCTGGCCGATGATGAACGAGTGGGGCATCCCGACGTTCTACATCGAGTCGCTTGCCTACCGGTTCGCCGAGAGGCTCCGGGAGCGGGGCATCCGGGTCCCGGACATCGCCATCGCAGGCGGGTTCGCGGACGAGGCCAACGTCTTCAAGGGGCTGGCCATGGGAAGTCCCTACGTCAGGGCGGTCTGTATGGGCCGCGCTCTGATGATCCCCGGCATGGTCGGGAAGAACATCAGGAAGTGGCTTGAGGCGGGCGATCTCCCGAGAACCGTCTCGAAGTACGGCAGCACCGCCGCGGAGATCTTCGTCTGCTACGAGGAACTTAAAGAGCGATACCCCGGCCGGATGGACGAGATCCCGCTCGGAGCAATCGGGATCTACACCTACGCCCAGAAATTCAGAACCGGGCTCCAGCAGATCATGGCCGGAACCCGGAACTTCAGCCTCAAGACCGTGGGCAGGAGTGACCTGATGGCCCTGACCGAAGAGGCGGAGGCGGTCTCCGGCATCCCCTACGTGATGCGGGCTTACCGCGACGCCGCCGAGGCGATCCTCGACTCGTGAGACGGAGCGCATCGAACGGCGAAGAGCTCCCCGCCGGCCGCAGACCATGCGCCCCCGACACTGGGCCGGGAGAGGTTAAACAACCCCGGAAGATGCAGATGTCCCAAATAAACAATTTTTAATAATATTTTGCATTCACGATAATATTTAATGCAAAGAGTGTGTCAGGAATGCCTGATACACATGCATACGGATACCAGTCCGACCGTTCTCATCACCGGGGGAGCGGGATTCATCGGGTCGCACCTCGCGACAGAACTGTTGCAGCACGGCTATGAGGTCCGCATCCTCGATAACCTGATGCCGCAGGTGCACGGGTCGGAGCGACACCGGCCCGGGCACCTCGACCGGCGCGCAACGGTCATCGTCGGGGATATCCGGGACTCGCACCAGTTCAAGGAGGCTCTCGACGGGGTCGACGCCGTCATCCACCTGGCGGCGGTCGTCGGGGACCGGTCGAGCATGTACCAGATCGAGAAGTACGTGAGCGTCAACGCTTCCGGAACCGCCGTGCTCCTGGAGGCGCTCCTCGATCACCCTATCGAGCGGCTCATCGTCGCCTCGAGCAGCACCGTCTACGGGGAGGGGCTGTACTGCTCGTACAACGGCACCACCTACCCGAAGATCCACCGTTCCCGGGGAGAGACAGCAAGGGGCAGGTGGGAGCCCCGGAGCCCTGAGGGGGAGGTGGTCTACCCCCTCCCCACGCCGGAGACGAAGGAGACGTCGCCGCGCTCGGTCTACGCCATCTCCAAGCACGACCAGGAGGAGATGTGCCGGCTGATCGGGGAGGCATACGGCATCCCAACGACCGTTCTCCGGCTCTTCTCTGTCTACGGCCCGCACCAGGGATACGCGAACCCCTACTCCGGCATGCTCACCGAGTACGCGTCCCGCCTGTTGCAGGGACTCCCCATCCGGCTCTTTGAGGACGGCTACCAGCAGCGCGACTTCGTGAGCGTCTACGACGCGGCCCGGGCCTTCCGCCTGGCACTCGAGTCGCAGGGTGCCGCCGGCGAGACGTTCAACATCGGGAGCGGCCGGCCCTGCACGTTCACGACCGCCGCCGGCATCCTTGCGATGATAACCGGGCGGCAGGACCTCCCGGTGGAGATCACGGAGATCGGGCGAACCGGCGAGATCCGCCACTGTTTCGCAGAGATCAGCCGTGCGCGGGAGGTTCTCGGCTACGAGCCGGAAGTCCCGCTCGATGCCGGCCTGCTCGACCTGGTCTCCTGGGTCGAAGCGGATATCGCAGCACAGAAGAAGGTTCCTGCACCTGTCAGGGCGCTCGGGTCGTCACGCCTGCGGGTCTGAGGGGCACCCGACGCCCAACCTTTATTTCTCCGCCGGAAGTATGTGACCGCATCATGCGCATCGGCCTTCGGACCTGGGAGGTCCGCCTCGGGATCGTCCTGGTCGCCTCCTCGATCGCCATCTACAGCGTGAAGTACCTCCTCCTCGGCGATCCCGAGAACACCTACCAGTACATCTTCAACGCTCTCGGGTTTCTGCCGATAAACGTCCTCCTGGTGACGTTGATCCTGAATCAACTCCTAAGCATCCGGGCAAAGCGCGACCGACTGGAGAAACTGAACATGGTCATCGGGACATTCTTCTCGGAGGTCGGCACCGCGCTCCTCGCCTACATCTCCGCACGCGACCCGGACCTCAGGGGAGCCCACCAGGGCCTCGTCGTGACGGACGCCTGGAGACCCGAGACCTTCGGCGCAGTCCGCGACCGCCTCAAAGACCACACCTGCCGGGTCGCCGTCGATCCGGGAGACCTGCAGGAACTCTGCGGTTACCTGAAGGAACGGCGGGACTTCCTCCTCCGCCTGCTTGAAAACCCCGTCCTCCTGGAGCACGAATCGTTCACCGACCTCCTCCGGGCGGTCTTCCACCTCACCGAGGAGCTCGAGCGCAGGAAGGACTTCGCGAGCCTTCCCGAGAGCGACATCGCGCATCTCACCAGGGACGTCGAACGGGTGTACGGCCGGCTCATCGTGGAATGGCTCGCCTACATGGAGCACCTGAAGTGCAACTACCCCTACCTCTTCTCGCTTGCGATGCGCACCAATCCCTTCGACGAGACGGCGTCGACGGTAGTACGATGAGAGTGCTGCAGGGATCGCATCGCCAATTGCACGCCGCAGATCCACGCGAAGAACGCGAAGTTCGGCAGATGGTTGCTGGCGCTCCTCTTCGCGCCTTCGCGTGAGACTTCGCTATCCTGTATCACGAACATATGAGAGATCACGTCGCGGGTTGGACTGGCCGGGTCACGCTCGTGGCACAATGTATATACCCGCCGGCGGGCTACGCCAGGTCTGATCACCATGGCCGAATACTCCATCCTGATCGGCGGCAAGGCGGGGGAGGGGATCAACACGGCGGGCCTCTCCATCGCCGGCCTCTTCTCCCGCCTTGGTTACCGCACCTACATGTACTTCGATTACCCCTCGCTCATCCGGGGCGGGCACAACTTCGCGATCATCCGGGCCTCGGAGAGGACGATCGGGGCGCACCGCACAGAGGTCGATATCCTCCTCGCCTTCGACCAGAACAGCATCGAGAACCACCGGGAGCGTATCCACGACCGCACGACGGTCGTCTACGATGCCTCGCAGGTGGTGCGGGGCGAAGGCTACGGCCTCCCGCTCGATACGATCGTCAAAGAGGAGAAAGCGCCCCCGATCACCAAGAACTCCGCGATGCTCGGGGCGCTCGCCCGGGTGGCGGGGATCGGGCGTGACGTGCTCGATGAAGTCCTCCATAAAAGCGTCCCCGCGAAGCACCTGGACTCGAACCTCCGGGTTGCCGGGCGGGGCTACGACGCCGTGGAGGGCGTCTTCACCGTCGAGCCACTCGAGGGGCCGGAACTCCCGGTCCTGACCGGAAACGAGGTGACAGGGCTCGGGCTCGTGCACGGCGGGCTTGAGTCCTATGTCGCCTACCCGATGACCCCGACATCGAACATCCTCCACTTCCTCGCGAACCGCGCCGAAGACCTCTCGATCAAGGTCCTCCACCCGGAGAACGAGATCAGCGTCATCCTGATGGCGCTCGGCCTCGCATACGCCGGGGAGAAGGCAGCGGTCGGAACCGCGGGCGGGGGGTTCTGCCTGATGACCGAGGCCCTCTCCCTTGCCGGGAGCTCAGAGATCCCCGTGACGATCGTCGTGGGGCAGCGGCCCGGCCCGAGCACCGGCATGCCGACCTACACCGCCCAGACCGACCTGCACTTCGTCCTGAACGCGGGTCAGGGCGAGTTCCCGCGGTTCGTCGTTGCTCCCGGCGACCTTGCCGAGACCTACTCCTGGTCGGCGACCGCCCTGATGCTCTCCTGGAAATACCAGGTGCCCTCGATCGTCCTGACCGACAAGACGCTCGCGGAGGGGGCCTACTCGTTCGATATCGGGGCCGTCACGGAGCCCCCCGACCGGGAGCCGGAACTCTGGGATGGGAACGGCGAGTACCGCCGGTATACCGGGACGGAGAGCGGGGTGTCGCCGCTCGCCTTCCCGGGGAGGAAGGGAGCGATCGTCAAGGCGAGCAGTTACGCCCACGACGAGGCCGGGTTCACGACGGAAGAGGCGAACGAGACGAGGGAACTCCAGGAGAAGATGCTCAGGAAAGGCAAGAGCCTCAAGGAGGAACTCGCCACCTACCCGACGGTGAAGACCTACGGCACGCGGGATGCCGGGAAGACGATCGTCTGCTGGGGCTCGGAGAAGTGGGCCTGCATCGAGGCCGCCGAGAGGCTCGGGGCGCAGGTCGTCCAGCCGCTCGTGCTTGCGCCGTTCCCCGTCCGCGCCTGGAAAGAGGCGATGATCGGGGCGGGGGACGTCGCCTGCGTCGAGAACAACGCCACCGGACAGCTCGCCCGCCTCCTCCGCCAGCACGACTTCGATCCGGGAAGATCCGTCCTGAAGTACGACGGGCGCCCGTTCGCGGTCGACGAACTGGAGGCACGCCTCAGGGAGGTCTTCGCATGACTCCGCCAAAACCGGCCGGCGACCTCATCAGCCCGGCGCAGAACACCTGGTGCCCCGGGTGCGGCAACTTCTCGATAGAGCACATGATGAAGTCGGCGATCGCGGAACTCTCGGAGGAGGAGGGGATACCCATCGAGAACTTCGTCCTCCTCGGCGGGATCGGATGCCACGGGAAACTGGTCGACTACCTGAACGTCAACACCCTCTACGGCATCCACGGCCGGTCGGTCCCGGCGGCCACCGGGATACGGCTCGCAAATCCGGACTTAAAGGTGATCTGCCACGTCGGGGACGGGGACATCTACGCCGAGGGGCTTGCCCACCTCCTCTTCGCAGCCAAACGGAACAGCGATATCACGGTCGTCGTCCACGACAACCGGGTCTATGGGCTGACGACCGGGCAGTACACCCCGACGTCGCCCTCCGGGTTCAAGGGCCGTTCCACCCCGGGCGGGATCACGGAGCACCCCTTGAACCCGCTCGAAGTCATGCTCGCCGCCGGGGCGACCCACATCGCACGCGGCTACACCAGGAAGGTCCAGCACCTGAAGGGCCTCTTCAAGGAGGCGATCATGCACCGCGGGTTCTCGCTCATCGACGTCCTCCAGATCTGCGCGACCTACTTCAACCTGACCGACTACTACAATGAACACACCTACGAGATGCAGGAGGGGGAGGTCGAGACCGGCCGGTTCGAGAGCGCCCTTGGTAAGATCCGGGAGTGGGACTACGACCGGGAGGCACCGATCCCGCTCGGGACGTTCTACTCGGTGAAAAAGCCGGTCTACGAGGAGCATTTCCAGGCACTGACTGCCGGAAAGCCCGATCGGAGGGCACTTGTCCGGAAGGTCATCGAGGAGTGGCGGTGAGACCCACCCGAGGGTTCATAACCCACCCGCCCCACCGGGGGGGGCGGGACGGGCCGGGTGCCCGGACCACCAGAAGGTGAGGCGATATGAGACGGCTGGAAGGCAAGAACGCCCTCATCACCGGTGGTTCGACCGGGATCGGCCGGGCAACGGCGATCCGGTTCGCGGAGGAGGGCGCAAGCGTCGCCATCAACTACCGCTCAAGCGCGAGAGAGGCGGAGATCACGCTTGACGGGGTGCGGGACGCCCATAAGAGCGGCCCCGGGAAAGGGATGCTGGTCCAGGGGGACGTCGCGAGCGAAGAGGACGTCAGACGCATCTTCGCGGAGGTTCTCACGGCGTGGGGGCGGCTTGATATCCTGGTCAACAACGCAGGGATCCAGGCTGCAAACCCGAGCCACGATGTGACGATGGACGACTACGACCGGGTTCTCGGGGTGAATCTCCGTGGCGCGTTCCTCTGCTCCCGAGAGGCGTTGCGCCACTTCCTTGACCGCGGGGGCGGAGGGGTCATCCTCAACAACTCCTCGGTTCACGAGAGGATCCCGAAACCGCAGTACGCCTCCTACGCCGCGAGCAAGGCGGGGCTCGCGGCCCTCTCGAGGACACTCGCACTCGAGTACGCCGGAGAGGGCATCCGGATCAATATGGTCGCCCCCGGTGCGATCGCGACCCCGATCAACCAGGAATGGACCGATAATCCCGATAGGGAAGCGGAGGTGGCGGGGCATATCCCGATGGGGCGCACGGGAGAGCCCCATGAGATCGCCGCGGTCTTTGCCTTCCTTGCATCCGACGACGCCTCCTACATCACCGGGCAGACGATCTACGTCGACGGCGGGCTGACGCTCTATCCCAACTTCAGGACGCCGTGGTCGTCGGGGAGTTGAATGGCGGCGGGCCGCCGTAACGGGTATACCCGCCCGGGGATCGCGGCCGCTCCCGCCCCGGTGCCGGAGAGCCGCACGATCCATTCAAACAGATTAATATAATTCCATTTTTATACAATTGGACTCGAATAATCGCCCGCAACAATCTCTGCTATCGCGGGCGATCCATCGAGGTGACCGATTCATTGAGCAGAACGAGAGGACGCAGGCGGCGCGGGATCTTCGAGCCCAGAGAGAGCCTGACGGACGAAGAGGTCGACCACGGCCTGAAACTCGTCATCCGGGACGGCCTTACCACCCAGGCGATGGTGACGCTGACCGGCGGGATCTTCCTCGTAGCCTTCGCGTTGCAACTCGGGGCATCGAACACCGTCGTCGGCCTCCTCGCCGCCATTCCCCCGCTTGCAGAACTCTTGCAGATCCCCTCCATCTACATCGTCGAGCGCGTGCGGAAGCGGAGGCTGGTGGTCGTCGCGGCATCGCTCGCCGCCCGCCTCTGCTGGATACCCATCATCCTGATACCGTTCTTCCTCTCGCCGGAGCGGGGGATATTCGTGCTCATCCTCTCGATAGCCCTCTACGCGTCATTCTCGGCAGTCTCCCACTGCGGCTGGAACTCCTGGATGCGGGACCTCATACCGCAGGACCGGCTCGGGGCCTTCTTCTCTCACCGGCTGACCCTCTCCACAGCGGTTGCGCTCGTCATCAGCCTCGTCGCCGGCTTCTTCATCGACTCCTGGGAGGCCGTCTTCCCGGACCTTGCAGCCTACGGTTACTCCCTCCTCTTCCTCCTCGGGCTCATCGCCGGTCTCATCGGGATCACCTTCCTCGCCCGCACCCCTGAGCCCCGGATGGTCGTCGAAGAAGCGGAAGACGGCTTCTTCGCTGCCATCCGAAAGCCTTTTGCGGACCTCAACTTCAGGAACCTGGTCATCTTCCTCGGTTCGTGGAACTTTGCCGTCAACCTCGCGTCGCCGTTCTTCACGGTCTACATGTTGCAGAGGATCGGCCTGGATGTCTCGCTCGTCGTCGCCCTCAGCGTCCTCAGCCAGGTCATGAACATCGTCTTCTACCGCTCGTGGGGGCAGGTCTCCGACCGGTTCTCCAACAAATCGGTGCTCGCCGTGAGCGGCCCGCTCTTCATGCTCGCGATCTTCGCCTGGATGTTCGTCACGCTCCCGGACGTCTACGTCCTGACCTATCCGCTCCTCATCCTCATTCACATCCTGATGGGGATCTCGCTTGCGGGGGTCTCGCTCGCCTCGGGAAACATCGGCCTGAAACTGGCCCCTAAGGGTCAGGCGACCAGTTACCTTGCAGCGAGCACCTTTGCAAACTCGGTCGCCGCCGGTGTCGCCCCGATCCTCGGCGGGCTCTTCGTGGACTTCTTCGCCAAACGGGAGCTGATCTGGACGCTGGTATGGAGGAGCCCGGTGCGAGAACTCGTCTTTGTCACCCTCGACCTGCAGCAGTGGGAGTTCTTCTTCCTCTTCGCCTTCATCCTCGGGCTCTACTCCCTCCACCGTCTGACAGCGGTGCAGGAGGAGGGGGAGGCAAAGGAGCAGGAGGTCGTCAACGAACTCCTTGCAGGGGTCCGGCGGGATATGCGCAACTTCTCCCCGGCAGGGGGCCTGCGGGATATGGTGAAGTTCCCCTTCTCGTCCCTCAGGAACCACCAAAAGAGGAGCAGCAAGGAGCCGCCCAAAGAAGAGACGGTCGATGAGGAGGGGACGGAACCCCCGGATTCCCGGCGCCCATAGGTTCGGTCCAGGGCAGGAACATGGAGGGATGACACACCATCCAGAGCCTCGCCGTCGAATGGCTCAGACCACCACCCGCCCATAGAGCACCGCAACCCACCTTCTTACTCCGGTCGTGCTCCGGCTCTCCCCGCCGACGGTTGCTGCTGGCTGATGCAGTGGATCGCACCGGAGCCCGCGACCATCGCCGTGCAGTCGATCCCGACGACCTTCCGGCCGGGGAAGGCCTGCCGGATCCGGGTCATGGCAACCCTGTCGTTCGGGTGCCCGAAAACCGGCACCAGCACGACGGTGTTCCCGATGTAGAAGTTCGCGTAACTCGCCGGCAGCCTCTCCGTGCCGCCGACCTTCCCCGGCATGGGAAGGGGAATGACCGTCAGGAGGTTGCCGTCCTGGTCGGTCGATGCCCGGAGGATCTCGTAGTTCTCCTGCAAGGCGGCGTAGTTCTCGTCGTCCTCGTTCTCCTCGACTGCGCAGAGGACCGTCGTCGGATTCACGAACCGGGCGATATCGTCGATGTGGCCGTCGGTATCGTCGCCGGCGATACCCTGCTTTAACCAGATGACATGGCCGGCGCCGAGGTAGCCCTCCAGGTAGGCCTCGAGATCCTCACGGGTAAGGTGTGGGTTCCGGTTCGGGTTTAAGAGGCAGGCCTCCGTCGTGATCACCGTGCCGCACCCGTTCACCTCGATGGAGCCGCCCTCGAGGACGATCCCGGGGGTGAAGAGAGGGAGTCCCATCTCGCGGTTCATGACGAGCGGGATCCCGGTATCCTCCAGCAGCTCGGGGTACTTCTCTCCCCAGGCGTTGAACGTCCAGTTCACCATCGCGAGGTCCCCGGACGTTCTGTTCAGAAGGAACGTCGGCCCATAGTCCCGGAACCAGACATCGGCGTAGTCGGCGAGATGGAACCGGACGCCGGACGTATCGACGCCCTCCTCCTCCAGCATCGCCTCGATCCGGGTGCGCATCTTCTTGCCGGTGACGAGGAGGTTGACGGTCTCGGAACCCTGGAGCGCCGCGATGATCTTGACGTAGGCCCGCTCCGCGCCGGCAAGGTCGGGGAACGTCTCGCGGTCGTGGGGCCAGGAGAGCCAGACGGCGTCGTGCGGCTCCCACTCCGCAGGCATGCGGTAGCCGGAGGCTGCAGGAGCCACGCCCGGCAGGAGCCTCCGGACGAGCGGTCGGTAGGTCTCCGGGCGCCGGTTCCGCATGAACCCCCAGCCTTCCCGGACGGCCTCGTTCCCTGCAAGGTCGACCTCGACGACGAGGGTCTCCTCATCGGTCTCGCTCGCCCGGGCGATGACGTTGCCGAACGCGTCGGCGACGAACGAACTCCCGAAGAACCGGATATTCCCCTCGCTCCCCACCCGGTTGACGGCGGCGATGTGGACGCTGCTTGCTATCGCGTGGCCGCGCTGCACCGTCTCCCACGCCTCGCGCCAGTCGCCCTCGGGCGGCTCTTCGCCCACAACCCTCCCGATGGCGGTCGGGTAGAAGATGAGCTCCGCCCCCATGAGCGCAACCGCCCGTGCGGCCTCCGGGAACCACTGGTCGTAGCAGATGAGCACGGCGATCCGGCCGTAGCGGGTCTCATAGACCCGGTAGCGGTCGCCGGGCTGAAAGTAGTTCTTCTCGTAGAAGAGCGGGTCGTAGGGGACGTGCACCTTCCGGTAGGGAGGGAGGAGCCGGCCGTCGGTATCGATCACCACGGCGGTGTTGTAGTACTCGCCCGTCTCGGTCCGCTCGTAGACCGGCACGACGACCACGACACCGTGCTCCCGGGCAAGCGCCGCGAAGGCCTCGGTCGAGGGGCCCGGGATCGTCTCGGCGTAGCGGGAAGCATCTCCCCCCTCATACTGCGGGAAGTAGGGGACGCGGTAGAGTTCCTGCAGGCAGAGGATCCGTGCACCCTTCGCGATCGCCGCTCTCGCCGCCTTGAGAGTATGCTCCAGGTTATAGTCGAGGTCCTCGCTCACCGCCGTCTGGATGAGGCCGATCTTCACTGTGCTCATCTCCATCATCTCTCCGTATCGGTAGGACGCTCCAGCCTTATAACAACCGCCGACCACAGAGTTATCAGGCATCGCGCAGGAAGGTTATAGGAAGAATGGAGTTTGCGACGACCCTCCTTATCGCCATCGGGCTCGCGATGGATGCTTTCGCGGTCTCGATCAGCGGAGGAGCCGCGCTCAGGGAAGGAAGGATCCGGTGGGCGCTCATCATCGGAGCGCTCTTCGGCGGGTTCCAGGCGGGAATGCCGGTGCTTGGCTGGCTCGGGGGGGCGACCCTCGCAGGGTTTACCGAGGCCTACGCTCCCTGGATAGCCTTTCTGCTCCTCGCCCTCATCGGCGGGAAGATGATCGTCGAGGTGCTCCAGGGAGACGGCGAGGTAGCCCCGTTCTCCGCCGGGAACGCAGCCACCCTGATCCTGCTCGCCGTCGCGACCAGCATCGACGCCCTCGCCGTCGGCGTCTCGTTTGCTGTGCTGGATGCCCCGATCCTCCTCCCCGCGATCACGATCGGGATCGTCACCTTCGCCTTCTGTGCCGGCGGCGTGCTCCTCGGGGGCGCGTTCGGCCGGGCCGCCGGACGGAAGGCCGGGATCGCCGGCGGGGTGATCCTCGTCGGCATGGGTCTGCGGATCCTTGTCGAACACCTCTTCAACTGAACCTCAGGCGCTCTCGTCGAGGATCCGCCGCATATCGAGGACGAGATCTTTACTCCCGGGGTCGAGCGCGACGAGCCGCATGTCCTGTGCCGACGTAACCCCGACCCCGAGTTCTGCAGCCCGGGCAATGGTATCCATCGCGAAGATCCGGCCCCGCATCACCTCGGCGGTCGTTTGGTAGTGCCGGAGCAGCGCGATCCCGGCGGCATCGAGGGCGACCCGGTCGGTGCTCGCGAGGATGACGTTCGGGGCGATACGGTTGCCCCGTTCGGGCCCCCCGGTCGAGAACCCCTCCGTCGCGTCCAGGATGGCGACGGCGCAGGGGAGGGAACCGTTGATCTCGGCGACCATCCTCCTCTGGTGCGGCGAGGCGTGCAGTTCCGCCATGTAGTTGTAGCCGTCCCCCGGGTCTTTCTCCGCCACCGCTCCGACCATGTTCTTCAGGGAGAGGGAGACGTGGCCGCCGAACCGGTGCGTCTTCAGGCAGCAGGTTTCGATCACCGCATCGGCCTCCAGAAAGAGCCGGGCGGCCAGAAACCCGCGCTTCCAGTGAAGGTCGTCAGGCGGGATCGCCTCCCACCCCGCAGGGGGAAGCGAGTCGAGCACCACCACCTCCGCACCCGCCCGGGCCGCTACAGCGGCGGCGCCCCGGTTCTCCAGCACGCGAGCGGTCTCTCCCATCCCGCTCCGCTCCCCGAGCACGATCGACCGGGCGCCGGCAGCGCCGACCTCCGAAAAGATCGCCTCCAGCATACCGGGATGGGTCGTCGCGGGGAACGGATCGTCGCTGTTGAAGTTCGCCTTGACCGCAACGGCCTTCCCGTCGAGGGAGGGGAGATCCATCTCGCGCCAGAGCGCCTCGACGGCACGGTGACGATCGGATGCATCGATGACGTAGACTTCTGATGCCGCGGGGGATGCCATGCGCGCAGGGTGACACGACAACCTATAAAAATTCTGGGCCGCCACCCCGGGACGTTATAAACGGTCGAACTGCGGCATTCGCGCCGGGAGGAGACCGTGATCGCGCCGGGCCGGGCAGGCGGATCCACGCGCCTCATTCGACACGTATAAGAGCACCCCGAGCGCAATACGTAGTAAACCTCACGGAAATCGTAGAGATCGCGCATCTCGCGTGGAACGCTTCCGGAAGGCACGAAGCCCCGCGCCCGGTGCCCCGGAAGAGTAAGAGGTATGAGGCCAGTAGAATCATGACTTCCAGAATGCATACTCCCCACACCACCTGTCCCAGCTGCCATGAAGAGGTCTACCTGGACGAACTCGTGGGTGGGCGCTGCCCCCTCTGCGGGTATTCCCTCGATGAAGACGATGGAGCATGCAGCGAATACGAGGAGGCCATAGAGCGCTCCGACCTCGGGTGGATGATCTTTCAGTTTTATGTCTTCAAGCGGTTCTGCAGCGAGGGAGCAAACCCGCTCCAGGTCATGCAGGTCCTCTCCCGGTACGAGGAACTCGCCCAGTGCAACCCCGCCGACGCGGAGAAGATGCAGTTCGCCCTGGAAGTTCCGATGAGCCGCTGGGAACGGCTGCTCCCGAAGAGATGCAATAAATGCGGGAGACTCTTCGTCAAGGGCGGCAAAGCCGTGATCTCAGGAGACCTCGCGGCCCCCGATCACGTAAAAACGTATACCTGCCCGTCCTGCTGATCAGTAGGTCCGGGCAACCAGGGCGGACGTGCCTTTGCCGTTACAGGCGATGCACGGCCCGTCCGAAACGGCGATCAGGTCCGAGCGGATCTCGGAACCGAGGACGCTTGCATCCACCGCCGCCTCAATCTTTTCTGCGCACTCCTGCGACCCGCACCAGTGAACAACGGCAACCCCGGCCTTCACCGCTTCGGCGGTCTCCTCGAGCGTCTTTGTCACGGCGATCTTATCGGCCATCGCCTGCCGCGCCGCCTGCGAGAGATCCTCCCCGAACTCCCGCAGAACGGAGTTGATCCCTTCGACGACGCCACGGCGGTCGAGCGTGGTCTTTTTGCCCGTTCGGGTGACGGCGACGACCGTGTTCGCGTCGATATCACGCGGCCCGACCTCGACACGGAGCGGGACGCCGCGCATCTCCCAGTGGTAATACTTCGCGCCCGGCCGCATATCTCGCGTATCGAGCCTCACGGTGAACCCGGCGCCGCGGAGTTCCTCTTCGAGCGCACCCGCCGCCGCGAGCACCTCGTCGCGCCGTTTCCCGACGATGATCGGGACGATGACGATCTCGATCGGTGCAACCTCCGGCGGCAGCACGAGCCCTTTGTCGTCGCCGTGGATGCTCACGACGGCCGCGATCGACCGCTCGGAGATCCCGTAGCAGGTCTGGTAGGCATACTGCCGCTCTCCGTTCGCGTCCTCGTAGGTGATCTCATAGGTGCGGGAGAAGTGGTCGCCGAGCATATGCGCCGTCCCGATCTGGAGGGTCTTCCCGTCAGGCATGATGGTATCGACCGCGATGGTGTAGTCGGCGCCGGGGAACTTGTCCCAGGCCGGGCGGCGAGAGATGATCACCGGGACGCGGAGGCCCTCGTAGAACTCCCGGTAGAGACCGAGCGCGACCTCGACCTGGGCCGCTGCCTCCTCCCACGTCGCGTGGACGGTATGCGCCTCTTTAAACGACGTGATCTCCCGGAGGCGGATAAGCGGCCGGGTATGCTTCGTCTCGTAGCGGAAGGTATTGACGACCTGGTAGAGTTTCAGGGGCAGATCCGTGTGCGACCGGATCCAGAGGGAGTACATCGGGTAGATGGCGGTCTCGCTCGTCGGCCGGAGGGCGAGCGGCACGTCGAGCTCGCTCGTGCCGCCGTGAGTGACCCAGTAGACCTCGTCCTCGAAGCCCTTGATGTGCTCGGCCTCCTTCATGAACTCGGTCTTCGGGATGAGGAGCGGGAAGATCGTCTCAGCGTGGTCGCGATCCATCAGGTCGCGGAGTATCCCGTACGCACGCTTCCGGATGCCGAACCCGTGGGGGTACCAGACGTACAGCCCCTTGACCGGGTAACGAACGTCCATGATCTCGGCTCGCCAGAGAATCTCGTTGTACCACTCGGAAAAGTTCTCTTTCCGGGGAAGTGCTCCTGTATCTTCGTCCATCCGACTCGTACCTCAAAACCTGTTGATTAAGCTATCATACCTAGGATTGCCGGCGTAATAAATGCCTCTACGACCGCGGCAACCGCGAGGAGCGGGACGACCACCGAGAGAAAGAGCCGGGCGAGAGACCGTGCTTCTGTGGCGGCATCGACCGTGCCGTGCCATTCGCCGAGGAGCGCTCTCCCGAGGAGGAGACCGAGGCCCCCCGCGATGAGGAAGGCGGGGATCTCGAAGATGCCGTGGGGGATGAGCGCCGCCGCGATGAAGAGCATCCCCTGCTGCTGCCGCACGAGTTCCATGATCGCGCCGATCACAAGGCCGTTGACCGAGAGGATCAGCATCGTGACGAAGCCGAGAGAGGCTCCCCCGAGGAAGAGGAGGAGGCAGGCGACCAGGTTGTTCAGGAAGAGTTTCCCCGCAAGGACCGCCGGGGGGTCGGAGAGGAGATCGCCCACCACCTGGTCGGCAAAGAGGGCCATGGCCTCTGCGCCTATATTCGGGTCGCGGGCCACAACAGCAACGCCGATGGCGATCGCGACGGCGAAGAAGATGGTCGCGAGGCCCGTTGACCGGAGAAGCGATCGCTCAGACATAGAGCACCATCCGCACGAGACTCCGTATCCCCGGCGCCATCCCGACGACGATCATGGCGAGCAGGATGAGGTGCCAGAGACCGGGGTTTCCTTCGCGCCGGTACATCTCAAGGATGTAGATGGCGGGGACGAGCACCGCGATCTTCAGGAGGAACATCGAGAACGCGGTTCCGGTCGCATCGATCAGGGCTCCGCCCACGACGTGCTGCTCCACATAGTGGATAGGGTGGATATCGATCCCGTAACTCGTGGCGCTCGCGTCCAGCATGTGACCGAAGATGAGAAGTTTGTAGAGGATGTTCGAAGCGTAGTCCCACTTCAGCACGTAGACAAAGAATGCCCAGAGGGCGAGCGACGAGACGACCGTGAGGGCAAGGATGATCCCGAGGACGTCGAGGGCGATCGTCGTCTCGGTGAGGCCGAACCAGGCGAGAGCCAGAGCAGCAACGATGCAGGCGACGATCCCCGCACCGCCGTAGAAGCGGCTGTAGCGGGCGACGAGACCGGCGTTCTCCGCGAGTTTCCCGGCGAAGAGAGATACTATCGCAATACCGAAGATCGTAAAGAAGATCAGGGGTGTAATCAGGAGGAAACGGAAGTCGGAGGTTATCATCCCGGTATCCTCGACGACCCGGAGAAGCCCCCCGAGGACGACGAACGGCATGGTCGCAAGCACCAGTTCCTCGTCGACGGCGATCCCGTACCGCCTGAGGCCCCGATAGACGATATAGACCGCTACGATGAGGATCAGGGCATAGGTCAACGTATCGACAAGCGTATACGCCTCGCCGTAGCGGATAGGATCGATGTAGTATTTGTAGAGGAACTCCCTAATCATTGTTGATCTAAATGAGCGCAGACCGCATAAACCTACTCAGAACCAAGGTCTTCGACAAGTCGAAGTGGATGCAGCTCCCCCGCGACGTCGTCATCGGCCACGACGTCATAGAGCAGATCCAGGCTGTCTGCGAAGACCTTTCTCTCGGCGACTCTGTGCTCATCGTATCGGGAGGAAGGACGCGGGACGTCGCCGGGAAGAGGGTCGAAGCGCTCCTCTCCAGCTCCTACGACGTCGCGACGTTCGCCGCAGGCGAGGACGATCCCATCGAGACGATCAGGAAGGCCGAGGCGGCGGCGGCGGCAACGGCGGGGTTCGTCATCGGCGTCGGCGGCGGCCGGATAATCGATATCGCGAAGATCGCCTCCTACAACACCGACCGCCACTTCATCAGCATCCCCACCGCCGCGTCGCACGACGGGATCGCCTCGTCGCGTGCCTCGGTGCCGACCGCCGACGGGAACGTCTCGCTCGCGGCCGAACCCCCCATCGCCGTCGTCGCCGATACCGCCATCATCGCGTCGGCGCCCCACCGGCTGCTGGCGTCCGGGTGTGCGGACATCATCGCGAACTACACCGCGATCCTCGACTGGGAACTCTCCCACCGTCTCCGGTGCGAACCGCTCTCGGAGTATGCGCTGACCCTCTCCCGGATGACCGCCGAGATACTTTTTAAGAATGCCGACCTCATCAAGCCCCACTCCGAGGAGGGCGCCTGGCTCGTGACGAAGGCGCTGGTATCTTCAGGCGTCGCGATGAGCATCGCGGGGTCGTCCCGGCCCGGGAGCGGAGGCGAGCACAAGTTCTCCCATGCGCTCGAGCGGCTCGCGCCGGGGAAGGGCCTCCACGGGGAAAAGTGCGGTATCGGGGCGATCATCACGATGTATCTCCATGGCGGGGACTGGGAAGGGATCCGCGACTCGCTCAAGAAGATCGGCGCACCGACGACCCCGGCCGAGATCGGGGTCGACGACGAGACGGCGGTTGCGGCGCTGCTTGCCGCGCAGACGATCCGGCCGGAACGGTTCACCATACTGGATATGGGACTGACCGAGGATTCGGCGCGGGATCTCGTGAAGATGCTCTACCGGGAGTGAGGAAAGAATGGTGAACGTGAAGACAAAGGTGACGCTGATCGGGGCGAAACTTGCGAAGCAGGGGCTTGATTTCGTCTACGAGGGTGATTCGCGCACGGAATGCGAGAAGTGCAAGGTCCGTAAGGCCTGCCACAACCTGCAGCGGGGCAGGAAGTACCGCGTCGCCGCCGTCCGCACGAACACCCGCCATGACTGCCCTGTCCACGACGAGGCGGTGATCGCGGTCGATGTCATGGAGGCCCCCGTCATAGCGCTGATCGGTGCCGATATGGCGATATCAAACTCGAAGGTCAGTTACGAGTTCTCCTGCCCGAGAACCGGGTGCCGGAGTTACCCGCTCTGTCGTCCCGATGGGGTCATCGAGGGGGAGAAATACGTCGTCGGGGAGGTTCTCGGCAACGCCCCCGACGTCTGCGAGCGCGGCCGGGCGCTGAAACTGGTGGAACTCCGGCCGCTCTGAAGCCGGTACGGCGAGCCATCCCCCTGCACAGCACTCTCACGAAAATGGCGACCCTGCGCACCTGGCGGTGCTCATGCTCCGTTCCTTGCGGAACGTCGCACTTCGCGGCTTCGCGTTCTTCGCGTGAGGCCGTTTCGGCGTTCAGCCCCGCTAGCTCACGCGAAGCCGCGAAGAACGCGAAGTTCGGCATAATTACCTGTAACTCTCCTTCGCACCTGCGGTGCTCATGCTCGCTCCGCTTGCACCTCACGTGAGGCCGTACCGCTATCCTTTATAGGCGGCTCACCCCTGCGAGCCGTCGGGCGAGATCGACGATCTCCTCCCGGTCGCGGAGCGCGGCGAGCCACGACGCGGGGATCGCCTCGCACCCGTACCGCGCCCCGGCGAGTCCGCCGACGATCGCGCCGACGGTATCGGCGTCGCCCCCGAGGTTGACCGCAGTGACCACCGCTTCGCGGAACGACGGAGCGTCCATGAAGACCCTGACGGCGCAGTGGGTGCAGAGGACGGCATTGAGCGACGGTTCCGGCGGATACGCCCGGTAATCATCGAGAAGGTCGTGGAGTTCGGGGTCCTCGCAGGCGGCAAGCGCCGCTCCGAACGCCCCGCCCACCTCTTCTCCCCTGCAGATCCCGCTGACCATCCGGTTGACGAACGCCGAGGCCTCGCCCGCGACGGGATCGAAGTGTGTCACGCGGGATGCAGCGAGGCTCGCCTCCCGCACCTCCCCGGGCGGGTAGAAGATTCCGACCGGGATGCCGCGCATGACGCTTCCGTTGCTCCGGCTCCCGCCCCGCGCCTCGTGCGCCATCCTTGCGGCGACGGTGGGCGCGACACCTTCATCGACGAGGTCGAGGACGGCACGGGACGTCGGCCCGAAGAACTCCGGGTGGGCGCGGTAGACCCGAACCAGGCGACGAGAGAAGTCCGCCGGGTCGAGTCCGCCGCACTCGATAAGCGTCTCTGCCAGGGCTGAGGCCTGGAGGGTGTCGTCGGTATACTGGCCGATATCGACGTCGTGAATCCCGCCCCTCACCATCTCCGTTACGGAGAACGGAGCCGGCGGAAGGCCTTCCAGGGGCGCGCCCAGAGCATCGCCGATTGCGAGCCCTACGAGCGCTCCGACCGCCCGCATCTTGTGCATATAAAAAGATCACCAACAAATTATATCTACCCGCGAACAGTAGTATTCTTTCGAGGAAAGGTGATATCGTGCAAAAGGAAGAGCTGCTCCACTTACACATGTTATTAGTCCACATCAGAAAGTACTACGAAAGCACGACAGGAGAGGATGTCCCGACCGGCCAGTATAACGCTCTCCACATCTCCCCCGTCCATATCCATAAAAACAAGATCACCCACAAAAAAGCAATTCTAACACTCGGGGGCGAACTCATCCACCACATCCGGGAACACCACAATCCTTACATCGAATACCACGCTGATTTTCAGTCCGAACGCATCGCAACCGAACACTAAACGATGAACGATACCGATACGCTCCGGGAGATCATCTCCCGCCTTTTTTCTACCGGGGATTCTGCCGACGTCCAGAAGATCAAACTCGAGGTCTGCCGTGAGCACGGCGCAAATATGCCCAAGAACTCCGCGATCCTCGCCGCAGCCACACCCGATGAGCGCGAGCGGCTCCGACCGATCCTCCAGGTGAAACCCACCCGGACGATCTCCGGGGTGGCGCCCGTTGCGGTGATGACCTCGCCCCACCCCTGCCCCCACGGCAAATGCCTCCCCTGCCCCGGCGGGCCGGAGCACCCCTTCGCCTCCCCCCAGAGTTACACCGGAGAGGAGCCCGCGGCGCTCCGGGCGAGAGAGCACGCCTTCGACCCCTACGCCCAGGTGCAGGCCCGCCTCGGGCAGTTCGAAGCACTCGGCCACCACGTCGACAAGGCGGAGCTGATCGTGATGGGCGGGACAATGACCGCCCGCCCGATCGAGTACCAGGAGTGGTTCGTCGGGGCCGCCGTCCAGGCGATGAACGACTACCCGCGGGCGGGAACGGCGCAGGAGCGGCCCGACCTCGATGCCGTCTTTGCCGCGAACGAGTCGGCACGGGTCCGCTGCGTCGCCGCGACCTTCGAGACAAGGCCGGACTGGTGTCGCGAGGAGCATATCGACCGGATGCTCTCGATGGGCGTGACCAAGGTGGAACTCGGCGTCCAGCACCTGGACGACCGGATCCTCGACCACAACCGCCGCGGCCATGCGGTCGCGGACTCGGTCGCGGCGAACTGCCTTCTGCGGGACGCCGGGCTGAAGGTCGGGTTCCACATGATGCCGAACCTCCCCGGGGCGAGGATGGAGGACGACCGGAAGATGGTCCGGGAACTCTTCGCGGACCCGCGGTTCCGGCCGGACTTCCTGAAGATCTACCCGACCCTGGTGACGCCGGGTTCAGAGATCGAGAGCCTCTGGGAGCGGGGGGAGTACCGGCCCTACACCGAGGATGAACTGATCGACCTCGTCGCCTACGCGAAGTCCCTCCTCCCGGTGTACGTCCGTCTCCAGCGGATCCAGCGCGACATCCCGGCAAAACTGATCGTCGCGGGCTCGCGGCACAGCAACTTCCGCCAGCTCGCGGAGGCGCGGCTCCATGAGCAGGGGCTTCGCTGCCGGTGCATCCGCTGCCGCGAGGTTGGCCGATCGGCCGAACCCGGGGAAGTGGCGGTCTCGACCCTGGTTTACCGGGCATGCGGCGGAGAGGAGCGGTTCATCCAGGCGGGCTCGGAAGACGCCCTCGTCGGGTTTGCCCGGCTCCGGTTCCCGCACAGACCCTTCCGCGACGAACTCACGGATGCCGCACTCCTGCGCGAGCTCCATGTCTACGGGAGCGTGGTGCCGATCAGCGCCCCGGCATCCGCAGACGAGTGGCAGCACCGCAGTTTCGGCAGCGTCCTCCTCTCCGAGGCCGAAGAGGAGGCACGGGATCACGGCTACCGCCGGCTCGCGGTGATGAGCGGTGTCGGGGTGCGGCCCTACTACAAGAAACAGGGATATGAACGAGTGGGGCCATATATGATCAAGACGTTCCCATGAAACCCGCGACACTCGAGTTTGTGAAGCAGAGGTTTGCCGGGTATTATCAGCGGCAGAGCCTCACCGTTCCGTCCTCCCTCGAGCAGCGCGAATGGGGATTCGTCTTCTTCGACGCCGCCGAAGTCCGGATGCGGCGGCACATGGCGTTTGCCGACCCGCTGGAACTCGGCGCATACGTGAAAAACCTGGTCCCCGCGCACGTCTACTACTCGACGGCCTACTACCAGACGCCGTCGGCGCCGACGATGAACGAGAAGCACTGGGCGGGCGCCGACCTCATCTTCGATCTCGACGCCGACCAGATCGTCCGCGGCCCCTACGCGATGATGCTCGCGCGGGTCAAGGAGGAGACCGGGAAACTGCTCGCGATGCTGACCGACGAACTCGGGTTTGCCCGGAGCCAGATCCGGGTCGCCTTCTCCGGGGGGCGCGGCTACCACATCCACGTCACCGAGATAGCCGTCCGGGGATGGAGCAGCCAGGAACGGCGCGAGATCATCGACTACGTCTGCGGCATCGGGCTCGATCCGGCCGTGCTCTTCACGCCGGCGGGCGGCGAGACCGGGTGGCGGCGGCGCTACGCTGAGGCGCTCCGCGCCCATCTCTCGGGGCTTGCGGCCCTTGATTCGGCGGAGGCGACGGCGTACCTCTCCGGGCTCGACGGTATCGGGAAACGAACGGCCGCGGAGTTCTTCGCGAAGATCGAGAGCCACGCCGTGAAACCCCCACAAGATCTCCTCAAAGATCGAGTCGTTCGGGCGATCACGGCTGCACCCGACTTCGAGGAGAGGCTCCGGGACGCCGGGGCGCGTGCGGACGAACCGGTCACGACCGATATCAAGCGGCTGATCCGGACGCCGGGGTCGCTTCACGGCGGCAGCGGGATGCGGGTCGTGCCGCTCGATCTCCGGGACTTCGCGGAGTTCGATCCCCTCGTGGACGCCGTGGTCTTCGGCGACCGCGACGTGCGGGTCGATCTGAAGGCAGCCTTCACCACGTCCCTGCTCGGGAACACCTACTCGCTCAAGGCAGGGGTCCAGAACGTCCCCGAAGCGCTCGCGATCTTCCTCTGCTGCCGGGGGATGGCAGAGATAGCCGGGGGTGCATGGTGATCGATCTCCTGGAGAAACTCCGCCAGATGCTGCTCGATATGCAGCACTCGGGACGGCTTTCCTACATCGAGCCCGGCCTCTACGACGATGCCCGGGAGTACGTCGAGAAACGCAAGACCGACTACTACGACCTCAAAAACCCCCTGGAGAGTCGGATGGGGAGCCTGATCATCGAGGAGATAGGGAGCGTCACCGAGACCGTTCAGGAGATCTTCTCGGTCAGGACCCGGCAGGTTCTCGACCTTGCGTTCCAGCAGGCGGAGGGGCAGTACGCGAGCAAAGATGAGGCCCGCAAGATGCTTCCGGAGGAGCGGGTGATGTACGAGCGGATCATCTACGCCATCGAGGAGTGTCGAGAGGCGCTCGTCCACGGCGAGGCGGCCCCGTTCGTCGGCGACGACGTGGACACGGCCGACCGGATCGACGAGGACAAAGGGCTGCCGGAACCCCGGGGTGCACCGGCGGCTCCCGCTCCCCGTCCCGTCCAGTCACCCTACGCCCTCGTGCATATCCGCTCCGATGTGGAGTCGTTCATGGGGATGGACGGCAGGACGTACGTCCTGAAGACGGGGGACATCGTCACCCTGCCGGAAAACAATGCAGACGTGCTCTGCGAGCACGACATAGCCTTAAATATTAGGCTTAACAAGTGATATAGGTACTCGAATCTGTTGAATAGAGGTTACTATCATGAAAATGCCGTCAAAATTCAAGACATACTGCCCGTTCTGCAGGAACCACGAGGTTCACGAAGTCGTGAAGGTAAAGAAGGGCAAAGTGCGCCACTTCAACTGGATCGACCGCCAGAAGGCACGCAGGAGCACGGTGGGCAACATGGGCAAGTTCAATAAGGTGCCCGGCGGCGACAAGCCGACGAAGAAGATCAACGTCAAATACCGGTGCACGGTCTGCGGCAAGGCGCACCTCCGGCCGGGATTCAGGATCGGTAAATTCGAGCTTACGGAGTGAGTTGGTATGGTCCGGGTAAACAGAGAGAACAGGAGCACATTCCTCCGGGTAAAGTGCCCCGACTGCGAGAACGAACAGATAGTCTTTGAGAGAGCGAGTACCGTCGTGGAGTGCACCGTCTGCGGACGTATCCTCGCAGAGCCCCACGGCGGGAAAGCTGATATAAAAGCTGAGATACTGACTGTACTTGAGTGATAATTACATGAACGAGAGAGAGTGGCCCGAAGAAGGAGAACTCGTTGTCTGCACGGTCGCGGACGTCAAGGACTTTGCGGCGTTCGTGACCCTGGACGAGTACAACGAGCGTAGAGGGCTCATACCGATATCCGAGATAGCGCGGGGCTGGATCAAGTATATCCGGGACTTCGTACGAGAAGGACAGAAGGTCGTCTGCAAAGTCCTGAACGTCGACCCCGATCGCGGCCACATCGATCTCTCGTTAAAAGACGTGAACGAGCACCAGCGGCGCGAGAAGGTCCACGAGTGGAAGAACGAACAGAAGGCCACGAAATGGATAGGGTTTGCCGCTGAGGCGGCGGGCGTGGACAGGAAGGTCATCGAGGAGGCGATCTTCCGTGAATACGGCCAGCTCTACCCGGCCTTCGAGGATATCGTCACCACCGGCGGCGAGGCGGCGGATAAGCTGAACCTGGATGGGCCGGTCGAAACGGCACTCATCACCGTCGCGAACGAGAACGTGAAGGTCTCGAAGGTGACGATCACCGGACACCTCATCCTGACGTCGCACCGGCCCGACGGCGTCAACGTGATCCGCCGGGCGCTCCGGAGTGCGCAACCGAAGGTCGAGGATGTGGATATCGAGCTGATCTACGTCGGAGCCCCGAAATATCGGATAAAGGTGACTGCGCCCGATTATAAGGAAGCCGAGAAGGCGATCGAGAAGGCGGCAAACGCCGCCGTCGGCGTGGTCGAGCGCGCCGGCGGCTCCGGCAAGTTTATCCGGAAGCAGAAGGCCGGATAAAAGATATGAGCAGCCGCATTCGCCGCTGTCCGCACGACCGGAGATACACGCTCTCGGATCTCTGCCCGGTCTGCGGCCGGCCGTCACGGCCGGCCCACCCGGCACGTTTTTCACCCGAGGATAGGTACGGTAGATACAGGAGGGCCGTACGGAGATGGAACACGCCAGAGTGACCTTTTTGCGGGAGGAGGATATCGACGCCCCGGTCCTGATCGAGGGTCTGCCCGGCATAGGCCACGTGGGAAAACTCGTCGCCGACCACCTGATCCACGAGCTCGGTGCCGAGAAGATAGGGGAGATCTCCTCCCCCCACTTCCCGCCGCAGGTGATCGTCGACGAGCGGGGCATCACCCACCTCGCCAGCAACGAGATCTATCGCTACGAGAAGGACGGCAAGGCGGTTCTCTTTCTCGTAGGCGACGTCCAGAGCAACTCGGCAGAGGGGCACTACATCCTCGCGGAGCACTACCTCGATATCGCCCAGGACCTCGGTGTCGGGCGGATATACGCGCTCGGCGGCTACGGTGTCGGTCACCTGGTCGAGAACCCGAGGGTCTTTTCAGCCGTCAACATGGAGCATCTCCGCCCCGAGGTGGAGGCGGCCGGCGGATCATTTGAGAACGCCAGGAGCGGCGGGATGATCGTGGGGGCTTCGGGTCTCCTGCTCGGCCTCGGCAAGGCGCGGGGGATCGAAGGGATATGCCTGATGGGCGAGACGAGCGGCTACATCGTCGACCCGAAGAGCGCCGAGAGCCTTCTCACGGTGCTCTCCCGCCTGACCGGGATCGAGGTCGACCACACCTCGCTGCAGCAGCGGGCCGGGGATATGGAGCAGATGATCGCCAACATCCAGGAAGCCGAAGAGGCCAGAGGCCGCGAAGAACTGAGTTATATCGGATAACGCCTCTTTTTGCGATAGATAGTCCCGGGACCTCCTGTACACGCCCGGTCGATGCGAACAAAGCAATGCTCCGGTGCGCCTTCTCCACCCGGAGGATCCGGGTTCCGGATACAGCACGCCTATGCCGAGAAACCTCCTTTTCGGCAATCTGCAACAACCCTCATCAGATCGTCAAGGTCATAGCAGGAGACTCGATCGTCCTCCATCGGGCGGCGAGAGAATGTTCGTGCCACGATACAGAAATGCTCCTCGCGCCTGCCGTTCTGCCATGAGACATGGGACGCTTTCGCCCGGAGCTCCTCGAGAACCCGATGGCCGTCCACACCGTCCTGCCATTTGCACTCGCAGAAGAGAATCTTTGATTGGTCTTCGCGGAGGCAGACGATATCGATCTCCTCACCCCGGTGCCACCAACTCCCCAGCCGTGTATAGACAAAGGGCAGGGCACCGTGCTGGTTAAAGAGTTCAAAGAGATCTGCGACGATTGCCTCAAAGAGCCTGCCCACATACGCCGCGAACCGCGGTTTGACGTACTGATCCACGATCAGCCCGGCACCCCCCCATCAGCCGACACGTAACCTTAAGCCCCGCGGAGGACGACAGAGAGATGATATGGTCACGCTCTACCTCGCCAGATGGGAGACCCGGTTCTGGGCCTGGCTCATCGACATCATCCTGGTAGGACTGCCCGTCTGGGCACTCTCCGACCGGCTGCCGCCCTCCTGGGAGTTCACCATAGATCCCGGGCTCATCTCGATCAGCCTCTCCTCGGTGGTTTTCTTCCTCTACTGGACACTCTTTGAGGGATACCGCGGCCAGTCCCTCGGCAAGATGGCGTTGAAGATCCGGGTCACCGGCCGTGCCGGAGAGGATATCGGGTTTGGCGCCGCAGCAATCCAGAGTTTCGGCAAAGCGTTTCTCCTGATCCCCGACTGTCTGATCGGGTGGCTCGCCATGCCGGGCTCGAAACAGCGGCTCTTCAACCGAATCTCGGGCACCGTCGTGATAGAGACCCGCGAAGCGGAGGAGCCGGAGGGCGTCACCTACGTGAAGCAGGAGGAGTGAAGATCAAACCCCGGTCACCGGGAGCCCGGCAGCCTGCCAGGCGCTCATGCCGCCTTTGACCTCGTAAACGTTCTCAAAGCCGGCCTTCTCCATCACCTCGCGGGCGCCGGCGCTTCGTCCGCCCCGCTGGCAACAGAGGAGATACGTCCCATCCCGGTCAAGGCTCTCAAGGCGCCCGGAGAGGTGCGCCGAGTCGATGTTGATTGCGCCCGGGATATGCCCGCCGGCATACTCAGCCGGCCTCCTGACATCGATGATGACGAATTTTGGATCCTGTTTCTTCTCTTCGATCAGGGCGGACGCTTCAGCCGGCGGCACGGTCCGGTTGATATGGTCTTGTGGAGCGGGGTTGTCTCCAACGCATCCGCCGATCAGCACGGCCGCAATAGCGCTTCCGGCGAGGAACAAAGGCGCGAACAGAGAACGGAAATTGGCCATGTATCCTTGTCGCGGTCGCAGGCGTAAATAAGTATTGGTTCACCGGCCCGGTGGCCTAGGCGGTATCATCGTATCCAAGCGGGGCGTCATCGACGGCCATCACCGTACGGAAGGTCTCCGGTTCGTCCAGGGCAACGACCTCACCGCGGTCCACCACGGCAACCCGGGTGCAGATCGCCTCCGCCTCTTCCAGATCGTGCGTCGTAAAGATGATCGTCGTCTTCCGCTCGCGGTTCAGCCGCCGGAGCAGATCCCAGGTCTCCCGGCGCCCGGCATCGTCCAGCCCGGCCGTCGGTTCGGCAAGGAAGAGAACCGACGGGTGCGTGAGGTATGCCCGGGCGAGCTCGAGGTGCTGCAGCATGGCGGGAGAGTAGGTCTCGACGGCGGCATCGGCATCGCCGGAGATGCCGAAGAGGTCTATGATCTCGGGGATCCTCCTCCGCCGGAGATCGTCGCCCAGGCCGTTCATCCGGGCCTGGAAGTCCAGGTTCTCCCTGCCGGTCAGCGCAGGGTCGAGCACCGATTCTCGGAGGGCGATGCCCATGCTTCTGCGGACGTCCCCGAGACCCCCGAGAACCGCGAGCGGTGAACGCTCGGCAAATCCCGGAACCGGAAAGAGGACCGTCATGAGAAGGGAGAGCAGGGTCTGCCGGTCCTGGCCGGAGGGGCAGAGGATACCAAATATCTCTCCGCTCTTCACGTCGAACGGGATCGGGCCCCTCGCCTGGAGCCGCTCCAGATGCAGGATCAAATCTTCAACAGTAAAGGCGGTCATGCTCTTCTGTGCAGATGCAACCGGTCAGATTGGACGGAGTTGCTCCCGGTCATCCACCATCCCCGAAACCTGCACCGGCCACGAACACCCCGAGATATGCGTCCGTGGGTTGTTGTCCGGCACCCGTTATCCGATTTGGGGAAGGAACTCCGGGTTTAACATTATTTTTGGTTGCCTACATATGAATATATCTATTCCGAAATGAATATAAAATAGGTAATTTGGGGTTTCTATTCACTATCGTCCCCTGATTTTGAGTTATCGTCGGTGAGACTTACTTTTCATCGGGCGATGGAACAGGGCGGGTCGAAGTCGCCTCGCCCGGGCGAACGGTCCCCGGGAGCCCGCCGGGGCCGTAGCCATCAAACTATTTATGGCATGACCCCGTTCGGTATGCCCGACCCATGGAGACCGAACTGTCCACGATCGCGATCTTGCCGGTTCCCTTCAGCCCGGAGCAGATCCTCGTTGCGCTGGCGGTTCTCATACCGGCACTGGCCATATTCAACCTGCTCCTCATCACCGCAGGAGCCTTCGAGTCGATCGGGCTCCGGCTCTACCAGGCGATGCTGGTGACCGTCGGGGCGCTGCTCGGGAGCCTGATCGATATCCCGCTCATTACATTAGGAGAAGATCTCATCGCGGTCAACGTAGGCGGAGCGCTCATCCCCCTCTTCGTAACGCTTGAGATGGTCGGGCGGGGCCGGGTCTCGTGGGCGAAGTCCCTCGCTGCCGTCGTCCTGGTCTCGCTCGTCGCCTACGCCGCTGCAACGCCTGTTCCCGGCCTCGGGATCACGATGCCGTTCTACGTCGCTCCGCTCGCAGGCGCCGTAACCGGCCTCCTCCTCGCCCGCGGGTGCCGCACCGCCCCGGGCCTCGCCTACGTCGGGGGGACGATGGGCACCCTCTTCGGGGCCGACCTCTTCAACCTCGCAAACCCCGACGTCCTCTCGGCGCTGACCGCGGACGGGCCGACCGTCCTCTCCATCGGGGGCGCGGGGATCTTCGACGGCATCTTCGTCACCGGCATCCTCGCCGTCCTGTCTGCAACGTATGCGGGGAGGGGGCTCCGGAAGAAGGGGGGCGTCTGCCCGCAGGAGGAGGGGGAGTGGGGGGGCGCGAAGTGAGCGACTCACACCCGGGCGCAGAGAATCCCTACGGGTCAAACTGCCGCAGCCACATCTCCGCGCAGGCTATCCGCCAGAACTCGGTGGAGTATGGGCTCTTCCCCTCGAGGAACTCCCGGTAGTTTTCGAGCACCCGCTCCGCGTCCCAGTAGGGCCGCTCTCGGAACTCCGGCGTTGAGAAGAGGTCGAGGATACGCGGTGCAAGTTCGCCCTTCATCCAGACCTCCTCGGGGGTGACGAACCCCATCTTGTCCATCCTGCACCGGACGGCGTCCGGGACCAGCCCCCGGATCGCCTGCCGGAGGACGTACTTCGTGACGCCGCCGCGGATCTTCTGGTCGAGCGGGAGCGCCGCGAGGTGCTCCACCAGCCGGTAATCGAGGAACGGAACCCGCGCCTCGACCGAGAAGGCCATCGAGTTCCTGTCCTCCCAGTGCAGCAGGAGGGGGAGGTTCGACGCCGTGACCTCCCGTTTCAGCACCTCCTCAAGCGACCCCGCATACCGGAGAACCTCCGGCGCGTCCCCCCGGAGGAGTCCCCGGCGCTCCGAGCGGACCCGGGACTGGGCAGCCGCCCACGAGAAGAAGGACCGGTGACGACGGGCGCTCCCGACCCCCTCCCGGAGAGCCGCGAGGACGTCTCCGCGCCGGAGGAGGCCCCGGATATACGGCGCCTGGTAGGCGATGTAGCCGCCGAGCTGCTCGTCGGCGCCCTGCCCGTCGAGGACCACCTTCACCTCGCCGCTCGCGAGGCGCATCACGCAGTACTGGGCGTATATCGAGAGGGACGCAAACGGCTCGTCCTGCATGTAGAGTAACCGCTCGATGTCCTCCCAGAGCCCGTCCGTCCCCGGTGTCGTCCGGCGGCTCGCGACGTCCGTCGCCGCGACCACCGTATCGATATACCGGCTCTCGTCGAACAGGGGGTCGTCAAACGAGACCGAGAACGTCTTCTGCCGTTCGCCGACGCTCTCCGGGCTCTCCGCCAGGAGGAGGCCGTTTATCAGGGCGGTGACCGTCGAGGAGTCGATCCCGCCCGAGAGGCAGGTCCCGACAGGGACGTCGCTTCGGAGCCGGAGCCGGACGGCGTCGGTCAGGAGAGCGCGGACGCTTTGTGCTGCGGCCTCGTCGTCGGCCCCGCCCGGGGCGCCGCTCACCGCGAAGTCCCAGTAGCGTTTCGGCTCCCCGACGCCCTCCTCGGAGACGACGACCGTATGGGCCGGCGGGAGCTGGAAGACGCCGTCATACATCGTCTCTCCCGTGTGATCCGCAACCCCCCACGCAAGGAACGTCGAGAGCATCCGGTCGTTCGGCTGTCGGCCGACGTCGGGATGCGCCCGGAGTGCCTTGATCTCTGACGCAAAGAGGAACGATCCATCGATCAGGGTGTAGTAGAACGGCTTGACGCCCAGGCGGTCTCGGGCACAGAAGAGTTCGCGGCGGCGTCCGTCCCAGAGGGCGAACGCCCACATCCCGTTGAACCGGGCGAGGCAGTCCCGCCCCCACTCCTCATAGGCGTGCAGGATCACCTCCGTATCGGTTGCGGAAGCGAAACGATGGCCGGCGGCAGAGAGTTCCTCCCGGATCTCAGGATAGTTGTAGATCTCGCCGTTGAAGACGATCTGAAGCGTGCCGTCCTCGCTTCCCATCGGCTGGCGGCCCTCATCGGAGAGATCGATGATCGCGAGACGGCGATGGGCAAGGCCGATCGGCCCGGAGAAGAACGTTCCTTCGCCGTCGGGACCGCGATGGGCGAGCCTCTCCGCCATCGCCCCGACGAGGGCCGGATCCGCATCCTCCCCGTTCAGGGCAAACTGCCCGGCGATACCGCACATGCTCCGGATACCAGGAGGTTATCTATCAGAACAGGTCTTATCCAGGCCCGTGCCGTTGATGTCGCAGGAGGGGCAGGGAGCCGAACCCGTGCCGTTCACTACCCGGTAGGCGTCCGCGAGGACTGCGGAGTTCGCGAGCATCCCCGCGATCAGGATCACCTCGAGGATCTCAGCCCGGGTCGCGCCCTTCGCCATCGCGGACTGCAGGTGATACTCCACGCAATGGCTGCACTTGAGGGCGGCGCCCACCGCGAGGCTGATCAACTCGATCATCTTCGGTTCGAGCTGGCTGGTCTCGACGACGGCGCCCTTGTAGAGGAGGTGTGAGATGAGGATCTCGGGGCGTTCCGCCATCCGCTCAAAGATCAGGGGGACCCGGCCGTACTCGTTCTCGATCTCCCGGAGGAGGTCCTCCGCGAAGACGTCCGACCCCCGCTCCACAACCTTCGTGAGTACTTTCTCGAAATCCATCGCATCTACACCAGTATTCTTGTCTCCGAGAATGGTTTAATCCGGATCAATATGTAGTTGCGCATCCTCGACGGCGTGACGTCGGCGATATCACCGACCGTCACCCCTTCGGCGACAGGAAGCGACCGCACGTCGTCGGCATACGAATCGTAGGGGAGCTTCACCCGGAGCCCCTCCATCTGGGCGGTCACCGGCGTCGGGTGCGTGAGCATGCTGACCTCGTGGATCTGCTCCTCGATGATTGCCATCAGGCGGGGCGGGAAGACGGAGAGCGGGTCTTTTGCGAGAGCGTCCCGCCGGGCGTCCAGGACGCGGGAGACCTCGTCCACCAGTTCATCGAGTTTCCCGAGCTCCTCGGGGCGCTTGAACCGGTGCATGATCCTGCCGATCCCGCCCACGTATCCCTCGACGGGCGGGTCGATCACCCGCATCAGGGCCTCGCGGTCGGGCGCGCCGGTCACCACGATCGGCACATCGATCTCCCGGCGGATCGCCGGGAACTTCTTCCGGATGCACTCCTCGAAGTTGCCGAGCGCGTAGACGGCGAGATCGTGCTCGTTGATGACGTCCCGCTCCTCGTCGTTCAAGTTTGCAATCCGTTTCCCGAACCCTCTCGCGAGCCCGACCATGTTGGTCTTCGCGCCCGACCGCCTGAGATACTCGGCGATATCGCAGGAGATGTGAGGGAGGTGATGGATCTCAAGGCTCGGGCTCACGACGGCGATCTCCGTCCCGACGAGGGGCGCCTCGACCACCTCGCCGGCGAGTGGTTTTGCGATCCTGCGTATCAACTCGATATCGTCGCGCGGCACGAACGACTGGAGCACGACGTCCTGGGCCATGACGTGCTTCTGGACGATGTAACCCCCGAGGTCGTCGATCAGGTCCATGATCTCGTCGTGCCGGTAGACGCCTCCCTTGTAGGTCACCGGCACCAGTGTCGTCATAGCGTCACCCCCATCTTCTCAAAGAGCGGCACGACCGCCGTCTCCACGATATCGGTCGGCAGGGTATCCTCGCTCGCCACATAGTAAAACTTTCCTTCCCGGATGTACTGGCGCCGGACCTTGAACCCCTCGGGAGCGATGTACTGGAGCGCGTAGATGACGTCCTTGTACAGGGTCTCGCTCGGGTCGGCCACCACCAGCCGGTCGAGGTTCTCGTCCCCGGCCATCCCCGCCGGAAGAACGATGGTGAACCGGTCGGGCTGGTCGACGTGCTCCTTGCCGTAGATCACCCAGAGTTTCTGGAGGAGCGGCGCGAGATAGGTCTCGTCGCTGATATCGAGGACGACCTCTTTCTCGCCGCGGTTGACGTTGGCAAAGTCGGCAACCCGGATCTCACGCGGCATATGGCGGAGCAGCCCCGCCGCGACGAAGATCGGCACCTTCGGGTCGACGTAGATATGCAGCCGGTCGATCACCTTGATGAGGTCCAGGTCCTGGAGGACGTCGCCTGCGACCCGCTCGTAAGCGACCCTTCCGACCTCGTCCGGCGACTCGACCACGAAGTAGTTCAACGGGGGCATCTACTCTCCTTTGATGAATCCCGACGCGAGCAGGGCGGCTCCGACCGCGCCGATGTACTGCGAATGGGGCGGGACGACGACCTCGGTCTGCAGGAGCTGGCCCATCGCGTAGACCAGCCCCTCGATCAGCGAGGTGCCGCCGACCATGATCACCGGCTCTTTGATGTCGACCTCCTGCAACTGCTGCTCGAAGACCTGTTCCGCGACGCTGTGGCAGGCCGCAGCCGCCACGTCCTCGGGCGAACTCCCTGCCGCGAGGGCGTTCACCAGGCTCTGCGTCCCGAAGACGATGCAGTAACTGTTCATCGGGACGTTCTTGCCCATGCCCTTCATCGCAAGGGGGCCAAGCTCGGTGATATCGATACCGAGCCGTTTTGCGGTCATCTCCAGGAACCTCCCGCTTGCGCCGGCGCAGATCCCGCCCATCGTGAAGGTGCCCGGGATGCCGTCGATGACGCTGATCGCCTTGTTGTCCATCCCGCCGATGTCGATGACGGTCGAGGCGCCCCGCTGGTGACCGGCGAGGTAGACGGCACCCTTCGAGTTCACCGTCAGCTCCTCCTGGATGAGTTCCGCACCGAGATGCTTCCCGATCAGGAACCGGCCGTATCCGGTGGTGCCGATGGCCTGGATATCCTCGCGGGTAAGGCCCGCCATCTCAAGCGCGTCCGAGACCGCGCTCTCGGCGCTCTTGAGCACCTCGGTCGTCGGGTGCCACCCGGTGCCGACGATCTCGTTGTCCTTCATCACGACGGCCTTCGTCGTGCTCGACCCGGAATCGACGCCCATCGTGATCCCGGTCTGCTCCTCGCGGGCAAGAAGCGCTCTCCGGCGGGCGATGGTCGTCAGGGCCTCCATCCTGGTGAGGAGGGTCCCCGCGGTCGTCCGCTCGGTGAAGGAGTAACTCACCACCGAGAGTTTCGAGTTCTCGGGGATGTACCGCCGGAGTTCGTTTCTGACGATCGCCGCCTCGGCGCACCGGAAGCAGGTGCCGATGAAGACCCCGTCCGCCTCCACCTTCCCCTCCACGAGGGCCATGGCCCGGGCGATCATCAGTTTCAGATCGGCGCTCTTGACGTCCAGCCCGAACTTCTTGACCGCACGCTCCACATCGCCTAGAGCAATATCGGGGAAGAAGACCTCCGCACCCACCGACTCGGCGGCGTCATAGATCTCCTTCTGGACGCCGCTATACTCCGCCCCGCAGGTGAGCTGGGCGATCCGTACTTTCTTCACGCTTCACCTCCGTCCTCGAGACCTGCAAGAAATTTCTTGACGGCGGCGACGAACCGGATGCCCTCGTCTTCATCTCTCGGATACTCCAGTTCCAGGATCGGGATCCCGCTCTGGCGGAGAGTGAAGAGGATCAACTCATCGGTTCTGGCGCATCCCATGCACCCGAACGCAAAGTCCGCCTCGGTGACGATGATCGCGGCCTCGGCCTCCTCGATGAGGGGGCCGTAGATCGCCATCCGTCCCCGAACGCCGGACGGCACCTCGACGGCCGCGTACTTCAGGCCGCGCTTGGGTTCTTCGGGAGTGATCTGCAGGGGCGGGGAGTCTACCCCGGCGGTCTGTATCCTCTCCCGGATACCGAGGGCTGCACCGAGCGGCTTATGGCCGAACCGGGCCACCAGGTCGGAGAGGATGAGGCTCGTTGCAGGGTAGATAAACACCTTTGCCATTGTATTCAGGACTCCTCTGAATCTATCAGTTCTTGTAGTCGCTTGATATCGAGTTTTGGTTTCGTCTCGGGCGGTGCCGGTTCCGCCTCGTCTCCTTCACGCCGCCCGAGCTCCTCGAGCCCGCGGGTGATGTAGCGCAGGAGGCGGAACTCTCGTTCGTGGCCGAGATAGCCCGGCCTCGCCCCGCCGAGGTTCGCCCGGCAGCGTCTCGGGTCCCCGGGAGGGAACCCCCGGTCCTTGACGAAGATATGGGTCGGGTCGAACGAGCGGATCTCCTCGAGGAGGCGGTCGACAGACTCCGGTTCGCCCGTCACCTGAAGACCGAAACACGTCTCCTTGATGAGGACGCCTTCTGAGGCCTCGTAGGCCCTGAGCGCGAGTTCGCCGGGCGTCATCGTCGGGGACTCGACGAAGACGTATTTGGTCACCGTGCCCACGTAATCCGGGGTATATTCGGCCATCACTTCACCTCCTTCACGTATACCGTGGCTCCTTCGCGCATCCCGGCAAGGTTCCCCGCATCGAGCACCTTCCCGATGACGTTCGTGCCGGTGAGCGGCTCGGACGTCGGGCCGAACTCGGCGTTCGGCGTGGTCCGGATGCCGACCATGCCCGCGCCACGCCGGGAGTCGTTCGTCATCGCGAGAGTGTAGGCCGGCACCTCCCCGGTCGGCGTGTTCTCCGGGATGATCCCGACACCCTTTCCGATCTTCGGCTTGAAGAGGAAGACGTCCTCGAAGACGAAGACGAGCGGCATCTTCCCGACGCTGTGGTGCTTGAGCCCGGTCACCTCACGGAAGATCGTGACCGACCGGGGTGCGGCCGCCTCATCGAGGGTGATGCTGACGACGTTCTCGGCAGGCACCGTCTCAAGCCGGACCTCGCCGCCGGCCAGCACCTCGAGCGTCGTTGCCGGGGTCTGGGCGACCACGATGCGATCGCCTTCGGCCGCGTCGGCGGCGAGGGAGACGCCGCGCCGGGCGGCGACCGCTTTCGCCTCGGCGAGCGAGAGGCCGACGAGATCGAACTGTTCCGGTTCCGCACGGAAAGCGAAGAGATCGCCCTCCCCGGCAAACCTGACGAGTTCGATGCCGTGGATGACCCTCCCGACGACGGTGTGCGCCGGGCTTGCCGAGACGCCCTGGGTGTAGATGTAGACCCCTCCGGGGGATTTCCCGGCGGTCCGGACCGTGACGGTGCCTTCAAGCCTCGGGCCGGAGAGTTCTGCCGGAACCCGGGTTGGGACCAGGTGCGTGTCGGCAACGTAGGTGCTGCTTGAGGAGGCCACCCTGAACCTGCCGCCCTGCACGGAGAGGAGGAAGTGCTCGACGCTCCGGGCGGTGCCGGTATCGGTCCCGTCCTTTCCGGAACCCTGCACCTCCGCTTCCACGTAGGAGACGAGCTGCATCCCGTCTTCGAGCGGGAAGTTCGCGTCGCGGGTGACGATGACGTTTGAACGGTCGACACGCCGGAATACCCGCTCGACACCGGTGATCCGGTCGCCATCGGCGAGCCGGTCGAGCAAACCCCGGCCGGTGACGACCTTGCCGATGACGCCGCCGTCCTCCGGGGCGCCGTAGTCGGCGGTATGCCCCATCCGCGCGAAGATCAGGTAGGACCGGGAGGGATCGTAGCCCCCGCACCCGAGGATCACGTCCCCGCGCTCGTACCGGCCCGGACGGCGTGCCGGGCGGACGTCGGACTCGAACTGCCCGAAGGCTGCGGCGTACCGGTCCTGCCAGTGCAGGCGGAGCCGTTCTGCAACCTCCGGGCGGAGGAGGGAGGAGACCGCCGCGGTCTTCGCCACCTCGACGACCAGATCGCCTGCCGGGGTGGTGAACCTGACCTCCTGCGACTCGGCTTCATCTTCAACGAGCGCCGGGCGGATGACGGCGACGCTGCATTCCTCATCCCGTTCAGGGAGGAGGTCGCCGAGCAGAGAACCCGCCGGAACCGAGATGCGTTTGCCGTCCAGATGGATCTCCATTACGTGCACCTCAGGCGGCTCCGCCGCCCCCCATCACCGTTCTTTCATCCTCGGTGAGATGGGCAAGCACCTCAGCTGTCGGCCCCAGCTTGATGATCTTGCCTCCCCGCATGAGGGCGACGCGATCGCAGATGTCTTTCACGAACTCCATGTCGTGCGAGACCACAATAAACGTCTCGTCCATCTCCTCGCGGGCGTGGAGGATCGAGTGCTTCACGTCGATCTTCGTGATCGGATCCATGGTTCCTGTCGGTTCGTCGAGGACGACGAGCAGAGGCTCCCGGATCAGCACCTGGGCGAGGGCCACCCGGTGCTTCTCGCCCTCGGAGAGCTCTCCAGGATAGCGGTCCAGGATCTCCTTGCTCTTCTCGGGGGTGAACCCGGCCATCCCGAGGGTGATGATAGCCTTCCTCATCGCGAGTTCTTTCGGGAATTCAAGGCCGATGGCGTCGGTGAGGTTATCGAGCACCGTCCTGTGCGGGTAGAGGTCGTACTCCTGGTGGAGGAGCCCGATGTAGCCCTTTGCCCGGCCGCGGTTCTCGATGCCGGGTTTCGTCATGTCGATCCAGTCGTCGCCGATCCGGATGTTCATCTCGCCGCTGGTGGGCTCAAGGATCCCGGATATGATCCGCGATAGGGTCGTCTTGCCCGCCCCGCTCTTCCCGATGATCCCGAAGATCTCTTTCTCGGCGACCTCGAACGAGACGCTGTTGACCGCCCGGACGACGCCCCGGTCGACCGAGAGGTAGCGCTTGACTACGTCGCGGGCGATCAGGATCTTCTCACCGACCTCCCCGGTCTGGCGCTCTGCGACGTCGCTGTAGTCCTCCATGAACCGGTCGATGACTTCACCGGGGGCGCCGATTCCCTTGATCTCTCCGTTTTCAAGGAGGATTGCTCGATCGGCCACATCCTCGATGACGTTTGAGAAGTGAGACGTGACGATCATTCCCATATCGTTCTCCCGGGCGCTCTCGATGAGCATCCGGTGGACGAGCGTGGCGGTCTCCGGGTCGAGCGTCCCGGTCGGTTCGTCCGCATAGAGGATGAACGGATTCTTCGCGAGCTGCCGTGCGAGCACCACCCGCTGCTTCTCGCCGCCGGAGAGGTCGCGGGCGATATGCATCATCCGGTGGGAGAGCCTGACCTGGTCGATCAGGTCGGCGGCCCTGCTGACGGCCTTCTCACCCGGGTAGCCGACGTCGTCGAGCGCCCGCAGGACGTTCTCGATCACCCGGTCGTCGCCGTAGAGCGCGAACGTCCGCTGGAACATGATGGCGGTTCTGCGCATGATCCGCCGTTTCATCGTCGCGTTATCTTCCGCCCAGAGATCGACGTCCGCGAGCTCGAGTGTCCCGGTGCAGATGGGACACGGCTTTCCCGCCTCGCTCGGGACATCGACATGATCGCATCCATTGCAGACGGCGACGTGATAGATGATCGCGCCCCCTGTCGGGGGCTGGTCGACACCTCGCATGAGGTGCATGAGAACGGTCTTACCGGCGCCGCTCCTGCCGATGATACCGACGGTCTCTCCCTCCGCCACCTCAAAATTGATATTTTTCAGCACGGCAGTCCCGTTAAACTCCATGCAAAGGTTCTTAACTGTAATAAGTGGGGTCATCCTGAGGTCCTCGTTAAACTAATCTTCATCTGGGATCATATTAGGGTTTATATTGTTGCACTTTTCCCGGGCGCCGCGGTATCCGCGAGGAGTTCTGCCACGATACCGGGCACCTCGCTGACGTTGTGGATCACCCGATCCACGCTTGCATAAAGGACGGCCGGTTTCCGGTCAGACTGCTGTTCGGTGAGCACCGCGAGATCCGCTCTCCGAAAGGCGTTCAAGTCGTTGATGGCATCTCCAACCATAACAACTTTGTCGTACTGCTCTTTGAGGTCCTCCACGATCCGTGCCTTCATCGAGGGGGTCGCGACGCCGTAGACCCTCTCCCGGGGGATACCGAGGTAATCGCCCATCCGCTCGAGCTTCGCGACGCGGTCGCCGGACGCGATGTATGCGGGGACACCCATCCGGTGCAGCTCGCTGACGGTCTCTCTCGCGCCCTCGAACGGCCTTCCGCCGGTCGTCACCGTGAACTCGATGCCGGGGATGTCCATGTTCAGGATCACGCCGCTGTTCATGGTGACGATCGACTCTCTCTTGCAGCAGCTCCAGACCTGCCGGATGCATGCCTGCAGGTCGCCGATGCGGGCACGCTCGTCGTTGTAGAGGAGGTTCCCCACCTCTTCGGCGGGGATGACCCGGCGGGAGCAGGCCACCCCGAACCCGACCGACCGGGAGAGGAAGAACTCGGAGAGGCACTGGTCCTCCGGCGCCTCCATGACGTCCCGGGAGTGGAGGTGGAGGACGACGAGCACTCGCGCTTCCGACCCGAAGGTGATGGTCGTGGTCTCGACCTCGGTCAGCATCTCATCGTTGAGGATGTCGCGCGCTACCCGGTAAGTCCGCAGAAGTGTGCCCGCACTATCAAAAACAACGGCTACCGACATATTTTCACGTCAATAAATCTATGTAGTCTCTTGTCCTCTCTTCAATGAGGATCTATGTTACTGAGTGAGACGGCAGCAAGTATAAAGAATATGGAGATCCGGGGCGCCGGCAGGATCGCCCGGGCTGCGGTGGAGGCACTGGCCGACTATGCCCGAAATCTCGATGTATCCGACCCCGAGACCTTCAAGCAGGAGATGCAGGAGGCAGCCGATCTCCTCACCGGAACCCGGCCGACCGCCGTCTCGCTCCCGAACGCTGTGCGCTCCGTGATGCGGGCGCTCGACTCGTTCGACTCGGTGGAGGCCGCACGGGACGCACTCCTTCTCAGCGCGGCGGAGTTCGTCGAGCACTCGGAGCACGCGATCGAGCGGATAGCGGAGATCGGGGCACGTCACATCTCCGACGGCGACGTTCTCATGACCCACTGCAACTCGGAGGCGGCGCTCGGGTGCATCCTGGAGGCCCACCGGCAGGGGAAGGAGGTCGAGGTCTACGCGACGGAAGTTCGTCCCCGCGGCCAGGGGCTCATCACGATCCGGACGTTGAACGACGCCGGTATCCGGACGAACTACATCGTCGATTCGGCGGTCCGCTACTTCATTAACGACGTCGATCTCGTCTTCGTCGGCGCCGACGCTATCGCAGTGAACGGCGCGGTGGTGAACAAGATCGGGACCGCCCAGATTGCTCACGCCGCACACGAGGCCCGGACGAACGTCATCGTGGCGGCCGAGACCTACAAGTTCGCGCCGAGGACGATCCTCGGTGAACTGATCGAGATTGAGGAACGGGACACAGCCGAGGTGCTCCCGGCAGAGGTGGCAAAGGAGCTCCCCTTCGTGCGGGTCAGGAACCCGGCCTTCGACGTGACGCCCGCGGAGTACGTCGACCTGATCGTCACCGAGCAGGGGGCGATCCCGCCGGGGCTGGCGTTCACGGTGATACGGGACTATCTCGGGTGGAAGATCGAGGAGTTGCGGTGAAGGGGCCATCCCCTGGCAACGATCTCCGATACCCTGAACACCTCCGCAGGAAACCACACAACACACCCGACACATCCATGCAAACCTTCATCAGGTAAACCTGAGTATACCTCAGTATGACGAGCACCACCATCAAGATCGACGTAGAACTCAGGGACCGGCTCAACGCCCTGAAAGTCCATCCCCGGGAATCTTACAACGAGGTGATCGAGCGCCTGGCCGAGATGGCAATCGACGAAGAGCCGCTCAGCGAAGAGGCGATCCAGAGAATCGAGCGATCGCTTGAGGATCTCAGGGCCGGAAGAGTCTACACCTTAGAGGAGGTCATGGCGGAGCTGAAGGAGGAATGACCTACCGTGTGGTCATCACCGCAGCGGCCCGTCATGATCTCAGGAGCATTCCGCGACCCATAGCAGTCAAGATAGGCGAAGAAATTGCATCGCTCGCTGGCGAGACCAACCCGAAAAAGTATCTCAAACGATTGAAGGGAGCGAGCAAACCCCCGTTCTACTCACTCCGGGTCGGGGATTACCGGGCAATTCTCTCGATCATAGACGACCTCCTGGTGATCCATGTCATCGCAGTCGGGCACCGGAGCAGGGTTTATCGGAAGTTTTGAGCGAGAGATCTGCAGGAGGCCGTCACCCCAACTATGCTCACTGGAGCAGGTGCACAGATGGGTAAAACCTCCGCCGGCCTACTCCCAGCAGAACGTCTCCATGTCGTACCCGGCGTGCGGCATCCCCGGCGGGACCATGTGACTCATGTGGACGCACCGGTAGTCCCTCGCCCCGACGTCGTGGGCGAACCTGACCGCCTCGGTGTAGTTCATGTGCTTGGTGATATTGTAACTCTCGGGGGCGATGGCGTCGACGAAGAGGAGGTCGATATCGGTCTTTTCGAGGAGGTCGCGGCTTGCCTCCGGGATATCCTCCCTTGTGTCGGCGGTGTAGGCGACCGTCACGTCGTCGTGCTCGAGGAGGAGCCCGCAGGTGTAGACCGGCGGGTGGTTCACCTCGAAATACGTGAACGTCACGCCGAAGAGGTCGAACGGTTCGTAGACCGGAACCGGGTGCTTCTCGAACGGCAGGAAGTGGAGATATCGCGAGCAGTAGTCCATCACCGGCGGCGGCGCGTAGGCCGGCGGCATCTTCTGCACCCGGTAAAACTCACCAAACCCGATGAAGTGGTCGTAGTGGCCGTGCGACCAGAGGACAGCGTCGATGTGGGGAGAGCAGGCCCGGAGGAGCTGCTGGCGGAGATCCGGGGACGACTCGATGAGGATGTGTCTCCCATCCGTCTCGATGAGGAGGGAGGTCCGGAGCCTTGAGTTCCCCGCCGCGACCATCGCCCGGCAGTTCTCGCAGTCGCAACCCACCTTCGGCGTCCCGATAGCGTCCCCGGTCCCGAGCAGCGTGATCCGCATCTCAGCGCCCGGCCCGGATGACGTTTCGCTCCTCCGCCCGGAGGAGCCCCTGCTCGATGTCCACGGGGTCGACCCGGTGCCGGTCCTCCATCAGCGCCGAGATCACCGCCTCTTTCATCATCATCCGCAGGTCAGAGCCAGAGAACCCCTCTGTCCGGGCGGCAAGGTCCGCGAAGTCACAGTCGCACTCGATCGTGGCGGCGACCTTCTCGAGGATCGCCTGCCGCATCGCCTGGTCGGGGAGCGGGAACTCGACGACCTCGTCGAACCGCCGCCAGGCCGCCTCGTCGAGGATCCTCGGGTGGTTCGTCGCCCCGATGAGGAGGACGCCGTTCTTGACGAAACTGATCTGGTCGATGTTCTTGAGGAGCATGTTCACCGCACGCTTCATCGCGCCGTGATCGTCGCTGACCCGGGTCTTCGCGACGAAGTCGAACTCGTCGATGAAGAGGATGCAGGGGCTGAGTTTCTTCGCGAGATCGAAGATCCGGTCGATGTTCTTCGATGTCTCGCCGAGGTACTGGGAGGTGACCATCGCGAGACGGACCTCGAGCACCGGCATGTGGAGTTCCTGCGACATCGCGAGCGCAAGCGAGGTCTTCCCGGTTCCGGGCGGGCCGACGAAGAGGAGCCTGCCGAACTCGTAGATGCCGTGCCGCTTCAGGTAGTCGCGGTGCTCGAGGGCGACGGCGATCTTCTTGATCATCTCCTCCTGGCGTGGGGTGCAGACCAGCTTCGCAAGCGAGTACTCGACCTCGTCCGGCGCGCTGATGATGATGAGGTCGCGGGCCTCCCGCATCTCCTCGCTCTCGGCGATGATCCGCGAGACCCTCCCCTCCACGTACTCCCGTGAATCCTCGAACCGGCGGTTTCTCGCCCGGGTTTCGCGGTAGCTGACCTCGAAACCGTCTTTCCCGTCGAAGAAGTACGCGAGAACGGGGTTCGCCCCGATCCTCTCCTTTCCGCCCTTCTTGAGGAACCACCCCGCTGCCGTATCGAGCGAGGGCAGACTCAGCCGCTGCCCGAACTCATCGTAGCCGACGAACGGGTTTGCGCGAACCGCCTGGCGGGCGGAGTCCGGGGTCTCGAACACCTTCCTGATCGCCCCCTCGCTCACAGTCAGGGGACGCTTCACCTCGCGGTTTCCGCCGCTCCCGGCACCGAAGAACTCCCGGCAGCGCGGGCTGAGGTCGTTGATGTCGAGTTCCTCGTTCCGGTTGAATATCTCCGCGGTGAGCAGGAGTTCCATGATAGCGAGGACGTCACGTGTACCTGTGTCGCCGGTCATATTATGAGCAGACATATTTGCGCGCGGCCTCAATAAGCGTAGCTCACCGGGTGGTGACCTCGCACCCATCGGCGGTGACGATCATGGTGTGCTCCGCCTGCGAGACGAACGAGCCCGGCAGGTCGTGCAGCACGGGGAAGGGATGGAGCGTCCCGTTCCGCACGAGCGTGGAGAGCCCGATCTCGACCTTGTCGCCCGGAATCCAGCGGCGGGAGAACGGGAGCCCCCGGCGCGGCCGGGCGGTCTCAAGGATCCGTCTTGCCGACGGGAGGCGTGCGGGCCGGGCTGCGATCTGTTTATAGATCTCCACCCGCGCCGCCTCAGCGACCTTCCCCGACCCCGTTGTGGCGAAGGGCTCGATTGCAAAGACCATCCCCTCCTCGAGGACGGTGCCGCCGTTCATCGCGACGTTCGGGATCATGGGCTTCCCGTGGAGGTCGTAGCGGTCAAGGCCGTGCCCGGTGAGGTTGCCGACCGGTTTGTAGCCGTGCTCCTCGATCACCGCCTGGATGGCCGCTCCGAGGTCTCCCGTGACGACTCCCGGCCGGACGGCGTTGATCGCCGCCTCGAGGGCAGCCCGGGACGCCTCGACGAGCGGGCCGTGGTCGCCGAGGTCGACGGTCATGGCGGTGTCGGCGATGTAACCGTCGACGTGTATCCCGAGATCGACCTTGATGAGGTCGCCCCGGGCGAAGACCCGCTCGTCGCCGGGCATGGCGGTGTCGTGCGCCGCGGCCTCGTTCGAGGAGACATTCAGGGGGAAGGCGAGCAGCGCCCCCTCTTCGGCCACCATATTCTCCGTCTCTTCGACCATATCGAGAAGGAACGCCCCCTCTTTCACGAGCCCCGCACCCCGGCGGAGCACTCTCCTTGCCAGCGCCCCTGCTTCCCGGTAGGCATCGTAGACACCGTCATCCATGATCATAGTGTGAGCTCCTCTCTGTATTGGGTGAACCGGTCAAAGCCGGTCTCTGTCACCGCGCCCATATCCTCCAGGCGGACGCCGCCGGTCCCGGGGTAGTAGAGCCCCGGTTCGATCGTGACGACGTTTCCCGGGACGAGCGCCCCGCCCTGGGGGCCGAGCGACGGCTCTTCGTGCACCTCGAGCCCGACGCCGTGACCGAGGCTGTGGGTGAACCCCTGCGTGTTGCTCTCGTAGCCGCGGTCGCGGAAGAATTCGACCGTTGCGCGGTAGAGGTCGGCGCCGACGGCACCGGCACGGAGCATCGATGCGGCGTTGGCTTTTGCGTCCTTGACGGCCTCGTACATCTCCCGGATCGCGGGGGACGGTTCGCCCTTCACGAACGTCCGGGTCATGTCGGCGTGGTAGCCGGTCAGTTCGTCCTGCGGGTAGATGTCGATGACGATCGGTTCGTTCTCCCGGAGCGATCCTGCGCCGGAACTGTGCGGAAGGGCGGTGTCGAGACCGCAGGAGACGATGGTCTCGGTCGCGCGGCAGCCGTGGGCGAGAAGGCAGGCGTGCATCTCGGCGCGGACGGCCTCAGAGGTGAGGGGCGCGCCGTCCCGGTAAAGGACGCCACCTTTCGGAGCAGAGCCCCGGATGAGCGCGGCCCCGCGCTTCATCGCGGCCTCGGTGGCCCGCTGGACCGAGCGTATCCGCTCGATCTCCTCCGGCGTCTTGACCGCCCGCATCGCGTCGACCGTTCCGCGCTCATCGAGCACGACCGGCTGGAACGATTCGAGTTCCCTCGCGAGGGCAAGCGGGAAGTTCGCGGGGACGAGGACGGGGCCGCCGGCGAGGTCGGCGATCATGTGGGCGGTCGCGCGCCAGCGCGGCTCTCCGGCCTTGACGTAATCGAGGTAGCCCGCGTGAGCGCGGGTGATGACCGCCGCCGTCGATTCGCGGACGGCACGTTCATGCTCCATCTGCGGCACGACGATCATCCCGCGCTCGCCCGGTCTCTGGACGTAGACCACGGGATCGGTGGTGCGGAACCGGGTCAGGTAGCGCACGCCGGCGTCCATAGACGAGCCGTAGGCCGCGTATGCCGCTGCACCTGCATCCCGGATAGCCGAATCCAGTCCATTCATCTTACCAACTCTTCCGTTGAAACCACAAGTACTTTTACCCCCGCGTTCAAGTATGAATAATGGATGAGGGAACCAAACAGGTCTTCAAGGCAAAGTTCATCATGCTGACGCTCATGCTCAACGTCATCGTCCTCTGCTTCGCCATGGGTGTCTTCGTCCTCTTCCGGTTCGCGCCCGAGGGGACCACCGGCCTTACGATCGGCCTTATCCTCCTTGCGGTAGGGGCGGTCCTCTCTCTATCGTTCCGGAAGCACTATACCCGGACGAAGGTCTGGCTGCACGAACAACCATAATAGTGCGCGTGGGCATCCACGCAGGCAAACCCATGCTGACGAAGATAAAGTCCGAGATTGAACTCGTCTCAAGGCACCTGGAAGTGATTCGGGCGGTCGTGGAGCACCAGCCAATCGGCATCATGAAACTTGCCGAGATCCTGGATCTCCCCTACCACCGGGTTCGCTACTCCCTGCGGATCCTCGAACAGGAGGGCTATATCCGCGCCTCGCCGGCCGGCGCGGTGGCGACGCCGCTCGCGGCCGACCTTCTCGTCACCCTGGACACCGAGGTCGATGAACTGATCGGGCTTCTCCGGGTTATCCAGAAAGAGAATGCCCGTAACGTTTAATACGATTCAGTCGAGACATTATAGAGCACTATCCCGTGCCGCCATAACTCAGTTGGTAGAGTGGCTGGCTGTTAACCAGCATGTCACAGGTTCGAGTCCTGTTGGCGGCGCTCTGTTATTCTCCTGCTATTTTCTCCCGTCTCCGTCCGCGAAGACGTTGAGGGATTACCACATGGGACACGCTGCTAAACTGAAATCCCCCTTTCGATGGCTAACGCTGCTCCAGCCCGCTTCATGGCGGGGCGACCATCTTCCAGAGGATTACCTGCTCCAGGGCGACCGACCCGAGACCAGGACTCTCTCCGGGCGGGGCCCATCTTTAGCATCCTGCTTCGCCGCTTCCAGGCACTCAGCGCTGCAGTATGGCACGCTTCCGCCGGCGGCCCGCTCTTTCAGTAAGAACTCCCGTCCGCAGTACCCACAGTAAGCTGAACTTCTCACTCTGACTCACCCGATGGTGGAGATGATATATAGGAGGATAAATCTTTCCTCAGGTTCCAGAGGACTGCCATCCGGCGATGGATTTGACTTGAACGTGGCGACCGTATCCTGCCGGGTTTATGCGCCCCGGCACAATAGATAACGGAGACATCACCAGAGGGCGATCCCAAAAGGAAACGTTCGTAATCCCCGGAGTCGAACTCCATGCACCGATGAGGAGCGCACGATGCCAAGACTGGTACTGATCGATACGGCGACGGGAACGCGGGTCCGCCACCGTATCCGGAGCCTGAAGCAGGCCTTGAAGCAGCAGGAGTGGTACGAGACGAGACTCGGGCGGCGGGTGCGGATCGAGAAGGTGTTTGACCGGTAGCGGTTCTCGACGCCCCGACCTGCAGACACCGGTCTTTCGCCGTGGGTTCATCGGCCACGGTCGCCCCGGATCCGGCGGCGGGTGTTCCGGCGCTCACCTCAGCCATCCCAGCCGGTAGAAGATCCACCCGACCACGAGCATCGATATGACGGTCCAGGCGGTCACCTCCCAGAGGCTCAGGGCAAACGGCGTTCCAAGGATGTTCATCCCGAGCGTCTGCCCGATCAGGGTCGGGATCAGCACCAGAGCCGAGAGGACGGCGATCACCCGCATCGCCCGGTTCATCTCGTAGGAGACGGTGTTGATGTGGACGTCGATGAGGGAAAGGAGCCCTTCCCGGAGATTCCCGGCGGTCTCGTGCAGGTACGCCGTCTCGTCGGCGAGGGCGTCAAAGACGCTCTTCTCCCCCGCCCACGACCCCTCTCCGGGGATGCTCCGCGCGATGTTCGCCGCCACCGCCTTCTGGTGGAAGAGGCTTGCGGCGAGGATGCTGCTCACCCGTTTGAACTGGAAGACCGTCTCGAGGAAGTTCTCCGGCATCTCGTTGCTCGGCGTGCTCTCGAGCCGGATCAGTTCTGCCTCCATCTCCGTGAGGATCCGCGCGTACTTCTCGTTGATCCCGTCAAGGGTCCCGTAGAGGACCCGGGCATCAAGAGGCGCTCCGACCGTTGCGTTCCCGCCGGGGCCGGCCCGGGCCGCCGCCTTTGAGACAGTGACGATCGTCTTTTCCCGGTGCACGATGACGAGCCCGGTGTTCGTCACGACCGGGACCCGCACTCCTCGCCGGGACTGGAACGTCCGCTCCGGCTCCTGCACGAAGATGAGCCGGGTCGTGCCGGCAAACGTGATCCCCGGGTGCGACGGCCGCATCAGCCGGCTCTCGAAGTAGGCGGCAGGCAGATCGAGGATATCGGAGAGCACGGGGAGATCCGGCCGGGATACGCCGGAGATATCGAACCAGGCCCCGGTCGAGGGGTCGCCGAGGCGCTCCTTCATCCCGGCCGGGGTGAACTCCCCTTCTCCGTCGCCCTCCACCATCCCCCGGATCCGCATCGTCGAGACCGCGGGCGGTGCCGGCCCGGCGGCGGAGACTGCCGGCTCGATCCGCCGCTCCACGGACCGCCCGCCGGCCGCCGCCACCCGGACAACCCGGAGGAGCCGAAGCGTGGGAGAGGACCGTGCAAGGGTCGAGCCGGCGACCGGCAACACCTCAAGGAGCGGGAGCATGATGATGGCGAGGTCGAGGAGATGCCAGCGGTCCAGGAAGTGACTCACCGGGTCCTCGGCGAGGCCCAGTTTGAGGACGTATTCGAGGACGAAGATGACGATGATCGTCGTATCGACCATCGTGAAGAATTCAGCGACCGGTCCGGGGAGAGAAGGGACAAGAAGGGGTATGATGACGATCGGGGCCATCACCAGGCCGAGGAAGATCATCAGGCCGTCCGGGAGGACGAGGTCGACGATCTCACGTGCCCTGGCTTTCGTCCCCTCCCGGGTCTCATCCGCGCCCTGCTCCATCCCCTCACCCGAATCCCGGACCCGCATCTCCGGCGTCACCCGTATACGGTCCTGCCCGTATATAGCAGGTTGCGATCCGCCTGCCGCGGCAGGACGGAACCTGGAGGCGGGATCGGTTGTACCCTCAGCCCTGAGGCCGGGAAAGACTGATACTCTCGCGGGGCCTACCTGACAATCATGCACGGCGATTCGGCGGAACCGGTCTCGCTTGCGGACGCGATAGCGGCGGCGGATCTCTCCCGGCGGGAGAAGAAGAAGAACCCGGCGTTTGCGGCAGGACTCTCGCTCCTCTTCAACGGCCTCGGCCAGGCCTACAACGGACAGTTCATGAGAGGTGTCCTGGTGCTGTTTGGGAGCCTCTTCGGCCTCTTCCTCCTGATCGTTCCGGGCGTGGCGATCTGGGCCTGGGGCGTCTACGATGCCTGGGCCACGGCCCGACGGATGAACGAGGGGCTCGTCCCCTACCGGGAGACGAGTCCGCTCGCGATCGTCGGATTCGTGGTCGTCTGGGCGGTGACGATCTTCCTGCTCTCGGCGGCGTCGGCGATGCTCCTCGTCACGATGGGGATGCAGGGGATGCTGTAGGCGATGAGGCGAAAGGATAAGGAGATCGCCGACCCGACCCTCCTCGCCGCGGTCCTCCGCGAGGTGTTCGTCTGCAGGATCGGGCTTGCCGGCGGCGAATGGCCCTACGTGGTGCCGATGAACTTCGTCTACGCCGAAGAATGCCTCTATCTCCACTCCGCAGGCGAGGGGAGGAAGATCGAGATCCTTTCGCGGAACAACAGGGTCTGCTTCGAGACCGAGACCGGCGTGGAACTCGTGCGCTCGGAGAGGGCGTGTGACTTCGGGGCCCGCTACATCTCCGTCATCGGCACCGGCACCGCATCGTTCGTTACGGACGCTGCCGAGAAGAGCCGGATCTTCGACCTTTTCATGGAGAAATACGCCGGGTCCGGGGACTGGTCTTACCCCGAGGCGGCGCTCCGGGGAGTGACCGTGATCCGCGTCGACGTGGAGAGGCTGACCGGGAAAGCGTCCGGGTATACCGGGGAGGAGGTGCGCCGCCTTCTTGTTGGGGAGCCGGAGGGTTTGTGAGCGGCAGGGCGTCATCCGTACCAACCGGAGAGCATCGCGATATCCTCTAAATCACCTCATCTTCAGACTTGTTAGCACAATCAGAAACATTCATATTACCCGATCGACAAACGAAAACCCATGATAGGCCTCCCGGAAAACCGCCTCCTCTGCCTTCTTCTCCTCGCTTTGCTCATCCCGGCCGTGGTCTGCGGCGCACCGGTCACCCGGACGCTCTCCACGGCCGAGCCGGGGGCCGGGGAGGTCATTACCGTCTCGCTCTCGATCGACGGCATCGACCTCGGCGGGGTGGTCGAGACGCTACCCGCCGGCTACGCCTTCGCGGGGACCGACCACCCGGCCGACCGGGTCGCCGTCCGGGAGCAGTCGATCGGGTTTGCCGTGATGAACGAGACCCGGATAACCTACCAGATCCAGGCCCCCGCCTCCGGGAGCGGAGATATCACCGGTGTGTGGGAGAACTTCCTCGGCGAAGCGGACGGGGAGGTAGCCGCCTCGCACGTCGCGGTCGACGGCATCGAGACGGAACCGGAGAGCCGCGGGGAGAAGCCTCCCGCACAGGAGGCCGCATCGCCGTTCGCGGTTCTTGCAGCGGTTGCCGCCCTCCTCATCGCCGGGCGGGGTGGTCGACAGTGAAGCGGCTCCTACTCGTTCTCGCCCTTGTCCTGCTCCTCGCCGTCCCGGCATCGGCGGGCGAGGGGATCCCGGGGGACGGTGACGGCGACGGGGTGCTCGCCGCCGGAGAATACACCTCGGCAGCCCTCGCCTACCTCGACGCCGCCTATATGGGCGGTACGGGAGACCTCGACCGGGACGAGATCCGCGACGCCGCCTGGGTCTACGCCCGCTGGGACGGAAGACCCCGCGAGATCGTCGATTCCTCGGGGCAGACAGTGACGCTCTACCGGCCCCTGCGCCGGGTCGTGACCTTCAGCGGCGAGTCCCTGGAGACGCTCCGGTCGCTCGGGTTCGATATGGAGAAGATCGTCGCTGTCGACAAGTACAGCCACGAGAAGAGCACCTTCTTCCCCGAATGCCGGGATAAGGCGAACGTCGGGTCGATCTGGTCACCCGATATGGAGAAGGTCGTCTCCGTGCGGCCGGACGCGGTCTTCCTCTACGCGACGATCAGCACCGCGGCCTGCGACGATATCCAGAAGAGGCTCGAGGCGAGCAGCCCCGGTATCCGGATCTTCCGGTTCGACTGCTTCAAGCCCGCGACCTATGAGACCGAGATCCGCACGATCGCCTCGATCGTCGACGAGACCGAACGGGGAGAGGAGTTTGCCTCCTTCTACGCCTCGACGATGGACCGGATCCGGGACGGCACGGCAGGGATCCCGGACGATGAGAAGACCCGGGTCTACTTCGAGTACTGGTTCGACTACACGACCGTCGCCGCCACTGCGGGCTACAACGAGAAGACCGAACTCGCCGGAGGGCGAAACCCCTTCGCCATCGGGACCGCCGAGTACCCCGTCGTCGACCCCGAGGCGATCATCGTCGCGGACCCGGAGGTCGTCGTCAAACTGGCCGGGCAGGGCCTGGCCGCCGGAGGCTACGCGGGGCACGACCCCGAAGCACTCGATGCGATCCGGTCGTCGCTCGTCGAGCGGCCCGGGTGGACGAGGATCTCCGCGGTGAAGGACGACCGCGTCCACGTCATCCACTCCGATATCCTCGGCGGCGCCCAGCACTTCATCGGAACCGCCTACCTCGCGAAGTGGTTCTACCCCGACCGGTTCGCCGACCTCGACCCGCACGCTGTCCACCAGCGTTACCTCACCGGGTTCCAGGGTATCGACTTCGACCTCGCGTCCGAGGGGACGTTCGTCTACCCGTGACCGGTGCAGAGATGGAGCAGAGCATCACCATCCAGACAGGGTATGCCCGGCTGAAGAAAAACCGGGCGCTCTTCATCGGCGGACTCCTCGCCGCCCTCGTCATCCTCATCGGCGTCGCGGTCACGCTCGGGTCGGCCGAGTTCACCGTGGCCGAGTCCTACCTCGCGATCCTTGCCGGGCTCTTCCCCGGCACATTCACCGCCCCGGATATGGCCGGGATCATCATCTGGGACTACCGGCTCCACCGGGTGCTCTTCGCGGTCTGTGCCGGGTTCGGGCTCGCGGTGGCGGGGTCGGTCATGCAGGGGATCCTCCGAAACCCGCTCGCGAGCCCCTTCACCCTCGGGATCGCCTCGGCGGCCACCACCGGCGCCTCGATCGCGATCGTCCTCGGCGCCGGGGTCGTCGGCGGGGAGTACCTCGTCATCGGCAACGCCTTCCTCTTCGCCCTGCTTGCCGCGCTCGCCATCTACGGGATGGCCCGCTACCGGGGGATCGGGTCCGAGACGATGGTCCTCGCCGGTATCGCCATCATGTACCTCTTCTCCGCGGTGACGTCGCTGCTCCAGTATATCGGCAGCGCCGAACAACTCCGTGCGGTGGTCTTCTGGACGTTCGGCTCGGTCGACAAGTCCACCTGGCCGAAACTCGCCATCGTCAGTATCGTCCTCGCCTGCACCATACCCTACCTCCTCTACCGCTCCTGGGACTTAAACGCCCTCGCGGAAGGGGACGAGGTGGCAGCCGGTCTCGGGGTGCCTGTCGAGCGCTCGATGATCGTCTTCATGGTGATCGCCTCCCTGATCACCGCGGTGATCATCTGCTTCACCGGGACGATCGGGTTCATCGGGCTCGTCGCCCCGCATATCACCCGGATGGTCATCGGAGGAGACTTCCGCACGCTCCTCCCCGCCTCCGGCCTCGTCGGGGCTCTCCTCCTCCTTGGTGCCGACAGCATCGCGCGGAGCGTCCTTGCGCCGCAGGTCCTCCCCGTCGGGATCGTGACCGCGTTCCTCGGCGTGCCGTTCTTCATCTACCTCTTCATGCGCCGGAGGGATACCTGATGCCCCGTCTCTCGGTCGAAGACCTCTCGTTTGCCTACCGTGACCGCCGGGTGCTCCACGGGATCACGTTCTCGGTCGGCGCGGGCGAGATACTCGGGCTCGTCGGGCCGAACGGATGCGGGAAGACGACGCTCATCCGGTGCATCGACGGGATGCTCACGCCCGGTGGGGGGAGGGTGAGGCTCGATGGACGCGAGATCCGCTCGATGCACCGCCGCGAGGTCGCGCAGGCGATGGCCTACGTGCCGCAGTCGGCCGGGAACCGAACCTCCGCGACGGTCTTTGAGACGGTCCTGATGGGGAGGCGGCCCTACCTGAACTGGACGGTATCCCGGGAGGACGAGGAGAAGGTGATCGCCGCGCTCGACCTCCTCGATCTCGGGGACCTCGCGCTCCGCAAGATTGCCGAACTCTCCGGCGGGGAACGGCAGCGGGTGATGATCGCCCGGGCGCTCGTGCAGGAGACCGGCGCAATCCTCCTCGACGAACCGACGAGCAACCTGGACATCTGCCACCAGATGGCCGCTATGGAGGTCCTTTCCGGGCTTGCCGGGGAGAAGGGGCTCTCGATCGTCGTCGCACTCCACGACCTGAACCTCGCCGCCACCTACTGCCACCGCCTCATGGTGATGAAGGCCGGGGCGATCTACGGCTACGGGACGCCGGACGAGGTGCTCACCGAGGAGATGCTCAGGTCGGTCTACGGCATCGAGGCGGTGGTGAAACGGGATCTTGAGGCGCCCTACATGATTCCGGTCCGGTCAGGAAGGCCGGGGGAGGGGGTGTAAGGTCCCCTCTCATCCCTTCAGGATAGATAACGCTTCTTTTGCTTCCATGACCAGGTGCATCTCTTTGTAGCCGAGGTCGCTCCACGGAAAACTGAGTTTCATGAGGGCGACAGGATCGTCCGTCTCGATCAGCCGGAAGACCGTGTTCCCCACAAGGTCGAGCCACTCGTTGATCACGGTCACCCCTTCCGGTACCTCCTCCCGGGCCCGCGCTTCCATGATCTCGGCCGTCTTCCCGGGTTCCCAGGTGAATATGTTTATGAACTGCATGCTCTTCCCCCCTCGTTGCCGCATCCCGGCACGCCGGGATGGACGGTCGGCGTCATGGGTTCAGAGGTATAAAAATCTGGTGCAGGGCGGACCTACGCCGACCGCCCCTTCACCCGGGCACCGATGAGCATGGCGGTGACCGCGGAGAGCGCGAGGAGCACGATCGTATACTGGTCTGCCGTCCCCACGACCGCGACCAAGAGGATGGTGGTCAGGGGTGCGCCGAGAGCAAGGGCAAGGGCGGCGGTCTCGATGCAGAGGACCAGGATCACGACCGGCACACCCGGGAAGACGAGGCTCAGGGCGAGCCCGACCAGCGTGGATGCGAAGATGATGGGGAAGAGAGGCCCTCCGATGTACCCGCTCTTGAACGAGAGCGCAAGCAGGAGGATCTTCAAGACCGCCATACCAAGGAGCATCACGACCCCGAACCGGGCCGGGTCGGCGATGATAGCGTGGATCTGGCCCTCCCCGGAGAAGAGCACCTCGGGGACGAAATAGCCGACGATTGCGATCACCACCCCGGCGGTGAGGACCGGGGCGACGGTTGCCGCACCAAAAACCCGCTCCATGACCGTCCCGGCGGCCTGCATGGAGATCCCCGCAAAGATCGCGAGCAGTGATCCGATGATGCCGAGAGCGACCGCGTAGACGGTGTAGGCAGGCAGGAGTTCGCCTATCGGCTCAAACGGGATGCTCCGGGCAAACGACGGGAGGCCGAGTACCTGGTAGAAGACGAAGCCGATGGTGCCGGCGAGCAGGTTCCAGATCAGGAGCCGGAAGGCGTTCTTGTTGCCGCCGACCTGGAACTCGGTGGCAAAGACCCCGGTGAAGAGCACGCTCCCGATAATACCGTTGAACGCCGAGGCGAGGGCGGCGACGTCGAAGCCGAGCGCGGCCGTTGGGGAGCTGATCCTGAGCCTCCCCCGGACAAAGGACGATATGTAGCCGACGAGGACGGTGATGGTCCCTTCCGGGCCGACGCTTGCCCCGGAGAGGAGCGAGAAGAGCGATGAGAGGAGGGCGCCGGGGAAGGTCCGGAGGTTGGGGCTCTCTCCGCTCTTGAGCGAGTCTGCGAACCCACCGTGGATCACGTCGGGAGCGTGCAGGTACTTACGGGAGAGGCCGACAAGCAGCGAGAAGAGGACCACCCCGGCCGGGACTGCCCAGGGGTTGGCCGCTATGAAGTCGTTTTCGCCCCAGACGGCGTTATTGAGCAGCGCATAAACGCTCAGGTAAGCAACCGTGAAGGTGATGGCGATCACGGCGATGAGGACGACCTGCCATAGCCTGAGGGCACCGCTATCGGCCGGCGTTTCGCGCGGCGCCGAACCGCCGGTGGATGCGGATACGGGAGGCACGATGCCGCCAGTTCATCCTTTTGAGTAATCATCCTTGCGGTTGCCCCCCTGGCGGCGAGGAGGCAGGCCGGGGAGCCTGCCGGGAAGAGATTTTGCCGCCCGGGAGACTCGCCGATTCCCGGCTATCTCCGCCTGGGCCGCGTCTCGACCCGCTCGGTCGTCACGACCTCGGGCGGCGGGGTTTCCGACCGCTTCATGGCTTCCGCCTCCTCGCGGGTCGGCGGGGTCATGCTCCCGGCCGACTGGATGAGGCTGTAGTCCGCTTCACGGGGCCAGTTGTCTTCGTCGAAGCCCGGCAGGTCGTCCAGCCGCTGCTTGTCGATGTTCACGACGAAGTTATCGTCGCCGGAGCGGTAGATCATGGCTTCCGGCGGGACGGCGAACCTCTTTGCCGCCATCCCGAGCACGCCGCCGTACCTGAGCACCAGGTACTGCACCTTGCCATCGGGAAAGGCGATCCGCATATCCGAGATCTTCCCGAGATCGTCTCCCTGCGGGTTGATCACGTTCTTCTTCAGGATGTCGTCTGCCGACATGGACCACTCCTCGCCGGCACTCCGCGTCCTGCGTTCGAGAATTACCTCCGATCTCTCCTGCATCTTCTTCAACTCCATCCCCGCATCCAGGGAAGACACCCCACGAAGGGGGCGTGCACTGAGTACCGGGAGTCCTTAAAATAATTTGCACACCGCCGTCGGGGGGTAGCCCGGTCTCTGGGGAGGGAGGCTATCCGCCAATATAAGCGCCATATGGCCGCAAGATCTCAGAAATCAGCCCCATATGATGCCTGATCGAAATGGATGGAGTTATTACCGGATGCGCCAATCCCCTCTTCATGGGGCCTACTGTCAAACTGGATCTCACCACGATCCTCCAGGCAACAGGCGAGTTGCAGCACTTTCTCGACCTGGGCGCTGTCCGCCTGCGTGCAGAAGGGCAGTTGCCGGAAGAGGCGTCCGAGGAGTTGATATTCTCCATGGCCGATGAACTCGAAGATCACCTGCGGATGATGCGCGACCGGCAGGGATCCGCGAGCATCGGCGACCTCCGGGTCTGGACCCGGGCCTGGATCGACGAGCGGCTGGAGGTGCTCGCCCGGAAGTCAGTGCAGGGTGGCGACCGGGGATAACCTCCCGGTGAGTACCCCGGAAGAGATCCCATGGTTTATCAGCACGCGCATCCATGCGCACCCGATGCCTCACTTCGACCTCTTCTTCAAGACCGAAGATCTGCGGCGGAGGCTTGAGCCGCACCTCGACCTCATCCCGCCGTACTTCCGGTTCACCGTCCGGACGGGCACCCCGGAGGTCCGCTTCTTCGACCAGAAGGACCCGATGTGGAAGGGTTTTCCCTTCCCGATTCCGGAAGGAACCATCTATGTCTTCGACGACGAGATCCCCGCCCGGGCGCTCGGGGGCGGGATGCAGAACCGGGCGAGCGTCCGGGTCACGCGCGCCGACACGGACGACGAAGCGCTCGTCCTCCGGATCTGGCACGAGGTCCTGCACGCGATCGGGCAGCCGGCGGACGATATGGCTAAACGGGCCGGCGAGTGGCAGAGTGTCTCTGAGCGGCTCATGTGGGCGGCCTGGCAGTCGCTCTCCCGGTCGCTCGACGTGCCGTTCTGGCACCGGAAGTTCTATGCCTGGCTGACGGAGCGGGCAGAGAGCGGGGTGGGGGGAAGGTAGGGCCCGGAGCACCGCTCTCTGGAGTCCCTCAGATAACGCAGAAGTCAGTATGCCGGGTTGAAACCGCCCGATACGGAGATTCAGCCCTCCGATTCCCGTAACGTATAACTATCGGGACGTTTCTATTTGATAGGATGGAGAAAATCTCTATTTCGCTTCTGGTTCTTTTTGTTCTCGGTCTGGCTTTGATAACTCCAGGCTGCCTGCAAAGTGAGTCTGCTCTCAACACCTCGACGCCTGGAGGCGCCGATGCCGGAGAGCAGGGAAACTACACCTCAAACGAGACGCTTGTCGCCTTCGTCGAAAGTGCGGTTGCTTACGTGAATGAGAATGGTAAAGACGCCGCTCTTGCCGAGTTTAACGACCCGAACGGCTCGTTCATCCAGGGTGAACTCTACATCTACGCGTATGACTTCAACGGCACCACGCTCGCCCACCCGGTCAACCCGGAGAAGGTCGGCGTCAACCGCCTGAATGAGACCGAGGGGGGTGTAGGGACATTTCTTGTAGAGATGAATGCCGCTATCAGGAACGGGGAGAATTTCCACCGGATTGCATACATCAACCCCGCACATGACCGGAGGACCGAGTCGAAGCTGGCGTATGCGGTGCAGATGGACGAGAACTGGTGGCTGGGGTCCGGGATCTATACCGGTCCGGCGGACCCTGAGATCGCCGGGTGAGGCGGGGGAGACTCGTCCTCAACCGGGAGGCCGGGGAGAGGCCGGTCGCCCGGTGAGAAAACCCTTTTTTTATACGTAGCCCGGAGAAATTATGATCGATGAAACTGCCGTACGGGGATCGGTTCGGGAGGAATAAAGCGGCGGGGAACCCGGCGATCTCGCCGGAAGAGTTCTCACGACAGGTTGCCCGGACCCGGACCGGGGCGGCGATGATCCTGAATACGGCGGAGGACGACCTCGCCACCCTTACCGGGACGAGATGGAGCCTTGACTACACATCGCCCATCCTCGCTGCGGCGGTACTGGTCAACATGGGCCTTCTGCTCGCATACACCCGGGAGTATTACCTCTACTGGATCATGGCGTCCTTCATATTCCTGATGATAAACCCCTTCCTCCTCCTGCTCCCGACCGATACGGGCGATCTGAAGTCCTATGTCAGGTATCTCATCGACCTCAAAGATCGCGAGCGAAAGAGCCTCGAAGAGATCATATCGTGGGAGAGCCTCGAAAAAGGCGCCGCCGTCCCTGCCGAGATGATAGAGAGACTCAAACGCCTCACAGAGCAGAGGAACTCCCTCTATGAGCTCGGCTGGAACCTCTTCTTCATCAACTGCCAGCCGCTCGCCCCGGGATTTCTCGTGCTCTTCTCCCTCTCATCGGTCTTTGCACTTCTCGGCTGGCTCGCAAACGGCGATTTCGCTCCGTACTCCGCCGTGATCGTCACCATCCAGTCCGTCGCAATCATCGTCTTCTACGGTGCTATCGTGTACGTCCAGCCGTATTCGCGGGGTTTCTTCGCGGGGATACTCGGGATGCAGTCCCGCATCAAGGAGCGGTACAACGAGGCCTGGACCCAGGGGCTCAAGTACGCGCTCACCGCTGCCGTCGTGACGACCGTCGCCGGCATCATCACCATCGCGGCGATCGTCCTCCCGGGGGTGACCTACAACAGCTTCATCTCCGCCGAGGCCGATATCGAGCTCGGGGCCGGCATGTTCGCCCTCATCTTTCTGACGCAGACGATCGTCGTGCGGCATCTCCAGGGAGGCTACAGCCGCACGCTCGTCCACTCCCTCCTGTCGTCCAGGATCGCGACGATCCGCGAAGAGGTGCTCCCGGCCATCGACGGCCTTGCTCAGGCGTCGCTTTGTGACGGAGTGACCCCGCGGATGACCGAAGACCTTGAACGGATAACCCTCGACCTGACCCGGTACCGGGCGCTCAAGATCGGCTACGCATCGCTCTTCGGCTACTTCCCCGTCTGTATGGTGACGCCGGACGTCGGCGCCGTCATGCGCGTTGCCGGGACGACGGACGGTGGTCGCAGGAGGGCACCGGTCGACGAGGCGGCGGCGTAATGGTGCGCGGCCGGGACGGGGGGGATTCGGGTGCAAGGCCGGTATATCCCCTGACCCTGTGATCTCCGGGAATGGCTGAAAGAAGGGAGTCTTGAGACTCCGGGGCCTCCACAGGGGCTGTATCACCCGTCCGGTCGAGGGGTGGGGATATTCCTGGCGTAGCCTCTTTTGAGGGATACCCTCTGAGGCGGTGACAGGGGGTCCGATCACCGTATTCCCGGGGAAGAGATAAGCGATCCTGGATGCAGATCTTCCATGCAGAAACCATGCCGACGGAGAGCAGATCCTCAGATCAGGAGATCGCAACAGGGGACGAAACGGGTGAAATCGTGCAGATGGCGCGGCGAATGGCGGCCACGACGACGAAGGGCGAGCTCGGGCTGGTCCTCGCCGCTGAGGTCGGCCGCTACACGCTCGGGGATCTCCAGGTCCTCGGGGGAAGGTTGTACGCGGAGATGGTGCGGTTGCCCGAGCCTTACCGGAGCCGGGTCCGCCCCTACATCACCGAGCAGTTATTCGGCGCTCACCACCAGCTTCTTGCCATGCACCGATCGGGCGGGTTCCTCTCCATGACCAAGCCGATCACCGATCGTGAGACGTTCCTCAGGTTCTGCGATATGATCCCCGACGGCTGCTTCCGGTATGATGAGACCCTAGAGCGGATCCCGTTCCATTTCACGCCCCGGCACCGGGCCTTCTACTACCTGATCTCGGCCTTTACGATGTTTGTACTCGACCAGCCGGGTCATCCGGTGGGGATGCCGTTTCCGGGAGGGTTCCGGGTCGAAGAGCGCAACGGTTCGTTCTACTGCCTCATCCGCGACCGCGAGAAGGAGGTCCCGTTCTCGATCTGCAACTTCTGCCCCGCCCTGCAGACCGAAGACGGGTGATCACGGCGATGGGGTCCGGCTCATCCCTCTTCGGGGAATGAAAGGACGGCGAACTTGGCATCCTTTTCTTGATCGGTGCAGCGCTACAGGGATATTTATACGAAAGAAGAAAGATATAGAACCAGCCAGAGATGTGGCGAGGTACCTGTATGCCGACGAGCAAGAAACAACTGGAGAAACTGAACAGGGTAAAGAAGGCCAAGGCAGAAGAACTCGCGCAGCAGGCGGCCGGGGGCAGCGAAGCCGCGAAGAAGAAACTCAAGAAACTCCAGAAGAAGATCAAGTGATCTTCAGGGAATAGCCACTTTTTTATCGCTTCATATGGGTTAGTTGAGAGAATAGATTCCTCTCAGCCGCAGAACGCCCGGTCGAGACCGCCATCGCTCTCGAAGGGGGCCGAGGGAGTACTGCAGGAGACGGCCGGGAAGAAGCGCGGCGGGGCTGTGGCTTGATTGCCTGGAGTCCTGAACGACAGCCGTTGCGGCGGATCACAACCCTTATTCCCGCAAAAAGAACACCCTCCATGTGAAAAACGCCCTTCTGACTGTTCTCCTGATCGCCGTTCTCGCAGTCACCCGAGAGCGAGTTCGCCCTCAATGAATCCGTCCATCCGGGCGACGACTTCTATGCATACGTGAACGATGCATGGATGGCGGAGCATCCTATCCCGGCCGATAAGCAGTATTACGCGACGTTCACCGAGATGCAGGACCGGGTGGATAATGACCTCCATGCCCTCTTCCTGAACGCTTCGGCCGTCCCGGCCGGGGATGCGGACCGGAACATCACCCTCATCGGTCGGTTCTACCTGTCGGGAATGGATAACGGGACGATCGATCGGGAAGGGCTCGCCGGGATCTCCGATCTCCTTCTAGCGATCGATGGGATCGATTCCCGTGACGATCTGACCGGGACCACGATCGTTCTTCTGGAGCAGGGCTTTTCCCCGGCGTACTACTACTGGGCCGGGGTTAACCCCGAGGACAGCACCGAGGTTGTCCCGGCCCTTTACCAGGGCGGGCTCGGGCTGCCGGACCGGGACTACTACCTCCGAAACGACACCGGGAGCGTGGAACTCCAGGATGCCTACCGTGAACACATAGCCCGGGTGCTGATGCTGGCAGGAGAGACCGCCGGGCAGGCCGCCACCGACGCGGAGACCGTCTATGCGATGGAAAAGGCCCTTGCGGCGGCCCATCTCGGTGCGGAGGAGAACCGCGACCCGCAGACGGTGAACGCCTACTACGACCCGACCGGAAACGAGATGGTCTTCCCCGCGGCGATCCTCCAGCCACCGTTCTTCGACCCCGATGCGGATCCCGCCTTCAACTACGCGGCGCTCGGCTGGGTGATCGGGCACGAGATGACGCACGCCCAGAAAGCGCAATGGTATGCCCGGCGGCCGGATTAATCTTCTGAAACATATCCCGCGGCAGAACGGGGAGGCGCGCCCGGGTTCCGACCCGGGCAAGGTCTCCATCATCATCGCGCCCGACCGAAACGTTTAGGACATATTAAATAGGGTCACGGCGATGACATGATATTTATCTTTCAGAAATATCCCGGATTCTACCGCACCATGGAATCTGAAGGATACTAATTGGATAATCCCGGAACAGGCGGGTTTCCAGGAGTGTCGATTAATAATGGCAGACAGTGACAAGGTGAACGATATTTTTGGCAGGGCCGGGGAGATTGCATCCGGCGCTGCCGATAAGGCAACCGTGATGATCGACTCTGCAGCGGCCAGGGTCTCAGCGGGTGTCACGGAGATGCGCGAGGAGTCCAGAGCATCTCCCCGTATAGACGACGGCAACTATGCACGGGACGGCGACGCTCACGCAGCTGCGGAGGCGGGCGAGCACGTCCTCTCCGGTGAACTCTCCGTCTCCGACACGGCAGACGATGCAGCGGCGGAGATTGCGGTCAACCATTCTGCAGGCGGGGTCGTGAAAGGATGCGTGCAGAAGAGGATCGACGGCTTCAAGAGCGGTCTAACGAATAAGAAACTCCTGATCACCGCGGGAGTCATGGCCCTGGTCTGGTTTGCCCTGACCATCCTCCCGGCCCTGGGATTCAACCCGGCGGCGGTCCAGTCCCTCTCCTTCCTGACCTTCGCGCGGGGCGGGCTCTCCGGCGGGGTGCCCGGGTTCATCGGCGGCCTCATCGGGAAGGGCCTGATCGCCTACTTCGCGACGCTGCTCATCGTCGGCGGGATCTCCGGCGAGAGCATCGTCGCAAGCATCCGGTCTTTTGCCGCACAGTTCTCCGGGAAACGATGGGATATCACATCGATCGCCCCTCTTCTCATCGGCGGCGGCGCGGCCCTCTTCGTCTACAATTTCCTTGCGGGAACATCGTCGATCATGAACTGCATGGTGGGGATCGTGGCGTTCCTCATCGCGGCCCGTGCTCTGGCGAACCGGGCGGGCTGCGTGCGGCAGGTCGTTGCCGCAGCCTTTGCAAAAGAGGGCAGGGCCGACTCCGGGCTGGTCACGAAGGTGATGATGGGGTGGGCAGGAGGGTTTGCTCTCGGCGTCGTCCTCTCCGTCTTTGGAGGGTATATCTGCTACATCGCGGGGTTCATCCTCCTCGTGGCCGGTGCCGTCCTGATGGTCACCGTGCAGAAGCAGGCAGGAGGTGTCCCGGCATGAGGCCGATGACGAAACTGCTGCTCGTACTCCTTGCAGCCTCGATCCTCTGTGGAACCGCGGCTGCGAGTTATTCGCTCACCGATACCAACAGTTACGACTACAAACTGGCGAGCAAGTACATCCACAGCATGGAAGACGAGGGGTTCGTCGTCGATATGCCGATCGGCGTCTACAAGAAAGGGACGAACGAACTTCTTGCGACCGAGAACACGCTGTTGATCATCGGCAACCTCGGGAAGGTAGACCCCGAGGCGGAACGGCTTGTCCTGACCGAGATCCCGACGGATGTCTACAGTTACACCTACCAGGGCGACGCAGGCGGCGGCGAGATCAGGCAGATTACGGGAAAAGTCACTGCCGGCCGCTACATCTTCACCGAGTTCGGCCTCACCACGAAGTACAGGACGGTGGGCGAGTATGCCAGCTACTTGAAGACCGAACTCGAGAAATCGGTTGAGGGCTCCAGCGCAAAGATCGAGTACGTGGATACGACCGTAAACGGACACCGCGTCGTCGGCGTGCACGAGTATACGGACGACTCCAACTGGATGGCCGGCGGCGGCTCCATGGACAACCACCTGGAGAACACGTTCACCTACTACGTGATCCGTGAGGACTTCTACCCGGCGGGCTCGGGGCTTGCTTACATCAGGATACGGGGCCATGTCGGCCTCGAGCATGACAATGGCCGGTCATTGACGTATGATCCGTATCCCTCGGAGAGCCAGGTGGCTACGGCACGCTCCGAGATGAGGAAGGCGTACGAGGATGCGAACAAGGTCGTGGACTCGGTCATCGCCGATGCGGCGAACGCAAAGGGAACGCTCATCGTCGGGAACTATGACGAGGTCTTCGGCGGCTACGGCGGCGGCGCCTTCTCTATAAACACCCCGGGCGGGGGCGCCGGCGAGAGCGATTACGGCATACCGCTCGCGGTTATAACCGGGATCGGTGCCGCGGGAGCCGCGGTTGCGGGCGCTGCAGCGGCGGCCGGCGGCGGAAGGGGCGGCAGCGAGACGGAGCGCACCAGCACCTACCGGATGAGGATCCGCAAAGACTTCGAGGATTACATCGTCTGCGGGAAGAGTCCCGAGACCATCTACGCCCAGATGATCGAGACCACCGCGGAGGGCGAGGAGATCGAGCGCGACGACCTCACCGCGACGCTCTCGATAACCTCCGGCGGCGGCCTCCGGGTCGAAGATCCGACGTTCACCGGCGGCTACATGGGAGCGTTTGTCTCAGCGGATGAGCACGAGCAGGCCGAGGAAGGGATCGTCAGGGTGGCCTACACCGGAAAGGGCGGGTCGTTCACGAACAACATCCACTTCCGGATCATCGGCGAGCCGAGGATCCGGTTCCCCGAGCAGGGGAAGGCGATGGACCTGCGGCTGAACGTCCTCTACGGCGATGGGATGACCTACGACGTCGAGGTCGAACTCGTCGACTTCATCGAGCCGCCGAAGGAGGTCACGATCACCCAACTCGACGAGGCGCCGTTCACGAGCTCCCTCGAGCAGATCGACGAGACGCACTACATTGCAAAGATCGTCAACACGAGCCCGCTGCCCGAGAAGGGAGCCCAGGTGACGAGATACGGCGCGAGGGTCATCGCCACCACCGAGGATGACGAGGCCGTCGAGGAGGCGTTCACGGTGATCTTCTACCCCGAGGGCATCAGCGTCACCGACGTCGTCTACGACGACGAGGGGCACGCCCGGTTTGCGGCCTACGACGATCTCGACACGGAAGAGGACGACGTCCAGCCGACCGGCTTCATCGTGAACCTCGCCGTGAGGGTGACCGAGGGCGAGAAGGAAGTGGTGAAACTCCTGGACGGGACGGAGTACACGCCCGTGTTCGGCGAACTCAAGGGAACCGACCCGAGGACGGAGGTCCTCGCATCGAGGTTCAAGTACACCATCGAGAAGAAGCCGGACAACACCAACAAGGCCTACAAGTTCACCCCCGCGCAGCAGATCGGTGAGGACGAGCAGAACCCCTACTTCCTGGAACTCCCGATCACCTGCGAGTACGGTGACGAGACCTACGAACTCGATCTCCCCATCCGCCTCATCGGCGACAAACTCGGGGTGCGCAAGGACCGCGAGACCGAACTCGCCCTCTTAAAGAAGAGGATCCAGAAGTTCGGCATCAACCCGGACACCGCCCGGTTCCTGCGGGAGAACGTGCAGAACTTCACTGCCGCCGAGCTCCGCCTGATGAGCAAGAAGATCGTCTACGACTCGATCGTCTACTACACCCAGGAGTCGGCGGACTTCATGGAGACCGCCGATACCATGGACGACTGGATAACCTTCCTCTCCGTCGTGAAGTGGTTCGGCGACCAGGCGTTCTCCTACCTCATGACCATTTACACGGGGCCTGCGGGAGAGGCGATCCTCACCCCCACAAAGGAGCTTACGGTCGAGTTGATCGGCGAGCTCTCGGCCGACCTCTTCATGGGCAACGGGGTGAACTGGGACGAGATCAAGGTCGGTGTGCACATCTCCGAGATGATCGAGAACTACACCAAGTCGTGCTTCGAGGATATCGGGAAGGCGAACCCGAAGAAACTCGCCCAGGTGATCGCGGGGCTCTGCGTCTTCAACCTGGTGCGCCACTACACCTTCGATCTCGACGAGAACGGGAAACGCAGCCTGTACAACGCGATCATCTCGTCGTTCTCCGACATCTCGCTCGAGTTCTTCTCGAACAAGTTCGGCGATTTCCTCAAGGGCAAGGTCAACGACCCGAAGTCGGGCCTCTCCAAGCTCCTGAACTCGTCGGCGGCCAGGATGCTCGAGGATATGATGCCCGAGGGCAAACTCGCGGTTCCGGGCGTGAACACCCTCACGGAAGACGTAGCGGTAGGCCCCATCCTCCAGAAGTACGTGGAAGGGCTCTTCGGCTTTGGTGCGTCCTACGTGACGGAGGAGTTAGGAACGGCGGCTGCCGAAACCCTCTATGTGAAGGTGACAGTAGACGTGCCCGGCTCGGAGCGGGAGATCGACTGGTATGTCTTCATAGACCCGATCAAAGCGGCCGACAAACTCCTGGAGTACATCTTCACGTCGCTCTACGAGTCGTTCCCGTTCCCGACCGCGGAACTCGGGGAAGCCGCCGAGCGGCGCGATCCGCTCTACATGGATCCGAAGACCAACCAGCGGATCGGATAATTCTCTTTTTTTTGGCCGGGGTTGAACGTCCGGCGAATCGGCCGGGGACGAAGTTACGTATCGCGTTTGCAAGTGACGGACATCGCTGCCGCGAACTACTAACTTCTCCCAGAATTGGTATTCTACGGAGCCCCGGAACAGGGTTGCCGTCGACGTGAAGCCCGAAGCGGAGTGAGATATTTTTTGCGGGGTTCTGTATTTTCAGGTAGTGCTAAAAGCCGGGTCCGGTTGAGTGAGCGAGTGTTGTTATCACCCTCCGCCGGGAACCTCTCTTTGCGATCACGGGGAGGGAGTCTCAAACCCCTCTCCTGTAAGGTAACCCGAGACGATATCGAAGATCTGCTCTGCCTCGCGCACGGTTCCGTTGGCGGAGGCTTTACCGTAAGTCAGACCATAGTCGGCGGCCTCCCGCGCGGTCTTCACTCTGCGGAGGTCGGAGACAATTGCAGGAGGCAGCAAACCTCTGTCGACGAACAACTCTTCGATGGCGGCTATAAGGCACTCGTGACTCTTCTCGACGTAACCGGCGCTAAAGAGCAGCGATTTGCAGGCGTGGAACATTGAGTAGTATGCCTTGATGATCGTCCACTTGAAGTCCGAATCACAGAGGGAGTTCTTCGCCGAATCGAGATCTCGTTTCGCTTCGGCTAACTCCTTCTCGACCATCGCCCTGCTTACGGGCCGTTTGACCACACCCCGACGGCTCACGCAGTCCTGAAACCTGTACGACATCCCTCACCCGCCTAGAACAATCCCCTGCCAGATGCTATCGAAGAATGGAGCATCTTCGGTCTTTAATCGATAGGTTTCGTCCGGAGTATGGACGACCGGGGAGAGTTCCCGCGAGAGGGCGGCCCGGTGCCGTTGCAGCACCTCCCGGACGGCTTCTTTTTCGGCGGTCTCGATATAGAGGTCGATATCGCTCGCAGACGTGTCTTCCCCTCGTGCACAACTGCCGTAGAGGACGACGCTCGTCGTCACCTTCTGCAGGTCGCGGACGAGGGGCTGCAGTTCCAGGAGCGTGAACCAGACCTTCGTCTGCCGGAGGAGGACGCTCTCCATCCTCGCCTGGTAAAAGGCAAGGTTTCCCACATCTTCGCGGGCGACCAGGCCCATTGCCTCCAGGTCTTTGAGGTTTTTGCTGACGAGCGAGACGTCGCGCCCCACCGTCCGCGAGAGTTCCCGGACGTGGAACTTTTTCGTGTATTCCCTTCCGAGGACGACGAGGAGGATCAACGACGACTTCCGGAGGAGCGAGCCGTAACCGTCCAGGAAATCCCAGGGGTGGAGGTTCCCGGCCGGGGTGGGCTCCGGGGTCTCGTCGTGCGGGTGTTGCTGGCCATTATGTTGTTTTACATTCAACATGTGTTGATCTACTCTCATCGATTGTTGACTATATGTCTAGTGTGCGGATAAAGATATCCAGGTGGGGTTTCTGTTTCAGGAGGGTGTGCCCAGGCAGGATATCTGGACGTCCCTGGCAACGGTGTTCCGGGACAACCGTTCTGCCACCTCGTTTACAATATCTATCAGAATGTATCAAATTGATAGATAGTGGTAGCAAGGATCGAAGCAATTCTGGAATTCCAGAAATACATCGAGAAGAAGCAGAAATAGAGCAAACAGGCGTTAACCATTCTTCAGAAGAACGAGGGGCTGAGCCTTCGCCAGGCAGAGATCATCAAATCCCTTATCAAACACCCGGATAAACTGATCACGATCAAGGAGATCGTCGAGACATACCGTGTGGCCTATGGAACGGCGAGAAACGATCTCTTTCGCCTCGAAGAGTTGGGGTATCTCGCGAAGCGGAAGTCGGGCAAGGAGTACATCTTCATATTCAGGGGTTGGAAAGAGTGAACTCCTGATGTCGTTCAGATATCTATGGTAATTGGAGTTACTCCTGCTCGGCCAGCCGAACCACTATCCGCATCATCTCACGCCCGCGTTGCGGCAGCTCTTCGTGGCCTTCCATGTACCGGTGAAAACGGAGCGCATCTTCTCCGGTCAGTTCCAGCCCGGTTTGCAGCGGCTTCGCCATGGTTTCACAATCGTCGTTCGGTGAAATATTATTATCGGGCCCAGTAGTTAGAATACTATCCACGGTATGGAGTGCTCTCTCGTTGGGAGGAGGACTGAGCGTCCAGAAGAAGTAGGTTGAGGTGGCGACACACTATGATTCTGAGCTGAGTACTATTTCCAGTAAGGAGGGAGTTTTTATTGTGGGTCAAGAGGATTGGGTTATAATTAGTCATAGCAAAATCCTGATGAGGTGAGTATGGTGGGACATAAAGTGTACAAGAGTATTGTCGATGCAGTGGAGAGTGGAAGGCTCAAAGAGCCCTTTAACAGCGATGGTTTCAGATCTGCTTGCCCTAGTTTTGGAGAAGGCACTTATACCACTTTCTTGGGTAAACACCGTGTTGGGAATCCAGGAGGTAATTCCGAACTTTTTGTAAAGATATCTCGAGGGTTGTTTAAGTTAGCTAGGCCACTCAAATATGATCTGGCATAAAAACAATGTTACAGTTACTTAATTGCATCCCAAAAAATCCAATTTACCGATTAGCCTGTGGCGCTGAGTGCATTTCACATACGACGAAAGCATGACCAAAACAGGCATGCTAGTTAGTGAAGTGTTGAGCATGAGGGGATCACCATCGAACTAATACCCCCTATTTGCCCTATGTCTTAATGAGCACATCAATATAGTCACTATTAAATGTTTGGACTGGGTGAAATCAAGTTAAACATTGAATTCGCAGAATGGCTTCTAGTAAAGTGTGATTAAAATGATAACGTTTATGGCCTCTCCAATGTGAAACACCTCGCATGAGAATTAGTGTCGCTCTAACAGGCCTTCTGTTGGTGTTAAGTATCATCACGTGTGGGTGTATCAGTACGACTGATTACGCGTACTCTGGTGGTAACACACAAGATGCAACCCCTTCTTCACAAGCGGCCGCAGCTAGCATCTCAGGAGCAAAGTATATCCGCGGGGATATTGTTCAACCTGATCCATCTAATGATGCTTACAATTCTAATGTGGCTGCACTGATTACAGAAGTCAGTGATGGTTGGTATCGATTCAACGTTGTTGTGAGGGAGTCTGCTAGCAGCCCATGGAAGCATCTCTCAGGATACCAAGGAGGAACCAATACTATCCAGAACATTGAGATTATCTCTCCAAACAAGATTGGGCATGTCGATCCTAACTCCCTCGAAACGGTAATCCTCCCCACAGCAACTCCTACAAAGACAATTGAACCGGGCAAACTCCAGATCTTAACGCACAACCTCGAGTATGACATTTATGGGATAGTGGATGTAGTGGGAACTGCAAAGAATGTCGGTGGTAAACGCATATCGTGGGGGACGGTTGAGGTTAAATTTTACGACCGCGACGGCAACATGGTCGGGAATGCAGTTGATTATGTCCAAAATCTCGATCCAGGGGAGACTTGGAAGTTCAAGGCTATGTATGTCGACATGGATGGAAGCATCCACTCCTACAAGGTAGGGGTGGGAACTGTCTGGTAGTATAGTCTATCACCCCGCGCGCATGGTTCTCCGCCGCGCAACTGTTTCAGAACAGGATCACCGCATCCCTGGGTGATGCGGTGTCACTATCAGATGGAGATGGCAGAACAGCGTGCCCCCACCACATGCCCTGGAGGTGGATGTCAAATTTTTTTCAGTTGTATATAACCCAGAATGATCATGCGAGTGGCAGGATTCGAACCTGCGAACTCCTTCGAGAATCGATCTTGAGTCGATCACCTTTGGCCGCTCGGTAACACTCGCGCCTGTACCTCTTGAACCTCAAAAGTAATGAGCTTGATGGCGACCGGCCCCGCCGGACGAAGACCCGATCCCGGACGGCCTCCGGCGCCGGGCGGCTCCTCTACATAAAATCCGCGAGCCCGAGCTGCTTCTCCGGGGGCTCGCCGAAGGTCGACTCGATCTGCATGAAGAGCACCTCGACCCGCTGCTTCGTGTACTCCGTTATCGCGTAGGTCGCACAGATGTTGCGCGACATCTCCAGGTACTTCTTCACCGAGCCCTCGTGGACGGTCGGAATGACGTTGCTGCCGCAGCGGGTGCACTTCCCCGCAAGCGGCATCCGCCGGTACTTCGCGTTGCACTTCGTGCACCGGACCTTCTGCTTCGAGAACGCGTTCAGGTTCCCCTGGAGGTCGCGGATGAAGTGGGTGTTGAGGACCCGCTCCGCGACGTCGTCTTCGTCCACCGCCCGGATCCTCTTCGCGAGGTCGAGCTCCGCATCGAGTTTGTCGAGCATCGACCCGAGTTTCGTGTAGGTCGACTCGAGCGGCCCCGCCGAGATGTTCGAGGTCGGGTGGGTGAAGGAGAACCCCTCGACCTGCGCCGGGGTCCCGAGCCGCCGCTCCACCCGGTCGACGTATTTGTCGAGATCCTTCGGGTGGGCGTAGGCAAGACAGCCGTTGTAGACCTCGATCGGGTAGTGGTCGCAGACATCGACGTTGTGGCTCTCCTTGTCGACCTCCGCCGGATCGATCCGGCTGGTCAGGACGAGCGGGGCGTCCATCGTCCCGCCCCGGGTCTCGGGGAGGTAAGCGCGGGAGAAGTTGATCAGACCATCGAGGAGGAGCATCACGCAGTCCTCGTCGCCGTCGCACTGCCCGCAGAAGATCCCGTTCGCGACGAGCGTATGGTTCTCGGCGACCGTCAGGCAGTAGACCCGGTCGTCGAGCGCCTGCACCGTCTCGCGGCTCGCGATCTCATCACTGACGACGAACCCGCCCTCCTCCACCGGGACGCGGTCGCCGATCGCGACCTCAAGCGCCCGGATCTTACGGAGGTAATCGGTGTCCCAGACGAGCATCGCGTGGTCGGGAGTCACCGTGAGAACCTTCCCCCGCCGTGTTACGAACCGGACGAGGTGCGCCGGGGCGCGGTGGACGGAGACGGACGTCACCTTCTTCAGGCTGACCTTGCCCTGCGGGTCGATGCTCCGGACGTAGAACGGCTGCCGGGGATCGGAGTAGAACGTCCCCACGTGGTCGATCCCCGGCTTCGAGAGATCGAAGTTCTCCGTCACGAACTGTCGGATGGGGACGGTCGTCCACCCCCGCCCGTCGGAGACGGTGATCTCCGTATCGCCTGCAAAACAGTTCCGCCGTTTCGCCGCGTGGAAGAACGGGTGAGCGTAGCCGACCGGCGCCTTCGAGAACCCGATCAGCCGGACGAGAACCCCGGCGCTCGTGTGTGGGGCAAGCCCCATCAGGAGCTGCCCCACGAGGTCGAGCGGTTTCTCGGCCCGGTAGAAGGGTTCCAGCCCGTAGACCCGCACCAGGAGGTCGTCGACGAACTTCGCCACCCGGACGAGCCACTCGCCGCAGTCCTCCGAGACCAGGATGTCCTGGTGGCGGAGTTCGAGCACCTGGTCGGCGCCGGCGAGTTCCCGGCCGTAGGTATCGTGGGTGTAGCCGAGTTCGCGGAGCCGCTCGACGGGGACGCCGACCTCGTCCGGCCGGAAATGAGTCAGGGGAAGGTCGATCATATCGTAGCGGACGGTGCCGTCCTTGAAGACATAAATGTTCTGCAGCGCCCGGAGAATCCCCTTCTCGATCGGCTCCACCGGCCGTTCGCGGGATATCAGGCCCTTCACGCCCTTTAAGAGCGCGACCGAGGACTCGCGCACCCCGAGGTTATCCAGCGCCGCCAGGTACTCGCTTTTCACGTTGATCGTGACCTTCTGGAGGCAGACCGTCCCCACGTTGCACCGGGGGCAGACGTCCTGCCCGACGTCTTTGGTGCACTTCGGGCACCGGAAGACCGGGTTCGTGTGCGCCCCGCACTCGCAGAGGTTCTTGTAAGAGAAGGCGCCGCAGGCAGGGCACTGCCGCTCCCCGACCTCCGCCTCGATCACCCCGCCGTCGGTGTTCGACCGGGGTTTCGAGGCGCAGGCCGCCTGGAACGACCGGCGGGCGCCGCCCTCGTCGCCTATCGGAAAGAGGGAATGGGGCGGCGGTTTCATCTCGCGCTGTTTCGACTTTCCCGGCCGGCCCATCCTCCCGCCGATACGGGTTCCCGCCCGCGAGCGCACCGTAAAGCCCGAGAGGTGCATCACGAGATCGAGCGGGTCTTCCATCGGGGCATCCTCCCACGCCGGCCGCTTCTCAAGCTGCAGCGTCAGCCCGAGGCAGGCAAGGAGCACCAGGTGCTCACTGATCGCGATCCGGTCCCCGAGAAGGCGGTGGGGAACCAGGAGTTCCTCGAGGATCGCCTTCGTCTCCGCGGCGTTCGGGAGCATCAGCACCCCGTCCTCGATTGTCCCGGCGGTGCCGACCGCGTCCGCAAGGCGGGCGATATCGGCCGGGGGGATGTCGTCCCACATGTAGGTATAATCGGGGTGGAGCGGGACCCCGTCGAGCGCGAACTCGATCGCCTCGAGCTCGTTCTCCGGGTGGCGGGGACCGCCCTCGAGCATCCACCACTCCTCGCAGTAACTCGGGGGCATCAGCGGGTGGTTGTTCTCCATGAACTCCCCGAAACTGACCAGCATCTCGCCGACGTCCAGGATCTCGTCCACCTGCCCGGCAAGCCGCCGGGCCTCCGCCGCGTCGTCCACCCGGCGAACCTCCCCGCTCCGGAGTTTGACCGTCGGCCCCTGGATCGAGTCCACCGGCACGATCCCCGCCGCCTTCCCCGGCCGCTCGACCTTCATCTGCGTCCCGACCGCGAGGAAATCCCCGAGGATGTGCATCGTCGCGGGGTTCAGGCCGGCGGCCGCAAAACCGGTGTTCCTCGCCCGGCCAAGGCGGAGCCGGAACCCCCCCTTCCGCATCGGGTATGAGAAGACCGGCCTCCCGCCGATCAGGTCGCGGATGTACTTGTCTTTCGGCTTGATCGCGGCGCTTGCATCGTCGTCGCTCTTCGGGCCGCCGCTGATCAACTCCTCGATCCAGTCCCAGCCCTGCATCTTCATCTTGCGGACGTTTTTAAGGACTTTCGGGGCCTTGAGGGCCATCCCCTCCGCGACGACCAGCGCCATCCCGCCCCGGACGGTGTTCGTCTCCACCCGCTCCAGGTTCCGGTAGCCGCTCACCTCCTGCTGCTCCGTCGGCTCGCCGTCGATGCAGACGGGGCAGTTCTCGATGATCATCCGGAGTTCCTTCTCGCTCGGGAGGTACTGGAGACTCATGATGTTGTTGTACTGCCGGATCTCCTCGATGTAGCGTTCCACCTCCTCCGGGCGGGGGATGTAGCGGTTGATCCCGAGCGCCTGGCGGACGTAGTCGCCCACCAGCACCGAGAGAGCCTGCGCCGTCCCGCCCGCGCTCCGGATCGGCCCTGCGTAGTAGATCTTCAGGTAGTCCGTCCCGTCGTCGTTCTTCCCGAGACTGACCTTCCCGATCCCCTCCGTCGGGGCGGCCACCACCCCCTCCGTCAGGAGCGCCATCGCTGCACGGATGGCGTGGTCGAGGACCTCCTCCGGCGTCGTCTCGCCGAACTTCCGTGCCACGAAATCGTCGCCTATCTTGAGCGCCGCCTCCTCGCGGGACATATTCTGCTCAAGTTCCCGTATCCGGGCCGCGATCCCTTTGTAGCCGAGGAGCGCCTCGACACGGTCGGCGAGGTCGCTTGCCACCGGGATCTCGATCTCCGTTCTCGGATCGAGCCCCCGGGCGCGTGCGGCGGCGGCGATCTGCATCGCGGCCAGAAGCCCGGCCTCGATCTCCTCAAAGTACCGGGCGACAGCAGGCGAGACCTCCATACATGAAGTATGGACTCTTCACGCATTTAGAGGAGTCGTTCGCATTTGCCGACCCCGACCATCAGAGGATCCCGGCGAACCGGATGAGATTCTCGCGGATCCCTTCCGGCGGGAGCATCTCGTCCACCCGCCCGGTCGCGAACGCGGCGCGGGGCATGTAGTGGATGGCGCACGTCCGGAGGGCCTGCGCATAGGTGGTTCCCCCGATGGACTTGATGTGGCGGATTCCTTCGGCGCCGTCGCTCCCCATCCCCGAGAGGATCACCCCGGCGAACCGGTCGCTCTCGCGCCGCTCAAGCGACGTCATGGCGACGTCGATCGAGGGCCTGACATACTGCACCTTCGCGTCGTCAAAGAGGCTGATCGTCCGGTTTTTGATCAGTTTCAGGTGAAGGTCGCTCGGGGCCACGTAGATCCTGCCGTGCTCGATCTCTTCGCCGTCCTCTGCGATCCCGGCCTCCATGAACGAAATCTCTTCGATATGCCGGCAAAGCGCGCTGTTCATGGAATGCGGCATGTGCTGGACGAGGATGACGGCGGCATCGACAAGCGGGAACTGGGAAAAGACGATCTCCAGGGTTCGCGCTCCCCCGGTCGACGAACCAATGACGACGATCGTCCGTCCGTCGCGGGGCAGAGATGAGGAATGCTCCATACCTTCTCCCCCCTTACGGCAGGTAATTGAGGTACCCCTTCACGAGGGCCACGATCTCGTCCGCCTCGAACGGTTTCGTGATGTAATCGATGACGTGCTCCTTGAGGTGCTCCAGTTCCGCGTCCGGGACGTCCTTTGCGGTGAGCATCGCGACGACGTTCCCCTCCATGAGATCGCGATCGATCATCTCCTGGATCGTCTCCCATCCGTCCTTTCGCGGCATCATGATATCCATCAGGATGACGCCCCGGAACCCGCTCGCGAGCTCTGCGATGCACTCATCGCCGCTCTCCGCGGCGACGACCTCAATCCCCTCCGGTTCAAGGAGTTCCTCCATCACCGCGAGGATGAAGACGTCGTCGTCGACGACCATAATCCGCCCAAACGATTCTTCCGTCATCTGCTCCCTCTCCGGACCCCGCCGGGTTGTTCAGTACCTTCTCTCGCACGGAACAGTATATAATCCTGCGGATCCTTCACGAAACGTCTACAGCCTCAAGGGTGAAGATGATGACCGAACCCCTCCCCTCCCCGGTGCTCTCGGCCCATATCCGCCCCCCATGCCGTTCCACGATCCGCCGACAGATCGTGAGGCCGAGGCCCGGGGAGTCGAGGTCGTGCCGGGAGGCGTCGGCCTTGTAATACTCGACAAACGCCTTCTCGAGCTGCTCGCGGCTCATGCCGATCCCGGTATCCCTGACCGAGACGACCACGACATCCTGTTCACGGACGGCGTCGATGGTGATCATCCCTTTCTCGCCCTCGATGTACTTGACGGCGTTCGCGATCAGGTTGTTGAAGACCTCACCGAGGAGGACGCGGTCGGCCCTGACGGTGATCCCGGGAGGGACGTTGTTCTTCGGGGCGATGCTCTTCGCTTTGAAGAGGACGGTGTAGTTCCGGAGCGCATTCTCTAGTTCCGTCTGCAGATCGAGGGGTTCGAGCTCGAGCTCGACGTAGAGGGAGTTCATCCGGGCGAGCTGCAGGGTCTTCTGAACCAGCTCTTTCATGTAGGTGACGTTGTGGCCGACGATCTCGAGGAGGCGCCGGAGATCCGGGTCATGCTCGCGCTCAATGATCCGCGGCATGAGGGCGACCAGCGGGGTCAAGGGCGTCTTGAGGTCGTGCCCGAGCTGCGATATGAACTCATCCTTCTGGGCGAGGAGTTTCTCCACGTCGGCGGTTCGCTCCCGGACCATCACGTCGAGTTCCTCGTTGACGAGAGAGAGCTGGCTCCGGAGCACCTCCAGCTCCCGGTTCTTTGTCTGGAGATTCCCGGCGAACCCTTTGAGCGCCTCTTCCGCCTGAACCCGCTGGGTGATGTCGATCCCGAGCTGCAGCATCAGGGGCGCCCCGTCCATATCGGTGAACGGGTAGGCGTGAACCTCGTAGGTCTTCCCGTTCATGTGGTCCCACTCCCACTGCTGCGGGCTCCTGAGGGTGAAGACCATCGCCCCCTTGCAGGGGTTGCAGGGCCGCCGGGAGCCGCGCTGCACCTCATAGCAGTGCCCGCCCTCAGGATCGCCGAAAGTCTCCCGGAACGCGCGGTTGGCGAACCGGATGGTATGATCCTCCCCCTGCAGGGTGACATACGCGGGGAGGGTGTCCAGGATCGCGAAGAGGCGGCGATTTTCGGCGTTCAGGGTCGCTTCCGCCTCCCTGTATCGGGTGATCTCCGAGACCCGGCAGGTGATGACGGTCTCTTCGAGAGAGCGCCCCCAGAGGACGAACCAGCGTGTTCTGCCGTCCCGGCCGAGGAACTGCGTCTCGACGACCACGTTGCCGGCGCCCGGTTGTGTCTGCGAGAAGAACCGCTCGCGGTCGTCGGCGTAGGGCCAGATCTTCGATACCGGCAGGTTCGCGAGGTCTCGCCTCACATAGCCGAGGAGTTCCGCGAAGTCGTGGTTCGCGTCCGCTATCGTCCCGTCCTCCCGGCTGAGAAGAAACGCACCACCGGGAGCCCGCTCCATGGCCTCCCGGTAGTGGATCTGCTCCCGGGTCGAGTAGCCGACGGTCGAGGCGAGCGACGCAAGAGCGACCATGGCGACGAAGGGGAGGAATATGCTCGGGCTCGGGGGGTAGGCGCGCCCTGCCGTGACGCCGAGATAGGCGAGTCCGAGCACGGTGGCGGCAACGATCCCCTTTTCGCGGTAGAAGTAGCCGACCGCCGCGGCGGGGACGAAGAGCAGCGCCCAGAGGATGAGGTTGGTGCCGGGCGGCTCCACGAGAAGGGCGGCAAGGATTGCCGTGCCGAAAGCACCGGCTACCAGGATGTTCCCGGGTTCACGGAGATCGTCTTTTGCCCTGCGAGATGCCATTCAGACCTTAACGATCTGAAGGCGTCCCGATCATTTATTGTGCGCGGATCGGCCTCTTGTTTCCAGCGCCTCGGTGAGCGGGACGCCGCCCGTCTCCCCCATCTTCCAGAGGAGGAGGACGGCGCGCTCCTGTGTCTTCGCATCAGGACTCTCCAGCAGGCGGAGGAGCCGCCCGACCGCCGGCTCACCGATCCTCGTGAGGGCCATCGCGGCGTACGGTTGGAGGTCGGTTTCGGCGTTCTCGATGATGCCGACAAGGGGTTCGACAGCGGCGGCGCCGATCTCCGCAAGAGCCGCCGCGCCGTATCGCCGGAAGTCGCAGTCGCAGACCGCACGCATCGCCGCGAGGAGGGGGGCGATCGCCGGCTCACCGATCTGCACCAGCGCGCGGGCGGCATACCACCGGACGTCGTTGCCTTCAGCCTGCATCGCAGCAATGAGCGGCTCTACGGCCGCCTCTCCGCTCTCACCGAGCCCGGCGGTCGCTGCCCGGCGCGCCGCAAGAGGGCCGTCCCGGAGATCGGCGATCAGTTCCTCGATCCGGGTCTTATCAGTCATAGCGTTCAGGTGCATCTTTGCTGTTGTTATGTCTTCCTGATGCTGCCGAGCGCCTCCCGGGCAGCCTCGCGCACCTCCTCCCGCTCGTCTTCGAGCGCCCGGATCAGGATATCGGCCGATATTCGACCGCCGATCTCCCCAAGGGCATGGGCGGCCCCCACACTCGCGCGCGGGTCGCCGCCGGGCCGGAGCGCCATGGCGAGCGCGGGGACGGCGGGCTTCCCGATGAGACCGAGAGAAGCGGCCGCAGAGCGCCGGAGGAGTTCATTCTCCGTCCCGAGCGCCTCGATCAGGGGCGGAACAGCGGCATCACCGATATCCCCGAGCGCAGTGCAGGCCCGCTGCCGCACCTCCCCGTCCGGGTCGCGGAGCGCCTCGATGAGCGCCTCGACGGCCCTCTCCCCCCCGATGATCCCGAGCGCAACCGCCGCTCCCCGCCTGACGTGCTCGTTCCCGCCGGAGAGACCGGCGACGACCTCCTCCCGGGCGGGCTCCCCGATAGCGCCGAGCGCGAGAGCCGCCCTGCTCCGGACGTAGGCGTCGGGGTCGTCAAGCGCACCCATCAGCGCCGGGATCGCCGCAGGATCGCCGATATCGCTGAGAGCGACCGCGGCCATCCAGCGGACGTCAACGTTCTCGCTCTTGAGGCTCGCCGTGAGCGGCCCGACGGCGGGAGGCCCCATCCTTCCGAGCGACTCCGTTGCCTTCCAGCGGACGCCGACCTCCGGGTCGTCAAGGAGGGCGGCGAGCGGTTCGACCGCCGCGGGGTTGCCCGCGTCGCCGAGGCACCCGGCCGCCTGGTAGCGGGTCTCGGGGTCGCGGCTCGATAGCCGGGCGATCAGCCGTCTCGTGTCCCTGTCGCACGCGGCCCCGCCACCGTCGCCGATATGGAAGTGAAGACCGCCGGCACGCCTGCCCGCTATCTCGAAGAGGTAGCCGAGGAGGTATGCGGCAACGACGAAGGCGGCCGCATTCACGAGGATGGCGGCGTCCGGGGTGCCGTAGAGGATGCTCCCGACGGCGACGTGAGCCAGGGCGAGCAGGATCCCGACGATGACCGCACACCTCCGGTACCAGAACGCGGCGATGATGAGCACCAGGTAGAAGAGGGGGTTGTACGCGACCGTGCCGAAGGCGAGATCCAGGAGAACGACGAGGGCCGTGGCGAGGACGATGATCGCAGGCCTGCCCCATGCCTCTGCGCTCTTCGACGGACCTGCTGGACTCATCCTGAAGAGGGGGTGCGGGCCGCACCCATAAAGAGTTTGTGCGGGGCGGCTCCGCCCTCACCGCTGCCCTGCGGCCGCCGCCCGGGTCTCCCGGCCCGAAGCCTCCTCAAGTTTTGCGAGCGACGCCTCGATGAACGCGGGGATGTCACCCGGCTGCCGGCTCGAGACGATATTGCCGTCGACGACCACCTCCCGGTCGACGTACTCCGCGCCGGCGTTCCTGATATCCTGTGCGACGGACTTCCAGCCGGTGATCTTGCGGCCCGTGAGCACCTGCGCGTTGATCAAGAGTTGGGGCGCGTGGCATATCGAGAGAACCGGTTTGCCGCTCTCGACGAAGCGGCGCACGAACTCGACGGGCGCATCGTGGGCCCGGAGTTTGTCGGGTGAGTAGCCACCCGGGATGAAGAGCGCGTCAAAGTCGTCCACCGAGACGTCCGATGCGGCCCGGTCGATGGTGACCGGTGTTCGGTCCGCCTTTCCGTGCACGGTCTCTCCCGCAGTGAGGCCGACGTGGACGAGATCGTGGCCGGCGCCCCGGAAGGACTCCGCGGGCTTTGTGTACTCGACATCCTCAAACATATCCGTGATCAGTACTGCTATTCTGCTCATCGTCATTCCTCCCCGGGCCCGGAGGCCCGTCCCCGGTCAGGGGGTTTGAACGATATAATATTACCGGAAGAGACGGCAGGTCGGGCCCCATCCGCCCGTCCCGCCCCGGGCGGCGGCCTTCGCCCTTTCGATGGAGCGTTCGCGATAATTTTTATAGCCCCGCGCTGAACTGAATTTATATGGCCGTGCCGACCCGGAACCAGGAAAAGGCTCCGCTCACCGAAAGGACCTCTCCTCCCGACTGGTACACCCTCTCCACGGAGGATATCCGGCAGAAACTCGGCACCGGCCCGTCCGGGCTCTCCACAGAAGAAGTCAAGGAGCGGCTGCAGCGCTACGGGGAGAACGTCCTCCGTGAAGAGGCCCGGGAGACCCGCCTTCAGGTCTTTCTACGGCAGTTCAAGAGCGTTCTCATCATCATCCTGATCATCGCGGCGACGGTCTCGTTCCTTGTCGGCGCACGCCTCGACGCCGCCGCCATCCTGATCATCGTCTTTTTGAACGCGCTCCTCGGGTTCTCGCAGGAGTGGCAGGCCGGCGAGGCGATCGAGGCGCTCAAGAAGATGCTCGTACAGCACGCCGTGGTCGTCCGCGACGGGAGGCAGGAGAAGATCGACGCGTCGGGGATCGTGCCGGGGGATATCGTCCTCCTCGATATGGGGGAGCGGGTGCCCGCCGACCTCGTCATCCTCGATGCGACCTCGCTCGAGGTGGACGAGGCGCCGCTGACGGGCGAGTCGTCGCCCGTGGAGAAGGATCCGGGGGTGCTCCCCCCCGAGACCGACCTTGCCGAACGGACCAACATGGCGTTCTCGGGCACGACGGTCGTCAACGGACACGGACGGGGTGTGGTCGTCGCCACCGGGATGGAGACCGAGTTCGGCAGGATAGCCGGCCTCTCCCAGCGGGTCAAGGACGAACAGACGCCCCTTGCCCGGCAGATGGACCGCCTCGGCCGCGACCTCGGGGTGATCGCGATCGCCATCGCGGTGATTGCGGTCGCCGTCGGCCTCCTGCAGCAGCGGGAGTTCCTGGAGATGTTCCTCATCGGCGTCTCGCTCGCGGTGGCGGTGATCCCCGAGGGGCTCCCGGCGGTCGTGACGCTCACGCTCGCCCTCGGCATCAAGACCATGATGCGGAAGAACTGCCTGATCCGCAACCTTCCGGCATCGGAGACCCTCGGTGCGGTCTCGGTGGTCTGCACCGACAAGACCGGGACCCTCACCCGGAACGAGATGGCAGTCGTCCGGGTCAGGACGCCTGATGCCGAGGTCGCGGTGACCGGGACCGGGTATGCCCCGGAAGGGGAGTTCCTCGCAGGGGAGAAACCGATCGACCCGCTCGGGAACCCGGGGCTCCGGCAGTTCCTCCGCACCGTCCTCCTCTGCAACCACGCGACCCTCGCCCTCGAGGAGGGGGGGTGGCGGGTCTTCGGCACCCCGACCGAGGGGGCGCTCGTGGTCGCGGCGGAGAAGGCCGGCCTCTCTCGCGACGACGCCCCGGAGGCGGCAGAGGAGTTCTCGTTCAACTCCACCCGGAAACGGATGACGATCATCTACCCCGAAGAAGGAGGGTACGTCGCCCATGTAAAGGGGGCGCCGGAGGTTCTCCTCTCCCGTTCGTCCCGGGTGCTTCTTGAGGGAACGGAGGTGGCGCTCACGGAGGACCTTCGCGCTGCCCTCCTCGCGGAGATCGACGGGTATGCCTCCAGCGGGCTCCGGGTGCTCGGGGCGGCATGCCGCCCGCTCCCGGACGGTATCGAGTGGACCGAAGATGCGGTTGAGGAGGACCTTGTCTTCCTCGGGTTTGCCGGGATCGTCGATCCGCCGCGCCCCGAGGCAGCGGAGGCGATACGGCTCTGTAAGAGCGCCGGGATCGACGTCATCATGATCACGGGCGACAACCCGTTGACCGCCTACGCCATCGCTCAAAACCTCGGCCTGTCGAGCGAGGGGGCAATTACCGGGGCGGATCTCGAAGCGATGAGCGACGATGAACTCGAAGTCCGTCTAAAGAAGACAAAAGTCCTCTCCCGGGTCACGGCGGAGCACAAACTCCGTGTGATCGATGTACTCTCGCGGGAGAGAGCGATCATTGCGATGACCGGCGACGGCGTCAACGATGCTCCGGCGTTGAAGAAGGCGAGCATCGGGATCGCCATGGGGATCAAGGGGACGGATGTCGCAAAGGAGTCAAGCGACATGGTGCTCGTGGACGACAACTTCGCAAGCATCGTCGCCGGCGTCGCGGAGGGGAGGCGGGAGTACGACAACATCGCCCGGTTCACCCGCTACCTCCTCTCCTCGAACGCCGGGGAACTCGTCGCGATCGTCGGCGCGCTCCTCCTCGGTCTGCCGCTGATCCTCATCCCCATCCAGATCCTCTGGATCAACCTGGTCACCGACGGCCTCACCGCCATTGCGCTCGGCCTCGAACCCGCCGAGCGGGACGTCATGCAGAAGCGGCCGCGGGACCCGGACGAGTCCATCCTTACGCGGAACGCCTACGCCGTCGTCCTCATCCTCGGGGTCTGGCTCGGTCTCCTGACCATCTATGTCTTCTCCGGCCTCTATGAGGTCGATCTCGACCGGGCGCGGACGATGGTGTTCACCGGCCTCGTCATCTTCGAACTCTACAACGTGCTGAACTTCCGGTCGTTCCGGTTCCCCCTCCACCAGATCGGGTTCTTCACGAATCCCGCTCTGATCCTCGCGATCCTCGGGACCCTCGCCCTCCAGGTGCTGGTGGTCTACGTCCCCATCCTGCAGATCTTCCTCGGGACGGCACCACTGGCCCTCGCTGACTGGGGGCTGCTCGTCCTGCTCGGCCTGCCGATACTGATTGCAGGGGAGGCATACAAGATCATCCGGTTGAGGCTGGAGAAGACCGCGGCGGATTGAACCGCCGGTACACGGTTCTTCACCCCGGCTCCGTCTTTTCGGCGCCATGAATCGGCATGATTATAGGAAGTGCATGCGCACCTGAGTTCTACAATTCATCCTCTTCAGGGAGTTCTATGTTCGTCATTCTGTCTCCTGGGGCATATCCCGTTATCCGCACCCCCCTCTGCCGCCGGGGTGACGGTGCATGATCGTCGGTCCGGAACTGATCGCCGTCCTGGTCTTCATCATCACCTACGCGCTCATCATCGACGAGCGGATTCACCGCGCGGTGGTCGCGATGGTCGGCGCATCGGTCGTCGTTCTCCTCCACATCGTCCCCTGGGAGATGATCCCGGAGTACATCGACCTCGGCACCATCTTCCTCCTGATCGGGATGATGATCATCGTCAACACCGCCCGGGGCAGCGGTCTTTTCGAGTATATCGCCATCAAGACGGCGAAACTTGCAAGAGGGAGCCCGATGCGGGTATTGTTGCTCTTCTCGCTCGTGACCGGCCTCACGAGCGCCTTCCTCGACAACGTCACGACGGTTCTCCTGATCACCCCGATGCTCCTCTACGTCGCGAGCGTCATGAAGGTCAACCCTATTCCCTTCCTCATCGCCGAGATCTTCGCCTCCAACATCGGCGGGGCGGCGACGCTCATCGGCGACCCCCCGAACATCATGATCGGTTCGGCCGCCGGCCTGACGTTCAACGAGTTCATCGTCAACATGGCGCCGATGATGACCGTCAACCTCGTCGTCGTCCTGGGGATGCTCGCCCTGATCTACAGAAAGGAACTCCACGTCTCGCCCGACGAGCGGGAGGGGATCGAGAGGACGTTTGCAGACCTGAAGGAGCGGGAGGCGATCCGCGACTGGCCGCTCTTCAAGAAGTCGGTCATCGTCATCGCCCTCGTCATCGGGATGTTCTTCACCCACGACCTGCTCGGTCTCGAACCCGCCCTCGTCGCCCTGATCGGCGCGTCCATCCTCCTCTTCTGGAGCAGGCAGGCGCCCGAGGAGATCTTTGAGAAGATCGAGTGGCCGGCCCTCTTCTTCTTCGGCGGGCTCTTCGTCGTCGTCGGCGCTCTCGTCGAGACCGGGGTCATCGCGAGCGTCGCGGAGTTCGTGGTCGCGAACGTCCATTCAGAAGGCGAAGCCATCCTGATCATCGCCTGGTTCGCGGCGTTTGCTTCAGCCATCGTGGACAATATCCCCCTCACCGCCACCCTGATCCCCCTCATCCAGGGTATGAGCGGGTCGATGGATGTCTACCCGCTCTGGTGGGCGCTCTCGCTCGGTGCCTGTCTCGGCGGGAACGGCACGGTCATCGGGGCGTCGGCGAACGTCGTCGTCCTCGGGATAGCCGCACGGAACGGTTTCACCATCTCGTTCGTGGAGTTCTTAAAGATAGGAATGCTCGTGCTCCTCGTCACGGTCGCGATCGGAACGGGGTTCCTCTGGATGATGTACGTCGTCCTGTGAGGATCATCAACGGGCCGGCCCGGCCTCCCGGATCCGGCCCACCACCCATTTATACGCGGTCGCGGCCGCCTCCCGGGCCGAGGCGCTCGGGTCCTCCTTCTGCATCCGCATAAGCGGTTCGCTCGCCTTCGGGTCGGCGAGCGTCCCGAGGGAGAGGGCCGCCTGCGACCGGACGAACTCGTCCTCATCAGCGAGCGCCCGGATCAGCCCGTCGATATCGCGGGAGTCCCGCATGGTATCGACCTCATCGATTGTCGCCATGGCAGTCTACCTGGTCGTCTTCCGCGTAGACGTCCCGGGGATATATGTCTTGGGTGCGGGCTTATGGTCCGCGGGAGATCCCCTCCGCCGCCTTCCTGTCCGCGAGCCTCCCGGCCACCCGGGCGTGGGCGACCGATGCGGCCCGCCGGACGCCGGCATCCGGGTCCGAGAATTTCAGCCGTTCCAGCGGTCCGAGCGCCCGTTCATCCCCAACGGTGCCGAGGGCTTCTGCCGCGGCCAGTCGCACGCTCTCGGCCTGCTCCGAGAGCGCCCCGACCAGACCGTCGATCTCGCGCTTGCGCCGCATGGCGTCGATGTCTTTTCTCTGCGTCATATCTCTTCCCTGTTCGGCCGATACGCGCATCTATGCGCCTTAGGGGATATGAACGTTCCTGCGGCGCTCCGGTCGGCCGCAGGATGGGGTTACGGCTTCACGCGGGCCGGTTACGGACGAAGGTGGTGGGCGCTCCCCCCGCAAAAAAAAGAGGTCAGTAGGTCGCCAGGTACCGGTCGAGTTCCCAGGGGTGGACCGCCGTCCGGTAGGCGTCCCACTCGGCGTTCGCAACATTCGTGAGCGCCTCGACGACGTGAGGGCCGAGCGCGTTGCAGATGAGGTCGTCGGCGAGCAGCGCCCGGTGGGCCTCGGCGAGATCCCCGGGCAGGGTCGCGATCCCGGTGTGGCCCCGCTCTGCGGCCGTCATGTGGTAGATGTTCTTCTGGGCATCGTTCGGCGGCTCGATCTCCTGCCGGACGCCCTCCATCCCGGCGGCGAGCATCGCCGTGAAGGCGAGGTAGGGGTTGCAGGTGGGATCAGGGCTGCGGAACTCGACCCGGGTGCTGTTGCCGCGGGGCGCCGGAACCCGGACGAGGGCCGAGCGGTTGCTCGCGCTCCAGCTGATGTAGCAGGGCGCCTCGTAGCCGGGGACGAGCCGCTTGTAGGAGTTGACCGTCGGGTTCGCGACCCGGGTGACGGCTTCTGCGTGGGAAAGCAGCCCGCCGATGAAGTGCATGCAGGTCTCCGAGAGCTGCCGCGGGGCATCCGGGTCGAAGAAGGCGTTCTTGCCGTCCTTTGCAAGGGAGCAGTTGACGTGCATCCCGCTCCCGCAGATGCCGTAGATCGGTTTCGCCATGAACGATGCGTGCAGGCCGCGCATCAGCGCCATCGTCTTGACTGCGAACTTGAACGTGATGACGTTGTCGGAGGTGTGGAGCGCGTCGCTGTACTTGAAGTCGATCTCGTGCTGACTCTCGGCGACCTCGTGGTGGGACGCCTCGATCTCGAACCCCATCTCGGTGAGCGCGAGGATGATCTCGCGCCGGAGATCCTCCGCGAGATCGGTCGGCGCCAGGTCGAAGTAGCCGCCGGCGTCCTGAAACTGCGTGGTCGGTCGGCCGTCGAGCATCTTGAAGAGGAAGAACTCCAGTTCCGGCCCGGTGTTGAAGACATAGCCGTCTTTTGCCGCGTCCTCCATCGCCCGCCGGAGGACGTAGCGCGGGTCGCCCTCGAACGGCGTGCCGTCCGGCTTGCAGACGTCGCAGATGAACCGGGCGACGCTCTTCTCCCGCGGCCGCCAGGGCAGGAGGCTGTAGGTCGAGATATCGGGCTTGAGCACCATATCCGACTCCTCGATCCGGACGAACCCCTCGATCGACGACCCGTCAAACCCGATACCGTCGGTCAGCGCCTTCCCGACCTGCTTCGCCGGGATGGAGACGTTCTTGGGCATACCCAGAAGATCGGTGAACTGCAGTCGGAGGAACCGGACGTTGTCCTGCTCGATGCGCTCGAGCATTGCCGAGATGTTGTCGCCAGACATGTAGAAGGAAACTTCCTTCCAATATTATTTATACATTGTCCATATAGATCTACCAGAGCGTTCCCCGACCACCCGCGGTGGAGGGGGACGGGTCGACCGTGATGGTTATGTGCGGCATAATAGGCGTAATGGACAGATCTCGCCGGACGATGGACGGTTCCGGCATCCGGGAGGCCCTCTCCATGATGAACGAGCGCGGCAGCGGCGAAGGGGCGGGGTACGCAGCCTACGGCATCTACCCTGACTACCGGGACTGCTACGCCCTCCACGTCTTCTTCGACGGCATCCGCGAGAGCAAGCCGCTCCTCGATTCGACGCTCGCGCAGTGGGGAACGATCGAGCACGACGAGGCGATTCCGACACGCGATCGGCCAGGTCTCCGGGCGGCTCACACCCCCTGGCGCTACTTCTTCAAGCCCGATCCGTCCCTCGGAACACCGGAGGATGAGATCGTCAGCGCCCTCGTGATGCAGGTCAACGCCGCCCGCCGCGGCGCGCTCATCTTCTCCTCCGGCAAAGACCTCGGAGTCTTCAAGGCCGGCGGGTGGCCCGAGGACGTTGCGGACTTCTACCGGATCGAGGACTACGAGGGCTACATCTGGCTCGCGCACAACCGTTACCCGACGAACACCCCCGGGTGGTGGGGCGGTGCGCACCCGTTCAACCTCCTCGACTGGAGCGTCGTGCACAACGGCGAGATCACCTCCTACGGGACGAACCGGCGCTACATCGAGAGTTTCGGCTACACCTGCACGATGCACACCGACACCGAGGTCGTCGCCTACCTGATCGACCTTCTGGTGCGGCGGCACGGCCTTGACGTCGATATCGCGATCCGGGCGCTCGCTCCGCCCTTCTGGGAGGAGATCGACCGGATGCCCGAGGCCGAGCGGGAGTGGAACGGAGCCCTCCGGCTTGTCTACGCTTCCGCGATGATGAACGGGCCGTTCGCCATCGTGGCCGCAAACCGCGATATGATGGTCGGATTCACCGACCGGGGCAAGCTCCGCCCGATGGTCGTCGGCGAGTGCGGCGACCGGCTCTACATCTCGAGCGAAGAGGCCGCAATCCGGGCGATGGAACCACGGGTCGAGTCGATTCGGATGCCCGGCGCGGGCGAGCCGGTGATCGGGAGGATTGTCGCATGATCGGGAGCCTCCCTTCCCGCTACCGGATCGGTATCGACCCCGTCCGGTGCATGGAGTGCGGGCGGTGCATCGAGAACTGCTCCTACGGTGTCTTCCGGTGGGATTACGACCGGATACAGGTCAACTCCCGGAACTGCACCGCATGCCACCGCTGCATCGCCTGCTGCCCCCGGGACGCCATAAGCCTCGAGGAGCACCCCTGCGACTACCGGAGCCACCCCCTCTGGACGCGGGAGGCCCGGGAGGCGATCTACAACCAGGCCCGGACGGGGAAGATCATCCTCGCGGGGATGGGCAACGCCCTCGATTACCCGGTCATCTTCGACCGCCTGGTGCTGGACGCCTGCCAGGTCACGAACCCGAGCCTCGACCCGCTCCGCGAGCCGATCGAACTCGTGACCCATCTCGGGAAGAGGCCGGCGCGGCTCGATCTCCGGCGGCGGGAAGGCGGCGACGTTGAACTCAGGACACGCCTCACCCCGAACCTCCGCATCGAAACCCCCGTGATGATAGGGCACATGAGTTACGGGGCGATCAGCCTCAACGCCCAGGTTGCCATGGCCCGGGCGGCAAAGGAGACCGGGACGTTCATGGGCACCGGGGAAGGCGGGCTGCACGCCGCACTCCACCCCTACCAGGACCGGATGATTGTCCAGGTCGCGTCCGGGCGGTTCGGCGTGAACATCGATTACCTGGAGCGGGGCGCGGCGATCGAGATCAAGATCGGCCAGGGAGCGAAGCCCGGCATCGGCGGCCACCTCCCGGGGGAGAAGGTCTGCGCCGAGATCTCCCGGACACGGATGATCCCGGAGGGAAGCGACGCGATCAGCCCCGCGCCGCACCACGACATCTACAGCATTGAGGATCTCGCCCAGCTCGTCCGCGGCCTCAAGGAGGCGACGGAGTGGAAGAAGCCGGTCTTCGTGAAGATCGCCGCCGTCCACAACGCCGCCGCCATTGCCGCCGGGATCGCCCGCTCGCCGGCCGATGCGGTCGTCGTCGACGGGTTCCGCGGCGGCACCGGCGCGGCACCCATGGTCCTTCGCGACCACGTCGGCATCCCGATCGAGGCGGCGGTCGCGAGCGTGGACCAGAAACTCCGCGACCAGGGGATCAGAAACGAGATATCCGTCATCGCGAGCGGCGGTATTCGGGGGAGCGCCGACATCGCGAAGGCGATCGCCCTCGGGGCGGACGCGGTCTACATCGGCACCGCCGCGCTCGCCGCGATGGGCTGCCGGGTCTGCGGGAACTGCTACCGCGGCCTCTGCCCCTGGGGGATCGCCACCCAGCGGCCCGACCTCGTGGCGCGCCTGGACCCCGACGAGGCGTCGGGACTGGTGGCGAACCTGATCCGGGCGTGGACGCTCGAACTCGCCGAACTCCTTGGTGCCGCCGGGATCAACAGCATCGAGAGCCTGCGGGGCAACCGCGACCGGCTCCGGGGCTACATGCTCGACGAGGGCCTGATGCAGGTGCTCGACGTGAAGCCGGTGGGGGCGTGAGTTGGCCCGTCCGGACAACGGTAGGTTCGGGTGGAGGCGCGAAGGAAGTCGCCGGCACACGTATGCCGAACTTCGCGTCCTTCGCGACTTCGCGCGAGCTAACAGGTTATAAGCGATGATATGGCCTCACGCGAAGAGCGCGAAGCCGCGAAAGGGAGTTACAAGTAACTATACCGAACTTCGCGCCTTCGCGCCTTCGCTTGCGATATCGGTCGCTGATAGTGATTCGCGGCTTCGGGTGAGGGAATAAGTGAGGATAACTGATGCCCTCACGACGTCGCGACCTCGACGCACTCCCTCCGCGTCCCGATCCGGGCGAGCGCACCGCACATTCCGGGGACATAGGCGAGGGCTTTCCCCGAGTCGACCATGATTGAGCCGAACTCGTCCATCCGGGGCGAGACGACCATGCAGGTATCCGGGATCACCCGGGCGCCGCTCCGCTCGATGACGCCTACGAGGTCAGGGTTCGCCGCTGCTACCCCCTTTGCAGCAAAGACGTAGAAGGGCTTCGTCGTCTTCTTCCCCCGGAGGAGTTCCGCGAGTTCCCGGAGCTCGTCGGCGGAGCAGTGGGGGCACCCGACCGCGACCGCCTCGACCTCGGTCTCTGCAAAGAGGGCCTCGACCTCGTCTTCCGTCACCGTTATGCGGTCGAGGTCGCCGGTGTCGAACGAGAAGACCCGGGTCTCCGGGGTGATCTTATCGACGTGGAAGAGGGCGACCGCCCCGGTCGCCGCCATCGCAGCGCCGAGCGCCTTCAACTGGTCGCGGTTCGGCCGGATGCCTGTGATCAGCGGGATCCGGTTCCCGACCTTCTTCCCCGCCACGTGGCCGATGCCGCCCCAGTGGTTCGCGTGCGGGCCGGTGCCGCTCTCGACCTCGACGACGACCTGCGGCCGCCGGTTCTCGACAAGATGGAGGCCATAGTAGGGGGTCTTTCCGATGATTGCCGCCGCAAGAGCGCTCGGCCCGCCCTCACGGTTCGTCCGGGCGCCGAGGACCGAGTTCGCGTAGGCGACCGCCGACGACTCCGACCAGGCCAGGTGCTCCCCGTACTCCGTGATCCGGAGGTAGTAGGGCGTGCAGGTGCACTCGACCCGGATCCCGAGTCTCCGGTAAGCCTCGACGACCTCTGCCTGGCGGGCCGCAAACTCCTCGCCGATCCCGAACTCCTGCCACCCTTCCCGTGGCATCCCGATGGGGTTCAAGACCGCCGGGACCGCCGCCCGGGCGTTGAGACTCTGGAGCCAGGAGAGTCCCCACTTCCCGATGGTCTTGTAGGACGCACCGCTCACCTGGGCGCTCGTGATCGGGACGAGTTTCTCCGCCCCGTAGACATCCCCGAGCGCGACCAGGATCTCCATCATCTTCTGCCGGGTCTCACCGAACTCACCGGCGAGCACCTTCTCATCGCTTGCATCCAGGTACATTACACCCACTCCGCTCTCCTGAATTCGTCCTCTCTCCCCATAACTATGGTAGCATCGACCCCGACCTTCACGTTCGTCCCGTCACCTAGCCGCGTCGGGTCGAGCGACGAACCCCGGACGCCGGTGACGACCATGATATCGGTGTCGCCCCGCACCCTCGTCGCGATCGCGTACTCGACGTCGTAGGGGTCGTGGATGTCGATATCCTCGTCCACCACCACGACGTGCTTTAGAGAGGTATGGGCCGCAAACGCCGCCATGATGGCGTTCTTCGCGTCGCCTTGCGTATTCTTCCGAATCTGCACCACCCCGTGGAGGTAGCCGGCACCGCCCTTCGTGAGGAGGACGTCACGCACCGTCGTCACCTCGCCCACGGCGCGGTAGATCTTCGGTTCATACGGTGCCCCCATCAGGAGTTTGTGCTCGGCGCCGGCCGGGAGGATGCCGTGGTAGATGGGATCGTCCTTGCAGTACATCCGGGTGAACTCGATCACGTGCTGCTGCCGCACGGGGTCGTAGGTCCCGGTGATATCGACGAACGGCCCTTCCGCAACCTTCTCGGCGGTGATGTAGCCCTCGAGGACGATCTCGGCGTCGGGAACCCGGACACCGTTCTCGCACTCGCGGACCCCGAGTTCGCCGCCCATCAACTCCGCGGCGTAGGCGAGTTCTCTCCCCTCCGGGACGCGGGTGCAGGCAGCAAACGTCACCAACGGATGCGTCCCGACGGTGACCGCGACCGGGAGTTTCTCACCCCGGGCGAGCGCTGCCTTCAGCAGTGTATGGGTATGCCGACCCTCCACCAGGCGGGCGACGACCCTGTGATCGTCGAGGACCATCATCCGGTGGATGGAGGCGTTCTCCACGCCGTCGTAGCGCGAGAAGACGATCCCGGAGGTGAAGTAGCGTCCGGCGTCGCCGGGGAAGTGCTTCATGACCGGGAGCCGGGAGAGATCGGGCTTGACGCCGCCCTCGAGCCGGCCCGCATCCACCACGCGACCGCTGTAGGTCATCGCAGCCAGGTGCCCGACGAGGTTCTTCTCGTCGACACCGAGCGCCGCTGCAAGCGATCGGCGGTCGGAGAGGAGGTTCATCACTCCTCGGTGGCCGTCCAGGTCGTGGAAGAAGAGGATCTTGTTGGTCCGGCTCGCCATACGGGGAGCCTCGTAGACGGTCGAGCAGGGGCTCTCGATCTCCTCGACCCTGCCCTGCTCCCGCATCAGTTCGATAAATTCACGCATCGTATCCGCTCCATCGGGTTCCGAGGTTGTGTTCGACCCCCATGTGGTCAAGCACCCGGGCCACCACCATATCGACGAGGTCGTCGATCGTCTCCGGGCGCTGGTAGAAGGGAGGGCTTGCGACCATCACGGTCGCGCCGGCATCGTCGGCGGCAAGCATATTCTTCAGGTGTATCCGGGAGAGCGGCATCTCCCGCAGCAGGAGGAGGAGGGGGCGCCTTTCCTTGAGGCAAACGTCCGCCGCCCGGCCGATCAGGTTCTCGGCGAGGCCGTTGCTGACGGCGGCAAGCGTCTTCATGCTGCAGGGGACGATCGCCATCCCGTCGTAGCGAAACGATCCGCTCGCGATATCGGCCGCGAGGTTGCTGTTCTCGGCGTATATGGCATCGAACCCCTCAAGGTCCACGCCTTCGATCCCGGCGATCTGCCGGGCGGTGTCGGATATGACGACGTGCACCGTTGCCTGATCACAGAGCACCTCGAGCAGGCGGCGGGCGTAGACGACCCCGCTTGCTCCGGTGACCCCGACGACGAACTCCTTTGTCATGCGCTCTCCATCTATTATGTCACTACGAGTTTATCCTGTTTGGTTGCCCGCTTCACCCGGAGAACCTCCGTCGCCGCCTGTTCCACCGCGCTCCGGTGCTCTTTCGTGGTGTAGACGCCGAGACGCCACTGTTGCCGCCGGGTATCGTTCAAGGTGTTGATGAGGGGGGAGACCTCCTCGATATCGACCATATGGTGGCTGTTCCTGACCCGGACCTCCATCGAGAGAGCCCCGGGGAGCCGGGGGATGTCGACGAGGACTTCATCCGGCGTGATACCGGCGGTCTCGGCGATCTCGCGGGCGATCTCCCGCTCCCGGGCGGGGCCGAGGTTCTGCTGGAGGGGTGCGGCGCTCACCCGGTCTTCGCCGATGTAGAGCGCCCGTTTGTAGAGATCCCGGGCGTAGACGCGACAGGCGAGGTCGCGGACGATCGCGCAGGAAGAGTGTTTCAGCCGCTCCATGCAGGCGGCATCGTCCATCCTGACGAGGTCGCGGGCGTCTGCGTCCGGGACGTTCAGCACCTCCTCGCGGAGGGCGTGGACGAACATGCTCGTCGCGATCCGGCTCACGTGGTGGAAGTAGACCGCCGGGCGCATCAGCGTCCGGGCGATCAGGAGCGACTCGGCGGCGTTGATCCCGCCCTCAGAGAGGGCGACCCCGGACCGGGTGAGGATCGTCGACCGGATCAGCCGGTGGGCGTCGACCGTCCCATAGGGCACCCCGGTGTAGTGGGCGTCCCGCATCAGGTAGTCCATCCGGTCGACGTCCAGGCTCCCGTGGATGATGCTCGCGAGGGGGTGCTCGCCCGCGACGACGGCGCAGACCTCGACAGGGTCGATCCCCTCCGCCTCGAGGATGGTGGCGACCGTCCCCTCGCCGACCAGATGATCGATCTGGTGGTGGCTCCTCCCCACGAACTCCTCCATCACCGGTTCGGTGACGTGGGAGAAGGGGCCGTGGCCGATGTCGTGGAGGAGGGCAGCCGTCGCAACAAGCCTCGCCTCGCCGTCGTCGAGGTCGAGTATCCTCGCCATCAGGCCCGATAGATGCATCGTCCCGAGCGAGTGCTCGAACCGGGTGTGGTTCGCCCCGGGGTAGACAAGGTTGGCAAACCCAAGCTGGGTGACGTGGCGGAGCCGCTGGACGACCTCGGAGTCGAGCAGCCGGAGCGCGAGCGGTTCCACCTCGACGTAGCCGTGCACCGGATCTTTGATGATCTTCATCGGTTCAGTTAAGAGTCTCTGGAGAAGGGTGATAAAGGTATTCAAGAACGCGCGGATTGTGAGATTGCTCTCCTCGCACGGATCTCCGGCCCGGCCGGAGTCCAAAAAGGGAGTTGGGCCGGCCCGATCATGCCTACAGCCCTCCCGGCACCTCCCACATATAGATCTCCCACTGCCCGGTGTTGTTGCCCATCCAGACGACCACCCCTTCAGAGATGTCCGGGAGGGACTGGGCGTACGGGTCCTCGGTGATCGGCGTCTCCACCCCCGTGCTGATATTGTAGAGGTAGATGTCGAGGTTTCCGTTCCGCCAGTCCGAGTAGACCACGTGATCCCCGTCGACCGCGACCGCATCGGGTTGTGCGGACTCACCGGTCACCTGCGTGATGTTCTCGGTCGAGAGGTCGTAGAGGTAGACGGCGGTCCGGTTCTCGTTGGCGTTGATCCAGGCGAGGCGGTTGCCGTCACTCGAGAGATCGGGATAACTGTCGTCGCCTGCATCCCCGAGCAACCGCACCCCCGACTCATTCAGGGAGGCCACCGCGATGTCGAGGTCCCCTCCCTCGGTCTCGTTGTCCGCCCAGACGAATGTGCCTCCACTGACGTCGGCCAGGATCTGCTCGTAGGGATCGTCCGTCACCTGCGTGCTGTTCCCGCTCGCAATCTCGTAGAGATAGAGATCGCCCAGTTCGTCCCCGTCTATCCAGACGACGAACTCCTCCGAGACACCCGGGTATCCGGGGAGCCCCGAGCCGTTCGTCACCGGCTGCAGCCTGCCTGACGCGATGTCATAGAGGTATACGGCAACCCCTCCTGTCCGCGGGTCTCCTCCCGTCCAGACGACGTTCATCCCGTCGATGGCCAGTTCGTGCGGCAGGTCGAGAGGAATCGATGTTGTCGTGGATATGGTCGACAGGTTCCCCGATGGGATCTCGTAGAGCTGGATCGAGGCTGAATCGTTGTCGTACCAGACGATGTTGTCCCCGGATATCGCCGGGAAGAGGTTATCCCCCGGGCTGCTTGAGATCTGCGTCCCGGCGCCAATCAGAGTGCTCTCAGGGGCCCGGGTGGGCTGCACCGCCGGCGGCAGCGTCGACGTGACCGTCGGCACCGGTGTGGGCATCGTGGTCGTCGGGGCGGTCGGCAGTTCCGGTATCGTACCTGTCGGCGCGGCTGTCGGCGTAGCGGTCGGGATCGTCGGCGGTTGCATGGGCGTGGCCGTTGGAACGATCGGCGGCTGGACAACCGGGTCCAGGGGTCCGACTACCGGCGGTCGGATGGGCGTCGGCGTCGGGGTTGGCGGTTCCGGGGGTGCGATCACCAGCGTTCGATCCGGCTGCACGGGACTGATGATCTGTGCAGAAACGAGCCCTGTGGCACAAATTACGGCGATGACGACGATAGCGGCGGTCATCACCCGGAGAAATGCATCTCTCATCGGTCTCACCTTCTTCCTTGCAGGCTCCCGTCTTGAGTGAGGGGAGAGCCCGTTGCATGCGATCACGATCCCGCGGGCGGTCTCTGGTGAAGCGCCGCTGGATCGATGATCGCACGTCGCGGCGTGATGGGGAAGAGGATATATATACGTGACTGCACCGGGAGCCCGCATGATCGGGCAGGAGAGGCCGGGCTCCGGGTAGTACCGGATGATTCTTTGGAGGATAACGAAATATCGCGGCTCAAAAGATCAGCCTGACGAACCCCAGGGCCGCGAGCAGGAGGAAGCCGGTGACGAGGACCCATCCGAGCGTGACGAAGAAGACCGACGGAACCCTGCCCCAGCGCAGAAGCCACCCGATGACGACACTGGAGTAGAGGCCAATCACCGGGAGCATGGGGAGGACGATGAGCGTGGCCGCCCCGTACCTGTGCAGGATCGGGTATTTCTTCATCTTCTCTTCCGTACTCTTCGTGAACCGCTGGACCCGCTCCGACTGCTCGGCAAACGTGTCCAGGATCTCGTAGATAGCGAGGACGATCCCGACCTCCACGAGCGTCATGACGACCAGGATGAAGACAGGGTGCAGGCCGAACCCCACGCCGACGAAGACGGCGTTCGCCTGGAGGAGGAGGGTGGAGACGATCAGGGAAAAGACTCTCGCGGTCGGGACAGAGAAGAGGAGGCCGAGGAGCAGGGGTATCAGGGTGACGATGACGAACGCGATGGCTATTGCCCGAAAACCTCTCCGGACTGCGTTGATTGTATTGGAGGCGTCCATCATTCTACCCGGATGCCGGTATGCATCCCGGTATGTCACGGGATACGCACTTTGGTATATGAAGCCTTGCCCCGGGATCTCATCGCCGCATCTCTCCAGGCACCCCTCTTTGTCAGGTGAAGCCGGGAGGATGCCGCGAATAAGATTCTGCGACGTTTCCGGCATTTATTTGTGCGGTCTGCATGATACTGTATGCATGCGCCGCTTCGTGGAGGCGTTTGAGCGTTTCGCCTACATCGCGCTCATCGTATTCCTGGTTGTGCTGCTCTCCTTCTCGCTCCTCGAACTGCCTTATTGGGCAAGGATCTTCTGCTTCTCCTGCTGGAACTCCTCCTCCGTCAGGGCTCCCATCTGCTTCAACTCCGCGAGTTCCCTGAGTTGAGCCATCTTCTCCTCCTGGGTTATCCCTGTCGGGGCAGGCGCCTGCTCCTCGTATGGTGCTGTCTGCTGCGCTTGCGCCGCCTTCTTCATCTCCCTCTCCCGCATCCTCTTATCGACAGCGCGGGTAGTCACGGTGGCTGTCCCCGCGACCACCGCGGTACGGGCCACAGTGCCGATAAGGCCCGGCCGGCCGCCTCTCATGGTGTCACCTCCAGGGCTTCCTGCTCTTCGGGCTTCCAGGCCACCGCGGCGTCCACCACCTCTCTCGGGATGCGTTCGCCCGCGATCAACCTTCCATTGGCGGCAAGAACAGCGTTGCGGAACCTCGTTGCCCATACGTGCTCGAAGAGGAGCAGCGCCACGGAACTGTTCATCTCCATGACCTCGCTGATTTTTCCTATATCCTCCTCAGCGAAGAGTGTGCTCGCCTCCCGTGCGAGGGGGGCGAACGCGTCCGCCGCATCCTTCTGAAGATCGGCGAGTTCCATCACATTGACGTTGCCCTGCTCGTCTTTCCTCACGAAGACGAGATCGATGATGCGGATGACGCCTTTATCGACCACCTCGCGCAACGCCGGGACGATCTCGCCTTTGAACTGGTTTCCCGGGAACTCAATGACCATATACTCAACCGGACCAAGGGACATAGCACGCCTCCGGAGCAGGGTGCCGGTTCGACTATATAACTCGATCTGTTGCACGGTATCCGGGCCTCCCGAAACCGCCCGCCGCTCCGCTCCGGCAACCCCGCCGTACGATTCCTCTGCAGACCGCCATCAGGCGGGCATGGGCTCCGGCTCCGGTAACCGGGGCACTGGATCCGTGACAGCATGAACGCGGCTGCAAGGCCGATCAGAGCAAACACCACCAGGACGACCAGCGCAAGGGCGTAGCCCATGTTCCCCTCAACAAGGCTGGAGACGACCCGGCGCCGCTGCCGCTACCAGTGCTCCCACGCCGTAGACGAGCAGGCCTCGCCGGAAGAGGTACGTGCGGCCCAGGATATCCGTCAACTTGCTGCCGGGGATCATCAGGGCCGCCATGGTCGGCGTAAAGACGGCGATGGTCGTCTGGACGCCGCTGACGGTCGTCCCCAGGTCGGTGGCGATGTTGCTGATGGCCACGTTCATGTTCGAGGCAGCGTAACTGCAGATGAACTGGGCCAGCGCAAGCGGCAGGAGCACACCCTGCGGGGCTGCCGCCGGTGCCGGAGGAGCCGGATCTGCGGAGTCGGTATGCGGTGCAGGGGTTTTCCGGTACGAGGGGATACAAGAGTGTCTTTACAGAACACCCGGTTCACCGCAATGCGTTGAAATAATTATATATAACCCCGGTTGCTATCCGGCCCCAGAGGGTCATTCTGCCCGGAAGGAGTGCCGGGAAGTGCCTTGAAGGAGCGGTGAATGCCTGAGCGGTTCGGGATATGAAGAGGATTCATTCTTTCGGCGAAGCAAGGTCGGTTGCACCGGAAGCAGGCTCATTTCTGGCCTTAAACGCCTCCGGCCGGTGCAGAGAGAACGGGGTCGAGCGATGAGCGGATCCGGTAAGAGGGCACCCCCAGCCTTCCACGTCATGGCAAAGCCGACCGGCGCACGGTGCAATCTCGACTGCGCCTACTGCTTCTTCTTAAAGAAGGAAGGGCTGTACCCGGAGAGCAACTTCCGGATGACCGATACGGTGATGGGGGAGTACCTCCGCCAGACCATCGAGGGGCATCACGTGCCCCATGTGACGATCGCCTGGCAGGGGGGAGAGCCGACCCTGATGGGGCTGGAGTTCTTCCGGCGGGCAGTGGAGGTGCAGAAGAAGTACGCACGGCCCAAAACCCGTATCGAGAACACCTTCCAGACAAACGGCATCCTCCTCGACGACGAGTGGTGCCGGTTCTTCCACGACAACAACTTCCTCGTCGGCCTCTCCATGGACGGGCCGGGGGAACTTCACGATACCTACCGGAGGTGATGAATCAGGCAAGCAACCTGGCGCTGCTCACGCTGATTGTTGCACTCGTCATCGTCTACTTCCCTGAACTCGCAAGGATCTTCAGCACCGCTGCAATCCTCGCGGTGGTCACCTTCGTGACGATATCACTCGTCGTTGGCTACGTTCTCGGCGGTCCGGGTCGCGGCACGAAACGGACGCTCGCCCTCGGGACGGCACAACGCAACATCGCGGCGGCGCTGGCGGTTGCCACCTTCAACTTCACCGATCCGGATGTGATGATCATGATCATCGTCGTAGGAGTAATCGGCCTCATACTGTTGATATTCCTCGCCGCGGAGATGGGCAAACTGGGGATGGCGGCAGCGATCGACCAGATGACACACGATTAGGGGGGCGGACGATCGATGGGCCGGGCGGAAGCCGGTAGACCCGGTCTGCCTGCCGCCGAGGGGCCTGGGAGGTGAGGGTGCGGCCTTGCACGCTCATCGAAAGATACATCAGCCTTCTTTCCGTCTACCCGCCGCATATGATTTGCAGATGTTGCCACTGCCACAAAGGAGGGTGAGCGGGTTCGGGAGACCCACATGCTGGACGTGCCCTGGCGCCGGTGCATCAAGAAAGGCTCCCAATCCCGGAATATAACCGATCAGCCACCGGCAAAATGAAACCGTTAACCCGACAGACGGCACATACAATGACATTCACCCATGATCACCTTCCTCTCGGCCGGGCCCGGGACCCTCCCGCTCATCCACGGCGCCCGGCAGGTCCTCTACGATCACGAGATCACGGTGGTTGCGTCCACCGCCGGGAACTGCTGGGTCTCGGGGAGCCATGCCGCCCCGGAGATCGACACTGCCGTCTTCCTCTTTGCGGGCATCCTTGACACCGGCAGGTGGTGGGGGATCAAGGGGGACACCTACGCCACCCACAACTACCTCCCGAAGGTGGCGGGCGGTGAACCCTTCGCGGTCGGCGACCGCGCCCGGGCGGTCCAGATCGCCCGGGCAGCGCTCCTCAACGAGGGGCTGACCCTGACGGAAGCGGTCGATCTCCAGTGCCGCTCACTCAAGATCGGGGCGACCGTCCTCCCGGCGACGGACGGCGACGCCGCCCTCTTCGTCGATACCGGCACCGAACGTATCCCGCTCCTCACCTACCGGATGGCCGCCGATCCCGGGACGGAGGTGCGCGAACTCGTCCGGCCCGTCCCGCCCGCGGTCACGGACAGGGTGCGGGCGGCGATCGAGGCGAGCGACGCCGTGGTGATCGGCCCCGCGAACCCGGCGGCGAGCATCCTCCCCACCCTCGACTGCACAGGGATGCGCGACCTCCTCCGCGATACGTTCGTCGTCGCGGTCTCACCGTTCTCGGGCAGCGTCGCGCCCGGCCCAAAGGAGACCGCGCTCATGCACGCCGTCGGCGAACCCCCGACTGCGCCCGCGGTCGCCCGGTTGTATGGGGATACCGTCGACGTCTTCGTCCAGGAGATCCACGACCCCGACGACGTCCCGGGCTCGCTCCGCCTGGAGACGCGCCTTCTGCACGAGCGACAGGCGGAATCACTCGCCTGGGATATCATGGCGGTCATACGTCACGCAGTTTCGTTAAAATAGGGCGCTCGCCCCCGGCGCGTTTTGGGAAAATTCATATATCGATGCGCTTGATACGCTAACTATCCAATGATAACCTTCCTCTCGGGCGGAACCGGAACCCCGAAACTCCTCCGCGGGATGCGGGAACTGCTGGACGAGCGGGAGATCGCGGTCGTCGTCAACACGGCCGAGGACACCTGGCTCTCCGGCAACCACCTCTCGCCCGACATCGACACGGTCATGTACCTCTTTGCAGGCATCCTCGACACCAACCGGTGGTGGGGGATCAAGGGGGACACCTACATCACCCATGACCTCCTCGCACGGCTCGGCGTCGACGAGTACATCGCCGTCGGCGATCAGGACAGGGCGATCCATGCAGCACGGGGAGAGATGCTCAGGAACGGCATGCGGCTGACGGAGATAACCCGGACACTCTGCAACAGGCTGGGCATCCAGGCGACCGTCCTTCCGATGACCGACTCCGTCATGACGACCTATGTCAGGACGCCCCGGGGAGAGATGCACTTCCAGGAGTACTGGGTGAAGCACCGCGGAGACGTGGCGATCGACGGCGTCGTTCGGAGGTTCGACGAGCCGCCGGCCGCGACCGACGAAGTCATCAAGGCGATCGAGGGAAGCGACGCCGTGGTGATCGGGCCGAGCAACCCGGTCACGAGCATATCCCCGATCCTGGAATGCGCCGGGGTGCGGGAGGCGCTCCGTCGGCAATGTGTCATCGCGGTCAGCCCGTTCATCGGGGATGCGCCGGTCAGCGGCCCGGCGGCGGCCTTGATGCGGGCGTTCGGAAAAGAGGCCTCGTCCGCCGGAACCTACGGTCTCTACGAGGAGTTCGTAGACGTCTTCATCCAGGACATCCGCGACCCGGTCGGGCTTCCCGGGGCACTACGCCTCGACACCCTGATGGTCAACCGGGGCAAGAGCCTCGACCTCGCAAAGAGCATCCAGACCCTGGTCTACGGGTGCTGAAACCCCATCATTCCTTCTTTTGTTTCCCCCGGTAGTCCTCTATCGCCGCATGGAGCGCGTCCGCCGCCAGGTTCGAGCAGTGCATCTTCTTCGGCGGCAGCCCATCGAGCTCGGTCGCGACATCGTCGCGGGTGATCGCCATGGCCTCCTCAAGCGTCTTTCCCCGGGCCATGTCGGTCACCATGCTGCTCGTTGCGATCGCCGACCCGCACCCGAACGTCCGGAATCTGACATCCTCGATGACGTCGTCCTTGACCTTGATGAAGATCTCCATGATGTCCCCGCAGACGGGGTTGCCGACCTTGCCGTAACCGTCCGGGTTCTCGATCGCCCCGACGTTGTGCGGGTTCATGAAGTGCTCCATCACCTTCTGGCTGTATCCGACCTGTTCTGCCATGATGCTACCGTCCTCTAGCGGTATAATAGCCCGCAGGCGTTTAACTGTTTCTCTGCGGCGCCGCTCGTCCGGGGTTCCACTACCCATGCCGTGCAGGAGCCCGCTCTCCGGCCGGTCACGTCGCTTTTGCCGCCGGAGCCGTTCCCTTACGCACGATGAAGGTCGTCACGCCGCTTGCGAGATGCTCTTCCTCGATATTATGCCCGTTCTCAGCGGCCCACGACCTGACCGATTCGACAAGGTCGGGCCTGTCGGCCGTCACCTGCAGGACCTGACCTTTCTCGAGCACCTCCATTCCCTCCTCGATCATGAGCATGGGCGACTGGCACATGCCGATACAACTTACCGTCTTATCCGCGTACATCCGTCTCACCTCATCTTCGGAGAACCTCATGGCCCCGTCATCCTTCCCGGTCACGTCCCCGACATGGGGTTGCTCCTCCCGATGCAGGGCGCGCGTGGGAATCCGGTGCCGCGACCCGGGAAAACATGCCGCTCCCGGGAGCACGGGATGCTGTCCCATCCCATATAAGCGTTCCTCCAGGGATGCGGGCGGGAGAGCGCGACAACGCTGGGTTTCCCGGGCTTCGGGAGAAGATCAGAAGGGTTATCCGCCATCCCCCGCCACCTACCATCATTGGAGAAGGCCGATCATACGGAGGATACCGATGGGATTGTGGAACCGGCTCAGAAGCAGGAAGGGGGAAGAAACGGACGCATCTGCCGATGCGGAGGAGGAAGCCCGGGTGGCGGGACTCGCTCTCTCGCTTGAGAGCGAGGATATCGTGGCCCGGTGGAGAGCGGTGCGGGCGCTCGGGGAGATCGGCGATGCCGCGGTGCTCCCGCTGATGAAAGGGCTCGGCGACGAGGACTGGTGTGTCCGGCGGGAGGCCGCCGCCGCCCTCGGCCGGGTGGGGCCGGCGGCAATCCCGCACCTCATCGGGACATTTTCGGACGCAGATGACGCCATGCGCCAGGACGCCGCTCTGGCGCTCCGGTCGATCGGGAGCCCGGCAGCGGACGCCCTGAAGGAGGCGGCACACCATGAAGATGCGGCCGTCCGTTACGGGGCGCTGGAGGCGCTCGCGGGGTTCCCGGCCACGGACGCCTATCTGGAGGCGCTCGGCGACAACGATCCCCGGGTCAGGCGGTCTGCGATCGCCGGGGTGAGGCGTACCCGGGACGGGCGCGGCATCGAGGGGCTTGCCGCCCTCCTTCGCGACCCGGACGAGCAGGTCAGGTCTCTCGCCGCCGACGCGCTTGCCGCCTTCGGCGAGGCAGCGGTCTCCTCCTGCATCGGGGCGCTCGGCGACGATGATGAGGACTTCCGGCGGCGAAGCGCAGCGGTTATCACCCGTATCGGCCTTCCGGCAACCGGCCCCCTCTTGGCCGCTCTCCGGGACGAACGGCCGCACGGCCGCCGGTGGGCTGCCCGGGTGCTCGGCGAGATCCGGTCGGAAGAGGCAATTATACCGCTCATCGAGGCGCTTGCCGACCCCGACCGCGAGGTGAGATGGCACGCCGGCGGTGCGCTCGCGGGCATCGGTACGCCGGCCGTCGGCCCGCTCGTCGAGGCTCTCGGGAACGGCGACGAAACCGCACGGCACCAGGCGATGGAGGCGCTCTGGCGGGTCGGCGAGGCGGCGGCACCTGCCCTGATCGGTCTCACCGGCGCCGGCGATGCCGGGACCCGGCGCAGGTCGGCCATCGTTCTCGGCGAGATCGGCGTTCCCGGCGCGTCCGAAGCGCTGCAACCACTTCTCCAGGACTCCGACAGGGATGTCCGGCGTGAGGCGTTCGAGGCGCTTGAGGTGATCAAGGCGCGGGGAGACCTCGCCTGACAGATGCGCTCTCCCCTCTTCCCGGTGACCTCCAGGAGGCTCCCGGGTTGCCGCTGGATATGCGGCAGTCCTGGATTTCAGGGGTGGATAGACGGGATCGGGCGTAGCCGCAGTCGCCCGGAGGGCAATAAATTACCCGCGTTTTTCCGCGTAATTTCATATTTTCCAGCATCCTATCCGCCTAATGCTAAATTGGTGCGAAATTTTGCCCCTTTTTAAATTTGTGGCGGTTATAACCGAAAATATTAAAAAAAACAAGCGATAAGAAGATCCCTAATGTTCGTTCCGACCAAGTGTTTCTTTACGAAAGGTGTGGGGATCCACAAAGACAAGCTGGCATCGTTTGAACTGGCCCTCAGGGAGGCGGGTATCGAGAAGTACAATCTGGTCTACGTATCGAGTATCTTCCCCCCGAACTGCCAGCTGGTCTCGCCGGAGGAAGGCTTGAAGGAACTCTCCCCGGGCAGCATCGTCTACGTCGTCATGGCCCGCGCCGAGACCAATGAACCAAGCAGGCTCGCCTCCGCCGCCATCGGTCACGCGATGCCGAAGGAGAGCAACACCTACGGCTACCTCTCCGAGCACCACGCTTTCGGGGAGACGGCGGAAGTCTCGGGCGAATACGCCGAAGACCTTGCGGCGACCATGCTTGCGACGACGCTCGGGATCGAGTTCGACCCCGACAGAGCGTGGCAGGAGCGGGAGCAGATCTACAAGGCAAGCGGCCGGATCATCAGCACGACCCATACCTGCCAGGCGGCGGAAGGGGTCATGGACGGCCGCTGGACGACGGTCATCGCCGCGGCGGTCTTCCTCTAAGATCCGCACCTTCCGGGGCGGCCGATCTCTTTTTCTGCGGCTGCCCCGCCGAACTCTTTACGGGAGCGGGAGCGCAAAGCAAAATACCTTCCGGGGCCCACACTGTATCCAGGTTTTTCACATGCGTCTACCAATACAGGCCGTAACCCCGGAGACGGAGTCTGCCGAGATCGTCGGCTGGGTACACGAGGTTCGCGACCTCGGAGGGCTCTCGTTCTTCCTGATCCGCGACCGGACCGGCATCATCCAGGTGACCATCCCGAAGAAGAAAGTCACGGCAGAGGTCCTTGATGTCGCCCGGAACGTTTCGAGAGAGTCGGTTATCAGGGTCCGGGGCAGGGTAAAGGCGATCGAGAAAGCACCCGGCGGGCGCGAGCTTGTTCCCGAAGAACTCGAGGTCATCAGCACCGCAGAGAGCCCGCTCCCGCTCGACGTCGCCGAGAAAGTTCCCGCCGAGATGGATACCCGGCTCGACTCCCGGTTCCTGGACGCAAGGAAACCGCGTGTCCGCGCCATCTTCTTCATCCGGTCGGCGGTGACCTCTTCCGCGACCGCGTTCCTCGCCTCCCGGGGCTGCATCAACATCACCACCCCCAAGATCGTCGCCGCTGCTACCGAGGGCGGCACAGAACTCTTCCCGATCGCCTACTTCGAGAAGGAGGCGTTCCTGAACCAGAGCCCGCAACTCTACAAGCAGATGATGATGGCCGCCGGGTTCGAGAGCGTCTTCGAGCTCGGGCCCATCTTCCGCGCCGAGGAGCACAACACCGTCCGGCATCTCAACGAGGCGACGAGCCTCGACGTCGAGGTCTCGTTCGCCGACCATAACGACGTCATGGAACTCCTCGAAGATCTGATCGTCCACGTCTACGAGTATGTCCGGGAGAATTGCGCCGGAGAGCTCGCGGAACTCGGGGTCGACCTCAAGGTCCCCGCAAAGCCGTTCCCCCGCATCCCCTACGCGGAGGCGATCGAGGTCGCGAACCGCACCATCGAGGAGAAACTCACCTTCGGCGCCGACCTCTCCCCGGCGGCCGAGCGGGCGATCGGGGATACCGTCGGGCAGCACTACTTCATCGTCGACTGGCCGACCGACATCAGGCCCTACTACGCGATGCCGTATCCCGACCGGCCCGAGTTCTGCAAGGCGTTCGACATGATGCACCCCCGGATGGAACTCTCCTCCGGCGCCCAGCGTATCCACGACCACGACCTCCTGGTGGAGCGGATCCGTGCGAAAGGCCTCTCTCCGGAGAGTTTCGAGTTCTACCTGAAACCGTTCCGCTACGGCATGCCGCCACACGCCGGATGGGGACTCGGCATTGAGCGGCTGGTGATGACGATGCTCGACCTTGGAAACATCCGCGAAGCGGTGCTCTTCCCGCGCGACCGGCACAGACTGACTCCATGAATTTAATTACACCGACAGCCCACGGATCGATGTTCCCATGACCCTGACAGGCATGCCCCTCCCGACCACGGTGGTCGGGAGCTATCCCGTGGTGAAAGGCTCAGGGCTCTTCGCCCTCATGGACCCGCTGAAACATGCGGTGGAGACAGCGGTCGCCGACCAGATCGGCGCCGGGATCGAGATCATCTCCGACGGTCAGGTCCGGGGCGACATGATCCGGGCCTTCACCTCCCACCTCCCCGGCATCCGGGGATCGTCGGTCGTCGGGAGGGTCCAGCCGGCCCGGCAGGCCATCACCCTCGCAGATACCCGGTACGCCCTCACCCGGCACCCGAAGGTGAAAGGCATCCTCACCGGCCCGAGCACGCTCGCGCACGGCCTCATGCTCGATACCACGTTCTACCGGAACAAAGACGAACTGGTTCTCGACCTCGCGCAGGCGCTCGCGGTCGAGGCGAACTGCCTCCAGGACGCCGGCGTTCGCCTCATCCAGATAGACGAACCGATCTTCTCGACGGGGGCGGCGAACATCGCCGTCGGCCGCGAGGCGGTGAACGCGATCGCCGGGAGGCTCCGGGTGCCGGTCTGCCTCCACGTCTGCGGTAGCCTCGAAGACGTCATCGACGAAGTTCTCAGGACAGACGTTGCCATATTCGATTTTGAGTTCGCGAATAATCCCCAAAACCTCGAAGTGCTCTCGGCAAAAGACCTGCGTGGCCGGATGATCGGTTACGGCTGCGTGGACTCGGCCGATCCCGCCGTCGAGAGTGTCGAGGTTATCGAGAAACGTATCGAGGCCGGGATCGACGTCTTCTCCCCCGAGCTCATGCTCATCGACCCCGACTGCGGTCTCCGGATGCAGACGCGCGATGCGGCGCTCGGAAAACTGAAAAATATGGTTATTGCGGCGGGGCGTGTCCGGGCCGAGTATACCGGCTAGACCACCCTGCTCGTCGTCGAGAGTTCGAGGCCTTCTGCGACGATATGGTAGGGGACGACACGCTGCGGCACGTCTGAGCCTTTGAGTTTCTCGATGGCGAGCGTCCGCTCGAACTCGTTGCCGTGAACCTGCTGCCGGAGGGTGATGAAGACGTCGGCCGCCCGCATGATCCGCGCCTCTTCAGAGGGGCTGTGGACTCCCGCATAGAGGAGATAGACGATGTTTGCGCCCCCTTCGACGATCGGGCGCGTATCCTCAAGGACGAACCTGACGGCCGTATCGATCCCCCAGGCGGCGACCAGCGTGGAGAGCGAGTCCACGACGACCTTATCGCCCGTCATCGCCGCTGCCATCGCCGCGGGGTCCATACCCCGTGCGTCGATCATACCCTCTCCCGGCACGGTATCGAGCATCAGGTAGGCTCCCGCCCCTTCCCCTTCCTGCCAGAACTGCTGTGCCAGGAGTTCAAGACCGCTCAGCGGGGATCCGGAGATGACGATACGGGTGCCCGGTGAGAATCCCCCGTCAAGCGCCAGGTCCAGGCCTGCGATTCCTGTCGAACGTCTGGTGGTGTGTGCCACGTCTCTACCTCGGGTATCTTTCGCAGGATCTTCGCCGCCCGCTCCTAAATAACTACCCGGTCGGTTCTGCTCCGGCGGTGCAGTACTCTTCCCGGAGCCGCTTCCTGAGAAGTTTCCACCCGTTCACCCGGGGGATCTCGCCGGCGATGATGACCCGACGGGGGACTTTGTAGCCTGCGAGGCGTTCGCGGGCGAAGGCGACGATCTCGTCGGGCGAGACGTCGTCTCCGGCAGGAACCACCACGGCCACCGGGACCTCGCCCCGGCGTTCGTCAATGCACCCGAAGACCGCCGCGTCGCGAACGCCCGGGTGCTGGACGAGGACGTCCTCGACCTCGGTCGGGTAGACCTTCCAGCCCGACATCACGATCATGTCCTTCTTCCTGTCGGTGATATACAGCATCCCGTCCTCGTCCAGGTGGCCGACGTCGCCGGTCAGGAACCAGCCGTCGGGGAGGAAGACGGCGGCGGTCTCTTCGGGCATCTGCCAGTAGCCGAGCGCCACCCCCGGCCCCCGGAGGGCGATCTCGCCGTCGTCGCCGGGCGGGAGTTCCCGTGCGGGATCGTTCGCATCGACGATCTTCACCTCCGAGAACCCGACCGGGGTGCCGACGCTGCTGAACTCGTCGGCGGTCGCGTAGTGCTCGGGCCGGATGGCGGTCCCGGTCCCGACGACGACCGTCTCGGAGAGGCCGTAGGCGTTGACGATGGGGATGCCGAACCGCTCGTGGAAGGGTTTCCAGACGCCGGGCGTCAGGGGGCCGCCGCCGCTGATCATCGCCCGGGCGGTGGCAAGCGCCGTCTCGGTCCCCGGCGGGGTCTGGATGAGGGAGTGGATCACCGGAGGCATCCCGGCGACGATCGTCGCCCGGTATTCACGGGCAAGGTCGAGGTAGCGGTCGAGATCGAACCGCTCCATGACGACGTAGGTTCCCCCGGCCCGGAGGGTGGCGATCCCCCAGCTCACCCCGACGTGCCCCATGGGGTAGATCCCGAGGTAGACGTCGGCGTCGGTTATTCGGAGGACGTCGCGCTCGGCGTCCATCGCCGCGATCCAGTTCCCGTGGGTGAGCATGGCGCCCTTCGGCTTTCCGGTGGTACCGCTCGTGTACTGGATCTGGCAGAGGTCGTCGAACCGGCAGTGGGCGGCACGGCGGCACGGGTCTCCCCGGAGGAGATCGGCCCACGGTATGGCCCCGGCGGCCCCCTCGCCGACGGCGACGACGTGCCGGAGCGCCGGCGCCCTGTCGCGGATGCGGTCGATGAGGGCCGCACCCTCGACGTCGGTGACGACGGCGACGGCCTGTGCGTCACGGACGGCGTAGAGGACCTCGCTCTCCGTGTAGACCCGGTTTGTCGGGACGGCGACGGCCCCGATCCGCCAGAGGGCGAGGTAGGTGATGAGGTATTCCGGCGAACTGTCGAGGTAGATGCAGACCTGCTCCCCGCGTCCGATGCCGAGTCCGAGGAGACCGCCTGCAGCCCGGGCGACCCGGTCCCTGAGTTCGGCGCGGGTATAGACCTCGCGGCGGGAAGGGACGACGAGAGCGATCTTATCGGGGTTACAGGCGTTGGCATCGAGGAAAGTGGTACAGTTCGGCATGGGTGGGCTCCGCGTTGCAGGGTTGCACTTCGATGTATACACTTGTCCATAGAGCGGTAAATAGGTTGCCCCGGGATACCGGGTGTGAGCGTGAAACCCCGCCGGGCACCCCTATCAAAACTTCGGATCGCACGCACGATCCGAAGAATCTTCGTCTTCGACGATGAAATCCGGAATTTTTTCGGAGCCGGATCATATCGACCGAACAAGAGAGAAAGACGGCATGGAATCACCTGATTCAGAAGAACATACGACACCGACCACGCTCGATCGCATCGGCCACGGCTGCCGGTGCCGCGTCGTCGGAGTCCGCGCTGCCGGGGCGCTCAGAAAGCGCATGCTCGCCATGGGCATGGTGCCGGGGGCGGAGGTGGAGGTCGTCAGGGCCGCCCCCCTCGGCGACCCCACAGAATACCGGGTGAAGGGCTACTGCCTTTCGCTCCGGCGTGCCGAAGCATCTCTCATCGAGGTCACAGAGGAGGGGAGATAGTGGCCGGCACCTGCCCGCTCGCTCTCCTCGCCCCCGGCACCGGGGGGACGGTCGCCGAACTCCGCGCCGGCAAAGGGATGCAGACCCGTCTCTTCGGGATGGGTTTCTGCCCCGACGCCCGGGTGAAGGTCCAGTGCGCTGACCGGGGCTCGATCATCGTCTCGGTCGGGGACGCCCGGTATGCCCTCTCCCGGGGTATGGCGATGAAGATCCTGGTGAGGGAGGGTATCCCGTGAGAGAGATCCGCATAGCGCTCACCGGCAACCCCAACGTCGGCAAGACGACGCTTTTTAACGCCCTCACCGGCTCAAGGCAGCACGTCGGGAACTGGCCCGGCGTGACGGTCGAGAAGAAGACCGGGCGGGTCAGCCACAACGGCTACGAGATCGAGGTCGTCGACCTGCCGGGAACCTACAGCCTGACCGCCTACTCCGCAGACGAGGTCGTCGCGCGGGACTATATCCTCGAGGAGCGGCCGGACGTCGTCGTCCAGGTCGTGGATGCGACGAACCTGGAGCGGAACCTCTACCTGACGACGCAGGTCGCCGAACTCGGGGTCCCGATGGTCATCGCCCTGAATATGGCCGATATGGCCGAAGCGCAGGGCGACACGATCGACCTGGCGAGGCTCTCGGAGTTCCTCGAGATCCCGGTCGTGCGCACGGTCGGAACCCGGGGCGAGGGACTTGACACCCTCCTCGAAGCCGCGATCAAGGAGGCGGCGACCTCACCTCACCACGAGCATACCATCGGCTACGGCGACGATGTGGAGGCAACCATCGCGATGCTCGCCGATGCTCTCAGCACCGATATCGATCTTGCAAGGCGCTATCCCCTCCGCTGGCTCGCGGTCAAACTCCTCGAAGGGGATGAGAACGTCCTCGATAAGGTCCGGGGCGGCCCGGCCCTTGCTCGCGTAGAGAGCATCCTCTCCTCGATCGACTCCGATGAATACGAGGCCATGATGGCGGATAAGCGCTACGAGGCGATCTCCGCCATCCTGCCGCAGGTCCGCAAGGCCAATGTCAGGAACATGAGCCCCTCGGATATGCTCGACCGCGTCGTCACCGACCGCTACCTCGGCATCCCGATCTTCCTTGCCCTGATGTGGGGGACGTTTCAGCTGACCTTCACGGTCGCCGCCCCCTTCATGACCATGATCGAGGCGGCCGTCGGGTGGCTCGCCGAGTTCGTGGCCGGTTCAATCGAACCCGCATGGCTTGCCTCGTTCCTCGGAGACGGCATCATCGGCGGCGTCGGTGCCGTCGTCGTCTTCCTCCCGAACATCTTCATACTCTTCCTGATCCTCGCGTTCCTCGAAGACTCAGGATATCTGGCGCGTGCCGCGTTCATCATGGATCGGCCCCTATATGCTCTCGGGTTGCCGGGAAAAGCCTTTATCCCGATGCTCGTCGGGTTCGGGTGCAACGTCCCCGCGATCATGGCCACGCGGTCGATCGAGGGAGAGAAAGATCGGTTGCTCACGATTCTGGTCAATCCGTTCATGTCATGCAGCGCGAGGCTGCCCGTGTATATCCTCCTTGCCGGGACCTTCTTCCCGGAGCAGGCGGGGAGCGTGGTATTCTTCCTCTACGTGCTCGGGATAGCCGTTGCGATCGCCTCGGCAAAACTCTTCAGGAGCACCATCCTCCCCGGCGAGGTCTCGCCGTTCGTCATGGAGATGCCGCCCTACCGGATCCCGACCGCGATAACGAGTCTCCGCCACATGTGGAGCCGGGGATCGATGTATATCCGGAAAGCGGGGTCGATCATCCTGATCGGCGTCCTGGTCGTCTGGGCTCTCGCCTCGTTCCCGCTCGGTGTCGAGTACGGGAGCGCGGAGAGCTTCGCCGGGATGATCGGGCACCTGCTGGAACCGCTGGTGGCGCCGCTCGGGTTCGACTGGAAGGTCGCGGTCGCACTGATCTTCGGGTTCATCGCGAAGGAGATCGTCGTCGGGTCGCTCGGGGTGCTCTACGGTACCGGGGAAGAGACGCTCTCTTCGGCACTCCTCGCCGACCCGGGACTCTCCGCGGCGGCAGCCCTTGCCCTGATGGTCTTCGTGCTGCTCTACACCCCATGCGTCGCGGCGATCGGCGTCATCCGGCAGGAGACGGGCTCATGGAAATGGGCGGGATTCTCGGTCGCCTACGGTCTCGTCGTCGCATGGCTGCTCGCGTTCGTCGTCGGGCACTCTGCCGGGCTCTTCCTGGGGGGTATCTGATATGAGTGATACAGCAAAGTTGGTCTATGGAGCGGCGCTCGGTGCGCTCTACCTCGTCGCCGGCGCTCTCCACATTCTTGTGGCCGTCGTCGGCCCCATACCCGGCCTCGATGCCCTCCCCCTCACCGGCGACCCCCTGGCCGGGTTCGTCATGCTGGTGGTCGGGGCGGTCTTTGCGGCAGGTGCCCGGAACCTCGCCCGGGACGCCGGAGAGGATGCGATCTTCGTCTCCGTCGGGGTCCTCCTCTCGGTCGGGTTCGGGCTCGTGGAACTCCTCGCCCTCTCTGCGGCGGGGCTCGACGCCTACCTCCTCGGAGGGGGGGCCGGGTGGTCGGTTGCAGGCCTGGTAAGCCCCCTCCTGTACCTGGCGGTCTTCGGGGCCGCCGGGTACCTCGCGTGGGGCAGGAAGTTTCTCCGGGGGCTCTCGGCGGCATGATCCGGACGATTGCACGGAGGCTCTCCGTTGGGGGATTCACGCTCCCGGCGCTTGCAGCCGAACTGAACCTCTCGCAGGACGCCCTCGCCGGGCGGCTCTTCATGATGGAGCGGCTCGGTTTTGTCGAGCGGAGCGGCGGGTGCGCTGAGAGGTCTCGCATCGAGACCTCCTCCTGCCGCTGTTGTGCGGGGTGCTCCTGCTCCGGCGGGGGGACTACCCGGTATACCCTGACGGAGAAGGGGAGGCGGCTTGCCGGCAGAACCGAAGAGTGATTACCGAAGAGGTAGATTGGGGTACATGCAGAGCGAGACGGCGGTCGTGCGCGAGGCCGCCCGGGAGGACCTCGCCGCAGTTCTCTCCCTCTATGCTCATATGCACGACGTCGACGAGATAGCCGACGAATGTGCACTGGAGCAAGCCTGGGAAGATATCCTCGCCGACCCCAGGACCCGCCTCTTCATCCTCGAGTATAGGGGTGTGCCCGTCTCTACCTGTGTCCTCCATATCCTCCCTAACCTCACGCGGGGCGCACGGTCCTACGGGCTCATCGAGAACGTCGTGACCGACCGTGAGCACCGGAACCGGGGGTTCGGCACGGCCCTCCTCACCCATGCGCTCGAGTGCGCGTGGGAAGAGAACTGCTACAAGGTGATGCTTCTCACCGGCCGGAGCGAGCCGAACGTCTTTCGGCTCTACGAGAAGGCGGGATTCGTCCGGGGCGCGAAGGAAGGGCTGATCGTATATCCGCCGACACCGGGGGATCCATAGCCCCGGCCTTCGTGCTCCCCTCCGGCAATCCCCGGCCGCCGACCACGGAGTCCCGGAAGGAATCACAAAAGCCAAATCCCGCCGCACGAAAGAGTGACTTAAGGGAGAGCATCGTGCCTTCAAGGATTTCACGCGGAGTGAGAGCCGGATTGATCGTGCTACTCCTGCTCTTCTCCGCAATGCCGCCGGCATCCGCCGGCCTCTATACCGACGCGTGTGGGATGATATGGGCGGACGCCTCCGTCCCGTTCGAGCGAGACAACGAGACAGCCTACAACGAGGAACTGATGACATCCTACGCACCCATCATGGCGAACCTGACGGAGGCCCCCGATCTCAGCAATATGACCTGGAACGATGCCTTCCGCGAGACGTGCGCCTATATGAAAGAGCGCTACGCCTTCACGGAGTGGCGCGGCGTCGACTGGGACGCGCTGTATGCGACCTATGCGCCGAAGATCGCACAAGCCGAGGAGAACCGGGACAGCGCCGCCTACTACCGGACGCTCCGCGAGTTCGTCTACGCCATCCCCGACGGGCACGTCCTGGTCCTTTCTCCCGACGACTTCGGGGCGAAGCATGCCGATATCGGCGGGGGCTACGGGCTCGCCGTCGCACGGCTTGATTCGGGAGAGGTGATCGTGACCTACGTCGCGAACGGAAGCGATGCGGAGCGGGCGGGGATCCGTTTCGGTGACGAGGTGATCTCCTGGAACGGCCGGCCGATCGAGGATGCGATCGACGCGACAGAGATCATCTGGACGCCGGTCAAGCCCTCGACGGCCGAAGGCATCTTCCTCCACAAACTACGGTTCCTGGCCCGGGCGCCGGTCGGCACCCCGGCCGATATCGGGATCGCCGGTCCGGAGGATTCCATCCCCCGCACAATCAACCTGACCGCAACGGACGACGGCTACGAGACCCTCGCCCGGACGAGCATCTTCCTCGGCCGCGAGGTGAACGACGGGGCGGCCGGGTCGTCGGCGGAACTCAGGGCGATGCTCACGAACGAGACCGTGACTACCCGGACCCTCCCGGAAGGGATCGCCTACATCGCGGTCTACGAAGAGTCCTATGACGTCTACCAGCCCTTCAAGGCGGCGGTGAAGGACGCGATCGCAGACGGGGCGCCCGGCATCGTCGTCGATCTCCGGTTCAACCGGGGCGGGGACGACAACCTGGCCGCCGCCTACGGCGGGTGGTTCGTGGACCGGCCGGTCTTCTACGAGTACGGCACCACCTACGACCCCGGGACAGGAAAACCCGCGGTCCTCTGGGAGTCCTGGACACAGCCCCGGCCCGACCGCTACGAGGGCCCGGTCGCCCTCCTCGTCAGCCCCTACACCATCAGTTCGGGCGAGGGGCTCCCGAAGGTCTTTGCGGAGTCCGGGACAGGCGCGATCGTCTCGTGGTACGGGACGAACGGGGCGTTCGGGATGGAGTCTCTCGGGCCGGTCCTCCCCCTCGGGGTCATGACAGCCTTCCCGACGGGCGCCTCGCTCGACGAGAACGGCAGGATCCAGGTCGACAGCAACGCATCGATGGTCGGCGGAGTCGCCCCGACGGTGCGGGTGCCGCTCGACCGGGATACCCTGGCCCGGGCGATGGCCGGGGAGGACGTCCAGCTCTCGTATGCAGTCGACTGGATCCGGGCGCAGGCGGAGAGCACGACCGCGAAGCCTTCGGCGGTGCCGACACAGGCGGCGGCCGGGTGGGTGGTCGTGCTCGGGGCGCTTGCGGTTGTTGCGGTCTGGTACGGCCGGCGGTGAGGGATTAGGAGAGATCCTCACGCGAAGTGCGACTGTCCGCAGGACAGGAGCTTAAGCACCGCAGGTGCGAGCCGCGAAGGGCGCGAAGTTCGGTTTATCCGGGAGGAACGCCCTTTCGCGCCTTCGCGTGAGCTTTTGCGTGAGATTACCCCAGGCCGAAGAGACGAGGATTTTCCCGGACGGGGACGGACGGTTGTAAAAAAGAGTTCTCCGGGGGGTCTCCCGGGATAACCGCTCACTGATATTCCGGGGGCTGGATATCTTTCGGCAGGCCGCCCTTGAAGTGCTGCTGCACCTTCCCGTAGTACTGCCGCAGCCGCTCGTTCATCGTCGCGTGCACCTTCTCCCGGGCGTTCTCGAAGTGCGACGGCTTCACGGCGACGGCACCCTCCCGCATCGCGAGCATCCCCGCCTCACGGCCGAGCGCCTCAAGGTCGGAGCCGACGAACCCCTCGGTGTCAGTCGCGATCTTCTTGAGGAGCCGGTCTCTCGCCGGGTCGTCGAGGGTCACCTTCTGCTGCGCGAAGAGTTCGACGAGTTTCTTCCGCCGGACGTGGCTCGCGAGCCCCTCATCCTCATTCGGCGCAATCGCGGCGCGGTGCTCCTTCACGTCCTCGACGCTCACCTGACGGTTCGCACCCACGGCGAGAACCAGGTCTTCAAGATCGTTCTCGGAGAACCCCTCTGTCATCGCCACGAGGTCTTCCATCGTCGAGCCCTCGAGCGGCATGTAACGGGTGTGGATCGCGAGGATCCTCTCCCGGTCCTCCCGTCCAGGCTCGCCGATGTAGACGAGACGGTCGAACCGGCCGGGGCGGAGAAGCGCCGGGTCGACCATGTCCGGCCGGTTCGTCGCGCCCATCACGACCACGCCCCGGAGTTCCTCCAGGCCGTCGATCTCGGTCAGGATCTGGTTTAAGACGCTCTCGATCACGTGCGACTCGGATCCGCCGCCCCGGGCAGTGGCGAGCGCGTCGAGTTCATCGAAGAAGATGATCGACGGGGCCACCTGCCGGGCTTTCTTGAAGATCTCGCGGACCGCCCGCTCGCTCTCCCCGACCCACTTCGAGAGGAGCTGGGGGCCCTTGACCGGGACGAAGTTCGCGCCGCTCTCGCTTGCGATCGCCTTTGCGATCAGGGTCTTCCCCGTCCCCGGCGGGCCGTAGAGGAGGACACCCTTCGGCGGCTCGATACCGAGGTTCTCGAACTGCTCCCGTCGGGTGAGCGGATACTCCACCGCCTCGCGGATGTCCTGCTTCGCCTCTTCAAGTCCTCCGACATCTCCCCAGGCGGTGTGGGGCACTTCGAGGAGGATCTCCCGCATGGCGCTCGGCCCCACGTCGCGGAGAGCGTCGCGGAAGTCCCTGGCCTGCACCTCCATCTTCTCCAGGGTTTCCGGCGGGATCTCGTCGGCCTCGAGGTCGATCTCGGGGAGGTAGCGGCGCAGCGCCTTGATCGCCGCCTCACGGGCGAGGGCGGCAAGGTCCGCTCCGACAAATCCGTGGGTCTGCTGGGCGATGGAGGAGATCGCCACATCATCCGCAAGCGGCATCCCCCGGGTGTGGATCTGGAGCACCTGGATCCGGTCGTCCTCAGACGGAACCCCGATCTCGATCTCCCGGTCGAACCGTCCGGGGCGGCGGAGCGCAGGGTCGATGGCGTCGAGCCGGTTCGTGGCCCCGATCACCACGACCTGACCCCGTTCCTCCAGTCCGTCCATCATCGTCAGGAGCTGGGCGACCACCCGCCGCTCGACCTCCCCGGTCACCTCTTCGCGCCGGGGTGCGATCGAGTCGAGTTCGTCGATGAATATGATCGCGGGAGCGTGCTGCCGTGCATCCTCAAAGACCTCACGGAGCCGCTGCTCGGATTCACCGTAGTATTTCGAGATCACCTCCGGCCCCGCGATGGATATGAAGTGTGCCCCGCTCTCGCTCGCGACCGCCTTTGCTATCAGAGTCTTCCCCGTCCCCGGTGGCCCGTAGAGGAGGACACCCTTCGGCGGCTCGATACCGAGTTTTCTAAAGATCTCCGGGTGGCGCATGGGGAGCTCGATCGTCTCGCGGACACGCTGCAGTTCGCCCTTCAGGCCGCCGACATCCTCGTAGCTGATCCTTTTGACGCCCTCAAACCCGGCGGCCGGCTTCTCCGAGAACTCGATCTTCGTGTTCTTGGTGATGATCACGGCGTTCTCCGGCTCGACCACCACGGCCTTGAACGCGACGAGCTGGGGCTGCATGAACGGGAGTCCGGCCTGGATGGGGACAGAGTCGTTCTTCACGACCGGAAAGTCGATCAGCTTGTTGACGACGCTGCCGTAGTTGATGGGGAGCTGTTTCGGAAGGTCTTCGGGCGGCGCAAGCACGACCCGTTTCGCCTCGGCCTCCTCGTCGAGCGTTCGTATCTTGACCCGGTCGCCGATGCTCGCACCGGTATTGAGCCGGGTAAAATTGTCGATCCGAACTTTGCCCTGGTGCCAGTCGTTCACCATGGCGCGCCAGACCTTGGCTACGGTGCGACGCTTCCCTTCGATAGCCACAAGGTCTCCGGGGTTGAGCCGAAGCTGCAGCATGGTGTCAGGGTCAAGCCGTGCCTTGCCTGCCCCCTGATCCTCCGGATAAGCGCTATCTACCTTCAAGTATATCTCGGGCATTACCTCTAGTTCTTATATTTCGGGGATTTATAAGTACTGGAGACGCATGAACATACTTCTCTTCGACCCGTTCAACGGAGCCGCAGGCGACATGATCATCGGAACCCTCCTCGATCTGGGGGCCGATGAAGGGCTCGTCCGGGCAGCCATGCGCTCCGTCGTCGGGGAACCGACGATAGAACGGGTTGACCGCTCCGGCATCAGGGCCGTCCGGGTGAGAGCGCATGCCCCGGTGCACCACCGCACCCTCGAGGAGGTGCTCGACCGGGTGGCCGAAAGCGACGCTCCCGCACCTGCCCGGGAGACGGCACGGCGGGTCTTTCTCCGGATACACCAGGCCGAGGAGAGTATCCACGGGACAGGAGCGCACTTCCACGAGGTAGGTGCGGACGACGCCATCGCCGACGTGGTGGGGGCCTGCACAGCCCTTCACTCCCTCGGCGTCGATGCGGTCGGCGTCCGCCCGGTTGCCCTCGGGAGTGGGTGTATGGTCGGTGCGCACGGAACCTTCCCCGTCCCCGCCCCCGCGACCGTCGCGATCCTCGCAGACTCGGAACTTGCGACCGTCTCCGGAGACGAGGAGCGGGAACTCTGCACCCCAACGGGGGCCGCCCTCCTCGCCGAGTTCTCAACCGTCCGGCCCGACGACCTCGGCCCCGCCTGGATCAGGGCCGTCGGCTACGGGGCGGGGAGCAGGAACCCCCCGGGGAGGCCGAACGTCCTCCGTTCGATGCTCCTTGTGACGGAGGAGGTGTCCGGCGGCGACCGGATCGACATCCTGGAGACGAACATCGACGACGTCACCGGGGAGACCCTCGCCTACACGATCGCACGCCTGATGGAGGAGGGGGCACGGGATGCGAGCGCCACCCCCGTCGTGATGAAGAAGGGGAGGAGCGGCCACCTCGTCAGGGTTATCTGCCGCCCCGACGCAACTGACCACCTCATCGGGGTGATGGCCGCCGAACTCGGGACGCTCGGGATACGGTGCATCCCGATGGTTCACCGTTCCGTCGCGAAGCGGACGATCGAGCCGGTCACAGTGACCATCCAGGGCAAGGAGCGGACGATCGACGTCAAGTGCGGCTGGTCGGGAGGGAAGATCGTCTCGTTCAAGGCGGAGTACGAACAGGCGGCGGCGTGCGCACGGGAGACCGGACTCCCGTTCCGGGAGGTCGCCGGGACGGTTGAGGCGGCCGCACGCAGCCTCTTCGCCGGGCGGGGTCTGCTCCCATGAAGACTGACCGGGTCAGCACGGGAACCCCGGCGCTCGACGAGATGCTCGGCGGCGGGCTCGAGCGGCGAGCGATAACCCAGATCTACGGCGAGCCCGCGAGCGGGAAGAGCACCCTCTGCCTGATGGCGGCGGTGGCCTCCCTCCGGGCGGGGAACTCGGTCGTCTACATCGACACCGAAGGGTTCTCGGTCGAGCGATTCAGCCAGGTGGCCGGGGAGAGCGCCGGGACGCTTGCCGACCGGCTCTACCTCTTCGAGCCGCTCGACTTCGCCCAGCAGGGGACGATGATCGCCGATTCCGAAGGGTTGCTCAGGAAGAACGGCCACGCTCCCGTGGGGCTGCTGGTGATGGACTCGGCCACCGCCCTCTACCGGACGGAACTCGATCTCGGGCGGGAGGCGATACGGAAACTCTCGCACCACATGATAAAACTCCTCGGCCTCGCAAAGAAGTACGATATCCCCGTCCTGATCACGAACCAGATCTACATGGACATCGAGCGTGACCGTGCGGAGGGACTCGGGGGGACGGGGCTCGAACACCTCTCGAAGGCCATCATACGGCTTGAAAAGAAGGATGGCGTCCGGCGGGCGATCCTCCGGAAGCACCGGTCCCGGCCGGAAGGGCTCACCTTCGATTTTGTGCTGACCGAAGACGGGATCAGAACGGTATAACGCCGGAAAAGACCGTCTCGGCGGGGCCTTCCATCGTGACGGTCTCGCCGAAGCGTATCACGAGCGGGCCGCCTCTCGTCTCGACCCTGACCATCTCGCCGACCTTGCCGAGATGCCGGGCGACCGCGGCCGACGCCGTCGCGCCGGTCCCGCAGCTCTCGGTCTCGCCCTCGACGCCGCGCTCGAACGTCCGGATTCGGATCGTGTCGTTGCCGGCCTCTTCGACGAAGTTGACGTTCGCGCCTTCCGGGAAGGTGGGGTGGTTCCGGATCGCCGGGCCGACAATGCCAATCTCGACGGTGCCGATCTCTTTTACGAAGACGACCGCGTGGGGAACCCCGGTGTTTGCGGCGTAGACGGTGAAACCCCGGATCTCCTCTCTGTATTCACCGTTCCCGGTGGCCGGGAGAGAGCTCCGCTCGAACGCGGGCGTCGGCATCGTGATCGCCGCGGTGAACTCGTCGTCCGTATAGCCTGCCGAGACCCGGACGATCCCGGCCCCGGTCTCAACCGAGCAGGACTCTTTGACGTATCCGGCGTCGTAGGCGTACTTCGCGAGGCACCGGATGCCGTTCCCGCACATCGCGGCCTCACTCTCATCGGGCTGAAAGAGTCGCATCCGGACGTCGGCGCTATCCGACGCCTGGAGGAAGAGGATGCCGTCGGCGCCGATGCCGAACCTGCGGTCGCAGAAGAGCGCCGCAAACCCTCCCTTCATATCCTCGGGGATGATCTCTCCTTTGAGTTCGTCGATCAGGACGAAGTCGTTGCCGTTTCCGTGCAGTTTGGTGAACGCGATCTCCATGGATAGTAGCCTCTCCTTTAGATATGGGAGCGGCGGGTGATAAACCGTGAGGATTGAGGGGGGACTCATGCGGGCGCGAGGATGGAGCGGAACCGCACCATACAATACTTATATACCCCTCCCGAAACCAGAATATAGGTGCGTATGGCCATGAAACTCAAACTCCTGGATCTGACCGATGAAAGGGCCCGGATCCTCTTTGAAGGCGAAGGCAACACCTATATCGACGCGCTCGCCGCCGAACTCCTCCGCGACCCGCAGGTGGATGTGGCGCAGCGCAAGCAGGCATTCCGGTTCACGGACCCCGAACTGCTCGTCACCACGGTCGGCGGTCGCCCACCTCTTCTTGCAATCACCGATGCGGCAAAGCGGCTCTCCGGCTACGCCGGTGAACTCCTCCAGCAGATGGAGACCCTCGATACTGCTTAATTACCCTGAATAAGAGCATCGAAGGCTTCGCCCGGGTTGCCCGGGAAGTCTTTCCGTCATCGCAGAGCAGGCGCTTTGCGTGGACGGATGATCCCGGTCAGGGACGATATCCTGTCGTCGGCCGGGGCTCGAACTCCTTTCGAGAGGATCGACTCCGGCTCCGCTCCATCGGGAGCCTGCAACGGTCTCGCCCACGCCCGTCTCCGGGAAGAAGAGGAGGGGATGTGGGTGGAGATCAGAAAAGACGCGATCAGTCCACGCGCTCGGTGAAGATGATCGTTCCGGCGATCCGGGTGATCTTGATCTTCACCGTCTGGCCCGGTTTTGCATTCGCAACATACATCGTGTAGCGATCCAGTTTTACCACGCCGTCGCCGCGCTTCGAGAGGAACTGCGGGGTGACGTCCATGATTGCGCCCTCGGTCGGTTTCGACGCTGCGGAGGGGTCAACGAGCGCCTTCCGCTTCCGCACCGGCCGATGGCCGCCGCAGGCGTCGCACCGGAGCGTCAGGACACGCTCGGTCTTGACCAGGCGGGTGTCGGGCTTCCCGCACTCCGAACAGATGACGTAGTCGTCGACATAGCTCTTGATGATCGTGGCGATCTGCTCCTGCTCGAACTTCCCGGAGAAGACCGCCCGCGTCCCCTCAACCTTGCCGGCGGTGCCGAGCTCGCCGAGGAGGTGCTTCATCAGGTGTTCCTGGTCGCGCCGGAGGGTACTCGCGATCTCGGCAAAGTTCTCAAGAACCGTGGTCTTCCCCTCGATAAAGACACGGGCGGGCGGAACCGTGAACCGGTCCTCGAACTCCGTCGGCTCCGTGATATTGGTATACGCCTTCTTCAGAAGGTCTTCGTATGACGGGCTCATACTCAGGTATTGGTCGTACCACGTCAAAAAGTGAGTACCTCAAGAGGGCCTGCACCACGTTCATGCGAGTAGGCGACCCCCTCGCCGGGATGAAACATCAGGTCATCGCTCTAAAACGACCATCCCGCCCTCCGCCCGACGAACGAGATCGGCGTTCTTCCCCTGAACTGCCCGGGGGATGCCTTTGAGGTACATGCCGACCTTCGAGTAGCCGGCGAGATCCTTCACCTCAACAAGATCGCCGCCGACCAGGGAGGAGAGACGCTCGGCGACTGCCCGGGTGTTGCCGGTCTCGGAGTGGCATATGATGCAAACGGACATACCGGAGGGTGGCGGTGGCGACCATATACGGATATCGGCGGGAAAAAAAGAAGGGGGTTACTTCTTGAACTGCGGCATGAACGAACGGATCTCCGCACCCACCTCTTCGATCAGGTGCTCCTCGTCCGCCCTCGTCAGCGCGGTAAAGACCGGGCGGTTCACCATGTTCTCAAGCATCCACTCCTTCGCGAACTCGCCGCTCTGGATCTCCTCAAGGATCTCCTGCATCGCCGCGTAGGTCTCCGGCCCGATGACGCGGGGGCCGCGGGTCAGGTCGCCATACTGAGCGGTGTTGCTGATCGAGTCGCGCATCTTCGTGAACCCGCCCTCGTAGATCAGGTCGACGATGAGCTTCGTCTCGTGCAGGACCTCGAGGTAGGCCATCTCCGGCGCGTACCCGGCATCCACCAGGGTCTCGAACCCGGCCTTGATGAGAGAGGTGATCCCACCGCAGAGAACCGCCTGCTCCCCGAAGAGGTCGGTCTCGGTCTCCTCTGCAAACGTCGTCTCGAAGACGACCGCGCGGGTCGCCCCGATCCCGCGGGCGTAGGCGAGCGCGATGGCCCGTGCCGCCCCCGTGGCGTCCTGGTGGACGGCAATGAGGGCAGGGACACCCTTGCCTTCTTCGTAGGTCCGGCGGACCATGTGGCCGGGGCCCTTCGGGGCAACCATCACCACATCGATGGTGGGCGGAGGGACGATCTGGCCGTAGTGGATATTGAAGCCGTGGGAGAACATCAGGCAGGCGTTCTCCCGGATATTGGGGCTGATCTCGGCGCGGTAGATTGCTCCCTGGTTCTCGTCCGGGAGGAGGATCTGGATGACGTCGGCGCGCTTGACCGCTTCGGCCACGGAGTAGACCTCAAAACCGTCTTCGGATGCTCTCTGCCAGCTGCCGCCGGGCCGCAGGCCGATGACGACCCGGCACCCGGAATCACGCAGGTTCAGCGCCTGTCCGCGTCCCTGGGAGCCATAGCCGATGACGGCGATGGTCTTGCCCTCCAGGGTGCGAGGGTCCGCATCGGACTCATAGAATTTCTGCACCATAGATACTCACACCCCGTTGGACAGCAGACTTGATAAATATTATATCAGAGAATCTCTCTGGTGCACAGAGGGTCACTTTAAGGTTGATGACGAGAAACCTTACTCTCAACACGCTATTGAGGATTTGTAATGGAACTGCCAGATGTCCAGTCCAGCCTGCCGGAGGTCCGTATCAACCTGACCAGGGTGGGCGTGAAGAACGTCCAGAAACTCGTTGAAGTCGCACGGTCAGGTAAGCGGCCGGTTGTCTTCATCTCCAAATTCGACGTCTTCGTCGATCTCCCCGGAAGCCTCAAAGGGGCGAATCTCTCCCGGAACTTCGAGGTGATTGACGACGTACTGCAGCAGGCCATCGACGGCGACGTGAATGAGATCGAGGAGCTCTGCAGCGCAGTAGCGAGGAAACTCCTCGACCGGCACGAATACGCGGAACGAACCGAGGTCAGGATGCGGAGCCAGTTCATGGTCCGGCGGGAGACCCCGGTCAGCGAGACGAGTTGCCACGAGGTCGTGAACGTCCACGCACGCGCAGTAGCCCAGAGGAACGACGGAAACCCGATCATCCGAAAGAGCATCGGCGCCGAAGTGACCGGGATGACCGCCTGCCCCTGCGCCCAGAACATCATGAAGGATCATGCCCTGCATGTCCTCGAAAACCTCGGGGTGGAGGAAGACAAGATCGAGGCGTTCCTCGAAGAGGTGCCGATGGCCACGCACAACCAGCGTGGGCGGGGTTTCCTCTGCATCGAGATCGACGACGACCAGCACATCAGTCTCGAGAAGATCATCAAGATCCTGAAGGATTCCATGAGTGCACGTATCTACGAGCTCCTCAAGCGGGGCGACGAGAGTTACGTGGTGATGGAAGCTCATAAGAATCCCCGGTTCGTAGAAGACTGCGTACGCGAGATGGCCCGCAAGGTGATCGCGCAGTTCCACGATCTGCCCGGAGACTCCGTAGTCACTATCAAGCAGACGAACGAGGAGAGCATCCACCAGCACAATGCATACGCAGAACGAAAAGCAACGATAGCGGAACTCGTCTCAGAGATGGACGAGGGCACTCTCTAGATTCAATAAAATTTCACATTTTTATACTGCATAGAACTATTCTGCTACTGCGTATTACCAATTCTCGCCACCGTAACACTATCGAATGTCCTAAAGCGAAAGATATAAACTCTGTTTTCTTCATAATCCTTGTTGACGTACTCGAGTACGTTTTCAGTACAGAATTGTGTGGTAACACCAGTATAGTGTTCAGAACACCAAAATATCGGAATGAGGCGATATATTTGTCGAAAGTTGTAGAGATTTCCCCAACTACGAGACATGAAGGCCATTCAAAGCTCGTTCTGAAGGTCAACGATGAAGGCATCGTCGAGCGTGGAGACTGGCTTAGCATCACCCCGGTGAGGGGTGTCGAGAAACTCGCCATCGGGAAGACGATGGAGCAGGTTCCAAAGATCGCATCGCGCGTCTGCGGTATCTGCCCTATCGCGCACACCCTGGCGGGTGTCGAGGCGATGGAAGCATCCATCGGGTGCGAGATTCCCGAGGATGCAAAACTGCTGCGATACATCCTGCAGTGTGCCAACAGGATGCACAGTCACGCCATCCACAACATCCTGTCCCTGCCGGACATGTACATCCCCGGAACCGACGTGAAGATCAACCCCTTCACGAAGGAAGAACCGGTCAGGAGCGTTGCACTCCGGATCCAGCGGCTCCGTGAGATCGGACAGACCATCGGTGAAATCGTCGGCGGAGAGGCCATCCACCCGAGCAACCCCCGCGTCGGCGGTATGTACAAGAACATCACCCCGCGGGCAAAGGCGAAGATCTACGATCTCGCGAAGGAAGCCCGTGTCCTCACTCAGGAGCACATGGAGTTCATGGTCGCGGTCTTCAAGAACTTCCAGAACCGCGACTGGTCTGAGGTCGGCGGCGTCAAGGTCCCGATCCCGGACGATCTTGGCTACCACAACCAGGGCTACATGGCGACAGCACCGGTCTACGGCAGCTCGAGCCTCGATGATATCCCCACCTGGTTCCCCGAGCGGTTCACCGAAGTTCGCCCCTGGGACTGGTACATGGGCGAGGTCGAGGTCAGCGAGGCCGATCCGAACTACCCGATCGGCGGCACCTCCCCTGTAGGCACCAAGGCCTGGCCCCAGATGGAGGCCTGCACCGGCGTCCCGCTCTATGACGGCCAGCCCGTCGAGGTCGGACCCCGCGCGCGTATGGTCCAGTTCAGGAACTACGATGGAAGGGGCGCCATGGGCCTGCAGATCGCACGCCAGATGGAGTTCCCCGAGACTGCCTACGGCATCATCGACGCACTCGACGCGCTCGACACCTCGGGCTCGGTCCTCGCAGACGAGATCCCGCAGGGCGACGGCTCCCTTGGATGGGCCGCGAATGAGGCTCCGCGTGGAACCGACGTCCACCTTGCAAAGGTCAAGGACGGCCGGGTCCAGTACTTCGGGATGCTCGTCCCGACCACCTGGAACTTCCCGACCTGCAGCCGTGCACTGACCGGTGCACCCTGGCGGCTTGCGGAAGTCATCATGCGTGCATACGACCCCTGCGTCTCCTGTGCGACGCACATGCTGGTGATTGACGAAGACAAGAGACTGGTGGCCCAGAAACTCATTCAGTGAGCGTACACGCATGTTATTTCGTGAGATCGTGATCGCAGGGTGCGGCAACCCCCTCTACGGAGACGATGGGTTCGGCCCTGCAGTCGTCGAAGAACTCCAGAGACTACAACTGCCCGATAACGTCAAGGTAATCGATGCCGGCCTTGGCGCCCCTCACTTCCTCTTTACATTGATGGAAGATGCAGAGGTGCCGGTAAAGAAACTGATCATCATCGATATCGCCGACTTCGGCGCGAACCCCGGTGATGTGACGAAACTCCGGCCCGAAGACCTGCCGCCGGGCACCTACCGGGATGCCCATTCGTGGGATCTCTCAGAACCGCTACAGCGATTGAAGGACGTCGTCGATATCACGATCATCGGGTGCCAACCCAAGCGTGTCGCGAGCCATGAGTTTGAACTGGGGCTCACTGAGGAGGTTGAGGGTGCCATTCCCAAAACAGTGCGTGTCGTACTGGAAGAGATTGGGGTAGAATATGGGGCTACTATCAACCATCAAAGAACGCATCTTTGGGCGTCGCCGGGAGAAACCACCGGAGATTCCGGGGACAACCCCGGGGAAAAAGCCTGAGGCGAAGCCGGCGGCAACCCAGCCGCACGCGAAGCCGGCGGTGAAGCCCTCTGATGTGATTGCGAAAGAAAAGGTGGAAGTTGTACAAAAGGAGGAAAAGCCTGTGGCAGAAAAGATTACGATAGGTGAATTACACCTGAGCGGATGTACGGGATGCCTCGTGACGCTTGCGGATACTTACGAGGGTCTCTTCAAGCTGCTCGATGATTACGCAGATCTCGTCTACGCGTTGACCCTGGTCGACGTGCGCCATGTCCCCGAGATGGACGTGTGCCTGGTCGAGGGATCGTGCTGTCTTGATGACAAGATCTCAGTAGAGGAACTGAAAGAGGCAAGGGCGAAGTCGAAGGTGCTCGTCGCCTACGGCGGCTGCGCGGCCTACGGCAACATCACCCGGTTCTGCCGTGGCGGTCAGTGGAACCAGCCCGGCCAGGAGGCATTCGTACCGATCAGCGAGGTCGTCGATGTCGATCTCTACATCCCGTCCTGTCCCCCGTGTCCCCAGGAAGTCAGGAACGTCGCCGTCATGGCCTACCTGCTGCTCCGGGGTAACGACGAACAGAAGAAACTCGCAACCGCCTACCTGACTCCGCTGATGCAGCTCGCACAGCGCGGCAACGAGGCCTGCGGCTGCGACCTGATGTATGATGTCATCAATCAGGGCCTCTGCATGGGATGCGGGACCTGCGCCGGCACCTGCCCGGTCCGTGCCGTCACCATGGAGTACGGCAAGCCGAACGTGAACCGCGACCTCTGTATCAAGTGCGGCGCCTGCTACGCGCAGTGCCCCAGGAGCTGGTTCAACTTCGACGTCATGAACAACTACGAGGGCATCATGGATGCCATCAAGGGTGCCATGCAGTGAGGTGAGAAAGATGGACGTACTCGGTAACTACAAGTCCGCGATATCGGCACGCTCGACCGACAAGGACATCCTGAAGAAGGCTCAGGACGGCGGTATCATCACGACACTCTTCGCGTATGCACTCGAAGAGGGCATCATCGACGGTGCCATCGTCGCAGGCCCGGGCAACGAGCCCTGGAAGCCGGAGCCCATGGTCGTGACGACGAAGGCCGAACTTCTGGCCGCCGCCGGAACGCGCTATACCATCAGCCCGAACGTCTCCCTGATCAAGGAGGCGACCCGGAGCTACGGCCTCGACCGCGTCGGTATCGTCGGCACCCCGTGCCAGATCCAGGCAATCCGGAAGGCTCAGCTCTACCCGATCGGCATGCGCGACGTCGACGACAAGATCGCCCTCGCGCTCGGTATCTTCTGCATGGAGAACCTCTCCTACCAGGCGCTCGAGGCGATGGTCGAGGACCACTGCAACCAGAAGATGGAGTCCGTCGTGAAGATGGACATCGGCAAGGGCAAGTTCACGGTCTACACCGAACGCGGTGCAGTCAGCCAGATGCCGCTCAAGCTGATCCACAAGTACGTGCAGCCCGGCTGCAACGTCTGCCTGGACTACGTGGCAAACCTCGCTGATATCTCCAGCGGTTCCGTGGGCAGCCCCGACGGCTGGAGCACGGTCTTCGCGCGGAGCACCAAGGGCAACGCCGTCTGGGACGGCGCTATCGCTGCAGGCTGCTTCGAGACGAAGCCGATCGACCAGGTCAAGCCCGGTCTCGACCTCGTGACGAAACTCGCAACCGAGAAGATCACGAAGAACCAGAAGAACGTGGATGCTCGTAAGACGATCGGTCTTAAGGCGGATGGAACCCCCAAGGGTCTCCGGAACCCCTACGAGTCTCCCTGAAACACTTTTTTTCGGCCGGTTCGGCCTTCCCTCAATCGGATCTCTCCGTGGACTGAGTTTTATCAGGTTTACGCGAGAAATCAGTCGTCCAATATTGGTCAAGGTGCCCGGGTCGTCACAGATCGGGCATATCGCCATGCAGTGGGTCGTGGGGATTGCACACCACGCACCTAAACCTGTTGCACGGATTCCGTGGGGGTATCGCCACTGGGGGCGGCGGCTCGCGGGGAAGGGGGAGCATCCCCCCTGTCCCCAGTTCGCATCTCTGGTGCTCAAGTTCCAAATTTAAGATCTGTTGCCCCCATCCCACCCGCGCTTCGCGCTCCTCCCCCGCCCCCGGGTGGGGGTAGTGCGTGGCGATAGGCGATGCCCCACGGGGTATCGCTGGAGAAAACTGGCGATCCTGGACTGGTACCTGGCCGAAGGGAGGAGGTTGAGGCCGCTATACAAAATAGACTCATCTGGACAGCCAGGTAGACCCGGAGGTAGAGGCAATCATCTCTAAAAAAAATAGGGGAAGGCGCTCCCCGTCGCGGGTTCTCTTTAGATCGACGAGAGATGGCAGGTGCTCTCTGCCGTCATGGATTACCGCTGAAGTGATATTTCCGGGTGTGTTCTATTCAGTCCCTGAACAGTACCTGGTAGGTTGCCGATTCCGCTCCAAAAAAGCTCTTGCAGAACTCCGCTGCCTTCGAGGGTTCGTACTCCTTGCAGCTGAAGATGTCGAGGTAGGCGGCGTCGGTCTCGTTTGCGAAGTGGCCGGAGACGAGCGATGTCTCGATGAGCTGGGTCATGGAGAACCCTGCGACCCTCTCACACGGGCCGAAGTGGATGATCTGTGGTTCGCCGAATCTCTTCATCTCGATGAGGTCGCACAGTTCGATGATGAACCGGTGAATCTTTTCCGCGTCCCGTATCGATGCCGGGTCGCACCCCTTCAGGTCAACGCTCGTGTACAGTCCCCAACACCCACGCTGTTTGAACTGCGCAACGATCTCTGCGTCGCTTAACGTTTCTGCCATAACGTTGCTTGCTACAACGTTGTTTGTCATTATCTTGCTAACCATGATCTCACCTTCGAGACAAACTCTGATCGATTGATCACTGTAGTTTTTGATAGTTCTGATTTTAAACTTATCCATGACGCTGATGAAGGATAGCCGTTATTTTTCAGTTAGGCGTGAGCAATCCCGAGGTATCCAAAATTCTGTGGCATATTTTTGCCCGATTTTTAAATCTACGACTTTGCGCAGGCTATTCGCCATTTAGTAATTAAAAAATACTAAGAAATCACACTAAATGCGAACAATTCCATACATCAAATTTTTTCCGCGGACTTTACTCCAGGGGTTTCCAGGCAGAAGGGGCCTTAAAAGACAGGTCTTTTTTCGGTACGGTTTCCCGGTATCATTTCGGGGGTGAAACGTCAACATGTTGGAGATAAAGGGTATCCGACCCTGCACCGGCCCGCATCCCGACCGAAGACCTGCCGGACGATGACTACGAAACCCCTCTCCCGGACTCCGAGATCAGGGCATCTTTGCCGGGCAGCGCGCACCCACCCCCCCTCCTTCATGCACCCCGGCAGGGTCTTTTGGCATGACCTGCCGCAGGCATCTTCACCTGACACCCGGGGGGCTCCGGTGTGTGCGCTCGACGTGGGCGTGAAGGGCTTTTTCGGTGGAGTAAAGCCTCGCGCAGAACGGGCAGATGAACTCGCCCATCTCCGCCGGGATATCGCTCCTCCTTTGCGGCGGCTCAACCGTCACGCATCCCCCCCTGCGCCGATCTCCTCGAGCGTTCGCCCGGAGACGACCGATCGGGGCTCCGTCGCGACCGGGTCTTTACCGGGGTCGGCCTCGGCGTCGTCCATCTTCACAAGCAGCCAGGCTTCGCCCTTCCCGGTCCTGAAACGGGTGAGGGCGTACCCGCCCCGGAGTTTCTCCCCCTCGAGCCGGAACGATACGTGGCCCCGCCGGAGGGCCTCGGCGACCCCGACCCTCTCCCCCTTCATCTCCGTGAGGTTCCGGTAGGTTCCCCGGTCCCAGACGAGAACCGTCCCGGCCCCGTAACTCCCTTCCGGGATGACGCCCTCGAAACCGGCGTAGTCGAGCGGGTGGTCTTCCGTCGGCACGGCGAGGCGCTTCTCCTTCGGGTTCATCGACGGCCCTTTCGGAACCGCCCAGGACTTCAGCACCCCGTCGACCTCCAGACGGAAGTCGTAGTGGAGCGTGGTCGCCCTGTGCTTCTGGATGATGAAACGTGGGTGGGGGCCTGCTGCGTCCTGTTCCCCTCGCGGCTCCGGCGTCCGGGAAAAGTCCCTTCTCTCGCGATACTTCTCAAGCGTATCAGGGTCGACCATACCAGAACTCCGGCGCGGCCCGGGATAAGGATTTTCCTATCTGGAGAACCGCCGGGTGTCAAACCAGCGACCCCTCACACGAAGGGAAACAACTCGTAGCCAAACAAGTCTTCGCGTTCTCACGCGTGCTTCCGCGTGAGACAGTCGGGTCGAGCACTGATGCGGCCTCACGCGAAGAACGCGAAGCCGCGAAGAGAGTTTCCGGTAACCCTCTACCGTCCTTCGCGGCTCGCACTCCGCGAGAGATGGCAATCTCCCTGCATCGGGATCAGCGTGCACCGCTCCACTAATGGTTCCGCCCGGACGACGGCACGATCCGGACGTTCATCTTCTCCGAGCCGATGATCAGGATTCCCTCCCCCGGCTGGAAGTTGAGGAGATCCTTCTCGCTCACCTCGAAGAACTTGGCGTTCTCCTGGGCCTGCTTCTTGTTCTCGGAGCGCATGCAGAACTTCACGGCGATGTTTGCCAGGATCTCCTCGTTGAAGTGCGCGATCAGCTGCGACGCGAGGATCAGCGAGACCCCGAACTTCCGCATCTCGGTCGCGTACTTGTTCAAGACCGCCTTGATCGAGGTCTTCGAACCGCTCTTCTGGCTCACCAGGAGTTTTGCCTCGTCGACGATGACAAAGAGCCGGAACTTCGCCCGCTCATCCCCCGTTCCCCGCGGTATCTCGCCCGTCGCCTGGAGGGTGTAGTAGATCCGCCGGAGGAAGAGGTCCGCAAAGAGGTAGCGCAGGTTCTCCGGGAGGGCGTTTAAGTTGATATGGGTGATCCCGCCGGAGAGGATCGTCGGGATAGAGATCTTCTCCTCCCCCGAGAAGAGCTTGTAGTCAAAGATGTCCTCGAGATAGGCCGGGATCGCCTCGTCCTCGCAGTTCATGATCTCGCCCTCGATGTCGTCGAAGTCGAGCACCCGCGTCCAGGTCTCGGTCTTCCCCGTGATCCCGGACATCCGGTAGCAGTCCTTGATGATGTTCTTGATCTTCCTCCTCTGCTGGATGCCGAGCGTGGGGAAGTTGATCGAGATGGCGTCGACGAAGTCCGAGGTCGCCCGGAGCGGGGTGATCTCGTCGATATCGGGGTCGAGTTCCAGCGGGTTGAAGTAGTACTCCCCGCCCTCGCGGATCTTATACGACCGGATATCCCCACCGGTCGCGGCCATGTCCCCGTGGAAGTCGATCAGGACGACCGGCATCGCCTGCGCCGCGAGTTCAGAGGCGATGCACCGGATCGTCTCGGTCTTGCCGGCACCCGAACCGCCGAGGATGATCATGTGGCCGTTGTTGAGCTGCCCCGGAGACCAGTTGACCCGCTGCCCGTCCTGCGCATGCCCGAGGAAGATGTCGAGCCCCCCGGACCGGGGAGCCACGGCCGGGACGGGAGAGCGGCGTTTTTCAGCGGCGGGGCCCGGGGAGGACGGGGCGGCACGCCGGGGTGCGGGCGGCGGCGCGATCGGCTCCTCCATCTCCTCCTCGTCTTCTTCGTCGTCTTCCCCCTCCTCGTCGGGGAAGTCGAGTTCCTCCCACTCCTCTTCGGCAGGAGGAACGGGAGCCGGGATCTCCTCCTCTTCGGCCGGGGGTTTACAGACCGGGATCTCCTCCGTGACGGGAGAGAGATCCTCTGCCGGGGCGGAACGGTCGATGACGATCTTCTCGGCAACCTCGACCATCAGCACCCGCCCGAGATCGCGCAGGCGTGCATCGTAGAGGTTCCGGTCCCTGACGATGAACCGGGCGAGGTCGACCCCGTCCTCTTCGTGCACCCCTTCAAGGATGTAGATCGCGTCGCCGAGTTCCAGGAGCACCCTCGCGAGTTCGCGGCGGTGGGCCGGCAATGCGCGGATACGGTCGTAGTCCTCGCCGCAGGCAAGGTAACGGAGAACGGTGAACGTCGAGTAGAACGACTCGAGGAGCATGTCGTAATGCTCCCTGACCGCCGGATCGGTCCGCTCGAGCATCCCTTTGAGGATGTACGCGAACTCCGGCGGGAAGGTGTAGACGACGCCGTCGGCCCTTGCGCCGTCGAGGTCGTAGGCGTAGGCAAGAACCGCGCACCCGGAGGCCCTGAGGCAAGAGGCGAACCGTTCACACTCGAGAAAGAGGCCCGGACAGTTGTTGAGGAGGAAACTGATGAACATCTCTTCGGTGCGAGGGAGCGCGGACGGAAAGGTCTTGTTGACGAACGACCCCTTCACCGTCCCTGCGAGAAGGGCCGGGACGACCTCATGGATCTCGCGGGCGAGGCCCTCGATATCCAACGCCCGGAGCCGTGCCTCCATCAGCGGCCGGGCTATCGCTTCGCCGGTAGCGTTCGCCGTCAGCACCGTCGTGCCGTTCCAGGAGGCGGACTCGATGAGGCCGACCTGCCTGAGCGCAAAGAGCGGTCCTGACGTGTAGGCATAGCAACTCTGTTCGACCACGCCTGCCCCTTCTCCCCGGGACGACGCGCTGTTCTGGGCGATGTAGATGTAGAGGAGCGTCTCGATGATGTCGCGAACCTCCTGCAGCCGGAAATCCCGCAGGTACCCGGCGACGGCGGGAGGAAATGACTCCATCAGGGCCGGAATCTCGGCATCCGCATAGCCCATGGCTTTGAGTGCTCTGGTAAGGTCTGTTGACACGGATTCACCAGCAGGTGGGTTCTTATCGTGGTGCACGGTACGCTGCATGATGCCGCTTCAGGCGAAGCGGCTGGTTGGTATAGTTTCGTTCTGCGACCTATTAAATATAGGCAGTTTGGAGAAAATCGGCCGCATCCGGCAGAATGCTCCGGTACCGAGGAGGCACTCTTCATCATCATCCCGGGAGAGACGACTCTCGGTATCTGCCGGATCTCCCATCACCGATATCGGCTGGAGTCGCCCAGTCGACCCCGATACCCCACAACCAGCCGTAATCCTGGGTGAATTATACACGCATAATTTTATATTATTAACTAGATATATTCCTGCCGAGGTGGGCACCCCGTGACTACCCTTACCGAACACCAGCGAGTTGCCATCGTCATGGCGCTTCTCGCAATATCGGTCTTCCTGGCCTACTACTTCCACGCCGTCCTGATGCTCGGGACCGTCTTTTCGCACTTCTTCTACATCCCGATCATCCTGACCGCGCTCTGGTGGGAGAAGCGGAGCATATTGGTCGCCGCCTTCCTCGGCGGGCTCATCGTCGTCAGCACTCTCCTCTACATGCCGGACCTCCTGACGCTGAACGATTACGGGCGCGCCCTGATGTTCATCGTCATCGCCTTCGTCGTCTCCTCCCTCTCCGAGCAGATCAAAGGGCGGGAGCGGGAGGTGAAGAGACAGAGAGACCTCATGCAACGCTACCTGGACGTGGCGGGCGTCCTCTTTGTCGTCATCGGCACCGACCGCACCATCCGGCTCATCAACCGTCACGGCTGCGAACTGCTCGGCTACCGGGAAGAGGAACTGCTCGGGAAGGACTGGTTCGATACGGTCGTTCCCGAAGCGCTCCGGGAGGCGCGGAGGCGGGTTTTCGACGAGGCGATAGCCCGGAAGGCCGCTCTCCCGGAACAGCGGGAGAAACCCGTCGTTACCCGGAGCGGCGACGAGCTGATCCTCGCATGGCAGGACACCGTGTTCACCGGCGACGACGGCCGGCCGGTCGGGCTGATAGGCTCGGGGGCCGATATCACCGACCGTATCCAGGCCGAAGAGGCGTTGCGGGAGTCCCACGACGAGGCGAACCTCTACCTCGACATCATGACGCACGATATCAACAACGCGAACGCCGTCGCTCTCGGGTATGCCGACCTGCTCGCCGAGACACTCTCCGGGAGGGAGCGGGAGATGGTCCAGAGACTCAGGGCAGGCGTCGACCGGAGCATCGAGATCATCCAGAACGTCACGACGATCCGGCGGCTTCACTCCGAGGAGACGGCGGTGAAGCCCGTCGACCTCGATGCGATCGTCAGGGCCGAGATCGCCCACCATCCCGGCGCCCGAATCACCTACGAGGAGAGACCGATCCGGGTCATGGCCGACGACCTTCTCTCCGAAGTCTTTGCCAATCTCATCGGGAACGCGGAGAAGTTCGGGGACCCGGAGGTCGAGATCGCCGTCAGGGTCGAGGAACGCAACGATCTGGTCGAGGTCGAGGTCGAGGATACCGGGCCGGGGGTGGACGACGCGGTCAAGCCGGGCCTTTTCACCCGGTTTTCGCGGGGGACGAGCAGCAGGAGCGGCAAAGGGCTCGGCCTCTACATCACCCGGATGCTGGTGGAGAGGTACGGCGGCCAGGTATGGGTCGACGACCGGGTGCCGGGCCGCCCCGAATGCGGCGCGGCGTTCCGGTTCACCCTTCTCCGGTGCGACCGACCGTGGGAGTCATCCCGCCCCCCTGCACCGGCAACCGGCCGGGTGGTCACCGCCAGACCCTGACCGGGTCGAGCGTGGCGTCGATGACCATCTCGAACGCGAAGGCATCAAGCCAGCCCATCTTCTCAAACATCTGCATGAAGCAGACGCCCACGACCTTCGCCCCGGGATGGGCGCCGACGACCGCCTGCACCGCTTCCTTCGTGACCGGGACACCCGGCATCGCAAGCCCGCCCATCAGGACGATCACCTTCGGGTCGAGGCCGACCGCGTCGCCGGAGACCTGCATCCCGACGCCCTCGACGGGGCGGATCGCCTTCGCCGCCGTCTCGTCCACGTAGGGCACGTAGACCTGCTCGAGGGAGAGGTCCCGAACGGCGAACCCCAGGAGTTCGATGAAGGGGGTGCAGGTGCCGGGGCAGCCGTAATAGGTGACCTGGTCGCCGGGAGCGAGACCAACTTCTTTGAGGTAGGCCTTGAACGGCCGGAGCATCCCGGGGACGCCGGAGAGTTCTTCTTTTGGTTCCATATAAGTCCGGTTGTCCCCGGAGGGTATACCGGTTCCGGATGGGGCCAGTCTCTAGAGCACCCCGCATCCGGAGAGGTGGTAGAGCCTCCTTACCCGTTCTGCCGTCTCCTCTGAGACCGCTTCGCTGATGTGGGCGAGAACGGTATCGATATCTTCCTCGGGCATACAACTGAGGCTTTCCCGGCCGGTAAGGATCTGGTCGACGAGGTACTCCCAGTCCTCGTCCGAGAGCCGGGCGACGCGCTCCGCAAAATCCTCTTCGTCCGCGGAGATGTGGTTCGAGACCGGCGGGAGGATCGAGTGAAACTCGTGGCCGGATTCCGGGCAGAGGATGCCGCTGTACTCGGGGGCCAGTTTTCGGAGGATGGCAAAATCCTTCTCGTCAAGTTCACGTGCCATGGTTCTGTCCGTGTGTGGGAGAAGCTCTGGGGTAAAAACTGTTCGGCAGCCACGACCCTGGGCGACCGTCTTCGCGTACGAACGGTTGTTACCACATGATCTCTCAAGAGAGGGTGGGACGGGACGGTATTTATCGTTGCGCCGGCCGTCATCCGGCCGCCACTTCCTCCCCCAGCGTGAGTCCCACGATATCCCTGACCACCTGCCCGAACGGCTCCCACGCTTCCGGGGGCACCCGGCACCGTCCGGCATCCGCAAGCCGGGCGGCCGCATCGCCCACCTCCCGCTCGAGCATCCACCCGAGCATCTGCCCCGTTCCGTTTCCCTCAGGAACGCACCGGAGGAGGAGCGCCTCCGACCCCGGCTGGCGGCGGGCGCCGCCACCGGTTGCGCGGAGATCCGCGATGTCGTCGGCGACCTGCATCGCCTTCCCGACGGCGAGACCGAACGCACCGAACGCGGCGACGACCGCCTCCTCCTCCCCCGTCGCCATGGCCCCCCAGGCGGCCGCAAGCGAGAAGAGGCACCCCGTCTTTCTGGCGACGATCGCATCGTAGAGTTCGGCCGCCGGGAGATCCGGCACTCCGAGCATCTCCCAGGCCACGCCCCGGGCCATCCTCCGCTGGGCCGACGCGAGCATCGTCACGTACCCGGCACCGTAGGGGGCGGCGAGCGCGTAGGGGAGGGCGAGGATGCCGACGGCGTCGAGAACCGCCCGTCCGTCTCCCCGGGTGAGGTGGAGGGACGGTGCCCCGCGCCGGATAGCATCCCCGTCCAGCATATCGTCGAGGATGAGGCTTGCGGCGTGGGCGAACTCGACGGCGCAGGCGAGATCGAGCGCCTGGCGGGTGGGCGCCGAGGCAGGGGCGAGACCGGCGTGGACGTAGAGGAGGAGCCCCGCCCGCATCCGCTTTCCCCGGAGCAGGAGCGGGAGGACGCCGGGATCGATCCCGGAGGACGCCGTCTCCGCGATCCGGCGGTTGACTGCAGGGCGTATCCCCTCAAGAAATTCACGAAACGGAATCATGGCTCGTCACCCACGCCGGTGCACCCGGTTAAGATGTCCGGACAGTATAAAGGTGTGGGGGCGGGTGCCGGGAGCACCTTCATTACCCTGCAGACCCTCCCGACCTTCCGGTGGTACGGCAGTTGAAGGTAGAGAGGAGGGTAGGCCGCCTGGAGGGAGGCGATCCGTTCGGGGACTGGCTCGCGAGCGTCCTCGCCGACCGGTTGACCGGGTGGCGCGGCAAGATCCGGGTCTACCGGGTGGAACCCGCATCGCACGTCGTCTGCCGGTATGAGTTTGGGACCGGACTCAGTGTAGTCGGCAAATTCTTCGGTGCGCCGACGGGTGCGAAGACCCGCTACAACGCGGATGCGGCGATGAAGAACGAGGTCCGCCGGCTCCGTCGCGCATCCTGCTGGATCCGCGTGCCCTGTGCCATCGCCACGAACAGCCGGTTTCACTCGGTCCTCGTGACCGAACACGTCCCCGGCCCGACACTCCGCGAGCTCCTCGATGCGGGGGTATCCCTCTACGATCCCCTGACCGGCGTCGCGCACCTGCTCCGCCGGCTCCACGACGGCACGCGGACTTCCTGCAAGCGGGAGCGCGACTTCGCCTACTTTCACGCGCTGCTCGACCAGAACGCCCTTCCGGGTTCCCGGAGGGGAAAGTTCGACCGCCTGCTTGGGGAGTGGTGGCACAGCACGCGGCTCGATCGGGCGGGGTGCATGGTTCACGGCGACGCCACGCCCGGCAACTACCTCTTCAACGGCGCTATCTGTGCCATCGACTTCGAAGGCGCCCGGAACCATACCCACCCGGTCCGCGACCTCGGGATCCTGGCCGCGGAACTCAAGACATCGCCTGGGATCGGCTCAAGGGCCGAGGACTACATCGGTCACCTGCTCTGGCATTACAGCCGGAGCGAGGAGGAGTTCCGACGCCACACCGCCGTCCTTCCCTTCTTCATGGCGCTCGGCCACCTCAGAATTGCCCGGCTGCCCTGGCGGGCGGCGGAACGCGACTGGCTTTTAGCGGAGGCGGAGGCGTGTCTTTGCGCGATCCACCGGTAGAAGGGGTTCTCTTCGACTGCTACGGGACGCTCATCGATATCCTGACCGACGAGCGCGATATCAGGACCTACCGGTACCTCTCGTGGTGGCTGATCTACCAGGGGGTCAGGATAGCCCCACAGGATCTGCGGGACCTCTACACCGGCCGGGTGCGGGAGGCCCTCGACCGGACCGGGGGCCCCCACCCGGAGGTCCGGGTCGAGGAGGTCTTTGCCGGCATCTGCGCTGAACACAGCATCTGGGAGATCGATACCGCACGGCTCGGTGCCGAAACCGCCCGGGCGTTCCGGGCCGCGTCGATCCGGCGTCTCGGTGTCATCGAAGCGAGCCGGAGGCTGCTTGACCTCTTCTCGACGAAGAAGACAGGGACCGTCTCGAACGGGCAGCGGGTCTTCTCGGAGCAGGAGATGCGGGCGTTCGGGCTCTACGATCGTCTCGACTTTGTCATCTTTTCCTCAGATCTTGGCTACCAGAAGCCGGACCCGCGGATATACGCGGCGGCCCTCGACCGGATGGGGCTCCAGGCCCCTGACGTCCTCTTCATCGGGGACAACCCCGAAAACGACGTCGACGCGCCCCGGGAGATTGGGATGCAGGCGCTGCACGTCGAGGAGGCGTGGAGGCGCTACGGGGTCTGATACAGCGGGCCCGGTGGATATATGGTGCCCGGCCCACCACTCCTCTTCACGCAAGATCATGACGATGTTTCACAGTTGGAAGGGTGATCCCGGTTTTTGCGGATAATACCCCGTCCGGTGACTGGATCGGGGTCGACCTGAACACCACCGATCATCTCGCCGTCGTGGCCCACCCGGCGAGCGGGGGCGTGGTGATGCTCGGTGAGTTCCCGGGTGACGCCGATCACCGGGAGCAGTGCGGCAGCGCCGGGAAGGGCAAAAAGCGCAGGGCTGAACGGGATCGCGAAAGCCGTATCCGGGGCGACCTGAACAGGAGGGTCGCAAGCGAGATTGTAAAGATGGCCCGGCAACTCCAGTGCGGCATCAAACTTGAAGACCTCGCCGGCGCAGGTTTTACCGGGCGAGAGAAGCCGGGCACCCCCCTCCCGTTCGCCCGGCGCGACGGATCGTTTTACCACCTCCAGAACCTTATCGAGAGGCGGGCTCACGACGCCGGAGTTCCGGTCGCCCTCGTGGATCCGGCGCTCACGTCCCGGCGCTGCAGCCGGTGCGGAAAGCGGGGCGCTCGCAAGGGCAAACGGTTCCTCTGCCCGCACTGCCTGTATACCGGTCATGCCGATGCAAACGCGGCGTTCAACATAGCAGCGGCACGGGTCTCGCCAGGTTCCCCCGAGCGGCGACCGCCCGCCATCACCCCATCTGCGCCCGGATGTGCTGCACCGTCTCGGGATACCGCTTCTCGAGACGGTTCTTCTTGAGGTTCTCCCTCACGATCCACCGTATATCCTGATCGTCGAGGGTCGCAAGTTGCCGCAGGTACTCAAAGCCAGGCGTGGGGAGGGCGGCGATGACCACGCTGAGCGTGTAGCCGAGCGATTTTCGGAGCGCACGGAAGGCCTCGGACCGCCGCTCCTCTGCGGTGTAGATCCGGATCAGGATCTTCCTGTGGAACCGGAGCGCCGCCGCTGCAAGATCGGGCTCGCCCAGGAGATCCGGTTCGGCGATCCCCGCGATTGCGGCCCGCATGGCAAGCCAGGAACCTCCCTCCACCCAGACCTCCAGCTCCGTTACCACCGTATCACGCTGCCGGGAGAGGAGATCCTGAAGCCCCATCGCCACCGCTTCCCTGATCCGCCACCGCGGGTCGAGGGAGGCCTCCGCGAGGTGTTCGAGCGCCGCACCGACACATGCCGGCGATGCCGACCCGATCGCCCCGATGCCCCTGACACCGCAGAACCCGAGAAACTCGTGTGGATCGTCTGAGGGGGCATCCTCCGGCGCAACGTGGGCAAGCTCGACGCAGAGGTTCCAGAGCAGGCGCAGGTCATCGCGATCGGCGACGGCAAACTCCCGCACGGTCCCGGCAAACGCCGCCGCAAGCTCCAGGTTCGCCCGGGGTCCGGGAAGACGGCTCTCTGCGACCAGGAAGGCAAGCAGGTCTCCGGCGTCGCCACTCGAGAGAAAACTCGTGAGCAGCCGGGCAACCTCCTTGATGTAGGTCTCTTTACGGGTCATTGTCCGTAGAGGAGAACGACCCCAGGGCAGTAAAAATGATCGTTACCGCGCAGTCAGGGTCGCGACAAAGGCGTCAAGCGCCGCATGAACGTTCTCGCCGTTCCGCGCGGAGATCGGGTGCACCATCTCCCCCGGGAGAGCGTGGCTGACGGCCTCGGGTGCCGCGCCGGGGCAGTCGCATTTGTTCGCCATGAACGCGAGCGGCACGTCGAGGGGCTTTAACTGGTCATAGAAGTACCGCGTCATCTCGTCCACGCCCGTCGTGGCGTCCACAACGATGATCGCGCCGTCCATCCCCCGCGAGATGATCTGCCGGACAAACTCGAACCGCTCCTGCCCCGGGGTCCCGAAGAGAAAGATAGACTTGTCTCCAACCTTCAATCGGCCGAAATCGAATGCAACGGTCGTGGGGCCACCCTCCGAGGACGCTTCGATGTGGCGGCTGCGGGGGTCGAGCGCCTGGATGAAACTGGACTTTCCTGCGTTGAAGGAACCGAAAACGACGATCTTGAGCCTGCCCTCTGCCATTATAACCTCTATCTGCGTCAGGATGATTTAGAGTTTCGCTATGGAGGCGTCATGATGCGGATGGAAGCGTATCCGGCCACCGACAAAAATTTTTATCCCGGTTCCCGATTGAAGGAAACAATCGCCCTCCCGCCCCGCCGGGGCTTCTGCGCCGCCCGGCGCAAACGCCCAACATCCATATAACCGGCGGATCCAAGGTACTGGTATGGAGCCGGACGAAGTGGACGTTGTCGCGCAGGAGATCATGGTCACCCTGGACAGACTCTTCCTTGCTGAGAAGCAGGCGCGGCTCCAGGTCTCCGCACTCGAGGAACGGCAGTATCCCCTGGCCGCGACGTTCGAGATGGTCAGCGACATGGATGCGGGCACCGCCATCGAGGAGGCGCTTGCCGGGCTCGGATTTGAGTACCACGCCATCGACGAGGACGCCGAACTCTGGATCTCGGACGAGCACGGGCTGATGGTCTTCCTCTACTTCACCGACCCGGACGGGCGGTACTACAACTACCGGATCGTCGCGTTCGACGTCGTTGGCGAGGAAGAGGAGCTGCCCGCGTGACCGGCGCGGGGGCGGCGAACCTTCCGCCGGCAGGGAGGAGAGATGCCGTGCCAGGTGCTATATACTGTAAACGAGATCGGGTGCAGCGAGAACCGGGAGGGATCAGGATGGAGCGCTCGGTAAAACGCCTCATGGAAGATAGGGAGAAACGGCGCGAGGAGAACATCGGCAAGTACATCGAACTGCTCTCGGACGAGTGCATCCCCTACCGGCTGCGGGCGGCCGAGGCGCTCGGGTACTGCGCCGACCCCCGCGCAGTCGAGCCGCTGATCGCCGCCCTCACGGACCGCGAGAACGAGGTGCGGTGGGTTGCCGCACAGGCGCTCGGGAGGCTCTGCGATACGCGGGCGGTCGAACCGCTCCTCGTTCTCCTCGATGACCGCGAACGGTGGACGCGGCGCGGTGCCGCCTGGTCGCTCGGCGAGATCGGCGATCAGCGCGCGGTCGAGCTCCTCCTCCCCCTCCTCGGGGACGAAAAGAAAGACGTCAGGCTGGCCGCCGCCGAAGCGCTCGGAAAACTCCGCGACGTGCGGGCGGCAGATCCCCTCTCCGCAGCGCTCGAGGCCGAGGAGGAGCCCGAGGTCCGGACGGCGATCCGCCGGGCGCTTCGCGAGATAACCGGCGAGGTGGGATTTTGACCCCCGATAGAGAGCGGAGGCTCTTTCGCTACTACCCGGAGGACTTCGGAGCACTCCCCGTCCGGGTCGTCCACATGGACCTCGTCTTCGACGTCTACGACGGCCACACCCGGGTCTCCTCAGCCCTCACCGCCGGGACGCTCGACGCTCCGCTCCCGTCGCTCTCCCTGAACGCCCGCGACCTGGATATCCTCCGCGTGGAGTCCGCCGGATACGCCGTCACTCATACCTACGACCGGAGCGCCGCCCTCCTCACCGTCGCCTTCGATCCCCCTGTCCCGCCCCGGACAGAGTTCACTCTCGATACCGAGACGATCTGCCGGCCGAGCACCCACGTCCTCGAAGGCCTCTACTACGACGGGCTGTGCCCCGGCGGGCCGCCCACCCAGATCACCCAGTGCCAGCAGTGGGGGTTCCAGCGGCTGGTCCCGTGCCTCGACGACATGACCGCGAAGTGTACCTACACGACGACGATCATCGCGGATAACGGGTATACGGCCACCATATCGAACGGCGACCCGGCAGGGGCCCGGATCCCCTGCGCCCCCGGCCGCTCCATGCAGCGATATGAGAACACGAAGACCCCGATGGCGCCCTACCTCTTCTTTCTCGGGGTGGGATGCTACGACACCCACCGGCGGGAGTTCGAGTATCCCGACGGGCGGACGTTTGCCCTCGAACTCCTCGTGAAACCCGGCTCAGATGCGGCGGCAGCGGAGCGTGCGCTCGATATCCTCGCGGACGCGGTGATGTGGGTCCACCTCTTTACCGGCCCGGCGCAGTACCGCGACCCCGGGACCCGGGAGGAAGTGTGGCGGCTCGTGCGGGTGCGCGATGAGGCGAAACGCTCCGGCGACGCCCGGGCGCTCGAAGAGACCCGCAAGTCGCTCAAAGAACTCATCTCAACCATCACCCCGGGCTACGCCTACACCGGGGCGGTCTACCGGGAGATCGCCATGCAGAACTCCGACTTCGGCGGGATGGAGAACGTCGGGAACACGACGATCGCCGCGAACCGGATCATGCCCGGGACCGACACCACCGACCCGGCCTTCGAGTACCTGGTCCGGGTGAAGGCCCACGAGTACTACCACAACGAGAACGGCTCCGAGGTGACGGGATGGAGCCCGTTCGAGATCTGGCTGAACGAGGCCGTGACCGTCCACGTCGAGAACCAGCACCACGCCTTCCTCTTCGGGGAGACCTACTCGCGCATCAAGACGGTGCTCGATCTCCTCGACCCCGCTGCCGGGACGCTCACCCTCGACCGCGGCGCAGGCTCGATGCCGATCGAGCCGGACGGTTTCAACGACCCGAACGACCTCATCACGGGCGTCACCTACGTGAAAGCCCCCGAGTTCGTCAGGATGATCGAGACGTTGATAGGGAGAGAGGGGTTTGCCGAAGCGCTCGGCCGCTACCACGACCGGTTCCGGCACGCGAACGCCTCGCGGGCCGACTGGCTCCGGTGCATGGAGGAGGTCTCGGGGCAGGACCTCACGACGATGGCGGCGGTCTGGCTGAAGGAGAAGGAGTACCCGGTGCTCACGGTATCCCCCGCGTACGACCCGGCCGCCCGGCGGTTCACCCTCTCGTATCGCCAGAGCCGCTCGCCCGGCGGCCGGGTCTGGGAGTTCCCGTTTCGGTTCGCGCTCGTCGACACCACTGGCGGGGATATCCGGGAGGCGACCGTCCGGATAGCCGACGAGGCCGGAGAGATCGTCCTCGACGGCGTCGACCGGCCCGCGTTCCTCTCGCTCAACCGCGGCTACTCATTCTACGGAAAGACGGCGTACCGGCCGCCGGAGGATGAACTCTACCTCCAGGTCGAGAAGGATCCCGATACCGTCGGCCGGTTCACCGCGTTCCTCGCACTCGCCGACCGGGAGATGCTCCGGCTCCTCGAAGATCCGCATGCAGTGGTCCCGGCGCGGTTTTCCGACCTCTGCGCCGCCCTTCTCGCCGACGACGCCCTCATGGAGGAGGCGGGCGGGCAGTTCCTGACCATCTTCCCCTCGGTCGAGGACAGGCGGTTCGCCCACCACTACCGGGTGCTCCACGACGCCAGAAGAGAGATCCTTGCCGCCGTCGCCGCAAGGGGCGGCGAGATCCTCCTTCGCGTCTACCGTCAGGCGGCAGGAGCGCCCTCCTCCGGGCCGGGCAGCCTGGAGGAGGAGGCCGCGGCAATCCGGCGACGGCAGAGAAAAAACGCCTGCCTCTCGATCCTCGCGACCCTCGATACCCCGGAGGTCCATCACCTGCTCCTCCGCCAGTTCCAGGAGGCGACGGCCGCAACCGACCGCCTCGCCGCATTCTCGCGGATCCTCGAGAGCAGCATTCCGGAACGCCTGGAGATCCTCGATGGGTTCGCGGCCGAATCAGCGAAGAGCCCCACCGCGTGGGAGTCATTCCTCGCCACGGTCGCCGCAAGCGACTGCGACGACCTCGTCCCCATCCTGCAGCGTATCGAGTCCTCGCCCACATTCTCGATCGAGCAGGCCGACCAACAGCGGGCGCTCTATGGGCGGTTCGCACTGAACAGGAAACGGTCGCTCGAGACCGAAGAGGGGCGAGGCTACCTCGCGGAGATCCTCCGGCGGCTCGCCCCCGTCAACGAGTACAGCACCGTCCGGGCGCTTGACGCCTTTGCGTTCCTCGAGAACATGGAGCCCCGCCACCGGGTCCCGGCGGTCGCGGTGCTCGCCGACCTCCTCGCCACCCTCGATCCCGGGGCGTACCCGGCCGTCTACAACAACGCCCGCCGCTTCCTCCTCGGCGCCCCGGAGGCCGTTCGCGCCTACGAAGCGGAGCACGGGGCGATCCCGGCACTCAGGAGTCCCGCCCCCTGACGCCCATAGATCCCCCGGCCGCGATCACCACCTCACGCCGAAGATCGGCTCCTCCTCGACGAGGTTCGTGATCCTCCGGACGCTCGCCTCCACCGGGACGTCCTCTCCGCTGCAGAGCCCGAGTTTGAGTTGTTCCAGACCTGCAGCCACCGAGTCGTCCTTCGAGCGAACGCCGCTGACCGTCACTCGAAACGTCAGCGTCACCAGCCATTGCGTCGTCTCCATCTCTTCCCCCTCTGAGCGTGGGCGGAGTATACCGCCGGCGGGAGATAAAGACAGCTCATGACCGGGAGGCGACAGATCGGATATCTCTTTTTCCAGCAAAAAAAGAGTGGATTGATGGGCGAGACCGGAGAGCAGCACGGCATTATGAGAATGTACAGAGAGGTGCTAAAGCGTTTCATCACGAATGGAGGTATCGTTGCAGTCACGCATCCGGTCGACCAACCCCGTACCTGCCCGCCGTATCCCGGCCACAATATAATTTTAGTACAATAAAAGGTTTCCGCGGTACCTATCGTAACACCCCACCCCGGGCAGACGGGAGCAGCTACCCACAACGTATATATACCCGCCGCGAACTCCGGGACTCCGCACAGAAGAGGTGAGGAGTGATCCAGGTATTCGCGGCTGCGCCCCGGCGGGGCACGAAATGGCTGACGATCTGTTGCTTTGCGGGCGCACTCGCTCTCGTCCTGCTGCTCGTCCCGGCGGCCGCGGCCGCCTCGTCGGTCTTCGTCTCCAACTACACCGTCGCCCCCGCCGTCCTGATGCCCGGCGACGAGGGGACGATCACCGTGGTGCTCACGAGCACCGCCCAGCCTGCCACGGGATCGCCGCTCAACATCCGGCTCGACCCCGGCACCGGGGAGGCGAACACCTCGACGGAGACGGAAGAAGAGAACGCCTACATCGAGAACGTGCTCCTGCACAGTACGGACGTCGAGGTCCTGACCGGGAGTTTCCAGGATATCGGCGAGATCGGCCCCGGCCAATCCTTCCCGCTCACGTTCCGGATTCGCGCCCCCGGAGAAGACGGGATCTACTTCCCGGAGGTCTGGGTCAGCGTGCGGGACGGGGAGAATGTACGGTACCCCGTGCCGGTGAACGTCAACTCCGCGCCCCTGATCAGGAGGCCCGCGCTCCGGGTGGAGAGAACCGTCCCGGCGTCCGTCAATCCGGGCGACCCCTTCAACGTCACGCTGACCATCCATAACGACGGCCAGGCCACTGCAAGCGACATCTCCATCGGCGTCAACGCGACCTCCGGCGGGATCGCCCCGCGGAACGCGGAGAACTACTACATCCCCGAACTCGCGGCGGGAGGGGACGCCGTCCTGAACCTGACCTTCGAGACCGATACGAGCGCGCCGCTCGGCCTTACGCCGATCGAGGTCACCGTCGACTACCGGGGCGCCGACCTCGCGCCGTCTAGAGAGGTCGCAACGGTCGGGGTTCCCATCGTCGGCAGCGCCGAGATGGGTGTCGCCTCCATCAGGACCGAACCCGCCCGGATCGCCGCCGGGGATACGGTCGACCTGACGATCCGGCTGGAGAACACCGGGACGGCGGACGCGGAGTCGGTCAGGGCGACGATCGAGGATCTCGCCTTTTCAGGCTCAAAAGAGGCGTTCCTCGGGACGATCGAGCCGGGGAACGACGGACCCGCCGTCTTCTCCCTCGCAACCGACGAGGCGGGGGAGTTCGACTACACCCTCGTCATCCGGTACACCGACGACTACGGCGAACATACCGTTCGGCAACCCTTGCAGATCATCGTCACCGGGCAGAACCCGGTCCCGGTGATCGCGGTAGCGGCGGTCGTTCTCATCGTCGCGGTAGCGGTCGCGATCTACTGGTACCGGCGGCGAAAGGAGGAGTGACCGCCGTGTTCTCAGGGATCAGGGTCTCCGCGTTCCTGGCGTGGAAGTCGATCCAGCGCGGGAGCCGGGGGACGTTCGCCCTCACCATCATGATCATCGCCCTCATCTTCGTGAACCTGGTCTTCCTGCCCTCCATCATCTCCGGTGTCGTCGTGACCTTCGAGACCCAGTCGATCGACTTCGACCTCGGGAACCTGGTCGTCGAGCCCCGGGAAGGTAGCCGCTACATCGACGGCGTGGACGGCCTCCAGAGGAGGCTCGAGCAGATTCCGGGGATCACGGGCACGTCGCCCCGGATAGCCGCAGGGGTGACGTTCTCGTACCGGGGCCGGAGCGCCGCGAGCACGCTCTACGGCATAACCCCGGAGGACGAGCGATCGGTGACGAGGATCGCCGATTACATGACCGCGGGGGAGTTCCTCTCGGGTGGCGATACCGATGCGATCGTCATCGGCGCGACCCTCGCGGGGACGGAGGGGGAGGAGGCGGGCGGCCTTCCCTCGCTCGAGGGTGTCGGGGTCGGCGATTCGATAGAAGTGGCCTATCCGAACGGCCTAGCAAGGACTTACCGGGTGAAGGGGATCTTCGAGACCCAGTCCTTCGGCGTCGATACGGCGGCCTTCGTCACCGCCCGCGAGATGAGCGGGGTGCTCGGGCTCGACGACCAGGCATCCATGATCCTGGTGAAGACCGCGGTCAACGGCAGGGAGGAGGAGTACAAGACGGAGATCCTCTCCTACGGCGTCCAGGAGGACGTCTGGACGTTCCGGGAGAAGTCGGGCGGGTTCGTCGACCAGGCGATCCAGAGTTTCAACATCATCAACGCCATCTCGACGCTCGTCAGCCTGATCATCGCCATCGTGGTGGTCTTCATCGTGATCTTCATCAACACCGTAAACCGGCGGCGGCAGATCGGGATCCTGAAGGCGATCGGTATCGACCAGCAGATCATCATCAACTCCTACGTCCTCCAGGTGCTCTTCATCACCGCCGTCGGGGCGCTCGTCGGGATCGTCCTGAACGCCGGGGTATCGGCCTACCTTACCGCCTACCCGCTCGTCTTCCCCGGCGGCCCGGTCTACCCGGACGTGGAGGCGTCGGCCATCCTCCGGAGCATCGCGAGCCTCTTCGCGGTCTCCGTGGTGGCGGGCTATGTCCCGGCATGGCGGATCGCGCGGGAGGATATCCTCACCGCGATCAGGGGGTGAAAGGATGATCGTCGCGGAAAACCTCACGAGGGTCTACACGATGGGGAACGTGGAGGTCCGGGCCCTTGCGGGCGTCTCGCTCAAGGTCGCAAAAGGAGAGTTCGTCGGGATCATGGGGGCGAGCGGCAGCGGCAAGTCGACGCTCCTCCATATCCTCGGGCTCCTCGACCGCCCTACGTCCGGGAGCGTCACGATCGACGGGACGGATGTCCTTGGCCTCTCCGACCACCGGCGAACCCTCTTCCGGCTGAACCGGCTCGGCTACGTCTTCCAGGACTACGCGCTGATCGGGGAACTCACCGCGCTTGAGAACGTCTACTTAACACCGCTCGTCCGGGGCACGCCGAAGGACGAGTACCTCGAGCGGAGCGCCGATATCCTCCGGCGGGTCGGTCTTGGCGACCGGATGGATCACCGGCAGAGCGAACTCTCCGGCGGCGAGCAGCAGCGCGTCGCGATAGCCCGGGCGCTCGTGAACAGTCCGAGCATCCTGCTCGCCGACGAACCCTGCGCGAACCTCGACAGCCAGACCTCTAAGAGCATCCTCGACCTCTTTGCACGGCTAAACGAGGAACTCGACCAGACGATCGTGATGGTCTCGCACGAGGACTGGCACAAAGAGTACTTCTGCCGGGTCGTCACCCTCCGGGACGGGTTGATCGAGGAGGTGACGGAGTGCAGGAAGGGGGCGTAACCCCGCCCGGGGACGCTCGCCGCAAAAGGGGGCACCGACGTTTTTATATCAACCCGGATATACAACCCGGCCGGTGAGAGGCATGCAGGAACAGAAGACATTCAGGTGCAAGGATCTCGGCCTTGCGTGCGAGTTCGAGGAGAAGGCCGAGAACGAGAACGAACTGATGAAGCGGATCGAGGGGCATATCCAGACCGCCCACCAGATGAACCCGGAGCAGCCGGAAGTGCAGGAGAAACTCCGTAAGGCGATGCAGTGAGGGCGCACGGCGCTCCCGCCTGAGACGGCAGGTTCATGTAGGGTGCACGCCCCGTGACCGGGTATGGCGAAACATTCGCATTCCCGCCGACACCTCCCCGAGGATGACGCCGCACGGCGGCGGTGGCAGCACCCCGAGTCCATCCTCGAAGGGATCGGGGTCGAACCCGGCTCGACCTTCATCGACGTCGGGTGCGGGGAGGGGTTCTTCGCGCTCCCGGCAGCGCGGATGGTCGGGCCGCACGGCCGCGTCTGCGGGATCGATATCGATGCGGAGGCCCTCGATCTCCTGCAAGAGAAGGCGTTTCGAGAGGGGCTCGACAACGTCGTCCTCCATCGCGGGATGGCCGAGGAGATCGTTCTCTGCAGCGGCTGCGCGGACGTCGTCTTCTTCGGCATCGACCTCCACGACTTCGCCGACCCGGTCAGGGTGCTTGCAAACGCGGGAAGGATGGCAGCCCCAAAAGGAGTGATCGTCGATCTCGACTGGAAGAAGGAACCGCTCCCCCTCGGCCCGCCGACCGCGAGAAAGTTCAGCACGGAGCATGCGGCGGCGTTGATGGCGGAGGCGGGGCTGGAGGTCAGGGCGGTGGCGGAGTCAGGGCCGTATCATTACATCGTCACGGCCGTGGCGGGGGATAAAAAGAAGGGATAGGGGTTACTTCAGGTTCGCGAGGCCGCCGTAGTTGACGGCGTTCACGAACGCATCAAGATCCGATTTGGATCCGCCGTCGACGCTGATATAGACCATGAACCGGTCGTTCACGCCGACCCAGGTGCCGTAGGAGTCAGGCTTGGTGAAGTACTCCCAGGACGGGTAGCCGCCGGCTTTCCCCTGCTTGTAGTAGCCCTCGGTCGACTCGAACGAGATCATCGAGTCCCAGGACTGCCAGTAGCCCACGTCGTAGTAGGCCGAATCCTGGATCATGATCGTCGCCCAGGCGTTGTCCTTGCCGTATTCACGGGACGCCCAGGTCCACTGGCTATCCTCAACCGTCCAAGACGCCCCGACAGGCTCTTCTGCAGTCCAGCCTGCAGGCGCATTCGGGAGGTACGCGATCAACGCCGTATACGAGACCGCGGTCACGCTGCCCGGGACGCCCCCGGGAGCGGAGGTACCGCTGGCGGTGACGCTGGTGGTGGCCGCCGGGCCAGTTCCAGAGGAGGCGTCGCCGGTCGTATCCGTTGTACCTGTACAGCCTGCCGTCATGAGGCAGAGCGCGAGCAGCGCGAAAAGTCCCAGAACCATTCCTGGTGAGATGTTTCTCATGATGATGCCCTCTGAACGACTTAAATGAGAGAATGATATTTATAGATTGTTATTTCGCTCAGCCGACTGTTTTATTCGTCCCAAAACTGTTTTTGAGCGTGCATGAACCCCCCGCTAAAAGGTTGGTTCCGAAATGATCGAATCGCGGTATGCCCTGAGCATGAATGTTATTTCCAGGGATTCAAGATATCTATTTAACCAATCAGGATTAACTTCCCGCATGGTTCAGAGAAAGAGCATCTACAGCGTCCTGGTTGCAGGACTGCTGGTAATCTGCCTCCTCGGTGCCGGCTGCACGTCGCAGCCGGAAGAGGGAGCCCCGACCGCGACGCCCACTGCGGCAGAGACCACGGGTGTCCCGACCGTCATGCCCACGCCCGCAGAGACCACGGAGTACGCCTTCAACGAGACGAACGACAACGAGACCGTCACCGTCCCGGCCGGAAGCGAGATCACGATCAGCCTCGATGAGAACCCGACGACCGGCTACTCGTGGAACGTCACCTCGTCTGCCGGACTCGAGTACGTGAACGACACCTACATCGCGCCGGAGACCGAACTCGTTGGCGCCGGGGGCACGCACGAGTGGCGGTATCTCGCCGCCGAGAAGGGCGACGCAGGGTTCTCCGCGATCTACAAGCGACCCTGGGAAGAGACGACAGGAAACGAGACCACGTTCTCGATGGCCTTCACCATCGAGTAACCTGCGCACGTTCCCCCGCAACCGTGCGGGGGACAAAGACCCCTCTTTTGGGAGCCAGGTCACCCCAGGAACTTGCGCCGGTGCGCGGCCGAGAGAATGAGCGAGCTCAACCTCCCGGTCTCGTTCTCGCGGAGCGCCCGGGCGATCTCGCCCGTGATCTCCGCATGCTCCACGTCCGGTTCGACATCCACCAGGTCGGCCACCCTCTCCGCAAGTTCCCGGGGGACGAACCCCGTCTCCGTATTGAGGAAGCGGGCGGCGGCCCTCAGGTCCTCGTCGAAGTTTATGTAGGTGTCCCTGAGAAACCCGATGTCAGCATCGTCCAGCGCATCCAGACCGAGGACCTCGGGAGGGAGACCGATCGAGTAGAGGGCCGCGGTGAACTTGATCGCCCGCGGCAGGGTGATCCCGCTGGTGCTCCGGGCGTAGCCGAAGAGGCCGATGTGCAGTTTCCGCTTCCGCCTCTCGGGCACATACCGGGCAACCCGGTTGATCACGGGGGCAAGCGGCCCGAGCCGCCGCTCGTATGCCCGGGTATACCTCCCAATCAGGTCGAGAGCCGCCGCCTCGTCGACGGGCCGGGGGCGGCCGGGCCTTCGCTCCTCCAGCCTCCTGACCGCATCCTGGACATCCTCAAGCGGGTGATCGTATTTGAACGCCGACTGGACGGTGAACGTGTGGACGCTCGGATACTCGGTGGTAACCCGACCGACGGTCCCCGGGGAGAGACCGCCCCGAAACGGCGCCGAACCCACCCCGATGATGGGATAGATCCGTGTCCCCGTCTCTTCCGAGACCTCCTGGAGATGCAGGAGCGCGATCTTGTTCAGAAGAACCGCGCTGACGAGCCCGTAGTTCATCGCCGGGTCGGATCGGGCAAGGAAGACACGCTGGTCGGCGATATCCTTGCCTTCGAGGTAGCGCCTGACCGTGGTATGCGCATCCAGCATATGGTCCATCTCCTCAAAGAGCGGGATCACGTTGATCCGGTCCGGCCGGAACCTCCCGATCCAGTCCGCGATGGTCAAGCCCCCTTCCCCAAGGCTTCTTTCCTGCTTCCCGACGACGATATCGGTGTAATAACGATAGATATTATCGATAGCGGCGTGAGACGCCGTCATCGGGAGGATCACCTCGAATATCGGGGGACACTCGTCCCCGTAGAAGAGACACGCCGTATCGAACGACCGCGGGATGCTCTCAAGCGTCTCGAGGAGTATCTTCGCCTCGGCCGTCTCGACCTCGGGGTTCGGGACCCGGAGCGTCAGGAAGACGTCCCGGCCGAGCCTCTTCTCCCGGAAGTAGGTGTCGTACCGGGAGAGGAGTTTCCTGACCACGAAGTTGTCGACCTCTTTTCCCTCGCAGTCCCACATCTGCTCGGTACACCCCAGGTGAGAGTAGGCGTAGTACGCCTCCTGGACCTCGTCGTCGCCGCCGAGCTCCGGGCTCTCGGCAAAAAACGGCAGATTGACGTTGTCGGGGTGCTGGGTGCTCATGCACTGCGGTATTCGTACCATAGAGTTTAGCGCTCCTTCATAGCGGGAACCGGGCGTCTCATGTCAACCACCTCTTTGGTATACGGTTGACATGAAAAGCTCTTCGGTCGCCTCCTGTCCCACCGCGGTTCATTCCCGGGCCTTTCGCCCCGTCCTCCCGCTGCCGAACCGCCTCCATACTTCCGTTCCCCGCCACGGCCCCCCGTGGGCTGCATAGATCAGCTCCGGCCCGAGGGCAAGAAGATCCCGAAGGCTCCTCCTCGCCGCCGCCGGATCGTCCATCCTGAAGGGCAGTCGGGGCCTTCCGCCCGGAAAGAGAGCTGAGAGCAGATCGCCGACGATGACGGTGCCGCCGGCGAGAAGAACCGAGACCGAGCCGGGAGTATGCCCCGGCGTGGGAACGATCCTGCCCCGGAGACCAAACACCCCGAGGTCGGCGATACCTCCGATGATGATATCGGGCTCAACGCCCCCCGGACCGGAGAAGATTCTTCGCTCGCGTACAAGCCGGATCAGGCCCGGGACGACCCGGACGGGAGAGCGCGGGCCGTCAACCCCGGGGCGCACGGCAGCGGCATCGCCCTCGTGAACGGCGACCGGTGCGCCGGTCAGTTCCCGAAGTGCGTCGGCACTCCCGTAATTCTCCGGATGCCCGTGCGTGACCAGGATCAACGAGACCTCGTCGCACCCGATGCCCGCCTGCTTCATCGCGGCCAGGATGGCCGCCTCATCCCCGGGATTGCCGGTATCGACCAGGAGCACGCTCCGGTCCCTGACGATGAACGCGGAGGTCGCGCCGAGCGGCACGGCGACGACCGCCGGGAGGCGGCGGGTGGCAGGGCTCCTTGTCTTCTGCTCCATAATCCACCCGCTCCCGACAGAACCCACCGTATTCCGACCGTCGGCCTTCATGGCATCCCCACTCCGGGGTGCCTTCTCCCTACATCAATGATTCGGTCGGGGCGAGGAGAAGACGTGAAGCACATCAGGAATGGAGCAGAGATCCGGTAGAATCATCGGACAACACCATCTCCGGCAGCGTTTCAATATGCATATATACCGTAAAAAACGAGTCTGAATTTATGGCGTATGAGAAACCGACATCCCGACATCTCCTTGTAATCCTCCTAGTCCTCTCTCTCGCGCTCACCGTCCCGGCAGCCGCACAGGAGACCGGCACCCGGGTGGTGCAGCCCGGCGAGACGATCGAGGTGGGGGCCGAACCGATCGTCCTCGACCTTATCGGTCTTCGCAACGCGAGTTCGTTCAATGCGATCACGGAACTCCGGAAGTACCAGGGGGACAACCCTGCACGATCCGTCCAGCGGGTCATCGGCGTCCCGAAGGACAGTTACTTCAAGATCAACAGCCACACGTTCAAAGGGCATTACGGACGTTATTTCGCGTACAGTAAAGAAGACGGCGTGATTAACGACAGCAGCATCGTTTTCGTCCAGGCTCCGCCGCCCACGGTCACGGTAACACCCACAGAGACGTCGACGGTCACCGAGGCGCCGACGGCGACGGCGACGACCGCCACGGAACCGACCCGGGCGCCGCTCCCGGGACTGATCGCAGTCACCGCGATCGCTCTCGCCGGACTGCTCGGGATAGCACAGAAGCGGTAGGCGGATCCCCCGGCATCGTTTGAGGAGTCACCGCGGACGTCCCCGACCGGTGAAACAGGCCACCGGTCGGCCTCGCAACTTTTCTCCGGGGTGTCTCTCTGCAAGTCGGTATTATATACAACTATATACACTTCCCCGCCCGGGGAAGGATCACCTATGCGGGACCTCCAGCGACCGGAGTCTGGAACCCGTATCAAGCCTCTGGTGGAACGGTGACTCCGCTGTTCCACCGGGAATCCCATTAGCGGGCCGCGTGAAGACCAGAACGTCGGAGATCCGCAGGATGAAGCGCATCCGCTTGCCGGGAAAAAAGAAAAAGGGAGGGTATCGAGGAGGTGATTACGCCAGGTAGTCGTCCGGGCGCGGGATCTGTTCCTTCAAGCCCTTGCGCTTGCGGATATCCCGGACCACGTCGTTCACGATACCGGTCGGAACCAGTTCGAACCCGGCGAACTCCGTGCTCCACATCGCACGGCCTTCGGTCGCGGACCGGACGTCACCGGCAAACCCGAAGAGCTCGGCGACCGGCGCCCTGCCGACGATCGTCATCGTGTCGCCTTCGCTGAGCATATCGAAGACCTGACCGCGCCGACCCTGGATCTGCGAGGTCGCTGCACCCATCTGGTCGCTCGGGACGGTGATCTGGATCTTCTGGATCGGCTCGAGGAGCGAGTCGCCGGCCATCAACATGCCTGCCTTGACCGCACTCCGGACCGCCGGGATGATCTGGGCGGGGCCGCGGTGGATGGCGTCCTCGTGGAGTTTCACATCCACCAGCCGGATCTTCAGGTTCTGGACCAGTTCGTCAGCGAGTGGGCCGCCGCGGAGCGCTTCGCGCCAGCCGTCGAGGACCAGTTCCATCGTCTCGTTGAGGTACTGGATACCCTTCGTCATGTCGATGAACATGTTGCTGCCCTCGATCGCCTTGATGTTCTTGGCCTCGTCCTTGTCCATACCAGCCGCAGCGAGGGCATCACGCCGCTCGACAGCCTGCTGGCTCATCGAGATCTCGCCCTCCTGGATCAGTTTGACGATTGCCGGGTCCATCGGTTCGAGCTCGATATAGAACCGGTTGTGACGGTTCGGCGACTTCCCCTCGACCGGGCCCGCGGGGCCCGTGATCGTCTCACGGTAGACGACGATCGGCGGAGAGGTGAGGATGTCGACGCCCTTGTCGCGCTTGATACGCCCGGTGATGATCTCGAGATGGAGCTCGCCCATGCCGCTGATCAGGTGCTCGCCGGTCTCCTCGTTGATCGAGACCTGCACCGTCGGATCTTCCTTCGCCACCTGGCGGAGAACCTCGACGAGTTTCGGGAGATCCTTCATGCTCTTCGCTTCAACAGCGACGGTCATGACCGGCTCCGAGTAGTGCTTCAGCGACTCGAAGGGAGTCATCTCGATGAGCGACGTGACGGTCGAACCGACAATGGCATCTTTCAGGCCCGTCACCGCGGCGATGTTGCCGGCGGTCAGCCCGTCCACCTCGATCCGCTCGGCACCCATGAAGACGCCGACCTGGGCGAGACGGTTCGCGCGCTTCGCCGCACCCATGATGTAGCACTCGGTGCCCCGGCGGAGCGTCCCCGAGAAGAGACGGCCGGTGGCGACCTCGCCTGCGTGCGGGTCGAACGAGATATCGGTGACCATCATGCAGACAGGGCCGTTCGGGTCGCAGTTGATCATTGCCTTACCCTCGGGGGCGTCGTAGTCGCCGTGCCAGATGATGTGGATACGCCGGTCCTGAGCCTGGAGGGGGTTCGGGAGGTGCTTGACCACCATATCGAGGAGGACAGCGTGCAGCGGGCTGTTCTTTGAGAGCCACTTCATGTCGCCGGAGTTGCACTTCTCAAAGACATCCTTGAACGAGACGTTGCTCTTCTTCATGAAGGGGACGGAGACCGCCCAGTTGTAGAGCGCGGAACCGAAGGCGACCGTGCCCTTTGCGGCATCGAGCTTCCAGCCCTCGTTGTACATCTTCTCGTTCATGCCCTTGATCAACTTGTTGACCTTGTCGATCACCTTCGCGAGGCGGATCTGCATCTCCTGCTCGTCCACCTTCAGCTCGTTGACCAGCCGGTCGACTTTGTTGATGAAGAGAACCGGGCGGACACCCTCTTTCAGGGCCTGCCGGAGCACCGTCTCCGTCTGGGGCATGGTGCCTTCGACCGCGTCCACCACGACGACGGCGCCGTCCACCGCGCGCATGGCGCGGGTCACGTCACCACCGAAGTCCACGTGGCCGGGGGTATCGATCATGTTGATGAGATACTCTTCCCCACCATACTCGTGGACCATCGAGACGTTGCTCGCGTCGATGGTGATACCGCGTGCCTGTTCTTCCTCGTCGGAGTCCATGAAGAGCTGCCGGCCGGCGAGCTCCTCGCTGATCATGCCTGCGCCTGCAAGCAGGTTGTCTGAGAGTGTTGTCTTACCGTGATCGATGTGGGCAACGATGCCGATGTTGCGGATCCGCTCCGGCTTATCCATCAGCTCCGTCACCCGCTCTACCATCTTCTTTCGTCGGGTCATGTTTCACCAAAAAAATAAAGGGTATTAGCGGGCAGCCTTTGCAATCCGCTCTCTTTCTTCTTTCTTCGAGACGGCGTAGGAACGGGTGTCGCCGTTCGCGGCTGAGATCAGTTCTTCGGCAAGCGCTTCGCTCACGCTCTTCTTCTTCTTGTGGCTCGCCTGCAGGACACCAGCGGTGATGAACCGCAGAGCGACGTCGACACGCCTCTGGGGGGCAGTGTCGACCGACTTCGGGACGTTGATACCGCCGTACTTCAGCCGGACGGTCTCCTCGCGGGGCCCGGTGTTCGCGACTGCGTCCACCAGCACCTGAACCGGGTTCTTCTTGGTCTTCTTGTGGATGATCTCGAAGGCGTCCCGAACGATGCGGATGGCGAGTTCCTTCTTGCCGGTGTTCTTCTCGGTCTGCATCAGTTTGTTGATCAGCCGCTCGACGATCAGCATGTTGCTCTTGTTGAACTGCTGGCCGACGAGCTTGCCGCAGGAGTGCGGCACGATCATCGTGTGCAGGTTTACGTAACGAGCAAGGCTCGGATCCTGGATCTCTACCTCGCTCATATCCCAGCGGTTAAAGAGGAGTTGCTGTGCCCCTGCTCCCGCTTCTGCTGCCTCTACCATTACCTACTTACCTCCGCGGCTTTTCCTTGCGCCCGATGACCATCTCATGCAGGCTGACGTTGTTCACCTTGGTCACGACGAACCGGACACCGGGGATATCACCCATCGACCGGCCCAATCTGCCGCCGATGCCTTCAACCTCGACCTCGTCGTGCTCGTCGATGAAGTTGATGGCGCCGTCGCCGACGGCGAACGCGGTTACCTGACGGCCGTTCTTGATCAACTGCACGCGGACGCACTTTCTGATCGCAGAGTTCGGCTGCTTTGCCTCGACACCCACCTTCTCGAGAACGATCCCGCGGCCCTGCGGCGCTCCCTCAAGGGGGTCGGATTTCACATCGAGCCCGAGCTGGCGACGCACGTAGACGGTATCATGCCACCGGTTATTTTTCCCGTCGCGCTTCAGTTTTCGGGCTGCAAATTTACCATTTCCCATCGAATACCCTCGATTTAGTTGAATTTGTGGATAGGAGCAACTCCTGGTGTGCTATAAAACAACGCGCGTCGCGGATTTATATATTGTGGAACCCGCGTGCACGCCGATCTTTCGCCTTAGCTATTAGATCGGGAGCTGATATAATATTATATCCTGGCGGGCAACCTTCATTGATGACAACCCGGATATACAAAGAAGTTTTTTTCGAGGCAACCCATCGCCTGATTCACTATCAAGGGAAATGTTTCCGGCTGCACGGCCACCAGTGGCGGGTAGAGATCTGGATCGAGGGTACTGCCGATGAGCGCACCGGGATCGTCCTCGACTACAACTGCATCAAGGAGGTCGTCGGGCGGTTCGACCACCAGGTGATCCTGAACCGGGACGACCCCATGGCGGCCTGCATCGAGGAGTTCCACCCGGTCGTCACCACCTCCGGCGACCCGACGAGCGAGCTCCTTGCCGCCCTCGTCGCGGAGCTGATCGACACCGAGGCCGCGCGGCAGGGGCACGACGCCCGCGTCGCAAAGATACGGGTCTGGGAGTCGACGACCTGCTACGCAGAGCGCACCTATGATCGTCAGTGAGATCTTCCGGAGCCTCCAGGGGGAGGGGAAGAACCAGGGCCGGGCCTGCACGTTCATCCGGCTCGTCGGGTGCAACCTCAGGTGCGCCTGGTGCGACACCCCCTATGCCCGGGAGGGCGGAGAAGAGATGAGCGTCGGAGAGGTTCTCGACCGAGTCTGGCTGCTCCGTGGAACGCACATCTGCATCACCGGTGGGGAGCCGCTCCTGCAACGGGAAGAGGTCTTAAAACTCCTCGAGAAGTTCAGGCATCACGGGTATACCGTCGAGATCGAGACGAACGGCACCTGCGACTTCCGCGATATGCAGCCGTATGCCTCCATCTGCATGGACGTGAAATGCCCCTCCTCGGGCGAGAAGAGCGACCTCTCGCTCCTCCCCTACATCACCCCGCGCGACTGCGTCAAGTTCGTGGTGGCGGACGAGGACGACCTCCTCTACGCGCGGGCGGTGATGAGCCGGTGCGAGATCCGGGGCGAGGTCTTCATCTCGCCGGTGGAAGGGGTCGACTACCGCGCCGTCGCGGACTACATCGTCGAGGAGAACCTCCCGGCGAGGTTCCAGGTGCAACTCCACAAGATCCTGGGGATAAAATGAAGAGAGCGATCTGCCTCCTCTCGGGCGGGATGGACTCCACCACGCTCGCCTACGTCGCAAAGGATATGGGATACGATATCGTCGCGCTCCACTTCACCTACGGACAGCGGACTGAGGAGAAAGAGCGCGCGTGCGCCCGAACTATCGCTCGAAACCTGGAAGCGCTCGATTTCGTCGAGATCGGCCTCGAACACTTCAAAAAGATCGGGGCATCGAGCCTGACGGACGAGAGTATCCCGGTCGTCGAGTATGCCGGCGAGGAGGAGGACATCCCGAGCACCTACGTCCCCTTCCGGAACGCAAACCTCCTCGCCATCGCGACCAGCCTCGCGGAGGTCCGCCGCGCGGAGGCGATCTTCATCGGTGTCCAGACCGGAGACTACCCCGGCTATCCCGACTGCCGGCCGGAGTTTATCGAGGCGTTCCAGCGGGCGATCGACCTCGGCACCGCGGCCGACCCGCGGATCACCCTGATGACCCCCTTCGTCCGGATGTCGAAGGTCGATATCGTCAGGACGGGCCTCGGGCTCGGTGTCCCCTACGAAGAGACCTGGTCGTGCTACCAGAACAACGACCGGGCCTGCGGCGTCTGCTCCTCCTGCCACTACCGGCGGGAGGCGTTCCGCGAACTCGGGATGGAAGACCCGATAGACTACGAGGTGTGACGATGGAGATCTACCGCGGCAAGAGGCTCAGCATCGAGACGAGGGAGTTCACCCTCCCGAACGGCACGAAGAAGGAGCGGGTGATCGTCCGTCCCGGCGGCGCGGTCGCGATCCTCCCCCTCGAGGGGGACGACTGCTACCTCCTCCGGCAGTACCGGTTCGCCGTCGACGACTACATCTACGAGGCGCCGGCAGGCACCATCGACGAGGGCGAGGAGCCGCACGAGACCGCATACCGGGAACTGATCGAGGAGACCGGGATGAAGGCGGAGACCTTCGTCCCGAAAGGCTGGATCTACCCCTCTCCCGGCTACACCGACGAACGGATCTGGCTCTACCTCGCAGAGGGGCTCTCGCCGTGCTCGGACTACTCGATGGACGACGACGAGGTGATCGAGGTCGTCCGTATCCCCGTCGGGGACGTCAAGGCGATGATCGCGGACGGACGGATCGTCGATGCAAAGACTATCTGCCTGGTCTGCCGGTGCCTCGGGTGAGGGGCCGGGAGGGATCGGCGAATGTGCGCAGATTTATGCCGTCCCCGGAGAAACGCATAACAGCTTCGATATATGAACAACCTTTGGCTGGCCTGGTGAAACCCTCATGGAAGAGACGCAAGAGATGGATACCGCGCGAAAGCGCTACGAATTTAAAAAGATGCTTGAACGGCTTGCGGAGAAGGAGGGGAGCGGCACCGAGCTGATCACACTCTATATACCCCCGGACAAGCAGATATACGACGTGACCGCCCAGCTCCGTGACGAGTTCGGACAGTGTGCGAACATCAAGAGCAAACAGACCCGTACCAACGTCCAGAGTGCCATATCCTCCATCCTCTCCCGCCTGAAATACTACAAGCGCCCGCCGGAGCACGGCATGGCGGTCTTCTGCGGCACGATCAATATCGGCGGGGACCGCACCGACCTCGAGTGCGAGATCATCGAGCCGCCCGAGCCGCTCAATACCTACCTCTACCGGTGCAGTTCTTCGTTCGAACTCGAACCGCTGCAGCAGATGCTCGGGGAGAAGGAGGTCTACGGCCTGATCGTCCTCGACCGGCGGGAGGCCTACATCGGCTTCCTGCGGGGCAACCGGATCGAGCCGGTCCACGGGGTCACCTCGACGGTTCCCGGCAAGCAGCGGAAAGGAGGTCAGTCGAGCGTCCGGTTCCAGCGGTTGCGGCTGATCGCCATCAACGAGTTCTACAAGAAGATCGGCGACCGGGCGAGCGATATCTTCCTTGCCGAGAAGGACTTCTTCGTGCGGTTCAAGGGCGTGCTGATCGGCGGCCCGACCCCGACGAAGGAGGAGTTCGAGGCGGGCGAGTTCCTCCACCACGAGCTGCAGAAACGGATCATCGGGCTCTTCGATGTCTCCTACACGAACGAGTCGGGGCTCGCTGAACTCGTCGAGAACGCGTCGGATGCCTTGAAAGGCCTCGATATCATCAAGGAGAAGAACGTGATGAACCGGTTCCTCCAGGAACTGGTGAAGGACGATGGAGCGTCGTCCTACGGCGAGGAGAGCGTCAGGAAGAACCTGGAACTCGGCGCCGTCGACACCCTCCTCCTCTCCGACAAACTCCGGCGGGCCCGGCTGAAACTTGCCTGCCCGAACGATGACTACACCGAGGAGCAGACGGTCAGCCTCGAACCGGGCAAACACATCAAAGACCTCGACTTCGGCACCTGCCCGAAAGACGGCGCACCGCTCTACGTGGCCGAGGAGACCGATATCATCGACGAACTGACCGCGCTCGCCGACCAGAGCAGCACGACGGTCAAGATCATATCGGACGACTTCGAAGAAGGTTCGATGCTCTACAACGCATTCGGCGGGATCGCTGCAATCCTGCGTTACAGGACGGGATACTGATGATGTACCAGGAGAAGTATCGCCAGATCGAGCGCATGCTCCGGGCATGCACCGGCGAGGAGGATGTCCTCCTCACGACGGGGGGAGATCACGCCGATCTCGCCTCCACGATAGCGTTCAAACGTGCGAAGGTCGAGAAGCAGGCACCCCAGAAGATCGCCGCCGATATCGCGGAGAAACTCTCGGGGAACCCTGAACTCGGGGATATCCGGGTCGAGGCGACCGGGCCCTACGTCAACTTCAGGTTCGGCCCGTCACTCCTCGGAGAAGCGGTCAGGGAGGCGACTGAGCCGGGCTACGGGGCCCTCACGCGCCGTTCCGGCAGGGTGGTCCTCGAACACACGAGCGCGAACCCGAACGGGCCGCTCCATGTCGGTCACATAAGGAACACCGTCATCGGCGACACCCTCGCCCGTGCGTTCCGCAAGGCCGGGCACCCGCTCGAGGTGCAGTATTACTTAAACGACATGGGCCGCCAGATCGCCATCGTCTCCTGGGGGTTCGAGCACCTCGGTATCGACCGGGCGGAGGGCGAGAAGGAGGATCACTACATCGCCAGGGTCTACGTCGCGGCGAACCGGGCGATCGAGAAGGATCCCGCCATCACCGAAGAGATCGACCGCCTCATGCAGAAGGTGGAGCGTGGCGACGCACAGACCGTCAAAAAGTTCCGGACGGCCGTCTCCCTCTGCGCGGAGGGGATCCGAGCGACCCTCGCCGCCCTGAACGCCCACCACGACCGGTTCGTCTGGGAGAGCGACTTCGTCCGGATCGGCGACGTCGACCGGATATTCGAGCGTGTCCGGCGGATGCCGCAGGCCCACGAGGATGAGACACTCTGGGTCGACCTCACCGAGCAGGGGTTCGAGAAGAAGTACATCCTCCGGAGGAGCGACGGCACCTCGGTCTACAGCACCCGCGACCTCGCCTACCATACCTGGAAAGGGCGCAACTACGATCGGCTGATCGATGTCCTCGGCGCGGACCACAAACTGATCGGCGCCCAGCTCCGGGCCACCCTGGAACTCCTCGGCGAGAAGCCGCCCGAGATCGTCTTCTTCGAGTTCGTCTCCCTCCCCGAAGGCTCGATGAGCACCCGGGCAGGGAAGTTCGTCTCGGCGGACGCGCTGATCGAGGAGGTGACCGCAAAGGCGTTCGAAGAAGTGACCGTCCGCCGTCCGGAACTCCCCGAGGAGGAACGGTGCGCGATCGCGAAGTCGGTCGCCGTCGCCGCCGTCCGCTACGACATTGTGAAGGTCTCCCCCGAGAAGAGCACCGTCTTCAACTGGAAGGAGGCGCTGGACTTCGAGCGGCAGAGCGGCCCCTACATCCAGTACGCCCATGCCCGGGCCTGCAGCATCCTCGAGAAGGCCGGCGAGTTCGAGCGGGCCTACCACTACGAGACCGATCACGAGGTCGCCCTCGCCCGGCACCTCGCCCGGTTCCCGGCCGTCATCGAGCAGACCGTCGAGGAACTTCGGCCGCACCTCCTCGCCGCCTACGCCCGCGAACTCGCCGACCTCTTCAACGCCTTCTACCACTACGACCCGGTCCTGAAGAGCGAGGGCGAGACCCGGAGCAGCCGGCTCGCGCTCGTGGACGCGGTCAGGAACACCCTGCAGGAGTCGCTCGGGACGCTCGGGATCGATGCACTCAGAAGCATGTAAGGCTCTGCGGAGGCAGGGCTACCAGTTCGTCAGCCCGGCCTCCTCGGCGGCCGTAAAACCCTGCATGTGGAACAAGCGGGCGCTCAGGGGCGGGGAGATGTGCTACAAAGCGCAGTTCTACGGGATCGAGAGCCATCGCTGCGTCCAGATGACCCCGACGCTCAAGTGCAACCAGCAGTGCCTCTTCTGCTGGCGGTCGTTCGAGCACGAGGTCGTGGAGGAGAAGGAGTGCCCGCCGGACGTCATCATCGCAAACCTCCGCCGCCTCCAGAAGAGAGCGCTCTCGGGCTACAAGGTCTCGCCCTACGTCGCGCCGGAACGGTTCGCGGAGGCGCTCGCCCCCACGATGGTCGCGATCTCCCTCTCGGGGGAGCCGACCTGCTACTCGCGCCTCCCGGAACTCGTCGACGGCCTCAACGCCGAGGGCTACACGACCTTCCTCGTCTCGAACGGCACCCACCCGGACGTCCTCGCCCGGTGCCGGCCCTACCAGATCTACGTCTCTCTCGACGCTCCCGACCGCGAGACCTACCTCGCCCTTTGCCGGCCGAGGGAGGACTGCTGGGAGCGGGTGCAGGAGAGCCTCGCCGGGCTTGGAGGGCGCCGGTCGGCCGTCCGGACCACGGTGGTCCGCGGCTACAACGACTTCGCGCCCGAGGGATACGCCGCGCTCTACCAGGACTCCGGCGCCCGGTTTATCGAGGTAAAGGGTTATATGCATCTGGGGTACAGTAGAAACCGACTGAAGAGGGAGCAGATTCCCGAACACCGCGAAATACGGGCATTTTGCGAGAAGATCACAAAGCATTGCGATTATAGTATCAGGGACGAGAGCCCGGTGAGCCGGGTCGTCTGTCTGGAGCGAGACGTATGAGATTCGATGTGGAAGAGTTCAAGAAGAGGGCGAGAGAGGACTTCGAGCATGCCTGGCACGAAGGGCCGTCGGTGCTGACCCCGCCCGGGGTCTCCGGCCGGTACCCCCGGCTGAAATACACCCGGGCGAGGCCGCACCCGATCTTCGAGATCGTGCAGCGGCTCCGCGAAACCTACCTCGCGATGGGGTTTGACGAGGCGATCAACCCCCTGATCGTCGAAGAATCGGACATCTACCGGCAGTTCGGCCCCGAGGCCATGGCCGTCCTCGACCGGGTCTTCTATCTCGGCGGGCTGCCCCGGCCGAACGTCGGGATTGCCCGAAAGCAGATCGAGGAGATCGAGGCCATCCTCGGCCGTGCGGTCTCACCGGAGACGGAGGCGAAACTCCGCGAGACCCTCCACGGCTACAAGAAGGGGACGATCGACGGCGACGAACTGACGCACGAACTCGCGGCCGTCCTCGAGGCCGACGACGCCGCCGTGGTGCATATCCTGGACGCGGTCTTCCCCGAGTTCCGGGAACTGGCCCCCGAGTCGTCGCGCAACACCCTCCGCAGCCACATGACGAGCGGCTGGTTCCTGACGCTCTCCTCCCTATGGGAGAAGCGCCATCTCCCGATACGGCTCTTCTCGATCGATCGGTGTTTCCGGCGGGAGCAGGAAGAGGGGCCCACCCGCCTGATGACCTACCACTCGGCCTCCTGCATCGTTGCGGGGGAGGATGTCACCCTCGAAGAGGGAAAGGCCATCAGCGAAGCGCTCCTCTCGGCCTTCGGCTTTGAGGAGTTCCGGTTCCAGCCCGACGAGAAGCGGTCGAAGTATTACATGCCCGAGACCCAGACGGAGGTCTATGCCCGCCACCCGGTCCTCGGCTGGGTGGAGGTCGCCACCTTCGGGATCTACTCGCCCTCGGCGCTCGCGGAGTACGGGATCGGCGTGCCGGTGATGAACCTCGGCCTCGGGGTGGAACGGCTGGCGATGATCGCCTACCAGTCAAACGACGTCCGGCAGCTCACCTATCCGCAGTTCTTCCCTCAGGAGATCGGCGACCGCGAGATCGCCGGCGCCGTCCACCTCCGCGAAGAACCGAGATCCGTGGCCGGAAAGCAGATGGCGGAGGCGATCCGCGCTACGGCGGCCGAACACGCGGCCGCCCCCGGACCGTGCGCCTTCACCGCATGGAAGGGCGAGATCGCGGGGAGAACGGTCGAGGTGATCGTCGAGGAGCCCGAGTCGAACACGAAACTCTGCGGGCCGGCCTGTGCAAACGAGGTCTATGTTCACGACGGCTCGGTGCTCGGCGTCCCGGATATCGAGAAGTGGGCGAAGGTCCGACAGGAAGGCATCTCCACCGGGATAACCTACCTCGACGCGGTATCAAGCCTCGCCGCTGCCCGTATCGAGGAGGCGGCGCGGTGCGGCGAAGGGACGCATGTCCAGGTGAAGATGTCGAAACTCCCCTCCGACGTCAACCTGCGGATCGAGGAGTACGCGATGCGGCACATAACCGACCACAACAGAAAGGTGGACCTCCGGGGCCCGGTCTTCCTGACGGTCAGGTCGGTCATCCCGGAGCCATCGACTCAATAACGCCCTTCTCCTTCCCTTTTTTCCCGCCCCCGCACTCGTTCTCATGCTCGATACACTCCCTGAGCAGGGGCAGCACGTCTCGCTGGGAAACCAGGTTGAACCTGGCCCTGCTCGGGGCGAGCCCGACCTTGATCGAGTAGGCGTCCGGCGGCACCACCTCGAAGAGGTCTTCGTCCGTCCGGTCGTCTCCTATGGCGAGGATGAACTCCCAGGCACGCTCCGAAATCCAGTTCAGCGCCGTTCTTCCTTTGTTGACGACGTTGTTCTTGATCTCAATGACCTTGTTCCCATCCATGATCCCGAGGTTGAGGTTTGATGTCAGGTGCAGGAGATCGTCTTTGAGGTCTTTCGCCCGTTGCGCCCCGAGCAGCGGTTCGGTTCTCCGGTAATGCCAGACGAGGGAGTAATCCTTCTCCTCGATGAAGGCGCCGGGCGTGCGGTCCGTGTAGAGTTCGAGGAGGGGGTAGATCTCCTCTTTCCACTCGTCCAGGAGGGGTTCGGGCATCCGCCACTCCCCGGAGCGCTCTTTTATCCAGACACCGTGCTCGGCGATGATCCCGATATCCAGGTCCCCGAACCAGTCGTCCAGCGTGGACCGGTCCCTGCCACTGATCACTACCACCTCGTTTCCAGGCGTCCGGGAGAGGGACGTGAGCACCTCTCGTGTTGCATCGCCGGGAACCGCCTTCTGAGGATTTGCGGCGAACGGAACCAGGGTGCCGTCGTAGTCGAGGAGGAGGAGCCGGTCGGTCGCGGTGCTGTAAGCCGCGACCAGTTCGTCGCGGATGGCGGGGGTGACGATCTGTTCGGAGCGTTCGACCCGGACTGCCCGGGCGTCCCCGAGGCGCGTGAGGAAGTCACCGACCCAGCGCTCGATGTCGTAGCGCATCAACCGCTTCTGCATCGTCCGGTTCCGATCGATCTGCTCCTTCTCCGGCATGGCGAGCGCCGTCTCGATCGCCTCGATCATCGCGTCCTGATCGTTCGGGTTGACGATGATCGCTTCGCCGAGCTCCTCAGCTGCTCCGGCCATCTCGGAGAGGATGAGGACACCTTTGCCGTCGGTTCTCGTGGCGATGCACTCTTTCGCCATCAGGTTCATGCCGTCGCGGAGCGGTGTCACCAGGGCGACGTCGGCGGCGCTGTAGAACGCGACGAGCGTCTCGAACGGGAGGAAGTTGTAGTAGTAATGGACGGGAACCCAGTCGGTCGTTCCGTACTTTCCATTGATCCTCCCGACAAGTTCGTCGATCCGTTTCTTGAGCGCCTGGTAACTGTGGACGCCGGTCCGGGAGGGAACAGCGACGAGGACGAGGGAGACCTTCCCCTGGTAATCCGGTTTCTTCTCGAGGAGCGTATCGAAGGCCTCAAGCCGGAGCGGGATGCCCTTCGTGTAGTCCAGGCGGTCGAAGGAGAGGATGAGCTTGCGCTTCCCGTACTTATCACGGATCCCGGCTATCTCCTTCTGGACAGGGGCGCTCTCTGCAGCGTCGGCAAACCGGTGGTAGTCGATACCCATCGGAAAGAGGTCGGTCCGTACCATCCGCGTGCCGGTCCTGACCTCCCCGAAAGAGTGTTCATAGCCGAGGACACGGCGGACGCTGGAGAGGAAATGGCGGACGTAGCCGTAGGTATGGAACCCGATGAGATCTGCTCCGAGCAGGCCGGAGAGGATCTCTCTCCTCCAGGGCAGGTTGCGGAAGACCTCGAACGACGGGAAGGGGATGTGATGGAAGTAGCCGATCTCCGCATCGGGGAGCCGCTCTCGGAGCATCTGCGGGAGGAGCATCAGGTGATAGTCATGGACCCAGATAGTGTCGCCGGGCCGGGCCACCTCCATCACGGCATCGCAGAACTTCTCGTTCACCCGCTGGTAGACGGCCCACGTCTTCGGGTCGTACTCCACGAAGAGATTGAAGTAGTGGAGGAGCGGCCAGAGGGTGTTGTTGCAGAACCCGTCGTAGTAGTGCTTGATGTCGTATGGGGTGAGGAAGACCGGGTGGCACTGCTCTTTTCTGAGAGTCTCGATGATCCGGTTCTTCTCCTCGTCCTGCTGCTTCTGGACGTTCATGCCGGGCCAGCCGATCCAGAGGCTCTCGCAGGATTTGTAAAACGAGCCGACCCCGGTTGCGAGGCCGCCGACGCTCCGCTGCAGGCGAAGTTCGCCGTTCTCTCTGGAGATGTTGACCGGAAGCCTGTTTGAGATTATCAGTAGCCGTTTCATGGTTTGACCTTGTTCGTGCAAGGATGATCAGCACCCAAAGAATCTCAATCAAAATTAAGGTTTTGGAGAAATCTCGAAAAATTACGGAGATCAAAGATCAGGGGGCCAACCCTTCTGCCCTGCCTGCCCGGCACCGGGAGACTCTTCAGACCCCGCGCATGGGCAGATGGGCAGGTTCTGCCGGGGCATTTGCGGTAGCGGTTGGCGGGGGGGGAAGGTGGATTGGTGTGGAGGCAGTCAGACCAACCGGACTGCGGTTACCGCATGTCAGAGGCCGGAGGCCTTGTTCAAGGAGAACCATGCACAATGCGAAACGGTTAAGCAAACGAATCATTAAGTCATTCTTTATCACCGCAAGGCTGCTCCACCGAGGCTCGCCGGCCCTGCAAGGAGCGCGGGAATCGAGGATCTTCCGGTCAGGTTCACCGTGCGGACCTCCCCGCCGATGACGATCCTTAATTGAACAATAGATTCCTGACACACGCGGGCATCATCTCCCCGAGCACGGTCGCCTGCTACCGCAAACGTTATATTTTTCTAACACAATGTTAGATATACATAACAGGTGCAACGATGAAGCGACGATACGCAGTACAGATCGCGGCGGGAGCGGTTCTCGGCGCTGCAGGCATCCTCCTGCCGTTCCTCACGGACGGGACGGAGGCGATCTCCTCGCTTATGGTGACGATAGGCCTCGTGATCCTCGCGGTGGCCGTGGTTCGGCACTGGAGGTTCCGGGACGAGCCGGAGAAAGACGAACGGACGCAGAAGATCGGGGCATACGGTATCTCCTACTCCTGGCTCCTCACCATCGTCTTCCTCGCGGTCCTCTTCTGGGTGGACTACCTCGGCCTCTTCGCCCTCACCGTCGAGAGCGTGATGCTCTCCGCCATCCTGCTGATGGGGCTCTCCGCACGGCTCTTCCAGTGGTATCTCTTCCGGCAGGGGGACGTGGCGTGAAGGGGGACGGCGGGTGAAGACGCGGATCCGGGAACTCCGGGCGAAGACGGGGATCACCCAGGAGGAGCTGGCGCAGCAGGTCGGGGTCAGGAGGGAGACGATCGTCTTCCTCGAGAAGGGGAAGTACAATCCCTCCCTGAAACTCGCCTACAGGGTGGCCCGAACGCTCGGTTCCACCATCGAGGAGGTCTTCATCTTCGAGGAGGAGGAACTGGCATGAACAGGTCGGAGATCCACAAAAACAGACTCTAAAAAGATATTGGGGGCAATTCTTAATGTCGGAACCGCGAGTTAAAAACATTTCGCTCCAAATCCCCCGCCGGAAAACCCCCAATTGTTAAATATATCATTAAATGCGCGCCAGATCGAGCATCCAGATTTTTATTCACATGTGAACATACAATCCAGAAAGACACATATTCTCCGGGCCGGACGCGGCACGAAGGAACGATTCTTTCGATCTCCCGCGGATTCGTCACGATAGTTTCTGTACTCCGCCGTCCCCCCGGAGGACCGCGAAGAGACGGGCGAGCGAGACGATATCCTGCCGGTTATGCTCCACGACCGGGACAAGCGGGCCGGGGTTCCTGGTCCTGCGGTAGGTCTCGTAGAACTCCGGCACCATCCGGCTCGGGACGTCATCCTCCCGGGCGAGGCCGAGAACCCCCTCTTCAAGCGCACCGAGCCGGCAGGAGCCGAGCGAGTTCCTCCAGCGCCCGCGTGCGAAGTGGAGGACATCGAAGTGAGGGAGGGCAAGGTCTGCCCGGATGCCGTGGCGGGCGAGCCGGTCACGGATGTACGGGACGTCGAACGCCCGGCCGTTGAAGGTGACGAGGGCCGCCCCCTCCGCCTCCAGGTCGGGCAGGACGGCGGCGAGCGTCGCCGCCTCTTCCCCGACCGACCGCGAGAGGTACTGGCGGACGCTGATCGTCCCGCCGCTCACCCGGCCGAGGCCGATGAGGAAGACCGGTCGTGAGGAGAGCCCCAGCGTCTCGATATCGAGGAAGACAAACTCTTCGGGCGCGTGGAACCGGCTGGCCTCGAGGAGGAGTGGGTCGCTCCTTTTCCGCCGCCGCTCGATCTCCGCCGTGATATCGCGGGTATCCCCTCCCGCCACCGAGTCGAGGAGCCGTGCGGCGTCCCGGCGGTAGCGGGGATCCCCCATCAGATCGGTGATCGTCCGGCATCCCCGCTCCGCGAGGCGGCGGCGGGTCGCCTCCCCGATCCCGCGAACCAGGGTGAGGTCGCCAAGGAGGGCTGCTGCCGCCCGATCGGGGTCCCGGGCATCGAGAGAGAGGGGACTCCGGAACTCGACGACGTAGCACGTCCCGGAAGGGCAGGCCACCTCGCGGCCGAAGAAGACGTCCTCGAGCGTACGGTCGCGGTATCCGGCGAGAAGGTCGTCCCGGAGCCTCCGTGCCTCCTCATCCGCGAAGCGGCAGATGAAGGGCGACCGGGCAGACCGCCAGTTCTGATCGAATCCCATATTCCCGGCCAGAGTTGGACTCTCCCGACCTTCAACCTACCCGCCGCGCAGCGAAAGTGAACGCGCTGCATAAATACTCCCGGGGCGGACCACGGAAGGTAAGAAGACCGGAGCGGTCCCGATCGACTCGCCCGGAGACCTATCTGACGATACCTGATAACCATGTGGCGACGAATCCTCCCCGCACTCGCTCTCGCCGCCGCGATCCTCGCGGCCGGGTGCCCGGACAGCCTCCCGGCGCTTGGAGAGCCCCGGGGAGAAGTGGTCCCGCCGGCGATCGTGCCGGTCGGGGAAGCGGCCCCGATAGAGGCGTCGGTCCACACCTTCCCCTTCGGGGACGGCGAGGAGACGATCCGGACTGAGCCCGACCCGGGGATCTACGCCGGCGCAAAGGCGGCCGACCGGCAGCTCTACCTCTACGAAGACCTCGCGAGAGAGGAGTGGATCCCGATCTACTACCTCGCGTTCGTGAACGACTCCTACCAGGAGCCGTTCTATACCGACCTGCTCGCGGCGCTCCGTGAGATCCGGGACAGGGAAGAACTCGACGACGACCGTTACCTCGAACTGATCGCCGCGTTCGTCCAGTCGATCCCGTATGAGACCGATGCCTCGACGACAGAACCAAAGTTCCCGATCGTGACCTACGTCGACGCCGCGGGCGACTGCGATGACAAAAGCCTCCTCCTTGCCGGGCTCCTCGCGCGGGAAGGCTACGGGGTAGCGCTCTTCTACTTCGAGGAGGAGAAGCACATGGCCGTGGGGGCGAAGAGCGCCGGATGCTGCTACCGCAACACCTCTTACGCCTACATCGAGACCACGAACAGGAGCTATGTGGGTATCCCACCGGCGGCGCTCGCGGATGGGACGGTTCTCTCCTCCGATCCGCTCGTAATACCGGTCGGGGACGCGGATCGGTTCTACGGGGCGTGCGGCGAGGTCGAGATGATCGAACGTGCCCTCACCGCATCCCGCAGCCGGGTCGGAGAACTCGAAGAGGAACTCGCGGCGCTCACCCGTGAACTTGAAGATGGCCGGGAGGCTCTCGCGGCCCTCGACGCGGAGATGGCAGGACTCCTCCAGTCGGGGAGGACTCGCGAATACAACCGGCTCGTCCCGGAATACAATCGGATGGCCGGCGGCTACAACAGTGCAGTAGATGCCCACAACGCCATGCTCGGTGAGGCAAAGGCCGCCGTGGACATCCACAACCACCTCGCCGGCAACGCCCACGACCGGCCCGGGTCGTACCTGTTAGCCCGCGAGTATCTCGCGGGGTGACCGGAAAGAGGGCTTACGCGAGGCTCTCTATCCGGAGTGGGGTGCGGTTTGCCGGGCCGCCGGCGGCGGTATACACCTCTTTACGCATCTGGCTGCTCCGAACAACGGTCGGGTACCGGGCGGCCCGCTCGGCGATGCAGGCAAACGTGGTGAATGTGGAATTCTCCATATATGAAACGGAGCGAGGGTGCTACTTAACCGTAGGCCGCGTGCGGGGTGAAAGTGAACCGCCGGGGCTCCATAACCCGGCCCCGTTCCGGATGAAATCCCGGCCGTACCGAAAAACCCGCAAAATCTCCGCGTTCGAGCCTTCCTGCAGCCGAAACAGCAACTGTCCTGTTGGCAAGTGTTAATGTATCCCCTGACAAATACATGAAACGGAGTGCTGTATGCTGGATATCAGTGATTTGCACGTGGAAGTGGATGGCATCGAGAAGCTCCACGATATCAACCTCCACATCGGGCAGGGGGAGACCCATATCCTGATGGGGCCGAACGGTTCGGGGAAGAGCACGCTGCTCAAAGCCGTCATGGGGTTCGGAGGATACAAGATCACGTCCGGGTCGATCGTCTTTAAAGGAAAAGAGATCATCGGGATGCCGATCCACGAACGCGCTCATCTCGGGATCGGCATGATGTTCCAGCACCCGCCCACGATATCGGGGCTGAAACTCGGAAAACTCCTCGCCGCCACGTCTCACCTCGGTAGCGACGCGATCGAGGCGCTCGCGCAGTCGGTCAACATGGAGAAGTTTCTTACCCGGGACACCAACGTGGGGTTCTCCGGCGGTGAGATCAAGCGCAGCGAAGTCCTGCAGCTGAAGGTCCAGCAGCCCGACTTCCTCATGCTTGACGAGCCGGAGAGCGGCGTCGACCTTGAGAACATGAACCTGATGGGAAAGGAGATCGCAGGCCTGCTCGAAAAAGACGTTCATATCGTCAACCGCCGCAAAAGCGGCCTGATCATAACCCACACCGGCTACATCCTCGATTACCTCGAGGCCGACCAGGGGCATGTGCTCATCGACGGCCGGATCCGGTGCCACGGGAACCCCCGCGAGATCCTGCGTGCGGTCAAAGATAAAGGATACGGAGAGTGTCTGCGTTGCCAACAGATGTAGGCGATATCGAACAGATATCGGAGAAGGACCGGGAACGCCTCGCCCTGACCGGCCTCGAGGTCGGGATGCAGAACCGGTGCGGGAGCTTCTTCCAGATCGACCAGGACGTGATCCAGACCACCTGCGGGGCGGAAGGGGTCGAGATGCTCCCCATCAAGGCCGCTCTCGAGAAGTACGACTGGGTCAAAGACTACTACTGGAACGCCGTCTCGAAGGATAAAGACAAATACACGCAGTACCTGGCGAAGCAGGAGAACCCGCAGGGCCTCGTCGTCATCGCACGCGAAGGGGTGAAGGTCGAGATGCCCCTTCAGGCCTGCCTATTCCTCCGCGACGAGCCGGTGCAGCACGTTCACAACATCTTCATCGCGCAGGAGGGTTCAGAGATCAACATCATCTCCGGCTGCGCGAGTTCCTGGCAGAAGGAGCACGGGGCGCATATCGGGGTGACTGAGATCTACGTCGGCAAAGGCGCGAAGGTCACGTCCACGATGATCCACAACTGGAACCCCGGAATCAGCGTCTTCCCGCGGAGCGCCACCGTCGTCGAAGAGGATGGAACCTTCCTCTCGAACTACGTCTGCATGCAGCCGGTCAGGCAGATCAACATGTACCCGACCGCCCGCCTGATCGGGAAGAACGCCGTCGCCCGGTTCTCGAGCATCGTCGTCGCGACTCCGGGTTCGACCCTCGATCTCGGCTCCCGCACCATCCTCGCCGCCGAGAACACGAGCACCGAACTCGTCACCCGTGCCATCACCACCGGCGGCACCATCATCTCCCGCGGCCACATCCTCGGCGAGAAGGACAACACCCGGGGCCATATCGAGTGCAAGGGCCTGATATTGAAAGACGGCATCATCCACGCCATCCCCGAGATCGAAGGAACCCTGACCGGCACCGAACTCTCCCACGAGGCCGCCGTCGGAAAGATCGCCCGCAACGAGATCGAGTACCTCATGGCCCGGGGTCTCTCCGAAGAGGAGGCCACCGCAACCATTATACGTGGGTTTTTGGATGTAAAGATCAGCGGTCTGCCTGCGGTCCTGCAGACACAGATCGACGCCGCGATCGACAAAGCGGAATCTGGATTCTGATCCGGGAGACGGGAGGATGGAGGCCGATCCCTACAGACGGGAACGCGAGGAGATGGTGGAGTTCCAGATCCGGGCGAGAGGGGTCAGGGACGAGCGGGTGCTCGCCGCGATGGAGAAGATCCCCCGTCACCTCTTCGTACCGGAGAACTGGGAGCGTGCCGCCTACGAAGATCGCCCGCTCCCCATAGGCGAGGGGCAGACCATCTCCCAGCCCTACATCGTCGCCGTCATGACTGAACAACTGGAGATCCGCTCCCACGAACGCGTCCTCGAGATCGGAACCGGCAGCGGCTACCAGGCAGCACTCCTCGCGGAACTCGCCGGAGAGGTCGTCTCTGTCGAACGCCTCCCGGAGATCGCCGACCGGGCGCGGGAGAACTTCGCCCGGGCGGGGGTCACCGGTGTCCGGGTCGTCGTCGGTGACGGCACGCAGGGCTATCCGCCGGAGGCGCCCTACGACGCTATCATCGTCACCGCGGCATCCCCCACAGTCCCGGAGCCCCTGATCGAGCAGCTCGCGGAAGGCGGACGGCTGATCGCCCCCGTCGGCCCGCGAGAGTGCCAGGACCTCGTCAAACTCGTCAAACGCGAAGGCAGGGTGGAGACGATCCCGCTCGGCGGCGTCTGCTTCGTGCCGCTGATCGGGCAGTTCGGGTGGCGGGGAGAGGTGTCCCCACGATGATCTACGACATCACCCGGGACCTCTCCGAGGACTGCGTCCTCTACCCGGGCGACGTCCGGCCCCGGTTCCACGAGATCGACAACGGGCAGTACCGCGTGACCGAGATGACCATCGGGAGCCATTCCGGAACGCACATCGACGCCCCGTCGCACTACATCGAAGGGGGGCCAACGGTCGACGAGATCCCGCTCGCGGTGCTGGTAGGGCCCGCGCGGGTGCTCGACTGCACCGACGCGGAGGAGGTGATCGAGCCCGGCCATCTCGCCGGCCGTCTCGACGGCGCGAGGACGGTCCTCGTAAAGACCCGGTTCTCCGGGCAGCGGGAGTTCGACCCCGGGTACCCGGCGCTCTCGCTCGAAGCGGCGGGGATGATCGCCGATGCCGGGATCGCCTGCCTCGGGATCGATACCCCGTCGGTAGAGTCGTTTCACGGCGACGGGGCCGTCCACCGCCGGCTGCTCGGGAGCGGAACGGTCATCCTCGAGCTGCTCGACCTCTCGGCCGTGCCGGAAGGAGATTATTCTATGACAGCGCTCCCCCTGCGACTCAAAGGCACCGACGGGTCGCCCGTGCGGGTAATATTATTGGATACGGAGGAAGAACCATGAGTTTCTGGAACAGTGCAGTCGAGAAACTGGAGACGATCCTCGCGGACAGCGGATGCGAGGACGGCATCGTGACGCTCAGTGTGAACCACGACGCAGACGTCTGCCAGTACCCTAAAGGCGTCGCCATGGAGGGATGCTTTGGTGGGCGGATCGGGCAGTTCATCACGAGCGAACCGGTCCGGGCGAACACCCGGATCTCCTTTATGTTCGGTGCGCCGCTCGGCAACCAGAAGCAGCGAGGCGCGGCGGGCGCGATCATCAACACCGTCTCGGCGTTTCTCTGCCTGACACGGAGGCTCCGGCCCTGCACCCCCAACTCCTACGCCCCCTGTCTCGCGGAACTCTCCCGCGAGGTCGCCGGGAAACGGCTCTACCTTGTCGGCCCGATGCCGGTGCTCGAGCGGGCGCTTGCGCGGCAGCTCGTTGATACGCCGGACGCGGCCGATATCATCCTGGTCGCCGGGGACGGCATGACGAGCGATTCGGGGGTCGCCTGCATCGACGAGTACCGGGAGAAGAAACGGATGATATTCCTCGGACCCTCGGCCGCCGGGGCCAGCGGCCTCCTCAGCCTCGAACACTGGTGCCCCTACGGACGATGAATACCTTTTTTTAGGAAAGAAAGGATTATACAGGGTATGCTTTTCGGTTCTTCCGGCATCCGGCAGGAGTTCGGCTCCGGGCTCGTCGATCTCGCGCTCCGCATCGGGGCGGTCACCGCAGCCGGGGCTACGACGATCGCCGTCGGCCGGGACACCCGCACGACCAGCGAATTGCTCGAGCACGCCGTCGTCTCCGGGATGCTCTCGGCCGGTGCAACCGTCTATTCCTGCGGGATCGCGCCCACGCCGACGGTCGCGCACGCTACACGGAACACGGACGCAGGGTGCATGATCACCGCCTCCCATAACCCCGAGTCCTACAACGGGGTCAAACTCCTCAACCCCGACGGGTCGTCGTTCACCCTCCGACAGCAGGCGGCGATCGAAGAGGCGCTCCGCGCCACACACTGGAGGACCTGGGACGAACAGGGGCACGTCTCCCCTATCGACGCGGTGGACGCGCATCGGGAGGCTATCCTCGATCAGGTCAGCCTCTCCCGCCCCGTCACCGTCGTCCTCGACTGCGGCAACGGTGCCGGGAGCGTCATCACCCCCGACCTCCTCGCCGCGGCCGGGGCGAGCGTGGTCGCCCTGAACTGCAACGTCGCAGGCAGATTCGCCCGGCCGTCGGAACCGCTCGAAGCAAACCTCCCCTACATCGGCGAGATCGTCCGGCGGCGGAACGCCGCGTGCGCGGTGATTCACGACGGCGACGCCGACCGGATGATGGCGTTCGACGAGCGCGGCCGCTACATCGACGGCGACCACCTCCTCATGCTCTTTGCGAAATATCTCGACAAAAAACGCGTCGTCACCACCGTCGACGCCTCGATGGCGATCGAAGAGATCGCTGAGGTCCGCCGCACGCCGGTCGGCGACAGTTTCGTCTCCGAAGAGCTCCTCTCCTGGGGGGACTTCGGCGGCGAGGCGTCGGGAAGCTGGATCTTTCCGGGGCACTCCTACTGCCCGGACGGGATCTACGCCGCGGCCCTCCTCTGCGAGATCGCGTCGGAATGGTCGATCGCCGAGGAACTCGACCGGATGCCCCGCTACACTCTTCTGCGGGAGGCATACCGGGTCGGCGCCCCGCGGGAGATCATGGCGGCGATGGGAGCGAGTGAGCCGACCCACGGCGTCCGGTTCGAGGATGAAGACGGCTGGTACCTGATCCGGGCAAGCGGCACCGAACCGAAGGTCCGGATCACGGCCGAGGGAAGAACACCCGCAAAGGCGAAAGCGATGCTTGAAGCGGGGCATGCCGCCCTTGAGAAGGCAAAACATACTCTGGAGTAAGATATGCAGTGTGTCGTACTGGCAGCAGGAGAGGGGAAACGGATGCGTCCCCTGACCGCCCGGCGCCCGAAGGTGATGCTTCCGATCGCGAACCGCCCGATGATGGAGCACCTGGTCGTCGCGGCCCGCGATGCAGGAATCACCGACTTCATCTTCGTCGTCGGCTACTTTGAACGCGAGATCCGGAACCACTTCGGGGACGGGAGCAGCCTTGGCGTGAAGATCACCTACGTGACCCAGCGCCACCAGCTCGGCACCGCCGACGCCCTGCGGGTGACGGCGGGGATGATCGACGGCCGTTTCCTCCTCTTGAACGGGGACATGATCCTCAAATCCGAAGATATCAAGAAACTCTGTCGGATGGACGCTCCGTGCGTCGGGATCCACGAGACCGACCACCCGCAGGACTACGGCGTGGTGACCGTGGAAGGCAGCCGCATCACCGGCCTCGAGGAGAAGTCCGAGGAGCCGAAGAGCAACCTGATCAACGCGGGCGCCTACCTCTTCGACCCCGGCATCTTCGACCTTCTTTCAGGCATCAAGGTCTCGGGCCGGGGTGAGTTCGAGCTGACCGACGCACTCGATACCTATATCCGGGAGGGGACGCTCAGGGCATACCCGCTCGCCTACTGGCTCGATGTGGGGCAGCCGTGGGATCTCCTCGACGCAAACGAGGGTCTTCTCGCCTCGATCCGCGAACGGCACGGCATCGTCGAGGACGGATGCACCGCTAAAGACGGATGCATCATCGAGGACGGATGCACCGTCCCGGGGACGGTCAGCATAGGGAAAGGGACGGTTATCCGGGCCGGAACCTATATCGAGGGCTCCTGCGTCATCGGCGAGAACTGCGTCATCGGCCCCCACGCCTATATCCGGGGCTCCACCGCCATCGGGGACAACTGCCACATCGGGCACGCGACCGAGCTCAAGAACTCCATCATCATGCCGGGGACGAAGATCCCGCACTTCAACTACGTCGGCGACAGTATCGTCGGGAGCAACTGCAACTTCGGCGCAGGGACGAAGGTCGCGAACCTCAGGCACGACAACAGGGCGGTGAAGGTCTGCGGGAAGAGCACCGGGCGGAGGAAGTTCGGCGCCATCATCGGCGACGACGTCCTCTTCGGGATCAACTGCTCGGTCAACGTCGGGAGCCTCATCGGCAGCGGCACCCGGGTGGCCCCTCACTCCTTCGTTGAAGGATGCATCGAGGAGAACTCAATCATCAGGTGATATGATGCAGGCAGTCATTCTGGCAGCGGGAGAAGGGAGCCGTCTGCGGCCGCTGACGAGGAGCAAGCCGAAAGCCATGCTCCCGGTCGCGAACCGGCCGATCATCGATTACGTCATCGAAGCCCTCCTCGAGAACGGGATTCGTGACATCGTGGTGGTGGTCGGCTACCGCAAAGAGGATGTCATCCGGCACCTCAACAAACTCGACGCCCCGATCCAGGTCGCCGTGCAGGAGCGGCAACTCGGGACAGCGGATGCCCTCCGGGCGGCCCAGGCCGAGATCACGGACGATTTCCTCGTCCTCCCCGGCGACAACTACATCAACGCCGAATCGATCGCCCGGATCAAGGAGGAGAGAAACGCCGTGCTCGTCGCCGAACACCCGAACCCCTCGAACTTCGGGGTCGTGGTGATCCGGAACGGCATCGTCCGCGAGATCATCGAGAAGCCCGAGGACGCCCCGACGTTCACGGTATCGACCGGTATCTACTCCTTCACCCCCGACGTCTTCTCCTACCTCCAGACGAACGAGATCCCCGACGCCCTCTCCGCCATGATCGCGTCGGGCCGGCGGATACGGGCGATCCCGGCAGACGACTGGCAGGACGCCGTCTACCCCTGGGACCTCCTGAAACTGAACAGCCGGATGCTCCGGGGGATCAAACCCGAGATCGCCGGGACGGTCGACGCATCTGTCATCCGCCGGGGCGCCGTGCGTATCGGTGCCGGGACGACGATCGGCCCCAATACCGTCATCTACGGCCCCGTCACCATCGGGAGCAACTGCAACATCGGCCCGAACACCGTGATCATGCCCGATACGAGCATCGGCGACCGTGTGGTGCTCGAACCATTCACCTACGTCGCCGACTCGCTCATCATGAACGACGTCACGATCGGGTCGCATTCACGGATCGTCTCGGCGGTCTTCGGCCAGGGGTGCATCCTCGCCGACCATACCACCACCTACCCCTCCGCGAGTTTCATCGAGGTCGGTGACCGTGTTCAGAAGGAGGAGTTCGGCGCAGTCCTCGGTGAGGGGGTCCGCGCGGCACCATTCACAACGTTTAAGAACTGCATAGCCGGTAACAATGTCACCGTCGGTGAGCAAAAGACAGTAGTCGGAGTCATCGAGGACGGCACGCGGGTGATGTAGATGTGCGGGATCGTCGGCTATATCGGGAGACGGGAGGCAACGCCCGTCCTGATCCAGGGGTTGAAGCGGCTCGAGTACCGGGGCTACGACTCCTTCGGGCTCGCGACGGTCGGGAGTGCGGTCGAGGTCTACAAGAAGAACGGCCGCATCTCGGACGGCGAGGCCGGAGCTGCCCATCTCACTGGATCCACCGGGATCGGGCACACCCGGTGGGCCACCCACGGCGAGCCGAACGACCTCAACGCCCACCCGCACACCGACTGCTCGGGAAGGATCGCCGTGGTGCACAACGGGGTCATCGAGAACTACGCCGAACTGAAACGGCAGCTTGAAGAGCGCGGCCATGCGTTCCGGTCGGAGACCGACACCGAGGTGATCGCCCATCTCATCGAGGAGCATTACGACAGCGATCTCCTCGCGGCGGTCAACGCGACCCTCCCCCTGCTCCGGGGTTCGTATGCCGTCCTCGTGATCGCGGAGGACACCCAGCAAATCGTCGCCGCCCGCGATGCGAGCCCTCTCGTCCTCGGCGTCGGGGATGCCGAGATCTTTGCCGCCTCGGATATGACGCCGCTCCTCGAGTACACCGAACGCGTCATCTTCCTCGAAGACGGCGACGTCGCCGATCTCACGCCCGGCGGCCACTACACCATCTACCACGACGGTCAGGCGGTGGAGCGCCCGATCGAACTGATCAACTGGTGCGTCGAGGATACCCGGAAGGGCGGGTTCGCCCATTACATGTTAAAGGAGATCTACGAGCAGCCCCAGTCCTTCTACGAGACGATCAGGGCGGGCATCGACGACCGCGCGCGGCAGATGATCCGGGAGGCCGACGAGATCACCCTGGTCGCGTGCGGGACGTCCTACCACACCGCCCTGGTCTTCAAGTACCTGGCCGAACCGCTCTGCGGCATACCGGTGCGGGTCGAGGTGGGGTCGGAGTTCAAGTACTTCACCCCGCCGCTCCACGGCCTCGTGATCGCGGTCTCGCAGTCGGGGGAGACAGCGGACACGATCGCCGCCCTGAAGATGGCGAAAGCCCGCAACTGCCCGACGCTCGCCATCACCAATATGCAGGGGAGCACGGTCACCCGGGTTGCGGACGAGACCTTCCTGATGCGGGCCGGCCCCGAGATCGGTGTCGCCGCGACCAAGTCCTACACGGCGCAGCTTGCGGCGCTGATGCAGATCGTCAACCTCCGGTGCGAGGGGGCGTATGACGATGCCCTCTCGCACGCGCACCTGGCCATCGGCGACGTCCTCCTCCAGGACATCCACGAGGCGGTCGCCCTCTGCGCGAAGGCCGAACACGTTTTCTTCGTGGGAAGGGGAGCGTTCTACCCGGTCTCGATGGAAGGCGCCCTGAAGATGAAGGAGATCAGTTACATCCACGCCGAGGGGTATGCGGCGGGGGAACTCAAACACGGGCCGTTCGCCCTCCTCACGGAGGAGACGCCGGTCGTCGCCGTCTGCACCCCGGGCCCGACCTACGGTGTAATGGCATCGAACATCAAGGAGATGAAGGCAAGGAGAGCCCCGGTCATCGCCCTCGGGGTTGCCGGGGATACGGAACTCGCCGAGATCGTGGACATCTTCATCCCCATTCCAAACACACACCATCTGGTGCAGGTGCTGACCGCGTCGGTCGTCCTGCAGCTGCTCGCCTACCACACCGCCTGTGCGCTGCAACGAGACGTCGACAAACCACGGAACCTGGCAAAGAGCGTGACGGTTGAATGATAGAGTATGGACGTAACGCCCTCGGCGAAGGGGCGACGATATTCGAGCCGGTGACCGTCGGGTTTCCCTCCCGCGACCGGATGGGAGAGAGCGACTACCCCGGCACCACCATCGGGAGGGACGCCGTCCTCCGGTCGGGCACGATCATCTACTGCGACGTCGTGATCGGCGATGCCTTCCAGACCGGGCACAACGTGTTGATCCGCGAGAAGACGACCATCGGGAACCGCGTCGCGATCGGGACGGCGGCGGTGATCGAGGGCGACTGCACGATCGGCGACGATGTCCGGCTCCAGAGCCTGGTCTACATCCCCACCGGCGCCCGTATCGGCGACCGGGTCTTTGTCGGCCCGAACGCCGTGCTGACGAACGACCGCTACCCGCCCGGCCCGCACGAGTCGCTCCGGGGCCCGGTGATCGAGGACGACGCCGTCATCGGTGCGAACGCAACCATCCTCCCCGGCGTCACTGTCGGTGCCGGCGCGTTCGTCGCCGCGGGCGCGGTGGTGACGAAGGACGTCCCGCCGGGGATGCTCGCGGTGGGCGCGCCGGCGCGGTTCCGGCCGCTCCCCCCTGATGCGAGGCGGTGCCGATGAAGATCCCCGTCGCACGGCCGTTCGTCGGCGAGGAGGAGATCGCGGCCGTTGCCGACGTGATGCGGTCGGGGATGCTCGCCCAGGGCTCGGTCGTCACGGAGTTCGAGTCCCGGTTCGCGGACTACTGCGGCGCCGCCCACGCCGTCGGCGTCAACTCGGGGACGGCGGCGCTCCATGCGGCGCTGCTTGCTGCAGGCATCGGGCCGGGAGACTCGGTGATCGTCCCGGCGTTCACGTTCTTTGCGACGGCCTCGAGCGTCTCGATGTGCGGGGCGACGCCGCTCTTTGCGGACGTCGATCCGGAGACGTTCAACATCGATTCCGACTCGGTCGCGGCCCTCATCCGGCCCGAGACCCGGGCGGTCATCGGCGTCCACCTCTTCGGGCAGCCGTTCGGTGTCGCTGCCGTCCGCGAGGTCTGCGACGACCATAACCTCATCCTCATCGAGGACGCGGCCCAGGCGCACGGCGCGGAATACCACGGGAAGCGGGCGGGGAGCCTCGCCGACCTCGGCTGCTTCTCGTTCTACCCCACGAAGAACATGACCACCAGCGAGGGCGGCATGGTCACGACCAACGACGACGCCCTCGCGGAGAGAGTCCGGCTCCTCATCAACCACGGCCAGAGCAGGAAGTACCTCCACACGGCTATCGGCTACAACTACCGGATGACGAACATCGACGCCGCGATCGGCCTCGTGCAGCTCGGGCGGCTCGAGGGGTTCAACGAGCGCCGGATTCATAACGCCCGCTACCTCGACCGCCACCTCGCGGGGACGGGGCTTGTCACGCCCAATCTCGCGCCGGACGTCCGGCACGTCTACCACCAGTACGTCGTGAAGGTTCCCGGCGATTACCCGCTCTCAAGGGATGCGTTCATGAGCGCCCTCGCGGATAAGGGGGTCGGGACCGCCGTCCACTACCCCATCCCCGTCAACCGGCAGCCCGTCTATGAGAACACGCACGCCTCCTGCCCGGTATCGGACGAACTCGCGGCATCGGTCGTGAGCCTGCCCGTCCACCCGGCGGTGACGGACGAGGAACTGGCGTATATCTGCGATACGGTGCGGGAACTCCGGGCTGCATAACTTACAACGACAATGAAGATCCTCCTAGTCTCCACCCAGGACTACATCCACCACCCGATCCCGTCCCGGCACCACAACATATTCGAGGAACTCGCCACCCGACACGAGGTTCACGTGCCGCACTTCCACGTCAGCCGGGGCAAGGAGCGGGAGACCAGGCTCCACGTCCACGAGGCGACACAGTTTGCCGTCGAGAGCCCGTTCCTCCACTACACCCTGAACGCACCCTGCCACTACCGGGTCATCAGCGAGATCATCCGCGACCACGAGATCGACGTCGTCGTCGGGGCTCACGTCCTCGCGGGGACGGCGATGGTCCGGGCGGCGAAGAAGTCCGGCATCCCGGTGGTCTTCGACCTGAAAGACTGGTTTCCCGACTCCGCCGCCGCCTATTACAGGAACCTTGCCGTCAAGTGGCTGCTCCAAAAAGGCGTCCTCGCTATCACCCGCTACAACCTCGACCACAGTGACGTCGTCACGACGGTCTCGCCGGGGCTCGTCGAGAAACTCAGGGGGTATGGCTACGAAGCCGAACTGATCACGAACGGCGTCGACACCGACCTCTTCCGCCCGATGGGCGGGGGGGCGATGCGGGCAAACCTCGGAATTTCGCCCGATGCCTTCGTTCTCGGGTTTGCAGGGGCAGTCGAGCGGTGGTATGCTCTCGATGAGGTGATCCGGGCACTCCCGGAGATCCTGAAGAGACACCCGAACGCCGAACTCCTGATCGTCGGCGGTTCGCTCTTCACCGGCTACCTGGACGAACTGCAGGCGCTCGCGGCCAAACTCGGGGTCGCTGGCCGGGTGCACTTCACCGGCGCCGTCGACTACCGCGACCTCCCCGGCTACATCGCGCCGATGGACCTCTGCCTCATCCCGCTCTCCCCGCCCCAGTGGGTTGATATCGCGCTCCCGAACAAGTACTTCGAGTACTCGGCCTGCGGAAAACCGATCCTCTCGACCCCCATCCCCGATATGCTCCGGATGGGCGGCGACCATATCGCCGTCTACCGGGATAAGGCTGAGTTCCTGGAGCGGGTCGACGAACTGGCACTCGCCCCGGGGTGTACCCGCCCCGGGATCGAGGAGCACAGTTGGAAGAGGAAGGCGGAGGCGTTCGAGAGAATCTTCGAGCGGGTGACGGGAACACGCTGAAATTTACTCTTTTTTCCGGCGCCGCGGATACGCCAAGGTTATTAATGGTTCGAAGGGAAACAGATTCTTAACAAGGAGTGTCCGATGGCTCAGATGGATCTCAAAAAATACCAACCATACATCATCATTGGTATCATCATCCTGTTCGCCCTGCTCACCCTCTGGACGCGGGGCATCCCTTCTGAAGGTCTGGTGACCGCCGAAGGCGTCAATCTCCTGGGTAACGATCCCTGGTACAAGGTTCGCCAGGTTGAACAGACCGTGGCCAACTACCCCGGCTACGCCTGGTTCGAAGCGATGACGCTCTACCCGACCGGCGATGTCATCTACTGGGGGCCGCTCTTCGTCCAGATAGCAGCAGCCCTCTGTCTTCTCACCGGCGCGGCGACGCGTCCCGAGATCATGGTGGTGGCATCCTGGGTCCCGCCGTTGATGGCCGCGGCGATGGTGCCCGTCACCTACCTGCTCGCGAGGAAGATCGCCGACTGGAAGACCGGACTCATTGCGGCGGGCCTGATCGCGGTCATCGGCAGCAACTACGCCTACCGCTCACTCTTCGGCTTCGTCGACCACCACATCGCGGAGACGCTCTTCTCGACGATCTTCGCCCTCGCATACGTCGCGGCGCTGCTCGCGACCCGCGACCGGCCATTCTCCTTCGCGGACCGCAGCAGCCTGAAGACCGAGACTCTGAAGATCCCGGTGCTTGTTTCAGCCCTCGCCGGTATCGCCTATCTCCTCGGCTACTTCAATATGCCGACGATGATCCTCTTCGCGCTCATCGTGACGGCCTTCACCCTGGTCCAGTTCCTCATCGACTTCTTCAAGGATCGGCCGAGCGACTACCTGGTTCTCGTAAACGTCGTCGTCTTCGGTGTCGTCATCGTCGGGGCGGCGGCATTCGGCTTCCCGCATCCCGGCCTCGACCTCTCCCGGTACACCGTCGGGCACGTCATCGTCTACGCCGCCCTCATCGCAGGCACACTCGCGCTCTACGCGCTCTCGGTCTTCCTGAAAGGCCGGCCGAAATATTACTACCCGGCTGCGCTTGCGGCCGTCGCGGCGCTCGCCGTCGCGGTGCTCTACATCGCCCTTCCGGAGGTCTACAGCCTTCTGATAGCAAGCCTCATCTCTTTCTTCGGCGAAGCGGCGGTCACCACGACCGTCCAGGAAGCCCGTGCCTGGTCGTTTGCCGCCGCCTGGGCAACGTTCCACTGGGGCCTTATCCTCGCGGCCGGGGGGGCTGCCGTCCTCCTCTGGCAGAACCGCGAGCGGGTGAACCCGGCCCACGTCTTCGTCCTGATCTGGACGGCGATCATCCTCGCATCGACGGCCGCTCACGTCCGCTACGAGTATTACCTTGCCGCAAACATCGCCCTGCTCGCGGCGGTCTTTGCAGGCGCGGTCATCGACGCAACCTGGAAGGATGTTGCGCGCCTCCTCGGGGGAGGGAGCGGCGGCAGGGCGTCTTCCGCCCCCGAGATCGCCGAGAGCCAGGAGACGCCAAAGAAAGGCAAGAAGGGCGGCAAGGCTCCCGAGACCCGGAAGGCGAAGGCCCCGAGGAGGGACCAGCCCGACTACTTCAAGGTCGGGGCGCTCGCCGCAGTCGTCGTCGTCACACTCATCTTTGCAGGAACGTCCCTCATGGGGAACATTGCCCTCGCCAACGGCGCAAAGTACTCCGGCATGAACCAGGAGTGGATGGGAGCCCTCGAGTGGATGGGCGAGAACACCCCCGACCCCGGCGTCGACTATTACGCGATCTACGACCGGAATACCTTCACCTACCCCGAAGAGTCCTACGGCGTCATGTCCTGGTGGGACTTCGGGCACTGGATCACCTTCATCGCAAAACGAATCCCGAACAACAACCCCTTCCAGCACGGGGTTGCCGGGCCGAACGGCTCCGCGGTCTATCTCGTCTCGACCGACGAAGCCGCCGCAAACCGGATCCTCGACAACATCGGCACCCGCTACGTCATCACCGATATCGAGGTCGACACCGGGAAGTTCCATGCTCCGGTGACCTGGGCCGACGTGGGCCAGGAGCGCTTCCAGCCCTACTTCCTCCTCCCGGTGAGCGCGGGCTCGTCGGAGTACCAGGCGGTGCCGTTCAACACCCAGGAGTACTACCTGACGATGGTCTCCCGCCTTCACAACTTCGACGGGTCCATGACCGACCCGACGTCGCAGGTGATCTACGCCGAGTACCGTGACGCGGGCACGGCAAACACCTCCCTCCCGGTCATCACGCGCACCCAGCAGATGAACGCCACGGAAGGTGCGGCCGCGGTGGAGGCCTACAACAGGAACGCGCCGGCAGGCTCTCATGCCACGCTCCTGAACATGTACTACCAGTTCCGGGGCGACTCGATCCTCCAGCCGCTCGAGCGGGTGCCGGCGCTCCAACACTACCGGCTCGTCCACGAGACACCCCAGAACGTCTACGGCAACGTCGGCGAAGACGGGCCCGACCTGAAAGCCGTCAAGATCTTCGAGTACGTTCCCGGGGCCGCGATCAGGGGCGAAGGGATCATCGAAGTTCCCATCGTCACGAATACCGGCCGGACGTTCACCTACCGGCAGGAGAGCGTGAACGGCACGTTCATCGTCCCGTACGCAACGTCCGGATGGTCGGGCGAGGTGAAGGCGACCGGGCAGTACCGGATTGCGGGCACCGGCCAGACGTTCGATGTCACCGAAGAGGATATCCTGCAGGGACACACCATCAACTGAACGAGGATGCGGTCTTCAGTCATCTACGGTGACGTCTTTACCAGGCACGACATGGAGGCTCACCCCGAGTCGGGTGCCCGGTTACGGGCGGCCCTCTCGGGGATCCCGAAGAACGTGAGGTGGCGCGCTCCCGTCCGCGCCACCGAGAGCGACCTTGCGCGGGTTCACGACCCGCGATACATCAGGTGGGTGCAGGAGATGGCGACAGGAACCTGTTTTTTGGACTTGAACACCTACGTCACCTGCCATTCCTTCGAGGCGGCATCCTATGCCGCCGGGTCGACCTTTGCGGCGGTTGAGCGGGCGCTCGACGGCGAACACCTCTTCGCCCTGGTCCGTCCCCCGGGCCACCATGCCGAGTCCGATCGCGCGATGGGGTTCTGCATCTTCAACAACGCCGCGATCGCGGCGGCAAAGGCGCTGTTATCGGTCGACCGGGTGGCGATCCTCGACTGGGATCTGCACCACGGCAACGGCACCCAGAAGGCGTTTTACGGGAGCGATAAGGTGCTCTTCTGCTCGGTGCACCAGGAGGACAGTTTCCCGAAGACCGGGTGGGTGGACGAGATTGGCACCGGGAGGGGGCGGGGCTACACCCTCAACGCCCCGCTCCGCGCGAACTCGACGATCGCCGATTACCGGTATCTCTTCGACGAAGTCTTTGTCCCGGCGATCAACCGGTTCCGCCCCGACGTCCTGATCGTCTCGGCCGGGCAGGACGCCCTCGCCGACGACGAGCACGGGCGGATGAACCTCGAACCCGACGACTACGGCGTGCTTGCCGGGATGCTCGTCGACGGCACGGATCTCCCCCTTGCGCTGACGCTTGAGGGGGGCTACGGCCCGTCGATCGGGGAGGCGATCCGGGCAATATTCGAGGCCCTCGCGGGGAAGCGGTTCGAGCCGGCGGAGAGACCGCTGAACCGCGGCACGGAGAGGGTCGTGGACCTCCTGAAGAAGGTCAGGTTCTGGTAAGAGGTTCTCGTCCCATCATAGCCATACTATCGGTACCGCCCGGGACGAGGGGGGATCCCGGCCGATGATCACCCCTGCGCCGGCCGCTTTCGGTCGGGGTCCATATACGAGACCTCGAAGCCCGGGACGACGACCCGGACCACCGGCACCGCCGTCCGCGAGAGGTCGCAGACACAGACACGGTCGGTGTGCACCGCGACCTCCTCGAGCACCTGCCGGATATCGGTGTCGAACCGCCTGGTGCTCGCATCCGGTATTTCGGCGATCTCGACGGCATCCGCGTCGGCAAACCACATACGGTTGATCCGCTTCAGCCGCTCGTACCCGGCCTTCCTGATGATCATCTCCCGCTGGGGGTCGGTGCGGCCGCCCTGCAGGTAACTCCCCCGGCTCTGGGCGACCTCGGTCAGGGCACGGAGCGCGGCGATCTCCGGGGAGAGATGCGTCCCTGACCCGATCACGAGCATCGCCGGGTCCTTCGTGACGGTATCGTCCGCGGCTGCCGCGACCGTGGGGACACCGGTCTTCCCCTCAAGCAGCCAGAGGTGGATAGCGATTCCGTTCTCCTCGAATCGGTCGAGGACCTCGCGGGCGGCGCACTCTTTCTCGATGACGAGGCGGCGGCCGAGGTCGCGCTGTGCATCGGCGGTGCTGAGCGCGTCCCGCTCGATCACCTCGAAGAGGGCATGCAGGATGGCCTCCTCGATGACGTTACCGGACGCAAGCCCGTTCGTGTCGCTCCGAAAGAGCGGGAACGCCATCCCGAGCGAGTCGTAGGGGTGGAAGACGGCGTTGCTCGGGAGATAGATCTCCTCGTCGTTTAAGATGTCCCACCCCGGTGTCCAGTGAACTTTCTCCCCCTGCTTGAGTTCCCGGGGGAGGAGGAGGTCTTCGGGGTGCATCGCCCTTCCCGGGCCGATCTCCTCGTAGGTCGCGTACTCCATCCGGTCGCCCCGGTACTCGGCGCAGTAGCGCTCGAGCGCCTCCATCATCGCCGAGACCCGGGCGTGGATCGGCTCCTTGCCCTTCCCCGCGTGGACGCGAACCGCTCCCCGGGCGGCTCCCGGCCGAACCGCCGCAAAGACCGGGATCCCGATACGGTCGAGCGGCGTGACGTCGATGATCTCGGTGACGCCGATCTCCGGCATCAGCGGCTCCACGGCGGCACGGGTCTCCTCCGGGGAGCGGGAACGGTGGGTGCCGTCAAAGTACAATTTCTCTACCGGGCGAATCGTGATTGCCATTGAAGATACCTTGGAAGTGATACCTTAATAGTATGGCAGATATACTACCTCGTATGAGCGCGGATGAGATGGCAGTGGGCGCAGTCGTCCGATACCCACGCACCGGCACGACCGGAAAGGTCGTGCGGATCGAGGAGATCGACGGCCGGAGGTATGCCGAGATCGACAGCACCGGGCTCTATTACCGGGTGGACGAACTGATCGGCGCCGATAAGACGACCGGAAAGGCAGAGAGAGGGGAGCGTTCTCTTGAAGATTACCTCAAGGAGCACAGGGAACTCCAGGAGCAGCTCGAGGAGGTCTGGGAAGTGGGGACGGATCGGAGCTGCGAGGGCGGCGGTTAACCCTCGACCGGTATGGTGGTGAGTTTCACCGCCTCGACACCTTTCTGCGCCATCAGTCGCTCGGTAATATCCTTCAGTACCGCCCCGTCCCCCCGGATGAGGATCACTTCGAGGCACTTGTTGTGGGTCACATGCGAGTGCAGAGATGCCTGAATGCTGCTGGCGTACTGGTGCTGGATCTCGGTGAGCGTCTGGAGCAGGCCCCGCTGGTCATGGTCATAGACCATGGTGATGACTCCCTGGCGCTCGCCTTTGACGTCGGATATCCACTGGTAGTGAGTGATGTAACTTCGTATTGAATCCCGTATCCCTTCGGAACGGGATGAGTACCCCCGGAGGCTCAGGATCTCATCGAACTTATCGAGGAGGTTCTTGGGGAGTGAGATCCCGATGCGTGAAAGTTCAGTATCGCCTGACATTGCGATCAGTTTTCATATCTTATTTCATAGAGTATAAGTTTTCGCTATCAACCCGGTCATTATTCATACTTCGTATGCCAAACAGAATATAGCAACCCGGGGCTTGACTGCGCGTACTGCAGAAGCGCAGCACCGAGCGGCAGGATAATCCCAACCGATTATGTATAAGTAGTGTCACTATATATTGGATAAGGAGGTTCGAAAACTTTTGCGAGATGCACTCATTCCTGGCGTCAATATTGGGCTCGTAGGTCACGTCGATCACGGCAAGACCACTCTGGTCAGCGCGCTGACCGGTTCCTGGACGGACAGGCACAGCGAGGAGATCAAGCGCGGCATCTCCATCCGGCTCGGCTACGCGGATACGACGTTTTACCGATGCGAGAACTGCGAGGGGGCCGATGCCTATACCTCCAAACCGGAATGCCCGAACTGTGGAGGGAAGGCAGCTCCGTTCCGGACGGTCTCATTCGTCGATGCGCCCGGCCACGAGACGCTGATGGCGACGATGCTCTCGGGCTCCGCGCTGATGGACGGCGCGATGCTCGTCATCGCTGCAAACGAGGTCTGCCCGCAGCCCCAGACCAAGGAGCACCTGATGGCGCTTGAGCTGATCGGTATCAAGCGGATCGTCATCGTCCAGAACAAGATCGATGTGGTCACGCAGACCGAGGCACTGGAGCACTACAAGCAGATCAAGCGGTTCATCAAGGGCACCATCGCCGAGAACGCGCCTATCATCCCGGTCTCCGCACAGAAAGGAGTCAATATCGGTGTCCTGATCCAGGCGCTCGACGAGGTGATCCCGGAGCCTGAACGCGATCCGGAGGTCGACCCGCTGCTGCTCATCGCGCGGTCGTTCGATGTCAACAAACCCGGCTGCAACTGGCGGGACGTGAAAGGCGGCGTCATCGGTGGTTCGCTCATCCGGGGCGTCCTTCGCGAAGGGGACGATATTGAGATCCGGCCCGGCCGACAGGTCCAGATCGAGAACCGGACGAAGTGGGAGCCGATCGAGACGAAGATCACCTCTATCAACGCAGGCAAGACCGGCGTGACCGAGGCGGCGCCCGGGGGCCTCCTCGGTGTCGCGACGAAACTCGATCCGGCGCTGACGAAGAGCGACGCCCTCGCCGGGCAGGTTGCCGGGCTTGCGGGGAAACTCCCACCAGTCTGGGAACGGCTGAAGTTCGACGTCACGCTGATGGACCGGGTGGTCGGCGCAGACAGCGAGCAGATCATCGAGCCCCTGAAGCACAAGGAGCCGCTGATGCTCTCGGTCGGCACCGCCGTGACGGTCGGCGTGATCGTGAACACGAAGAAGAACCAGATGGAGGTTCAGCTGAAGCGAGCGGTCTGCGCGGAGGTCGGCGCACGGATCGCCATCAGCAGGCAGGTCGGCGGACGATGGCGGCTGATCGGCATGGGTGTTCTGGTCGAGTGAGGGTTCTCCTCGACACGAACGCCTTGCTGATGCCGGTCCAGTTCGGGATCGACCTGTACGACGAGCTCATGGCACTCTTCGGGGACTTCGAACCGGTAACGCTCGAAGAGGTGGTCGGTGAACTCTCGGGGCTTGCCCGGGGCCGGGGCCGCGATGCGGCTGCCGCCCGCGTGGGCCTTGTGATCGCCCGGCGCTCGACGGTCGTCCCAAGCGGGAGTGCCGCAGAGCGTGTGGACGACCGGGTGATCGAGTATGCCCGGCGGGAAGGATGCACCGTGGTGACGAATGATCGCCAGCTCCGGAACGCTCTCCTCTGCGAGGGGATCGACGTTGTTTCGATGCGGAGAGGGAGAACGCTGGAGCTGATGAGGGGGTAGTTGAAAAATGTATTATAAAATGACGCTGGAGGACAAGGTGCGCGTTCCGCCGCACCGCCTCGGGGAAGACCTGGAGAAGGTCATCCTGAATGTGCTGCAGGAGCAGCTGGAAGGCAGCATCGCAAAGGATATCGGCATCTACATTGCGGTGACGAATATTCTCAACGTCGGCGAGGGGGAGCTGATCCCCGGAGACGGCGCCGTCTACTACGACGTCAGGTTCGAGGCGGCGGTGATCCGCCTGGCACTCCAGGAGGTGATCGAGGGGCAGGTGGTCGAGACGACGAGTTTCGGCGCCTTCGTCAGCCTGGGGCCGATCGACGCCATGCTCCACGTGAGCCAGATATCGGACGAATATATCAGCTACGACGAGAAGAACGGCAGGCTGGTATGCCAGGACTCGAAGCGAGCGATCTCCGTCGGCGACGGTATCCGGGCCAGGATCGTTGCGCTCTCGCTGAACGAGCGTGAGCCGAGGGAGAGCAAGATCGGTCTCACCATGCGCCAGTCGGGCCTCGGGACCACGACCTGGCTGGAAGAGGAACTCGTTGAGGAGAAGAAGGGGGCGGCATAGGATGGTCGTCCGTAAGAAGGTGGTCAAGGTCTGCCGCGAGTGCCACCGGGTCGTCGAGGGGGAGAGCTGCACCATCTGCAGCACGTCGAACCTGAGCGAGGACTGGGCGGGCTACGTCGTGATCATCGATCCGGAGCGCTCGGAGATCGCAAAGAAGATGAACGTCACCATGGCCGGCAGGTACGCGCTGAAGGTCCGCTGATGCTCAGGCTCCCCGAAGCGTACCGGAGTCTCTTCAAGAGACCGTTCGGAACCCTTTACGGGAGCGTCGGCGAACTCCTCCCCCAACTCGAAGGCCGGCCGGTCTACGCCGTCGGCGATGTGGTGACCCATAACCTCCTGACCGCAGGGGTCGTCCCGGACATCACCATCATCGACGGCCATACGATGCGCACGCCCTGCAACCGTTCGCCCCTCCTCCTGATGAGGTGGGTGACGGTGAAGAATCCCCCCGGCACGATCACCACCGATCTCGAGGACGCGATCGAGGAGGTCGTCGGGGATCCGCCCGCCGTGATCTTCGTCGAGGGCGAGGAGGATCTCGCGGTCATCCCGCTCGTCCTCGCCGCGCCGGACGGGGCCGCCGTCCTTTACGGGCAGCCGGAGGAGGGGGTCGTCCTCCGGCTCGTGGACGCGACGGCGAAGCAGGCGGCCGCGTCCATGCTCAAAGTTTTTGTGCGTGAGTGAGGGGTGCGGCGGTGCCGCCGTCCCTCTACGTCGCCTCGCGTGAAGTTGATTGCCTGCAGGTTCGTGCTTTCACCGATTGCATGGATGATTGCACCGCCTTACGCGAGATACGGTCACCTCGAAGGCGGGGAGCGGGAGCAACGGAACGAGCCCGACCTCCCACGGCATCCCAGAGTATAAATAAATCCGTCAACAATATTTTAGGGATATCGATGGACTTCGAAATTACCCGTGATGTGAGGAACGAGTTGTTGAAGAGGAGAGAACTCACGTTCACTCTTACCTTCGACGGACCGACGCCTTCGCGGAAGAGCATTCAGGAGAAGCTCGCCGCACTGCAGAACAAGAATGAGAACCTCATCGTGCTCGACCTGGAAAGAACCCGGTTCGGGAAGATGGAACTCTTCGGCCGTGCCCGGATCTACGACGACGAGGAGACCAAGACCTCGACCGAGCGGGAGTACCTGCTCAAGCGCGGCGAGCCGAAGGCTGAGAGCGAGGCGTAAGCATGGCAGCCAAGAAGCAGGCTTCGGTCAAGGTCAAGAGACACGAGTGCTACGAAGTCAAGGGCGATGCGGTGGTCCTGCAGAAGCGGCACTGCCCCCGGTGCGGTCCCGGCGTTCTGATGGCCGCGCACAAGGATCGGGCGGCCTGCGGCAAGTGCGGCTACACCGAGTTCCTGAAGTAGGTCCTCACCTGGATACACAATACGGACGCGGCATCGGCCGCGGCCGGCCTTTTTCCCGTAACGGAACGATACCTGTTTTATGACCCACGACGACGGCCTGGTGCTGGGGCTTGAAGGAACCGCGTGGAACCTCAGTGCCGCTCTCTTCGGCGACGACCTGGTCGCCCTCCATTCGGCGCCCTACGTCCCCCCAAAGGGCGGGATCCACCCGAGGGAGGCCGCGCAGCACCACGCTTCGGCGATGAAGGAGGTCGTCTCCCGGGTGCTCGCGGAACCGGAGCGGATCCGGGCGATCGCCTTCTCCCAGGGACCCGGCCTCGGGCCGTCGCTGCGGACAGTGGCGACCGCCGCACGCGCCCTCTCGATCGCCCTCGGCGTCCCGCTCGTCGGCGTCAACCACTGCGTGGCGCACGTCGAGATCGGGAGATGGGCGACGGGATTTGACGACCCGATCGTCCTGTATGCGAGCGGCGCGAACACGCAGGTGCTCGGTTACCTGAACGGCCGTTACCGGATATTCGGGGAGACGCTGGATATCGGGCTCGGGAACGGGCTCGACAAGTTCGCCCGGAGCCACGACCTCCCGCACCCGGGTGGGCCTGCCATCGAGCGGCTTGCGCAGGAAGGGGACTACATCGAGCTTCCCTACACGGTGAAGGGGATGGATCTCGCCTTCTCCGGGCTCGTCAGCGCCGCCCAGGAGAGCGGCGCGCCGCTCGAGGACGTCTGCTTCGGCCTGCAGGAGACGGCGTTCGCAATGTGCGTCGAGGTGACGGAGCGCGCGCTCGCCCACGCAGGCAAGAACGAGGTGCTGCTGGTCGGCGGGGTCGGTGCGAACGGGCGGCTGCAGGAGATGCTCAGGGTGATGTGCGAGGAGCGGGGAGCGGCGTTTGCCGTCCCGAAACGGACGTATCTCGGCGACAACGGCGCGATGATCGCTTATACAGGGAAGATCATGCTGGAGCACGGCGTGACGCTCCCCCTTGAGGAGTCGCAGATTCGCCCCGGGTACCGCGCGGACGAGGTGGAGGTCGCCTGGCGGACGGAGCCCGGCGAGATCTTCACCGCAGCGCCGCACGAGGGCGGCGTCGCCCGGGGCGCGGAGGCGGTCGTGGAGATCGGCGACGCGGATGTGATCAAGTGCCGGCCGAGCAAACGCTACCGCTACCCGGCCCTCGACCGGCGGCTGATCGCGGAACGGACCCGGGCGGAGGCGCGCCTGATCGCGACGGCGCGGCGGGCGGGCGTCCCGACCCCGGTGATCCGGGATATCACTGCCGACACGATCGTGATGGAGCGAGTCAGGGGCGATCTGCTGAAGTACGTCACCGCCCCGGAGACAATCCGGCTCGCGGGCGAGGCGGTCGGGAGGCTGCACGGGGCGGGGATCGTCCACGGCGACCTGACGACGAGCAACATGATCGTCCGCGACGGCCAGTGCGTCCTGATCGACTTTGGGCTCGCGTCGACGTCGCCCGAGGTCGAGAGCCGCGGGGTCGATCTCCACGTCTTCTTCCAGACGCTCGAGAGCACGACGGAGAACTTCGGGGAGTTGAAGGAGGCGTTCGTGGAGGGATACGCGGCCGTCTTTTCGGAGGCGGACGAAGTTCTCGCCCGGGAGCACGAGGTGGAACTCAGGGGGCGGTACCTATGAAGGTCGCGGTGGTGACGAGCAACCAAAACAAGGCCCGGGAGGTGGCGGCCTATTTCGCAGGGACGCTCACGGTCGAGCACGTCGCACTGGAGTGCCCGGAGTTCCGCCACGCCGACGTGGGGGAGATCGCCCGGGGGAAGGCGGAGTTCGCCTACCGTGCGCTCTCCCGGCCGCTGATCGTCGACGACACCGGCCTCTTCGTCGATGCGCTCGGGGGATTCCCGGGGCCCTACGCCGCCTATGTCCACGACACCATCGGCAACGCCGGGGTCCTGAAACTCATGGAAGGCGTGGAGGACCGGGGCGCCCGGTTCGAGACGGCGATCGCGTTCGCGCGCGAGGACGGCATCAGGATCTTCCGGGGGGTCCTCCCGGGGACGATCGTCGCCCCCCGGGGGGAGGAAGGGTTCGGCTACGACCCGATCTTCGAGCACGGCGGCCGGACGCTCGCCGAGATCCCGTTATCCGAGAAGAGCCGGATCTCTCACCGGGCACGGGCGCTCGAAGCGTTCCGCGACTGGGTGGAGCGGGGGGCCGAAGGCGACAGAACTGTTAATACGAGCAAGAACGAATAGTACCAAACTGACAAGTGGTGTTTTTATATGGCGAGATTTCCCGAAGCTGAAGCACGTCTGCTCAACGTAAAGATCTGTATGAAATGCAACGCCCGGAACGCAATCCGCGCGACCAGCTGCCGCAAGTGCGGCTCGGACGAACTCCGGCCCAAGTCCAAGGAACGGAAGGCGTAACGTCGTTCGTCCGGCCCCGGCATACTCTTTTTTACCAGTGAGCGCCCGGTCCCTCAGGCGCTGTAATAGGTGACTTTTCTGCCTTCTTCGCTGTATTCGCCCCGATAAGTCTCGATGTTACGCTTGTAGCCGATCCGCTCCGTAAACCCGAGTTCACGGAGCCGTTCGCGGACGCGCATGACATCCGCTTCGTCTGCCCAGTCCCGGGTGTAGACGTAGATGACCGACCGCTCGTCGCGCGAGTCCGGGTTCGGCTTCGCCGTGCTGACCTTCGCGGATATCCCGAGCGTTCCACTCACCGTCTCGTCCCGGATCTTCCGCCACGCCTCGTCCACCCCTTCGGGAGGGGCGAATATGAGCCATTTCCCCACCTGGTCGTCGTCGAGGCCCCGCTCCGAAGGCCCGGGGGCGTCCTGGACGATCCAGTACATCCGGGTCGTCTTCGAGGGGAGGACGCCTTCACCCTCCCTGAGGGGTGCGTAAATGGCATCGATCCCGCCGAACCGCCGGAGGAGCGCATCGGCAAGGTCCGGGTAGTCGTCCCGGAACCTCCCGAAGATCTCGCGGACGTCGGCCTCGAGATCGGTTCCCTGCTCGACGAGTTCAAACAGATACGGGCCGCGGAGACGGAGTTCGCGGTTGAGGTAGATCTCAAAGAGCCCGTACGCGACCTCGGCCAGGGATCCCGGATCGATCTCTTCCATACCTAATGGTAACCGCCGGGAGAGTGAAAAGAGTTTTGAAGTGTTACCGGCCGAGCCTTTCTGCAACCAGCCCGGCGGCCTGTTCCCCGGAGAGAAGCATCCCGCCGAAGATCGGTCCCATGCGGCATTCCCCGGCGCCGACGCGTACTCAGGACGCACCGGATCGCGGTTCAGGCGGAAGCAACCGGGAAGAGTGGCAGAGACCTTAAGAGTAATCCGGTCAGATATATATCCGTCATGAAATGGACGCGCGACCTCGGTCTCACTATGAGGATGTTTTTCACGTCGTTTCTGCTCCTCATAGTCTACCTGATCTTCCTGGGTGCGCTTTACGCCCTGGGATTCCCCTTCGAGTTCCTCCTCCTGGTTGCCGCCGGGATGGCGTTCCTCCAGTACTTCTTCTCCGATAAGCTCGTGCTCTGGAGCACCAGCACCCGGATTGTGGAAGAGGACGAGTACCCGGAACTGCACCGGATGGTCGAGAGCCTCGCTACGAGGGCAGGCCTCCCGAAACCAAGGATAGGGATCATGGCGTCCCCGGTGCCGAACGCGTTCGCGACCGGGAGGAACCCGAAGAACGCCGTGGTGGCGGTCACCGACTCGATCATGCGGACGCTCAACCGCGAGGAACTGGAAGCGGTGCTCGCCCACGAGATAGCGCACGTGAAGAACCGGGATATGCTGACGCTGACGATGGCGAGTTTCCTCTCGATGCTCGCCTTCCTGATCATGCGCAACTGGTTCTTCATGGGGCTCTTCGGCGGCGGCGGCAACCGCGACAACAACATGGGCGCGCTGATCCTGGTCTACGTCGTCTCGATCCTCGTCTGGGTCGTGAGCACGCTCCTCACCCGGGCGCTCTCCCGCTACCGGGAGTTCGCCGCGGACCGGGGCAGCAGTGAACTGACGGACAACCCCCGGGCACTGATATCGGCGCTCCAGAAGATCAGCGGGCGGATGGACTACGTCCCCGCCGAGAAGAAACAGGAAGTGGAGGGCGCGAACGCGTTCTTCATCATCCCGGCCATCTCCGGGAAGTCCTTGATGGATCTCTTCTCCACGCACCCGTCGCTGGAGAAGCGGGTGGCGGCCCTCGAGGAGCTGGAAGCGCAGCGGCGCGGGTACTAACCCGCTCCGGCCCCCCACCACCCAATATTTAATATTCAGCACGGTCAATCTATGTAGGCATACCGTGCATTCGCATCGATGGTCTAGTGGTATGACTTTGGCCTTCCAAGCCAATAGCCCGGGTTCAATTCCCGGTCGATGCATGGGGCTCGTGGTCTAGCTGGTTATGACGTCGCCTTCACACGGCGGAGGTCTCGAGTTCGAATCTCGACGAGCCCATCAGAATCACCGTCCTTTTTAGGTCTTGACTCGATTTACCGCCATTCTCCCCGATAACTCTGACTATCCCATCCATCTTCGATTCTAAGCGATTAACGCGAGTTTCGAGATCTTTTTTGCTATCAAGTAACCTTCATCCAGAGCGTTGCCGGGTGGTGAAATCAGGGGGGCTGATAAACAATAATACCGCATGGAATTCTGCTATGCTCAAGCCTTTTCACGTATACGACAGCTCATGGTTTTAATTCAGGTTTTAACTCAATTCCGGGACAAAATGTCAAATAATATCCGGTCGTTACAAGCAGGGTGTCTATAATGATTCTGGACAACACGTCGATTAAATAGCCGGAAAACAGTAAGGGCATAAAAAGAAGGAACGTAGCCCAGTTAACTCCAAAAATCAGGAACCCGAATTTCGCTGCTCTACGTTCCAGGGACAACGTATCTCCGATATTCCCCAGCAAAATACATACTACCCCAATACAGGCACCCATAAGGAGCGTCCAGAAAAATGTATAAACCAAGCTTGTCTGGTACCCCGATTGGATCACTCCCGTGACATATGCAGCGTATCGTCCAATTAAGAATATCCCTGTGAATATGGATATGGCCGCCATCTTCTGTCGAAGAGTAAACGGCTTTACCGCAGCATTCTCTCCTTTTTCAGCATTTATCAGACTCAATAGAATCGCCATTAAAATGACAGGTACCGCATCACTGAGGCCGACCACAAACTCGTTGATGATCGGATTGCCAAAGAGGGACACCCCCTCCAGCATGGCAAAAAGCCAGATCAGCGCTATTGCAGACCCGTACCGCACCCCTTTTTTTACTCCCTCTCCAGGAACCACATCTCTGATGCGGCAATAAACACAAGCAGCACCGGAAAAAGAGAGTAGCGCCCAGAGAGAGACGGTAATCCCCGTCCCGAGCAACTCTGCCACCATGCTATAGCTCGGACTCTCAGGCATAGTACTGTATGCGTTTGTAACAAGATGAAGAACGATATCAAAGAGTATGCAAACCACGACAACGGCTACAATATTTACCCGTTTGCCTATTTTCATGCTATAGATACTCCCTTTCCAGGCCAGCTGCAGATGTTCAAAAGGCTGACAAGCGGCTAACGGATCAGTGATTTAAAGATCTGAGGAAGTAAATATGCCTTGCTAAGTTCCTCTGCTCAGAAAGGAAGACCCGGTTGCATGACGTCATAGATGAAGGAGAATACTGTATTGCATAACTCTGCTTCTTCGACCCAAACAGAAAAGATGCCGGACGTCCCGCCCGCCCCTTCATGCCACGACAAGAACGTTGGGGACACCCGTACCCCGATGATCGTGACTGGGGTATATATAATGAGCTCCAGGTCAAGCGCGGTGAGTTCTTTCTCTCGCTTGACTTCATCGACCAGTGGGATGACCAGCTCGCCCGGATGAACGCTGGCAAGCCCGGTCGACCATTTCAGTATCCAGACTCATTCATTGAGTGGATGGCCCGTATCCACGTCTTCCTGCAGATGCCCTACCGCCAGATGGAGGGATTTGTTCGGCGACTCGCGGCATTCATTCCTGGCCTCAAAGCAGCCGATTACACCACGCTCTTCCGCCGGATCCAGCGTCTCGATCTCTCGTTGCCGGTTGTTCCCGAACTCCTCGCCGAGGACGTCATCGTCGCCGCCGATAGCACCGGGATCAAGGTCACGAATCGGGGGGAGTGGATGCGCGAGATGTGGCGAATCCGGCGTGGCTGGATCAAACTGCATATCATGATCGATGTCGAGACCAACCAGGTTCTCGGTCTGGAGATCACCGATGAAGCGGTACCGGACGACCAGATGTTCATCCCCCTCCTCGACTAGGCCCAGCAGAACAGTGGGGAGGAGCACCCCGGTGCACCGAGCACTCGCCGATGGTGCCTATGACCGCAATGAACTCTTCAACACGCTCGAACACCGGGGAATCGCCTCGGGCATCAAGACCCGGGTCGACGCTGCGACCCACTCGACCGGGTCACCCTATCGAGCCGAATGCGTCAGGGACCGGAACCGATGGGGCGGGTACCCCATGTGGTCGCGGGTAGTCACGTACGGGATGCGGTGGAAGGTCGAAGGAGCCTTCTCTCGCATCAAACGGAGCTTTGGAAACCTGACTTCCCGCCCCGTTAAGCACATACTCCTAGAGCATCCAGGTTTGTGCGTTGTTTTTCAAGTTCTCCGTCGTGATAACCCCACATTCGTCAGCCGAGATATGCCTATCAATTAAGCACATGATGGGATGTAGATTTCGTGGTTACAGACGATTCAGGAGCTAAGAGGAATTTATGGTAAATTCTATGCGCTTAATGCAATGGGAAGTCAGGTTGGAGAGGGAGTGCGAGCAACGTCCCGGAATGGGATGTTTCGCGAGTTACGGATAAAAGTGAACTGCTATAACAAGTTGATTGCCCTGGCGGCCTGACGGAGGTGAATGGCGGGAGGGCAACCACCGGGATAGTTATGCAACAAAGCAGTTTTTCGCATGGCATATATTTGCCATAACACATTCAAGTTGTGCTCTTTTGTCACCGTCCTATCTATCCACTACTTCTGCCATCTGCCCAAGCGTCAGTGCTGATCTCTAATCGAATTGTTCTAGAGTCATACACCGGCCCGTAGATCTCCAGATCGGTCGAGTCGAACGGCCCCGTAAGCAGGATGTGGATGAGTGCCCTCACCTTGGAGGGGACTCAGAAATCCATCCCTGCGTTATTTACAGAAGTTCAGGCACTCTGTTGACTCTTCAACTGCGTAACAAATCTTTTGATCTCCTCGTTCGAGATATAAGCAGCCTGGAAACGTCTTAATTCAGGAATATTCGGCTCCTTCAAGAAACAGTCCCCTTTGCCATAGAGCTTTTCGGCCCCGTTTTCATCCAAGATGACCCGAGAATCTGACTGTGTCGCCACTCGAAAAGATAGCCTTGCGGGGAGGTTTGATTTTATAGTGCCGTCAATTACCTTAACGGAGGGTTTTTGCGTCGCGATAACCAAGTGGATGCCTGCAGCACGACCTTTCTGGGCGAGGCGCTGCACAACTTTCATTACTTCTTTACCTTTCGACATCTCCACAAGATCGGCAAACTCATCAATTACAATAACGATAAACGGTTTTTTATCTATTCCCACCAATTCGTTATACTCAGAGATATCTTTCACCATCTCTTTTTTAAAAATTTCATATCGATATTTCTTTTCTGTAGTAATTTTTTCCAACACATTTAATGCCGTTTTAGCATCACTGACAATGTCACAGTACAGATCTGGTAAGCCCTCATATGCTCCAAATTCCAGGCCCCCTTTCGGATCAATAAGTTGTAACTTCAGTTCTGCAGGCGAATTCTGAAATAACATACTGATTATAAATGAGTTGAGGAAGACAGATTTTCCCGACCCTGGATGGCCGGCAACCAGGAGGTGAGGCATCGAGATCAAATCAGAATACCGGGTATTTCCTGCGATGTCGATACCAATGGGGAACTCCAATTGTGATTTACCCGGGAGATCCTTCAGGAGATCTCTGATGCCTACGCTAACAAAATTTTTACGCGGGATATGAATGCCGATCATCCCTCTTGCTGCAACATTCTCTATATAGACATCTGTCGGCACTTCATCTTCATTCGCAAAATCAAACAATTCTGAATCGCTATATAGTCTATTGGCGATATCCTTAGATCTCCGTTCTATGCTGCTAATTGTAACCCCTTTGCCCGGCTTGATGTTTGCCCGGATCACTCTCGGTCCGTTTATATCAAAGTTTTGATAATCGACAATACAATCAATCCCAAACTCCTCGAAGATCTTCTGCAGATGGGACTCAAGACGTGACAGATATTCTACATCTACGGGCTGATACTGAGATGAGGTAGAAAAGACCCCAAGTAATGATCTCTGGAGTCCCCTCAACGTTTCATGGGGATATTCACCGACGGACGGTTTCAGGGAGATATCTGCTTGACTCCCTGGGAGTGTTTCCCGGAATTCTTTATATACTCCAGGTTTGATAGTAACTTCCTGTGTATGCCGCAACAGGACAGTGTTTTGTGGCCATTGAGCGATTTCCAGACTATATTCACGCTGTATATCCGTTAACCTATATTGGACTGTGCTGATCCCAATTCCTTTTGAAAGGATATAGCCACCACTATGAATTTTGGAGATAATTCCATCTCGGATGAGCGTGTCAAGAGTTGTGCTTTCGGGTTGATCTGGTTTTATTAATGTCCGGTCATTCCCCTTTAGTAATGACAAAAGGGAGGAGAGCGCCTCTATCTCAACCCCATACCGCTCATTTTGTTTTTCACAATGTCTCCTCCATTCTCTCCCGATGCATTTCATAATAGTTCTCGCATCTATACCAGTTTCCTTCTCTGTTGCCAAGAATGCCTTACGATATTCCGGGTCAACGACATAGGAATGAACTTCCCCGAATATGAGGCCAGAGCAATATCCAATAATATAGAAAGCGTTCTTGCCCTGATGGGATTCCGGGTGCATGTCAGACATGGATCGATCGTTTTGCCCAACAATCAATTCCCATAGGGGGCAGTCATCTATCTCATTCAATTTCTGTAAATCCTGCAGTCTTTGCTTAATCTTCTGTAGAGAGATGTAGGGAACTGCATCTGTGGTCTCTTCGCATATCGTAGCAAGAAGCCACCATTTCATGGCATCGCATATCGTTGTACTATCCGAAATCTGGATTGGATTAATCTCCAGAGGATCCTTCCAAGCCTCTAAATACTTGCAGAAGTATGGTGACTGCCCTGCTACAATATATTGTTCTGTATAGAGGCCACTAGAGTGATTCCCCCTGCTTGAAAGTGCTTTATAGGTACCTGATAACTGATCTATGCGAATATAAGCACTCATCACTCTTATGACATGCTCTAGTTCGGATTCTTCCTTAACCGCGGGGCAATTTTGCCTGATATTTGAATAACCCCATGAGATTGCAAAGCATGGACGGTCTTGCCATCCTGGCCCCACATTCTCGAAGCGAATGTTTTTTTGTGACCGCAGATCCTTTACGGGAAGAGTGGTTTTCAGATATCTCCGAAGTTGATCGGAGATCGAGCGTTCGATGTCGATATTCCAAGCAGCATCGATATCCTGAATTATTTTAGAATCGGTCTCATCCGCAGGCGTAGACATATAAAATCATAGATAGTATAGAGAGTAAAATAGTTTTCTAATTCCGGATATTACAAAAATAACGGCTACTGGGGTATAAATCAGGTCTTGCTCCACCTTAATTCAGAATCAGAGAATCTTCATTGCATGTGTCTTCCTAATCACGTAATCAGTGAGAATCAGCAATTCGCGAGTTGCTATAAACTCTTCTGGGTGGAGAGTTGCCTTAGCGGCTGCTTCATCAAGGGGGATCTGGTATTCAAGCCCACAGATCTCATGGTGTTATACATCAGTACTTCGCTAATTTTCGAACCAGCATATTCTCTGCCGAACCCGGAAACCCGCACAAAAACGAAAGATTTATATCGTTTGCAGGCGTCCCCTCATGCCTTTTGCCAAAAGCAAGAAGACGACCT
>NZ_VHLL01000003.1 GCF_025384765.1 Methanoculleus formosensis
TGTCCCCCTCCCAGCAATAGCGTTTTGGGACAACTTCCGGCATTGGAGAGGTGGCGGCTCACGGGGAGGGGGCGTGCCCCCCTCCCCTGCCTCTGCCCTGTACGCTGACATCTGTAACCCCACTCGAAGACCTTCGGTTTTCTCAAACTCCTGGCGTTGTCCGTCGCCCTTCCAGGACAGTCGGCCTCCCCCCATATGGGCGCTCGCAAACCTCTCCTAAAAAGTCCCCCACCACCCGCGCTTCGCGCTCCTCCCGCCCCCCAAGGGGGCGGGCAGTGCGTGGCGATAGGCGATGCCCCTACGGGACATCGCTGGAGAAGACCGAAGGCCTTAGACCGGCGATTTGCCAAAGGAGAAGAACACTAAGACCGAAGATGTAGTTCCCCGAAAGCCGTGCACGGGCTTTGCGACAGAGTGAAGAAGGATCGTCCGTAAAAAGAATCTCCGCACACCCAAACCCCACCACCGGCACCTATTGAACCAGCGCGCCAGCCTTCAGGGCTCGTCACTTTAGTAAACGCGCTCACCGGAACGCAATACTCCAACTCACCAGACCCCGCCCCCAACCCGATCCTGCAAAGATATATCTGGTCTCAAGCCTGGAGTGACGCGGGCTCACCGGCCCCCGGTGAGAGTATCCAGCATGAGGTGAGGGAAAATGGAAGAGAAGATGTTTACTCCCGGCGGTATGGACCGGCTACAGGCCACGAGCGACCGGGAGAATATCCCGTATCCCCGGGGTGACGGGAAGGTCAAACTGGTGAACTCGGAGTGGCTGGACCGCCACCTGAGCGATGCCAACCTGAGAGTCGTCGACGTCCAGCCGAACATACACGACTACATCCAGGAGCACATCCCCGGTGCCGTCTATCTGACCGAAGGCGTCCTGCGGGTATCCAATCGCGGCTTCCCGGGGTCGTACAGCCCGAACGCCTGTATCCAGGAGTCTTTCAGGCGCGCGGGAATCGAGGCCGACTCTCCGGTCGTCGTCTACACGGGGAAAGGCGCGTTCTCCGGTGCGGGCGACGGGCTTGGTCAGACGATGATGGCCTATACTCTCGCGAAATACGGTCACAACACCGTGTACATCCTCGACGGCGGGATTGACGCATGGAAGAGCGAGGGGCGAGAACTCTCGCAGGACTATCCCGCGATCGAACCGTCCAGTTTCACCGTCGAGGTCCGCGACGACTACCCCATCGGGTATGAGGAGTTCGTGCGGATCAAGGACAACGACGATGTGGTCCTGCTTGATGCACGCCCGGCAAAGGTCTATGAAGGGAAGGGGGCCTGGCGGAAGGCCGGGCATATCCCCGGTGCCATCAACCTGCCCTGGAGGAGCCTGATGGACGAGGCGAACCCGGCACGGCTCAAGTCCAACGACGAACTCGACATGATCCTGGAAGAGCACGGCGTCGACCGGAGCAAGACGGTCATCTGCTCGTGCGGAACCGGCCGGGAAGCCACGAACGAGTTCGTCCTCTTAAAATGGCTCTATCTCTATCCGAACGTCCGGCTCCACGAGGGCGCGTTCACCGAGTGGGTCACACACCCGGACAACCCGGTCGTAGAGGGGCCGGAGCCCCGAGGGGCGAGCGTTGAGGCGGCTCCCGCACGATAATCCTTAAATCCCCGGGCAACCGCCCAAAACCATTATTTTCTACATTTCCCAAACAGAAATCATTAAATATTAAACTGCACTAGATAGACTTAGAGAGTTTTGGATCCACGCGAGACACTTCCCCCCTTGACGTCGTCTTTTCGTGTATCCTCTTCTCTCTAAACCGCATTTCTTCAGGACTGTGTTCTACGGGAGGGTAGACTTTCGCGACGTATCACCCTTCTAACGAGAAAACCGTCGTCTGAATCACCGGTGGCCTGGATGTCCCATCTCTCCTGTCCCAGAAACATTTATGCTTATCAGCTGCCATGAGACACTCCGTGGGCCGTACTGTCGGCAGGATCGCTCCTATGGACGATGAATACCCGCTGATCGCACGGTTGGGGTCACCTTGTCGATATTTCTCGACCTGGAACTCCCTTATTGCTGCATGGCGGAGCACCGCTCTCTATGAGCCTCCCGATTATCGGGGTGCAGCGCCCGCCTCTGCGGGATCAGCTCCCGGAGAGAGCCTGTGGTCAGACATGAGGCATGAATCAGACCTCGAGGCATGGAGACTCGCGCTGCGGTAATACGCGCATCGGCGGAGCCGCCGACGGTCGGGTGGAGCGATGAAGAAGATCGTCGTTCACGTACGCGAAGACGGGCATAAACAGGTAGAGGACGCCCTCAAAGGCCTTCACTACACGGCATCACTCGTGCAGGATATCTACCAGATCACCATATACACGCCTGGCGAGAATCTCGACGACCTGATCGAGAAGATTCGCGGTGCGCTGGACCTCGAGTACAAGGAAAATATGATTGAGGTCTCGTCTCCAGACTTCGTCGTCTCCTCACTCCTCGAGCGTGCTGAGGAGAAGGCCGAAACGAAGGAAGAGAAAACGCCTGTTGAGAAACTGCTTGACACCATTAAGGGATACGAAGTTCTCGATCTCGGAAAACTTGCGTTAACGTCCATTGCCGGGGTGATCGCCCTCACCGGCCTGGTACTCGACAACCAGACGATCATCATCGGAGCGATGCTCCTCTCTCCGATCATGGGCCCAATCTACGGGTTCGCCGTCTACGCCGCTCTCGGGATGATCAAGAACGCCTTGCGTTGCCTGGGAGTGATGGCATCGCTGCTTCTCGGCGTCTTTATCCTCTCCGTCGTCGCCACATTCCTGATCGGCCTCATCATACCGCTCGGGCTGACCGAAGAGATCACCACACGTCTCGTGTTAAACCCCATTTACACGCTGATGGCAGTGCTTCTCGGGTTCGCCGCGGCGCTGGCGTTCAACAGGGGCACAACAGAGGTTATCGCCGGTGTCGCCATCGCTGCCACCATCATCCCGCCGACCGTGGTAGCCGGGATCGTTCTGATCCTCGATCCCATCGTCCTTCCCTCCGCTGTGGTGCTGGTGGCCGGGCAGATCGTCGGACTGATGGCAGGCATACTCGTCGCCGTCGCCGTGCTGAGGATAGAACCCCGGGACCTGTACGACAGGACCGTTGCACGACGGTACCGGACATGGTCGGTCGTCATGATCATAATCCTCTTCACCCTGCTCCTCTGGCTCACAACACTCATGTGGATGTAGCGGCGGCACTGGAATGGGTATATCACTATAGTTATTCACCGAGCATACCGGTGACATATATACTCTCCAGAATGCATATACCCTCACTGCGCCAACACTGTAGCATTCATGGAGATCAGAAAAGTTCAGATCACCGGGGGTTCGTCGTACATCGTATCCCTGCCGAAACAGTGGATCAGGTCCACGAACATACAGAAGAACGATCCTGTAGGGCTGATCGTGCAGCCCGACGGTTCGCTCCTGATCACGCCGAAGATCAGCGGGGAGGTGGTCTACCGGACCAGGGTCTTCGAGGTCAGTGCCACGACGGACCGACCCTACCTGCTCCGCCTCCTCATCGGGGCGTACGTCGCCGGGTTCACGGCCATCCGCCTCGAATCGAAGGGAAGGATGCCGCCGTTTGTCCTGCAACTGGTCCGGGAGTTCACGCAGATGGCGATCGGCCAGGAGGTAGTCGGCGAGACGGACTCCTCAATAACTGTCAAGGATCTCCTCAACCCCGCAGAGATGCCGTTTGAGAACACCGTGAAAAGGATGCATGTCCTGGCACGGGGCATGCAGCAGGACGCGATGACCGCCTTACGGACGCACGACGCGGATCTTGCCCGGGACGTCATCGTGCGGGACACGGAGGTAGACCGGTTGCATTGGCTCGTCGCGCGGCAGGACAACCTCATCGGGATCGACGCCGCGCTCTCCCGGCGGATGGAGATCCCGGTAAACCAGGCGGCGTACTACTTCCTGGTCAGCAGGATCATCGAGCGGATAGCCGATCACGCCACCCGGGTCGCCCATAACGCGCTCGCCCTGATCGACCGCGAGGTCGAGGCGGCGACGCTCGACCTCATGGATGAAGCGAGCGCGCTTGCCCTGGAGATCTTCGCGTGGAGCATGGAGGCGTTTCATTCGGGCGACATCAGGAAGGCAAATACAACGCTCCAGAGGGTGACCGACCTCGAGGAGAAGGTCCGGGAGATCAACACACAGGTGATCCGGTTCGAAGCGGCGACGGCGATCCCCCTGGGGCAGATTTCCGACAGTATCCGGCGTATCGGAGAGTATTCCGGGGACATCTGCGAGAGCGTCATAAACTATACCGTCGGACAGGAGACCTGAGGGGCGAGCGCGGCCCCGGGTGATCCCTTTTTTCGAGCGGACGGCGAACCATCGATACACGCACACTCCCGTGCCCGCGATACCATGAGCACCATCATCCCGATCGTCGTCCTCATCATCGTCTTTCTCCTGATTGCAGTCAGGAAGATCGGGAGCGTCAACTTTCGCATATGGCAGGTGATGCTCCTCGGCGCGGCGGCAGTCCTCGCGTCGGGGGCGATCGCACCCGCGGATGCGCTCGCGTCCATCAACCTCGATGTGATCTTCTTCCTCTTTTTCATGTTCGTGATCGGCGAGGCGCTCGCGGAGAGCGGTTACCTCTACCACCTCTCCCACAGGCTCTTCTCCCGGGCAGAGTCTGTCCGGCACCTGATCGTCCTCACTCTCGTCGGCGGCGGCTTCTTCTCGGCGCTCCTGATGAACGACACGCTCGCGGTCATCGGCACCCCGCTGATGCTCTACTTCGCCCGGCGACACGGCATCTCCCCAAAACTCCTGCTGCTCACCCTTGCGTTCGCCATAACGACGGGAAGCGTGGTGAGTCCTATCGGGAACCCGCAGAACCTGCTCGTCGCACTCTCGGGCGGGATCGAGAACCCGTTCATCACGTTCCCTCTCTACCTCGCCGTCCCGACGGTGATCTCGCTCCTGATCGCTTACGCCTTCCTCACGAGAGCCTTCCCGGGCGAGTTCCACGCGACGGCGCTGGTTCACACCGAGGAGGAGATCCGCGATCCCGCCCTCGCGGCACTCTCCCGCCTCTCGCTCATCCTGCTCGTTCTCCTGATCGCTGCAAAGGTCGTCGCGGCGATGCTCTTCCCGGCCTTTGAGATCGGGCTGACCTGGATCGCGGCCGTCGCGGCCATACCCGTCCTCGTCGGGAGCAGGCGGCGGTTCGAGATCGTGCGACGGATCGACTGGCCGACACTGGCCTTCTTCGTCGGCCTCTTCGTCCTGATGGCGAGCGTCTGGCAGTCGGGGTTCTTCCAGCCGCTCATCGAGGAGAGTTCGCTCGACCTTGCCGCCGTCCCGGTCATCGTCGCGATGGGCGTCGTCGTCTCCCAGTTCGTCTCGAACGTCCCCTTCGTCGCCCTTGCCCTCCCGGTTCTCGAGCACCTCGGGGTCTCCACAGCCGGTCTGATGGCGCTTGCGGCCGGGAGCACCATCGCCGGGAACATGCTGATCCTCGGCGCGGCAAGCAACGTCATCATCATCCAGTGCGCGGAGAAAGAAGGAGAGACACTGACATTTTGCGAGTTTGCACGGGTCGGCGTTCCGCTCACCCTTGCCCAGACGGCGGTGTATATGATCTGGCTCTCGCTCATCCCGGCGTGAGGATTCAGGGCCGAAACGACTCCATATGCCCCGGCGCCGCCCCGAGATCCAGGGAGATCGAACCGAACCGGATCGACGCCACGACGGCCGGGTCGAAAGGCGGGGCGAAGACCCCGAGCCGCCTTCCGGGATGCAGGTTCTCGACGATACCGAGGGCGACGACGAAGTTCTCGGGGTCGTTGAGGGAGATCAGCCTTCCGCCGATCCCGCGGGGGTTTCCGGGATCGGGCACTCTGCCCTGGAGCCCGAGACCCCGGAGCGGGATCTCCTGCAGTTCTGCGCCGGCAAAGTAGGCCCTGAAACGTTCCTCGCGGTAACGCCGCCGCGCGGCGGCAGGTCGGGCAACTGCCACAGGGGAGACAGCGATCCGGTGGATTATGACCCTGGGGCGGCGGGCGAAGTTTGCAAGCAGCCGTTCGAGTTCCCGGCCGCGCTGGAGGGCAACGATGCGGGTGGGACGGAGGAGGTCGATCATCTGGAACTGGAACTCGATACCCACCCCGCCGGAGACGAGTCCGGGGGAGTCGATGACGGTGACACGAGCACAGAGTTCGTCGGCCTTCTCGACAAGACGTTTTGCTCCGGTTATGGTCTGGACGAAGTGGCCGCCCGGGGACGTCGAACCGACGAACCGGAGATAGGAGTCCGACGGGCCGGGATAGACTTCCATCCCCTCGGTCGTCGGTGGGCCGATCCGGGACTGCCCGGTATCGCAGTCGATATACGCCGTCCTCGTCTGCGCCGCCGCCGTATCGACGAGGTAACGGCAGAGTGTCGTCTTTCCGCTATCCGTCGCCCCGATGGCGTAGATGCGCTCCCCGGCTTCAGGCCGGCAAAGCGTCGCGGCGAGGTCTTCCCATCCTTCCCCGATGCTGATCAAACCGGTACGCCTCCCTGGAGGAACTGTTGCGCTTGAGAGGTATTGTGCTTGACGTAGCGCCCCCTTCGAGGGCCGCATCTCACCCGGGAGAGGCTTTATCATGAGGGTGCCCTTACTGGCAGGCCATGAACCGAACGGAAGCAACCAGCGAACCGGTGCCCGCAGCCCTCGGCAGGACGTTTCCCACCCTCATGGCAACGTCCCTCTCCGGCAGGGTCGTCACCCTCCCCGACGATGCCGGGGAGACCGCTTCGCTCGTCGTGCTCGCCTTCCTAGAATCCGCCGGGGAGATGGCGGAGTCCGGGAGCAGCCCGTTTTCCGGAGATTTCACCGAGAATCCACGGGTGAAGACCTACTTAGTTGCGGTCGTCGGCGACAGCCTCATCGGGAGTTCCCTCGCCGATCGCATCCGGCAGGGTCTTCGGGGCGGCACCCCTCTCGCGAAGCACGACCAGGTGCTGATCTACCCTGAGGATATCGAACGGTGCCGGCGGGCTTATGGGATCGACGACCCGTCGCTCGCCTATATTTACCTCCTGGACGGGCGCGGCATCATCCGCTGGATGGAGAAGGGGACCGCAACGCCGGAGGGGCTTGCCGACCTGCTCGATACCGCCGGGACACTGATCGAACCGCTTCTCCCGTAACTCATGGCGGCGGGCCGGCAGCACGATCTGATCGGGCGGCATCCGGGAGCCATGGCCGCCCCGCCCCCTCCCGGCGAGAGAGGCCTGGCTTCCGGGGCGGTTGCGCGCCGCGGCATGGTTCCAAAAAAGGTTAGAGGTTCTTTAAAGCAACGATATCGGTCACGCCGGTCAGTTTCCAGATGTTCGAACGCTCTTCGGAGGCGATCGCCTCGATCGGCTCCTCCGGCTTATGACCGAGCGCTGCAAGGATGTTCTTTGAGAGGTTGTGCGCCTTGATCATGTGCACGAACTTCTCGCGGATGAGCTTCTTCTCGATCGCGTCCTCAAGCTGCACCAGGTATCCCTGCATCGTCACGAAGGTGTAGCAGGAGAGGTCGCTGGAGTACTTCTCGACCTCGACGGAGACATACGGGTGCTGCCGGAAGAGATCGTTCTTCCTGCCGTACTTGGTTGCCAGGAAGTAGAGAAACTTCCCATCGAAGACGTACAGGAACGGGGCAATATACGGATATTTACGGCCCTGGAATGCAATACGGCTGAGAAAACCCTCCTCGATGAGCTTATCGTACTCCGCTTTGTCCATATTTGGTATCTTCACGATCTCCATCAGGCATCCTCTTATTCCGGTAACCCGTGGGAGTACATATAGGTTTCCAGGGGAGGGGAGACGGCACCTTCGGAGTTCGACGCGACCGACCGGCAGCAGGTGCAGCCACTATACTATCGGGCTCAAAAGAATCGAGGAACTTGACCCGTCGCGGAGCAGATCCATCGGCCCCTCTCCGTCGCGGGTTGTACATTACGGAGCAACAGATTGAGATCCCCCCAGGTCTTCCCGCTCGTATCTCACCGGGGTACGGCTTTGCATGAGGATCACCATAACTGCCTCCGCCCCCGAGGGACCGGGGAGAAGCGCGAAGCGCATAGTGCCCGGTATATAACTGATGAACAATTCGGGTAGATCTGACGATCATTTCTAAAATTATGCCCTTAAAAAGCCCTATTTCGGGTTTTATCCATCCCCGGGAGGATTGAAACCCCATCCCACCCGCCGTCGCAGGAATCCCGCGTCTCGGGAGGGGTTTGCCTGCCGGCCCGGGTCTTTCGCGACGACTTCGGTTCCGCCGGGGACGCAACCCGGGAATGGCGGATATCCGTTGGCAGCGAAAACGGTTTTACCGGAGGAGTTATTTTTCAAAAAATGCAATATAATAATATTTATATAAATTAACTGAAAGAAAAATGCTCATGAGCAAGCACCATGATAATGCCCTCATTTTCCTGGGAATTGCCGTTTGCGCGGGGTTCCTCCTCACCATACCGGCCGTTGCCGACTCAGGCCAGGGGCTCACGGCGCTTGAGTCGGGAGAACTACTGCCGTTCTCGCCCGGCAACCTGTCGGCGATAGGGAGCAGACTCGAGCCATCCGGCCTCCCGGAACTCTCCGATGAGGGGGACGTAACAGACGCGGCCCCGGAACTCCCGGCGGAGGAGAACACAACCGGGACCTTCCCGGTGCTCATGGATGAGAGGGATAACCCCGAGCCATTCGCAGAGTTCCGAAACGAGGAAAACATCTTCTCCTCGCCCGAAGAACCTCTCTTCGAGAGCGATGCGGAGCCGGTGACGCCTGCCGCCCCGGAGAGCACCGACCAGCCCGATCCTGTGGTCGGGGCACCTCACGAGGAGACCGACAGATATGACGACGAACGGCTGGCAGGGCTGGTCGAGACCGCCAGCATCCGCCTGATGAGACTCTCGATGGAGCATGCCCACGCCCTCTACCTGCAGGATAGCGATGCCGCCGCCGTAGCGGCGGACGAGCTGTACGCGTTCTCCGTCAGGCTGCTCGGCGAGGTGCAGCCGCTCCAGGTCTCCCCGGAACGCCAGCCCTTCAAGGACGAGTTCGTCAGGTCGCTCGAGGCATACTCGTCGGCAAGCAAGACGCTCCGCGACCCGGTGGATGCCGGCGAGGGTGTCGTTCCGACGGCATTCAAGGATCTCGCCGCAGCGTCGGAGGGGCTTGAAAATGCCGCCCGGCAGGCCGCTGAGGTACAACCGGCAGACGGCGGCATCTCCACGATGACCGCCGCCGGCACCATCACGGCCCGGGCATCCGAGACCCCGGCCAGTACCGGGCCGATCGCGGTCGCACCGCCGGAGAAGATTCTCCCGCTCATGGACCGCCACACCTACGACGACCCGGACGGCGAGAATATGGTCTCGCTACTCGCCGAGTCCACCCGGACCGCAACGACATACCGTGAGGTTCCCGGCAATGAGTCGACGCCGACGATTGAAGCAGGCGAGGGGCGGATGTTCCTCCTCGTTGCCGTCAAGTCGACCAACCTCGGGCACAAGGGCGACTCCGACCTCTACACCATCGAGGCTCCCGGGCGGGACGCGTTTATCCTTGAGCGCGAGGGAACCACGTTTGCCCCCCTGGATGTCCCGCCCTTCACCACGCTCGGGGAGTCGTTCGACAGAAAGCCGCTTGAGCGGTATGAGTCGCTGAAAGGCTACCTCTACTTCGATGTCCCGGATACGTTCGAGGTCTCCGGGGCGACGCTCAGGGCGGACCTCGGGTACGCCGGCGCCCCGGCCTGGAACCTCGACGAAGTGCCCGACGGCGCGGATGCGGTGTAACCCGCACCGTTCTTCCACTTTTTTCCCGGATCAGAGGGAGAGCAGTTCCACGTTCCGGCTCCCTGTATCCAGCACGGCGACGGTCGGTCGCCCGGTCAGGTAACCGCAGGCCTCTCCGGGGTTGATGACCAGCGTCCCGCAGAGCGTTCTGACCTGCGTCTGGTGAGTATGGCCGTGAACCACGACGTCGAAGGCGTTGTGCCCGATGAGCGCCTGCAGGAGTTCGCGGTCGTCACCGTGGAGCAGCCCTATCGTCATGCCGCCAGCGGTAACGGCGGCAAACGTGCCCCGCAGACTGAGCCGATCATGTTCGGCGAACCGTGCCGCGAGGAGATGGAGATCGCCGTCGTTGTTCCCGAGGACGCCGATCATAGGCGACTGCAGGTTTGCAAGCCGGGGGATGACGAACGGCGAGACGTAATCTCCGGCGTGAAGCACCAGATCTACCCGTTCCCCGTTCAACTGCTTTACAGCCGCGTCCACTATCTCAAGGCAATCGTGTGTGTCGGAGAGGATCCCGATGCGCATGTATGCATCCCTGGGCACCACCATGATATATGGCTGTCCATCGCCGCAGGGGCAAGACAGATCCCTCCGGCACGGCCGTCAGGGATGCGCTTCCACCTGTATTACCCCGGAAAACCCGGAATAGTATGCCACAATCGGGTATTTTAGAGCGCAAAATCTTTATAAAACCACCATCTGATACTGGAATGGGAGCATGCTCCCGGGATTGCGCCGGGAGCACCGAAAGAATGGATCTGCAGGGGTATAGCATGTGGGCGTACATCAAGCACTCTGACGGCAGAACAGAGGAACGGGAGTTTCCTGCCGGAGTATGCATCGAGATCGGCGACATTCTCGAAGACGGATCGGTCGTCATCGATGTCCCGTACCCAGACGGGATCGAAGACGATATAGAGTTCTCCGATCTCTACGACGACTGAAGCGGGCAAAGCGGCCGCGTGAGAACGCGTTATCGCCGGAACCAGCCGGCGGCCCGCCGCATCGGCTGGACGTTCGCCCCCTCCATCTCGCCGAGAGCAAACGCATACCTTGCCCGGATCGTCGGCGGGAGGTCGCTCTCCGGTATCGAGATGAACCCGTATCCCGCGTAGAAGTCGACAAGGTTCCGCACGGAGTGCATGTACAGGGTATCGTGCTGGCACGCCTCGACAAGCGCGTCCATCGCCCGCCGGGCATACCCCTTGCCCCGGAACCGGACCGGGGTGAAGACGCCGTCTACCTCGCAGCCGTCCGGGTGCCGCCGGCACCGGGCGACGGAAACAAGGATATCGCCTGCAAAGACCCCAAATATCCGATCTGTCTTCGGGTCCGCCTTCAACTGGTGGTAGTCGGTCCAGATCTCTTCTGCAAGCGCGAACTCCTCGCTCCGCAGTTCCCGGGTCTCGACCGCGAGGTGAATCGGGACCGCCAGCACCAGTACCGGTTGTCGCACACACCCTGCAACAGCGCTCGTGACGCTCCCGAGCGGGGCGGCTCCCGCAGCGTCGCGTCTCCCTATGCGTGGGATGGCAACCAGGGATGCGCCGAGCTCGTCCGCCACGGCGCAGATGGTGCCCGCCGGCTCCCCGGCCCGTACCAGCGGCTCGAGTTCTCGCCCGGGGGCCGATAGAACGTCTTTCAGGGCAGCGAGCCGGTCGCCGGCCTCCTGCTTCGTCTCCGAGCGCCCGGATTCTACAACGTGCAGGAGCACCGCCGACTCGCTCCCGGCAGCGTCTTTAAGGAGCGACCGGAGTTCGGGCACCGGGTCCGCGAGATCGGTCGGTACCAGCAGCCGTGAAAAGAGCGCCGGTCCTTCTCCCGTCGACCGGGGCACGATCAGGACGTGCACCCGGGCGTCACGGAGCACGGTGGCCGCAACGTTGCCGGAGAAGAGGTTCCGGAGAATTCCCGGGTCACGAACTCCCATGGCGATCAGGTTCGCCCCCGCCTCCAAGGCGGTCCGGAGTATCCTCTCCGGAACATCAATCCCGTCACCCTCGGCAACCACCACCTCGACGGGGAGCCCCTGCCGTTGCACCAGTTCCCGCATCCGGTGGAGCGCGTCTTCATCGGCGGGCGAGAGGCCTGCCGATCCCGGGGCATGAACGAGGACGACCTCGCGGACGCCCGGAACCTCGCCGACCCGCTCCGCCATGATGACGGAGGCCTCGGAGAGGTCTGTCGGAATAAGCACTTTTTCAAACATTCTTCTGCCTCAGATGATCCGGTATCCGCCTGGGGGCACGTGTATCTCAAACCTCGCCCCCTTGCCGGGCGTCCCGGTCTCCCGGATCGTCATATTTGTGATGGCCAGGATCTCCCGGACGAGAAAGAGCCCGAGCCCGCCCTCGCTGCCGACGCCGTAATCGAAGATCCGCTCCTTCCCCTCTTCGGGGATTCCCACGCCGTCGTCCTCGACAGAGATCACGAGCCCGTCGTCCAGGATCCGGTAGGTGATGACGACCGAGGATACGGTCTCCCCGTGCCGGACGGCGTTCTCGATCAGGTTCGAAAAAACCCGGTCGAGCATCGGATCAGCGAAGATCTCGAGCCGCTCAACCCAGGAACGAACCGATATTCCCGGAAGCAGCAGGCACGACGTCACCTCCCTGACCACCTTCTGGACCGCCTGCCAGCCCGACGGCCGGAGGCCGAGATCCTGGTAGTCCCGAGTCACCTCCGCGCGCCGCTGCACCACCCGGGCGTCCTCCTCCAGGCTCTCGATATACCGGCGGATACCTGGGTCGTCGAACTCCCGCCTCCCCCCGGCGATCCGTCCGAGGAGTGCCGATACCGCTGCGGCGAGATCGTTCCGGGTGAGACGTCCCAGCATATTCAATTTGGCGTTCGTCTGGCGAAGTGCGTCCTCGGCGTTCGTCCGTGCGGTGATATCGACGAGGGTGAGGACGATCCGTTCGCCCGGGAGCCGGCCGGCCGATGCGAGCACCCGGACAGTTACCCCGTCGATCCGGAGAAACGTCGTCTCGCACCCGTAGACCGCTCCACTCCGGTCGATCTCTGCCGCCAGCGCTTCCCAGGTGCCGGGGTCTTCGAAGAGCCCGGCGGCATGCTTCCCGACCAGGTTCTTCGTCGTGAGACCGAGGAGTGCGGCGCCCACGTAATTCGCCTCCTCGATCTGCGGCCCGGATTCCCCGGGAGCAACGATGAACGTCCCTGCCTCCGAGTTGTCGAAGGTCCCACGGTACCGCTCTTCCTGCTCCCGCAGCCGGAGAGAGAGGAGCGATACGACGGCGGCGACGGCGACGAAGACCCCCGCACGCGCGAGCGCCGAGACGACCTCTCCGGCATCGCCCCCGGTGAAGAGCAGGACCAACGCCAGGTACCCGAGAGCCAGGGCAAACGAGAAGACGATTCCCCGGCGGGGAAACCAGTAGGCCGCAAGGATGACCGGCAGGTAGAGCAGGTGCGGGAGGACGATGGTGACGCCGGCAAGGAGGCCGGCGGCGTTTGCGATGAAGGCGATGAGAACCGATGCAGCGAGCAGGAGGAGCCGGGTATCCCGGTTTGCGGACCGGCGGCGGTGCGAGTTCAGGCTATCCGCCCCCGGATACGGTTGCGCCACGCAATCGATGTACCGGATCTCCGCACAGGGGAGATCGTTCTATGGCATGCTCTCTGCATGATATCCTCTAAGGCGCATTGACCTTCGGCTTTAAAAGGGATATGATCGGCGGGCGCGGCCAGTAGGGCGCGGAGGTTCGCGTCCCGAGAGGATACCGTCATGCAAAGACATATGCCATTCGTTCTGTCATTACTGATCATAATCGGGGAATGACCATGAAGATCTCGATCCTCCAGGTGAACACGGTCGTCGGCGATCTCGCCGGCAACGCCCGCCGGATTGCAGCGGGCGTACGCGAGGCATCCCGCCACCGGCCGGACCTGATCGTCGCCCCGGAACTCTCTTTGACGGGCTGTCCTCCCCGGGATCTGCTCCTGCAGGCGGGGTTCATAACCCGGAGCCTCTCTGTCCTGGACGACCTGGCTGCCGAACTCGTCAATGCCCCCCCGGTTCTCGTCGGTTTCGCCGAGCCGAACCTCACCGGCACCGGCCGGCCGCTCTTCAACGCCGCCGCCCTCCTCCGGGACGGAAAGGTCCGGGAGACGTTCGGAAAGGCCTCCATATCCGGCGTCTTCGGCGAGAGCCGGTACTTCGAGCCGGCGGCCGGGAGCCCCCGGACATTCCGCCTCGGCGAGAGAACGATCGGGGTCGCCATCGGTGAGAATATCCGCTGCGGCGGGCGGGCCCCGGACGTGATCGTGAACCTCGTAGCGTCGCCGTTTGCCGCAGGCCTGCACGCCCTGCGCGAGGAGGCGCTCTCGGAGATCGCGAGGACCCGCCAGGTCGCGATCGTCTCGGCAAATCTCGTCGGCGGGAACGACGATCTGGTCTTCGACGGTCGGAGCATTGCCTTTTCCGCAGACGGAACCCTCATCGCCCGCGGTGCGGCCTTTGCCGAGGACGTCGTAACCGTCGATCTTGCCCGCCCCGTCCCGCAGGCGGTCGCTCCCGACGACCCGGCACCTGAGGCGGAGATCTGGCAGGCGCTGGTGCTCGGCACCCGCGACTACGTCCATAAATGCGGGTTCACATCCGCCCATCTCGGCCTCTCCGGCGGGATCGACTCCTCGCTCGTCGCCGCCGTCGCCGCCCGGGCGCTCGGGCCGGAGAACGTCCTCGGAGTGCTCCTGCCCTCCCCCCACACCTCCGCGGAGAGCATCGAAGATGCGCAGAAACTTGCGGAGAACCTCGGGATCAGGACATGCACCATTCCGATAACCCCGATGATGGAGGCGTTCGACGGCGCCCTCGCGGATGTCTTCGCCGGGCTCCCCCGCGACATCACCGAGGAGAACCTGCAGGCCAGGATCCGGGCGACGGCGCTGATGGCCCTCGCGAACAAGTTCGGCTCCATGCTCCTCTCGACCGGGAACCGATCGGAGATCGCGGTCGGCTACTCCACCCTCTACGGCGATGCGGCGGGGGGGCTCTCTGTGATCGCCGACGTCCCGAAGGGGATGGTCTACCGGATTGCCCGGTGGCTGAACGGAGAGCGCCCCGTCATCCCCGGCCGGGTGCTGGAGAAACCTCCCTCCGCGGAACTCCGGCCCGACCAGACCGACCAGGAGACCCTTCCCCCCTACGACCTCCTCGACGCGATACTCTACCGCCATATCGACTGTTTCGAGTCGCCCGATGAGATCGTCGCCGCCGGATATCCCGAAGAGACGGTCAGGCAGGTCGCGAGAATGGTCGATCGGGCGGAGTTCAAGCGCAGGCAGGCCCCGCCCGGAATAAAAGTGACCGGCAGGGCGTTTTCCACCGACTGGCAGATGCCGATCGCCGCGAAGCCCTGGTGGCAGTGATGCCGGCGACCCTCACTGACGACCTCAACCTCATCTACGACGCCCTCTTCGCGGCGTTCGGCCACCAGCACTGGTGGCCCGCAAAGACACCGTTCGAGACGATGGTCGGTGCGATCCTCACCCAGAACGTCTCCTGGAAGAACGCGGCGCAGGCCATCCGCAACCTCGAAGACGCCGGGATGCTCGACCCCCATCTCCTCGCTGCGGCCGAGGCCGCCGATATCGCCCGCCTGATCGTCCCTTCCCGCTACTACAACCAGAAGGCGGAGCGGGTCCGGGGTTTCGCCCGGGTCTACGTCGCCGAGTTCGGGGCCGACCCGGAGACGATGGCGTCCGTAGAGACCGGCGAACTCCGCGAACGGCTGCTCGCACTCCGGGGTTTCGGGAAGGAGACGACGGACACCATCCTGCTGTATGTCTGCAAAAAACCGGTCTTCGTCGTCGATGCGTATACTCGGCGGATATTCTCGCGCTACGGCCTCCTTCCCGAAGGGGCGTCCTACGATCAGACGCAGCGGCTCTTTGCCGGGAACCTCGCTCCCGACGCGGAACTCTTCAACGACTACCACGCCCAGATCGTGCGCCTGGGGAACACCACCTGCAGAAGAACGCCTGTCTGCGACCGCTGCCCCATCCGGGAGGTTCGCGGGAAGATCCGGTGTGCCGTGGGGCGGGGGTGAAGGGTGTTAGGCCTTCTGTGGCGCGAAGGGAAGGGAGACGCGTATCACAGACTCTGCTGAAACCCTTTTTCGCTCTTCCCCTACCCCGACGGGGTTGATGCTGGGCCCGGCAGTCCCTAGGATCAGCCTTTTTCCTCGAACATCCCCATGCAGTGGACCGTGGTGGCTATCCCCATTGGGGGTGGCGGCTCGCGGGGAGGGGGCGTGCCCCCTCCCCTGTCTCCACCTTATGTAGCAATATCTGAAAACCCCACCCCGCCCGGCCTTCGGCCTCCTCCCCCGCCCCAAGGGCGGGGGCAGTCATGGCGATATTTGGTGGAAAGCCGTGCTCTTGGATTGCAATCATCCGGGGTAAACAGGTAGGGATTCAATAAAGCCATGTCGCACAGATCTCGCGGCTTCACACGAACTTTCAGAGCATGGATGATGATACCGCTCACGCAAAATGAGCGATGGCTCTCCCCGGGCCGCCAGCGCCGGAAGAGCGTCAATGCCCGCTCACTTCGCCCGGTAGATGTTCAGCCCGATCTTGATCTCCTCGTGTCCCGGCACTGAGACGTTCCCCTCGGTGGAAGCGATCGTTATCGACTTCCCGCTCTTGGACGCCCCGAACTCCTTTCCGAGATCCACCCGTATGGTGAGAATGTTCTTCTCGACCGCCATATCGACGTTTTTCATCATCTCCAGTACTCGCGTCCCCCGCGGATATGCGCTTCGATACGGGGGGAGGCGCGGAAGATCTCTCTGCCGCCGTTCGGGACAACAAACCCTATCCCGGCTCCCGCCCAACCCTACCAGCAGATCGGATATCGTGGCACAATGAATACAAAATACAGTGTTCTGGAGAAATACTTCGGCTACACGTCGTTCCTTCCCCACCAGGAGGAGATCGTCGACGCCGTCCTCAGCGGCCGCGACGTCCTCGCCGTCATGGCAACCGGGGGCGGTAAGTCTCTCTGCTACCAGCTCCCCGCTCTCGTCTTCGGCGGACTTACGGTCGTCGTCTCGCCGCTCATCGCCCTGATGAAAGACCAGGTCGACAGCCTCCGGGCAAACGGCATTCCAGCCGCGACGATCAACAGTTCGCTCGGGTACGGGGAGCAGAAGATCGTCGAGCGGGTGATCCTCGAAGGCCGCATCCGGATCCTCTACGTTTCGCCGGAGCGGGCGGTGCAGCCGTTCTTCCTCTCGCTCATCGCAAAAGCGGACGTCCGGCTCATCGCCATCGACGAGGCGCACTGCATCTCCATGTGGGGGCACAACTTCCGCCCCGAATACCGCCGGCTCCGGATGCTCAAAGAGCGGTTCCCCGCCGTCCCCGTCATCGCCCTGACCGCGACCGCCATCCCCGCCGTCCAGAACGACATCGCGGTCGAACTCGCTCTCTCGAACCCGGTCAGATTCGTCGGGAGTTTCAACCGCAAAAACCTCACCTACCGGGTGGTGCCGAAGGCCCGCTACTTCCCGAGACTGGTCGCGTATCTCACCGAACACCCGAACGATGCCGGGATCATATACTGCTTCTCCCAGAAGGCGACGGAGGAACTCGCAAAGAAACTGCAGGATAAGGGGTTCTCGGCGCTGCCCTATCACGCCGGCCTCCCGGACAGCGTCCGCGCGGAGCACCAGGAGGCCTTCTCCCGCGGCGACGTCGCGATCATCTGCGCCACCGTCGCCTTCGGCATGGGCATCGACAAACCGGACGTGCGGTTCGTCATCCACACCGACCTCCCGAAGGATATCGAGTCCTACTACCAGGAGACCGGCAGAGCAGGGAGGGACGGAGAGCCGGGCGACTGTATCCTCTTCTATTCCCGCGGCGACTACGGCACGATCCGGTACATCATCGAGAAGGAATGCACCGATGCGACGCAGAAAGACGTTGCCTACCGGAAAGTCGGGATGATGCTCGACTACTGCGAGACCACCGGGTGCCGGAGGAAGTTCCTGCTCGCCTACTTCGGCGAGTCCTACCCGGAAGAGCGGTGCGGCGGGTGCGACCGGTGTGAGACGCCGGTGAAGGTCTTCGACGGGACAGAGGCCGCGTCACTGGTCATCACCTGCGTCCACGAGACCGGAGAACAGTTCGGCGCATCCTACATCGCCGACGTGCTCACCGGCTCGAAGAGCAATAGGATCCGCGAGAACGGGCACGACCGTATTCCGGCTTACGGCTCCGGCAGGGGGTACACCCGCGATCAGTGGCTGCTCTTCATCCAGGAGATGGTCGGGAAGGGGTTCGTCACGTCGACCGGCGGCCGGTACCCCGTCCTCGTCTCGAACGACCGGAGCCGGGCTGTGCTCGCGGGGGAGATCGCGGTGCCGCTCGCAGAGCCGCGTCCAGATGGCGTCGTCGCGGCACGGGTCGAGAACGACTACGACGAGGCCCTCTTCCTCCGGCTCCGGCAACTCCGGAAAGTCGTCGCCGACCTTGATCGAGTGCCGCCGTTCGTCGTCTTCCACGATAGAACCCTCAAGGAGATGGCAACGTCTTATCCGGGAACCGGCGTAGCCCTCCTCGGGATCTACGGCGTCAGCGAGGCGAAACTGAAACGTTACGGCAGGAGGTTCCTCGACGCCATCGAGAAGCACTGCGCCGAACACGGGATCGGGCCGGAGCAGCGGAGCGGGTGACCCCCATCCTACGTAAACACCATAAAACTATCCAGAGCTCGATGTATTAATGAACAAGGAGTGTTAAATTCATGTACAGGGCATATGCGGCTCATTTCATGGAACGTGGATCTCTTCCGCTCCGGTCTTAAGAGCGTGGAGAAGAAAGTCGAAGCTATCTGCCAGCACTCGCCTGATATCGTCGCATTCCAGGAGGTGACTGACCGGACCCTGCCGCTCTTCCGAGAAGAGCTGGAGAAGTACGGGCTGTTCCACTCCGTCGACAGCCTTGCGCTGGTGGAGATCGCACGGGTGGCCTACATGGCCGAGCGGCTGAACGATCTCCGTGCACGGGGCACAAACGACCCATTTCAGTTCGCGTACAGCGTCTCCCGGCTCTCCGAGCAGTACTCGCCTCCAGGTGAGGCAAAGGATGTCGGGTGCCTGATCGCGAGCAGGTATCCTCTCGCGCCGCTAAACCCGCTCGACTTCGATATCCCATGGAGACAGCGGGTAGTCTCTGCCGTCGTCAGCGCACCGGCCGGCGAATTCGAGGTCCACAACGTCCATGTGCCGTCGGCCATAGGAAACAGGAGGAATGAGATCGTCAAGGCCGAGACGCTGGTCGGGATCTACCGGCACCTCGCCGTTCATTCGGCACGGCCGCGGATCCTCTGCGGCGACCTCCACATCCCGGAGGCGGAGCTCCCCGACGGAACGATCGTTCCTTTCTATCAAGATATCTTACCGGACAAAGCCTACACCACCACGATCTCCGAGAGCGACGAATACCTCGGCCGCCCGAGACGGTGGTGGTACAACGCCGAGATGAACGTCCTCCCCGGTCTCGCGGAGTACGACCTCCCCGACGTCTTCCGGAGACTCCACGGCTACCAGGCGAGGGAGTACAGCTGGTGCCCCGACCGCGGACCGGAGGACGTCCCGAAGTGCAAACGCTACGACCACATCTTCGCGTCCGTGCGCCTCAACCCGACGGCGTGCTGGTACCTCCACGGCCTCCGGGGGCAGGGGTTGAGCGACCACTCCGCCGTCGTGATGGACTTCGAACCGTGATCCCCTCCTTAAATCGTGGCTCTGCTAACTCGGTTTTGCTGAAATCCCGTTCCGGACTTGCCGATTGAGCTCCGCAAGCGTTCTGAGCGATTCGTAGCCGCTCAAACTGATGCAGTACTCCCCTCGGTCTCCGCGCTGGCGGATCAGGTCGACCTCCAGGAGTTTTTCCAGGTGGAAGAGGAGGTTTCCCCCGCGCAGACCGGTGATCTTTGCGAGATCCGAGAACGACCTTCCTTCTCGATAAAGCGCCTTGAGGATCCGGACCCGGTGAGGGCTGCTCAGGGGGTAACAGATCCTGTCCGCGAGGCTCTCCGGCGAGAGATCATCGATGCCACGCTCTCCCTCCTGCTCATCCCGATTGCCGTGGATCGACTCGATCAGCCGGAGTTGGCGGTCAAGCTGCCTGCCTGCCTCTCGAAAACAGGGGGTGCAGTGGTCGGTCGGGGCGTTGTGCTGCAGAACCGCGAGCCGTTCCCTGGCCGCGCTGACGGCTTCGAGCGGAACCTCTCCGGTCTTCAGGTGCTCGATCGTGCTCTCGAAAAGGGCAGCAAAAGCAGCCTTACACTGTTCCGCCAGAGGACAACCCGAAACCTCTCGGTCGATCAGGTCGCTTGCGGTCTCGATATGTCCGCGCACGGCGGCTTCGGCGCACTGCCGCCGGAACTCGGAGAAGAGTTGGTCCACCTTCCGGCCGTCTGGAACGGCGTACCGCCGGATTTCAGCCCGGAGCTCTGCAACCTCATGCCGGAGCGCAGCGAATTCCGAATCATCGGTTGGTATTCTCATGGTCTCTCACGTCTCTGCGACGGGGCGGCGCGGCACGCCGGGTCAGGGTTCTGTAGCGTCGCCGTTACAACTACAGTTTTCTGACAAATTACTATATAAATATGTAGTTCAGAGAATGTATTGGTGAAAAACGATGGTTGCACTTACTGAAGAGATGAAGACGGCGTTTCGGACGATGAAGGCCTTCCCGGTCGCCACGGCCTCGAAGGAAGGCTGGCCGAACGTGGTGCCGATCGGGTTCGTCGAGATCGTCGACGACGAGACGATCTGGATAGCGGACAACTTCATGAAGAAGACGCTTGCAAATATCCAGGAGAACCCGAAGGTCTCCATCTACGTCTGGGGACCCGAGACGAAGGGCTGCTTCCAGGTCAAGGGCGACGTCGAGATTCGGTCGAGCGGTCCGGAGTTTGAGAAGATGCAGTTTACCGTCCGGTCGAAGATGGCGAAAGCACCGGCAAAGAACCTCCTCATCGTGAAGATCCGGGAAGTTTACGAGTGCACGCCCGGACCGAAGGCAGGGGAGAAGATCCTCTAACTTTTTTTGAGAAGCCCCGCGGGATCTGCCGTGGGTAACTCCTACGACCCTCTCCCGGTTTCCCTTGTGCCGCAGGCGACTACCCATCCACAGATTTCCGTTGACTATCGCCACTGGGGGAGGCGGCTCGCGGGGAGGGGGAACATCCCCCTCCTCTGTCTCCACTCCTAAACTGATGTCTACAACCCCCACCCCACCCGGCCTTCGGCCTCCTCCCCCGCCCCTTTGGGGCGGGGGCAGTGCATGGCGATATCCCCATGATCCACTGTACGGGACTTTTCACGAACCCAAACGGTTCTGGCGATCACCTAAAGAGGCCAGGATCAACCAACCATCTTCCATACGTTCGCGCCGCCTCACAGAGGGGACTGCCTTCCGGGTTCTAAACTATTTTCCCGCGCCGGGGCCAACGCTTCCTTCCGGATGTGACAGAAGAGTGAAGATAACTGCAGTTGTGGGAAGCCCACGGGGGATGCGGAGCAGGACAAGAAAACTAGTGAACTTCGTGCTTGCCGGGGCAGAAGAGGCCGGTGCCGTGGTCGACCTCATCGATCTCGCTGACATGGAGATCGCCCCCTGCACCGCCTGCGAGAGCTGCAGCCTGGACGGGACGTGCGTCTTTGCCGACGACTTCTCCGCCGCGTACGACCGGATACAGGACGCCGACGGGCTGGTCTTCGCCTCGCCGGTCTACGTCGACAACGTCAGCGGGCAGATGAAGGTCTTCATCGACCGGCTGGCGGACGCCATGCACTACCAGAACCTCGCCGGGAAGTACGGTTGCAGCGTCGCGACCACCGGGATCTCGGGAGGCGATGCGGTCACGGGCTACCTGAATCACGTGTTCAACTACCTCGGGGTGACGACGATCGGGGGGATGAGCGCCGCGCTCGGCAGCGACACGGAGGCGCTCGACCGGGCTGAGGCGGCGGCGCGCGATCTCGGGAAGCAGCTCGCCCTCGCCGTCAGGGACCGGCCGCGCTATCCCGATCAGGAGGCCGAGATGGCAGAGAACCGGGAGTACTTCGCCGGGATAGTGCGGGCAAACCGGGACTGGCGGCCAGACGGGTACGAGCGGTGGGTGCGCGAGGGCTGGATCAGGGAGGAATGAAGAGACCGGCAGTCATTAGATCGTCTCGCCGGTACCGTTGGTTCCGGACCGGACACGGGGAGCTGTATCTTGCCATAGAAGAGCGGAACTACCGGTTCTGCTGAAACCGTGTTCCATCTTCATCCTTTCCTGATGAGGTTAACGCTGGGCCCGGCTGTCCCCCAGGATCAACCTTTTTCCTCGAACAGCCCCATGCAGTGGACCGTGGGAGAATCGCCATTGGGGGTGGGGCTGACGGGGAGGGGGCACGCCCCCTCCCCTGTCTCCACCATACAGGGATCAGTCTACAACCCCACCCCGCCCGGCCTCCGGCCTCCTCCCCCGCCCCGAGGGGCGGGGGCAGTCAGGGCGATATGCGACAGGCTGAAGGGTAGGAGCAGGAGAAGACCGAAGGTCTGGACTTGCGATGGACGGAACGTCCGGAGCACGAGCACCGCTAGATGCGCAGCCCGGTGGAAAGCCGTGCCCCCGAGTACCCCTGATTGCGGCCATCTAGATCAAACAGGGGGTTCAACAAGGCCGAACTAACTTTTTTCAACGGTTGGGCGTGAATAATAGACGCCGGGAGGGAGATTTGAACTCCCGAGGTGCCAGGCACCAGTGGCTTTCAAGGCCACCGCCTTCCCGGACTAGACTATCCCGGCTCGCCTAAACCTATTGGTCGCCGGACAAAAAAAGGTTGTTCATCTCCTGCGCGCGAAGACAACGGCAAGAAGCGCGAGGAGTGCAAGAACAGCAGGGAGCGGCGCGGCCTGTGCAGGGGTGGGGGTCGCGTCCCCGAAGAGACCAGGCGCGGTCTGGCTCACCCTGACCGAGTCGGCGTTCGAGGCCGAGACCTGCACCGTGCCGCTGTCGTTGTAACTCATGGGGTAGACCTTGAGGTAGATCAGACCACCCCGTGCAGCAATCTCCACGGTCTCGGGTTCGAGCATGCCTTTCTCGTTGGCCTTGTAGTGTTTGTTATCCTCATCGATGTACTCGACCACCCAGTCGATCCCGGCCGAGGTCACGATCTTCACCACGCCACTTCTGGTGTCGACCTCGAAGTAGGCAGGGGCAGATCGGCCGGCGGGGGAGCTCGCGGATATCATCGCCTCCGTCGGCGTCGGACCGGGCGTCCCGGTCACCACGAATACAGCGCTGCCGATGTAACCTCTGGTATCAGAGAAGGAGACCTCGTACGAGCCTCCGTCGGAGATGGGCACCTCAACAGAGAACGCCCCCTCCTTATTGGTCGCTATGTACTGCGGCCCGTAAACGACAAAGCCATCTCGTTCGACCCGGACCTGCACGCCCGCGCTACCGAGATCGCCGATTGCACCCCGGAGATCGAGAGTGCCGTCGAGGTCCTGGTTGAGCGGTGAGTGTATCTTGAGCGACCCCGACCGGTCGACCAGGGTGATCATCCGCTGGGTCGTCGAACTTCCCCCGAAGGTGGAGAGCGTGGGATCGATGATCTCGATCGAATAGTCTCCCGGTCTAAGACCGTCGGTATCGAACCTCGCGGTGAATGTCCCGTCTTTCTGGACGACGATCTCCACCCTGCCCACCTCGCTCTTCCCGGGCTTGAGAGCATAGAGGATAACGTCCGTGCTGAACCCGGGTTTGAGCGTGGGGGTGGTGAGCCCCCCGGTGATCGAGGTTCCCGTGACGACGAGCGTGTCACCGACGTATACCGTCTGCGGGGCGCTGATTGAGACGTATGCGGCCGATGCCGTACCGACGAGCATCATCGCCGCGATGATCGTCAGCCATGCGATCCTTTTCATATCATTACATCCTCGAATATGAGGTATAATGGTATCCAAATTAACCGAGAAACCGCTGGCGTCCTGGCGGGGGAAAGACCGCTATGAAGGGCAGATCCTCGATACCCTGACGGTAATCTTTCGAAGCGGCGGGTGTTCCTGGAACCGGTGCAGGATGTGCGGCTACCGGCACGAGCGCTACCCTGACCTCTCCGGGGACGAACTCGCCGAACGGATGATCCGACAGGTCCGCTGGGTGAAAGAGAACTTTCGCGACGAGGACTACCAGGTGCTCAAGATCTTCACGTCGGGGAGTTTCTTCGACCCCGGCGAGGTTCCCCCCGCAGTCAGGCGCGCAGTCGCGGAGGCGTTCCGCGGCAAGGTCGTGATCGCCGAGACACGGCCCGAGTACGTCGAGGCCGACGCCGTCCGCGAGTTCCGGGACGGGATCGATACCGGCGACTGGGACAAACCGCTCCACGTTGCCGTGGGCCTCGAGACCACGAACGATCTCATCAGGGAGCGGAGCATCGACAAGGGGTTCTCGTATGCCGACTTCCTTCGCGCTACGGAGGCCGCCCACGCCGCCGGCGCAGGCATGAAGGCCTACCTCCTGATGAAACCGCCGTTCCTGACCGAACGTGAGGCACGCGACGACATGATACGTTCGATCAGGGACGTCGCCCCCGTTGCGGACAGCATCTCCATGAACCTCTGCACCGTCCAGAGCAGGACCGAGGTCGAACACCTCTGGAAGCAGCACGCATACCGGCCGCCGTACCTCTGGAGCGTCCTCGACGTGCTGATCGCCTCCCCGGTGCATATCCTCTGCGACCCCGTCGGCGGCGGACAGATGCGGGGGCCGCACAACTGCGGCAGCTGCGACCGTCCGATCGTGAAGGGGATCGCCGACTACTCGCTCTCCGGCGACGTCGAACTCCTGCGCGCCCTTGCCGAGACGGAGTGCGGGTGCAGAGAAGAGTGGGAGTTCGTGCTCGATCAGGAAGAGCCGTTCTGTATGCCGCTCACCCGCTAGCAGTTCTCCAGTTTCTCCAGCTGCTCGCAGAGCAGCGGGAGGAACGTCCCCGCATCGCTCACGACACCGATCGCCTGCATCGTGCCCCTATCCATCAGCTTCGTCACCGATGCGGGGTTGATGTCGACGCAGACGGTCTTGACGTACGAGGGGAGGCAGTTCCCGACGGCGATCGAGTGGAGGAGCGTTCCCACCATCACCACCATCCCGAGGTCGTGGATGTGGCGGCGCATGGTGTCCTGCGCCTCGACGACGTCCGTGATCGTGTCGGGGAGCGGGCCGTCGTCCCGGATGGAGCCGGCGAGCACGAACGGGACGTCCTTCTTCACGCACTCATACATGATCCCGCCGGTGACGAGCGCCTGGTCGACCGCGTTCTTGATGGAGCCTGCCCGCATGATCTCGCTGATGGCGCGGATATGGTGCTTGTGCCCGCCGGTGACGAGCGTCCCGGTCTTGACGTTCATCCCGAGCGACGTGCCGAAGAGGTTGGCCTCGATATCGTGGGTGGCGAGCGCGTTCCCCGCAAAGAGCACATCAATGTAGCCTTCACGGATCATCGTTGCGAGGGCGTCGGCCGCTCCGGTATGGACGATGGCAGGGCCGCCGACGAGCGCAATCTTCTCGCCTTTCCTCTTCGACCTCAGGATCTCGCGGGCGATCTTTGCGATGAGCGCCTCGCTCGGCCGCTCGGATGAGACGGTGCCGTGCATGAACTCAAACGTGCTGACCTTCCTCGGCCGCTCGGGGTAGACCACGCGAACCCCGGTCTCGCTGACCACGACCGCATCCCCTGCCTTGATCTTCGCTATCGGGGTGCAGATCGCCCGCACCTCCTTCTCATCGACCACGATGTGGCAGTCCATCTCGATGCGCTCGACGGGCAGCCATTCGTCCCGGTATTTTACGAAGGTCGGATGATTGGTGGTCGAGTAGAACCCTTTCGGCAGGATCCTGTCGCCCTCTGCCGGTACGAGGGTGACGTCGCCGATCTCGGGGGCGCGTGCGCCGAGCCGGTGCAGTTCGGAGAGGATGGCGTCGAGCAGGTGATCGTCGGGCGCCGTCACGCGCAGGTGTGCGTAACTCGTGTCCGTCTTCTGTTTCCCGACATTGAACGTGAGGATCTCGAATTCTCCCCCCATATCCATGATCCTGTCAAACACCAGGGTCATGACGCCCGAATCGATGATATGGCCTTCCAGTTCGATTTCCCGGCAGGGTTCCATGTTATAAGGGTGGGTGATAGTCCGATAATACAGTTTCCCCGGTTACGGCCGAACTTCAAAACCGTATGTGCCGCTTCGCCCACAGGGAGCCCTACGCACTTCGCTTCCGGCAGAGATACTCCTGGACCAACGCCAGTTCCTCGCGGGTGTTGACGTTGAAGGCAAGCCGTCGGTCGTGCAGGAGAAGTTGCAGTTCGTCCTGGGCCGCACCGGAACCGCCCGCCGTCAGGATATTGATCCCGGCGGGGCAGGCCGGGACGCCGTCGACCGCTTCCGCGTACCGGGTGCGGCAGCCGTGTTCCTCGCAGAGGGCGCGGGGCACCCACGTCGAGCATGCCGGCGTTCCCCCCCGGCGCCAGGCGTCCTCGACGGCGGTGACGATATCGGGCGCAAGGCAGGGGAGGTCGGAGACGCAGGTGAAGAAGGGCATTCCTTCTCCCTCCAGGTCTGCCGCAGCGGCGTTGATGTCTTCGATGTAACCGAGCCCCTCCGCCTCGTACAGCGCGACCCCCTGCGCCCGGCACCAGTTCTTGGTGAACGGCGTCCGGTGCGAGGCGACCACGACCACCTCGTGGCCTGCAGCCGTGAAGGCGTCGATGACGTAGGAGAGCATCGGCCGTCCGCAGATGGTGACCAGGGGTTTCTCACCCATCCGGAGACGGGTGCCCTGCCCCCCGGCCATGATCAGGGCAAGCATGCTTCGAGCGCCTCGATGAGTTGCCTGTTCTCTTCATGGGTCCTGACGGCCACGCGGATGTGACGGGGAAGCCCGAACGACCGGCAGTCCCGGACAAGGATGCCGCGGGAAAGGAGCCGCTCAACGAGCACTTCCGCCTCGATCGGGACTTCGATGAGGATATAGTTCGCAGAGGGGGGCGCATACCCGAGATCGAGAGCGTCCAGGCGGCTGCAGAGCCAGGCCCGCTCCCGGGCAATCCGCTCCCGCGACTCCTCGAGGAGGTCGTAGTGCCGGAAAGCCTCGATCGCGAACGACTCGGCGAACGCGTTCACCGTCCAGGGAAGGCGCACCGTCTCCACCTTCTCGATGAGATCAGGCGCGCCGAAGGCATAGCCGAACCGGATGCCCGGCACGGCGAAGCTCTTCGTGAGGGAGCGCAGCAAAAAGAGGTTCTCGCGCGAGACGTCGACAACGCTCTGGGCCGGGTCGGAGAGTTCGATGAAGGCTTCGTCGAGGAAGAGGTACGCTCCCTCTCCGGCGACCCCATCGAGCAGCCGGAGGACCTCCGCCCGACTCAGAAGTTCCCCGGTGGGGTTGTTCGGGTTGCAGAGGAACCGGACGGCAGCCCCGTTCTCATCCGCCGTGCACCGGGCACCTGCAAGCCTCACCGCCATCCCGTACTCGGCGAACGTCGGTGACTCGATATAGGCGGTATCGTCGGTCCCGAGCACGGCAGAACAGAACGCGCGAATCAACTCGACGGAACCGTTGCCGACGGCGACCTCTGCGGCATCGCGACCGAACGTCCTCCCTATTTCCTCTTTGAGCGTCACATAACGGTCGTCGGGGTAATCTTTCAGCGCCGAAACGTCCGGAGTCCAGGGGATAGCCGGAGGATACGGATTCACGTTAGCACTGAAATCAAGCAGCTCGCCCCTCTTCCGGGTGCGGTGCCAGCGCACCCGACCGCCATGTTCCGCCCTTTTGGGAAGATTATCTCTCATATTCGTGGCAACTCTTTGAGGATACGTTGTCGGCTGCTATCCATAAAATCGTTATGCCGGACAAAATTTCATATCGATAAGTATATATACCATACTGATATTATTATGCTTTATCTGATGCAGTCAGACGTGAAGGTAACGATTGTCTGACAATTGGCCGACAAGGGGCAGCCACATGTCAGATATGAGTGATTGAAATGATGGATCGGATAACAATCAGATTGCCACGGCAACAGGTCGAGATGCTCGAGAAGCTGGTGGAAGCTGGCGAATTCCCCACGGTATCGGAGGCTGTGCGGTATTCAGTCAGGGCGCTTCTCGAAAGGCATGGAAACCGTGTTCTACGTGAAGCCGACCAGATTTCATTCAAAGTTTAGGAGGTATATCGATGCAGACGATCATCAACGAAGCGTTAAGACACGCGGAACGTGAGAAGTACCTGAAGACGGACACGGCAGATGCTGAAGACGACATCATCGGCCAGCCGCGTATCGTCATCGTAGGATGCGGCGGTGCAGGCAACAACACCGTCAACCGGCTGTACCACATGCAGGTCAGCGGTGCGGAGACGATCGCGATCAACACGGACAAGCAGCATCTGGACATGATCCAGGCCGACAAGAGGGTTCTTGTCGGCAAGTCGCTCACCAAAGGCCTTGGAGCCGGCGGGTTCCCCGACGTCGGCAGGCGTGCAGCCGAGATGGCCCGACCGACTCTGGAGGGCCTTCTCGCAGACGCCGACCTCGTCTTCATCACTGCCGGTATGGGCGGCGGTACCGGTACGGGCACCGCCCCGGTCGTCGCACAGATCGCAAAGGAGCAGGGCGCCATCGTCGTCGGCATGGTCAGCTACCCCTTCCAGGTCGAAAAAGCCAGGCTTCTCCGTGCGGAAGAGGGACTTGAGCAACTCTCGTCCGCTGCCGACTCGGTGATCGTGCTCGACAACAACCGCCTCATCAAGTACGTGCCGAACCTCCCGCTCGGTCAGGCGTTCTCGGTCATGGACCAGCTCATCGCAGAGACCGTCAAGGGCATCAGCGAAACGATCACGGAGCCTTCTCTCATCAACATCGACTACGCGGACGTCCGTGCCATCATGAGCAAGGGGGGCGTCGCCGTGATGCTCGTCGGCGAGAGCAAGCAGCAGAACAAGGCCGAGAGCGTCGTTCACGAGTGCCTCAACCACCCCCTGCTGGACATCGACTATCGCGGAGCCACAGGGAGCCTCATCCACATCACGGGCGGGAACGACCTGACCCTCCAGGACGCCGAAGAGATCGCAAGCTCCCTGACCTACGAACTCGACCCCCATGCGGACGTCATCTGGGGGGCGCGGGTGAACAGCGAGTACGAAGGAAGAGTTCGCGTCATGGCGGTCATGACCGGAGTAAAAAGCGCACAGATCCTCGGAAGCCACCGCGCCTACGAACCTGCGACCCAGCGGTCCAGTGCACCTGCGAACAGGCGCATGGCAAGGGACGCCCCGAGCGGCGGCCTCATAGACTTCCTCTGAAATCCCCTACCCTCTACCATATCTTTCTTAAATAGGAATCCTCCCACGGAGGCGTCCTCTGTACCCCTACGAAATACTTAAGAGTACAGATGACGTTTGAACTATAGACGTTCTTGTATAATCTCTCCAGCACGGGGTGTATTGTGCAGGGCACAGATCCATGGGGTCTGCGTTTGCCAAAGTACCGGGGTTGAACACATGAGCAGACAGATGAACGACGGTCTCGATCACCGGGTCCGGGAAGCGTCTTTTCTTGTGGTGTGGCCGCTACACGAGCCTCCGGCATCTTACAGCATACAGGAGCGGCCTTTTGCTGGCGGGGATATGAGACAGGTACCGAATGTCGAGGATTGGTAAAGAATGCTGAACGATCTGATTGAAAAGAGAAAAAAAGTCCTTGCGGAGTCTGAACAGCACAAAGACCGGCGCAACGAGTTGAACGCGCTTGCCAGCAAAAATGCCCGGGAACGCAACTCATTGAACGGCCAGACCCGCGAATTCGTCGAGGAGGCGCAGCAGCACAAGGAGCAGCGGGATAAGATCAATGAAGAAGTCCAGGCGCTGAAAGACCAGAGAAACGAGTATAACGACAAGGCGAACGTGCTTTTCGAAGAGATCGAGTCCTTCAAGCGAGAGCACGGCAACCTCCAGAACCGGGGCACCAAGGAACTGCAGAAGCAGATCGAGCACCTGGAGTTCAAGCAGCAGACCGAGGTCTACAGCACCGACAAAGAGCGCGAACTGATCGAGAAGATCAAGCAGCTCAAGGCGGCGGCGAAGGACCAGGAGGCCGAGCTTGAACAGAACAAGGAGATGCGGACGAAACTCACCGATGCCCGCGAGTTTCGCAGGCTGGCCTCCGAGATCCACAAGGATGTCACCGAGAAGGCCGAGGCCGCACAGCAGCACCACGACCTGATGGTGGAGTCCTACCGGAAGGCCGACAAGTCCCGCGAAGAGGCCGACCAGGCCCACCAGCAGTTCGTCGAGGCCCAGGAGGCTGCGGACGAGGAGCACAAGCAGTTCATCGCCTGCCAGAAGGAACTCCGCGACTACGACAAGGTCATCTCGGGTCTCCGGAAGAAGACCAAGAAGACCAAAGTCACCAAAGAGCAGAAGGCCGTCAGGAAAGAGGCGGAACGTGTCTTCCAGCAGTTCCGTGACGGTGAGAAGATCACGACCGACGATCTGCTCCTGCTTCAGCGTGCAAAACTCATCTAATACTTTTTTACCGCGCCGCAAATCATTTAATAGATCAGAGGCGATGTTTTACTGAATGGCAAAAGAGCGGACGCTTGTCCTCTGTGTCGATCGTGATGACGATCTCGGGTTTAAAGCCAAGATCGATGGTCCCATCGTGGGCAGAGAGGCGTGCCTCCATGCAGCGACGTCGCTCGCCCTGGCCGATCCCGAGGACTCCGACGTCAACGCCATCTTCGAGACGATCAAACTCCACGACGAACTCATCGAGCGGGGAGAAGAAGTCGCCGTCGCCGTCATATGCGGCAACCACATGAACCTGCTCGAGGGCGATCGCCGGGTAGCGTCCAGTCTCGATGCAATCCTCTCCGCAACGGGTTCTACATCCTGCATCATCGTGACGGACGGAGCCGAGGACGAGTACGTCCTGCCGATCATCCAGTCCCGGGTGCCGGTCAGCAGCGTGCGGAGGGTCGTGGTCAACCAGATGCCGAACCTCGAGGGGACGTATTACATCTTGAGACGCCTTCTCGACGACCCGAAGGTCTCGAAGATCGTGCTCGTGCCGGTCGGCCTCGCGATGCTCCTCTATGCCGTGGGATACCTCCTTGGGTACCCCGAGGGTGCGACCATCGTCGTCGTCGGTGTCATCGGCACCTACCTGCTCTTCAAGGGTATCGGGATAGACGAGATCTTCGGCTACCTGATCACCTCACTGAAAGCGTCGCTCCACGGCGGGAGGTTCACGTTCGTATCCTACATCGCCGCGATACTGCTCAGTATCGTCGGGGTCATTCTCGGGCTCATAAGCCTCCTCGAATACTACTCCCCGTTCGGTATCGTCATCCAGATGCTCGCCTTCATCTACGGTGCCGTCGCCTGGTTCACCGCAGCCGGCCTCGTGGCATCGGTAGGAAAGATCATCGACATCTACCTGAACGAACGCGGGGCCATCCAGCGGGTGGTTGCCCTGCCGTTCTTCATCCTGGCGATCGGCGCCATCGCCTACGGGGCAAGCGTCTACATCCTCTCGATCAGCAGCGAGATCTCCGGGTTCCCCATAACGAGTACGAGCGGTGCGCTGTATATCGTCTTCGCGATAATCGGAGGTCTCCTCTGCGCCTTCTTCGGCGTATACCTTCAGTCGTTCCTGGGCCGCTGGGTCGGCGAACGCGAACCGATCGCGAACCGGTCGCACTGAGAATGTAGTAGCGCCTGAGCACCTTTCAAAGCCCGCTTATCCTTTTCTCGCTGAAGATTCCCGGTCTCTGCTCTCGACGCCGCTACGGCAATCATGTTCGACGGCAGCCCGACCCTCCCCGGTCGGCGCAGTGAGGAAGCGTTTTTCAGGTTCGAGGAGGACGATCTCATCATCGGGCCGTTGGGACGACGGCGGCTACTACCATGCTCCGCCCCTCCTGACGGCACCCATCGAGTTCTCGACCCACGTGACGCAACGGCCCGATACGACACCACAGACCTCCTGCCCCCCTTCTCGAGCCCCGGTACGACGTCGGCACGACGACCGGCCAGAATACCTTTGCTGCGAGGTAACATTCTCCCTGAAAGACTCTCATCTCGACCACTACGTCGTCGCGGGGACAGGGCTGTTGCCGCAGGCATGAACGCGGCCGTAACACCGCATTCAACAAACCTACCGGTAGCGTCACAAAAGCGGCATCGCAATCAGGTCTACCGACGGTCAGGCAAAATAGCCGAGTCCATCGGGGAGTTCGCTGATGTTCTCGTAGTGTTTGGCGTCCCCGGAGACAACAATGGTGAGCGAGGGCACGACCACGCCGAAACGGTGAGCGGGAAACCAGTACGACCCCTGCCCATAATCGTTCGACGCGTCCTTCACGCGCACCTCAATTCGTTCGAGATCGAGGTGCTGAACGCTGGCATCGTTGAAGTTCAGTATCTCGAGCGCCTTCTGTCTCAGATCGGATTTCCCAAGGAGGAGAACGAGAAACCCGATGCCGTCGTCTATCGTATAGTTCATGGTGACGACGGCATCCGCCTTCTCCAGCCGGACGGTGACGTCTTTGACGGTGATGTAACTGTACCGCTCCTCGCTCGCCGCCACCGCGGGAACAATGAGAAGCGCTACCAGCATCAACACCATGCCGACCGCCAACCGTTTCATAATATAGCGTATATAGTGCGGCTCATAAAGCCTTTATGGTTGACCCCCTCAAAATCGCCCATATACGTGACCGTCTGACAGATTGGGCGCGCATGAGAGGTTTTTCGGCGCGGGAGCACCCAAGAAAAACCTCTCAAGCGAAGAGGTTCCATCGACACCCGGCCGCTACGCTCCCCGGTGGGCATCAAAAAAGTGCTTCGGATTCTCACTTCGCATGAGCGAGGACAATCTCGATGCTTGACACGTTGGTTTTGCCGGTGTCGGTGTCGATCATCTCCGTCGACGTGAAGATCTCTTTCTTGTCAACGTTTGCAAGGAACCGGTTGAGCGCGATCTCCGCCGTATCGACCGCACGTGAGATTGCCTTCCCCCTGGCCTTGATCGCGACTTCCTCCGCTCCGTTATTGAACTGGGTGACCACCGCAAGAACATAGTTCATGACCGGTTTGTTTCCTACGAATACTGTGTTGTCCTTTATCATTAGCCCACCTCGTCTAGAGATACTTCCTTGAGTATATCAGTTCTGCGTTGAGGACGGATGCGCCTGCGGCCCCACGGATGGTGTTGTGGCCGAGCGCAACGAACCGTAATCCTTCACGGATTCTCCCGACCGAGACCGTCATGCCCCGCCCGCGGTTGCGGTCGAGCCGTGGCTGCGGACGGTCGGAGGGGTCAAGGAGCTCAACGGCCTTCTCCGGCTGTAAGGGTAGATTGCTGAACGGTGACTTAAAGTTTACGTAAGCTTTTTTCACCTCGGCAACTGACTCTGCCACGTCGACCCAGACCGCAATCGTGTGCCCGTCGATGACGGGAACCCGGTGGCAGCTTGCGCTCACGCTGAATGAGGCAGGAGTCACCTCTGACCCGTCAAACGATCCCATGATCTTCAGCGTCTCGATCTCCATCTTCTCCTCCTCAGAGCCGATGTAGGGGACGACGTTATCATAGATGTCCATGGCGGAGACGCCGGAAAACCCGCCCCCGGAGATAGCCTGCATGGTCGCTACGCGCACGTCATGGAACTCGAACGCTCGCAGGGGTGCAAGGGCCAGCGCGAGGACGATCGTTGAGCAGTTCGGGTTCGTCACGATGAACCCCTCACGCCCGCGGTCGCGCTGGACATCGATCAGACCGAGATGATCCGGGTTGACCTCCGGGATCACCAGCGGAACGTCCGCGTCCATGCGGTGCGACCGGGCGTTGCTGCAAACGCCGATACCTGCATCAGCGATCTCCGTCTCAAGAGACGCCGCCGCCTCAGGAGGGAGCGCCGAGAAGACGAGATCGCAGTCCTTCAGACTCTCGACGGTTGTGGGAGTGACGACGATATCACTGACGCTCTCCGGATACGGCGCATCGAGGCGCCAGTTGACCACCTTACCATACGGTTTCCCTGCACTCCGTTCAGAAGCGGCCAGCGTCTGGAGATGAAACCAGGGATGATCCGCCAGCAACTGAACGAAGCGCTGTCCCACCGCTCCTGTGGCACCAAGCACTCCTACATTAATCATAGACAAAAATATCTGTAGTGTAGGAGGTATTAAAAGAGTTGGTTTCTTTATTCCATGGAGATCGCTTCTGTCGGGCACTCGTCGACGCAGGTCTCACAATCGACACAGAGATCGACATCGACCTTCGCCTTGCCGTCTTCCATGGTGATGGCGGAAGCCGGGCAGACATCTACACAGGTTTCACAGGCGGTACACTTTTCAATATCAACAATTGCTGCCAATTTAGTTCCTCCGAACGTACATAGGTTACGACTCTGTACCAAAATTAAATTTCGCTTTCCTTGTCACAGCCCGAGGACATCCTGCATATCATAGATGCGCGGCTCCCTCCCGACGACCCAGCGTGCGGCCCGGACGGCGCCCTGAGCGAAGACCGCCCGGTCGTAGGCCCGGTGGGAGATCTCGATGCACTCGAAATTTCCTGCAAAGAGAACGGAGTGATCGCCGACAATATCGCCGCCGCGGATGACATGGACGCCGATCTCGTCTTTCCGCTCGGTCTCGCCGACACGACCGTAGACCTTCTCGCGGCTTCCGAGTTCCTGGTCGAGGATCTCGAGGATGGTCTTTGCCGTGCCGCTCGGAGCGTCCTTCTTGTAACGGTGATGGGCTTCGGTGACCTCGATGTCATAGTCGCCGAGCTCGCGTGCGGCTTCCCGCACGAGTTTCCAGAAGATGTTGACGCCGACGGAGAAGTTGCTCGATATCACCGCAGGGACGTGCCCCTCGACGGCGCTCGCGATCGTCGTCCGCTGTTCGGGGGAGAACCCCGTCGTCCCGACGATGAGTGCCACGTCGTTTCGGGCGGCAGCTTTGATGTTCTCGACCGCAGCGGCCGCAACGGTGAAGTCGATCAGGGCGTCGGGCTTCTTCTCTTTCAGGAACGCGTCGATCTCTGCCGCCGGGACGACTTCCGTCCCGAAGAGCGTTCCCTCGCGCACGTCGATGCCCCCGACCAGCTCCATGTCGGGGGCTTCATCGACGATCCGGCCGATGTTGGTGCCCATACGGCCCAGAGCACCGGATATGACTACCTTAACCATGGTTTACCAGCACCTTTCTCAGTTGTTCCGTCTTTGCTTCGTCGAGTTCGTCGAGCGGCAGCCTGACCGGTCCCGCGGCCATCCCGAGGAGTCCCACCGCCTTCTTCACGGGGATAGGGTTCGTGTCGATGAACATCGCCCGCATGAGCGGAGCAAGTTCATAGTGTAGAGCGCGCGCGCGGGCAAGGTCGCCGGCCCGGTAAGCCTCGTACATCCCCACCATTCGAGCCGGATCAACGTTTGCTGTCACTGATATGACCCCGGCACCCCCCAGGGCAAGGACGGGAAGAGTCATCGCGTCGTCTCCGGAGATCACGCTGAACTCCTCGTCCCGCGTCTCCTCGATGATACGAGAGATCTGGGTGATGTCACCGCTTGCTTCCTTGATCCCGACGATGTTCGGGTGCCTCGCGAGCTCGGCCACCAGATCGGGCAGGAGATTCTGCGCAGTCCGGCCGGGGACGTTGTAGAGGACGATGGGGAGATCAAGGTCGGCCAGTTTCGTGAAGTGCTTGACGAGACCGGAACGGTTCGGCTTGTTGTAGTACGGGCTGATGACGAGCGCACCGTCCGCACCCGCATCCTTCGCCGACCGGGTCAGGCGAACGGCCTCCTCCGTGTTGTTCGATCCCGTCCCGGCAAGCACCGGCACCCGCCCGTTGACGACCTCAACGGCCTTGCCGATCACCTGCTCGTGCTCCTCGAACGTGAGCGTCGCGGACTCGCCGGTCGACCCGCAGGGCACGATGCCGTGAACCCCGCGTTGCAGGAGTGATTCTATGTTGGACTGTAATCCTTCAATATCGAGACCCGCTCTCGAGTCCCGGTAAAAAGGGGTGATGATTGCCGGAAGGATTCCCTCAAACATACTGTTTGGTTTAACGCTTCCTGGTATTTATCTTTCTTGAGATGTACCCGGCAACCCGGTTCCGAACGGTCTTGCTGTCGATCATGGCAACTTCAGCGACCGCGTGTTTATTCTCTTCAAAGTCTCCACTGAATCTGCTGCGGTGCTTGACGATCAGTTCTTCGCCGAGATTCTTGATATATGACGGTTTTATTCCCATGTGGACCTACCCTTATAATTGTGCATAGGCTATGCGATTCGACAGTTTAAGAATATTTTGTGCGACCGTGACAGGATCTTCCCCGAGAACCCGGATCATCGGCTCTTTTCCTACGGCCCCCCTGTCGTAGATGACGTCGGGTACGCCCTCCCTGCAGCAGGAGGCGACACCCCAGTCCATCGTCTGCACGCCCGGCGGTTCGTTCTCCCGGTCGAACGAACAGACCTCGAAGAGAAGGTTGTCGAGCTCCGGGAGGATTGTCTCCGAGAAGCGGATGTTTGCGGCGCTCCGGATACGCGGGTCGAAACGCATGGCCGTGATGACGATCCGGGCTACATGGTCGCTTGCCCCGAACGCGATCTCCCCGACAGGATGAACCGCCTCGCCGAGCCCGACGATCCGGCCGAGGACCCCCGCCACATCGTCTTTGCTCCGCGCGTCGGGCAGGGCGTAGACGATGTTCATCCCGACCTCCGGGATGAGCCGGGCATCCATCCGCTCGACCAGGAGGCCTAAGGCCTCTCCCAGGCGATCGGCAACCGTTTCGCGCTCTTCCTGTATCATACCTTCAATCCTCGATCCAGGAGCCATATATGGGTTGCGCTCAGGCCGGACCGGGACCGCCGCTGACTTCCGCGAGCCGGGGCAGCAGTACGTCCCGGCCTCCATGAGCGGCAGCACCGGAACAGGGCCGGTACTCCGGCCCCCTTCATACGTGCGGGACGTCGGTCGACCCGGATGTGCATGCGGGCCACCTCCACCGTATGGATAGAGATATACCTGCACGTACCCCATCTGCTTACATGAATCTACGGGTTCTTGAGGTGCTGGCCGCATTCGGGTGTCTTGCACTGTTTGTCGTGCTGCTGGTGACGCTGCCCGATCTGGTGGAAGAGACGATGAAAGGGTTTGCATACATCATCGCACTGATCGTCTTTATCGCCGCGCTCAGTACCGCCGGCCTTCTGATCGACAAAAAAGTCGCTTAACTCCGTTTCTTCTTTATATTTTTCTTGAACCGGTAGTAACTCAGCGGATGGTTGACCCGCTCGCAGTCCTTGTCACGGTTGGCGCAGAGCCCGAACGTGCGCATGGTGGCGCACGACGGCGGGGTATACTCGGTGCCGCCCCGGCCGGAGATGTGCTCCACCTGGTACATCGTCATATCCGGGTCGAAATCCGGAGCCCGCGCGAACACGTCCGCTATCTGCGCGACGTTCATCCCGATGGTATGGAGGAATGCCGTAATGGCGAACCGACCCATGTGCGTCAGGTTCGTTCCCGCGGTGATCGCCTGGATGAGCGCGCCGATGCAGGGCGGGAACGCCTCCTCTCTGACTTCACCGAACTGCTCGAGGGCCTGCTGCTGCAGCAGCGCGGAAATCTCACCCGTGATCGGCTGAAGACGCTCGCAGATCCCCCCTGGAACACGGAGCGGCAGCTGGTCGGCGATGATCGCCCTGATCCGTTCCCGGATGAGTTCATCAATCTCGCCCGCTTCAAGGTTCACACCTCCCTGCCGGACGTCCCTGTTGACGAGCCGCCACCGCTTATCCCGCAGGTGAGGGACGAGCTCGACATATCGAGTGACCGGCATCACAACCGCTCCGGTATCGATACCGACGCTCCAGGCAACGAACCGCCGTATCTCCGGCTCGTCGGCCGAGAGGAAGAATGACGCACGTTCAGCCTCGTAGCGGGCAAGGCGGTCGATGAGCGATCGGTCGCCGGTGCAAGAGACGAGCATCCGGGCAAGCGCGTAACTCGCGATCTCGAGCTCGGGCTTGAGGTTCCGGGTCTCTTCGTCTCCGAACTCCTTTTTGAACATGAGCGCGGCAACGACCCGTTCCTTCGCCCGATCGAGCGCCGCGGCGCCCGGGCTGCTCTCCAGGAACTCTTCTAGCGACTCGACGTGCCGGCGGGCCAGCTGCTGCGATTCTTTCAAAAAGGGATATTTGATGAGTTCTTTGCGATCGAGTACAATATCCATCAATCGGCCTCGATCCGAGGAGCAAGGAGGTACTCGACGCGACCGTTGCCGTCCGCAATGTCAAAGACAAATCGTACCGGGTGATCGATGCCGAGGTAGACCTCCACCTCGTCCGCGCGCGCCATGACCCGGCCCATGTCCTTCAAGTAATCGATCGAGAAGAGGGAGCGGGCCTGCACCGGGTTCAAGGCGACGAGTTCGTCCTCACCGAGCGCGAGTTTGATGTGGTCGGTGTCTCCCTCCGCCTCCATGTAGAAGGTCATTGCATCGGGGTCGATCCCGAGCGCGATCTTGTCGGAGATGACGGCAGCGGCTTTGATGGCGTTGTTCAGGGCATCTCCCGAGATGACCGCTTTGCCGGGGAGGTCGATTCCCGGAGGGTTCGGGTCTTTCCGGATGGTGTTGACGTCGAGGAGCGAGATCGAGTAGCGGTAGCCGCCAAAACTCAGTTCAAGTTTCCGTTCTTCGTCAAGCAGGTTCAGGGTCAGCGCGTCGCCCTTTCCCATCATCCCGATGATGTTCTTCATCTTTGCGATATCCAGACCCAGCTCCCCGGTCGTCGCCAGGAAAGAGTTGAACGCCGTGCTCTGGAGCTCCAGGGAGACCATGGCCACGTTTGCGGTATCGACGGAGCGTGTCCGGATCTGGTCCTCGGCTGTGTGCAGGCGGCATTCCGTCACCAGTGCGGCGATCGCGTCGACGGATTCCCGAAATATTTCTGCGTCAATCGTTGCCTTTAACATTGTGACCCCTTATTAAACTCTCGTTGAAAGTATATAATCACCCTGTTCATTATAGTGCTTTACGATCGAAATCGGCAAATGGCTCATGCCGCGACCACTTCCGCGACCCGCGGCAGAGACCGATCGTCCGTACTCCGGAACCGTATCATTGATGTTTAACAGCATCGAATACTATACATAATCTTCTTGATTGTGCCGGCGGTGTGGCAGCCATCCGTCGACCTCAGGTGGAGGGTAGCTCCCAATGGGTTCTCAATGGACTAAAGACAGCGTCTATCGAAAGGCGATGAAAGCGGGATACCGGGCACGTGCAGCCTACAAACTGCTGGAGATCCAGCAGCGAAACGGCATCATCAGACCCGATGACAACATTGTCGACCTCGGGGCGGCGCCGGGGAGCTGGCTGCAGGTGCTTCGCGACCTGACCGACGGCAGGGTTATCGGCGTGGATCTCAATCCGATCGCGCCCATGGAAGGCGTCACCACCATCATCGGGGACTTCACCGACCCTCTCGTCCAGGAGCGTATCCGCGAGGAGGCCGGCGGCGTCGTCAACGTAGTCGTCTCCGATGCCTCGCCGAAACTCTCCGGTCAGAAGAGTTACGACCAGGCCCGTGCAATCGGGCTCGGCGAGGACGCACTGGCGTTTGCCTGTACGGTCCTGAAACCCGGCGGGAATATGGTGATCAAGTCGTTCCAGGGAGAATTCTTCGGAGAACTCATCGCCGAAGCAAGGAAACACTTCTATTCCGTCAGAGGATACAGGACGAAGGCGTCGCGGAAGGGGAGTGCCGAGACTTACATTATTGCAAAAAATTTCAAAGGAACATGCGATGGTACTGAAGGACCCCTATAACCGGACCGTGAGCAATCTCCGGATCAGCCTGACATCCCGGTGCAACCTGCGGTGCATCTACTGCCACGCCGAGGGTGAGGTACAGCCACAGGAGCAGATGAGTGCCGAGGATATCGCCGAGCTGATGCGGGTGGGCGTGCAGTTCGGGATCAGGAGCGTCAAGTTCACCGGCGGGGAGCCTCTGCTCCGCCGCGATCTCGTCGATATAATCCGCTCCGTGCCGCCGGGCGTCGAGTCCTCCCTGACGACGAACGGGACGCTCCTCGCAGAAAAGGCTGCGGAACTCAAAGAGGCCGGGCTTGCGCGGGTGAACGTGAGCCTCGACACCCTCCGTCCCGAGCGCTACCGGGCCATCACAGGGAAGGACATCCTTGCAGACGTCCTTGCAGGGATCGATGCAGCGATCGAGGTCGGACTGACCCCGGTCAAACTGAACATGGTGCTCCTTGAGGGGATCAACGAGGACGAGGTGGACGACTTCATGGCGTTCGTCCGGAACAAACCCGATCTCATCCTGCAGGTCATCGAGCTGATGGAGTTCAACGAGTGCAAGTTCCACGGGGATGTGGACAGCGTCGAGCAGGACCTGAACGAGCGGGCAACCCGCGTCGTCACCCGCCGGATGCACCACCGGAAGAAGTACTGCCTCGACGGCGCCGAGGTCGAGGTGGTGCGCCCGCTCCACAACACGGAGTTCTGCGCATTCTGCAATCGCCTGCGCGTGACCTCGGACGGAAAACTCAAGCCCTGCCTTCTGCGGAGCGACAACCTGGTCGATATCCGGGGCAAGCACGGCAAGGAGCTCGAAGATGCATTCAAGGAAGCCGTCGGCAGGCGGAAGCCGTTCTTTACGTAGCGCTGTTTGGGCCTGCAGGTCGAACGGTGTTCCCACGAGGAATACTTTTTGTAACTCCCTCCCCTATAGGAGAGTATGCTGGAAATGAACGAGTACGTCCGCGTCATACAGAAGTTGTACAGCAAATCGCTGATCCTGGAGTCTCCCACCGATTTCCATCCGGTCCTGCACTTCTACTTCACCGATGCCCTCGCCCACATCGATTACACCCTCAGCACCCTCGCCTACAACTACATGTCGCCCCGTAACATCATGAGCATGGAATACATGCGGTGGCGGCTGGACGAAGAGAAGGTCGGCGACCGCGCACACTTCCCCGGATTCATCAACTGGCTCAAATTGGAGCAGCCGGAGATGTACGAGGAACTCCCGATGCTCTGGACGGGCGTCTATGACAACGACGACCCCGCCCAGTACCGGAGCTTCCGGATCGTCCTCAACCCTGACGACAAGAGGGCGATCCCGGCCGATTACCTCTCGACGTTCATCGATGAGTTCTTCGACCCGAACTTCATCAAACAACTCTACGCGACCTCGTCGCTTGCCCGGCTCTTCGACGAGTATCTCCGGAACAGGCCGGCATAAGGGGATCGCTCCATGGATGTCGCCCGACTCACTTCATCGCTCGTCCGGATACGGAGCGAGAACCCCCCGGGGAGCACGGCAGACGTCGTCGCGTTCATCGGGGAGTATCTCGACTCGCTCGGGGTGAAGAGCCGTATCATCTCGCATCCCGGCGGACGGGACAACCTCGTCACGACCGCGGCCAGCTCCCGGCTCCTCCTCTGCGGTCACGTCGACGTTGTCCCCGCCATCCCCGACGACTGGACGCACGACCCCTATAGCGGCGAGATCGCCGACGGACACGTCTGGGGGAGAGGCGCCACCGATATGAAGGGTGGGTGTGCTGCCCTTCTGACCGCCTACCGCGACATCCTCGAGAGCGGGGTGGAGCCGGATGTCCAGTTCGCCTTCGTCTGCGATGAGGAGACCGGGGGGGAGCACGGGATTCGCTCGCTGCTTGCGCAGAATCTTCTCGGGCCCCGAGAATGCCTGATCGCCGAACCGACGCCGGAGACCAGCCCTGCGGTCGGCCAGAAAGGTCTCTACCGGATCGATCTCTCCTTCCGCGGCAGGCCTGGCCATAGTTCCCTCTACCCCCTGGTCGGGAAGAGCGCCGTCATGGCGGCGTTCGACCTGATCGGGTATTTGCGGGAGGTGCATGCCCGCCCGTTCCCCGTCGGCGAAGACCTGCAGCCGCTTATCGACCAGTCCGCCCGGGTCTTCTCCGAGATCTTCGGGATCGAGGGCGGGGATGAGATCCTGACCAGAGTGATGTTCAACCCGGGTCGCATCGAGGGGGGTGAGAAGGCAAACATCGTGGCGGAGCAGTGCCGGATGGAACTCGACATCCGGGTGCCATGGGGCTGCTCCCTTGAGAGCCTCCGCAGGGGCATCGCCGAACACGCCCCGGATGCCGTGATACGCGAGACGGACGTGGCCGAACCGACCCTGACGTCCCCGAACGCCCGGATCGTTCGAACGGTCTGTCGCGAGGTGGAGCGAGTCTACGGGACGGCGACGCCGTTCCTCCAGTGGGCCGCAAGCGACGCGAAGTACCTCCGCGATAAGGGGTTCGATGTTCTGGAGTACGGACCGGGGGAGATCCCGACGCTGCACGCGGTGGACGAGCGGGTCAGCGTGGGGCAACTCGAGCGGGCGGCGGATGTGTATCGAGGGGTTATCCGGGCGTATTCGGGGTGAGGGGCGTCCGGCCCGGTCATATCAACTGCAAACAGTTTTTCGTGCATCCTGACGGAGAAATTCCTCTCCGGTCTTGACGAACTCGTTATTACGTCTCAACCCACGTGAAATGCCGGTTCACCGCGTAGTTCCAGGCAAACGCCACGAGTATACCCGCAAGGTTCGCGACGAGATAATAGATCCCAACAATATCCGCGAGAAGGTAGAGAATCCCCATATTGATAATGAGCCCGCCCATTGAAACCACCTGGAACGACAGAAATCGCTGGATCCTCCGCCCGAACCTGAGGTCCCGTACCGACTTAAACGTCCAGAGATCGTTCCAGACGAAGTTGTTCACGATGGAGAGTTCGATTGCGATTGCGGCAGAGACGAGGTAGTAGAGGCCGGCAACCTCGGTCAGGGCGTAGAGGAGCCCCATATTGACGAGGATCCCGGACAGCCCGACAAGCCCGAACCGGACGATCTTCGTCCACTCCGTCCATACCGGCCCGCTCCGGCGCGCGACCGCGAAGCGGACGATACCGGCGCACTGTTTGAGGTAATCAACCATTGTGTCGGCCCGGAGTTTGCTCTCCCCCTCCTCACGGTCCTTGAAGATGAACGGGATCTCGACGAACGTCTCCCACCAGCCCCTGCCGAGGACCTCCATCAGGATTTTGTAGCCGCGGGGGGCAAGGGGAGCGCCGGCGACGACCTCGCGCCGCACGGCAAAGAACCCGCTCACGGGGTCGGTGATCTCGGGAAAGAGCATCCGCCCGAACGCCGTGGCCCCGAGCGATATGACCCTCCGTTTGAGCGGCCAGTCCTCGATGTTGCCTCCCCGCATGTACCTGCTCCCGATGGCGATATCCGCTCCGTCCTGTATCGCCTCGTAAAAGCGAGGGATGAGTTCAGGGGGGTGTGAGAAGTCAGCGTCGATGACCTGCAGGATAGCCGAACGCGCCGCTCCGAACCCCTCGACGACCGACTGGGAGAGGCCGTGGTCGTCCTTGCGGACGATCAGCCGGACGTTATCATGCTGACCGGCGATCTCCTGTACGATCTCTATCGTGCGGTCCTTCGAGTCGTCATCCATCACCAGGATCTCGCCGCGGATACCGTTTTGTCGGAAGACTTCATTGACCGCTCCGATGATCGCGGCGATGTTCTCCTCCTCGTTGAAGGTCGGGATGATCACTGAAAGGTCGTAGGTCTCGGTCGTTGCACTCCCCTCCTTAAGCCGACCTGAAGAGGAATATCCCCGTATGCTGCCCGGCAAACTCTGAGTTCTCTTCGAGCCAGCCCACCGCATCCCCGGTGGGGTCTACGGCGAAGATATCGGAGGTTACCACGTAGAACGCCTGCCTGCCGGGGTGCAGGCCGCGGATCGTCGCGAGGTCTTCCCCGGTCGTCGCCCCGAGTTCGAGGGTCCCGTCGGTCGCGTTGCTGTAGTAGTAGTCGAGCGGCTGCGCCATGTAGGGCGGCAGCACGACGACGAGGTCGCCCTCCCCCGTCATCCCGCCGAGGTCCGCGGAGAAGCCGCGCCAGTCGTTCTTCTGGGGCGTCGTGTAGTAGGTCGAGAGGAACGGGGTGCTGATGAGGAGCGCCGCCGCTATAACGAGGTAGACCGCCCTCCTGTCCCGGACGAGGGCGTAGAGTGCGGGATACGTCGCCGCGATCCCGACGAAGTAGACCGGGAGGAGGTAGATGAGGTAGCGCGGGATCATCGGCATCCTCGACGAGAGGACAAGGCTTGCCGCGAGCGGAAGGACCATCATAAAGACCAGGAGGAGCGCCCCATTCCGGTCCTCGCGCCAGGTGTACGCGACGCCGATCACGAAGAGGATGACGAAGAGCACCAGGATCAGGTCGCCGAACCCCGATATCTGGAGGAGGGTCTGGTAGATGACATCGAACCCCTGGATGCCGAACGTCGGGGCGGACGAAGTCCTCACCATAAAGAGGTTGACCGTCACGATGAGCAGGGGGAGGCTTGCGACGACGAATGCTATGACCGAGAGGGCCAGGTTCCTCGCGCTCCGGGGGTCGCTCCGGATTGCGCCCGCATGGGTGACGAGGGCGTAGAGGATGAGGACGGCGACCGGCACGATGGCGTAGAAGTGCATCCAGAAGGCGACCGCGGAGAAGACCCCGAAGAGGACCCAGGAGCGGACGTCGTCCGACTTACTCGCCCGCACGTAGAAGAGCAGTGCGAGGGAGAAGAAGAAGAGCATCGGAGCGTATGCCCGGGCTTCCTGGGAGTAAAAGATGTGGAAGGGCGAGAACGCGAGGAGGGCGGCGGCGATGAGCCCGACGTTCCTGTCCCGGAACTCCGTCCCGATGAAGTAGACGACCGGGATCGTCAGAACGCCGAATAGCGCGGGGAGGAAGCGGAGCACGAACTCGCTCTCGCCGAAGAGGAGCATGCCGTGCTCCAACCAGTAGAAGAGCGGCGGGTTGAACTCGCCGCCGGCGGTGCTCTCCCATATGCCGATGAGCGACTGCCGGGCAAACGTGAGGGTCGAGGCCTCGTCGAGCCAGAGTGAGTTCCCGCCGAGGTTGTAGAACCGAAGGAGAAAACCGATGATGGTCAGCCCGAGGAGGGCCTGGACGTACCTGCTGGTTTTGATGGGCGCCGCGATCGTATCGAACAGGGATGCACCCGGGCGTGCCGAAGTGAAAATGCCTGAATCCAGATCTCCTCCGTTATCGTGCACGTCTGCCTTCCGTTTGGTCTGTTTCCCCTGCTTCTTGCCCATCGTTATCATCAACCGTTGGCCGCGAGCGCTGATATACGTTACTGGATTGATTTTGGGGCAATTCCAGAGGCGCGCAAAGATTTTCACATCGGGTACTGCATGCTGCACCCATTTTTACATGCAATATTCAGAATACAGCAGATGTTTTTTGGCGGATACGACACTTCTTGCCGGTAAACTCCCCTAAAAAAGTGCGATCATCCTCGTCGAGACGCTCCTTTGGGAGCGGGGTTGACAAAACCTTTAATCCAACCGGAGTCCGGGCTATAATATCCAACTCAAACCCACATCTGCCGTATAAAATATTTCATCGAACTCCCAAGAGTAAATACATAAATATCCCCCTGCATAATTCCTCTACGATGAGCAAGGTGTATAAGTCGGTCTTTGCAGCTGCGGTGATGATCCTGGTTCTCGCATCCGCCGGGTGCGCAGAGATGCCGGCGGGTAGCGATCCTGGCTGGTCCGGGAGCCTTTCCCCGGAAGAGACGGGTGGAGAGGATGACGATCCCGGATACCTGACCCCGGCAACTCCGTATCCGACTGCAACAAGCGCTACGGCCGGCCCCACGCTCAGCAGACCGATGGAGACCCAGCCGACGCAGGACCCATACGTGACACTTTTCGACAAAACCATCGAGTTCAGTCCCGCTCACCCGAGAGACGCTTACTCCTTCAACCTGACCGCGCCTCCGCTCATCATCGAGTTCGACGTGGAGCCGAAGATGATCACGCGGGAGAAGCACACTACAAGCGATTACGGCAGCAAAAAGGATATAGTCGTCACGCAGAAATACCCGAGCGAGGACTCGTGGTTTACGGTGACCGTCAGGGAGCGTGAGTCCGGCAAGATCGTGGCCGAGGACGGGTTCGGGAAGGGTTTCGGCACGGCGACCGATAAGCGGATCTACCTGGGCAGGTTCGGGGATTACCTGATCGAACTCGCCGGGAACGAGGCAACGGTGGATATAAAGATGCGCGCGGGGGGCATTTAGGCCCCGGATCCCAACGTCGGACGGATTTTTGCCGGGCAAATTCCGGCATCTGCAGTCTTTGCCGTGGCGTTCCGATCGCCCGCCGAGCAATCCTTTTTAACCTGGACGACCTAGTTGTTAGGGGTAAGACACATATTCTCGTGTCCCGGTAGGGTAGTGGATATCCTAGAAGCCTGCGGAGCTTTTGACCCGGGTTCAAGTCCCGGCCGGGGCGTTTCGTTTTTTGTCAGGTGTTTTTTTCGGATTCAGGGCATCTCCGGCCGGTCGTCCAGAACCGGGTTCGGTCGCCCGGGGTTCATGGATCTGGCTATCCGCCCGCAGCCAGTCCTGCCGCGACCATAACATTTATCAACACCGCGGAGAGGAATCCCCGCATGGCTGAGGAGAGTCGTCCCCCGCTGCCGCCGTTCACGTACGAAACGGCCGCACAGAAAGTTCGTATGGCCGAGGATGCATGGAACTCCCGGGACCCGGCGAGGGTTTCGCTCGCATACAGCGTCGATAGCGTCTGGCGCAACCGGGCGGAGTTCGTGACCGGCCGCGAGGAGATCGTCGAGTTTCTGCAGCGGAAGTGGGCGAAAGAGCTCGATTACCGCTTGATAAAAGAGGTCTGGGCGTTTCACGAGGCGCGTATCGCGGTCCGGTTCGCATACGAGTGGCACGATGATTCGGGGAACTGGTTCCGCTCTTATGGGAACGAGAACTGGGAGTTCGACCAGCAGGGCCTGATGCGCCGCCGCTATGCCAGCATCAACGACCTGCCGATCAAAGAGGAGGAGCGGAAATATCGCTGGCCGCTGGGGCGGCGCCCCGACGAACATCCCGGGCTCTCCGACCTGGGGTTGTAGCGTTCCCGGATTCGTACCGGCAGAACGGCAAGTGCCGACTTCTTTGACGAGATCACCTACTGGAACAGTCTCTCCGGAAACGTCCCGGATCGCTCGTTCGTGGTCTACGGGGGCGACCAGTCCCAGCGCCGGGCGGCAGGGCAACTGATCGGGTACCGAGATCTCGAACCGATCCTGCAGTACCCGGAGTGATCGGCACCCCACCGGATCGCTCTTTACCCCACGGAACCATATCCAGATCATGCCCGACGACCACGAGATCATCGGGGCAGCCATCCGAAAGGCCCATGAACTCGGGGCGGACGTAGCAGGCGCCGTGGCGGCAAAAGAACTCATCAACTGTCCCTCGGCGGTCGCGGAAAAACGTCCGGGATCAGAGGAAGACCGGGGGACCTACATCGTCCTCGGCCTCCACCACGACCCCGGGCACCCCGAACTCGACCTCTGGGAGGCGGGCCGGGGGACGCCCGGCGACCGGATCCTCGGGAAGATCGGCAAAGGCCTCGCCCGCTGGCTGCAGAAAGAGTACGGAACCAGCGCCCGCCTCATCCCCTACCGGATCGGTGACGGCGGGATCTACCTCAAAGATGCGGCCTCTCTGGCAGGGATCGGACGGATGGGGAGGAACAACCTCGTCCTCGTCCCGGGCTACGGGCCGAGAGTCCGGTTCCGGGCGGTCTGGGCCGACCTGAACTGCCCGGATGCGGGTCTCGCAGGAGAAGAAGACCCCTGCGCCGGCTGCGAGGGGGCCTGCACCCGCGTCTGCCCGATGGACGCCTTCCCCACCGGGAGGTACAGCCGGGACCGGTGCATGGCGCGGATGGACGCCGACAAGACCGCAGGGAGAGGCCGGATCGACCACTGCCGCGCCTGCGAACTCGCCTGCCCCGAACGGGGAGGACGACCCGTCAGACTCCGATGGTGAGGCTTTCAAGTTTCTTCAGGACCTCGTCCACGTGCCCCTTCACCTTCACCTTCCGCCAGACGGCAGCAACCTTCCCTTCGGGGTCGACGATGAAGGTGCTCCGCTCGACCCCCATGTACTCCTTCCCGTAGAGTTTCTTCGCGACCCAGGCGCCGTAGGCCTCGATCGCCCGGTGGTCGGGGTCCGAGAGGAGACGGACGGATAGGTTCTGTTTCTCGGCGAACCGCCTGTGACTCTTCGTCGAGTCCGGGCTGATCCCGAAGACCGGGGTGTTCAGGCGGGAGAACGCTTCCATCGCATCGGAGAATGACCGGGCCTCGAGGATGCAGCCCGATGTGTTGTCCCTCGGGTAAAAGTAGACGACCACATAGGCGCCCCGCTGCTCCGCGAGGCAGACCGTCTCGTCGTCCGCGTCCGGGAGGCAGAAGTCGGGTGCCGGCATGCCCGTCGAGATTTCACTCATGACGGAGGCTGGCACCGGTGAGGATAAAAGCGTGCCGGAATGGCCGTGCGGCACGATTTCAGCAGTGAGTAGAGTTCAGATCATAGAAACCCCGGGTATTTCTGGCCCCCGAACAGAGAGGGAGTCTGGCGAACACCCGGGACGCCGCTGCACGACGGGGAACCTTTTTGCCCGACGGGGATCATTCCCCGGTAAGGCCAGCAGTATGCCCGGGCATCAGGTCCGGCCATATCGAGGGATACCGCGATGAAGGTGCTTGTCCGAACCCTGGACGGGGTAAAAGAGGTCAGGGAAGTCGATTCCGACTGGGTTATCCCGGGCGACGTTCTGGACGACGGCTCGGTCATCCTCGAACTCTGGGATGAACTCTCGGACGACGACTACCTGGCGATAGGTCTCTACGACTGAGCGGCAGGCTGCGGAGAACCGGAAGGCCATAGATAGGGGTGTCTGTGGTGCGGCTCGCTCAGGTCGCGAGGCCTCGCCCCCCCCGTGCAATCGGACAAGGGCGGAGCCGCCCCATATCACTGCAACCCTTCGCCGTCAGAGACTCTCCTCTTCAATCCCCCTGACCGCCCGCCCGATCTCGGCGAAGACCCGCTCCTCGTCCATCTCAATCTCCGCCCAGCGGTCGGCATCGATGAAGTAGAGGTAGGGCGTGACCGGACTCCCGAGGACCTGGGCGGCAGCATGACGGTAGATCGTCATCTGGGCCGCATAATTCCCGGCGTCCCTCGGCGTCCCGGTCTTGTAGACGATGAGCATCCAGGTGCCGTTCAGCCGTTGCACCAACCGGTCGATGACCCCCTTGAACACGATCCCCTTCACCCGCACCAGAAACGGCACCTCGCGGTGGTCGCGGACGATCCCCAGCATCAGGGGGGAGGAGAGGAACCGGGTATAGAGTTCCCGGTACTCCGGGGCCCGGGTGGGGTCCAGCCCGTGCCGCCGCAGTACCGCGGCAGGATCGCGGCCGCGGAAGACCTCGCGGACGGCGAGATCCCGGGTCATCGCATCCTTGGCAGCGAGACCCGGCAGCCGGGACTCGGCCGGGCCGCGGAGGTACGCCTCGATCTCGCTCACCGAGTAGACACGCCCCCTCTCTCCGTTCGGGGGAATGCCCGGCAGGGCGGTCGCCGCGGGGATATCGTCCGGCAGCGGGGGAGAGGGCGGGGGGGTCTCCTGCGTGTCGGCGGGGTTCGCCGCGGGATCGAGTGCGCGCAGGATCCGGAGCGTTTCAAGGACGGACTCACCCTGTGCGATGGATGTGCCAGTCCGCCGGGCGGTCGCGAGCCCGGAGTCCGGGCTATCGCCGTTCCCCCATGTCTTCGGGGAGAATGCTTCACGAACGGCGTCCACGAACCCGGAGCGCTCCATCGGCGTTGCGCCGTCAGCCGCGGGGTAACTCAGGTAGACCCTGGAGTGCGCGGAGAGCAGGGCGGCGGTGAAGTAATACCGCTCTTCCCGGAGGATATCCTCTCTCGACCGTGCCCCGGGAGAGCGCGTCCCGGCATCGGTGGCAAACAGGGACGAGGTGGTCGTTCTCGGCATCGTCCCTTCGACAAGATTGCCGATAAAGAGATAGGGGACGGAGAGGTGTGCAACCTCCCGGACGTCAACCACCTGGACGCCGTCGCCGTTTTGCCGATGACCCGTCCGGGTTCCGGCGGCAAGTTGCGCGAGAAGAGAGGAGAACTCCTTAACGGGCATCTTCTCTCCCGGTAACAGCCGGGCGAGGCGTTCGAACGACGCGAGAAGATCGAAGAACTCCCCGAGAACCCGTGCTCTCTCCTCGTGGAGATCGGGATCGCCCTCCTCCTGCATCGCCGGGGCCTGCCACCGCTCGAGGAGCAAGCGGTAGGCGGCAATATGTTCGGCAATTGTCTTCGTCCCATCGAGTCTCGAGAGATCGGTGAAGAGCGTCCTGACGAACGGGGATGCAGAGAGCGATTGGCCGTCGGATGCGCTGTACGGGACCCCAAAGTCAGGGAAGACCTCCTCCACATAGGGAAGCACCGATGCTACGTCGGGAAACGCGACCGCGATCTCGCCCGGCCGCGCGCCGGTGGCGAGCAGGTCGCGGATCTCCTGCGCGATCGCCTGGACCTCGTCGAGACGGTCACGCCGTTCTGCGAGGTGAACGCAGCCTCCGCAGCCAGCAGGCTCAGACCGGGAGAAGAGGGTGGCGAGGCGTGAGCGGCGGGTGTCCGGGGCATCCCCGGAGATGACCGTACCCGGGAGCAACCACTCACCATCATCGACAAAGACCGTGGGATCTCTGGCGTGAGGGATCGAGTAATGAAACTCCTCCGCAGATTCCCGCAGGGTAAAAAGCAGGTCGCGTTCGAGCGGCATCGGCTCGAAGAGGCCGTAGACGAAGACCGTCCGGGGGGGTCGGAGGTAATGACTGCCGGCTACCCGCGGCATCGGTTCGAAGATGCCATAGATATAGACTGTCCGGAACAAACCCGTGTCGGAGAGCATCCGGACCACCCGGGCAAAGAGCGTGCTCTCGTCGACGAGGTCATGCTCGTCGATGAACCGGCGGTAGGCATCGAAGAGGCGGGTGATCTCGACACCTCTGGCGGTCGCGAGACCGTCGAGAGCGGCCGGGTAATCGACCTTCCGCATGAGGATGGCTTCAAAGAGGGTCGCGAGTTCGTCGACCGCCCCGGTGCCGGAAAGAAGCGGGTACCTGCCGGTGTCGAGGAGGCGGGCGAGGATGAGCCGGGACTCGGCTCTGGAGATCAGCGTCTCCGATGTCGCATAATCGAGAAAGACCTTCCGGGCGAACCCGGAGAGGGTCGTGACCGTGTCGGCGACGACCGGGGCACCCTCTTCCCTGAGGCGGCGAACGATATCCCGGGCAAGATGAGAGGTCGGGACGATGAAGACGGTGCCGAACGGGTCGCGAGCGGCGGCTTTCCGGAACTCCGCGATGAATGCATCGAGACCCTCTCCGGGCAACTGGCGGTACAGGATGGCGGGGGACATCCGGTTTTCTCACCTGAAGTGATGTTGGAGTGGAAGAGAGATGAGTGTTGTTATTTGGGTCCGAGGAGGAGACGGGGATCGCATGGTTTACGTGCAGGCGTAGAGGCGCAATGGATGCTCATGTATCAGAATTTCTGCCGATGCCATCGAGCCGTTACTGCCGGGTCTGCCCGGGGGTGGCCTGCGACCGCCTTTGACGGCGCATCGAGCGGCGGGAACCCAATCCCGCTCCTTGAGACGCGGGCGCCCCTCTTCCCGAACCCGAGGAACCCCGATTTCGTCCGGCTACAGGTCAACTGCCGGTAGGGACTCCCGGAGGAGGACTTCCTGTACTACATCGCCACCGACCACGCAGGGATGGGGGCAGCGGAGCGATCCCCGCGCGTCGCCGAGGCTGCACCCGGCAGGAGCCCTACGTGCAGGCGATCGTCGAGCTGCTCGGCGGGGAGGATATACCGGAGATATGGGCGATACAGGGCCGGTAAGTAGGGTGCGAACACCGCACCCTCATCCCCAGCCCAGGCCGTACGCCAGCACCGCGACCAGCATCACCATGATCCCGTTCCGGAGTCCCGTCGAGACGAGCATGATCTCGGCCCCGGTCCGCACCCCGAAGATCGCGATGTACGAAGACCCGAGCCACCGGATACTCCGCGTCACGCTGGTGAGGACGTTCCCCACAAGGAGCGTGAGGATGATCTGCTGCCAGGTCATATCCCCGGTGGCGAGCAGGGTGGAGGCGACGCTCGCACCCGCGACGAAACTGCCGAACTGAGCCGCGATGATGGCGAAGCCTTCCGGGGGCACGGGGAAGACCCCTCCTGCGCCCTGCATCCACCCGGCGAGCAGGTCGAAGGTGCCCGCGTTGATGAGGAAAGCGACGATGACGATGGTGGGGATGGTGATCGAGAGCAGGCGCTTGAGGATCTTTATTGAGGATGCCCATGCCGTCTCGAGCGCCTCCCGGAGCGTGACAGCCGGCTCCTCCTCGGGGATGACCGGCGTGCATGCCGTCGGGGTGAGGACTGCCCGACCGTAGAGCATGATGACCACGGTCTTTACGAGGCCGACGAGCATCAGCAGGCCAAAGTAGATGAGGCCGGGGATGCCGAGGAGCGGGATGTAGACCGGGAGGAGGTAGCGCCAGTGCATCACGACCGTCGGAAACGAGTTCATTGTCGCCGCGATGATCAGTTCCTTGCGGTTGATGATCTCCTTTGTATGGTAGTCCAGCAGCATGGCGTTCGCGGCTGGCGGAGAGACGAAGGCCATGAGAAAACTCGTCCCGCACTCCTCCCGGAGGCGGGCGAACGTGGTGAGGGGGCGGGAGAAGACTGCAATCTTCCCGGCGACATTCAGGGCGACGAGCATCTCGGCGAGGAAGACCCCGGCGATCATCATCGGGACCATCTCGCCGAGCAGGCTGGCAGCGAGCGTCACTGTCTGGATGATACTGTCGTACATGCCTCTCCCGGGGCATCGGCGTCCTGGAAGCTGCCGCACCCTGCGATATGAAGGAGATTCGCTTAATATCTAATAAATAATTGGTTTTATGTAAAAAAATCCCAATAAATATGATATAACTCAATATTGGTAGCATTCAGGACTCGGCACACCGTTTGCCCCTCCAGCACAACGACTCGTTTCATAGTTGTGAATTGGATTAGTGTTATATATGAGTGAATTATTTTTACTAAAGAATATCAAAAATATATTTTTTTGCACCTAGTATTACTAATATATACAATAGTATCACTAAAATACCAATGCCCGTACACTGGAATGGGCAAACAAAGGAAGCGGAGATAAAATGAAGATCGCTATCTGTGGAAAAGGGGGCAGCGGAAAGAGCACTCTCACTGCCCTGCTCGCACGTGAGTATGCACGGCGGAACCACCCCGTGCTGGTCGTCGATACCGATGAATCGAACCTCGGACTGCATCGTCTGCTCGGGACGGACGCACCGTCCGATCTGATGGGATACTTTGGGGGCAAGAAGGTCGTGGGAACGAAGCTCATGGCGGCGATGCGGGACAACGCATCCGTCAACGTGATCGAGGGGACATGGACACTTGATAGCCTTCCTGAGGACTATGTCGCCGAAGATCATGGCGTTCGACTCATCGCCATCGGCAAGATCCACGACGCAGGAGAGGGGTGTGCATGCCCGATGGGAATGCTTGCCAGGCAGTTTCTTGGAAGCCTCCACCTCGGTGACAACGATGTCGTCATCGCAGACACCGAGGCAGGGATCGAGCATTTCGGCCGTGGAATCGATCAGGAGGCCGACGTGATCCTCATGGTGCTCGACCCCTCGTTCGAGTCGCTACGGCTCGCGGAGAAGATTACGGGAATGGCGGAGGGGATCGGTGTCCCGCTCTACTACGTGCTGAACAAGGCAGATCCGGCCATGGCTGCCCGGGTGCGAGAAGGAGTTGCGGACCCGTCCCGGATCGTCTGTGAAATCCCGCAGGAACCCGGCATCCTTGAAGCAGGTCTCGGCGGGCAGGCTTTGACGGATGGGCATCAGGCCATCGGCACACTGGTCGAAGTGCTGGAAAGGCGGTAAACGCCATACAGCATAATGCTGAGATCAAATGCAACGGGTGTAAGAATCATGCAACTATCACCGCACAAACGCGAAAACGTCCTGCCGCTCCCCGTGGTGCTCATCTCGACGGTCTCGAAGACCGGGACCCGCAATGCCGCACCGTGGGGGAATATCACGCCGATCCTTCGGCCTCTCGACGAGGTCGTCCTTGCCTCATGGCTACGGCGCGACACCCTCGACAACATCAGGGAAACCGGCGAGTTCGTCGTCAACGTACCGCCGGCCGCGATGGTCGAAGAGGTGATGGTCTGCGCCCGGAACTACCCGCCCGAAGTCGACGAGTTCGAGGAAGCAGGGCTCACCCCCCGCCCCTCGGTCGTCGTCGCACCACCGGGCATCGAGGGGTCAGTCGCATGGATGGAGTGCCGGCTCGTCGAGGAGATCACGAGGGAGAAGTATGCACTCGTCATCGGCAAAGTCGTTTATCTCGAAGTGAACGACCGGTATGCCACCGGCGAGGGCAACATGGACTTCGGCGCCGCCCGACCGCTCTGTATGGTCTGCGGAAACGACGGAATCCGGTTCACCTATCCCGTCGATGCAGGACGGTTTGCGCTGTACTCCGAGATGTTTGTCAGGAAGCCCTGAATGTCCCCTGTGAGCCGATGAAAGCGATGATCCAGGAATACCAGGAGGAGAAGTATGGAAACCCGCTCAATTGACTGGAACTGCATATGGAGAGAACAGCGGAGACGACACCACGAAGCGAACCGAGACTCAGCAGATGCGAGTTTCTGGGACGCAAAAGGCGCGGCCCGCAGGTTTTATCGGGCGGCACAGGAGAATAACGGAGAGCGGATCGAAAAGACCCTCCGGGACCTGCCCCTGACGGACACGTCACGGGTGCTCGACGTCGGGGCGGGGCCGGGAGCCCTTGCCATCCCCATAGCAAGGCGGGTCAGCCACGTTACGGCGGTCGAACCCTCGGAGGGGATGCGATCGGTGTTCGATGAGGAGATAGCAGCGGAAGGGATCGGCAACATCGATGTGGTGCCGAAACGGTGGGAGGACGTCAGTGTAGCAGACGATCTCAGCCCGCCGTACGATGTCGTATTCGCGTCCTACTCCCTTGACGTCCCCGATATCGTGGACACCGTCAGGAAACTCGAGGAGGCATCCTCCCGGTATGTTTACATCTACTGGTTTGCCGGGGAGACGTCATGGGACGCGATGTCGCGGGAGCTCTGGCCTCTCCTCCACGGCTCGTCGTTCGCCTCCTCACCCAAATGCGATATCCTCTACAACGTCCTGTACTCAATGGGTATCTATCCGAATATCAAGACGTTCCCCCTCCGACAGATCAACCGGTTTGTCGACATCGACGAGGCGGTCGACCACTTCGCGTCGAAGTGCTTCGCCGTGACGGAGGAGCAGAAAGAGGTGCTCAGGCAGTACCTGGAACGGTATGTCGGACCAGAAGGGGTTATCGTCGTGCCCGGGGATTCGACCCGGGTGAAGGTCTGGTGGGAGAAGGCGGATTCGTAGCCAGGCCGCGAAAAAGACCATCATGCCGACCTGTGGCGACTGCGGCTTCCAGACTAAGAAGGCCGCGACCGAAGGGAATGCAGCATCAACGCCCCGTTCCCGCCGACCGGGCCGCAGGCGGTGTCTTTCCCGGATGTTTCGGCCACGCGGATGATGCCGTAGGGTTCGAAGGCCTTACTCGATCGAACGGCATGCCCGTATCTGCCAGGAGCGGATGCTTTTTGTGCGGCACTGCGGCACGATCGCCCGGCGTCGCGCCTGCGATTGAAGCGTGACTGCCGGGCAGCAGAGAGCCGGGGCTCCGGTGATGCAGTTCCCGGTAGATGAACCACTCTGCTTCCGGAGTTATGAAAATTAAGGTTGATAAATAAGATTAAGTATGATATCGATTAAAAGATGTAATACCTGAAGGGCGTGTTGCAGGCGGACTCTTTTGTCCATTCTGCCCAACAGAATCCCTTTTCCGGTATTTTATGTACGGTGATTCAAGAATGGATGTGACTCACGATTCTTCTGGACCATTGATTGCTGCCTCCCGATCTCTTCTCCGGGACTATAGAGAATTCCTGCTCGCTCCAGGCACAATCTTCACGCTTGTCAGCGGCATCCTCCTCGGGGTTGCCGTCCTGTACCAGGCTTCCGGTCTCGTTACCGGTACCGCCCCGGAAGCCTATGGAGATTGGATATACCTTGCAGCTGCTCTGGTGGGGTCGTCATTCATCTGGTACAGCGCCATCCAGGGAATCCGCGAAGGAGATTTCACCGCCGACATCCCGGTCTCCCTTGCCACAGCAGCAGCAATCGCGATCGGTGAGTACTCCGCCGCTGCCGTTGTCGCCGTGCTCCTTCTCTTTGGCGGACTCCTTGAGGATCTTGTCGCCACCCGTGCCGACCGGGCGCTTGACGCGCTGGCCCGGCTGCTGCCCGACCGGGTGACCGTCCGGCGCAACGGCGAAGACCTTTCTCTCTCTCCTGACGATCTGGTTATCGGCGATCTTCTGATCGTACGTTCCGGGGAGCGGATCGCTGTCGACGGGGAGATCCTGTTTGGAGAGGCTGCCGTCAACCAGTCGGCGATAACCGGGGAGAGCGTACCGGTGGAGAAGCAGAAAGGGGATACCGTCTTCGCCGGTACCCTCAACGAGAACGGAGCGATCGAGGTCCGTGCGACCCGGGTCGGGACCGAGACAACGCTCGGCCAGATCCGCAGGCTCGTTGCGGACGCCCAGGAAGAGAAAGCGCCCGTCGAGCGTGTGCTCGACCGCTATGCAAAACTGTATACGCCGGCAGCCATCATCCTGGGGGTGGGGCTATGGTGGTGGAGCGGAAACGTCCTGCAGGCGATCACCATGCTCATCGTCTTCTGCCCGTGCGTGATCGTCCTCGCGACACCGACGGCGCTCGTCGCCTCGATCGGGAATGCTGCGCTCAGGGGCAGTCTTGTGAAGAAGGGGGCAGCCGTGGAGACACTGGCGCAGGTCGATACCGTGATCTTCGATAAGACCGGGACGCTCACGCTCGGGGAACTGCAGCTCGTCGATGCGGTTCCCTTCGACGACGTACTCAAAACCAGCCTGATAGGGTATGCCGCATCCGCCGAGAAGTTCAGCGAACATCCGGTAGGCAGGGCGGTCGTACGGGCTGCTGAAGAGCAGGAGATCGGGGTCATGGACCCCGAATCCTGCGAACTCCTGACGGGCCTCGGCGTGAAGGCCCGAACCGGCGGGCACACGGTCCTGCTCGGGCGCCCAAAACTCTTCTCCAGGATGGGAATCACCCTGCCCGGGACCGTTCTCCGGGAGATCGATGCCAGAACCCGCGAGGGAAAGAGTGTCATCGTCGTGATGATCGACGATGTGGTCAGCGGTCTCCTGATCTTTGAGGACACGCTCCGGGAGCATGCACAGGAGACCGTTGCCGCCCTCAACACGGCGGGCATCAGGACGGTCATCGTAACGGGCGACAACCGGGAGACAGCCGCCAGGATCGCAGAAATGACCGGGATATCCGAGACTCACGCCGAGATGATGCCGGAAGAAAAGGTCGGGATCGTGAAGCGGTTTCAGGAAGCAGGACACCGGGTGGCATTTGTCGGCGATGGGGTGAACGACGGCCCGGCGCTGGCGACCGCGGATGTGGGTGTCGCCATGGGCAACGCCGGCACGGACGTCGCTATCGAGACCGCGGATGTGGTGCTCTTATCGGACGACCTCCTCAAACTCCCGCACCTCATCGGCACCTCACAGAAAGCCCTCCGGACCATCCGGCAGAACCTTGTCTTCGCCGTTGCCGTTCTTCTCGTTGCCGTCTGTCTTACCGTCTTCAACATTCTCACACCGGTGACGGGAGCGCTCCTGCACGAACTCTCTTCGATCCCGGTGATTGCTAACTCGGCACGGCTGATCGGGGTGAAGTAAGATCCCGTCAATTTTTCAGGCCGCCCCGGGGTATCGGGCGGCCTTCTGCTGACGAAACGCATCCGATGGGATACCTGCAAAAAAACGTTGCACTGCTCTCTTAATGCGCAGGCGGCCGGAGATCCCGGCCGCGCCCGATCACTCCGGGCAGTCGATCTCCCGCGAGTAGGGTTTGATATCGAGAACCGGCGTCCCGTCGAGAGCTTCCAGCCCCCGGACCCGGATCGTGTTGCCCGTTATGTCGACGACGTCGACGAGCGAGAGGCTGACCGGGTTCGGCCGGTTTGGAGAGCGGGTTGCAAAGACGCCGTGTTCCACCGGGTTGTGCGGGGGCGTCGTGCGGAGCACACTCCGGTCGGCCCGGTCGAACCAGCAGAGCACGAAGAGGTGCTTCTTCTCCTCGACCCTGAACAGGCCGGGAAGATATTGCTCGTCGATGACGATCTCCGCTTCGGTCTCGGTCAGCCTGCCCTGACGCGGGGCATCTTCCTTCTTCAGGTACGGCGAGGAGACATAGCCGATGGGATTCAGGTCGACGTTCATCCTTACCGCCTGCGGAGCAACAGGGCGCCGCCTCCCAGGATAGCCGCAACTGAGAGCACCGCGGGGAGCGGAGCAGCGGTCGCTGCCGGTACAGTCTCCTCCGCCACCGCAGCCTGTGCCGGAGTGACCAGGCCCTTGTTGTAGCGGATGACATCGGAAAGCGAGTCGACGCCCGGGAGCGACTTGGGGAAGTTGGTGAAGATGACCCGCTCTACAGGCACCCCGTTGTCGCGAAGCGCCTCCTCGAGGCCCTTTGCCAGCTCGCCCGACTGCATGTTCTCGATGATATACTGCACATTCTGGTATTTCGCGGGGTTGGCGTAGATGTCATCGACAACCTTCTGCGGGGTGAACTTGCCGCCCTGGTAGAACTCCGGCGCGTAGAGGGATACCATGTCCAGCCCGAGCCACCCGACCGCGGCATCCTGCTGCCAGACCATCACCACGGCATCCTGGCCGGGAATTACCTCCCGTTCTTCCACAGAGAGGTCTGCAGCATCGATATCAGCGAGGTACTCGCTCAACCGCGTCTCGTAGTAGGTCTGGTTTGCCGGGTCGGCGGCGATCAGCCATCCCGCCACCTCACGGGCGAGGTCTTGTGCCCCCGACGGAGTGTTCCAGGTCATGGAGGGATTCTCCAGGGTCACCCACGACACCGTGCCGTAGTTGTTCGCGGCCATGAAGTCGGTGACGTACGGCATCACGTAGGACTGGTCGACCGACCCGTTGTGGGCGATGAAGAGGTCGGCATCGCGGATGAATTCCTTCTGCATCTGGATGCGGTTCGGGATGATGTCTGCCTGCATGTGGGGGCAGATGGTCGGATCGGCGATGTAGATGACCTCGACCTTCTCACCGCCGATGTACTGGGCGGGGTCCCAGAGGACGGTGGTCGTGGAGACGACGCTGAGGGCATGCGCACCTGGTGCTACCAAACCCAAAATGAGTAGGAAAAAGATGATACGAAATAGTTTCATATTGAGAATGGTTGCGACAACCACCTTAAGTTTTTCGAAACGTGACGCGCCGCCTGGGTGAGAGGATCACCGCAACGATGAAGACGACGGAGAAGATGATGGCGGTCAGGGGGGCGACCGGGAGGGAGTATTCCAGGCCGATGAGGGCTCCGGATACGCTGACAACTGCGGCGACGGCCGGGGCGACCACAAACATCGAGGAGAGCCGGTTGCAGAACTGGAGCGCGATAGCTGCCGGGATGACCAGCCAGACGTAGAGAAGGAGGCCCCCGATGATCGGGAGGCAGAGGGAAACGGTGAGCGCGATCATAAAGAGCATCGCGTAGTAGACCGGTTTCACCCGGATCCCGACCGACTCCGCAATCCGCTTGTTGAATATGATCGCAGTGATCTCCTTGTAGAGGACCAGGACAAAGGCAACTGCCACGATGCAGATGACGACGAGGAGGTAGATCTCCTCGCGGTAGAGGGAGATGACATCCCCGAAGAGGAGGCCCATGGTGGAGAACCCCCGTCCAAGGGTCTGCATGTAGGCGATGAAGAAGATGGCTACGGCCATGCAGATGCCGAAGAGCAGCCCGAGCGACGTATCGGGAGACAGCCGCGCCTTATCGGAGAGCGGGCCGATGAGGAAGGCGACGCCGATCCCGGCCACGATGGAACAGACGGTCGGGTTGAGGGAGAGGAACATCCCCACCGCTGCGCCGGCAAAGGCGGCATGAGCCATGGTGAACCCAATGGAGGAGATCTGGACCTGGGTGATGATGACGCTCAAGATGGCGCAGGCGATGGAGGCAAAGAGCATCGCCTCCACGGCATGGCAGACGATGTTGTTCTGGATGAGGAACTCAAGCATGGAGCGCCTCTCTTCCGGCGTTCCGGACGACCTGTTCGACCTCTCCGGGGGAGCACTCCCGGTTGACAACGATCGTCCCCTCCTGCATCACCACGACCCGCACCGCCCTCTCGGGCAGGTCGTCGAAGGCGTGGGAGACGATCAGCACCGTCACCCCATCCCCGACCAGACCGGCGAGGAGGCGATTGATCTCCTCGCGGGCAAACATGTCCAGGTTGGAGAAGGGTTCGTCCAGGAGGAGGACCTCGGGGTTGCGGGCCAGGTTCTGGGCCATGAGCACCTTCTGCTGCTGCCCGCCGGAGAGCTTCCCGATGGGGCGGGCGGCGAGGTCCTCGATACCGAGCAGGGAGAGGGCACCCTGCACCGCTTCGTAGTCCTCCTTTTTGGGTTTCCGGAAGAGCCCGATCGTCCCGAAGCGCCCCATCAGGACAACCTCTTCGACCGTGAACGGGGTGAGCGGATCGAAGGCGAAGCTCTGGAGGAGGTAGCCGACCCGGCACCGGACCTGCACCCCGTTCTTCCGCACGTCCTGCCCGCATACGGTAGCCATCCCGTGGGTGATGGGGAGCATCCCGTTGATCGTCTCAAGCAGCGTGGTCTTTCCGGCGCCGTTCGGCCCGCCGATCACCACGAACTCGCCCTTCTCTATCGCGAGAGAGACGTCCGTCAGGGTAGGGCGGTCCGCCCCTTCGTAGGCGGTGTACACGCTTTCAAGCCGGATGATGGGGTCGGGCGGGGTCATGGCTCTTCAGGAGAGGTCGAAGAGTTCGTCGTCGCGCCGGTAGTACATCTCCTCGGCCACAGCCTCTATTGCGGCCTCGTAGTCCATATCCTTCCTCGGAAGGGGGAACGGGCGCGGCGTTATGGCGATCGTTCTCCCGTCCGCCTTAAAGACGCAACTGACGGTCTCCGAGGGGATGATCTCGATGTTCCGCTTCCCCAGCGTGCACCCGCTCCCGAGCTGGACCCCGTCTGCCAGGCAGGACTGGGGTGGGACCCCGGCGCAACGGACCTCGGCCTTCATCCGGAACGGGTCGTCGCAGAAGTTGCTCCGCACGTACTTCCCGATCCTGTACCCGAGGACGATGTAAGGACCCAGATGGCCGTGGAAGGCGGCAAGATCGGCGATGGAGAAGTCGTTTTCGATATTATAGTATTTGCAGTGGGAATGGGTCTCTGCATCCATGGAGTATCGTCTGTAGAGATAATATTTAATAATTGTTTATTCAGATTACGTATGAAATAATACCATTATTTGCCATTTATTGAGGAGTTTTTCAATGGAACATCAGAATAGATCATATTGGAGGGCCAAGGATGACCGAACCAGACCCTGATCACGGAGTCATGGAGGCGGAGGAGTACGACCGTCTCATCAGGGCCATCGTCCCGAGCCAACCCCTCCTCCTTGCCACCATCATCGATTACATGCCTTCCCATCCGCGGCGGATTCTCGAACTGGGCTGCGGGACGGGGATCCTCACCACGATGGTCCGGGAGGAGTGTCCCGATGCGGAGGTGATCGGGATAGACCTCTCCCCGGAGATGCTGAGGATGGCGGCGGCAAAGCCGGGACTCGGAGGGGTCCGGTTTCTTGCGCAGGACCTGCGGGATGCATGGCCGGAAGGTCGCTACGATGCGATCGTCACCTCGCTCTGTCTCCACCACGTCTCAAGAGAGGATCGGGCTCAGGTCGTCCGCCGGGCGTTACGAGCGCTTTCTCCGGGAGGCCGGTTCATCTGCGGGGACATCTACCGCGCCGGGGACGACTGGGAGGAGGAACTACAGAGAGAGATCTGGTGCCGGGGCATGAAGCGGAGAGGAGCTTCCGACGACGTCGTCCGGGGAATGGTCGCGCAACGCGAGGCGAATATGCCCGCATTCACCACCGTTTCAGAGTTCCGCGATATGCTGGTGGAGTCGGGGTTCGACCGTGCGGTTGCACCGTTCACCTCGGGCTCCGTGGGTCTGGTGGTGGGGTTTGCGGGAGAATGTCTCGAAGAGTTGATGAGAAAGAATACCGGTTCTCTCGAAGGAAATGTCTGCCGTCCATAATGGAATAGGTATCGCATCTCAGCCATCCATACGTACCCATGGGAGGGCAACGATACCGCCTTGAAGCTCACCCCCCGAACACCGTGATTATCACCTATTCCACCTGGATCATCGGCTTGGACGGGTAGCCCCGCGTATCATAGGTGGAGACCCCTGTACGTTAATCGGCACTGGTCCGGGGGTGCGGTTCTTGTCTTCACTACCGATAGTATACCGTCCAATGGTGCCATAGAAGGGAGAAAAAAGAAGGTTATTGAAAGGAAGAACGTGCAGTGGAACACCAGTAGCTGGACATGGAATGAGGCGATACGATTTCCATTATCCGGAATACATCTTGAGGGGTGATACCCTCGCACACATGTATTACGTAATTTAATAAAAATGTTACTAAGTACACTTTATTTTTAGATTTTTAATAAATGCGCAGAGGATGACCGCGCTTATCCTGACTATGCTCAGAGCGTTGGTCTTCATCGGGCTCTCTGCGTATCTGCTCTCTGTTTGCCAGTCCCTTCAGCCTCGAGGAAGCGGAGAAATGGTGGGATCGTCACGGGACATATCAGGAGAGCGTGGCTGTGATACACCCGGCCGGACAAATCAGCGCACATATCTGCACCCGCCAGAGGATAGTATTCAGTCCTTGCACAACATAGATCTCTCATGAACGAAGAGATCGCCGCAATGCTCGACCACGTCCGGGCAGCACTCCCGGCATCAGGGGCGCATGGATTCGACCACACCCTCCGGGTCGTCCGCCTCTGTGAGAGACTCGGCGCCCGCGAAGGCGCGGATATGGCGGTCCTCATCCCGGCAGCCACCTTCCACGACATCACCCGGCCGCTTGAGGAGGAGACGGGCATCCCCCACGAAGAAGAGGGGGCACGGATGGCAGCGGCGTATCTTGAGTCCATCCGCTATCCGGCAGACCTTGTCCCGGGCATCGTCCACGCCATCCGTGCGCACCGCTACTCCTCAGGCATCGCTCCCGAGACCCTTGAAGCCCGGGTGCTCTCCGACGCGGACAACCTGGACGCGATGGGTGCGGTCGGGATCGTGAGGACATTCATGCAGGCCGGGGAGCAAGGGCACGGCATCGAGGATGCAACCCGCCACTTCTATGACAAACTGCTCAACCTCAAAGACCGTATGTACACGGAGAGCGCCCGGGAGAGCGCCCGGGAGAGGCATGCGTTCCTCGTCGCGTTTCTCGATGCACTGGACGGCGAGACAGGCGCCAGAATCCCCCCGGATGCGTGATCGAAGAGGATATCCCGGCGCGCGGGCCATGCCTCTCACGCATCCGAACAGACCTTCAGCCCGATGATCCCCGCTACGATCAGGAAGATGCAGAGGAGGCGGAGAATGCTCCTTGACTCACCGAAGAAGACGATCCCGGCGATGACCGTCCCGACCGCCCCGATGCCCGTCCAGACAGCATACGCCGTCCCAATCGGGAGGGTGGTGAGCGACCGCGAGAGGAGGTAAAAACTCCCGGCCATCAGGATGATGGTCGCCACCGACGGCCCAACCTTCGTGAACCCTTCGGTATACTTGAGGCCGATCGCCCAGCCGGTCTCCAGGAGCCCGGCAAAGAACAGAGTAATCCAGGCCGTATTCTGCATGATTCCTCTCTAATTTGGCCAGGAGAACGATATACTTTCTCCACCCCGAAATCATACGGGCCATCCGCTTCCGTCACGTTTAACAGGGAAGAGTGCCTTCCGGAGATCCAGAGGAGGTATGGAGTGTGGTGAAAGTTACCATCGACAGAGCGGGATGCATCAGCTGCGAGTCGTGCTGGACGCTCTGTCCGGACGTCTTCGAACAGGATCCGGCCGATGACCTGAGCTCGGTCACGGAACAGTACCGGGTCGGCGGCAACACCGCAGAGGGGGAGGTCCCCGACGGCCTCGCCGACTGCGCCGTAGAAGCCGCCGATTCGTGTCCGGTCACGGTCATCTTCGTCGAGGAATGAGGCGATCCGGACGCTTGCGCGTGTACCGGCGCCGGGCAATTGTTATTCTCATGGCCGAACAAGAACTATAACCTTCGAGGTCCATGGGGAGTTTGCCAGGGAGAGGGATCAAATCAGAGGGTGCATCACCATGATGCAGCAAGTTCACAGGCCAAGGCGGTTAAGGCCTGCGAACACAAAAAAGCTGCACACATGGGCCGAAACGCACCCCGGACACGATCCCGCCTCCCGGGCACACCGATTCTTCAGACTCACCGGCATGGTTCTGCCACATCGGCGAGCGTTCCCACCCCGTCGTTACCTCCACGGCGATTGTCCCACTGTCCGTTACAACGTGATACTTCCGTATTCCGATTGCGCTGTTGCTGACAGGGGAGGCGGCGGTACGGTCTCCAACAGAAGGGGCTCTCCGGAGCAAAAATAGAGGGTTGTATCAGAGCGCAGGTTTGCTCTTCAACGCCTCGACGAGGAGCCGGACCCCCGCCTCGATATCGGCGGTATCGACCACCTCGACCGGGGAGTGGATATAGCGAGCCGGGATCGAGAACGGGATGCTCGGGATGCCGCCCCGCTCCAGGTGGATGATCGTCGCGTCGGTGTTGCCGCCGGTTCCGACCTCGAGCTGGCAGGGGATCTCGTTCTTCTCCGCGGTCTCCCGGAGCCACGCGGTCATCCTCGGGTCGGCCATCAGCCCGCGCCCGCTCGCGCTGACGATCACGAGGACCGGCCCCTTGCCCATCTCGACGCTCGCGTCTTTCTTCTCGATCCCGGGGTGATCGCCGGGGATGGTGACATCGGTCGCGATAGCGCAGTCGGGGTCCAAGGAATAGGCGCTCACCTTCGCGCCCTTGAGCCCCAGCTCCTCCTGGACGGTGAAGACGGCGTAGAGCGTATGAGGCGACTTCGCCTGCTGCAGCGCCCGGATGAGCATCGCGACGCCGACCCGGTTATCGAGCGCTTTGCCCGTGACACGGGTGCCGGCGAGTTCCGTGTACTCGCGGTCGATGGTGATCGCCGTGCCGATCTCGATCCCGAGGTTCTTCACCTCCTCCTCGCTCGTCGCGCCCACGTCGACGAACATATTCTCGATCTTGATCTCCTTCTTGCGCTCGTCCTCCTTCATCACGTGCGGGGGCTTTGCGCCGAGAACGCCCGTGACCGGGCCGTTCTTCCCGTGTAGAACCACCCGCTGACAGTAGAGCACCGGTCCGAACCATCCCCCGATGGGGACGACCCGGATGAACCCCTTCTCATCGATGTACTGCACCATCAGGCCGATCTCGTCCATGTGGGCGGCGAGCATGATCGAGAAGTCGTCGCCGCGCTTGACGGCGATCAGGTTCCCCATCGTGTCCTCGCGGATCTCGTCAACGACACCCGCAAGTTCCGCCCGGATGATCTCCCTGATGTTTCCTTCATCGCTCGAGACGCCGTGGGCGTCCGAGAGTCTCCTGAGTAACTCTTTCACCATTTTTCTCTCACTCCATCAGTTTTCCGAGACGCTCGACCGCACGGGAGAGGTTCCCCGGGGAGGTCGCGTAGCTGAAGCGCGCGTACTCGGGGGCCCTCGAGCCGAACGCCGAACCCGGCACGATGATGACGCCCGCATCAATGGCCTTCTCGATAAGGTTTCGCCCCATCGGGACGAACATGTAGAACGCGCCCTCCGGCCGGGGGAAATCGAACCCGAGATCGGTGAGGCCGTCGTAGAGGAGGTCGCGCCGGGCGCGGTATTCACTCCGCATCCGCGTGACCGGCTCCTGGTCGCCGGTGTAGGCGGCGACCGCCGCATACTGCGATATCGAGGTCGCGCACGCCTGGGCGTACTGGTGCACCTTGAGGAACTCCGGGATATAGTCCTCGGGCGCTGCAAGGTAGCCGACCCGCCACCCGGTCATGGCGTAGGTCTTGCTCGCGGCGTTGACGGTGATGACGTCGTCGCCGAACCGGGCCGCGCTGAAGTGTTCTTTCTCGTAGACGAAGTGCTCGTAGACCTCGTCGGAGACGACCGTGACCTTACGATCGTTTGCGTACTCGACGAGGGCGCGGATCGACTCCTCGCTCTCAACGGCGCCTGTCGGATTTCCCGGGGTGTTCAGGACGAAGATCCGTGCACCGTCCATCTGCTCCTTCGCCCGCTCGACGTCGATGTGCAGGGTTGCATCGAGCCCGACACCTTCGGGCTTTCCGCCGGCAATGGTCGCGAGCGCGGCGTAGGAAACAAAACCCGGGTCGGTGAAGAGGACGCGGTCGCCCGGGTCGACGAGCGCCTCCATCACGAGGTGGAGCGCCTCGCTTCCTCCCGCCGTGACCAGGATCTGCTCCGGCCGGCAGGCAAGGCTGTTCTCGCGCGCGAGTTTCTCGCAGATAGCCTCCCGGAGTTCAATGATCCCGGCGTTCGGGGTGTAACCGGTTCTCCCCTCCCGGATGGCGGCGATCGCGGCCATCTTGATGTGGTCGGGCGTATCGAAGTCCGGCTGCCCGATGCCGAGGTTGATCGCGTCCGGCCCTCCGGCTTCGAAGAGCTTGCGGATGCCCGACATCTCCACCGACCGGACCCGGTCGGCATACCTGTGTTCGCTCATGATTCCCCTCACTCGATGTTCGCGTGGCGGCACTGGAGGTCTTCGGGCCGGCACTGGGTGATCTCCATCAGCCGCGATATGATCGCGTCCGCAAAGACCATCGCGGTCGTCTCGAAGATGGTGCCGAGCGGCGCGAACGACTTGTGCTCGCCCATCATCTGCCGGATCTCGAACTCCGCAGACTCGTCGGCCACCTTGTCCCGCTGGCTCTCGATGATGACGATGCAGTCGGCGATGCGCCCGATCCGCGAGTCTTTCTTCGAGGTGATGAGGCAGATCCTCCCGCCGATCTCCTTTGCAGTCTCCGAGATATCCGCAACCGTCTTGGTCGCGCCGGATCCGGAGAAGACGATAATGACGTCTCCCGGTTTCATGGCCGGGGTCACGGTCTCCCCGACGACGAATGCGGAGAGCCCGAGGTGCATCAGGCGCATGGCAAACGATTTCGCTACAAGCCCGGAGCGCCCGGCGCCCATGGTATAGATGCGGTTTGCATTCAGGATCTCGGTGAGGAGCGTATCGATCTCTTCGTCGGACATCACATCCGCGATCGTCCGGATCTTGGTCGCCATCAACCGCATCATGTTCTTAACCGGGTGATTTGTCATCGTAATTCCACTGTTAGGTTTCACGAGAACCTACATTAGAATATCCCAGACGCCCGGGGAGGGGGCAGCTATCCTCTTCCTCCCGGGGTAGCGGGGCCGGCGCGGGAGAGGAGGCAAGTATTGCCTGAAATGGCGGCAGTAAACTCCATCCTGCAGAGAAAGGGTCGGGGTAATGCATCCGATTGCCCCGGAGGTTCCAATGCCGCTGAAACAGACTAAAAACCTGATTTAAGCGCAATAAACCCGCATGATATCATCCGCCCGCCCCGAAAGATCGCTTCCCAAGATGCAAAAGACTATTGTTTATGGTTGCAAAATACATACAAAATTCGGCACGGCACTTCGGCCGCAACTGAAGGATTACAGCTGCCAAAAACTAGTTCTGCAGCATGATACCACGAATCCGATGCCCCAAAGCATCGATGCAGGTAAATTCTCCAGGATTAGGGGCAAATTCAGGGATTACGCGGACCTGCCGCGCCCCGCATCCATATGCGGGAGGGCGCACGGCGGGACTCAAGGGACGACAAGAGGTAACAGGATGGAGAAGCGGCCGGAAAAGCATTCGAACGAGGAGATCCTCGATCTCCTCGACGAGAACGTACGGGAATGGTGCATACAAGAACTGGACGGGCGGTTCACCCCGCCGCAGCGGATGGCGGTCCCGCTCATCCACGAGAGAAAGAACGTCCTCATCTGCTCGCCGACCGGGTCTGGAAAGACCCTCTCTGCGTTCCTCGCGATCATCGACGACATCTTCGTCCGGGCGCGGGCAGGCGAACTCGAAGACAGCGTCTACTGCCTCTACATCTCGCCGCTCAAGTCGCTTGCAAACGACATCCATAAGAACCTCAGCCTGCCGCTCGACGGGATCGCTCGGGTCGCCAGCGAGCGCGGGATCGACCACACTCCGCTCCGCCATGCCATCCGGCACGGGGACGTCTCGCGGGCGGATAAGGCGAAGATGGCACGAAAACCCCCGCACATCCTCAACATAACCCCCGAGACGCTCGCGATCCTCTTGAACTCCCCGAAGTTCCGTGAGAGCCTCCGGACGGTCAGGTGGGTCGTCGTCGACGAGATCCACTCCCTTGCGGGCTCGAAGCGCGGCGTCCACCTCTCGGTGAGCCTTGAACGGCTCGAAGAACTGGTGAAGGAGACGGGAGGCGGCTTTACGCGGATAGGCTGCTCGGCGACGATCGAACCCCTCGCCGAGGTCGGCCAATTCCTGGTCGGCGCCGGACGCGACGTGGAGATCGTCGACACCCGGTTCGCCCGGGAGTTCGACCTGAAACTCCTCTGCCCGGTTTCCGACCTGATCGACACCACCCCCGAAGACCTCGCGCGGCACCTCTACTCGACGATCCACCGTCTCGTCCAGGGACACAGCAATACGCTCGTCTTCACGAACACCCGGAACGGTGCCGAACGGATCCTCCACAACCTCCGCGTCCGTTATCCTGAGTGGTATACGGAGGAGAACACGGGATGCCATCACGGCTCGATGGGGACGGAGGGGAGGCTCTCCGTCGAGGAGCGGCTCAAGTCCGGGAGGGTGAAGGTGGTGACGACCTCGACGTCGCTCGAACTCGGGGTCGACATGCCCCACGTCGACCTCGTCCTCCAGGTAGGGTCCCCGAAGTCCGTCGCGGCGCTCCTCCAGCGGGTCGGGCGGGCCGGCCACCGTCTCGGCGAGGTGGTGAAAGGGCGGATCGTCGTCCTCGACCGCGACGAACTCGTGGAGTGTGCGGTGATGCTCCGGGAGGGGCAGAACGGGTTTGTGGATAGGATCCATATCCCGGAGAACTGCCTCGATGTTCTCGCGCAGCACGTCTTCGGGATAGCACTTGAGGGCGAAGCGCAGATCGACCGGATGCTCGACGTGATCCGCCGGTCGTACTGCTACCGGGACCTCGAGGAGGAAGACCTGATGAGCGTCGTCCGCTACCTCGCCGGAGAGTACGCGGGGCTCGAGGAGCGACGGATCTACGCGAAGATCTGGCACGACGAGGAGACCGGAACCGTGCGAAAACGGGGGAGAAACGCCCGGATGATCTACTTCCTCAACTCCGGGACGATCCCGGACGAGTTCTCCTGCGACGTCCTCACCCGTGACGGGGTCTTTGCCGGCAACCTGGACGAGAAGTATCTGGAACGGATGAACAAGGGCGACGTCTTCGTCCTCGGCGGTCGGCGCTACCGGTTCGCCTACCGCCGGGGCGGAAAACTCTATGTCGACCCGACGACCGACCGGCCGACGATCCCGAGCTGGTTCTCGGAGAAACTCCCGCTCTCGTTCGACCTCGGGCTGCACGTCCTCCGGTTCAAGGAGATGATGCTCCGAGCGCTGGAGACGGCGGGAACGGAAGAGGTCGTCGAGACTCTCCTCGCCGATTATCCCATCGACGAGAACAGCGCCCGGAGCATCTGCGCGATCTTCGAGCAGCAGGTGCTCTATATGGGCGACAAAGCCGTCCCCACGCCCGGGAGGATCGTCATCGAGGAGCAGGTCGACCGGGAAAACCAGCGCAGGCTCTACTACTTCATGACCAACTACGGGCTGCGGTTCAATGACGGGTTCTCCCGGATCGTCGCCTTCATGATCGCCCGGGACGTGACGACGAACGTCTCGGTCGGGATCAGCGACACCGGGTTTCTGGTCTCGATCCCGCTCGAGAAGCAGGTCGATCCCGCACGCATCCTCCGGGGCATCCGGGCCGACGAGTGTAGCGAGATCCTCACAGAGGCCGTCGGGGACACCCAGCTCATAAAACGGGTCTTTCGGATCAACGCAGCCCGGTCGTTCATGATCCTCCGTAACTACATGGGGAGGCGGAGGAGCGCCAGGCGCCAGCAGGTGAGCGCCGACATGCTGATCTCGTTTGCAAAACGCCTCCCGGGTTTCGCCGTGATGCGGGAGACCTACCGGGAGGTGATCGAGGACCGGTTCGAGGCGGAGAACATACGGCGGATCGTCGACGGGATCGGCGCGGGCGATATCGAGGTCGTCATGACCCGCGCCGCGTCCCCGAGCCCGCTCGCGTTCGGGATCGCGACGCTCGGCGTCTCCGACGCGGTCTACGCGCAGGACAAACTCTCGATGCTCCGCGAGTTCCAGCGCCGGGTGATGAGCAGCATCGAAGGCGGGGCGGCGGCATGAACGTGGTCACGGAGGCCGATCTCCTCTCGCGGTTCGGCTTTTATGAAGGCGCGCTCTTTGTCCGGGAGCAGTCCCTCTGCGTCGTCTCCGACGTCCACATCGGGCTTTCCGAGGCGCTCTACCGGCAGGGGCTCCACTTTCCTCTCCACGAGGAGGAGACGCTCCTCGAGCGGTTCGAGGCGATTCTGGAGCGGTTCGCTCCGCAGGTCTTCGTCCTTGACGGGGACATCTTCCATGCCTTTGACCGGGTGAGCCGGGGCGTGAAGGAGACGCTCTCGACGGTCCTTGCGACGCTCCGGGCGGAGTGCGAGGTCGTCCTCGTCCGGGGATCGCACGACGTCATGCTCCCCGCTATCATGGGAGGGACAGTCGAGCGCTACGATCGCGGCGGCTACACGGTGGTGCACGGGGATCAGGCGGTCGACGACCACGGGACGCTCATCATCGGGCACGACCACCCGGCGATCGAGATCGACCTTGCCCGGTTCCCCTGCTTCCTCTACGGCCGGGGCGTGGCCCACGGGAAGGACCTCCTCGTAATGCCGGCGTTCAACCCACTCTCCCCCGGCGTCGTGGTGAACTACGCAAGGAGCCGGGACTTCCTCTCCCCCATCCTCCGCCGCGTGGATGCGGGCAGCCTCCAGCCCGTGGTGGAGGTCGACGGCGAAGTGGTCGTCCTCCCGCCGCTCGCGGGCATCCGGCGGTTTGCATAAGATTACGCCGCCGGGACCGGGACACTCATTCAAAACGTATCGAGTTTTCATGCGAAGGACGACGGCCCTCTGGGCAGGAGTTCGAGCACCGTCAGGTGCGAAGAACGCGAAGTTCGGCATAATTATCTGTAACTCCCCTTCGCGGCTTCGCGTCTTTCGCGTGAGGCCGTATTGTTGCCCATCCCGGTTATCTTACGCGAAGCCGCGAAGGGCGACTTCACCGCAGGGTGCGACGGAGACAGCCTGCATCTCCAGATTTGACGGCTTCGCGTGAGACATCAGTGTCCCCTCATGGACAGTGGGAAAACAGGGGTGTGAAACAGTCCTGTAGCACCCCGATAACCTACAAAAGGCTTACTTCCCCCTCCGGATGACCCTTCCGAAGGAGAATGGTGTCGGGCCCGGCACGGTTGCCGGAAACGTCCCTTCCGCCGCCCGCCGGATGTCCTCGATCGAGTAGAAGGCCTTCGGGTTGAACTCATGGATGGCGTCCTCCACGTCGCGCATGTTTTTGCGCTTGACCACCGAGAAGATGACCTTGCCCGGGCCCACCTTCCCCTGGGCGTCGAGGACGGTCACCCCGTAGCCTGCCGCACGGAGGTAGTCGATGAGGTTCGTCGCATCGCGCTGGGTGATGATCCGGATGAGCGCGAGCCCCATCGCCAGCCGCTCCTCGACAAGCATCCCGATGTAGTTCCCGGTGGCAAACCCGGCCGCGTAGGCGAAGTAGTTGAGAGGGTTCGTGAGGTTCTGAAAGATCTGGCCGACGGCGATGATCCAGATGAAGACTTCGACGAACCCCAGGATGGGGGCGATCAGTTTCATCCCGCGGGAGACGAAGATGATCCGCATCGTCCCGATGGTGACGTCACAGATACGTGCGAGGAAGATGAAGACCGGGACGACGACCAGGGAGAAGAACTCCGGGTCGATACCTGGGACGGCACCGAGCATGGATTATGGTTGACGAGCGGGTGATATATTATTATCCATATTCAAATATATGCCGGACACAGAAAGTCTCATAAAACCAATATCTGGAGATATTATCTGAAATAACAGGGAGAACCGGAGAACCAGAGACACTGATCGCACGGTAGAGCGCGGTACCCGGATCTCCGCCCGCCATACGCGCGAGCAGAGGAGCGCCGTGAGGCCCCTATAAACCGCGTTCCACCCACGTTCCCAATCGTTTTCTCTCTGCAACCGAGATTATTGCCGGATTTGTCATGAGATAACCTTATGGTATCAGGACCCAATCAGGCTCAGTGTGGTGATATGCCATGCCGAAATGCTACAGCTGCGGAGCGGAGATCAACCCGAAGAAGACGCGATGTCCCCGGTGCGGGGCAAAAGTAGAAGCAGGAACGGGAAAACAACCACAGGCAGGAGTTGCAGGAGGGCGGCGGTAAAGACCCCCTGAAACCTTCTTTTCCCGGACCTTTTTTAGTCCTCCTCTTCTTCCATCCGGTAGCGCGGGGATGTGCGCCACCAGTAGTAGGCCTCGTAGATGAAGAGCGCGAGCAGCACCGCACAGGCGCCAAAGAAGAAGCCCATCACGAGATCGTGAACCGGCAGCGCCCCGGCGGCATCGGGAACGGGAGACTGGAGCGTCGAGAACTCCTCCCCGGGGTAGTTATCCCCGTTGCCGGTCACCGACCTTGAGACAGGCGTAACGCCGTCGAACGGCAGCACCGCCGGAAGGATCGACCAGAGCCCGATGCTTGCGAGGACGACGATCCCGAAGAGCGTCGTGTACTTCTTCAGCACCGACCGGAGGTCGCTCACCGGCGGCGCGATGATGAAGACCTGGTTCGCAAGCCCGTAGACCTTCACCTCGCGGCCCTTCTCGCTCCAGCGGGTCTCCATAACCTCGAGAAGTCCGGCGGCAAGAAGGTTATCGATGTGGTACGAAGCGGTGGTGATGGGGATCTTCATCCGCCGGGCAACCTCTGAGGACGTCAGCGGCCCGCTGCCGAAAGCCTGGATGACCGCGTTTGCCGTCTGGCTCGCCATCGCCCGGGCGATCTTCTGTGCCTGCTCATCGCCCGGCTGGATAACTACGACATCATTCGCCATGGAGTGCTTCAATGATCCGGTTGCGCCCGTACTCGAGCGCCTCTTCGAGCCGGGAGGCGTCCGTGCCCGCGCCCTGTGCAAGGTTCGGCTTGCCGCCGCCCTTCCCGCCGAGGATGCCGCAGACCTCGCGCACGATCTCGACGGCGTTCACCGCCGGGGCGCCCGACGTCGCCACTACTTTCACCGCTCCGTCGCTCGATGCAAAGAGCGCCACGCCACCCTCTTCAGCGACAGTCGTGGCGAGTGCGACGAGCTCCTTGTGGGTTGCATCGAGCGTTCTGACGACGACACGGACCCCGTCCACCACCTCGCCGTCGAGGTTCTGCATCTCGAGGTCGACCACTTTCTTCTGGAGACGCTCGATCTCCTTCTTCTGTTCCTTCCATTCCGAGAAGAACCGCGCCGTCGTTGCCGGCAGGTTCTCGGGCTGGACGCTCACCACGTCGGCAGACTCCTGGAGGAGATCGGCCTGGTGCTGCATGGCATACACGGCGGCGACACCGGCCGCAAAGACCAGTCGCTCGACGCCGTCCTGGATATGCTCGACGCCGAGGACCCGGATCGGCCCGATCTCGCCGGTTGCCCGGACGTGTGTTCCCGCACACGCCTGGACATCGGCACCGACCTGCACCGTCCTGATCTCACGACCCGGCGGGACGCCGCCCTGGTAGAGGCCGAACCCGTACTTCTGCTCGGCCTTCGTCCGCTCCTCAAGGTGGACGTAGACCGGTGTATCGACCATGACCAGTCGGTTCGCTTCGATCTCGATCCGCTTGAGCTCTTCAGGCGTGATATGCTTGTAGTGCCGGACGTCCAGACGGGACACCTCGCTTCCTTTCTGGGCGCCCGCCTGGTGCACATGGACGCCGAGCACCTCTTTTGCGGCGTGCAGGAGAACGTGGGTCGCCGTGTGGTGACGCATCAGCGACCGCCGGCGTTCCTCGTCCACCATACCCTTCACCCGTTCACCGCGCTTCAGGGGGCCGCCCGTCACCCGGTGGAGGATCACCTCACCGAGTTTCACGACCTCCTCCACCCGCACCATGCTCTCGGGCGCCACCAGGGTGCCGGTATCGGACGGCTGGCCTCCTCCCTCGGGATAGAAGAGCGTCTGGTCGAGCACCACTGTCCCGTCGAAGTAATCCAGCACCATCGCCTCGAACTCGACCTCGCAGGGCAGTTCATAGTAGAGCTTCTTCGTCGGAGGGAGGGAGGCTGCACGCTCGCGGTAGGCATCGAGCGGGTCATCTCCCTTCGCCTCTTTCTGCGCCTCCGAGTGTGTATCGGCGATCAGCGAGTAGAAGTTGTCGGGGATCTCCACGACGGCACCCTCGGCGGCAGCGACCTCCTTCACCATCTCAGGCGGGATGCCGTGCGAGTCGTAGAGGGTGATCACCTCATCGAGGGGAACCCGGGAACTCTTTGCCCTGTAGTTCCGGGCGATCTTCTGGACGATCCGGGTCCCGCGCTCAAGGGTGCTTGCGTATCTCGCCTCCTCGTTCTCCACGATCTCCCGGACTCTATCGACCTCCTGCCCGAAGGTCTCGACCCCCACGGCCTGCATCTGCGCCTCCACGAGGTCGGCGAGATCCTCGTCCATCGAGAGGTCGTTCATCATCCGGAGCGTCCGGCGAAGCACGAGCCGTGCGAGGTAGCCCTCGCGGACGTTCGAGGGGACGATGCAGTCCCCGAGCATATAGGCGAGGCAGCGGGTGTGGTCGGCGATCGAGTAGACCTTCTCGATCGGAACGACGATCCGCTCCAGCCGGTCGACGGGTACGTCGATAGCCTCCGCGACCTTCCTCCGGAGGTTATGGAGGTTCGTCCCGGAGATGTCCATCACCCCGGCGAACCGGGCGCTGAGCCCCATGATCTTCGTGAACTCCGGGCTGTCGAGGAGGTTCTCGAGGTGAGACGAACGCGTCAGGCGGCTCACCATCTCCGGGAAGACCGCATCGTAGATCGTCGGCGAACCCTTCGAGGCCCAGACGAACCGCTCAAGGCCGTAGCCGGTGTCCACGATGTTCAGCCGCATCGGGTAGTAAGGCACCCCGTTCACGTCGACGGGCGGCTGATCGGTCTTCTGCCGTCCGAGGTTCATGAAGACCAGCGTCGCGACCTCAAGACCGCCGATCAGCACCTCGACGGACGCCCCGGCGTTCCCGCCGCCGTACCAGGGGTGCTCCTTGTAGCTGACACCGGTGGGATCGCCGCCGATGGACGTGATGAACTCGTCGCAGAGAGCGACCGTCTCGTCCTTCCAGTAGATCTGCTCCTCCGGGGTGTTGAAGGCGTGGTGTGCCATCATCTCAAAGAGCGTCAGGTGGCGCCCGGATCTCCCGACCGAGTCGAGGTCGTTCAAGCGGATGCAGGGCTGAGAGATGGTCAACGGGTTTGCCGGCGGAGGAACGACTCCGCTCGTGACGAACGGTTGAAAATCGGCGATAGACGCGATGGTGAGGTAGATATCGTCTCTCCACCGGGCGGCTACGGGATATCTTTCGAGGCGTGTATGACCGTGCCGCTCGAAGAACGAGAGAAACGCCTCCCGCATCTCATCAACAGTATGGGGCCTGAAGACCGGGTTGCCGATGAAGTTGTACGTCACGCACGGGGCGTCGCCGCAGAACTCCTGTTCGGGGTCCCGGGTCCAGAAGGCCGACCCGCAACTCTTGCAGACCTTCCGCTCAAACCCTTCTGACCTGAAATAATCGAGCGTATATTCATCCTCGAGCATTAAAATCACGCAGCATAACTCTGTTGGGTTGTGCCGAATATAGTTGTTTGTGCAGGATATTCATACTTTCCATGCATCTTGATACCAGAGGTCGTAGGATTCATATAATCCCGTCCTCTCGGCGATGCGCACCGCAAGAATGTGCCAGCATTCGCGCCCCCGGAAAAGGAAATCGCTGCATGTGCAGAAGTCCTCTTCGACGATATACTCGCTGCTCCGACCCACCACGACGAAGAAATCCAGGTAACGTTTCACCTGCCCTGCGTCGACAGCCTCGAGCGCCTTTCTCCCTCGCTCGCCGTAGACACGCTTGATGCAGGCGCGGAACTCCGGCGTCAGCGCCCGGTCATGCTCCATCTTCTGCCAGAGACCCCTCATGGAACTACCACTACGTGTGGCGGATCAGGGATATAATGCCACCCCATGCGGGACGCGAGAGCCTCCATGGCCGGGGCTTCGAGCGCGTAATGGGTGGCTTCGAGGCAGGGGATGGGCGATGCACGGGCTACGCTGTGCTTCAGTTCCGCCGAGAGGAACGCCTCCGCCCCGAGGTCGACGGCTTCCCCGATCAGGTCGGGGTCAAACCCGCTCCCGCCCACGACGGCGAGGCGGCGGATCGTTCCCACTTCGCCGTAGACCCGGATCCCTCCGCCAGGGAGGCGGCGGGTGATCTCTCCGGCATCGAGGGAGCAGTCGCCGACGAGGCCGGCGGTCATCCGCTCGCACCGGAGAAGGCCGAGTTTCGCCGCCAGGACGTCGTTGACGCCGCCCTCCGCATGGTCGAAGTTCGTGTGCATCACGTAGAGGTTCATGTCGGCGGAGAGGACGACCCGGAGAAGGTGCGAGATCGGGCCCCGAACCGCCGTGATCGGGTTCCAGATGGGGGGGTGGTGGACGACCAGCATATCCGCTCCGGCACGGACTGCAGCCTCCACCACCCTCTGCGTGGCATCGAGCGCAGTGCAGACGGTCGCGATCTCATCTTTTCCCTCGACGACGAGACCGATCTTCCCGGCGTCATATTCTTCGGCCAGATCAGGTGGAGCGACCTGCTCCAGCGCGGCGATAAACCTCCGGATATCCATATGGTACCCCGTATGAACCTCACAGAATAAAAAGGGTGGATGAGGAAGCCGTCCCCGGACCCGGTTCCCCCCCCGTCAAATACATTTCATACTCAGGAACATTTTGCATATCCCGGGAGTAAACGGGCCATTATCCTATAAGGGCAATAGACATGGAGTAGATAAAATAGAAATAATTATTTCCCTGAAAAACCGAGATCCGATTATTATCTTTTGGAGACTGAACATGCTGAGGAATCTTATCATAGGAATGACGCTCCTCGTTCTCTGCGCTGGCATTCCGGCCGTATCCGCACAGATGGGAGGAGACCAGGCGTGGTACCGCATCCACTGCAACATCGACGGTGCCAACGTCTACTTTGACGGGCAGTACCAGGGTACCACCTACGGAGGAACGCTCGACGTCCCGGTCTACACCACCGGGGCGCCCTACAACACCATCCGGGTCGAGAAGAGCGGCTATCAGGCCTACTCCGCCAACCTGCCGTCGAGTCCCGCAGCAGGCGAGACCAGAGACGTCTACGCGACGCTGCAACCGGTCGAGACCGCCGGTTCGATCCACGTCACGTCAAGCCCCTCCGGCGCTGCGATCTACCTGAACGGGAACTACCGGGGCACGGCACCGCTCACGATTCAGAGCCTCTCCCCCGGCACCTACACTCTTGAAGCCGAACGCTCGGGCTACCGGTCTGATCTGAGCACGGTGACGGTCAGGGCTGGGCAGCAGTCGAACATCCAGTTCACCCTGACCCCGATAGAGCAGTACGGGGCGATCAAGGTCACCTCCAGCCCCTCCGGTGCATACGTCTACATGGACGGGGTCTACAAGGGCCGGACACCCCTGACGCTCTCCAGCGTCTCGGCAGCGAAACACAACATCGAGCTCGATCTAGCCAACTACTATGACTGGAGGTCGACCGTGACCGTGAGCCCCGGCGTGACCAGTTACGTCAACGCGCACCTCACCTCCATCCCCTCCGAGACCGCCGGCGTCATCGACGTGGTCTCCTACCCGGCAGGCGCGGATGTCTTCCTCGACAACAGGTACCAGGGTAAGACACCCGCGGCCGGAGTCTACACGATATCGAACGTCCCGGTCGGCTCCCACACGATGAGGGTAGCCCTCTCCGGCTACCAGGACTACACGACGTCGGTCAGCGTCAGCGCCGCGACCACGAGCCACGTCACCGCGACGCTCCAGCCCGGCCAGTCGACCACAACCGGCTCGATCTCGGTCACCTCCTCCCCGTCGGGGGCCGAGGTCTACATCGACAACGCCTATAAGGGCATCACCCCGCTGACCGTCGACGGCGTTGCCACCGGCACCCACGCGGTCAGGGTAGCGCTCAGCGGCTACGGCGACTGGGCGACCACCGTTCAGGTCGGCGCCGGAAGCACCGCCTCGGCCTCGGCCTCGCTCTCGCCCGTGCCGACAGAGGCCCCCCACGCAGGCGTGGCGCCCTTCGCCGTGATAGGCGCGCTCGGGATCCTCGGGCTTTCCGTCGCGCTCCGTAGACGGGACTGAACACAAAAAATCCATCCTTTTTTGGCGCAAAATCCAACAGACCCCCGCTACGCTTCTCCCGGAGGTTATACCGGACAGAACCTGCCTGGATGCACGCATATCCCGGCATGATATTACCTAAAGTAATAATCAACACCTATAAATATTCTGAAAGAGAATATACGACCATGGAAAAGTCCCTCGATCTCATCAATGCCCGGATACGCGACGGTAGTGCACGAGTTGTCACCGCCGACGAGATGCCGGGCATCGTCGACGAACTGGGAGAGGAAGGGGCACTGGCGGAGGTCGACGTCGTCACGACCGGGACGTTCGGGGCAATGTGCTCTTCCGGTGCCTTCTTCAACTTCGGGCACGCCGACCCCCCCATCCGGATGGAACATGTATGGCTCAACGACGTTGAGGCCTACGCGGGAATTGCAGCGGTCGACGCCTACCTGGGCGCAACCCAGGAGGCCGTGTCCAGGGACCAGGTCTACGGCGGCGCCCACGTCCTCGAGGAACTCGTCGCGGGAGGCACCGTCGAACTGCGGGCAACCTCCCACGGGACCGACTGCTACCCGCGCCGGAGCATCACGACCGAGCTGCTGCTCGAGGATATGAACCAGGCGATCATGGTCAACCCGAGGAACTCCTACCAGCGCTACAACGCAGCCTCGAACACCACCGATCGGACGCTCAACACCTACATGGGCACCCTCCTCCCGCGGTGCGGCAACGTCTCCTACTCCGGCGCGGGGACCCTCTCCCCGCTCGTAAACGACCCCGAATTCCGGGTCATCGGGAGCGGCGTCCCGATCTTCCTTGCCGGTGCGGAAGGTATGATCGTCGGCGAGGGGACACAGCACTCCGCCGGAGGCGGATTCGGGACACTGATGGTGACCGGGGACATGAAGCAGATGCACCAGGAGTTCCTGCGTGCGGCGGTGATGAACGGTTACGGGGTGACGCTGTATCTCGGCGTCGGCGTCCCGATTCCGGTGCTCGATACCGGGATCGTCCGGAGCACCGCGGTGCGTGACGAGGATATCCTGACCGAGATCATTGATTACGGCACGCCCCGGCGCGACCGGCCGTCGCTTGCGAGGGTCAGCTATGCCGACTTGAAGAGCGGATCGGTCGAGATCGACGGTGAGACCGTCCGGACGTCGCCGCTCTCCAGTTACCGGGGGGCCCGGGCGGTTGCGCAGGAACTCAAGGCACGGATCGAGGCGGGGAAGATGGAGCTTGCCCTTCCCACCCGCCGGATCGACCCGACGAAACGTGGAAGGCCGATGCGGGAGACTGCCGTCACCCCCCGCGTCCGCGACATCATGAACCGGCAGGTGATCAGCATCACGGAGGACGAGGAGATCCGGGTGGCGGCAAAGCGGCTGCTCCGGGGCGAGACGAACCATCTCCCGGTCCTCGACGGCAATGGCACGCTGGTCGGGATCATCACCACCTACGACGTCTCGAAGGCGGTGGTGAACGACGGACGCCTCCGTCAGGTGAGAGATATCATGACCCGGAACGTGATCAAGACGATACCCGACGAACCGGTGGACATCGCCGCCCAGAAACTGGAGCAGAACAACATCAGCGCTCTTCCCGTGGTGGACGCGACGAACCGGGTAGTCGGCATCCTCTCGGCGATCGATCTCGGGAAACTCTTCGGTGGGAGGCGGCGGCAATGAAACTCCTGCTGACGTTCTCACGGAAAGGAAGAGCCGATCCGGGCAGAGAACCGGTCATCGCCCGGGTGGTGAAGGAGACCGGCGTCCTCATCAACGTCGAGAAGGCCAACATCGACTCGATGGCCGGCGAGGTGCTGATCGACGTCCCCGACAGGAGCGCAGACCAGATCCGGCAGCGCCTTGAGGAACTCGGAGTCTCGGTTCATGTGATGGAGAACGCTATCGCCCGCGACGAGGGGGAGTGCATCGACTGCGGGGCCTGCATCAGCATCTGTCCCCAGGAGGTCTTCTCCTTCGACGAGGAGTGGCAACTCCGGGTGAACTCCGAGCGCTGCGTCCTCTGCGGCAAGTGCATCCAGGCGTGCCCGCACGGCGCTCTCTCGCAACAGGGATGATCCGGGAACATTTCGAGTACCGGCAGACGATCGCGACGATCCTCGCGGACGACCCCCGCCAGACCGAGGCGGCGAAATCCGGCATGCTGATCGCCCGGCAGGAAGTCGAGCGGCAGATTGCCATAGATCCCTATTTTTCGGCGACGTTCGAGCCGTATACCCCGAAGAACCCTGCAGAGATACCGGCGAGCATGGCCCGGGCGGCCACGGAGGCGGGAGTCGGGCCGATGGCGGCGGTGGCGGGCGCTATAGCCCGGGCAGGAGTGGAGGCGATGGTCGGGGCCGGCGCGACGTTCGGCCTCGTCGACAACGGCGGGGATATCGCCCTCGTGAGCGACCGCGAGGTGAAGGTCGGCATCTATGCAGGCACATCACCCCTGAGCGGGCGTTTTGCGCTCCTGATCCCTCCAGGAGAGGGAGTCCTCGGCATCTGCACCTCATCGGCGACGGTGGGCCCGTCGATCAGTTTCGGCATCGCCGACGCCGTGACGGTCATCTCCCCCGACGTCGTCGCCGCGGACGCGTGGGCGACGGCGATCTGCAACCGGATCACGGCTGATGACACCTCCGTCCTTGACGGTCTTGGAGAGACGGAGATCTCGGGCGTGCTTGCCGTCATCGGTGATGCGGTGATCCGGTGGGGGGACCTCCCGCCGGTCGTCCGGGCAAGAGTGGACGAACGGCTGATCACCGCCGGCAAACAGCCGCTCTAGAGACACTCCTCTATGTAGCGGGCAATCTTTGCGTATGCCTCCGGGCCGCTGAACCGTGCGAGCGTGCTCTCGCCGTCGGTGAGGAGGAGGACGGGTTCCCCATCTTCCATCGAGAAGATCACCTCGTAGATATCAACCTCGTCGATGACGAGTCCCCGCGCGAGGTCGGATGCGGCGTGGAGCTGCAGCCGCTCCATCGTCAACTCGTCCGGCGTCTCCCGGAAGTAGTAGTAAAAGACCTGGTAGGCGTTGAGGAGGTCAGAGGAGAGCAGCGCCCCCCGGGTCTCTTCGTCAACCGTATCCAGCATCTTCCCGAGAAGCTCGTCGTCATCGTCGCTCGCCTCAAAGAGGCTGTCGGCGAATTCCGCCAGTTCCATATAATCGACCATACCCGGTTCCCACCTCGATAGTTCCAATCTCTCGCACCGGCAAACTGCGCCGATAGCGGCCGACAGAGCCGGAACGGTGCATGAATAAGTATATCGGTCTCCCCGGAAAAAAGAATAGGTGTGCGTGAGGAAGATCTGGACTGGGCCGTATATCACCGGATTCCCGAAACCGGCGACAGTACGGTCGAAGACCTGGTAGCAGCCACCGGATGTGAGCCCGGTGTGGTGACGGCATCGCTTGAGCGTCTTGAACGCTACCTTCTCATCAGGCGGTCGGGAGATACGGTGCGCCATCTCTCGATCCAGGAATCGCTGATCGAGTGCCAGTGTCGCCACACCAGAGACGACCTGCCGTTCGTCATCGAGAACGGGGTAATACGGGCAAAAAGGAGCGAAGAATGAGCGGCGCGCCCGAAGTGGCCGTGCTCCGGATAGGCCACCGGCCCGAACGCGATCAAAGGGTGACGACCCACGTCGGGCTCGCGGCGCGGGCGCTCGGTGCCCGAGGGATGTACCTCGCCGCAGACGATCCCGGTGTCGCCAGGAGCATAACGGACGTGGCCTCCCGGTGGGGAGGAGACTTCTTCATCGAGAACGACGTGAAGTGGCGGCGGTGCATCCTGGACTGGAAAGCCGCCGGCGGCAAGGTCGCCCACCTCACGATGTACGGGCTCCGGATGACCGACGTCATCGACGAGATCCGCGCAGAGGAGCGGGTGCTCGTCGTGGTGGGGGCGGAGAAGGTGCCGGGCGACATCTACGGGCTCGCCGACTACAACGTCTCGGTGACCACCCAGCCCCACTCCGAGATATCGAGCCTCGCCCTCTTCCTCGACCACCTCTACGAGGGGAAGGAACTCAACCGGGAGTACCCGGACGCGAAGATCCGGATCGAGCCGGCAAAAGCAGGTAAGAAGACGGTGGAGCGGTGAAGGGCCGGGTTCTGGTTGCGGGGTTCGCCACGCGGCATGTGGCGCAGTCGGCCCACCGGGCGGGCTACATGGTTTACGCCGTCGACCACTTCTGCGACCGGGATCTCGGCTGGTACACAGAGGACTGCCTGACGTTTGACGAACTCGACGAACTCCCGGAGAAGATCGCTGAGTTCGCCGCCCGTCACCCGGTCGATGCGCTGGTCGTCGCATCAGGCGCCGAAGCCGTCGGGACGACGATCCCGCTCTGCGGCACGCCGCCCGCGAAGGTGGAGCGGTTTCTCGACAAACTGGAGATCCAGCGGTTCTTCGAGGGGCTGGACGTGCCGGTTCCGCCGCTTGCGGGGGAAGGCCGTTACCCGGCAATGATCAAGCCGCGCAGGGGAGCGGGCGGATGGAGGAACGCAGTCGTGAGAGCAGAGGAGGAACTCCGCCGGTGGGAGGAGGTCTGGCCGGACGTGCCCTACATCGCGCAGGACCTCGTCGACGGGATACCGTCGAGTGTCTCCTGCATCGCGGACGGCCGGTGCGCGCGGGCAATCGCAGTCAACCGGCAGATCCTCAGGGGCGACGGGGAGAGCGCACACGGGTTTGCCGGGTCGGTCACGCCGTTCTCCCACCCCCTTACCAGGGAGATGATCGCAGCGGCGGAGCGGATTGCCGCCGCAAGCGGGTGCGTGGGCTCGATCGGAATCGATTTTGTTGCAGGAGAAAAACCCTGGGCGATCGAGATCAACCCCAGATTCCAGGCCACGCTCGACACGGTCGAGATGGCGACCGGAAAAAGTGTCTTTGCCATGCACATGGACGCCTGCCGCGGGGTGATCCCGGCGGCGATGCCTGCACCCCGACAGGTCGCCGTCCGGCGGATCCTCTTTGCCGACCGGGACATGCGGCTTGACGCCGACCTCTCGGACCTTGCGCCCCGCATCGCCGATATCCCCTGGCCCGGAACCGAGTTCGAGGAGGGGCAGGCCGTCGTGAGCGTCTACGGCTGCGGCAAGACGGAAGAGGAGGCGTATGCCGATCTCGAGAGGAACACAGCGGCCGTCCGGGAGCAGGTCGGAAGATGAGCGCGCCCCTCGAAGGCAGGGTAAGTAAATTAAAGGTTAAGAACAGAGTATGGTAACCATCGATGCGGCATATAAATTCTTATACGTTTATTCTGTTATGGGAGAGATTTGAGCATGGTATCCGTCACTGAACTGCTGGACGATCCGGCAATCAACGCCTATGTCCTGCGCATGATCGGGGAGGCGGGAATCGAACTTCTCAGGCGGTTCCCTGAAGATGGTGAGCACAGTGACGAGGAACTTGCCGAGATTACCGGGGTCAACCTCAACACCGTCCGCCATACCCTTTACACGCTCTACGAGCGGCGCCTTGCCGAGTACCGGCGGCTGAAGAACTCCGAGACCGGCTGGCTCACCTACCTCTGGCACCTCCGCCTCGACCGTATCCACGACGTGATCGAGGAGCAGGTTCGCGATGCGCTTGAGCACCTTGACGCCCGGCTTGCCTACGAGGAGAAGAACGACTTTTACATGTGCAGGAACTGCAGCGTCATCTACACCTTCACGGACGCGGCGAACTGGAACTTCGAGTGTCCAAACTGCGAGGAGATGCTCGAACATTTCGACAACGAACTCATCGCCGTCGCTCTCAGGAAGAGAATCGACAGAATCAAGGAGAGCCTCGGGAGTGCGTGAAGAAGACTGCATCGATCTTCTCAGGCGGGCTGGGTGTTCCGACGGAGTCATCGCACACTGCCGGGCGGTGCGCGACCTTGCGCTCGCCTATGCATCCGATCCCCTTGTTGACCGCGACCTGGTCGAGACCGGCGCCCTCCTCCACGACATCGGCCGCGGGGTGACGCATGACCTCTGTCACGCCGAAGCGGGCGGGGAGATATGCCGGTCGTTCGGTCTCGACGAGGCAGTCGCCGCCATCGTCGAGCGGCACATCGGGGCCGGGCTGACGGCCGACGAGGCTTCGCTTCTGGGCCTCGTCCCGCGCGACTGCATGCCCCGTACGCTCGAAGAGAAGATCGTCGCTCACGCGGATAACCTGGTGAAGGGAACCCGCGTCATCGCGCTCGAAGAGCGGCTGCAACGTGCAGCCGCCCTCCCGCGAAGGCAGAGGAAGCGGATCTGCCGGCTCGGGCAGGAGATGGAACTCTTCATATAACCAGCTGTTTTACCTGCGGAAGAGCCCGCATCTCCTCGTAGACCGAAGCCGGGATCCGCGGTTCGTCGACGATCATTACGAGTCTGGGCGCCTCTGCGAGGTAGGGGTCGGTGACAAAGATCTGGCGGATGGAAAGGTTGTGCTCGACGAGGACTTCGACCGCCGCGCCGACGATCCCTTTCTGTTGCGCGTCCTTCGGGTAGAGCGTGATGACCGAGAGGCCGAGGGCCTCGGCGACCCGGGTGAGATCGGGGGCGGCGCGCATACGGATGAAGACCTCGCGCAGTTCGGGTTTTTCGAGGATGCGGCGGGCGGTGGCGTCGACGACTCTCCGGTCGGTCTCGATCGCCCTGCCGATGTGCGTCGCGGGGATCTCGATGCCGTTGCAGACGATGCGCCCCTCTTCGTTGATGCCGAACCCGTTCTCCAGCAGAAAACGGACAACCCTGCCCTGGGACGGCGAATCAGCAAACTCCCGTGAGATGTCAGCCCACATGCGGGATCGTTGGAACCGGGCGCATAAATACGCATCGAAGACGATTCCGGGACGCTGGGGTACAGGTACAGGCCCAGTACTTCGCTAAAACGATTGAGGTAATCTTTGAGAGGTCAACCCATCGACCTCTCTTCGCGTTCTCCCGCGTGCTTCCGCGTAAGTTCATGGGCGAAGATAGCAATATGCTGAGGTCATCCCAAAAAGATCTCCGAACCTTCGGTATACCCTAACCAGAGCCCTTAATTCCCAGGTATCCGCCATCTGAGCCACATCCTGAGCCAGGGGGATGAAACGGCTTCCCATTGGGTATCGCCACTCGGGGGAGGGTCCGGGAGGGGGTGTCCCCCTCCCGGTAACGGTGTTTTGGGACAACTTCGCTCTCACGCGTTGCCGCGAAGTCCAGTGCCCGGAGGGTCTCTCCAGGGAGCAGTTCCCTGCCTCGCGCCCGCAGGAGACCGGGTCCCGGCGGAGCAAGATATTTCTGGTTGCACCGCATTGTATAGAGAAGACCGGAGCGAGGGTTGCCAAGCCAGGTCAAAGGCGCCAGGTTGAGGGCCTGGTCTCGTAGGAGTTCGTGAGTTCGAATCTCACCCCTCGCATGCAATTTTTGTTTTAGATGTTTCCCGGGCAGATCCGGCACCGATCAGTCAGTAATCAGTCTTCACCGAATCCCCCCGATTCTGCCGGTAGTGCTTGTTGCCGCTTAAATCTATAAATCTCGCACTGCCACCTATCACATCCTTCGCACCTTTTGCGTGAGGCGTTGATGCTCTCTATTACTCCTCACGCGAAGAGCGCGAAGCCGCGAAGGGGAGTAACTCACAACCAAACGGTTCTTCGCGTTCTTCGCGGCTTCGCGTGAGCTGACAGTTTATAGGCGATGATACGGCCTCACGCGAAGAACGCGAAGCCGCGAAGGGGCGTTGCATTTCACGCACCGGAATCTCCAAATTAAAGTGGCACGATCCAGTAATTATCCCAGGACTCTGCCATTACTTCGCAACCCATAAGGGACAGAAGAGCCGGTAATCCCGGCAAGAGAGGGCAGGGCTACAACATCGGTAAATCAGGAGCCTATTTACCCCGGGCTGGCCGGGCATGACGCAGATCTGATCCGGGCGACTCTCCCGCGGGTATTTTATTTCTGCGATGATTATGATTGGATAACGAGCATGTTCGCACGTCAAATGCCCCGTATCCGGGGAGACGGTCGCCATGGCGTGTAGGTGCTGCCAGTGCGGCAGCTGCTGAGCAGCATGAGAGACGTCCACACGGTCATCGAAGAGCGCGGCAACCACACCTTCGTCGTCCGCAACGCCTACAGCGGGGACGTGAAGGAGGTGCGGGTCGACCCGGACAAGATCGCCCTCTTCGAGGATGCGAGCAGCATCGTAGAACCGCCAGACGCATGCCCCTTCCTGAGGTTCGAAACCCCGGGGGGTTCCTCCTGCTCCGTTCCATAGGAACATCGCATTTGACAGGAAGATAGGGAAGGCATGGTGCACGGTCCACCTGACGCACCCCGAGATTTGCCCCGATTACTGCTGATGGCGTCTTCTCATCCTCGATTCGCAGGGCAGAAGGGCCGGGCGCGTGATGTACCGGACACCGACGAACTCCGCCGGCTCTGGGAACGGGTGCAGCCGACGCTGAACGGGCTCTCCGGAACCGAATGGGACGATGCCGTATCGATATTCTCACGGCGGCCGGATACCGTGTCCGCCGGTAACTGCCGGGATTGCGGGCGCTCCCGCCGCCTGCGAGTGAAAGGAGACAGAAACTCTTCCCATCACCTGCCGGCGATCTGCACAACCCTGATATACCAGGATACCGATACACCCGGCCGAGGTCGAGCATATGAGAGCATCGATGAGACTGCTGGCGGGCTGTTGCCTGTTGCTGATAGTGTGCCAGGTCTCCGCCATGGCCCCGCCCGCCTGGGCGCAGCCCGGGACGAAGGTGACGTATCAGGCCGCGCTGACCCCGTACTACGCCATCGAACCCGACGACCCGATGGACCGGTGGGTGCATCACGAGGGGACCGGGGTATTCGGGTATCTGACCGATACGATCACCGCCGGGGACGCCGCGGGCGGCTATTCCGGCGACTCGGTGGTGGTGAGCGGCATCGACGGGGGCATCCTGTACACGGGTTCGTGGTCATACCTGCCGGGGGACCCGGGGATGGGGCTCGTACCGTTCTGGGTCGACCTCGACAGTCCTGCCTTCAGCCCCGAGTTCATGGTTCTTGAGGGGCCGCTGGAACTCGCCGGTACGGAATGGAATGCACAGGTGTATTACTATGCAAACCTCGGGACGAGTTTTGACATACGCTACGTCGTCGATAAGGAGAGCGGCCTCGTGCTGATCAAGAACGCGGGGCTGACGGGCGCAAACAACCAGATGCAGAGGGAGATCTACATCCTGCAGTCGCTTGAGACCGGATACCCCGGAAGCGGTATGCCGGAGAACGACACCTTCCCCATCATCTGGAACTCCACGCACCCGGAGCGCGGTATGCCGGAGAACGTCACCTCGCCTCTCGGTGAAATAGTCGGGAACTCCGGGTGGTCAATGAGGCATCTGGGAGAGGGAACGCCACCCCTTCACCATGCCTCTCATGATGGCGCCGGACATATCTACAATCCTGACGGTGACGAGAACTAAGGGAAGAATCCCTGGATCCTGTCAAGGCGACAATTGAGGACCGGGATCTCCCGTTCCCGGAACTCCTGCGAGAGGAGAAAGTAAAGCCTCCGGTAGAAGATGGTAAACGAGCGCGGCCCCACGGGATACTTATGCTCTATAGTCGGGTCATACGGCAAGCCGCTCCCGGATCCGCTTCACCGCATCCTCGGCGGCCTTCCGGGCGTACCAGTCCTCATCGTCAAAGATGCGCTCGAGGGGCGCAATCGCCCGTACATCCCCGATCTCGGCGAGCACGTCCGCCGCACGTTTCCGGACATCGCCGTCCGGGTCGTCGAGCGCGGAGACGACCAGTTCCACCGCCGGGGTTCCTATGGCGATGAGCGCCGCTCCCGCCTCCCGCCGGACGCTGTAGTAGTCGTCGTGGAGGAGGCTCATGAGCCCCGGAGTCGCACGCGGGTCGCCGATCTCACCGAGGATCATCGCCGCACGCCGCCGGATGCTGTCGTCGCGGTCGTCGAGCACCGCGAGCAGCGGTTCGACCGCGGCCGCTCCTGCCCGGGCGAGATCGCCCCATCGCTCCTTTGCGATCAGGTAGACGACCGATTCCTTCCCCGCCGCGGGCGACCAGCCCAGGCGATCAAGGGCGTCCGCAGCCCCGCAACGGACGCGGAAATGCTCATCGGCGAGCGCACCGGGGAGCAGGTGTGCTGCGGGCTCGTCGATCAGCACAAGTGCCGCCACCGCACCCTTCCGGGACGCCTCGTTCCCGTCCCTGAGAACCCGCAGGAGCGGCAGAACCGCCGGTTCGCCCATCAGGCCGAGCGCCCGCACCACGACGCGCCCCAGGCGCTGGTCGTCGTGCAGGAGCGCATCGATCAGCGGTTCGATGGCCGCCGGGTTCCCGATCTTGCCGAGCGTCGCGGCCGCTCCCACCCGTATCGTCGGGGGGGCAGCGCGGAGAGCCTTGACCAGTGGTTCGACTGCCGGATCCCCGATGCCGACGAGCGCCCGCGCCGCACCCAGGCGGATCTGCCAGTCGCGGTCCTGGAGAGCCTCGATGAGCGGCAGGACCGCCGGTTCACCCATCATTTTGAGCGCCTCGACCGCCTTTCTCTGCGTGCCGTCCTGTTCGGTGCGGAGCTCGTAGATCAGCCTCTCGACCGCGGGAGCCCCGATCAGCCCGAGCGCCCGCGCCGCACCGATCTGGATTGCGCTGTCGGGGTCGTTGAGCGTCCGGATCAACGGCTCGACCGCACCGGGCCCGATCCCGGCGACGAAAGTCCACTGTTCCTTCGCAATCAGGTAGCTGACGGTCTCGCTCTCGGTTTGCGGCTCCCATCCAGTCCTGCCGAGAACCTCTGCCGCGCCCAACCGTACCGGGTAGCGTTCATCGTTGAGCGCCTGCACAAGCAGATCGACGACCGGGCCCCCGAGGCGGGTGAGGGCATCGATCGCCCCGAGCCTGAGGGTATCGTCGGGGTGTCCCAGTGCCCCGATGAGCGGGGCGGCAGCCGCCTCTCCAAGACCGGCAAGCAGATCTCCCGCCCGCTGCCGGATCAGGGCGTCGTCGCTCCCGAGCGCCTCGATCAACGCTTCGAAGGCCGCCATCCCCATCGCCTCAATGACACCGACGACGGTCTGTCCGATCTCGGGATCTCCGAGAACCGGGACGAGCGCGCCGGCCGCAGGACTTCCGATCCGGACAAGCACTCCGGCGGCCGTCTTGCGAAGCCGGGTCTTCTTCAGGGCCTGGATCAGCGGTTCCACTGCAACTTCGCCGATCCCGACAAGCGTCTCTTCCGCCGGCTCGCGGAGCGCCTTTCTGCCGAGCAGAAGGATCAGGGAGGGAACTGCAGGAGCCCCGATGCCGACGAGCGCCTTCATTGCTCCGGCCTGCACCACCGGGTCAAGGTCACCGAACCGCGCCACCAGGAGATCGACAGCGGGAGCGCCGAGACCCACGACCTCCACCCATCGCTGCAGCGCGATCAGGTAGACAATCTCCTCCGTTCCCCCTTCGGGGACCCACCCGAGCTGCTCGAGTACCCTCGCGGCTCCCATGCGGATCGACGAGGACTCGTTGCTGAGTGCCCCGGCAAGCGGTTTGAGGGCCGGTTCACCGATCCCGGCGAGCGCCGCCGCCGCTCCTCCCTGACCGTCGCCCTCCTCGCCGAGGAGAGGGATAAGGGCATCTACCGCGGACGCACCGATCCCGATCAGGGCGTCGACGGCTTTTCGGTGAAGATGGTCTTCACCGGCCCTGACCAGTTCGACGATGGCCGGAACCGCCTCAGACGCCCCGAGTCGGCCCAGAACCTCGACGGCGCTCTCCCTGGCGGCCCCGACCCCGCCTTCAAGCAGTTCGAGAACGGGCGCCACGGCCGGTTCCCCAATGGCAACAAGCGCATCCGCCGCCACCGGGGCGACGTCCTCGTCAGCGAGGACACTCACGAGCGGCCCTACCGCCGCCGGATCGCCGATCTCGCCGAGCGTCGCTGCAGCCTCGCAGCGTATACGGGCGTCATCGGCGTTGAGCATCCGGATCAACGGCTCAACGGCCTGTGAGCCCATCAGAGCAAGTTCCATCCACTCCTCCCGGGCGATCAGGTACCAGGCCCGTTCGGAGTCGCTCCAGGGTTCCCAGTTCATCCCGCTGAGAATTTCAGCGACCTGAGAGCGAATGCGGGACTTTCTGGACGTCAGAGACTGGATCAGGGCCGGCACCGCCGGCTCACCGAGCGCACCGAGAACATGTAAAAGTGCCTCCTGCGCCTCCCCGTCCGTGGAGTCCAGGGCGCGAATACACGTCTCCACCGCGGGTTCGCCGATCTTCGCCAGAGCCCCCGCCGCAGTCCTGCGAAGGGAAGGGACAGAGAGGAGCCCGACGAGCGGCTCGACCGCAGGAGAACCGATCTCCGTGAGCGCCATGGCCGCCAGCGGGCGGATCTCGTCGCCCGCTTCGTGCAGAAGCTCGACCAGGGGATCGACCGCGGCCCCGCCGATCTCCCCGAGAGTCCGGGCGGCGTTCCACCACACCCCCTTATCGGGGGACTTCAGAATGCAGATGAGGGGCTCGATCGCGGTCTCACCGTAATCCGCAACGTCGAGCCACGCCTCGTCGGCAATGAGGTAGCGTATTGCACCGGCGTCGTCAGGGGCTTTCCACCCGAGCTCCCGGAGAACGGAGGCCGCCGACCTTCGGATGCTCCGCTCAGGCGCATCGATGGCCTCGATGAGGAAGGGGATTGCTTCGTCACCGATCTCCCGGAGCGCGTAGCGGGCGCCGAACTGCACCTCGCCGTCGCCGTCGGCAAGCGCTGCGATGAGAGGCGGCACAGCGGGGCTCCCGATGCGCACGAGCGTGGCAGCCGCCCCGATCTGCGCCGTGACGTCCCCGAGCGCAGCAATCAATGCAGGGATCGATTCCTCGCCGATCAGGGCAAGGGCTTCGGCGAAGCACCATCGCTCCCCGTCGCCCGCAAGAGCAAGCGCCCGGACCAGGGGCTCCACGGCATCGGCCCCACGCTCTGCGACGGCACTGGCGGCACGTCCGCGAACCCCGGCATCGTCGCTCCCGAGGTCATCGATGAGCGACTCTATCGGGCGTTCATCGTCTCCCCCCGCAGCCTCAGAAATGGGAGGGGGGGAGGCGTTCACGACCGCCAGATCTTCTTCAGAGAGATCGAGTTCGGCAAGCCCGGAAAAGGGGTCGAGATCTCCGTCCTCAAACCCCGGCATCTCCCTGAGTTCATCGGCGCCGAAGGAGGCAGGGTGCGGTGCAGGCTGGTCGTCCGGAACGCCGGGCATGCCGTCATCCAGGAGAGAATAGTCCGGGAGGTCTTCTGCCGCAGGATCCTCCGTGGGGGAGAGAGCATAGAGTTCGTCCGAGGAGGCGAGACCTGCGGGGCCATTCGCAGAAGGCTCCGTTGGGGGAGGAACAGTAGCCGTCTCGCCCGGCGAGATGAGTTCGTCGAACCGTCGGAGGGCATCAGGGATCCTCTCGATTCTCTCGAGGACGCTCGTCCCATCGTCGGCCGGGACATGCCTGCGCGGGGGTGTCTCAGCGGACAAACCGGCGACCGGGGGTTTGGGGTCGTCCTTGCTATCACTCTCTTCGGTATTCTTCGTCATCCAGTGCCTGATGAGCGAAGAACCGTTCGGGCCAAAGAGCCCGGGCAGGAAAACGATGGGAAATGCAGATTCAACCGCCGGCATACCCGGTACTCCCGCACCGGGCAGCAGGAGGAACAGGCATACGGTCCCGAAGATCGCACAGAGCAGAGCACGTAACGCCGGAAGAGATACACGATAGTCACCGGGTACACCGCCATCCATGGATACCGGCAGCACCATCACTACATCACAGATTCCGACTGCCGGATCGGCGGATGGACTGTCCGGGAATGCTCGTCGGCCCTCCATGCGCATAATGAAACCTTTACGTCTAAAAATTAAATATGTTTGTTTCTCTTGCCCGGGAAATAAAAAGAATCATTATATATAACCTGTTTCAGGAACGAATATTAGCTTCACGGGCCCCGAGGCCACCGGGCAGCGCCTGCATCGGACCGCCAGGGCATACCAGGCGGCGGTCGCGGGTATGGTGCCGCACAGATCGCTACAGCGGCGTGATCGGTCAACCGCTACCTGCGGCATGGGCGGGGAGATCCGGTGAATACGGCCTTGCTGCCGGATCAACCCCATCAGCGCATGAATGCACCCACGAGCGACCGATCAGAATCCTTCGTTCATGATCCGGTCGAGTTCCGAGCGCTTGATCCGCCAGGATCCCCCGCACTTGACCGCCGGAATCCGCTCCTCCCGGATGAACTCCCGGATCCGGCCGGGGGTGAAGTTCAGGGTCGAAGCAACGTCGTCGACGGTGAGCATTGCGTCTCCCGTGGCATGATGGTGGCCGCGCCCGATCGTCTCCCAGTTTTCGTCCGGCAGCATGATGGTGATGACCGGTTCGCCGTCGTCCCCCGGGGAGACCGCAGCCTTGAAGGTCAGGGTGGGAACAATGCCGTTCTGGTAGAGGCTGACCTGAAACTCGAACTCCTCCTCGGTCGTCGTGCGGGCTTTGGCCCTGAATGCATGAAGGGTGTCCCAGAGGTTCTCCGTAACGGTCTCCTGCGGAATGTTCGGAAACGGAACCATGCTCTGTGCAGCCCGTGCCGAGACCGCAAGGGGGATCATGATGCCTATATCCCTTCCCATCCGGGTGATCTCGACCAGATCGCCGTCGTCGATGGCGTCCTGGCGCATCTTCCTCTGCTGTTCCGGGTCGGCCAGTCCCCAGATCTCTTCCGGTGTTCGCGATCGTAGTCTTCGTATCTCCATGGGCGTATCTCTCCAGAATAATTTCGCGCTCTACTATACCACTATAGGAATATCGATGATAAAAAATTTGCCAAAAATTTCAGAGTATTTTACGATTTCCTCTGTGTTAAAGGGATATTCGGGGGGCCCGGCAGGCGAAATGCCGCCATGATCGGGCATGAACCGTCATGTGACATCAGATAAGCCGGATTAAGGGCCAATAATCCAAATATAATGAATTAATGGGCTCGGAATTCCGGCTACCAACCCCGATACCGGGAGGGCTGCTCCGACAAAGCCTATATAGCATCAGGGTGAGTCTTGAAGCAGTGATTCCCCCCGTGACACCCGCTTCTCGCGACGCCTACATAACACTTCTCGGGCGCTCGACATGGGCGCTCGTCAACGCTTACCACGCAGTCCTGCATGAGAAGGAGCTGCGCCCCGAACGGGTCATTATCGTCACCGAAGAACCCTACGCGCAGGAAGCATCGGTCGCGGCCAGGGCGATTGGAGCCATCTCGGAGGGATATGGGTTCGTCCCCGCGATCGAGACGGAGATCCTGCCCGAAGCGGACTTTGTACGGGCCGGGCAGACGATACGGGCGCTTGCCGGCGACCTCATCGAGCAGGGACTCGACGTGGCGATCGATATCACCTCCGGCAGGAAGGTCACGGTCGCCGGGGCGCTCATCGCGGTCTCGGTCGCGGGGCTCGATATCCGGCACATCTATTATCTTGCCATGAAGAACACCGACGACGTTGCAAAGCCCTATATGATGATCCCGCACCAGATCCAGCAGATCCGGGATATCATGGAGGATGCGGGGGAGATAAGATGAACGACGCGGTCATCAGGGAGGAGCACCTGCAGGTTCTCATCAACAGCCTCGACGAGATCCGCGTCACCTACCCGCTCTACGAGGGCGAGATCCTGGTCGCACGCCCCGAAGGCACCGGATTCTCGCTCGAACTGCCCGCGTCCCGCGAGACCTTCAAAGACTGGGTTGCCGGATACGAACCCGTCTCCGCGGAGCTCCCATCGTATGCCGATCTCCAGGAGTGCATGTTTGCAAGCGGGATAGCCCGCTACGTGAACCATGCCGCTTTTGAATCGATGCTTGCTTCGTATGGGCAGCTCAAGAAGGCCGTCTTCTTCGGTCTCGATACGAACCTCTTCTATCACGGGTTTGCATCGAACAACCCGCAGATCGAGCACGCTTCATACCTGATCGTCGATACCGTCCGCGACGAGATCGCGTATGCCATCAACCGCAAGTACCCGGCAAAGACGATCGGTGAGATGACGGCGCTGGCGCCCGACTGCCGGGAGTACATCGCGGAACTCGAGAACAAGCGGACGAAGCGGTCACGCAAAGCAGCGTATCTTGCGCTGAAAGAGTACAGCACCATCCGTGACCGGGCGACGGAGATCGCGGCCCCGGGCACGCATACGCACCTCTCCGAGGAGAACGATTACAATATCGTCCGGGCGCTGCGCAAGTTCGAGGAAGAGCGGTACGCCCTCCCGGTCCTCCTGACCGCCGACACCTACATGGCCGACCTCTGCATGGCCGAGGGGCTCGAGTACTTTTACTTCGACCGCCCATATAGATTAGAGGTAACAGCCTGCACGGCGCCGGCGTTCCGGCGACTGCTCTTCAACCTTGCCGCCGTCTTCGGGTTCGTGAACTGTAGCGAAATCGCGATCTTCGGCGAGTATGGCGGGAAGGGCAACGAACTCGACGAACTCAAAGTCCGTTTCCGGGACGACGGGGCGTACCGTGCATTCATGAGGGAACTCAAGATATGCAGGCACCTTACGGCACTCGGCATAAGACGGTAGAGGCGGTCCTCTGCGACATGGACAACACCCTCTTCGACTTTGTCGGAGCGAAGCGGGAGGCGTGCCGGTGCGTCGTCGACTGCATCGGAACCGGCGACCCTGAAGCCCTCTTTTCCCAGTTTCTCCGGGGGGTTCACGGGTTCGAGGACTATGAGAACATACGCGACTATCTTGTAGACCTCGGGGTGTACGAGGAGCGGACGTTCGAGGTCTGCTGCCGCACCTATGAGGACGTGAAACTCGGCCTGGTCGAACCGTACCCGCGCGTCGAGGAGACGCTCCGGTGCCTCCGGGACGCCGGGATCTCTCTCGCGGTCGTGACCGACGCGGAGTCTTTCCATGCGCGCCGGCGGCTCGAGAAGACCGGACTCATCGATTACTTCGAAACGGTGGTGACCCCTGATATTTCGGGCAGGCGGAAACCGGAGCCCGACTCACTCGTCTACGCCCTCCGGCGGCTCGATGCGGCTCCGGCAAGGGCGATGATGGTCGGCGACAGCCTGGTCCGCGACATCGCTCCGGGGAGGCGTCTCGGAATGGTGACCGCGTTTGCCGCCTACGGAGACTGGCGCGACAGCAGCCCGGCGGAGATCGAGGCCGACATCGTTCTCGCAGAGTTCGCCGAACTCACCGCCCACCTGAACATACCGGGCCGGTGATCACCGGAGCGGCGAGGGCGACTGCGATCCCGGCACCGGGAGGCGCGCTGTGTGGACGATGACCTGCTGGTCGGTCTCCATGATCTTGCCGAGGATGATCGCCTTCCCCGCGGTCGTCATTGCAAAGACCGGAATAGACGTTCCCGCCTGCAGGAGCGCGGCCTTTGCTGCCACATCCCGGATATGCTTCGAGGCGCAGGCGGTGATGATATCGGCCGAGCGGGCCATCAGGGCGGCGTCCTCCGGCGAGATCCCGGTCGTGTGGACGGCGACGATCACGGCATCAGGGAAACGCTTCCGGATAGCCGCCGCCTCGGCGGCAACGGCGGTGGTCACGGCGATCCGGCGGTGGCCGAGTTCTGCCGCCAGGGCGACGCCGGCCGCCTGGTCGATCGCGGCGTTCTCCGCATCAAGGACGACGCCTCCGTTCTCCTCGATCCGCGCGATCACCTCCGGGATCGGGCTTGTTTTGACGAGACCCGACATACGGCCGCCGATACCCTGGATGAGGGCGGGGTTCGCTGCAACCAGCGTCCCCGCCCCGTCAGAGGCGATCACCGCAACGTCGAGGTCGCCCCGCCGGACGGCGCTGCTCAGGAGTTCCGATGCCCCGAAGATGACGAAGTCCGGCCCGGCAAGGACCTCGCGCTTTGGCGTGCACATCCCGAACGACCTGATGCGTCCTTCGATGTTCTCGCGTATCGCCTCCGGCGTCATCTCCTTGACCGGGAAGGCGAACCGCCGCGCCAGCGGACAGACCTCTATCTGCGGCGCTCCGACCTCGACCACCCGGCCGTCCCGGATCACGACCCGGCATCTGCCGGCGGCCTCTACGATATGCTCGTCACGATCGCTCATGAAAGAACATAGAACGGGCAGGGGAATAATGGTACCTCACCCCAAACCCCGGGGGTAAACCCTTATCAGATGACCCTGCCATGAGATTGTAGGCAATCATGATACGCTTACAGCAGCGGGGCGGGGTGAGGGGAGATGGGCAGGATCTGTAGCCCGTTCGTCGTGATCGAGTGCAGTCGGCAGTGCGGCTTCTCCCGGCTCTACAACGAGCCCACCGAAGAGCAGGAGAGGGAGATATCCGATACGAAGACCTGCCCCGCCTGCGGCGCCCCCGTCCGGCGAAGGCTCTTCTGACGGCGGGAGCATGCCGGGAGAGCGCTACTGGGAGATCGACCTCGCCCGGGGCATCGCTGTCGTGACGATGATCGTCTTCCACGCAGCCTTCGATCTCAACTTCTTCGGCGTCCTGCCGCTCGACGTCTCCGGGGGGTTCCTCCGGATGCTCGCCTACCTGACCGCATCGACGTTCATCTTCCTCGTCGGGGTCTCCTTCACCATCAGTTACGCGCGTTCTTCGCGGCGGCTTGACGGGCGCGGGCTCGCGCTCAAGTACGCCCGGCGCGGCCTCACCATCTTCGGCTACGGCCTCATCATCACCGCCGTCACCTGGTTCTTCCTGCCGTCGGTCTTCATCGTCTTCGGCATCCTGCACTTCATCGGGATCGCGATCCTGCTCGCGCCGCTCTTCGCCCGGTTCGATGCGGAGAAACTCATCGCCGCAAGCATCGCTTTCCTCATCGCGGGCTACGCGGCAAGCCTGGTCTCAGGCCCCTGGCCGCTCCTCTGGCTCGGGGTTCGGCCGGAATCCTTCACAAGTCTCGACTACGTCCCGCTCCTCCCCTGGTTCGGTCTCGTCCTGGTCGGGATGGCAGTCGGTCGCCTCTACTACCCTGACGGGCGGCGGGGGTTCGCGTTCACGGTTGCAGAGCCGGGACTCTTGCGGTCGCTCTCGTTCCTCGGCCGGCACTCGCTCTTCATCTACTTCCTGCACCAGCCCATCATCCTTCTTGCGATAGCAGTGCTGGCACCGGAGGCGATGGGGCTCGGGTGAGGGTGTGCGGGTGGCACGTATCGTAGCGCGCACGGCAGAAGGAATTAATCGCTTGAGCAGAAATAATACAGAGAGACGAGGTAGCGCAGAAAGACCGGCGAAAAGCCGGGAAAACCTTGACCGGGTGAGCCCATGGTAGTAGCAACAGAAACAGCGTGGATCATATTCTTCATCAGCATAGCGGCACTCCTGGCACTCGACCTCGGCGTCTTCAACCGCAAGGCCCATGTGATAAAACCGAGAGAGGCGCTCCTGCAGTCCGCCACCTTCATCGCCGCCGCGGTGATCTTCAACATCGGGGTATACATCTGGATGGGGCCCCAGGCGGGGCTCGAGTTCACCACCGGCTACATCATGGAACTGATGCTGAGCGTCGACAACCTCTTCGTCTTCGTAATCGTCTTCGCCTCATTCTGCGTGCCAGCAGAGGACCAGCACAAGGTGTTGTTCTACGGCATCATGGGGGCTCTGGTCTTTCGCTTTGCGTTTATCATAGCGGGTGTGGCGCTGGTGGAGACGTTCTCCTGGGTGCTCTACATCTTCGGCGCCTTCCTGATCTACACCGCCATCAAGATGGTGCTCAAGAAGGAGGAAGTAGCGGTCGAACCGGACAAGAACGTCCTGGTCCGCGCGTTCCGGAAGATCATGCCGGTCACCAGGGGTTATGAAGGCGACAGGTTCTTCGTCAGGAAGCCCGATGCGACCGGCAAGATGGTGACCTGGGCCACTCCCATGGTCGTGGTCCTGCTGGTGGTGGAGACCACCGATATCATGTTCGCCGTCGATTCTATCCCTGCAATCCTCGGCATCACCACAAACCCGTTCATCGTCTTCAGCTCCAACGCCTTCGCCATCCTCGGCCTGAGGTCGATGTACTTCGCGCTGGCGCACATCATGAACGCGTTCTACTACCTGAAGTACGCCCTGGCCGGCATCCTCAGTTTTGTCGGCGTCAAGATGCTGATCGCCGACATTTACCACATCCCGGTGGAGATCTCGCTCGCCATCATCATCCTGATCCTGGTCGTGGCCATCATCGCGTCCCTGATCCGGAACCGGCGTGCCGGAAGGCATCCGGCGGCGGAGACTGGAAAGGCTCCGGATGGAGAGGAAGTGCAGACCGAGGCCTGCCCCGCCCTTGCGAGCCTCCAGGCGGATGACACCTCGATAGAATCGGATCGCTCTGTATCAAAAGACTCCGGGAAGACCAGAAAAGGGGATGAGTGACCTCCGGCCCGGAGCGGGTCACCATCCTTCCTCTCTTTTCAATGCCTGATATTATACGGTTGGAACCCTGAGCATGAGCGAAGAGAGAGCCCAACCGGGTGCTCTCCTCACTCAGAAAAGAGCGAGACGTCCGCAAATGCCCCGACGTCAAAGACCCCCCGCTCCGTGACCCGGAGATCGGGGATGACCGTCAGGGCGAGGAACGAGAGGTACATGAACGGGTTCACGATAGACCCGAGCCGCCGGGCATGGGCCTCGATAGCCGCGAGGCGACTCACAACCTCGTCATAGGGAAGGGCCGACATCAGCCCGGCGCACTCGAGGGGGAGTGCGGTCATCTCGCTACCGGAGACCACCACGAGACCCCCGCCGAGCCGGACCACCTCGGCGACGGCACGGACGATATCGGCGTCGCTCGCCCCCACGGCAACGATGTTGTGGGAGTCGTGGGAGACCGACCCGGCGATCGCCCCCTCCTTCAGGCCGAACCCGTTGACAAGCCCGACGCCTGAACCGGTCGCCCGGTAACGGTCGGTGACGACCGCTTTGAGGATGTCGCGGTCGAGGTCCGGGATCGCGGCAGCATCGACCGGACAGCGCAGGTCACGGGTCGTGATCTGGCCGGGCACGATCTCGATCACCCGCGCCTCCCCCCGCCCGGTCATCCGGATCTCGCCGGGTTCCGGCACGCGGACGTGCATGGGGGACGCGGGGCAGGCGGGAGGCCGGTATCCGGCGTCGACCACCTCGACACCGCGCTTGAACGTCCGGATGACCTTGAAGCGGTCGGGATCGTCGACGACACAGAAGTCGGCAAGCTTTCCCGGTGCAAGAGCGCCCCGGTCGTGGAGCCCGAACCTTCCGGCGGCGGAGAGCGTGGCCATACGGAGCGCCTGCTCGACCTCAAGACCGTATGCGACCGCTTTTCGGATGCAGTCGTCGATGTGGCCCTCCCCGGCGAGCATGTCGGCGTGCCGGTCGTCGGTGGCAAAGCAGCACCGCGGCGCCGTGCAGGCATCGACGACCGGGAGGAGTTCGCGGAGGTTTCGCTCCGTCGAGCCCTCGCGGATCATGATATACATCCCCCGGAGGAGTTTCTCCCGCGCCTCGGTCAGCGTCGTACACTCGTGGTCGCTCTGGACGCCGGCATAGATGTAGGCGTTCAGGTCCTTTCCCGAGAGGAACGGTGCATGCCCGTCGACAACATCAAAGAGGTCCACCTTCGCCCGGAGGTCTTCGTCGCCGGAGAGGACGCCGGGGACGTTCATCACCTCGGCGAGCCCGACGACCCCCTCCCATCCCCGGAACCGGGCGAGATCGGCGGCCATGAGCACGGCGCCGCCCGCATCGAGGGGGGTCGACGGGACACAGGAGGGGAGCATGACCAGGATGTCGAGCGGCGTCCGGGTTCCTTCGGCGAGCATGTACTCGATCCCCGGAGCCCCGCAGACGTTTGCTATCTCGTGGGGGTCGGCGATCACCGTCGTCGTGCCGTGCGAAAGGACGAGCCGCGCATACTCCGACGGTGCGAGGAGCGAACTCTCGATGTGGACGTGAGCGTCGATCAATCCGGGCACCACGTAAGCGCCCGAAAGGTCGTACCCCCGCGCGCCCTGGTAGTCCCCGAAGCCGACGATACGGCCGCCCTTCACCGCGAAGTCCACGCACTCCCAGGTACACGCGAACGGGTTGAAGACCTCTGCTCCGGAGAAGACGGCGTCCGCAGGCTCAAGCCCCCGCGCCGCCGCGAGTCCCGCCGGGATCAGGCTGTTACCTCCAGGTCGCGGATGACGGATCCCCTCCGTTCGTTGCCGACGAATACGGTCGGGTAGACACGGTATGAACCGGGCTGCAGGTCTACCGATATCGTGTATTCGTTCTCTCCCCGTTCGAGGTCGATGTAACGCGCTTCGGAGAAGACCTCGTGCTGTTCGAGCGCGCTCACCTCCATGATCCTGATCTGGAGCACAGCGTTCTCGACGGGCTCGCCGGTGTTCTCTACCTGGACCTGCAGGGTGCCGCCGCTGTAGGTTACCTCACCAAATGACGTGGAGAGGCATCCGGCAGCCCCGGTGAGGGCGGCAACGGCCAGTATCAGAAAGATCGTATATTTTCCGGACATCTGCTCGGAGGACCGGGGATCCGCACACCGTGCCGGGCGCAAGCACGGCCGTATGGCTCCCTCCAGCCCTCCAGATTCACCTCCACTCTATTCATTCAGAATTTTGGTTGCTATTATTAAAATATTGTGAAAAAAACGGAGATCGTAGATGTTTCAAATCCGGAGCCCGAAACCACAGGACGCGGTGTGAGATACGCACGGGTTCATGGAGGCCGTGCAGGCGCATCCCCCTTCTCCTCAGAGGTTGCCCGGGAGAAGGGACTGCACCAGGCCGGGCAATGCTTCTCCGGGAGAGACCAGTACCGGGGGATTACTGCTGGCGAAATCAGAAAATTGCCGGGGAAGAGGCGATCTGATCCGGAGCAATATTTAATATATGACAAGTATTATAATTAAGTGGTAATGATAAGAGCCGACAGCGATCCCCGCCTGTACCGGATATTCCGGGAACTTCAGGAGAAGGGGTTGATCGACCGAAAGACGAGACTGGTGAGATGCCCTCTCACCGTCTCCATACGGGGATCACCGGCACTCAACTGTATCCGCTACCGGCATTCATTCTACGAGAGATATCTCTCAGGGGCAAGCGACGATGCGCTCCGGTTCATGCTCCTCCACGAAGAGGGGCACGTAAGAAAGGGCTCCTCTCTCCTCTCTGCCCTCCCGGCCCTCCCGCTTCTCCTCTGCCTCGCCTTCCTCGGGCACCCTCCCCTGCTGGCGGGAGCACTCCCGCTTGCAAAACCGGTCTTCGTCGTCCTCCTCCTCCTGACCGTCTTCTTCGCCTACCGGACCTACTACCGCTGCATGGACAATGAGGAGTTTACCGCCGACCACTATGCCGCCGATGCGATGAGGCGCTGCTACCGGACGAGGGACCCCGGAGCCCTCCTCCAGAACCTTCTCTTCGGCCTGCGGAGAGGGGCATCACTTCGTTCCGGGTCCGATTATCGGCCATCGATCTCCGAGCGCGTGCAGAGGCTCCGGGCTGCAAGCGATCACGGAGAGAGAAGGCCCATTATACGCTCTACTGAAAGCGAATTCCTTCGGTGAGATCTGTTGCCGGACTTCCCGGGAGCGATCGGCATACACGCCGCCCTCTTCCGCACCCCTCGGAGCCCTTGAGACACAGTGGTGAAGATACCTTTGATCCCCCCTTTCTAACGAAAAAATATTTCAAAAAACATAAGGCGCCCAGAATATATCGTTTTAGAAAAGTAAGTTTAATAACACCTATTTCAAATAAGGATACTGAGGGGTGCTGGACATTACGATTATAGCGTTCGCTCATCATAAAGGCGGCACAGGAAAGACGACATCATGTCTCAACATTGCAGGATACCTCCAGAAAGATGGAAAAAGCGTCCTGGTTGTAGACTGCGATCCACAGGCCAATGCCACCACGGGTCTCGGAATCAACCCCGAAACCCTTGAACTGAGCATGTATGACGTCTTCATGAGCATCTTTGAGGGCTTTCCCAACGTCGCTATCACCGACGTGATCGTCCCCACGGCGTCGGGGATCAATCTCGCTCCGTCGACCCTCGATCTCGTAGGGGTTGAGCCCTACCTCTACGGCATCGATGACCGGGCGGGGATACTCAGGGAGGCACTCGCGCAGGTAAGGGACGCCTACGACTTCATACTGATCGACACGCCCCCGAGCATGGGCCAGTTCGTCATCAACGGCCTCGTCGCAGCGGACCACACTGTCGTCACCCTCGATTCCGGCACGTTCGCCCTGAAAGGCATGGAAGCCCTGTCCACGATCTTTGATGACATCAGGCAGATGCTCGGGGAAGACGTCGCCGCAGATTTTGCCATCCTGACTCGCTGGAAAGGATCAGGCGATCCGGCTGCCGGAACAGGCGGGCTTGCGTTCTTCCTGAAGCGGATCTTCTCGCCCGCTTCCGCCGCAGAAGAGGAACGGGAGAGGGAGCGGCTGAAGGCGTTCGAGTTCGAGGTAAAAAAAGCGTTCAAGCAGGTCTTTGCAGTTCCATACTCCCCTGCAATCTATGAGACGCAGCAAAAGGGGCTTCCAATCTCCCATTACGCGCCCGAGAGCGATGCCGGCAGGGAATATCGGGCAATAGCAACAGCGATTGCCGGGCGGGACAAAAATCATGCTGAGGATGTGTAATCAATGATCGACAAACCTGGAAGGAAAGCACTATTTACCGGGCCGGTTGTGCCGGGTACGACGGGACAGGCGCAGGAACAGGGGGCGGCGGTGCTGCCCGAGGCGCTCGAGGCCGCACTCCATGCAGCGCTTGAAGGCGAGGACTCCGTTCAGATCGACCTTGCGGGCGTTCCGGAGAACTACCGGCCGCTGGCCGCCTCGATCAACGCGCTGCTCGATAAGAAGGAGGAGGAGAAGCAACGCTTCAAGCGCCGGCTGGACGAGGCCAAGATGCTGCTGAAGGGGTCCGATACGGTCATTCAGGAGAACCCGATGCCTATGCTGGTCGTCGATCCGGACTTCAAGGTAACCATGGTAAATGCTGCCTACGGCGAGATGAGCGGAATCCCGACGGACAAGATGCTCGGCAGGAGCCTGAGAGACTTCAAGATAACGTCACAGACGGGGTCCGGCCTCCGGCAGGCAGTCGAAGGGAAGAAGCGCGTCTCCGGGGAAGTCATCGTCGAACTGCCCTCGGGCACCCATGTCCTCGAGCAGTACGGCATCCCGCTGCTCGACAACGAGAATGCGATCGAGAGTATCCTCATCGTCTATAACGACCTCACCGAGAAGCGGAAAGAAGAGGACGAGATCCGGAGGATGCAGTACCGCATCGACACGATGATCAAGCAGAACCCGCTCGCTATCGCGACGCTCCGCGCGGACAAGAGCCGGATCGACATCAACGACGAATACGCCCGGATGTGGCGGGGAACCCGGGAAGAGACCCTCGCAAAGAAACTCTACGACTACGACATCACCGTCGTCGGCGGCGACCACTTCTACGCCTGCTACGAGACGAAAAAACCCGCGCGGACCGACGTCATGGTCAAGTGGCCCGACGGCGTCAGGAAGTACCTCACCTTAAACGCCATCCCCATCCTCGATAAGGCCGGCGCGATCGAGATGGCCTTCTACGTCTGGAACGACTGGACCGACCTGAAGAAGAAGGAAGAGGAGGTCAAGGATACCGAGCACCGGGTGGATGCGATGATCAAGCAGAACCCGCTCGCTATCGCGACCCTTCGTCCCGACAAGAGCCGGATCGACATCAACGACGAGTACGCCCGGATGTGGCGGGGAACCCGGGAAGAGACCCTCGCAAAGAAACTCTACGACTACGACATCACCATCCTCAACGGTGAAGACTTCTACGCCTGCTACGAGACGAAGAAACTCGCCCGGACGGACGTCATGGTCAAGTGGCCCGACGGCGCCAGGAAGTATCTCACCTTAAACGCCATCCCCATCCTCGATAAGAGCGGCGCGATCGAGATGGCCTTCTACGTCTGGAACGACTGGACCGAGCAGCGGGAGAGAGAAGACCAGATCCGGGACCTGATGGAGACCGCAAAGACGGAGAGCGAGAGGCTTGGAGCGAGCGCCAGGGAACTCGGGGGCGCACTCGCCGCCATGGCAAAGGGCGACCTGACGGCGTTCGTGGAAGCGGGAACCGACGACCCCCTCCACGCAGTCAAGAACGACTACAACGCCTCCCTGACCGCTATGCGCGCGCTCCTCGCCGATGTGGCGAAAGCCGCCCGGCAGGTGGACCTGACGACGAAGGAGGTCAGCAAGAGCACCGACGAGATCATCCGGGCGACAGAGCAGGTCGCCGTCTCGACGCAGCAGTCGTCAGAGGACGCACGCCGCCAGCTCGAGAAGCTCGAGGAGATTGGGACGGATATCAACGACCTCTCGGCATCCATCGAGGAGATTGCAAGCACGACGCAGTCGGTCATGGATCAGGCATCGAAGGCATCGAAGGAAGGAAACGACGCGGCAACGCTTGGTGAAGTCGCGACGAAGAAGATGCAGCTCGTTGAGGAGATCTCCACGCAGACCGTGGGGGAGATCAGCACCCTCAACAACCAGATGCGGGAGATCAACAACATCGTCAAACTGATCGCCGACATCGCAAACCAGACCAACCTTCTCGCGCTGAACGCTGCGATCGAGGCCGCCCGTGCCGGGGAGCACGGCCGCGGATTCGCTGTGGTCGCCGGCGAGATCAGGAATCTCGCCGGAGAGTCCAAGCGCGCGAGCCAGGACATCGAGGACCTGATCCGGACAATCCAGGCAAGCACCGAGAAGACCACCGACTCAATGCAGGCGTCTCACCAGGAGATCCAGGCAGGCATCGAGAGCGTCAACAAGGTTATCGTGAGCCTGAACCGGATCGTCGACAGCGTGGCGGTGGTCACCGGCGGCATCTCCGAGATAACCAGGGCTACCGAGGACCAGGCGAACTCCACCAACAACGTCATGCAGAAGATGGACGAGTCCACCCACATGACCAAGGAGAGCCTGAACCGCACCGAGGACATGGCGGCACTCGCCGAAGAGGTCAGCGCATCGACCGAGGAAGTCGGAAGTGCTTCACACGAACTGGCAGGCATGGCCGGACAACTCGAGACGGTGATGAAGCAGTTCAAGATCAACTGAACGGAGGAGAAGATGGCAGCATCCGTAGATGTGGTAGAATTTCAGCTCGGGGCAGAGCACTACGCACTGGATATCCAGATTGCAAGAGAGATCGTGGAGATGATGCCGATCACTCCCCTCCCCCGTGCTCCCGAGTACCTCGCGGGCATCATCAACCTCCGAGGCGAGATCACGAACATCATCGATCTCCGTGATCTTCTCGGGCTCCCTGCATCGGAGGAGGCCGAGAACCGAAAGATCGTCGTGTTGATGCCGGACGTGACGAACGGGTCGAACGTAGGGATCATCGTCGACGACGTTCACAGTGTCGTATCGGTCAGAGATGACCAGATCGAGCGTATCAGCGACGGCATCACGTCGTCTATCAGCAGTTACGTCAAAGCAATCATCAAGATAGGGGATGAAGAGGACGGGAAGGCCCAGACCCTCATCATATGGCTCGATGTCCAGAAAGTAATCGACGAACTCGGCGGCGACACGCAACTCACTAGAACGTCTCTGTGAATCAGCACCCGGCACAAACAGGTAATCCCATGGACGAATTCGCATCGCTCCAGCAGAGCATCGAGAGACTGATCCGGATCAAATGCTCGAACTACAAAGAGGACTACATCAAACGGCGCATCCTCTCGCGGATGCGCCTGACGAACACCGCAGATTTCGAGGCTTACCATAAGTACCTTCTCGCAAATCCCCAGGAACACGACCTGCTCAGGAACGCACTCACCATCAACGTCACCAAATTTTTCCGTGACCCGGAGGTCTTCGAAGTGATACGCCGGGAGATACTGCCGGATCTCGCCCGCCGCAAGAACGCAATCAGGATCTGGTGTGCCGGTTGCTCCACGGGCGAGGAGCCCTATTCCCTCGCCATCCTCGCGCACGAACTGATGGCTCTTCATCAAAATGTCACAATAACGATACACGCGACCGATATCGATACCGGGGTTCTGCAGAAGGCCATGGCCGGGATTTACGACAGAAAGACGCTCGAGAACGTCGATGAGAGGAGGCTCCGAAAGCACTTCATCGCGCACGAAGACGGCACGTTCGAAGTTCGCCCCCATCTCAAAAACCTGGTTAAATTCCGGGAGCACGACCTGATGTCTGGCGTCCCCATCTCCCGGTACCTCGACGCCGTCACCTGCCGCAACGTCACCATCTACTTCACCGAGAAGCAGAAGAACGACCTTACGCATCTATTTCACTCTGCACTTGCCGTCGATGGTTACTATGTCATAGGAAAGACCGAGTACCTGGCAAGAGAGGTGGAGCACCTTTTCGTGCCGTACAACGCCGTGCAGAAGGTACTGCGCAAGGCTGCCTGAGCATCACCAGAGGTAGCCGGATTCCACGTCCGTCTCGTCCTCTTCAAACTGCGACATCCGATGCATGAAGGCCCTCCGGGCCTGATAACGCTTCAATTCGGAGAAGAGCAGGTAAAAATTTACACCGACGACGATGATGATGAGCATCAGGCTGATCCAGAGCTGGCTACCGCTCTGGGTTGTGATGAAGGTCGCCGCAAGGAGCACCACGAAGGAGATCAGGTAAAATATCACCCATGTGCGCACCTCAGTGACATCCATGCTATCAGAGGATTGTGGTCGCGGCTTCTTATTAACGGTTCCGTTTTAGACGCTCTATCATGAAGACAGGTTCTGAAAAATCTGGTCAATCCAGCCCACAAAGGACCTTCTCCTTCGATCTCCGGGCAAGGTCAAACCCGAAGAGCTTTTTACCCCGTACATCCACTTTAATCTGTGGATAGAGGCGACGTCTTCAGCATTCTTGCTGCCCTGGTTATCGTCTCCATGCTGGTGCTGCTCGTTCGGCCGCCCATAGCGGAGGCCGGACCGGAGGCACCGGAGATCCCGGACCCGACGCCTCCCGTCACCATCTCCCCCACACAGACACCTGGCGCGCCGTTCGAACCAACCAGGCTCTCCTACGCGACCGGGGTATGGGACTACCCCCTCTGCCGTCTCCCCGGCAACCTCACGCTTTACGGTGGTTCCGACCCCCCATGGAAAGGCACTCAGAAGATCATCCCGTTCGCTTACATCGAGGAGGGGCGAGGCGGCATCACCGAGGTCTTCCATGTGCCCTACGCGGTGTGGAGGCTTAACTGCAGTGTCTCCTCGACGGTACGACCCCAGGCGGCGCATTTCAGGATGGCACTTGTGGAGTTTGAGAGCGGAACCGTCGTCGAGGGGGCCGACCTGCACTATCCCGGCAGCATCATCAAAAACGTCGAGAGGGGAGGAAAGGACTTTTACCTCATCGTCAGCGTGGACGATGTGGACTCCTACCGCATTACCCTGGAGACGCTCCCCGAATACTTCTCCACTCCTCTCGGGTGAGACCGGGGATGCCCCGGCGAAAAGCAGTTGCAGTTGTGGAACCTTTTAGATCTTTTCGACGGTCACCCTGACCCGGTCGCCTGCCTGCACGCCATGTCCCTTGGGGACATCGATGTTGAACCAGAGCACCTCCGGGTTCTCGTGGTTCTTGTCCTGGGACATGAGGCAGTCTTTGTGCTCGTTGATATTGGCTACAAATTCAATGGGTGCTTCGAACTCAATGATCTTCATATCGTAGAATAGAGCGTTCCAGGATAAAATTATGATGCACGGGAGGTGACACGCCACGTCGTGCTGTTCGAATAACTCCAGCGCCGGATATCCAACTCATCGCAGATCTCGGAGAGGATAGCAAGGTTGATGCCGACCTCTTTTGCGGAAAGACCAAGATCGGTTGCGATGTACTTGGATTTGAAGTAAGATTTCCCGGCTCGCAGTCCTGTCTTGAGGTGGTACAGGATCCTTCGCTGGGTGTCGCTATATTTCTCTTTAATACGATCTTTTGTCGACATCGACTGTTTCCCTCGTGAGCATGTCTTTTTTGACCAGATCAATATTTATAACTACCTATTTGTGCCCAAAAAATAATACAGCAGATATACTAATCAGTGCATATAATTGAGCATCGTCGTGCCGATCGGGCAGGCAGGGAGCACCAGCTGCAGCCCCGAGAACGGAGCATGGTTTCCGCGAGCGCGGGAACCGGAAGGGGGTGGGGTGCTCCCGGCAGCCCCGCCCCCCCCGGGTCTCGAACGGCACCGGGCGACTGCTCTCCCGGCATACCGCCGTCACCTCCGGTTCCGCCCGAAGACGACGACGAGCGCAGCGGCGAGAACAGCCAGGACGGCCCCGGCGAGCGAGAGGGGGGCGGCCTGTGTCGCACTCCCGTTGACCTGTGCCGCCTGGATCGGCGTGAACGTCGGTAACTCGGTCGTGGCGGTATCTGCCGCCGTCATCTCCGGCGTTGCCTCGTCCGTCTCGACTACGACAGGAGGACCGGTCTCGTTGGTCGTATTGTTGCCTGTCACAGCCAGAGTCTCTTCGGGAGTCTCGTTTTCCACCGGCGTAAGTTCGGGAGTCTCATCCTCCGTTATCCCGGCCAGAGTCTCCTCGGGCGTCTCGTTCTCGTCCGGTGTAAGTTCGGGTGTCGCATCCTCCGCTATCCCGGCCAGAGTCTCCTCGGGCGTCTCGCTCTCGTCCGGCGTAAGATCGGGCGTCTCGTCGTCGGGGATCTCCTCCGGAGTCTCCTCCGTCACGGTCTCGCCGGGTGTCGGAGCGAGCGTCCAGGTCAACGGTTCCGTGGCTGTCGTGCTCTGGGCTGCTGCGGGGAGCATGACGACCGCTGCCCCCAGAAGCAGCACGGCCAGGAGTGCTCTCCACGCCCGTAGATTTCCTGTCATGAGAGCCCACATGGGAAATATACCTATTTTTATATTTCGGTCATCATCAAAATTGCACCGACGGTTACCCACCCGATGCGCCCCGCAATGTGGCGACAGCAGGCATCGCTTCATAGCGGCGATGCTCTGAGAAGAGAATGAAGCGGCAATGCTGTATCGGCTTCTGATGGCCCTGAATGCGGTTAATCCCGGATTGAGCCGGCTTTCGGGCCGCAACTAAAGAAGTAGCGATCAGATTGGTGCTTCACCAATCTTCTGGATCAGGCTTTCGAGCACCACATCGCGCATCCCTTCCACGAACTTGATGCTCCCGACGACAAGGTGGCCGCCGCCGCTCACTCCCCCACCGGAGATCTCGCTATGGAGCTCGCGCACCATCCGGGGTATGTTCATCATGACGCCACGGGAACGCAGGACAGCAAAGTCCGGCCCGAACCCGAGCGTGACGATCGGTTCTCCCGGGTGCGCCCGGACCAGCCGGTCATGCACCTCCCCGGAAGTCTTCCCGGGCGGCGGGAATGTGAACCGGTGAGCGAAGAGCTCCACATCGAGCATGAAGAGATGAGCGCCGTTTGCGAGCATCCGGCTCTCGACGTGAGGCATGATGGCCTCGAGCTGCTCCTCGATCGCGTGATTCGCCTCTTCGACAAGCAGGTTGACGAACATTTCGTGGCGCTCGGGGTTGCCGGAGAGGTTCAGGATCTCCTTGACGATCTCTCTCCCGTCGCTGAACCGGAGCCAGAACTGCTCGTAGTCGAGTGCGAGCGCGATGTTGCGGCAATCATCCTCCGAGTATTCGGGCGCAGCAACCGCGAGGTAGCGGGCACGCTCCGGCGCTTCACTCCGGTCGCCGACACCCGCGATCGCCGGCAGGTGCCGGATCTGGTCCTCGACCGCCGGGTTGACCATCCGGGCGACCTCTGTCCCGAGCATCCCGGCCGTGACCCCGTAATCGCCGCCCACATGGTAGGGGTTGACGTGCCCGATCAGGTAATCGTCCACGATCTCGTCGGGGTGATGGTGGTCGACGACCATCACCGGGAGATCGAAGATCCGGGTCACCTTCAGCGACGGCATATCTTCCTCGGTCGATCCGTTGTCCATCAGGAGGATCATCGGCATCTTCTGCCCGTAGCGGGCGTTGTCCTTGAGGCCGAAGTCGAGATCCCGCGTGATATCCTCTATCTCGTAGAAAGGAGCCTTGGATGGCGAGCGCTTGAAGAGGAAGTACTCTGCGTCGAAGTCACCGCCGCTCTCCCGGATCAGCGCGGTCACAGCCTGCTCGACAGCAACGGCGGCGCAGATACCGTCCGCATCCGCATGGTGCCGGAGGATGATCGGCCGCGCGGTCAGGACGGCTTTCCTTATCTCCTTTGCCACTTTCCGCATCTGCGGCCTCAGGGCTTCGAGAACCTCGCTCTCCACCAGGAACGGGAGGTCTACCGGCTCCGCCCGCTCATCGAGCGCCGCGTCGATGCGCTCCCTGACCCGGGCCGCATCCTCCGACTCCATGACTGTCACGGACGAGGCCTCGATCTGGAGCTGGTTATTGCGCTGCATTACCTCGCCCGTGAGAGCGACGATATCCCCGAGTTCCACCTCGGGATACGCGCGGACGCCCGCCTCGACGAACGCAGCGGCGTTCGCGGTGCCTGATGCGTCCACGACCGTGAAGATCGTCGGACCGGACGTCTGCTTGATCTGGGCGATCTCACCCTCGATCAGTACCGTCCTGCCGATCTTCTTCCCGATATCGGCAATAAGCACGGCGGTCGTCGTTTTAGTCACGTTCTGTGTCTGGTAGACAGTCGGCGTGACCTCCTCGAGGTCGATGTTGCCGTTGCTCCGGATCTGGAGGACGTGAACGATGATCGGGTCGCGTTCGGCATGCTGCACCTTCACGTTGCTCTTATGAACGAGCCCTTTGACCCGGTCATTTAACTGGACGAAAACGCCGAACGGGGCAAACCCCTGCACCCGCCCGAGGTAGGATTTCCCTTCCTCCACCTCGTCGAGACTGCAGTTCGCACCGAGACGATAAACAATTGTATCTTCAGTATCTCCCATAGTAATTCTCCCAATTATTCTTCGGACACCTCGGCGGTGTGCCCGGCAAGTTCGTAGAGCCGGCACTCACCGTCCCGCCTGCCCTTCGCGATGATGGTATCGCCGCTCTGCAGTCGGACGCTCTTTCCCGGGCGGTAGACCCACCGGTCGCCGTGCTTGATGGCGAGCACGACCATCCCGGTAACCGTCGCAAGTGACATCTCCCTGAGCGTCCTCCCTGCAAGCGGCGACGACGGTGTCACGGTCATCCGGGTGATGATCTCATCTGATTCCCGGACGATCTTCTTGAATATCGGCGGGATCTCGATATCGCGCAGCAGGACGTCGACAATTGAGTGGGCTGAGTCGCTGATCGCCTGCGCGAACGATGTCATATACAGCAGGCCGCGAAGATAGCGCACATCCTCGATCTTTCGAGCCGCTTCAAGGACCCAGAGATCCAGGTCGTAGCGCATATCGTCGAGCGTCGAGTCGAGGGCGACCACCTCGTGCGCCACCTCCATGTTGTTGAAGAGGAGAGACGTGTATGCCAGCCCGACGGAGAGTTCCGAGAGGTTCTTCATCTCGATGATCAACTGGACTGCCCGATCGAGATCGTCGACATCGCCCGCGGACGAGGGTTCGCCCCGGGGACGCTCCATCGACCCCGCCATCTCAGAGAGGATCTCCTCTCCGGCCTCCGGGCCTCGCGCTATCAGGATATCTTCGCTCTCCACCCGGGTGGTCCTGTCGGGGTCGTAGATCCAGCCTCTCCCGCGTCGGATGGCGATCACCTGCATACCCGTCGTGCTCTGGACTTTGAGGTCGCCGAGCGTGTGGCCGACAAGCTCGCTTCCCTGGCTGACGATAACCCGGGTGACGATCTCTTCGGCCTCCGGGAAGACCCGCTTGAGTTTCGCGGGGAACCGGATGTCTTTTAAGATGAGTTTTGCTATATCCGAGGCCGAGTTCGCGATCCTCTCCGCCGCTTCGGCCACCTGGAGCATACCGCTCATCGCCTCGGCCTCTTCGATCCTTCTCGCGCCGAGGACACTCTGAATTCTGGCCTGGTAAACCAGATTGTTCATCCTCTCCTCGAGGTTGATCACCTCGAGCGCTATCTCTTTGCTGTCGAAGAGGATCGCTGAATAAGAAAGATCGACCATCAGCTCGGAGACGTCTTTCATCTCGATCAGGACGTCTTTGAAGCTGATCGGCTGATATTCATGTTCCATCATGGCTTTTAACCGTCGTTCTCCGTTCTTTCACTACAGTAGCAGGCCTATCGCAGTCACGAGCGCGGCTGCACCGATCAGGTCGATCAGGCTTGTGATGACAGGGACTCCGAAGTTGTCGGGATCGAGGCCGTACCGGAATGAAAGGCTCGCGGTGACGTATGCCACCCCGTTCACCAGTGTCATGACGACCAGACCCGCCGCAAGGCTGACGATGACCAGCATCCCGAGACCCGGGCTGTTCAGCCCCATGAGCACCGCCGCACCATGCGCGATGAGCGCCAGCAGTGGAAGCAGTATCAACGTATAGAGGTAGGAAATAATAAAATGATGCACCACGCTGCGCTCGGGGAGGAACGAGGGGTTGAGCTCGCCGGTGTGCATTCCCGTCGAGAGGCGGCAGCCGAGTATGCCGCCAATCGACCCGAGAATGCCCATGAACGGCGGTATCAGGATGAGAAAGGCTGCAAACGTCACCAGGTCCTCAAGGTTGAGCGAGTAGGTCAGTCCGGCAAGCGTGCCGAAGACGCTGAGCGGGATGAGGAGAGAGATGTTCTCCCGGACAATCGGCCCGACACCCTCCGGCCGACGCCGGGTGTAGAGGATGGCGGCGACGGCAACGGCGACCGCGATACCCCCGAGCGCCAGGCGTATCGAGGGCGGGAGGAGCATAACGAACGTCGCGGAGAGCACGAGGATCGGGAGCGTGACGAGATCCCCCGAGGTGGTAACGGTCGGAGCGCCGATCATGTCGAGATCGAGATCGTAGCGATAACTCACGAGCACGATGACCAGAGTGATCCCCATCACCACGAGTCCCGAGACCACGCCGCTGATGACCGAGATCAGCACGAGATCGGTTATGCCCACCACGGGAAGCCCGAAAAGAGTACTTCCTGCGTAGGCGGAGATGCCGAGAACGAACGCTATGAGAATCGTTATCGCAAACGAGGCGCGGATGTTGTCGCCGAGAACGCAGCCCTCTTGAAACTCGATGGAGAATTCTCCAAGGTGCATCGCCGAGGAGAGGCGGGAGGCAAAGACGCCGGCGATGTTCCCCCGCATATCGATGATCGACGGCAGGAGCACCATCAGGCCGGGTATCAGGGCAAGGAGTTCGCTAACGGAGCCAAGATAGATGCCTGCAACGCTGGAAGCAGCGGCACTGACGAGCAGGGCGCCGAGACCCGTAAGTATCAGGCGGCTCTGGCTGGATAGGCCCCGCTCCATCACCATCACCGTCCATCTCGATCAACTCCTGTACGGGATCTCCAGCACGGTCAGATCGGCCGGTAGAATCACGTCTCCCTCATAATATCGCTTTGCATCCTGTATATGATTTGCTGTGCTTGTATAACGGGAGCTTATGTGCATCAGGGCGAGCATACGGGCGCCCAGCGCCGTCGCGGCTTCTCCTGCCTCCCCGGCGGTCGAGTGCAGAACTTCGCGGGCGCGATCGCTCTCCTGGTCGTCGAAGGTGGCGTCGTGGATCAGGAGATCGGCGCCCCGGATCATCGCTGCGGTCCCGGGCTGGTCCTGGAGCGGGCGGGTGTCGCCGGTATAGGCGATCTTCCTGCCCGGGCGCGACTCTCCCATCACGTCGGCGGGCCTGACCAGGGTCTCGACGCCGTCGCGGACGATACGGACCTCTTCCCCGCGCTGCAGCCGCCCGAAGAGCGGGCCCGGCGGGACGCCGAGCTCGATCGCCCGTTCACGGTCGAACCGCCCTGGTCGCTCGTCCTCCTCCAGCACGTAGCCGAGCCCGGGGATGCCGTGGGACACCGCGAACGCCCGGACGGTGTAGCCGTTGAAGGGCACGACGGAACCGTGCTCGAGGGGGTGGGCGGTGACGGAGAAACCCCGGGTGTGGCGGCTGATCCTCTGCACGAGATCGACGAACTCGCCGACCCAGGGAGGGCCATAGATCGGGAGTGACTCGGTCCGCCCCATGAACGCAAGCGTCTCGACGAGCCCGAAGACGCCGAGGAAGTGGTCGGCGTGCCAGTGGGTGATGAAGACGGCGTTCACCGTAAACCCGGTCCGGGCGCGCATCATCTGCTGCTGGGTGCCCTCTCCGCAGTCGAAGAGCAGGGTGTCGGAACCCCGCCGGATCAGGACTGAGGAGGGATTCCTCTGCGGCGAGGGGAGCGCCCCTGCCGTCCCGAGGAAGTGAACGTGGAGGGTCTCGCCGGCTATACGAACCACTCCCTGAATGCTGCGAGGCTCCGCTTTGCCTCCTCAAGCGATCTCCCCTCGATAACGACCGGGCCGGAGTAGTCCCGGGCAATGACCCTTCCGGCCTTCTCCCAGGGGATGGTTCCCTCGCCGAGCGCAAGGTGCTCGTCCGAGCGCCCGTGGTTATCGTGGATGTGCAGGTGATCGACCTCCCGGACGTGCCCGAGGAATGCGTCCACGAGTCCGTTGGTGTTTGCGTGCCCGAGATCGAGCGTGACCCCGATCCCCGCGATCCCTTCGGTGAGTCCGAGAACCTCCTCGGGGTAGCGGCAGAGGAAGTCTTTGATGCTGATCATGTTCTCGACGCACGCAAGGACGCCATGCTCCTCTGCGTACCCCCCGATCTCAACGAGCGCGGTCTTCTGCATCTCCCAGACCTTCTCAGGGACGAGCTTGCCTACCGGGGAGACGAAACCCGGGTGAATGGTCACCCGGTCGGTCAGTTCGGCCGCGTGCTGGATGCAGCAGCAGGTCTGGCGGATCGATTCGCGCCAGATCGGGTAGTTCAAGGACGCGAGGTTTAAGTCGCTGTAGGGCGCGTGCACGGTCGCGAGAAGGCCGGTGGTATCGAGGATCTCCCGGACAGCGGCAGAGTTCTCCGGGTTGTCCAGGCGATACTTCCCGTCGGCGACGATCTCCCATCCGGCATACCCGATCTCTTCAAGCCCGTAGACCCACTCGCGCGATGCCCAGATCTTCGATGAGGCTGAAAAATACGGGACAAGACTCATTCTTCTCCACCCCCGAGGCGGCAGAGGAGGGCGCGAACCTCTGCGGCGAACTCTTCGAGCGATCCTTCGTTCGTGACCCGGCAGTCCGCCCCCTCAAGGGCACGCCCGAGCCCCCACCCGAGTTCCCGCTCATCGCGGGCCCGGAGTTCGTCGGGGGTGAGGGAGTCGTCTGACCGGCCGCGGTTCGCGAGCCGCCGGTAACGCGTCTCAAACGACGAATCGATCCCGATGAGCGTGAAGTCCGGGAAGTGCCCCTTGAACGCCGTCACCTCATAATCTCCCCGGATGCCGTCCACGAGCACCACCAGGGCGCCCGTCGCCTCGATCCTCGGGATGGTGATCCGGGCGATGGCATCCATGCCGAGGTCTGCGCGCAATTTCCCGGCGATTGTGCCGCAGTTCGCATCGGTCAGGGGAAGCCCGGCTTCCTTCACCCGTTCCCGTATCGCATCGCCCATGACCACGACCGGTATCCCGAGGTCCCGGGCGATCCTCGATGCCTCTCCCTTCCCGCTTGCCGGCATACCAACAATTCCAATGACCTTCATCAGGTTTCTCCTATATTCCAGAACAGCGAGCCGTGCCGGCGAGAGACCGGCTGCAGGATCCCGGCGGTGCAGGGTGCAGCGGCCGCCACAAATGTCTTCATAGACGTGCGTTCCCGTCGATATTATGCTTAACGTCACCAGAACGGGTCAGGGCTCCGGACCGTAGGCGACCTCACCGTCTTCCCGGGTCCGGATATAGACCCTGCGGCCGAGCGGTGCCGCTGCCGCCTTGAGTTCCTGCCGGGTCAGGGGCACGAAGCCCGGGGCCACCCCCTGCTGGAGCACGAGGTCGAGTCCGCGGGTATCCTCTGCGATGGCCGGGAGGTCTTCTTCGCGGCCCCGAAAGAGGGTGACCACGGCCAGGCAGGTCTCAAGGCGGCCGTCGGCCTTCGCGCGTCTGCAGGCGGCGAGCGACTGCTTCACAGCATCGGCGGCGGTGAGTCCCAGAAGGTCGTCGTAACGCTCCCACGTTGTCTTGATATCGAGCGAGATCATCTCCACAAGGCCCCCGTCGAGGAGGTCCTCGATCACCCGGGGAAATATGCCGTTTGTGTGCAGCCCGACAGAGAACCCCATCCTGCGGGCGGCGGCGGCGAGGTGGACGAGTGCCGCCCCCTGCAGGGTCGGCTCCCCCCCGGAGAAGACCACGGCGCCCGCAACCGTGCGGGACTCCCGGATCATCGCGAGGATATCATCGGCGTCGCGGAGATCCTCGCCACCCTGGATGGCGACGTTGTGGCAGTAGAAGCAGCGCGCGGGGCACCCCCGGAGAAAGACGGTGCAGGCCGCCCGCCCTCGCCAGTCGACGGTGCTGATCGGGACAAAACCTCCGAAATTGACGTACAAATGATCACCAGGCGATAAAGAGATGCTCCGTTATTTCTTGTAAGCCTTGGCTTTCCGGCTATGAAACAAGATCTGAATAAGGTAAAGTCAAGTTTACTTGTTGAGATAACAAGCAGAATTTAGCCCAAATCTCAAAAACGAGCCTTTATCAACTCTTTTCTGCAAATATAGGGCCATGGGTCTCATAGAAGACGCCCGGCGCGGCGTCGTCACCGAAGAGATGCGGATCGTCGCAGCAGCGGAAGGGGTTACCGAAGATTTCGTCCGGCGCGGCGTGGCCGACGGCCATATCGTCATCCCGGTCTCCCCTTACCGGAAGGTGAAGATCTGCGGTATCGGCGAAGGGCTCCGCACGAAGGTCAACGCGAGCATCGGGACGTCGACAGATATGGTCGACGTCGATATGGAGATCGAGAAGGTGCGGCAGGCAGAGCGTGCCGGTGCCGATACGCTGATGGAACTCTCTACCGGCGGCGATTTCATGGAGATCCGGCGCCGGGTCGTCGAGGCGACCACCCTCTCGGTCGGGTCGGTCCCGCTCTACCAGGCATTCATCGAGGCCGCCCGGAAGCACGGGGCAGTCGTCCACATGGAAGAGGACGACCTCTTCCGCATCACGGCGGAGCAGGCAAAGGCCGGAACCAACTTCATGGCGATCCATACCGGGATCAACTACGAGACGATGAAGCGCCTGCAGAACCAGGGGCGGCACGGCGGGCTCGTCTCCCGGGGCGGGGCGTTCATGACCGCGTGGATGCTCCACAACGAGAAGGAGAATCCGCTGTATTCTGAGTTCGACTACCTCGTCGAGATCTTGAAGGAGCACGAGGTCACCCTCTCCTTCGGCAACGGTATGCGGGCGGGCGCCGTCCACGACGCGACCGACCGTGCCCAGATCCAGGAACTGCTCATCAACGCGGAGCTCGCCGACAAGGCACACGAGCAGGGCGTGCAGGCGATCATCGAGGGGCCGGGGCATATCCCGATCGACGAGATCCAGACCAACGTCGTCCTGCAGAAGCGCGTCACGAACCGGAAGCCGTTCTACATGCTCGGGCCCCTGGTCACCGACATCGCGCCCGGCTACGACGACCGGGTTGCCGCTATCGGCGCCGCGCTCTCCTCCTCTTACGGCGCCGACTTCATCTGCTACGTGACGCCGGCGGAGCACCTGGCACTCCCCACCCCCGAGGAGGTCTACGAGGGCGTCATGAGCTCGAGGATCGCCGCCCACGTCGGGGATATGATCAAGCTCAAGAAGCGCGACGCCGACCTCGAGATGGGCCACGCCCGCCGCGACCTCGACTGGGAGCGGCAGTTTGCGGTCGCGATGAACCCCGAGCGCGCCCGGGCGATCCGGGCCGAGCGGATGCCGGCCGATACCGACGGCTGCACGATGTGCGGGGACTACTGCGCGTTGAAGATCGTCGGCCGGCATTTTAATTTCTGAGTGGGATGGGGAGGGGGCTCCCTCCGGGATCTCGTTTTTAGGTTTTTTCGGGTAGCGGAGGGTGTTCGTTCTTCCGGGTGGTAGACTGCATGAGCTGCAGAGCCAGTCTTATCGTGCTTCCTTGCTCTTTGCACATATCTGAACGGCCACCATGGGCAAGTCCCAGTACAGTGGACCGTGGGGATATCGCCACTGGGGGAGGGGCTGACGGGGAGGGGGGTGCAGCCCCCCTCCCCTGTCTCCACTCTACAGATTTGCCTTGTAACCCCCACCCCACCCGGCCTCCGGCCTCCTCCCCCGCCTCTGGGGGGCGGGGGCAGTGCGTGGCGATATCCCCACGAAAACCGCGGATGGGGCTGTGCGACGAGCCAGGAGGGAGATTACGAGGATCGTGGGTTTTTTTGCCCCCACCGACGCCGCCCGAACCAAAAACCGCACCATTATCGCCTCCCTCACCCACATCCCCATACAAGGACAGCCCATGAAGCCTGAAAACGAACAGATAGTCAAAAGTTTTCTCGCCCACGCCGACGACCTCAGCGATGATATCACGGACGACGTAGAAGAGATGCTCGGCGTCGTGCCGTTCATCTTCTCTATCCTCCGCGACCGGCCCGAATCCTTCGCGCTCTCCACTCTCGCCGACTACCGGTTCTCCCGGCCCGCCTCGCTTGATGCAAAGACCGCGGAACTCATCGCCGTTGCAGCCGCTGCAAGTGCCGGGGCGGACAGTTGCCTGAAGGTGCATATCGGGGCCGCGCTGAAAGAGGGCGCATCCCGCGACGAGGTCCTCGACGTCCTCCTCATCGCCGCGATGATTGGAAAGACCCGCGTCCTTGCATCCTCTCTCCGCCAGTTCCGGGAGGTCTGCGGCAAGGAGCAGGGGACCGGGAGGTAAGCGGCCCGCCCTCATGTCGGACGCGCATGCTTTATGGTGTGATTCACCAAAAACTCCCTGTAATGAGCCAGACAAAGGCAGCCCTCCGCCTGCGGGCAAAAGAGGCCCGTTTCCTCCTCTCGCCCTCACAGCTCGCCGAATACAGCAGCAGCATAACTGAGCGGCTCCTCGATCTCCTCGACGGCTTTGAGACCGTCATGGTCTATGCCGCAAAAGCCCCGGAGGTCGAGACCTCCAACCTTATCGCGGCCCTGAACCGCCGGGGCGTGCGGGTCGTCGTTCCCATCATCGAGCGGGAGACCTGCGGCCTTCGCCTCTCCTACCTCCCCGACCCCGGAGTCCTCGTCCCGAGCACGTTTGGCGTTCCTGAGCCGATCGGCCGCGAACTTCCGGCCCGGCCGGAGGATGTGGAAGTCGTCGTCCTGCCGATGCTCGCCTTCGACGCCGAAGGGAACCGGCTCGGCTACGGTGCGGGATACTACGACCGCTTCCTCTGCCGGTATCCCCACCCGAAGAAGATCGGCATCGCATACTCTTGCCAGCAGGCAGAGTGCATTCCCGCCGAGGAAAACGATGTGAAGATGGATTGCATCGTTACGGAAAAAGGGATCAACCGCCACAACGGAAGTGGGCCCTAGGGAAAATTATATATATTAAATCACACTTACTTATGGTAAACCCAAACGGGAGGAGATTGTTCACATGGCTAATACCGAATCCATTGAGGTGATCATCAAAGAGGCGGCGCACGAAGACGCCGGCCGGGGAATTGCCAGGCTGAGCATCGACACCATGAAGGCGCTCGGTCTCGTCAGCGGCGACGTCATCGAGGTCGAGGGGCGCCACAAGGCGGCGACACTCATATGGCCGGGATTTCCTCAGGACACCGGCAGGGCGATCCTGCGCATCGACGGCAATACCCGGAGCAACGTCGGGTCCGGTATCGACGACAAAGTCCGGATCAGAAAGACCGAGGCGGGCTACGCGAAGAAGGTGACCATCCAGCCGACCCAGCCCATCCGCCTGGTAGGCGGCGAGCAGTACCTGGGGAGGATCCTCCGTGGCAGGCCCGTCACCGAGGGGCAGTTCATCCGGGTCAACATCCTCGGCAACCCGCTCACGTTCGCGATCGCGAAAGTGGCACCGAAGGGCATCGCCATCGTCACCGACAGCACCGAGATCGAGCTGAAGGAGACTCCTTACGAGCCCAAAGAAGGGAAGCGCGAGACGGCAGGCGATGTCCACTACGAGGATATCGGCGGCCTCGACCGCGAGCTGCAGCTCGTCCGGGAGATGATCGAACTCCCGCTCCGGCACCCCGAACTCTTCGAGCGCCTCGGTGTCGAGCCCCCGAAGGGCGTCCTGCTCTACGGCCCGCCCGGAACGGGGAAGACGCTGATCGCAAAAGCGGTTGCAAACGAGGTGGACGCCCACTTCATCACGCTCTCGGGCCCCGAGATCATGAGCAAGTACTACGGCGAGTCCGAGGAGCGCCTGCGGGAGGTCTTTGAGGAGGCGCAGGAAAACGCGCCCTCGATCATCTTCATCGACGAGATCGACTCGATCGCGCCCAAGCGCGAAGAGGTGAAGGGTGAGGTCGAGCGCCGGATCGTCGCCCAGTTGCTCGCCCTGATGGACGGGTTGAAGACCCGGGGCCAGGTCGTGGTGATCGCCGCGACGAACCTTCCGGACATGATCGACCCCGCCCTCCGGCGCGGCGGCCGGTTTGACCGTGAGATCGAGATCGGCATCCCCGACACCAAGGGAAGGCAGCAGGTCTTCCAGATCCACACGCGCGGCATGCCGCTTGCCGAGGACGTGAGACTCGACGAGTATGCCCGCTCCACCCACGGCTTCGTCGGCGCCGATATCGCGCTGCTCGCAAAAGAGGCGGCGATGCACGCAATCCGCCGGATCATCCCGCAGATCAATATCGAAGAGGAGATCCCCGCCGAGATCATCGATCAGCTCCGCGTCACGAACGAAGACTTCATCGAAGCGCATAAGCACGTTGAGCCGAGCGCGATGCGAGAGGTGCTCGTAGAGATCCCGGATGTCAAATGGGAGGACGTCGGCGGTCTCGAAGACGTAAAGGGAGAACTTGCGGAGGCCGTTGAGTGGCCGCTCAAATATCCGGAGATATTCGAGTCGCTCGACACCGAACCCCCCCGCGGCATCTTGCTCTTCGGCCCCCCGGGAACAGGTAAGACGCTCCTTGCAAAGGCGGTCGCAAACGAGAGTGAAAGCAATTTCATCTCCGTAAAAGGCCCCGAACTCCTCTCAAAGTGGGTTGGAGAATCGGAACGCGGCGTTCGACAGGTATTCAGGAAAGCGAGGCAAGCAGCACCGTCGATTATCTTTTTCGACGAGATTGATGCACTTATGCCCAAACGTGGATCATATATAGGATCATCGCACGTAACTGAAAGTGTGGTTAGCCAGATCCTGACAGAGCTCGACGGCCTCGAAGAACTCAACAATGTCGTGGTTCTCGGCGCTACCAACCGCCCGGACATGTTGGACGATGCGCTGCTTCGCCCCGGCAGGTTCGACCGGATCATCTACGTTCCGCCGCCCGACCGGGAAGGCAGGAAGAAGATCTTCGAGGTGTATCTCAAGAACCAGGAGATCCTTGCAAACGACGTGGATATCGAGGACCTGGTCAACAGGACCGAGGGCTACGTCGGTGCCGACATCGAGGCGCTGGTCCGCGAGGCAAAGACTTCCGCCATGCGCGAGTTCATCGCCGCAATGGGAGGGAAGAGCGAGGAGGAACGGCGTCAGGCGATCGGCAACGTGAGGGTCACGAAGAAGCACTTCGAGGACGCCCTCACCCGCGTGAGAGGCACGCTGGATCTCGACCGGATGGAGGAGAACGAACGCCACTCCTGGCAGATCCTCTACAACCAGGAGCAGCGGTCGGCACTCGAAGACGCCATCTCGACGATCAACCGTGCCAGGATGCGGGAGACCGGGAAGATCGAGCAGGAAGCCAAGGATCTCACGCAGACCCTCAAAGACGCGGTCTACCAGAGAAAGAAGGACTTCGGCGAGATCAAGCGCCTTACCAAGGAGCTGAAGACCAAACTGGAACGCCCGTTGCCGCAGGCGGCTACGGCGTTCTGACGGGAGCGCCCCCTGCCCGTGAGGCGCTCCCTCCGGGGGATCCGACCCCCACCAACTGGAATGGAATGTGATGCACATGAGTGACAGTCCAGCAGACATCTTCGAGCAACTCAATGAACTGATGAAACGTCTCATGGAGCAGGGGCTCAAAGAGCAGGGAGAACAGAACAGACCGTTTGCCTACGGATTCAAGATCGTCCTACACGAGGCCGGAAAGCCTGAGATCCCGGCAACGGAAGCAACCCCCGTGGCAGAGCAGGAAGAACCCTCGTCCGAGGGGGCCATCGAGCCGATTGCAGAGATGTACACGACCGATGAAGACGTGATGGTGGCGATCGATCTCCCGGGCGCCGAGAAGGAGAACATTCACCTGTCACTCAACAACGGGACGCTGACGATCATTGCAGGCGGCAACCAGCTGACTTCGGTGGAGATGCCGGCCGTAGATGCCGACTCAATGCAGTCGAGTTACAAGCACGGCGTCCTGGAAGTCAAATTCTCCCGGGGCAAGTCGATCAGGATCGACTGAGGCACCGGGGTGCCTGCCGGTCCGGCATCCCGGCAGCACCGCAATATTTTCGCCGGGAGCGGCATTCACACGTGTTGGAACCGCCATTATCATGCGTGGCCCACCTCAGAGCGTCATCTCAGAAATACCTCCCCGGGAGGACGCGCGAGCATCACCAGGGCCGCCGAGGGCGGTTCCCTGAAATGCCGCTCCAGACAGGGCTTCTATACCGGAACCTTTCATCAAAATCTGCACGACACGTAAACGGCAGCATAGGAGCGTTGCTGCCCCCATTGGGTGCATCCATCGTGGAGGGTTGCCGGGAAGGATGAACCTGCAGACGGACTGCCGCAGCCAACCCTTTTTCAAGGCATCAACACCTACATATACAGTAATACCTATCTACTAGTCGTAGGGGCATTTGCCCGCCAGGTAGTGGTGATTAAATGGTCAAAACCACCGTGTCCGTGATCAAAGCAGATGTAGGCAGTCTTCCGGGGCACTCCCGTACCCACCCGAAGCTCCTTGAAACAGCCGCCCGGATGCTCAAGGAGGCAGAAGGCAGCATCATCATCGACTCACACGTCACCCATTGCGGCGACGACCTCGAGTTGATCATGACGCACACCAGGGGCGAGGATAACGAAGAGATCCACAAACTTGCGTGGAACGTCTTCACGGAATGTGCCCGGATCGCCAAGGAGATGAAACTCTACGGCGCCGGTCAGGACCTGCTCGCAGATGCGTTCAGCGGCAACGTCAAGGGCATGGGGCCCGGGGTTGCCGAGATGGAGTTTGAAGAGCGCGGCTCAGACCCGGTTCTTGTCTTCATGGCCGACAAGACCGAACCTGGAGCGTGGAACTACTTCCTCTACCGGATCTTTGCCGATCCCTTCAGCACGTCCGGCCTCGTCATCGACCCCTCGATGCATGACGGGTTCACCTTCGAGGTCCATGACGTCATCGAGAAGCGCAAGATCCTCTTCAACACACCCGAAGAGTCGTACAGCCTTCTCGCTTACATCGGAGCGCCGAGCCGCTACGTGATCAAGTATGTCTGGAAGAGGAACGGCGAAATTGCTGCATCCACCAGCACCCAGCGCCTGAACCTGATGGCCGGCCGCTATGTCGGGAAGGACGACCCGGTCATGGTCATCAGGGCACAGAGCGGGTTCCCCTCGGTCGGTGAGGTCATCGACCCCTTCAGGACACCGATCCTCGTGGCCGGCTGGATGCGCGGCTCGCACCACGGGCCGTTCATGCCGGTGGGCGTCTGCGATGCAAACTGCACCGCGTTTGACGGACCGCCGCGAGTCATCTGCCTCGGGTTCCAGATCTGCAACGGGAAGTTGATCGGGCCCGCGGATATGTTCGACGACCCGGCGTTCGACCGCGTCCGCGACCGGTGCTGCGAGCTCACCGACGTGCTCAGGGCCCACGGGCCGTTTGAACCGCACCGCCTCTCGCTTGAGGAGATGGAGTACACCACCCTCCCCGGCGTCGAGAAGCAGTTCAAAGACCGCTGGGAAGACATCCCCGAGTAACCTTTTTTTCCGACGCTGTTTTATCGGCTCCCGTAACGCTTCCGCCTTCGTGACATACCCCCCCGCACCCGACAGGCTTCCCCGGAGTCAAACGGCCGTCGGTGGTCGGTCAACGAAAACCTTAATGCATGAACATAACCATATAAGAACAGATGGTTAACGGTATCGTACTCCCTGTTAAGAAGGTTTTTTCGCTCGTAGACTCTAAAATCACCGTCGAGATCAAGGACGACGGCAGGAAACTCCAGGGACGGCTCGTTGCAGTGGATGAACACCTGAACCTGCATATGGACGAGACCACGGAGTATACCGGAGAACAGCGGGGCCGCGCCCTCGGGACCGTCGTCATCCGCGGCAATAATATCCTGACCATTGCACCCCTGCTCTGATAGCCATGTCCGACCAGGAGGAAGAAGCACTCAAGGTAATCCAGTCCCATCGTCAGGGAGTCCTCCAGAGCGAGCTCTGGAAACTTCTTGATATCGACAGCAGGAAGTGCTCGAGGATCGTGAAGAGGCTGCTTGATGCCGGGCTGATCGAGCGCATCGAGTTTCGCAGCGACGGCATCAAGACTTACCTGCTGCGCGCGAAGAAGCGCGCGATCGACCCCTGCGTCATCCTTGCGGGAGGAGAGGTTCTCCCCTGCATCGGCTGCGATCAGGAGTGCACCCCGGAAGAGTGCGCGCTCCTCCTCGACTGGATGTACCAGCTTGCTCTTGAAGAGTATCAGGAGTAAGGCATCTTTTTTTACCGTTTTTCGCGAGCTGCCGCACCCGATTGGCTGCTCAAACCCGGGCCCATCGTCCTCTGCACGCCGTCATGCTCTGGCGACGATCACCGTGGCATTATCGGTGCTTGCCGCGTCCCTGGCGGAATCGATCAATCTCCGGCATGCAGCATCAGGGTCGCGATCGAGCACGATCCCCCTGATGACGCTCTCCGGGACGTGGTCGTGCAGCCCGTCCGAACTGAGCAGGAGAACCCCACCGGCGAGTTCCACGATATCGAGGTCGACCTGCACCCGGGCCGAGAGGCCGAGCGCCTGGGTCAGGACGTTCTTTCGCGGGTGGAGCATCGCCTCTGCCGGGGAGATGACTCCCGATTCGACCAGGCCCTGGACATAGGTCTGGTCGCGCGTATGCCAGGAGGAGGTCGGCGTGAAGATGTACGTCCTGCTGTCGCCCACCGTGCCGACCCAGCACCTGCCCGACTCGTCGACGACTGCCGCCGAGAGCGTTGTTCCTGCGTTCAGGGCGTTATCTTTATTGTACTCAAAAATAACTGCGTTGATCTGCTCGAACGCGCGTATGAGCATCTCGCCAGGGTCGTTCCCGGGAAGGTCTCTCCCTGCAGTCTCGGCGAGGATCTCGACCGCCATCCTGCTCGCAACCTCTCCGGAGGCATGCCCCCCGAGACCATCCGCGACGGCGAAGAGGTGATGCCCGCTCATCCGGCCGGCAAAATACGCATCCTCATTCTGCTTGCGCTTCCCTACATCGCTCATCACGGCGTACCGGAGCCCCGCCTCTCTTCTCACCTGCACTCCAGAGACAACTCTCTCTTTGAGTGGATAACCTTTCGGCGGCATCTTCCCTTCGCCTCTCATGGGAAGCCCCGCCGAAGGCCGTTCTCCTTTGCGCAACGGACGGCGTAACGGTACTCCCGCGCCGTTACCGGACGTTGCAGTGCCGCAAGAACCGGGTTTCTCCCTCCTTCGGACGCCTTCCAGGCCGGGTGGTACTGGGCCATGACGTTCACGTAGGAGTCGCGCGATATCTCCTCTGCGATGAACTTCATCACCACCTCGCTGTTTGCAAGGTTCCCGGGGAGCACCAGGTGCCTGATGATCATGCCCCGCACCGCGATGCCGTCCCTGATCTCGAGGTCGCCGACCTGCCGGTGCATCTCCTGTAGTGCGGCCTGCATGCGGCCGGTGTAGCCGGGGGCGTGGGAGAGTTCCAGCGCCACGTCATCCCGCCCGTACTTCGCGTCCGGCATGTAGATGTCGATGACGCCGTCGAGGAGACGCAGGGTCTCCACGGAGTCGTAGCCGCCGCTGTTGTAGACCAGCGGGACGTTGAGGCCCCGGGGAACGGCGATGGCCACCGCGCGGAGGATCTGGGGGACGACGTGCGAGGGGGAGACGAAGTTGATGTTGTGGCACCCGCGTTCCTGCAGGCGGAGCATGACCCCGGCAAGGTCTTCGCACGAGACCGCGTAACCGGCCGCGCACTGGCTGATCTCGTAGTTCTGGCAGAAGATACACCGCATGTTGCAGCCCGCAAAGAAGACCGTTCCCGAACCGTTCTTTCCGACGAGCGGGGCCTCTTCGCCAAAATGCGGGCTGTAACTGGACACCCGGGGCAGCAGGCCGGTCCGGCAGAACCCTTCCTCGTCCTCGATACGGTTCACGCGGCACTCCTGGGGGCAGACGACGCAGTCGCGGAGCACCTCGTGCGCTCGCCGTGCCCGCTCCTCCAACTCGCCGCTCCGGGAGAGGCGCACGTATCCGGGTAGTTGTCTTCGTTCTGCTTCGGCCATGATCATCCCTGGGTGCAGAGAGGAAGAAAGTTTGCCCTCCCGGTGCCCACCCCACGAGGCTACAGGCAGCCCGTAGCGGCACCAATCGGTCTGGAGGAGACAACCAGGGTCACTCTCTTCGAGATCCGGTCCTCTCACGGGGTTCTGCGTTCTTCCCCTCGCATGGCCAAAATCTCTTACTGCCAATTTCACCGTTCGTTATCCCTCGACCCCACCCCACGGCGTCGAATAATTTTGAAAATGTTTATCCCTCAGGTAACGGATCTATCATCGTATGACCGGCGACCCATACCGTCCACGCAAATTTCCTATCAAGACCGTGATCGTCGTTCTTGTCGTCATCGGCATAGCCGCCATCTGGGGCGGGCAGATCGCCTCGTCGGTAGGAACCGCGGTCACCGGGACACTTGAAGCGTCAGGCCTCAACTCACCTGAGATCTCCAAAGAGACCCTGGAGAAAGGGCCAAAGACCATCAATTATCCGTATGTTCTCCGCGGCAAACCAGGTTCAATCCGGTTTGATGCCTATCGTGGCGTCAACGACTATCTCTCCACGAAGTATCCAGCCGCGCACCGTGACGATCGTGACTACTGGCTCCAGTTCACCGATGAGAGCATCCAGGACCGCTACTTACAGCAACTGGCCGCGAACATCCGCGCTGCCGAACCTGAGCCCGACAACCAGGTGCGCGCCGCGATCAGCCTGGTCCAGACCATCCCTTACAAGGATTACTCGTTCAATACAGCGGCCAAATATCCCTACCACGTCCTCTACCACCAGGACGGAGACTGCGACGAGAAGTCGCTCCTGCTCGCCTATCTCTTCCGTGAACTGGGATACGGCACCGCGGTCTTCCTCTTCGAGAAGGAGACCCACATGGCCGTGGGCATCAAGGCTCCCGACCGGTACTGCTACCGGGACACCGGGTACGCGTTCATCGAGACCACGGTGCCGTCCATTCCGACCGACAGCGGAGAGGAGTACGGGGATGACGGAATAAAGATGACGTCGAACCCGAAGGTCTTCGTCATAGCGGAAGGAGACTCCTTTGAGGGCATCTGGCGCGAGCATGCCGATGCCGTCGAGTGGAACAAGATACGCGACATGGGCCCAAAACTGGACTCATACAACTACGGGCGCTATCGGAACCTGGCGCAGTCGTACGGGATAGACTACGGTGGCTAAAACCCGATCGTCCGGTGCGGCACGGAGGGGGGGGCATCCTTCCGGCCAACCGGTAACCATGGTGAGACGGACGGTCAGGGGCGAGACCGCTCTTTCGGATACGCATGGCGTATTCCTGATGGTCGCAATCACCGTCATCCTCGCCGTAATTGTTCTGCTGATGCTGCTCTCGATGCTCCCCACCGGCTCCTGGGTCGAACCGGAGCCGGCGATCATCATCACCGAGATCTCCCACGTCAACGCAGGCGCCGGGGCGATGACGTATGCGAGCAGGATCACCCTCAAGAACAACAGCAGCACGACATTCGAGAACGATCACCTGAAGGCGGTCATCTACGTGAACGGCTACAAGTCCTGCATCATCCAGACCTTAAATGGCCATCTCCTCATCCCGTCGCACCACTACGGGGTGAAGACCCTCGGCGGCGAGGGGTGCCGCGACCGCTTCTGGAACCCGGGCGAGGAGATGACGGCGGATCTCACCGACGGGACGTTCTACCCGGGCGCAGAGGTCACTCTGAAGATACTGGATAAAGATAGCGAGAGGGTGATCTCGCAGCATACGGTGAGGGCATGAGAGAGACTCCCGTCAGAGAACACGTTTTTGTACCCGAACACTTCTAGAGACTGGTATGTTCAGATCAATTCTCGTGGCGGTCGACGGATCGGAGATCGGCTGTCGGGCGCTCGAAGAGGCCCTTGCCGTCGCCCGCGCCATGGGGGTTCCCGTGCATGCCGTGCACGTCGTCCAGATCGCCACGTATCCCTCGCTGACCCTCAACGAACTCGAACCCCCCACTATCGCCCAGCAGGCGCTTTTCGACGCGCTCGACCGGGAGGCCGACGAGATCCTTGCCGACGCCGAAGAGAAGGGAGCCGCCGCCGGTGTCCCGCTCACCGCCCACAAACGCCAGGGACACCCGGGAGCGGAGATCACCGCGCTGGCACGGGAACTCGGCGCCGACCTGATCGTGGTCGGGTCGCACGGCAAGGGCCGGCTCGGCCGTTTCTTTCTCGGGAGCACCAGTTCCTACGTCGTCGACCACGCGGCGTCAACGGTCATGGTCGTCAGGGGCGAACCCGACTCATCCTGACGACCGGACGACGCCGCGGGCGATGAGCCGCGCCACACGGATGGGCTCGGGCACCCTCCCATCATACGTGAAGTCATTGCAGAGCCTTGCGGCGTCCTCCGAAGAGATACCGCATGAGCGCAGAAAGAGTGTATGTCCCGAACGGAGCCGGACGGGAAGCCGGTCGCCGAGCTTCCGGTATGCCGCAAGCCTCTCAACGTCGTCCGGGAAGTGGCGCCGGATATCCTCTTCGAGCCCTTCCGACTCCTCGTAGGTGACGACAACGACGGGAAGACCGGTCGCGGCATGCACCGCCGCCGGATCGATGATGTTGTACCAGGCGATGACGTTCCCGCCGATCATCAGGAGGTTGATGTCCCGGCGGGCGAGATGGGTGAAGAGCCGGACGACCGCATCGGTGGCATCCGATCCGCCGACGGTCACCCGGGCGAAGGCCGCTCCATCGATCCGGAGGTCCTTTCGCATGACGACGCCGGCAAGGGTGGACTGCTCCCTTCCTGCATAACTCTCGGCGACACCGAGAGCCCGGAGCCCCGATTTGGCTACGTGCATGCGAAGTCCTTATGTTGCTCAATCGGATATAGTACATCAATGAGCGTCGAGCACGATGAGGTCTGCATCTTCATCCCTACGTTAAACGAGGCCCCGACGATCGGCGAATTGGTCGAGGGATTCAAACAACGCGGTTTCTCCCGTATCCTCGTCATGGACGGGAACAGCACCGATAACACACCGGATATCGCACGGGCCGCGGGAGCGGTTGTCCGGACACAGACGGGGAAGGGAAAGGGCAACGCCATCATCGAGGCCGTGGATATCATCGATACGCCCTACGTCCTCATGCTCGACGGCGACGGCACCTACTCGCCGGACGATGCGGAGAAGATGCTCGAACCCCTCGGCCGTGGATTCGATCACGTCATTGGCGACCGGCTCGCAAGTCCCGAGGCTGGAGCGTTCACGCGGTTAAACCTCCTCGGCAACCAGCTCCTCAACACGATGTTTCGGATAGCGCACGGGAAAGACCTCAGCGACATCCTCTCCGGCTACCGCGCCTTTACCATCCAGTCGATCCGGCAGATGACGCTCAAAGAGGCGGGGTTTGAGATCGAGACGGAGATGGCGGTCGAGTCTGTGAGGAACGGGCAGCGGGTCACGGTCGTCCCTGTCCGGTATCTGGCGAGGCCCGGCACCGTCACAAAACTGAACCCGTTCCAGGACGGCCTGCGGATCTTCTCGACGATCTACCGGCTCGCGAAGATGAACAACCCGATCTTCTACTTCGGGATCATTGGCCTCTTCATATCGCTCATCGGGGGTGTCATCGGCGTCTATGTCGTTCTCGAGTGGCTCAAAAACATCGAGCACCTCCCGCTCACCATCCTCACGGTCCTTCTGATCACGATGGGCTTTCAGATCTTCATGTTCGGCGTGATCAGCGACATGCTGCTCGGGTTCCACCGCGAGACGACTCGCCAGATCGAGCAACTACAGAACCACTCAAAGCCTCCCCGATAAGAAGAGGATCCGGCAGGCGTACTCGGCGATCGAGGTGTAGATATACGCCTCGTCGAGCGTTTTTCCGGCTGCAAACGTCCCGTGCCCCCGGACGATGACGATATGGCCGTCCCGGAGCGCCCCCGCGACATTCTCTGCGATCTCCTCGGTCCCGGGACTCCCGGTGACAACCGGGATCTCGGGGCAGAGCATCCCCCCCTCGCTGTCGGCCGGCCGGACGAGGTCGGCATCGAGCGAGGCGGCGACGGCGTGAACCGGGTGGGCGTGGACGATGGCGGAGTGCGGGGTCGCCCGGTAGACCGCCCGGTGGACCCGGTACTCGCTCGAGGCCTCGCGCGGGGCGGCGCCCGCATCCGGCACAAAGACCGGCGCATCCCCCGAATCAAGATACGCGCCGGTCCTGGTGATCGAGAACCCGCCCTCGCCCCGAACGCTCATATTCCCAAAATTCGCTCCGACGAGCCCTTCCATAAAGAGCCTCCTTCCGACCCGTTCGAACTCCTGATCGAGCATCTCTGGCACCCCGGTTTTCTTGCAAGATGGTTTGGCGTGCAACGGGATATGTGCATGCCGCTCGGGGCACGGTGAGGAAGGGGCGGGTGTGTTGCGGGGGCTGGTAGTATGGGCAGGGGAGCCGGGTTTGAGGCAAGAGATATCAAATGCCCGATGGGCATTATCCTGGCAAGCCCGGCCCACTGGACCGTGGGGACTGCGCACCTTCGGCCGATCGCCAGTCTACACCCCGTGCACGGCTTCCCAGCGACTATCGCCATTGGGGGCGGCGGCTCGCGGGGAGGGGTCTCCCCTCCCCTGTCTCCACCTAATGTAGCGATGTCGGAAAACCCCACCCCGCCCGGCCTTCGGCCCGCCCAAGGGGCGGGGGCAGTGCGTGACGATGTCCCATGGAAAGCCGTGCCCGGGAACGTGGTAAACAGAACTACCGAGTTCTAAGAGGATGTTCATAGAATGAATACGAGCACCAAAGATCTTCGGCTTTTGGGGGCAGGCACGGGTCTCGAGCCATAAACCCTCTTCCCGGCCAAAAAAAGAAGATTATACAAACTTCACGCCGGCGTCCCGCATCTTACCAAAACGGGCGATGTTGAGGAGGAGAGGCGTCACGCTCTCGACGACGGATGCGGCCGCGAGCGGCCCCGCGTCATAGGCACGGAGGCTCGAGACGTTGTTGACGATCTCCATCACCTGCTGCTTCGCAGCGTCGTCATCGCAGCAGACGGCGACCGAGTAATCGAGTTCCTCGTCAAGCACCTTCCATTTGTTCGCGGCGATGTTGTTGAACGCAGCGCAGACGGTCGCGCTTTCAGGAAGCATTCCCTTGACCATCATCGCCGCCGAACCCTCCGGCGGAGGGGCGTAGTAGAAGTAGTTCGTGCGCTCGATCGGGTTGATAGGACTGACGACGATCTTCCCCTCGAACCCGGTCAGGGTGTTCAGGGTGGGCGCCGCGTGCTTGAAGGGTATTGCGAGGACGATGACATCCGCCTCGTCGACCACACGCTGGTTGGTCACGCCGGAAAGGCTGCATTCCATCCCCTGAACCTGCAGGGTCTCCCGGCAGATATCGCAGGTCGCAACCGCCTTTATCTCATCACGCGACCCCACGATCACGTCGTACTTCGGCGAGAGTCGGAGCGCCATGCCTTCCCCGATATCGCCGGTTCCCCCGACAATCCCGATCTTCACTGCTCCACCAGTGGTGTTAAGATGCCTTCGAGCGTGCCGAGGTCCTGGACGCCCACCAGCTTCCGGACGAGTTGCCCGTCCTTCTCGATGATAAGCGTCGGTACGAACTGGATGTCGTACTTGGCAGCATACTTCCGCGTCTGTTCCGAATCAACGCCGACGTCGATCTTCAGGATCTCGACCCGGTCGCCCATCTTTGCTTTGAGCTCGTCGATGATCGGTGTCTGCTGGTGGCACGGACCGCACCACTCGGCGAAAAAGTCCATTAAAACCGGTTTTCCCATAAGGCTGTACCCCGTTCAAACATTGTGTTTGAACGGGGCAATAAAGGTTATTGGTAGGGGTGTTATTTCGAGAGAATCGCCATGATAATCTTCCCGTACGCGGGCCGCGTCACCAGGATACCGATCAGGACGCCGAGTATGGTGATGATGGCAAAGCCCCGGAGCGTGGAGAGATCCATCAGCGCCAGCGGGAGCATGGCGATGACGACCGTCGCCGCAGAGATGGCGATGATCCTGAGCGCCCGCCCGTACCGCTTGAGGTAGAGGTTCTGCGACGGGACACGCCCCTCATGGAGAACTTCGTCCGTTATGATGATGAGCTGGTCGATACCGGTACCCACCACCGCTATCAGGCCGGCGATCGTGGCGAGATCGAGTTGTATGATGAACCGGGAGATCCCGAGAAGGATGACGATCTCGGCGAAGTTGACGGCGAGCATGGGGAGAACGATCGAGGGCTCGCGGTAGCGGTAGTAGACCATGACCCCCACGGCAAGCAGCGCGATGATCCCGGCAAGGGCGACCGTCATCTTGAACTGCTCGCCGAGCGCCGCCGGGACGGAGCCGGAGCCGACGATATCCACCTTCACCGGCAGGGCGCCGGCCCGCAGGTGAATCTGGAGCGTCATCGCATCTTCACGCCCGGAGTCGCCGGTCCCGGTGCTCGCGGAGAGCGAACTGACCGGGCCCGACCGGATCTGTCCCGCAAGTTCTCCGGAGAGGGGGGCGCTGTAGACGGTCTCGTTGTCGAGGATCATCACGAGATGATGAGCGTTCGGGTTGTCGACCGCTCCGGATTCGATGGCGGCGGCGCGGAAGGCCTCCGCACCCGCATCAGTGAGCGAGAACCCGACGCCCCACTGGCCGTAGGTGTCCCTCTGCGGCACGCCGACGCTGGTGATCTGGTCGCCGTAGAGGACGTGCTCGGTCTCGTTGCCCGTCGTCTGGACCCGTATCTCGAAGAGGCCCTGGGTGCCGACGATCTCCTGTGCCGTCGCCATATCCACGCCGGCGAGTTCTATCCGGACGTACTGGGGATACTCGCTTCCTGTCGGGGTGAGCAGGTTGATCCTCGCATCCTGCATCCCGAGGGCGTTCACCTTCTCGTTCAGGATCCGTTTCACCTCGTCTGCGGTGAACGGCGATACGCCCTCCTGGTAGGTGACGATCGAGGCGCCCGATGCCGCGAAGATCGGTTCGAGATCGGCACGCGAGACATTCTTTCGGATCTCGAGGTGATTCTCGTCGATCTGGATGACCTCTGTCTCGAGGCCTGTGCGCAGGTTCTCAATGAGGTCGCCGACTGACCCGTCAGTCGAGTAGGCCACGACCACGGACTGGAACTCCATCTGCAGCCATGAGCCCCCCTGGAGATCGAGACCAAACTGGAGGTTCCCCTCGAGCCCTTTCTCCGGGTTCGGGGGGGCGAGGTAGATGCTGACGAGGGAGCCGATCACGAGCAGGAGCAGCAGGGCGACCCGCCAGTCTTTGACGAGATTGGTTAAGGTTTCTTTATTCATTTCTTACCGCTCCTGAAGATGTGTGCTTTGAGAATCCCGGCGTTCAGCATCCAGGTGTTCATCATGTCGGCGAGGAGTCCGATGATGAGGACGCTTGCGATCGCGCTGATGATCTGGATCTGCCCCGCCGTAGCGACAACCCACATGGCGACGATGGCTCCGAGCGTCGTCGTCGTCATGATGATCCCGGTCCTGAATGCGCCGGAGAGTTTCTCTTCGAACTTGCCCTTGCGCTTCAGGAGTCGCGTAGTCAGAAGGACGTTGCTATCCGCAGCGTAGCCGATCAGCATCAGCAGGGCCGCCGTCGTCCCGAGGGAGAGCGGAATGCCGAGGACCTGCATGGCCCCGGCGGTGATGGTGATATCGGAAGCGGCCGCGAGGACGATGGCGCCCGACGCAACGGGGTTTCGGTACGCGATAAAGATCACGATGGCCACCCCGATGAACGAGAAGATCAGGGCGAGGAAGGCCTGGCTCTGGAGCGTCTTCCCGAATGTCTCGCCGATCTGGTCCACCTTTGCACCGGGGTACTTCTCATTGACGAGCGCGGAGAAACTCCGGTACTGGTCGTCGTCCATGGGACCGAACTGGACGTATTTCCCGTCGCCGACACCCTCACCCACCGATAGGAGCGGATACCCGGCGAACGTCGCCTCGATCGTCTCTCTGCTGTCGGATGTGAAGACCGTGACCGCCGTTCCTCCCGCAAAGTCGATGCCCGGTGTCAGGGGCAGGCCGGTGGCGAGCGTGGTGTAGCCCAGCACGGCCAGGGCAAGGAGGAGAAGGGCGAGAGGCAGCGCTACCATCTGCCGCGGAGAGTATTTGTTGATGTCATATCCGGAAAATTCCATGCTGCAATAATGTTCGGGTGTGATAGGTTAAAGGGTTGCTCATGGATATGCGGTGGAACCTGTTATTCGCCCGGATATTCCTGAAATAGCCGGTAAGAACGGAGTCCCGGCAGGAAACCGGAGAGGGGGCCATCTCGGGGCGTTCCCTCATGCGGTATCGCTCCAGCGTATGCGCGCCCGGCGGCGTTCACACTCCGGGGCAAGGAGGGTGCAGTTTATGCGCGCCGCGAAGAGGGATGTGGAAAAGGGCCGCCACAAAATTGCGAGTATTTTTCGTTAAAAACGGATCTAACCAACATTATCATGAATTACAGGAAAAAACGTCGTGATAAGCGACATGGAGCAATTTCGTCAGACAATTGTCGTCCTCCTGGCAGAACACGTAATTAAACGGGTGAAAAGAAAAGATATATATAAAATCCCGAATTACTACCACATATGAGATCGCCCGGTGAGCTCAAAAAAGAGATAGAATCTCGACTCAAAGGTTATCTCTCACGTGACCGGGACGGTATCCGGCATGAGTTGCTCAACCTATTCGTCAAAGTGAAATCTCTCACCATACCCCAGATCCACGAGAAACTGCAGGAGCGGTTCTCGATCAGTTATCACTCCATTGCGTCGATGGTAGGCATCATTGCATCCCGTATCGGCATCCTGCACGTGAGACGCAACGCAGAGGGAACAAACTCCATCTACGAGTTGAAAGATCAGTACGTGGACGTGGTGGCGAACGTCCTCGTGGCGACGTAGTTCCCGAAAACCATACCACTTTTTTAGCCACGCCGCCAATATGTGAGACTACCATGCAGAGCGATGTTGGGGAGCCAGGGCAGTCACAGGGCATATATGTCACGGAGGATGTCCGATCGTATATCCTCCAGAGAAAACGCGACTTCCGGGTGAGCACATCCTGTAGCGGACCCATCCTCCTGCCGGTAGCGGTCAAACCACCGAAGGCGACCGACCTGCAGATTCAGATCGGCGATTATACCGTCTATATCTCGAAGTATCAGGCCCGCTACATCGATTCCATCCACAGGGGAATGATCCCCATATTCTACGAAGACTTCTGATCATGAGTTTTGAAGAACTGGAGCACACCGCCGACGTCCTTATGCGGGTGCGGGGCGCGGACCTGACCGAACTCTTTGCCGAGGCGGGGCGCGCGATGTTCCATGTGATGTACGGCCCCTGCGAGGATCGGGGTATCGAGCGGAGGATCGAGATCGAGGCGGAGAACCTTGAATCGCTTCTCATCGACTACCTCTCGGAACTGCTCTTCGTCACCGAGGTCGAGAACACCGTCTTCTGCACCTTCGACGTCGATCTCCGGGGCACCCGGCTCTCCGCCCACCTCAGGGGCGAGCTGTTCGACCCCGCGCGGCACTCGGCGGGAGCGCTCATCAAGGGCATATCCTACTTCGGGCTCGAAATCGTTAAAGAAGAAGAGGGTTACGTGGTGGAGATCATCTTCGATATCTGAGTGATTGCCATGCTTACCGGAATCAATAAGATCGGGGATCTCGAATGGGAGGTTCCTATCGGATACGTCCCCGAGATGCGGGTACCCGGGCGATTCTTCCTATCCCGGGAGTTGGCGGAGACGCTCGAAGAGGGAGCCGTCCGCCAGCTCGCGAATGTCGCAACGCTTCCCGGGATCGTGAAGCACTCGCTTGCCATGCCCGACATCCACTGGGGATACGGGTTTCCCATCGGCGGCGTCGCCGCGTTCGATATGACCGAAGGGGTCATCTCCCCCGGCGGGGTCGGGTTCGACATCAACTGCGGCGTCCGGCTGATCACGACGCCGCTCACCGAGGCCGATCTCGCCGGCAAGAAACGTGAGGTGATCGAGCGGCTCTTTGCCGCCGTGCCGACCGGCGTCGGAGGAAAGAGCAACCTGCGGGTCTCGAACAAGGATCTCACCGCGGTCATGGTCGACGGCGCCCGGTGGGCGGTCGAGCGCGGGCTCGGCATCGAGGCCGACCTCGTCCGGTGCGAGGGCGAGGGAGCGATGCCGGGTGCCGACCCCGGCGCGGTCAGCGCCAAAGCGCGCCAGCGGGGTTTGCCGCAGCTCGGGACGCTCGGCGCCGGCAACCACTTTCTGGAGATCCAGGTGGCGAGGGAGATCGTCGACCCCGAAGCGGCAAAGACCTTCGGGATCGCCGAAGGACAGGTCTGCTTCATGGTGCACTGCGGCTCGCGCGGCCTCGGCCACCAGGTCGCGACCGACCACCTGCGGACGCTTGAAAGCGCGGCCGCGAAGTACGGGGTGCGCCTCCCCGACCGGCAGCTCGCCTGCGCCCCCGTCGACTCCCCGGAAGGCCGCGCCTACTACGGGGGCATGGTCTCGGCTGCAAACTACGCCTGGGCAAACCGGCAGGTCATCATGCACGAAGCGAGGAAGGTCTTCGCAGAGGTCTTCGGGATCGAGTACGACGAGATGCGGCTCATCTACGACGTCGCGCACAACGTCGCGAAGTTCGAGCGCCACGACGTCGACGGTGTCTTGACGGAGGTCTGCGTCCACCGTAAAGGCGCGACGCGGGCGTTCGGCCCGGGCGTCCCCGGCATCCCCCGCGAGTATGCCGCGGTCGGGCAACCGGTGATCATCCCGGGGAGCATGGGGACGTCATCCTACCTCCTCCACGGCACGAAGGCCGCGATGGAGAAGACGTGGGGGAGCACCTGCCACGGCGCGGGGAGGGTGCTCAGCCGGTCGAAAGCGAAGAAGGAGGTCAAGGGCCGGGAACTCCGGGAGCAGCTCGCAGGAGCAGGCATCCTGGTGCGCGCCCACAGTGACTCCGTCCTCGCCGAGGAGGCCCCTGATGTCTACAAGCCAAGCGGGGAGGTTGTCCGCGTCGTGCACGAGGCAGGCCTCTCGAAGATCGTTGCAAGGCTCGACCCGCTCGGGGTGATCAAGGGGTGACCGGCAGGACAGGGCTGCTCTGGGACAACCCCCTGATCTTCTCACGCCTCATCGAGGACTGCGGCGGCGCTTGCGAGTCGGTCAACCCGAACATGCTCGCATCTCCCTTCTGGCGCGGGAGGTTTGGTGCGCTCATCATACCGACGGGGTTTGCGAACCCGGCCTATTCGAACCTTCTCCCTGCTCTCCGGGCTGCAGAAGGGCGTATCCGGCGGTTTATCGAGAATGGCGGGCGGCTGCTGGTCTTCGGCGCGGGGTGCTGCCGTGAGGACGCCTACGACTGGCTCCCGTTCCCGGTGACCTATGCGTTCGGCTACGGGCCGCGTGCTGTCCGGTTCACCCGGGAGGGCCCCTTCAACTCCCTCTTTTCGGGGTATGACCTCGACGCCGTCGAGTGCGACGGCTCGTTCCCGTCGCACGGCGGCGAGACGCTTGCCGCCACCCCCGATGGCGAGGCGCTTCTTATCCAGAAGTCGCTCGGCGACGGAATGGTCCTGGTCACCAGCATCCATGAGTACCCGTCACGCGAATTCTTGAAGGAGTTCTCCTGCGGAGATAGGGAAACATTATTTTAGATAAAACCTGATGAACAGTATGGATACGGCCATGAATCAATACGTCGTCTCTGCGTCTTCGAGCGCGCGCGATCTCATCCCGATCGTGGTATGTATTCACGATCTGCTTGGTCGGCTGCCCGTTACGGCACGGTCCCGCGAACACCCCGGGGTCAGGGTCGAGGACGGGGAGGTGATCGACGAGGCCTATACCGGTCCGATCCTCGAGGAGGTCCTGGCGGAGAACGCCACATTGAGGGTCAGGCCCCCGAGCGGCCCATACAAAGGCATCCCGGTGGTGGTGGCGCCGGTGAGGGACGAAGAGGGCAACGCAATCTGCGCAATCGGCATCGTCGATCAGACCGGCATCTTTGATCTGGCGGGTTTTATGGAGCAGAGCACGGTGATCCGGAGGCAGGTCTGCGGCGAGGACCCGTGTCCGCTCCCGACCGAGTCGCCTGCAGCGAAAAGGTAATGGACATGAAGGATACGGCAATCAACGTATTGAAGATTCTCGAAGAATCGCCCGGCCCGGTATCGGGGGAACGGATTGCAGAGCAGCTGGGGATCACCCGATCGGCTGTCTGGAAGCAGATACGCGAACTCCGCAGGCTTGGGTATGGGATATCGTCGTCCCGGGCGGAAGGCTACCGCCTCGAGGAGAAGACCAACCGGCTCCTTCCCTACGAGATCAACAAGAAACTGCGTACCCGGGTCATCGGACGGCAGATCCGTCACTTCGACAACACCGCCTCCACGGGCTGGATCGCGAAGAAACTTGCCGCCGAGACTGACCCCGAAAAACTCCACGGCATGGTGATCATCGCCGAGGAGCAGACCGGCGGGGTAGGAAGGCTCGGACGCGCCTGGGTCTCGCCTGCCGGCGGCATCTGGCTCACCATTCTCCTGAAACCAAAGATCCCGCTCGATCACCTCTTCATGATCACCATGGCCGGATCGGTCGCGATTGCCCGTGCCATCCGCAAGGAGTACGGCATCGCCGCGCTCATCAAGTGGCCCAACGACATCTTCATCGGGGATAAGAAGGTCGGCGGCCTGCTCCTGGAACTTGCTGCCGAGGCGGATACCGTGCACTACGCCCTGCTCGGGATCGGGATCGACGCGAACATATCGCTCACCGAACTCTCGTCTCCCCTGAAGGATATCCTGACCTCGCTCAAGGCGGAGGTCGGCCACGAGGTCGACCGCGTGGCGCTGCTTGCCCGGGTTCTCCGGGAGTTCGAACTGCGCTACCAGCAGCTCGAGGACGGCGAATACGACTCCATCATCCGCGAGTGGAAGAGCCTCTCCATGACGATCGACCAACGGGTGGTCATCAAGACGATCAACAAGACCTTCGCGGGAGAGGCGATCGATATCGACGCCCGCGGCGCCCTGATCATCCGGAAGGACAACGGAAAGGTTGAGCGGGTCATCGCCGGGGACTGTTTCCAGTTCTAACCACTCATACACTTTTTAGGGTACCGGGCTCCGGGGAAGACCTTCCCCCGGTAACGGAACACCCTGAGAATTTCTTTCGAGCATGTCTCCAGGATCATCCGTCCACCTTACTGCCCTCTCCCGGCATTCTCCGGAGATTATGTGATGGGAACCGCCGGGGTTACCCGGCGTTCGTGCATCAACAGACATTTATGTCAACCACTCAAAATAAACAGGTTGACATGATCCACAGGGCCCGGATTCTCGCCTACAGCGGTACCTTCATCGCGCTGATCGCCGCCGGGAGCTGGATATCCATACCGCTCCCCCCGGTTCCGCTCACGCTCCAGACCCTTTTCGTCCTGTTATCCGGGATCGTCATGAAGCGATACGCGGTGATCCCCGTCGCCCTTTACGTCCTCCTCGGGGCGGCGGGCCTCCCGGTCTACCACAACGGCACGGCGGGCCTCGGGGTGCTTCTCGGTCCCACGGGCGGGTTCCTGATCGGTTTCATCCCCGCCGCACTCGTCGCCGGGCTCGCCTACGAACACGAATCGCCGACCGCGCGGGTCGGGGGACTGATCGCGGCAACCGTTCTCACCTATGCCTTCGGCGTCGCATGGCTCGCCTGCTCGGCATCGCTCTCGCTCTACCAGGCCATCCTGGTCGGCGTCGCCCCGTTCGCCGTCGGCGAGGTCGTGAAGGTCGCGGCCGCCTATACCATAGGAAAACGTGTGACATGATCCGTATCATCGATCTCCGGCACCGGCTGCTCGACATCCCCGACCTCGCGGTGGATGCGCGCCATATCGCCGTCATCGGGCCGAACGGGAGCGGCAAGACGACGCTTCTTTCGGTCTGTTCCGGCATCGAGGAGCCCGAAGCAGGGTCAGTCCGGCTCCTCGACCGCCCTCCGTCCGCCGTGAAGGTCGGCTGGGTGGGGGAGTTCCCCGACCGGACGCTCCTCTTCTCCCGGGTCTACGACGAGATCGCGTCGACGCCCCGGTTCCGCCACCGCCCCTGCCCCGAGACGGACGGGATGGTCCGGGCGGCCGCTGAGGTGGTCGGCATCCCGCACCTCCTCGGCAAAAAGGTCGCAGATCTCTCCGGAGGGGAGAAGGCGCTCGTCGCGCTGGCCGCCGCCTGTGCCGGCGACCCCGAGGTCTTCATACTGGACGAGGCCGACTCGCACCTGGACGGCGTGACGGCGGAGCGCGTCCGGCGCGTGGTGCAGGAGAACGCCGCAGCTCACGTGATCTGGTGCACGCAGTCGATGGACACCGCGGCCACCGCGGACTACGTCCTCTTCATGGAGAACGGCCGCGTCCGGCACCACGGCACCCCGGAGGAGGTCTTCTCCGCGCTCGATGAAACGTGCTTTTATCCCACGGTCTGGAGGGTCTCCCGGTGAGAGTCGAACTTCTCGATCTCACCTTCTCGCGGGGCTCGTTCTCCCTCCGGGGCAGCGGCACGTTCGGCGAGGGCGTGCACCTGGTCAGCGGACCGGTGGGGAGCGGGAAGTCGACGCTTGCCCTCCTGCTTGCCGGCCTGCTCCGGCCCGGGAGCGGAGACGTCCGGCGGCACGGCGTCCTGACGACGCAACTCCTGCTGCAGTTCCCCGAGCACCACGTCACCTCCCCGACGGTTGCCGGGGAGGCCGCGTCCTGGGGGCTTATCCCGGATGACGCGCTCAGGCTCGCGGAGTTGTCGGCGCGCGCGGACGACGACCCATTCCACCTCTCCCGCGGCGAACTCAAACGGCTGACCCTTGCCTGCGCGCTCCTGCGAGACCCGGATCTGTTACTGCTCGACGAACCGTTCGCCTCGCTCGACTGCGTCACGAAGAAGAAGGCCTGCGCGGTCCTCGAAGAGCGGGATTCCGGTATTACGATTGTCTTCTCGCACGAGCGCGCGATCCTTCCCCGGGTGGACACGATCTGGGAGATGGAAGAAGGCGCTCTTGCAGCCCGCGGCAGCGTCCCCGACGCGATCCCCTCCTGGCGGCACGCTCCATCGTATCTTCGGTATGCACTGGATCAGGGCGCCCGCCCGGAGAACATCAGGCTCTCCGACGCCCGGGAGGCGCTATGCAGGATCCGCGGCTGAGACTTCTTTCTGTCGCCGTCCTCTCGCTCGCAGCCTTCGCGAGCACCGTGGGAGCCGCCGCCGCACTCGTCTGGTGGCTGCTTTTTACACCACGCACAAAATCACTCCCCCGCCCGGGGGTGCTGCTCCCGCTCGTTGCGATAGTTGCCGCAACGGCGCTCGTCTCGGCGTGGGGCGGCGGCGCAGGGCTCTCCTACTTCTTTCGGATGACCGTGATCCTCCTCCTCGCCGCGTGGGCGTATGCCGGGACGGAGGATGGCGAGGTGCTTACCGTAGCGGTCTGGGCGCTCGGGAACCGGGTGGGGTTCGAGGTCGGGCTCATCGCTGAGATGGGGATTGGCGGCCTCTCCGTGATCCGCCGGGAGGTCGAGCAGGTGCGGGTGGCGATGGCGCTGAAAGGTATCCGGCCGGGTCTCCGCACGATCGTGCCGCTCGCCGTCACTCTCATCGTCATGGAGATCCGGCGGGCCGACGAGACCGCGCGGTTGCTTGTGGTACGGGGATACACAAGCGGGGGAAAGATATGTCCCCGGTTCAGGACGGATCCTCTGGACGTTCCCGCTGGAATGGCGGCCATAATACCCGCCATTTTATCAGCTCTACCTCTTAGTGACGTTTTTATATTAGTAGGATGAATTTTTGAGAGGCTTTATTGATATCTTCTCAGCCCTTCGAGGTGTACAAATCGATGTGTGCTGCCAAATTAGGTTCACTCAATATCACCGACACCACGCTTAGGGACGCGCATCAGTCGCTCATCGCCACTCGCCTCCGGACTGAGGATATGCTCCCGCTTGCCCAGGCCATCGACGAAGCAGGCTTCTTCTCCGTCGAGGCCTGGGGCGGGGCGACCTTCGACACCTGCATAAGGTTCCTCAACGACGATCCCTGGGAACGTCTCCGGGTGCTGAAGGCGGAGCTACGGCGCACCCCTATCCAGATGCTCCTGCGCGGTCAGAACCTCGTGGGCTACCGGCATTACCCTGATGACGTGGTGGAGAAATTTGTAGAGGCGTCGGCGCGAAACGGGGTCGACATCTTCCGGGTCTTCGACGCATTAAACGATATCCGGAACATGAAGAAAGCGATGGCGGAGGTCAAGAACGTCGGGGCGCACCTGCAGGGTGCGATATCCTATACGACGAGCCCCGTCCATTCGGTCGCGACGTTCGTCGATATGGCAGAAGAGCTCTATTCGCTCGGCTGCGACTCGATCTGCATCAAGGACATGGCCGGCCTGATCATGCCGCACGATGCCCGCGACCTCATCACGGGGATCAAGAAGAGGGCGGACGTCAGGGTCTGTCTCCACTCCCACTGCACGAGCGGCGTCGCGCCCCTGAGTTACCAGGCGGCCATCGACGCAGGCGTGGATATCCTGGATACGGCGATGTCGCCATTCGCCTTCGGCACCTCCCAGCCGCCGACGGAGAGCGTCGTAGCAAGCGTTGCCGGGACGGCGCGAGACACGGGTATCGATCTCCTTGCGCTCCGCAAAGTCAGGGACATCTGCCGCGATATGCGGCAGAAGTACGAGCCGCTCTTCAACTCGATCGCCGACCGGGTCGACTCGGACGTGCTGATCTATCAGCTCCCGGGCGGGATGATCTCAAACCTCGTCTCGCAGCTCAAGGAGCAGGACGCGCTCGATCGTCTTGATGAGGTGTTCCACGAGGTTCCCCGCGTGAGGGAGGATCTCGGCTATCCGCCGCTCGTGACGCCGACAAGCCAGATCGTGGGCACCCAGGCGGTCTTCAACGTCCTCATGGACGGGGAGCGCTACCGGAACGTGACGAAAGAGGTGAAGGACTACGTCCTCGGCCTCTACGGTCGTTCTCCCGCCCCGGTCAGCCCGGAGATCCGGAAGATGATCATCGGCAACGAGTTGCCGATCACCGTTCGCCCGGCGGATCAACTCGCGCCCATCTACGAGCAGATGAAGAAGGAGGCGATGGAGCAGTGCCTCGTCAACCAGGAGGAGGATGTCCTCACCTACATCCTCTACCCGAACATCGCGCCGACGTTCCTCCGGGGCGAATGCAAGGCCGAGACGATCCCCGAGAAGGCGGCCGGCGCGCCGGCGAGTGTCGCGGAGATCCCCCGCTCCATGGAGGTTGAGGTGGACGGAGAGATCTTCTCGGTCCGGATCATCACCGTCGAAGGAGGCGCGGTCACGACATCTTCGGCAGCCTCGTCTGCGAAGGATGCGCGTCCCCGCGGGGACGTCGCCGGCGGCGTCAAGAGCAACATGCAGGGCATGGTCCTGCAGGTGATGGTCGCGCGCGGAGGCGCCGTCAAGAAGGGCGATCCGCTCATCGTCCTCGAGGCGATGAAGATGGAGAACCCCATCCCCAGCCCCCGCGACGGCACGGTCTCGGAGATCTTCGTGACCGCCGGGGATGTCGTACAGAACGGCGATGTGCTGATGGTCATTGAGTGAGAGGCGCGAGGGCGATGAAATACTTTGACAAGATCCTGATCGCCAACCGCGGCGAGATCGCCATCCGGGTCATGCGCGCCTGCCGGGAACTGGGCATCGACACGGTCGCGATCTACTCCGATCCGGACAGCAACGCGCTTCACGTCAAGTATGCCGACGAGGCGTTCAACGTGGGCGAGGCGCATCCGTCGAAGAGTTACCTCAACAAGGAGCGGATCTGCGCCGTGGCAAAGAAGACCGGGGCCGAGGCGATCCACCCGGGCTATGGGTTCCTCGCGGAGAACGCCGGGTTCGCAAAACTTGTCGAGGACGAGGGCCTGACGTTCATTGGCCCGTCGTGGAAGACGATCGAGGCGCTGGGCTCGAAGATAGGGTCGAAGCGGATGATGCGCGAGGCCGGCGTCCCGGTCCTTCCGGGCACGCCGGACGGCGTGACGAGCATCGACGAGGCGAAGAAGGTCGCCGCCGATATCGGCTATCCGGTGGTGGTGAAGGCGAGCGCGGGCGGCGGCGGTATCGGGATGCACATCGTCGAGAGCGAGGAGGAACTCGAGGAGGCAATCGAAGGGGGGAAGCGGATAGCAGGTTCCGCCTTCGGGGACCCGACGGTCTTCGTGGAGAAGTACCTCGCGAAACCGCGCCATATCGAGATCCAGGTCCTTGCAGACGCGAAGGGGCACACCGTTCACCTCTACGACCGTGAATGCTCGATCCAGCGGCGGCACCAGAAACTGCTCGAAGAGGCGCCCTGTCCGATCATGACGCCCGCTCTCCGGGAGGAGATGACTGCGTCGGCCATCGCGGCCGCAAAGGCTGCGAACTACAAGAACGCCGGCACGGTAGAGTTCCTCTACTCGAACGGGAAGCATTACTTCATGGAGGTGAACACCCGGCTGCAGGTGGAGCATACGGTCACGGAGTTCATCACCGGGATCGATATGGTGAAGCAGCAGATCGCGATCGCGGCCGGGGAAGACCTCGCGATGGACCAGGAGGATGTCAGCATCCGGGGACACGCGATCGAGTGCCGGATCAACGCGGAGGACCCGCTGAACAACTTCACCGCGGATCCGGGGAAGATCGTCCGCTATCGCTCTCCGGGCGGCCCGGGGATACGGGTCGATTCCGGAATCCACATGGGCTACACCATCCCGGCGCACTACGACTCGATGATCTCGAAACTCTGCGGCTGGGGCTCCAACCGCGAGGAGGCGATCCAGCGGATGCGCCGGGCGATCTACGAGTACGTCGTCCTGGGGGTGAAGACGACGCTCCCACTCCATTACGCGATCATGCACAACGCCCACTTCATAGCCGGCGACACCCATACGCACTTCCTGCAGGAGGAGCACATCGCGTCGAGCCTGCGCCGTTACCTCCACGAGGAGGAGGCGCGTATGCAGACGCTGGGAGATTCGCTCCGCCAGGGGAAAGAAGTGGCGGCGATCACGGCAGCGGTCGATGTGTATATCCGGAAAAACTCAAAGTAATCCTCTATCCAATTTTTCCAGTGAGCCATAAGGTTTATTTGGCAATACAACATTGTTATACTGCACTTTGTGCGCTGCGGTGGCCTAGTCGGTTAGGGCGCCAGACTCATAGGGTTTACGAGAAAACGGTGCGTCCAAGCCTGGGACATCTGGAAATCGTGGGTTCGGATCCCACCCGCAGCATCTATTATTCAGGCTCGGATCTGTCAGCAAACGCTTTTATACCTCCATTCCGACCTCCCTTGCATGGGAGCGTTCACAGCACCAACCCAAACCGACAGAGAGTTCCATCCTGTCGATAAAACCTACGCCACTACAGCCGTCCGGAAAGCAGTGGCCACGGGCCTACTCACCCGCGACGAATCTCGCAGAAGCGGCACCGCGAACCGGTGCAGTGCCCGGCTGCAAGACCAGCTACGCCCCGATTACGAACTACTGCTCCACCTGCGGCCGGTCGTTCACCGGCGGCGGGGAGGATGTGCAGGAGGCAATGGGCAAGGACGTGCTCGATAACCCGGAGCTCGTGCGGAAACTGCTCAACGAACTGATCGAGGAGAAGAAGCGGAAGGGAGAACTCTGATGCCCGCTTCTTATCCCTAGGGACAACCCTCATCATCTCCTTATCTTTCAGGTATAACCAAGAGGGGATCTTGCCTGACAGCAAAAGGAGTGGCAAGAACTCTGCGGAAGGAATATGTGAAGGCGATTCACGAATGGAACTGAAATGTTGAAGTATTATATAAATGGAACTTCTCATTAACGATATAGGTCTCAATTGTTAAATGGCAGACTTCCCTGCACTCCGAAGAGGTTTGATATGAGGATCGCTTTAGCACGCAATGAGGGTAATAGAATGCCCTTTAAAGCTACTTTTGCCTTCTATGAGATTAGCATGGAAACTGGACCCAATGGGAGGATTCTATTGCAGGATATAAAATATGGAACTGATCAACTAATTGCGGATCATGTTTGGATCCATGATAATCCATCTATCAAGAAAATGGCTGATTTGGATGAAGGAGATATAATCCGGTTTACTGCATTGGTGTATAAATATAGTAGGGATTATCAGCAAAATAAAGAAGGCGAAGCGAGTTCAGACTACGGACTTAAGGATATCCAGAATCTGGTCATCCTAACTAAAGGACAAAGAGGATCCTCTAGACTCCTAAATGAAAGACAAAGAGAATCCTTTAGTGGGATCTTCATCGGATGTGAGCTTAACACGGTACTTGGGCCAAGGATCCTATTGAAGGACATAATAGATACCCATGGTCGCCGAATCGCATCTCACGGGTCGATTCGTGGTACGATTAAAGATATTTTTCCTGTGAAAGAGGGGGATCAGATTCGATTCACTGCAGTTGTCAGACACACAAATGATCCTTGGCCGAAAAATGCCCCCAGTGAAAACAACGGCCTTGAGCATGTAGGAGATGTAGAAAATCTGACAAATAAACCGGGCTGTTTATCATAACCGTTGGATATTCTCACATTACACCTTCGACAACGCACCCTGAAGTTCCCCATTTTCACTTTCACCCCACCCACGGCGCTGGTTCATATACTCCCGTTCCCTGATCGCTTACCTATGAGGCAGAGAGAAACCCTTCGCTACGACCAGACGCTCTTTCGCGACCGCGAGGTCTTCGAGTTCACCTACATGCCCGACGAGATCCATCACCGCGACGCCCAGATCCGCGAACTCGCCCTCCTCGCCCGACCGGCCCTCCGGGGCGGCAGCCCGAAGAGCGCGGTCCTCCGCAGCCCGCACGGGACGGGGAAGACCACCACCGCCCGCCGGCTCTTTGTCGAGATCGAGGAGACGAAGCAGCAGATTGCCCCGGTCTACATCAACTGCCGGCAGCACCGGACGCCGTTCGCCGTCTTCGCGTGCATCTTTGAGGCGGTCGTCGGCTACACGCCCCCGGCGACCGGCAAGCATCTCGATGAGGTCGTGCGGCTGGCGGCGACGATCAAGAAGAACTTCGAGGAGCTTGGGGTATGACGGTCTCTAAACTGCCGGAGGATTACGGCTCGTTGCTTGTCGAGGTCAAAGAGCGCATTCGTGCCGGCCAGTACCAGGCGCTCAGGGCGGTCAACAAAGAACTGATCGGCCTGTACTGGGATATTGGCAGGATGATTGCCCAGAGACAGAAGAATGAAGGGTGGGGGAAGTCGGTAGTCGAGCGATTGGCGGGCGACCTTCAACAGGAGTTTCCCGGCATTAAAGGCTTCTCAATCCAGAATCTCTGGTATATGCGGCAGTTTTACCTGGAGTACCATGGCAGCGAAAAACTCCAACCACTGGTTGGAGAAATCAGCTGGAGTCACAATCTCGTTATCATGTCGCGTTGCAAGGACCCGCTGGAACGTGAGTTTTACCTTCGCATGACCCGTAAATTCGGCTAGTCAAAGAACGTACTGATCCACCAGATCGAAAACCAGAGCTACGAAAAGACGCTCCTCGGCCAGACCAACTTCGATCGGGCACTCACGCCGGAACTGCAGGCGCAGGCCAGACTCGCCGTCAAGGACGAGTACACCTTCGATTTCCTGGAACTCGCAGAGGAGCACTCCGAGCGCGAGCTGGAGCGCGCCCTGATTGGCAGAGTCGAAGACTTCCTGCGGGCCATGGGGGGAGTCTTTGCCTTCATCGGGAGCCAGTTCCGGCTGGAGGTCGAGGACAGAGAGTACTTTATCGATCTGCTGCTGTTTCACCGGCGGCTTCGCTGCTTGGTGGCCGTCGAACTGAAGATCGGTGAGTTCCAGCCCGAGTTCGTCGGCAAGATGCAATTCTATCTGGCCGCTCTGGACGGGCAGGAGCGCCAAGAGGGTGAAAATCCCTCAATCGGCATCATACTGTGTAAGGAGAAGAACCGCACCATCGTCGAGTACGCCCTGCAGTCCTCCACCTCACCCATCGGCGTCGCCGCCTACCGGATGGTCAGAGAACTGCCACGGGAACTCCGGGATCAGCTCCCGGGCCCAGAGGAGATTGCGAAATTGCTGGAGGGGGGAGAATGAGGGTTGAATGGGTTAACGGGGCGGGGCGAGCGGCGGTGACCACCAAGGAGAATAGTGTTACTAGTGGGAACAAAGAAGAGGGCGACCCATTTGTCGCCAGTGTCCTCCAAAATCACATCCTTGTTGCGGGGGCTACGTTATAAGGCGGCGGGAGTGCGTTGATCGGGTCTCATCCGCTCCGATTCCAGGCTGTTTTGACACACTGTAGACACTTCCGGTATATCCGGATCACCTTGCTATATAGATTCATACAACAACCCTGAGACCATGTCTGCAAGCGCCGGATCCGCCCACTCCCCCACACTTGATACGATCAGAATGGTCGAAGACTTCATCCGGGAGTACAACGGCGAATACCGCCGCCGGGCGCTGTGGGAACGCCTGCCACGGAAGGTCATGTACCAGACGTTCAAGACGATTATCGAGTACCGCCTGGAGTCGGGTAAGATCGCCATCGATGCACAGGGCAAGGTCTGCTGGATCTACGATCCGGAGTTTACCCGGTGGTACCTGGCCCGTGAAGACCTGCGGATCCGATGAAGGCGGCAATCTTTTTTGCCGACACGATCCTGTTTTTTCCGATTCACACACTGCCAGCGGTAGGCTTCATGGCTGGATGTCGTGCAGCCCCATTGGAGTAATCATCTCCATTCCCTCCTGCTCGTTTCGGAGAGCAGGCGCCGTATCCTCTCGATAAACTGCCCGGCATGCTCGACAGCCGCCAGAACCTCGGTGGTGGTCGGCGCCGGGCCGAACGAATACTGGCTCTCGTGGCGTTGTGTTCGCATCCTGGAAAACATTAACACCCACTCCTCTTCGAGGTCTCCTGACTGCGCATAGTGGTTAAGGTACAGTTCAATGCAATAGTGGCTCTTTTCGCGGATACCATCGCGGAAGAGTACCGCACGGGCTGCGTGGAACCATGCCATGTACGCACCCGTCAGGCTTATCCTCCTTGCGCCGAGACCGGCTACCTGCTGTGCTTCGTCAAGGTAGGAGGCGGCAAGGTTCAGCGATTCGTTCGCCTTCTCCACGGAAGGTGCGACTCTGCGAAGCATCTTCTCTTTAAAGCAGTCTTCAATAGATGTCAATGGATGCACCTCCGAGGGTTACGCTCGACCGGACGAGACTGGTGTAGAACGGCCGATCGGTCTCCCTCAGGTCGGAGAGCCTGTCGGGAGTGAGGATAAGCAGGTTTGCCTCGGTCCCGACCGCCGCACCCGCACTTCTCCCGACTCTCGCCGCAGGAACCTCGAGATCCGGTGTATACTCATCGACCAGCACCCAGAGGTCGAGGTCGCTATCGGCCGTGTTCGTTCCCTCTGCATAACTTCCGTACACTCCTACTCCCCGGGCCCATTCCGGGAGCGGAACCGCCGCCACAAGGAGGTCGATGTTAAGCAGGCGTTTCACCGCCAGACTTTGGGCGTTCCCACTCCAGATATACTCCCGACCGCGCTGCGTACAGAAACCGCTCCGGGCAAGCAGACGCAGGTAGCGCGAGACAAGAGCTTTCGAAGTTCCGGTCGCCGCGGCAACCGCCGTTGCTGTTACCGGGCTTCGTTCGGCGACGTACCAGAGGATGCGTATCCGCTCCTCTGTTTTGAAAAGTTCGGACAGTACCGATTTTTCCATACTGTTTCTGCTCCGTGAAGAGATTGTTTCCGTTCCAGAAACAAAGTGTTTCCGATCTGGAAACAGAATATTTCTGACCTGGAAACATCTGCGTGGGGAAGATCTAGGACAGGTGCCTGGGCCCACTGCCCAAAAATTACCCCTCACCTCGGGTATACCCTGACACAGAGATCCGCACCGGAGCTTCCGAGCGGTTGAAATATATACCCGGCGCACCGCTCCATGCGGTAAACGCCGCGGTTGCCGGAGGGTTACGTTTATACGAGGGGCCTCGCCCATATCCAGTATGGAGAGAGGCTCGATAGATAAAATAGGGGCGACGTTCACCGGGATGAACCGCTACTTCGAGGAGAGGTACCGGGAGACGTTCGCGATACCTGAGGATGCCCTGCAGGAGAGGAAGAACGGGTCGATGCGGATTGCGACCTTTCAGTTCAACTGGGTCTTCGGAGAGGCCGACGGTTACGAGTACATGGAGTTCTACCGCTTTCATCGTTTTGGAGACGAGCATGCCCGGATATGGGAAGACGGCACCGTCGAAGATCTCGACACCCTCGAAACCATGTACGCGTACAATCCGAATATCCCCGGGGACGAGGAACGAAAGAGTGAGGAGTCGGCGCAGAGGTATGAGAACCTGCTCAAGGAACTCTCGGAGGCCGGCCTTCTGGGGACGGTGCCCGGTCACACGGCCATAAACACGTTCCTGATGTTACAGGACGAAAAAGAGTAGGCTTAAAATCCATTTATTTAAATCTCAATTTAAAGAGGAGAACCCGGGTAGCCTACCCCCGGCTCTCAAGGCCGGGGTGCCGCCGCCGGCACGGCAACCGCGTCGGAGCCGGGTCTCTCTCCGAGAGTCTTTCCGATCCGGAGGCACCACGGACAAAGACCACCCGTCCGAACCCTTGCTCCACGAACTCCTCCTGCTTGGTCTACAACCCTCCCCCGGGTCAGACTCCGCCGTATTATCTCTCCGCACGGCGACCTGGATCCGGCAGCCTGTTGATCGCCCCGGACGGCAACAGCGCATTAAAACACAATCGTTATGCCCCCGGAGAGCGAAGACCTTTGCTTCTTCCCGGCGACGAACGAACGTGCTCAAAAGAGCATGAACTCTCTTCTCCCGATACATCCGGAGAAAGAACCCGTACCCGAAGGATACCTATGAGTGAAATCACCGCCATCACCTCCGAACCGGCAGAACGCCGGGACACAATCACCGAAGGCGTCGCCGTTCTCACCGGCGACCCGAAGCGCGCCATCTTCAAGATTGCCGGCCCGATCATGGTCGCCATGCTCTTCCAGGCCACCTACAACCTCGCCGACGCCGTCTGGGTCGCGGGCCTCGGCTCGGACGCCCTTGCCGCCGTCGGGTTCGTCACCCCGATCTTCCTGATCCTCGTCGGCCTCGGGAACGGCCTTGGGGCCGGCGTCATCTCGGCCGCCTCCCGCCGCATCGGGGCCGGGGACCGAGCCGGAGCGGACAACGTCGCCATGCACGGCATCGCCGTCGTGCTCGCCCTCGCAGCCGTCGTAACCCCCGCGCTCCTCCTCTTCATCGAGCCGCTCGTCTTCGCCCTGGGGGCCGGGGAGACCGCGGCATACGCCGTCGAGTACGGCAGCATCGTCTTTGCCGGAACCATCTTCATCCTCCTCTCCGACATCCTCTACGCCGTCTTCACGAGCGAGGGGAGTACCCGGAGGACGATGTACGCCGTCGCCGCCTCCGCCGTCCTCAACATCGCCCTCGACCCCATCCTCATCTACGGTGCGGGCATGGGTGTCGCCGGTGCCGCATGGGCGACGCTCATCTCTATGGTAGCTGGCTGCGCCCTCCTCCTGTACTGGTTCCTGGTCAGGAAGGACACCTACATCACCCTCGACTGGAAGCGCTTCTCGCCCGACGGGCGCACGACAATGGACATCTTCGGCGTCGGAATCCCCGCAAGTCTCGAGTTCGTGCTGATGTCGGTCACCGCAATGGTCATCAACGTACTCCTCGTCCACGTCTCTGGGCCCGATGCCGTCGCTGTCTACACCGGCGGGTGGCGGATCGTCTTCTTCGCCCTGATACCTTTCATCGCCATGTCCATCGCCGTCGTTTCGGTTTCGGGGGCGGCCTACGGCAGCAGAAAGCATGACAAACTCAGGGTCGCCCACTCCATTTCAGTCCGCTCGGGCATCCTCATAGGTATCGGACTCTCCATCACCACCTGGCTCCTCGCGCCCGCCATCTCCGGGATCTTCGCTTACTCGACGGGCAGCATGCACCTTGCCGGCGGGATCACCGCCTTCCTGATGACGATGTGCCTCTTCTACCCCTTCGTCTCGCCGGGCATGATGTCCGCCGGAGTCTTCGAGGGGACGGGAAAGGGTCTCTTCGCCCTTGCCGTCGAGTTTTTCAGGAACCTCGGTGCCATCGTGGTCTTCGCCTACGTCTTTGCGATCGTCATGGACTTCGGCGAGACTGGTGTCTGGTGGGGGATCGTCGTCGGCAACATCCTCGGCGCGTTCTTCGGATACGGCTGGGCCCGGGTCTACATCGCCCGTCTCATTGCCGTGAGCCGGAAACGGGGCGCGGTGGCCGCCTGAACGGCGGACCGACCACGACCTTCATGCCCGATATGGGCAGCGAACCCCTCGCTGCCGCCTCCCGGCAGGAGGTGTCCGCACCCGTCGCACAAAGGTATTTTATGTATGACAACAGATTAAATGAGGTAAACGGGGCGTGAGAACGCAACCGCTGCACCTTCCGTCCATGCACACCCGTGCGAGGGTTGCCAAGCCAGGTCAAAGGCGCCAGGTTGAGGGCCTGGTCTCGTAGGAGTTCGTGAGTTCGAATCTCACCCCTCGCATTCGATTTTTCAAACACCTTATCCCGGCACTGCTTTCCCCCGGAGCCGTCGCATTTCCGGAGCGTAACCGTCCATAGAACACAAACAAACCTGCACGCCGTAGTTTCCGCCTCAAGAACGGAGAAGAGAAGAGTGTTCCGGGGACTTACGCCGGCACTGCGTGCCGCTGCTGGCAGCGTTCCTGCAGTTCGTTCCACTCTTCCGGGTGCTCCTCTGCCCACTCGAGGATCGCGTGGACAATCCGGCCCCGCGACTCGGAATCCCCCCGGTAGTCTACCAGGACACAATTGACCACCACTTCGACCTCTCCTTCCTGATGTTGCCTGACTTCCGTCATAGTGAAACCTCCCGATACACCCCCGGTGCTCACACCCAATGAAGATTCGACACCATATAATCCCGATCCTCCCCCGACGGCGGCGGCCGCGGATCGTGCGATTCGCCCCTATGGGGTGCCGGGCCCCGCCTTTTGTCGCCGGCCGCTTCCGGCACCGCCGCCGCAGGGGTTATCGTGCCATGGAGGAGAACAGTACGGGAAGACTCATGAAACTCGGCGTGCTCTTCTCCGGCGGGAAGGACTCCCTCTTCGCCTGCTGGAAGGCGATGCAGAAGGAGGAGGTGGTCTGCCTGATCACGATCGTCTCCAGAAACCCCGAGAGTTACATGTTCCACACCCCGAACATCTGCCTCGCCGCACTGCAGGCTGAAGCGGCGGGATTCCCTCTCGTGGAGGTGGAGACGGCGGGGGAGGAGGAGACGGAACTCCTTGACCTCGAGCGGGCTCTCCTCGCCGCCAGGGAGCGCTACGGGATCGAAGGGGTCGTCACCGGGGCGATCCTCTCGGTCTACCAGGCGACAAGGGTCCAGAGGATCTGCCGGAAACTGGGGCTCTGGTGCTTCAACCCGCTCTGGCTCGCCGACCAGGAGGCATACATGGAGGAACTCATCGACGCTGGCTTTACAGTCGTCATCCAGGGCGTCTTCTCCTCCCCCTTCGACGACTCCTGGCTCGGGAGGGAGATCGACCACTCCACCCTCGACGAACTCCGGGCGATCGCCCGGAAGTACCAGGTCACCCTCACCGGCGAAGGGGGGGAGTTCGAGACGTTCGTCACCGACGCCCCCTTCTTTGCTCAAAGGATCGCGATAGAAGAGACATCGAAGGTCTACCGGAACCACAACGGCGTTCTGCGGATCGAGCGTGCGAGGCTGGTGGCGAAGTGATCCTGCTGATCGATCTCTGCTGCCGGGACGGTTCGCTCTCCCGGGACGAGTTCGTCGCGCCTGTCGAACGACTGCTCTGCCGGATCGGCGTGCCGTTTGCGACCCGCCACTACACCGCCGTCGGTGCACCGGATCTCGAGGCCGCGGATGCGGCGATCCTCTGCGGCACGGCGCTGATGGATACCGGATTCATCGAGCATCCGTTCCGGTGGCTCACGGCGTTCGAGCGGCCGGTGCTCGGCATATCCTCCGGCATGCGGGCGCTCGCGGCGGCATTCGGCGGCGGCACCGGGCCGTGCTGCGAGATCGGTATGGTTGACGTCCGGGTGCTCGCGCCCGACCCCCTCTTTGCCGGGCGGGAGGTGTTTTCCGCATATACGGTGCACGAGGACGCCGTGCAGGTGCCCGGAGAGTTCGTACCGCTCGCCGCTTCCGACCGCTGCGTCCAGGCGATCCGGCACCGCTCGCTCCCTCTCTACGGGCTCCTTTTCCACCCCGAGGTCAGGAACGAGTGGATCGTTGAGCGGTTCTGCGAGCTGGTAGATCGTCAGAGCCCGTAGCGGTTGATGGTGTTGATCAGGGCAGCGAACCCTTCCATCTCCTTATCGAGCACTTCCGTCCGGGTCATGCCCATGCTCGTCTCCGCGTCGGCGGTCAGCATATCGGGACCGCGCACCACCTCGCGGTCGACGCCGTCGGCGGAGAGGATCTTTCGCGCCTCAGCGTCGTGGACGAACGCCCGGCCGGGGAGGATCACGACGTCTTCGAGCCTTCGGAGGTTCACCCCGGCGAGGTCGTCGGCGGTGATGAGGCAGGCGATCTCCTTTTTGACCGCAACGACCCTTGCGATCGAGCCGCGGATCGAGAGGACCCTCTGGATGAATGGGGCGGCGACGCTCCCGGTGATCACCGTCGCACGCTTCCGGACGCGGGGGAGTTTCTTCAAGAGGTCGGGCTCGTGGAGGATCGCGAACGGCGAACCGATCGAGGGGTCGCCGAGCGGTGTCCCGCTGATCTTCATCGAGAATCGATCGTTGAGGTTGGTGACGAGCTCGTGGAACTCGTCGACGGTGTGGACCTGCTGCCCCTCGATGATGGGCGCGTTCCCGAGGATCAGCCCCTGGTCGGTCCGGTTCGCGAACCGCATCAGGATCAGCCCTTTTGCGCCGCGCTCCTCAAGCCACGCGCAGGTCTCTTCGAGCACCTCGCCGTCGTTGACGCCCGGTATGACGACCGCCGCGGCGTAGACGTCGATTGCGCCGCAGAGCCGGTCGAGAACCGCGAGCGAGGCCTCCGGCGTCGGGTCGTGCATCCACTGCCGCCGGAGTTCCGGGTCGGCGGCGAAGACGGTGTAGGAGACCTCGGCAAGGCCGTTTGCGATGAGGTGGTCGGCGATGGCCGGGTCGTCGAACCCCTTGCCGCTCGTGTAGCCGATGTGGAGCGGCACCTCCATGCTGCCGAGGAGCTCGACGAGGTCGCGGAACTCCGGGTAGCAGCTCGGGTCGCCGCCGCCGCTGATGGTGATCCGGTCGACGTCGTCGCTCATCATCTGGAGGTTTGCGAGCGTCTCGTCGGCGACTGTCCGGAGGCTCTTGAACGCATCATAGCCTTCCCGCACCCCCCGGGTGCAGTAGTCGCAGCCCTTCTGGAAGGGGAGGCAGTATTTGCAGCCGAACGACGTCGTGTCCTTGACGTGTTTGAAGTAGCAGTACGAACAGAATCCCCGGCAGTCGAGGCCGGGCCGGCCCCCGAGATCGACGGTGAGATGCGACATCCTGCTGGTACTTCTGTGCTCCTCTGTTATGAACGTTGCAGACCTCTCCCTCACGGCGCGGGTTCGCGGGGAGAACGAGCGGTGCTCCGGGCGGACGGCGGCATGTTTATGATCCGCCGGGGCGAAAGAGTCGCACTATGCGGACGAGCCGCCGGCTGCTGCTCCGGCTCTATCACGACCCCGGTTACGACTTCTCCCGGGTCGAGGTCGAGTACGTCGACCGGGGGGCGCCCGGCGACCGCTCGACGGTCCGGGGCGACCTGGTCGCTGCGCTCGACGCGCAGTACCTGGAGGTGGACGCCGGGACGCACGTGGCGTGTATTCCGTATCATAGGGTCCGGCGGATACTGTATGACGGGGAGACTCTATGGCTGTATGGTGATCAGCCGGGGGATGCCGGGGAGGAGTGAGAAGAACCGGCGCCATCTTTTTTAGCGCGGACGATCCACATTATAAGGTATGCCCCAGTGGCTTAGCTGGCAGAGCGGCTGACTTGTAATCAGCAGGTCCCGAGTTCAAATCTCGGCTGGGGCTTTCGCAATTTTGGTTCAAATCCCTTAGAAAATGCTTATATCCCCATTGTGTGACCCCTCAATCATGAGGACTACCAGCGACCCCATCGCGCCCGCGCGCGGTTTCCACCACGTCAAGATCACCTATGTAGACCGCTCGATTCAAAAAAACAGTTGCAGAGAACCGGATCGATCCGGATGATAGCAATCTCATATGCGATTCTGTTGTAGAACTTCAGGCATGAAGAATACTTGAAGTTGCAAAAGGGCTTGGAAGATAACCGTTTTGGGGTCAGCCACTTAATAAAAAACTTGATGACCGCTCAGCTCATGGTGATCAGTCAGTCTATGGCGCTGGAGGATCTCGCGGCGGAAAAGTGCGCGTGGCGGTCCTCTGTGACCTACTCTGGAAAGGTGAGCGGATCGCGTTATGGGGGTAAAGTAGCATTTATACCTGCTCTTACTTCAAACAGTGAAAGTTGTTCTACTATCCTTTGTGTCTTGGGATACTACTCATTACTTTGGGTGGAGAGTTATTCGGAACCGTCTGTTGACGGTTTTGGGATGATCTCAAAAAATGTCTTATTTTTTAATTATTGCATATCTTTTTGGGTCCATAAGGTTGATTCGATCTCTACGCCGTGAAATATCCATACGTAAGTGCTGAAAATGATTTGTATCCGTATTTCCAACAAGAACAATTATAATGTCCGAATACTCTCTTTCGTAGTTATTGATTTGGCCGGTTAGCCTGTCAACCATCTCTTTTGACTTAAGGTTTCTTTTAAGCTCAATGCCGATTCTGCGATTAACTTCTAAATCACAAAGTCCCCTTCCGGCCTCCTTTCTAACGATCACAGATTGGTTGATGAGGCTCATCGGATCGGGTCGATTTAATACTTTAAGAAGATACCCTTGTAAATCGTCCCGATACTTCGGTTCACTGGTGTATTCTGCTGAAGGTTTCCACCTATTTATTGCTTCAACAACATTATCATAGAGCGGATCGATGCCTATCATACTAGATACTCATGTATCCCATAAATAAACCTTCCGAGATCCAATCCCACATATCCTAAGTCAATCACTATATGGCGCTCATAGTTGCCCTAATGCGCCTTAAGGCTCCATAAATTACCTAGAATCTCGATGATGCTCTCCCGAAAGTCAGGCATGATGTTGTTCAACCCACCGGCGCTCCCCAAGCATGAACAGAACCATCTCGACGTGGTAGAGTGCCCATCCTTCCCCATCATCGATAGCGTATCGCGGCGCCGGAAAAGACTGAGCGTTCAACGCCGATGCTACCTCGCGCAGCAATAAACTCGCCCGAACAAACCATTGCGGCGCGTACCGGTCATTCCACATATTGCCGAACAAACTCTTCCTGCCAATGGCTTTGCTCACCGGCACTGCGAAGGTGATATGATCCCGTATTCGGTCAAAGACTGCTGCATTCTCATTTCGGAAGGCAAAACTAAACTGATTCAGCGCATACGCAACCCGTGAGTCGTATATCGTCCACGCCCATGGATCTGAGAGGTAGTACACCTTCGATGCCGTGGCGATCCGCCGTCCGAAGATGTTCTGACAATCAATGCTGTCAGCATCCCTGCAAGATGAGAGGATCTCGATCGTGGAGAAGATCCGGCCCACATCGCTCTCGGATACCGGAGCGTTGATCCCTCCCCAACCTGCGATGGCGTTACAGACCTCGCTCTTCAGCCGGGCGGCATCCCGGTCGCTTGATTCCCGGGCGCGAGTGACAGCGTCATGAAAGCGCGTCCGGGCTGCTATCCCTTCTCTGCAACCCGCTCTCCCTCGCGGCCATTCGTATGCCTCAAAGTGTTCTTGCCAGCCCCATCTACTCCGGATACGCTCGTGCTCAATGGTGCGGACGATGTACTGCACGAACGCTTTCATTGCCAGCGACCTGAAATCTGACGTGACGATCTTCGCAGGTGGGGTGGCAGGGGGAGCAGGCATCAGATACACCCCAGCTGCTCACACGCACACCTGATTCTGTTTTTGACCTCCCAGTTTGTTTCTATGTCGTGCCTCTCCATGAGATACTTGCATGCGCACCTACTCCCCAATTTGCCGAGCGAAACGGCAGCAAAGCCACGAACCAGAAAGTCTGGATCTGAAAGTGCATCCGCGAGTTGCTCTACTACATCGTGACCACCGGTTCTGCCCAAGGCAAGGATGGCGTCGAGACGCTCATACCTGTCACCACACCGTGCGTCCGTGAGAAGCGAGCTGTGATCCTTCCGATGCTCGGTGTAGAGGAGCCCGATGACCGTATTGAGATGCATAAGGATCGTCTTCCGCTCTTTGAGAAGATCCTCAAGCGTGTACGTCCCGGTGTGCGTGGCCTTTCCCCGATGACCGGAGAAGTATTCGCATACCGTCTCAATCTGAACGTAGTCCGCATCAAACTCCCGATCAATAAAGGCAAGGGCGTCAGTGAGGATATCGGCGAAGAAATCCGGAACAAAAGGCTCACTGGCGCCCTTTTGTAGGTTTTCCCGAAGGTATTCCCACTCGCCCAGGTTGATCTGTTTGATCTTCTCCTCTTCAGCCCACAGAATCTTTTTCAGCTGTTTGGGGAGATCTCCGAATGTGCAACCCTCGAATCGCCACGCTTCGTTGGCATATTTTGAAAATATATATGCACGCAGCCTCCGGGCGACTTCGTAATGCAACATCTTCTCAAGCCCTTTGGCATACCCGAGCCAGATTGATGAGCCTGCATCGGCGTAGGCTTTTGGCGAACGGTAAAGGGCAACCAGCAGATCTTCAGCGTAGGCCAATTGTACTCTGACATCCCCATCCGGTATCGTGTCATGGTGCAACACGCCCCAATCTTCGGGCAAGGGGCGCTTCTCCGCTTTATCGGCCCTGAAGCACCGGTCGCTGAAGATCACATCCCCGCATTCGGTGCCGGGTTGAATCCGGAAGACCTGATCCTCTGACAGATCTAAAAAGGTATTCCCGACGAATTTCCCCAACGATCGGAGCCCTTTCTGTCCATCTGCGTGTTTGTACAAGCAATGGAATACCTCTACGCTGCTGATCGTACTTTTCAGAGATTCCCAATCTATGACGTTGCGATAATCGTCGATGGACGTGAACTCGAATACGCGGCAGATGTTATTTTTCCGGATGTAATCAGCAAGTACGCGGGTCAGGCAACCGCTCAGTTTCCAGATTTCGAAGTTCGGGTTGTGCTCGTCGAGGATACAATCGTACATCTGCACCGGTTCGAGAGGGCAGACAAGACCGTACAGGCCGGAGACGATGAGAACATGATGTCCCGATACGAGAAGTCGTTTCTTACCATCTTCACCAAGGCCGGTATAGAAGTCACCGTCATAGCGTTCGATTGCAGGCATGTAAAACGCTCCGGATTGCACGACAGCATTGCCAAAATCTTCGCCCGGAGCGAGAGCCTGATTGAAGTGGGAGTCTTTCAGGTCGGCGTTCTGCCATATCAGGCCGCCGTTTTTCAAACAGTGGATTACGTACTGACGAGAATGTACCAGAGAGTATCTGGTATCAGCTTCCAGATCATGGCCGAGGATTGAATCTTCCATCCGATACTCTGCAGGACTCGGACCTTCTTTTTTATGGAAGGAGTCACCAAGCAGGATCAGGATCGGGGAGCACGGCCGGTACCGCGAATTCAGTAATTTTTTGACATCCTCAATGGCGGTTGCGTACTCGCATGCTTCTACTTTTAGCCGGAGTGATCGGTTGTGTGGGTGGATGAAACCAACTGCACGATTGAGTGTATCGAATACCTTGGCATCAAGACGCGATATGCTGAAGATCTCTTCGATATCGTGAAGACTCACGATAAAATCATCCTGCTGAACTCGAAAGATAACTTTGTCATCGCGTATTAGGATTCTATCAACAAATTCAACCATCCGGCAACAATTAACCGTTAACGTAATTGCTATTGAAAAGAGTTGCGATACAACATTTTCCGACAAGCACCGGGCGATTAGGATTGTAGCGTCGAATTTTTTGACCTGGCCTCAACACACCCGGACCCTCTCCGACCCCACCACCCCCACCCATCGTAGCCCTTTTCACCAGATCCAACCTTATACATGGCCTCGTACGTCCACCGGATAGAGGTACACTTTTCCCGCGATCCACACTTGCAGTCGCGTACCGAGAGGTTCCGCTCGCGGGGCTTCCCCCTGCGCGAACTGCACCTCGTCGATGTCTATACCATAGCGACCGCCCGGAGGGACTTCTCCCCCGAGGAACTCTTGCAGATCGGCGCGCAGCTCAGCAACCCCGTCGTCCAGCGGTACTCCGTAGACCGGCCGACCTTGACCACGCGATCGAGGTCGGGTTCCTGCCCGGGGTCACCGACAACGCCGGGACGACGGCAAGGCAGACCATCGAGGACTACTTCGGGTTCCGGTTCGGCGAGAGGGAGGCGCTCCCCGGCACGCCTGAAGCGGTGCTCCTCGCCGGTGGCCGTGCAAAAGCGAAACCCGGATGAAGAAGCAGCAGGAAGACTCTGTTACGGGAGCAGTCTGATGGCCCATGCCGAGCGGTGCAAGGCGTGTAAACGGGCTCCTCTCACTCCAGGTACCGGACGATCGACTCAAGATCCCGGTACCCGACCAGGTGCCCTGCCGCCCGATGCTGCGGCTGGTCGCCCCCGTAGACCACGAACGAGCGATCCGGGGAGTTGCCGGAGAGCCCATTCCAGTAGGTGATCTCATTGAAGAAGTCGGAACTTGCCGTTCGGGCTGATTTGATCTCGACCGGAATGGGGTCCCACCCCTGGTACTCGATGATGCAGTCGATTTCGTGGCCGAGTTTGTCCCGCCAGAAGTAGAGGTTTGACTCTTTACCCCGGTTGAAGCGGAACTTCAGGAACTCCGTTATGATGAGCGATTCAAAGAGCCCCCCTTTTAAGGGGTGGTAAACAAGGTCATCGGCGCTCTGGACCCCGGCCAGGTGTGCAGCAAGGCCGGGGTCTGTGAAGTAGAGTTTGGGCATCTTGATAAGCCGTTTGTTGAAGTTCTTGTGGTGGGGCCTGACCTGGACGATCAGCATCGCTGTCTCCAGGAGGGATAGCCATTCTTTCGCCGTGTTATGGGTGATGCCGCAGTCATGGGCGAGGGACGAGTAGTTCACCACCTGGCCTGAACGGTAAGCGCACATCTTCATGAACGTCTGGAACGTCGAAAGGTTCTGCACCTGCTTGAGGAGGCGGAGATCGCGCTCGATGTAGGTCTGGATATACGACGAATAGAAGTCCGCCGGGTGAATGGCGCTACTGTATGGGCGGGGGAAGAGGCCGGCGTAGAGGAGGTCCTCGTAGCGTTCGATCGTGATCCCAGCACGGGCAAATTCCTCCATCGAGAGGGGGAGGAGTTTGACGATACCGACCCGGCCGGCGAGCGACTGAGATATCCGCTCCATCATCAGGAAGTTCTGCGACCCGGTGAGAATGAACCGTCCCGGCCTCTGATTCGCATCGAGGACCCCCTGGAGGTACGAGAAGAGTTCCGGGACCCTCTGTACCTCGTCGAGGATCGCCCCGGTCTTCTCGTACTGTGCGAGAAAACTGCGGGGGTCCTCCTCTGCGAAGGCGCGGGTATCGGGGTCTTCGAGCAAGACGTAGGGCAACTGCGGGAATATCGACCGGACGAGCGTCGTCTTTCCTGACTGGCGGGGGCCGACGACGGCGACTGCCGGGAAGCCGAGAGCGAGCGACCGGATCTGTGCCTCTGCATCCCGCCGGATCATCCCCTGCATCCTCATGGACATATTGTAAATAGCATTTACAATTTGTCCATATAAATATTCCTGCGGAGCCGACGAGGAGCGCCACCCGGGTGGATGAGAATACGCCCTAATTACCGTGTCTGGCCTTGGCGTTCAATGCCGGTGCTCTGAGTTCCCGCAACTGCCCCATCCTCTGGCCAGGGAAGGAGCGCTGTTTTTTTGACCAGCACGGGGTCAGGGCCGGCATCCGGAGCGCTCAATGAAACCTGCCAGTCTGCCGGGCAAGATTTCGCGGAAACTGAGGGCTTTTTTCGGGAAGTAACGATCATATTCGCTAATCCCTTTTCGACGCTCCCCGCAGGTCTGAGTATTCCTCTTAACCCTGAATACGACCCTTTCATCCACCGATCCCGGCACCCGCTCCTTCACGCCTCTCAGCGTCCTGGCAATCCCCGGACTTCGCCGTCCCGCCGTCCACCTGCTCCCCGACGACCGCCACCGCCTCATCGGAGAGGAAATACCGGACCTCCCCTCCCGCCCCCTCCCGGCTCACGACCCCGTCGCCTGAGAGGCGCCGCAGGTGCCACGAGACCGACGAGGCGGTGATCCCGAGCCGTTCGGCAAGTTCATGCCGCGACGCCCCCGGTTCCTCCAGCAGCGTGAAAAGGATCTCCCGGGTGTTCGGGTTTTTGAGGTGGATGAACACCTTTGCTTCGAGGGGGGAGTATCTCTGCCGGTTCTCGAAGTATCCCGTCTGCCCGCCGACGGCGGCGGCGGCGACCATCCCGAACTCCTGCAGTCTCCCGAGGTGGTAGCGTAAGGTTCCGCGGTTCACCCCGAGATCCTCGGCGAGGGTGCCGAGGCGGATGCCCGGGTGGGCGCGGATGTGGTCGTAGATCGCCGTCCGGGTCTCATGCTCGAGCGCGGCGTTTTTCGCAATCCGGCGGTAGCCGAAGAAGAACCAGACGTTCAGGAGGAACAGGACATTAACGACGACCAGGAGTTCGGGAGGGGCACCGATGAGGAGGCCGGAGATCAGGATCTGGGGCGGGACCTGCCACCACTCGATGGGGGTCATATCCTGCGGCGGACGGTCGGGCACATAGTCCTTGGCCGGACTGACGGTATAGCCCGCGGTCGCGCAGGAGGGGAGGGCAGAGAGAAGGATGATCAGGATTACGGCAGCCGGCCAGCATCGCATACTCCAGGAATCGGAGTGAGGAAGCATTACTTTTACGTTTTGCCGGCGCCCTTTCTTACCCGGCTTCAGGGAAAACCGGGGCTCGCGAGTAGACGGCCGGCACAGAAACCGTATATAATCCCGCGCCCCATCTCCCACTATGATGGAGGGAGAGGCGCCTGCGCCGGTGCCGCGGCGGCGGATCGCCGCCATCCCGGTCGGCACCGGACTCCTTGCCGGGGCGGCCGTCCCCGGGGTGGTGGGAGCGCTCTCGCGGTGCTGGAGCGCCCTGTCCGCCTACAACCAGGGCCTTCTGGGGGTGGGGATCACGCAGACGTTCGTCTCGATCCTGCTGATCCTCTTCTTCGCCGGGTTCCTTGCGGCATGCGCGAGCACCGCCTCCCGGAGCGCACGGCTCATCTCCGCCCTCCTTGCCGGCGCGACCGCCGGAGTCGTCGCCCGGACACTCCTCTTCGCGGGCGACCCCGCCTACCTCCTCCAGTCGCTCGCCGCGGCCCCGGGGCAGGTTCTCCTCCTCGTCGGCGGCGCGATGCTCGTCGCCGGGCTCGGGGGGCTGGTCGCGTCGTTCCTCGACTCTGAGCGGCCGTACCGCGACCTTCTCCCGGTGGCGGCGGTCGCCGTCGCGTTCATCGTCGCCCCGCCGCTCACCGCGATGGCCGGGATCGCCGCAGGCGTCATCCCCTCCGCGCCCTACTCCGGTGGCGCACCCGGCACCGGAGACCGACATCCTGATCCTCAAGGTCTCCGCCGCCGGGGATATCAAGTGGGAGGCGCGGGTGGATATCGACGCTTACGACCGGCCCGACGTCCTCGCCGAATTTCCGGGCGGCTACGCCCTCGCGGTCACGGAGTACGGCCGGGAGGGGAGCACGGCGCATATCCTCACCTACAACGAGCACGGGGACGCCCGCGGTCGGATGAACGCCGAAGTCGGGTTCGGCCGTGTGACCGCGCTCGTCCCGGCAGACGGCGGCGGGTTCCTGGTAGCCACGGAGATGCCCGGGCTCGTCCGGGTCGGTGCCAGGGGCGAGGTGCTCTGGGAACGGTCGTTCGCCGGCGAAGACCAGGGGATGGTGCCCGTCTCCCTCCTCGCTCAAAACGGCCAGTACGTCGCGGCGTGGGAGGATAAGGTCGCCTGCTTTGACGAGAACGGCACCCGGATCTGGCAGACCGCGCTCGACGCCGCGGGCGGTATCGGTTATCACCCGGTCTACCCGGCGCCGGAAGGTGGTGTTCTCGTATTTGCAGAAGGGCCGGACGTCTTCTCCGGGGATCGTTTCGAGGTGTACCTGCAGGCCGTCCGCCTGGACGAGAACGGCACCGTCCTCTGGACACAGGACTTCGGGGGCGAGGAACTCAACGAACTCCTGGGTGCCCGGGAGACGGCGCCGGGAGAGTTCGCGGTTCTCTACCGGTCGGTGACCCACTCCGGGAACTTCTGGGGCGGCACTGAACGGGTCAGCCACGGCCACCTCGCTACGCTCAACGACGACGGCGAGGTGACGGGCCACCATGCCATCGAGGGCAGCGGCGGTGCCATGATCCCGGCAGAGAACGGCTACCTCTCTGTCACCGCCGCCGGTGCGGGCTCCACGCTCGTCGGCAGGGACATCACGGGCCACGAGGTCTGGCGGCAGGAGCAGCCGATCGACCCCTACTCGTTCCGGGGCATCGGCACGGCAGACGGCGGCTACCTCATTGCCGGGAGCGTCGCCGCATGAGAGACCGATGGCTCGCTATCGGCATCGCCATCGTGGTGATATTCGTCTTCTGGCGTGCCTCCTACGTCCCGCCCGGCTACGAGATGATTCACTACGAGACCGTCCCCGTCCTCCCGGCAGAGCGGTACAACCCCCCGTTCATCGAGATCTGGGAAGCGATGGAGCGCGAGATCCCGTTCGAGAACGAGACGGCGAAGTCGCCGCTGCTCGTCATGGAGTTCGATAGGAACGGCTCGTTCACCTACATCCAGTTCGCGTTCTTCGCCGATATGGAGGGGGAGGCCTGGGTCCACTCCGCCTTCGTCCTCCAGAACGGGAGCGCCTACCTCTCGTCCCAGCGACTCGACTACCGCCCTCCCCACGCCCATCCGCTCGGAGCTCTCGCTGCCCTCGATGAGATCCCGTTCGACCAAATCTCCTATGGCACGAAGGGAATGAATTTGAAGGTCTTCTACCACGAGCAGAACCGGACCTACAACGACACCTACAAAAACATCTACGCTGTCGAGAACGGCACCCTCCGCCCGCTGGAGTTCGTCTCCTTTGCCACCACGGAGGTCTGGAACACCATCGAGATCTACCCAAGGGACCCGCCGGACGGAAACCGGACGCCGACCGCCATCGACGAGGACCCGCGGGCGCTGGTCGTCTTTCCTCCACGGGAGATCGCCCTGGCGGAGAGGGTTGTGTACGCGGAGACGGACGGCACAGAAAAGGTATAAATGACCCGTTCCAATCGTTCATTCAAGGAGCCGGACAATGAAACGAAACCTCTGGATGATCCTCTGTATTCTCGTGCTGATATCGGCCATAGCCCCGGCGGCGGCCGGGGAGGAGCCGGTCGAGACCTCGACGTTCCTCTCGGTCACCTCACCGAAGCAGTACGAGATGGTATGGAGCGATCTTGTCCCGCCCGAGGTCACGGTCGTCGGCCGGGCCGAGGCCTCGAACGGGATACGGGACGTGGTGGTCGAGAGCAGCGTCGGGAAGGTCTCGTGCGGGAACGCGACCAACTTCTCCTGCACCGTCCCGGTCGCGGAGGGGAACGAGACGATCACCGTGACTCTGATCGACAGCCTGGGAAAGACCTCTGAGGCGGCGCTGCACGTCTACGTCAACGTCGATATCCCGCCGCCGCCGTGGATCTCTGTGATCGGGACGGTGCGGGACGCCGACGGTCGGCCGGTTCCGGGCGCAACGGTGAGGTTCGAGTCCGCCCTCCCGCTCGCCTGGGGACCGCACCCCGTGACGACCGGGACCGCCGACGACGGCGGTTACCTTATAGCGAACGCGTTCGGTTACGGACAGAACATATCGGTCGAGAAGGAAGGCTACCTCCCCCTGCACCGGGAAGTCGTCTTCGAGAACACTACCAACCGGCTCGACCTGGAACTGGAGCCGGAGCCGCCGCAGGCCCGGATCGCGCCCGGGTTCTCCGCCGGGATGGGCATCCTTGCGCTCGCGGGAGGGCTGCTCGCCGCCCATGGGGCGAGGCGGGAGAGGTGAACCGCGCATACCGGTTCGGCGCGGCTGCTCTGACAATCGTTGCGGCGGGACTGGTCTTCGCGTTCCTCGTCCCTCCGGTTCAGCTGACCGAATACGATGCCACCGGTGACGAATTCAGGAAAACGGCAATATTTCTGCATGACGGGAGGGAGGTCTTCCCCGTATCGGTGCTTAACGAACCGCTCCCCGCTTCCGGCCGGGCACGACTGGTTGTCGAACTCGGGGATCGTGCAGGGATGCGTATCGAGAGCGTGACGATCGGCATCCGGGGTTCCACGGAGGCATACCTGGAGGCTCTCGGCGGCGATTCCCCGGTTATCCGTTTTCAGCACGCAACCGACGGCGGATACGGGAGCATTCTTGAGATCCCGGATACGGGGGTTCAGGGCAACGGGGCGATGATGATCCCGTTCCTCCTCGCCTCACGCGGGACGGAGAATCTGACAGTCGATGTCAATGCACAGCTCTCGGAGACGACCTTCCCGTGGCGCCGGTTCGTGGCCCGGCACCAGTTCGATGTCCGTGGGGAGACGGACGGCACAGAAAGGATATAAAGCCTTCTCCCAAACTGCTCTCGTATAGACCTCCCGTTGCGCTCATGAGCGCCTCAACCCAAACCCCGAGAGGAACAGGCGTCCCGGGAGGCCGGAGTCGATCCGATGAAATATCTTTACGTTATTCTTCTTCTCTGCCTGCTTCTCCTCCCTGCGGCGGCGGCCGAAACCCCCCGCCCAGCCGAAAGCCCGGTGGAGGCGCCCGTCGACCGGCTTGAGATCGACGACGCGGTGAAACAGGCGTCACCCTACTACGTCATGCTCGCCGGGACGGAAGACGAGCGGGAGAACCTGCTCGGCTACATTGATCGCTCCCCCCGCTCCGTCGAAGAGAAAGAAGCGATGAAGGAGTCCCTCCGCGAGATCTGGGAGAAATACCCGGTGGTGCGCGAGACCGGAGATTCGGTGACCCGGATCGCGTTCGACCCGGCGGCGGGAGAGAACCCGGTCCTGACCGACGAGGAAAACACCCGGCTCGCCGAGATTGCCCGGGCCATGGCGGAGGCGTTTGCCACCGAGCCCACGGGCACGCAGGCCACCTGGTACGACCTCTCCATCTGGCTGATCAAGACGGACGGACAGGGGAGCGAGGCCTGGAACCGGACTTACCCCGCCGGGGATAGTGCGGACGTCGCGGCGGTGCTCCAGGCGGACGACGGGGGATACCTGATCGCCGGAAACACCGGGTTCCGGGACGCCCTGCTGCTCAGGACGGACGCCGACGGCAACGAAGTCTGGAGGAAGACCTATGGCGGGCCGGACTGGGACAGCGTGCGTGCCGTGGCCGCGACCGACGATGGAAACTACGTCGTCGCCGGGAGCACCGGATGGACGCCGGAGAAGGATACGCGCAGCGCCTGGCTCTTCAAGGTCGCGCCGGACGGCCGGGAGGTCTGGAGCCGGACGTTCCCGGGGGACGGGCTCTTCTCGACGGTCGCCATGACCGGTGACGACGGGTTCATCCTCGGCGGGAAGAGGACGTCCGGGACCGACAACGCATGGCTGGTCAAGGTCGACCGCGACGGGAGAGAGGAGTGGAGCCGGTCCATCGGCGGCAACGGTTCCGGGCTTGTGGACAGCGTCATATCGACCCCGATCGACAAAGGCTTCCTCGTCGCGGTGAGGAACCCCTGGGAAGCGGATCGTTCCAGGACCGCCGTGCCCATCCGGGTGTTCAAGACCGACCCGGCGGGGGAGGTTCTCTGGACGAAGACGCTTGACGGGATGGACGGCGGCACCGGCGCGACTCTTCTCGAGGTGCCCGGCGGAGGCGCCGTCGGTTACCTCGTCGCCGGCGGGGCATTCCGGCCCGGAAGCGACCTCCCCGGCCCCTGTCTCATCAAGATCGGCGGCACCGGGAATGTCGCCTGGACCGTGACGCCGGAGATCCCCGGCATCTTGGTCACGTCGGCGGTCGCGCCGTCTCCGGGGCAGTATGCCTTCACCGGCACGGTCTACGCCGGAGGGCCGCACGACGGGTGGCTGGTGCTCCTGGACCATACGGGGAACGTCACCGTTGCGCACTCGTTCGGCGGTGATGCGACCAACGATATCTCGGCCCTTGCGGCGACGGACGACGGCGGCTATGTCCTCGCCGGCACGACCCGGTCGTTCGGGGAGAACGGGTGGACGGCGCCCGCCCGCGCCCCCGGGTTCGGGACGCTCGCGGCGACGGTCGCCTGCGGGATCGCGCTCCTGTGCCGTGGGGTGAGGCGGGGATGAAGGCCGGCCCGCTTATCGCCGCGAGCGCGGTCTTCTTCTTCCTCTGGGTGATCATGCCGGTGACGCTCGCATCCCATGGCTCCATCGGCCCGGGGAGTGTGATATTCCTGCTCTCGCTCATCTCGCTCGTCGGGTCGGTTGAGTTCCTGCGCGGGATGCGGCGGGAGTCGTCCCGGTGGTTCTGGGGCATTCCGTTCGCGGCCGTCTGCACCGCACTTCTGCTCTGGACGGGTATCACCGAGTGGGTTGTGTTGGATCATCCCGGGAACCCTGCCTTCCAGATGACGTTCTTTCTCCCCCCGGCCGCGGCACTGCTCCTCTGCTCCTTCCCGGACGACTGCCGGGCGAGGCTGCGGATACCGACCGGCGTCGTCGCGATCCTCGGTATCGTCTCGCTCTTCCTTGCCTCTGGTGCGTTCTTCATCCCCACTCCCGTGCCCGCACCGGGCGTCATGGAGTTTGTCGGACCCCTGTATGCCCTCCTCCTCATGCCGGTCGTCGGGCTGATCCTCATCGTGGCGGGGGTAGCCTGCCGATGAAGCCCGGCCCCCTCGCGCTCCTCCTCGTCCTCGCCTGCACCGCCGGGTGCCTCGGCACCGCCGCGGATCCGCCGCCGGCGGACGAGATCGCCGCCCGGTTCGTCGCGGCAGAGGGACAGGCGGAAGACTTCTCCGCCACCGTAACGATATCTGCCGGTTCCGAGAACGTCACCGTCAGGCTGTTTCAGAAAGGCCCCGGGTGTTACCGGCTCGAATACCTGGAGCCCGCGGAGATCGCCGGGACTGTCGTCGTCTCGAACGGCACGCGGAAGTGGCGTTACGACCCGGCGACCCGGACGGCGCTGACGGTCGCCGGGCCGTACATGGCCGCCGCCTTCTCCGAACCGCCCTACCCAGGCTGGGCGGAGGAGGTCCGGGGGTACACGAAGACGGTTGCGAAACCGCTCTCGGAGCAGAACGCCTCATACCGGGATAGCGAGACCATCGACGGCCGCACCGCCTACCTCCTTGAAGTCGCGGGGGATGCAAAACTCTTCGAGGCTCCCACCCGGTATCGCAAGGCGGTGCACCGCTTCAAAGTACGGATCGACGCCGAAACCTGGCTCCTCCTCGGCGTCGAGATGTACGGGAGGGAAGGAAACCTGATCCTCTCCGCCCGGTATACCGACCTCTCGGCAAACACCGGGCTCCCGGACGACCTCTTCGTCGTCGACCCGCCGGCCGGAACCACGATCCGGCCAATGCCGACGGCCGCGATCACGCCGCTCTTCTTATCGAGCATCGACGACGCCCGGCACTATTGTGTGGAGATGCCGTCCTCCCTCCCGGAGGGGTACGTCTTCAGGGAAGGGGCGCATCTCCCCGGCGGCTACACCACACTCCGGTTCACGGACGGCAGCAACGACCTGGAGGTCGTGCAACGGCTCTACGACCCCTACCGGGAGGAAAGGGTGCTCCCCGGGACGCCTGAGGCGGTGCTCCTCTCCGACGGCCGGGAGGCCGAGTACGTCTCCGCCGGCGGGAAGGACCAGCTCCGCTGGCGTGCCGGCGAATACTCCTACCAGGTTACGGGCGCCATGCTCGGCAAAACTGAACTCGTGCGGGTGGCGGAATCGATGGTGATGTAGAGGCTGCGCCGGTTCCGGCAGACGTTCTCTATTGAGGGCGAACACCAGAGCGCTGACGCTACAGAGCTAAAATAAGAACCACCGCGCCCTGAGAGCGCGTGGCTTCCTGTCCGGACAGGCCTGCACCATGGGGCGTGTATGGGGACCGGTCTCCGCGGCACGGGAGATGCTTTACATCTCCCGTGCCGTTCCCCTCTCTGGAGACCGGTGGCCTCCTGTTTCCCCTCCTCATACCTGCCAGTTGACCAGGAGGCGACGTTGTGGATTGAACTGCTGATGAGACACCTGATGTTGGAATGAGACGTGATCTGATATTGTTATCCGGTAAGTTTGTAACGATCGCCTGAAGGATTGCGATGAGATTGTTAACGGGCATCGCCCTGTCTAACAGAGAACACCGTGCCAACAGGCAACAACTCTAAGACCTGCCTTATGATAACTCTTTCCATTCATCATTTTAACGATATCGCCTTTATTTTGAATAAATAGTAATATAACGCGATTATTGAGGGTGAATGGCCTTTCGCCGAATCCCGTGACGGCACCTCTAAATACCACGACTCCCCGGGGGCAGAACGGGCCCGTGCTCCCTGCGTTCGCCGCCGTCCGTACCGGTTCAGGCACCCGGTCTTGTATCCCCGGGTAAAGGAATGACAGCCAGGAACCTCAAGTGTTCAGGAACAGCGGGTCTGCGCGGGCAGCCCGCTCCCTCCTTGCGGGCCTGATCCGGGATGGTGCGGCGACGGTTCCCTGCACCGCTCTTCTTCTCTCCCGCCCGGGGGACTGCTTCAGCGGCGGATTCCGGTATGCCCGTAGTCCCGCCGGAGTCACCGTTTAGATGCCATGGTCCTGTAATCGCGGTGTGGCCTGAATTCCGCTGATAGACGGCTCCTCGCGTTGCGCCGGCCGGTTCGGGAGCCTCAAAGATGGTGGAGTCCGGCGCTCCTACCGGGCAAGGATCTTCTGCTTCTCCTGCTGGAACTCCTCCTCATGACCATATACTCGACAGGACCAAGAGACATCGTGCGCCTCCGGAGCAGGATGCCGGTTCAACTATATATCTCGTTCTGTTACCCGGCCTCTCCGGCGGACCGGGCAGTGCCGGTGTCCTCCCCTCCTCACCCGAGGGGCGAAAACAGCCGCGATATCGACTCCTTGAACCTGATCCGGCGGGAGCGCCTGCCGTACCGTTCCGGCGTCAGCTCGGTGCTCAGGGCGAGGTCCTCGATAAAACGTCGTTTCAACTCCTCTCCGACGGCCGCATCGTAGAAGAAGGCGTTCGCCTCAAAGTTCAGCCGGAAGCTTCGCACGTCCCAGTTTGCGCTCCCGACCGATCCCGCTTTCCCGTCCACGACGACGGTCTTTGCATGGATGAAGCCGTTGTCGTAGGTGTAGACCCGCACGCCGGCGTCGAGCAGGTCGGCGGCGAAGGAGAGCGTCGCCCAGTAGACGAAGGGGTGGTCCGGCTTGCAGGGGATCATCAGGCGGACATCGACGCCGGAGAGGGCCGCGAGAAGCAAGGCGTCCGAGATGCTGTCGTCGGGGATGAAGTAGGGGGTCTGGAGGTAGACGGACTCGCGGGCGGCGTTGATCAGCTTGAGGTAGCCCTCTTTGACCGGGTTCCAGCGGGTGTCCGGGCCGCCGGAGACGATCTGGACGGCAGTGGTGCCGCCGCCCTCCGGGTCGGGAAAGTAGACCGGGTCGGCTCTCAGGTACTCGCCGGTCGTGAAGTTCCAGTCGAGGAAGAACCGGAGTTGCAGCATCTTCACGGCCTGTCCCGTGATCTTCACGGCAGTATCCCGCCAGTAGCCGAGAGGGCCCCTGCCCAGGTACTCGTCCCCGATATTGAACCCGCCGATGAAGCCGATCCTGCCGTCGATGACCGCGATCTTTCTATGGTTGCGGTAGTTGATCCGGTAGACCGAGGGGAAGAAGACGCCGATCCGGCCGCCTGCATCCGTCAGTTCCCGGAACGCAGCCCGCGACCCTCCCCCGGCCCGTGTCCCCAGGGCGTCGAAGAGCAGCCGGACCTCTAACCCCTCCGCTGCCTTCGCGGCGAGCACGTGCACGACTTCCCGCCCGAGTTCGTCGTTATTGACGATGAAGTACTCCAGGTGGATATGGTGGCATGCGTCCCGGATTGCGGCGAACAGGGCATCGAACAACTCGCTTCCGTCCGTGTAGATCTCGACCCGGTTGCCTTCCGTCAGGAACGCACGGTTGCGCCGGAGGAGTGCGAGAATGACGTCGCGATACCGTTCCGCTTCCGGGTTGGAGAACCGGTGCTGACTTTCGAGAAATCTCCGGTGCTGCTCCTCGAAGATCGACCTGAGGGTGGCGTCGTCCTTCTCCTTGAGGGTGAACAGCCGCTGCCGGGTGTAGTTCTGGCCGAGGAAGAGGTACAGCACGAACCCGACCAGCGGCAGGAAGAAGAGCACCATCAGCCAGGCCAGGGTCGCCGTAGGGTTTCTCCGCTCAAAGAAGATGACGACGATCGCAAAGAGGGTGTTGAGGAGGTAGATGACGCCCGTGACAAGCGGCCAGTCCATACCAACAATCCCGAGCATATTATCCCGCCGCCCGCATCAGAAGACCACCCGGACCAACCCGAGCGCCACGAGCAGGAGGAAGCCGGTGACGAGGATCCATCCCAGCGTGACGAAGAAGATCGACTGGAGTTTGCTCCACCGCAGAAGCCACCCAATGACGACGCTGGTGTAGAGCCCGATCACCGGGAGCGCAGGAAGGATGATGAGCGTGACTGCGCCGTACCTCTGCAGGATCGGGTACCGCTCCATCTTCGCCTCCGTGCTCTTCGTGAAACGCCTGACTCTCTCCGACTGCTCGGCAAATACGTCCAGGATCTCGTAGATGGCAAGGACGATCCCGAGTTCAACGAACGTCATGACGGCGAGGATGAATGCAGGGTGCAGGCCGAGCCCCACGCCGACGAAAGCGGCGTTTGCCTGGAGAAGGAGGGTGGAGACGATCAGGGAAAAGACCCTCGCGGTCGGGACGGAGAGGAGAAGGCCGAGGAGCACGGGTATCAGGGTGGCGACGACGAACGCGATGGCGATTGCCCGAAACCCCTTTCGGATCCCATCAATCGCCTTCGATCGGTCCATTGTTTCACCCGAACGCCGGGAGAGGGACGAGCCCCGGAGTTCTTGCAATTCCGGCGTGCCATAGGGTGCGCACTGTGGTATATGAACCTTGCCCCGGGCATTTCGTGCCATGCCCCCCATGCATCTGCGGCAATCGTGGTGATGAAGGCCACTCTGCACCGCATGAAACCGGAAGACTGTGACAATCCCGGGGAAGGAAAGCAGCGGCGTTCACGATATATATTTATACGGGCTTGCAGGATGGCCTGTGCATGCGTCCCTGGCTGGAGTTGTTTGAGCGTTTTACCTATATCGTGCTCATGGCCTTCCTGGTGGTGGTACTGCTCTTCGCACTCTTCGAACTGGGGTGGCTGTTGTTCACAGGGCTGTTCGAGGGTCCTATCTACCGGCTTACCAGCCAGAAGCTCTTCGACCTCTTCGGGTACTTCCTGCTGATCCTCATCGGCCTGGAACTCCTGGAGACGATAAAGGCCTACCTCGACAGGAAAGAGTTCCACGTCGAGATCATCATCCTCGTCGCAATCATCGCCATTGCGAGAAAGGTCATCCTCCTCGGTTCGGCGACCGCGGGCGAGCTCATCGGGATCGCGCTGATCGTCATCGCCCTTTGCGGCGGCTACTACCTCATACGCCGGGCGGGACTGCCGCGTTCTTCCTCGCCGGACGATCTCGTTCCCTCATCTGGAAGGCGGGAAGAGCCGTGATCTCCGGCGGGGCGGAGACCCTGCACCCCGCATCGTCTCCGGCCCTGAGAGGACGCGGTCCCCGTGAGGTGGCGCAGGTATAAATACCGGAATTGCAACTGAACGCGATGACATCCCCGGCAATCTCCGGTGACGGAGTATTCCTGTTATTTCACGAAATTGCCCTCTCTCCCGCGCCCTCTCTCCACGACCCGATGGTGAACCCCTCTCATCCCGCCCCTCCATCCCGGGTTCGGGAGAGACCCCCCGGCGGGGTGGAGGGGCCCCATGACCTCTGAACCCGGCCGTGTCACGGGGTTCGTCCTCGTCGTCGCCGCAATCGCCGCCGTTGCCGGGATTCTCTTCGGGTTCGATACCGGCGTCATCTCCGGGGCGATCCTCTTCATCAACGAGGAGTTCAGCCTGACAAGTGTCATGACCGAGGTGGCGGTGAGTTCCGTGCTGATGGGCGCGATCCTCGGGGCGCTCTTCGGGGGGCCTCTCTCCGATCGGGTGGGGCGCCGCACCTCCATCCTGGCCGCATCGGTGATCTTCATCGCGGGCACGCTCGTGGTCGTTCTCTCCCCCATCTTCTCCATATTCATCATCGGCAGGATCCTGATCGGGATCGCCATCGGCGTCGCATCGTTCGTCGCGCCCCTCTATATCTCGGAGATTGCGCCGGAGAGCATCCGAGGCGCCCTTGTCTCGCTCAACCAGCTCCTGATAACGGTCGGTATCCTGATCGCCTACGGCGTGAACTACTCCTTTGCGGCGGCCGGCAACTGGCGGGCGATGTTCCTCGCGGGCGTGATCCCGGGCACGGTCCTCCTGGTCGGCATGTTCCTGATGCCCCGGAGCCCCCGGTGGCTGATGTTCATGAACCGTCCCGCCGAGGCCGCAACCGTCCTCAAAAAGATCCGCGGCACCGCCGACGTATCGGACGAACTCGGGGAGATCGAGAAGAGCGTGAGGACGGAGGGGGCGGGGACGTTGTCGGACCTGGTCGCGCCCGGTGTTCGGCTCCCGCTGCTCCTGGGTCTCGGGCTCGCGGTCCTCCAGCAGGCGACCGGGATCAACACCGTCATCTACTACGCCCCGACCATCTTCCAGTTTGCCGGACTCGCGGAAGCGACCGCCTCGATCGCCGCGACGGTCGGGATCGGCGTCGTAAACGTCCTGGTGACCCTCATCGCCATCCGGCTCGTCGACCGGGCGGGGCGCCGGCCGCTGCTCCTCTGGAGCCTTGCCGGGATGGGCATCGCCATGCTGCTCCTCGGGGCCGGGTTCGCCCTCGAGAACAGCGGCGCCGGAGGGGCGGCCGTCTCGCTCGGGCAGGTCACCGCGGTGAGCCTCATCATCTACGTCGCCGCCTTTGCGCTGGGCCTCGGCCCAATCTTCTGGCTGCTCATCGCCGAGATCTACCCGCTCAGCGTGCGGGGACTGGCCATGAGCCTTGCGACGGTCACGAACTGGGCCGCGAACTTCCTCATCGCGGCGACGTTCCTCTCGCTGGTGGACCTGATCGGGGAGTCGGGGGTCTTCCTCCTCTACGCGGTAGTTGCCCTGCTCGCGTGGTTCTTCGTCTTCAAACTCGTGCCGGAGACGAAAGGGCTGTCCCTGGAGCAGATCGAGGCCTACTTCCGGTCCCGCGGGCGTCCGGGCGGGTAACGGGAGGGCCGCCGATCAGGCAGGTTCGGGCTCCGGGCTCCGGGGCACCGGACTCGCGGGCAGCATGAACGCGGCTGCAAGGCCGACCAGAGCAAACACCACCAGAACAACCAGGGCGAGGGCGTAGCCCATGTTCCCCTCAACAAGGCTGGAGACGATGACGGTGCCCGCGATGGCCACGCCGAGCGAGGAACCCAGGTTCGAGACGCTGCGCGAGAGGCCCGATATCTCCCCCTGGTCTTTCTCGGGGAAACTGGACTGGACGACGTTGACCGAGGATGTCAGCATCACCCCGACGCCCAGGCCGACCAGAAAAAGGCCCGGCACGAAGGTAAGGACGTTGGACGTCTCCCGTACCCACAGCAGCAGGAGGAGCACGCCGACGACCGTCACGATGAACCCCGCCCGGATCAACGTTGCCTGGGCCCGCCTCCGCGCCAGCCTGGCCGCAGCCATCGAGGAGAGCAGGATGCCGATCGTGGCCGGTGTCAGGACCAGGCCGGTCTCGATCGCGCTGTAGCCCCGCACCGTCTGCAGGTAGACCGACACCACGAACGAGAGCCCCATCAGGACCAGCCACTGGGTGTTCTGCGTGATGAGGCCGAGGTTCGATGTGCGGTTCTTAAACAGCCTGGTGGAGAGCAGCGGCTCCTTGCCCGCCCGCTCCATAGACCGGATGTGCCAGAAGAACCCGGCTAGCAACAGCAGTCCGATCAGCACAAAGACCCATACCGGCGATATGCCGCCCTGCGGGATCACGACCGTATTCCCGACGACAAAGTCCTGGCTGGCCGCAAACCAGCCGTAGGTCGAGGCCTGCAGGATGCCGACCACCACGAAGAAGAGTCCTGCCGCCGAGAGGATGGTTCCGACGATGTCCAGACGGGGTTTTGGGCCCTGCACGCCCGGGTCGACGATCTTCCGGCTCTGAAGGATGACGATGGCGACCACGAGAGCCTGCACGACAAAGGCTGCCCGCCAGCTGATCGCGGTGGTGATGATCCCGCCGACCAGCGGGCCTGCGGCCGCTCCGATGCCGCCCGCCGCACTGATCGCGCCGAAGGCACGGGCGCGTGAGGTGAGGTCGGGAAAGAAGACGGTTGCGAGGATGTAGACAGGCGGGATCAGCAGCGCGGTCCCGATGCCTTCGAGGAGCGAGTAGCCGAGGATCAGGATCCCGATCCCCGGCGCCGCTGCCGCTACCAGTGCTCCCACCCCGTAGACGAGCAGGCCCCGCCTGAAGAGGTACGTGCGGCCCAGGATATCCGTCAACTTGCTGCCGGGGATCATCAGGGCCGCCATGGTGAGCGTAAAGACGGCGATGGTCGTCTGGACACCGCTGACCGTCGTCCCCAGGTCGGTGGCGATGTTGCTGATGGCCACGTTCATGTTCGAGGCAGCGTAACTGCAGATGAACTGGGCCAGCGCAAGCGGCAGGAGCACACCCTGCGGGGCTGCCGCTGGTGCCGGAGGAGCCGGGTCTGCGGAGTTGGTCATCATGTCAGCCCTCGATTCGATGCATCAAACGGAGAGGGTGTATATAAATACAGCAGACCGCCGTTCCCGGATGGCAGTGCATCGCCCGTTCGAGAAGACCGGGCGAGCGGCCCGGCGGTAGCGGCAACGGGGCCTCCCGGTCTGCCTGCCGCACCGGCCGACATCCTCCAGTTCTGCTTCCTCATCCGGTCTTCCCGGACGGCCTATGAGGCGAAACCCCCGGATCCCGCATACACAGGGGGTGAAACGCCGCATGATGCAATTGGGGTAACCCGGAATTCAATTCCCCGATAAATATAATATGTGATGGATGGTCTGGCTTGCGCATGACACCTGCAACGTTTGTACCCGGCACATCCGAGGGGCAACGGATGCTCGAGATCCGCGCCAGCGGTATCCCCTGGCGTCGGTGGGGGCCCTACCTGAGCGAACGGCAATGGGGGACGGTGAGAGAGGATTACGGGGAGGACGGCAACTCCTGGGCCTACTTCACGCACGACCAGGCCCGGTCCCGCGCCTACCGGTGGGGGGAAGACGGGATTGCCGGCATCTCCGACGACGCCCAGCGCCTCTGTTTTGCGCTCGCTCTCTGGAACGGCGTCGATCCCATCATCAAAGAACGGCTCTTCGGTCTGAACAACGGCGAGGGGAACCACGGGGAGGACGTGAAGGAGTACTACTACTACCTCGACAACGCCCCGTCGCACTCCTACATGAAGTACCTCTACCGGTACCCGCAGGCGGCGTTCCCGTACAACGACCTTGTCGAGACGAACCGGCAGCGCACCCGGTATGACCTGGAGTACGAGCTCATCGATACGGGGATATTCGACGGCGACCGCTACTTCGACGTCTTCGTGGAGTACGCGAAGGCAACGCCTGAGGATATCCTGGTGCAGGTCACCGTGCATAACCGCGGTCCGGAGGAGGCATCCCTCCACGTGCTGCCCACCCTCTGGTTCCGCAACACCTGGTGGCAGGGCGGCAGTGCAGAGAAACCGTCCCTCAGAAGGGCGGAGGGTCCGCCGGGGACCAGCGTGATCGCGGCCGGCCACCCGGATCTCGGGCCGCGTTACCTCTCCTGTGAAGGCGCCCCCGTTCTGCTCTTCACCGAGAACGAGACCAATACGGAGCGCCTCTTCGGGACGCCGAACGCCACGCCGTTCGTAAAAGACGGCATCAACAACTACATCGTCGAAGGACGCGCCGATGCCGTGAACCCGGAAGGATCCGGGACAAAATCCTGTGCGCACTACCGGTTGACCCTCGCTCCGGGGGAAGTGCAGAGGATACGGCTGCGGCTGAACCAGACCCCGCGCTCCGGGGAGGAGGCGCCGTTCGGGAGCCCCTTTGAGAACGTACTCGCAGAGCGGCAGAGGGAGGCGGACGCGTTCTACGAGAACATCACCCCTCCGTCGGTCGGCCCCGATGCGGCGAACGTGATGCGCCAGGCGCTCGCCGGGATGCTCTGGACGAAACAGTACTATCTCTACGAGGTCGACCGCTGGCTCCGCCAGCACGGCTCGGATGCCGCCGCAGGCCGGCAGATCTCAGTCCGGAACACCTCGTGGTTCCACATGGTGAACGCCGACATCATATCCATGCCCGACAAGTGGGAGTATCCCTGGTATGCGGCATGGGACCTGGCGTTCCATACCGTTGCCCTTGCCATGGTGGACCCGGACTTTGCCAAAAACCAGCTCGACCTGATGCTGCGGGAGCGCTACCTGCACCCGAACGGCCAGATCCCGGCTTACGAATGGAACTTCAGCGATGTCAACCCTCCCGTGCACGCCTGGGCCGCCCTGTTCATATACCGCACGGAGAAGGAACTCCTGGGCACGGGGGACGTGGGGTTCCTGGAGAGAATGTTCCAGAAACTGCTGATGAACTTCACCTGGTGGGTGAACCGCAAGGACCGCACCGGCCAGAACGTCTTCGAGGGCGGGTTCCTCGGCCTCGACAACATCGGGGTCTTCGACCGCAGCGCTCCTCTGCCCACGGGAGGATACCTGGAGCAGGCCGACGGGACGGCATGGATGGCCCTGTTCGCCCAGACGATGCTCGACATTGCCGCCGAACTCGCCGTTCACGATCGGGTCTACGAAGAGATGGCGACCAAATTCTACGAGCATTTCGTCTGGATCGCGTCGGCGATGAACAGCATCGGCGAGAACCAGGAAGGCATGTGGGACGAGGAGGACGGTTTCTACTACGACCTCCTCCGCCTGCCCGACGGGAGCGCAACCCGCCTCAAGGTGCGGTCCCTGGTGGGACTGCTGCCGCTCGCCGCAAGCACGGTCTTCACCCGGGAGATGATCGAGCAGATGCCAGGCTTCGTGGAGCGGGCTCAGTGGTTCAACCGGTATCATACGCGTATGGCGTCCACCGTCTCCAGCATCACCCGGCCCGGCGTCGGAGGCAGGCTCCACCTCTCGCTGCTCACCGAGGAGAGGCTGCGAAGAGTTCTTGCGCGAATGCTGGACGAGAACGAGTTCCTGGGCGACTACGGGATCCGGTCCCTCTCCCGCGCACACCTGCACGACCCCTACATCTTTTACCAGGACGGGCAGGAGCACCGGGTGCAGTACCTGCCCGGGGATTCCGATACGGGTATGTTCGGCGGGAACTCCAACTGGCGGGGGCCGATCTGGTTCCCGGTGAACATGATGCTGCTCCGGGCGCTGTTGAACCTCTATGCGTACTACGGGAACGACTTTACGGTAGAATGCCCGACGGGGTCGGGGAACCGGATGAACCTCTACCAGGTGAGCGAAGAGATTGGACGGCGCCTGACCCGGGTCTTCCTCCGCGACGAGAGCGATCGGCGCCCGGTCTTCGGCTACGCCCAAAAGTTCCAGGACGATCCTCACTGGCGCGACTACCTCCTCTTCTACGAGTACTTCCACGGGGATAACGGAGCCGGGATCGGTGCCAGCCACCAGACCGGGTGGACGGGGCTCGTTGCCCGGATCATCCAGTTGTTCGGGTATATGAGCCCCGAACAGGTGCTCGGGGAGGAAGCGCGCAGGCTCGTCTACAGGAAGGAGGGATCTCTCCCCCAACCGGTAGAGGGACCTGCTGCCAGGTAGTGGGGATGATTACGGCCTGCCCGGGAGGTGCCGCGGACCGTGGATGCACGGTTCGCGATTCACCTTCTCCCGCAAAACCTGCCTTCGTGACGGTCGGCTCCCGGCAGAACCGGGGTCCCGGGGTGGCTGGGATACATATATATGGTGACAGTGAGCCCTCCGCGTGGTGTTGTCATGGTTAACACACTGTCTGGCGCCGGTTCCGTTGAGTCCGGCACTGCTATGGCTCCGTCACGCTGGCCTGTGCTGCTGCTCGGCATACTCGCGGTCCTCTTTGGCGTTCTCTTCTTCATTTACCCGATCCCGACGCTGACGCTCCTCGTCACGTTTCTCGGTTTTTACTGGCTGTTCAACGGTATCGTCGCGTTCATCGACCTGTTTCGAGACAAAACAGGCCGGGGCTGGAAACTGCTGGTCGCGATCCTCGGCATCCTTGCAGGCGTCCTTGTGCTCGCCTATCCTCTCTACAGCGCTGTTCTCATCCCGTCCGTCCTTGCCATCATCATCGGCGTGGAAGGGCTGATCATTGGAGCTGTCTACACGGTGCAGGGGTTCTCCGGTGCCGGGTGGGGAACCGGGATCCTCGGCATCCTGAGCATCATCTTCGGCCTGGTCCTGATCGCAAACCCGCTCGTCGCGGCTGTCGGCCTGGTGCTGCTCCTTGCGGGACTCGCCATCGTCGGCGGCATCGCGGCGATCGTCGTTTCGTTCCGACTGCCGGGGTGACTGGAGAGAGGGGCCGGATGGCATCCCTGGCGTGGAGGCACGACCTCCCCCTCTCTTTGCCCGTAAAGAAGTGTATCCTGCTACTGTACTCACCGGTATGGGGGCGTGCGGGAGCGCCGTGTGTGGTACCCGGTTCGCCGCAATATATTGGGATAATTTTATATAAGTATCGTCATCATTTGGCCCAGGGCAGTCATCCTGCCCGGGAGATGGATATGAAGAAAATGGGGGTGCTATTCATCGCGCTGGTCCTTGTCCTGGCCTGCGCCGGTGCCGGATGCGTCCAGCCTTCGGAGCAGGAGGCGGAGGCGCAGCTCTGCCAGAGTCTCACAGACCTCGGAGCAGCGCTTGAGAGCATGGAGAACACCAGCCTGAGATCCACTGTCGGAGATATCCGGGATGGACGGGACCAGGTCCAGTCCGCCATGGAGGGTGTCAGGGAGTCTGCGGGCCAGGTCGCTAACATCCGGGTCGACGATCTCAACGCGGCATACGAAAACCTCAACCAGGCCGTGGAAAACCTCCCCAACGATGTGACCGCCATTGAGGCCATTCAGACCATCCGTCCGCAGATACAGGCCGTCCGGACTGAACAGCAGAATATTTACGCAGACCTGAACTGCACGGCGCAGTGAGCGCCGCGAGGGTTGGGTTGCAGCAGGAGACGTGAAGAGCGACCCGGCAGGTACCCGGAAGGAACGGTGGCCGGGGATGGGGGTCATCGACTCCCATACCCGCCGGATGCACATATTGCGGCTGTAGATGGAGATCTCAGTGTGAATACTCATGTTCTTGCCCCGCAGCAGCATCTAATCGAGCTCGCGCGGGGAACCGGGAGAGGATGATACATGCCGGAGGGAGATCCGCGGGCCTTCAGGGCCGGGGTGGTTATCGGGCTCATTGTCGCACTCGTCATCACGTACCTGATAGCGGTCGGCGGTGCGTTTGTCGGGGGTCTTGTTGCGGGCTGGGTTGCCGGCGGAGGAAGAAGAAAATCCAGGGAGATCGGAGGAAGAGCAGGTGTGTATACGGCCCTCCTGGATGCGCTTGTCCTGGCAGCGGTCGTTGCGGTGCTGGGCATCGAAGCCGCTCCGGGCGATCTCGCCCTTCTTCGCTTCCTCGGTTCGACGCTCATCATCACCCTGATGTTCTTCCCGGTCCTCGGTTTCGTCGGCTACCTGGGAGGAGTGCTGGGGGGTGCCTTGAAGGAGCGGTGAATGCCTGAGCGGTTCGGGATATGAGGAGGATCCATTCTTTCGGCGAGGCATGGTCGATTACGCCGGAAACAGGCCCATTTCCGGTTTTTCAACGCCTCCAGGCGGTGCAGCGGGAACGAGGTCGGCCGATGAGCGGATCAAGATTGTCCTGAACTTCGACTGGGCGCTCGCGGGATGGCAGGGACGGTCTGCGTCTTCGCCCCTGCCTGCGGCCCTGGCGTGGCGCTCGAGCATACCGGCGACCTCGGCTCCTGCGACCACTTCGTCGAACCGGACCACTTCCTCGGTAACATCCTCACGACACCGCTGGTCGATTTTGTGAGTTCGGAGAAGCTCCGAACCGTGAGCATGAGGCCCCTCGCTGGCGAATGAACGATCATGACGATATGATCTGGAGGATGCGAAGGGATATATGGCTAGATCCGCGAATTACGACCTTTCTATCCGGCGGTTTCCTCATCAGATAACGTATATATACGGGATTAAATATTACTGGCCTATCCCCTTCCGCATCTCGTACGCCGTCAACAGACATTGCCAGGGCATCAGTGACCGCTTGACTGGTCACCTCGAGTGAGCATCTCTCCTATTGCATCGAACCTCCGGCAGATGCAGGGGTGGCTATCGGGAATTACGCTTCAATCTGAGGTATACCATGGCAAACCGGGCGATTGTCCCCGGCGCCGGGTAGTATCTCGAAAAGGAGAGAATGTAATGACGGAATATGCAGAACGACCCCTCGGGGTCACCATCCTGGCTGTACTGGCCGGAATTTTAGCGGTAATCAATCTTATCATCACGCTGCGGTTCCTGGGATTCTTCCCCTGGCTGGGACTGCTGGACACACGCATCTTCAACCTCTGGTATGCGCTGGTCTACGGCCTGCTCGCCTACATCTGGTTCTGGGTTGCCCAGATGCTCTGGCGGGTTGATCGCCAGGGCTGGATATTCCTGCTGATCATCACGGTCTTCAACCTGCTTCTGAGTTTCACCACAATGCTGACCGGCGGTGCATGGTATGACAATAACATTGCCGTGCTCCTGAACGCCCTGATCCTGATCTATATCATGCTGCCGGGGGTGAGGAGGGCTTTCGGGACGGATTGAGGCCTATAGATGGGAAAGCGATGAGTTGTGAAATGAAAAGAAGAACGAAGCCGCCCGCGACGCCGCATAGTACATCCTTGAGGCACGCTTAAGCGATGCACGGGCTGCCGAGGATGACGAACTCGACGGGGAGGCTCACCGAAGTGCGCGAAAAATACGGCAGGCCCCCCTGGCATCATCCCCATCATGCGGGACGATAGGGCCTTCGGCGAGGTTGGAACCTACCATGTCCGCCGGAAGATGCGCGATCTCGAAACGCCGGAGATAAACAGACCGGCGTCCGAAGGCGTTTGATTGGTCAGTAAAGGCGACCCGGGACGAGCCCTGTCCCTGCAGGAGACGAATAGTGCGCCGAAAAATGATGACTTTCAAGAATGGTGAGGGTATCTCATGCACCGTACGTACGGAGTCTTCTATGAAGGATGAGTCCGAATATCCTGTTGAGTTCAAGGGGTCGGGTTATGAGGGGTTCATCCTGCTCCTCTCCGTCCTGTCAATCCTCAATATCATCTTTATCATCTTCCCCGGCCTCAGCCTCAATGCGGCCCGGGTTGTTCTCATCGTGGACCCCGTCCTATCGTTTATCTTCCTGCTGGACTTCCTCTTCCGGTTGCTCACGGCCGAATCGAAGGTGCAGTATTTCCTCCGGAATGTGGGCTGGGCGGATCTCCTCTCCGTGGCGCCGGTTCCCGGCATGAAGTTCTTCCGCCTCTTTCGGATTGTACACGACGTCCGGCTGATACGCACGTTCGGGACCGAACGATTACGGTATGAGTTCTCCGAACGGAGGGCGGAAGGAGCGCTCTTCTCCGTCTTTTTCCTCATCATTCTCCTCATCGAGGTGAGTGCCGTGCTCGTGCTCGATGCGGAGGGGACTGCCCCGGACGCGAACATTCGGACGGCGGGAGACGCACTCTGGTGGGCGTACGTTACGATCGCGACGGTGGGTTACGGGGATGAGTACCCCGTCACCGCACAGGGACGGATCGTGGGTGTCATCCTCATGACCGCGGGGATAAGCGTTTTCGGAACGCTCGCCGGGTTCCTCTCGAATAAGCTGACGGCACCCCGGAGGATGCCGGCGGAGAAGATTACATCGGTGCAGGGCAAAGAGCAAGGGACAGCGAACGAGCTTCGGGAGATGCTCGCCCGCCAGGAGGAGATGTATCGGGAGATCGTCACGCGGCTCGAGAAGATCGAGCAGGCGTTGGAGATCGGGAAGGGCGAAGAGAATGAGCGGCTGCCGTGAGCGGTCGGCCTGCACGAGAACCTTGAAAGCATTTTCCCGCCCCGCCCGCCCGCAACCAGCCCAAAACCATCTCCGCCCATGTCGAGATGCCGACGGGAGGGGCAGAGGGCGTCCTCTTCGCTTTCGGGACGCATTTCGGCGGCAATGCCCTGTGCAGCATCAGACACCGCCCGGAAAATTCGAGCTCGCCGGGATCGGGAAACTCTTCCCGCCAGTCCCAGCAGCCTTCCCCAGGTTCTCCCGGTGAGGGGCTCATGCCCGTGGATAGAATAGAGGTCGTCCCAAAAAGATCTCCGAACCTTCGGTATACCCTAACCGGAGCCCTTAATTCCCAGGTATCCGCCATCTGAGCCACATTCTGAGCCAGGGGGATGAAACGGCTTCCCATTGGGTATCGCCACACGGGGGAGGGTCCGGGAGGGGGTGTCCCCCTCCCAGCAATAGCGTTTTGGGACAACTTCATACACTGCGTATGTTTAGCCGGGCACTGCGCGATCTGGAACGGTGCCCAAAAACGAAATCTCCGTCGTCTCCTGCTCATGGACGCCGGCATCCCACAGGGCTTCTTTCTCCGGACAGTTTTGCATCGTTTCGGTGCGGTTTGCCGATCTCACCACTATAGTTCCAGGGGGATTTATTCTCACCGACAAATATAATTGCACCATAATATAATCGACGCTGGCAGCTGTCCGCCCCGGCGTATCTCACCCGCTCGATCACCGGGCTTGCGGCGACCCGGGCCCGGTGAGCCGGAACGGGGTCGTGGGGACGACGGCTCGACGGTATATGAGGTGATATCCATGATGCGAAGGAGAGCAGAAGGCGGCCCGCGAGGGCGCGAAGAGGCCGGCGGGGCACACCGCTATAAGATGCACGAGAAACTCGTCTCCATCGGGGACGACTACTGGATCGAGGACGCGGCCGGAGAGCGGGCGTTCAAGGTGGACGGGAAAGCGCTCCGCGTGCGGAACACGCTGGTCATCCAGAGCAGGGAGGGGCAGGACCTCTACACGATCCAGGAGCGGATGCTCCGGATCAAGGATACGATGGAGATCGAGAAGGGCGGGGGCGGCACGGCGGCGACGATCAAGAAGGCGCTGATCGCGCCGCTCCGGGACCGGTGGACGGTCAGTATCCCCGGAGGGGAGGATTGGGATGTCCAGGGGAACATCCTCGACCACGAGTACCATATCGAGGCCGGGCGGCGGGAGCGGGTTGCCGAGATCTCGAAGAAGTGGTTCCGGGTCCGGGATACCTACGGCGTGGAGGTGGAGCCGGGGCACGACGACGCGCTCGTCCTCGCCGTGACGGCGGCGCTCGACCAGATGGCGCATTAGGCGGCTATTGGAGGAGGAAAGAGCGAAGGGCAGTCAGCAGGGCCGTCGCGGCAGCAGGGCTGAACACGGAGCCCGATTGGGGGACGGTTCTTATCATGGCGAGTATCCGGATATTCGGGCTCACCGGAATTATATGCTTATATTTTTATGCCTGGTGGCCTATCGGAATCCTGACCCGCCGCCGGTCTGCGCACTTCCGGAGAGAGACGCAAAGCGTGCAGGTAGAAGCGTTCTATCGATGCAGTTGTATTGCGGCAGGGGGGGCACTGGATCACGGGGTGCAGGCAGGCAACCCATGCAGTTTGTTATAGGAGGCATAGAATATGGCTGAAGTTATGTATGGACCGATGCAGCTCCTGGTCATCGGGTTCAAAAACCCGGACTTCCACGGCCAGATCCGGCAGGTGCTCGGCTCGGCGATGGAGAAGGGCGTCATCAGGCTGATCGATCTCCGGTTCGTATGGAAGGACGCAGACGGTAACGTCAAGGGGATGGAGGCGACACAACTCGACGATGTGGAGCGGGAGCGCTTCGGCGCCGCCGTCGGCGCACTCATCGGCCTTGGGGCCGGCGGGGAGGAAGGCGTACAGGCCGGCTGGGAAGCCGGCACCACGGCGGCCGCCCGGCATACCTTCGGGATGACCGAGGAGAACGTCCGGAAGATAGCGAATATCATCCCGAACAACAATGCCGCCGCGATCTTCCTTATCGAGCACATCTGGGCGAAGGACCTCAAGCAGGCGCTCCGGGATGCCCATGGATACCTCATCGCCGATGGTATAGTCACACCGGAAGCCCTCGTGCTCGCCGGCGCGGCGCTTCGGGGAGCGGTCGAAGCGGCCGAAGCGGAGGAGCAGAAGAAGCCGATCGCGGCACCTGCTCGCTGAGGGGGGCCGGTATCGGCTCGCTTTTTTTTATCTCTCTGCCTGGAGGCCAAGGGCAACAGCGATCTCACCGAGGGCGGCCTTTTCCGGATCGCTGAACGCAACGCCGTGCTCTTTGGCTGCCAGGGCCACCTTTTCGCCTATCTGCAATAACCACCTCTTATAGGACTCGGCCTCGTCCGGCGGTACCGTAGCGAGAGCGGTGGCGGCGGATCTGCAGGCTGCAATGGTCCTGCTCCTATACCCCATCTGATCCTGTTTCATCAGATTCTGCTGCTCTTTGATCAGCTCCCCGGCCCGGGGTTGCATGCCGGCAGAGACAAGGCCGACCAGTTCGCTTCCGCTCGCCGCTGCCAGCCGGGGCGGTTCTTCTAACATGGCTCTGGTCTCGCCCCATGCACCCAGGAGAGATGGTGCTGCGGCCATTACTGTTATGGAAACCGCGTACGGCAGGCTCTCAAGGTTCTTCCAGTCATCGTCTCCGAAATACTCCCTTATGGGCATGGACCCTTCGACGCTGTAACGGAATATAAAGAGATCTCCCAACGGGTTCTGTTGCCCATGCGGGACGCCGGAACCGCAGGTCTGCTATCGGGCATCCTTGTGATCATCGTCTCCGCCGGGGCCACGCTATCTTCCGGGCTGCAGGGATTCGTGATCCGGGAGTAACCGCATGGGGTCGCCTGCATGCAACGAGTCCCTGCATCTGCCTCCGGGTTCCTGAAGGCGGGTATGGGTCCGGCACGCTTTCATTAAGCCCTTAAGTCCTCAATGCCCCCGGCTTTGCGCCGCCCCCCGGACACAGGGATTCTATGACGAGAACTATAATCCTCAACGCCCGGAGATAGTGTTATGAACCCGGCCGCCAGCAAATCGATGCATCTACGGATCTCTGTATAGCAGCACGGTTAATCCGGAGGGGAACAACTCCAATCGGTACCGGGAGATCCTGAGACGGGACCGGGTGATGAGGAGGGGCACGGTTGAGCACGCTTGAGTCGTATCTCGATGCGTTGCACCAGGGGGTCTTTCAGGTCGTCGTACCGAAGGCCCTGGTGACCGAGCCGCTCGAGCCGGGCTGGAAACGGTCCGCCATCAACGTACCGAGTCCGGGGACGATCGCGAGTTACCGGAGGGGTCAGTACCATGCTCACGAGACCGCCTCGGAGTATCGTGTCCACATGGACAGGTACGACCCGGAGAAGAGCCTTATTATGCATCTGATCGACGACGCCCCTCTGGTCCTCATGATCCACGAGACGATGGAGACGATCTTCGTGACGGGCGGAGATGCGACCCGGAAAGATCCCCGGCAGCGCCTTCTCGACCAGCGCGTGAGCTGGAAACTCCAGATGGGCCTCGGTGCGGTCCTGCTCGCGATAGGCGCCGTCCTCCTCCTCCTGGCAGTTGATGAGACCATACTCTTCTTCACCGTGATCCTGCCCTCCCTCGTCCTCATCCTCGGTCTCCTCACGATCGTTGAGGGCGTCCGGGGGAGGGACCATAAAGAGCGTGCAGGCAGGGAGATCGTCCGGGGCGGTATGCTTGCGGGCGCCGGTCTCGTTCTCTTCGTCTTCTGGAAACTCTACCTCGTCCTCATCCTGCTGACCCTCATGGTCTGGTTCCTGTCGAGCGCTGCCGTCACGCTGCTGCGGGTGGTCCGGGAGCGCCGAAGGCTGACGAAGGGGTTCTGGTATACTCTTGGCCTGGGGGTGAGTTCGCTCGCACTCGGGCTCCTCGCAATCACCCTGCCCGACGAACTGGTTGAGATCCTGCTCGCCCTGCTCGCCGGGCTCGTCCTCATGGCGGCCGCGTTCACGCTTCTCGATGCATGGGGGTTGCGGAATGTCGCCCGCCTGATGGAAGCGGGCGGGGCCTGCCGGTGAACGACCGCTCAGGTGCTTCTTCAGGAACTCCTTCTCTTTCGGAGGTGGGGAGGGTGATGTATCTATGGCGGAGGGGAGCGGTGCCGGGTTGGCGGGGGCGTTCAGGTCAGGTTCATCACGGGGGATCTCCTCCCCCGTCTTGAGGATATCCACGGCGCTGCTACCCCCATCTGTTCCGATGTCCAACATCTGAGAGATTTTGGGGTGATCGCATGTGCTAGATAATCAATTTAGGAGGGACTTCAATAGTTCATTCTCAATATCCGAGTACTTCCTCTCTATAACCTCGATAACCCTCTCCAGATATATTTTCTTAATGTCATCTGGTGCTTGGATCGAGTCGTTCAATACCTGCGGCCTGCTAAGCAGAGATCCCGAGTAATCTCGATCTGCATAGTGGAATGCCCGACCCTGTCCGAGAGCAAAGACAAATTTGCGTATCGCTATTTTTGGGATAGTACCGTTCGTTTTTTCAAAGATGTGATCTACCATATCGTGCATGGAAACGGGCTGTTTCGAAGAGAGTAATGTATAAAGTTTCTCAGAAAGTTCATCCCTCACCGTAGGGTCTTTTGGGTATCGGAGGGCTTTGTACAGGAAATCACCAATCTGAAGTGATTTATCGATACCGACATTTTCGATCTCTGTAAGATCCTTCAAATATGCCTGAGGATGCCCGGTTTCGGGGTCTGCTTCAATTTTCTCAACGACATCCCCTTCCAAAGATTCAATGAACTGCTTGAACGAAGAAAATCCAAGCTGCTTCTCAGAAAAAGAAGGTTGTAACCGAACAAGTTGTGGTTTGAGTTGGGATAGCAGTATGGGGTCCTCGAATGGCCGGTTCTTGATAAACCGGATGAGCAATTCCCGTCCCGAAAGTTTGTTGATATTTTCATCTAACCGTTGGTTTGCCCCCAATTCGGCATCTTCGGCAACATCTTCGTCGATACCCAACAATTCTTCGAGTGATTTATACTCCGTGCAGTTTTCTTTTATTACAGTCCCTACAGAATTGTCAAACCCAATGACGTACACTCGCTTACCGCGTGAAAGCACCCGACGGATAAGAGGGATGAAATCAGTATCACCGGAACCGAGTATGAACACGTCGATTATTGGGAATAGTTGCATATCCTCCAGTAGATCGATGGCAAGCTGCAGGTCAGCTCCGTTTTTTCCCTGGGAACTGGTCTGCGGGAGATGTCTCATCTCAAAACCATGTTTCACTAGTTTTCTCTCGTATTGATGAACTATTTCCTGTGACCAGTCCGCATATGACTTTTTGATACAAATGTTACCAAGACTTGTTGCGAAATCGAGAATCGGGCGTAAGAGAAGTGGTTTTTCACGAGAGGGGTACGTCTGTTCTGCCGAAATTGCAAGATTTTCGAAATCAAGATAGATGGCAACGTTATTATTGTTCATGGGATCGACCTTCAGAGAGATGTGATATTTTCTCGTTGCAATGCATCATTTTCTGCGATCATACCTTTCGGTGTCGGGAATCTGTTGATTCCATCTAGAATATGGTTAATGCGGTTGGTTATCTGAATATTAATCCGGAGCCCGATCCCGGCGCTTTAATCTGGGTTTCTCCACTTTAGATCACTTATATCTACCGATTTGGATAAGCAACGGATAAAATGTCCTAATGGGTCTCTGAGTCACGGTGGCACATATCGAATGATCACGCCGGTGAATGAGTATCCAAAGTGTTCATCCCAATACACGAGATTGTATTGAGCATTTGTTTCAAGCGATCGTTTCATCAAAAGAAGTATGCTGCTAAGGGGATTCGAACCCCTGTCGTCGGCGTGAAAGGCCGACATGATTGGCCCCTACACTATAGCAGCGAATCGTTGCACCGAAGTGCTATACAACTTGGGCGTGAGGAGATAAAAAAGTTATGGCAGGGAACCTGAGTCCCCTTACCCGTCGATCGGGGATCCTTCCTTCTGGGTGACGGCCTTGAAGGCCGCCATCAGCTGCCGGGTGATGGGGCCGGGCTTGCCGTTCCCGATGACGCGGCCGTCGATCTCGCGGATCGGGCCGACCTCCGCCGCGGTTCCGGTGACGAAGACCTCGTCGGCGGTGTAGAGGTCGAAGTAGCCGAGGTTCCGCTCGAGGAGGGTGATGCCCATCGATTCCGCGATCTCGAGGACGACCGCCCGGGTGATGCCGCGCAGGTTGTTCAGGGTCGGCGGGGTGATGATGGCGCCGTCCTTGACGACGAAGATGTTGTCCCCCGAGCCCTCGGCGATGTAGCCCTTGGTGTCGAAGAAGATCGCCTCGTCGACGCCGCGGTAGTTCGCCTCGATCTTCGCGAGGATGTTATTCAGGTAGTTCAGGCTCTTGACGTTCGGCGGCATCGACTCCGGCGGGGTGCGGCGGACCGAGACGCAGACTGCCCGGAGCCCCTTCTCGTAGAGGTCGCCATACATCGCGCCCCAGGTGACGGCGATGACGATGACGGTCGGCACCTTGCACTTCCGGGGGTCGAGACCGAGGTCGCCCTTGCCCCTCGTCACGATCGGGCGGATGTAGGCGTCCCGCAGGTTGTTCTTCCGGAGCGTCTCCTTGATCGCCTCGGCCATCTCCTCCTTCGTGATCGGGACGGCGAGGTCGATCGCCTTCGCCGAGTCGTAGAGCCGTGCGATGTGCTCATCGAGACGGAAGACCCTGCCGTTGTAGGCCCGTATCCCCTCGAAAACACCGTCGCCGTAAAGGAGCCCGTGGTCGAAGACCGAGACCTTCGCCTCCTCTTCGGGGACGTATTTGCCGTCAAGGTAAATGATCATGGAATCAGTGTAGTATCGGTAAGTTAGTATGTTTTGTGCTTCGTGCTCCCGGCAGGGGTCAGCGGCGGCCCGGGAGATACTGCGGGGCTCGCTTAACCCCGGCAGCAGTCCACAAAGTGCGCGAGCATACCCCTGCTCGTCACCGGGTGGAGGTGCGTGTAACTCCCGATCGTCCGGTCCCGGACCGCGCCGTCGAACCCGTCCCGGATCCCGCTCCCCCGGCTCAGCCGGTAGGCGAAGCGCGTCTCCGGCGCGAGGTCGACGCTGCTGTAGTGGAACTCGTGGCCGCGGAACGCCGCCTCGCCCACGGGGCTTTTCGCCGCGCTCGTCCCGACGACGTAGCCGAGCATCCGGCGGGCCGGCATCCTCGTTGTGCCCTTAAAGACCCCGGCGAGTTCGTAGGTCTCTCCCGACCCCGCGAACCCCGGAGCGAGCACCATCCGGTCGGTGAGGTAGATGAGCCCCCCGCACTCCGCGTAGATCGGCACCCCGTTCCGCGAGACCTCCCGGAGCCCCTCCCGCATCGCGGTGTTCGCCTCGAGTTCCGCGCCGAAGAGTTCCGGGTAGCCGCCGCCGAGGATGTAGCCGTCGGCCTCCGGCAATGGGTCGTGGACAGGGGAGAACGGAACCGTCTCGGCCCCGCACGACGCGAGGACGTCGAAGAGGTCGGCGTAGTAGAAGTTGAAGGCCTCGTCGAGCGCGACCCCGATCCGGACGTCCGGCTCGACAGCCGCGTAGACGGAACTCTCCTCCGCCGGCGGTTCGCCCTCGCGTGCGAGCGCGAGGAGGGCGTCCAGGTCGACGTGATCGGCGATCATCCGCTTCACCGTCTCGATGCGCGAGAGGAACTCGCCGTGCTCCTGCCCTTCCCGGTAGGGGACGAGGCCGAGGTGGCGCATCGCAAGTTCCATCTCCTCCGTGCGGGGGATGACCCCGACGACGGGGATGCCGCAGTAGTGCTCGATCGCACGGACGGCCTTCTCCCGGTGGCGGGTCCCGGTGATGTTGTTCAGGATGACTCCACGGATATCGACGTCCGGGTCGAACGCCAGAAAGCCCTTCACGATCGCCGCCGCGCTCCGGGTGATGCTCCGGGCGTTGACGACGAGAATGACCGGCAGGTCGAGTTGTTTCGCGATCGCGGCCGTGCTCCCGAGGTCGGTGAGCGCTTCTGCGCCCTCGAAGAGCCCCCGCACCCCCTCGACGACGGCGACATCCGCTCCCCGGCACCCGTGGGCATAGACCGCCCGGACCTCGTCCGGGCTCATCACGTAGCCGTCCAGGTTCCGGCAGGGCCGGCCCGTCACCCCGGTGAGGTAGGAGGGGTCGATGTAGTCCATCCCCACCTTGAAGGTCTGGACGGCCCGGTCGGTCGAGAGGAGGGCCGAGAGCGCCAGGGTGACGCTCGTCTTCCCGCTCCCGGAGCGGTCGCCGGCGACGAGGAAGGACTTCATCGCATGCTCCGGAGAACCGCCCCAAACTCGCTCTCGACGATATCCCGGACGCCGAGGGTCTTCGGGTGCAGGTCGATCTCGACCATGACGTGCCGGTGCCCCATCTCCCGGAGCGGCGCCACCTGTCGGGGGCCGTTCGTGATCGAGAAGACCTCGATGCCTTCCGTGTACTCCGGCGGGACGGCGTGCGGCACTCCGACGATGAGGGCGAAGTCGGGGTCGAGTTCCCGGATCCGCTCCCCGATAGCGGGGCCGTTCGCCCCGTACTCGTCGAGCGCCCCGAGGAGTCCGGGGTCGACCCCGCGCTCCCGCATGCCGCCGAGGATCCGTTCGGCGTCCTCCCTGACCTTCGGGAGGCCGCGGTCTTCGAGGTTTGCGAGATACGTGATGGCGGCGTCCGGGCAGGCGTCGTGGAGCGCGATGAGTTCGTCGGCGAACATGTAGGCGGTCTCCTTCTTCGCGTTCATGACCGCGACGCCCCTCGCACCCGAGTCGGCGAGGTCGACGAGCCGCTCTGCCGCAACGTGCTTGAGATCGCCGCGCTCGGGCTCGATGTAGGCTCGTGAAGCCGCTCCCCGGAGCCTCTCCACCTCGTTTGCCTTCGCTAATAGGTAGCGCTGCCGTTCAAGTTCTTCGGCGCTGATCCAGCCCGCGGCAGCGGCGGGCTCGAGCGTCGCGAGCACCCCGTCGATGTTCTCCCGGAACCCGGCATGGATATCCACGGCGATCGCCGGGGTCTCGACCTCCGCATCGTGGATCGCAGACTGGAGGTCTTCCCCGATGATCATCGAGACACAGGTCCCGACGACCGCTATCCGCCGGGGTGCAAACTCCTTCTCCGCGTGGCGGAGCACCCGCATCAGGGGGTCGTGCCCGCCGAATATGAACTCGTTGTCGGCAAGCGACGTCGTCAGCACCCGCATGCCGTCCTCTTCGAGGAGACGGGCGTGTTTGAACGAACAGCCCGACGGGCCGTGGAGGATCGCCACGTCCACCCCCAGGTCGCGGGCGGTATACAGCGCCGCGACGATAGAACTCGGTCTTGGTTGAATGTAGTCCATGCTTTATCTCCACATCTTTACCGCGAGGACGATCGCGCCCGCCGGGGTGATCTTCCTCGCGGCATCGAGCCCCTCCTCAAGCGTCGCCGCGGGATACCCCTCCCCGACGTAGACCGTCGCGGTCGGCCTGACGGTCGATACCGTCCGCAGGATCTCGTTCCTGGAGAACCCCTCGCAGACCGCCCGCGCCTCTTCGCCGATGACGAGGGTCAGGGCGCCGTCGCCTGAGAGTTCCCTCGCGTAGCGGGCGGCTTCAACGGTGGTCATCATGTTCGTTCCGCTGTTTGCGTTGTCGACGATCAGGATATCCCCCTCCCGCCGTGCCGCCATCCGGCCGGGGAGGGCGGCAAACCCCCCAAGAGGGGATGGGTCGACCCCGAGGATGCAGGCGGTCGCGGCCGCGAGCGCGAGCGGTGTCCGGTAGCCCGGAAGGGCGTAGAGCGGGTTTTCAAACGACCCGCGGATCCCGTTCCCGGAGTAGCGGCAGACCGCCCCCTCGGAGGATACCATACTCCCGGCCGCGACCGCTCCCGGGAGATCGAGCCCCGGCGGGAGCACGACCGTCCGTGCCCGGGAAAGCAGCCGGCATTTCTCCGTGATCGCGTTCTTCTTCCCCGCCGCGACCGGATAGTCCTCCGATGATGCCAGCACCGCCACGTCCCCGGCGGCGGTGACCCCAAGCGACTCCTCGGCGACCAGCCAGCCCCCGATCCGTTCCGCCTCGCGGACTGCCGGGATAAGGGAGGCGGGCGTGATGCTCTTCCTCCAGAGCCGCTCCCGTTCCGGGTAACGGTAGGTCCCGGTCGAGGTGTGCAGGATGCCCGGGCCCGGCAGCAGCGCCGCGAGGGCGTGGGCGGTTGTGGTCTTCCCCCGCGCCCCGGTGATCTCGATGAAGGGGTGCGGGAGCCGGCCGTCGCCGAGAACCCATTTCACCATCTCGTGATGCGAGACTGCGGGGCCGTGGCATCGCAGGAGCGGGTGATCGGGATCGAGGTGGACCGGTGCGGTGACCAGGTCGTAGGTCCGGGCGAGCGCCTCCTCGACCGTGATGCCGGTCTGCCCCCGGTAGACGTCCACCTCGTCCACCTGGTGGCCGGCATCCCGGAGTGCTCCGGCGAGGTCCGCCCCGCCGTGGATGGTATCCAGCACCAGGATTCGCATGCTCTTCAGGGTTTCAGTTCGGCGATCGCATCGGACGCATTCTTCAGCATCAGTTCGGCGAGAAGCGGGTCGCTGCCGATGGGGTTTGCGTAGACGAGCGGCACCGTCTTCCCGTTCAGCTGGAACTCGCCCTTCCGCTCCCCTTTCGGGAGGCCGATGATCTCGGGGATGTCCTGTTCGATGTGGACGCCTCTTGCGAGGAAGAGCGGGACGACGACCAGCATATCGATATCCTCGCTCCGGAACGCCTCGAGCTGCTCCCCAACCGTCGGGGTGTTGAGGCTCATGAACCCGGGTTTGACGATGTAGCCGTCTGACTTCTCGGCGATGAACTTCGCGGTGGTCTCGATCAGTTCCTTATTGTAGGGGAGCTTGCTCCCGTGTCCGACCAGTAACATGCCTTTCATAGTCATATGTTACAAGGTAATACGATACGATATTAAAATAATTACCGATTGGTTCTAAGGGCCCCGGTTCAAGATCCATCCGGCGGCTGACTTCAGGCAGGGGATCGCCCACTGCATCGACCGGCTCTTCACGCACCGGCGGCTCGTGCAGAGCAGGTTTAATACTCCATCCGCCGATGCCTTCCACTGAGTAAACGCCGATACGGATACTGTCCACCCGATCGATGCCGTCTCGGAAGACCGGCCCCGACCCGACACAAATATCCTCTCACACCGCCAACTGATGGAGAAGTATGATGGAAGCATATGATCGTTTTGAGCTCCTCATAAACGATCGGATCGTGAAAACACCGGTGGCGATCGCATCCATGGCCGGGATCGTGGATGCGGCGTACGTCCTCGAGCGGGCGGATCACGTCGGGGCGGCTTTCATCGGAGGCTACTCCATCGACGCTGCCACCATCGAGGCAAGCCGGCGGATGGCCGGGGAGGGCCGAAAAGAGTTCTTATACGACGACCCGCTCGAAGCGCTCGGCCGCGAGATCGACGCCCTGAAACAGAGCGACGTCGTTACGGGTCTCAACCTCCGCGGGAGCACGCCCGCCTCCTACGCCGGGGTCGCCCGGGCGTTCGAGGACGCGGTGGTCTACGAGATCGACGCCCACTGCCGGCAGCCGGCGATGATCGAGGCCGGGTGCGGCGAATATCTTCTCCAGCACCCGGGGAGACTCGTTGAGATCGTCGGGGCGCTGAAGGCCGAGGACGTGACCGTCTCGGTGAAGATCCGGGCGGGTGTCGCCGCCGACGACGCCGCTCTCGCCCGCACCGTCTGGAAGGCGGGAGCGGATATCCTCCACGTCGACCTGATGGACTTCGGGCACAACAAAGTCCGCCAGATCAGGAACGCCTCCCCCCTGACGCTGATCGCGAACAACTCCATCACCACCTTCGATAAAGCAATGGACGCCTTCTCCCACGGGGCCGACCTCGTCTCGCTCGCCCGGAAGTCCGACCCCTGGACGCTTGCCGGACTCGATGCCGCTATCACCCGGTCGGCCGAGGAGGGGGGCTGGTACAATGCCCCGAAACAGCTCTGCCGCGGCGGCGATATCAGGGCGCTCGCTTTCTGCTGCATGCCGGTGAAGGCCTGTCCGCTCCTCCCGGCCCTCGAGAGGGTCGGGCTCTCTCGCGACGACTACCTGAAGTTCAAGCAGGAGGCGGCGAAGGAGACCCCGCTCGAAGACGGGAAGAGCACCTGCTTCGGGAGCCTCGCCTGGTGCTGCAAGATCAGTTCACCCTGCATGTTCCGCAACATGACGCTTGAGAAGAAGGGCCTCTCTGCGCGCGAGTACATGCGGTGCAAGCACCACCTCGCGGAAAAGATCATACACAGGATATTCGATGAAGAAGAGCCCGTCGATGAATCGAGCTGAACGTGCGCAGATGGCGATGATGCTCGAGGTCTCCGCCTACCCGAAACCCGGGAACGTGGACAGGTGCCACGACTATTCGGACACCCATCTCGAGCACTTCCTCGCTTCGACGATCCTCGCCCGCCCGGTCTTTGATAAGGCCGAGAAGACCGGCGGCAGGGTCGGAAGCCTCATCCGGGAGGCAGTCAGCGCGACGAACGGGCATTCCGGGGGGAATACCCATTTCGGGGCGTTCATCCTCCTCATCCCTTTCGTCCTCGGGGGCGATATCGAGGGGGCGCGAGCAGTCATCGCCGCAACCGACGTCGAGGACGCGGTCGAGTTCTACGCGGCGTTCGGCCTCACGAGCGTCCGGATGGCGGAGAGCGACGACCTGGACGTGAACGATCCGGCCTCGGTCGCCGCCATCCGGGAGCGGGGGATGACCCTTGCCGATCTCATGGCCTACTCAGCGCCCCGGGATATGGTCGCCCGGGAGTGGACGAACGGGTTCGCCCTGACCCGGCGGTGCGCCGACCTGCTCCACGCGCACGGGTGCGGCAGGGAGTCGATCGTTGCGGCGTTCCTCGATCTCCTCGCGACTGAGCCGGACACCTTCATCGCGAAGAAGCACGGGGAGGCCATGGCGGAGAAGACGATGCGGGCCGCGGCGGAGGTGCTCGACGGGAAGCGGGATCTCGCCGCATTCGATGCGGAGTGTGTCGCAGCCGGGATCAACCCGGGATCGATCGCCGACATCACCATCGCCGGGATATACGTGGCGCTCGGGGAGGGGTGGCAATGGGACTGCTGACCGAGGGGATCAACGAGGTGATCGCGACCACCGACCACAACGCCGCTCCGATGGGGATCATCAACCGGAACGGCTCGCTCCACATGGTCCTCTTCCGGGGGAGTCACACCGCCCGGAACATCGCCCGCGACCGGTGGGTGGTGGCGAACTTCGTCTTCGATCCGGTGATCTACGTCAGAACCGCATTCGACGACCTCCCACTGGATGCGTTCGTCTCCGAGGAGATCGACGGGACGACCGTCTCCCGTCTCCGTGACGTGGAGGCCTGGGCCGCGTTTGCCGCCGACGTGGAGCGGTCGGGCGGCGAGGCGTTTGTCGCGCGGCTCAGCCCCTTGAAAGAGGAGGTGCTCGGTCTCCGGCTGCATCCGGTGAACCGGGGGTTTGCAAGCATCGTAGACGCGACGGTCCATGCCACCCGTTACGTCAAGAACCGCGATCCCTGGCTCGGGCAGCTTATCGAGCACCACAGCGCCCTTGTCAGGAAGTGCGGCGGCGCCCGGGAATGGGAGGCGCTCGAACTCCTCGAAGGGTATATCGCCGATCCGACCCGCGAGTGAGAGGCGGGCCTCTTCCCCGGGAGTGTGTATCCTCACCGGGTTTCATATTTTGCAACATATAATAATATCTATATATGAGAGCCGACCACGAACCGCCCGCAGGGAGGTACCTGGTAATGGCGAAGATCTTTGATACGTTGCAGAACGATGGCAGGTTCGGCCGGCTGGTCGAGATCATCCAGACCCTCGGCGAGGAGAAGACGCTGCAGGGCGAAGGGCCGATGACGTTTTTTGCTCCGGTCGACTCGGCGTGGGATGCGATCCCCGAACCGAACCAGTCGATGATCATGAACGACAGACAGATGCTCTCGCACCTGATCGACTTCTTCACGATCAGCAATCACAAGTGCACGCTTGAGGCGCTCCTCAAAAAGAACGTCGTGCAGACCGTCGAAGGAAACAACATCATGGTCAGGAAGACCGACCGGGGTACGCAGGTGGACACGGCTGTCGTACTCGAGGGAGACATCGAGGCGGAGAACGGGATCATCCATGTCCTGGACAGCGTTCCTTTTGCGACGCTTGCAGAGGCCGAACAGGCCTACCTGTCGACGAACGTTTGAACCCGGGCCGGAGAGCATCGTCCGGCCAAAAACCCTTCTTTTTCTTCCCGGCAAAAGACGGCGGCAGGATACAGCGCTCCTCTCACTGGATGCCCTCTAAACTTCTATATCCGTAATTTTATATATCTGGCAAAATAACCCGGGGGTTACCCATGAAGAGTATCATCGAGACAGCCCGGGAAGACGACCGGTTGAGCACCTCCGTAGCGATGCTGCAGGCCGGAGGGAAGGCGGAGATGCTCCAGGGAGGGGAGTATACCGCGTTGTTCCCAACGAACGAGGCATATTCCGATTTCTCCCGGGAGGCGATGGAGAGCATCACGGCCGATCGGGAGCGGCTTTCCGGTATGATCCTGTACCATGTGATCCAGGGCAAGCTCACCACGCACGAACTCGCGCAGATGGAGGCGATCCGAACGCTGCAGGGCGACCACCTGGATCTCACGGGGCCTCCCGGAGCGATACGGGTGAACGATGCCACCGTCATCCAGCCCGATGTCGAGTGCACGAACGGCATCTATCATGTCATCGACAGGGTGCTCCTGCCGCAGGTGGTCGAGGCGCGGGTGAAGCGATAGGTTCCCGGCGGTGTAGATCGGCCGGCTCACCGGGCCGTGCGGGGCTGCCCGTAGTTATATATATCGTGCCCCTCCATCTCCCGCGGGAGTTGGTTCGCATGAAGAGTATCCTCGCGACCCTGCGTGACTCGGGATCGTTTGACGTCTTTCTTGACCTTGTACGGGCGGCCGGCATGGAGGAGCGGTTCGAGAGCGACGGGCCTTATACGCTCTTCGTCCCGGACGACGATGTCTTCCGCGAGATCCACCGGCCCGAACTCGAGGCCATCCTCCGGAACGCCGACCGACTCGGCGATACCCTGAACTACCATACCGTCCCCGGTGTGCACTCCATGATCGATCTCCTCGGCATAGGGACGCTCCGATCGCTCCAGGGCGATGACCTGACCGTGGAGATTGTGCCGGAGGGGGTGCTGATCAACGGCGCGGCGGTCGTGGAGTCCGATGCGTGGTGCACGAACGGGATCTGCCACGCGGTCTCCGCGCTGCTCCTGCCGCCGCCCGTTGCAAGAACGGTCGCCGTACACGGGTAGCCGGAACATATAAATAACCCGGCACGGTTAGGTGCGCGTGGAGAGAGCAACATGAAGAGTATCATCGAAACCCTGGAGGACTCCGAGAACCTCGCCGTTTTTCTCGATCTGGTCAGGATAGCAGGAATGGAACCGATGCTCCGCGAGCGGGGGCCATTCACGGTCTTCGTCCCGACGGACGAGGCGTTCTCACGGGTTCCGAAGGACCGGATGGATGAGATACGGCAGGATACGGACAAACTCTTCCTCATCGTGAGTTACCATGTCGTGCCGGGACAGTTGACATCGGAGGATCTCCGGTCCATCGCCGCCGTACGGTCGAGCCTCGGGACGGATCTCGTCATACGGTCGTCCGACCGGGGGATCACCGTCAACAGTGTCCCGCTCGTCGAGACCGACGCGTTCTGCACGAACGGGATCTGCCACGCCATCGCCTCGGCGCTCGTCCCGCCGACACTGGAGATCGTTACCCCTTGACCGGCTACCGCTCTCGCGGCAGGCGGAACCGCCCGTCCCGGCGGGCGATCCCGACGGCGGCAAGAGCGCTCTTCTCCTTATCCTTGATCTCAAGCATGATGTCCATATCCGCCGGTGCGGTCGCGGCGAGGAACCGCTCGAAGTCGGCAGCATCAAGGCTCTCCGCGTGCCGGCCCTTTCGTCCGCCGGGCATCGGGGTGCTGTAATCGACCATCGGGATGCCGTCGCGGGGCCGCCAGGTCGCGCCGGAGAGTTCGACCGCTTCGGCCACCCCGGCGCCGGAGGGATTGACCTGGTGGTGGAAGACGTCGAAGAGCACCGGGATGCCGGTCTCCTCGTGGATGCGGAGGCAGTCGGCCAGGGTGTAGCGCGAGTCGTCGTTCTCGACGACCAACCGGCGAATGATGCTCTCGTCGAGCCCGGAAGACACGCTTGTAAATCGTTTCATGGCGGACCCGGGGTCGCCGTAGACCCCGCCGACATGGATCTGGATCTTCGCGGTCTCATCGAGGTGCATGGCGTCGAGAAGAGCGGCGTGGTAACTGAGCTCAGCGATGCTCTTACCGACGATATCGGGGTCTTTCGCGTTGATGACGACGAACTGATCGGGATGCATTGAGATCCGCATATCGTTCTCGCGAACGAACCGGCCGATATCGCGAAACCTCTCCGCGAAGGTCTCCTGCCAGTCGGCGGTGCAGACCGGGTGCGATGCGAACGGCACGAGGCCGGAGCCGATCCGGAAGAAGAGGAGGCACTCTCTCTGGTTGAAGCGGAGGATCTCTCCAAGACACCTGAGGTTCTCCCGGACGGTCTCCTCCAGCCGTTCGCCGGAGTAGGAGGAGAGCCGGAACGTGCGGCCCGAGGAGCAGCCGATGCTCCGGTTGATGCACGGGTAGCCGATCTTCATTTCATCAAGGGTGGCGCCCGCCAGACTTCAACCTTACCGGCAGGTATACGCGCCCTCGCTCTCGGCGACGAACCCCTCGCGGGCGAGGTCGCCGAGGATCCGCTTCACCCGCCCGGGCTCTTCGCAGAGCCGGAGGATCACCTCCTTCTCCGTGACCGTCCCTTCATCGAGGACGAGCGCGAGGATCCTTCCTCTGATCTGGCGGTCGGACCCCTCGAACCGGCTCTGGCGGGAGTAGGACGCGCTTCTCCGGTTCGGGTTCGCCGTCCGCTTCTTCAAGACCGTACCATAATCCATCAACGCACTATACCACTCCCGCGGGTTTTCGCGGTAAAGCGTCCTCTCCACGAGCGGGAGGATCTCGTCGTCCCGGACGCCTTCCCGGTCCTGGAAGAAGAAGTGGATGAAGATCCGCCGGATGTTCGTCTCGACATAGACCACCGGCATGTTGAACGCATACGCAGAGATCGCCGCCGCGGTCGCCTTCCCGATCCCGGGGAAGGTCGCGAGCGTCTCGACGTCGGCGGGGAGCCTGCCGCCGTACTCCTCCGTCACGCGCCGTGCGGTCTCCTGGAGCGCGATTGCCCGGCGGTTGTAGCCCATCCCCTGCCAGGCGCGGAGCACCTCGCTTCTCCGGGCACGGGCAAGGCTCTCGAAGTCCGGGAACTGCTCGATGAACTCCCGGTACTTCACGGCGACCCGCTCGACCTGCGTCTGCTGGAGCATGATCTCAGAGACCAGGATCCGGTAGGGATCGGTGGTGTGCCGCCAGGGGAGGTCGCGACCGTGGGCGCGGTAGTAGGAGAGGATGAGGTCGCGGAAGAGGGCAATGGCGTCCGGAGTGGGCCCGTGCGCCCGGGTCTCTTCGAGGATCCGCTGTTCGAGGTCGTTCTGGTCGGGGTCGAGGCTACCGATCACGGTATATCGTTTGTCTGACAGGGGCAAATAGGTTGGGCCTATGGTCTGTAAGGTGATGAAGTTGCATTTTCCCCGGCTCAAAAGGACATTTCTTCGTATCTATAGAGGTTTAAATTCTAAGTCTGACCGATGAAATCGGTATTGGGTCTATAGCAGATCCATACTCGGCTTTCCACTTGGTATCGCCATTGGGGGAGGCGGCTCGCGGGGAGGGGGGAGGATCCCCCCTCCCCCGTCTCCAACGCCCATCTCAGGTGCTTTGGATCTGGTTAAGGAGATCTTCCCTTCACCCCCACCCCGCCCGCGCTTCGCGCTCCTCCCCCGCCCCTCGGGGCGGGGGCAGTGCGTGGCGATGTCCAGTGGAAATCCGTGTATGGATTTTTTACAGGCTCAACACAAATTTCATTGATCTAGATCAGAATTTAAACCCCTATAATACGAGGAGTTATGCTTCTGGGCAGAAATCCGTTAGAACGCTCTCATTCTCACAACGCGAACCCCCTCGCCCTCTCACTCCACCCGCGCCCGCATCACCGTGAGCCGGACGCCGTCCCCCCCTTCGAGGGGAAACGTCCGCTCCTCCCCGTGAGCCCGGCAGAACTCCTGGAGGTCGAGCATCTGCCGAAACCCCGCCGCCGCCTTCTCGTTCTGCACCAGTTCCAGCGGCGGCTCGAGGAGCGGCCGGGGCAGGAAGACCACGCACTTCGCCCGGCTCCGGGTCAGGGATACGTTCAGGCGGTTTCTGCTGTAGATGAACTCGGCCTCGCGGAGGGCGGTCTCGACGTCGCTCACGCCGTAACTGATGATCGCGCTCTTTGCCTCCTGGCCCTGCATCTTGTCGACGGTGTCCACGAACGGCGGATACATCCAGGCCCGCACCCCATCAAGACCGGTCTTGATGGCACCGATCTGCGCGTGGTGCGGGCTGACGATGAAGAGGCCGTGCCGCCAGAACCGGTAATCCCCGTCCTCCGTCGCCGGATATGGTTCTCCTGAACCGGGATCGAGGAGCCGTTCCCGGAGCGCTCCGGCGAGCCGGGCGACCAGCGCCGCCTCGACCGGGTTCTCCACCGTCGTCCGGACGCCCTCGAGGACGCAGAGCACGAGCGGGTATGCCGGGTTGATGGCCCACTCCACCCACTCCTCCAGCGGCGGAGCCGGTGCGAGGGCGATCTGCTGCCGCGCTATCGCGTCGGTTGCGGGGACGTACCCGGTGCCGTAGAGCGTCTCCGCCGGGAACCCCGAGAGGGTGCGGTTCATCCGCCAGTTCTCCTGGAGCTGGCAGGTGTAGACGGGGCGGGAGGGGTCGTCGCGGTGCCGGAGGTAGGCGAAGACGGAGTCCTCGAGCCCGGGGAGGCCGTCAACCGGTGCCGGATACACCCCCTGGATGACCGGCGGGAGCTGGAGGTCGTCCCCCGCGAGGACGAGCCGTCCGCCCGACCCGAGCATCGGGAGCACCATCGCGAGCTCCGTCGCCCGCATCTGCGACGCTTCGTCGACGATCAGGAGGTCCAGAGACGGGAGGGACTTCTCCAGTCGGGCGAAACCGTGCACCGTCCCGCCGAGGAGGAGGGCGGGGTAGCCGACGACGGTCTCCGCCCGGTCGTGGGCCAACACCTCAAGGCACCGCTCTCCGCCGGGTGTCCGGATCTCTCTCAGTTTGTAGATCGGAAGGCCGGCGGTGAGGCCGAACTCGTCGACCGAGGCCTGCACCTTGACGAGCAGGTTCTCGACGGCCGCGTGGGTGAACGCCGCAACCCCGACCCGGATCCGCTCTCCGTGCGCCCGCCGGGCTTTGACGAGCGAGAGGATTGCCGTCGCGAGGAAATGCGTCTTCCCGGTTCCGGGCGGCCCCCAGACCAGGGTCAGACGGTTCTCCGTCACGTGGGAGAACGCCCTGATCTGGCTCCTCGTGAACCCGGCATCGCGGACGAGGTTCTCAGCATCGCTGGCGACCGCCCCGGACTCACCGGTCGGCATGGCGAATCCTCGCGGGTCGCGGAGGAGTCGGACGAAATCGTTCTCCGGCTGCTCGTCGAGAGCAAGGAGGCGGTCGATGGAGCGCGGGGCGGTGAAGTCCGTGAACCGGGGGTGGAGCACCGCGAGGTCCCCTTCGGCAAAGGGGACGTGATCGCGGGGGTAGGTCACCTCCAGCACAAGCCCCCTGACCTCCCCGGCCGTCCGGTCGGCGATGGTGTCGCGGACCCTTGCGAAGCAGACCCCGCTGTTCCCGGGGTTCGGGCTCGCCCGGTAGCGGAGGTCGTCGAACGCCCGCTCTGCCTCCTCGCCCGCCTCGCTCTCCCGCACCAGGAGGTAGCTGAACGCCCGCGACTGCTCGAAGAACGCGAGATCCAGGGGGGCGAGCATCTTCCAGAAGTTTCCTTCGCTCTTCCTGAGAGGAATGCTGACGCCGTCCCGGACCCTCGCTGCCCGCGGCCCGCTCCGCAGTTCCTGTACCTGCCGGGCACCCATCGTCGACTCATACTCCGCGATGAAGAGGAGACGGGAGATCTCGGACGTCGCGGCGTCCCACGAACCCGGGAACAGGAACTTCTCCGCCCACCGAGAGAGATTCTCTTTCGTCCGTTCGCGGAGCCCGTCGAGGACGCTCCCCGCGGCGAGCAGGCGGCGCGAGACCTCCTGCCGGACCCAGTCGATAGCCTCCGGCCGGTTCCCGTGCCAGGCCATGATGATGGCGTCGCTCTTCATGGCGTTGCCATGCTCGCTCCAGAAGAGGGAGCCCGGATCGAGCCGGTACGCGAACCGGGAAGAGGGGATCGCCGCAAGAACCTCGGGCAGGCGGAGGGCGAACGGGACGGGAAGCGCGAGCAGCCGCCGGATCTCCCGTGTCAAAACGACTATCGGGAAGGGGACGGACGTACTCGGGTGACTGGTCCCGAGGGCGATGCCGGGGTCCTGGTAGTAGAACCGCAGTCTGAGAGCGTCCTCTGCACTCACGGGGTCGTCGAGCGCCTCGTCAAGCAGCCGGGTGAAGAGTTCCTCTTCGTAGGTATCGTAGACGTAGGTCTGCACCGACTCCTGCCCCGCCCAGTCGCGGCCCCGGTTGTACCCGTCGACGGCTGCGAGTTCCGCGGCGAGAGCCCGGACGAACTCCCGGCGCACCCGGGTGCAGTCGCCGGGGTCTTTTGCGACATAGATCGCTTCGTGCGACGGCGTCCCGTAGACCGCCCTGCCCCTGCTCCGCCGGAACCCGAGGGCGTATACCCGGCCGGAGACAGGATCCTTCTGGAGCGTCAGGGTGACGGCGATATCCTCGTAGACGGGGAGCGCAAACGTTGTCGCGGCGAGCGGGACGATCTCTCCCGTGGAGAGCGCCCGGACGGTCGCCCGCAGGCGGTCGCCCTGCCCGGCGAGCGACCCGCAGTTGTCGAGGTGGCGGTCGCCCTCCGGGTCGCGGAGGAGCCCGGTGAGGTCGGAGAGCGTGTTGACCGGGAGCCCGCCGTTCCACGGGGCTTCCCGCAGGTAGCGCCGCCCGGCAGACGAGAGGCCCGGGATCTGCGATACCGAGGAGGAGGCTTTTGCCTCGGCGCGACAGTGGGCGTAGAACGCGCAGGACTCGCACCGCGAAGTGAGGTGCCAGGGCACGTCTCTCGCCGGTCCGGCCAGGATGCCCGGGAGGCGGTGGCGGAGGAACTCCTCGATCACTCGCCTGTTGAGGTGTAGATCGAAAGGTTCCGGTTCATCCTCCCCGTAGAGCCAGATCCCCGCCTGGTTCCGGTCGACCGGGAGATCGAGCCCGAGCAGGTCCAGGGCGTGATCGAGGATCAGGACGTACAGCGCTGCCTGGATCCGGTGACTGACGCTGAGTTCTTCGCTTGCTTTGATGTCGATGATGGCGAGGCGCCCTTCTTCGTCGGCCCGGATGAGGTCGGGGCGACAGGGTGAGAACCGGTGCACCCCGGGATCGAGGCCGTAGCCCTTCAGGAAGTGGACCGAGACCGGGATGGTCGTCTGGTAGATCGCCTCGCCCGGGGAGAGGAGGGGGAGGAGGTTGAAACTCTCCTCGATGGAGAATGACCGCCCGGAGATCGGCCCCGTCCCGTCCGGGAGCCGTACCCTGCCCGTGAGTTTCGTCCGGACCACTTCCTCCTCCCACCGGATGCCGGCCTCAAGGAGGGCTCGCGTCACCGGGCTCGTATCGATCGCGGTCGCCGGGATGCCGGCTCCGGGGCGCTCCGGCTCCGGGGTCGCATGGTAGCGGAGGTAGCGTTCGCAGTCGTGGTAGAAGAACCGGCCGATGAGCGACGGGCTGAGGTTGAAGCGTGGCATGGACGAACCCGGGGGAAGCCCCCGTTATGACTCATCTGTTTGTGCCGTCGCGGGAAAATGGTTGGTATCCGGGTTTTTTTGCTACCGGGATGGCATATGGGGCAGGTCGAGATCTCCGTCAACGGAGAAGATCCTCAACGGCACTGAGGAATGATTCTGCACGAGAGACGGCATTTTCTGCCTCCAGTTGCGAGACCGTGCCTGCCATATCATAGACCACGGCGTGTCGCCTCCTCCGCATCCGATCAAGGGCGTCCACGCTCTCATTGTTGAGGAACTGCCCGGCAAATTGAACCACCGTGGCATGCTGGTTGTTTCCCGCCGGGCGGTAGCCCTTTGAGAACATAAGCGCCCTTGCGGCCTGTAACATGGCGTTATACGCGATCGTATAAGCCCAATCGGCGTTACTGGTAAGGGCGTTTTTCGCAACCGAGACATCCCTGTGCGCCAGGCCGATAGCGTTCTCCACCGCCTTTGGATCCGGAGGGAGTTTCCTGATCAGCCCCTGTCGCTCCAGGTCTTCAACCTTCGCCAATCAGCATCACCCTTGGTTCGTTGAGCACGTTCATGACGAACGGATCGCCCTCGGCGATCCTCTGATCCATCTCCTCTCTCGGGAAGAGAACATAGTTTATCTCTCTTCCAAGTGCTGCTTCTGTCTCCCGGACGACGGGCATCAGGAGGTCTTCATCGACATCTCCGACGATGAAGAGGTCGATGTCGCTTGTCGCACCAGCCTTTCCACTGGCGAAGGAGCCGAAGATGAAGACGGTATCAACGCCGCCGACGCCGGCGAGGCGTTCTCGTACGACCTTTGCCACTCCTTCGGTCTTGAGGATGATAGCGGTCAACTCGTGGTAGATCGGAAAATTCTTATTTACCACGTAGTACCGTGCATTGCCGCGGCGGGTACTCGTCAGAAGGCCAATCTCCTCGAGGTTTGCGAGTTCCCGCCGGACAGCGTTGAGGTTCTCTCCGGTCATCCGCTGAACCTCTCGGAGATAGATCTCGCGCTCCGGGTTCAGGAGGAAGAGGGTTAGGAGTTTCACCCGGGTCTTCGAGGGAATGAGCCGTTCGAGCACGAATACATATTGTATACAATCGTATATATAATGTATACGATGCTCCGGTGCAGGGGCCGGACCGCCCCTCACCCGGTCACGTTCTCCGTCACATTCACAGCGGTCTCATTCTCCGTCACGTTCGCGACGGTCTCGTCTGCCGGCAATAGGATCACGTCAGGCGGGATCATGACCGCATCGATGGCATGGATGACGCCGTTCGCGGCAGGGATATCCGCCCGGATCACCCGTGCACCGTTCACCGTCACGCTCTCGCCGGCGGCGTCGACGGCGATCGGACTGCCCTGGACGGTTGGAACGGTATCGTTTGCAGCAATCCCGGCTGCCGTATACCTCCCCGGGGCCATGTGGTAGAGCAGGGTCTCGGCGAGGATGCCCTTCGGGTCGTCGAAGAGTTCTGCCATCGCGGTCTCCGGGATCCGGCTGAACGCCTCGTCCGTCGGCGCGAAGACGGTGTAGGGCCCCGGTCCTGCGAGCGTCCCCCCGAGTCCGGCGGTATCGAGCGCCTGGGCGAACGCCGAGAAGTTGCCGTCCCGGGCCAGCACCTCGCCGACCGTCAGGTTCTCGCCGACCGGCGTCTCGTTCGTCCGGTTCAGGCCGCCGTCTCCCTGCGGGCCCGTGCAGCCGCAGATGAGAACCGCCGCCCCGATAGCCAGAACGGATATGAACAGCGTGTAGTTCGTTCGCATGGCTCACCCTGGAGACTCTATGCTCCGTCCCTCCTCTCTCTCCCTACATAAAGTATCGGTCGCCTACTTCCAGAGCGTCAGGGTCGAGACGACGTGCCGGACGGGATCATAGACCCTGACGGTATCGTTGCCGGTATCGGCGATGTACCAGAGTCCCCTGAGATCGGCGAGACCGCCCGGTCCGCTCAGCCTCGCGTCCCCGGAGAGGCCGTCCCGGTAGCCGCGCTCGCCGTCTCCCGCCCGGGTGAGAACCCACCCGGTCGCAAGGTCGAGGTGCTTGATCTTGTTGTTGCCGGAGTCGGCGATATAGAGCGACCCGTCGCTGTAGGCGACACCCATCGGACGATTGATGTGTGCCATCCCGGCGATCGTGTCGAGGTCGCCGAAGTCGTCGGGGGAGTGGCCGATGCGGGTCTCGACCATTCCCCGCTTGATGCGGCGGATCGCCGAAGCCCCGCTGTCGGCGATGTAGAGCGCCTCGCCGTCGGTGGCGATCCCGGCAGGCCCGATGAAGGCGGCCTTTCCAAGCGGCCCGTCGACCAGCCCCTTCCGGCCCGACCCGGCATACGGCTCCACCTCATAGGTGGCGAGATCCATCCGCCAGATCTGGTTCGCCCCCGCCATCGCGACGTAGAGATGGCCGCCGAGCAGTGCGAGATCCCGCGGCGCGTTCAGCGCGGTCCCGGTGCCCGGCCCGCCGGACGACAGGGCGGCAAGCCCCGTCCCGGCGATCGTCGCGACCTCCCGCTCCGTCCAGGAGACCCGGCGGATCGTGTGGTTCCCGGCATCCGCAACATAGAGGATGCCCGCCTCTTCGTCGAATTCGAGGCCTTCCGGGAGGTAGAAGGCAGCCTCGTGGAACGATCCGTCGGCGTTTCCGGCAGCCCCGGTCCCGATCGTCTCCAGGATTTTTCCTTTGGGATCGGCGACGACGATCCGGTTGTGACCGGTGTCGCTGATGAAGAGGCGCATCCCGGGGTTGTCCGCCGCTACCTTACCGGGGCGATACAGGCTCGTCTCCCGTGCCGTCTCCGGAGCGGTTCCTGATGGCAACCGCTCTCTCTCAAGCAGGCCCTGCTCTCCGAACTCCGCCGCCATCTGCTCGATCTTCGGGTTGAGCCTCCCGTAAAGCCCTTCGGCGGCGGTCTTCCCGACCACGTTCCCCACCGGGTCGATGAGGACGAAGGTCGGCCAGTCCCGGACGCCGAAGGCTTCCCAGAGCCGTCGGTCGCGGTCGATGGCGACGGGGCGCTCCAACCCGGCACGGCGCACGGCCTCCCGGAAGTTCCCGGCGACTGCAGCGGACTCAAACCCGGAGTGATGGACTTCGACGGTCACCAGCCCGGGATGCCGCTCCTCGAGCCGCCGGAGATCCGGCGCCAGCCGCATGCAGTTCGAACAGGTGAACGTCAAGAAGGAGAGCAGCACCACCCTGCCGGCGAGATCGCGGAGAGAGAGGGGGCGGTCGACGTTGTGCCACTCGATATCGGGGGGGAGATCAGGGGCAGCCATCGGTCTCATGCGACACCCTGTAGCGCTTCAGAGTAATGAATGTTGGCGGGGACCTCACGCCGGCGGCTCCGCGTACACCGCCCGCGGCGCGGCGAGCATCTCCTCGCAGAAGGCAATCGCCCCCGGGACCCTGCTCTTCTGGTAGACCACGGGTTTGATGCGGGGTGTCTTCACGCCGCCGATCGTCTCGAAGACCTGTGGCCAGGGCAGACTGTCGGCAACCGATGGAGGGCGGAGATCGTTATGGATGTGGAACGCCTGCAGGGCATCGGGCGGAACCTCGCCGAGCGATCCGGGGAACTCCTCTTTCGCGGCGGCGTGGAGGTGCCAGGGGTCGAGCACTATCCCGGCCAGTCCGGCGATCTCAGGATGGAGGTCGTTGAGAGTCGCCCAGAACATCCGCATCTGACTCGCCGTGGAGATGCCCTGGTCTTTATGATGTTCGAGCAGCACCAGCGGTTCCGCCCCGAAAGCGTTCCAATGGGTGACGATCAGGGCGTGCATCCCCGCGATGATATCGGCGTGGGTGTTCTTCCGATCGCCGGGGTGTATCTCGATGATCTCCGGAGGGATACCCAGGACGTCCTCGATCTCAAGGAGCATATCACCGAAAGCGGCCACCCAGTCCGGGTCGCGCCACCGGAGGCTTGCCGTCGCCTGCCGGCCGTGCGGGGTTCTCCGGGGGATGGCCGGTTCGGTGTGCAGGAGATACCTGAGGGCGCCCGGAAGGGTCGTATCCCGGTCGTAGAGGAGTTCGACGGACGACCGATTGAGCATCGACCCGACATCCTGCCCCGTCCGCTCCACCTCCGTCTGGTTCTTGATGAAGTCGGCGGGGATCTCGATGTATCTACACCCCAGCGGTTCGGCAAGGCGCCAGCGCTCAAGGAGCCCGCCCCGCTGAGTTGCTTCCGTGACGTTCGGGTAGATGTATTCTGCACCCGGCATGATGGTTTCCGTCATGGCGGGCGGCCTACAAAAACGTTGGGGATCCCGATCCTGCGTCGTCTCCTTTTGCCGGGCGCCGGCGGGGCGGGCGAGGCCGCCGGAGTTATTGCCGGACGAACGGCGTAACCTTACTGTGCAGGCCCCGGCCTTCTGCGCCTGTCGAGAACCTGCGGGCAGACGAACAGTACGTCCACGGGAGCGTGGATGTAGGTGCAGTAGGCGCACCCGGGGTCGTAGTACATGCATGAAGGGCAACCCCATCGTTGCGGCTTCATCTCGTCCTGCAGCAGCAAGCCTCCTGTTGCGCCATCGTGCAGCGTATCCATCCTCCTCTCCCGTGCCCCGGGATATCGTGCATCGGGGTTACTCTTCAGCGGATCGCTGTCGCCGGGTGATCTCATGTCGTACTCTAGGATGTTCCCCGGCTGCCAGACATTTGTTGCGTCGATGAATCTTCACCACTCCGATGAATCTTCAGAGCGGTTCATGCCGGGAGATGCGGGACCACAAGGGTGAGGAGGTAGAGGAAAGCAGCCAGCAAGATGAACTGTCCGTCGGCAAGCAGTTCAAAGAGGAGTTTTTCCTCCACAAGTCGATGGAAACAAAGAAGATACCCCTGAACGTAGCCTATGCCCGTAGCCAGCAGCAGTACCGGATAGATGCCCGGTAAGAGCCCGCCAGCAAGCACCAGCGTGGTTCCGATGATTACGTTCATCGCCGTGAGGAGAAGAAGCGTCCTTTGGGGGCCGAGGATCGTCGGGAGGGTTTTGATACCCGATGCCAGATCCCCCTCCACGTCCCGTATGTCAAAGACTACGGTATTGATGAAGACCGGGAAAAAGAAGAAGATGCCGGCGATGCAGGTGGCGGCACCCGCGGGGAGGCCAGCATGGCAGGCCGGCAGGAGGGCCGGGGGGGCTGCCCAGGAGAACGCGACGACAAGGCTCTTCATCAAGGGCACCTCTTTTAACCGCCGGAACCCGAACCCGGGGGGAAAGAGGGGTACGCTGTAGACGATTCCGGCGACCAGGGGTATGGTCGTGACGAGCAGGCTGTCAAAGCCCTGGAAAGCGGCGAGGCAGAGGGCGATGACATAAGCGCCGATTGCAGAATGGAAGAGGACGGTCTCATACTCCTTCGTGAAAGCATACCGTTCCGCGTGATTTATTGCGTCTTCGTCCTCGTCGGTCTTGCGGTTGAGATTGTAGACGGCGAACACGACAAGCATCAGTATTGTCGCCGCAACCGGGTCGAAGGGGAGGTCATGCAGGAGGCACGAGATATACACCATCGCCATTCCTGCTACAGACAGATACAGGGAACTGTACACGAAAATCTGGAAAACGATCTCCAGGGTTGGTTGGATCAGGGTGGCACGATTTGAGAATCCGAACATGGAATGGTTTTCAGGGAACCAGTGAATATTTATTACTTCGACGAAGATTCACCACTTCGATGAATCACAGTATTTGAACATACTGCTCAAGCAGAGGGTTGGACAGGCAGGAGCGATGCATTCGCTCTTCCCCCTTCCCGCTCAACGAACCTGAAAACGGTCGGACTTTGAACGAGCGTATATCCCGGGGCATGGAACGACCGTTATACCGGGTCATATCAAGCGCCGGGGGAGAGGTTCCCAGGAAAAAGATAATCAGGAGATTTTCAGCGGTCTGGAATCTGCTTTGTAGTGCTGGAAGAGTCGCTCGCCCCAGGAGACTGCCGCCGCGTCGGTGCCGACGAGGTCTGTGCTGGCATCATATTTTCCCGTATCGCGCCTGTACAGGCCCAGCGAGATATATTCGTCCGTCACGGTCATCCCGAGGCGGATAGGTGAAGGATAGACGTACAGCTTGAAGTTCTCAGGCCTGCTCAGGGTTTCCAGCACCGCCTCGTACTGGGAGGTCAATCTTTTAGCGAGTTCTTCGGAGACGACAATCTCGATTGGCGTGCTACTTATAGCCGCCTCCTTAATCGCGTCTACATGAACCGGGCTCATAATCGATGATACACCGTGGATCCAGGATGCCTTCCGGAGTATGGTTTGAAAGACCGTGTACACGGCAAAGATGTTCTCCTCAACATCCTTTACCATCTCCGTGTTATACAGGTGCTCAATCTCATTCAGAAGTTTGGGGGGTATGCCCTCGATCTCGTGTTCGATCCAGAACTCGCGGTGGTGTTGCACTGTACCCATGAGCGTAACCGCCCGTTCGATCTTCGGCTCGACGATCCTGCCTATGGGAGTGAGTGCATACTCGCCCCTTGCCGATTCGACGTAATGCAGGGCCTCGAGCTGCCGGATCTTCGGGATGAGCGCCTGCGACGAACTCCCCGTGACCTCGCGAAGGGTCGAGAGCGGTTTGCTCCCGCTGCCGAGCGCGAGCAGCACCTGCGTCAGCAATCTCGACCGAAATATTGCCTGAACGTCGTCGTGGTACTCGTTGTAGATCTCGAGGGGAGATGTTTCCTTCATCGTGCTTACAGGTAAGAGGTGCCGGTCGGCACATATCACCCTTTCTGTTCCCGCGTGCTCCTGCAGTAAGCATTTCTCCTGTTCAGCCCGCCGGACGGCTGCATGCCCGCAAAGGTGGATACTGTGCCAATGCCCGACCTCAGCAAACTTATAGCCTGGCACCCTCTACTTGTGTAGAGAGCAATGTCGTCCATACCTACACGATACCTGATCAGTATCGCACTCTGTGCATGCACCGTCGCCTGCATCATCGCCGCAGGCTGCTCTGCCCCCTCGGGGCAACCGGAGATCGGCTCCGATCTCTCCGGCGATCTTGTCGTTCACTTCCTCGACGTCGGCCAGGGGGACTCGATCCTTCTTCAGTTCCGCGATAAGACCATGCTCATCGACGCCGGCGAGCGCGGGATGGCGGACCGCATCATCGCCTACTTAGGCGACCAGAACGTTGAACGGCTCGACGTGGTGGTGGCAACCCACGCGCACTCCGACCATATCGGAGGCCTCCGCGATGTTATCTCCGCCTACCCGGTCGGCGAGTTCGTCGACGCTGCGCAGCCGCACTCGACCGCGACCTACGAGAACCTGCTCGCCCTGATCGAGGAGGAGGGGATACCATACACGGCGGCGGAGCGCGGGCAGACGATCGCCCTCGACCCCGACCTCGAGATCCTGATTCTGAACCCGGCCGCTGAGCCAATCGGCGAGATCAACCAGGATTCGGTCGTCCTGAAGGTTACCTACAACGAGATCTCCTACCTCTTTGTGGGCGACGCCGAGAAGCCTGCGGAAGAGAGCATGATGGAGGCCGGGCTCGACCTCGATGCCGACGTCCTGAAGGTCGGCCACCACGCGAGCCGGTATGGCACTTCGGCGGAGTTCCTCTCCGCAGTCAGCCCCGCGATCAGCATCATCCAGGTCGGTGCGGGGAACGACTACGGTCACCCCCACGAGGAAGCGGTCGAACGCATCGAGGCGACCGGCTCGCGCATCTACCGGACCGACCTCGACGGGACAGTCGTCGTCGCCACCGACGGCACGAAGCTCACCGTTGCAGCCGGCGGGGCACCTGCCGCCACCGTGACGGCCCTGCCGGCGACGATCGCCACCGCGACAGCAACCCCGACGACGACGCCGGCCCCCTCCTCCGGCATCTACATCGCCGATCTGGACCTCCAGGAGGAGTGGGTCTCCGTCGCGAACGCGGATGAGACAGCAGTCAACCTCACCGGCTGGACGATCGCCGACGAGGGGACGCGCAACACCTACACCTTCCCGCTCTTCACGCTCAATCCGGGCGCAGACGTCACCGTCCACTCCGGCGCCGGTAACGACACCGCAACTGATCTCTACTGGGGCCGGTCGAGTGCGGTCTGGAACAACGACGGCGACACCGCCACGCTCGCCGACGCGAACGGCACCGTCGTCAGCACCCTGGAGCGGTGACCATGGCGGAGGATGAGTCGGCCTTCCGGGTGAGCCTCGACCGCTTCGAGGAGGGCCTTGCCGTCCTCCTCGTCCGCGAGGAGGAGCGGGTCCGCTTTACGCTTCCCCGCTCCCTCCTCCCCGCCGGCGCCCGGGAGGGCGACATCCTGGAGGTCGCAGTCCGCCGGGACGTCGCGGCGACCGAAGCGGCCCGGCAACGAGTTTCGGAGAGGATCGCGCGGCTGAAGAGTCGTAGCGGCCAGTAACCCCTCCCTTTTTTTATCCCGCCGCACCTACGAGAGCACCGATGCAGGACCGGTGCGATCTCCTCGTCGTCGGTGCAGGCCCCGCCGGCAGCACCGCGGCACGCTACGCGGCGGAGGCGGGACTCGACGTCCTTCTGATCGACAGGAAGGAAGAGATCGGTATCCCCGTCTGCTGCGGGGAGTTCAACGCGTCACCTGCAGTGCTCGCGAAAGCGCTCCCGAACGCCCCGGGCCTCGACGAACTCTTCCCGGTCGATCCCGGGCTGATCCGGCAGGAGATCCGGGGGGCCGTCGCCGTCTCCCCCCGCGGCCGGGAGTACGAGTTTGATCTCTTCGGCTACACCGTCGACCGGGATGCCTTCGACCGGCACCTCGCGGATGCGGCCGTCCGTGCAGGCGCCGTGCTTCGTTCGGATACGGCGTTCTTCGGCCGGGAAGGCCGGCAGGTGACAACCAGCCGGGGCGAGGTCGAGGCCCGGGTCGTCATCGCCGCGGACGGCCCGCTCTCCCACGTATGCCGCTCGGCCGGGATGGAGCAAAACGCCGCCCTCGCCCCCGCCATCACCTGCCGGGTCGACGGGGAGTTCGGCGACCGGATCCGGCTCTACTTCGGGAACAAGATTGCACCAGGCGGGTACGCGTGGATCTTCCCGAAACTGGGGTGCGCGAACGTCGGACTCGGCGTGCAGAAGAGAGGCACCCCGGTTCCGGTTCTCCTGAGGACGTTCCTCGCGCGGATGGGGTTTGCCGGTCGGGACGTCATGGCCGGATTCGTGCCTGTCTCCGGCCCCATCCAGGTGACCGTCCGCGAGAACGTCCTCGCCGTCGGCGATGCCGCCGGCCACGTCGTCGCCTCCAACGGCGGGGGTATCGCGACCGCGATGATCTGCGGGCGGCTTGCCGGGCTTGCGGCGGCACGCCACCTGCTCCGCGGCGAACCGCTCGTGGCCTACGAGCGGGAGTGGCGTTCGGCGATAGGCCAGGAGCTTCTCGCCGCCGCAAGGACAAAGAGGATGGCCGACCCGGTTCTCGGCTCGGACTTTCTCCTCGAGCGGACGATGAGCCTCCTCGGCGGCCGCGGCATTGCAGACGTCGTCATCCGCGGTGGTCTCCGAAAGGCTCATGCCCCGCGGGAGTGATGGACACAGAGATGCACCGCTGGCTTACGTGGAACCTGCCGGGGATCGAGGGGCGGCTCGCGACGCTCAGGGAGGATCTCGTACGGGAGACTCCGGCGCTCCCTCCGGGAGAGAGCGGAAAGTTCGGGCGCTGGGTCCGGGAGATCGAGACCGTCCTCGCGAAGGCGGCCATGATCACGGGGACGGTGCAACCGGAGGTCGAGGCTGACCTCGGCTACTCGCTCGGGGATCGCGAGCAGTTCGTCATTGCCATGTTCCGCCCGAGCACCCGCAACCTCTTTGACGAGATCGCGGAGGATGCCCGGAGCGGTGACTGGTGCACCCTCATCGATGCCGACCTGCGGGACCTTGCGCACCTCCACGAGGCAGCCGGGGCGCTCGCGTGGATCGGCGATGCTGCCCTGAAGATCGGTCTCCTTCCGGCAATCTGGGATCCCGATCTCGCGAAAGCGGGAGTCCTGACCCAGAACCGGAAGGCATACGACCGAAACTCGAACCTCGCCCTGCTCTGCGACCGCTGGAACCTCTACGAGCACCGGATTCACTTCGATACGGAGATCCCGAGGAGCACACGAACGATCAACCACGCCAAGGGGACGCTGGTCGAATCGGTCTTCGGGATCCTCTTCCTCAGGGAGGGGCTGAAAGGAGTTGCATCCGCGACGGAACTTCTCAGGCCACCTCCCCCGCGGCGGCGGTAACCGGAAAGGTTATGGCTCCCGGACTCCCCGTCACGCTTCGAGGTGATCGAACTGGTCGATGTTGTCAAGGCCGACGGCAGGAGGGAACCGTTCGTGCGGGAGAAGGTGGTCGTGAGCGCGCTGAAATCCGGAGCGCCACCACAGGAGGCAAGGGCGATCGGCGAGGCCGTCGAACGGACTGCCTACGACGGGATGCCCTCAAGCGAGATCCGGAGCCGGGTGCTCGAGCAACTCCATGACCGGAACCCGGAGTGGGAGGAGAACTGGCTCGTCTACGACCGCGCCGTGAAGAGACGCGGGGCGGCGGCCGTAGGGGTGCCTGCCCGCTGATCCCGTCCTTTTTCCCGCGGAGTTCACCTCCCCGGCGCGCTCCCGCACCCCACCGGCTCTCCGGGAGCCCGGATACCCGCCGAACGGGCTTTTAAACCGCCTGAGAGGAACGTTTTACCGCCCGTTTCGATCCGCCGGATGCGAAGATATATTTACTGATCCGCGCCCACATTTTTCTTGTATTGCCCTATAGTGCCAGGAAATCGGATAGTTGGGACGACCATCAACCGGCCGCTTTCTCTTCCGTCGCATCTCCCGGGTGCATCCGGCAATCAAAATCCGCAGACAGGCACGATGCCCAAACCGTCTTAGAAACGGTTCCCCATCTCTCCGGGACCGGCGGCGCGGGCACGCCAGCAGGCGATATGTATGCCGACAAGTGACTCAGAAGACGATATACCCTCAAGTAGTAACCAGAAAGAAACAGAAGGAACAAAGATACTCCTCGCCGATCCGAAGACCGCGATCCTCAGGCTCTCAGTGCCGATGATGATCGCGATGACCCTCATGACCCTCTACAACGTCGTCGACGCGTTCTGGGTCGCGGGTCTCGGTGCAGACGCTCTTGCCGCCGTCGGGTTCTCATTCCCGCTCTTCATAATAACCATCGGGTTAGCAAGCGGCCTCGGGACCGGCGGGGAAGCGGCGCTCGCCCGGATGATCGGCGCACGCGACAGGGCCGGCGCGAGCAGCGTTGCGATGCACACAATCCTCCTGATGACCGTGCTCGCCGTCGTCGTCACCATCCCGCTCTACCTCTTTGCCCATGACATCTTCGTCCTCATGGGAGCGGGCGACGCCGTCGGTCTCGCCACAAAATACGCACAGATCCTCTTCCTCGGGACGTTCGCCCTCCTCTTCGGCGAGGTCGCCTACGCGCTCATGCACGGCGAAGGAGATGCAAAACGGACGATGTACGCCATGGCGCTCGGCGCGGTGGCGAACGTCATCCTCGACCCGATCCTGATCTACGGGTTCCATATGGGGATCGCCGGTGCGGCCTCGGCGACCATCATCGCAGAGATCATCGCTGCCATCCCGATGGTCTACTGGCTCTTCGTGAAGAGAGACACCTACATATCTCTCCGCTTCCGGGAGTTCTGCCCGAACCGGGCGGTCACGCGGGACGTCCTGCAGGTCGGTTTCCCCGCAGCAGCCGAGCAGCTGGCGCTCGCCCTGATGGCCCTGATCCTGAACGGCGTCATCGTCCTCATAGCAAGCACCGACGGCGTCGCCGTCTACTCGGTCGGGTGGCGGGTCGTGAGCATCGGTCTGACGCCGATCCTCGCAATAGCATCGGCGGTGGTTGCGGTCACCGCCGCCACCTACGGGGCACATGCGTACGCACGGATGGAGACCGCGCTCCGGTTCGCCGCAAAACTCGGTCTCGGGATCGGTCTCGGGCTTGCCGCGGCCACGTTCGTCTTCGCCCCCCTGATCGCCGAACTCTTCACGGCGGGCGACGCCGCCGGGCTCGCCCCGGAACTGACGACATACCTCCGGGTCACGAGCCTCGTCTACCCCATGGTCGGGTTCGGTCTCTTTGCGGCGTCGTTCTTCCAGGGGACGGGCCTCGGAGCACGCTCTCTTACGATCACGCTTCTGCAGAACATCGTCCTCTCCATCCTCTTTGCCTGGATATTTGCAACCGTTCTCGGGCTCGGCCTCTCCGGCATCTGGTGGGGAGTTGCCGCAGGAAACGCGATCGGTGCAGCGCTCGGATATGCCTGGGCGCGCCGGTATTCGGCAGGGCTCCTGATCGGGCAGGCCGGAGCGACGGCGGCGTGAGGGAGCCGGGGTGCAGTATCTCGCAAATTGCAGCGAAGATGCAAAGGAAAGTTGACAGTACCCGGACACCGGAGTTCGAAGCCTGATGGCTTCTCATGCTCGCTACACTCGCACTTCGCAACCGAATGGTTACTCAAACTCCGGATGGTCCGTCCATTTTCCTTCGCGTTCTTCGCGGCTTCGCGTGAGTTAGCAGTATATAAGCGATGATATGGCCTCACGCGAAGAACGCGAAGCCGCGAAGTGCGACCTCCCCTGTGGGGAGGGAGCATGAGCACCGCCAGGTGCGAAGGGGGGTTGGCGGTTTGCCCTCAAGGGGACTTCCTCAACTATGTTGGTGAAATACGGTGGTGTGAAGGGTCTCACTCCTCATATCCGTCGGCCCCGTCGTGCACCACTTCACGCAGCGTGAATTGGAACGACGCACCGAGGTCGGGCCTGCCTTCCACCCTGTCCTCGACCCAGATCCTGCCGCCGTAGCGCTCGACGAGCATCCCGACGATGTAGAGGCCGAGCCCTTCCCCGCATCCCCGGCCCCTGCCCTGCCTGAACCGGTCGAAGAGCCTCTCCTTAACCTCGTCGGGGATGCCGGGGCCGGTGTCCTCCACGATCACCACCACCGTCTGATCCTCATCGAGGCAGTCCTCCACGCGGATCGCGATCCTGGCGTCCGGCCCGCCGTGGAACACGGCGTTGCCGATGAGGTTCGTAAAGACCTCGGGGAGCAGGTCGTCGGCCCAGACCTCAGCCGTGGTGCCGTCAAAAGAGATGGGGGTCTCCGGTGTGCGCTCGATCCCCGCGTTGATCACGCCGCCGAGATGGACCGCCTTCAGGTCGGACGGTTCCTGGTGGATACGGCGGATGGTCGAGACGTTCTGGAGGATGCCGCTGCTTTTGCGGATGCTCTCCTTGAGTCCCCGCGCGTACCGGGCGGCATCGCCCTCCAGCGCATCGAGCAGAAGGTCACAGTAGAGGTTCGCGACGTTCTCCGCGTTCTTGATGTCGTGGGTCATGACGTCCAGATAGAGGTTCGTCTCGCGGTGGGCCGCCTCAAGCCGCTTGTAGAGCATGCTCCGCAGAACACCTGAACCGATCTCCTTCCCGATCGCTTCGAGGAGGCGGCGTTCCTCGTCCCTGAACCCCTTGACCCTCCTGCTCCCGAGGAAGAGCGCCCCGACCACGACCGACTCCGCAAGGATCGGGATGCAGGCGAGGGTTGCGATCCCGAGCGAGGCGAGGATCTCCTCCTCGATCGCGCCTCCCTCGCCCGACACCTCAAGGTAGCGCGGCTGCCCGGCGACGAAGACGAAGTTCCAGGGCCAGTGGTGAACTTTGATCGTCCTGTTCCGGGCGAGGTAGGTCTCCGGGACGCCGCGGTGGTAGCGCGTGAGCGCCACCGTCCGGTCCGGGTTCAGGAGGTACGTCAGCCCCAGGTCGAACCCGAGCAGATCGAGGGTCTTTGAGAGCGACGCTTCGAGCAGTTCGTCGAGCGAGAGGGACGACGCGGATACTCCCATGATCTGATTCAGAACCTGGAGTTGCCGGTTCGCGGAGAGCAACCCTTCGTTTGCCGGTCTTTGCTCGGTGACGTCCCGCATGCAGAGCACCCACATCCCTGCGAACGCTCCCCGCTCGATCCTCCGGCTGGAGAAGAGGATCTGCCGCTCTTCCCCCCCTGAGCCCTGCACCGAGAGGTCGAGACCGGGTATCCCGGTATTCATCGTGGCGAGGAGTCGATCGACTGCATCCCTCTCCTGCAGGAGCGGCGCCAGATGTGCATCGAGGACGCTGTGAGCGTCGAACCCCAGGATCTCCTCTTCGCTTGTAGAGAGGAGAACCATGGCAAATGCATTTGCCCAGAGCACCTGCATCTTTCGATCGAGCACAAGGATACCCGCGCCGGGCTCATCGAGAATCTGAAACGTCTCTTGAGATATGGTAGATATCGAATCCGCTCTATTCATACAGGTATCACTCCCCGACGTCTTTATTTTGTAAATATTATATAAATAAATAATATTCCCGTAATAAGTGATTTGCGGTGGTGGGCCGGCCGGTGCCGGACCGTCTGCACTCTTGATCGGCCGCGCGTATCTGGCCGTTGCCATGCCGCCGGCCGCACCCTGCCGTTCCGTGCCGTGATCCCTGCCGCCTCTCGTGACGGGGATCGCGCATCCTCCACCGGGATCCATCTCGCCTAAAGGATCCCTGTCCTCTCGAGTGCCGGCGAGAGCGCCGTCAGGTGACCCTGAACGCAGACCGTCTCCCGCGGGTCGGCGCCCATAGCAAGCGCCAGGAGCTCAGTGATATGGAGCACCGGCACGCCCATGTGGTCGTAGACCAGCTCGCACCCCGGACAGTCGACGACCATCACGTCCAGGCGGTTGTTCATGAAGTCCTGGTAGACGAGTCGGTTCAGCCGGGAGAGTTCCCGGGGGCGGCCTTTTTGGAGCCGGTCGAAGAGGTTCTTGACCCCGCCGCAGCAGTAGTGCTCCATCACGCTTTTGGTGATCCTCGCTCCCGTCGCCACTGTGAGAGCCTGCAACCCCGGCGGGACGGCAAAGGTGCCGCTCATCTTCCGGTAGTGGCAGCTGACATGCACCCCGACGCGCAGGCCAGAAAGCCGTCTCCTGACAAGCCGCCGGATCTCGTCGAGGTAGAGGGGATAAAGGTCGAGGACGTTTGCAACCGTAAACGCCCCCGGCTCGGTCACCTCTCGCCCGATCCTCGCAAGCTCCTCGTTCACCACCTCCCTGTTGGCGTTCCGCGAGAGCATATCGAGCGCGGTAGCGTACGAGTCGCTGCAGGTCGGGCATATGCCGGTCACGGCGATCCTGGCGCCGGGTTCGAACGCGTCATGGATGACGCTGAGGTTCCGTGCGGTGAGGAGCAGCCGGTCGGCAAAACCCGCCCCGCCCATGTAGTGAGGAGCACCCCCGCAGCAGGTCTGCATGGCTGAGGTCTCGTAGCGGATACCGAGAGCGGCAAGGATCATCTTCTGCGAGAGGTCTGCGCCGGGATAGTTGAAGGCGCAACAGGAGTTGAGGTGAAAGACCCGATCGGGACGGGCGAGCGGTTCCCTCAGCGGGGAATGTCCGGGCGCCGAGAAGGCCGATGCGTCGATCGGATGGAGGAGCAGCCGCCGGACCTCGTCGACCGCCCTCCCGTCCACCGGATACGGGTAGCGGATCGCCTTTGCGACGAACTTCCTGAGGTTGCCCCTCTCAACGTAGAGCGGAAGGAAAGCCCGGGGAGGGAGGCCCCCCCGGTCGAGGAGCATTCGTCGAAAGATCGGCTGCAGGCGTTCCGTCTCGTAGACGGCGTTGATGATCCCGCCGACACTGACGGAGCGCGGACAGATGGTTTCGCAGGAGTAGCACTGGACGCAGTCGGCAAGATCGACCCCCGGTCGTCCGCCTGCCTGGAGGGCTGCGGTCACCTTCCGTGCGAGATAGCCCCGGTCTCCGTTCGCTCCGGGATTGTTGATCCGTGCCGGGCAGTAGGGTGTGCAGGAACCGCAGGCGTTGCAGAGCCGGAAGTTCCGGAGCCGCGGGTCTTCTTCGTCGAGGAGATGGCGTATAACCCCGTCCGTGATTGCGCTACGGATCATCTCCATCTCCGGTACGGGGATAGCCCTATCGAGCATGCCCGATCTCCCGAATCGCCCCTGCTGCATGCATATACGAACGGGCAGTTGTCCCTCCCCTCAGGGAGCGGACACAGTTTAAACTAAGAGTATATCGCCTGCGGTATCGATCCATTCCTTCCCCCCAGTGAAGCTGCCGATACCTCTTGCGACGACTTAATGGTTTGGATATGACTGCTTTCCTGCGCCTCCGGGGCAAACGGGTGCCGGAGCCCAGCTCAGGATCTGCACCCGAGGAAAAAAGTGGTGTTAGAGATTTTCCAACCGCTTGTTCACGGTCTCCCAGTTCACGACGTTCCAGAAGGCGTCGATGAACCCGGCCCGGTTGTTCTTGTGGTCGATGTAGTAGGCGTGCTCCCAGACGTCGAGCACCATCAGGATGTCGAGCGTCGGGTAGACGTTGTTGTTGTGCTTCTCGATCTGCATGATCATGAGACGGTCGGTCATGGCGTCGTAGGCCAGTGCCGCCCACCCGGAGCCCTCGGCGCTCGCGGCCGCCTTCGTGAACTCGGCCTTGAACCGGTCGAAGGAACCCCACTCCCGGTCTATCCGGTCAGCGAGCGCGCCGCCCGGGGTCCCGCCACCGCCCTTTCCGGCCGGGGCCATCGTCGGCCAGAAGAGAGTGTGCAGGACGTGGCCACCGATGTTGAACGAGAGCTCCTTTAAGAGCGCCTTCATATCGAGTTCTGTGCCTTCCTGTCGCGCCTTCTCCAGTCTTTCGAGGTTGGCGTTCGCTCCGGTCACGTATGCCTGGTGATGCTTATCATGGTGCAGGGAGAGTTGTTCCTTTGAGATATGCGGTTCGAGCGCATCGGCCGCATACGGTAGCGGCGGCAGCTCGTACTTCTTCAACGATGCAGTTGCCATCTTCTGTACAGCCATAGCAATCATATTTCAGAAGGAAGGGGATCTATTTAGTGTTGATCTCTCCCGGTCTACCTGAGATACGGTTCGCCCACACCCCCCGTAATACCCGAAAATGCTGCCGGGAAGGCTGAGAGCGGCACTTCGCCATGCCGCAAAGGGGCAAGGAAGACCGTCCCGGGGCCGGAAGGATACGTTCGGCCATGCCCGAAACCTTTAACTACTCCTGTAGAGTGGATGGTATCCGGACTGCCTCGTGCCTTCCATTGCACCCGGGCCGGATCCGGTTCTCCGGGTCGCCATACAACATCGAGGCGCCCTGATGCCAGCAAGACTGCGGTGGATATTCCATGAGGACGGCAGCACGTATCTCGCTCTTTACCGCCATGCTGATGGTGCTGCTCGCGATCATCCTTATCCACGATCTGCACCTCATACTGACCGGGGCCGGATGGGGGCTTTTTTCAAGGGGTCTCTCGCTCTTTCTCGTCGCCGTCACGGCGTTCGGGGTGATCCAGTTCGTGAGCTACGCCGATCACCTCCTGCGGTCGATCTATGCCTACCGCCCCACGGCACCGCAAGAGCCGGGGGCGCCGACCCCTCCCGTCGCGGTCTTCATCCCGGTCTACAACGAGGAGTCGGACGTGGTCGAGCCCTGTGTCCGGGCATGCACAGCGATCGACTACCCGGACTTCCGCATCTTTCTCCTCGACGACTCCACAGATGCGCGGAAGCGCTCTGCGATGCAGGATATATCCCGTCGGTATGGCCTCTCTTATCTCCACCGCGACCACAGGGACGGGTTCAAGGCGGGAGCGATCAATCAAGCCCTCTCGCATCTCGATGCCGGTACACCCTACCTCCTGGTCATCGACGCCGACCAGCGGGTGAGGCCGGAGATCCTCGCCGACCTCGTCCCCATCCTTGAGGACGACCCGGCCATATCCTTCGTCCAGACCCCGCAGTTCTTCCGAACGGAGCCCCATGACCCGATAAGCGTCACGTTCTCCTACCAGCAGCACATCTACAACAAACACGTCTGCAGGGGACTCTCCGTCAACGACACCGCGATGCTGACAGGCTCGAACTGCCTCTTCCGGGCGAACCATCTCGCCGCCGTCGGAGGGATGGACGAGGCATGCATCGCTGAAGACATCGCCACGTCGTTTGTGTACCACCTCAAGGGCCGGCGGGGAGTCTTTCTCGATGCAGTCTACGCGGAGGGCGTTGCGCCGCCGGACCTCGCCGCATACTTCACGCAGCAACTCCGCTGGGCATACGGGAACACCCAACTTCTCGGGACGATCCTCCGGCAGCTCGTAACGCAGCCCCGGAGCATGACCGCAGCGCACTGGCTTGAGTTCCTCATTATGGTCTCGATCTACCTGCTTGGAGGGGTGAACGTGGTGCTCTTTCTCCTCCCGGTCGCCACACTCCTCTTCGGTATCCCGATCCTCCCCGTCTGGGTTCCCCCGGCCTTTGCCGTGGTGCTCGTCGTGGTGATCGCGATCCAGGTCGTCGTCAGCATCCGCGAGCGGCACTACTCCCTCCATGACCTCGCGTTCTCGCAGGCGATCTTCAACACCCTCGCCTTCGTATACGCCCGGGCGATCTGGTACGCCGTCTCGGGAAAGGAACTCCCGTTCGTCGTGACGCCGAAGGTGGTTTCGGGGTCCGCCGCCCGTGTCGGAATAGGACCGGTTCTCATCGTGATTGCGGCCGTCCTGGTATCTATGGCCGTCGGCATCATGCGGGCGGTCGCGCTCGGCCCGGACTCCGGCACGGCGATCCCGCTCTTCTGGGCCTGCTACACGCTCGCGGTCCTCTCGTCGTTTCTGGTGGTCTGGCGAAAGGACGGGAGACGGTTGGCAAGGAAGATTGCTGAGTGAACATCCGGAGCAGAAAGAAAAGAATTGTTTAGGGAGAGGATCTTAGCGGAACCGCTGCCAGAGGATTCTCCCCATCACCCGGAAGGTGAAATCCAGTTCGTCGAAGATCGGGATACCGTTCTCTTTGAGGATTTTACGGCCCCGTTCCATCGAGTCGCCGCCGAGCAGCGTCCCGACGATCATGTTCTCGGTCTTCTCGGAGAACCGGATGATCTGGTTTGCGAACTGTTCTGAGCCGATGACCAGGTTCGGGAACCCGACGACGAAGGCGATGTCCCAGCAGTCCTGGTATTTTGCGAGCACGCTGAACGTCTGCTCGAACCGCTTCTCGTTGGCGTCGCCGAGGAGGTCGATCGGGTTGTTCTTGTTCCAGAATTCAGGCAGAAGATCGTTGAGTTCCTTCAAGACCTGCGGCGGGAGAGTGATCAGGTCGATGCCGTAGCGCTCGGCGTAGTCGGAGGAGAGAACGGCGAACCCACCGGCGTTCGTGATCACGACCGCCCGCTTGCCGCGGGGGTAGCCCTTCGGGGTCGCCAGCATCTCCGCGACCTGGAACGTGCCGGAGAGGGTGTGGACGGGGATCACCCCGGACTCGCGGAAGGCTTCCATGTAGACGTCATACGACCCCGAGAGCGAACCCGTGTGGGACGAGGCCGCCGCCTGTCCCTTTACGGATGAACCGGCCTTGATCGCCACGACGGGTTTGGTCTTCGCGACCTCGCTGACCACCTTCATGAAGGTCTTGCCGTCCTGGATCTCCTCGACGTAGAGGATGATGCCCTTGGTCTTCGGGTCGCGCTCTACGAACCTGAGGTAGTCGATGAAGTTGAGGTCTGCCTGGTTGCCGACCGAGACGACCGCGGAGAACCCGATGTCCTGCTTGATGCTCCAGTCGACCACCGTGTTGACGATGGCTCCGCTCTGGGAGATGAAGGCGATGTTGCCGGGTTTCGGGGACTCGTGGACGTAGGTGGTGTCGATGCCCTTCGGGGGGATGATCATGCCGAGGCAGTTCGGGCCGATGATCCGGGTGCCGTAACGCTTTGCGATCTCTATGACCCGGTCCTCGAGCGCTTTCCCTCCCTCGCCCATCTCCTTGAACCCGGCGGTGATGATGACCGCCATGACGACGCCCTTCTGCCCGCACTCCTCGATGACGCTCGGGACGTGTTTCGCCGGGACGGTGATGACCGCCATATCGACGGGGTTCGGGATTTCGAGGATGGAGGCATACGCTTTGAGCCCCTGGACCTCCGGGCGTTTGTTGTTCACCGGGTAGAGCTGTCCGGGGAAGTGGAGGAGGTTGTGCATCACGGCGTAGCCCATCTTCTTGGGTTCGGACGAGGCTCCGATGACCGCGATCGACCGGGGGGTGAAGTACTCGACCGGCACGAAGGGCCGCTCTTTCGCCACCTTCTCGACTGCTTCGTCGTCGACGAAGATACGGGCGTCGACGATGCAGGCTCCCGACTCGTAGAGCCTGACCGGATTGATGTCGAACTCCACGACATGCGTGTTCTCGGCGAAGAAGCAGTTGATCGCCCACATGATCTGGACGAGCGTCTCCTCGTCTCGCGGCTTTGACCCCCGGTAGCCCTGGATGATCGGGTAACCGTGGATCTCCCTGATCATCTGCCGGATGGTCTCCTCGGTGATCGGCAGGATCCGCAGGGTGACGTCCTTCATCAACTCGACGAGGGTGCCTCCCATACCGAAGGTGAGCACCTTCCCGAAGGCCGGGTCGGTCTTCCCGCCGATGATCAGCTCAAGCCCCGGCGCCGCCTGCTGCTCGACGATGACGCCTTTGATCTCGGCATCAGGGTTGTACGCCTTCGCGTTTGAGACGATCTTGTCGAACGCCTCTTCCGCAGCCTGCTTTGAGGATATACTGACGATAACGCCGCCTGCATCGCTCTTGTGGACGATCTGGGGCGAGTGGATCTTCATGACGACCGGGAACCCGATCTTCTCCGCCGTCTTGCCTGCTTCTGCAGGGGTCTTGACGATCGCGTGTTCGGGTACCGGCACACCGTATTGTTTCAGGAGATCGTACGATTCGAACTCGCTCAGCATTCTTTTGACCATGGTGTCTCCTCATGTCTTTGAGTATGCTACTCTGGTGCTTCTGTGATCCTGCGAGTTCATCTTCCCTGAACGATGGGCCGTTTTCGGGAATGCAGAACCAGCAAGTAGGAATGAACTGTAAAGCGTGGTCTCATATTTGGTTTATAGGTTTTGTAATGATTCTACATGATAAATACCCCGGAGAGGGTGTCGAATACCGATAAAACCCTGCCGAATTGAAATTTAAGCGACATAATGCCTCTATTTTTGGATATCATGTGAGATCTCTTCTGTGGATGCCCAACCGTGGGAGCCAGGATCTTCGCCGAAAAATGCCGTCCGGGAGAGAGGGAGGTCGTCCCAAAAAGATCTCCGAACCTTCGGTATACCTTAACCGAGTCCTTCCTTCCCGGTTATCTATCATTTGAACCACATTCTGGACAAGAAGGGTGAAACGGTTTTCCATTGGATATCGCCACTCGGGGGAGGATCCGGGAGAGGGTGTCCCCCTCCCGGCAATAGCGTTTTGGGACAACTTCAGGATCTCGTGCCCGGTACGTGCCAGGGGTGTGCTGTCCGGGAAGTCGCGGTCGGACATCTCCCGGTGCTCCGTGAACAGGGGGCGTCGGGGTGAATAGACCACTCGAGATGATAAAGGTAACATTGTTGTTCAGGCGCCTGCACGATCCTCTTTCAGGAAAGAGGTGCCGCACCCTCCCGGCCATCCAATATAAATGCGTTTCGAATCTATCTCACTCTTTCTCCAGAGCGAGGAAATCAGCCATCTGAGATCGCGTGGTCAAACCGCTATTCTGAAGAATGAACGGTATAATCTCCGAAACGTTCCATTATCTGCGGATGTCTTCTGGCAAAGATTATATCTCTGTTCAAGCACCGGGCTAGATCCCGCCTCTGGTATATAGCCCGATCGTTATGCAAGATGCACTCTGCAGCCTTTCCAGACGAAAAATCGTTCGATAGATATCTTTAAATATTGGCGGGTTCCCGGGGGGGATGCGGAGTCAAAATCGGGCCCACCCTGAAACCGGCAACCTCGAAGAAGGCTTCGCAATGTTAGTGAGGAGAAATAGACATGAAAGCATATCTTGTCAGTTTCCTGCTCGTCGGACTTGCTCTCGGCGGGATGGGACTTGGAACGTTTGCCTGGTTTACAGACCAGGAGACTGTAGAGAACAACGTCATTGCGACCGGCAATGTCGATCTGAAGGCATGGACTGAGGATTGCTGGGGGAGGGTAGCACCGCTGAATGTCGACAATCTGGTCCCCAGTAAGAATACCTGGACGCCTGCGGGCGACATTAAACTCCAGAACGATGGAACTGTCCCCCTGAAGTGGAAGGCATACCTTGTCAAAACCGGTGGAGACCTCCCGACAGACGACAAACTCGAGTTCAAGTTTAAGAAGACTTCATGGCTTAACAGCGCGCCCGGTGAGGCCGCCGCCGATATAGAAGCCGCTGATGCCGAGCTCGACTCCCTGTTCCCGGGTGCCTCCAAAGTCTACACATGGTCGCAGATCTCCAACGCCGAGACCACTGAACTGAACTCGGACAACTTCGGGGGCGCGATGAACGACATCAATCCGTTTACCCGGACTCTCAGTGTCCATGTGAAGCTGGATGAGAACGCAGGGAATGTCTATTCCAACAAGGATGTAACATTCAAGGTAATCTTCATCGCGACGCAGACCGACAACCCCGGCTGGGCACAGACCTCTCCCGTGTGATCCCTGAAAGATCTCTATCTACCACCAATCATGGACAGGAAGCAAGTGAGAAGGGATGGATACGATGCCTCCAAAGCCATCGCTACGCTTCCCCCTCCTCCTTCGCCTCATCCTGGAAAACGATCGCAACCGCCGTACGTGGGGGTATCGGCAGCGTCGAACTCTCGATGCCCCCTCCGGCGAATGCCGGCGACACCATCACGCTCAGACCGCGGTGGGATGAGAACCTGCCAGGAATCTTCCACAAAACGCTCTTCAGGGATGATGAAGCGATCCGGAACCCGGGCAGAACTTAATCTGGCCTCTTCCCGTGCGGGAGCAGCGGTGCGTGTCGTATTTCGAGCTGCAGGCAACGTGACCTGCTGCCCTTCACCCACGAACGCCATGATACAGAGAGCTGTGAGCGATGAATAAGGCATACGTACTTCTGGTAATTATCAGTTGCGCCGGTGTGCTCCTGCTCGCGGGCACCACCCCGACCGGGGCGTGGTTCTCGGAGACGGAGGTGATCGAAGGGATCACCATCACCACCGGGTCGTGGAGCGATGCCGGCAGCCTGATAGTAACTGCCGATCAGGCCCTGCTCAAGCCGCCGGCAGGCAACCATGCAAAGACCGTCCTCTCCGGCATCACCGCGAGCAACACCGGATCTGAGCCGCTGGAAGTTACGGGCATCCGGGTCTCATGGGACCCCGATGGCGGCGAGACGATCCGCCAGGCGGCGTTTACCCGCGGAAAGGGCGGTGAAGCCCCTCGTGCGGGGCCGCACGGGGCAGGTTCCGACCCGGGATCTGCCGGCGGCGAAGGGTTTACCGCCTTCTGGTCGGGGGAAGCGGCATCCGGCCAGGTCCTCGACGGCCGGCTTCTGCTGGACCCGTCAACACAAAATGATCCCGCACGAGGAGTCCTGCTCTCGTTTGACTCGAACATGGAGGGGAAGACCCTTGTGTGTACCCTCATCCTGGACGACGAGAGCGAGAAGGAGGTCCGGGTGCGGTTATGATCCGGGTCGATCGGATCTGGAGGGTGATCGCCGTCCTCCTCGGCATGGTGATCCTGGCGGGTCTCTTCCTCTTCTTCGGGCCCGGCATGACGCTCATGATCGTCCTGAGCGGGAGCATGGCGCCTCTCATGCTGCCCGGGGACGCCATCGTTGTCGCTCCCGCGGACCCTGACCGCCTCGAGATCGGGGACGTCGTCGTCTTCCAGTATCCCGGAGAGGACGAACGCATGGTCATCACCCACCGGATCGTCGGTATCGATACAGATACCGGCCTTTATTCGACCAGGGGGGACGCGAATAACGCCCCCGACCGTTTCTTCACCTCAAAGGACGATATCATCGGCAGACCGGTCTTTCTCATCCCGTTCGTCGGGTTTGCATCCGAGATGAAGAAGCAGATCATCCTCCTGATGGTTATCCTCCCTTCCCTGATGCTGGCCCTTCTGGAGACGAGAAGACTCGCGCGAGGTTCCCATTCCTCCCGCCTGCTCTCCCGGGAGAGTCCGGTACCGAAAGGGCAGATCTTCTCGATCCAGTACCCCCGGCTCTTTCTCCTCCTCTCCGTCGTTCTGGCCATCTTTCTCCTGCTGATCATGCCCTCTCTCTCCGGGATACAGACCTACAGTCCCACCGCAGGCTCCCCTGATCTTCAGGGTCAGCACCTGACGATAGAGGGCAGGGGACTGATTCCGGAACTCTACCTGGTCTGCACGCCCGGCGAGCAAGGAACTCCTGCCTACGGGGTTGTGCAGCCCGGCGAGACGGTCACCGTCCCGGTCGCCGGGACAGACCCGGACTTCACCGTAGCCAGAGCCCCATACATCCTTCCGGCATTCTGGTTTGTGGGGCTTGCCGGGGTGAATCCCTATCTGCCGGTCCTCTCGCTTGCAGTTCTGCCGGGAGCCCTTCTGACACTCGCCCTGCACCCGCTCTGGGCGAAGGAAAAATTCGTGAAATCGCGCCGTAAAAGGAGGCTTGTTGAACGTGTACTGGAGAATTAGAAAATTCCAATCACTGACTTCAGAGAAGTTTACGCTGGTATTGCCGATCGTTATCGTATGTGTCATCATATCGGGATTTTTCGTGTATTCGAGCTGGTATATGCCGGAGTACAGGGATGTGACCGTCGATCTCCCCTGGTACTCCATAGGTGGCGAGTACGAGTACCGGGCGGTCGTCTCGGAGGGAAACCCACTCTGGCCGGTTGGTACGACACTGACGGACAACCCCGTCTACTTCTTCGCGGCAACCCCGGAGCTGCAGACGACATTCACCTTCCTTGCCGAAGGGGAGGACGTGGATCTGGATGTGGTCTCGCATACGGTAGCGATTCTGTCGATGAAGGAGTCGGAGACGACCTACTGGAGCAAAGAGGTGGTGATCGCCGAGAATGCAGGGCCGCTAAAGTCAGGAGTATACCAGAACTCGTTCACTCTGGACATGGAGGATATGCAGCAGCGGATGAACGAGATCAGGGAGTACCTGGGCTTTCAACGGGGAACCCCGGTCGTCGATCTCGTCACCACGACTGTATTCTCCGGAACGGTTGACGGGAAACAAGTCAACGAACACCGGGAGTATCTGATGCCCATCACCCTGGGGGCAGGCCACTACAGCATATCAGATAACCGGAGTTTCGCCGAAGCGGTCACGGCGCGGCAGACAGAGACGATCGCGGTCTATCCCCCTCCACACCAGCAGTACGCCGCAGTGTTTCTCCTGCTGGTCTCGGTGGGTATGCTTCTCTGGGTCGTAATTTCACGGTCCCCGCGCTTCAAGCCCTCCGCCGATACACTTCAGGCGCTGGAGCAGGAAGCGGTGCATGCCCGGTATCGCGACTGGATGAGCCAGGGCAGGTTCGACCATAGTATCACAGCGCACAGAATTGAACTCGGTTCGCTTGAGGATATCATCAGTGCGGCGGTCGATATGAATCAGCGTGTCATCTATGACGATGACGAGAAGACCTACTTCTTCCTCCACGATGCCATCCTCTACGTCTACGAGCCGGCCGATTCAAGGTAGCCCAGCGGGGTGGCCGGTTCTTCTTTTTTGTTCGTGGCTCCGGTTATCCGGTGGCCCGGGAGGAGAGCCGGCGGGGATTTTTCAGGCGGTTCACCGGCATATCTTTTCCGGATCTCATGCTGCTGGAGTTTATGCTCCTGAGGTTGTCCCAAAATCCCTTTGCCGGGAGGGGGACACCCCCTCCCGATCCCTCCCCCGAGTGGCGATACCCGATGGGAAGCCGTTTCACCCTCTTTGCCCAGGATAGAGAACAGAGGGGAGAAACCTCAGAGGTGGGTGTTCCGACCGGGGGGTAAGGGACGTTCAAGATCTTTTTCGGGATGACCTCCCTGGCAAGTGAGCAGACCCCCGGAACCTTAACCGAGGCGGGCACCGGATACCGGACGCCTGCAGGGCCGTTAGGCCGGACATGTGAAGGTTCCGGCGACGCCGGGCGTATGCTGGCGCTACAGTACGCGCCGATGGAATCGGTTACCTATCCCTCATATGTCCTGACCTTCAGCCCCGGAACGCGGGTGAAGTGACTGTCCCGTGTGACGATCTCGCCGTCGCCCGCGAGCGTGATTGCGGCAATCACCTCGTCGAAATCCCCGATCCGACTTCCCCTTGCCTGGAGTTCGGCAGCGAGGGTGCCGAAGATCCGGTAGGTCTCCTCGGTGATCGGCAGTTCGATCAGCGCCCGCGTGATCGCTTCGACTTCCCGGAGGTTCTCCTGCACCGATGTTGAGAGGAACGCCCCGCGGTAGAGTTCGAGGGCGTTGATTGCGGTGGTTGCAAGGGGCAGCCCTTCTCGCTCCATCGCCTTGAGTGTCCTCATCGCCTCCGGGTCATGTCGGATCAGGTCGATGAGGAACGATGTATCAAGCGTCGGCATCGAGGTCGACCTCTCGCATCGAAGCCTTTCGCATCTCGCGCGAGGCTTCCGCGACCGAGTCAGCCAGCGCGGGGTTCGGCCCGAGTTCTTTGAGGATCTCCGAGAGTTTCTTCTTCGGCAGGGTATACTTCAGGATCACTTCGGAAAAACTCATGTTGGAGGGGCCTTTTAGCCGCGAGAGCCTCTCGTATGCGTCGTCGCTGATACTGATCGTCCTGGTTCCCATACCTGTGTATGTGTATGTGCATGTATTTAGATCCTCCCGTCGCAAGAGGATCCTTCAAAACCTCACCAGCCCCCGTCTCCCGATCAGCATCCACCCTGCGAGACACACGACCCCGACCGCCACGTTGATCGCCCCGAGGCCGAGGACGAGATTCTCCCCGGCAAGGAAGACGAGAACCATCCCGGCGCTGCCGAAGACGAGGCCTGAGCAGTTGATCAGGGCGGATGCGGAGCCGGTATCCTCCTCCTGCTGGTCGAGCATCAGGAACGCTCCCGGGGAACGCACAGAGCTCCCCATCAGGGAGGCGGGAAAGAGGGCGAGGGCAAAGACAAGCGGTCCCAGGCTCCCGAAGAGGCAGACGAGGACGCCCCCGGCGACCATGACAGCGAACCCGGACGCGACGATCGTCCTGCGGGAGATATGTCGGGAGAGCCAGAGATAGAGGAACGGGCCGGCAATCAGGGCAATGGCGTTGAGGGCAAAGTAGAAGCTGTACCCCTGCTCCGAGAGCCCGAACCCCTCCTGGTAGATATACGACGAGGCGGAGACGAACGCGAGCGATGCAGTGCTCACGAGCGAGAAGACGATGAGGAGCGAGGCGAAACCGGGGTTCTTGAGCACCGTCCCGAGCCGGCGGACGGACTGCTTCATGGTGCCGGCATACCGCGAGGGGATGGTCTCCTGGAGGAGGAGGCCGCCGACCATCGAGACGACCCCGATGAGGGCAAGCACCACGAAGAGGCCCCGCCACGATGTGTAGGGGAGCATGAACGCCCCGAGGACCGGGGCGACGGCGGGCGAGATGACGACCATCGACTGGACGATCGCAAGGACTGACTCCCTCTTCCTCCCGTCGTAGACGTCCTTGACCATCGCGGTCGCGACTGCAGCAGCGGCGCTCCCCCCGACTGCCTGGAGGATGCGGAAGGCGATCAGGTGCCATATCGCGAGCGACGCAGCGCAGCCGATGCTTGCGGCGATGTAGAGCGCGAGCCCGGCAAGCAGGACGGGCCGGCGGCCGTATTTGTCGGAGAGCGGCCCCCAGAAGAGCAGCCCGAGGCTGAAGAAGAGGAAGAAGAGGATCAGCGTCAGGTTGGTGAGGCCGGCGGAGACGCCGAAGTAGTCCCCCATGCCGGGAAGGGCGGGGAGGTAGAGGTCGGTCGAGAGCGGGACGAAAGCGGAGAGCAGTGCGATAAGAACAACAAGACCGCGATCCCCGAGATATTTCTGGGAGATCTTCTCTCGGTCCTGGGATTTGTCCATGGGAGCGCCTCGGGGGCAGGTGTCGAAGAACAGGATGCTATGGGGCCTTCGCCTGCCTCCGCTTATACGTTGAACTTGCCCATAGTTCTAGATTGGCATTCCCGGGCCGTCCGGTCACGGCCGGCGGCTCCCGGGAAGGATTTTGCAGGTTCCTGCAACGGCCGGAAGCGCGGCCGGGGGCAACCCTGCTCGTTCACGACTCGCCGGCAAACAGCCTCTCTTCGCGCCCTACCCCTGCGAACACTATCCTGATCGTCGAAAGAGGCCCATGGTCAGCGAACGCTGTGAGCGCCTCCTTCGCCCACCTTACGGATATATACGATCAGCGCCTCAACCGGGCGCCCGGAGGATGCAAGGATGGAGAACCCACCGGACAATCTCTGCGTCACGCGATGCCCCAACCAGCGCTGTTGTAAACAGTTGAGCGGCCTTATGCTGACGAGAGACGAGTACGAGACGCTGTTCAAGAGCCACGAGGAGAACCTTCTCGTGAAGCAATCCGACGACATTTACGTCATAACGCCGAGAGACGGTGCCGCCTGTCCGCACTTATTTCAGGACGGCTGCGCCGTCTATCCGGACAGGCCGCTTGACTGTCGGCTATATCCGTACATGATGACGGGGGTTGCGAGGAATGGGGATCGGCTCAAGGTTTTCCTGAAGGGCAGTCTGCGTTGCCCATTAGCGGTGGCGCTGATGCCGGAGGCCGAGGCGCGGGCGCTTGTCACGGAGTTCTGGAGAAAGGCTGCCGGGGAAGGGATGGATATCATCGTCCGACCTGAGTCGGAACTTGTCTACCAGCTCCGGTCCTGGATCCGGGCGTTAACTCGTTGAGCGGGAAGTTGCCGTGCGAAAGAACGGTTCGGGAGAACAGAATGCTGCTATGGGGATTCGAACCCCAGTCGCAGGAGTGAGAGTCCTGCATGATTGGCCGGTCTACACTATAGCAGCGCATTGCACCAACGTGCTCTAAATTATTAGTCTTTATCGTATTTAAACCTGTCTTGAACCCTACCTTCTCCGGCCGTCCCTCGGACCGGACAATCTGAACCCTATATGGGGCGGAATTTTCCCTTCGCTCCCTGATTTCCATCACAGACACCAATAAGTAGCTTCCCCGCATACCTGTATCGGCAGCAATGAGCAGTGTCGAAGAGCAGATACGTGAACTTGAGGACGAGCTCAAGAATACCCCGTACAACAAGGCGACCTCGAAGCATATCGGTCGCGTCAAGGCGAAACTCGCAAAGATCCGTGACGATGCGGTAGCCCGGGCCATGGCCTCCTCGGGCGGGGGCGAGGGCTACTCCGTGAAGAAGTCGGGAGACGCCACTGTCGTCCTGGTCGGCTTCCCGTCCGTCGGTAAGAGTACGCTGCTCAACAGGCTCACCGGTTCTGACCTCAGCGAGACGGCGGCCTACGCCTTCACGACCGTCTCGGTCATCCCGGGCTCGATGGAGCACCGGGGCGCAAAGATCCAGATCCTGGATATCCCCGGCCTGATCGCCGGTGCGGCCATGGGCAAAGGCCGCGGGAAAGAGGTTATCGCCGTCGTCCGTTCCGCCGACCTGATCCTGGTCCTGGTCGACGTCTTCAACGAGAAGCACGTGGACGTCCTCCTCCGGGAGCTCCACGACTCCGGCATCCGGATCAACCGGCCAAAACCCGATATCACCATCAAGAAGGCCGGATCGGGCGGTATCCGGCTGAACACCGTCGGCGCCGTCGACCTCGATCTCGAGGAGATCCGTGCAATCCTGGCAGAGAACAAGATCGTCAACGCCGATGTCCTGATTCGTAGCGATGTCACGCAGGACGACTTCATCGACGCAATGATCGGGAACCGCGTCTACGTCCCCGCGTTCATCGCGGTCAATAAGGTCGACCTGGTGGAAGAGAAGACCCGGGCGAAGATCGAGGGCGAGTTGGCCGAGCGGTTCGGTGATGCGCCGATCATGATATCCGCCCACAGCGGCTACCACATCGAAGAACTCAAAGACGCCATATTCGAGAACCTGGGCTTCATGCGGGTCTACTTGAAACCCGTCGGCGGCCCTGCGGATATGGAAGAACCGTTGATCATCAGGAGCCCCGCAACGATCGAGGATGTCTGCAACCGCCTTCACCGGGACTTCGCCGACAAGTTCCGCTACGCAAAAGTCTGGGGCGATTCGGCCAAACACGACGCGCAACGCGTCGGCATCACCCACCAGCTCGCGGACGGGGACGTCCTCACCGTCGTCACCCGCCGCTGATCACTTCTTCGAGGACCGGGAGCGGCGCATCGGTCTTTATCGCCGTTCCCGAGTAGTGTGCGCGGCTTGCCTGGTAGCCGAGAGCCTGCAACCGCCCGATGACACTCTCGATCCCGGCAGGAGAGAGCCGCAGGCGTTTTGCGACGACGTGGTAGTCGTAGTGGCTCGACGTATCGAGTTCCTGGCGGCAGGTCGCGAGCAGCCGCCCGATCCGCGTCCCGGTCCCGGCCGTGATGCCGGGGAGCGCCTCCTGCATCGCGGCAAGCGTCGTATCGTCGTTGATCCTCCCCGTCCAGAGTGGGCCGACCGGCACCAGATCTGCGCCGCAGATCGGGCACCTCCCGGGCTCCGGGAGCATCCCTGTCATCTCCGAGCGGTAGAGGCAGTCTGGGCACTGCATCACGTAACCGATCCGCGCAAGCGTCCTGTCGGCCGCCGCCGCCCCATAGCGGATACGGAGGTGCAGGCGGTGGAAGTGCTCGTGCGCGTAGCAGAAGAGGGGTTCAAAGCCCCGATCGTACTTGATCACCTCGCGTGCCACGAACCCGAGCAGCGTCCGGAGACCGACCTCGGCGTGATACTCGGTGTTTCTCGGGCGGGAGAAGTAACGGCGCATCCCGGCCTTCAGGTGCGCCCCGCAGAGCGGCGCGGTGTCGGTGGCAGTGACGAAGAGGTGCCGTGCGGCGCTCCGGGCCGCGGCGTCGACGAACGGCGCCGGCGTCCCGAAGGGGTCGAGGTCGACCGTATCAAACCTTCTCTCGCTCATCAGTGCGTTCGCATCCTTCCGGGTCACCTCGACGGCGAGACCCAGCGCATCGGCGTTCCGCCGGGCGAGATCGACCGCCGTCTCGCTCCGGTCGTTGATCGTCACCGGTATCCCGACCTCGTGCGCCACCCGGAGCCCCCGGACGCCGGACGCCCCCATGGCGTCGAGGTAACTTTCGGGCCGCAGGACAGAGAGCAGGAGGATGGTAGCGTCCCGGTTCATCTCCATGCGCGAGTTATAAAAGACCGGGCCGCTTCCCGGTGGGAACTGGAGGTGAGGATCCTGTCTGGGTACAAGAAAACGGGTTCTCCCTTCGGCAACCTCGACAACGTCCATGCTTCCCGAAAAGGTGGATGCTCGATACGCTTATACCTTCTTATGTGTAATACTCTTACTCCGAGGGTATGGGCTTGTGGCCTAGTCCGGACATGGCGTCAGCCTCCTAAGCTGAATGTCGGGGGTTCAAATCCCCTCAAGCCCGTTGTTTTTCCAGATTCAACCCCGATAGACCATCGGGTTATTTATCGTCCGCCATAAAACCTTACTCTTCGATAATGAGCGCCTCCGCATACATCCGGATCACCCGTCCGCACAACGCCGTCGTTGCCGGCCTTACCGCGCTCATCGGCTACCTCATCGCCACGGGCACGCTCACGCCGCCGTCGCTCCTGCTCGCCGTGATCGTCGCGCTCATCACCGCTGGCGGGAACGTCATCAACGACGTCTGCGACGTTGAGATCGACCGGATCAACCGCCCCGAACGCCCCATACCGGCAGGGGAGATCAGCCTCGCCGGTGCAAGGGCGTATGCAGCAGTTCTCTTTGCCGGGGGCATCGCGCTCGCCACCCTGACACCGCCGCTCTGCCTTGCTATCGCCATCATAAACTCCACCATCCTCGTCGCCTACGCCGTCCGGCTGAAACGCATCCCCGTCCTCGGCAACGGAGCCGTCGCCTACCTGACGGCGAGCGTCTTCCTCTTCGGCGGAGCGTTTGCGGGCATCGAGGGGCTGGTCCGGAACCTCTCGCTCGCGGCGATCACGTTCCTTGCGACCATTGCACGGGAACTCCTGAAAGATGCAGAAGACGTCGACGGGGATGCGGCGGGGGGCGCACGCACCTTGCCCATGATCGTCGGCGTCCGGAGGACGGGGATCTTCGCGTTCGCCTGCGCCTGCGGCGCCGTGGTGGTGAGCCTCCTCCCCTCCGGCGACTGGTGGGGCCTCTTTTACCTCGCCGGCATCGCGGTCGTGGATCTCGTCATCCTCTTCGGGGCCTTCCGGGGCCTTCAATGCACGACGCCGGGATGTGTCCGTGAGTCCGGTGCGACATCGATCCTGCGAATGGGGATGTTCGCCGCGCTCGCGGTCTTTGCGATCGCTGCGGTGATCTGAGCGCGGGAACCCCCGGTAGTTCAATACCTTCATCCGGCCGTCCCACTCATCGCACTCCCGCCCGGCCCCTCTTCATGCCTTCAGTGCTCGATCTCCGTCCTTTCAGGACGTCGTTCACCCAATAGCGATACTCACCACGATCCACAGGATGGGGAGAACCGTACACGGCTTTCTGTGGATATCGCCACGCACTGCCCCCGCCCCTTACGGGCGGGGGAGGAGCGCGAAGCGCGGGCGGGGTGGGGGGTCACAGATAACAACACGTGCGGCGGAGACAGGAGAAAGGGCTACAGATAGAGCCTTACGCGATAGAGGCAGGAGCGCGGGCTACGGGAAACGACAGACTCAGCCGAAGGTGTAAATATCCGGCGAACATGGGCCGGCAAAGACAGATGCGACCCTGTAATCTTCAAATAATCGCACTGATAATTTTATCAGGTTGTGGGCCGAGCTGTTACCCAGGAGAACTTCATGAAAGTTTACCGGCACGGGGACACATACATAGCACCGAAAGGTTCCTTTTTTGACGGAAACGTGAAGATAGACGGGAATTTCATCACCCCTCCCGAGACGCACGTCTGGGGCAATATGGTCGTTTCCGGCCGCCTCGAACTCGGGCCGGGTTCGACGGTCGGCGGGTTCATCGAGGCCGACAGCATCGTCATCGGCCATGACGCCAGGATAAAAGGGCCGATCAGGGTTCTGGAGACAGCCACCATCTGCGACAATGCGTGCCTCCATTCGATCAAGGCGGGAGGGAACATCACCCTCCGGCCGGGGGTCAGGGTCGGTGCCGTGAACAGCGACGAGACGATCTTCGTCTACGGCAAGGTCACCAGCGAGCAGTTATTCGGCAGGGCCGTGAAAGTCTACGGGGTCTGATGAATGTTTGATGCCGAGCATAGCGGCATCTCTCACCGCGGCCCAGTCCGCTATCGTCTCCACGCACCCGTCTTTTAAGTTCACGACACCGAGAGCGATGATCCCTATCCGATCGGACATATCGATCCCGTCCTTCACCTCCATGAGGCAGCCGACGCCGATGATCGCCCGCGGACGATACTTCTTTGCCATCCGCTTGATGAACGTCGAGCCCGGGACGATGAAGACCCGGTAGCCGCGCCTCTCGAGCCACGCCGTGTTCTCCCCGACCGAACACCGGCCGCAGTTGCGGCATTTGAGGCCTTCCGGCGTCAGGTTCGCCGGGCACTGCGCCGAGCGCAGGCACTGGGGCAGGAAGACCGCCCGCTGCTCCACAGGAGTCTCGGAGAAGGCCTTCGTGTTCATGGTATTCCTGAGCGTTATGAAGAACGTGATGAGATCCTTGTCGTCCAGCCCGAGAAGTTTGCAGAACGCCTTCACGAGCCCTTCGAGAAGGACCATGCCGGGTATCAGGATCTGCGGCAGGTAGAACTTTCCCCGGGTGATCGAGGCGGCGGCGATGATCGCGAGGGCAATCGCCGCAAGCAGCATCCCGAGGATGAGGAAGAACGTGACCTCTCCGATGAGGGTCATCACCTGGATCCAGATCTCGGAGTCGAGGAAACTCATGGCCGGACCTCCCTATCTCTTCCGACCAGCCGGAACGACTCCGTATACGGCGGTCGGAGCACCCCGATCTCAGTGACGATCGCATCGACGAGGTCGAGCGGAGTGGCGTCGAAGGCGTAGTTGAGCACGCCCACACCCTCGGGCGCGAGTCTTCTATCGCCGCAGGAGGTGAGTTCGGAGCGGTCTCGCTCCTCGACGGTGATATCCGCCTCTCTGTGGGAGAGGTCGAACGTTGAGAGGGGGGCCGCGACGTAGAACGGCACACCGTGGTGGCGGGCGGCGACGGCATGCATATACGTCCCGATCTTGTTGAAGACCGCGTCACCCGTGATCCGGTCGGCGCCGACGACGACGAGGTCGATCATCCCCTTGCGCATCAGGTACGCCGCCGACGAGTCGGGGATGAGGGTCACGTCGATCCCATCGCGGAGAAGTTCCCAGCAGGTGAGCCTCGAACCCTGGTTGAGCGGCCGGGTCTCGCAGGCGATCACCCGCACGTCCTTTCCGGCCTCGACCGCCGACCGGATCGTCCCGAGCGCCGTCCCCCAGCACCGGCAGGCGAGCGCTCCCGCGTTGCAGTGGGTGAGCACCGTGCACCTCTCCGGGAAGAGTTCTTCGCCGAACCCGCCGAGCCTCCGGCAGGTCAGTTCATCCTCCTCTGCGACGATCTGCGCCTCGGCGACCGCTATCTTCTTCGCCTCCGCGACCGATGCCGCGAGCGCCATCTTCCCGAGCACACGGTCGATCCCCCACGCGAGGTTGACCGCGGTCGGGCGGGTGCCCCTGAGGAGTTCGCCCGCCCGCCCGACCTCGCCCGAGAATCGCCCGAGATCCGTCTCGGTGCTCCGGACGGCGGCGAGCGCCACGCCCATCGCGCCGGCAATCCCGAGCGCCGGCGCTCCCCGGATCTCCAGCCGCCGGATCGCCCGGGCGAGGTCGTCGACGGTCGCACACCGCATCTGCTCGTACCGGCCGGGGAGCAGGGTCTGGTCGATGTAGAGGATGCACTCGTTCTCTGCATCCCACGCGATGGTGTAGGTATCCTCCTCGTCCAGCATGCTCATCCCACCCTGATCGTATCGAGGAACGCGCGCATCGCCGCCGCCTCGCCCATCGCAACGGAGTCGGGGATGTCCCTCGGCGCGGTGGCGGTCCCTGCCACGTAGATCCCGGGCTTCACCGTGAGGACGGGGCCGAGTTTCTGGTCGGCGACCGCGAAGAACCCGGACTCGTCCCTCGGGATGCCGAGCATCCGGGCAACCACATCCGCCCCCGGGGCCGGTTCGAGCCCGACGGAGAGGACGACCAGGTCGGGGTGGAACATCTCTACCTCGCCGGTCTCGGTGTTCTCCGCGACCATCATCAGGCGGTCGTTCTCCTCGAGCACCTCGCCGGGGAACCCGCGGACGAACCTGACCCCGAGGTTCCTCGCCCGCTCGTAGTACTCCTCGTAGCCCTTGCCATACGCGCGGATGTCGTTATAGAAGACAACGACCTCGATATCGGGGTTCTTCTCCCGGATGAGCGTGGCGTTCTTCATCGCGTACATGCAGCAGACCCCTGAGCAGTAGGGGCGTCCGGCGGCGAGGTCGCGGGAGCCGACGCACTGGACGAACGCCACGCTCCTCGGCGGTCTGCCGTTCGAGAGCCGTTTCAGTCTCCCGCCCGTCGGGCCGCTTGCGTTGATCATCCGCTCGAACTCAAGGCTCGTGATGACGTCAGGGATTGCGAGGTAGCGGAGTTGCCTCTTGTTTTTGGCATCGAACGTCGCGTAGCCGGTCGCGACGACGATGCTTGCCGCCTCGATCTCGAGGTGGCGCTCCTCGTCCTCGTGCAGGATCGCCTCTTTTCCGCAGGCGTCGTAGCAGAGCCCGCACTCGATACAGTGCTCCTGGTCCTTGACGACGATGTCCGGGACCGCCTGGGCGTGGGGCTTGTAGATCGCCTTCCGCACGCCGATCCCGGCATCGAACCGGTTGTAAACCTCCACCGGGCAGATCGCGACGCAGTCCCCGCACCCGTTGCACTCGCTTTCGAGGACGTAGCGAGGGTGTTTTCTGACCCGGACGCGGAACCTCCCCACCTCGCCCTCGATCCCCTCGACCTCGGAGCAGGTGTGGATGGTGACGTTAGGGTGCCGGGCCACCTCGACCATCTTCGGAGAGAGGATGCACATCGAGCAGTCGTTCGTGGGGAACGTCTTGTCGAGCTGGGCCATGTGCCCGCCGATGGTCGGTTCGCGCTCGATGAGGTGGACGTGGATATCGTGGTCGGCAAGGTCGAGCGCCGCCTGGATCCCCGCGACCCCGGCGCCGATGACGACGACCTCAGCCATGGCGGTACCTCCCTGCGAGGTTGACGTATTCGCGCGCGTTGTGGAGGATGCTCTCCTGCTGCTCGGGCGTCGTCTCCCTGACGACCTTCCCCGGCACCCCGAGGACGAGCGAGTTTGGCGGGATCTCTTTTCCCTCCGTCACCACCGCGCCGGCGCCGATGATGGAGCCCTCACCCACCACCGCGCCGTTCAGGACGACGGCGCCCATCCCGACGAGCACCCGGTCGTGGATGGTGCAGCCGTGCAGGATGGCGCCGTGGCCGACCGAGACGCCCGTCCCTATCGTGACCCCAAATCCGGGTGTCGTGTGGACGACGGCGTTGTCCTGGATGTTTGAGCCCGGCCCCACCGTGATCGAATCCCGGTCGCCCCTGACCACGGCGCCGAACCAGACGCTCACGTCATCGGCAAGCGTCACGTCTCCGATGACCGTTGCGTTCTCTGCGACAAAGACGCGGTTCCCCACAACCGATCCACTCTCCATAATGTGTCTACTATTGGTTGCAGCGATACAAAATGTTCTCCATAGATGATCCCCGACGGTGTGAAGCGGGGGCCGTGGAGGGAAGCCTGCACCGCTTCACCCGAGCATATAGATCAGCATCGCCGAGACCCCGCCCGAGAACGTGGCGATCAGGTTCGTGCCCGAGTTCCCGATCCTGCCGCTGTTCTCGAGCGTTGCGCCCACCAGGCTGTCGACATTGGTGCCGACAAAGCCGGCGATGACCGTGACGACGACCATCCAGGGGTCGGCGACGCCCATCGCCCATGCGACGACGGCGACGATGGCGGATGCGATGACGGCCGCAACCTCGCCGCGGAGGGTCACCCCCCCGTTCGTCCCCCGCGGCACCGGCTTGAGCGTCGTGATCAGGTACGGCGCCTTCCCCGTGACCCCGATCTCGCTTGCGGCGGTATCGGCGGCGGCGGCGGAGACACTCCCCATGTAGAGCGCCACGAACGCCGGGTGGCCCGTCAACCCGAAGAGGATGGCAGCGGCGGTCGCCACCAGGCCGTTCGCGAAGACGTTGAAGTAGCCGCGTACGCCCCCGTGCTCCTGGGCAACGCCGAGCTGCTCCTTGTCGCGGTAGCGGTACCGGGTAGCCCCGGCACCGATGATGAAGAAGGTGAGCATGATCAGGAACCACCGGACGTCCGCGAAGACGATCAGGATGATCCCGATCATGGCGCCTGAGAAGAGGCCGCTGACGTCGGCCACCCGGAACCGGTAGGCGGTGTAGCCGAACCCGAACCCGATGAGCGCCGCGGCGATGAGGAGGGTCAGTTCGACCTCGAAGTTGAGTTCCTCGAAGAGGAACATCGTCATCGCGACGCCGAGCGCCTCGATCATCAGGGCATCGTCCCGCCCCCGGAGAGCCGCCCGGAGGAGCACCGCGACGACCACCCCCATCACGACGACGAGCGGCGCGACGTACTGGAGGTAGAGCATCACCGCGATCGATACGACGATAGCGGCAACCAGGTGGTGGAGATACGACGCGTGCTTCCCTCCGGTAAGCCGGAAGGCCGCTTCCCCGATCACGACGATGCCGAGCGTGCAGGTGAAGACGAATGTCGAGAGCCAGCCGAGCCCGTAGAGCACGGCAAGCACGATGATCGAGAGCGATACGTACCGGGTATCCTTGATGAGGAAGAGAACGAGCGAGAACGGGACGAGGAAGAGCGTGAGCAGCCATGCCGGCTGGAGCAGGGGGGCCAGGCCTATGAAGGCGAGGGTGAGCACCGATGCCAGGACCAGCCCCGTCCGCTTTGTCATTCCTATACGATTGGAAGTTCAGGGACAAAGCCTTTAGGGTCGAACACCTGCCCTCTTCGTGGTTTCTGGCGGTGGACGTTCCGGGAAACCCCGCAGGGGGCGGCGAACCCGTGCGCTCCCGGGAATACCCGACCGGGAAAAGCCCAACAATATATTTCACTGGGAAGAGAGAGATTATACGCTGAAAATGTCGCCGTCACATCAACTACCCAAAAACTACGATATCGAAGAAGTGGAGACGCGCTGGCAGAGTACCTGGCGGGATGAGGAGAACTATTTCGATCCCGTCTCCTCAAAACCGCAGTTCATCATCGATACGCCGCCCCCCTACCCCACCGGCAACTTCCATATCGGGAACGCTTTAAACTGGTGCTATATCGACTTCATCGCGCGGTACAAGCGTATGCGCGGCTACAACGTCATGTTCCCGCAGGGGTGGGACTGCCACGGCCTCCCGACCGAGGTGAAGGTCGAGGAGACCCACGGGATCACCAAGAACGATGTACCGCGGGAGAAGTTCCGGGAGATGTGCCGCGACCTCACGCTCACAAACATCGAGAAGATGCGGGCGACGATGCGGCGGCTCGGGTTCTCGACCGACTGGAGCCACGAATACATCACCATGCTCCCGGACTACTACAGAAAGACCCAGGCGTCGTTTTTACAGATGCTCAAGGCCGGCGACATCTACCAGAGCGAGCATCCGGTGAACTTCTGCACCCGGTGCGAGACGGCCATCGCGTTTGCCGAGGTCAACTACGCTCCCCGGACGACCAAACTCAACTACTTCGACTTCGACGGCGTCGAGATCGCCACCACCCGGCCTGAACTGCTCGCGGCCTGCGTTGCGGTGGCCGTCCACCCCGACGACGAGCGGTACCGCGGGATGAAGGGGAAGAGGCTCACCGTCCCGATCTTCGGCCACGATGTTCCGATCATCGAGGACGTCGCGGTCGATCCGGAGTTCGGCAGCGGTGCGGTGATGATCTGTACGTTCGGCGACAAGACAGACGTCTACTGGTGGAAGCAGCACAGCCTGGATCTTCGGAAGGCAATCGACCGGCAGGGTGTCATGACCGCGACCGCGGCCCCGTATGAGGGGATGACGTCGGAGGCCTGCCGGAAAGCGATCCTCGCGGATATGGAGGAGAGCGGGATCCTGAAGCGGCAGGAGGAACTCGAACAGCGGGTGGGAACCTGCTGGCGGTGCAAGACCCCGATCGAGATCCTCTCGGAGCGGCAGTGGTTCGTCCGGGTCCACCGGGACGATATCATGGATGCGGCACGGAGGGTCTCCTGGACGCCGGAGCACATGTTCACCCGGATGGAGAACTGGGCGGAATCCATGGAGTGGGACTGGTGCGTCTCCCGGCAGCGGATCTTCGCGACCCCGATCCCGGTCTGGTTCTGCACCGCCTGCGGCGAGATGGTCATCCCGGCCGAGGAAGACCTCCCGATCGACCCGACCGTCGATAAGCCGAAGGCCCCCTGCCCGAAGTGCGGCGGATCGGAGTTCACCGGCGAGAAGGACGTCCTCGACACCTGGATGGACTCCTCGATATCGGCGCTCCACGTCACCGGGTGGGACGGGACCGGTAAACCGCCGTACTTCCCGGCGCAACTGCGCCCCCAGGGGCACGACATCATACGAACGTGGGCGTTCTACACGATCCTCCGGGCGAAGGCGCTGGTCGGGAGCCACCCCTGGGACGAGATCCTGGTGAACGGGATGGTGCTCGGGGAAGACGGATTCAAGATGAGCAAGAGCAGGAACAACATCATCGCTCCCGAGGAGATCGTCGGGCAGTACGGCGCCGATGCGCTCCGGCAGTGGGGTGCGGGCGGCGCGGCGACCGGCTCGGACATCATGTTCAGCTGGAACGACGTCGTTGCCGCGTCCCGGTTCCAGACCAAACTCTGGAACATCTTCCGGTTCGTCATGGGACACCTGGAGAAAGGTGCCGATCCCGAGGCGCCGGTGACGGAACTCACCGACCGGTGGCTCTTCGTCCGGCTCTCCGAGACGGTCGCGGAGGTCACCGCCGCGATGGAGGGCTACCAGTTCGACCGGGCGCTCAGGGCGATCCGGGAGTTCGCCTGGAACACGCTCGCCGACGACTACATCGAGATCGCGAAGGGGCGCCTCTATACGGACGACAGCAGCAGGGACAGCGCCTGCAGTGCGCTCCGGACGACGATGGACGTTCTCTGCCGCCTCCTTGCCCCGATCATCCCGCACTTCGCGGAGGAGTGCTATCACAACCTCGCCGGGAGAAGCGTCCATGCGGAGGCCTGGCCGGACTTCTCATACACCGACGACGAGGCGCGGCGCCACGGCGATCTTCTGGTGAAGACGATCGCGGAACTCCGGCGCTACAAGCACGACAAGGGCATGGCGCTGAACGCCCCGCTCGGCCACGTGATGATCTACGCGCCGGAACCGGTCGACGACGCCGGCGACGCCGGGCGGGCGCTCAACGCCGACGCCCACTGGTCCACCGGGACGCCCAGACTCGAAGAGGTCGTGAGCGGGGTGGACTTCAACATGGCAGTGATCGGGCCGACGCTCAGGAAGCAGGCGCGGGGCTTCATGCAGGCCGTGGAGGCGCTCCCGCCGGAACTGCTCAAGAACCCGCCCGCGACCGTCACGGTCGACGGCGAGGAGATCCCGGTGCCCCCCGCTTCCTTCACGCCGAAGGTCGCCTACCGGGTGGCGGGAGAAGAGGTGGACGTCCTCACGCTCGGGGACGTCGTCGTGACGATAGGGCACCAGCCCTGATCTCGTCCGCGATGAACCGGGCCACCTCCTCTCTTGGAAGCAGCGCATCGACGATGACGAACCTTGAAGGGTCGGCCGCCGCAAGGCCCAGGTAGTTCTCCTGCACCCGCGACAAAATTGCGGCGTTCTCGAAGTACTCTCTCTTTTTCTCCGGACCGAGCCGTGAGACGGCGTCATCGACGGGGAGAACCAGGAGGAACGTCCGATCGGGCCGGATCGTCCACCCCTCGTGAATCCGGCGCAGCCAGGAGAGCGGGTCGGGGATGACGCCGTCGAGGACGACCGGCTGATAGGCGAACCTTGAATCGGCGTAACGGTCGGAGATGATGAGCCTTCCCTCATTGAGCGCGGGCCGGATCAGGGTATCGATATGCGCGGCGTGGTCGGCGCAGAAGAGCAGCGCCTCGGTGATCGGGTCCATCCGCTCGGCGATCGCCCGCCGCACCGACTCGCCGACCCAGGTGGCGCCGGGCTCGCGGGTGAAGAGGGGGTCGAGGTCGGCGAGCAGTTCCCGGAGACGGGCAAGGAGCGTGCTCTTGCCGCTCCCGTCGATCCCTTCGATGGTGATCAGCACGACCGTCCCCTCCGGAGCCACTCGATCGGCACCGTGCCGCGGTGGACGGCGGTCGCAACGATCGCCCCGTCGAACCCGGCGTCGGCGAGGAGATGGATGTCGTCGGTTCCCGCGACCCCGCCCCCGTAGAGGAGGCGGCCGGGGTAGCACGCCCGCAGGGCTTCGAGATCCTCCCGGTCGAGGCCGCGCTCCGTCCCCACATCGCTGATATTCAGGAGGATGCACCCCTCAAACGAGAACGCCGATGCCCGGCGGAGCATCTCCGAAGGCTTGATGCCCCAGGGGAGCACCCTGCCCCCTTTGACGTCGATGCTCAGGTAACCGCCCCGGTAGGCTGCGAGATCCTCGATCGTCTTCGCCGCCGTCTCGGTGCCGACGACCGGTGTCACGCCGGGTACTGCCGCGCATTCGGCGGGCGACCGGCAGCCCCGATCGAGGTAGCACCGCTCGACCATCGCGGCACAGCGCCTGACGAGGTCGTCCTGCGGCGCCCTGCCCTCGAGGCTCTCGAGGTCGGCGATGTAGAGATATCGGGGCGCGAGAGCGGAAAGGTAGGCCTCCGGGTCGGCCGAAGGGGCAAGCCCCCAGGTCAGCGGCCGGTAGCCGGCGCGCATCCCGGACTTTCCGTGCACCACGAGACCGCCTGCCAGATCGACTGCAAGAATCAGTTCCATGTCCTCAACGTAACCACTATTAGGGAGAAGGAACATTAATTTCTATGCAATTACTCGTCAGTCCAAGCAGCATTGAGGAGGCAAGAAGCTCGCTTTCCGCTGACATCATCGACGTGAAAAAACCCTCTGAAGGGTCGCTGGGCGCGAATTTCCCCTGGATCATCCAGGAAATCAAAAAGATCGCCGGCAGGAAACCGGTCAGCGCTGCAATCGGGGACAATGAGTATAAGCCGGGAACCGCAGCTCTTTCTGCATACGGTGCCGCGCACGCCGGTGCCGATTACATCAAAGTCGGCCTGATGTTCGACGGGGAAGACCGCGCCCGCGAGGTCATCGAAGCGGTGACCACGGCGGTGAAACGCGATTTTCCCGAGAGATACGTCGTCATCGCAGCCTATGCCGATTCGGCGAGGATGGGCACGATCTCGCCGTTCGCGATCAGTTCGCTGGTCGCGGATGCCGGGGCCGATATTGCCATGATCGACACCGGTATTAAAGATGGGAAGAGTCTCTTCGAGTTCATGGACGAAGAGGCACTGACCCGGTTCACCGCACAGAACCGGGAGTTTGGGCTGCAGACGGCTCTTGCCGGTTCATTGAAGTTCGAGGATCTCGATGCCTTGAAGAGGATCGACCCCGAGATCATTGGTGTCCGGGGGATGGTCTGCGGAGGCGATCGCGCGATGGCGGTCAGGGCGGAACTGGTGGAGAAAGCAATGATGATGCTCAGGTGATGTATGTACACCGAGAAGATGCAGATGGAAACAACATTTACGTTCGACGACGTGCTCCTTGAGCCCGCCGAATCATGGGTGGAGCCCGCCGATGCCGATGTCAGGTCGCGTTTCTCGCGAAATATTCACCTGACCATCCCTCTCGTGAGCGCCGCCATGGATACCGTGACCGAGTCGGTTATGGCGATAACCATGGCCCGCGAAGGCGGTATCGGTGTCATCCACCGGAACATGACCGCTGAAAATGAGGCCGCCGAGGTCAGGATCGTCAAGCAGGCTGAGGACCTGATCGAGCGCGAGGTCGTGGCGGTCGATCCCGCATCCACGGTCACCGACGTGGAGCGGATCATGCGGCAGTATGGTATCGGCGGTGTGCCTGTCATCGAGAACGAGAAGGTGATTGGGATCGTCAGTCGGAGAGACATCAGGGCGATCCTCCCGAAACGCGGCGAGGCGAAGATAACCGACTACATGACGAAGAAGCTGATCACGGCCTCCGAGGATATCACGGCGGAGAACGCGCTCGAGACGATGTATGCGAACAAGGTCGAGCGCCTCCCGGTCGTGGACGCCGATGGGTGCCTGATCGGCATCATCACGATGCGGGACATCCTCGAGAAACGCCAGTACCCCCACGCGAACCGCGATGCGAACGGGAAACTCCGGGTCGCCGCTGCGGTGGGCCCCTTCGACTTCAACCGGGCGATGATGCTCGTCGAGGCCGGGGCCGACGCTCTGGTGGTGGACTGCGCTCACGGCCACAACATGAACGTCGTCAAGGCGGTCGGCGAGATCAAGGCGAGCGTCGCCATCGACGTGGTGGCGGGAAACATCGCGACGAAGCAGGCGGCCGCGACCCTTGCCGGGATGGTGGACGGGCTGAAGGTCGGTATCGGGCCGGGCTCCATCTGCACGACCCGGATCGTCGCGGGCGTGGGCGTGCCGCAGGTCTCTGCGATCGCAAACGTTGCCGGGGTGGCGCAGGAGGCCGACGTGCCGGTTATCGCCGACGGCGGTATCCGCTACTCGGGAGATATCGCGAAGGCGATCGCCGCAGGTGCAGACAGTATCATGGCCGGCAGTCTCTTTGCCGGCACCGACGAGGCGCCGGGGAGGGTCACGACGATCAAGGGCCGGCGCTACAAGCAATACCGCGGGATGGGATCGCTCGGCGTCATGAGCAGCGGCGAGTCGAGCGACCGCTACTTCCAGAAGAAGGAGTTCGGGAAGACCAAGTTCGTCCCCGAAGGCGTCGAGGGGGTCACGCCCTACGTCGGGCGGGTCGCGGACGTCATCTATCAGCTCGTCGGCGGCCTGAAGTCCGCGATGGGCTACACGGGCTCGAAGACAGTGGCGGACCTGAAGAAGAACGGCAGATTCCTCAGGATCACGTCTGCGGGGTACGGCGAGAGCCACCCGCACAACATCATGATCACCGACGAGGCACCGAACTACCGCCTCTTCGAATGATCCTTTTTTATGGTTGGATCACTAACATTTAGTAAATATGCTTGAGGGCAGCGAGGTTTCCCGTCTCCTTGATATCCTGGGAAACCGGAACAGGCGGCGAATAATTGAGCTGCTGAGGCAGAAACCGTGTTTCGTGACCGAGATCTCCGAGCGGCTGGTCCTCAGTCCGAAAGCGGTGATAGAACACCTCCAGTTGATGGAGCGCGAGCAGCTCCTCATATCTCACCAGGATGAGCGCAGGCGAAAGTATTACTACCTCTCGCATGACATCAATGTCATCGTAAACCTGCAGAAGCAGGACGGGGTTACGCTTCCCTCCGTTGACGAGAACCAGAGAACACGATTTGCAAGGAACCTCGAGGTGTTCAGGAGGATGGTTCGGGCCCACGACGAACTCCTGGATAACCTCGAACAACTGGAGCGGGAGATCGAATCGAGGTTCGGTGAGGTCATGCGCACGCGGGGGAGTCTCGTCACCGACGACGGGGAGATGGAGATCGTCCTCGCTCTCTCCCACGCCGACCTGCGCCTCGCGGAACTCGAGGAAGTGAGCAGCCTGTCCACGGATGAGCTGAAACAGAGATTGGGCAACCTCGCACGCAAGGGGGTTGTCGAGCGAATCAACGACCGATACCGGATACGTGGTACACATGGCGAATAACCCATACGACGAAATGTTTCGAGACATCGCGCGGCTGATGGAGCGGATCTTGAGCGAGATGCCCCAGAGCGATCCGAAGATCATCGGATTCACCATCATCGGCGGAATGCCCGAAGGGGCTTCCTACCCGGATTTTGCCGGGGACGAGGAAGACGAGTCCGATGTCGAGGTGGTCGAAGGGGACGACTGCATCTACATCACCGCGGTTGCGGATGCCCGGGCGGACGGCGCCCCATACGTCACGTTCCAGGAGGATTCAGTGACCCTCTGCACCGGGGGTGACGAGGAGACGGTCATCGATCTCGACTGCGAGATCGACGTACTGCACAGTTTCTACAACGTGCAGCACGGCGTCATCGACGCTGTCTGTCGGAAGAAGAGCGCACCGGGCGAGGTCGCCCGGTCCTGATACATCTTACTCTTTTGCATCGGACACCTGCGAGGCCTTGCCGGGATCCGGTGCTTTGCCAACCCTGACACCGGGTATGGGACGGGACCGCATACCGGTCGCGACGGACGGAGCGCCCGGAACTTGTCTTGACTTCGCGCTCTTCGCGTGAGGCTGTATCGTTATCTGCACCTGTTTGCTCACGCGAAGCCGCGAAGAGCGCGAAATCGGTTATCCAAGAGCGACTCCCCTTCGCGGCTTCGCGTTCTTCGCGTGAGACTGTATTATTATCCCCCCTGCAAGTAACTCACGCGAAGAATGATGGATCAGTGAAGGGCTGTATCCACACCGGCATCGCGGAGCGCTTCGATGATTGCCGCCCGGACACCATCCACCGTCTCACCTTCGAGGGCCTCACGGAGCGCTGAAACTGCCTCCCCGCCGCCGATCGTGCCGAGCGAGCGGGCGGCGCTCCGGCGCACGAACTCGTTCTCGTCGTCCCGCATCCTCCCGAGCAGCCCGACCCCCCCGGGGTCGCCGAGCAGCCCGAGCCCCTTCGCCGCCATGTAGCGGACGTGATCCTTCTCATCGTCGAGGGCGGCGACGAGGGGCGCATACGCCTCGCCGTCGCCGAGCAGCCCGAGGGCCTCCGCAGCGCGATACCGCACTCTCCAGTCGCTGTCCGTCAGCAGGGCAATGCAGGCGGGCACGGCGGGTCTCCCAACCGCGACGAGTCCGTGCATCGCCTCCGCCCGCACGGCCTTCTCCGGGTCAAAGAGCCGTGAGATCAGGGTCTCCAGGTCCGGACGGTCGTCTCCAGGCCCAGGGGATATGCTATGAGTCATGGTTCCGTCACTCCCGCGGCCTACGCCCGGGCGTATATCACACGTTGAGGCGGGTTTGTAATAAGTGCTTGGGGCCGCCGGGCCACTAGCAGGCGCTGTATCCCCGCGGCCCCTCTCTCCTGTCAGGTCAGAAATCCGGAAGCATATATCGCCAGACTCACCAGAACAAAAAGACCTGTCCCGAGGATGAGCGTCCCCAGAGCATTGAATAAAGGATCGCTCTCGATCCATTTCCCTTGAGCGTGCATGGCACCGGATACAGCATCAAGGTATATATATTTTACCTGGGAGATAAAAATAAATCCTTCTATATAATCATTTTCAATAGCGATTCCTGCCGGACTACGAGTTTGAGGATTATCGAGGGTTCAGAGCGGTTTCCCGGTACGCTCCGGGCATGCTGCATGCCGCCTCAGGGAGATGAACCGCTCCGCTGGAAGCCTTCAAGATGAAAGAAAGTGACGCCCAGGACGGAATTCGAATCCGTGTCGACGGCGTGACAGGCCGTCATGATAGGCCACTACACTACCTGGGCACTCAATGTTTGGGGGTGATCCCGCCTCCCGGATTCGAACCGGGGACATCGCGGTAGCCGCGCAGTTCGCCCGAGAGCGAAGACCATACTACAGCCGCGCACTCTACCAGTCTGAGTTAAGGCGGGTCACTGCTCTAATAATGTTAGATAGAGTTGTTATTAAATATTTCGCAGAACTCCCGGGGAAGATCGGGATACGGGCATTATTCTTTATATACAACCTCGAATAACGAGTATGTATGAACCCTACAAACGCTGAAGCACGCAGGAACGCTGAAGCGTACTGTCTTCTTCACCGATAGCCGTGCGAACAAAAACGTCACTGTTTTCGACACCACGCTGCGCGACGGTGAACAAACACCGGGTATCTCGTTCACGCTCGAAGAGAAGCTCGGTATTGCTGAACAGCTCTCCGGAATAGGGGTCCACGCCATCGAAGCGGGCTTTCCCGCATCCTCGGATGCCGAACGCGATATAGTCCGGGCCATCACGAATCTCGGGCTCTCCGCACAGGTCTGCGGCCTTGCGCGGTCGCTCCGGGCCGACGTTGATGCGTGCATCGACTGCGGCGTCGACATGGTCCACGTCTTCATCCCGACCTCCGACGTCCAGCGCGAGTACACCATCAGAAAGACCCGCGAACAGGTCCTCGAGACCACCGGCGATATCATCGCGTATGCGCGCGATCACGTCGGCCGGTGCATGTTCTCCGCGATGGACGCGACTAGGACCGACTGGGACTACCTGATAGAGGTATACCGTGTTGCGGTGGACGCCGGAGCGACGATCATCAACGTGCCCGACACGGTCGGCGTGATCACCCCGACGGCGATGAAGCGCCTCATCGAGCGGATCGACCGCGAGGTGAACTGCCCGATCGACGTCCACTGCCACAACGACTTCGGGCTTGCGGTGGCAAACACCATCGCAGCGGTCGAGGGCGGCGCCTCCCAGGTGCAGGTGACGGTGAACGGCATCGGCGAGCGGGCAGGCAACGCCGACCTCGCGCAGACGGTGATGGTGCTCTCGTCCATCTACGGTATCGATACCGGCATCCGGACGCAGAGCCTCGTCGAGACTTCAAGGCTCGTCTCCCGCTACGCGGGGATGAGCGTCCCGGCCATCCAGCCGATCGTCGGCGAGAACGCCTTCGCCCACGAGAGCGGGATCCACTCCCACGGCGTCATCACCCGGTCGGACACGTTCGAACCCGGAATCATGACGCCGGAGATGGTCGGGCACCGGCGCAGGCTGAAACTCGGCAAACACGCCGGGAGGCATGCGGTCAAGCAGATGCTCGCCGAAGTGCACATGGAGCCTGCCGACGAACAGATCGACGAGATCGTCCTCCGGGTGAAGGAGATCGCTGGCAGGGGTAAGCGGGTGACGGACGCCGACCTCTATGAGATCGCGGAGAGCGTCATGCAGATCGCACCCGACGAGAAGACCCTGGAACTCCAGGACGTCGCCATCATGACCGGCAACCATGCCATCCCGACGGCAAGCGTCAGGGCGACCGTCGACGGGGTCGAGCACATCTTCTCGAGCGTCGGCAACGGCCCGGTGGACGCGGCCGTGCGGGCGATCCTCGGGATCATCCCGGCCCCGGTCCACTTAAAAGAGTTCAGCATCGAGGCGATCTCGGGGGGCACCGATGCTCTCGGCCACGTCACGATCGCCGTCGAGGACGAGCGAGGCCGGGTCTTCGATGCCAGCGCATCGAGCGACGACATCATCCTCGCATCGGTCGAGGCGGTGATCAACGCGATCAACCTCGTCTGCCGGACGCACAAACTCGACCGTGAGGAATGAAGACCTCACCCCTTTTTCAGATCTACCTCCGGATAAGCCCGGTTACCCATAGAGGCCTCCCGATTATCCATACATCACCAAAGTCGAATCATCGGTAATGTGGCCTCGCGCGAAGACTGGATGGGCATCGACATCCTCCTTCGCGGCTTCGCGTGAGTCGGAGAGAGAATTTCAACAAAGCCCTTTTTCAAAAAAAGGTGACGGATCAGATGGGGCCGGGAGGCTGCTGTTTTCCTTCCAGCGCTCCCCTGATCTGCGCAGACAACTGCTCGAACCTGCCCTGCAGCGCCTTCTCCTGCTTCTCAAGCGACTTGACGCGGAGGTCGAGCGTCTCGATGCGCTCGTTCAGGGAAGCAAGCACCTGCTCCTTGCTCTTCTGCATCATGACGCTGCCGACGTTCATGAAGACCGCCGCATCCTCGGGGACGTCGGCCAGGTCCTCGACCGCGCGCCGGGCTTCGCGGACCGTTAGTTCGTACTGTGCTTTCTGCGATACCACGGTCTGGAGCTGCTGCTGCATCTGCTGAAGCATCGCCAGCTGGTTCTGCACTTTTGGCGGGATGTTTTCCATATTCATCTACTCCTGGAATTGACGAAGATCGGTAACAGTATTTCAGGTGGCGGGCAGCGGCCTTCCCGACCCTCTGCCCTTTCTCTACATGATAGGGACGCAGAACTCATTAAAGGTGAGGGTTCAGAGAAGAGGGGTTCCCCATCATCCTGACGGGACGGCAAGTTCCCGCATCTCGACCGCTATGGTTATCAGCCGCAGCCAGGTGTTCAGGGCCGCCCTGAGCGCGGGTATATCGGCGGCATTCACATCGAGGACGAGCAGATCGTCGCCCGCGAGTTCGACCCGGACGGACGACCGGCCGCCCACGTCGCCCATCTCCTGGCAGACGGAGAGGTAGAGGGCATGGGCATCGGGGGTCGCAAACCGGAAGACCGCAGTATGCGTCACGGGGTCACCTTCAGGGTGTAGCGTCTCCGTTGCGTCCCGTCAAAGACGATCCGGTTTCCCGTAAGGGACTCCCCGGCAAACGCGACATCGACGTGATCCTTGAGCGCCTCATACACGAAGCGATCCGAGACAAAGAGTCCGCGGGCGATCGCACCGGCTCGCTCCTCGACGGCAAACGACCGGACCCGGATCTCTGCCGCCGGCTCCCCGCCGTCATACATCTGAATCAGAAAAAAAGGGCCGGATTTCGAGACGATCAGAACCGGCCCCTCGAAGGAGAAGAGGTCGCCCATGCCCGCTTTGCCGCGGGTGAGGTATTCGGCGCCGATCGAGAACGCCAGATCCCGCGCAAGGGTGCGCACCTCAGGAGCCGGTTTACGCGACGTCGTGACGACCGTCATCGAGCCTTCAGATCTTTTATTCCAGCTCCGCGTTCCTTGAAGAGGATGCGGTGCCCACAGTAGGGGCAGCGTATATTGACGTCGATCTCCACTTTTTGTTTACAGCGAGCGCACTTATAGGCAGCCACGACCGATTAACCCTCCCTCTGCAGAGACCGCTCGATGCTCCGCGCGGCGACGCGCATCGCCGGGGTCTCCGGGACGTAACTGCCACCGGCGAACTTGAATCCGCATTTGCGGCACGCCCAGATACCCGTTCCCTCACGCTTGACCGCTGCCTGGTCGCAGCGGGGGCACGCATGGGTCGCGCGGGAGACCGTCTCGATCTGGTTGACTCTCTTCCGGATAAACCGGCCATACCTGGGGCCGAAACGCCCGGAACTTCCTACGACCTTGCCCTTTGCACTCTGTTTGCGACTTGCCATTTCGCGTACCTCTTGTATGTCCTCTAATTTTTGTGCTGTCGATTAATATAGTTAATCACGACACCCGTTCGACGATCCGGGTCTCCGCATTCCCCCGGGAAACCTTGTTCACCAGGTCGTAGAACTCTTCCTGGACGCCCGCCGGGATTCTAACGACTGCAATCCAGGATCCGTCCTTCTGCCACTCATCCCGCTCGAGCGTTCCCGCGGTCGTGATCTCGTATGCCCTCGCGGCATAATCCGCCGGGACCTTCACGGCGACCCGGATCTCCTCGAACCGGATGGGGAGGAGCGGGCGGAGCGCCTTGACCACTTCTTTGACCTGCTCCTCGACGGACTTGAAGGGGTCGATGTTCACCCTCGCCTCTTCCATCGCAAGCTCGATGCGCTGCGGCGGGTGAGGGAACCCGGTCTGTGGGTTGACGGCGTTCCTCGCGATGAACGTGACGACCCTATTGCGCTTCTCCGCGGTGAGGTGGCGGCGCTGTTCCGACGTGAGATGGATCTCGCCTTTCCGGATGATCCGGAGTGCCGCCTCCTCGAACTCGGTCGTCTTGAAGACCTTCACGAGGCTCTCTTCGGAGGCCCGTTCGGCATGGGCGGCGTTCGAGAAGATGGAGTCGGCGGCGACGACATCCTCCAGATCAATCTCCTCGCCCTGCCGGATGCGCATGGCCTGGTTGGGGTCGACGAGGACCTCGAACCGTTCTCCGTGGCTCTCAAGCCGCGCCACTACTGCCTGGTCGAGAGGAATCATACGGATGACGCTCACTCTTCGAACTGGTCGACGTAGGTCTTTACCTCGTCCCTCTCCAGCTTTCGGAACTCCCGGGTCTCGATTGAGACGAGGCCGATCTCGATCGCACCCACGTCGAGTTTGCCCTCCGTCGCGGCGTGCAGGGCCTTGATCCCGAGCCCGATGGCGCCGGCGAAGTCCGCATCCTCCTGGTACTCGTCCTCGAAGACCTTCATGACGGCAGGCCGGCCGGTCCCGATGCCGGTCGCCTTGTACTCGAGCAGCGTGCCGCTCGGATCCGTCTCGAAGAGCCGGGCCTCCCCGTCGCTGACTCCTGCGATCAGGAGAGCGGTCCCGTAGGGGCGGGCACCGCCGAACTGGGTGTAGGTCTGCATATGGTCGCAGAGTTTCTTCGCGAGGATCTCGACGTTGATCGGCTCGTTGTAGGAGACCCGGTTGATCTGGGACTCGACCCGCGCCCGGTCCACGAGGGACCGCGCATCGCCGACGAGGCCGGAGGACGCAACGCCGAGATGCGTGTCGATCTTGAAGATCTTCTCGATGGAGACCGGTTCAAGGAGACGGGACGTCACCCTCTTATCGACGATCAGCACGACACCTTCGCTGCACTTGATTCCAACGGCTGTCGTGCCTCGTTTCACCGCTTCTCTGGCGTACTCGACCTGGTAAAGCCTTCCGTCCGGGCTGAATACTGTGATTGCCCGGTCATATCCCATCTGATATTGTGGTTGCATTATCGTTCCTCCAAATCGGCTTCGGTGAAAAACAATGACTTCTGATGCTTAATACCTTTTTCAACCAAATCAACCTTTTGACGCGGGTAGCGATAGACCGCGAAATAAGTTTCCCCGATCTTCACTTCCCCGTCCCCCGAGAGCTGCCGAACCGGCTTCATCCGGCGCCGCAGTGCGTGGATCGTACCCGAGGTGGCGACTGTCCGGAGCGCGATCCGTTCATCGGCGACCGCGGTGACCGTTGCCAGCGCGACGGCGATATCCTTCTCGGTCCCCCGCCGACACCGGACGACGACGTAGCCCCCCTCGCAGAAGACCACCGCGGGCTGGGCAAGACCGGCGGCCGCATCGCCAAGAAGCGAGGTCACGGCCTCGATGACCGAGAGATACACCTGTTTCTGGTCCAGCTCCACCCCGGAGGGGAGGATCCGCGCCAGGACGTAGCGCCGCTTCGTCCGCATCGCCGGCGGTCTCGGCCTCATTCGACCACCTTCACGGGCCGGTGCGGTTCGAGGATCCGGCCAACAGATGAGAGCGCTTCGGTCACTTCCGCACCCGTCATGCCGAAGAGTGCGCAGAGGCCGCGGGTCTCGCGAACCGATCGCTGCCCGAGTATCGAGCGGGCATCCGACGAGATCGTCAGGGGAAAGCCGTATCGCCGCTGCAGCGAGAGGATGTCCGCATATCGCTGCAGCGCTCTCTGACGCTTCGTCCCGCGGAGGTGGATGATGGGAGCCATCGATATGTTCACCGCCACATCCCGCTCTGCCGCCGTCCGTGCGGCGACGTGGTCGAAGGCGTTCCTCCGGGTGGCATGAATGCTCCTGACGACGTTCACCTCTTTGATCGAGACGATCGCACGGTTAAAGGCGATCTCCCCGGCGTCGACGTAGACGAGATCGGCCCGTCGGACGGCGGGATCGCGCACCCTCTTCAGGACCTCTTTTACGGACGCGGCGCTGATCACGGCCCCCTGGAGGACCTCGATGCCGGGAGGTCGATGCGCGGCGCCTCCGATAACGACGGCGCTATCGAACCCGAGTTCTGCCGCTTCGAGCGCCATTCGCGCAACCGTCGAGTCGCCGGCAGGATAGGGATGCAAACCGGCATCTGTGATCTTCATCGTGGGTAGGCCGTATAAAAAAAGAAGTATTTATTTGCCGCGGTTCGCATGGGAACGGATGCTCGGGCGCGTCTTCTCGGTTCCCCGCCCGCGCGTCTGCATCCCGCGACCCTTCAGGCCTGCGGAGGTCTTGCCGCGCTCCGCCCGGCCCCGGTGGACCGGGTTTGCGATCCACGCGAGGTTGCGGTCGCTCTTGATCGACGGGTGGTGCCCGTCGACCATGATGACCTCGAACCACTTGGAGCGTCCGTCCTCACCGACCCAGTAGGAATTCAGGGCCTCCATGTTCGGGAACTTGCGGGATGCGCGCTCTTCGGCCATGCGCTGCAGGCTCTTTGCCGGGGTCAACCGGCGCATGCCCATGCGTGCCGTCCTGCGCCCGCGGATGTACCGCGGCTTCCTCCGGCCGCCGCGGCGGACCTTGACCCGCACGACGACGATCCCCTGCTTGGCCTTGTATCCGAGCGACCGGGCCCGGTCGATCCGGGTCGGGTGCTCAACGCGCACGATACTCCCCTCGCGCCGCCAGACCTGGAGGCGCTCCCAGAGGAGACCTTTCACTTCCGACCTGTCAGGCCGCTTCCATGCCTCGCGTACGTAGGCATACATCGACTTTGCCATCTTTCAAATCACCTCAGGTTCAGCGTTTCCGCCACATTCCTTTCCGGGACGTATCCCGTGGTTCCTAACAGGTTGACGGGAGCGTAGATAAAGGATTCCCCCGGGGTCCCGCGCCCACCGGGGCTCCGGTATACTGTGGCATCACGCGAAGAGCGCGAAGCCGCGAAGGGGAGGCGCTCTCGGATAACCGATCTTCGCGATCTTCGCGGCTTCGCGTGAGCAAACAGGTGCAGATAACGATACAGCCTCACGCGAAGAGCGCGAAGCCGCGAAGGATAACGTTCCCGCAGGGTGCGACGTTCCGTAGGAACGGAACTTGAGAAGACCGAAGGTTCGCAGAACCGGAGTTTGAGAAGCCTGATAGCTTCTCAAGGAAGTCCCCAACACCCAACCGTTCTTCGCGGCTTCGCGTGAGGCAAAACATCGGGATAAGATGCCGGATCCTTCACACGAAGGGCATGTGGGAAGATCGATCCCGTAGCGCACTACACGCCCTTGCGCTTCTCCACGACGCGGATGGCATCCATCCGGGTGACCGGATACTGTCCGTTCTCGTCCTTCTCGGCCGATTTGACCATATCCCAGACGGTGAGAAGGGCGGCGGAGACGCCGGTGAGCGCTTCCATCTCGACGCCGGTCCTCCCGTAGGACTTGACGCGGGCGGTCGCCTCGATGTAGCCGTCGCCCTCCTCGAAGTCGATCGTGATGCCCGCGAGCGGTATGGGGTGGCACATGGGGATGAGGCGCGGCGTATCCTTCACCGCGAGGGTCGCCGCCACCCGTGCGGTCGCGAGCACGTTGCCTTTGACCGTGGTTCCTTCCCGGATGGCGCGGAGCGTCTCGCTCCGAAGGTAGATCCTGCCGCTCGCAACCGCTTCCCGGACGACCTCGGTCTTTCCCGAGATGTCCACCATCTGTGCGCGGTCGTTCTCGATGTGGGTGAAGACCGGGGCCTTGCCGTGTTCGCCGGACTCGCTCATGTGTATCAGGAGAACTTCTCTCTGGGAATAAAAGAAGGCGACGTATGGCGGGTCAGTCCGGCGCGGGGTGGCAAAAGAGGATCTCCGGGATGCGCTCAGGCATATCGGTCGCGAGCATGCCGTTTCCCCGCTCCTCCGCGGCGAGCATGCCGGCCCTGCCGCTGACGTACGCGGCGAGGGAGGCAGCCTCAAACGCGGGGAGATGGCAGAAGAGCGCGCCGGCGATGCCGGCCAGGAGGTCGCCCGTCCCCCCGACGGTCATGGCGGGGGTGCCGGTCCGGTTGAACCTGACCCTTGAGCCGTCCGATACGACGTCGACCGGGCCCTTGAGGAGGATGGTCCCGGTAGTCGCCGCGGCCTTCACGGACCGGCCGCGGAGAGTGAGATCCACCGGGGGCTCCGCACCGGTCATCCGCGCGAACTCGCCTGCATGCGGGGTATAGATCGTCTCCTTCGCCGCCGGAAGGGGCAGGGCGAGCGCATCGGCATCGAAGACCGCCTTCTGTGCCGCCTCCGCGACGGCGAGGACGACGTCGTGGCTCTCCTTCCCGAGGCCCATCCCGCAGACGACAGTGTCCGCACGGTCGACGAGCCGGAGTATTGTCTCCAGGTGGTCGACGGTGATCGCCTTTCCTTCCAGGCGCTCGTAGATCAGGTCGGGCATGGGGATGTACGCAGGCGAAGCCACCCGCACGATGTCGGCCCCGGCGCGGAGCGCTCCCATCGCCGCGATGTAGGGCGCCCCCTGGTAGGGCCCGCCCCCGACGACGAGCACCTCGCCGCCGGCGCCCTTATGAGCCCCCTCAGCCCGCGACGGGATGAGCGTGAGGTCTCCCGGGCCGGTGAATATCTCAGCCTCGAGCGGGATGCCGATATCCGCGACGGCCGCGCCCTCCACCTTCGGCCGGTGGAAGGATACGATCCGGCTCGCGCGGATCCCGGGGGTGGGGATGTCGACGGCGACGACCGGCGCGCCGCTCGCGTTTGCACGGGCGACGAGGGTTACAAACGGCTCCCGCACCGCGCCCGCCGCCCCGGTGCCGAGCATCGCGTCGATGATGACGTCTGCCTCTTCAAAGAGGCGGGAGAGCGCCTCGACGTCTGCGGCGCACCGGACGGGGTGGAGGGCGACTGAGCAGTGTCGGAGAAGGGCAAGCTGTGCGGCGGCCGAGGGGGTCGTCGTGCCGCAGTCGGGGTAGACAACGTCGACCGCATCGAGGTGCTGGAGGTAGCGGGCCACCACCATCCCGTCGCCGCCGTTGTTTCCCCTCCCGCAGAGGACGAGGACCCGGGAAGGACCTCGGGCGAGGACGGTGTCTGCGACCGCCCGCCCGGCGCTCTCCATCATCAGAAGCGACGGGTAACCGAGCGCCACGGCGTTCCCCTCGATCGCTCTCATCCGGCCGGCGTCGATAACGCCGGTCTCCAGAAACTCCCGCATATCCTCTGTCGTCATGTCCCGCCCCTCCAGGAGCGTTGCCTGATCGGTGCTATGGCGTTTCTTTCTTAGATAGTTTTAGTTTCTGACCGGGGATGCGCCGGGAAGGCTGTTGGTTCAAAGCGGCGTCGACAGACGAGCAGCCACGGGTGCCAGGATTGTTCTCGACCGCACGTGCCTCACGCGGATTTTCCGTGGAAGTCGCACCTTTGGTATTCGAGTTCCTGCCCGTAGGACAGTCGCATTCCCTTAGAACGTCGTACCTTCGGCCAGCTGCCAGTCCAGGACCTCAGGTCTTCTCCGGCTCCGATTCTTCGCACCTCACGGTGCCCACGCTCCCGGCCTCCGATTAGTTGCGTAACGAACCATCGCCTATCGCCACGCACTGCCCCCGCCCTTTGGGGCGGGGGAGGAGGCCGGAGGCCGGGCGGGGTGGGGGTCGCAGGAAGAGCCTTACCGGGTAGAGACAGGGGAGGGGGGATGCTCCCCCCTCCCCGTCAGCCCCTCCCCCAGTGGCGATATCCGGGGGGAATCCGTGTAAGGGCATGTGCAACCGGGAGGAATGTAAGCACCAGTGGGTGCGGGTTACATAGTCCGTCGTTTGAAGACTCAAGCCACTCCTGCTCCAGTTCTCCATTTCGCCGACCTCCCCAAACCTTCGCCCTCACCACACCCCCATGCCTTATTGACATTCCACGACGCACTACTATGGAGATGAGCCTCGAGAACGATCTGCAAAGAGCGGCGGATATCATCAATGAAGCGGAGTCGGTGACGGTCGTCTCCCACATCGACGCCGACGGCATCAGCACGGAAGCGATCCTCGCGCAGGCGCTCGCCCGCGAGGGTATCCCCGTCACGTCCGTCTTCGTCCGCCAGCTCGAGCCGATGGCAATGCGTCACGTCCCAAAGGACGGCTCCCTGAAACTCTTCGCCGACCTCGGGGCAGGTCAGCAGAACCTTCTTGAGGAACACGGCCTTTCTGCCGACGAGGTCCTGATTCTCGACCACCATGTCGGCCAGCCCTGCGGCACGCTCTACCCCCAGGTGAACACCCTCGATCACGGCATCACCCGGATGAGCGCCGCCGGCGTCGCCTACATGGTCGCGAAGGCGATCGATTCCACAAACATCGACCTCGCCAAACTCGCCGTCATCGGGAACGTCGGGGACATGATGGCCCGCGAGAACTGCGGGCTGGTCGGCCCGGCACGCGAGATCGTCTCCGACGGGGTGGAATACGGCAACATCCTCGTGCGGGACCACGACCTGAACTGCTACGGGACATCCACCCGCCCGATCCACACCTGCCTCGGCTACTGCGACGACCCCTACATCGACGGGATCTCGAACAACACGAACGCCGCACTCCGGTTCCTTGAGAGACTCGGCGTCGAACTGAAGAACCCGCGGGGAGGGTGGCTCGTCTGGGAAGAGCTCCCGTTCGACGACCGGCGCACGATCATCAGCGCCCTCGTCCAGCAACTCATCGCCTACGGGCGGGATACCGACCGCCTCCTCGCCGAGACCTACATATTCCCCGACGAGCCGGAGCGCACGCCGCTGCGGAACGCCTCCGAGTACGCCACCCTCTTAAACGCCTGCGGCCGGTGGGCGAAACCTCGGACAGGGAGCAGCATCTGCCACGGGGAACGGGGGGAGGCCTACCGCGACGCTGAGCAGATGCTCGCCCACCACCGGACAGTCATCCGCGACCTGCTCCAGTACATCCTTGAAGCCGGCGTCACCGAACTCTCGCACCTCCAGTACATCCACACCGGCGACCGGTTCCCCGACACCATCGTCGGGATCGGGGCGGGGATGGCGCTTTCCAAACTGAACTGGAAGAAACCCATGATGGTGCTCTCCGCGATGGTGGACGAACCGGAGATGACGAAGGTCTCGATGCGGACGAACGAGTGGGCGATCGCCCGCGGAGTCGACCTTCAGGAGGCGCTCGTCGAGGCGGCGGCAGAGGTCGGCGGCGCAGGCGGCGGGCACCGGATCGCTGCCGGAGCATTCATTCCCCACGATACAGAAGAGGTGTTTGTTGATGGTGTCAACCGAATACTCAAACGACAGTTCGCTCAAGCGGATACGGACGATTGCTGACTTCCAGTTCGGTGCCGGGGCCGGAGCCGCGGTCTTCCCCGACGACTGCGCCTTCCAGTTCTCCACGACCGGGCGCATCCGCCAGGTGCGCCTCGGAAAGGAGAGGCTCGCGACGGTCAGGGCGCAGGACGGCCGCCTGACCCTCGGGATAGCCGCAGCGATGCGCCTTCGCGCCCATCTCGCCCCCCCGGCCTACCGGGTCGTGGTGCAGGAAGACGTGGCGCCCTTCGTCGCGGACGGGAAGAACGCGATGGCAAAACACGTCGTCACTGCCGACGAGGGTATCCGCCCCGGCGACGAGGTGCTGGTGGTGACGGCGGACGACGTCCTCCTCGCCACCGGGGCGGCGCTGCTCTCCGGGCGGGAGATGCTGGCATTTAATTACGGTGTAGCGGTAAAAGTACGGCAAGGAAGAGGATCCACATGATGCCTGGAAAGATAAACCCGAAGAAGATGAAGCAGATGATGAAGCAGATGGGCATGGAGATGGAGGAGATCGAGGGCGTCGAGAGGGTCGTCATCTACACGCCCGCGGGAAACTACGTCTTTGACGATGCCCAGGTCGTCGCGACCACCATGCAGGGGACCACCTCCTACCAGATCACCGGGGATGCCCGGTTCGAGGAGGCCGTCCCGGAGATCCCCGACGACGACGTCGCCCTCGTCGCATCGCAGACCGGGGCAACCGAGGAGGCCGCGCGGGCGGCGCTCGTCGAGACCCGCGGCGATATCGCCGAAGCGATCCTGAAACTCGCGCAGCAATGATCGAGACGGGCGAACGCCTCCTGCTCGTCGGTGAGGACCGCGAGCACTTCGTGACGGCGGGCGAAGGAAAGTTCTCCACCGACCGGGGGATGATCGATCTTGCGGCGCTCGTGGGCATGAACCCGGGAGGCGAGATCCGGACTCACCTCGATATCCCGTTCACGGTGCTGCGCCCCCGGCCGACCGACTTCTTCGTCCACGCAAAACGGAGCGGAGCGCCCATGCTCCCCAAGGACATCGGCATGGTGATCGCCTACACGGGGATGAACCGCGACGACCATGTCCTCGACGCCGGAACCGGGAGCGGCGTCGCCGCGATCTACTTCGGGAGCATCGCCCGGAGCGTGAAGACCTACGAGGTGCGACCGGAGTTCGCCCGGATCGCCGAGAAGAACATCAAGAACGCCCGCCTCGACAACGTCGAGGTGGTCGCTGCCGATATGCTTGACGCGACCGGCGAGTTCGACGTCGTCCATCTCGACCTCACGATAACCCCGGCACACATGGAGCACGCCTTCTCGCTCCTCTCGCCCGGCGGCTATCTCTCCTGCTACACGCCGTTCCTCGAGCACACGTTCGTCGCGCTCGATGCCGCAGCGCCGCTCTTCCGCGACGTTCACTGCTACGAGTGCATGGAACGGGAACTGACGCGCTCCGCTCGGGGGACCCGGCCATCGACCAGGGTCGGCCACAGCGGCTACATCACGGTCGCAAGGAAGTGAAAGCAGGTAAAAAATAAAATTCGTTTTTTTCCAAACAGGAGCACCCGCTTCACTTGATAAGAATTTCAGCGGACACTTTGATGGGATTTACCGGGGATATTCGTCCGTTATTATTGGTAAGCATTACGCCTGAGAAGAATGCGGTAATGGATTTGTAATCATCTGATTCGAGTATAAAGTAGAACGCATGCTCAGTTGGACAGGAATACGCTCCGTGAACCTTTATGCCCAATTTTTTCGCTGAATCCTCCATTCCATCGATCCAGAGCCTGACTTCAGGAGCGAATTCCTTCCTTGCAAGACAGAGTTCAGGCGGATGTACGAGAGTAGCCACAAACATCATGGTTCTCACCACACCCCAGAACACTATCGTGCTTTATAATACCATTACCCACCATGGGATCCGGGCTTCGGCCAAGACCCTTGAAGCAGTTCGTGAACAGACGAGAAAGGTGGTTGATCGACTGTTGCAGGGTTACGGGAGGGCGAGCGCCCAGTCCCTGCAGCGTACGACGTGGTCATGTTAACCCACCTCCGGCAGGGTACATTGCGGGGGATGAACGTGATCCTGACGAAGGGGCGCCATATCCACCCCCATGCGGAGGAGGCCCCATTATCATGCCGCCAACGAACCCTGCCAGATAGGGGGTCTCATTCCTTCAGCGGGTGTTCCCACCCGGTATAGCCGCAGTAGATGCAGCAGTCCCCATCGCAGTGCCTGCACCTCTGCGATGGCTGCGGCACCATCACCGTGCCTTTTTTGTTGCAGTACATGCACCCGGCCCCCTCGCAGTGGCAGCAGACCTCAGGCGCGTACTCTACATTCTCCTCAGACATGTGCTCCAGCTCCAGATGGTAGTATGAGGCGGGCGGAGATGAGAAAGGTTGTCATGGGGGTAGACCCACGCACCAAAAAAAGGTATTAGTGGGTGCGCGGCGAACCATTATGCAGGAGAGGAAGGGGGCGGAACAATCCGGGTTCCTGTGCCGGATCAGATGCCCCGGAAGGTAGCCGCACGATGTACCACATTATCTCTATTCGCGATTTTGAGAGGAGTGATCTCGATCACCTGCTTGACCGGGCGCAGGAGTTCGACACCGGCAATTACCGGCCCGGACTGCTTGACGACAAACTCCTGGCGCTTCTTTTCTTCGAGCCCAGCACCAGAACGAGGATGTCGTTTGCGGCGGCCATGGGCCGGCTCGGCGGGAAGTCGATCAGTGTCGATTCCGTAGAGGCGAGTTCCATCGTCAAGGGAGAGACGCTCGCAGACACCATCCGGGTGATCAGCAGTTACGTGGACGCCGTCGTGCTCCGCCACCCAAAGGAAGGGGCGGCGCGGCTCGCGAGCGAGTTCACCTCGGTGCCGGTCATCAACGCCGGCGACGGCGCGGGGCAGCACCCAAGCCAGACGCTGCTCGACCTCTACACCATCAGGCAGTCGATGCCGATCGACGGGATCGACGTCGGGCTTTTAGGGGATCTCCGCTACGGCAGGACGGCGCACTCGCTCGCGCTCGCCCTCTCTCTCTACGACGTCACGCTGCACACGGTCGCACCCGGAGGGCTCGAGATGCCGGCGAACATCACCCTTGAACTCCGGGAGCGCGGTATGGAGGTCATCGAGCACCCGAGCGTCGAGGAGGCGATCCGGGAACTCGACGTCCTCTACGTCACGAGGATCCAGCGCGAACGGTTCCCGGACTCGGCATCCTACTACGACGTCGCGTCCAGTTACCGGATCACGACCGACCTGCTCGACGACGTGAAAGAGCGGCTGATGATCCTCCACCCGCTCCCGCGCGCGGGAGAGATCGATCCGGCGGTGGACTGCACGCCGTACGCGCGCTACTTCGAGCAGGCGAGGAACGGTGTTCCCGTCAGGATGGCGCTCCTCCACGAGGTGATGAAATGAGCAGGAAAGACCCGTCGGGAGGGCTGATCATCAGCCCCATCAAGAACGGCACCGTCATCGACCATATCACCGCCGGCGAGGCGCTGAACGTGCTTCGGATCCTCGGGATCACCGGGTCGACCCGGGAATGCCTGAGCATCGCGACGAACGTCAAGAGTGAATGGATGGGGACGAAGGATATCGTCAAGGTCGAGAACCGGGAACTCCGCGCGGAGGAGGTCGACCGGATCGCCCTGCTTGCGCCGCATGCGAAGATCAACATCATCCGGGACTACAAGGTCGTGGAGAAGAAGGGCGTGGAGATCCCGGAGGTCCTCAGGGGCGTGGTCAGGTGCCCGAACCCCGGTTGCATCACGAACACGAACGAGCCTGTCGCGAGCACGTTCGAGGTGCTCGACAAGGGCCTGCACTGCCTCTACTGCGACTGGCTGATCAAGGACGATATCGCAAACCACATCATCTGATCAGGCGTCCGTGCCGGTCGATCTCCCCCCGGTAGATCCGGGTGCTTGAGATCCGCCGGCCGTCTTCGGCGAGAACGCACGAGATCTCGTGGAGATCTACTTTTCTCTTCCCCCGCTCGCGCCGGAGTTCGTTGATCTCAACGGCGACCGGGAAGGTCTCCTCGGAGACTACCAGGATCTCGAAGTCCGCGTCGAGAGCGGTCCCGTAGCGGTCGGTGAGCGGTATGACCGTCCACGTCGCGGTGTAGCCGTGTTCGCGAATAAATAACGTGATGTTCTCAAGCCGTTTTTCGTAGGTGTGGACGGGATGCACCTTTGCACCGGCAAACTCATCGGTCGTCAATCCGATGATCACCTCTCCATCGGGCCCGGCGAGTTCGAAGGAGCGGGAGAGGAGTTTCCGGTGCCCGGCATGCAGGGGATCGAACGTCCCCCCGACCATCACTTTCATCCAGAGGCGTTAGCCGCGAGGGGTTTTATGGGTAGTGATCGGTGGTGAGTGCGGGTTCGTCAGAACCGGAGCATGAGCGCCGGGAGGGGCGCCATCTCCGGTCGCCACGGTTCGCGATACTCGCCGGGCACGGCAAAAGGGAGAGAGCCTCTCCGACCGCGTCAATACTTGTACCAGCGCCCCTTCTCGTCGTACTCTCCCTGCTGCACCTGCGGAGCTCCTGCATGGTTCTTGAAGAAACTCGCCTTGTAGGCATAGAGGAAGACCGAGAAGAGCACGATCACGACAGCATAGACGATCGCGGTGATCCATATCCCTTCCGTCCCGATGAGCGCGAGGAGGTCCTCCGGCATCACTGCCTGGAGTTCTTCGGGGCTCATGGTGGTGAGCGGTTCGAGTTTCTCCACGAGGAGTGCCGTCCAGGCAAAGAGGCCGAAAAACCCGAGCGCTGCAAAGGCCACGATGTTCACCAGATAGAAGACGAGAACGCTGCCGATGTTGTTCATGACGAACTCGACGCTCCGCCGGATCGACTCAAAGACGCCCGTCTCTTCAAAGACCGCCACGGCGTCGTAGAAGAACGTGAAGAAGGCGATCGAGAGGATGACCCCGAAGAGGAGCGGGGTCACGGTTGCGGCGGCTCCGGCGCTGATGAACGCGAGCGGTATCGCGAGCAGGATGAGGGTCAGGATGATTGCGAAGAAGATGACCAGTGACGGGAGGAGTATCCGGAAGTAGTAGGTCTTCCCCGACTCTACGAACGCACCGACGGAGAAGTTCTCCGCGCGGATCGTGCCGTAGACGCCGCCGACCAGAAACGGCATCACGAGAACCTGCAGGAGTGCCAGGGGCTGCGTGTAGAACGCCCCGCCGTAGAGGGGGATGACGAGGTTGAGAACCGCGAGAACGCCCATGACACCCCCGATCAGCCAGAGGATTGGGTGCTGCCGGAGGAGCCCGGCAGCACCGGTGATCGATTCGAGCGTCATGCTCACCGGTTCCTCGGCATGGCGACGATCTCGCGCACCTGCAGGTCGAAGAACGTTGCGGTATGCGCGGGACGGATGACGCAGACGGTATCGGCCCCGGTCGCGGTGCCTCCGACCGCGACCACCTCTTCATCGACCCCGACCGCGCCCTGGTCGGCCGCGATGAGGACGCACTCCACCGCGACCTTCAGGCCGATCGCAATCGTCCGTCGCAGGGCCTCGGCGATCGCTTCCGTGCGGGAACTCCCGCCGAGTCTCGATGAACGGGATATCGCCCGCTCGAGCCCGGAGAGCGCGTGCGTGCCGGTGACGATCTTCGCACCTCCCGCCCGGAGCGTCTCGGCCGCCTCCGGCGAGAACTCCCACTCGCCGGGTTTCGAGAACCCGACCGCGTGGGTGACGACGATCAGTTCGAGGTCGCTCCCCGCCATAGCGTCCCGGAAGGCAAGCGCCGTCCGGCCGCTGCTGCTCGCGACGACGATCTTTTTGAGGCTGAGTTCCCGCGCCCGCTCGACGGCGAACCGGGCGGCGTCGCGGGTGTTCTCTACGCCCGGCGCATCGAAGTAGTAGGTATTCCGGGTTACGAAACTCATGCAATCATGTTGTCGCTGCTCCTAATTGAACCTCCCATACCAAGTGGTGGGGGCTGCAACGGGACGGCCAGGGCCGCTATGCCGGGGAAAGAAGGTGATATAATGGTGGATAGCCCAACACTACTCTCAGCCTAACGGCGCGGCAGGAGTTCTCATGATTACACTCGCCATTGCAGGAAAACCAAACTGTGGAAAATCGACGTTTTTCAGGGCGGCGACCCTTGCCCAGGTTGAGATCGCCAATTACCCGTTCACGACCATCGACGCAAACCACGGCGTCGCGTACGTCCGGACAGCCTGCCCGTGCCGGGAGATGCAGGTTCCGTGCGAGAACTGCCGGGACGGGGTCAGGTTCATCCCGGTCGGGCTGATCGATGTGGCGGGGCTCGTCCCCGAGGCGCACCTCGGGCGGGGGCTCGGCAACCAGTTCCTCGACAACCTCCGGCAGGCGGACGCCATCATCCAGGTCGTCGATGCCAGCGGGGCGACGGATGCCGAGGGGAACCCGATCGATATCGGCTCGCGCGACCCCGTAAAGGATATCGAGTTCCTCCAGTACGAGATGTCGATGTGGATGTACGGCATCCTCTCGCGGAACTGGGCGAAACTCCTGCGGCAGGCTCAGGCGAGGGACTTCTCGCTCGAGGCGGCGGTCGCCGAGGTCTTTGCCGGTCTCGGGATCGCCTACGAGCACGTCCGCGACGCCACCGGGGCGGTCAAGATCGAACTCCGGACGGCAGGGGAGGAAGACCTGGTCCGGTTCTGCCGGGAGTTGATGGCGATCAGCAAGCCGATGCTGATCGTCGGGAACAAGGCCGACCAGGCGCCGCCGGAGTGCCTTGAGCGGCTCAGAAATCACGATGTCGTCTTTGCAAGCGCTGCAGGCGAACTTGTGCTTCGGATGGCCGCAGAGGGGAAGTTCATCCGCTATCTCCCCGGCGATGGGAGTTTCACCGAGAGTCCGGGAGCGAACCTCAGCGCCGCGCAGCGTGCCGGGCTCGCGAAGGTCGCGGAGTTCATGCAGAAGTTCGACGGCACCGGCGTTCAGAAGGCGCTGGACGCCGCGGTCTTCGACCTCCTCGACCGGATCGTCGTCTTCCCGGTCGAGGACGAGCACAAACTCACCGACGGCAAGGGGAGGGTTCTCCCCGACGCGTTCCTCATGAAGCGCGGGTCGACCCCCCGCGACCTCGCCTTCCAGGTTCACACCGATATCGGCGAAGGGTTCCTGTATGCCATCGACGCAAAGACCGGGATGCGGATCAAGGACACCCAGGAACTGAAGAACGGCGACATCATCAAGATCGTCAGCGTCCGAAAGTAACCGGGGGCACGGGGAGGCGGGACGCCTCTCCTCCGCGCCCCGGGGAGCGAACCGACGCCTCCCGCGAACCAGTGCAGATCGGCAGGCATTTATATGACCTTGAGAAATATTCGATCATCATGAGCGGCGAGGTCTATCAGGCGCAGGTCCTCCGGAACTTCTTCGACACCATCACCGGAACGGACAGGAACCTGACCCGGATCTACATGTGCGTGATGAGCCTCGCCAAGCTCCGCATGGAGTCCCCCGAGAGGATGACGTTCCTCGTGGACCAGCTCCGCAAGTCCAAACAGAAGCGGGAACTCTCGGTCGATATCATCGATTATATGTGCGACGTGGCGCGCGACCTCGAACTCGGCACCGTCCAGACCGCGTTCGGGGTCAAAGACATCAATGCGGTCGCCGACGAGTTCACCGGGATCAGCCTGGACTCACTCTGATACTTTTTTTCGGGAACAGCCATTCGGCTACCCCCGAGGTCTCTTGATTACCCGGGGTTTTCTCGATATTTGCTCTCGTTTTAGTGATCCCCGGTTATTCCGTCCTTAGCGGCAATTTCATTCAGGGTCTCGCGCGAAGCCGCGAAGGACGCGTTTTGCTCTATCGAGAGGGCGGAGAGAAAATGCCGATAATCCCACGGTTCACCGTCCGGGGGAGATGTAGAGGGAGTTTAGTTTCTCGGCTCGTTCTGGAGGTTACGGCTTTCGTGGGGAATGGCGATACCCCCACGACCCACAGTTTGGGGGAGACTCGGGGGAAGAACCGTGCACGGCTTTCCACCGGCAATCGCCATGACTGCCCCCGCCCCGGGGGGCGGGGGAGGAGCGCGAAGCGCGGGTGGGGTGGGGGCTACCGGAAGGTCTTACACGGTAGAGACAGGAGTGGGAATTACAGGAAGACCCTTACAGAATAGAAACCCAAAAAGGAGCAGAGTCCCGGTTCGCTCCAGGATATGCTCGTGACATATACCGCCCCGGCGACTGTAGGCACCGCTACCGTACTGAGACCGCGGAGGAGAAACCCCCCGGGTCAGTCCGCTCATCGGGCCAGCTTCTCTTTATACCCTTCCAGGATCTGGATGATGAACCGCTGGTGCTCCTCCAGCGCCTGCTCGTCGTCGGGGGAGGTCTCGATCCCGACGACGTAGAGCAGGATCAGCGCGTTGTCGAGGTCGAGAACAGTCGGGTCGTCAACCTGGTCCTTTGTGAGACGGACGGCGAGATCGTCGTAGTCCTCCTCCGCGAAGACATGCTCGGGATTCGTCGTCACCCGTGAATCGGCGAAACCGCCGGCACGCTCCCTGAGGATCAGGAGCGCACGCTCCAGCAGAACGGGGCGCGGGGTGATCGCGTCGAGTCGGGCAAGCGCCTCCGTGCTCTTCTCCATCGCGTTCGAGTAAAGCCCGAACTTATACGTCAGCAGGGATTGTGCGACCAGATGACCGGTCTCCTCATCTATCCGGGCGAGAAGCGGGCCGACCCGTTCGATATATTCGTTGAGCATCTGCTTCATTGTCTTCTCCTGTGGTTTCGGCGCGTTAAACACTTTCTCTACCCGGACTGCAAGGAAGGTGATCGTTGCCGCGAAGACTACCTGCACAACCACGCCGCCCGAACTGATCTCGTTGGGTATGACCAGGATGAGAAGCGCGAAGAGCGGCGTGAAGAGCGAGACGAGATCCCGCCGGGGTTTCTGGTAAGCCTGGTAGAAGAGGATGAACGAGGCGATGACGCATCCTGCGACACCTGCGTTTATCCAGACGGCATAGGGAAACTCGAGAGATGCAAGCAGCAGTCCAATCCCGATCCCCAAAAATGAGACCGCGGGAACCGCTATCCAGAGGCGTGACTCTGTTCCGGGTGGTGTGGTGGTGTTCGTCAATCGATCGCCCTTGTATCATAGTTATGCGGGAAGAGTAAACAGCGTTTCCCCCGGCGGACGCGGCGTCTCACCAATCGGTGGGAAGATCGGGTACCCCGATCTCCACGTCCCGACCGGCGAGGGCAGCCGTGCGTGACCGGAGATTCTCGCGCTCTGCGGCATACGAGGCCTGCAACGCCTCCCGCTGGCTCTTTGCTCGTGTCTTCGCCGCAGCCTTCGCCTCGGCCTCCCGGCGCAGTCCCGGGAGCACGGCCTCAAGGCGCTGCTCCTCGACCACCGCCGGGAGCGCGGCCCGGGCCTCCTCCTCTGCCGCCCGCTTCGTCCTGCAGTCGTGCTGCTGCTCCAGCGCCCGCTTCATCGCGGCAGGCAGGGTCCCGGCGTCGGAGAAGAGGCGGAGTTCGTCCTGGTTCTTGAGGGGGAGCTCCTCCCGCCCGATCATGGCGAGAACGACCGGCATCGCCGCTTCGGTCGGGTCGACCGGGTCTTTTCCATCGTCCGCATACGCGTCGAGCGCCCGGTCGATCGATGCGGCCGCCGCGCGGTCCCCCGCCTTCTCTGCCACCTTCCCGGCCTTGCGCAAGAGATGGGCAGCGGTAGTCAGGAGAGCCGCCATCTCCCTTCCGGCCTCCCTCTCCGTGGCGGCGAGCGCCCGGATCCTCTCCTCGATCTCCTGCTTGCGGGCATAGTCCGGGCGCTGTTTGAGGGCGGCAAGTTCCTCTTCTGCCTTCTGGATCGCGCTCTCCGCCTCCGCGCCCGCCGCCTGATAATCCCGGAGATCGCCGTCAACGGCGGCATACTCCTCGCGGATCCGGGCGATGGACGCGTGCGACTCCCGGACGCCCTCCACCCGCTGCCGGTCGGCGCGCGCCCGGCCGATCGCCTCGGTCATCGTGTTGACCTCACGCCCCAGGTCTTTGACGGCTGCACGCACCTCCTTCATCTCGTCCGGGTAGACGGAGGAGAGGTACTTCCCCTGCCCCTTCAGCGCCTTGAGCGAGCCCTTCAGGATCTCGGCGGCGGTCGCGTAGAACGCTTCAGGGTCACCAGTTGGCTCGTGGGAGAGGATCTGCCCCATAGACTTCGTGAACCCCGGAAGCGCCTTTTTCGAGATGTCGCGGAGTCGGGGGTGAACCTCTTCGTTCCCCTCCGCCCTCTCCATCCCGGCGATCGCCTCCCTGAGATGATCGAGGGCGCTCCGGATCCCCTCGCGCGGCGGGTCCGTCGCACCGGAGAGTTCGCGCTCGATCTCCTCATCGCGGGCGTCGAGCCACGCAGGAAGGTCGTCAAACGAGAGTTTCAGGCTCTCCTCCTCCGGTTCGGGTCGCCGGAAGAGGTCTCGCAGTTGCTTGAACATGATTCATCCGATTTGGACGGGTGTACTCATCAGGGTTCCGCCCGTCAGTCGCTCCCCGCGATCCGTTGCAGCCGTTCCACACCGTGGATCTCGTGGATGACGTCCACCACGGCAGGAGGGACCAGGTGCTCCCAGGGCTCGCCGTCGAGTATCCGTTGCCGGATGACCGTCCCCGAATGTGTCAGCCGCTCGTGCATCTCGGGCGACCGGACGTTCACCCCGGCCTCGATGAAGAGCTGCACAACGAGGGGGTTGCTTGAGTAGACGGTATCGAACGGCGGGGTCATCGAGCGGACGTGGGCGACCCAGAGGGCGTTGCGCTGGACGTCCTCGATCGGGATGACGTAGAACGGGCAGTCGAGGTCGGCGAGCGACCGGGTCAGCATCAGCACCCGCTCCCCCGCCGTGAAGGGGTTCGCCACGGTATGGGAGACCTGGGCGCTCCCCACGCCGATGACGATCTCGTCGGCGGTGCAGGCTATCCGTTCCAGCACCGACTGGTGCCCGTTGTGGTAGGGCTGGAACCGCCCGATGTAGAACCCCCGGCTCATTCCCGGTCGCCCCCGTGCGCGACCTGCGCGGCAAACGCGCCTGCCGTGAACCCCGCATCGATGTTCACCACCGCAAGCACCGAGCACGCCTGGAGCATGCTCGCAAGCGCCGCCTCGCCGCCGCCCATGTAACCGTAGCCGGTGCTCACCGGGACGCCGATCACCGGGCGGTCGACGAGCCCCGCGACGATCGCGGGGAGCGTCCCCTCCCGCCCGGCGGCCACGATGAAGACGTCGGCCGGGATCAGGTCTTTCAGTGCCGAAAAAAGGCGGTGGATCCCCGCCACCCCGACGTCATAGGCCGTCCTGACCTCGCATCCCATCTCCTCGGCGATCAGCCTCGCCTCCTCGGCGACGGGGACATCAGACGTTCCCGCCGTGAGGATGGCGACGGTTCCGCGCCGGGGAGCCGGCCGATCCTCCGTCGAGAGGATGACGCCCCGTGCCGCCTCCCGGTGCTCCATCCGGACGTCCGGCGGCAGCCGGGCACGGAGAGCGTCGAGGTGCGCCGGCGAGACCCTTGTTCCGACGCACCTTCCGGCAGCCTTCACCTGCGCGAGCATGATATCGGCGAACATCTCCGGCTCCTTCCCCTCGGCGAGCACCACCTCGGGCATCCCGCAACGGACGCTCCTCCCGGTATCGATCCGGGCCATGCCGTCGATAACCTCGATGCGGAGCCCTTCGAGGGCGCCCGCCGCCTCGTCCTCAGATACCTCGCCGTTACGATACATCCGGAGGATGTCCCTGATGGTGGCATTCGGCAGCATAGTTCGATAACAAAAATAGGGGTGGAAGTATAATATTACTTCATCTCATGTCCTATCTTGCCTACGTCGCAGGGTTCGGCGTTGCCGTCACCATCTTCCTCTGGCTCCGCGACCTGCGGATATTCTACCGCACCGGCCTATCCGGCTACCGGAAGGCGGGGTACCTCGGGGTTCCCTACACGGCGCTCGCTCTGCTGGGCTTCTTCGTGACCGCATACGCCGAAGCGTGGGAGTACCTCGGCCTCGGGCTGGTCCTCCTTGCGCTCTACCTCCAGGGCCGGGTCGAGAGGGAGAACGTCTGGCTGCACGGCGAGGGTGCCCGCGAGCGGTTCTTCGGCAGCGCAGAGCGCATAAATGATAAGGGTTCGCGCAAGAGACTTTAATTCAGGAGAATATCGAATGCTTCAGAAACCACGGGGAACACGGGACTTTTTACCCGACGAGATGGAACGGCGGCGGCTGATCGAGCGGCGGATGCGGGAAGCGGCCCGCCGGTGGGGATACCGGGAGGTCTGCACGCCCGACTTCGAGAACCTTGAACTCTTCACGATGAAGTCCGGCGAAGGGATCATCGGGGAGATGTACGTCTTCGAGGACAAGGGCGGGAGGAAGATGACGCTCCGGCCGGAAGTGACCGCGGCGGTGCTCCGGATGTACGTCAACGAGGGGAAAGTCCTCCCGAAACCGATCCGCTGGTGCTACTACGCCGACTGCTTCCGCTACGAGCGCCCCCAGAAGGGCCGTTACCGCCAGTTCTGGCAGTTCGGCGTCGAACTGATCGGTGCGGACACACCATCCGCCGACGCCGAGGTGATCATGCTCGCCGACGATACCCTCCGGTCGACCGGCGTCACCTTCGACCTCCACGTCGGCCACCTCGCGCCGATGAAGCATCTCCTCGCCGACCTCGCGCCCGGCGACCAGCGGGCGATCATGGCGTATCTCGACAAACATGACCGGGAAGGGCTCGAGGCGGCGCTGGTCGAGAAGAACCTCACCCACCTTGCCGAACCTCTTGCGGCGCTCGGGGAGTGCCGCACCGTCTCCGAGGTCTTCGAGATCGCGGGCGATGTCCCCGAGCGCGCGCGGATCGAGGAGACGTTCGCGCTCCTCGACGCCCAGGAGATCGACTACCGGCCGGACTTCGGGATCGCCCGGGGGCTCGACTACTACACCGGGATGGTCTTTGAGGGGTTCGCGAAGAACCTCGGCGCGGAGAACCAGATCGTCGGCGGCGGCGCCTACCGGCTCGCCCACCTCTTCGGCGGCGACGACGTCGCATCCTGTGGGTTCGCCATCGGGTTTGACCGGGTCATGGTCTCGATCGGTGATTTCGCGCTGGAACAGGGGTCGGTTGTCGGCGTTGTCTGCACGCCTGATGCCCGCGCGCGGGCGCTCGAGGTCGCCCGGGCCTTCCGGGAGGCGGGGATCCGGGCCGAGGCCGACCTGATGGGGCGGGGGATGGGCGCCCAGCTCGCCCACGCCGCAAAAACCGCAGACTTCGCCGCGGTCCTCGGGAAGCGCGAGGTCGAGGCGGGGACGGTGACCCTCAAGAACCTCCACTCCGGCGAGCAGCAGGAGAGGAGCCTCGAAGAGGCCATCGCTGAGGTAGCGCGGCATGGTGCTTGCTGAAGACCTGGCGAAGCAGCAGCGAAGCATCAGCATCGCGGAGTTCTTCGAGAAGAACAAGCACCTTCTCGGCTTCGACTCCCCGACGCGGGGGATCATCACCACCATCAAAGAAGCGGTGGACAACGCGCTGGACGCCTGCGAGGAGTCGGAGGTGCTCCCCGACATCTTCGTCGGCATCAAGAGGGTCGACGCCGAGGTCTACCGGATAACGGTCGAGGACAACGGCCCCGGGATCGTGCCGGAGAACGTCCCCCTGGTCTTCGGAAAACTCCTCTACGGCTCCCGGTTCCACCAGATCCGGCAGAGCCGCGGGCAGCAGGGTATCGGGATCTCGGCGGCGGTGCTGTACGCGCAGCTCACCACCGGCATCCCGACCCGGGTCGTCTCGCGGACGGGGGCAAAGGCGAGCGCGCACCGGTTCGATCTGATGATAAAGACCGAGACGAACGAACCGGAGATCGTCAGCCACGAGGAGATCGACTGGGACCGGACGCACGGGACCCGGATCGAGATCCAGTTCAAGAGCACCCTCGCCGCGAAGAAGCGGCTGGTGGACTACCTCCGCCTGACGGCGATCGTCAACCCGCACGCCCGGATAACGGCCGATATCGACGGCGAGGTGACTGTTTTCGAGCGGGTCTCGGGCGAGGTCCCGCCGTGCCCGAAACCCGTCCTCCCCCACCCGCACGGGATCGAGTTCGGCGCGTTAAAGCGGATCGCGGCGGCGAGCACCGGGACCGTCGAGGAGTTCCTCGTCGGCAGTTTCTCCCGGGTCGGGAAGAAGACCGCGGACGAGATGATCGCGCTTGCCAAACTCAAACCCTCACGGAAGGTGAACAAACTCGATGCCGACGAGTTGAAGAAACTCCTCGAAGCGATGCAGGCCGTGAAGGTCCCGGCCCCGCCGGCGCAGCAGTGCCTCTCCCCCATCGGGGAGGACCTGATCTGCCGGGGGCTTGAGAAGGAGATCCAGCTCGACTTCGTCAAGGCCCGCACCCGGCCGAGCGCGGTCTACGGCGGGCACTCGTTCATCATCGAGGCGGCGATCGGCTACGGCGGCAAGGTTCCCCCCGAAGGCACCGCCCAGCTCTTCCGGTTCGCAAACCGCGTCCCCCTCCTCTACCAGCAGGGCGCCTGCGCGATCACGAACTGTGTCTCGCAGGTGAACTGGAAGGGTTACGGCCTCTCGCAGCAGGGCCTTCCCATGGGGCCGATGCTCGTCATGGTCCACGTGGCGTCCACGAACGTCCCCTTCACGAGCGAGAGCAAGGACGCGGTCGCGTCCATCCCGGAGATCGAGCGCGAGATCGTCCTCGTCCTCCAGGAACTCGGCCGGGAACTCAAGACCTACCTTTACCGCCGGGACAAAACGAAGCAGCAGGACAACCGCGCCCGGGCGATATGCTCGATCATCCCCGACATCGCCGCAAAGGTGAGCGAGATCGTGGAACTCCCGCTCGTCGACACCTCCCCGATCGAGGGCAAGATCATGCGCAAGGTCGTCGCGAAGAAGCGGACGGTCAACGGAAAGGTCCACATCAACGTGAACAACTACACGGCAAAGGAAGTCCCCCTTGTCCTCTACAACCTCTCCCGGGATGAGGCCGCGGACGCGGTGCCCCGGCCGGACTTCGTCGACAATATGGACGGGGAGTACAACAAGGTCTGGCGGCGCACCCTCGGCGCCGGCGACGCCTGGCAGATCGTCTACACGGGATCGGGCGACGGGTCGCTCGACCTGCGCGGCGTGGAGGATAACGTGAAAGTGGTGGTGGATCTCGATGTCTAGGGAAGAGATGGATGCGCTCGCAAAGGAACGGCTCGTCGGTATCGCCCGTGGATGGTACGACCAGATGCGGGACGGCGTCGTGCCCTATATCCGGCTGCCGACGCGGACGAAACGAAATCTCGCCTACGACGACGAAGGCGAGGTCTGGAAATACGGCGAGAAGGAGAGCACCCGGGCGGCGACGAACGAGAAAGGGGCGGTCCATCTCCTGAAGATGGCCTATCTCATCGGGTTCTTGAAGCAGCAGCTCGTGGAGAACCGGTCGTCGACCTTGAGAGAACTGTATTACATCTCCGAAGGGTGGAAGAAGGCGAAGTTCACCGCCCAGGACGAGAGCAACCTCCTCATCGAGGATCTCGAGATCATCACCGACGTCCAGCGAGAGGCGTTCCACCTCCGGCCGGAGGAGGACGGCGCCTCGCTCTTCGGGCCGTTGCGGATACGGGAGAACACCCGCCGCGGCGCAAAAGAGATGCACTGCCAGGATGACGTCGGGGAGGCGGGCTACCCCATCCCGAACAACGTCGACAGCCTTGAGTTCATCGACCACGACGCGAAGTTCGTCATCGCCATCGAGACCGGCGGTATGTACGCCCGTCTGATGGAGAACGGGTTCGACGAGGAGTACGGGGCGATCCTGGTCCACCTCAAGGGGCAGCCGGCACGCTCCACGCGCCGGGTCTTACGGCGTCTCAACGACTCGCTCAACCTTCCCGTGGTCGTCTTCACCGACGGCGACCCCTGGTCCTACCGGATCTACGCGAGCGTCGCCTACGGCTCGATCAAGAGCGCCCACATGTCGGATATCCTGGCGACCCCCCAGGCGCAGTTCATCGGGGTGCAGCCCTCCGACATCTCCGACTACAACCTCCCCGCCGACCACCTCACGGAGCAGGACATCAACGCACTGAAAGCAGAGTTGACAGACCCCAGGTTTGCAACCGACTACTGGCGCACCCAGATCAACCTGCAGCTCGATATGAAGCTGAAGTCGGAACAGCAGGCGTTCGCGAGCCGGGGGCTCGACTTCGTGACGAAGGAGTATCTCCCGAAAAGGCTCTCGGAGATGGGGATTATCTGAGACCGCTTCCGAGGTGGCGCAGGGCCGCCCCGGTCGTCTCCCGGCCCTGGGGCGTGCGCTTTATGAACCCGATCTGGATCAGGTAGGGCTCGTAGACCTCTTCGATGGTCCGCACCTCCTCGCCGACCGAGATGGCGATCGTCCTGACGCCCACCGGCCCGCCGCCGAAATCGTCCGCGATGACCGAGAGGATCCGCCGGTCGAGGTCGTCGAGGCCCAGGTGGTCGATGCCGAGCATCGTCAGGGCGCGGTCGGCCGTCTCGGCGTCGATACGCCCGTCCCCCCTGACCGTGGCGAAGTCCCGCACCCGGCGGAGCAGCCGGTTTGCGATCCTGGGTGTCCCGCGGCTCCGTTTTGCTATCTCATCCGCTCCCTCGGGGGTGATCGGGATCTGCATGATCCCGGCGCTCCGCTCCACGATCTTCGCGAGATCGGGAACTTCGTAGAGGTTGAGGCGGAAGATGAACCCGAACCGGTCGCGGAGAGGGGAGCCGAGCAGCCCGACCTTCGTCGTGGCGCCGATGAGGGTGAACTCCTCCAGCGGGAGCTGGACCGACCGTGCACCCGGCCCTTCGCCGATCATGACGTCGATACAGGAGTCCTCCATCGCCGGGTAGAGGATCTCCTCGACCACCGGGTTGAGGCGATGGATCTCGTCGATGAAGAGGACGTCGCCGTGGGCAAGGGCGGTCAGCTGGGCGGCGAGGTCGCCGGGCCGCTCCAGCACCGGCCCGGTGGTGCTCCTGATCCCGGCTCCCATCTCGCGCGCGATAATCTGGGCGAGCGTCGTCTTCCCGAGGCCCGGTGGGCCGGAGAAGAGGACGTGGTCGAGAGACTCGCCGCGTTGTTTTGCGGCGGCGATGGCGATGGCAAGAGCCTCCTTGATCTGCGGCTGGCCCACGAACTCGTCGAGGCGCGCCGGCCTGATCGCCGCGTCATCGGGTTCGCCACAGAGAGGCGAGGGCGAGGGGATGCGTTCGTTCATGATCGGCGCTCCCGGAGGTATGCAAGAGCAGCGCGGATCAGGCTCTGCACGTTCGCATCAGGGAGACCCGGGAGGACGGCATCAACCGCCTCCCCTGCTTCCTGGGGTGAGAACCCGAGCGATATGAGGGCGCTCGCGGCGTCACAGGCCTCGTTCGGGCGCCTGCCGGCGGCGAGGATATCCGCATGCTTCTTCATCTTCTCCTTCAACTCAAGGATCAGGCGCCCTGCACCTTTCTTCCCGATCCCCGGGATCCGGGTGAGCGTCTTCTCGTCACCGTCGAGGATTGCAACGGCAAAGTCCTCGAACGCTATCCCGGAGAGGATGTTCATGGCGGTCTGGGGACCGATGCCGGAGACCCCGATCAGGATCGTGAAGAGTTCCCGTTCGCGCTGGTGGAGAAAGCCGAAGAGTCGGATGTCGTCGTCGCGGACCACCATATGGGTGTGGACCGTGACGCGGCCCTGCGCCTCCCTGAGGGTCTCCAGCGCCGGCCCGGTCACCTGCACCTGGTAGCCGACGCCGCCGATATCGATCACCACCCACCGGTCGCCGGTGGATATCACGTCTCCTGAGAGTTGGGCTATCATCGTAGTTGCACCATATTGATGTGGCAGAGGGCGATGGCGAGGCCGTCGGCGGCATCGTCGGGCCGGGGCACCTCCTCCAGCCTGAGGAGCCGGCGCATCATCTCCTGCATCTGATGTTTATCGGCACGCCCCGACCCGGTGACCGCCTGTTTGACCTGGTTGGGGGTATACTCGGCAACCGGGACCCCGTGCTGTGCCGCGGCGAGGAGGAGGACGCCGCGTGCCTCGCTGACCTGCATCGCCGAGGTGGTGTTCCTGGAGAAGAAGAGCCGCTCCACGGCGACCCACCCGGGATCGTATTCGTCGAAGAGATCGGAGATCCTCGTGTGGATCTCAAGCAACCGCTCCTCGTGGATGCGGTCGGAGCCGGTCTCTATGCAGCCGTAGGTCAGCGGCACCGGAGACCTGCCGCCGGTGCTGAGGACACCGTAGCCGGTTCTTGCGAGCCCTGGGTCGATGCCGATGACGATCATGGGTAAATCCGGTTTCTGTTCACTAAGGTATCGGTTCTCCTGGTTGATACCTTTTGTCGGCAGAGTTATCGATCGGAGAGGTATTTTTTCAGTGCCGTCACCTTGTTCCGGATCGACGATCGTTCAATGCCAAAGAAAAAGCTGATTTCCCTTGCAATGGGAGAACCGCCCTTTCCCGGCCGGATCAGATCTGCATTCTGGCAGGCCGCGTATACGATCGCCGCCCCCCAGAAGGGTGCATCTCCCCGTACGAGCGGTGTTGCCGGGTGGTCGTGGAGTTTCTCGATGGTCTCCCGGCAATGATCAAGGATGGCGCCATTCTCGAACCTATCGCAGAATACTTCACACAGGGTGAAGATCGTGGTAGTGCGCAGCTCGTTGACATCTAACACCAGCGGTTCATTCCTGATCTGGTTGGAGATCTCTTTCCAGATCTCTTCATTATCCGGGTCTATTCCGGTCAGCCTTGTGATCTCTCTCATCGCGAAGTTGAGGAATGCATCGAGATCATCTATGTCAATGGAGGAGTGGCGCTCCGAGCGGCCGACAATCCTCCGCAGTTCATACTACCAGAGGCGTACACATAGGTTCCAGAGAGTGGTCACAACTCATCCAGCCATTCAGCGATCGAGACGATGTGAACTGTCCGACCGTCGACGGTTGTCTCCGCTGACTCCGACGCAGTGACGACCGTCCCCTCATCAAGGCCATGTGCATCCATCGCCTCGACAAGCCCCCGTATCTCCCGGTGCCTCGTAACGTCATCCTGCAGGGACTGCGTCACCTGGATGGCCAGGACGATCGTCCGGCCAGACCTTACCAGGAAGTCGCACTCGTAGCGGTCCCGGTGGTAGAAGATATCGCCATATTTCTTCATCAGGGCAATAAAGACAATGTTTTCCAGGAGTCTCCCACGATTTTCGGAGAATGCAAATGCAACGGCATTTATAAGGCCGGGATCCACGAAATAAATCTTTTTAGGGTTTGCAACCTGTTTTTTTGCGGAATAATCAAATTTCATCAGGGGATACAGGAGGAACGCATTCTCGGCGTACTCGATGTACTCTCTCACGGTATCCGGTGCGATGTTGAGGGTCCTGGCAATCTGGTTGTACGAGGTGGCGTTCCCGGCATTTGATATAAGATAATAGAGCAGGTCTACAATCTCGCTGTTCTTCCTCAAACTGTTCGGATAGATGATATCCTTGAGATAGATCGTTTCATAGTAGTTTTTGAGTATCTGTATCTTCAGGTCACTGTCCTTTTCGAGGACCACACGGGGGAAACCACCGTATTTCAGGTAGGTCTCAAAATGATGCCTCTTCTCGATGATTGTTGGGTTCAGAATACCCTGAAACCGAAGAAACTCAGGGAAAGAGAGTGGGTACACATAGCAGGAAAAACACCTGCCCGATAGGAGGCGGCTACTCTCCTGCCTGAGCAGCGAGGATGTGGAGCCGGTCAGGATACATTTGACCCCGCTCGTTGTGTCATAGAGAGTCTTGATGGTGGGCACCCAGGCGGGATAGTGCTGAACCTCGTCGATACAGAGATAGAGCCGTTCAAGTTCGGGGTGGCGGGCGAGATGGTCCTCGACGATGCGACGGATCAGCCAGGGATCGTCTGCCATCGAGAGGAGGAGAGGTTCGTCCATGGTGATGAAGAGGATGGCCCTGCCGGGCACACCCCTTCTGAGAAGGGAACTGATGATCTGGTACACCAGCGTCGACTTCCCTGTCCTGCGTGCACCGACAAGGAGGAGCACCTCAGGTGCATCAAGATACTGTTTCAGGAGAGGAAAGAATGAAAGTCGTTCAACGCCGATTTCAAACTCTTTTCCAAACCACCAGGGGTTCTGGCTCTCGAGTGCGATCTGCAGCCTCTCGTCCATCTATCGATCATACTCGATGATCATCGATAAAAGTGTCGATTATGATCTACGATATCCCCACGTTCCGGAAAACGCGTCAGGTGGACTCTTCCGCGTAGATCAGCCGATCTCGACTTCTTGATCACATGCAGACCGTGGCCGCCTCGCCAGAGTCGTACCGGACCTCCCGCCCCGCCCCTTCAACCCCACAAGTTAAAGCGCACAGTCATGACAGTCCTGCGCTCCGCACACCCGGTTCTCGATTTTCCACCGGAGCGCCCATCGCTTGATATCCTTGATCACCTCGACGAGCCCGAGCCCGCTTGCCGTGAGGGTGTACTCGCTCCTGACGGGGACGGTTTCGGCATCCACGTGCTTCTCGACGAGGCCTTCCTCCTCGAGTTCCTTCAGTCGGGCCGAGAGGACCTTCGCCGTGATCCCCGGGAGCCGCTCCTTTATCTCGGTGAACCGGAGGGTGTAACCCTCTCCCTTGTAGAGTTCGAGGATGATCAGGAGCATCCACTTCTTTCCGAGGTACTTGACAGTCTGATTGACCGTGCAGACGCTCTGCATGGTATAATTAGAGAAACCTTCTCCTCCTTATACTTTAGTATCTAACAGAAACTTTGTATCAAAAAGATATCATGGAGTGAGTACGTATGTTCTGCAACCAGTGTGAAGAAACGGCAAAGGGTCATGGCTGCACCGTGCGCGGTGTCTGCGGCAAGGAGGGAGAGACCGCCGGGCTTCAGGACGTCCTGATCTACACCCTCAAGGGGCTCTCGGTACGGAACCTCGCGGCGATGAAGAAGGGCGGCGGGAACCCCGAAGCCGGAAGGTTCGTCGCGGGATGCCTCTTTACGACCCTGACCAACGTGAACTTCGATCCCGCCCGCCTCCGGGACATGATCGATGAGGCAGCGCGTATCCGCGATGCCCTCCCGCCCGCCGGGAGCACGGAGCCCGACGCCTGCACCTGGGCGCCGAAGAGCCCGGCCGCGATCGCGGCAAAGGCACAAACTATCGTCGCCGCCCGCGAAAGCGTGGATGCCGACCTGCAGTCGCTTCGCGAGCTCCTCATCTACGGGCTCAAAGGGCTCGGGGCCTACTACCACCACGCCGCCATCCTCGGCTACGAGGATGACGGGATCACGACCTTCATGCAGGAAGCCCTCGCCGCCACGCTGCAGGGTCTCTCCATCGAGGATATGGTCGGCTACGTCCTCGCGTGCGGCGAGGTCGGCGTAAAAGTCCTTGCCCTCCTCGATACCGCAAACACCGCCTCCTACGGAACGCCGGCGATCACGACCGTCGGCACCGCGGCGGGCACGCGGCCGGGCATCCTCGTCACCGGCCACGACCTCAAGGACCTCGCCGACCTCCTCGAACAGACCCGCGGATCGGGCGTGGACATCTACACCCACGGCGAGATGCTCCCCGCGCACGCCTACCCGGGCCTTGCTAAGTACGACCACCTCGTCGGCAACTACGGCGGCTCCTGGCCGTTCCAGCGGGAGGAGTTCGAGCGGTTCAACGGCCCGGTCCTGGTCACGACGAACTGCCTCGTCCCCCCGAAGGACTCCTACCGCGACCGGGTCTACACCACCGGGCTCGTCGGATTTGCGGGACTCAAGCACATCGACGCCTCGCCGGACGGGAAGAAGGACTTCTCGGCCCTGGTCGAGCACGCGAAGCGCTGCGAACCCCCGGCGGACCTCTCCCGCGGCGACCTGGTTACGGGATGCGCCCACGCCCCGGTCCTCGCGATAGCCGATACGGTCGTCGGCGCGGTGAAGTCCGGCGCCGTCAAGCGGTTCCTCGTGATGGCGGGCTGCGACGGCCGGTACAGCGGGCGGGACTACTACACCCGGTTCGCGAAGGCCCTCCCGGCGGACACCATCATCCTCACCGCCGGGTGCGCGAAGTACCGCTACAACAGCCTCGGGCTCGGTGATATCGGCGGCATCCCCCGCGTCCTCGATGCCGGCCAGTGCAACGATTGCTACTCGCTCGTGGTCATCGCCCAGGCCCTCGCTGAGGCGTTCGGCGTCGGGATCAACGACCTCCCGATCTCCTACAACATCGCCTGGTACGAGCAGAAGGCGGTGCTCGTCCTTCTTGCCCTCCTCTCGCTCGGCGTCAAGGAGATCACCCTCGGCCCCCGCCTCCCGGGCTTTGTCTCGCCCGGCGTTCTCGCGGTTCTCGTCGAGAACTTCGGGATCAAGGGAATCGCGACGGTCGAGGAGGACCTCGAACGGATGGTGCCGGGGAACTGAATACCTTTTTTTTGAGGAGAATGGGTTTTACAGGTTTTTTCAGTGCATAGGAATCTGACCCGGAATATACTTATCTACACTCCCAATTTGATCCCGACACCCCTGGTAGCGATATCCGGTGCCCCCGGGCGAAAAATGCCCTCCGGATATGGGGAGCATCCGCCCGAACAGACTCCCTCTTTGACTTCAGATCATTACGCAACGCTCAGGTTCCACACAACGTATCCTGCGTTAGTTTCGATTTCTTATTCTTCCTCCAGTCTCTTCAGCCACTCCTGGAGCACAGGTATGTCGGACTGCACTGTCTCCCAGACGATCTCGATACTGACGCCAAAATAGTGGTGGATGAGTTTGTCCCGCATACCCGCGATGAACCGCCATGGGATCTCCGGGTACCGCTCCGTAAATCGGGGTGGGAGATTTTTGACTGCTTCCCCGAGGATCTCCAGATTCCTTATAACTGCATCCTGCGTCCTGATGTCATCGATGAACTCGCTGTATGTCGTCTTTGAAGTGTACTGCAGGATGCGCTCGACAGCCTCATCAATATCACTGCAGAGAAGGCGGATCTCCGACCGTTCAGGCATAAGCGACCTCGGCAGCCACCCGCTCCCGTATGATGGGTTTCAGGGCATCGGGTGTCACTAGATCGACGGGGGCGGCGAGATTTAGTGAAAGAAACTCTTCAAGTTCGAGGAAGGCGAAGAACCCGATCGGCCGGGAGAACTCGACGAGGATGTCGATATCGCTCGCCTCGGTCTGCTCGCCACGGGCGACCGAGCCGAAGATGCCGATCCGGCTGACCGAGAACCGTGCGGCGATCTCTCCTTTGAGGCGCTGCAGGGTTGCAAATATCTCTTCCCGGGACTGCATAGATACTGGTGTTTTGTCAGGGAACGTTAATAGTTGCTTCGGCCCGAGGGTTGCGAGAAACCGGTCGTCCTGGTCATCATCCGGCCAGATGGAGGATGGAATGCCATGATGCGGCCCTCTTCACGTAATCCGGGTGAGCCGGAAGAGCAGTTTCAGGTAACATTCTGCGAGAGCATGATCGCGGGTATTCTGGGTCCAGATCCTCAGTCGGGTCACGGCAACGAGCGCACCCGCTATCAACCCGATGATCTGCCGGGTAGATGAGACCGGGCTCGCAGGCTCAAACACCGGGGCAGGGACCGTCGATTTCAGGCGCTCCCTCATGCCTTTCACCCAAAGGAAATGGGCAACCAGCACTCGATGAATCTTCTTCAGAGCCCTGGCAGCAATCGTCACCCGAACTCCGCGAGCGCCACCACCGGCACCCCCTCGAGGTCGTCGAAGACCACCGGGTAGACCCGCAGGGTCCAGGGCTCTTCGAGCAGCCGGCCGTAGGAGAGGTCCACGTCCTCGAGGATGAAGATATGCGGGGACTCGCAGAGGAACCCGCGGTGGGCCTCCGCACCCTCCTCCAGTTCTGCCGGGACGGCGATGGAGATGGTGTCGATCCCAAACAGCCTGAGGGCGGGGTTCTCCGCGCGGAGGAAGCCCGGGACCTCGTGGTGCACCCAGGGGTGCTCCCTCGCGTAGGCGTCCGGGTCGCTCCCCCGGCTCCGGCCGCTCCCGGTCCGGATGAAGAGCGCGCGCGACGTCCGGATTGCGTCGAGGTGTTCGAGAAGGTCGTAGATCCGGATCGGTTCCGCCCCGGTCTTCGGGATCGCGATGCACCGCGCGGGCTCGAATACCGCCTCCGGGGCAAGGAGACCCTGGACCGAGCCGCCGCCGGGGCAGAAGTGCCGGGGGAGGTCGATATGCGTCCCGGCGTGGCTTGATACGGTGATCAGGCTTTTCTCCTCCGCGTCGCCCTTCTCAAAGGACTTTGTGCGGGTGATCGCGAGCGGCTCCGTGCCGGGGTAGAGCGGCGCTCTCCGGTTCAGGGGGTACGAGATCGGGATGAGCATATACTCCCCCGTAGGTACTCCCGGAGTTCATGAAGGTTCTCCACGATCCCCTCCACCCCCGGCCGGCCGACAAACCGGTTCGGGTCGCCGGGCGGGATCCTCGCGACGAACCGGACGCCGGTCGCGCGGGCTGCGTCCCAGTCGTTCGGGGCGTCGCCGACGAAGAGGGCCTCGTCGGGCGAGGCGCCGGTCTCAGCGAGGATCTCCCGGATGCACTCGACCTTCGTCTTCGGCGAGCCGTAGACCCGGACGAAGTACTTCGTGAGCTCGCGGCGGCGGGCGATCTCCTGCATCTCGCCCTCCGGGGTCGCGGAGACGATGTAGAGCGGGAGCGCGCGCGAGCAGTCCCTGAGGAGTTCTTCCGCGCCACGGACGTATGGCACGGTGAGCATGGCGTCGATGATCAGGTCGACGTACTCGCTCGCGAGCCGCTCCTCTGTCTCAGGGGTGAGCGGTTCGTGGAGGATGTTTGCGTAGATGTGGCGGAACTTGTCGTAGCGGGACATCCCGCCGTTATCGAGGTGGAAGGCGATGATTGCGTCGAGGTGCCCGGGGGGCGCGAAGGAGAAGATCTTTTTGAACGCTACGGTCTTCAGGGGGAGGGATTCGACGATGACGCCGTCGAAGTCGAGGATGAGGGTGGCGAGTTTAATGCTTGAAATTGTATCCTCAGCATTCATATCTTAAACCCCGTTTGACTCACTACAAACTTTTCTTAATCAATTTCAGAGGGAATTAATCGTTTTATAATCAGCAATACACTGCGATTTAACGATCAGAATCCCACCATATGGATCTTAAGGCCAACGGACTGTATTAAAGATATACTTTAAACACATAAACGCGTACGATTTTATTTCAGATGTGGAGCAATCAACGATTGTGCAAAGCAATGCCAGTATGCCCCGTCGTCGCCGCTGCCTTTCTCACCCTTCCGTACCTTATAATTATCTTCTATCCAGGCTAATAAATTCGGATTTTCAGGAAGAATGGATTGTCTGCCGCGGTGTATTTCAAGTTCAATTCGTCGAATACCGTTTAGATCTTTAGGGCATATCGTCCACTCCGCCCCTTCACAATCACACTTCAAGAAATCACAGCCACCGATTTCCCGCAGGTCGTGAAGAGTCATGGTTTTTATAGTTTTCTTCCGGTCTCCGTACGTTACAGTGATCGGATCACCGCAGCCCAAACCTGCATCTATTACAGTAATTCTGTCCCCAAGATTGTTTAATACGATGTTTTTTTGCAGTTCGTCAGCATATAATGGTTCAACTGCATAAACGTGCCGGGCAACCATTGCCGCCGGGATAGTAAAGCCCCCAATGCACGCACCAATATCAATAACAATGTCTGTCGGTCTAATGTCAGACATATCAATTTCTTTACTGATATGCAAAGCATTGTTAATCATCGATGAAGGATGAAACATTGCTCCAGATTTTGTTACAACTGCCCCTAAATCATGACGATCGACAATTAGCATTGATTCGTCTTTATATCGCATATTTATAAAGTCCTGAAATGATTTCGCTCGTATAAAATCTCGCATAATCGTCTTAATATCGATCACAGCTTCTTCTCTCCTCGAGTAATCTGATTAAACCCAGAAATAGTTGAATACTCACCTTAATAAATACAGTCTAGTCAGTTCCCTTTTCGTGATAATGATAAGATAGAGGAGACATAACTCCTTTTCCGACCTGTCGTCATGTGACCGCAAGATCTAGTTTCAAACGTCAGGTGAAGATGTGATAGTTTTCTCTAGGCATCATTCATTGAAAACTTCGGTAGTGCGCTAAATTATAACTGAAAAAATATGTTAAAAACTCCCGTCAGGTTCAGACCGGATCCATAATACCCTCCCGCATCGCTGGCGTCGCGCCCCCTTTGCGTCTATGAAGTTGCTCACAAACTGAAACATGTCCAGCACCTAGGTATGTGCCACGATTGTCTTTGAAAGCGACGCTGTTTTTCTCATGAATCGGCTGAGCCGTTAACGAATCTTATCGCTATACCCTTCAACAAGAGACGTTGAGAGGTAGCGTAACGAAAGTTCTGTAAAATTGAATTGGCCCTGGATCCAACCTAGATTTGGACAAAGGAGAAACAGGGCCATGGATCCCTTAGCGTTAATCGAAGATTATCTTTCCGATCAGGAGAACGG
>NZ_VHLL01000004.1 GCF_025384765.1 Methanoculleus formosensis
AGGTCGTCTTCTTGCTTTTGGCAAAAGGCATGAGGGGACGCCTGCAAACGATATAAATCTTTCGTTTTTGTGCGGGTTTCCGGGTTCGGCAGAGAATATGCTGGTTCGAAAATTAGCGAAGTACTGAGTCTGCGGACGATACCGACGGGAGCATTTCCATCGTGATCGACGGCGCGGCAACGGCGGTCCGGGAGACCTTCGCGGATATTCGGGTGGCCGAGCCCTACCTTGAGGGCTACGCCCGGGCGCTCCAGCGCGACGCGGTGCTCGTGCACGGCGCAGGCGGCAGGATGACAATCCAATTCCCGCCCCGGAAGAGATAGACGGCGGCCCGCTCCGCGAGCGTTTACGGGTGCGCCGCGTCTTTTTTGCGAATATTTACCCCCTATGCAACCGTTTTGCTTATTGACAGCATTTTATCGCTAAAAGGAGATTGTAGAATGACAGACGGGATACGTACATGCCAGAGCTGCGGGATGCCGATGAGCGCGGTTGAGCAGTTCGGGACGGAAACGGACGGCGCACTCTCGAAGGACTACTGCACCTACTGCTACCGGGACGGGGCGTTCACGGCGCCCGATATCACCATCGATGAGATGGCGAAGGTTGGCGGGGAGATGATGGCGCAGATGTACACGATTCCTCCCGAGAAGGCGGTGGCGTTCACGAAGGACCAGATCTCGTGCCTGAAGCGGTGGGCGGGGAGGGAGATTCCCCTCTGCGAGAGCTGCGGGATGCCCCTTGCCCGCGACGAAGACGCCGGGACGGAGGCGGACGGGTCGCTCTCGGTGAGATACTGCACCTACTGTTACCGCGACGGGGGGTTCACGGAACCCGGTCTGACGCGGGAGGAGGCGGTCGAGCAGTACGCGCCGATGATGGCCGAGAACCTCGGGATGCCGCTTGAGAAGGCGAAGGAGATGGTGGGCTACTACCTCTCGACGCTGCCGCGGTGGCGGGAGTAAGACCGGCGAATTGCCCCAGGCTCACCGGGGCGGGGAAATTCCGTCCCATTTTACTCCCATAGGATAAATTACGAGAGATACAGAAATTCTGAGGCGTAGCGCTGGTGCCGGGAGCGGTTGTTGAGACCCTCGCCGGGCCGCCGCTGAACCTCTACAGGCTTCGGAACGCCCTGCTCATGCCGCGCTTTTGGAGACCCGGACCCTGCCGATGATCAGGTCTTCCTCCAGGGGAACACCCTGCCCCTCCTGTCGCAACGCTTCCACGTGCCCCTCGATCGCTTCTCTGATGTTTTCCATCGTCTCCTCGACCGTCTCTCCCTGGGAGTAGCATCCAGGAAGTGCCGGGACTTCCGCCCAGAACCCTCCTTCTTCAGCCTTCTGGATCACAACTGTAAACTCCATTTTAACGCTCCACTTTAAAGTAGTTCAAGAAACTCTTTCTCAGTTAAACCGGCCTTCTTTATTGCCGCCATGAGAAGCCCGATCTTTAACTCCTTCGACCAGGGCAATGTAATGATCGCCCCGGAGGGCATTTTTATATTGAGGTCATCCCAAAAAGATCTCCGAACCTTCGGTATACCCTAACCGGAGCCCTTAATTCCCAGGTATTCGCCATCTGAGCTACATCCTGAGCCAGGGGGATGAAACGGCTTCCCATTGGGTATCGCCACTCGGGGGAGGGTCCGGGAGGGGATGTCCCCCTCCCGGTAACGGTGTTTTGGGACAACTTCATTGACATGATCGCCCTTTCCCTGCCGCATCACCCCACCTGCCCGCACAAAGGCCCGCACCGCCTCGTGACCTTTGATCCCCCGGAGTCTGCTCACGCCAATCCTCTATTCTGTAGTGGCCCCACTGCAGGATATGCATTTCGTTGCTGGCGGATCAGCGCATCTCTGGTCGTTACCAAACTCCCGGGAGAACTCTTATATCCCCCGGTCCATAAGATCGATACAGGAGAGGGACGGATTGAGTTTGTGTGCCGACCTGCTTGAGCGGCGGGAAGAGATCCTTAGAGTCGCAGCCGGACACGGCGCCCGCAGGGTCAGGGTCTTCGGGTCGGTGGCCCGGGACGAGGAGACCCCGGAGAGCGACCTCGATCTCCTCGTCGAGTTCGAGCCGGGGAGGAGTCTCCTCGATCACATTGCTCTCGCTCAAGACTTGAAAGACCTGCTCGGCCGCGAGGTCGACGTGGTGACCGAAGCGGGACTCCGGGAGCGGATCCGCTCAGGGGTCTTACGGGAGGCGTGGGCTCTATGAGAGACGATCGTGAACGGGTGCTGGATATCATAGCCCTTGCCTGCGGTCGGATGACTCGCGGGGTCAGGCCCTTGAGCCCCGTATGATTCGGCATCGGGGATGATGATCCGCGGAACTCCTCTATAATGCCGTAGACAATTCTCCGGTGGAGGGATCGATTTGTCAGATACTCGTCTCCGCTATACGGTCCTTGTGGAGCAAAATGAGGATGGAGGATACACCGTGACGGTGCCATCCCTCCCGGGGTGCGTCAGCGAAGGGGCTACCTGGGAAGAGGCGCTGGCAGAGATCGAAGAGGCGATCTCGGGGTACATCGAGGTGGCCAGGAAGCTCGGTAAGCCCATTCCAGTCGAGATTTCCGTCCCCCTGAATACGAGCCATGCGGGGGTCTGAGACTCCCGAGAACCACCGGCGAGAAGGTAGTCAAAGCCTTGCGAGCGGCCGGTTTTGAAATGGTCGGCATCCGGGGCAGCCACCATTTACTTTTACCATGCACACCGTGACGTGATTGTTACCGGCGCGTATCAGGGCACCGGCACCGGGAAAGCAGCCCGTCCTTACAGAAAAAAGAGCAGCCCGGTTGACATACTTGACACTTATAACCCGAATCACCAGGACGGCCCGGGAGGTTGCACTCAGTATCCGAACCGGCGATCGTAGCCGGTGTGGTCCAGCCACTCGATGATGACCGCGCTTACATCGTCATCGCGGATTACGGTATACATGAGCCGCCACGAACGGGTGAGATTATACTTCCAGAGATTCTTCAGCGGCCCGTATTTCTTGTGGTAGTCTTTCGGGATCAACTTCTTTGGCACCTGGATCCCGCAGAAGGCATCTGCCGCGATTCGGCCGAGAGCCCGGACCAGCAGTTCAGCTAGCCGACGTTCCTCGGGATCCTGGGAGGCCTGAAGAGCCAGGAAGGCCTCCCGCACCTGCTCGTCTGCAAAATAGATCCGACACTTCATCGGAACCGCAAGTCTTCGCGCATTGCATACTTCCGGACCATATCTGGGTCGTGAATCCAGCAGATGGTCCCCCGCGAATCGCTTGCTATCTTCCCCGACTCCAGAAGATACTCGATGATCGTCTTGAACGTCTGGTACATCATTTTCTTCGGCAGGTTCTCCCACAAGGCCCGCCGTTTGTATTCGCCACTGTGCTCCTGAATGAACTCTTCAACCATCTGGATCGTGTTGAGCTGGGGACTGTGTGTGCTCGGGTTACACGCTGGCATGAGTGACTTTTAGTTGTATAAGTAAATATAACCATAAGATCTCGACGGCCGAGAAAAATGCTGCCGTGCAGTATGCTCCCCACCAGGACAGATCTCAGCCCTCTCTCCGTGGAATACGCGCCATATGAGGTCGGGTTACTCCTCCGGCGACAGATAACAGTGTTTCCCGATCCGCTGTGTGGAACATTCAACTGGAAATAATGCACCTGAGACATCATAATCTTCCGCACAGATCCGCTCTGCACAAACGACAAAATCCGTTGCCCTGGCGATGACGGAGACCACTTCTTCCCGCATGATGCTCCAGCAGATAGTGTAATCCACCTCTTCCCGGAGTTCTTCGACCAGGTTAAATGCCCTTCCGTGCTCACGAGCGAGTTCACCGGTCTTGACGTACTCCGAGCCGATCGCCGAGATCAGCCCGGCATGAGTCTTTCTACGCCTTTTCGATGCAGAAGAGCAAGGGTTGCAAGATACAATCTCATAGTAGGCTCGATTGATTGAATCTTCGTAATGCCCCTCATCACAGAGGATACGCGCTGCATCGAGGCGCTGGTGCGATTTGACAAAAAACGCCGTTATGACAGACTGGTCGTTCACTTAAACCACCACGCCGTCATGAAGAACATGCCTGATGAAAGGGGTACTGCCGGTGCGCCTGCATAGATCGGCCCGGGAGATGACCTTGACCGAGAGCCGCTCCCCGGAGAGCATCAGCAGGTCGAAAGCAAGTCCCGTGAGGTATTCGCGAGGGCGTTAGTCCTCCCTGGATGTAATCACAAGGATATCAATATCGGAGTCCGGCCGGTCGTCCCCCGTGCCACGGAACTGAAGAGTATGATCGAAGTTGTCCCAAAACACCGCTACCGGGAGGGGGACACCCCCTCCCGGACCCCCCCCCGAGTGGCGATACCCAATGGGAAGCCATTTCATCCCCCTGGCTCAGGATGTGGCTCAGATGGCGGATACCTGGGAATTATGGGCTCCGGTTAGGGTATACCGAAGGTTCGGAGATCTTTTTGGGATGACCTCATCTCTTCTATTGCATCGCCGCACGTCTCTCGTGCGTTTGCCGCGAATTCGTGGACGACCGGCCGCCTGGCCGAAACCATATGATGGAGTTGTTGCGAACGCAGGGCAATAATGAGTACTGATCGAACCTTCACGGCCGGAACTACCCCGGCCGGGTTTTTCTAGGACTCCTATCTCCGGATCCGGGTGGGGGCCGGTACCGGGTCATCCTCACGATCGAGGATGAACGCCTCCTGATTCTCGTACTGGAGGCAGGACACCGGAGCAGCACCTCCCGACAGGGAGACGATGAAGAACCATGGCCGTTCCCGGTCTTCTGCCTTCTCTGGAACGGTGCGGTAGGGGGCGTGCTCCGGGATAAGATTTATAGGTCTGGTGGCGATGTATTTACTACTGGAGATATGAGCCCGGGAACCGACATCTATACCCTTCTCATCCAGAGACGGGACGAAATCCTCACCCTCGCGCACCGAAGGGGGGGCAAAAAACGTTCGGGTCTTCGGGTCCGTGGCGCGGAATGAAGCCCGGGAAGACAGCGATATCGATATCCTGATCCATCTGGATCCCGACCGGAGTCTTCTCGACGTGGGGGGCCTTGCGATGGACCTCTCCCTCCTGCTCGACCGTCCGGTCGATGTTGTGACCGAAGCGGGACTCCGGGAACGGATCCGCTCAAGGGTCCTGCGGGAAGCGCGGGGTCTGTAAGAGACGATCTTTGAGCGGAAGGCACACAGGGCAAGAAATCGGGCATATTAACCGCCGTTTGCGTAATGAGTTTTGCCGGAATTCAGATGAAAATTTGAATCGCATAAATAACAAGAGAAGATATCAGCCCCGTTAACAACCCCACTATGAACTCTTTTGCGGTTATAAATCGATAGGCCTTTGTTTCAAGTTTTTCGAAGTCGTTCACTTTGATCTCATCGATATTCATGAGGATTTTCTTGCCTTCGGTGCATGCAGATTTATATGCAGCAATAGATGGCATGACATCCAACCCTACATTCCTACCTTCGATGGTTCGCGCCTCCTGTGCCTTTGCTCGAAACTGCTGATATCCGGACAGAAGATCGCCTTCTACCATGTTAACGCAAAATTTCCGCTTGTGCTGATTATCCACCAATCTGGCTATGTTTGTATTCATATAGACCCAGAGTAATTTGTAGCAGTCCAGGGTCGCCCTTTGAAGGTGATGATATGCTTTTTCTAGATTTTTGTCCCTTAACTCATCCTCCAGATCTCCGTTGAAATGCTGCATCAGGTGTGAGAAGGCGTACTCTATACTTATTAGGACTTCTTGAGGCTTATTGACAATAAAACCGGTTAGATCCGAATACGCCGGGATGAATTCATTGTGAAAAAAGGAGACGATCTCAGCGATATCTCTCGGTGGCATGATATTCTGATCAGAAAGGTTATCTGAGGGCCGTCTCGACAAGCCCGTCGATGTCGTAACTTTTCACGTTGAGAACGTTTCCAGCTCTATCCGTTATGCTGCTGGAAGCGGCTACCACGTTCAGTTTCACCCCGGTCTTCTCCTCAACGCAGGCGTCCACCTCCTCGATCGATCTAAGCCTGGCAATATTGACCCCGTACTTCTCCTCAAAATAGACTGTTTTTCGTACCATGGACACGACCAACCCTGTAACAGTATCGAACCCGGAGTCACCAACCTGCTTGATGGTGAATTCTGGTTCAGGTTACATCCTTGTATAATTACTGAGGGCATATACTTTTCGACATTCATCGAGGTTCGGCGGGTTCGAGCGGATAGGAACTACCACGGCCCGGCAGAGGCTTTCTCCGGGGTGACCTATTCGCTCCGCAGTTTTCGGGACGCATCAATACTTCCGATAGACGTTACTCCGGTCTCCGACCTCGATCACGGTGATGGTCATCACCCCGTTCTCGATGGCGAGAATGATCCGGTACGGCCCCACACGATGAGAATACAGCGGGCTACTCTGGTGTCCTTTCAGTTTTTTGACATAAACGGGGAAACGGTTCTTCTGCGAGAGAGGTTAATTCGTCTTTGATCCGTTTTCCATCAGACTTCGGGAGATGTTTCAGATCACGTTCCGCTCCGCGGGTGAATTCGATTCGCCAGATCATTCCAGACCCAGTTCCTGAGCGATCTCCTCAAGTGAGCGGCAGCGACCGGCCCGCATGTCTGCAAGCCCTTCTTCGATACGCTGTAGCGTCTCTTCGGAGAGCGGTTCCGGATCGAATAGTATGTCCATGATGCGGTTGAGCGTCTCGTCGTCACTCTCCTGAGGGTGAGCTTTCAAGGCGTCCAGACGGGACTTGGTCTCCGGTTGAAGCTGGATCGTCGTGGACATGATAAACCATAGATTCATGAGGGGTATAAGGATTTTGGGTATGATCCGGGAAGGGGATCTGCTATCACCGACACCACTCCTATCCTGAGCGACCGGATGAGGGGATCCTCTCCGGGATCACCGTCCGGGAATCCAAGACGTTCCTCTCCGGTGAACGGGGTTAGCCGGGCATCCCTATCATTGCCGATCTTCATCGTTCTGCAGCGCCCGGCGTGATCCACGTCATTGCTCCGCGCCACGGCTCGCAGTCAGGACCGCTATACCACTGACCCGGGCGGCGCACGTCCCGGTCAACGAACCAGGAGTCTACCGGGCTTTAGCCCGGGGAAAGTGTTAAATGGCTCTGGCAGGCGGGTAGGCGTCGTAGGAGACTCATTCAAGAAAAATTGCAATCGTGTCTACAGGTGCCGGGCGAAATCTTCAGGATCGATCCGTGCCAGCCTCAGGACACCCCGAAGAGTGCCGATCTTGAGTTCTTTGTGGAGCGGGACAACCGTTCCAACCTTCCCTTCGGGAGTCTGCTTTGAGAGCCGCACATCCGGAGGCCGGTTTAAGCCCCGGCACCCACAGCCACCTCGAATGTTGTAATGATCGGCCTTCGTCCGCTTTCCAGCGGGAATTCTTCAAGGTACAGTTCTGTTGCTTCTTTGAGGTTGGCCACCGCCTTTTCTACCGTCCTGCCCTGGCTGACGGTACCGACCTCCGGGCACTCAGCTACGTAAATGTCTTCTTCCCTGTACAATACGGCCGTGAATACTCTCATGCGCTCACCGATACAGTATCATCATCTCGAAGGGTGATAATACTGACCGAACCCTAGCACGGAGCTCTTCCGGCGATCGTCGTGTCCCTGAATACCAGCAACGCGGGGAGATGGCGGGCGGTGTGACCCCCCGGTCAGTATTCGTCGCAGAACGGGTTTACTGGATCGTTTTCCGGCAGAACCACACAGGAATGATCGAATGCTTCACGGAATGGGGATCTTTGTACCTGCCTCACAAAGTATATCCTCTTGAAGGGCAGAGACCATTGTACCATGCAGACGATAGAAGTATCCGATATGGTTTACCAGGAAATTCTTTCGCGCAGAAAGGGGAGGGAATCGATTAGCAAGACCCTTGAGCGCGAATTAATGCCAAAATCAAAAACCGTGGTGATCTGTGAAACGGCTGTAAACGTTCAAGGGGTCGATGAGATGGTTCGAAGAACCAACAAAGAGAAAACATACACGTCCCAGGAGCTCCGCGCAAAATACGGAGTTTAATCAGAGTTGGCCATAAATCTGGTGTGCCTTTTCGTATGTTAAAATCTCATGGATCTTTGCGTATCTATCTGGTTTCTCTCCAATAATAGTGTATATCAAAGTGAACCGTCTTTCTATGTGCAGCCTGCATGAACCTGTTTTCGACCCCTTAATTGCTTTTTTGTTGCACTGCGGGTCGTAATCAAAAAGATGTTTGTCCAGGCAGTAATCCACCTTATCCATTATTTTTTTGATATACTTTGCATTGTTGCCCTTCAATTCTCTGAAGAATTTTTCTGCGGTGTGTGTGTATTCCACATGACCCATTCTACCATCTCATCTCTTGTATCGTCTCAATGTACTCCTCTGATGCCATAGAATACCGTCAGTTTTGCATTCGGAAAAATCCCCTTGAAACTCCACGATGACAATGCATGATCGGAGATCAGCCGGGCAAGCGGTGGGTGTACCCGCAGGGCACCCGGGGTAGTGCCCTACGCAACAACTGGTCATCTGAGATCCTATCCAGGTGTTCCCGCTTGCATGCTGGTCCGGGGCACGGCTTTCCATAGGGTATCGCCATGACTGCCCCCGCCCCTTGAGGGGCGGGGGAGGAGCGCTGAAAGCGCGGGTGGGGTGGGGTTGATGAGAGGGGGGTCTTCCTCTCCTCGCGAGCCGCCACGGTCCACGACATAAGGATGTGCTTGAAAGAATTGGTCGAACTCGAGGACAGGCCGGATCCGGCACCAACCTCGTCAAGGAAGAGCGAAAACCGGAACAGGGCTTTATCGAAGCCCAATAATGAAAATTTTCAGTTGAATCCGCCGAGATTGATTATCAGTTATATGCTGGAGCACTACCCGAGAACCCGGCGCCTTCCTCGCCGGCGAGCGGGGTTAGCCAGGCACGGTGCCTTCCTCGCCCTATAGTCCCCGGCGGCGGCCCGCAGGCATCCCTCTCCATAGCGTCTGTACCTGCGCGCCGGCCGGACCCCGCCCTTCTCTGCCTGCCGGAGCACCCACCCACCGCCCCAGGGCGGCGCGCCGGAGGGGGCTATTTTATATATGCCTGCCGATGGATTTGTATTATCCTTGAAACAGCGTTTTGAGCCCGTTGGTTCTTTTCGGAAAATTATGTATGTCATGAAAGATTCTTTCATGCAGCTGGCGGCGGAGGGCATTAAACTATTCTGGAAAGAATCACTCCAATATCTTTATATATCTTGCAAAATCAGTTTATTTTATCGACTGCCTGTCCCATCGGGGCACGGAGTCAAGAGGTGTGTATGATGAACTTCAAGCAGAATGAAGAAGCAGTATCGCCGGTCATCGGGGTCATCCTGATGGTCGCCATCACGGTGATCCTCGCTGCGGTTATTGCGGCGTTTGTGTTCGGAATGGCAGGGAATGTCGGTACGACGAAGAACGTTGCGGCAACGGCAACTCAGGTTGGTAACGACATTATTATCACCTATCAGGGCGGTCCCGATCACAATGCTGTGATGAACTTAACGGTTATTGGTTCGGATGGGGTAACTTACTACTACGACAATGAGCCCCCGACCAACCTAGTAGCCGCCATCGACAGCACTGTGAAACCCACCGTCGGCGCAACCATGAAACTAGTGGACAACGGCACAACAAGTAAAGATCACATTGTTGCTGCAGCTATCTTTGACGACGGCACAACTCAGGTTATTCTAGATACCAACCTGTGATGTTCCGAAACATACTCTCTTTTTCCTTCACAAGCCAGTTCACGCGCGGAATCCGGTAGCAGATCTCTGCCGAAAGGTTATCTTTCTCCTATTGAGTGATCTATTGCTCTAGGAGATCTATATCCATGAGATTAACCCTACAATTATCTAGACCGTGGCAATACACGCCGGGAATAGGAGCTACCTCATCGTCAGGCGGGAGGATTACTACGAGGCATTCAGAAAACCCCTTGCCCTCCTCACCGCCGGCGGTGCCGCCGCTTACCTCCTCTCCTGCATCGCCCAGTACAGCCCCACCCTCCACGGCCCGGCGGGGTTTGCCGTCCCGGTCGGGGTGCCCCTCATCCTTGCCGTAGCATGGTATGTCATGAAGGTGGAGGACGACGATGAATTGGAGGATGATGGGGAAGAGGAGGAATACGGGGAAGAGGAGGAATACGGGGAAGAGACGGATGAGGAGGAGTAACACTCCTTTCTTTTTCCTCTGACGAGAACATCTCTAGTTCGCCCTATCCGCTTGCTATTGTTTCCACTAACGGTGTGACATGCATCCCTCAGTCACACACAACCCGTGCACGGCTTTCGAGGGAATATCGCCATTGGGGGTGGGGCTGACGGGGAGGGGGGAGCATCCCCCCTCCTCTGTCTCTACTCCGTAAGGCTCTACCTGTGCCCCCCACCCCGCCCGGCCTCCGGCCTCCTCCCCCGCCCCTGGGGGCGGGGGCAGTGCGTGGCGATACCCCCACGGTCCACTGCACCGGGCTTTTTCCTCATTTAAAATGCCTAAACGATTCCGCTAATGGAGCAGAATCCCACATGCAACGGCACAACCACACTCAAAAATCAAAAAACGCCAGTCACCGGGGGTTACCACGGGGAACCCGCTCTCAAACCACCCTATCAACCAATATCCACGGCTCGTTATCGACAAACCTCCCCACGACCACAACCCGCGCCGCGTCCGGTACGACACGCACCTCAAACACCCCGAGCCGGCTCCGCCGCGTTCTTCCAGGTCTCGCCGGTCTCGTTCTTCGCCCTCCTCCTCGCCGGAGTAATCGGCTGCGCCCTCATCCGCCGCAGATCGACCGGGATCGATCAGAGAGACGCACGACTCCTTGCCTTCTTCGCCCTCGCCGCCATCCTCGTGGTGCTCGCCTACGCAAACTCCCTCTCCGGGATGTCGGCAAGCCCCGGTATCATCCCCGACATGCGCTACCTCTCCCCGGCCTACCTCCCCATGCTCGTCATTGGAGTCTATGCCCTGAAGCACGCCGGGATGGATGCCAATGGGGCGCAAGAGGCACTGAGAACGCTCTTCTGGCTCGCGGTCATCGACCTCCCGCTCATCTTCGTCATCCTCCAGGTCATCGCCGGCCAAAACCCCGGCGGGCAGGTCACGTTCATCACGACCCTCACCTACCTCTTCCTCGCCGGGGCCGCGGTGCTCTATGTCGCCGTCCTCGCCCGCCGCGCCTCCCCCCGCCTTCTCGCCTACGCCGTCCCGGTGCTGATGCTCTTCCCCCTCGCCTGGGAACTCATCGTCGACTTCCGGTTCGCCACGAGCTGCTGGGAAGGCTACCACTTCTGGATACCTGTAGTGGAGTATATCTGGTACATCCAGTACGCGATCTTCCCGCTGTGAAGGATGAAAATCCCTAATAGGTTTGTCTCTCATTTCGTTGGGGGCGTTCTGGAAAACCCCGCCGAAAGGACAGAAGCAACTCCTCGATAAGCTTATATATCATACATACATACCATGCACTGTAGTGAGTAAATCCTTCCTGAAAAGGATGAGGCCGCCTTGAGGCGGGTGGGACAAAGTAAGGAAGGGGTCACTATTTTCTACTTTTGGCGGCCTTTGAAATAATCAAGGACAACCGTTATATTTCCTTCGATGATGTGATAGTGATCTGCCATGGGCGCATGTCCTCTATAATGTCTATGGATTGCTCCTGCTATGAAATCAACTGCCTGTACGCAGAGGTTCTGCTTCGAATCAACATGGGTTACTTCTAATTGATAGTTTCCCGTGTGATACGAATTGTCTCGATCCAGAGAGCGATATATAAGGTATTTGTCGAACTCTGCCCGGCTCACTCCATCAAGAGACTTATCTATGATCACATTAATTTCATGGGAAAATCCGTACTTCGAGATTATATTTGCAACAAGCGAGCCTGTGAGATAATTATACAGTATCTGACGGTTATTCCTTAGATTATCGTAAACCTGTTCTTTCCTGAGAACCACATATGCAATTTCAATCTCTGTTTTTGAAAAATCCTCTAAAATACGCCTCCTGTACGTATCATCTGTATTGTGATATTTGAGTTCTGCAATATTTTTGTACTTCTTTGGGAGTTTTCTCATGGTTCGTTTCATACAGGTCCTACATTTTTGAACCTGTTCCGGGCCCTGTGCGATTATTGCTGCGATGATAAAGTAGGGAGAGAGCTCTCCAGTAAATCCAAGATCCCCGGATTCGTCGATGTAGATATTAACTCCCCTGGGGGAGGGCATGATCTCTGGTATAATTATCACCTCAGAAAACAGCCGTGGGCTGCCGAAGATACGAATTCTGTAAAAATACTGGTGTTTCAACAATTAAACTCTTTACGATTGTTTCCAGACTGGACGGTTGAAATGCGGAACAAAACAGAAGTTCAGGTCACCAAAAGGCAGATCCTGAAGGTCTGCCTGCAACGGGGGCTCCCGATCACGAACCTCTGGAAGTGCTGTGGTCCGTAGTATCTACCGTTATTTTCCTGTCCGGTGCTGCGGTGCTGTATGTCGCCGTCCTCGCCCGCCGGACCTCCCCCCGCCTCCTTGCCTACGCCGTCCCGGTGCTAATGCTCTTCCCCCTCGCCTGGGAACTCGTCGTCGACTTCCGGTTCGCCACGAGTTGCTGGGAAGGCTACCACTTCTGGATACCTGTAGTGGAGTATATCTGGTACATCCAGTACGCGATCTTCCCGCTCTGAGGGCCAGCCGGGAGGGCGAAGAACGAGGCGGTGGCCTCACCCCGCCTCCTCGAAGGGCGCCCGGCGGCAGCCTCCCGGCATAATGGTTACCAGGGGTGTGGATGGGTATGCGGTTCGGCGGCGGCATATCATCCGGTATGCCCGACAAGACGACCCCAATTACCATCAATATCCTCAAATCCGACCGGAACCGTCTGGGTGAACTCTGCCGTTACCCGAATGAGCCCTACCGGCTATCGTTCGCCGACTGCTGGACCAGAGCGGCGACCCCGAACTCCGGAGTCCGGGGGCACTCACCAGCATCCAGGCATCGCTCGACGATATCCGGCGGGGCTGTGACGCACGAGGCGCTGAAACGGGACCTGAGGAGCGTGACCCCCCACTCCCCCATAGCCACGCTTTTATATTATATAATGACCCATAACTCGTTATGCCCGAGGACACAACCACGATCGAGATCACCAGATCCGACCGGGACCGGCTGGAGAGCCTGCGCCGCTACCCCAGAGAGCCATACCGGACCATAGTCCGCCGGCTGCTGGACCAGAGCGAGGACCCCGAGCCCCTGAGCCCTGAGACGATCGCCGACATCCAGGCGTCGCTTGATGAGATCAGGCGGGGCGAGTTTGTGACACACGAAGAATTGAAGCGGGATCTGGGGATCGAGTGAGATACTCGCTCATTTACTCGAAAAGAGCCCGGCATAAATTAAAGCGCCTCCCAAAGGAGACTGCCGCCCGGATGATCGGGGCGCTTGAACTGCTGGCTGAAGAGGAATCTCCACACCTGCAGGTGAAGCGCCTGACGAACTCACCGCTATTCTCCCTGCGGGTAGGGGTGTACCGGGTGATCCTGGCGTTCGAGCACCAACAACTCGTTATTATGGCAGTCGATCTCGATCATCGAAAGAATGCCTACGATAACCTGTGAGATACCTCTGATGCTCATGCCCTCGAACCCGTACCGGGACCCGGACAATCGAGGCCCCTCCACCGGAATAAGCAAGCGCCCGGGAGAAAACACCCAGGACTCATCGCCCGTGTGTTTCGTGAACTGGGCTTGATCGAGCAATGGGGTAGCGGGTTTCGCCGTATTCTGGACGAGAGAAGCAGAACCTGCCTGAGCCTGTGCTCGAAGAGATCGGGATGAAAGTTCGGTTTACTACTTTTCTCACGGAGGATAGCTCACTCAGGATTAAACCCGAAGCCATAGGGGAAGCTGAGAAATATGTAACCGAACGTGTAACCGAACATGTAAAGCGTCTTATGATCTGTTTGGAGGAGAGGCCATCAGGAACAAAAGATGCGATGCAATGCCCGGGACTCAGTCACCGCCCCACATTTCTGTATGATCGCGTGTTCCACAATACATTAGTATATTGAACAATCATTCAATATATTGTATGCTCCGCGAGTTCGAGACGTTCGTCGGGTTCCGGATCCTCGCCTGGTTCCTCACCCACCCAACCGGCGAGATCCACATCAATAAACTCGCCCGGGAGATCGGAGTCAGCCCGGGAAGCGTCAAATCGTATGCCGACGCCTTCGAGCGCGACGGTCTGATCACCGCCACGCGCCTCGGCACCGCAAGGCTCCTCTCCCTCGACAACGACTCCTTTGCTGTCCGGGAGTTGAAGCGGGCCTGCATGGCCCTCCTCCTCGTCCGGGCCGGCATCGAGGACCTCGCGCCCGAAAGCATCGCGGTCGCGGTCTACGGGAGCACTGCGGCGGGGACCTATGATGAGCAGAGCGACGTCGACATCCTGATCATCGGCGATGAGAGCCAGGTCGATCACGGCCGGGTGCCGGCACTGGAGGCGGAAAGTGATCGAGAAGTGCAGTTGACGATCGTCCCCTACTACCGGTGGGAACAGATGAAAGAGGAGGGCGATCCGTTTGTCGCGAGCGTCCTGCAAAACCACATGCTTGTTACGGGGACCGCACTATGAGGTGGCAGGATTGTGTCGACCGCGGCCTCATCCGTGCCGACCCTAAAAACGCCGACGGTATTCTCCGGCAAGAGTCTCCAATGCTCCGCGGTCTCAGAGCCTGTGGTGCTCTCCTTCTCATCGTTGCAGTTATCTATTCTGTCGCCAGACGGCAGAAGGGCTATGCGTTATACGGAAATTCGCACTCCTTGCAGGAGAGGCAGAGGTGGCGCCTATCGTGCCGCCTGTATCGCGTTCTGAAAGCAAAGGATGAGAATACGGAAGACGAACCCGACGACGACGAAGAGATAGAGAGAGAAGAATAAAGGGTAAAGGGATTGTCGTTATCCCCCGCCGAGTGCCTTCACGATCACCGCCACCATCCCGCCTCCCAGCCTCTTCCCTCACCCGGTGAGCTCAACCTCGCCTGCAGCAAGGGGCCGGCAGCAGAGCCTGCCGCTGTGGACGTCCCTCATGACGACATCGATCTGCCACCGTAACGGCGTTCACCAACCTCATCCAGGCCGTCATCAACGACAACCCCTTCGGGTGCGTCGGGTATACGACCTAAGCCAGCGAGACCATCGCCCCGATCGTCCGGAACCGCGAGCACTACACCTTGATGAGTGAACTTCCTCAACGACGAGGGCAAGAAGGTCGGGACCGTCTCCCTGCAGTCCCCCTCGATCGCTGCGTATGAGGCGAACGCCGCGGAGGCCCTCGCCAACGCGACCTTCGCAACCGCGATGGGCGGAGTGGCCGAGCGCGACAACGCCCGCGAGTCCTACTACGCTCAGCTCAAGTGCCACGACCCGTCCAGTGACGACTACTACGTCACCTTCACCCGGAAGACCGTCCGGCTCTCGTCCTACCAGGACGACGCGATCAAAGGCAGGGTCGAGACCTGGGCCGACGCCGTCCCCGCGCTGGACTGAGAGGGCTTTTGCCCCCTCTCGATCTCAGCCCCGTGCGACCCTGGTGAACCCGGTCAGCATCATCATGCGATCACTCTGTCTCCGGCGTGTCTTTCGACCATTCGATCAGTCTTTTCTTGAGTTCCTCTTTTGAGGGAAGATAGACCTGATACCGGGAAGCGTAGACATTGGCGTCTTTCGGGAGAGTGAGCTCTACCAGTGCGTCGTTCTTGATTTTGCACAGGATGATCCCGACGGTCGGGTTTTCGTCATCGAGTTTGACTTCCCTGTCATAGTAGTTGACATACATTTGCATCTGGCCGAGGTCGCTGTGGGAAATCTTTCCAATTTTGAGGTCGATCAGGACGTAACACCGGAGGATACGATTGTAGAAGACGAGGTCTACGAAGTAGTGGTCGGCATCGAAGGTAAGCCGCTTCTGTCGCGCTTCGAAGAGGAACCCTTTGCCTAGCTCAAGGAGAAACGTCTCCAGTTTGTCGATGATGGCCGATTCGAGATCGATCTCTCTGTAGCTGACCTTCTCGTCAAGGCCGAGAAATTCAAGAACATATGGGTCTTTGAGCATATCCTGTGGCTTCTCAATGACGTGGCCGGTGCGGGCGAGGGCTCTCACACCGCTCCTGTCCCGGCTGAGCGCAAGCCGCTCATACAGGCCGGTGTTGAACTGCCGTTTGAGTTCCGAGAGCGACCAGCGGTTCTGTTGAGCCTCGATCTCGTAGAACCGGCGCTCTTCCCGGTGGCCGATGTTCATCAGGAAGACGTAGTGAGACCAGCTGAGAGCAACCCAGGGGGTGAATTGCGCAGACAGTGTTTGCGCAATTGGTTGCCCGGCAGAAACGGCCGTATCGGACCCGTCGGGCACTGTCTGAGGAGTCAACTCACGGTATTCAAGGTAAAATCGGCGCATATACTCAAGATTTCTTTTGGAAAACCCTCTCCCAAACTCTTCGGTCAGCTGGCGTGAAAGCTCCTGCATGGTCTGTTTCCCATACCCCGCCTTCGGCTTCCCTTGCTGCTCATGTTCGACGATCCGCCTGCCGATCTCGAAGTTGGTGACGACCTGTATCGAGTTGACGTTCTGTGCTACGGCCAGGCGGGCTTTCTGGACGATATCCCGGATCTCCCTGATGAGAGGAGAGATGACTATTTCCAGCTCTCTTCCGGCCGTTCTTCCTGCTGGCTTTTCCAATGTATCTCCTCCTCTATCCGTTCCCGTTCAAGACAGGCGGTTGAGGCTCCATCGGGGCCAGGCCCCGGGATTGTCTCGTTCGAGGTCCTCATCAGCGTATGCCGGGGGATCTTGCCCCGAACAGTTCCTCCCACTGGCATCGCCGGTCTCGCCCCATGAATAGGAGATCGGGAGGAGAACCGATAAACGTGGCGGTGAGATACCCTCTGTTCCCGATGACGGATGCGGTTATCCTGCCGTCACGGATCTTCTTGATCGTCCTCTCAAAGGACGCGCCGTAGGCAACGGTCACCATGATTCAAGATCACGAACAAAATCGGCATGGTCCTTCTTGACAAATTTGCCCTCTTTAAATTCCTGGAGCGCTCGTTCTGTCCTTTCTGCAAAGAGGATATCCTCTTTCAGCTCCGGCTCCAGTTCATCAAGCGGTTTTACGATAAAGCGGTCCCCCTCCCTGACGATGAGCAGTTGTGTACCCTCAGGAAACCCCCTCCGCATGAATGCCGGAATGACAATCTGCCCCTTTGAACTCAGTCTGGTGATACCGATATCCATAGATCCTCGTAAGATATGTCTTACTCGATCCCATATGAGGTTTTGCATGGCACCAGGCACACCCTTCAGGAACTCGTGAGCGGCCGCCCGCTCGCAGGGTTGGAGAAGCAGGCGTGTTCTTCCATCTAGAGGCTGCCCGCCCCGAAGTCGGCGGTCATCACAAGTTCGCCCAAAACAGTTTGCGAATTTCCGGTTACCATATGGGGCTTCCGCCACCAGGACCATAGCCGGGGTCAGGACGCGGACCTTCGCCCGACAACGCCTTCCTCCTCACCCCAGCGGCCGGGTGCGCCCTCTCCTGGCTCGCGGTCATCGACCTCCCGCTCATCTTCGTCGTCCTCCAGGTCATCGCCGGCCGGAGCCTCGCCGGGCAGGTCACGTTCGTCACGACCCTCACCTACCTCTTCCTCGCCGGGACAGTGGTGCTCTATGTCGCCGTCCTCGCCCGCCGCGCCTCCCCCCGCCTCCTCGCCTACGCCGTCCCGGTGCTGATGCTCTTCCCGCTCGCCTGGGAACTCGTCGTCGACTTCCGGTTCGCGACGGCCTGCTGGGAGGGGTATCACTTCTGGCTACCGGTGGTGCAGTACATCTGGTACATCCAGTACGCGATCTTCCCGCTCTGAAGGGCGGGAAGGTCTCCGCGCCGGACCCCCTCTTGCACACGGGCCCGGCCCGCCAGCGGTAAAGTCAGATTGATAACGTTCCAGAGCGAGGGAACAGGTGCAACGCAGAGACAGAACAGGCGGCAGCCCACGGGATGAAACATGCGCCAGCATCGATTCACACGGGGCGGCCGGCAACCCTTCTCCCTCCAGGGTGATACGAGGGGTTGCCGGGGAGCGATGCGCCGGCGCCATCCCGCCCTACCTGATACTGCGGGTCGCGGCCGGGCGGGACCGGAGCGGGAGCATGGCATGTTGCAGCATTACAGCAGGTTTACAGCAGGATTTCAGCACTGAGTGCAACAGCCAATCGACCCAAAACGATGTTGAATTGGCCGATGTTTGTACAGATAGAGAGAGGCGTCTCCCTCTTAGTACTGAAGTACAGCAGAACATACACACAGTCACCGATACCGGCTCCGTGGTGTGTGTGTGCATGTGTGCGTGTGTGAAACCCAGAATGCCGGAACCGATCCCCGGATACCAACATTATGGGGCGGAAACTTCAATAAAACGCCATATAATCGCCATTTGGATGACATCGCCGGCTGTAAGGCGCTGAAAAGTGATGTGAGATGAGGGGCCATGATGCAAAAACTTCTATCGGGAACCCTCGACCACCAGGAGTTTCTCCGGGTTAAGAATCGGAATGACGGGAACCCGGAAGAAAACGCTCCGGGATCACCCCCGGCCAACATACCCGATCGCCACGAGTTCGAGCAGGTGGAGGTCGAGCCCGGCCGGTGCGATATCCGTGACCATGGGAAAGCGGTGTATCGATCGCGGGAGACCGCACGTGAAGACCTGTGAAGGGTGTTATGCAAGAATGGTCCGGGAGTGGAACGGGCGGGCGGGGGTGATGTGATCTCTCTCCTCTTAATGGAGGGGCTGCGGGATTTGTGAGCTGTGAATCGCAGAAAGGTGCCGCCTCAGGGCAGATCAAAGCCCGAAAATTATCTGATCGTAAAACAGTGCCATATTATCCGCCGTTGAGAATGGTAACGCTTTTGCTTGAATCTCATGTATCACTTATACTGGATATACCGTGTTCTTCTCGTGTGAAGGGCGGTGTCTGTGGGTGCTGTTACATGGAACCGGGAGAGAAGATCTCAAAAATTGTGCCTGATACCACCGTTACCGGCCCATTCTCCCCGGGACCAATCGAGGCCCGGGTGGGAACCCCTGGTCCGGGTTGAGCGCTATCACATCAGGGCGAATGCGATACTGGAGGCATCGAAGGAATGGATCTGAGCGGATTGCAAGGACTCATCGCAAAAGGTGAACGGCTCGATGTGGAGTTCAAATCAGATAGGCGGGCGTTTTCAGACAAAGAAATTTATGAAGAAGTCGTTGCCATGGCAAACACCGACGGGGGCACCATCCTCATCGGTGTCGAGGATGACGGGCGGGTGACCGGCGCACATCACCGGCATGGCAGGGTTACCGATCCGATGAAGGTAAGGTCTGCGATCTTCCACAATACGGTTCCGAACATCCTCGCGCGTGTTTCGGTCGCCGATCACTCAAATGGCGAAGTCATTGTCATTGAGGTCGAGCCGTACCCGGAGGTCTGTGCGACCGCACAGGGGAAAGCGCTCCGGCGGGTCATCGGAGGGGATGGGAAACCTGCATCGGCTCCCTTTTATCCCCGGGATCAGCGGTCACGCCGGATCGATCTCGGGCTGTTTGATTTTACGGCTCAACCTCTGGGGCATCTCTCCTTTGAGTGTCTCGACCCTCTTGAGTTTGAGCGCCTGCGGCAGACGGTGACCCAACCCGGAGGTGATCGAAGCCTTCTCGATCTTCCAAATGAGGAACTCGCAAAAGCCCTGCGGCTAGTGGAGACGAAGAACGGCCAATTAGTGCCGACGATTGCCGGACTGCTTCTGCTTGGGAGGGAGTCGGTTCTCCGCGAACAACTCCCAACCCACGAGGTCCACTTTCAGGTGCTTGATGATCAGGGCAACGTGCGGGTCAACGACACGTTTCATTTTCCGCTCATCCGAATAATACAGGAGGTCGGGTCACGGTTTTTAGCCAGGAATGAAGAGCGAGAAGTCCTTGTCGGACTGTTCAGGGTACCGATCCCGGACTATTCGCTTGAGGCTTTCCGCGAGGCAGTCAATAATGCGGTGCTTCATCGGGATTATTCCCGGCCGGATGCCGTGTATATCCAGTGGCACCACGACCACCTCTACATCACCAACCCCGGTGGGTTCCTAGAAGGGATTACGGCGGACAACATTCTTGTCCACGAACCGAAACCCAGGAATCCCCGTCTCGCAGAGGCGTTTAAGCGGGTAGGCATCACCGAGCAGACCGGTCGTGGTGTCGATAAGATCTACATGGGACAACTCAGGTACGGGCGACCTCCACCGGATTATCATGCCAGTGATGGTGCGACGGTCAGGGTCGAACTGCCGGGAGGAGAGTCGTCCCTGAATTTCGCGGCATTTGTCTTCGAGCAGGACCGAGACGGCAAGTCGCTCTCGCTTGACGAATTGCTCATCATGAATGCGCTATTCTTTGACCGGCGCATCACGGCCCGTGCCGCCGCAGGCCTGATTCAGAAGAACCAGACAGCGGCCCGACGCGTGCTGGAGCGGTTGCATGAGCGTGGCCTCGTGGAGGGGCGGGGGGAAGGCCGGGGACGCGTCTACCACCTTTCCACATCAGTGTACCGGCGGTTCCATATGGAGGCTGAATACGTCAGGGCTAAAGGATTCGAGCCTCTCCAGCAGGAACAGATGGTTATCGGGTACGTTCGGGAGCACGGGTCGATCCGGCGATCGGAAGCTGCTGACCTCTGCCGCATCAGTGGACCGCAGGCAACCCGTCTGCTTCGCCGGATTGCCGGGAAGTATCCCCGGTTTGAGCAGATCGGAGTACGACGAGGAACTCGCTATGTCTGGAGAGAACCTGAGGTATGAACGTGTGTACATAGTTATGAACGCGTTCATAACGATGAAGTGACATTATGAACGCGTTCATATCGCGTTCATATCTGCACTTTTATCTCGCGGGGTTGAAGTGGCGAAGCGGAGGAACCTCAGTCTGGCTGGATGACGACCCGACGAGTGACGGCAATGACAGCGATTTTCAGCAGAATGATGGCAACTGCGGTCAACCCCGCCGACTACATCCCTCTCCCGGCGGCAAAGGACGAGCCCTGCCACCTCTGCGGCCGCCGGCCGACATCATCGGTGAGGCGGGGCGGTGGAGGGGTCTACCTCTGCTACGACTGTCTTATCACGGCAAAGCGGCCGGCAAAGGTGCAGTCGCTCCCCGGGGTCCTCGACCACCGGACGTTTACCCGGACGAAGGTTGAACTCGGCCGGTGCGACGTCTACGGGATGGGAAAGGCGGTGTATCGGTCACAGGAGGCGCAGGCGAAGGTTTGCGAAGGATGCTACGCCTGGCTGGTCCGGGAGTGGAACGCGATGGGGGAGTGCGACGAACTCGTGGCGTTGCAGCCCTCCACGAACCAGAGTATCCCCTCAACACCGGATATCAGACACCCCGGGGACAGAGGATGTCCGGGAGGCTGGCATATCGTTGCTCCAGAACCTTTTTCACCCATTGGTTCAAATATGAACCATGTGGAACAGAATGTGTCCATTCAGATCGTTGCTCTCCTGCTCAGGAGCGACTCTCATCCCCGCAAACTTGCACAGGATCTGGGCCTCTCGCATACCACTGTGCTCCGGAAACTTAGGGGCCTATTAGATGGAAATATCGTCGACTTCAGGATGGAGGGGAAGAATAAGACCTATTTCCTGAAGAAAACCCTTGAAGCACGGGTGCACGTCTATGTGGCAGAATGGTACGCGCTCGAAAACCTGATACAGGAGGCCCCGCATCTGCGATCCATCATCAAGGCGGTTCAGGAGCGAGAGGATTTCCCGCTCGCCGTACTCTTCGGCAGTTATGCGAAGGGGACCGCAGATAAAAAGAGCGATATCGATCTCTATATCGAGACGGAGGATAGGGAGATGAAACGGGAGCTGGAGCGGTGCCATTCAAAGCTCAGCGTGAAGATCGGGCTCTGGGATCCGGAGAATCTATTGATCCAGGAGATCGTAAAGAACCATGTCATCGTGAAAGGAGTCGAGCGATTTTATGAGAAAACAGGGTTTTTTGAATAAACTCCACCATGAGGGAAAGATCCGGATTGTTGAGCCCTGCGTTCAGGTCCAGGAGGCATACCGGAAAAAGTCGGAAAGTTACCTCGCCTCGGCAAAGATCCTGTTCGAGAACGGGCGGCTTGAGGAGACCGTATCGATGGCATACTACAGCATGTACTACATGGTGCTGGCCCTCCTCTTTGCGACGGGCATAAAATGCGAGAACCACTCCGGCGCAATAATCCTCCTTGAGAACCTGTATGGTATCGACAACACCCGGATTGCTGCCGCCAAACGAGAACGCATCGATAAACAGTACTACGTAGATTTCGCGATCACGGTAGAAGATGTCCGCGACTCCATAGAAGAGACGGAGGCGTTCTATGCAGACCTGCTTGATTACATGGAGCGGTTGCACCAGGGCGATATCTCACGCCTCAGGGAGGAAGCAGCGCGGCTCCTGGAAGGGTCACCGGGATGAGAGTAACAGGCTATTTTCTGCGCCCGGCATAACCCTTATAGTCAGACTTTTTCTCTTCCCCGTCCCATCATACTCCGGAAGGGTTACGGGGATGACCGGCGAGAAGGCCCCCGGGGAGCCCTATCTTACGGGACCATGTTGCCGGCGCCTGCACGAATGGAGGCAGAGGACGAGGTGTTTGAGGCATGGTTGCGGGCGCTCGAAGGGTGGCGAGGAGTGGAGGGTTTCGACGGTTAGCGCTGGCGGGGCAGCGGGGTGGTGGCGGAGGCGATCGTCAACACCGTCGTCCACGGTGACTACACGAGCAACGGCAGTGTCCAGGTGATGCTCTTCTCAGACCGGCCTCGCAATCTGGAACCCGGGCACCCTCCCGCCGTCGCTGACCATCGATAAACTCCGGCAGGCCCACGGCTCCTCGCCTTCTTCGCCCTCGCCGCCGTCCTGGTGGTGCTCACCTACGCCCGGTCCATCCCCGGGATGCCGGCAAGCCCCGGGATCATCCCCGACATGCGCTACCTCTTCCCGGCCTACCTCCCGATGCTCGTCATCGGGCTCTACGGCCTGAAGCACGCAGGTCTCGACTGAGAAGGGGTAAGGGAATCCCTCAAAACCCTCAACACAAAGAACGCTTCCCACCATCGTTGCCCCGCCCCCCTGGAGGGGCGGTCGCCTATCAGTTCCAATTACTTTCATTTCACACCCCTCAGTTTAATGAGTGTGTAGTCTCAACCGTTCAGATGATGAGACCGTCTCACCCTGCGGATGGAAAACTGAAACCGGGCATCATTACCGGGAAGGAGGTCCAATGAGTCTCCCTGTCACTCAGCTGCTCTCAATGCATGAAGGCAAAACGCTGGAGTTCAAGCGAGACCTCTCATCTCCCAGAAACATCCTCAAAACACTGGTTGCATTTGCCAACACAGCCGGGGGACGTCTGTTTATCGGAGTGGAAGACGGTTCAAAAGAGATTCCGGGGGTTGCAAACCCGCTGGATGAGGAAGAACGGCTGTGCAGCCTTATTGCTGACAACATCGAGCCGCGGCTCGTGCCCAATGTGGAACTGATCGCTGTTGAGGACAAAACCCTGCTCCTGGCAGAGGTGTACCCCAGTGGCACCCGACCTCATTGGATAAAGAAAGAAGGCCCTGCCGATGGAGTGTATGTCCGCCTTGGTTCAACAAACAGGAAAGCCAATAAGGAACTTATTGCAGAACTGGAACGGAGCGCGGCAGGAACGGCCTTTGATGAGCTGCCCCTGCCTGAACTGACCGGAGATGCGCTGGATCTGGCAGCCGCCCGGGCGCTCTTTACAGGGCAGCGAGAGTTGAGCGAGAAGGAACTGCTCACCCTGAAACTGCTCGCACCGGTACAGGGGAGGCTTGTTCCGACCGTCGGCGGGGTGCTGCTCTTCGGAAGAGATCGCGAGGGGCATTTTCCTGATGCCTGGATACAGTGCGGGCGTTTTGCAGGAACGACAAAGAATGTCATCTTCGACCATACTGAGATTCATGAGCACCTGCCTATCGCCGTCGAGCGCGTTATTGAGTTTATCAAAAAGCATGCGATGAGAGGGGCGGACTTATCGGAGATCCGTCGTCGCGATGTCTGGAGCGTTCCCATGACTATTGTGCGCGAAGCAGTCATCAACGCCATAGTGCATGCTGATTATTCGCAGATCGGTGCGCCTCTGCGGGTTGCTATCTATGACGACCGGGTGGAGATAGAAAATCCGGGCATTCTACTTCCGGGCATGACCATCGAGGATGTGAGGCAGGGCGTATCCAAAATCCGCAACCGCGTCATCGCCCGTGTGTTTCGGGAACTGGGTCTGATCGAGCAATGGGGTAGCGGGTTTCGCCGTATTCTGGATGAGGCAGAGAAGCAGAACCTGCCTGAGCCTGTGCTCGAAGAGATCGGGATGAAAGTTCGGTTTACTGTTTTTCTTGCGGAGAATATCTCACCAATTAAGCACGAAGTCGTAGAAGAGACCGAGGAACCTGTAACCGAACAAGTAAAGCGTCTTCTGATCTGTTTGAAGGAGAGGCCATCCGGGACAAAAGATGCGATGCAATGCCTGGGGCTCAGTCACCGCCCCACATTTCTGTACGATTACCTGAGGCCGGCGATTCAGGCGAGATTTGTTCAAATGACGCAACCGGATTCACCCAAAAGCCCAACCCAGAAATACCGCCTGACTGAAAAGGGAAGGAGATGCCTGGAAAGAAGGGGCTGATACGCTGGACGGGAGCGGCGGCGGACGTTCACGGTTCTGCAAGTCTCGGGCGGTAGGGCTCAAGGCTCCCTCGTAATCCCTCGCCCCGAGGCGGCCTCTCACTTTCTCCCGGGGAAGCCCCCTGCTGTCAGTGGATCTTCAACACATGCCCGTTACCTTAGAGGGGATACTCTTGGCACATCAGGCTTTCCCAAGATGCGATCACCTGAAGGTGCGCCTGGACTCTTCCCCATCAATCCCGGCCTGTTTGAGGATGCCATTCAGGGTGCCTCTCTTCAATTCCCGGTGCAGAGGTACAGAAAAGACCCGCCACCCCTTCTGCACGACAACATGGGATGAGGTTTACCGTTGCGGGACAAAGCCATGTCGGGCAAGATACTTCACCAGCTCTTCCCCGGAGACAACCGGCAGTTTATGCGACATCCGCTACGTCAATCTTCGATATTTCGTGACGTACAGTTGATGCCTGCCGACGCACCTCTTCCCACTGCACCTCAAGAACAAGTTCTATCGCTTCTTTGATGTTGGCAAGTGCTTCTTCCCGGGTCTCGCCCTGGCTGATCGCTCCCGGGATTTCAACGCACTGGACGGTGAACCCGCCCTCTTCCTGCGGCTCGAGTACTACCGTATATCTCATGATCCTACCATTGGTCACGTGGATTATACAAGTTTTTTGGGTAGCGGTTCAGGCTACTCAGTGGGCGGCGATCGGGATGAACAGTGTTTTCCGGTGTTTGATTACACGTCCCCGGGGTTTGGCCTCGTCCCCCGGAACGATCCGTATGCCGGAAAGCGACTGATTCACTCGGGCCGAATAGTTGCACGATAGAGTTAACAGTTGACCCCGGGGGGGTTAGAAACGCCCATACCACTTGTGCGCTCGCTCGATCGGCATCACGGCGAGAACATGAACCTCTTGTTCTGCCTCATGGATGCGATAGAATGCCGTGAAGGTATGGCTTATGTGAAGGCGATAAGTGTCCTCCCGTCCCTGAACATACAGACGTTCCTTATCGCTTCCGCCACCGGGGAACGGATCTTCTTGAAGCGTCTTCAGTTTCTCCATGACGATCCGCCGGCTCTTCGGGCGGAAACTCTGGATACTCTCAAGGACCTTGCGGTTAAGCAGTATCCGGAACGTCAAAATTCAGCTCCACAAAATCTCCCTCCGCCTCGATACGATCCATATCCTCAATGAACCGGCGCTTTTTCTCCAGTTCCACCATGTGGGAGAGGAGATCATCGAACGTCTGTCCCGGGCGCTTGAGATCGGAGATCTCCTCCCATACACCTTCTGAGACCGGTATCCGCTTGGTTGCAACCATGATAATACTGTAAGTGCTGACCATATTTACAATGGTTGGTGAAGACTCTCCTGGCGTTCATCACGACCCTCACCTACCTCTTCCTCGCCGGAGCCGCGGTGCTCTATGCCCGCCTTCTCGCCTATGCCGTCCCGGTGCTGATGCTCTTCCCGCTCGCCTGGGAACTCATCGTCGACTTCCGGTTCGCGACGGCCTGCTGGGAGGGGTATCACTTCTGGATACCGGTGGTGCAGTACATCTGGTACATCCAGTACACGATCTTCCCGCTGTGAGGGGAACGGTCGTATCACATCGCCAACGTTCAGGGAAGCCTTCCTGAAGGTCAAACCGCCTGGCCTCCACTCGCAACTGAATGGTTGGTCGCGCCCCATCCCCCACACCTGGTGGTGCTCACGCTCCTGCCCCGGCATGAGGAGGACTTCCATCTCCCACGCAATGTTCTCAAGTGCCGGGGCACAGATCGCCCCGATAAACACACCCTCTTCAGACAGAGATATGTAGATTGAAACACCAGAAGATCGATATACCCAGAGGTGAGACGACCATGACCCAGGTGAAAGAGGAGATCATCAGTGAACTGAACGACCTCCCGCCCTGGACGTATGGTGAGGTGCTCGATTTCATTCGGTACCTCAAATTCCGGCGCCGGAAGGCCGCACCGGACACCGCCCTTGCGAGCGAGCCCGCACTCCGCAAAGACTGGCTCCGGCCCGAGGAGGACGAGGCGTGGAGCGACTTATAAAGGGCGATGTTGTCGTTGTACCGTTTCCTTTCTCGGATCTGTCGACGGGGAAGCGGCGACCGGCCCTTGTCGTTGCGGCACCCGGAGGAGATGATGTCATCCTCTGTCAGACGCGATGGTTCATCAGAACCTGAGCGGGAGCACCACAAGGTGCGACTTCATGAGCCAGCAGATCCGGGACCGCTACGCCGTTGGTATTACCGAACTTGACTTTACAGAGGGAACACTCCACAAGCCGAGCAATATCCGGCCAAATCGGCTCTTTACGGCCAGTTTCGACCTGATTCTTTATCGCGCCGGCCATCTCAACGACCAGACCGTCACGTCGGTTATCGATGGGATCATCGAGATCCTGCAGGCAGAGTAACTTCCTGCCCCAACGTCTGCCGGGATCCCGCAGTTTTTGCCTCCGCACCCCTTCACGTTCAGCCCGCGCACGGCCCGCCTTTATCAATCCCTTCTTCCCCAGACTCATCCATGTTACGCTCCCTCTTCACCGCGACAAGATCCTTTTTCGATCCTGGCGTTTTCGAGCCCACGTTCGTTCCGAGGTCATCCCAAAAAGATCTCCGAACCCCCGGCATACCCTGATCGGAGCCCTTAATTCTCAGGTATCCGCCATCTGAGCCACATCCTGAGCCAGTGGAATGAAACGGCTTTCCACTGGATATGCGCCCGGGCGGGGGAGGGTCCGGGAGGGGGACACCCCCTCCCGGTAACAGCGTTTTGGGACAACTTCGGTGTTAGAGATATCCGCGATCTCTGCCAGGGCAAACGTGAGCACGGTCGCGAACCCGTACCGGAAGGCGGAAGACCGCCCCGGAGACCGGCGACTCTGCCTGTAGAGGCAGACCGCCAGGCGCATTAGAGGGTCTTATCGAGCAGTATCCACGACTTGTTATCACCAGACGTCCCGACGATAACAACCCGCGTCGCATCCGGAACGCTGGATGTATTGGTCGCCCCCGCCCGGGCATCGAGCGTGAAGTTCGGGTTCCCCTCCCCGACCCCGCCGATCCAGCACCGGATCTCCGTGACCCGGTCCATGTTCATCCCTCCGTGCACCATGAATGTGACGTTCCCCCCGGACCGTGTCGCCGTCACCGCGACGGTCTTCGGTTCCTCCGGCATACCTATCCCGAAGACCAGCGATGCCACGATTGCCGCGAGGATGACCGCGACCGCCACCATCAGGATCGCGCTCAGCACCTCCGAGACCCCGCCCTCGGGATGCACCCACCCTCCCGGGCGGCGAACGTCCTCCATATATTCCTCATAGCCCTGTTGGGTCGTGGGTATTGCCGCGCTTGTTCCCGGTGCGGTTTACTAACAAGCTCCTCGCTTTTCACGCGTCTCGGGAGCAGGAGGATTCCCCCGTCGGTCATCCGGTCCTTCTGCAACAGGTTCAATGAAAAATTCGCGGCCGTAATGGCCCACTGGAGAATATACTCGGCCACCGCCCTCCTCCTCCGCTGACAGGAAGCGACTTGAAAAAGACCCTTCCCGATCCCCCTCTGCCCTTACGGGCGCATAAGAGTTCCCTGTTTTTATTATAAAATTTTGAGAATAAATATCCGTAAAGGTTATATATTTATACTGCTATCCACCCACTCACCGGCTACCATATGACCGGGTCTTAAATCGGATTTCGCTCTCCGCCTGTCGGACTCCCCGACGAGCACCTGCTTTAGCCAGCCAGATTGTGCTACCGAAAGGTCTGCGCCGTCGTCCTGCGGACAGGGAGCGATTGTCAAGGGGGAAAAAATGAAAAAACTCACGTATCTGACACTGTTATGTGCAGTCGTCATCGTCGGGCTGCTGGCGCCGCCGGTTGCGGCGGCAGAGATTGCTCCGGGAGATCTGGTACCGTTTGCGGTCTTCCCCGGGTCGCAGGAGAACCCCGACGTTGACGGAGATATGGTCGTCTGGGAAGACGGCCGGAACGGAAACAAAGAGATCTACTTCTCAAACAGTCCGGGCACCTCCGGCACCAGGATAACGAACGATCCTGCCTCACAGGAGAAGCCGTCCATCTCGGGAGACTACATCGCCTGGCAGGACTATCGAAATGGGAACTGGGATATCTACCTCTATAAGCGCTCGACAGGCGAGACAACCCAGCTCACCAATGACACGGGCAAGCAGTGGCTGCCGATCGTCCGCGGAAATTACGTTGCCTGGTATGATAGCAGCAGCGGCGATACAAACGTCGTCCTCTACGACATCGCCGCCGGCAGCAAAGACATCATCGAGTGCGACGCAAAGACGACGATCCCCGGCGGGAGCACCGAGTTCAAGCCCGCACTCTCGGAGAAGTACGTCGCCTGGATCGAAGAGATCGACGAGAGGATCCGGTACTACTCCATCGAGGACGGCGAGATAAAAGGGCCGGTATCCACGAGCACCGCCGCTCAGTCCTGGCCCTCGCTCTACGGGAGCGTCGTAGCCTGGGAGGATAACCGGCACGCGAGCCCCGACATCTACATGACCAATCTCGACAACCCGTCCGGCGGGGAGCAGAGGATCACCTCCGACGGCTCCGACCAGGTTTCGCCGGCGCTCACCGGTCAGATCCTCGCATGGGAGGACAAGCGGGATCCGCCGAGGAGCATCTACATGTACGACCGCAACAACGGTGAAGAGATGGCTGTGCCCACCGCCGGCGGCGAACAGCTCTACCCCGCCGCCAGCGGTAACATGATCGTCTGGCAGAAAGCCCGCGGTTCCTACTCGGATCTCTACGCGTTCATATACGATCCCGAAGGAGAACCGGGCGAGGTCACCAGGATCGAGGTTGAACCTCCCACGGCTACGCTGGATATCGGCGATGAGGTGAAGTTCAACGCCACCTGTTACGACGAGAACAATGACGCCATGCCCGACCTGAAGGTCTCCTGGTCGTGCAGCAACGGAACCGTTGGATACATCGACTCCGGTGGCTACTTCCTCGCTTACGAAGTGGGTACGGCGACCGTCACCGCGACGGCAGGCGGCATACCCGGAACCGCGACCGTCACCGTCAACGCAGGAGAGCCCGCCGGCCCGGTCGCAACAGAGGTTGCAATCACACCGCTCACGCCCACCGTCACGGTCAACAATACGGTGGCGTTCGCGGCAACCGTCCGCGACCAGTTCGACCGTGCCATGACCGGCGTCAACGTCACCTGGGCAAGCAGCAACGAGACCATCGGCACCATCGATAATTCCACCGGCCTCTTCACCGCCCTTGCCGAAGGCACGACGACCGTCACCGCAACCGCTGGAAGCGTCTCCGGGACCGCAACCGTCACGGTCACCGCTGAAGAACCGGTCGCGAAAAACATCACGGTCACACCGACCGCGCCCGCACTCGCGATCGACGCCACTGAGCAGTTCGAAGCAATAGTCCGCGACCAGTTCGGCAACGCCATGACCGGAATTGCGGTCAACTGGTCGTGCAGCAACACGACCGTCGGGACCATCGATAACTCCACCGGCCTCTTCACCGCCCTTGCCGCGGGCACGGCGACCGTCACCGCAACCGCTGGAAGCGTCACCGGGACCGCAACCGTCACGGTCAACGCAGAAGACCCGGTAGGGCCGGAAGAGCCGGTCCTGACAAGGATCGCGCTCACGCCGCCCGGAGCCACACTTGACATCGAGGATGTCCAGAGATTCATGGTGACGGGCTACGACCAGAACGGCAACGTTATGCCCGCCGGTGAGATCGAGTGGGCCTGCAACGACGGAGCCGTCGGGACCATCGACGGGGACGGATTCTTCACCGCTCTCACCGTGGGTACGGCGACCATCACCGCAACAGCAGGCTCCTGCTCTGCGGAGGTGACCGTCACCGTCAACGCAGAAGAGTCTGCGCTCGCGAAGATCGTCTTCTTCCCGTCCGCGGTCACCCTGTACCCCGGGGACTCCCTGCAGTTTGAGGCCGTCGGGCTCAACTGCTACGGCAACATCGTGCCGGATGCTGCGATCGTCTGGACGAGCAGCAACGAAACCATCGGCACCATCGACGAGGGCGGCCTCTTTACCGCCATCTGTGCAGGCACGACGACCCTCACGGCGTCGGGCGACGGCGCCACCGGAACCACGACCGTCACGGTATCCTGTGACGAGCCCGTCCTCACCAGCATCGTCGTCACCCCGTCGGCGATCACGCTCGCTAATGACGAGACCGCGACCTTCACCGCGACCGCGCTCGATCAGTTCGGCTGTGAAATGTCCGAGAACGTAATCGACTGGGAGTGCGGCGACCCGTGCGTCGGCACCATCGATCTCTGCAGCGGCGTCTTCCTCGCCGAAGACTGCGGCACGACGACCGTCACCGCAACGGCCGGTGGTATCACCGGGACTGCGGACGTAGAGGTCACCAGTTGCTCGGGGGTAGGGATATCCCCGTCGGCGATCGTCCTGGACCCCGGGGACGAGTGGCCGTTCACCGTGTATGGCCTGCAGGACAATGCTGGCTCTACTGTGGACTGGTCGTGCAGCGACCCGGGTGTCGGTGAGATCACCGCAGACGGCTGTTTCACCGCAATCTGTGAAGGCACCGCGTCCGTCACCGCGATGATCGACGGAGTCGACGAGGTCGGGCCTGCGACGGTGATGGTCCGGTCGGTGTGCCCGGTCCCGGCGCGGATCGTGGTCAGCCCGTCCGACTTCACCATCGCCAGCGCGAACGGCCTCCAACTCACCGAGACCGTCTACGACCAGTACGGTTGCGAGATGCCGGAGGCCGTGGTGGTCTGGGAGAGCAGCGACCCGAACATCGGCGCCGTCGGTGGGTGCGGTCTCTTCGCCGCCGGCGAGGAAGGTGAGGTGACCATCACTGCATCGATGGACGGGGTCTCAGGCTCTGCCTGCGTGACCGTCGCCCCCCGGCTCCCGTTCCCGGCCCGCGTCGAGATCGACCCGTCTGAAGCCACACTCGCGCCCGGAGAAACCCGAGTGTTCACAGCCACGGTCTTTGACCCGAGCGATAACGAGATGGGTTGGGTCAAGATAAAATGGTCATGCCTCGACGACGATGTCGGCACGATCGACCGCTCAGGCCTCTTCTCGGGAGTCTCACAGGGCTCAACAGAGATAACGGCCCGGGCCGGCAGCGTTGAGAGAACGGCGTCGGTCACCGTCACGGCGGCGTCAACGCCCGACCCTACACCCGATCCCACACAGACTCCGACTAACCCCGGATCGAATAGCCGCGCCTATAGTGACGGCGGCGGAGACCCCGGCCCCAGTTTCTTTGCAGGGATCTGCGAGGACCTAAAGAGCGGCGAGACGCACACGTTCTCGGGTATCGACGTCACGTCGGTCGGCAGCATCGCCATCACGGCGGCCGACAACATCCCGAGACTGCTGATGACCGTGAAGGAGACGGGGTGCCCCAACCCGGCGGAGCCTCCCGGCAGCACCTACAAGTACGTCGAGATCACCCTCTCGTGGGTGAACCCGAACCAGATTGGTGGCGCGACGTTGACCTTCACCCTCCCGGCAAAGTGGCTCGATGAGCACGGCATGGCCCCGGAGGACGTCAGGCTCATGCGCTACGTCAACGGTGGTTGGCAGATCCTGGAGACCGAGGTCGTCGATGAAGAGAACGGCAAGTATACCTTCCGGGCGACCACCCCCGGGTTCTCCACCTTCGCCATCGCCGCGGCGCCGTCGAGCCTGGCGGCATCGGCCGAGGAGATAGACGTCACGCCGGAGGTCACTGAGACGCCCGGGGAGACCGAAGAGGTGACGACGGAGCCGACCGAGGCCATCCCAACGACGACGCCTGCGGCACCGCTCGTCTATGCTCCCTTCCTCGCACCGCTGGCCTTCCTCCTCTGGGGAAGAAGGAAGAACTAACCCCACCTTTTTTGGCGCTTTCATGATGCGGTTCCCGCGAGGGCGTGAGTTTACAACCCGTGCGTCGTCACCTTCATCTGCGGCAATCGCCCCCGATACGATTGCAGGAACCGGGTTTCAGCCCCCACTCCGGGAGCATTCAGGCGGCTCCCGTATTCCGGCCGGCCGCTGGGCATTTCAACACAAAACCGACGCGTAAAAATGCCACCGGGGCGATAAGGGCGGGGACTCTTCTATCCAAGGCACTCATCAGTGGTGGGAAAAAGGGGCCGTCCGGCTATCCCTGCACCGATGAGGGGTGAGGAGGTATTCCAAATTTTATTATAAAATTTTTAGAATAAAACACCGTAAAAGATATATATTTATACCGCGATCCCCCCTCACCGGCAACCCTATGACCGGATCTTGAATCGAGATTCGCAGTACTCCCGCCGGGAGCTCGCCGGAGCACCTGCTTTAGCCGGTCTGTTTGTGCCTACCGGCAGGTATGCACCACGGTCCCGCGAGCGGAGAGCAGAGTTAACAAGGGGGAAATGAATGACCAAAAAAATGCATATGGCACTGTTTTGTGCAGTCGCCATCATCGGACTGTTGATATCGCCGGTTACGGCGGTAGATCCTGCAGCGGGGGAGCCTCTCTATCACCCCTTCGACTACGCGCAGGATCACCCTGATATCGACGGCGACATGATCGTCTGGGAAGACGACCGGAACGGTCAGAAGGACATCTATTTCGGAACGATAGACGCCTTTCGGGCGAGTTCCGGTTACACCGGCGAGAGGATAACCACCGATCCGAACTCGCAGGAGAGACCGTCCATCTCGGGAGACTACATCGCCTGGCAGGACGACCGGAACGGGAACCCGGACATCTACCTCTACGAGCGCTCTACGGAGACGACGACGCAGCTCACCAACGACACGGGCAAGCAGTGGCTGCCGGCCGTCAGCGGGAACCACGTCGCCTGGTACGACGATAGCAGCGGCAGAACCAACATCGTCCTCTACGACATCGCCGCCGGAGAGGTGAAGGACGTCATCGACTCCGACGCAAAGACGACGATCCCCGGCGGAGCGACCGAGTTCAAGCCCGCACTCTCGGAGAACTACGTCGCCTGGGTGGAAGAAGCAGACCAGAATGTCTATTATTACGACATCGCAGCCGAAACAATCGCAGGCCCGGTGTCCACGAGCACGTCTATTCAGTCCTGGCCCTCGCTCTCCGGGAGCGCCATCGCCTGGGAGGATTATCGCCATGGAGACTTCGGCGGCGAGATCTACATGACCGATCTCGACAACCCGTCCGGCGGAGAGAAGAGGATAACCAACGCCCCCGGCGATCAGGTCTCGCCGGCACTCAGCGGGAGTATCATCGCCTGGGAGGATATGCGGGACGGAAACCGGAGCATCTACATGTACGACCTCGCCACCGACGAAGAGATGTCCGTGTATCTCTCCCCGGAGCCCAATGATGAACAACTCTACCCTGCCGTCAGCGGCAACTCGATCGTCTGGCAGAGACGCGCAACCCCCAACTCGAACCTCTACATCTTCGTCTATGAACCCGGGGCGCCGATCGAACCGGTCGTAACGACCATCGAGATCGACCCGGAAATAACCACCGTCACAGTCAACAGCACGGTGAAGTTCACGCCAACCGTCCGCGATCAATTCAACGCCACCATGACCGGCGTCGAGATCAACTGGACGAGCAGCAACAAAACCATCGGCACCATCGATAATTCCACCGGCCTCTTCACCGGGGTTGCCGTGGGTTTAACGACCGTCACCGCAACAGCAGGCAACGCATCTGCCTCGGCGCTCGTCACCGTCGAGGCGCCGGTAGAACCGCCGGTAGAACCGCCTGAAGTGGCGAGCATCACAGTCAAACCGCCCACGACCACCCTGCAGATCGGTGGCACACAACAGTTCGAGGCAACCGTCCGCGACCAGTTCGACCGTGCCATGACCGGCGTCAACGTCACCTGGGCGAGCAGCAACAAGACCATCGGCACCATCGATAATTCCACCGGCCTCTTTACCGCCCTTGCCGAAGGCACGACGACCGTCACCGCGACTGTCGGCGAGATCACCGGAGAAGCGACCGTCACCGTCAGCGCTGAAGCGCCGCCCGACCCGGTCGCAGCGCGTATCACGCTCACATCGGATAGAACCACCGCCGTGGTCAACGAGACAGTGACCTTCTCTGCAACGGTCTATGACCTGAATGACATCGAATTGCCGGATGTCACGGTCAACTGGACAAGTAGCGATCCGGCCGTCGGAACCATCAACGAGACCGGTCTCTTCACCGCGATTGGCGAAGGTACAGCGAACGTCACGGCAACGGCAGGCAACGCATCCGCCTCGGCGCTCGTCACCGTAGAAGCACTGCCCGAACCGATTCTGGACAATCTTTATATCACCCCGTCCGGGGCCACCCTCGCGATCGGCGATACCCAGCGATTCGTCGTGACCGCCAGCGACCAGGACGGCAACGCCATGACCAACGTCTCGGTCAACTGGACGAGCAGCGATGAGGACGTCGGAACCATCGACGAGGCCGGTCTCTTCGTCGCGCTTGCCGAAGGCACGGCGACCGTCGCCGCAACGGCAGAGAACGTAACCGCGACGGCGACCGTCACGGTCATCAACAACGAGCCCGCTCTTGCCAGCATCGCCGTCACACCGTCGGAGATCACTCTCGTTTCCAATGACACGGCAGCATTCACCGCGACCGCTCTCGACCAGTTCGGCAACGAGTTCTCCGGCATTGAGATCGCCTGGACGAGCAGTGATCCGGCCGTCGGAACCATCGATGCGGACGGGCTCTTCAACGCGGTTGCCGACGGCACGACGACCATCACCGCAACGGCAGAGAACATAACCGGAGAAGCGACCGTCACGGTCGCCACGGCGTCCTCAGGCGTCGTGGTCTCCCCGTCGACGATCACCCTGGGTGCCGGGGAGTCCCGGCAGTTCACCGTACACGGCCTGCAGGACAACGCAGGTTCTGCTGTGGACTGGTCGTGCGATGACGAAGCCGTCGGCACCATCGATACCAACGGGCTCTTCAACGCGGTTGCCGACGGTATAGCGACCATCACCGCAACGGCAGAGAACGAGACCGGAACCGCGACCGTGACCGTCGCATCGTCGCCGGTCGCAACCCGCATCGAGATCGAACCGGCCACGGCCACCATTCAGCCCGGAGAGACCCGGGCGTTCACCGCGACCGTCTTTGACCAGCGCGATAGCGAGATGGACTGGATCAGGGTCACCTGGTCGTCCTCCAACCCGGACGTCGGCACGATCGACCGCGCCGGCCTCTTTGGGGCCTTCGCCGAGGGATCGACGGAGATAACAGCATCGGCAGGCGAAGCGGCGGGAACAGCGGCCATCACCGTCTCGACGACCGTCGTGCCTGAGCCCACCCCGGTCAACCCCGGAGGCGGCGGCGGGTCGGTAGCCTACAGCGATGGCGGCGGCGGCAGCAGCGAACCCACGTTCTGCGCAAGGACGTGCGAGAATCTCGCGAGCGGCCAGACCTTCACGTTCTCGGATCTGACCACCTCATCGGTGAGCAGTGTCAACATCACCGCGGCGGGTAACATTCCGCAGATGATGCTGACCGTGAAGAAGACGAACGCGCCATCTGCGGCAGAATCTCCTGCCGACGACGTCTACGAGTACGTCGCTATCACCTCCTCATGGGTGAACCCGAGCCTGATCGGCAACGCAACAGTATTCTTCAGCGTTCCGACCGACTGGCTCGGAGCCCGCAACATGACCCCGGAGGACGTCAGGCTGATGCGCTACGCCAACGGCGCCTGGGAATCCCTGGAGACCGAGGTCGTCGGTGAAGAGAGTGGTTTGTACCGCTTCCGGGCGATCACCCCCGGGTTCTCCACCTTCGCCATCGCCGCGTCGCCGTCGAGCCTGGCGGCATCGGCCGAGGAGATAGATGTCACGCCGGAGGTCACTGAGACGCCTGAAGAAACCGGAGAGGTGACGACGGAGCCGACCGAGGCCGTCCCGGCGACGACGACGCCTGCGGCACCGCTCGTCTACGCGCCCTTCCTCGCACCGCTGGCCTTCCTCCTCTGGGGAAGAAGGAAGAACTAACCCTCTTTTTTTTTGGTAATGCCCCGGTGTATACCCGATAGATTTCTCGTATCGGGCTCTGGTAACGCCCTATTCCAGCTGCCTGTGGGCCGTGGGGGATCACAATGGGGCTGGATCAGGATCTGCCCCGGGTATCTCCCCGGACACTGGACCGTGATGGATATCGCCGTTGGGGGTGGGGACCGGGGAGGGGGTCTCCCCCTCCCCACCCAGGGCATAGCGCTCCGCACGATCCCCACCCCACCCGGCCTCCGGCCTCCTCCCCCCAAGGAGCGGGGGCAGTCATGGCGATACCCCATGGGAATCCGTGCCCGGGCATTGGTCCTAACACCCGGCGAAACTCCCCCACGTTATGAGGTTGGTCACTCCGAATCGGATCAGCATGAAACACCGAGGTCATCCCAAAAAGATCTCCGAACCTTCGGTATACCCTAACCGGAGCCCTTAATTCCCAGGTATCCACCATCTGAGCCACATCCTGAGCCAGGGGGATGAAACGACTTCCCATTGGGTATCGCCACGCGGGGGAGGGTCCGGCAGGGGGTGTCCCCCTCCCGGTAACGGTGTTTTGGGACAACTTCACCGAGAGGGGATCTCAGGAGAAGAAGAGGAGGGGAAGAGTCCCGTCCTCGTATCACTCCACGACGAAGTCGCCGTTCATGTCGGGGTGGACGTCGCACTGGAAGTAATAAGTCCCCGGCTCGGAGGGAGCCGTGAAGGTGTAGGTGATCTCGGCCGGCCCGGTGATGACATCGCCCACGAAGATCTGCTCCGACCGGAGGGGACTGTCGTAGACCGCGACGTTGTGGGGGATACCCTGGTCCTGGTTGTCAAAGACCATCGTCACCTCCGCCCCCGCCGGCACCGTGATGGTGTTCGTGTCGAACGCGAGATTGTCGGCGGCGATGTTCACCGTCACGGCACCCCCGGCCGCCGGGGTCTCGTTCCCGGTCTGACCCCCGACCGGGGGCATGGTGGTCGGCGTGACGTTCATCGTTGCTGGCGGCGTGACATTCTCCGTTGGTGTCGGCGTGACATTCTCCGTTGGTGTCGGCGTGACATTCTCCGTTGGTGTCGGCGTGACATTCTCCGTTACCATCGGGGTCACGTTCTCCGTCGGAGCGGGGCCGTTGCCGGTGGGCGCCACGACCCGCCAGACCCGGCCGGTGCTGGTAGAGTTGTCCGGACCGCCCACATCGTTCGTCAGCACGTAGAGGTCCTGGTTGGCGTCCTCGCCGAACCCGCGCAGGAACATCCCCAGGGTCTCGTTCTCCTGGCCGGTGATGTTCACCGACTGGGCCTCCCACATAGAGTTTGCCTCAGCGGTCAGGTTTGCAGCGGACTCCGGTGCGGTCCACCCTTCCGGCGGCGTCGCGGCGAGGAGGGTGCCGTTCCCCACCGTCCGGCTGTCGCTCCAGTAGCCGAAGACGTACTTCCCTTCGAGATTCGGAGCGGCAGTGCCGCGGTAGACGTTGCCGCCGACGACGACGATGCCGAGATCACGGCCGCCCTCGAAGATGGGGCCGATCAGCGGCTCGCCCAGGTAGCCGGTGGTGTTGCAAGACTCCGGCGGGGCCGTGGTGTTGTTCGGGTCGAAACAGTGCGTGCCCTCGCGGATGTTCCAGCCGTAGTTTCCGCCGCGGTAGACGACGTCCACCTCCTCGAAGAGATTCTGGCCCGCATCGGCGACGAAGAGCGAGTTGTTGCCGCCGGAGTCAAAGGACATGTAGGCCGGGTTCCGGAATCCGTAAGCGTAGATCTCGGGCGGGATGGAGTCGTAAGCGTAGGCATCGAGGATCTCGGTCTGGTTTTCCGCAAACGGGTTGCTGGCGGGTATGCCGTAGAGGCTGCCGGCAAACGTCGTCCACGTCGGCTCGGGCGGGTTCGCGGTCCGGTTGACGGTCATGTTATCGGTCTGGTTCACCATCCCGGTCATGTTATCGGTCTGGTTCACCATCCCGGTCATGTTGTCGGTCTGATTCCCGTCGGTAACGTTGTCCACATCGATCCTGAGCACCTTGCCGTAGATCTTCGTCAGGTCTTGGGCGTTCCCGATGCCCGGGGTGTGACCGTTCCCGACGTCGTTCGCCCTCCCGGCATCGCCGAGCGATACATACAGGTAGCCGTCGGCCGGGCTGAAGGCGAGCTGGCCGCCGTTGTGGTTATGGTAGGGCTTGTCGATGTACATCAGCACCTTCTCAGAGGTCAGGTTCACCCGGTTCGGGTCATCGGGGTCGACCTGGAACTCGGAGATGTGGTTCGTGCAGTTCCACTCCTCGGGAGCCCCCTGGCGCAGGGGTGCGCTGTAAAAGGCGTAGACTTTGCCGTTCTCCGAGAAGTTCGGGTGGAACGCGACCGAGAGCAGGCCGCGCTCGTCGTAGGTCGGGTTGAGGTCGACCAGGTTCTCCCGGAGGTCCAGGAACGGCTCGGAGAGCGTGGTCCCGTTCGCGTCGACGGCCCAGACCACGCCGATCTGGTCGACGACGAAGAGTCGCCCGGTCCCGTCGTCGGGCGCCGTGAGCGCGAGGGGCGAAGTGAAGTTCTCCGCGACGAGTTCAAGACCGATCTCGGCCGTAACGTTCGAGACCGTCGTCCGGGTCGCGTTGTCCTGGAGTTCCGCAGCAAGCGGGGAACCCGTGTTCGTCAGGTCCGTCGCGTTGCCGCTCATGTTCTGCATGCTTTCCATCGTCTGGTTTGAACTCTCGTTGCCATCACTGGTGTTGCTCGATCCCACCACCTGTGCACCCGCACCCGCGATGAGCGCGAGAACCAGGAGGAAGGATGCTATGACAAGGGTAACTTTTGTCATGCGACCCGGAGCATGACACCGGAACAGATAAGGGTTGTGGCGGATCTTCCGGCCGGGTTTTAGCTGTTTACAGCCAGAGATTCAAGAAACTTATCCATCCCGGTAGAGATCTCCGCATCAGCCGTATGCGGAAAGGGTTGAAGATGGAGGCCGGGTTACTCCACGACGAAGTCACCGTTCATCTCGGGGTGGACGTCGCACCGGAAGTAGTAAGTCCCCGGCTCGGAGGGAGCCGTGAAGGTGTAGGTGGTCTCGACCGGCCCGGTGACGGTGTCGCCCACGAAGATGGCCGTGGCCGCCGAGGAGTCGGTGTAGACCGCGAGGTTGTGCGGGATGCCGTCGTCCTGGTTGTCGAAGTTCACCGTCACCTCCGCCCCTGCCGGGACCGTGATCGTCTCCGTATCGAACGCCATGATGTCGGCGGTGAGATCGATGGTCACGGCCTCGCCGCCGGTCGCGGTGGTCGCTGCCGTTGTAACGCTCATTGTCGCTGTATCGGTTTCAATCGGTGTCGTTGCCACGGGGGTCCCGGTTTCGGTCGGTATCGTCGTCGGCTGGGTGGCGTTGTCACCCGGCGAGACACACCCTGCGGCCAGGATGCTGGCAGCGGCGACGACGAGTGCAAGGAGGAGAACAGGTTTCATGCGGGAGACCACCCCTGACCATCTATTTATACGTTGTCCTCCCGGGCCGGATGAAGGGAGATAAGAGGTGAGGAGTGCGGGGCAGCCCCGTTCTCTTCACGCTGGTTTGCTCCTGCATCACTCCGCGATGAGATTCCTGGGGGTGGGCGTCGCACTAGAAGTATGTCCCGGATTCGGACGCAGCCGTGAAGGTAGGTGACCCGGCATGCGGAGCCAGTACTTCACTAAAACGGTGAGGTAATCTTCAAGAGGTCAACTCATCGACCCCTACTGGGAGCGGGGGAGGGAGCACGGGGGGGTGTTCCTCATCGGGCACAATCCTCCGTCGAGTGGGGCCGGTTTCCTCGACAGGGTTAAGTGAGGAGGCGCCGTATCCCGTCGTATGATACGCACGAAACGGGTCTACGAAGAACCCTCGGAGACCGACGGGCTCCGGGTCCTCGTCGACCGGCTCTGGCCCCGGGGCGTCTCGAAGGAGAGGGCGAACCTCGACCGGTGGGAGAAGGACCTTGCACCGACGAATGAACTGCGGAAGTGGTTCGGGCACGACCCGGCGAAGTGGGAGGAGTTTCTCCGGCGTTACCGGGTCGAGGTCGAGGGGAAGGAAGAACTCCTCGCCGAACTCCAGAAGGAGGCGACCGCGGGGACGGTCACGCTCCTCTACGCCGCAAAGGACGAGGAGCACAACAACGCCGTGGCGCTGAAGCGGTATATCGAAGAGAAATAGGCGGCACCGATACTTTTTTACAACTCAGATGCGGTCACTCCCCCATGACCATGGAGAGCGACAGGATATCCTACCACGACTCAGTCCGGACCGTCTACGAACGGCTCAAGAAGGACGGCATGTCCAACGTCTGGGACCGCTACGAGGCCCAGGGCTTCGGGAACGACCCCGACAAGCGGTGCGGCTTCTGCCAGGCGGGCGCCCGGTGCGACTTCTGTTCGAACGGCCCCTGCCGGGCCGACGCAAGCCGGAACCACCGGGGGGTCTGCGGGATCAACGCCGACGGCATGGCGATGCGGATGATGCTCCTCCGGAACGTCATGGGCGCGTCGAACTACCACTTCCACGCCCAGCAGGCGGTCCGGACCCTCCGGGCGACCGCGGAGGGAAAGACCCCGTTCTCGATCGCCGAGCCGGAGAAACTCCGGACGTTTGCCGGGCGGCTCGGTATCGATGCGACCGGAAGCGACGCCGATGTCGCACTCCGGCTCTGCGACTTCGTCGAGGAGGACTTTCACCGGTTCACCTACGAACCGAGCCGGATCGTCGAGCAACTCGCACCGCCGGAGCGAAAAGAGGTCTGGAAACGCCTGGGGCTCTTCCCGGGCGGGATCTACGGGGAGACGATCGTCGTTACCGCGGCCAGCCTGACCAACGTGGATGGGTGGTACGCGAGCCACGCCATGCGGGCGATGCGCCTCGGGGTCGCGATGGCCTACCAGAGCCAGATCGTCCTCGAGTACATCCAGGACATCCTCTACGGTATCCCGCAACCGCACCCCATGCGGGTCGACCTCGGGGTGCTCGACCCCGACTACGTCAACATCCTCCCGAACGGCCACGAACCCTTCCTCGGGTTCGCCCTCATCGACCTCGCCCACGCCGACGAGTGGCAGCAAAAGGCAAAGGCAGCGGGGGCGAAGGGGCTCCGGGTCATCGCGAACATCGAGACCGGGCAGGAACTGATCCAGCGCCGGAAGATGGACAACGTCTTCTACGGCTACACGGGAAACTGGATCATGCAGGAGGCGGTCCTCGCCACCGGGGCAGTGGACGTCTTTGCCGCCGATATGAACTGCTCCCTCCCGCTCGACCCCCTCTACGCCGAGAAGTACCACTTCAAACTGATCCCGGTCAGCGAAGTCGTGGTCTTCGAGGGCGGGACGGACCGGCTCGAGTACGCCCCCGAGGAGGCAAAGGAGCAGGCGGCGGCCCTCCTCCAGATGGGGATCGAGAACTTCAAGGAGCGGCATGCGAAGATCGAACCGATCCGCGGCCTTCCCGTGCGGGAGGCGGTGGTCGGGTTCGCCCCCGAGAGCATCGTCGCGGCGCTCGGCGGGAGCCTTGATGCGCTGCTCGGGGCGATCAAGGACGGCACCATCCGGGGCATCGTCGGGCTCGTCTCCTGCACCACGCTGCGCGACTCCGGGCAGGACATCCACACCGTCGCGGTCGCACAGAACCTGATCGCCCGCGACATCCTGGTCCTCGGGATGGGCTGCGGCGTCGCCGCGCTCCAGGTCGCCGGGCTCTGCTCACCGGAGGCGAAGGAGAAAGCCGGGCCGGGGCTCAAAGGGCTCTGCACGGCGCTCGGGGTGCCGCCGGTGCTCGGGTTCGGGACCTGCACCGACACCGGCAGGTGCGCCGACCTCCTCTTCTCGGTCTCCGACGCCCTCGGCGGGGTGCCGATCCCGGACCTCCCGGTCGCCGTCGCGGCTCCCGAGTACATGGAGCAGAAAGCGACGATCGACGCCCTCTTCGCGCTAGCGCTCGGCGCCTACACCTACGTCAACCCGGTCCCGACCGTGACCGGCGGGCCGGATCTGGTGAAACTCCTCACCGAGGACCTCCCCGGCGTCACGGGCGGGGTGCTCCACGTCGAGACGGACGCAAGAGAGGCGGCGGAGGGGATGCTCGGGCACATCGAGGCGAAGCGGAAGAAACTGGGGCTATAGGGCTCCACATCCTATTTTTGCCGGAGGGGGCGGGGGCAGTCATGGCGATACCGGGGGAAAACCGTACTCCAGACCGGCATGCAAGCGGGAACACCCGGGGCGAGGTCCCGGATTACCCATTATTGCGGAGGGCGCTACCGATACACCCGGGCGGAACAGAAAGCGTTTAAGGTGTGGTGGCAAAGAGAGATTTGAATGAGCTCCGCACAGCGCACAGGAGCAGACTTTCTCCTGATCAACCTCCTCCTTCTCGTTCTCACCCAGCCCGGCGCACTCGTCCTGGCCGGATTCGACCCGCCGTTCGGTCTCGCGGTGAACGCCACCACCTGGATGGCCGCGTTCGTCGGCGTCTCTCCCCTCGCCGTCCTCTACCTCCTCATCAGGAGCGAATCGCTCGGCAGGCGGTTCCTCCCGATAACGGCGGCCTACATCGCCCTGGTTCTCGCCGTCGCCTATGCATCCTACCTCCTGCAGCAGCCCCTCTTTGAAGGCTTCAGAGCGCCGGGCTACGAACAGACCTTCCTGGTCTTCCTTGCCGCCTCCGTGCTGACCGCCGTCATCTCGCTGACACTCCTGCCGGCCGGCCTCCTCGCCTACGCCTGGAATCTCGAAAATCTTCCCTTTCTCGCGGTGAATGTCGTGCTCCTGGCGGCAGTCGTGCTGCTCTGGCGCCTGCGCTCGCGGGGCTACGAGAGTGGCTGAGGGAGTGTATCTCCCGGGGTGACGGCATCCTTTTCCCTCAGAAGAACGACGACTGAATCGTATCCGGCAGAATCGATCCTGCCGGGAGGTGAGGGGGTAGTATGGTAAACGGACCCAGAGGAGCAATCCTCCAGAGAGACAGAACGTCCTATGCGATCGTGCCGAGAACACCCGCGGGAATCGTCAGCCCGGAGCACCTGGAGAGCATCGTCAAGGTCGTCAGGCGCTACGAGATCCCCATCATCAAGATGACATCGGGGCAGCGGATGGTGCTCGTCGGGATCAAAGAAGAGGATATCGAGAACATCTGGAACGAACTCGGGATGACCGTCGGGCAGGCGACCGCGCCCTGCGTCCACTACGTCCAGGCATGTGCGGGGACGGCGACGTGCAGATACGGCATGCAGGACTCCCTGGGCCTCGGGATCGAGGTCGAGGAGATCTACCAGGAGATGAACCTGCCGGCAAAACTCAAGATGGGAGTCTCCGGGTGTTTCCGGTGCTGCGGCGAGAGTTACCTCCGCGACATCGGGTTGTTTGGGAGCGCAAAAGGATGGACGGTCATCTTCGGGGGCAACTCCGCCGGCCGTCCCCGGATCGGCGATGTCGTCGCAAAAGACCTCCAAAAAGATCAGGCACTCGACCTGGTCCGCCGGCTGCTCGAATACTATCGGAAGAACGCAAAACCGGGAGAGCGGACCGCACGGTTCGTCGAACGGGTCGGCTTTGACGCCATCAAAAAGGACGTCCTGACCTTCGCCCCCTACATACCGCTCGACTCCGTCCGGTAGGGGTTACGCGGAAGGGGGCCGCACCCCTGCCTCTCCCCGCGCCGGCCCCTCGATCCGCTCCGCGGTTGCGATCATCCGGTTAACGAACTGCCGCTGGACGCAGGTGATGAACGGCAGGGTGATCACCACGGCGTTCCTGACCCCGTCCTCGCGGTAGACGATCATGCAGACCCGGTCGTCGGCGATGAAGATGTAATCGAGCAGGAACGCCGCCCCGTCCACCGAGAGCGGGGCACGGTAGACCTTCTCAAAGACGTTCTCCTGGAAGAAGGAGCAGAACGGTTTCGGGGCGTAGAGCGACGCACCCCCGAGCGGTTTTGTGATCCCGTGTTTCCCGTTCGGGAGAAGGATGTTCACCGGGTGGTCTCTCGATGCATCGGCGATCACCCGGGCGAACTCGCCGATCTCGCCGTAGTCCAGGCAGACGACCGCGAGGTCGCGGGTGACGCCCGCGGCAAGCGACTCCGCGTGGCTCCGGATGCTCCACTCCCCCTGCACGTACCAGATCGGCGAGTTCTTCGATCGGGCGTCGAGCGAGAGGGCTTTCAGTTCCTGCACCGCCGCCGTCGCTGCGGCATCGGCCGCGCTCTTCAGGTGGCGGATGACGACGGCGGGTTCGGCCGGGATGTAGAGATAGGGATTCCCCCGCCGGACGGTGATGAAACCCCGTGCGGCAAGACCTTCGGCGATGTCGTAGACCCTCGGCCGGGGGACGCCGCTCGCCTCGTGGATCTGGCGGGCGCTCCCCTCGCCGATCCCGACGAGAGCCGCATAGACCCGCGCTTCGTACTCTGTCAATCCGAGGGTCGTCAGGTTCCGGACAAGGCCGTCCATTGTTGTTACTATGAAAGTTACACCATAATTAAACCTCTCCGCGTCTCATGATCGTAGGTAAACCCTGGTGATACCATGCGGCTGGAGACGATCCTGAACGGTATCCTGCGGCTCATCGGCCGGGAAGGCCGCGAGACGCCCGGGGCCGGTCCCGGCGAGGCCTGCTCCTTCATCATCGACCCCTTCGCCGACGACGAGGGGGATGCGGGGGACGGGCAGACGGTATCGGTCGCGGCGATCAGGAGAGCGTGCCGGCGGATGCACGAGGCAGCGACAAAGAAGGACCTCCTCCGCGTGATCGCCGACGAGATGAAGGCGTTTGACCTCCACGACCTGGAGATGATGCACGCCCGGTTCGAGCGGAAGGTCGCCAACCTCCCGGAGGACTACCGCGACCGGCTCCTTGAAAGCGTCCGGGAGGAGATCTTCGGAGCACACCACCGCCTGGTCCTCCTCTCCCGGAACGGCGGCGGATCCGACGACCCCCCGGACCCGGCGCTTTCCGCCTACGCCGCCATGGTGGCGGAGGCCTGCACCGAGAAGGCTCGGGAGAAGGACCCGAAGTACCTCTACCTGAAGTATCTCCTCTCCGGGTTCACGATGTTTGTCCTCGCCGAGCCCGCTCACCCCGTCGGCACACCGTTTCCCGGCGGGCAGATCGTCGACGAGTGGGAGGGGGCCTACCTCTGCCCGGTCAGGGACAAGGCCGACGACGTGGCGTTCGCCCTCTGCCCCTTCTGCCCGGCGGTCCAGAGCACGGAGCCGACCTTCCCGGAGATGCGGGCCCGTCGATATGAACGGCGGCGGCGGGAGAGCCTTGAGAACTACTGGACGAATTATAAGGGATGAATGCGATAAGAGTGACTGGAGATGAACGATATGAAGATTGTTGATGTAGCAGAGGTACCGATCAGCGAAACCCCGCACCATGTCGACGCCCGGAAGATCTACGACACCGAGCACGCGAACGCGGTTGTGATCACCCTTGCGCCGGGAGAGTCGCTCAAGAAGCACATCACCCCGGTGGACGTCTTCTTCTACGTCCTCGAGGGGACGGGGATCGTCGAGATCGGCGACGAGCGCGCGGAGGTCGGCAAGGACCACCTGGTCGACAGCCCGGCAAAAATACCGCACCGCTGGATGAACGAGAGCGACGGCACCTTCCGGGTGCTCGTGGTAAAGGTCCCGCGGCCGACGACCGGGACGAGACTGCTGTGAGCTACGATGGTCGTTGAGTCAATCCCGCCTGCCGTGGGCTCCATCTATGCCCTCCTCGCTTTTGCCGCCCTTGTCTGGCTCTGGCACTCGGGCCGGTTCACCCGGCGGCGAGCAGTGCCGTTCCTCATAATCTCGGTGCTCCTCGGGTTCCTGGTCTTTGCACCGGTCTTCCCCTACCAGCTGCAGGGTCTCGTCCTCCGGGACGCGGCGTTGCTCGGGGCGCCGCTCCCCATGGCGCTCATCGGGACGCTTGCCTTCATCGTCCTCGCCTTCGTCTTCGGCCGGATCATCTGCGGGCAGATCTGCCCGGCGGGCGCCGTCCAGGAGGTCATGCACCTCGTGCCGGTGAAGAAATACAGCAGCGCCGAGAGCCGGGTCCCGGTGGCGGTCAGGGCAGGCATCTTCGTCGTCTTCCTCGCCGCCGGCCTCGGGCTCGGGATAAGCGTCCTCGGGCTCCTGGGCCTCGCGGACTTCTTCAACCTCACGGTCGCAAGCGTGTCGTTCTTCGTCTTCCTCGGGATCGTCCTCCTCTCCGCCGTCGTCTACCGGCCATTCTGCCGCTACATCTGCCCCTACGGCACCCTCCTCGCCCCCGCGGCGTCGAGGGGCGTCTACCGGCTCCGGCGGACGGACGCCTGCATCAACTGCCGGAAGTGCGAGCGGGCGTGCCCGACCGGAGCGGCGAGCCCCGATCACCGGCTCGGGGAGTGCTACCTCTGCGGCCGGTGCACGGACGCCTGCCCGGTGGAAGGGGCGCTCGTGTATGGACGGGGAAGATGAGAAGATTACATATGCGAAGGATATCAGAGTAAAGAAGAGGTTGGTATACCATGGCTAAAGAGAGTCGTGCAGAGTTGCAGGGGAAGGTCCTCCAGTTAGAGGAACTCGTCGCCTACCAGGACGGAACCGTAGCGAGCAGGATGATCATCAACAACCGGGCGGGGAGCATAACCCTCTTCTCGTTCGACGAGGACGAGGGGCTCTCGGAACACACCGCGCCCTACGACGCGGTGGTGACGATCCTCGACGGGGAGTGCGAGGTCTGGATCGCGGGAGCGACGCACCAGATGAAGACGGGGGAGACGATCATCTTCCCGGCAAATGTCCCCCACGCCCTCTCGGGCATAACCCGGTTCAAGATGTCGCTGACGATGATCCGGGAGTGAAGGGTATGACGAACAGTAAAGACGGTGACTACTGCAACGTCTGCGGCGGGGTCCCGCCGGACAAGATCAAGATCAAGACCGTCCTCGTGGATGGGAAAGCGACCGGCATCAACCAGCTCGAGTTTATCGTCGCCGGTGTGCGGGACCTGAACCTCCCAAACGACGCCGCCATCCGCGAAGAACTCCTCAAGTGGGCGTGCGAGTTCAACTACATCCCGACGAAGAAGAAACCGGCGTATGGCGACGCCCTGATGAAGGAGTACAAGGAAACGCAGGAGTGAGCGGTCGGCGCCGGAACGGTCTCCGGCGCCGCACCCCTGAGAGTTGCTTTTTTTCAAGGTCTCGTCACGCGAGGTGCTAGAAAATGTTCAGGCGCTGATGGCAGCCAGCCTGCCGTCTTCGCGCACGAACAGCCAGTAGCCCTCGGTCGGGGAGAGTCCTTGATCGTCGGTCTGGTTGTTGACGATCGCCGGCCGGTAAGTCTGGTCACCCGCATCGTAGCCGACGACGTAGACCCAGATATCTTCCACCGACCTGAGCGTCTCATCCGCGCTGCGCTCCACCAGGTCGGAGTGGCCGATGGCGTTCCAGCCCGGGCTGAGCGTCTTCAGTGCGGGTGCCCGCACCGGATTGGTGCTGAGGTTCAACTGCACGGTGGTCTCCTCGGTCGAGTAGACCCAGTATCCTTCAAGGACACTCAGGGTCTCATTCTCTCCCAGGGGCTCGAAGCCGCCGGCCGGGGTGTAGGTGTAGATTGGCCGCCCGTCGGTCTCGACATCCGCAAAGACCGACGCTGCCGTGTCGTTGCCCGGAGAGAGAGGTCTCGGGATAGAGACGAAGTTCCAGCCTTCATAGAGTTGGAGATCCATAGTCTCCTCCTGCACCGGCGGGGTCGTCGGGGTCGGAGTAACGTTCATCGTCGGGGTCGGAGTAACGTTCATCGTCGGGGTCGGAGTAACGTTCATCGTCGGGGTCGGAGTAACGTTCATCGTCGGGGTCGGAGTAACGTTCATCGTCGGGGTCGGAGTGACGTTCACCGTCGGCGTTGGAGTGACGTTCATCGTCGGCGTCGGGGTGACGTTCGTCGTCGGAGTTGGAGAAGGTGTTGGGATCGGGGAGTCCGGTGGGATCAGGACACCGTCGATCACGTAGACGATGATGTTGTTCGTGATCTGGATCTGGGTTATGACGATGATGTTGTTGATGGTCAACTGGCCGTTGTTAAACGATGCGTTGACAGTCGATCCACCCACGGTCGGCAGGGAGATCTGGCCGTCGGTCGAGTTCTCGCAGAGCATCACAAGTTCTTCGATCGTGTAGTCTCCCTGGATGACATGATACTCAAGGATGCTGTTGAGGAGCGTCGTGTCGCCCAGGATAACCGAGAGCGTCTCGTTACCGAGTCCGTCAAACGCGTCATCGGTCGGAGCACATATGACGTAACTCGCGTTCTCTTCAAGACGCTCGCCGATAGTCGAGTTGTTCAGAGCCTCAACGAACGTTGTCAGGTTCTCCTCTTCCGAGAGCCCTTCAACGATCTCACGGGTGATCTCATCTCCAGGCGGTGTCACCGTCGGCGTCGGGGTGACGTTCACTGTCGGAGTCGGGGTGACGTTCACTGTCGGAGTCGGGGTGACGTTCACTGTCGGAGTCGGGGTGACGTTCACTGTCGGAGTCGGGGTGACGTTCACTGTCGGAGTCGGGGTGACGTTCACTGTCGGAGTCGGCGTGACGTTCACCGTCGGAGTCGGCGTGACATTCACCGTTGGCGTCGGGGTGACGTTCACCGTTGGCGTCGGGGTGACGTTCACCGTCGGAGTCGGCGTGACGTTCACCGTCGGCGTCGGCGTCACATTTTCGCCGCCGACGGTGACGTTCACCGTCTCGAAGACGAGCGGGATGAGCGGCGTGTGGTCGTTGTTGACCACCTGGACCGAGAGGTTGTGCTCACCCTCCGTCACGTTCTCCCATGTGTGGGAGAGGTTCGTGGAGATGACATAACCACCGAACTCCGGAACCGCGGGTTCGCTCTCATTCGTCGGCACCACGGCGTCAAGGTAGTAGTGCAGGTGCCCCTCGCCCGGCGCGTTCTCCTGCCCGGTCGGCTCCACCAGCGTAAAGTTCGTCAGGTTCACTTCAACCGTCACGTTCCCGGCCGGGAGGGTCGCGCCATCCATGGGCTCGACAATGGTGACGTTCGCTTCGGCAGTCGGTGTCGGGGTGACGTTCACCGTCGGAGTCGGAGTAACGTTCACCGTCGGTGTCGGGGTGACGTTCACCGTCGGTGTCGGGGTGACGTTCACCGTCGGCGTTGGAGTCACGTTCACCGTCGGGGTCGGCTCGGGTGTTACAACCGCCTCAAGAACGGTCACGTTGAGTATCACCGTGTACGCAGCATCCTCAATGGTGTGTTCCGGTGGCCCGTAGGAGAAGGTCAGGTTGTCCCCGTCGGTCACGTTCGTCACCGCAGGTCCGGTCGTGCCCTGCTCGCCGTTCACCCAGTAGGTCCAGTTGTTCGGCGTTTCATTCAAAATCTCGTTTTCGATACCCGCAATCGATAAAATACTGAGATTTCCCTCTTCCAGAGGCAGGTCTTCAGCAACCTGATACTCAAAGGCTCCGCGGTTCGAGGCGTCATCGAGTGCTCCAAGCACTGTCGCCTGCGGCACCTCGTACGTTTCGGTGCTGTTTAGCGGTGTAATGTTCACAGTCACATCAGGATCCAGTTCGACAGGGCCTATTCCAATCGTGACCGCTACACTTGCAGCGGAGAGCGACAGGATAAGGACGATGCACAAACTGAACAATACAGGTCGTCTCATACATATCCCCCCTTACGAGCAAGGGGAATGAACAGGGTAATATAAAAATATTGCTATAATAGCGCTCGGCCGCCATTCTGAGAAAATAACGTCCTGCATCGGGGCGAATGCTCTTACCACCCCGTCATATGGCGGCGTCATCCCGTCGCCGAACGGAGACGGAAACGATTCACGCTGAGGGCTTCGATTCGTGCTCGGAGCGCTCCAGCGCCCGGCATATCGGCCGGTCAGGAAAAACAATCCGGCAGTCTTTGCCGGTAAAAATGAAGAGGTGTTGCAGCCCGGACGAAGCCCGACGGCCGGTCCGGAGGGGGCAGGCCGGCGGCGCCTGCCGCCCTGCATCACTGCACGACGCCAACCATGCCGGTCTCGTTCTCGGCCGTTTCCGGAGTCACGGTCTCGTTTTCAGTCACCGTCAAGTTCACGCCCGGAGGTATCAGAACCTGGTCGATGATGTGGATCACGCCGTTCGTCGCATTGATATCCGCCACGGTGACGGCGGCCTCCTCGACCATGACCTCGCCGTTGGTGGCGGAGACGTTCAGGTCCTCACCGGCGAGCGTCGTGAGGGTGCTCATGTTCTCGCTCTCATTATCCATGCCGAGGAGCCCGCTGAAGATATCGAGCACCCCGCCTTCTGACTCGTTTCCGGCAGTCTGGTTCTGATCTCCGGTCTGGTTCCCGGCCATCTCGGTGATGCTCGCCGCGGTGTACTCACCGTCGACAACGTGATATTGGAGAACCATCGTCAGGTTATCGGGCTCGGCCATGAGCTGGGTCACGGTCTCGTTCCCGAGGGCGTCGAACGCCTCGTTGCTCGGGGCAAAGACCGTGTACGGCCCCTCGCCGTTCAGGGTATCATAGAGCCCCGACACGGCAATCGCTTCCGCCAGCCTCGTCAGGTTCTCGTCCTCACCGATGTAGGCGGCGATCGTCATGTTCGCGGTCTGATTTTCGATCTCGCCCATGGGCGTCTCCGTTGCATTCTCGTCCCCGATCACCGCCGCCGTTACGGCAAACGGCATCGCAAGAAGAGCAAGAATGCATGCGCATAGCATTATCCATCGTCTCATTACCATCCCCCCTTGGGAGAGGACGAGGATGCGTTTGGAATTATATAAATATTACGATACATCGGATGAAAACTCGGATTGCTAAACAGGCACCCCGAGTCACTTCCCGATACACGGGGTATCCCGAACTCGACCGCCCGGCGGGGTGCGGGCCGGAAAGCACCGCCACCCCCGATCCCGGCTATTTCGAGTACTACAACCGCACCAGGACGGCCTTCTCCTCCGAATACTCATCGAGCGCTCTGCTGCCGTTTTCCCTGCCGATGCCGCTCCCCTTCGTCCCCCCGAACGGCACCTCCGGGGGGATCTTCAGGTGCTGGTTGACCCAGACGATCCCCGCATCGAGTTCCTCCGTCGCCCGGGCTATCACGTTCGCATCGTGGGTCCAGACCGAGGCCCCGAGCCCGTAACGGGAGTTGTTCGCAAGAGTAAGCGCTTCGTCGAGGCCAGAGACGGCGGCGACCGGCAGCACCGGGCCGAAGACCTCCTCGGAGAAGAGGACGGAGTCATGCGGAACACCGGCAACGAGCGTCGGCAGGAAGAAAAGGCCGCGTTTGTACTCTTCCCCCTCCGGCGCCCGTCCCCCGGCGACGATCTCCCCCTCGTCCCGTTCCCGGGCGGCATCGACGACACTGGCGACCCGCTCAAGGCCCGCACGGTTGTTCAGCGGGCCCATCCCGACACCGCGATCCATGCCGTTCCCGACCACGATCCCCTCGACCCTCGCCGTCAGCCGCCGGACGAACTCGTCTGCGATCGACTCGTCAACGTAGAGCCTCTTCACCGCCGTGCAGACCTGGCCGCAGTTGTAGAACCGTCCCCTGACGACCCCCTCGATGGCCGCTCCGATATCGGCGTCGGCACAGACGATCATCGGGTCGCTCCCCCCGAGTTCCAGCGTCAGCCGTTTCATCGCCGGGGCGGCGTCGAGAGCGACCTGCCTCCCGGTCTCGACCTCGCCGGTGAATGAGACCTTCCGGATGGACGGGTTCCTCGCGATCTCCCGGCCGACCGTCTCCCCCGGCCCGGTGACGACGTTCAAGACGCCCGGCGGGAGGCCCGCCTCTCCGAGGATCTCCGCGAGCCTCAGGCAGGTCAGCGGCGCGGTCCGGGCGGGTTTTAAGACCATCGTGTTCCCCGCCGCGAGAGCCGCTCCTATCTTCCAGCCCATGATGATCGCCGGCATGTTCCACGGGATGATCGCGCCGCAGATGCCGAGCGGCCGTCTCTCTACAGTGGCGCGGCCGTAGCCCTTGAGGTTCGCGAACTCGCCTTGCGGCACCGCCGAGAGACCGTGGTAGTACTCGAGGATGTTTGCGAACCCGTTGATCTCATCGACCGCCTCGCGGATGGGTTTCCCCTGTTCCGCGGTCAGGAGCGCCGCAAGATCGGTGTTCCTGCGCCGGACCTCCGCGGCGGCGAAGAAGAGGATCTTTGAGCGATCCCTCGGGCTCTTTGCGGCCCAGTCGGAGAACGCTTCCCCGGCGGCCTCAATGGCGGATACGACATCATCCTCGCCGCCGAGCGGCGCTTCACCGACCAGATCGCCCGTTGCAGGGTTATGCACCGGAAAGATCCTGCCGGAGATCGAATCGCGCCACTCGCCGTTGATCAGCATCTTCATAGGTGATCCTATAACCGGGGGCGGTAATATGCGCTCCGTCACCCGCGGTGCTCGCACCGGCACCTGCCGATGGGGACGGCCACCGCCGCCGCCATCCCGGCCAGCAGGAGGAACGCAGCCAGGAACCCGGCTCCCCCTGCGGCCAGCCCGGCAAGGGCGGAGAGGAACGTGAACCCGGCATAGGTTGCGGTGTTGAAGAGCCCGGTCATCGCGCCCTGTTCGATCCCCGTCTCCGCGAGGAACGCGAGAGCCGCGACGATGATCACGCCTGAAAGCGCCCCGATGACGGGAAAAGCGTACGGCGTAACGTAACTCGCCAGAACCGCCGCTGCCATCAGGAGCGAGGTAACCCGGATGGTCGGGGCGGGACGGAAGGTGAACCGGGGGGCGACGAGAACGGCAACGACGGTTGCGATGTTGATCGTCGCCAGTTGCAGGGCGAGCACCGACGGATCGCTCCCGGTGTATCCGGGGTAGATGGCCGCCACCGCCCCGGTCATCCCCACCAGAACGACCGCCGCGACGAAGAACCAGAAGTAGTTACGCACGATCTCCGCGAAATTCGCCTTCGCGAAACCCGTGCGCTCGCTCTCCCGGACGACGAACCCCATCACGGCCGCGGGAACGGCAAGCACCGTAAAGAGGGCGATCCCCGCAAGATGGGTATCGAGGGCGGCATCGAGCCAGCCCGTCGCGAGCAGCCCCACGACCAGGCCGAGGTTCTGGGCCGCGATGACGTAGCCGCTGATCCGCCCGGGGGACGGGTGCGAGTTCGCCCACGCAAGCGCCGCCGAGAGAAAGAGCCCGGCCCCGATCCCCTCGACCACCCGGAAGACGAGGAGGGGCAGGCCTGACGGGAAGAGCAGGATGAGAATGCCGCTTGCAAGGGTCAGGAGAAGCCCGGCGCGGATGAGGGGCGCGCTCCCTATCCGGTCGCTTGCAACCCCTGCAGGGAGTACCGTAAGAAACGCGCCCAAAAAGTATGCAGAGTAGACCACGCCCTGCAGCGCCGCCCCCTCGGCGAAATCGGGAAGCACCGGGACGACGGCGTTCGAGAGCGCCATCACCACGAATATCCCAAAAAGAATGGGGAATTTTCGCGGCATCCCTAGATCATGCGGTAAGTCTCGAGGTTCATGGGGGAGTGCGTCTCGATGCGATGCCGCTTGTAGATAGAACTTGCAAGGTCGATCGTCTTGTTCTCGTCGCCGTGGATGGTGAAGATCTTCTCCGGGCGCGGCTGGAGGTGGGCGACGTAGTTCATCAACTGTTTGCGGTCAGAGTGACCGGAGAACCCGTCGCTCGTCGCGATCTCGAGGTTGATCACGATCGTCTCGCGCCAGCCGAGCGGGATCTCGCGCCATCCCTTCTGGATGCGCCGCCCGAGCGTCCCGTCCGCCTGGTAGCCGACGAAGACGAGCGTGTTGCGCTCGTCCGGGCCGAGGGCCTTGAGGTACTCCATCACCGGTCCGCCGTTCAGCATACCGCTCGTCGTGATGATGACGCAGGGATCGCCCGTTATCACCTTCTCCCGGATGGCCGGCGAGTCCACCTGGACGAAGGCCTCGGAGAGGAAGGGGTTCAGCCCTTCGCGGAAGATCTGGTTCCGGAGATCGCTGTTGAGGTACTCCGGGTAGGTCGTGTGGATCGCCGTTGCCTCTTTGATCATACCGTCGAGGTAGATCTTCACCGGCGGGATCTTCTGTCTCCGGATCCCCTCCTCGAGGGCGAGCATGACCTCCTGCGACCGGCCAACGGCGAACGCGGGGATGATCACCTTGCCGCCGCGCTGGATCGTCGCCGAGACCGTCTCGTAGAGTTTATCCTCGGCGTCTTTCCTCTGGGGCTGGTTGTCGTTCGCCCCGCCGTAGGTGCTCTCCATGAAGAGTGCCTCGAGCCGGGGGAAGGAGGATACCGCGGGGGAGAAGAGCCGCGTCTTCTGGTAGTTGAAATCCCCGGTGAACGCGATGTTGTAGAGCCCTTCGCCGATGTGGAAGTGCGCGATCGCCGAGCCGAGGATGTGCCCCGCGTTATGGAAGGTAAGTTTAACGTCGGGGGCGATATCGGTCACGCTCCCGTAGTTGAGCGTGATCGAGTGCTTCATGTAGGTCCGCACCTCGTTCGAGGTGTAGGGGATCTTGTCCGTCTCCTTCCGAACAACGTCCAGGTAGTCGAGCTGGAGCATCGTCGAGAGGTCCCGCGTCGGCGCGGTCGAGTAGACCGGACCCTCGTAGCCGTATTTGTAGAGGAGGGGGACGAGAGCGCAGTGGTCGAGGTGAGCATGGGTGAGCACCACCGCATCGAGCGAGTCGAGGGGGTAGATCTCGGGGACGTAGAGGTAGGGCGTCCCGTTCGCGATGTTGCCCGGCTTCTCGCCGCAGTCGACCAGGATCTTGCTCTCCGGCGTCGATATCAGGAACGCGGCGCGACCGACCTCGCGGCAGCATCCGAGCGTCGTGACCCGCAGCCACTGGTCCTTGCTCGTGACTTCGCGGTGGATACGGCGGCCGATCGTGCGTAGAAACGCCTTGCGCTCATCCTTCACCGATCGAAGGTAGGTGCGGATCTGCTTCACCGTCGAGCTCTCGATGGGCGGCGTCCGGACAACCTTCGGCGTCCAGCCGATCTGCTTCGTGATCTCGCGGAGGGTCACCCCGTTCTTGCCGATGACGACGCCGGGCTTCTCCGCCTCGATCAGGACTTCGCCGGTCTCCGGGTCGAAGAAGAGGTCGGTGATCCCTGCGTTCTCCGGCACGACCGCCCGGATCTCCTGGGCAGCCCGCTCAGGGTCTTCAAGGATATTCGGGCGCACGACGATCCGCTTTCGGAGGTCGCGTGCCAGTATCTTTATCAGGTCTGCCTGGTCGGCAAACTGTTTCGGATCGTCAGTGTAGATGACGAGCTCGGGGCCTTCGAACTCGACGTTCGAGATTGTTATTCCAGCGGGAACGATCTTCTCGATCTGCTCCTTCAACTCCTGGAGTTTGTCTTCGATAACCATTAAAATCGTCCTAAAAAAATTTCAAGGGGTTGAGCGGGCTGCAGATGGTCTTTGCAGACCGCTCTCGATCTGTTCTTCGTATTTGTCCTTCGTGATCACGACCACCATGATCTCCTCGCCGGACGCGGAGTCGCGGCGCATCGCCGATCGTACGGCACGGACAGCGAGGTCCTTCGCCTCGTCCTCCTTCATATCGGGGCGGTACTGGTCTTCGAGCACGCCGTAGGCGAACGGTGATCCCGAACCGGTTGCGACGATATCCTCTTCCCGGGTCGCCCCGCCCATGGCATCGACGGAGTAGACGCTCGGCCCCTCGTCGTCGAACCCGCCCATCAGGAGCTGGACGTAGTAGGGATAGTAGCGGTTCTGGTTCAGGTAGTTCGAGAGCAGGGTCGATGCAGCACCGACAGACATGGTCTTGCCGCGCCGCATCTCGAAGAGGTTGCACTCGACCTGCAGGATCCGCACGAGCTGCTGTGCGTCGCCGACGCCGCCGGCGGTCGTGAGGCCGATCCTCGGCGTGATCTGGTAGATCTTCTTCGCACGCTTGCTCGCGATCATGTTCCCCATCGTCGCTCGCATCTCGGTTGCAAGAACCACGCCGCCGTTAAAGATCAGCCCGACCGTGGTTGTACCTTTCATAATCTCTTGGGAAGTATCAAGCATTGAAGCACCCCTAAAACCATTAAAACGCTTTATCTCGCACAAAAGCGGTTAAGCGTATAGCGATATCATAAAACATAAATTTATCGCCGTACCGGGTCACGGCACGACATGGATAGACATCTCTATATTATATGAACATTGCCCCTTAATTCTTTCGCAGGGCCTGCTGCTGGTCAGGCAGCAGCACCTTGATCAACTCACGGTCGAAGAGCATGGCGACAAGCCGCTTGTTCCCGTTGACCACCGGGAGCTGGTCGACCCGGGCCCGCCGCATCTTCAGTGCGCATTCGCCGACCTCCGCATTCAAGGGGACAGCGAGGACATTCTTCACCATCGCGTTCTTCACGGGGATCGGAAGGAGTTGGATCCGGGAGATACCATAACTGATGGTATGCATGTCCCGGATGCTCTCCCACGTCCACTCGTCGTCGTCCGTGCCGTTCGAGAAGTCGCTGACCTCGACGCCGTCCTCGATGCGGGAATGCCTGATGAGGTCCCGCTCCGATATGATGCCGATGAGCGTGCCGTCCTCCATCAGGATGGGGATGGCGTCGTAGCCCGAGATCTCGAGGATCCTTCCCACAAGCGAGAGGGGCGTCTCCTCCCAGAGGGCGTAGGTCTTGCTGGTGTAGTTATCCCTGATAGGGAGGGTGACACGCAGCTGGGCGATGGCGCCGATGAGGTCGGCCACGCTGATGAGCCCGATCATCTTCCCGTCCTCCATGACGGGAAGCCTCCGGATGTTGTGGTGCACCATCAACTGAGCCGCCTCCGAGATGGGGGCGTCCGGCCGGATGACGACCGGGTCAGGCGTCATCAGGAGCCCGAGCTGGGTCTCTTCCGCTTTTCGGAGGAGATCTTTTCGGGTGATGATGCCGACAAGCTCGCCGTCTTTGAGGACGGGGACGCCGCTGATGCCGGTCCGTTTCAGGATACGCAGGACATCGTCCCGGTTACCGGGGATCTCGACGCAGACGACGTCGGTTATCATGAAGTCCCGGACGAACATCTGCTCCGGAGAGGTTATGATCTCACCACCGTTGTCGTGATGGGACTGTTCTGCACCACGTAGTCGGTCACGCTCCCGAGCAGGAGCCGGTCGACACCGCTCTTCCCGTATGAGCCGAGGACGATGAGATCGGCCCCCAGCTCTTCGGCGAGAGCGACGATCTGGGAACCTGCGTGCCCCTGCTGGAGGTGCGTGACGAGCGAGACGCCCGCTGCATCCGCCTTATTCCGGGCCTTTCCAAGGATATCCTCGCCCTCCTTCTGCAAAACACTGTAGATGATCTCGAGTGTGTTGTCCATGGGGAGGGAAGTAAATAGCCCGGATTCGACCACATACACAACGTGAACTTCGGCTTTCCACATGGCGGCCTCACCGAGCGCCATCTCGAATGCCCGGTCGGCCGGTTCAGAGCCGTCTATAGCGACAAGTATCTTACGGAACATACACACCACGCAGAATAGGTACTCTTCATCTGGTTTCTATTGCAGGGTTAAAACTGTTTGGCAAATAGATGAGGAATCCAGCCGTTTTACGATGGTCGCACGAACATCCCGGCTGAAGGAGATATTCTTTTCCAGCGGATTTATGACCAGGAAATTCGCTTTCTGCCCTTCCTCAAGGTATCCGGATGCGCCCACTATCCCGGCACCGGAGATCGCGGCCCGGAGGATCTCGTCGGGGGGCGCGCGGTATACCGTCGCGGCAAACGCCATCTCCCGGAGCATATCGGGCTGGACGAACATCACGTTGTCCGTCCCGAGGTGGAGCGTTCCCCCGAGTTCAAGTATGCGCGCAACGGGCGGGTGGGCAGACGACGCCGCGACCCCCAGCAGCCAGTTCGATCGCGGGCAGACGACGATGGGGATCCCCATATCGACGATCCGGCGGAGCTGGGCATCCGTCGCGTGAGTGCAGTGAACGAGCAGGTCGGGCTCGAACGCGAGCGCGTCGTCGAGATCGCCGGGTCTCCTCTCGGCGGCGTGGAAGGCGACGAGTTTTCCTCCGGCCCGCGCGTTCCTGACGATCTCTTCGGCGTTCGCTACGTCGTGAACGCTGCTGATGCCCGCCCCGTCGCTCACCTCCTCGCCGCCTTCGCGGCCGAGGATGACCGGGCGGCAGTCGAGACCGGACGCCGCCTCGCGGAGCGCCGCAACCCCGTCGGCACCTCCTTCGCGGAAGTCGGCAAACCCGGTCGTCCCGGTGGCGATCATCGCGCTGATGCTCGACCGCATCCCCCGGACGAGTTCAGCCCGCGGGGTCTTTGCGAGGATCCGGTGCTTCAACCCGTTCGGGGGTTTGACGAGGTCGGCGAGGCTGCCCCGGGCGGGGAGATCCATCGCGACGGTGTCGCCGAGATGCGTGTGGGCGTTAAAGAAGGCGGGCACGATCCACCTCTCGGGTATCCGGGAGACAGGCTCTATCGAGGTGACGATCCCCTCCGAGACGGTGATGGTGACATCCTCTTCCCGGAGGTCTTCGCCGAGGAGCGCCCGGCCGGTGACGATGTAGGGTGAGACTTCCTGCATGGTCGAACCTCTGTTTTATATATCGTAAAGGAGAATATTTCAGTATGGCGAAGAAATCTGGCGGAAGACTGGTATCCTCTGCCGGCCTGGTCAATTACTATGACAGCGACGATCACCGGGCCATCCACATCGACCCGAAAGTCGTTATCGTCCTGACCATCGTGACCGGAGCGGCAATTTTTGTCCTCAATGCTCTCTTCTAATCCTTTTTGTTCTCCTTCAGGGCGGCCCTGACGACGTCCTCCTCCCGTGTGAAGTAAACGTTGTCGTGCCCGTTCCACGTCCGGCAATTCCGGAAGACCACCGCAGGCACGCCCTGGTGGCTCTCGCCCATGACGAAGTTCGCGAAGGCCGCGATCTCGTCGACGACCGCTTCTTCGGTGATCTCGAGGACGTGGCCGAAGAGGTCGGTGTCGCCCCGGTAGTCGTCGATGGCCGTCATCCCTGCCCAGCCGATGGCGATGCCGGTCTGGCCGCGGCGGAACGCCCGCCCGCAGGTGTCGGTGACGATCACCCGGACGTCCTTTCCGGTGATGCGGTGGATGGCGTCCCGGAGTTCGGCGGCGGCACCCATGGGGTCGGGCGGAAGGACGATCAGCCGGCCGTCTTCGATGTTGCTGTGGTCGACGCCCGCCCGGACACCGATGTGGCCGGACGGCAGTTCTGAGAGGATGAACGGGTATTCGAGCAGGATATCGGTGGACGAGTCCAGCACCGCCTGGACGAAGCGCGGGTCTTCCTTCGTCTTTGCCGCGATCCGCATGGCTTCTGCACCCGGGACGATGGCGGCGAGTTCGCGGGTGAAACCTTTTGCCTTCGAGTAGACAGACGAGGCGACGGTGAGGATGTCCCCGTCCTCGAACGCGACCCTCTCACAGATCAGGGCGGGAAGGTCGTCTCCTCGCTGGATCAGGGGAAGGTCTTGAACACCGATTACCTGAATATCCATTGGACTCACGGATAGTGGTCGTCTCCGCATGCAGAAAAAGGCTCGGGTTTCTCTCGCAAGGGCCTCTGCCGAATTGTGGGGATTATTTCTGGTTCCGGCCGGGCGCGGCGGACGGGGAGGCCCGGGCATGAGCACCGATAGGCGTGGGTTGCGAAGGATGGGATGACAGGAGTTCGAGAAGGCCGATGACCTTCGCTGTGCGACAGACTAAACAGCCGAAGCGAGAAACAAGCCCGGTATAGTGGACCGTGGTGGCTATCGCCACGCACTGCCCCCGCCCCTTGGGGCGGGGGAGGAGGCCGAAGGCCGGGTGGGGTGGGGTCACAGATTAGCTTTACGGGGTAGAAGTAGAGACAGGGGAGGGGGAATGCTCCCCCCTCCCCGTCAGCCCCTCCCCCAATGGCGATATTCCCACGGAATCCGTGCCGGGGAAGCAATCCAGATGCCACGTATGAACGCCGCTGGTGCGAGCACCGTTAGGCGTGAGGCAGGGGAGCCCGCGCCCGGGATCGCCGATAATCCACTCCCCCACCGCCCACCGCTCACCCGCATGACAACCCCACGCCCTCCCTCAGCCGGAACTCCGGCTCGAACGCGGCGATCAGGTCGAGGTACTGCTCGACGGTGCGGGTGAAGAGGAAGCGCTCCCGCACCCTCTCGCGCGCTGCACGTCCGAGCTGCTCTGCGAGATCGGGGTCGCGGAGGAGCCGGACGATCCGCTCCGCCGCCTCATCGACGGATGAGACCAGAAACCCGCTCTCCCCATCCTCGATCTGATGGCGGATGCCGCCGACGTTCCCGCCGATCACCGCCGCGCCCTTCCACATCGCCTCCGATACCGTCAGCCCGAACCCCTCCCGGAGGGACTTCTGCAGGACGACCGCCGCCCGCCGCTGGAGGGCGTTCACCAGCGCCCCGTCCTGAACGCTTTTTACAATGATCCGCTCGTTACGGTGAGTGAGGAGCGACCGGTAGACCTCGGCGCCCTCCGGGTCGTCGGTTGCGACGTTCCCGACGAGGACCAGGGTGCACTCCTCCTCCTTCCTCGCCTTCTCAAACGCCCGGATGACGCCCAGGGGGTCCTTCCAGCGGTCGAACCGGGAGACCTGAACGACCAGGGGGAGGTCGGTCGGGATGCCGTAGTGCTCGAGGCGCTCATCGATGGCGCTCTCGGAAAGTTCCCGGTTCACGATGGAGAAGGGATCGATCCCGGGCGTGAAGAAGACCTGCGGCCTCCTGAGATCCCGCAGGTACTCCCCGCAGGAGAGGATGACGGCGTCGTACCGCTCGATGAACGGGACGAGGTAGTCCCAGACCTCACGATTCGGTGCGGTGAGGTCGAGGTGGCAGCGCCACACCCAGGGGCATTTCTTCCGGTAATGGGTGATCAGCGGGAGCGGCTGTGGGTCGTGGACGAAGACCATGTCGTGGTCGATATGGTTCCTCACGGCGTTCTCGTGGATGACGTCCTCGTAGATCTCCTTCTTCCGGCCGGAGAGGTTGATCTCTGCCCCCTGGAGGGCGTTATGAAACTTCTTTGTCACGCTGAAGAAGTCCGGGGGGCCGTGGATGACGCGCCACCCGGTCTCTATGCCGAGGCTGTTTGTCAGGAGCGTCAGGGATGAGAGGATCTGGGAGACTCCTCCGCCGTAGTAGGTGGAGTTCATGTGCAGGACGTGCATGTCGTGGAGCGGCCGTGCCTTCGCCTCGATGCGGCGTACGACCTCTTTTCCGACGTACTGTTCGTAGTCCCCGATGGTGTGAATCACGCTCATCCCGATCGCCCCTGCATCGAAGCGTTCGCTCTTATGCATACCGGTGGGTCCCGGCAGATGACGGTCCTGCATAACGATATATAGGTGCCGCGGCACCCACCAGCGAAGAGAGGAAGAAGCATGGAAGAGGCACCGGAACGAGACGAGAGTCTGCCGGGAAGGGCAGAGTCGTACTGGATGGCCACCTCGCCGGAGACGGGGTTTCCGCCGCTCGACGGGGACGGGCGCGTGGACGTCACGGTGATCGGCGGCGGGATAGCGGGCATCACCACGGCGTTTCTGCTGAAGAAGGCGAGGCTGACCGTCGCCCTCATCGACGCCTACCGGATTGTAACAGGCGCCACCGGCCATACAACGGCGAAGGTCACGGTGCTCCACCGGCTGATCTACGCCGACCTGATCGACCGGTTTGGGGGTAGATTGGCCCGGCAGTATGCCGCTGCGAACCGGGCGGGGGTCGAGACGGTCGCGTCCCTCGTCCGGGAGTACGACATCCCGTGCAGTTTCGAGCGGAAACCTGCCTACACCTACGCGGAGTCGGAAGAGGAGCGGGAGAAGGTCATGGCCGAGGTTGACGCGGCACGGCACCTCGGGCTTCCTGCGGCGTTCACGGAGGACGTCCCGCTGCCGGGAGAGAGCCACGGGGCGGTGGTCCTCGAAGGCCAGGCGCAGTTTCACCCGCGTAACTACCTCCTGCTCCTCGCCGGACACCTCCCCGGGGAGGGGAGTTACGTCTTTGAGATGACGAGAGCCGTAGGCATCGAGGAGCGGGCGGACGGCGTCGCGGTGAAGACCGACCGCGGCACACTCCACTCCGGTCACGCGGTTCTCGCGACCCACTACCCCATCTATGACCGTCCCGGTGCATACTACGCCCGGATGCAACCGTCGCGGTCTTACGCGCTCGGCGTCCGGATCGACGAGCCGTTCCCAAACGGGATCTTCATCAACGCGAGCGACCCCGTTCACTCGTGGCGGTCACAGCCCGCGGCCGACGGCGACCTCGTCATCGTCACCGGCGCGGCGCACGGCACCGGGCAGGTGACCGATACCCGGGCGCATTACCGCGACCTCGAGGCCTACGCCCGGTCGGTCTACCCGGTGAGATCGGTCGACTACCACTGGTCGGCGCAGGACTACATAACGGCCGACCGCGTCCCCTACATCGGCCGCCTTGCCGGGGGGCACGACCGGATCTATGTCGCAACGGGGTTTTGCAAATGGGGGATGGCCGCCGGCACCGCGGCGGGGATGATCCTCACCGACCTGATCCGGGGGCGCGAGAACCCCTGGGCGGAGGTCTTCGACCCCTCCCGGTTCCGGGAGCAGCCGGAGTTCCCCGACCGGGTGCAAAAGAAGATCGAGGCCGCGGGAGGGGCGATCGAGGTCGATGCGGCCGGTTTCGACCGGGAGGTCGCGGCGATACCGCCCGGGGAGGGGAAGGTCGTCGAGGTGGGAGGGCAGCGAGTCGCGGTCTTCCGCGACGACCGCGGCGGGGTCCGCCCGCTGGACCCGACCTGCATGCACATGGGCTGCACCGTCGCGTGGAACAACGCGGAGAAGTCCTGGGACTGCCCCTGCCACGGTTCCCGCTACGCCGCCGACGGGAGGGTGATCGAGAGCCCGACAGTGAGGAACCTGCGGAGGAAAGAGGTCGTGCGGCGGTAACTCCGGGGCGGGAGGGGGGCGGTGCGCTGCACCGTACTCCGGCCCCATACCCAGACTATATATGCTCCCGGCGGAAGGGGGCGGGCATGGAGCATTGGCCGGGAGCATATGGCCTGCCGGGAAAGGCGGAGTCGTACTGGATGGAGACTACCGCGGCGGAGACGCCGCATCCCTCGCTACCGGGGAACCTGGAGACCGACGTGGCGGTCGTGGGCGGGGGTATCGTCGGGATCACCGCCGCCGTCCTGCTCAAGCAGGCGGGCTACGCGGTCGCCCTGATCGACGGTGACCGGGTCGCAGGAGGGGTGACCGGGCATACGACGGCGAAGGTCACGGCGCTCCACCGGTTGATCTACACCGAACTCATCGACCGGTTCGGGGGCAGGCTGGCACAGCAGTATGCCGAAGCGAACCAGGCGGCGATCGAGGCGATAGCATCGATCGCCCGGGAGCACACCATCGCCTGCGACTTTGTCCGAAAACCGGCCTATACCTACGCGGAGACGGAAGAGGAGCGGGAGAAGGTCGCGGCCGAGGCGGATGCGGCACGGAGTCTCGGGCTACCGGCCACGTTCGTCGAGGAGATCCCGCTCCCCGCCCGGAGTTACGGCGCGGTGGTCATGGAGAACCAGGCGCAGTTCCACCCGGTAAAGTACCTCCTGCACCTGGCGTCGCTGATCCCTGGCGACGGGAGCGGGATCTACGAGAAGACCCGGGCGTTCGAGGTGCAGGACGGGGGAGGCCGCTGCACGGTCAGGACGACGTCGGGAACCGTCACGGCAGAGAGCGTGATCCTCGCGACCCATTACCCCTTCTACGATGCGCCCGGGTTCTACTTCGCCCGGATGGAGCCGTCGCGCTCCTACGCGCTCGGTGTCCGGATCGACGAGCCGTTCCCGGACGGCCTCTTCATCAACGCGAGCAATCCCACCCACTCCTGGCGGTCGCAGCCCACGGCCGACGGCGGCGAACTCGTCATCGTCGGCGGCATGGAGCACCGGACCGGCGAGGGCGTGGACACGCGGAGGCACTACCGCGACCTCGAGGCCTACGCCAGGTCGGTCTACCCGGTAACGTCCGTCGACTACCGGTGGTCGGCGCAGGACTACATCACCATCGACGGCGTCCCTTACATCGGCCGACTCGCCGACGGCCACGAGAACGTCTACATCGCGACCGGACTGCGGAAGTGGGGGATGACCAACGGCACCGCGGCCGCAACGATCATCACCGACATGATCCGGGGGCGCGAGAACCCCTGGGCGGAGGTCTACGCCCCCAACCGGTTCAAACCGGCGGCATCTGCCCGGCGGTTCCTCGCGCACAACATCGAGGTCGCCGAGAAGTACATCGGCGGCGCGATATCCCGGCCGGCCGGGGACCTCGCGGACGTCGCGCCCGGCGAGGGGAGGATCCTGATGATCGAGGGGAAGAAGGCCGGCGTCTTCCGGGACGAGAAAGGGCGGGTCCACGCGGTCAACCCCACCTGCACCCACCTCGGATGCGTCGCTGCGTGGAACAGCGCCGAAGAGACCTGGGACTGCCCCTGCCACGGCTCGCGCTACGATGCCGACGGAAGGGTGATCCACGGGCCGGCGGTGAAGGATCTTGCGCCGCGGGAGGGGTGAATTTCTGCCCGAGGGAGAGCGATGCCATGTAGATTTCAGGCGCTCAGACTTGTCACGATTTGTCGCTTGCTCTCCCATGCACGGATTCCGAGAGGCTATCGCCATGCACTGCCCGCCCCCCCAGGGGGGGCGGGAGGAGCGCGCAGCGCGGGCGGTGGGGGGTTACAGGCAAGTTTCTAAAGTGGAGACAGGGGAGGGGGGATGCTCCCCCCTCCCCGCGAGCCGCCTCCCCCAATGGCGATATCCGATGGAAAGCCGTGTTAAAAAGGTGACCGAGGTCTCCCCTTCAAGCATCACATTTTCGGCAGTCGCACCTCACTGCCCTCGGGTATTCTAACCCCCGCTCGGGAAAGATGTATTCTCGGGACTATCCCCACCCGGAGAACAGACACCCTCCCCAAGCAAAAACAGGATGGATAACTATAAATCCGCCCGCCCGCACAACTCCCAGTAATCATGTATCTCGTCATTCGCTGTCCGGGCTGCAAGACCTTCAACTATGTGGACCGCTATCAGCGCTGGAGGCTCTGCCCGATGTGCGGCGAGGTGATCAACGTCGGCCGTGCACCGGTCTACCTGGACGCCGACGACTTCCTGGATGCAGAACGGGTGGTGGAGCAGCTCGAGTCCTACCTGCACCAGACCGGGAAAAAAGATCTCACCGAACAGGACATCCGCCAGCTAAGGGCGCAGTATGCCCGGTGGGTGAAGAACCGGGCCTGATCACCAGAGACGCCCGCAGCCCGGGCAGAGCATGCTCACTCTTCTTCCACAGTGCGGGCAGTAAAGACCCGTGCGCTCGTTGCTTTCCAGCGGTCGCCCACACCGCTTGCAGTGGATCGGGGCCTCGAACCCACACTCGTGCCTGACCATCAGTCCAGATATTCGTAGTCCTTCACAAAAAGGTTTCCTTTCCCGCGGTTTGCAAGATCGCCGGTAAACTGGATAAGCGTGCGCCCTTCGTGCTGCACCGTCCCGACCTTCCTGAACGTGGGGATCATCCCCCGCGCAGTCCCGTAGACGTAGCAGGAGCCTCCCTTCATGTTCGCGGCCGGACGGCTGCAGTTCCCGTGGACGACGAGCGTGCCGCTGTGTATCTCCGCTCCGGCCATATCCCCGGCATCGCCGTGCACGACCACCGTGCCGCCGGCGAGACTCTCCGCGAGGAAATCCCCGGCGCGGCCGAAGACCTCCACGGTGCCTCCCTTCATCCCTTTCCGGCCGCCGCGGTATCCCGAGGCGCAGTAGTCGGCGACGTCGCCCCGGCAGACGATGGTCCCGCCCGCCATCTCCCGCCCGAGCCAGCCGTCGGCGTTCCCGTGGACCTCGATCGTCCCGCCGCTCATGAAGTTACCGCAGTGCATCCCGATGCCGCCGAGGACTGTGATCCTGCCGGCATCCATGTACTCGCCGACCCTCTTCAACCGGCAGGTGTCGCCCGATAAGACGACCTCGACATCTTCCGCCCGGTCGGCGCTCCCCTCCACCGAGACCGAGAAGGCCTCATCGAGCCGGAGCTCACGGTTTCCCCGCCAGACCGAGAGGTCGGTGCCGGAGAGGAAGTTCTTCGGGACGATCGACTCCGCCTCGATGGGGATGAACCCCTTCGTCATGGGTTTCATCGCGAGCGTGACCTTCATAGGTCGGCCTCCGTCTCGATGCACCGGCTCCGGGTCAGGTACTCATCCTGCACCGGGTAGTTCCTCATGCGGACGGTGTAGTAGCGGTCGAACTTCTCGATGAAGTCTGGATCCTTCCCCATATCGTAGTTCTCCGGAACCTTTGGTCTGACCCAGAACGTGGCGTTGCTCCCGTGCACCAGGCACTCGCCCCGCCGGGCGACGACCCTGCCCCGCTTGATCGTGTACTCGGTCTGGCTGAACCCGTCGATCACCTTCTGGTACTCGGCTGCGGGGTCCACCTCGTCGATCCTGAGCGGATAGATGGCGACGTCCGCATCGGCGCCGGGAGCGAGGTGTCCTTTCCCGAGATCCTGGATCCCGAGCGCCCTCGCGCCACCCGCCCGGGTCATCACCGCGATCTCGTGCCAGTCGAGTTCGCGCTCGATCGCCGGCAGGGGCACCCGTGATTCGGTATCGGGGTGAACCGTCGCGAACTCAGCGTCGCGATACCTCTTGCTCATCAGGAGGGCGATGATCTCCGGGTATTTGACGAACGGCGCCCCGTTCGGGTTGTCCGTCGTGAGCAGGCACTGCCAGGGGCTCTTCGTGAGGAGCGCGAGCTCGAGGCCGATCGCCCACATGATCGAGTTGACCAGGTTCTTGCGCCGATAGATGACCGGGATGATCCCCGAGCCCGTCTCGAGTTCCACATCGTGGTTGCTCCACTTGTCGTGGTGGAGGCGGTAGAGGTTGAACTCCATCGGCCCGTCGGCGGTCATCGTCGTCGTCCGGCCGAACATCACCTGCCCCATATCGATGACGATCTGCGGGCGCATGTTGACGTAGTTCGCGATCGGCTCGCTCTTCGAGCAGAAGTCCTTCCACCCCGACCCGCCGTAGGCGTGGAACTGGACATGGGTCGCGTACAGCGTCTGCCGCTTCTTGTTCAGGTCCGGGATGAGGCCGAACGACCCGAGCGTACAGGTGTAGTTCCCCGGGGTGCCGAGGTTATTGCAGTGGAGGTGCACCGAGTGCGGGAGGTGCAGGAGTTCGTTCGCCTCCACGACCGACCGGATGATCTCGGCCGGCGTCACCTCGAAGTAGGGCACCGGGTCGCGGATGCAGGTGACGTTCTTGCCCCACTGCCAGGCCTCGGTGCCGCCGGGGTTCGTGAGTTTGACGCCGAACCCTTTTACGGCCGAAAGCGTCCAGGCGATGATGGCGGCGACCCGTTTCGTATCGCCGTCGCGGATCGCCTCCAGGATCCCCCAGTTCCCGTCGAAGAGGGTGTTCGCCATCGTGTCCTGCAGCGGCGTGTAGGAGAACTCCTCGTGGGTGTGCCGTGCCTCCAGCGGCGCCATCGCGCCCTCGAGCAGGGTGGTGTAGCCCATCACGCTGTAGCGGTAACTGTTGCCGTAGGTCGTCGGGACGCTGTAGCCGGACGTGGCGTGCATCGCCCCCTGGCGTGGCGTCCTCCCCGCCCGCATATCCTCCGGGCTCATGTAGCGCCCGAAGTTCACCTTCGTCCCGCAGATATGGGTGTGCGAGTCGATCCCGCCCGGCATCGTGAGCATCCCGCGAGCGTCGACCACCTCCGCGGCATCGCTCACCTCCTCGACGATCTTCCCATTGCGGATGGCGATGTCCATCACCTCGCCGTTGATACCCCGGAGGGGGTCGATCACGCAGGCGTTCTTCACCAGGAGTTCGGTCATGGTCAGGAAGCCTCCTGCATCAGGGCGTACATCCGGGAGAGAACCTCCTCGTCGGAGAGGTAGTCAGTCGAGAGGACCCGCCGCGTCCGGATCGGCACCCCGTCCATCCGGTAGGCCGTTCCCTCCGCGTCGATCCCGGTCACCGCGACCGGGATCTGGACGTTGCAGAACGCGGTGGTGGCGTTCGGGTAGGGGTCGAGCTGGACGACCGGGATATCGGCGAGGTGCTCCAGGCACCTTCGCGGGAAGTGGGCGGCCGGATCGCTCCCGACGATCAGCGCCGCGTCGCACTCTTTGCGGGCGAGGATGTCCACCGCCGTCGTCTCTCCCGGGTTGTAGAAGGCGATCCCCCGGGAGAAGTCGATCCCGAAGGGATACCCGGTCATCCAGGTGTTCACTTCGTTCGACCCGTAGACGTTGTAGTGGCCGCGCATCGCCGAGATGGTGAACTTCGTGTGCCGGTTCAGCTCCGATATGAGTTCGATGGCGTTCCTGATGTTCTTGTACTTCCCCTGCGTCATCGTGAGACCGAGGCCGAAGTAGACCGCCCCGAACTTCGCGGATTTACAGAGGTTCGCCACCCGGACGAGCTGAGCGCGGGTGACGCCCGCGACCGTCCGCGGGATGGTGTCCACCTTCCCCTGGACGATCGCCCGGAGCGCCGAGAGGACCGCATAGTCCCCGCCGGGCTTGATCTGGATGAACTCATCGGCTATGTTCGCGGTCTCGGTCTTCCTGACGTCGACGACGATCACCTTCCGGTCGCGGAAGGCGTTCTCAAGGAAGAACCCTTCCGCGTACCGCGTGTAACGCGAAAGGTGCCGGGGATGGGCGTCGATCGGGTTCGACCCCCAGTATATGACGAGATCCGCCCGGTTCTTCACCACACCGAGGGTGCATCCCGGGTGCCCGACCTCCTGGATAGCGAGGATCGAGGGGCCGTGGCAGACCGAGGAAGTGTTGTCGATGACCCCGTGGATGAGTTCGGCCATATGCACCCCCACGCACTGTGCCTCCCCGTGGGTGCCGCTCCACCCATACAGGAGCGGGCGTTCGGCAGATAGAAGCATATCGGCGGCGTACCGGATCGCCTCATCGTAGGTGATATCCTTCCAGCGGTTCCCGTCGCGCAGGATCGGGTTCTTCATCCTCTTCTCGCCCATGAACTTCGTCATCCCGAGTTCGCAGGCGTTCGTGACGGCGACCACCCGGTTCCCTTCGACCTCCACCTCGATGTCGTCGCAGAGGCATCCGCAGAACGGGCAGACCGCGTCCTTAACTATCATAGGCAAGGCCTCCCAGGTCTTCCATCAGTTCGTGAACCAGTTTCGGTGCTTCGTCGGTCGGCTCGATCTCCACCATGTGGGACTTGAAGTCCGGCATCCCGGTGGAGCGGGTGCCGGCGGCGACGATGTGGTTGGCGTACGGCCCGTAGGGGACGAAGACAGTGCCCATCTCCACCTCGACCGATGCGGAGACCCGCATCACGACATCGCCGCACGGCCCGGTCACCCGGACGGTATCCCCGTCGTCGAGGCCGAGTTCCATCATATCGAACTCGTGCATGAAGCAGGTCGAGGTCTCTGCTGCGTATTCGGGCGACGTCTTGTTCTCGACGGTCACGCCCTGGTTCACCGTTCTGCCGGTGATCATGAGGAATTTCATGCCTCCGCCTCCCCGATCTGCACCCCTTCCACCATCCGGGCGACCCGGATCGCACGGTTCGGGCAGTTGAGTTCGCAGGTCTTGCACCCCGTGCACTTCTCCTCGTGGAGGATCCGCACCCGGCCGGCCTCGACCCGCATGATCACCTCGTCGCTTGAGGATGTCCCGGACCCTGCAAGCTGCGGATCGATCTCCCGGTTGACCGGGCAGGAGACGCAACAGTTCCCGCACCGCATGCAGATCTTGTCGTCGATCTCCAGGCGGTACCACGACCAGAGCGCCGTCCCGTCGCGGGCCGTGACGTCGAGGATCCGGCCGCTCGCAAGGACGGCCTCGGGGCACGCCTCGACGCAGAGGCCGCACCGGATGCAGTGGCCGGGGTAGATCTCCGGCTCCCACCCGTCCCTCGTGCGGAGAACAGCGATCGCATCGGGCGCGGGGCAGATCATCATGCAGGAGAGGCATGCCACGCACTCGTTCCCCGTCAGGGACGGATAGTCCTTGAAGTAGGAGGGGGTCTCGAGCGGCGCGGTCTTCGCGAAGAAGAACTTCCGGATCCATTCCGGCCGGAGGAACTCTCGCAGGTAGTAGACGATCGATCGCATCTCTTCACCTCTCGTTGCACGCGATGCAGGGGTCGCTGCTGATGAACGTCGACGTCACGTCGGCGATCGACGAGGCGTCCTTGATCATCTCGTGGGCGCAGGCCTCGATGTTCATGACCGAGGGCGTCCGGATCGCAATATCGATCACCCTGCCGTAGTCGTCGGTCTTGATGGCGTAGGTCAGCTCGCCCCGGGGGGCTTCGCCGGCATACGACGTCTCGCCCGCCTTGCAGAACCCGCCGCCCCGGATGGGGCCGTCGGGGAGCGTCTCGATGCACTTTCGTATCAGGTCGATGCTCTGGAAGACCTCCTGGAACCTGACCATCACCCGGGCGAAGTTGTCGCCCTCCGTCCGGGTTATCTGGGTAAACCCGAGCGCCCGGTAGGTCGGGTGGCGGAGGCGGAGATCGCAGTCCTCGACCCCGCTCGCCCGGGCGGTGGGGCCAACGGTGTGGGCCCGGATCGCGTCTTCCCGGCTCATGTACCCGATCCCCTTGCTCCTGAGCGCGATCAGCGGGCCGGTCTCGAAGATCCGGGTGTGCCGCTTCATCTCCTCCTCCACCTTCATGAGGTCGACGAGCATCGCCGTAGCGTCCTCGGGAAGGAGATCGAACCGGACACCGCCGGGAATCATGTAGGCGGTGTTGATCCGGGAGCCCGTGAGCCGCTCCAGATTGTCGAGCACCGTCTCCCGGGTGTTTAAGAGGTACATCGCGAGCGTCTCGTGCTCGATCGTGTAGCAGTAGGAGAAGTTCGCGAGGATGTGGCTTGCCATCCGGTCGAGTTCGTTCGCGATGACCCGGAGGTAGGCCGCCCGCGGCGGGACGGTTATATCGCTGATCTCCTCCATCGCCTCGATGAAGACCATGTTGTGGATGACCGAGCAGATGCCGCAGACACGTTCCGCAAGGAACATCACCTCCTGCCAGGGGCGGCCGCGCATGATCCGCTCGATCCCCTTCTTCATGTAACCGAGCTCGACCTCGGCGCGGAGCACCCGCTCGCCCGCCGTCTCGCACTTGATGCGGACGGGCTCCTTCCAGCAGGGATGCATCGGGCCGAGCGGGATGGATACGTCGACAGTCTTCTTCATGGCTGTTTCTCCTCGTAGTCCTTGAATATCAACGGTGCGACCGAGAGTATGGCGTTCAATATCTCCGTAGGGCGGGGCGGGCAGCCCGGCACCTGTGCAGCTATAGGTATGTACTTCTCGACGGGAGGGCTCGTCAAGGTACCCCTCCTGTTATAGACGCACCCCGATATGGGGCAGTTCCCGATGGCGACGGCCACTTTCGGCTCCGGGATCTTCTCCCATATATCGTGGAGTTTGTCCACCCACTGCGGGGTGACGGAACCGATCACCAGGAGGACGTCGGCCTCCCGGGGGTTGTTGTGGACGTAGATGCCGTACTGCTCGATGTCGTAGCGCGGCGCGAGGCAGGCGAGCACCTCGATATCGCAGCCGTTGCACGACCCGACGTCGACGTAACTCACGTGGATCGACCGCGAGCGGACGGTGTTCTTGATCTTCTGGAGGATGCTCATGAGAGGACCGCCTCCCGGATCCGTTCTCTTCCTCTCGCGATCGCCTCTTCAAAGGGTATCTCTTGTGTCATTGCTGTCGTTTCGCTGTAGATCGTCTGCATTGTTTCCGTATCCAAGAGGGGTATGAACCGGGTGAAGAGTTCGCAACCGAGTTCTTCCGCTACCGCATCGCCGTTATCGGCGTGCTCCTGCCCCATCTGCCACCGGGACTCCAGGTTCTCGAGGAGCGACATGTCGAACCGCCGAAGTATCGTCCGCCGGAGTTTCGCTTCACCCATACCGAGCCGCTCTGCGATCGCGTGGACGGTCTCGTCGTGTCTTGTACTCGTCAGGATGTTGTACTTCATCTGCCGGAGGTCTTTTTCGTAGAGGTACTTCACGCGATCATCCCCAGTGCGTGCGCCGTCGCGTAGACGAGGAACCCGAGCACCATCACCCAGAGCAGCACCATCTCGGCGCGTTTCAGGGTGAGTTCGTCGCGCACCCAGGTGAGGGCCGTGACGGCGACGAGCAGGACGGTCCCCACCAGCGCCTGGTCGGCCACGCTCCAGTTCCGGGCGGCCTGGGCGATGAATACCACGACGTAGAATGCCGCTGCCGCGACGAACAGGAGCCTCAGGGCGCTCATCCCATCACCACCGCGAGAATAACGATGTATATGACGAGCGCACCCGTCACCAGGCTCTGTATCGTCACGGTGTCGTAGGGCGAGAGCATGGGGGTGACCGCGCAGACGAACGAGAGCGAGATCAAGAGCAGAAGCATCAGGATGAGGGTCAGCCAGAGCGGCAGCGCCCCGATGAAGATGAGGACGAACGCGTAGAGGAGCACGTAGGTCTTGAGGGCGTACGCCACCTCGAGCGCGGCGCGCCAGACACCGAAGTGCTCGGTCATGTTCCCGCTCACGATCTCCTTCGCCTCGATGATCGAGAAGGGGCCGTAGTGCATCTTGGAGAGGATCACCAGGTACATCGCGACGGCCGCCGGGAACGCGACGATGAGGAGCGGGCCGTTCATCTCCTGGTAGGCCGTGATCTCCGCGATCGAGAGCGAGCCGGTGAAGAAGTAGATCGCGACGACGGTGACGAGGAGCGGCAGCTCCGACGCCGCCGATATGACTGACCGGATGGCCCCGAACTTCGTGTACGGGGAGCCCGTCGAGAGCCCCATCCCGTGCTCCACGATCTTGTGGAGGAGGTAGATCGCAAAGAGGAGCAGGATGCTCCCGCCGGTGAGGAGGATGAAGAGGGCTCCGCTCCAGATGGCGATGGCGACGAAGACGATCCCGACAAAGAGCGCCCGGCTGGCCGTCTTCGGTATCCAGGTCTCCTTGAAGGAGAACTTCAGGGCATGCAGGATCTCCTGCCAGATCGGCGGTCCGGGCCGTCCCTGGACTCTCGCGATGACTTTCCGGTGGATGCCGTGGAAGAGCAGGCCGATGAAGGTGGCAAAGAGCAGGTATTCGATCATGTCAGTATCCTATGAACGGGATATCTTCTTCTCCGGATTTTGCGCTCCACCACAGTGCGATGAAGATGACGAAGACCGGGAACGCGACGACCGCGACGAGCTCCGCGGCCAGAACCGGGAGGTAGCCGAGAGCGGCAGAGAGACTCGCCGCCGCCGCGATCACGCCTGCGGCGAGCCCGACAATCAGTGCAGTCCGTTTCTTCATGGCAATCACATCGATATGACGATCTCCATTACGCGCAGGAAGAGGAGGAGCGAGCTGACGTGCACCATCAGGATGAACGGCGCTCCCTGCGCTCTCGTGATCTCCGCCTTTGCTATGTAGAACGGCGCCATCCCCTCTCCCATGACGCCGAGAACCAGGAACGCCTTCGCGATGAGGGGGACCGCCACCGCGCCGCCGAAGAGTTCCCACATGCTCAGCGTGCCGGTGCTGGAAAGGATGATCGCCGCGCCGCCGAAGAGCGGGACGGTGGCGAGCATCGCGACGATGCCGTACTGGAACGCGGCGTTTAAGACGTGCCGGTTCCGGTAGGCCGCGACGATACCGATGTTCGTGATCCCTATCATCGAGGCGAAGAGGGTGAAGTTGAAGACGTCCCCGGTCACCATCGCCCCGAGCGTGGCAAGGCCGCATGCGATCGCCATGAACCGCTGGAACCGCAGGAGGTCCGGATCGACCTCCTTCGTGTAGTAGGCGTCGCCGCCGAACGCGATGTCCACCTGCCGCTCGGGGCGGCTCACGATGACGAGGACCGTGAAGAGGACGGCGAAGGCGAAGAGAAGCGCCGTGTAGGGGCTGAAATAGGCGACGATGTCGCCGAACTCCAGCACGAAGAGTTCCGGCCCGCCGATGTGCGGCGTCGGGAGATTAAACATCCGGACCACCCCGCCGCATCGTCCCCACGAGGGACATCTTCGCCATCACCTTGACGAGGATCGCGCCTCCCGCCATCATCACCCCGAAGAACCAGTACTGGGGGAGGAACATGAAGATCAAGAACGCCGCGATCCAGATCGCCCAGGCGTAGCCGCTCACGGTCTCGATCAGTTCGAACTGCTCGTTGTGCCCCCGGCACATGAAGTAGAAGACCGCACCGACCGCGGCGATGGCTCCGCCGGTGAATCCCGAGAGGATGATGCCGTGGGCGACCAGGATGAGGGCGAGGATGCCCGGGGCACTCTCCATCACCTCAAGCCGGAACGCCGGCCCTGTCGGCTCTTTGAGCCCCTCTCTCGCGATGTAGACCTCCGAGACCGCCAGCAGCTCCGATATCCCGACGACGAGCCCCGGGAGGATGAGCGCCTCGGCAAGGTCGGTGGCGACGAGCGCGATCAGGACGAGGCCGAGGACTTCCGCGAGGTCGACGAGGAGGATCCGCTGCAGGTCGTCCTTCTCCCGGACGAGAGCGGTAAACCCGATGATGATCGCGGCAGCGACGACGACGAGGCCGACCGGGTAGGCGATCTCCATCAGTCATCCCTCCTGAAGAGATAACTCGCGATCGCGAACGCCACGAAGAGGATGCTCGTCTCGACGACGGTGTCGAAGCCCCGGGTGTTGTAGAGGATCTCGTCGATGATGCCGCCCGGGTGGGCGACGATCGTCGTCCCCATATGGTGCGTGGTATCGGCGAGCCACTGGCTGAACGGGGTCAGGTAGGTGGTCACGTAGCCGGCGTAAGGAGAGTTCTCCGGGTACTGCGACTTCACCGGGGTCGTGCCGAACGGCACGCCGCCCCGGTCGTAGGGGTCGAGGGAACTTGCCGGGTTGAGCATCTTCGGGTAGAGCTGGTCGTCGTGGTAGGCGATGAACGGCAGGGTGACGAGGCCGAGCACGGCGACGACGACCACAAGAAGCGCGTAGAGAGCGGTGAGGTTCTCGACCCGTGAGATCGTCGCGGATATCCGGGTGATGATCGACCGGTCCGGCGTCATTCTGCCGCCTCCTTGCGCTCGATGACCCGGACGAGGACGAAGGTCGAGATCGCCGTGACCCCGATGAACGTCAGCAGGGCGAGCATCTCGTCGTAGGCGAGCATGATGAGGAGGAGGCCGAACCCGGGGATCTCAAGGTGGATCAGCCGGGCGAGGTAGGTCTTCTCGCGCGGGAACCCGGCGGCGATCACCCCGATGATGAGGATGATGCACCCGAGGATGAACTCAGGAGTCACGGGTATCCCTCCTCGTGAGCGGCAGCACGATGATCGTCGTGATCGGGACGATCAGGCTGACGGCGATGAGGACGTCCAGGTAGCCACGGACGGCGATGAACGGCACGACGCCGCCGTAGATGATTCCGAGGGCGATCAGTTTGTCGAAGCGGTCGCGCTGGAAGTAAACGCTCACCGCGCCGATGAGCGCCACGGCGGCGAAGAGGAGGACGACGACGTCATCCACGCCGTTCACCCCCCGCGTAGGTGCTCGCCAGGGCGTTCGCCTCGAGCGTCGAGCCGACGAAGTAGGCCGCGGCCGCGGCGAGGGCGAGCGGGTGGTCGAGCAGCAGGACGATTGCTCCCGCGACGGCGAAGTTCATGACGTTCACGTAAGGAAGCTTTCTCCCCGTGTTCTTCTCAAGCGTCGCCCTGATGACGGCAAAGACCGCTATTACGGCGACGATATAGAGCGCGATCACTCTCTCACCCTCCAGAGCCGGCCAAGGAGCCGGCTCGCGTGGGCATGGGAGAGCCCCTGGACAGTGAGGATGGCGATGACCATCCCTGCGATGAAGTCCGTCGCGGCGAACCCGACCTGGGTGAAGCCGTAGATGACGAACGTGGCGAGGACCGCTCCGGTGGTTCCGGCGTAGCCGGGATCGTAACAGATGCGGTTGCCGATGAAGACGAGCGCGGCCGCCGCGAGCCCGCCGGGGATGCCGGCGACGTAGACGCCGCAGGCGGCGAGGAGCGTCCCGGCCGAGGCGTCGGGGGAGCAGACGATGTTCCCCATCATGGTGCCGCCGGCGAGATCGCCGCCGCCGGCTTCGATATCCCGGGCAATGGCGGTGGCTCCGACGACGCCTCCCGTCTCCGGCAGCTTGAAGAAAATATCGACGGCTACGAAGAGGATCCAGCTGACAATCGCCGCTGCCAGGATGTGGAGGAACTCGCCCAGCATTTCAGTTCAACTACAGGAAACTACGGTCGATCAATCCAATAAAGGTTTTGTTGTTACCATTCCGGGCGCGATTTTGCCCAAATACACCGGAGGCGCGTCTCCGGTACGACGGCCCCGGGTAACTATTGTATGTAATGTAATGGGTCTTTATAAACAATATATCTTTCCGCGCATCGTTACGGGGCTGGGTCCCGCCGTCATTGTTGGATTCAGGGTCCGGGGCAGAGTTTGCCGGAGCAGGTTCAGGGGTGCCGCGAGGGGGCGCCGGGCGGACTTTCTCACCGGTCGCAAGGCCCATGCGCCGGGAACAAATATAATGCTCGCGGCGCCGACATATATGCCACGCGGGGGTTGCCGAGCCAGGTCAAAGGCGCTGGATTTAGGGTCCAGTCTTGAAGAAGTTCAAGGGTTCGAATCCCTTCCCCCGCATTACCGATTTTTGTGTAGGCATCACGCCGGCAGGCGATGCCCCCGGATGTCTGCCGGCCGCGCCTCTCTTCACGCGCTCTCGTTCCTGTGCCGTTTTCGGCTCACCCTATCTTGCTGCAGTATCATCCATCGGTCGGACGTTCACCGCCTTTGCAGCCCACTCGTTCTTCTTCCGGTTAAACGACGGAACAACATCGAATACAACCAGGCTCCGGTCTTCCGGGGCCCAGGTGAGCTCGTTCTTGAATCCGATGTATCCGTCAGCGTCCGGCGGGTTGATGAAGAAGTACTCGCGCTCCGGATGCCCGAGATAGATCCTGCCAACTACCCCCTCTGCAAGCGGCTTTTCCCGCTCATACTGCGCCGTCATGGAACCCTGCTCGGTTTCGCAGCTGCTCCAGTGGCGGCTGCACCGATAGGTGAGTTCCTCGACGGAGTCCTCGATCGAAGAGATGCCGTTCTCATTGAGGCGCTGCTGCAGCTCGGCAGGGACGGACCATGAGTTTCGCATCCGGATGGCCGTTGCCAGCGTATAGTGGTCGCGGGCCGCGTCCAGGCGACCGACCTGCTTGAAGATGTCGCCCATCTCCATGAAGTATCCGACCATGAACTCCGGGCGCTGCCCTGCCTTCACGGCCCGGGCCATCAGTGCCAGCGCCTCTTCCGGGCGCCCGAGCTGGTGAACGACCTTCCCGTACTCAAAGAGATGGTAGAAGTCCGGCCGGACGTTCCGGCAGAGTTCATCAAACGTTTCTGCCGCTTTTTCGTACTCGCCGATGCCTGCATATGCTGTGGCGAGGTCGTATGCAAAGAATTTGTACTGGTTGGGGAACTTCTCGATCGCATCACGGCAGAGGGGAAGGGCTTCTTGTGCGCGCCCGGTGCCGATGAGCCCCATGTTCCGGTAGTGATACCAGCGGGCAAGGTAACTCCAGCCTTCTTTTCCGTCGGGAAGTTTCATCCCTGCCGGGCTGAGCAGCGACGGATCGACCCGGGACGTCCATGCTGCCAGTGTATTCCAGTCTTTGGCCTCCTTTGCCGGCCTCATGATGGCGAAGGCGATATGGCTCACCGCCTGTGGGGGCGGGTTTCTGGAGAGGGCCTTCTCTCCGCAGGCATGGAGCACCGGGACAGATGCCCCGTTCTCTGCCATCCCCTTGACGTAGTCGGCGTATGTCCACGCGACCTCAAGGTTTACCCAGTTATGATCGGGGTAATGCGCGGCGATATCGTCGGCAAAGGTCATCGCCTCGTTGATGGGGCGCAGTTTCCGGAGACAGTGCAGCAGGCCTGCAGCAGTAAATCCATCGTGATGCTGGCCGTCCCAGAGCTCACGATAGATCTCCAGGGCATCCTTATACATTCCGTTCTTTCTCAGTTTGTTTGCTTCCCGTGAGCGGTCTTCAGGGGTATCCATTTCACTCCCTCCTTATGTTCTGGATTTTCCCCGAGGCATAATTAAAGAATGCCATCTCCACATCGGCGTTCAGCCAGATCCCGCGCTCGCGAAGTCCTGCATTGATGAGCGCTTCCGGGTGCGGGCACGGTTGGCCTGTTGCATTGAGCTGCGCTGCTGCGTAGGTCAGGATGGCGGTCCATGTGCCGTATTCTTCCGGCCATCCCTGTTGGCCGGAGAGGATCGCCCAGCGCCCATCGACGGGTGTCGCGGTCAGGTCGAGGAGGTGTAGGTGGGCGGTGTCCCCCGCACCGAAGACCCGGACGATCCGGGTGTCGATCGCTCCAAAAAGTTCCGGCGCTGCGAACCGCAGGATCTTGCTGGTATAGGTGGGGCCAAACCCCCGTATCTGGCCGCCAAGTACATGGATGGCGTTCTCCGGGTTCCCCCGCACCCATCGGGCAACGTCTCCGTCCTCAAAGAGGGCGATCCGGATCGGAGCAGGCGCCTGGATCCGCTCGATGCCCGGCAGCCCGCCCCACCGCGCGATCGCTTTCAGGTGTTCCTCGGAGAGCGTTCCGGCTCTTGCAGCATCACCGATCTCACGCTCAAGCCGGCAGATGTCAGGGAATCCGTTCTGCCACCGGTCCCGCTTCCACGCATACGTGCGGTAGAGCTCCGGGAAGTTGCAGGTCTCGGTCAGGTTGTCGATACAGTCTTTTACCGATGGTTTGAGATTCCGGTCATTCATTTCTGGTTCCTCGTGCGAGCAGGGCTCCCCCGTCGCCCTGTCCCATTGTTGTATACGCACAGGGAAACAATTAAAAAATTCACGTGACTATTGTGAATATTGTGAAAGCTTCTGATCCGATCCGGCCTGCCAGAGCCGATGGCCTGAACGAGCGGGTTCACCTGATCCCGCTCGGCCACGAGATCGACCGGGCGGTAAAGCCGTTCAATACATACCGGGCCGAGCGTGCGTACGTCATCGTGGTTCCGGACAACGCCGACCTGGATAAGCAGATGCTGGAGAAGCAGCGGCACTATACGAAGAGAGTCTGTGAGGGGCTGCTGGCGGCGGGCGTCCGTCCCGAGGTCACCTACTGCAATATGTTCGATATCCTCGATGTGCTCCGGGTCGTCTCCTCCCTGATTGTGAGAGAGAAGCGGCAGGGGAACGACGTCCTCATCAATATGTCGGCCTGCGGCAGGATGACGTCGGTGGCCGTCACCATGGCGGCGATGGTGCATGGGGTAACGGCATACTATGTGCATGCGGACCGCTATGCAACGGGCGACGATGCTTCGCTCGAGGTGGACCATGGTCTGAGCATCGTGGAGACCGGGCGGGTCGAACCCCTGTACAACTTCTCCATCATGATGCCGGACGCCGAGTGCCAGTTGCTGCTGTGCGAGCTCTACCGGCGGGGGCAGGGGATGACCAGCGAGGACCTCTTCGACTTTTTTCACAAGAAAGGGCTTGAAGGGTATGACGAATTGCCGGTCAAAAAGAAAAACAGATCTGGGGAGTACAAATCGGGCTCGAAGAACCGGGAACTCCTCAACAGGACGAACCGAAAATACCTGCATAAACTGGAAGCCGCAGGCTACATCACGCGCATCTGGAGCGGCAGGCGTTTTTCTGTTCACATCACCGATGCAGGGAGGTATATTGCCTGTGTGAGCGGTCTGCTTGGGGGTGATGCTGAATAAACTGGAGATAGATGGATTGCGGCTCCCTCTGTATTTTGTGTGGCCCGTTGATGGAGGTGCCCGGCGGAGGGTGAAGAACGCGTTCCTCCTCGGCCGTCCCCTCTTGCCGGAGATGAGTCTCTCTTTTACGAGATGGGTGTGACCGGCGCGGGCGGTCAGGACATCGGTTCAGCAGAAGGACGCGCCAGGGTGAGAAAATCTACCCGGTCGAAATCCCGGTCATTCGTGGCGAAATAGTCGATGTGGTACTTGCGTGCAGACGCAGCATGGAGAGCATCAGAGAAGAGCAGTCCATACTGTTGCGAGATAAGGAGCGCATCGCCCGGAAGATTCGAGGTTTCAAGGACCCTGAGATTGTACTCTTCCAGTATCTCTCTGGCCATGACGTATGGAGTGTTCAGATCGAGTAAGATCTCAGGGTATTTCTTGATGTAAGCAATCGCTTCCCGTGGCGAGAGATGCTTCTCCGTAAATAACTCCGTAAGGAGGGCTTTGTGGAAGAATTCGTCCAGGACAGTGGCGTTGATATATCCCGTAATATCCCCTGCCTGTATCTTTTCAAGAAGCCTCTCACACGATAGAGAGAACCGCGTAGTGGTATAGGCGTAGAGGAGGATGTTGGTGTCAAGAAACACCGTTCCCTCTTCCAGATCAGCTATGTTCATCAGTACAGCTCTTCAAGGTCTTTCTCGGCCAGTTTCAGGATGTATTCTTCGGGAGCATGGAGTTTTGTCATCTTCTTCGGATGTTTCCTCAACCTGACTACCACTCGCTCTTCCCCGGGTTTCAGGGGTCGGTCGAGCTGGATTGTCGTGTCGTCGATCAGTCTTCCGTCGACTTCTACCGGCATTGTCCCCACTCCATGGATCACTATTGCCGCCGGGAAAATTAAAGGTTCTTCGCTCCTGTGTGCGGGGATTGATGCGGCCGGTACGGGTGATGGATGGATGCGTGGCGACCGTGGTGCAGCCCTGCGCCGGCTCCTCCATGCAGGGATATCGGCTCCTGTATCAGGCCGCCCCCTCCACAACCGCGATCTCCTCCTCCGTCAGCCCGTACAACTCATACACCAGCCGGTCAATCTGCCGGTCGGTTGCGTCGATCATCCCGGCGAGCACTTCCTTCTCGTGTGCGGCCTTCGCCTCCACGAGGCGCCTGTTCAGGTCGAGCATCTGCACCACGAGGGCGACGATCCGGTCGTGGCGGGCGACGTCGGCGGGGTCGATGGTGCGGGATGCAGAAGTAGGATCACTAGATGGGGGGACACGGGCCGCCGGAACGCGTTTCACGATGCGCTCAACTCACGCCCGGTCATGAAGGCGAAGGCACTTCAAGGTTCAAAAGGGTAGCGCCGAGAACTGTAACTCCTGCGGGCTCATCCCAGAATCCCCCGGGCCTTGACGCCAGGCGGATTAACTCAAGGAGTGAGCCTTGATAGCGTTCACATCGGGTAAAGATCTTTTTGAACGCTTCTATCCCTTCGGGAGCCTTCAATGACATACTACTAACCAGGGAGAGGGCTGCAGCGCACTTCCTTGGGCAATCCGCATTGATAGACGTTACCGAGAGAGGCGATGGTGATACGGCACTTCGGGGGAGGTCCTCCCCGGCGTCCCCCAGGCCGCCACCCCTCCCCCACAGATCCTCACACCGGCGGCTGCCCGCCCACCCGATCGCCCAGGTACCGGACATCATAAATACGGGTCTCCGAGAGAATCAGGTCCCGGTTAGCAACGATGTGGCGGTAGTCCCCGGTGTAGAGCACCATGCCGTCGATTGCTATGGCGACATGGTGGGCATCGAGGAGCACCTCACAGTCGTCGTAGTCCTCGATGACCGCGCTGAACCGGTCCCAGAGCTCGCGGTAGGGTTCCACTCGCCTGTGGAGCGCCAGCGCCTTCCGGTCTTCGAGAACACAGCGCCGCTGCCGGCAGAGCGCTTCATACTGCTCCTTCACCGCGAGAATCGTCTTCAGAGCCGCTTCAGGCTGCTTGCGACAGAGTTCGGCAACATGCCGGAGAAGCGGGACGGTTCGCCATTCACGCCCCTCGGCCTCGGCGAGGAGGGACTCCGCCGACCCGGCCCGCTTCAAGTGCGCAACCGCCCGCCGGAACTCGCGGACGAGACTCTGCTGGATGGTGTGGCACCTTCCCCCTGTTCCGTCGCCGAAACACTCGGCCCAGACCCCTGTGCTGGAGTGGTTCGGCTCCGGGTCATCAAAGACGTCCGCGGCCTCGGTGCCCCAGGTGTCGGCGACGTGAAAATAGTACCCGATGAGGACGTTGCTGTCGAGGAAATAGGGCAGGTTACCTCCTCCCTGCCGGAGACTCGCTGCACGCGAGATCGCGAGAGATGCGCATCGCCATATCGACGAGCGCCGAGACCTCGCCGTCGGAGTCCGGGGGATGCGAGGGCAGGTTATCGCGCAGGATCGCATCCCGCTCGGCGTTGAAGCGCCGTTCCGTGATATCGCAGAACTCCTGCACCTGCTCCACTCTCCACACAGCCGGGACCATATGCGTCGCGACGATGTGCGAGACGAAGCAGAGGGCATCGCAGGCCTCCTTCGCGAGATCGGGAGCGTGCGAGGGGTTGTGGAGAAGTATCGAGCGGTATGCATCGTCCCACGCCAGGTATGCGTCGTAGAAGACCTCAAGCGCGGGCAGGGGGTACGCCGCGATGAAACTGTCTAAAACCTCCTCGATGGCGGCGATCCGCTCCGCGTTCAGGGGATGGAGCACATTGCTAACCTCAGTCGAGAGCGGGAGGATGCTCGTGCAGAATGTGCGCTCGAAGCCGTCGGCGTGCAGGCCGGACTGTTCCAGATACATTCTCTCGCTGCGGTTCAACTGGAAGTACTCGAGAGGGATATCTTCTCCGTCTGAAAACTCCTTCCAGAGGCGGAAGTAGTGGGAAATCTCACTGATGAGATCCGTTTTCTTGAACTTCATCCACTGGAGCACCGACCACAGGAGAACTCGCTCGTAAGGTGTAAAGATCGTGAGATCTGCCTTGTTCTTGGGCCTGTATTCGTATGATTCGTAGGGGTTTATTCGGAAAGAACTGCCCGACACTCTCCTTCCCGTATGGGCATTTGCTGTTGGCGCCTTCACGTCGAAGTATGCGTTCGATTCGGACGTCAACTGGAACGCCGCAGCCTCGGCAGGCCCTTTCGGCATACGTATGTAGGTCGTCCCGCAGAGAGTTGTTCCTCGCTGGTTGTAGTAGATGAGGTCGACGAAGAAGATGAACTTCAGGAGTTTCGTCCGGCCGATGCGGCTGTCGTGCTCCACCGCATACAGCAACGCATTGATCAACCTCTGTTTCTGCATCCCTCTCACCTCGACCTTGAAGCTTTCGCTATAACCCGGGAAAACAAGTCTGTATACCTGCGTATTACGGGTACTAAAAGATAACCCTTTCTGAACACAGGAATACGAACGCGATTGACGACGGGCCGAAGGGTGTGACACTTCGGCGAGTTCGGGGCGCGGGTACCAGAGGTACATGTACAGATCGGGCAGGCCATCAAAGGCCAGGAATCCTTCCTCGATGCTTCCCGGACAGATCCGAGATCAAGTGAGTTTTGTCCCCCTTCGATGATGCACAAACTCCGTTCTGCAAAGAGGTGGCACAAAAACCGTACCGGCTCACCGCCGAACAACCCGACATTCAGCAGTCACTTCCCCGACCTCCGCAAACATCGCGGCGATCGGGCAGAACCGCTTTATCGTCTGATCGATAATCCCCGCGATCAGTTCGTCGTCCAGGTCGGCGCGAAGGGTGATCGTCAGGTGGACGCGGTCGAAGAGCGCTGGCATCGTCTCTCTCCGGGTCGCGTGGATCGCGATGGTCATCCCGTCGGGGACGACCCCGTGGTCCGAGAGAGCCAGAAGGATCTTGATGCCGACGCACCCCCCGAGCGAGGCGATGAGGTAGTCGATGGGATTGGGCGTCTGCCCACCCCCGCCCAGGTGGCGGTGCGCCTCCATCCGAATGCTCTCCCCGGACGGGAGGGCGGCGGAGAACCGCATCCCCCCGTCGTGCGACACCGTCATATCGACCGGCTTGAACTCCATCCGGGATCTATCCCAGGGGATCTCAGTCTCCATTATATCACTATTGGACCGTTTCCACTTATTCTGTTGGGACAGCGAGGAAGAGAACCGGCGTCACCCCACAAACCGGTACTCCCCCTCCGGGACGAAGATCTCGAACCGGGCGCCCTCTCCCTCGACGCCGGTCTCCCGGATGGCGATCCCGGTGATCGCAAGGATCTCCCGGGTCAGGAACAACCCGAGCCCCGTGTTCTTCCCGAACCCCTTGCGGAAGATCTTCTCCTTCTCCGCGGCCGGGATACCCACGCCATCGTCGGTGTAGATGATCGTAAGACCGCCCGGAGCCCCGGCGGCGGAGAAAGACATCCGTGATATGCCTCCACCGTGCCGGACCGAGTTCTCCATGAGATTGTAAAAGACCTTCCCGATCAGGGGATCGGCATAGACCCGGAGCCCCGCAACCCCGGCATCCACCGTGATCCCGTCAAGCGGGAGCTCTCCGGCCGCCTGCCGGATCAGCATACCTGCATCGTGCCACTCGGCCTCCTTCACGCCGATATCCTGGTAGAACCGGGTGAACTCGACCTGCCGCTGGATCGTTCTCGCGGCCTGCAACTCGTTCGCCACGTAGCGGACAAGAGTCGGGTCCGCGGGCAGGCGTCCCGCCTCAAGATCCATCTGCGTAATCTCCAGGTACCCGAGCAGCGCCGCGAGCTGGTTCAGGATGTCGTGCCGGGTGATGGACGAGAGGGTGTTGAGTTTCCTGTTGGCCTCGCGGAGCGCCTTCTCCGCCCGCATCCGTTCTGCGATCTCCACATCGCGCTCCGCCAGGAGTTCCCGGATCTTCCGGTACGTCCGGGCGTTATCGATGGCGAGCCCGCAGACCTCCGCCACGAACCGGCTGATGTCGAGGTAGTCATCGATCCGCTCCGGCACGGGGAGATCCTCGAGCAGGAGGAGCCCGGAACAGGTCGCCTCGTGCCGGATCTCGATCAGGAATCCGTCCTCCCCGTGCCGCCCGGGGGACCACCCCCTTTCCGTAAAGAACCGCTCCCGATGCTCCGGGATATCGTAGTAACCGGGCGGGCGGCTGACGATCCTGCCTGTCTTCCCCTCGTCGACGAGCACAAACGCGATCCGGGCAGGGCCGAAGAGGATAGTAAAGAGGTTGAGCATCTCCTCCACCACCGTCCCCTCGCTCTGGATCGCCGCAATCCTGCCGAGGATATCGATAGTCATCGCGTAGTCGGCGGATCTCCGGTTCACCACGGCCGAAGAGTCCCGGAAAACCTTTCTCTCGGCATCCAGGCGCCACTGGAGGTACTGGATCTCGATATACCGCCGGAGCGGCTCGATACCGACGAAAATTCGCTCCGTGGGTACCCCAAACTCCTCGCCGGCGGCTGCAAGGAGCCGGGGACTCTCCGGGTCGACGCCCGTATCGACGAGCACGATCTTCCTGACCGAACCGCACCGGATAGCCTCCGTCGCTTCCCCCACAAACCCGGGGGCTGCGGCATCTTCCTTCCACCGCGACAGCATACCCGGAACGAGCATGAGCGCCCTCTCCCGGACGCAGGCATCGAAGAGAGGTTCCGGCAGGAGGACTTCCCGCATGAGGTCGGGAACCAGCACGGCAGGGGCAGGGCCCGGCAGGGCCGGGGGTTCGATCCCGCACCCGAGGATGCAGATCCGATCGCAGGTCTCCCGCAGGTTCAGGAAAGGGACCTCAATATCGTCCCCCCACGGCACCCTTCTCCCGCAGCAGGCAAGGGAAAAGGTCTCCGCGACGACGTCCGGGAACTCTCCGGGAGCAGCGATCGCCGCAACCTCCCGGCCCAGGTTCTCGCAGCAGAGAACCCCGAACTTCTTCATCATTCTATCGGGTACTCCCCCCACTTCCGCACGGCGGCCGATATCGCCAGGAGAACGCTCTCGGGAACCTGCCAGGGGATCTCGCCGTGGTTGTCGGAGAGGATGAACCCCCCGCCCGGCCCGGCGGCGGCGATCGCCTTCTTCACCTCCGCCTCCGCCTGCGCAGGCGTCCACCGGCGCATCTCGATCGCGTTGAGGTTGCCGAGCACCGTGAGCCTGCCGGCACATTGCCGCTTCACGGCGGCGAGATCGTCGAAGGCGCTGACGCCGACGCCGATACTGCCGGTCCCGGCCAGGTCTTCGAGGACCGGGAGCACTCTCGCCGAGGCAAGGCTGGTTGCAACCCCGCCCCGTATCCGGGAGATGGTCCGTCCGGCCACGATATGCCCTGTCCGGAGGTAGAGGTCCCGGGGGATCATGTCCGGCGAGGCAAGCGGGTCGGCATACGAGATGGCGGCGGCGCCCGCATCGATCTGGGCGTTCGCCCATTCAACGCAGAACTCCTCGTTTTTCGCCATCAGCGTCCGGAAGAGATCCGGTTCTTCGTAGAGGAGTTCGATGTAGGCACCAAACCCCATCTGGAGGATCGGGAGCGAGAAGGGAGAGAGCACCGAGCCTACGATAGGCACGTCGTCGCCGACCTCCCGTTTCAGCAATTCGATCGTCTCAAGGCCGAAGAGGAGGGAGGGGCTCTCCTCGACGGCCGGTACCGCGATGCTCTCGATATCCTCGGGCCGCCGGATCGGCGGGCGGCCGGCGTTGGGCGGGCCGTCGTCACGGAAGATTACCTCTCCACCCCACGCCTCGATCTCGGAGGCCGAGTGACAGAAGGGAGTGACGCAGTCGCCGCCGAACTTCGCGAGGAGACGCGTCTGGCCCCGGGCGACGTATTCCGGCTTTGAGAAATACTCCTTGATAGAGAGCCCGAGTTCCTTCGCCCCGTAGATGGTGAAGAGCAGGAAGAGCGGGACGCGATCGGGCTCTTCAAACCCCATCGTCACGGCCGTCCTCTCCGCCGGCGTCATCTCACGCGTCATATGGCCCCCGTCATCGCCCGCACGATTGCAAGGGTATCCGATGCCGTATACCCTACAGCATCAGCCCCGGTTTCCTGCCCGAGGCGGGGGTCGAACCTGAACGGCGCTCCCCCGACGATCACCCGGATCTCCGGCATCGCCTCTCTGATGCGGGCGACCGCCTCCTTCACCCTGAGCGCCGCGGGGAGCATAAGCGTGGATACGAGCAGGATCTCAACGCGGTCCCGGATCGCCCTCTCCACGAGCCCGTCGACCGTCACCCCCGAACCGTAATCGATCACCTCGTAGCCGCCCGACCGGAGCACGGCAAGGAGGATCTGTTTGCCCAGGGTATGGTGGTCTTCGAGGACCGAGACCGCGATCCGGGGTTGAGAGATCCGTTCGGGGCTGCCCGGCGGGAGCATCGTGCTGACGATCTCCTCGCAGACCCGCCCGCTCATGTAGACCTGCGAAAGGGCGGCCTGCCCCTGCTCCCAGTCCCTCCCGATCTCCTCAAGAACAGGGACAACCAGGGTTTCGATGCAGGATATGGGGGAACTTGCAGCAGAGGCGTCTCGGAGGATCCTCCCTGCCCGTATCCGGTCGACGCCCAGCAATGCGTCTTTCAAGTCGCTCGCCGGGGTCTCCGGGGGCGGAACACTCTCCGGCGAATCCTGGATATCCGATCCCATGATGATTGATGCTCCGCAGAACGGATAAACTGATCGTAAGGAAAACACCAAGAATATGGGATATATCCGATAACCCGTGAAAGATCAGCCGTCTTACGGCAGAATGAGACGGACCGGCGGCACGCGCCTCCATCCCTTACGCCAGTTCGTGCCGCCGCAGGAACTCCCTGACCTGTCTTGACTCGACCCAGCCCCGGTCCAGCTGCAGGATATAACTGTTGATCCGGTCGACCTGCTCCCGGATCCTCCCCGTAGCCGCTCCATCGTCGATCAGCTCGGTCATGCCGAGGATCACCTGGAGCGGCTGGCGGATATGGTCGCCGAGGACCGCGAACTGCTCGATGTTCCGCTCGATCTGCTCGAACGCCTGCTGCCGGAGATGCTCGTTCTGTTTCCGGTCGGTGATGTCCCTGCCGACGACGTGAACACCGATCACCGACCGGTCGCGAACGATCGGCGACTCGTTCAGTTCGAGGCAGGTCACCGACCCGTCTTTGCGGCGGAACTCGATCTCGAGCCCTTCGACCGGCTCGCCACAGGAGATCTTCGCTCGCCCCTCCTCCCATGCCGGGAGCGACGAGGGGACGACGAAGTCCCGGCACCTCCTGCCGATGATCTCATCGGGAGCGTAGCCGAGGACGCGGGTCACCGCCGGGGAGATGTAGGCGATCCCGCCCTCGTGGTAGCAGGTGTAGATCATATCGAAACTCTGCTGCATGATCTCCCGGAACTGTGACTCGCTCTTCTCGAGGGAGTCCCACGCCTGGAACCGCTCCATCATGCTTCCGAGCCGCCTGGCGACGGTATCGAGCAGCGCCCGCTCTTCGGCAAGGAACGGCCCTTCGTCCCTCTCCGGCCTCTCGTGGAGGTAACAGATCTCCACCATCCCGACCGTCTCCCCGAGGACGACGATAGGTGATGCCTGCCGCCAGGGCGTCTCCGCGAAGCGTTCCGTTGCAAACCGACACCCGTGCACCGTGATCCTCGCAACGGTATCCTCCGGATACTGCCAGCCGGTGGAGAGAACCCGGGCGACTTCAAGGAAGACCTCATCGAGTGAGGTCTCCGATCGCCGTTCGATGATCCGGGATATCTCATACAGGATCGAGAGTTCCTTCACCCGCTCGTTCAGGTCGTGCGTCCGCTTCCGCAGGGCGTCCTCCCCCCGCTTCTTCCCGGTGACGTCCCGCGCAATCGCCGCAACCCGGATGACGTTGCCCCGCTCGTCGGCGGCCGGGTAGAGGACGATGTCATACAGCCGCCCCTTCCATGCATCCTCGAACCGTGCCGGTCGGCCCGACGCGACGGCCTCCTTGAGGTGTGCCGCGTACGCCGCCGCCTCATCCGCCGGGAAGAGCTGGAACAAGCTCCGGCCGAGGAGATCCTCCCGGCTGCGCGCAAATCGCTGTGTCGTCGTCTCGTTGATCTCGATGAGCCGGCCTTCCCTGTCGAGGAGAGCGATGATCTCGCTCGGGGCGTTCAGGAGCGCCCGGGCCGTCGCCTCGCTCTCCCGGAGTTCGTCCTCGGCACGCCTCCGGTCGGTGACGTCGTAGAGCTGCTCGACGATGAACGCCACCTCGCCCTTCTCGTCGAGGATCGGGCTTGAGCGGCACTCCAGGTACCGCCCGAGTTCGGGCACGAACTTCTCCACGACCTCCCGCTTCTTGCTCGCGACCGCAAGCTCCGTCGCGCAGACCGAGCAGGGCCCCGTCCTCCCGATGAGGTCGTAGCACTTCCGCCCCTCCACCTCCTCCGGCGTCATCCCGAGCATCTCGTAGCCGGCGCGGTTGTAGCGCAGGATCGTCCTGTCCGGCAGCTGGACGCCGACGATGTCGCCGAGGTTCTCAAAGAGCCCCTCGAGCAGGGTGTTCGCATCCGCGAGGCGGCGACGGGTTTGCTCCGCGTCGGTGACGTCCTGCCAGGTTACGACGGCGCCGGAGACGGCGCCATTCATGACGACCGGCGAAGCGGATACGACGACGTGGAGTTCCTCGCCGTCCGGGTCGTGGACGGCGTACCGGCAGGAGGAGAGCCGCTCTCCCCTGAGCGCCCGGCGCCCCGGGAGGTCGTCGGGGGGAACCGGTTCGCCGCCGGAGTCCCTGAGCGATACGCCGTTCCTCCCGAGTAGCGCCCGGGCTATCCGGTCCTCCTCGCCCGGGCCTGCCGTGATCACCCCGCCGCCGGCATCGTAAACGATCCCCTGCCTGCCGGCGGCGGCAAGAATCGCATCGCGTTCCAGTTCTGCGCGAGCGGCACGGGCGCTAAGGCCACGGTTTTCATCGAGCAGGGCCTCGATGCCCGCCGCCAGCCTCTCCCGCGACCGGCGGTCAAGGGCTGAAGCGGCGTCCTCCAGAATCTCAAGAAGGTCGGCCGGTGATCCGTCTTGTGGGTTCTCCATAGTTCACCAAACAGTTCCGGTAGCCGGATATGCTCCCGGTCTCCGCGATCGTCCGGCAGGTGTATCGCCCCATCGGATTCTCCGGCGGACGGCGTTTCCCGCGAGGTCGACGAGCACGGCGCGGGCACGAACCGTCATCTGCCGGGACAAACAGTTCTGGCATTAGTATAATTTTGATAGGATAAAAACGATCGGCACCCGGGACTGGTGATGCACAGGTGACCAAAATCTAGATAACCGATACGCGTATCTCCGTAGTGCGGCCGGAGATCCCGTCGAACCGCATCGGGTGCATGGTGGCCCAAAAAAAAGATCGCCTCGTTCCGGACCTCCCCGGCAGAAAGATGCTGCCGACGGCAACCAGTCAGTTCGCGGTCATCGCTCCCGACCTCGGGCTCATCTTCCTCTTCATAGCGCTGGTATCCTGCACCCCGTTCCTGGTCGGTCTCTGGTACGGCGAGGCCGGGTACCTCCTCCCGATGGCCTCGGCGCCGGCGGGGTTCGGCATCCTCGGTTTCTGGCTTGCCGGCATCCCGAAGGCGGAGGGAGAGGCCCGCCTCTCCGTTGCACTCTCTGCAGTCGCTCTGATCTGGCTCATTGCCGCCCTGATCGGCGCGCTGCCCTACACGTTCGGCCTCGACCTCCCCTATACCGACAGCGTCTTCGAAGCGATGTCGGGCTGGACGGGCACGGGGTTCTCCCTTCTCCCATCGGTCGACGCCGCGCCGAAGACGATCCTCTTCTGGCGATCGCTGACCCAGTGGATGGGCGGCCTCGGGATCGTCGCGTTCACCATCGCTCTCGCAGGCAGGTCGGGTGTGACCCGGTTCCGGCTCTACCGCTCGGAAGGGCGGTCTGAGGCGCTCATGCCGGGCGTCGTGACCACGGCCATCGAGATGTGGCGGATATACCTGGTGCTCACGGCCCTCGGCATCGGGCTCGTCCTCCTCTCGGGCATACCCCTCTGGGACGCCGTGAACATCGTCATGACAGCGATATCGACCGGCGGGTTCTCGGTGCATACGGCCGGTATCCTCTACTACGAGAGTCCGCTGCTCGAGATGCTCGTCGTCCCGGTCATGATCGCCGGAGCGCTGCCGTTCAAACTCTACTTCCTCCTCTACTACAAAAAGACGTTCGGGTTCTTCACCGACCGGCAGGCACTCCTCCTCTTCGCACTCATCCTTGCCGGGTGCGCCGCCGTCACCTTCGACCTCGCGACCATCTCCTTCCTCGCCCTCCCCGAGGCGCTCCGGCAGGGTATCTTCATGACGGTAAGCGGCATCACCTGTACCGGGTTCCAGAACGCGGACCCCCGGAGTTGGTACGGCTCGACGGTGCTGGTCCTTGCCGCGCTAATGTTCATCGGCGGGTCGGCGGGGAGTACCGCCGGCGGCATCAAACTCGGCAGGGTCATCCTCGGCCTCAATGTGCTCGTATGGTGGTTCCGGCGGCTTCACGCCGGCGGGCGGGCGATCACGGCGCTCCGGCACGACGGGCGGTCGATCCTCGCGCACCTCCCGGAGTACGAGGTCTCGAAGAGCATGCTGGTCGTCCTGCTCTTCGCTCTGATGGTCGCGGTCGCCACCCTCCTCCTGCTCCATCTCGCGCCGCAGGGAGGGTTCGACTCCGCCGACATCATCTTCGAGGTCGTCTCCGCCGCATCCAGCGTCGGGATCACCACCGGGTTTGTGAACCCCGGCATGAGCCCGGCGGCGAAGTGGCTCTTCATCCTGGTTATGTGGGCAGGACGGCTCGAGATCGTGCCGGTCATCGTCCTGATCGAGGGGGCGGCGCGGCGATTCCGGTAAAGACGCCCGGTCGTCGGGAATACGACGTGGGGGAGAAAGGGTATATCAGACCGGAGATCCGGCCGGAAAAAGAGAGTGTGAAGGTTGGAGGCTCAGTTCTTCTTAGCCTTGTCCTGAACCTTCTCCGCCTTCTTCTCCTGCTTCTTGCCCTGGGGCTTCATGTCCTTTGCCATAAATGACACACCTCCCTCCCGAGGTGGGATAATTCTGATGTTAGCCGGGCTAGATATAAATTTTACGGACAGTCCGCCACCATAAGCAGAATCAGGCCAAAATAAGAAAGGTTTTCCCGGTATCCGGCCCGCTACGGAAGAGGAGGGCGCACCGGAGCGCCCTATGCCCTGCGTCCGGCACTGGAGATCATGTAGAGTACGACGAGAGCGAGCGCCCCCAGCACCTGGACGCCTATCACAAGAGGCACGGCCGGGATCGTGAAACTTCCGGGTATCGGGCCGGTATCGGCCGGCGTCCCTACAGGTGCCGAGCCAGGCTCGGCGAGCCAGGCGCAGAAGAGTGCTGCACCGACCGCAAGCATGACGACCGCCATAAGTATGAAGATGAACAGCCCGAGTATCTCGGTCGTTCGTAGCGGTCTTCCTGCAACCCGCATCGGCGCCATCTTTGCACCCCTGCTCTCATGCATCGTCTTCACCCCGCATCCCCCGTCCGGCGGTTCCGGACGGGGGCATACGCTCGATCATCATGACGGGAGATCCTGGTACGTTCGAGTTCTCCCTATCTATCGGCGTAGAATTGCTGAAGCGGCGGCTGACAGCCGGCGAGCATAATTCTACATGATTGACCATGATAATACTATGACGCAGGGGTTGTATTTAATGGTTATCCCCCTCTCCACTGCGTCCAGAGAGCCCGGTCCCCGCAAATCGAGATGCTCGGCCCGGATCCCGACCGCCGGTGCGGCGAGCCGGATCGCCGGCCCTCTCGCGGGGCAAAACCGCCGCCGGAGAGAGCACGGCGGGAACGGTGTGGAATACACCAAGCCTTTTATTCGCTTCACCCCAACGGATATGCGAATGCCCCGTATCTATCTCGGTAAGATCCTGCTTTGCTGGTGCGACGCATGCCATACTCCTGTGCTCTCCGGGGTCTGCGCCTGCGGCGCCCCCACCCGTCCGGTGGCCGTCACGCCGCCGGGAGACGCCCGGCCCGCGTTCCCCGACGACATCGAGCGGATCAACCGCATATTCAGCGAACATTTCGGAGCACCGCTGATACCGGAGGGCCATATAGCACTCCTGAACAAGGTTCCCGCTGAGGACCGCATGGATGAGATCGTCCTCGGCGGGGCGGTCGTGGGCGCGGTCCGCTACATCCCCGACGAGCGCCGCTACGAACCCCTGCCGCGCCCGGCCGCCGCGAATTACATGCGGCCGACGAAGCGCTACGTGGTCATCGACGACGGCGCGATCCCGTCCATCCGTGACTCCGGGGCAAGCGTTCTCGCACCGGGCCTCGTCTCGATCGACCCTGCCGTCCGCGAGGGCGACGAGGTCTTCATCCTGACGAAGGCCGGCGAGTGCATCGGCGTCGGGAGATCAAGAGTCGACGCCGAAGCCGCCGGGACGATGGAGCGGGGGGTCATCGTCAGGACGAGGAAGAACGTCGCCTCGGTCTGCGTGCCGGGCGAGGCGACGTGGGACGACGCCGTGAGAGCAAACGAACCGGCTCTCGCGGAGTACGAGGCAAGGAGCGTCCGGTTCGTCCGCGAGGTCGCGGAGCAGAACCCGGAGAGGCCGACGGTCTCCTACTCCGGCGGCAAGGACAGCCTCGCGACCCTGCTCGTCGTCTTAAAAGCGCTCGGCCCGGTGCCGCTCCTCTTCGCGGACACGGGGCTCGAGTTCCCCGAGACCTGCGAGAACGTGGACGCGGTGGCGGAACGCTATGGCCTTCCGGTTCTCCGGGTCTGCGACGAGGAGACGTTCTGGAAGAAATTCGAGGAGAGCGGCCCGCCGGCCGTGGACCACCGCTGGTGCTGTAAGGTCTGCAAACTCCACCCCATCGGCCGCCTGATCAGCGAAAACTGGGGAGAGTGCCTCTCGTTCATCGGGCAGCGGAAGTACGAGTCGGTGAAGCGGATGCAGAGCAGGCGGGTCTGGCGGAACGGCAACGTCCCGCAACAGCTCTCGGCGGCCCCGATCCAGCAGTGGACGGCGATGCACGTCTGGCTCTACATCTTCCGCGAGAAGGCGCCCTACAACACCCTCTACGAGCGGGGGCTCGACCGCATCGGGTGTTTCATGTGCCCCTCAAGCGATCTTGCGACGTTTGCAATCATCGAGGAGTCCCACCCCGAACTCCTGGAGATCTGGAGAGAGAGACTTACCGGGTGGCAGGAGAAGCAGGGCCTCCCGGGGGACTGGATCGAGCGCGGGCTCTGGCGGAAACGGGGAGATGCCGATGAAGAAGAGGATAGTTATAATTGATTACGGTCTCGGCAACCTGCACAGCGTCTTCCGGGGCCTCGAGCGGGCGGGGGCGGCGCCGACGATCACGGCCGACCCGGAGGCGATAGCGGCCGCCGACGGCATCGTCCTCCCCGGCGTCGGGGCGTTCCGGGAGGGGATGGAGATGCTCGGCGGACTCGCACAGACCGTCCTCTCTGCCGCGAACGAGAGACCGCTCCTCGGGATCTGCCTCGGGATGCAGATGCTGATGGACTCAAGCGAAGAGCACGGCGTCCACCGGGGGCTCGGCCTTGTTGCGGGCGACGTGAAACGGTTTGTGCCTGCCGCCGGGGAGAAGGTCCCCCACATGGGCTGGAACACCATCCACGTCGACCCGGCGACCCCGCTCTTTGACGGGCTCCGCGAGGAGGAGTACGTCTACTTCGTCCACTCCTACTATGCGGCGGCCGCACCGGACTACACCATCGCGAGCACCACCTACATCCACCCCTTCTCCTCGGCGGTCAAGAGCGGGCTCACCTACGGCGTCCAGTTCCACCCGGAGAAGAGCGGTGCGGTGGGGCTGAAGATCCTTGAGAATTTTATTGAACGGATCTGCTGAGCCGAGACCTCCTGAACGCGACCGGCCGAAGGCCTTCGCGCCGGGAGCGTGAGAAGAACAAAATTCTTCGAGCGAGGGGAGCCTGGCTCCCGGTTACTTAGCCCTTTGGGGCGGTGCGTTTTTTGAGGGAGTGGTGCAGCAGAGACTGGCATCGCACGTGATAGTGATTGAGTATCGGCTCGGATAGATCAACAGAACTCACACCGAGGGCACTCATGTGTGCGCTTTGGGTACGCCCCGGACACGGATTCCGAGGGAATATCCCCATTGGGGGAGGGGCTGACGGGGAGGGGAGTATCCCCCCTCCCCTGTCTCTACCCTCTACCTGTAAACGTACAAACCCCACCCCGCCCGGCCTCCGGCCTCCTAGTGCGTGGCGATAGGCGATGTCCTATGGGACGTCGCTGGAGAAGACGATAGTCTTGGACCGGCGACGTTCCGGAGAACGACTGTCCATTGGACAGGAGTTTGAGAAGCCCAGAGGGGTTCGAGGCGTGAGCGAAGAGCGAAACTCGAACACCGCAAGGTGCGCAGTCCCCACGGTTCACTGCGCTGTGATATGTTCCTCAATTCAGCCGCTCTGCTTGCCATGTTTCGAGGTCTCCGAACTCTCTTGAGACAGTCAATACGATGCGAGCCTGTGCACCATCAAGCCCATAAAAATAGAGGAAACCCCGCTCAGTTCCCGTTGTTGCTCATGTGCAGTTCCTGGTCCCGCAGGACGTTCCTCTGGATCTTGCCGGATATCGTCTTCGGGAGTTCCGGGACGAACTCGATCAGCCGCGGATACTTGTAGGGAGCGGTGGTGTTCCTGACGTGCGCCTGGAGTTCCTTGACCAGCGATTCGGACGGCTGGTGACCGGCCTTCAGGACGATGAAGGCTTTGACGACCATCCCGCGGATGAGGTCGGGCGACCCGACGACCGCCGACTCCTGCACGGCCGGGTGCTCCATGAGGGCGCTCTCGACCTCGAACGGCCCGATCCGGTACCCGGACGACTTGATGACATCATCGCTACGTCCGATGAACCAGAAGTAGCCGTCCTCGTCCATGCGTGCCTTGTCGCCGGTGTAGTAGTATCCGTTCTGGAACGACTCCCGGTTCGCCTCGGGGTTGTCCAGGTACTCCACGAAGAGCCCGACCGGCCGGGGGTTGAGTTTGACGGCGATCCGCCCCTCTTCCCCGGCGCCGACCACCTTGCCGTCGTCGTCGTGGAGCTCGATATGCCAGCCGGGGGCGGGCCGCCCCATGGAGCCGGGCTTATGCTTCATGCAGGGGAACGTCGCGATGCAGCAGACGGTCTCCGTCTGGCCGTATCCCTCGTAGATGGCCTCTCCTGTGCCGTCCTCCCAGACGCGGATCACCTCGGGGTTGAGCGGCTCCCCGGCGCTGCAGCAGTGCCGCAGGTCGCGGAAGTCGAACTTCTCGAGGTCGGCCAGGATCAGCATCCGGTAGACCGTCGGCGGTGCACAGAACGTGGTCACCTCGTACTTCTCGATCAGCGGAAGGAGCTCGGTCGCGCCGAACTTCCCCCGGATATCGTAGACGAAGATGCAGGCCCCGGCGATCCACTGGCCGAAGATCTTACCCCAGGCGCACTTCGCCCACCCGGTATCGGAGAAGGTCAGGTGCAGGTCGTTCTCCGTGACGTCCTGCCAGAGCGAGGCGGTGATGATGTGCCCGAGCGGATAAGAGTTGTTGTGCAGCACCATCTTGGCCTCGCCGGTGGTGCCCGAGGTGAAGTAGATCAGCATCGGGTCGGTCGCCCTCGCCCTCTTCGCGACCGGCATGCTGACCTTGTGGTGCGATACCGGCGCGGGATACTCGAGTTCGTGCAGGTAACTCGCCCAGCCCTCCCGCTCTCCGTCCACCAGGAAGAGGGTGTCGAGCAGCGAGCAGGAGTCGGCGACCTCGTCGATCTTCTCGGCGTTCTCCAGGTTCGTGATGATCATCCGGAACTTCCCGGCCTTGATGCGGTATTTGATATCTTTCGGGGTCAGCATCGTCGGGCAGGGGCAGAAGACCGCGCCGAGTTTGATGAGCGCGATGACGAAGATCCACCATTCCGGGACACGCGGGAGCATCAGCATCACCCGGTCGCCCTTCTTGATGCCGAACTTGAGGAGGATGTTCGCGGCGCCGTTCGAGAGGTACCGCAGATCGCGGAAGGTGTATTTCTTCTCGTTTCCCTCCTGGTCGACCCAGATCATCGCCAGTTTGTTCCGGTCGGTCTCGGCCCACCGGTCGATCACGTCGTAGCCGAAATTGAACTGCTCGGGGACGTCGATCCTGAAGTTGGCGCAGGCGGCCTCGTAGTCGGTCATGTTCGGCTCCCGGGCGTTTGCAGGCTGTACCCCCGCAGGAACCGCGGTCTGCACGCCTTTTGCGGACGCACCGTTGAGGTACTTCGTGCAGAGGTCATTGAGCCATTCCGACCGGGACACACCCCGGTATTCGCGCATCCTGTCGATCGCTTCCACGAGGTCGTCATCCATCGTGACCGAGTATCGCACCATACAGTACAGGTTTGTGGTGCAGTATATCACCCTTTTGATTCCATCAGCACCACCACCGGGCGATCAACCCACTTATGGTGCACCGCTGCGGGATATGTGCCGCGGAGCGCACCGAATCGCTGCACCGCCACGTTCAAATAGCAGGCATGCACCCGGGCCGCCCATGGCGGAGCGAACCATCCTCGTCACGGGCTCGACGGACGGTATCGGAGAGGCGACCGCACGCGAGCTCTCCCGGCAGGGTCATCGCGTGCTGCTCCATGGCAGGAACCCGGAGAAGGGCAGGAAGGTCCTTGCGGAACTGGAGGAGAACACCGGCGCCGACCGGCTCGATCTCTTCATCGCCGACCTCTCGGTGCAGGAACAGGTCATGAGGCTGGCGGAGGAAGTCGCCGGGGCGTACGACCGGCTCGACGTCCTCATCAACAACGCCGGGGTCTTCATGCCGGAGCGGGCGGTTGCTCCCGGAGGGATCGAGATGACGTTCGCCGTGAACTTCCTCTCGCAGGTCCTGCTCGCCCACGAACTCCTCGGGCTCCTTGAGCGGAGCGCTCCGGCGCGGATCGTCAACGTCGCGTCGATCGCTCACCGGAGCGCGAGGTCGGTCGACTGGGGGAACCTTCCGGGTTTTCCGGACTACGACGCCTACGACGCCTACGCGGTCTCCAAGTTAGGGGTCGTCGCCTTCACCGCCCGGCTCGCCCGGACGCTCGAGGGGACGGGGGTGACGGCAAACAGCCTCCACCCGGGGGTGATCGATACGAAACTCCTCCGGGCCTACACCGGCGGGAGGGACGGCGGTGCACCGCCGGAGAAGGGGGCGGAGGTCGAGGTGCACCTCGCCCTCTCCCCGGATGCCGGGGAGACGAGCGGCGGCTACTTCGAGGAGAACCGGTGGAAGCGGCCGTCGTCCCTCGCCCTCGATGCGGGGGTGCAGGAACAGTTCTGGGAGATGGGGAGCAGCCTCACCGGGGCGGTGCGGTGGGCCGACCCGAAAGCATATGCACGATGAGGACGAGCGAGCACCACCCGGAGGGAGAGCAGCATGGCAAAACGCAAGTTGAAAGGCGAAGAGAAGGCAGAGACGAAGGAGCACTGGTGCGAGATCTGCGGGGCGGCCTGCGACGAGATCACCGAAGAGAACTACCCGGACCTCGAGAAGGCGAGGACGCTCTGCCCTGACTGCAAAAAGTCCTACGAGGAGTCCTGCAGGATCAGGTGACGGGCGGGAGAAACTTCACGATCGGACGCGGCGGAGCAGATCCCCTGATGAGACCGGCATCTGCCGGTGCTTCATGTCGCGCCAGACGGCAAGATGCCGGTAAAGCCAGTAGTCCAGGTCGTCCGGATCGTCGGCGTAGAGCACCGTGTGCGCCTCAAGGACCGCGCCCCTGAGGTACCAGGGGATCTCGTCGAAGATGACGATATCGTAGCGCCCCCCCGCCGTGAGCATCCGCCTGTAGACCGGAGCGCGGTCGACGTCCTCGTGCAGGATGAGGCAGGTGTCGATGTCTGAGCGCTCGTCTGCGTAGCCCTTGACGTGCGATCCGTAGATGAGGATACCCCTGATGGACGGCAGCACCTCACGGAAGTGCTCGATAAGTTCGGTCATCTCTGCAGCCACGTGAGTATCACCCCGGAGAATTCGCGCAGGGCTTCGGTGAGCCGTGCGATCGAGGCATACGCTATCCGGTCGTTGATGCCGTCGTATTCATGGACCAGCCGGTTCCGGAGACCGTTTGCCTCTTTCAGGGACTGGCCGAGACCCGCCGGAACGATCCCCCGTTCGACCAGGTAGTCGACGTTGCTGTAGTCGTCCTGCGCCGAAGAGTCCAGGCTGCGCCTCGTGAGGGCACAGATGTCGGCCGCGGCTTCGACCGCTTCCTGGAACTCCTTGTACATCGCCTTCCTGAGTATCCTGTCGGTGAGGATCTCTTCGGAGAGATGCCGATCGATGAACTCCACCCGGTCGATCAGCATCTCGCATTTCTGCACCACCCTCTCCGCGATCGTCTGGGTGTGAGTTGCCATTGCCTGATGTTTCACGCGAAGTCATATTTGAGTGTATGCATTTACGGGAAGCATCGTAACAACCGGATCCGGCGGGCCGGGTCTCCGGCGCCGGTAGACCCGCCGGGATCACTTCCCGCCTTTCTTGAGTTCCTCGATCATCTCCTCGACTTCTTCGTAGCCGTGCCGGTAGAACTCCTCTTCGCCGGGCTCAATCTCACGGAGAAGCCGCAGAAACTCTCCCGCATGCTCTTTCTCCTCGTCCGCGATATCGCGCATCACCTTCTGGACCAGCGGATCGTCGGTCGACTCGGCGATCTGGTTGTAGAACTGGATCGCCTCGTACTCGGCGGCGATCGAGAACCGGATCGTCCTGATGAGTTCTCCCCGGTCCAGTCTGCGCTCCATACGGTTCCCGGAGAACGGTTGTGCAAATTCAGGCATATCAGATGACCTCCGGCGGCTCATGGGAAGCGGCGTTATATATACGTTAGGCCAGTTGCCGCCCCATGATCATGGAACGGTGATATCCTCACCCCGAAACGAATTTCACGAACGGATGGGCTCCAACCTCATCGACGAAAGTATGGTAGAAAATATTCTGGATCTCAAAAGACGGATACTAAAGGGTAAGGGAAGAATCCCGACCGGAGGGAGACGTGGACGGTATCGGTCAAATAACGCCCTGCCCCGCCTTCGCGATCCTCCCCTCCGGCTTCGCGTCCACCGGCTCCGGGAGGGACTCCATATACGCGACCAGGGCATCGACGTCGTACGGGCCGTTGACGATATCCGTCCCTTCCCTGAAGACGGTGTACTTATCGCCGCCGGTTGCGAGGAAATCGACCATCGCCGCCGTGTAACTCCCGTTCGGGTCGAGCGGGGTGCCGTTCACCCGGATATCGACGATCCTATCCCCAGCAGGCTTTCTCTCGTCGAAGGTATACGTCAGCCCGGATACGGCAAGGTTATGGGGCGGGAGCGGGGTCTCCCACTGCCGTTCCAGGACTTCCCGGACCTGTTCGCCCGTGAGCGTCATCGAGAGGACGGTCGACGAGAACGGCTGCACCGCATACAGGTCGCCCCAGGTGACGCTCCCCATCGCGATCTCTGCCCGGAGCGAGCCGGTGGTGGCAAACGCGATATCGGCGCCCATCGCCGCCCGCTGGCCGTCGGCGACGAGGTTGCCGAGCGCGGATTCGCCGGCATCGGTCTGCAGCCGCGTGAGATCAGCGGATGTTGTCGTTACGACACGGGCCGTCAGCGGCTCGACCGCCGCTTCGCAGGCCTCAAGCAGGGCCAGGGCCTCCGGGTCGGGACTGGTGCCGTTTTTGTGCGCCGGGACGACCCGTGCCGACGCATGGACGACATCGCCGGTGAGGGGATCGATGACGATATCGACGTCGGCAAACGCCCTGCCGTAACTGTACGCCTGCGTCACCAGCACCGGGTTTCCACCGGCGTTCTCCAGGTAGGCGTTGGTGAACGCGTGGGTGTGGCCCGAGAGGACAACGTCCACGTCCCCGTCAAGGCCGGCGACGATCCCGGCGACCCTGCCGGTGACGTTCTCCCCCTCCCGGGTCGGGCCGTCGTAGGACTCCTGCTCTCCGCCCTCGTGGAGGAGGACGACGATTGCGTGCACCCCCTGCTGCTGGATCTCCGGGACATAGCGGTTGATCGACTCAACCTCGTCTTCGAAGCGGACCTCCTCGATATTCGCCGCCTTCACTATCGAGGGCGCCTCGACGGTCGTGGCGCCGATGAACGCTATCTTTGCACCGCCGGCGTCGTGGATGGTGTAGGGAGCAGCAAGGAGGGTGCCGTTCGTCTTCCAGACCACGTTCGAGGAGACGTACTCCGCTGCCGCGCCCGGGTAGGGGTCTACCGGGCGGGTGAGGGCTGTCGCCCCGTTCCCGCCGTGGACCAGCCGTAGCAGTTCGTCCGTGCCCCGGTCGAACTCGTGGTTGCCGAAGGTCGCGATCGTCCCCGGCGAGCCGTCCGCGAGGCCGTTGAAGAAGAGCAGGGCAGGCTCGTCCAGCAGCAGCCCGGACTCGGGCGGCGACGCCCCGACGATATCCCCCGGGAGCGCGATGAACGTGGTTGTGCCGTTCGCCGCCGCGGATCTGAGGTATGACGCAAGCACCGGGGCGCTCCCGGCCGGTTCGCCGTTGATTTTCTGCCCGTCGGGGAGCTGCCCGTGGAAGTCGTTGACCGCGAGGATCCTGACGTGCACCGGCTCAGTGTCCGGGGAGGGGTAGCCCGAGAGTGCGATGGGGGCGAGAACGACGAACAGGAGTGCGAGCAGGCCGGCGATCACCTGCCGCCAGGGGGGCCTTCCGTCTCCGGACAAACCGGGTTTCATGAGAAGAGGTCATTCTGGGCGGTATAAATATCCGCTGGAATAGATCCGGGCGAAAACGAGGGGGCCGGGCGATTATGGCGTCCTCTCATTGCGGCCGCTCAGCCGTTCCGACGAGATGTATCGCGAAGAAATATATCCGCCAGGTATTGAACTATATGAGGGACGCAGGGCATGCAGAGAGCGCTGGTAGATAAATTTAAAGAGTCGGCACAGTCCGTTCTGCCAATTGCAGCTATTGTCCTTCTGCTTCACTTCACTCTAGCCCCCCTGCCGTCCGGCACGCTGGTGCTCTTCCTCCCGGCGATCGTCCTGCTCATCCTGGGCATGGGTGCCATCACCCTCGGCGCCGACATGGCCGTGATGCCGATGGGCGAACTGATCGGCGCGAAACTGACCGAGTCGCGGAACCTCTGGCTGATGATCCTGGTCAGTTTTCTGCTGGGCCTGGCGTTGACGTTGGCGGAGCCCGACCTGCAGGTGCTGACCCGGCAGGTCCCCGCCGTGCCGGACTTTGTTCTCGCAGGCACGGTCGCCTTCGGCGTGGGTATCTTCCTTGTGATCGCCATGCTGCGGATCCTCTTCCAGGTCAGGATCTCCCACATCTTCATCCTCACCTACGCCCTGGTCTTCATCGTCGCCGCGTTCACCGCGCCGGAGTACATGGGCGTGGGGTTCGATGCGGGCGGCGTCACCACCGGCCCCATCACCGTGCCCTTCATCCTCGCACTGGGCGCCGGCGCTTCGGCGGTTCGTGCAGGGAAGAGTACCGAGGAGGACAGTTTCGGGTTGTGCGCCCTCTGCTCGATAGGGCCGATCCTGGCGGTCCTGATCATGGGGGTCTTCTTCGACCCCACCAGCACCGGCTACGCCTTTGATACCCCCGCCACGGCAAACAGCATCGGGGAACTTGCGGCTCTGTATGCCGGGGGGATGGTCGGGTTCTTCCTGGAGGTCTGCCTCATCCTGGTGCCCATCCTCGTCTTCTTCGGGGCGTTCCAGGTCGTAAACCTGAAACTGCCCCGGGGCCAGTTGATCCGGATCGGCGTGGGGCTCGTCTACATCCTCCTCGGGCTCACGATCTTCCTGACCGGGGTGTACATCGGGTTCATGCCCGCCGGGACCTACCTCGGCCATGCCATCGCGTCGCTGTCCAACAACTGGATCCTGGTCCCGTTAGGTCTGGTCATCGGTTCCTTCATCGTCGCCGCGGAGCCCGCCGTGCATATCCTCAACAAGCAGATCGAGGACCTCACGCACGGCGCCGTCTCACGGCGGGTCATGATGCTGGCCCTCTCGATCGGTGTCGGGATTGCCCTTGTTCTTGGCATGATCCGGATCCTTACGAGCATCGAGATCTGGTACTTCCTCCTGCCGGGCTACGCTATCGCCCTCCTGCTGACGTTCTGTGTGCCCCAGATCTTCACCGCGATCGCGTTCGACTCCGGCGGTGTGGCCGCGGGCACCATGGCGGCGGCATTCCTGCTCCCGTTCGCTCTCGGAGCCACCGATGCCGTGGGCGGCCCCTTGCTGCTGGATGCGTTCGGCATCATCGGTCTCGTGGCCATGATGCCGCTGATAACCGTGCAGGTCATCGGGCTGGTTTACCAGATCAAGATGCGGAGGGCAGAGGCCGCGGATAGGAAGCAGGCCAGGGAAACCTTTGAGAAGGAGAATACCGAGATCATTGATCTGTAACGAGGAAGAAGAATGCTGCACGAGAGATCCCCCGGCACACCGCTTGTCCTGATGGTCACGATATTCGACCGCGGGCAGGATGAACGGGTCATGGACCTGTTCACCCGCGAGGGTGTGACGTTCAACCTGCTGACCCACGGAAGAGGCACGGCAAACTCTCAGATCCTGGGTTTCCTGGGGCTCGGGGAGACGGAGAAGACGCTACTCTTCAGCACGATGTCATCAGATGCGTCAGACGTCCTGCTCGGGCGGGTCGGCGAGGTGGTGGGCCCGGATAAACCCAATCGCGGCATCGCTTTCACGCTGCCCGTCCGCAGCGTCTGCGGAGCTCAGGCAGTGAAAGACCTGCTCGGCATATCGGAGATAAAGAGGGGAGAACAACCTATGGAAGAGAGAGGAGAGCACGATCTGATCGTGGTTATTGCAAACCGGGGGTTTGCCGATGTCGTCATGGAGACGGCCAAGGGTGCGGGAGCTACGGGAGGAACCGTCGTCCACGCTCGGGGCACCGGCGCAAAGGAGATGGAGAAGTTCTTCGGCGTGACCATCCTGCCCGAGAAGGACCTGATCCTGATCGTCGCGAAGGGGGAGGCGAGATGCAGTATCATGGAGGCGATCGTCGCCGAGGCAGGCCCCCAGACCGATGCCCGGGCTATCGTCTTCTCCATCCCGGTGAACGGCGTTGCCGGGTTGTCCACGGCTCCGGGGAGAGAACCGCAGCCGTCGTAGAGGCGGCGACGGCTCTTCACTCCCAGACCGGATCTTCTCTTTCGGCTCAAGGTTCGTATCTGGCCGGAAGGAGCTTATCCGGGTGATCTGTGAACGATCAGGCCGCGGGTTCACCAGACCCAGGCCTGGTCGACCCAGCGCTCGTAATCACCCGGCCATTCGGGTTTTTCCCCGGTGATGACCGCTTCGAACTTTTTCTGATACCGTTCGTGGAACGCTTCGATCTCCGGGTACTGCCGTCGGGTCCGGATCGCTTCAGCGAGTGTCTTGCCGAGTTCACGTGCACTCTCTTCCGACCGGGTCAGGGTATCCCGGTCTTTTCGGATCGCGACCCCCACGCTGCCGACCGGTGTCGCACCGAGCATCTGGAGGAAGTGGTTCAGGTATTTAGCAACCTCCTGCTCGGCATGGTCGCCCGAGGTGGAGACCGAGCATCCATACTTTCCCGAGAATGCCTGACACTGGATTCCATCGGCCATACGGTCGATGAACAGTTTCATCTGGCCGGTGACATGGTCGATGTACACGGGCGACCCGAGCACAAGCCCGTCGGCAGCCTTGATCTTCGCGTACAACCCCGGAAAATCGTCTTCCTCAACGCATCTGCCCTCCTGGAAACAGGCGCTGCAAGCGTTCCGAAATTTGATATCGAGGTCTATGAGGTTCACGAGATCGATATCTGCTCCTTCTTCTTTCGCGCCGTCGAGGACCGCGATGATGAGACGCAGGGTGGCGCTTCTTTCGCCCCGGGGGCTCCCGTTAATTCCGATTACCTTCATGATGACCGCTCCAGACAGCGGCGCCTATCGATCGTACCCGGTTATGAAGGTTGTTGCCGGGAGATTCGCCGGGCTCTAGCCGTCCCGCGGCAGGATCTCCTCGACGGTGATCGCGTAGGTGATCGTCTCTCCCGCAAGGGGGTGGTTGGCGTCGACGGTGATACGTTTCTCGTCCACGTCGAGGACAGTCACCAGACAGGGTTTGCCCATGACTTCGACGCGGACAAACTCGCCGACAACCGGTTCGTGGTCGAGGGTCAGTTTCGTCCGTTTCACCGTGACCACGAGTTTTCGGTTGAACTTCCCGTAGGCCTTCTCCGGGGGGAGCACCACGGTCACCGTCTCGCCCGGAACTCTTCCCATCAGCGCCTCCTCGAAGAGAGGGTTGATCTGGTTCGCCCCAAGGGTGACCCTGACGGGCTCGCCCGAGCGGGTATCCTCGAAGACCTCGCCGTCGGGGCGGGTGCTGGTGAAGTGCAGGAGGAGGGTGTCGCCGTCGGTTACGGGTGGCATGAGTGGCTGATCGGTTTGTCGGGCAGGGGTTTAACCCTCACGATGTCGGGCTGGATGGGTCAGGCGCGGCCACGCCCGCGCCCGGGACAGGGCGGTGTACCCGGCCGTCACGGGCGAACCGGCCTGGGAAGGCTTACCTGCAGACGAGATTCTTGTGGATCACAAACCGGGGTATATGGCCCCACAAAAATGATTGTGCGACGCCCATGACCCACAACAATGTTTGTGCGACACGGATCGTAGTTCAGTGTCGCACAAAACCAATAGTGCGACGCCGGTGACGCACGACGATCAGGGCGGGTGCCGGCGAAGTGCAGGGTTTTTCGCCGGTCACGGACGGCACGGGTGGAGTGGGGTTCCACCTCCACGATGTCGGGCCGGTTGTGTCAGGCGCGAGCGCATCCCGGGCAGGAGAACACCGGAGTTAGATTTATGCGCACGCTGGATGATTACGGGTCATGCGCCGATACCAGATAGCCGTTATCGTCGGGAGCCTCCAACTTTGAAAAATTGGCCCATCCCTCTCCCCCCACTTGCCGAACAGCATCGCATCGTCGCAAAGGTCAACGTCCTCATGGCGCTCTGCGACGACCTTGAAGCACGGATCAGAAAGCGACAGGAAGTTCAGACAAAGTTGCTTGAGTCCGTCATCGCTGAAATGGCCATACAGGCATAGTCTCGGCAGGATATTTGTCCCATTCGGGACTCCCTACTCCATCCCCCGCCGGAAGACGAGCAAATCGTGTCCGTGCGGCACCGCACCGGATACGGGTCAATGGTCATACAGCAATGTGCGCGTATTAACTATACACAGTAAATTCGGACGAAAAACGGGTGGAGGGCTTACGAACATGCTCTCCTGTAAGCCTCAGGCGAGATTCGAACTCGCGACCTCGTCCTTACCAAGGACGCGCTCTACCGGCTGAGCCACTGAGGCGTGACGCACCAATTATATTGGAGGTTTACCTTATAAAAGGTTACGGCTGAAACCGGGGTGAGAACCGGGCAGGATCTCCCTACTCCCCCTCATCCGCGGCGTCGATCGCAGTGAGCGCGGATATGCTTGCGGTCACCCCGTCGAAGGTCTCCACCTCGATGATCGGCGTCACCCCGCTCCTCCGCACAGCCTTCATCACGGCCGAAAAGTCGATCGTCCCGTCCCCGACCGGCGAATGCGTATCTTCGGTGCCGTCGTTGTCGTGCAGGTGGAAGTGCGCCGCCGGGTGGGTGAGGAAACAGTCCAGGCACCCGTTCTGGTTCGCGTGGCCGACATCGAGCGCAAGCCCGATCCCGTCGATGAGCGGCAGATCGTCGCAGGTGCGCAGGAAGAAGTACTCCCAGTTCCCCATGTTCTCGACGAAGAACGTGACCGAGAGTTCCTCGGCTGCTCCGGTCAGTTCGGAGAGCGACTGCCGGAACCTCGCCACCGCCTGCTCCCGCTCCGCAGTCCACGCGTAGTAGCCCGGGTGGATGACCACATCCGCCCCGACCTCAGCGGCAACGGCGAAGGCCTGCGTCAGGACCTCGACGCTCGCCCGCCGGATCGGCTCAAGGAGGCTTGCGATGTTGACCCCCCGGGACGGTGCGTGGATGAAGTAACGGTACGAATAGCTCTCGAGCGGTTCCGCACCGGTAAGGTAGTGCAGCCCGTCGTCCATCACCTCCACGCAGTCGGTGATGGGAGCGAGTCTCTCGAGCGCTACGGCGAGCGGCTCGCGATGAAGACAGTAGGTGGAGACGCCGAACATACAGAATGTTCCGGCGGGAACGATAAATAGGTTCGGAACGGGCACCTCCCGGTGTAGTGCCGCCCCGCCTGGCACGGGAAAGCCTTTCGCGGCAAAAAGGACCAATCCGCATGGTTTATACTATCGACACCACAAATGAATAGTATGGCTGACGGCTTCGTCCCGGAGGTTGTTGTCTCGAACCGGCTTGATAAAGCCAAGGCCGAGATCTTCTCCTACATAGAATCCAATGCCGAAGCCATCGACGAGAACTTCCCCGTCTTCTTCGGGAACGTCGTCATGCTCCTCGACCGTGCGGGCGTCCCCATCGCCGACGCGAGCTACGACGAGTTCATCGACGCGATCGTGTACCGGGTCTTTGAGGCCAGCAAACGCGCCGAGGACCTGAAGTTCCTCAACCGCGCCTGCGAGATCGCCTGCGGGATGAAGCGCAAAAAAGAGCGCAAAGCGGGCGTCCACCTTGCCGCCGCCGTCAAACTGATGAAGATGGGGATGCCGCTGGCGGCGACCCTCTTCCTCCAGCCCTACCGCAAGCACGACGCCGCCGTCGGGTGCTGGTACGCCTACTGCTACTACGTCCTCTACAAAGAGGGATCAACCGAACCCGGCTACTCGGCCGCGGAACGATGGAACTACCTCAAGGCCGCGCGCCAGTACATGGAGGAACTCGGGCAATTGCGGCCGGGAATGCAGCGGCTGGTCCGGGGCGAACTCGAACAGGACAGATGGCTTGCCGAGCCGTTCTGGGTGATGATCTTCCTTGCGACCGAGTGGATTCCCGAGAACCGCTGGTTCCTGGAGACCGGGATCGCGCGGAGCAAAAAGGAGAAGAACGACGCAGCCCTGGTCAAGATGCTCCAGATCGGCCTCATCCGGTTCCCCGACGAGATCTTCTTCTACCGGGAAGCCTACCACCTCAAGTTCGAGCAGGGCGACCTCGCCGACGCCATGGGCCTCATCCACGACCTGGTCCAGAGGTTCCCCGAGGACCTCGAACCGGTCTACTACGGCCTCCGGACCACACTCTACCTCCCGGGGGAGGAGTTCAACACCTACCGGAAAGCTGCCGAACGGCTGAAGATGCCGGGCCATGTCCTCTATCTCATAGACTACGCGTATGCCTTCCTCAGGGGAAGACGGGGGCAGGCGACCCTCTGTCTCGACGAGTTCCAGAGGAAATACCCCTCGCTGAACTACTACTCCGACATGCTCCGGTTCGTCACCGCCGATATCCCCCCGACCGAGAAGGGCGTCAACGCGGCGGTCTTCACTTCGGTCGACCATTTCTGCAAGAGGATGCTCAAGATCGGCGACACCTGAGGGTGCCGCGATAAGCAGCCTGATAGTCTCTCGCGCCGGATACTGGTGAGGACAACATGGCATACCGTCATCTCTTCGGCCCGGTCCCCTCCCGGCGGCTGGGCATCTCGCTCGGGGTAGACCTGGTGCCGCAGAAGACCTGCACCCATAACTGCGTCTACTGCGAGTGCGGGCGGACGACCAATCTCACCTGCGAACGGCGGGAGTACGTCCCGACCGATCGGGTCATCGCGGAACTCGACGACTTTCTCGCGAAGGGGCCGGACCTCGACTATATTACGTTCGCCGGTTCGGGGGAACCGACGCTTCACGCCGGGATCGGCGAGATCATCGCCTTCATCAAAGACCGCTACCCAAGTTACCGGGTCGCGGTCCTGACGGGGAGCGCGCTCCTCGCGGACCCGGAGGTCAGGAGCGCCCTCATGCGGGCGGACCTCGTCGTGCCGTCGCTCGACGCCGTCTCGGAAGGGGTCTTTTTGCGGATCAACCGCCCCTACCCGGGGCTCACCGCAGAGGGGGTGCTCGCGGGGCTGCTCGACTTCGCCCGGGAGTTCCCCGGCGAGGTCCGGCTCGAGGTCTTCATCGTCCCGAGCGTGAATGATGCAGACGAGGAGATCGGGCTCCTCAAAGACGCCATAGCGTCGATCAAGCCTCACCGTGTCCAGGTGAACACCCTTGACCGGCCCGGCACCGATATCAGGGTGAGGCCGGCGGCGCCGGGGAGGCTTGAGCGGATCGCGGCGGTGCTCGGCGGGGAGGTGATCGGGGTGGGCTGCACCGACCGGGCGCTGCCGCCGGTCTGCGATGATGCCGTTGGGGCCATCCTCGCGCTCATCCGGCGCCGGCCCTGCACGCCCGCGGATCTCGCCGCACTCCTCGGCATCAGATCGGCCGAGGTCGCGAAACATCTCCGGGTTCTCGAGTCCCGCGGGCTGATCGAGTCCGTGCGCGAGGAGAGAGGCGTATTCTACCGGCCGGTCTGAGATCGCCCGGTATCGTTACCGACATAACTATGCCGGAGCGGCAAGAGATATGTATGAGGATTCTTCATGGCGGTTGGTAAGGATATACTCAAGACCCTGCACGAGCTCGTCGACCGGGATATCACCCTCATGCACATCTGCGGCACCCACGAGGCGGCGATCGCCCGCGCCGGGCTCCGGAGCGTCCTCCCCGACGGTCTCAAGATCGTGATGGGGCCGGGCTGCCCGGTCTGCATCACGCCGCAGGGGGAGATCGATGCCGCGCTCGACCTGGTGGACCGGCGCTGCACCATCGCCACCTACGGCGACCTGTTGCGGGTTCCCGGGGCGAAGGGGTCGCTTGAGTCGAGCGGAGGGGACATCCGGGTGGTGCAGGGCGTCCATAAAGCGGTCGAGATCGCGCGAAAGGAGCCCGACCGGGAGGTCGTCTTCGTCTCGGTCGGGTTCGAGACCACCGCGCCGACCGTCGCCGCCACGATCCTCTCCCGCCCGCCGGAGAACTTCTCGATCCTCTCGTGCCACCGGCTCGTCCCGCCGGCGATGGCGTGGCTCCTCGCCCAGGGGGAAGCGGCGCTCGACGGGTTCATCCTTCCCGGGCACGTCTGCGCGGTGATGGGCTACGAGGAGTACGAACGGTTCCCCGCCCCGCAGATCGTCGCGGGGTTCGAACCCGAAGACATCCTCCTCGGCCTCCTGATGGCGGTGCAGCAGGTCCGCGAGGGGGTGCACCGGGTCGATAACGCCTACCCGCGCGTGGTCACCCGGGAGGGGAACGTCAAGGCAAAGCGCCTGATGTACGAGGTCTTCGAGCCGTATGACGTCGAGTGGCGCGGATTCCCGGTGATCCCGGCATCCGGCCTCCGCCTGAAGCCGGAGTTCGAGGGCTACGACGCCCAGAAGAAGTTCGATATCGAGATCCGGCACGTGGAGAAGCATTCGGCCTGTATCTGCGACAGAGTGCTGCGCGGCGTCGCCCGGCCCTCCGACTGCAAACTCTTCGGGAAGGTCTGCACCCCGCGCACCCCTGTCGGCCCCTGCATGGTCAGCCACGAAGGAGCCTGCAAGATCTGGCATCTCTACGAATCGCGGAGGGCCTGAACCCCGCCCCCTCCGCTGGCCTTTTATACCTTACACCACAACATAATATGGCAGTCTCGGTAGGGTAGTGGATATCCTGAAAGCCTCCGGAGCTTTCGACCCGGGTTCGAGTCCCGGCCGGGACGTTTCTTGTTTTTGTTCAACTTTTAAACGATTATTTGAAAAACGGCTTGTTCTCAGGGAATACGCATATACCCAGCCGCTGATAATAGTATACCTCATATCCAGTCAGGTGAGGAAGATCGGCCCGACCGCAACCTCCATCGGGAGCGAGATCCACGCACCCGGGGAGCCAGTCGATCAGATTAAGAATCTGGCGGTTCGGATCGGGAAGAATATCTCTCTGAACCCTGCGGGGAGAAGAACTTCGCTGATACTTAAGAGCGCACTCGCTGTGTCCCGGATCACTATGTATTTGTGAAGTCGCCGCCAATAGTATCAAACACAAAACCATATTGCAGGACAGCACATGCTCACGAAAGAAGAAGAACGGGTGAAGATTTACTCGATAGGAGATGTCCCAACACGATCGCATGAGGTGACGCCTTCCACCCCGCTGGAGGAACTCAATCTCAACTGGACCGAGAAAGACCTCCCTGAACGGGAGCGTACAAAACACGTCCACCGTCTTCACCCATACCTCGGCAAATATATTCCGCAACTCGTCGAGGTCTTCCTCCGAAAATACTTCTCCAGAGGCCAGACGGTCATCGACCCGTTCTGCGGCTCCGGGACTACGCTGGTTCAGGCCAACGAGCTCGGTATCAACGCTATCGGCTATGACATCTCTGCCTTTAACGTCCTTCTCTCGCAGGCAAAGACCGCCGAGTACGACGCTCCCGTGGTGCGCAGAGAGATCCTGGACATCCTTGCGAAGGTGAAAGCGGCGACGCAGATCGACTCGGGGCAGCGGAGGCTCTGGATGGAATGCACGAAAAAGCCGTACCTCTCCGCTGACGATAGCGAATACTTGGAGCGGTGGTTCGCACCACAGGCGCTTGAGGAACTGCTCACCTACCGCTACTACATCGAGGCCGGTGAGTATGAATATGCAGATCTCTTAAAGATCATCCTCTGCCGATCTGCACGGTCCGCACGGTTAACGACACATTTTGATCTAGACTTTCCCAAAGAACCCGTGACCGAGCCGTATCACTGCTATAAGCATAGGAAGATCTGCCAGCCGACCCAGGAAGCGTTCAAATTTCTCAAACGCTACAGCACCGATACGATCAAACGGGTCGCCGCGTTTGCAGACATCCGAAGCAAAGCATGTGTGGAGGTCTATCACGAAGACTGCCGTACCGTTGATTTTCCTGAGGCTCACGGCGTCATTACCAGCCCTCCCTATGTCGGGCTGATCGACTATCACGAGCAGCACGCCTACGCGTACCACCTCCTCGGACTTGAAGACAAGCGGGCAAAGGAGATAGGGCCTGCTGCGAATGGAAAGAGCAAAAACGCGAAAGAAACCTACCAGAAAGACATTGGAGAGGTCTTCCGGCGAATTCTCGAAACGATGCATCCTGACGGTCGCCTGATCGTCGTTGCAAACGACCAGGAGAACCTCTACGACGAGATTGCAGAATCTCTGGATGTCGAGGTTGAAAATATCATCCAGCGCCACGTGAACCGGAGAACTGGTAGGCGTTCGACCGAATTCTATGAATCGATCTTCATATGGCGGAAACTGTAATACACAGGTGTGGAGAGTATGTCTGACCCAGAACGAATGAAAGCTGCCATCCAGCAGGTAGTTCAGGACATGATGGACGGCGTCATGGAGAGAGTCCTCGTCTCAGACCCATTTGTAAAGGAAGCACACCGCTCAAAAAAGCCTCTCTACGCAGCACTCGTCCCTGATGAAATTTTCAAGGGATCGCATTTTGAGCGACGATTCGTCACGCCCTTCGGCAAAGTCTGGGAGAAACTGGCGGTCGTTGCAGCAACAGAAGGGCTCGGATACGGTACGATGGGCCATCGCATTGACGGATGCATCCGGGAGGAACGTCTTCACAGAATTGCAGAAACCCTGAACAGACTGGAACACTCTCCAAAAAGCGAGGACAGAATCAAGCCTGACTGGGGGGCCGAACTGGAATACATAAAAGCAGGGAAAGGGGAGCTGATTCCAGTCTCCGTCATATGCGATCTCTACGTCGAAGATATAGCCAGCAATAGGCGGTATGCATTTGAATTAAAAGCACCGCTACCTAACAGCGACCAGACCAAGGTGAGCAAAGAGAAGATCCTGAAACTGCACTGCATGGATCCTCCCCTGGTCGATAATGCCTATTTTGCACTACCGTATAACCCATATGGTTCACGTGAGAACTACGCCTGGAGTTTCCCGGCCCGCTGGTTTGATATGAAACGCGACGAGGTTGTTCTCATCGGCAATGAGTTCTGGGATACAATCGGGGGGGCTGGAACGTATAACGCATTTATTTCCGCTATCAACGAGATCGGGGCGGATTATAAAGAGAGAATATACCGAGATTATCTGGGGATTGAACCTCCGGAACACTCTGATGAGGCACTGACAGCGCTGCAGGAGCCTGAAAAGATGTATCACGTATAATCTCTGACGGCGCGTTTCCTGTTACCGAAAGCGATTGTGAGAGTCCAGACGTGGAGCGGGGCCCTGGCAAGTCGTCGTAGGAACATAGAATGCCGGACGTGGTCATGCACTTCATTGCAGGGGTGGCTTAGCGTTTCCTTTCCACCTGCCTTCCGATGCTGCACTATCCGTATGATACACAGAAGATCAGTCAGTATAACCTCCCGGATCGAGGCGTTCTACCCACGGCTTGAACGCTATGGGCACCCATTCCCCGGTCTGGATGCATACCACTCTCTGAACAGTTTGTACCTGTCAGAGTGGGAAGGGCGTATCAGGAATCTTCTTCTTTCACGTTCAAGAAGCGGAAACGGATCTTCCGGGCGGAACTGGAACCGTCGCCGTGCTTCAGCAGGAACTGCCTGACGTTCGCCGACCTGAGCCATCCCCGGTCGAGCTCGGTGATGAAACCGTCAATCCTGCGCGATTCGTCGAGGATCTTCTCTGCAAACGGGTCGTCGATCATCTCCGCGTAACCGACGATCACCTGCAGGGGATTCCTGATATGGTCTCCTAGGATGGCAAACTGCTCGATGTTCTTCCCGAGCTGTGCGTAGGTCTCCCGCCTCAACTGCTCGGCGAGGATGCGCTCGGTGATGTCCATCACGATCAGCATGATGCAGAGCGGCTGCCCGGCATCGTTCAGGACGGTGCTGCCCGATACCTGAATGTGGAACGGGGAGCCGCCTTCTCGCAGCCCGACCGCCTCCCGCACGATCGCGTGATCATCGAGGAGATGGGCGGTGATCTCCCCCCCAACGGCGGGGTCCGCGAAGAACGCCTCCAGGTTCCTCCCCGTGAGCGCGCTCGCCTCCTCGCAGCCGAACATCGCGGCAAAACTCCGGTTGGCGTACATGACCGCCCCGGTGGGATCGGCGATGAGGATGCCGTTCGTCGAGGATTCGAGAGCGCTCTCCTTGATCCTGAGCTCCCGCTCGGCAAGGAGCCGTTCGGTGATGTCCTGTGCGATCGCGGTGACGTACCGCTTCCCGCTAAAAGTGACCTCCCGGACGGTGATCTCCATCGGGATCTCCGTCCCGTCCCGCGATACGAGCACCGTGGTGCAGGTCTGCCGGGATCCGGAGACCAGATCGCTCCTCTTCCGGACATACTCGATAAACCGGGCCTTCCGCTGCTCTGCGACCAGATCGATGAACGATTTCTTGAGCAACTCCTTCTTCGAGTAGCCGAGAAACGCACTCACGGTGGCGTTGACGTCTGCAAGCATCCCGGTTTCTGCGTGGATCAGGAATATCGCATCGTAGGTCTGGTCGAGCAGCGCCCGGAACCGCTCCAGCTCCGCGAGCCGGTTCTGCAGCTCCGGGTAGTAACTCTTGTGCAGGGAGGTCTCCCCGAGGCCGATGATCTTCTCCCGGAGCGCATCGCGGTCGTCGGGAGGGTCAGAGTGCATCGTCATAGATCCGTTCGATCTCCTCGCAGGTGAGGTTGTGGGGGTTCGTTACCATACAGGGATCGGCGTACGCCGCCGCCGCGAGGGCGGGGATCGCATCCTCCCGGACGCCTGCTGCCGCAAGGGTCTCCGTGATGCCAAGCGTTCTCCGAAACGCCGCCACCCTCTCCGCCGGGGTTGTTTCTCCCCCGCCGATGATCGCTCCAATCCGGTCGTAGCGATCGGATGCCGCCCCGTAGTTGGCCGCCATCACGTGCTCGAGGAGCAGCGCATTGCACCGCCCGTGAGAAAGGTCGTAGGCCCCGCCGAGAGAGTGCGCCATCGCGTGGACGGCCCCGAGACTGGCGTTCGAGAATGCAAGTCCGGCGTGAAGGCTGGCAAGGAGGGTCGAGAACCGCAGGTCCAGGTTCTCCGGCTCGGCGATAGCGGCGGGCAGTGCGCTCGTGAGGAGCCGTATCGCCTCCAGAGCATGCACGTCGGTCATCGGGGAACTGGCGTTCGAGACGTAGGCCTCGACCGCATGGCTGAGGGTGTCCATGCCGGTATCCACGGTCAGTTCTCGCGGCATCGTCGTCAGGGGTTCGGGATCGAGGAGTGAGATGTCGGGGACGATCATCTTGCTGACGATAGCGACCTTCCGCTTCCTCGTCTCATCTGTGATGATGGCGAACTGGGAGACGTCGGCGGAACTTCCGGCGGTCGTCGGGATGCAGATGAGCGGCGGCGTCGGGACCGAGACCCGGTCAATGCCTTCGAACCCGAGGATATCCCTCCTGCTGGAGCCGGCTATACCGATTCCCTTGGCGCAGTCCATCGGGCTTCCCCCACCGACGGTGATGATGCCGTTGCACTCCTCAGCGACGTATACCTCCGCACCCACCATCACCTGCCGCGAACGGGGGTTTGGCGAGATGGCGTCGAAGACGGTGAACGAGACCCCCGCTTCGGTCAGGCTATCCGCGACGGCTCCCGCCCAGCCGGCGGCCCGGACGCCCCGGTCGGTGACGAGGAGCACCTGCTTCATCCCGAAGTTGCGGGCATACCGCCCTGCAAGCTCAAGTGCCCCCCGCCCGCAGATAAACTCGGGCGCCACGAATTTTCGCAGGTCAAGCTGGTTTCTCGGAATCATGGTTCGACACGACGGCTAACTGGCAATCGACGAGAGAGTTTCAAGTTAATACTACGGAATCACTGCCATATATATTTTGATGAACGATGCGGCCTACAGATATACATTACGGTATTGCGGCCGGTCTTTTTTCTGCCGATCAGAGGATTTTGAACAAAATATGGCGGCAAGCGGGAAATGTTTCACACTGTCCCGCATCTTGCAGAAAAAAGGTGACCGGGATCACGCCACGGTCTCAAGGCTGATCCCGAAACACTCCATGCAGGTGAGCTCGATGTCGTAGTCTACCGTATCGGAGACGATCGCCGGGGACTGCCTGACGACCCTGAAGATGGCATCGTCGTCGGGCAGGGCCGGGTCCATCGGGATGTCGACGTTCGTCTGGATGACGAGGCGTGCCGGGTCGAGGTTCGCGGCATAATAGTCCTTGAACGCGGTTCGCTTCTCCTCGGGGATGACGACCCAGTCGGCCGCCTCGGCAATCGTCACGTCGTTCGGGACCCAGCCGTAGCCGGGGAGGTAGTACTCCGCCCAGAAGTGGCCGCCGGGCGCCCCGGCCATGACCATCTGGTAGCCGCCGAGGGCCCGGGCGGGGATCCCGAGCGACCGGCAGAATGCAGCAAAGAGCATGCTCTGGGTGCCGCTTCTCGCCCGTTGTGGCGGTGCATCCTGCTGCAGCGATGAGGAGCGGGACGGATACAACCAGGAGGGCGGTGAGCGCAGGGTATCGCATAGTGGAGGAAAGGTGCCAGATTGGGTAAAAATATTTCTCATCCGACGGAAGCGGTTCTGCAAACTACAGATTATTTCCATCGTATAGGGTGCGATAATTAGGGTGAGGGAACCGCAGAGCCGTGCTCTCTTCAGAGGGTTTGATCCACCCCTCCGAAGACGCCCGATCGAACAGTGCGGCCGCAAATTTTCTAAAAATCCCGTATATCTCAGGATTTTTCCGATACAATAGAGAAATATATATATTATAGAAGAATATCTACTCATTGGAAACGGAGACTTATATGCAGAGCGTTTTACGTAATCTTCTGATTCTCTCCCTTGTTGCCTGCTGTCTCGTCGTCCTGCCCGCGAGCGCTCAGCCGCCCATCGGCGGGGACAACGGATGGTATGCGGTCCACTGCAACGTGGACGGAGCGGATGTCTACTTCGGCGACGACTACAAGGGCACGATCGTGGAAGGCGTCTTCTACGTGCCGGTCTACACCACCGGGACCCCCTACCAGACGTTCCGCGTCGAGAAGGACGGTTATACGACCCACTACGGGGACGTAACCGCGGTTCCGGGCAAAGGGGAGACGTTCGATCTCTACGCGACCCTGAACCCGGCCCAGCCCCCTGCACCGATCGGCGGCGATGTCGGCTGGTATGCAGTCCATGTCAACGTTGACGGCGCAACCGTCCAGTTCGACAACGAGGTCAAGGGCGTCACCAGCCAGGGCGTCCTCACCGTGCAGGTCTACACGACCGGAACGCCGTACAAGACCTACACCGTGACGAAGGAAGGGTATCTCCCCTACACGGCCGCCATCGACCAGTACCCCGGCAAGGGTGAGACGGTCGACCTCTACGTGGACCTGAGTTCCGCACCCCCCACCCAGAAGGCGCCCCTCGCTCCGGCTCTCGCCGGCTGCGCCCTGCTGCTCGCCGGGCTGCTGCTGGTTGCGGGGAGAAAGAACTAACTTTTACTCTTTTTAACTCCGGTCCTTCGTCCTCTCGTCGTTACCCCGTCCGAACAGACAGCAAGTTCTTTCCCCTTCAGAGGAGGACAGGTGCTCATGAACAGACGGAGCCGGCCTTCGGTCTCCCGACAGGCAGTGCGGATGGATTCATGAAGCGTTATCGGTTCAAGAAGATCGATGCTTTTGCATCGGGAGGATCGTCGGGGAACCCTGCGGGGTACGTATCCCTCCTCCCGGACGACGAGATCAGCGACGAGGATATGCAGCGGATCGGCCGTGAACTGAAGGGGTTTGTCTCGGAGACCGGTTTCCTCCGCGAGGGGACGCCGGGTGAGTGCGATCTTGCGATACGCTACTTCTCCTGCGAGCGGGAGGTTGAGTTCTGCGGGCATGCGACGATCGCGATCATGGACGACGTGGTGCGAAGCGACGACCGGTTCAGGAACCGGGAGAGCCTGCTCCTCAAGACGAACAAGGGCGTCGTCACCGTCTGGAACCGGACCCGTGAAGACGGCATGGTATACATCCGGGCCCCCGAGCCGGAGTTCTCCGATGCACGCCCGGGTGCTGCAGAGACCGCCGCCGCGCTCGAACTCGACGTCCGGGATATCGATCCCGCGATACCCATCGGCGTCGTGAACGCCGGTCTCGACACCATGCTCGTTCCCCTCGTCTCGCTCGATGCCTGCATCCGGTGCTCTCCCGACTACATGACGCTGCGCACCTTCGCCCTCGCCCACTCCGTCGACGTGGTCGTCATATACACCCGCGAGACGGAATTTCTAGGGCACGACCTGCATAGCCGGGTCTTCGCTCCGACGTTCGGGTACCTGGAAGACCCGGCGACCGGCTCGGGGAACGCCGCCCTTGGAAACTTCCTCATCCGGCAGAACCTCTGGACCGGCCGGTCGCTCGTCATCGAGCAGGGACCAGACCGGGAGAACCCGAACATCGTCCGCCTGCTCCGCCCCGACGACGGGGGGCTCATGTTCGGCGGGGGAGGCCAGGTGCGGATCGACGGGAGTTACGTCCTCAGTGGAGGAGTTCGCCCCGGGCAACCGGTATGACCCTGCCACCGACCTGCACCGTGATGGAATCCCCGTGCCGCTCCGCCTTGCAACGGATCAGGGACGGGCGGCCTATCTCGCAACCCTGCTCCACGCGGATATCGAGCGAGTCGTCCGGGAAGTAGCCGTGCCGGAGGAGGTAGCCGGCAAGGCACCCGTTCGCGCTGCCGGTCGCCGGGTCCTCCGGGACGCCGAAGTGGTCGGCGAACATCCGGGCGTTGAACGTGTTCTCCGGCCGGTAGGGTTCCGGGCAGAAGATGAAGACGGCTTTTGCCGCCGTCGTGCAGATGAGCGACTCGTAGGCGTCACGATCGATCGTCGCCCGGCGCACGGCGTCCCGGCTCTTTAACGGGACGATGGTCAACTACCCCACCCTAAAGGGTGGGGCTTGCGGCCGTAGCCTCTTGCGGGGCACCGGGCAGCAATTTGATGTGTGCGAAGGTTGACGGTTCAAAGGTCGTCCTTATTCGCACGGGCCGGTTGACGCGGCCCCTACCGATTATCCATGGAATCACGGAATCACCAGCTACTTTTCGCAAATGGTTCAGCGCACCGTTCACGTCGGCGTTGATCAGGGTACCCAGAGCACTCTGATAGAGCCCCCGCTTGACCCGTCGGGATCTCCCGTAGGGCGGTTTCTGGATCGGATCGAGAGCGAGAGCATCAACCTGCGAGGTGTATGCCTCAGAATGGGTATCGTCGAACCGGATCCCATACATCTCGCACTTGCTCTTCAGTTTCTGCCGGAACTTGTGGTAGGGCACCTGCACGAAGTTCTGGTTCCCCCGCCTGCCGTGGTTGATGTTGTCTTTGATCCCGTCCCAGCGAGGCAGGATCACGGTGCCGATCCGGTGCTGGAGAGCATAGTCCACGATCCAGTTCGCATACCGGTTCATCGCTTCGGTGATCCGACAGTCCCGTTTCTTCAGCAACCGGGCCTGCCGCCGTGTGATGCCCTGAATTCCCTGCTTATCCTTGATGCTCTGCAACCGTGCGTTCTCTTTGTTGTACCACCGGTTAAGTGATTTGATACGCTTACCGTCGAGAATGACGGCAGCCCCGGTGGCGGTGTCAACCAGCGTCGCAACGTTGTTGAGCCCGAGATCGATCGCAAGATACTGAGTCGGGTCAAGATCCTGGGGTTGTGTGGGTACCTTGTAGCAGAACTCGATCTTGTATGCCTTCCCCCCGTGAACCGGCAGGATCGTGACTTCCCGGATCTGGTGCGGCTTGATGCACGGCGGAATCGGGAACGTAAGTTCCTTCCCCGTCAGCCCATGCTGCTTCCGGAACGCAACGGACATCCCGAGTGTCACAGACCCGTTGCGGATCGTAAGGTGAGCGCGAGGGAACGCCAACTTGAACCGACCGTCTTTGGGAAGATAGTGGGGAGGACGAGGACAGGACTCGAGCTGACCCTTACGGTATAACGCCAGCAACCCGAAATAACTCTTGTAGGCTTCTTCAACGGACCTGAGGGTCTGCTGGGCATTGTCACTGTGCAGCAACCCGTAGTTCTCGTTGTTTTTTGACTGTACGTAATTGCTGCACGCTTTGTACGGAAAGTCTTTCTTTCGAGTGTAGGGAAGATAAGAACCAACCAGGATATCGACCCGGGAGGCGAGATCGGGACGGATTCCTCGAAGAACCTGATTGTTCTCCTGATGCTCGGCATAGTGTTGCCGGACGTTGTACAGACCCACGTTGTACATGCTCTTGGAATGGTACGCGAGCGTGTCGAGGATCCAGAACGTCTTCTGGGGAAGACGAAGATAGTTGCTGACCACGCGCAGTGCCATTATCTCCTGTCATTGTTGTTCATCCGTCATGAAGAATAGCCGCGCACCGCGAAAGTGGACGGGGATTGTAGACGGACAAGCCGGGGATAGGCAGACGGCATTCCTCCCCGCACCTGTTGGCCGGGGTCTCCTGCCTATATGAAGATGAACGGGAGGCCGGTAGAGACCTCCTCGACCGGGAAGCGGGGATCGATCGTGGTTTCCGGGAGAGAGAGGACGCCCGCGAGGGTATCGGCAGGGATCTCATCCATGAAGACCGGCGGGTTCTGCCGCATCCAGGCGATACCTTCGGGGGCAAACGAGACCGGGATCTGCCCTGCCGCGAGGTTCAGCCGGACCTCGGGGACGGGTCTTTTCAGGAGTTCCTCCCGGATCACATGGGCCGTGCCGAGCGTCGGGTGCCCGGCGAAGGGGACTTCATGCTCCGGCGTGAAGATACGGACGTCATAGGCACGGTCTTCTCCCTCGCCTGAGCGGACGAACGCGGTCTCGGAGAGGTGCATCTCCCGGGCAATCGCCTGCATGGCCGTATCGGAGAGGTCTCCCGCGTCCAGCACCACGGCGAGCGGGTTGCCGGCATACCTCCGCTCCGCGAAGACATCGACGATGTAGTAACTGCTGCCTATCTGCAGATCGTCCGTTCTGCCGGAGGATAACGCTTGCGTCTCCGGGGATCGCCGGATCTAAAAAAGGGCGGAGTCGCCGTCAGGCGGCCCCGGCCGACTCCTCCACGGCCACCTCGTGGCGGTCGAGCACCAACCCGACCGCCAGTGCGGCTATCGAGAGGGGGAGAGCGACGACGAGCGGATCCACGGCCTGCCACGGCATCGGAAGGATCGCCGGCACACCGAAGAGGAGGTTCGAGAGCCCGAGCGCCTCCGACTCCTTGACGTGGACGAAGGCCGTCCATACGAACCAGGCGGCCGCTCCGGCGACCAGGCTCAACTTTGCCGCGAGGAGCGACGGCCGGCTGCTGTAGACGGCGTGAGCGTAGGCCGGCAGGAACGCCGAGGCGCAGAGGCCCATGAACATCGCGGTCGCCCGCGCGATGATGCTGCCGGGCATGATGAAAGCCAGGATGACGCTCACGACGATCATGACGACGGTCGCGACCTGGATCCTCTTCATCGACGCCCCCCGGGAACCGCTTCGCATCATATCGAACCCGAGCGACGTTCCCATGGCGTGGAGGAGGGAACTGAGCGTGGACATCGCGGCGGCGAGGAGCGTCAGCATGAAGATGACGATGAAGATCTCCGGCATCGACGCGTTGATGAAGTTCGGTATGATCGTGTCGATGTTGCCGCCGGTAGCCGCCGCAAGGGCGATCACGCCGTCTGTCCGGTAGAAGTAGACGTTCGTGAGCGCGCCGACCGTGAAGGCGACCCCGGTCATCATCAGGATAAACGGCCCCCCGACCAGGACCGCCCGGTTCAGCGACCGGTCGTCTTTGACGGTCATGAACCGGACGACGAGCTGGGGCTGAGCCAGCACCCCGATCCCGACCCCGAGGACGAGCGTCGTCACCAGCGTGAGCCAGATCGGCGACCCGAGCGCCGGCATGGACGCCCACCCGGTCATCCCCCCGGCGGCGAGCGCCTCCGGGACGAGGTCCGACATCGCGGCAAGGGCGGTGTGCGCCTCGATGACCCCCCCGAGCTGGACGTAGGTGAGCGCGAGGAGGATGGTCATCCCGACGAGCATGATCCCGCCCTGCAGGGCATCCGTGTACATGACGGCGATCAGCCCGCCCAGCACCACGTAGAGGGCGACGACCGCGGCAAACGCGATGAGCGCGGTGGTATAGGGGATCTGGAGCGTGCTCGTGATGAACTGGGCGCCGCCGATCAGGATCGCCGCCGTGTAGAGCGGCATGCTGACGACGATGACGATCCCTGCGGCGTAGCGCATGAACGACGACCCATAGCACTTCCCCATCAGGTCGGGGAAGGTGACGGCCTGAAGTCTGCTCCCGATGCTGCGCGTCTTCTTCCCGAAGACGACGAACGCGATGAAGATGCCGAGCCCGATGTTGAGGACGGTCAGCCAGATCATCCCCATGCCGAGCTGCGCCGCAACCCCGCCGAACCCGACGATGGCGGAGGTGCTGATGAAGGTCGCGCCGTAGGAGAGGGCGAGGACGACGGGGTTGACCTTCCTGCCGGCGACCATGTAATCATCGCTCTCTTTCGTCTGCCGGTAGCCGAGATAGCCGAGGGCGATGGTGGCGGCGAGGTAGACCAGCGTTATGGCGACGAAGATGCCCGTATCAACTGCCATCCCGCTGCTCCTCTGCGCCGTTATTCCAGTTCAACAGGCCGTACACTAAGCATGCGATCGTGAAGCCGAGCGCAAGCAGATATCCAATCCAGATTGCGGGATCAGGAATGCCGAACATGAGAGACCACCTGACGGTAACGGAAAAGACCGTTACATTACACGGGAACGCAGCAAAAGGGCCGGTTCCCTACCTAAAGAAGAATGCGCACCGCACCGACGTGCGGTTCTGCGCAAGAGCGCGGTTGCAGGACTCTAAATCGTTGCCAATCATGAGTGCCTGAATAGCATCTCGATTCATTGTATATATACTATACGATGAGAAACGCCGTTCCGGGCAGAGAAGAGGTGCGGTACTTTCGATTCGTCTCCGATCGGCGTTCCGTCGGGTTACGGGCTCGTGTGATGGCGGCAGGCCGCACTCCCGCGACTTCCCAGAACGGTGATATGCACGGACGGCGTACCGGATGTTGTTTCCGGATGAGCCACCCCTGAAGGGCTCGTCGGGTCGCACGGCGGTGGATCATGGACGGTACGGCAGGGATCGTTTCGGCGGCGCTGGGCCTCTCGCTCGAACTCCTGGTTCGGACGGTCCCGATCGTCGTCGCCGGGGTGCTGATCGCCGAGATCCTGATCGCCCTCAAGATCACCGACAGGATAGCGAGCGTCGCCTACCCGGTCACGACCTTCTCCCACCTCCCCCACGAGTGCGGGGCGAGTTTCCTCCTGGCGTTCATATCGCCGCAGGCGGCGGACGCGATGCTCGTCGACTACTACCACAAGGGGACGATAGGGAGGAGCGAACTCATTATCGCGGCGCTCATCAACTCCTTCCCGTCCGTCGTGATGCACTGGCGCTACCTCGTCCCGGTCTATCTGCCGCTGCTCGGGGTCTTTGGCCTGATCTACTTCGCCGTCCTGATGGGGATCGGGTTCCTCAAGACCGGGATCGTCATGGTGGCCGGGAGGGTGCTCCTCCATCCGCCGCCCGCGTCAGGGCCGCCGGAGAAGTCTTCCGGGCCGACCCTCTCCCTGAGAGAGGCCCTGCGGGCCTCGCTCGGACCGACCGCGAGAACCCTCCGCCGTATCCTCGGGATCATGGTCCCGACGCTCGTCATCGTGGCGTTCCTGGTCGAGGCGGGCGTCTTCGACGCCGTCGCGGCGTACCTGGAGGGGGCGAGCCGGCTCTTCCCCATCCCGCCCGAGGGGCTCGCGATCATCGCCGCGAAGTTCGGGTCATACATCGCCGCGGCAAGCGTCGCATCCGCACTCCTCGCCGCGGGGGATATGACCGGGAAGGATATCGTCATCACGCTCCTTGTGGCGAACCTGCTCACCAGCGTCGTCACCTACCTGCGGTGGCTCGGGTCGTTCTACATCGCGATCTTCGGGCCGAGGCGGGGCACCGAGATCATGCTCCTCTCGGTCACGCTCCAGGACGGCCTCCTCCTGGTGGCGATCTTCCTGCTGGCCTGGTTCTGGTAAGAGAGAGAGCACGGCCCCGGATGGGAGCCTCCGCCCGCACCCGGAGAGTATTCCGATTTTGCCGTCTTCGTGACTATTCTCACCGGTGTACCCGCGATGGGAAAATTATTTCATGGAGAAGGGATGAAGCCCGGAAAAAATCGGAGGGAGATATAATGGCAGAAACACGTATCGTCGCTGAGTCGGGAAAGCAGGAGATCGTCATCTCACGGGAGTTCGACGCGCCGCCCGACCTCGTGTTCAGGGCATGCACGGATCCGGGGCTGGTATCGCAGTGGTGGGCGCCGGAGGGCATCACGACCACGGTCGAGGAGATGGACGCGAAGCCCGGCGGCACGTGGCGCGTCACCCAGCGCGATGCCGAAGGCAACAAGTACGCGTTCCACGGCGTCTACCACGAGGTTACGCCGGAGCGGATCGTCGATACCATCGAGTACGAGACCATGCCGGGCCACGTCCTGCTCGAGACGGAGACGATCGAAGACCTCGGCGGCGGCAGGACAAAGGTGACGGACCATCTGGTCTTCCAGTCGGTCGATGACCGCGACGGGATGCTCCAGTCGGGGATGGAGGAAGAGATGACCGGCCCCATGGAGCGCCTCGCCGGACTCCTGCAGTCGCTGAAACAGAAGGCGCCGGCGCGATAAGTGCGGAGCAGCCGGCCTCAACCAGACGGATTTCCAGTCCTACCGCAGGACTCCAATTCCGGGCGGCCGCCCGGGGAGGATACCCACGGCCACCTCATCCCGGGCATCACCGATGGGTTAATAACCCCCCGACCGTCATAGGGGCATTCCTGAGGTGAATACGCCATGGAAGAGGCACAGCAGATCAGGTCGGAGATCCTCGTCGAACGCGTCTTTGACGCACCGCGCGAACTCGTCTGGAAGGCGTGGACAGAGCCCGGGTATGTCAAACGCTGGTGGGGGGCGAAGGGCTTCACTGAGCCGGTCGTCAGGATCGACCTCCGCGAGGGGGGCAGGTACCTGTTTGGCATGCGATCGCCCGAAGGCCAGGATTTCTGGAGCACGGGCGAGTACCGCGAGATCGCCCCCGCGGAACGGCTCGTCTTCACCGACTCGTTCTCGGACGCGGAAGGCAACGTCGTCCCGGCCTCGTACTACGGGATGACCGGGGACTGGCCGCTGGAACTCCTGGTGACGGTGACATTCGAGGAGCACGACGGCGGGACGAAGATGACCCTGCGGCATGAAGGCGTCCCGGTGGACGAGGACCGCGATATGGCCGTAATGGGTTGGAACGACTCCCTCGACAAACTCGCAGAAGTATTGAAGGAACTCTCGCGGGGATAACCGGGAGCCTGAAGACCCGGCATGGCTGACCTCCCGATCGTTCTCGTCCTCTCTGGTATCACCGTGGCGGGGGCGGCGGTCGCGGTGCGCTACCGGCGTGATATGCGCGTGCCGCCCGGGCGCGTATCGAGAGGGCAGGGAGCCGGGTGGCCCTGACGGACTACGGGAGGATCGCATACGCCCGGGTGGGGGACGGCTACCCGATGCTGGCCATCCACGGCAACGCGGGCGGGTTCGATCAGGGCTTGCTGCTCGCCGGGTGGACCATCGGCCCGGGGTTCCAGGTCATCGCGCCCTCGAGGTTCGGCTACCCCGGCTCGCCGATGCCGCCTGAGGCGAGCGTTGCCATGCAGGCGGATGCCTACGCCTCCCTGCTGGACGCCCTCTCGATCGAGCAGGCGGTCGTCGTCGGCTACTCGGCGGGATCGGCATCGGCGCTCCAGTTCGCCGTTCGCCACCCGGACCGCGTCTCGGCGCTCGTCCTCGTCGAGCCCGTCGCACCGGGGAAGGGGCCGGTCATGCCGAAACCCATATTCACCGTCTTCTTCAAGAGCGACTTCATCTACTGGGCGACGGTCACCGGCTTCTGGCCGATCATCGGAGGACCATGGGCCGGTGTGCCCCCGGGAAAGCGGCTTAGCCCGAAAGAGAAGGCCGAAGTCAGGACGCTGCTCTCAAGCCTCCTTCCCGTCAGCGCCCGGGTCGACGGGAGTTCTTTTGACATCTACGTCTCAACCCCCGGACTGCTCAACGCCCCGGAGAGCGATTATCCGTTCGGCAGCATCAGGACGCCGGCGCTGGTGGTCAGCGCCGTGGACGATCCGCTGGCTCTCCACGAGAACGCCCGCGCCCTTGCGGAGAAGATCCCGAACGCCCGCCTCCAGGCCGTATCCGGCGGCGGCCATATGCTTCTCGGGCACCATGAAGAGGTCCGGCGGGGGATCGCGGAGTTCCTGCGGAGGACCGTGGCCTCGCCGCCGCAGCCCCGCTAAAACAAAAGGAAAATTGGACATGGCAGAGAACGTGCTGGAAACCGGAGAATGCGTGAGCAACCGGCGGTCGCCCCCGGCGTTCTTCCTCCTCACCGTTCTCCTCTCCGTCCCGTTCCTCCTCTTCGCCGGAACACCGCTCCCGGGGCCGGCAAACCTCCCCGTGAGCGCGCTCATGCTCGTCTGCCCGGGTCTCGCGGGCGCCATCCTTGTCTTTCGGGAGGAAGGGGGCGGCGGTGTCAGGAGGCTGGTCGGACGGGTCGCCGACTTTCGGAAGATCGGAGCCGCCTGGTACCTTCCGATCCTCTTCCTGATGCCCGCGATCATGCTCATCTCCTACGGTGCCGCGCTCTTTTCCGGCCGGCCGCTCCCCGCCGACCCTTTCGTCCCGTATCTCACGATCCCGGTCTTCGTCCTCCTCTTCTTCGTCGCCGGCGCATTCGAGGAGGTTGGCTGGACAGGATACGCCACCGACCCCCTGCAAGAGCGGTGGAGCGCTCTTCTAACCGCACTCATCATCGGGGCAGTCTGGGCGGCCTGGCACTCCATCCCCTGGATCCAGCAGAACAGCCCGGTCTGGGCGGCGGGGCAGGCCCTCTCGACGGTCGCGCTCCGGGTCCTGATCGTCTGGCTCTACAACAACACCAGGGGAAGCGTCTTTGCGGCAAGCCTCTTCCACGGCATGGTGAACGTTAGTGAGTTCTCGTTCCCGAACTACGGTTCCCACTACGACCCGGTCGTAACCGGGGTGATCACGCTGGCGGTCGCGGTCGTCGTGACGTATCTCTGGGGAGCGGAGACGCTTGCCCGGTGGAGGCATGGCCGCCGGAGGATAGGCGAAACGAGGCGCAGGCTCCGGGGGTGAGGGATCGAGCGCCAGCACTCAAAGGTACCCGGATCCCGGACTAAAAAAGAGAGTTCAGAAGTATGAACCGCCCTTCTCGAACGCTTCCCGTCGATCGCGTGCCATCTGCGCCAGCCGCTCCTCCACCTCCGGGACGCCGAGGATGTAGCCCTTCCAGAGGTCGGTGTAGGGCTCCTCGGGCACGACGATGATCCCCTTATGCTCCGCGACCCGGTCGAGGATGAGCGCCGCCGCTTTATCGGCGGGATACGCGTCGTCGGGGATCCGCAGTTCGCCCCGGGCCTGTCCGTCGATGCCCTTGTTGAAGATCGGGGTGGCGATGTTCGCCGGGCAGATCGTCGAGAAGTAGAGCCCTTTATCCGCATACTCGTACTTCAGGCACTCGGTGAGGCCGGTGACGCCGTACTTCGTCAGGGAGTAGAGAGCCTGGAACGGGGGCGGAACGATGCCCGCTATCGAGCTGGTGTTCACGACGTGCCCGAATCCCTGTTTGAGCATGATCGGGACGGCGGCATGGACGCCGTAAACGACGCTCCAGATGTTGGTATCGATGATCGCCTTCCAGTCCTCGAGGGTGGCCATCTCGAACGGGATGGTTCCCCCGACGCCCGCGTTGTTGAAGAGGAGATCCAGCCTGCCCGCCTCTGCCGCCGTACCTTCGATGCCCTTCTGCACCTCTTCCTGCTTCGTCACGTCCATGACAAGCGGGCGTGCCCGGTCGCCGTAGGCGGAGAGCTGCCCCGCGGCCGCGGCAACCTTCTCCCGGCTCCGGCCGGCCATGTAGACGATTGCCCCCCGCTTCAGGAGTTCTTCGCTGATCGCGTACCCGATCCCGGAGTTCGCACCGGTGACGATGCAGACCTTGCCCGTATAATAATCAGAATCCATAATCCTCGCCTCGCTTACTCAATCACCCTTGCGCCCATCGCGCGGAGGATGGCTCTTCCCTCGACCATTACCGCCTGCGTCACCCGTTTTATGGGCAGGGCCGCGAGGCTGTTGACGATGTAGTACTGGGCCGGGTTCTGCATCGGAGTCATCTCGGTCCATTTCAGGCTGCCCTTTCCGAGCTCTGCCGTCTCCACCTCCATCCCCTGGGGATAGAGGACGAACTGGGAGAGGTCCGCTCCCGGAGCCCCGACCTTCGGGATGTACCGCCACCCAAGGGTGTTCATGGAGAGGAACTGCGACTTCAGGGCATCCAGGTCCCGCCCGGTCACCGGTCCTGCTGCCTCGAAGTTCATGTTGAGGAAGGTGTTCCCCTCGTAGCTGACGGTCGTGGCGAAGTTGGGCCGGACGATATGCAGGTCCTCGATATCCGCATATATCTTCGGGATGCCGGTCTGTTCCCGTCCCCCGAGGATGGGAGCGGTCTTGTTCTCCCAGACCACCAGCGTATAGGCGCCGTCGAGTTCGTCCTTCTTCCCGTGGAACCGGACCGGCGCCGCCACGTTGATCAGGTTGTACTGGCCGCCGTGCATCCAGTTGATCTCGGTGAACTTGTTGAACGCGACCTGCACCTCGGGGGCCAGGAGCTCAAACCCTTCCGGGATGTAATTCTCAAGAAGGTCTCTCTCGGTCTCGTACGTGATAGAGAGTCCGGTCGCCCTCTGCGTGACCAGTGTCTCCGGGTCGAACTTTCCCCCTCCAAAGTGAACCGGCATCAAGTAGGTAAAATCGTCCTGTGGTCGGAACATACTGTTCTCCAATCTGCTTCATATCATCCCATAAGGCATATACCTTTTGAATATCATCTCTCCTGCACCGTATTTCAAAAATCCTCATTTTAAACCCCTTTTTTCCAACCAGAGGCAATTTCCGCGATCCGCGACAACGTCGTCAGATCAGCGCCGTAATCCGGCAACGATATCAAGAACGGGCTCCGATCATGGTGCGACAGAGCCAGCCGGCGTCGGAATACAAACGTATAAATAAATCGATAATTCAGATCAGAGTATTTACTCTATCGACGGTAATTATCCATCGGTCTCTGGATAGAACCGGGGAGATGCCATTATGGGATATGCCAGCCATCCGGGAGAGAAGAGCGATCCGGTCGCGAGAACGGAGTCCGATCTCTCCCTCGAGGTCGCCATCCTGCTCGTCTTCGGGATCTTCATGCTCCTCTTCGGCCTGCTCCTCTTCAGGATCCATACGGGCGAACTCCCCTATGCCCCTGACAGCACCTACGGGCTCTTTCTCGTGATTGTATCGTTCCAGATCATCACGATGGGGAAGACCCCGTTCGGCGATCTCCGGCGTTCGTGGGCGGTCGTAGCGCTCGGGGTATGCACGGCGGCCGTCGGGATGACCGCCTGCTTCATCCCCGGGCTGCTCGCTGACCAGGTCCGCATCCTTGTCGGATTGCTCCTCTCTCTCGGAGGGGCCGCTCTTCTCGCGCAGTTGTTCATCTCCGAAGATAAGGCCCGGCTGTGGCTGAAGATCCCCGGGATCCTCCGGCACCTGACGATCGCCTGCATCATCGTGTACGTGCTCTCGATCGTTCTCGGCCTCGTCACGCTCCTTCCCGGCATCACGACCGACTCCGTGACCGCGGTCATCCTCATCATCTACGGCATCGGCTTCTTCTACCTCGCCTGGTGCATCCAGAAGGTCGGCCGGCTCTACCCCCCGGAGGGATCGGCGTGATCTCGCACGATCCCCGGACAACCGCCGGCACCGGCCTATCGGGGGAGGCATCCCTCCCCCTCTCGATCGCCCTGGTCATCCCGGTCGGCGCCCTCCTGGTCCTCCTCGGGCTGCTGCTCTTCCCGGTGAACCTCGGATTGATCCCGTTCTCCCCGGACGGCCAGCTCGGCCTGCTGCTCGTCATCATGGCCATCCAGATGCTGGCCCTGGGCGAGACCCCGATGGGCCAGTACAGGCGCTCGTGGCTGCTGATCGTCATCGGGATCGCCTTCGCCGCGATGGGAGTCTTCTCCTGCATCGTTCCGGGCATCCTGACCGACGTGATCCGGCAGCTTCTTGCGGTCCTGAACATCGCCGGGGGCGCGATACTCCTTACGAAGCGGTTCCTCCCGATGCTGCAGGGTGCCGCCGAACCGGCTCCTCTCCCGCCCATCCTCAAACGGCTCCTCGGCACCCTGACGGTCTTGAACGTCGTGGCGATCGCGTTCGGTATCAGCATGCTGCTGCCGGGCCTCGTTCCGGGGATGGTCATCGCGGGGATCGTCGTGATCAACGGCCTGCTTCTCTTTGCCCTGGTATCGATCCTATTGAGGATCAACTAGTGCTCATTGTCATTTAATACTATGAATTCCCTGGCACGACCATTCTGTGTGGAACCATACTTCGCCCCGGGTTGCCTGACACGAAGATGCCAGATTTCGTTTTGCTGAATCGGATATGAATGTGGGGAGCAGGCTCGATGAAGAACAGATTCTGGATGAGGTTTCACCCCGGTCATGCCCCCTCCCCCCCACCCCACCCGCGCTTCGCGCTCCTCCCCCGCCCCGGGGGGGCGGGGGCAGTGCGTGGCGATAGCCGGGGAAAGCCGTGCCCCCGGAGTGCAATCAATCGGAAGTGACTGATGCACTCCTGCGCATCAAAATTCATAAAATTAAGGGGCACGATGCACTAGCCGTCACGGCACTGCAGCGTTCCTTCGATCAACCAGGGGGTAGCTCCTCGTCCCCCATCCGCGCCCTCATCTCCTTCGCCCGGCCGATGAGGTACTCCAGTTCCACGAGTTCTCCGGCGCTCCCGCAGGCGCCTCTGCTGCATGCCTCGTCGTGCAGCCTCCAGCACTCCTGTTCGATACGGTTGAGGTCGGCCATGGTATGGAGGTGATACCGGGCGAGGATCTCGGCGTGCTCGCGGACGAACGCGGCGATCTCCGCGAGGAGGGCCATCCTGTCCCCCTTCGGCGCCGGTGACCCCGTGCTGCACCGGTCCGCCCTGGTAGTTGTGCGGTCCATGATACGTCCTTGCCGCCGGAAGAGTTATCCTTTCCGGAACGGGCGGGCAAAAAAAGGTTGTGCGACCGGGACGGGGAGTGCGCTCATCCCGGCAGTTCGCGTCTTCTACGATTCGTGAACGAACCCCACATCGACGCCGACAAGCCCGACGACGGCACCGGATGCGTCCCTGACCGGGGCATACCCGGAGAGGACGGTGGCGGTCTCGTTGCCCCATTCGTCGACGTAGAACCAGGGCTCAGCTGAGGGCCCCTCAAATCCGGCGAGGAACGCGGCGTCCTCCTCCGTGGGCACGTAGGTGTAGCCTATCGCGGGCGCGTAGCCGTTGCCGTAGTCCGCATCAACGACATACTCGGTGGCGTTCCCGGTCATACGCATGGTATAGACGTAGAGGACACCGGGGTTGGCGTCCCGGAAGGCGCTGAGCCGGTCCTGGATGGCGGTGTAGGCCGGTGCGGTCTCATCGCCGGGTTTGAGCGCCGCCATCGCGGCGCCGTCGATCTCTCGTGCAGCCTCCACCGCGAGGGCTTTCAGCCGTTCCCCGGTGACCGGGTTCGCTGCCTCGATCGCGACCATCCCGAGACCGGCGCCGGTCGCGTTCTTCACGGGCGCATACCCGCAGACGACGCTGTAGATCTCGGCCGTTGGCCCTTCAAAGCCGCGAAGGAGGACGGTGTCGAGAGACGTCAGGGTGAAGCCTTCGCCTATCGCGACCCCGCCGTCGCTACCGTAGTCGGCGTCAACGACGTACTCGGTGGCGTTTTCGGTCTTACGCATCGTGTAGATGTAGTAGATCCCGGGGTTTTCGGTCCGGAAGGAGACGAGTTGGTCGCGGATGGCGTTGAACGCCGTGGTATTCTCGTCGCCGGGCTTGAGGGCGGCAAACGCGTCGCCGTCGATCTGCCCTGCAATCTCCACCGCGAGGGCTTCGAGCTGCTCCTGCCCGATCGGGCTGTCCGGCTGGATGCAGACCACCCCGACGCCGGCGCCGGCGGCGTTCCTCACCGGAGCATACCCGTAGACGGTGGAGTAGATCTCGGCGTAGGGTTCATCGAACCCGGCGAGGTAGGGGGCCTCCGGGTTCGGGACGAAGTGCCCATCGCCGATCGCGTATGCGCCGAAGCTGCCGTAGTCGGCATCGACGACCTGCTCGATGGCGTCTCCCGTCCTCCTCATCGTCATGATGTAGACGATATCGGGGTGTTCAGACCGAAAGGCGTTGAGCCGGTCGTGGATGGCGGTGAACGCCGGGGTATTCTCGTCGCCGGGCTTGAGCGCGGCAAACGCGTCGCCGTCGATCTGCCCTGCGAGCTCCGCCGCGAGGCTCTTTGCCTCGTCCGGCGTGAGCACCTTCTGCACCGGCATGATCGTGCCGGGGGTCGGTTCGGTCTCGCCGGGAGCAAATAAGACCATGGTCCCTGCGGCAACGACGATCAGCGCAACGATAGCGACTATCAGGATGTTCTTGACGGTCATTCCAGATACTCCTCTTTCTGCATTTTATTGCAGAAGAGGGTACTTAAACGCTCGTAAATCTTCCCGGCGATCTGTGGCGTTACGGGGGATTTCGCCGTCACCCTCGCCCGGCCCTCGATATCGACGCGAGCCAGGCGTGATGTCCTTCGGGCTGGATGGCGTTCTCGAAGACCGCCGGCCGGATGGAGTTGATCCGCCACCCGTCAAGGAAGGTCTCCCGTATCTCCCGCTCTCTGATCCTCCTCGGGAGCGGGTAGTCGCCGGGGTTTTGGTCGCTGAAGCAGAGCATGAGATACTTCCCGCCGGGCGCAAGAGCGGCGGCAAGGCTCTCTCTGAAGACCGACCGATCTTCGTCGGAGAGGACGTGGAAGAACCCGGAGTCGATGACGGTATCAAACGTCCTCTCAAGCCCGGCGAGGTCCAGCGCGTTCCAGACGAGGAACTGCGCCCGGAGCCCCCGTGCCGCAGCCTTCTCTTCAGCCTTCTGGATCGCAAGGGCGGCGGTGTCGATCCCGAGCACCTCATGCCCTTCTTCGGCAAAATAGAGGGCATGATCCCCGGTTCCGCACCCCACGTCCAGGACGGAGCCCGTGACTTCTCCCGCCGCGGCGAGGTCGACGAACGCCTTCTGCGGCCGGCCGATCTCCCAGGGAGGGGTGTTCTGGTAGACCGTATCGAAGATACTCATGCTCATACTGGATCTTGAGACGATTTAACCGGTTCTGCGCCCCATCCTTTCCCCGCCGCCCCTTGAAACGCCGGGCATCCGGTGACGCAGAGGCTGCACCGGATCGTTGCCGTCCGGGCGACGAGCGGCGCAAGCGGTGCTATACCCCTGAGCAGGAGTTGCCGTCGGAGCAGCCACTTCACAACCGGGACAACCGGGGAAGGGACCCACACACGCACGGTCCGGCACCGGAACGCATCGACGCCGTCCGGCCCGATCGCTCCATTCGGGCACACCCGGATGCAGGCCCCGCACCCGGTGCAGAGCGGAGTGCCGCTCGTTCCGGCCCTCTTCTCTCGCCCCCGGATCGGAAACGCGGCCACGACACCGCCGAGCAGCAGCCGCGGGCCGAAGCGGGGAGTGAGGAGAACAGTATTCTTCCCGATCTTCCCGAGCCCCCCGGCCGCTGCGATCTGCTTCAAACGGACGACGCCCTGCACCCTCCCGTCGACAAGCCGCACGGGCAGGTAGAGCGGGACCGGGCGGGCCGGAATATGCTCCGCGTTCAGGAGACGGGTGAGCCGTACGGCACTGCTGTCCAGGCTCTCTGCAATCCGGAGCATCTCCCGGGTCTTCTCTTTTTGCGGCATCCGGTACACCGGGACCGGGACTTCCTTCCCGAAGACGATCACGGACAGGGCGGCCGGGAAGAACTGCAGTACCGCTGCCCTGTCCGCGTCGGCGAGAGCCTCGATGCCGACTGAGCAGTAGACGGCGACTCCCTCATCCTCAAAGAACGCTGCAAGATCCATGCCGGCACTTCCTGGAGTATATGGATGCCTGCAGGGGTATCTACCTTGTGAGCGGAAAAGTTTGAACGCCGTCAATCAGGCTCCGGTTCATACCGCCTGCGGATCGGCGTGCTCGCGAGCGGTATCCAGAGCTTCGCCGGTCCCGGGGATGACTGCCTCCGACGAAGTAGATCATGCAGGCGTTGTCTGGATCTGGATGAGGTTGCCGCAGGTGTCGTCGAGGACCGCTATGGTCACCCCGGCAACGACTTCGGTCGGCTCCAGCGTGAACTTCACGCCCTGTGCTTTGAGCCGTTCATACTCCGCACGGGTGTCCTCGACACCAAAGGACGTGGCGGGGATATCCTGTTCGAATATTCCTTTCTGGTATGCCTGTGCCACCGGATTGTCGCTTGGTTCAAGCAGAAGTTCGGTTCCGCCCAGATCGTCGGGGGAGACGACGGTGAGCCACCGGTACCCTTCGGCAGAGACGTCGCTCTTCTTCACAAAACCGAGCGTTTTGGTATAGAACTCCAGAGCCCTCTCCTGATCGTTTACAAATATGCTGGTCAGTATGATCTTCATGGTTGTCGATACCGGGATGGCTGGATATATGTTTCGGCAACAGATAACGATGGAGCGAATATTTTGAGCAGGGTACATCGCGATTGGACTACATCCTCGCCGTCGAGATCCGAGGCTGAACTGATGATACGTAAGACCCTCCGCTGCCCGGTATGTCGGAGTATCAATATCCACGGGGACTCGCGCGGGCTGCATGCGACGCCGTATCGTTGTCGGTGATGCGGCTATCCGGGAGCGTTCACCCCGGAATGCCGGGAGGAAGGTGATCAGGGATATTATAAGGAGAGAGTTCTGCTCTCTCCAGGTTTACAACAGGGAATATGCAGAGAGATCCGTCCTATTTATCCCGGTCCTCTCGAATGCCGCGTCCTGGTGCCCGAGCCATGTATACACCCCTCCATGATACACGACACTCCACCAGGGATCTGGCTCCGATTTTTGCAACTCTGCAGTAAAGTTCACCCCGGCGTCGGCGAGATTCTTCACGAAATGGGTTACAGACGTATAGTTATACACTATTTTAGATACGGATCTGTTGTTGACCTTTCCCTGTGCAGAGGCAAAAAACTCCTCCGCTTTTTGGGAGTGGCGGGCAGATTCCTCGAATTGGCCTGACGCATACTCTATCCGGGGCAGAATAATGGACGATTCGTTCATTCTGTAGTTCCCGGTATGGTCATCGAGCTCAATTGTGGCATCCGATACATTCTCCAGTGCCATCGACTGATTTTCGAGCGCGAGAGACAGTTCATAAATCCCGCTCTGCATGTCCGCGGCAATCACCTGCAACTCCATAGCGGACTCGTTCATCTCTGCCGCACCGGTCGGTTCTTCGACGCATCCTGTAGCGAGAATCGTGGCGATGATAAATATCAATATAGGAATTCGGGCCTTCATAAAAGACCCACTAGCACTCGATCGTTTAAAATATCACCGTCTCCCCGAAGCGTATTCCCGCAGGTATGCGGCGGCCAGTTCGTATGCCGAACGCACCTTCTCTCGTTCAACCCCCGGCACGCCGCACGCCACGATATGCACCCTCGTCGTGGCGAGGGTTATCTTTGTCGTATCGGAGTCACGATAGGGGTAGACGGCGACGATCGCGTCTTCATCCGTCAGGATAACCTGGTTCCTACGGAGCGTGATGGGCGTTGCCATTCCGATGCCGAGGAACTCCTCGCCCTCCTCCGCAAACCGCATGGCGAGCGCCCCGCTCAGGGTATCGGCATCGAAGGCGGCGATGGGGATGCCTGTCCGGACCGAGGCCAGGTTGTAGGCATCCACCGCGGTGTTGATCGTCGGGAGCACCTTCCCGGACAGGATCCTTCTCACCAGCGCTTCTGAAGCGGGCCGTGTTTTGGTCGGGTCGACGCCCACCCTCCAGAAGAAGTCCCGATAAGCCCTGAAGAGGGGTTCGTCCTTGATCCTCTCCAGCGTATACCGTTCCCGTATCGAGCGGACGATCTCGTCGTTCAGGGCTTTTAAGGGCGGGGTCGTCTCCTGGATCGAGAGCGGCCCGAGAATGCCCTCTGCAACCGAGAGGCCGGGGAATGTGGCAAGAATCTCCTTATGAATCTCCATGGCTCGTACCGTTCCTGCGGGATCGAGAGGACGCCTCCATGCCGTCCCGGGGAAACGAACCGTTCCGGCGATGGAGGCACTCATGCCAACGTCTCTTTCTGCCTTCAAGCATATTGACCTTTGTTCCGCTCCGGCTGATTCGAACGCGGGGTCGGCCGATTGCGGATAGGGTCGGCGATCCGGGAAGAGAGCGTCGTCCTGCCAGATCGGCGCATCCCCGCGAGGATAACGATCTCTCCGGCTCCAGACCGTCTGTCACGAAGGGAGCAGAAGCGTGGCCCCTCTTGATGAAGGGCGCCGGGGCAGGGCAACTATAATCTGCCTGGAGCACCCACATACGCATATTCCGGGGGTTGTGGCATGGGAGTTCAATACATCTGCGATGCAGACGGTAGGAAGACCGACGTTATCGTGCCCATCGATCTCTGGGAGAGCCTGACCGCCGGAAAACCTGCAGACGAACCGATCGGGGTTGCCGAGCCCGCGAGATACCGGGGCATATACCGGGACCGGGATCTCGACCTGGAAACCGAGGCCCGAAACCTGCGGAACGAGTGGAACCGGATATGAAACGGTACCTGCTCGATACGAACATTCTCATCTACTACCTCGCAGATGCCATTCTGCCGGAAAGAGTGGAGGAGATCGAAGATATGCTCACCTCCTCGTTTCGGATCTCGATCATCACGAAGATCGAGTTTCTCGGTTGGAAGAAGCATACTCCAGAGGGGTATGCGCTGGCCCAGGACTTCATCCGCTCGGCGGAAGTATATCCTCTGACCGATACGATTGCCGACCGTGCCGTTCACCTGCGCCGAACGTGCGGGATGAAACTCCCCGATGCGGTCATTGCAGCCACTGCCCTCACGCATGGGTGCGCACTCGCCACCCGGAACAGGAGTGATTTTTCCGGGATTTGCGCACTTGAAATCGTCAACCCGTTCGGCGGCGAGTAAGACGGGCAAAGTGGCGCCCGCACGGATCCGGATACATCATTCGGGAATATACCATGGTGAACAGGCCCAGGCCCAGCATGACCTGTAGGGGCGTTGCGATGAGGAATTTGCGGTTCCGTATCGCCCTCCGCAAGGAACCAGAAGGCGGATATACCGTCACCGTGCCGACGCTCACCTGTGCTTGCGTCACCTTCGGGGAGACTGTCGACGAGGCGATAGCGATGGCACAGGAGGCTGTCGAGGTCTATATCGAGAGCCTGCAGGAAAGGGGGGAAGAGGTTCCGACCGAAGAAGGGCACCTGGAATGCAGGCTCACCGTCGAGGTCCCGGGGTGAACGCCCGGGCTGCACCCCGTGAACCGGCGTACCCCGGGATACCTATACTAGAGAGGAAGACGCATATGCCGATCAGGAATGGATACCGTCACCCGCGAGGCCGGCGGGGAGTGCGCGAGGATCATCGGCATTCTCCGAAGGAACAAGGCGTACCTGGAGGAGACTTACCACGTTGGGTCCATCGGCATCTTCGGTTCGTGCCGGCGTGGTGAGGAGCACGAGGGAAGCGACGTGGACATCCTGGTCGAGTTCTCCGAGGTGCCGGGGATCTTCGGGTTTCTCAGGCTTGAGCGGCACCTGTCCGAGATCCTCGGTAGATCGGTGGATCTTGTCGAAAAGAGCGCGCTCAAGCCCCGTATCGGCCACCGCATCTTGAAAGAGGTTATCTACATATGACGGCCCCGCGTAGCACGCTCGACTACCTGGACGATATCCTTGATGCCGTCGAGAAGATCGAGATCTTCACCCTGGGCATGTCGTATGAGGAGTTCTCCGAGGACGACAAGACCGTCTACGCGGTCACGCGGGCACTGGAAGTGATCGGGGAGGCGACGAAGTGCATCCCCCGATCGGTCAGGGAGAACTATCCCGGAAACCCCTGGACCGAGATGGCCGGTATGCGCGACAAACTGATCCATGCCTACTTCGGGATCAACAGGGCGATCATCTGGAGGACAATCCATGATGATCTTCCACCCCTCAGATCCGCGATGCAGGCCCTCCGCGATGACCTGACCGCGGACGGGTCTCCGTTGGGTCCTTGAGCCGCTCGCCCTCCCGGTCGGGACCCCTACGGCAGCGCGGGCATCAGGGAGCGTTTATCCTGGAGCGTGAGGTGAGAGAAATGGATGTGGGTTGAATCACGTTGTCTGGAAGGTAATCAAGGTCCCCGCCCCTTTGCTGTATAACGAATCTGCCCCGGTACAACTGCCTGTCACGAAGGAGCAGGAGCGGTCCCAGGAGGTGGATGACCCCCTCAATGAAGGGGTTAGAGCAGGACAACTATAATCCGTCCGGAGCGCCCACATACGCATATTCTGGAGTGTCCGGCATGGGAGTGCACTACATCTGCGATGCAGAAGGAAGGAAGACCGACACGATTCGTCCGATTCCGGAACCATACCGTTCGACAAACCCTGCAAAGTAGAATATCTTTGCTATGAGAGGGTTGCGCAGGAACGAGTAGTGCTCGGTCTTGAGCATCTCGATCGTGATCCCTTGCGGCAGCGGGCCTTCTCGCTCATGCCGCCGTCGAGCCCTGGAGGGGCACCCGCAACCATTAATATTTCACGAAGACCATGATGGTCATCGAGTTCATGGGTGGTTTTAGGGATGACAAAGACGCTGAAAGTTCTCTTTGATGGAACGGTCTTCCGACCTTCCGGGCCTGTCGACCTTGAGGCAGGGAAGAAGTATACAATTACCGTACAACTCACCCCGGAGAACTCCGACGCAACCACCGATCCGGCCTTCGATATAGCGGCACTTGCCGTAGACACCCATGTCAGCGACCTCGCAGCGGAGCACGATCACTACCTGTACGGAACGCCGAAGCGGGATACCCATGGGCAATGATCGGTGTTTCGTTGATACGGGCTGCTGGATTGCGCTGCTGAACAAGCGTGACAACCTCCACAAAACCGCCGATACGATCTATAAGCGCCGGATGGAATCCGGATCCTCTCTTGTCACCACCTCATCCGTGCTCACCGAGACATTCAACGCTCTCGCCAACCCCGCATTCAAACCGTCCGTTATCGCGTTCCGTCGCCGCCTTGAGTCGTCGCCCCGGGTGGAGATCGTCTTTGTCGATCCCGTCCTGTGGTCGAGGGGATGGAATATCTACGAGCAGAGGCTCGATAAAGCGTGGAGCCTCACGGATTGCATCTCTCTTGCGGTCATGAAGGAGCGGGAGATCTCCGATGCCCTGACCGCAGACCACCATTTTGTCCAGGCCGGGTATCATGCCCTGCTCGCTGAAGACCGGAGGTAGCCGCAACAATCCGGGCGCCACCCGATAGAGTGTCGGAGCCGAAGTTCGCCGGGAGCGTATGGGTTCCGGACGATCGTTCGCCGGGCTACGGCAGCGAAACACAGCTCCAGAGGAGACACCCCATGAACCCTGTCGAGAAGCATGAAGCGAGAGGCATGCAATACCGTATCCTCCTCCACAAGGAGCCTGAAGGCGGGTATACCATTATTGTGCCGACCCTTCCTGGTTGCGTCACCTTCGGGGAGACCATCGACGAGGCGATAGCGATGGCACGGGAGGCTGTCGCGGTCTACATCGAGGACCTCGTGGAGAAGGGCGAGGACATTCCTACCGAGGACAGGCTGCTTGAGTACAGGCTCGCCGTCGAAACCAGGAGATGATCTGATGACACAAAAGATTCTCCGCTGCCCGGTATGCCGGAGCACCGACATCTACCGGGACGCCCGTGGCCTGTTTGCCACGCTGTATCGCTGCAAGCAGTGCGGGTACCAGGGGGCGTTCATCCTGGAATCCGATGAGGAAGACGATGCTCCCCCGGCGCGAAGATGATGTTACGGGGAGAACTTGTGGCGTTCTGAAGGAGGGGATCCCTCACCAGAAAGAACGTCCGGATCTCGTCCTACCAGGAGACGCCATCAAGAACACAGTCGGCACGCTGGAGGGGGATAGAAACCCCCACTCAATTTTTCTCGGTACCGGGGCAGAGATCGCCCTGGTAAAACCCCTCCCGGGACAGCAATGTATAGATTAAAGCGCCGGAGGATCAGTATATCCGGAGGCGAGACCGCCTTGATCTCTTCCGGGAACCGGCAGGAGAACGACCGGGCAACAGACTACAGGAGCGCCCGGAACTCGTCGACGGTGATCCCGGCCTGGAAATGAATCGTCTGGAGGGTCTTGGGCGCAAGGGTCTTTTTGGAATGCACGGGAACTGTGACGATGACATCACGCTGCGCGTGATAGAGGTAATGGTGGCTCCCCCGGCTGCCGACCACCTCGAACCCGACTTTCCTGAGAGCACCGACCACCTTTGCACCGGTGGTTCTCGGAAGTTTCATGTCCCGGCGTTGCTCGTGTTCAAGGGGACAGAGACCTCAACCGGGATTGGTTTGCCGAGTTTCCGGGCCACCTCGACGTATCCTGCGATCGCCTCCTCGATATGCGCCAGCGCCTCTTCCCAGGTAGGCCCCTCGCTGACACATCCCGGAAGGGACGGCACCGTTACGGTATACCCTCCATCCTCATTTTGTTCCATAAGAACCGTATAACGGAGACGAGTTTCCGACACGCAATCCCTCTAGTGGAGGATTGTCCACGAGACTATATAGGGGTTATGGCGGTGATTCTGCAGCCGGTGCGGCCGCAGACTTCGCGGTTGTAGCCTTCGCTTTCACTCCGCACCCGACACCCTCCCGCCGTCCCTGACGCTCGAAAAACTCCGGCAGGCCCACGGGTCGGTGCCGGCGAACCCCCTCCTCGCCGAACCGATATCTCTCCCCGGCTACATCGAGCGGATGGGCACGGGAACGCGGGATATGATCCGGCACTGCTCCGAAGCAGGTCTGCCGGAGCCGGAGTTTGCGGTCGGGGGGCTCACCCTCTACCGACCGCTACGTAGATAGCTGAAGACCGTGACGGGGGAATCGGGAGCCCATCCTCCCGGAGCCCCTCGATGTGGAACTCAATCGCCTCGTGCATCCGCTCTTCCGCTTCCTCGCGGGTCGCTCCGGTCGCCACGCACCCCGGAAGATCCGGGGAGTATGCCGAGTAGTTGCCGTCGGTCTTCTCGACGATGACAAGAAATCGATACATTATTCATCCCTCATTTTAAGTCCTGCCTGTTTGAGAACGCTGTTCAGCGTTCCCGGAGCAAGGTTGTCTGCCAGTTATTCCAGCAATAACAGCTCCTTCAGCAGAACGCTGATCGCTTCCATATCTTCGACCGAACACTCTCCGATCTTCCGGACGAAACGGTCCTCTGAGAGGGCAACAATCTGGAAGACCAGCGCCGCACTGTCGGAGGAGAGCCCGTTCTGTGAGCTCTTCTCGATGCCGTAGGTGTGCGGGAACGAGAAGGCCGCCGGGGTCGTCGTGAGCGGGACCACGATGGTCATACCCCCGTAGGCGACGGCGAGGACCACGGCGGGCCGCAGCCCGCTCTGCTCGTGCCCCCGTGCATCGGTGAGATCGACGAACCAGATATCACCCCTGCTCCGGCCCATCCTAATGCCTCATCGACTGGATACCGGCCCGCTGCCACTCCCCTAGCTCGGCGTCGAGCGCCGCCTTCTCTTCGTCGGTGGGGACGAAGAGGTACTGTTTCGCCCGGTTGACGCCCTTGACGATCTGCTCGTTTGAGTAGAAGGACTTCATTCTCCGGACTGTCCGGTACGCCTGCTCCGGCGACTGGTGCATCTCGTAGGCCAGGTACCCGTAGGTCGCCCCGATCTCAAGCAACGACGGGCTTTTATCGAAGAGGCCGGTGAGCCCGGCAACGGCATCCGCCTCGGCGGGAGAGAGCGTGCTCTCCGTCTCGCACCGGGAAAACTCGTTGGCATGCTGGTAGTACTCCCGCGCAAGGAGCGGTGAATAGGGCCCGCGGACGTAGAGGCGGAACGGATACACGAACTCGACGCCCTTCAGCCTCAGCAGGTAGACAAACTTCTGGGCGATGAGCCGGTGCTCGAATCGGTCTTTATCCATCCGGAATCCCGCCTCCCGGAAGCAGGCAATGACTTTGCTTCTATCGTTCACAGGTATCACCCTCGCAGCCCAGGAGTTTGCAGAGCCAGCCCTGGACACGCCGCCACTCGGCGAGCCCTTCAGGGGTGATGGCGTAGAGGTCCAGTTCCTTCCCTTCGAGCGTCACCTTCTCGGAGCGGAGGTACCCCATCTCGACAAGTTTCTTGAGGTTTGCGTAGAGCACGCCGTCACTCAGGTTCAGCCCGGCCTTGAGCTGCCGTGCGGTGGCCCCGTCCTCACCGAGGTCGGAGAGCGCCCAGAGTATCTCCAGGCGCACCCGGGAGATGAGAGCGCTGTTCACGCCCTCGGATTCTTCCACGATTGTTATCAGATCGTCAGGCATAAGCGACTTTCAACTTTGAGTAGATGTTGGAGCGGGAGGAGATAAAGGGTTCGGAGATCTGCGGATTGCTCCGCTATGGAGTAAAGGCCCGGCCTGGTGTGGGCAAGCTGCACATCCTGGAGAAAGGCAGGACGTTTTTCAGGCAATCACTTCTTAGATCTGCCGGACTTCGTGGCTGTGTTGTTCGGGTTGAGCTGATTCGCCCTGTTGTCCGCTGCTGCTTTGTGTGAGGGGTTGTTGGGGTTCTTAACGTCCGCACGCTGATTTTTTGCCATGCAACCTGCTTGTTTCGATTCTTCATATGCTTTTTCGTCGACCCAAGAAAGGATGGTCTCCCTATGGGACAGGCACAGATACCCATTATACCCCATCGGGGCCTGTACCATTCACGAGCCGAGTATAATATGATGAGAAGCCTGAATTACCAAATCTTCCTCAGGAAGGAGCCGGAAGGCGGGTATACTGTTATTGTGCCGAGCCTTCCCGGCTGTGTCACCTATGGGGAGACCGTTGACGAGGCGATAGCGATGGCACGGGAGGCCATTGAACTCTACATCGAGGGCATGCTAGCAAGAGGTGAGGAAGTTCCCACCGAAGAAGGACTCCTGGAATACACCCTCACCGTCGAAGTCCCGGGGTGAACGCCCGGGCCGCACCCCGTGAACCGGCGTGTCCGGGGCCACGTTCCGCTGCCGGAGCAGGACTTCACGTTTGACCGTGAAGTCTACCGGGCCTGGGGCGGGGAGCCTCGGTCTGGCTGGACGAAGACCCGGACGATCAGAACGATGGTTCTTATGTTTTCACATTTTCACCAGGTTTTCACCAGAAACCCGGGAAAAGTGAAAACGAAGATGCCGGCCATAATGGTGGAGACTGCTCTATTGGAGAGATATGTACAGAGATACGTACTGATCAGAGGAGTAGTTTACACCGATTTCCAAGAACGGAGAGCCTGCCTGCAGGAGCGGGTAACCCGACTTCTGGTGTCTGTGAAATCCGCAGTGGTGAAAACATCCCGGGTATTTCGGAGGAGATACGGCCGATCAGAGAACTGGCTCCATTTGGTGGATTTTCGGGGTGTAAATCAGGGTGTAAAGATGTGAAAACAGGTGAAAACGTGCAACCATCCGCTCCGGTCAACCCTGCGGACTATATCGTCCTCCCGGCGGCAGAGGACGAGCCCGGGCCCGCGTCTGCAACCGGCAGGCCGACGTCGCCGATGAAACGGGGCGGGGGCTCTACCTCTGTTACGACTGCCTGAAGAAGGCAAAGCGGCCGGCGAAGGCGCAGCCGCTCCCGGGGGTGCTGGAACGCAGTGAGGAAAATCTCTGATTTCCCGGTCCACCGGACGTTTGAGCGGGTGAAGGTGGAGATCGGCCGGTGCGACGTCTGCAGGGAGAAGAAGGCGGTCTACCGCTCGCGGGAGGCGCAGGCGAAGGTCTGCGAGGGGTGTTATGCGAGGCTGGTCCGGGAGTGGAATAAGGGGGAGGGGTGCGGTGAACACGTCAGATATCAGGCACACCCCAAAACAGGAGATGTCCGATAATGTCCGATAATGTCCGATAAATGTCTGTTATCCTGCAGGGTATACTCTCGACACATCAGGTTCCCCGGGGACGTGACCGGGCTAAAACGTACCTTCTGCCCCTTTTCGCACCGACTGCTTCCAGCAAGCCGCGATGGACGAGATCGAGAAGATCACGGTACCGGGTCTTCTCCGATACCTGCGGCGCAATCGATGCATAGTCCACAGCAGTTATACCGCCGTTTCCTCTGGCAAAGGACATGGCCTGCAGCTGCCGCTCGTTCAGACCGGCACCTCGCAGTGAATCTTCGGTAAACCGCAGATCCTTTCTCATGCGCACGATGAATCCGAACGAATCGCTTTGAAATTCAGGCTCCGGGAGCCCAGCCTCTGCGAGTGCATCCACGATTCGACCGATGCCGGAGCCATACCGCTCGACAAACCCTGCGAGGTAGAATATCTTTGCTATGAGCGGGTTGCGCAGGAACGAGTAGTGTTCGGTCTTGAGCATCTCGATCGTGATTCCTTGCGGCAGCGATCCGGGATTGTGGAACCGTATGGCGTCGTCGTAGACACGGATCTGCGTCTGGATGTCGGTATTGAAGTAGTCCCGGTGGATAAGCGCGTTGAGGAGCGCTTCACGAATTGCCAGTAGTGGATAGTCCCAGATCTCCCTGCGCTGAAAGGACTCCTGCATTGCGTCCGCCGAGATCTCATATCGGACATCGATGAGGCTTTTCACCCGCTCTTCTGCTCGTGTGAACTGCTGGATGAGGTTCCCGGAGAACTCCTCATCCCCGATGATGATATCCCTCCCTTTGAATCGGCCGACCCGGGTAGTGGTGTTGATGAAGAATCGTTGTGGTTCTTTGCCAAAGAGCATGATAGCGGCATTGGTCAATTTGCCGTTGACAGTAAGTTCCAGACGGCGCAGAATCGCGTCCACGGGCTCTTCTTCATCTGCGGTATCGAGTCGGTTCGACCGCTTTGCCAGATGAACGAATGTTCTGACGGTATCGGGATCGACATCGTCGATGGAGTAGTCACCGGTGAGCGTATCCCAGGTTATCCTGGATTTACGGATCAGAAAATGAACAAGTTCCTGTCCGGCAAGGTCGAACGTGTTGCTTCCGCTACGCTGATAATACCGGCCGTCGCACGAGACGGGGACAGGAGAGGGGGAGACCGTGATGCTGATAATGTCGTTTTCTGCGACCGTCTCGGCAACAACGGAGGGGGTTATGCCAAGTTTGTTTCGGATCTTGTTGGGCAGTTCTCGTAAGAGCCGTTTCACTTGACGGACGCCGACCGGTCTCCCGGCATCATCGACGCCGATCTTAAGCACCCCACCGTTCGTATTTGCAAATGCACAGAGGGTCTTGAGATATTCGTCCTTCCAGGACTCCTTGAATTCAATGTTCTGGCTCTCGATCATGGTGGATGCAGTTGACTACTGATACTACATCGACGGTCATTCTCTTATAGGCTTCCCGCCGACCGGGACGAGGCACTTAGGGGGTTCTAGTTGCTGATACTGTCTGCCCTCTTCATGTTCGAGCCTGGACGCTCGAAAAAAAAGGACCAGAGATATGTCCCGCACCGGGCATGAGAACTACACACTGCCCCCATATGTACATCACGGTTCACAGGGCCGGGTCTCCCCTCTTCGTAAAACTCTGGATCGAGCACTGCATCGTCCTATCTCTTCGGATATCGCTTTGCGGGGTATGTAACCGGTATGTAATCAGGAGTGTGGATCTCCGGGGAAACCACCCCCTCGATCTCAACCGTGGCCGCATTCCCTCCGCAACACACTTCCACAATCTCTGAGCCCGGGCGAGTGTATGGGCACGAGGACGCGGGGCATGATCCGGCACTGTACTGAGGCCGGACTGCCGGAGCCGGAGTTTGCCGTCAGGGACGGGTTCCGGACGATAATCCTCAAGTTATATTCCCGGTATAAGATGCTAACAGCGGAGTAACACCCGCACGGATACCCTTTATGCATCATCGGGTGATGTATTATCACGAGCAGGGGTGCAATCCGATGAGAAGCCTGCAATACCGTATCCTCCTCCGGAAGGAGCCGGAAGGCGGGTATACCGTCACCGTACCGACCCTTCCCGGCTGCGTCACCTTCGGGGAGACCGTCGATGAAGCGATAGCGATGGCACGGGAGGCCATTGAACTCTACATTGAAGATCTCCAGGATAAGGGCGAGGAAATTCCCACCGAGGAAGGGCTCCTGGAGTACACCCTCACCGTCGAAGCCCATGCCTAAACTTCCGGCACTTACGGCCCAGAAAGTCATCAGGATTCTGGAGAAGAAGGAGTCTGGTGATCGGGAGTGACTCACCCTCTGCCGACCGCTATGTAAATTGCTGAAGATCGCGGCGGCGGAATCGGGAGTCCGTCCTCCCTGAGTCCCTCGATGTGGAATTCGATCGCTTCATGCACCCGCTCTTCCACTTCCTCGCGGGTCGCTCCGGTCGCCACACACCCCGGAAGATCCGGGGAGGATGCCGAGTAGTTGCCGTCGGTCTGCGGGACGGGGAAGGCGGTCTACCGCTCGCGGGAGGCGCAGGCGAAGGTCTGCGAGGGGTGTTATGCGAGGCTGGTGCGGGAGTGGAATAAGGGAGAGGGGGTGCGGTGAGGGGCTCTAATTTCAGTGAGATTTCTCTTCACAGAAGTCCGCATAAACGATTGCGGTTGGACAGGCTTGCCCTGACAAGGCAAATGCGCAGAGGTGCTTGCACAAAACATGATTCACATATCGATCTGCATGGGGGTTAGTAAGTTTGCACGAGGCAAAGTGATAAGGTGACTCCAGAACACTGAAGTTGTACCTGCTGCTATGGTCGACTGTTATCCCAAAGAAACAAGAAGCCGCGTGATGTCCAAAATCCGATCAAAACAGACACGGCCAGAGATTTTGCTGCGGAAATCACTATGGCGAAGAGGCTGGAGGGGATACCGGATAAATGTTAAGAACCTTCCCGGCAAGCCGGATATTGTGTTCCGATCCCAGAAGGTTGTCATTTTCGTTGATGGATGCTTTTGGCACAAGTGCCCGATATGTTTTGTTGAACCTAAATCCAATAGAGATTATTGGCTCCCGAAAATAGGAAAGAATATTGCGCGCGACCAAGTTGCCGGTGAGCAACTGCAAAAGATGGGATGGAAAGTCATTCGCATATGGGAGCATGAGATAAAAGAAGATGTGGAGAAATGTGCTGAGAAAATAATTAAGCAGATTTCCTCTAAAATGTGATGTTCCCACCAATCTACGCTTTGAATCATATGTGCATAATGGCAATCCCAATTCCGAAACCTATTTCTGACAGGGCTCCAATTCCCAATACGAGGGAACAGAACGGACATAGGTTCACATAAATCTCTGCCTAGATCTGAGGATTCGGCAGACGCATATTGGGAGAATATACTATTAAGGCATTGTAGGAGTTCGGTACTCTGGAGTCTGGACAATGGCTATCTCAACTTCAATAAGAAGTCTATCTATCTTCATTCAGTAAATAGACAATCTTTGCTATTTTTTAAGTCAGTTATTGTAAAGAATAGAAGGGCGTTGCTTGTTTATCCCTCGAATAAGATGACGATAACGCCTCTTCTGGCACTTGAAGCCCTCTATTACCGCCTGCATGAAAAAAAACTGCCATCTGGGCGCAATCGGTTGGTGATTTTCAGCAGCCGAGTCGAACTCCGGCAGGACATCAAATATCATTTTACTTCGTTGAGAGCAGGAACGATGCCCATATATCTCGATGCCTTTCTCTTAGGCAGGGTTACCTCCAAAGGCGAGGTTGTCAACGTAACGCCGAAGAACGGCGAGCCAAAACTAATAATCTCTCCAGGTGTTGCGGCTCTGCCCAACAGTGATGTCGCAAGGAGCATATTCGGTGCAATTATTGAGGCAACACCAGATATAAAAGAAGAGCAGGCGCAACAGATATTTAGATGGGCCCAACTGAATAAAATACCTTGCTTATTTGTTGTATCTCCTGATCCGCCCACTGAATTAGCCCGAACATTGATTGGAAAGGGCATTATCTACTGGGGATGGGAACCCGAGTCACTTGTGGAAGACTGTCGGGCTGATGAGGCAAACCTCAAAAAAGGTATTTTCAGCTTAGATCACCCATTCTGCAGAAACTACAAAGAGATCCGCAACAAGGCCATTGGTGTTAAAAAAATCATCATACCGGTTAAAGAGCAGAGGCTCAACAAAATGCTCCTAGAGTTGCGGAAAGACTACTGGGAGCTCGCACGAGCTGCAGAGTCAACCAACTCTCCACGCGCAGCAGATGTTACAAAAAGACTTCTTGGATGCATCTACGCTCTTGAAGAGATAACATCGCCGCTTGCATACGCGGAAATTGAGCTGAACAGACGATGGGGCACAATCCCAGTGAACCGGCGAATTGCTGCTCTTAAGACTCATTGTGAAGCGATACGGACTGAACAGCCCTTCTTTGTCTCCTTTGCGCTTCGCTCCGCAGATAAGGTGCTCGAAGCTTATGGATACATGGCGGACACAAAAACTGGAAAACATCCAATCATTATTCAGATCATCAAGGAGGCAGTTGCCAATGAAAAATCAGTTCTTTTTGTGTCTAAGAATGAAGCCCTTAATGAAGGGCTGAAGACATATCTCGAAGTTGAAAAAGAGTTGAGCATCTCAAACCTCAAGAATCAAAGGATTGACTTCATTCCAGTCAGTCAAATTTACAGAAATGTAGCCGATGTAAATATCGTTGACACTTGTATCCTGTACGGCTGCCCTCGCTATTACCAGAAAGACATACTCTCCTACGCAAGAGCAAGGAGCATTGGAATCATTGCGTATGAGTCTGAAATTCCCGCAATAAAATACATTCAAAATGAGACAGATAATAGCCTGAGCTTTTTCTCCGATGCCTGCAAGGCAAAAACAATTGAGAGGCTTTTGGGTGCGAAACCCGACGGGAGAACTCCTAAAAAGAGACCAAGGGAAGAAAAAAAGAACACTGCCCTCATCTTCATCGATCCTCAGGATGCAGAGATGGGAGAATTCGCTCCCAAAGAAATTTTTTCAGATTTTCTCTCCCTCGATTGGCGCATTGACTTTGAATATGCCAATGAAGCAGAGGCCAAATCAGCGGATCAGCGGCTAGGGAAAGGTCTCTCTGATGAGATAACCGCTGCAAAGATATCCCTCACTGGAGATCGTTGCATTATACTGCACGCAGAAAAAACAGTCCAGATATATGATAACTCTACAGATAAAGTCAAAGATCGTGAGGCAAAAAATCTTAAAAAGGGTGATTTTCTCATCCTTATTGAGAACTCTACCCGAAAATCTCTTGCAGAATCGGTCATCAGCAAAGTTGAGGCGCACCCTGCGATGATGGAGGCTGTGGTGTATCAAAAGACGTGGGTGCATTATTTGAGGCAAGCCCTTGAGGAGAGTGGAGACACCTTCATCGAGATAATTCGTAAACTGCAGGAACATGGCGCCAAAGGCCCGTCTACTCCAGGTGCCATCTTCCAGTGGGTTAACGGGGCGATTATTGGCCCTCAAGATCTAGAAAACATTCGCAGAATCGGTATTATTTATGAAAAGCCATTTCTCGTAGCGAAATTCGGTGACATTGCACGGGCGATTCAGAGACTTCGGAACATACATCGCAGCCTCGCCCGAAGACTAAATAAATTGATTCCACAGGCGGGGATCGAGGCAGATCTGAAGGATAAGGAGAACACGGTGATAGACAAAGAACTCGAACTCTATCTTGAGGATTTCGCAAACATTGTTTCAATTGAGCGTATTGAGGCAGTAGAGATTTTAGAGAACGTCTCATCGGGAGATTTGGACAAAGTCACGTATAATTGAGGTAACCACATGCCAGGTTCACAAGGAGCAGACAACCTCGTCCGAGGCAGATTTGCAAGGGCGGTTTTGGCGAAAATTCGCCGAAGTGTTGATGGATCAGTTTCTGATAGAATTCTCGATGAGAAGCCTTCGAGAAAACTCTTCATTGGAAATTTGAGTCCAAAAAAACCTCTTCCAGCGGTGTCATCCATCTACTCCAAAATCGCCCCCTCATCCGCCGGCCTTGAGATTTTGATAAATAAAGATGATCTAGAAACCGCTAGGATTCGGATTCGGATCTCCGGGGTGTTTTACTACAAAGTATTCCCTAAACGGGAAGAGCAACAGGAGATCTACGAGCAGGAAGATACAGGGGTTTACAGTCGAGATGCGGGAGGTCAAGACGAAGAATTTGAGGGTGAAGAGAGTGATTCTTCAGAGTCGGGGTACCGCCTGAGGACTGCATACAGGAAAATAAAGCCCAACCCTGTCGAAATTGAAGTTTTCCTATTGGATTTGATAAGTGCTGATTGGCATGGAGCGGGCACATTCCCAGAAGCAGAGCGTCTTGCTACGCAGGCGAGAGAGATTTTTGCAGATGATCCCAACAGGTTTCGAAGGCGGGCGCATTCATCATCTGATAGGAGGGATAGGGAGCAGGAGGAGCTCGTCCCCAGATGCGTTCTTAAGGACGAAGAATCGTGGAGCGGCTTCTTGAACGATTGGGGAACAAGCATCCCCGAGCCGAGTTGGAGTGTCCAGTTGTCATATCGGGCCACAGATTACAGCGATGACTGCATCAAACTGACCCTGCTTTTGGAAAACGTTGTAGAGGAGAAAAAAGAACAAAACGACGTGGAAAACTCAATATTTGAGACTGAGATGTCTGCTAAGCCGATCAACTTTGCATTCCAAGATTATATCCTTGAGTATCTCCGGGATGACTATAAGCATGAGGGAAACATCCATGCAGCCGGAGTTAATTGCTCCATTGTAAAAGAGGATGGGGTTATCCGCATCGAGCATATGCCTGTATTTGTTCAGAAAAAATACAAATCACAGGAACCGATAAATCTGAACTTCTCCAGCCTTGCGAAAGATCCAATCCCAGTTCTGATGACTCTCCATCAATTGATGGAAGAAGAGGTTATGAGACTTGAAACTGCATTCCAGAGCCGCACAGATCTGACCGCTAGGGGACGCCACTGCTTGCGGGATGATTTAGATCAGTTCATTGCAGAGACAAGGCGCTTCAAATGCGGGGTAGAGCGGCTTCAGACTGACGATGAGGCGATGGAAGCGTTTTCCCTGATGAACAGGGCGTTTGCACAGTCAAGCAAAGGCTTTGATTCATGGCACCTCTTCCAGATTGTTTTTATTGTCATGGAAATACCCGATATCTTAGCAGCATCAGGACGCGGCAGTTCGGACACAGCAGCTGATGTTGACTTGATATATTTCCCGACTGGGGGAGGAAAGACAGAGGCGTACCTCGGCCTTGTGGTGTTTACTATCTTCTTTGATCGGCTGAGAGGCAAAAAGGAGGGGGTTTCCGCTATTACAAGATTCCCGCTTCGTCTCCTCTCGCTGCAGCAGCTTCAAAGAATTGCGGATATCTTCGCCCAAGCCGAGAAGATCCGGAGAACTCACTCGGTTATTGGAGGCCAGTGCTATGCGCCTTTCAGCACAGGATATTATGTTGGCCAAGGGAACACCCCCAATAAGGTCTATGAGGGCGGTTCGCGATTCAACGGAGTGAAAGATGAGATTACTCCTATCAATACGGATTCAAGCCTGCGGGAAAAGTATAAAATTATCTCCTGCTGCCCATTCTGCGGTAAAGAGTCTATAGAACTTCGCGGAGAAACCGCTTCGCTTCGAATTATCCATAAATGCACCAATCCAGAGTGCGGTGAAGAGATTCCAGTGTATATTTCGGATCAAGAAGTATACCGATATCTCCCGACATTTATTATCGCAACACTTGACAAGATGGCAACTGCCGCTTGGAGCAAGGAATTCAAGTCGATATTCGGTAAAGTTTCTGGAAAGTGCCCCCAACACGGATTTGTCATAGGGGAACACTGCCTATATAAAAAGAAGCATTACCACAATGAGGATCCGAACCTCTGCACCGTTGAGCATTACCTGCCCGTAAACCTGTATGATCCGGTTCCATCGTTAATCATTCAGGATGAAATGCACTTAATAAGGGAATCTCTTGGAACATACGATTCGCATTATGAAACGTTCTTAGAGCACTATATCCAGGAGTTGGCAAAGGGAAAGCCGGTCAAAATAATAGGGTCTTCTGCAACGGTGACAGATTACGGGGAGCAAATCCGGCATCTTTACATGAAAAAAGGCCATCAATTCCCTTCAAATCGGTCATTCTATGCCTGGGAGGATGAGGAGGAAACAGCACGGCTCATTGCTGGTGTCATGCCTCACAATAAAACCGTAATTTACGCGGTGCTGGATATTCTAAAACTGTACTATGAGGAAATTTATGAACTGAAGAATAATCCTCGCAGAGCGCTTGAGATGAATGTCGGTTTTTCTTCAGAGGAGGAAGTGCGTGCAACTCTCAGAGATTACGATTTAGGGCTGAGTTACAACCTCGTCAAACTCGAGGGAGACGCCGTTATTCAGTCGATCAGAACTATGGTCAATGTAGATCTCAGAAAGAAAGGCATCCGTGAAATGGCAACTGCTCCAATGACAGGCGATGTCACGTTTAGCGATGTGAAAGGAGTGCTCTCAACCGTAGAAAGTGAGACACCCGGAGCCAAACTTGATCTCATCGTTGCAACGAGCATGATATCACATGGGGTAGATATCGACAAAATGAATTTCATGGTCTTTCGCGGGATGCCGAGGAATATGGCGGAGTATATCCAAGCCTACAGCCGTGTCGGGCGAAAGTATCCTGGAGTTATATTTGTTGTTTTCAACCCGGCTCGAGAGCGGGATCAGAGTTACTACAAATATTTCGAGAAATATCACGAGTACAAAGACGTTCTCGTTGAACCAGTTCCTCTGAATCGATGGGCAAAATTCGCCGTAAATCGGACACTGCCAGGAATATTCTCTGCCTGCGTAATCAACTTCCTTGAGAAATCTCCCGAAGTAAGCCCATACATGTCCGGGGATTTCCGAAAAGCGTTTGAATCAAGGCGGATTTCTATCGCCCAGATTACCGAATTCGTGCTCTCATGCTATAACTGCAACGGCCAGGATATGGGACCGTATTTTGAAAAATACATCAGAGAGCGAGTGCAGGACTATGTGGATCAAATACTCAGCACCGATGGTAATCGATTCATTCCATTCGTATTGTCTGACACCCCTATGAACAGCCTCAGAGATATGGATATCCCTATAGAAATTGCACCAACCCGTGAAAGCTTTGACCCGATGAGAATGGTGAGTGTTCAGTATTCTAGGAGTGTGGAGTAATGCAGAGGGGAAAAAGCCAGGTTCTCTTCCGCTATCTGCCTGAATGTGTCATTGATCATTCTGATACGCAGGCAATTGCGAAGATTTCGGCATGGAATTCGATCAGATCTGAGTCAACCAATGAATCCCGCCTAGCATCAGAGATCCTGCACCGCCTTGAGCGCTTTGGAAGAAAGCGTGGATACCCTCAAAGCCCTCGCGCAAGTTCGTTTGTATTTTTGGAGCCGAGTGCAATTGAAGCCGATCTCTTTCCACTGACGTTTATCTGCAACGAGTGCGGCAAAGCCTACTCATTTGACAGCATTGAGAGATTTAGGAATCAATTCACGCGCAGTGGGTACCGTTGCACATGCGGCGGCGGACTGAGGCAGTTGGACTTGATCAACTATCACATCTGCGGCAAAGTGTCGAGCTTGCGGGTGCGAGGATGCCCCACTCATGGATTCAGTCATATCGTGCTTCAAACCGGCAACAGCAGCCGCATTTCCAATTGGCGGTGGAGGTGTAAAATATGCGGGGTCGAAACGGGCAAGGTGATGGGGTGGTGTGACGAATGCAATCAACCAATGGAAACCGCTCCGTTCAGAAAAAGCCAAGTGTTCTATCCGCACTCAATTTCATTAATCAATACAAAAGGCATCAGCAGTTCAGAGAGTTACGACAACCCAGACACTCTTAGACTATACATTGCGCAATACCTTGGAGTAATTTCTCCTGAAGATTACGCCGACTATCAGGACACTGCTAGAGCCGATTCAAAGCAAGAAGAGGCAGAGCGGATCAGACAGAATATGATACAGAAAGGTATACCTGAAGAGATTATCCGGCAGGTTATCGGCACTCCCTCCGGTTCGGATCGGCACCAGAGGAGGCAAGAAGCTCTTCAGGAGGCAGAAAGGGGTCTTTCACTTGATAATGATGCTTTAACTGCTATTGTCTCGTCATTGCAAAGTTTCCAGGATACGATTGCCCTTCCAGGCTCAAAAGAAGTGAATAAAGTTCTGAGTGAAGCGCAAGCAAGAAACGATCCGAATCTTTCAAGGATTGCACGGTTCCCAGATGCTCTCAAGCGGGCCGGCATCAGCGAAGCATACGTTGTAAACGATCTTCCTGTCATCTCTGCAGTCTTTGGCTACTCACGATCCACCACAGATCCTGGAGAATGCGTACTCCGCGGATTTGCCCCAGATACTAAGTATCCCGATAAAACACCCGTATACGTCAACCCAACAGAGACTGAGGGAATTGTGATTGTTTTCGATCGGTGGAGAATTCTTCGCTGGCTTCAGGAGAATGAATTTATTTCGGAGGTCCCAAACAGAAACGACGAGAGAGAACTCAAACAATGGTTCCTCAGAAACATTAAAACAAGCGATATCCCAGTTTATGATGAGATCTCAAGTGCTTTTGCAGAGACAAAATTGGTTTACACCCTCATCCATACAATATCTCACACTCTGCTGAGAAAAGGCGCCGGCCTTGTGGGCATGGATAAGGACTCACTTGCAGAGATAATCTTCCCAGAAGTCCCTGCAGTTGCAATCTACACAAACAATGCCCATGATTTCCAAATCGGCGGCATGCACACTCTCTTTGAGACGGGCATTATCCCTTGGATCGATATGGCCTTTGAGAGCGCTGAAACCTGCCTGTATGATCCCGTCTGCATCTCATCTGATGCATCCTGCCACGCCTGCCTGCACATAAGCGAGATATCATGCGTACACTTCAACCGTGATCTCGGCAGGCACTATCTGGTTGGGCGGGAGAATGAATGCGGCCGCTTGCTGGGATTTTGGGAGCATGAATTTATCAAAAAGGTTGAATAATGACGTTTGAAACAGCATTCAGATTGAAAGATCCCAATGCTGTCCGGAAGACCGAAAAAGCCGTACTGTCTCTGGCAGAGGGAGGGCTCCTCATTAGAGGAGCGGATATACTAACTGGAGTTGAGAGGGAGATATCCCTGCCCGTCAACTCCGGCCTGCTGTATGATCTGATCTCAGGCGGCGTTATTGTTAGCCGGCATCCTTCTAGGAATATTGAAGATTATTTGTTTGAATTGAATCTCGATGTTGCAGGAGAATTTTTCCAGAGAGAATCTTTTGCAGCGGAAGTTGTGCAACAGTATGAAATGCGCAGGTCCAGCACGAAGCCGCTTGGGATCTCATATGCAGCGACGGTCCCGATTGAGTTTCCGAATGCCGCTGAAGGCTTTGAGGAGATAGAGCCCGCTTTAATACGCCTTGTCACTGAAGCTGAGAGAGACTTGTGGATTGTAAATCCCTTCTTTGATGAATACGGCGCACAGCGCCTCCTCCCTTCAATGATCGGAGCAGCGAGAAGCGGCGTAAAGATATGGATACTTGGGAGGCAGCTGGGGAGAGCATCTGGACCGGGACCGAATGCAGCTGTCCGGGATGTTGCATCAGTGTTTATTCAAGAGGAACTGGCGCCCAGGCTTGAGATCAGGGATTTTTATCGCCAGGATGAACAAGGCCATCAACTTTATGCACTCCACACTAAGATGATGATCGCTGACGAATCGATAGCCTATATCGGAAGCGCGAACCTAACGAGGCACTGCCTCCGCAATAATTTTGAACTGGGTGTCATCCTGAGAGGCGAAGGTGTCCGCCCTCTTACTGATTTGACAAGAAGCCTTTGGTGTGAAGCAGAATCTATCGATCTAAAAGAACTAGTGGATTTGTGAGAAAATGGGATGTGGATGGATATCAACCCTGCCTGAATTTCTGGACGCACCTGCGGAGGAAATTCTTGAGTCATTGAAAAACTTTATCGGCGAGAGAAATCCCTCACAGGAGATCGCATGGAGCAACAGCATTGCAGTAATGCAACAACAGTTTCGCCGGCTGCTTGATCTTAATGCAGATACAGCTGGTTATTCTGTTATCCTGGAATATGAACTCCCAAGAGAGGGCGGGAGGCGACCAGATGCTGTCCTGCTCGGAACAGGGTTCATAGCAGTTCTTGAATTTAAGGATAAGAGGGACCCTAAATCTTCAGACATTGATCAGGCTGTTGCATATGCCCGGGACTTGAAGAACTATCATTCGGAGTCCCATACAGCAGCATTTTACTCGATACTTGTTCCAACAAAAAACAGTGCGGCCCCTGTCATTAAGCCGTCTGCCCTAATAATATCGCCGCATTTTCTTGCTGACGAGATAAATGTCATCAGCAGAGCGCATAATGGGCCCCAAATTAATGCTGAAACATGGGTTCAAGGAGAGTACGAGCCTTTGCCGACGTTAATTGAGGCTGCATACCGGTTATTCAACAGTCAGCCCCTATCACAGATCAGGAGTGCAAAAAGTGCTAACATTCCTGAAACGGTCAAACGTATTGTCGATATATGCTATGAAGCGTCGCAGACGGGTACTCGTCACCTAGTTTTGCTGACGGGAGCGCCAGGAGCAGGGAAGACGCTGGTAGGGCTGCAGATTGCACATACTCCAGATCTCAAAGAGCTTACAGTCGAATGCGACACACGAAGGAAAGGGGCTCCTGCAGTCTTTCTATCTGGCAATGGCCCTTTGGTGAACGTGCTTCAAGATGCTCTTAAACAGAAATCTGGAGACAGAGCCCCTCTTGTGAAGGGAATAAGAGCATATCTAAAGTACCATTGCTTCGAAAGGCCGCAGTCGATACCCCCAGAACATATTCTAATATTTGACGAAGCCCAGCGTGCTTGGAGCTCTGACCTTGTTTACAAAAATCATAAGGCAGAAGTATCTGAACCGGACCTCCTGCTGAGCATTGCAGAGAAGATCCCAGAATGGAGCGTCATTCTTGCGCTAATTGGTGAAGGGCAGGAGATTTATCAAGGGGAGGAGGGTGGAATTCAGCAATGGGCGGATGCCTTAAGCAAATGTGATACCGCAGCATGGCAGGTCCACTGTCCACCGCATTTGAAAGATGCTTTTGCAGCCACAACAACTTCCTGCAACAGCGACCCCTTCTTGCATTTGAATGTCTCTTTGCGGACCCACCAGGCCGAAACGCTCCATACATGGGTCGCTCTTCTCCTAAACAACCCGCTTGACAACCTGAATGCGCTTCAGCGAATGGCTAGTGAGATCACTGCATCTGGTTACCCCCTATATATCACCGACAGCCTTGATGCCGCAAAGGCATATGTCCGTGAGCGTTATGCCAACAGTGATAAGCGGTTTGGGCTGCTCGCGTCACGGTATGCAGGTGGTCTCCAGCAGATTGGCATCGATAATACACAATACTGGGGACGAGAAAACCGCCATAAAAACCTGAACTACATTCGATGGTTCAATGCAAATCCTCGTGAACCTGAATCCTGCTGCTCTCTCTCCAGGCCAGCTACAGAATTTGAATGTCAGGGTTTAGAGGTTGATTTCCCTGTTTTGGTATGGGGGGACGATTACACCTTTGATGGGGAGCACTGGGACGCTAAAATGCGGACTACCGCACGGATCAAGGATGTGCGGACAATCCGAATGAATGCATATCGTGTGCTGATGACGCGAGGACGGGATGGACTGTGTGTTTATATTCCAATTAATAACAGCAAGTTTGCCAAACCGCTTAAGCAGACTTATACCATTCTCCACCAGTCAGGTATGAGAGAACTGCAGAAGATCTGACGGCAGGCAGATCTTTCGCAGGTCAGTTTTCACACCTATAACTGCATTTAGATGTTCTATTCCTCGCCCCTTTCGGGAATATAGGTGAGGATTTTGACTTCATGTCCATCTATACTAGCAGCCCCGATTTGAGTTCTGCAGAGATCTCTCAGGACTTTCCAGAGCAGCGCTGAATTATAGTAATCAAGATCAGATGGAACATAATTGATCAACTCTTCTGAGCAAATTACAATCAGGCGCTCCTCTGATCGAGTGAAAGCAACATTTGTTCTGTTTAGATTGAGAATGAACTCAACATTGCTGCTGATGGCAGAGGGATCGCTGACTGTTGCTGATACAATAACCGTTGGGCGCTCGCCACCTTGCAGGCGCTCAACAGTGTCAATAATATCGATAGAATTATTGTCTATAAACAGATCGGTCAGTTGGCTCCTTTGAGCTTTATATGGAGTAATGATAGCAACGGAGCTGACTGGCAGATTATCTCCTGCTTGTATGATCTCCTGGATTATCTTTATTTCAACGGTGTTGTATCGCCGGGATTCCTGTTCTGAGTGAAGCACAAGATAAATGCCGCTACCGCCACGCCAAATACATTCCCATGAACCCAAATCGTCCGCTTGGACGTTTGAAACAGACTTTTTAACCCCTTCTAGAGCAATGCCATCCATTTTATATATGCGAGAAATTAACTCGACAATCTGAGGGGGGAGTCTGAACGTGCGGTTTAATCTTGATACACAAAGTGAACTCTGCGAAGGCGCTTCACTTGCTTCACTGAGATTTAATATTGACTGGAACGCGCTTAAATGCGGCTGATAGTACACAACGGGAGGTCGGTCTTCGTCCTCCCAATCGTGTGCAACAATTGGAGCAAGCTGACGGTGATCTCCAACGAGCATAATCTCACCGTTCTGCCTCACAAGTTTAGCAAGCGCAAGGAAATGGGGAAACACCATCATACTGGCTTCATCCACAATGAGGATTGATACACTGAAGCCGCCTAGGTTTTTGTATTGTTTGCCTCCATCGAGTTTATTAGCCATTTTCAGGATAGTGCTCGTTGTTCCTCCAATTATTACCACTGAATTTTTAGTCAGATTATCAACTTTTCTCTTGCAAGAATCTGCATTGATATTTTCAATTGGAGCGGGAGCTGGATGCTCCCCCATCTTTTCCCGGTTTGAGTGCACTTTGGCTATGGTAATATAGGGGCATTTCAAGCCGTCCTTGGAAGAACATTGAAGAAATTCTTCTCTGTTTTGTGCCATTTTATTTAGTAGATTATTAACCGCGGTATGTGTATGCGCCGCAACCAGAACTACGTCTCCAACATCGCAACGATTTAGTATCCGCATGAGAACTGCTACGGAGGTGGTTGCAGATTTACCCGTGCCGGGGGGGCCTTGCAGCAATTGAATTCGTGTGTTGAGGCCGTCTAATATTCCCTTCTTCTGGTCATCTGAAAGCGGATATCTATTATGGAAGCTAAATCCATTAACTAAGGAAGAGTATGTTTCCATCACGTGGGCTTCAATCGGCTCCTTTTCAGCGATATTTGGGCTTTTGGGGTCAAACCATTCTCCCACATGGTTTGACCGAGGCGAGAGAAGTTTCTCCTCAACTCTGCCTGCTACATAGTCCGACACATTTTCATCGATAGTGGCAAAAGGAAAAACAACCTCATTTGACGGGTATCCTCGGCTAGATAACAGATACCTTGACTCTCCAGAGTATATAACATGGAGAACAACTTCCCCGGTGCTCCAGTCTATCGATGTAATGGTGCAGGTGCTTCCTCCACGACGGAGCTGACCTATCGTTTGCCCCCGGTTTGGATCCCCTAAGCATGGACTCAGTCTGACGAAGGAACCCTCCCCAAATGCGCAACGCTTTCGCAATGACGCGAGATCGATATCGTAACCATCCAGTATTATTTCTGCCTCAAGATCAGTTGAACTAGTGGAAAACACATTTCTTAATGGAATGGTTTTTCCTGAAGGAACCCTATTAATAGACGGCAATAGATTCTCTGAGATCCAGTTGGCACACTTAATGTAATGATCCAACTGCAGAAAATCGATTGCAGAATCGATAGCATGCGACACGTCCAGATTGAATACTTTCAGTTTGTCAATATTTAAGTGAGGCTTTTCGAGATCAGGATTTTTATTCTCGATGTTCTCCTCGATCCAGCGGAGTGCTGTTGCCCTGGCCTCTAAGTAAGCCTCTATCATACCTGTTGCACTGCCTGCTCTTAGGTATCTCGAAAGATGCTCTCTTCCAAATTCGTCCAGGTCCGGGTCATCAAGGTCTGGAAGCATTGGGGATTGCCAATAGGCATGCCAATATGGGAGCGTTAAATTATCTTCAAATCGGCTACGCATTTCGAATAAATGCTTGCATCCCTCATCTTTCTTCTTAGCCCATTCACTGGTTTCTGGCCAGTAGTTCAACTTCGTTTTAAAGTCAAATATATCCTGAGTGAATAAACGGTCTAGAAAAACAGTTTCACCATCCACTTCCCTGCGCCAATGATAGTGCCTTCCAAACCAAGGGAGCGATGCAACGACAGAAAGGCCGCGCCCTGTCCAGCCAAGGGCAAATCTCCTATCAACCTCTTGCTGAACACAGGAGTATATCAGTTGTTCTAATCCTGCTCGGCAACCGAGCAATTCATTTAGATGGCTTAGAAGATTTGTATTGACTCTGGCGCATGCATCAACAAGCCTCTTCATTTCGATGGGTGACCAAACATAGAAATGAATCGGCGCCATTTTTGGTTTTGATGCGACAAGGGATGAAATTGCCCTTACCAGCTCGTAAAAGAAGTCATGAATCAGGGATTCTTCAACGCCGTTATCATGCAACATCTCTCCAGTCCACTCGCGTCGGATTGTCTTAAGAACAACCTTGCTGAAGTTCTCATTAAATTCAGAATATTCGTACTGACGTTTGCCATCTGGCCATTTGCCTTGATATCTTCGTTCCTGCAAGTGGGGTATGAACAGGGGTTTCTTCTGTTCGTCAAATATAATTGGGGTATGGACTTGGCCATCACTTCTGGTTACATGTGCAGCAAGGGCAAGGAGCCGGTTTTCGGCATAATCATACTCAACCGCCAAGTAGACTCGGATTAGACGAGTTCCATTTTGGTCGTGCTCAGGGAGTTGACTTTGAATATGATAGCCATAAGACCATACAGGAAATGTTTCTGGATCTTCCTCCCCTCCAGGCAGAGTCTTTCTCCGGACCCTTGCTTTGTTGATAAGATGATCAAGATTCTCATTAAACCCAGGATCCGCTCTAATGCACTGTGCGACTGGGCTGTCAGCGTCGAGTTGAGCTAAATCATCAATACTGTTTATGCCATTTCTGCGCAGAACTCGGACGATTGAAGCATTTGCTGAGATCAACTCAATTCTTCGGAAGCGTGCGCTTTCTGGGAAGCACTGGATGTTATAGATGCACCCATCACACTTCTTCTCCAGTTGGTAACTCAAATCCTGCAGATTTGAACGGACAATTCGATCGAGTTTTCCATCGGATGCGAGCATCCGCCGAAGATCCTCTTCTTCCCGTTCAAGATTGGGAATTGGTTCAAGATCCTGAATGCCCTGTATGCTGTTAGTTGTCTCGTCTATTCTCGCCACAATGCATTTTATATTCTCATCGCGCACACGAGTTCCGTTGATCCACACGCCCTCATCCTGAATCATCTTGAGGAGTATGAGCCGATAGAGGGAGACCTGCATCCGATGATAAGTCTGGTCGCTCCTGCTGGCTTTGCATTCAACCAGCAACACAATCGGGCTCCCGTTTTCCCACCTGACAAGAACGAAGTCGATATTACCTTTCAGATGGAATGCTCCGAGGGATGTGTCGACATGGATTTCGCGTCCATATGCTTTCTTATCAGGAGTTAAATTTTGGATTTCGTGGTAAAAATCATCCCAATGGGTTGCTCTTTCAGTTTCTATTTTGCCCTGGATATTTGTTACGTCGTTATAGCCGCTTTTTTTGAGTGTTTTTTCCCACTCATCCTCAAACATTCTTCCTCTTTTCTGTAAAATTAAATCAAGAGGATTCAGCCTTCGAGTAAAGAACGGTACATCTTTCCTTATTTCTGCATCGTGAGTTACTAGAAAGAAACGACGTTCGCAGGAATCACACCGAATAAATTCTCCAACATCAGTTACTTTAATATCTGTTGTATATTCGCTGTCGTTTTCACCCATCCCTAGACCCTCGGTGACAGTTGGATACTAATCATAGATGCATCTCTGCTGGTTAAAATACCCTCTATGTTTGAGCAAGTGATATTACGCGAGAACTTGTAAATAGGTTCGGCTTGGTCCTTACACAGAGTTTTGCGTCTCAGAAATCCTGCATTAGTTGCTAAGCTAAATGTACCCTAATGAATTATTCGCTACGATCTATGAGCATCCTTTTAATCTGCTCCGCAATGGCCTTTGCCATCAGTGGAGGCACAGCATCAGCAACCTGCTGATACTGTGAGTCACGGATGCCTTTGAACTCGTACCAGTCGGGGAATGACTGCAGGCGGGCAGCTTCCCTCACCGAAAGCCCTCGATTCTGGCGTGGGTGAATGAACATGCTTTTCCTGACGTTGTTAATAGTAGGACTCGGCTCATCCTCTTTTAGACGCCGGTATATTCCAGAGTGACATCTACTTTTGTCCTCGTAGTTCTTAAGCAGATGATCGGGAATACTCTCCCAGTTTTCCCCTTGCTTGATGTGCTTGTAGCGCTCTAGGACGATATCGCTGCTCTTTGTCGTATTGTGATTCAGCACCTGCGATGACAAAATACTCCAAAGTGGCGTTTCCCGCATCTGCCTCGCGTAACTGCTCAAATGCTCTGCTTCAGGATACTCATACACATCCTGCAGGCAGCCTGGCTCTGCCTCAGGCAGATCGAACAGGGCATCCTGCACGGCAACTGCCTTGTCAACGGTCCTCACTGGAAATTTGATTCTGCCACCGTATTCGGGCTTCAACTTCTCTGGTTTTATTCCAATGATAATGACTCGTTTTCTTGTCTGCGGGACGCCATACTCAGAGGCATCCAGGATCGCTTTATCCATAACGTATCCGAGCTCATCATGGAGTTTCTTCTCAATATCTTCGATGATCCCCCCTTTTCCCATTGACAGGAGCCCAACTACATTCTCAAACATGAAGAAATCTGGCTGGAGAGTTTCAACTAACCTAATATAATCCTTATATAGGCTATTATATGGATTTTCAGGATTCCGTGTTTTGGTATTTGCTGACGAAAAGCCTCGGCAAGGCGGACCGCCGATAATTCCCTGAATGCGGAAATTTTTCGCTTCAAAAGTCTGTAAAATCTTATCCGATTCTACAGTTCTAATGTCCTTTGCTTCCGCGCAATGATAGTTGTCTTCGCCCTTGGCCTCGTGTATTTTCGCGTGATTCAATCTTATCGTATTTAGAGCATCTGGATTGACATCCATGGAGTAGGCGATATCAAATCCCGCCAGTGCAAAGCCCAAGCTAAGTCCGCCGGGTCCGCAAAAGATATCCAGTACTCCATTTTTTTGCATGCTAGTTCACTAGTGTGTACAGTTTAGTATTTACTATTTAAAAGATATCAGCCTTGCTTTGTGTTGCGTAGACATTCTGCCGATTGCTCAACTCAAGATGATTATCAGCCACCCGCACACTGCCACCGCAATATCCAGTTCGCAACATAGTATGGCCACACCTGCTCCCGCCAGGCCGGACCGGTCTGCTCCTGTGGCAGCTCCGCGTTCCTCCTGAGCTGCCAACGTCGTTTCTTATGTGAAGGGGAAGGTTAAGTCGCAAAGATAACGTTAGACTTAGTCCCCGATATCACCATGTCCGGCAGATTTGGAGTAACCACTGCTATGAGTTATGCCCTAAACTCAGAATGAAAAACCCAAGCCAACAAAACACTCAGAAAAACAACAGGGACCGGGCGGGAACTGAAAACTCCGCCCCCAAACAACCCCTAACCCCCCACCCCCAGCTCCTCCGACCCCGTAATCGCCCGGACAATGCCGGCAACGACCGCCCGCTCTTCCGGCTGCAGCCTCGTGTAATACAGTCGCGTATCCTTCGCCTCGACGATTGCCACGGCATCCGCGACCGGCTTCAGGAACTCCTCCCACCCGGCGCCCCCGGACACGATGATCTCGCGGACGGCGCTCCCGACCGCGGAGACCTCCCCCTTCCTTGCGAGTCGTTTCAGGAACCCTGCCGTCATCCTCCGTGCCGTTGCCGGGTCCAGGCGGCCCGCGTGCCCATACACCGCCCGGATCAGCGAGAGGCCGTTTGCCCGGTTCCCGGCCAGCAGTTCCTCGCCCGCGAGATCGAGCGCGAGGTGCACGAACTGGTCCGGGTCGTCGGGCTCTTCCCCGGCCTGCAGCGCCGCGAGCACATCCACCCGCCTCCCGGCCGCGGTCCGGGCCGGCAGGGCAACGCCTTCCATAACACCCGACGCCCCCCGGTGCGTTGTATCGACGGCTGCCGGCCGCTCATGCCAGACCTCCAGGAACCCGATGAGGGCAAACACCCGGTCCCGGCCGGCCGGCGTTCGCATCGCCCGCCACAGCGCGAAAATCCTATCCCGGGCCTCGTAGGTCGTCCTCTTCTTCATCGGGCGGGAGACGACGTAGCCCTCGGCCTCCAGCCGCCGGAGCTGCGCGTTCACCGTCGCGAGGTTCAGCCGGGCGCGCTCTGCGACGTCTTTGGGCGTGAGCGGGGTCTCTGCGGCGAGGATCGTGTCGAGGATGAGCCGCCGCTGCCCCGGAAGCCTCCGGAAGACCTCCCGGTAGTAGGGCGTCTGCTCGTCCGCCAGCTGAAATAAGGCCTCCGCCGCCTTGCCTGCTCCGCACAGCGAGAGGATCTCGCAAGCCCGGACCACCAGCCCCGGGTTGCCGCCGACGAGGTGCCAGAGGGCCTCGATGCCGGACTCGTAGTCGCCGAAGTGCTCGATGAAGGCGGTGTTGCCGTCGACCTCCGCGACCCTCCGCATGAGGTCCTTTGATTCGGCGCAGTCGAGCTCCCGGAGGTGAAAGACCCGGAAGAAGTTGTAAAACGGTTCCTCGTGATCGAGGACGCCGGGAAAGAGCGACGGCGCCGACGCGATGACCGAGAGGTTATCTGCCCGCTGGAAGACCGACCGCAGCGCCCGGACCTCGGGCCTCCCCATCTGGGAGAAGACATCGTGGATGTTCTCGACGAAGACCACGACCTGCCTCTCCCCGGCCGATGCGGCGATCCTCTCGACCGCGGCCTCGCGGACCAGCGAATCCTCGCCGAGCGCGGCCACATCGGAGGTCTCGACCCCCATCCCCGCGAGCACCTGGAGAAAGAAGTCGGAAGCCCTGAATATCGAGTACTCCTCCCCTGCAAGGTTTACCGGGATCACCCGGCCGGAGAGCCCATCAAGCATCCTGTGGCAGAGCAGGCTCATCAGGTGGGACTTCCCGGCGCCCCGGTCCCCGACCAGGAGGAAGAACCGCGGCGTCCCGGAGCCGGACGCCCGGTCCATTTCGTCGAACAGGCTCCCCAGGAGTTCCTGCCGGCCGACGAGAAGGTGCTCAAACGTCTCCCTCTCAAGGGCCGCGGGGAAAGAGCGGTAACACCTACCAGGTGCCGGCATGATAGATCCTCCACCAGTCCCGGAGCATCTTCGAGTAGAACCGCAACTCGCCGGGAGTCTCCGAAGCGACGTAGAAGTCGTGGTTCAGTTGCGCCAGCAGCGCTAAAAACGCATCCTCGCTCCCCGATCCGGTGCTCTGCCGGAATATCTCGTAGGCAATCCCCGTGGGCAGGGATTCCGCGAGGCTCACCCGGCTCAAGATGGCGCGGGCGGCCTTCGCCTCCTGCCCGGAGTAGGTCGTCTGGAGACGGCGCGAGTAGTGCTCGAAGTAGTGGCGTCCCTCGCTGCCGAGGATCCTCCTGTTGTAGACCCGCACGACCAGCGCCGGGGAGGGCACCCCTCCTGAGATATCCGCCTCTTCCTTTAAGCCGGAGAGGACGATCATGAGGAAGTAGGGGATGTAGGGCTCGCCCACGCAGTCGAGAACCGCTCTCCCGATCTCCGGTGAATACTCCCACCCCTCCCCCTGAAAGACGCGTTCGACGACGGAGAGTGCAACATCTTCGCTGAACCCGCCGACGGCGACTCTCCGGAAGTCGTTGATGACCGGAGTCCCGCCGATATGGTAGACGACGTGGTCGATGCTGACCGAGCCCCCGACGATGAACCTCACGTTGGGCGAGACCTGCCGCAGCCGCCGGAACCATTGCAGGAACTTCCTCGCGTCGTCCTCCTCCATGTTCTGTATGGCAACCGGAAATTCGTCAAGGATGATGCAGACCGGCCCGGTGAGCCCTGCAAAGATCTCATCCACCTTCTTTGCCTTCTCGTGCCAGTCGTCCGAGAACTCCGCTCGCAGCCGGCTCCGGAGCTTTGCCCTGAAGGCCGGGGTCTCGATCTCATCGATGTTCTCCTGCACCAGGGCAAACGCCCTGCCGAGTGCCGAGGAGATCCGGGCCTTGACACTCGCTCCCTCGCACTCGACGAGCGCCGTGACGAGATCGGTGATGAACTCCCCGGGCGAGTTGACGCTCTCGACCTCGAGGAAGACGCACGGCTGGTGCTTGCTCGCGAGATCTCTCTCGATCTTTCGCATGATCGAGGTCTTGCCGAACCGCCGGGGGGCGACGAGCATGACGTGGTCGTTTGTGATGGTGTTCAGGATGAACACGGTCTCGCGTTCGCGGTCGACGAAGTCGTCGCCGGTTGCGGGGCTTCCTACGGGCAGCATGTACGACACCTGACAGATCAAGTGTATAACAAATCTGTTATATAACAAATTCGTTATTCACCTGCCGGGCCTGCTTCTCCCGGGGAGCGGGGGGGCGGCACCATCCTTTGTGCCAGCGTATACGCGAGCGGCACCTGGACAGGAGACCGGAAGAATGGCAGTGGACCGCGACGGCAGGCGGCCCCGGGAGCAGAGGCGACCGTTCTCCAGAGCAAGAGAAGTGCTGGAACAGTTGACTAGAAACGCCTTGCGGGCAGAGGCTACGCGAGATGCATCTCACGGAAAAACACTGTCAAAAGAACAACATGGACCGAGCGGGAATTGAACCCGCGGCCTCTTCCATGCCAAGGAAGCGATCTACCCCTGATCTATCGGCCCCTGTTACCCTACAATGTTGATCGTGATCACATAATAAGGATTGGGGCGGGCCGCTCCCCTATCCCCCGCGAGCAAGGGCCGAAAGCCGGGAGATCACCCGCTCCCGCGCATCCTCCATCTTCGGGCGGACGAGAACGGCGCCGCCCCTGATGCAGGGGACGAGGAGCCCCACCCCCCCCTCCGGCGCAGGAGCCCCGAGGGGCAGCGTGACCCGCCGGCCGGCCACCTCATAGACCTGTTTCACGCCGCTTCGCTTCCCGCGCTTCGCGGAGGCCCTCCCCTCGATCTCCACGATGTCCAACGCGAAGTCGATCACCGGGGCGTTCGCGATCGCGCCCCCGACCCCGAAGGCGTCGGCGACGTCGCGGTAGGCCGCGACCTCATCGCGCGACAACCCGCCCGAGAGGAAGATCTTCACGTCCGGGTAGCCGTGGACGTCGAGTTCCCAGCGCACCTCTTCAATGATCGCCCGCATGTCCCCCCGGCGCGACCGCGGCGTGTCAAGCCGCACCGCCGTCGCCCCCGAGGCGGCCGCCCTGACCGCCTCATCCGCCTCATCGGAGAAGGTGTCGGCGAGCATGATCCGCGGCACCTCCGGGCCCGCCCCGCGGTCGAACGCGCGCCAGGCCTCCTCCTCGCGCGGGTAGCACATCACGAACGCGTGCGGCATCGTGCCCGCGAGCGGGATCCCCGCCGGCGCACAGGTGTTGCTCGCGCCGTCCACCCCGCCGATCCAGGCCGCCCGCTCGATCATCGCCGCGATCGCCGGATGCTGGCGCCGGGAGCCGAACGAGAAGACCGGCCGGCCCCCCGCGGCCAGCTTCATCTGGGCGGCCGCCGTCGCCACCCCTGAGGCGTGGCAGAGGAACCCGAGGATGGCCGTCTCGTAGACCGCGAAGTCCCGGTAGCGCCCCGATATCCGGAGGACCGGCTCGTTCGGATAGAAGACCGAGCCCTCCGGCATCGCGTCCACGTCCACCGGAAGGCCTTCGAGCAGCCGCAGGACGTCGTCAAGCCCGCAGAAGACCCCCCACGGGTCGGGGAGCGCCGCCGCCGTCACCTCCATCGTGACGCGCGGGTTGATGCCGTCCCGCTCCATCACCTCCGCGACCCGCCGGAAGTAGACGTCCGTACACTCACCGTTCTTGATGGCATCCTCGCCGACCACCAGAAACCTGCCCATGCCTATTCCGGTCGTCGCGATGGCGTAAATGTGTATTGAACCGATCCTGCTCCGCCCGAACGGTGAATCTTTACCGCGGGGGCGTCTACACTCTAAGGAGAATGTCGTACGGAGAAGCGTGTACAGGGGAGGAGGTCTAGGTGCTCGGGATCATCGGGGGCACGAGCCTCCTCTTCGCCGACCTGCCGGCGCTTGAGAAGACGACCGTCGCGACGCCCTACGGGCCGGTGGAAGTGCATACCGGAGAGTTCGCGCTCCTCCTGCGCCACCAGCACAACCTCCCCCCGCACCGGATCAATTACCGGGCGTGCCTCGCCGCGCTCGCCGTCCTCGGGGTGGAGGAGATCGTCGCGTTCGGTTCCTCCGGCTCCCTGAAACCGGAGATAGCCCCGGGCTCGATCGTCATCCCGACTGACTACTTGAGCGTCACCGACATCCCGTCCATCCACGAGTGCACCATCGGCCACGTCCGGCCGGAACTGGACGCCGACCTGGTCCGCACCCTCGCCGGACTGGTGCCGGACGCCCGGGTGGGCGGGGTATACGCCCAGACCCGCGGGCCGCGGATCGAGACGGTCGCCGAGGTCAAAGCGCTTGCCCGCGTCGCCGACATCGTCGGGATGACGGTCGCGAGCGAAGCGACGCTCGCCCTCGAACTCGGGATGCGGTTTGCCGCCGTCTGCACCGTGGACAACTACGCGAACGGCCTCGGAGAAGAGACCCTGACCTACGAGCACATCCTCGCGACCTCCCGGGCGAACTGCCGGAGAACGGAGCTCATCCTCGAAAAGATTGTGGAGCGACTTGCATGAACGAGATAATTACCGCCCGGGGATCGCTCCTGATCGCCGGGGTCACCATCGACGGAGCGACCGTCGATATCGCGGTCGACGAGAAAGGTACAATCGCCGCGATAGGAAAGGACGCGAAGAAGACCATCGACGCCGATATCGTCATCGACGGCTCCGACCGGATAGCCGTCCCCGGCCTCGTGAACACCCATACCCACGCCGCGATGAGCCTCTTGCGCGGGTATGCGGACGACATGATCCTGCAGGACTGGCTCTCGCAGAAGATCTGGCCGCTCGAGGCGCACCTGACCGGCGACGACGTCTACGCCGGCACCAGGTTCGCGTGCCTGGAGATGATCAAGAGCGGCACCGTCGCGTTCAACGACATGTACTTCTTCATGGACCGGGCCGCAGCGGCGGTCGATGATATGGGCATGCGGGCGACGCTCGCCTACGGGTTCATCGACCTCGGGATGGAGGAGAAGCGGGAGGCCGAGATCAAGGCGACGGAGACCCTGGTCGCCCACGTCAGATCGCTCGATAACCCGCGGATCAGAGTGGCCGTCGGCCCCCACTCCGTCTACACCGTCTCCCCCGAAGGCCTCCGCTGGTGCGCCGAATACGCGGCCGAGCAGGAGATCGGCATCCACGTCCACCTCTCCGAGACCGAGAAGGAGGTCGTCGACTGCGTCGCCCGGTTCGGCAAACGCCCCGCATACCTCCTCGACGACTGCGGGTGCCTCACCCCCCGGACCGTCGCCGCGCACTGCTGCTGGCTCGACGAGGCCGAGTGCCGACTCCTCGCCGAGCGCGGCGTCACCGCCTCCCACAACCCGGCAAGCAACATGAAACTCGCCGTCAACCGGGCGATGCCCTACCACTGGCTGAAGGCAGCCGGGGCGAACGTCTCCCTCGGGACGGACGGCTGCTCCTCGAACAACAACCTGGACCTCATGGAGGAGATGAAGTTCGCCGCGCTCCTCCAGAAGTTCGCCTGGAACTCGCCGACCCTGCTGCCCGCGGGCGAGGCGATCGAGATGGCGACCGCGGCGGGCGCCCGGGCGCTCGGCACCGGCCCCGGCACCCTGACCGTCGGCGCACCGGCCGACATCGTCCTCCTCGACGCCCGCGCGGTCTGCAACACCCCGCTCTTCCATGCCGACTCAAACGCCGTCTACGCCTGTAACGGCGGCGCGGTCATGACCGTCCTCTGCCAGGGAAGAGTCCTGATGCACGAGCGGGAGGTCCCGGGAGAAGAGGAGATCGTCCGGGAGGCCGCCGCCGCGGCACGGTCGCTCGTCGACCGGGCACAAGACTCCTCCTGACCAATTTTTCAAAAAAGATTACGCGGTCTCGATCCTCGAGTCGCTCTCGAGCCCGAGTTCATCGATCGCCATCTCGCGCATCTTGAACTTCATGATCTTGCCCGAGACCGTCATCGGGAACTCGTCGACGAACTTGACGTAGCGCGGGATCTTGAAGTGCGCGATCCTCCCGCGGCAGTACTCCTTCACCTCGTCCTCCGTGAGGACCGCGCCGTTGTCGGTCTTGATCCAGGCCATCAGTTCCTCGCCGTACTTCCGGTCCGGGACGCCGATAATGTAGGCGTCGGCGATCTGCGGGTGGGTGTGGAGGAACTCCTCGATCTCGCGCGGGTAGATGTTCTCCCCGCCGCGGATCACCATATCCTTCAGGCGGCCGACGATCTTGACGTAGTCCTCCTCGTCCATCGTCCCGAGGTCACCGGTATGGTTCCAGCCGTTCTCGTCGATCGTCGCCCGGGTGGCGTTCGGGTTGTTGTAGTAGCAGCGCATCACGCAGTAGCCGCGGGCGCAGATCTCCCCGGTCTCGCCCCGGGGGACGATCTTCTTCGTGTGCGGGTCGATGATCTTGATCTCGGTGTGGGGGAAGGGTTTTCCGACCGTCGAGACCCGCCGTTCCAGGGGATCGGCGGTCGTCGTCATCGTGACGCCCGGCGAGGTCTCCGTCTGCCCGTAGACGATCACGATCTCGGACATGTTCATCTTCTTGTTGACCTCGCGCATCACCTCGGTCGGGCAGGGCGACCCGGCCATGATCCCGGTGCGGAGGGTGTCGAGCCGGTACTTCGCGAAGTCCGGGTGGGCGAGTTCCGCGATGAACATCGTCGGGACCCCGTGCAGCGCCGTGCACTTCTCGTCCTGGACGGTCTGGAGGACGGATTCGGCGTTGAAGATGGGCGCGGGGAGAACCATCGCGGTGCCGTGGGTGACGGCGGCCATGTTCGAGAGGACCATCCCGAAACAGTGGTAGAACGGCACCGGGATGCAGAGCCGGTCCTCGTGGGTGAACTTCATCCCCTCGCCGATGATGAACCCGTTGTTCAGGACGTTGTGATGGGTCAGGACGACGCCTTTCGGGAACCCGGTCGTCCCGCTCGTGTACTGGATGTTGACCGCGTCGTCGAAGTCGAGCGACTCCTCCCGCTCCCGGAGCTCGTCGGGGCTGATGAGGGCGGCCTTCGCCATGAGGTCGTCCCAGGTGTACATCCCGTTGTAGGGGATATCCCCGATGAAGACGACGTTTTTGAGGAACGGGAACTTGTCGCTGTTGATCCGGCCGGGTTTCGCCTCGAACGCCTCCGGGCAGGACTCGTAGAACATCCCGACGTAGTCGGAGGTCTTGAACCGCCCCTGGATGAGGAGCGTCTGGACCTCCGACTGCTTCATGGCGTAATCGAACTCGTAGGTCCGGTAGGCCGGGTTGATGTTCACCATGATGGCGCCGATCTTCGCCGTGGCGAACTGGGTGAGCACCCACTCCGCGTAGTTCAGCGCCCATATCGCGACCCGGTCACCGCGCTCCACGTCGAGCGCCATCAGGGCACGCGCCAGGGTGTCGACGCGCTCAAGAAACTCCGCATATGTCCAGCGGATGTTCTGGTGGACGGAGACGAGCGCATCGCTATTCGGATGCGCCGCTGCGATTCGGTTCAGCATCTCACCGACGGTGATGCCGAGCAGGGGTATCTGCGAGTTCCCACACGCGTAACTGCCCTCAACCATTCTATATAAATGGGTTCTGCGACGGTTATATGATTAATGGTTCACTCCGAGCGTAATCCTTATACTGCTTGCCGTCAATGATGTAGAGGACAGAGGGGTCGTGGCCAAGCCCGGAATGGCGACGGGCTCCAGCGGTCTTTGCACGTGATGAACAATGGGTCTCCTGACTAACGGATGATGACCCGTTGGAGCACTGATGCATGTCGGAGAGACCCGTCGATCGTGAGTTCAAATCTCACCGACCCCACATTCTTATGATCTTCATCGGATACCGCAGGGTATCTCTGGAACTTCTCCTTCGCGGCTTCACGCCTGGCGGTGCTCGAACTCCGGCCCTTCGGCCTGTCGTTCTTCGCGGCTTCGCGTCCTTCGCGTGAGACGGTATTACTATCAGCAATCGATATCGCACGCGAAGCCGCGAAGAACGCGAAGATGTCCTGCAGAGCAGGTCACTCAGTCTTCTTCTCCTCCTCTGCGGCCGCCACCTGGCGCCGGTCGGTCTCCCGGCAGGTGAGCGCCGATATGTCGCCGTCGCTCTCGATGTAGGCGACCCGCACCTCCTCGACCCCGGCAATACCCCGTGCCCGGAGCCGCTCGATGAGGTCGTCGTGGGTCATCATCTCCCGACGGAGACTCTTCTCGATGATCTTACCGTCCTCGATCACCTTCAGGGAGTCCGGCGTGAAGATTTTGCGGATCCACGGGCTCTTATACTGTCCGATGGAGATGAGCACCGAGAGGATGAGGAGGGTCGAGGCGCTGACGAGCCCTCCAAGGAGGGATTTCTCCCCCGCGGTGAGCGCCTCAGCGACGCTCTCGGATATGAGCAGCAAGAGGATGAGGTCAAACGGCGAGAGCTGCCCGAACTCACGTCTGCCGATGAGCCGCATCACGAGGAGCAGGAAGAAGTAGAGCACGACCGCCCGGAGGACGAGTTCCGCGAGCGGCGTCTGGAGGACGAAGAGGTCCGACATAGGGCGCGACTGCACCGCGACCGGGCAATATACCTTTTCCCCGCCCGGGAAGAGCGCTCGCGCCCCATCCCGGGCGGGGCGGGGACCCGCTGCCGGGTGAACCCCGCCGCCGCGACCCTCAGCACGCGAACCGATCGCCTTCTCCGGCCTTCCAGATCGGGCGTTTCGCGTAAAATGGAATCGGTCCCACCGGGAGGTCTTTAATACCTGCCTCACCAATATTTGAGCACTATCTGAGGGCATCAATATGTATCTCATCGGCGAAGCATTGGTTGGAGACGGCGCAGAACTTGCGCACATCGATCTGGTAATGGGGAACAAAGAGGGCGCGGTAGGACAGGCGTTCGCGAACTCGATCTCGCAGCTCTCGAAGGGGCACACACCGCTCCTCGCGGTCATCAGGCCAAACCTGCCGACGAAGCCCTCGACGCTGATCATCCCGAAGGTCACCATGAGGAAGGGGTACCAGGTGAACCAGATGTTCGGGCCCGTCCAGGCGGCGGTGGCGAAGGCCGTCGCGGACTCGGTCGAGGAAGGCGTCTTTGAAGGGATCGACATCGAGGACACCGTCATCATGGCGAGCGTCTACCTCGACACCGCCGCAGAGGACTACAACAAGATCTACCGGTTCAACTACGGCGCGGTGAAACTCGCGCTCCGCCGGGCTCTCGACCGGTTCCCCGACGTCGAGACGCTCCTGCACGAGAAGGACCGGGCGGCCCACGCGGTCATGGGATTCAAGGTACAGCGCCTCTGGGACCCGCCCTACCTCCAGGTCGCGATGGACCTCGTCGACAGGAACCACATGCGGAAGGTCCTCGAGTCGCTGCCCCAGAACGACCACCTGATCATCGAGGCGGGCACGCCCCTGATCAAGAAGTTCGGGCTCTCGATCATCTCCGAGATCCGCGAGATCCGGCCGAACGCGTTCATCGTTGCGGACCTCAAAACCCTCGACACCGGCAACCTCGAGGCCCGGATGACCGCCGACGCCGGCGCCGACGCCGTCGTGATCTCCGGCCTCGCGCCCCTCTCGACGATCGAGAAGGCGATCGAGGATACCCGCAAGACCGGGATCTACACGGTCGTCGACATGCTCAACGTCGAGGACCCCGTCGCCGTCGTCAAGGATCTGAAGGTCAAGCCGGACGTCGTGGAACTCCACCGGGGCATCGACGTCGAGGATACTGCGTATGCCTGGGGCGACATCCCGGCGATCAAGAAGGCCGGCGGCGAGCGGCTGCTGGTCGCGACGGCGGGCGGCATCCGCCAGCCCGTCGTGAAGGACGCGCTCAAGGCGGGCGCGGACATCCTGGTCGTCGGCCGGGCGATCACCGCGAGCAAGAACATCCAGCACGCGGCCGAAGAGTTCCTCCAGGAACTGAGCACCGAAGAGATCGACCAGTTCCGGATCATGACCGACTTCTAATCGGTCATTACAACCCTATATTCTCAACCCTATTTTCGTGCATGAACCATGTTGCCCTCAAGAATCATATCTCCGATACCATCGCAGAGAGGGCAACCAATCCCGGCAGAAAGGAGATCTCCTCCTCACATACATCGCCGAGACGCAGTCTCAGGACGGGGGCTCCCCGGACCGGATGAAGAACAGGTATCACCTGATCTACCGGGGCGTCCAGACCTTGCACGAGCAGACCCAAAGAACGCTCGATGCGTGGCACCATCACCGATCTGCTACAGGCCACCGGCGCCCTCCGGTCGTCTGACTACTTCCCGAACTATAGCAGCCTATCCGCCAGCTGCGGGATATCACGGTCTGACGACGTTCAACCTCCGGGGGTGGACAGACGCGGGGTTGATACAGGCCGCACGAACCAGGAGAGGGGCAGGACGGCTCTCGACCGTCTTTCTGGACCCAGCACATTGGCAGGCGGCAGAAAAAAATGATTCGTGCTTAAAATAACATCTTTTTCTTACTCATCCGTCTCTAGATCATATGGAGGACCCGATTTTTACATCAGACAGTTCGACGTAAGCGATATACACAGGGTACTCCGTGTCGATGAACTCTCTTTCATCCCAATCGGTATCTTCGTCCAGCAGATATCCCCATGAACCGTCGTCGTGCTTAAAAATAACAGCCGTCTCATACATGTCTATTTCCGGATCATATGAGAGAACCAGCCAGCAAGGGCCGTCGTCTGTTGGAGCATCATCGATGATATCCCCTGCTCGGTATTTCGGCGCATTTGCCGATGATAGTCCTGAAACTGCAGTGGGCTGTTGCACCGTCGGCTGGGGGGTTTCAGAGGTACTAACGGTATCGCTATTGAGAGTGCACCCACAGACCAACAGAAAGCCAACTAACAGCGCTAGTAATACGACAACTGGTTTCATACCATGAAAATCGTGTGCATGTTTATATAAACATAACTTAATTGCACGGCGCACGCCCTCTTTGCTCTGGTAAAATATCACTTTTTAAGAGCGTACGACCTACAGAGATCGATCTGCAGCGGCGCAGAACCTTCGACACCATCGGGCGGCACGCGCGGGGCTCTGGCCCTCTCCGTGAGCGTGGGTGTGCTGGTGGTCGCGTTCCAGGTGTGGGTGCTACTGCGGTTCACCCGGCACGCAAGTGGGCCGCCGTCGGCGAGGTTCTCATGACCGAAGATCTACAGTCATGAACGGCTTCTCAGTCGGTCGAGACCTTTTTCCGGCAAAAATTGCCCGGCGGCGCGGAGACCGAAGCCGTCCCGAAGAATAAGTTAACGTAACCAGAACGGCAACGAATAACCATGTTCTCTCCCGGAGCGGGCACGGACGGGTATCGGCGGCTGAACCGGAAGTGCATGCTCTCGATGTACATCGACTACGCCGTGTGGTATCTTCTCCTGCTCGCGGCCTATTTCGCCGTGAGGACCTACGCAGAGGGATTCCTGGGCCCCTACTACGATGCCGTCGGGTACGGTCTCGTGCTGGTCCTCGCGATCACCCTGGTCTACATAGCGGTGGCCCCGCCGGTCTTCTACGCCCGCTACCGCTACCGGATCACCGAAGACCGGGTGGACGTGCTCTGCGGGATCCTCTTCATCCGCCATACCCTGGTGCCGATCGAGCGGGTGCACCAGGTGGAGATCGCGCGTGGCCCGATCAACAACCTCCTCGGCCTCGCCGACGTCACCATAACCACGGCAGGAGGCGAGGCGAGCATCCGGTACCTGGAGGTCGACGAGGCGGAGACGGTGGCCGACCGGCTCAACGACCTGGTCGGGAGGATGCTCCGGGAGAGGGTGCCGGGGCCTGCAGGCGCATGACCGACGATACAGGCGCGCCCGCCCGTCATGGCGAGCCGATCCGGTGCCACCCGAGCATCGTGGTGGAGCGGTCGCTCTCGGGAATCGTGGTGCTGGGCATCCTCGTCATGCAACTTGGCAGGGGCGCTCTACCGGCCCTGCTCGCGGCCCTCTTCGTCGGGCTGGTGCTCTTCAACTACCGGCAGTGGAGCCGGACGACCGTCCGGTTCAACGCAACAGACGTGGTGGTGGAGAGGAACACTCTCTTCAAGACGAAGAAGACGCTCCCCTACGCGAAGATGGCGTCGGTCAACATCAACCGCGGCGTCCTGAACAGGGTCTTTCGGACGGCGAGGCTGCAGATCAACATCAACTCGGGGAGCGGCGCCACGGTGCCGGAGGCCGTCCTGACATTTCGCGAGGATCTGGCGGAGGAGATACGGGCGGGGATGGCAGAGCGGCTCTACGGCAGCGAGAACGTTTTGGAAGACGAGCCGGCCGAACCCACGGTCGTCTTCTCCCCGGCGGACGTGATCGTCCACGGCCTCTTCAGCGTCTCGACCTACCAGACGGTATCGGGGTTTGCGTTCCTGGTCTACTCCGTCTTCCAGTTATATACCTCCGCAGGGGTGGGCGGGGGAGCACTGGTCTCCCTGCTGATGTTCGTCGTCGTCCAGGTGGCGCCGTCGGTCTCGCTGATATCCCATTACTACAACTACCGGGTCTACCGCCGGGGCGACACGATATACCTGGAGCACGGCCTTATCCGGACGTATAAGACGTCGTTTGCCGTATCGAGGATCAACGCCGTCCGGGTAAAGCGGACGCTCGCCGCCCGGCTCCTTGGCCGGTCTTGCATCGAGGCGGAGGTGGTGGGGCTCGCGTCCGGGAGCGCCGAGAGCCTCCGCCCCGTCCTCTGCCTCTTGAAAGACGATGCGACGCAGCAGAGGCTCCTCGCAGAAATTGTGCCGGAGTTCGTGTATGAGGGAGTTCGGGAGAAGCAGCCGGAGGGGGCGAAGGGCGTGCTCCGGGTCCGGGCCGCTGTAGCGTCCTTCGCGCTCGCTCTCGCGATGATCTACCCGTCGATCGCCGTCTACCGCACGACGGCACCCCTCCCGGGGATCGCCGGAACGGTCCTCCCGTTCGCGCTGCCGCTCGCGACGGCAGCCGCCATCCTCGTGATATGGTATGCGACATCCGTCTCCTACCGGATCACGGAGTTCGGCACGGACAGCGACCTCTTCACGTTCGTGAACGGCGCCGTCGACCGCGAGACCGTCGTGATGAACTACGACAGGGTGCAGATGGTCAGGATTACCGAGGGCCCGGTCGCCCGGTTCTTCGGCGTCGCACGGGGGAAGGTGTACCTTCTCTCGGCGATCGGGGGGGCGAGCGTTGGATCAGGATATTTCGAGGAGGGCCGGCTCGCCGCCATCGGCGAGACCGTCATGGCGCGGATCGCGAGCGGGGAGTACGATTACCGGAAGAACAGTATCTGAGCGGGGGAAGGCCCCGGCTGTGAGAGATCTCGAATCCGGGAAGAGGAATCAGCTCGATCGGTATGAGAAAAAGGGTGGCAGGTCAGGGCTCACCGGTAGACCGGGCCCGGTAAAAGTGCGATCGCCTGCCTAGAGATCTCTTCTGGTCTTCTGAAGTATCTCCTGCATCTCCGGGGTCAACTGGAGAACAAGTTCTGCGTTATATGCACCGCTCGGTTTCATCTCTACGGGAGATTGGAATATCTGTTGGGCTGCGATAGCATACGACCGCGATTGGGCAGCGGGCGATCCGTCTCTGACCGCCGGATCAACATTGGTCGTAAAGATTGAGACGGTATTGTCGCCGTTATAGACGACCTCGAAGATCCGGAACTGCTGGGGGAACTCCCGCAGTGATGCGGTTTCAACCTGCCAGAAACCGAGTTCAGGGCGGTCGACATCCGGAGATTTGATAGGGATCACGGTATTTTGGTGACGATGCCCCGAGATCCATGCCATGAGATTTGGATAGGTCTGAAGTTTGGCTATCAGATCAACATCAGATACCGCGGCGTACTGACTCCATTTCATTAACGAACTCAGACCGGCTTCATCCTCCTGGATGACTATCGGGATGTGTGCTGCGATGATCATGAGCTGTCCTTCAGCCTGACCACTCTCGAGTTCCTGTACCAGCCAGTCGTAGCGTTCCTGATCGATAGAACCAAACCCGGAGCTGCCTTCACCGGGATCATCGTCCCTCTGGGTATCATCAAGCACAATGACCTTTATCGGAACATCCGATCTCGGTTCGAATGAGTAACAGGCAAATCCCGTTGTTCTATCGGACTGGTTGAATCCATGTCCTTTAGGGCTTGAAGAGGAGTCTAAAAACTCACCGATCCACTCTGTTCTTGAGAGGAAACTGCGATTTTGATCGGCCGGGACTGTTGGGGAACCATCAGGGAAGTCGGTGACAGAGCCTGCACCGATAATGTCACCATGGGGTGTCCGACCATCGATTGCTCCCATATAGAAGCCACGGCTCTTCAACTGGCGCGGGTCGGAGAAGATATTACCTAATTCGAGTACGGCGGTACCGGTCAAGGCACTGTTGACGTGATCATCCGGAGGGAAGAGACCCATCCAGAAGTGATCGTGATTGCCGAGAACCTGATACCATCTGATCGATTCATCAAGCCCTGCCGCTTTGTACTGGTCCTGGTAATCGTTGAGAGGGCCGGGGATTGGATCGTCCCTGTCACCCGAATCGGGGTTGACCATCCTGCCGTCGAGCACATCGATATACCATTGCAGTTCGTTGTACTGGCCGCTGTTGATTGCGTCACCAAGGAATATGCCGAAGTCGAATGGATCCTCTTTGTGAAGGGCGTTCACCGTCTGGACCGCTGCGTCGAGGACATGGGTGGTATACAGCATGGCCGGAGAGTATCCAGAAATTACACCCCATTTATAGCCATAATAGACCACCTGAGCAGGAGACTCTTTGTCGGTGATATGGATATCGCTCATGGCAAAGAAGGTCAAAAGTTGCTCTGCATTGGTATCAGATCCAGGGGTGTATCCATCCGGCATGAGGTCCAGTCTCTTCTCATAGTCCAGCCCCTCGCCAAACTCCCAGACCCCATACCCATACTCTGAAAAGTTCGCGACCTGATCCGGATGCAGGGCAGGCGACGTCGAAGGGACGCCGACGGGAAGAACAGTTCTGTCAACTGTTGTCAGGACCAGAGAATCTATTGGATAATCCGGTTCTCCTTCTTCAGGGGGCTGGGTGCCCGGAGCAGTACATCCTGCTGCAGTGATGAAGACCGCGAGCAGGAGAGCCAGTATGGCGCCTACTTTAGAATTGTACATATTTTTTTTAGGATCAAATTGGAGATAAGGCTTTTTGCGGGAGAGTGCCAGATCGTCAGATATATATACCGGAAATGACGGGATACGACAGTACGGATAACAATACTCCTTTTCGTCCTGCAGCTGCGCCCATTCATAACGAGGCTCACAAAAGTCCGACACCCCATGACGCGAATTGGGAACCTATCGTGGGCGGATCCCCGTTCTGGGCGGCAGCCGGGGCGATTATGTTCATTATCGGGGTTGGTGTCGTTTTCTTCAGTGCGAGGCGCGGCGGGAAATAAACGAGTAATTGGCCCCCCGGCGAACTCCCGCCACGATTACGGCGCCCGCTATCGGGTCCTGTGTCGAAGCCGGGGGACCAGGCTGGAACGGTTCACCCGAAAGGGCTAATGTCTCAGGAGTGGTAATACCGTCATAGAGGACTCCGGTGCACCCCATCATCCGCGAGAAGATCCCCGATCTCGCCGGCATCGCGGCGCGTCACCGCATGAGGCGACTGGGTATCTTCGGCTCGGCGGCGAGCGACCGGTTCGACCCGACGGCAAGCGACATCGACTTCGTCGTCGAGTTCGAGCCGATGACCCCGGTGGAGCATGCACGGGCGTACTTCGGTCTCGCCGAAGACCTGGCCCGGGCCTTCGGGTGCGAGATCGATCTGGTTGAACTGTCCGCGGTGCGAAACCCGATCTTCCGCCAGGCGGTGGAAGAGACCTCGAGGGAGATCTATGCCGTCGCGTGAGGGGGGAGGGCATTTCCCAGACCGACGTAGAAGGATGGACCTGATGCAAAAACGTCAGGGATAGTTACGAGGAGAAATCGGCACATTCCTTGGACCGTAGTCTAAGGGCAAGATTAAACATTCCCTGCACTAAAGAGAAGATTATATTCCTTCATTGCAGATATGGATAAAAGCATATCTGCAGGATAGTTCCCATGGCAATCAACTTCGAAGAAAACGAAGAGATTATTTTTCAACTTATCTCAGAGCTTGAAACTATTGGTGGTTTTGATATACCAACTACCATGGATGAAAGAAGAGAGATTGCCCGTTTTATCCTCAAAGTTATCGATGAAGATCTGGAAGCAACGCTGGTCGAAGAGACAGATATCTGAATACGAAATCCATGACACACATGAATAAAAATAAGTTGTCTGAAGCCACCTTTGAAAGGTTGACGGCCCTAAAATCCTATAAACTAATATCTGTTAAGAAGCGCAGACTAAGAGCGACTGGAAGGGGTTTTAACTTTCTCAAAAGTGAAAATAAACAGTACTATCTTGGTAAGATACTCTTAACAGATAAATATCGACGTACAAAACATCCTGATGTCTTCCTCGCCTGTTACAGAGAGTTTGTTACGACATCAGAAGAGAAGAGAGCAAGCATAAGAAAGTCTATTTTTAGCGGAAGGGGAGATGAGGATGAAGATCTTTCCGAGGAGGATTTCACATCCTATAGGGAGTTCATAGAAAACGTTGCCAAAAGATGTGGAAGAGCAGATGATATCGTAGGGAAGGTTTGTGATCTGGCCTTGAGAAACACAATTGTCGGCACTATCGCCCCAATCGATTTGCCGGTCGAAGAGTTATCCCAAATCGTTGCAGAATTCGATGCTCTTGAGAAATTTTTCTTAACAAATGATCCCGGAAAAACGGATTTAGAGGCCAACTCTGAAGGAATCACAACGTTAGTCATAGACAATATGTTAGAATTGCATTTAGAGGATGTAGTTCGGCGAAATTTTCATCAACTGTTCCCGGATTTAGAGATTGTTGATAAGAACCAGCATTATCGTACAAGAGATGGCACCTATATCGATATCTTCTGTAAGCATAAGCAGGATGACAAATATACCGTCATTGAATTAAAAAGGGACAAACCGCCCTCCAATGCATTAGTCCAACTCTTGGACTACATGAATCAGATAATGGAGGAGTTTGATACTAAGAAAGTAGCAGGGATTCTCATATGCAAGGAAATAGATCGGCGAACCAAGTCTGCATTAGGTGCAATCCAAGGCAGTCTGCCCGAAGACAGCAACATCTCTGTAATTGAGTTCAACTTAAAAATGGAGTATAGTTGTATGTGATTTTGGAGGAGAGCACCATATTATCGACTGCTGTGACTCAATTTATCCATAAATATGGGTAAGCACCGCAGGTGTGACGGAGACAGGGGAGGGGGCATGCCCCCTCCCCGTCAGCCCCTCCCCCATGGCGATATCCCCACGGTCCACTGTATTGGGACACGTAAATAGCATCGGACGATAGTGTGCCCCTATTTCATCATCAAAAGAACAAGTCACGGTAGCCTGCACGGGCAGACCATACGCTCTGCATGCATGTTCTGCTGCGACCGGGATCCCCAATCCACCCCGGAATCTGCAAAATGAAATTTTTAAGCCGGGTAACCCCCCGCCCCTCACGCCCTCTCTTCCAGGTGAACCTTCAGCCCCTCGTTATCGACCGTCGTAGCGATCGCGACCCGGAGCCCCGCCTTCTCAAGGATCACCGCCACCTCCTCCTCGGGCCGGTCCGTGATGACCGCGATCGACGGGCCGACCGAACTCATCCCGACGAACTCGATGCCGGCGTCGCGGAGCGCCGCCATGTAGCGGTAGATCTCGAACCCGTGGTGCTCCACCTCGGCGCGCTTCGAGCCCCGGAACTCGATCTCCCATATGACGTCGCCGGCCTTCCTGAGATCGCCGCGTTCCAGCGCCGGGATGAGGTCCATCAGGACGAGGTAGGACTTCAGTTCGCGGTCGCGGTAGTCGAGCGTCCGGGCCTTGTTCATCAGGAGGTCGAACTCCTTCTCCCCCGCCGACGATATATCAGAGGACGGGATGGCGATATACACCTGTTTTCCCTCGGCGAACGCGTGCCGGTAGACGAGCGCCAGGTCGTCGCCCATCACGACCATGCCGCCGTGGATGCTCGCGGCAGGCCCGACACCGGTCTCGAACCCGAACGCGACGCTCCCGGTCGCCGTCTCCTCGACGAAGTTGCACCCGAGGAGGAGGCGGAGCTGGTCGCTCGTCAGCGGTGAGCCCACCGCGGTGTTGAGGGCGGTTGCGACCGCGGTCAGGATGGTGCTCGTCGACCCGAGCCCGACGTGCTCGTGCTGGTGGTCGCGGGCGCGGATCTTAAACCCGCCCTCATACCCGACGACCTGCCGGAATGCCTCCACAAAGTGCCGGAGGATGGGTTCGCGGGTGTAGTCGATCTCGAGCCCTGATGGTGTGCACTCGACCTCGGCGGTGCAGTAGACACCGATGGCAAACCCGATCCCGCCTCCCCCGGGCCGGTCGGGGGAGAACCGGTTCATGTCGAGCACGGTGAGATGGATCCGTGCAGGAGCGCAGACGACGACGGTGCCGGATACCGGGCTGAGCCGGTAGTCCTTCTTGAGGCCACACGGCCGGATCTTCTCGCCGGGGGAGAAGGAGGTGAACTCGTACTCGACGAGGTCGAGGTCACCGCCCCGGATCTTCATTATAGCCATTTTGTCACTTCGCTTTCAGCGTGTACGGTCAAAGAAGATATCCTTTCCCGATGCCCGGAGCGGGATGCCGTAAGCGACGCCGCAACCCTCCAGCCACCCGAGCGAGAGCGCCCCGACCCCGGCCGAGTACATCACCCGGTTGTCGACGTTGTGGATGCTCGCGGTCTTCACCGCGGAGCCGACGGCGATACCGAGATCCGCCATCCTGACGGCGCAGTTCGGGCCCCGGAACGGGACAGATACCGGGAGGCCTTTCTTCTGGGCTTCGAGCAGGTCTGCACAGGTGGGATACCCGCACGCCCCGCAGTCGAGGCCCACGGCGTCGGTGAAGAGCGAGCCGACGAGGAAGCAGGCATCGCTTGCCGCCACGTTTCCCGCGTCCCTGAGGAAGAACCCTACATCGTGCTTCTCGCCGTACTCCCGCATCGCCCCGGCGAGCCTTTCTTTCTCTATGCCGGTGACGATCAGCGTCTTGATGACGTCGGTGCCCTTCGCCTTCGGAGCGGTGCGGGCAGAGAGCGCCATCAGCCGGGCGACCATCTCTACGGCGTCTGATTCAACGAACATGAGAATACGTATCCTCTACCCCAGATAAGGGTATGCCCGGAGAGGGGCGATACCTTTTTCCACAGACCCGCAAAGAAACGCAACTATCATGGCACCGGAGAAGAACCTCGAACTTGCCACATTCGGCGCTGGATGTTTCTGGGGCGTCGAGGAGGCGTTCCGGCGCGTGCCGGGGGTCAAGGATACCGCGGTAGGGTTCATGGGCGGCACCACCTCAAACCCGACCTATGAGGGCGTCTGCACGGGAAGGACCGGGCACGCCGAGGTCGTGCAGGTGACCTACGACCCCGATGAAGTCCCGTACCGGACGCTCCTCGACGCCTTCTGGGACGCCCACGACCCGACCACCCCGAATCGGCAGGGACCCGACATCGGGGCGCAGTACCGGTCGGCGATATTCTTCCACACCCCGGAGCAGGAGGCGGAGGCCCGGGCCTCAAAGGAGGAGGCAGGCCGCTCGGGAAGGTTCCGCCGCCCCATCGTCACCGCGATCGAGCCCGCGGGGACGTTCTGGCGGGCCGAGGAGTATCACCAGCAGTACTTCGCGAAGCGCGGGGGCGGGCAGTGCCGGACGATGTGGTAGGGGATTTCTTCTGACTGCCAGGAGGCCCGGGTTTTAACTCGCAGCGCTACTATGTGGCATTTAACTTCGTAAAGTCCGTACACGGCTTTCCAGTGGCTATCGCCATGACTGCCCCCGCCCCCAGGGGCGGGGGAGGAGGCCGAAGGCCGGGCGGGGTGGGGGTTACAGGTTAGCCTTACGAGGTAGAGACAGGGGAGGGGGGATGCCCCCCCTCCCCGTCGGCCCCACCCCCAATGGCGATATCCCCACGAAATCCGTGGTTCGTTGCGCGACAGGATCGGAGCACGAAAAGCGTTGAGGCTTCGAGGTGCGCAGCCCCATGTCCACGGTATCGGGCTTACGCTCATGCCACTGTTTAGAAAAATAGGCTCATGGCCGGATGCAGGGCAGGCACCGCTAAATCGGCACCAACCCCCCTTCACTCTTTCTGCGCCGGAACCCCGATCTTGAACCCCACGCCCTCGAACGAGGCGACCCGGCGGTCGCCCGAGTAGACGTCGACGGCATAGACCGAGGTCCTCTCCGTCTCAGAGACCTTGCGGGCGACCGCTTCGAGCGTCGCTCCTGCAGGCACGGAGAGGTACTGGATATACGCCGAGAGCCCTATCTGGTCCTCCCCGCTCAGGTTCCCGGCGATACCAAACGCGTGGTCCGCGAGGGCGAAGATCGCGCCCCCGTGGGTCGTGCCGTGACCGTTCTTCATCCCCGCGGTCGGCATGGAGACCCGGACGCGATCGCCCTCGATCGCCGTCACCCTCATCCCGAGGCGGCGTGCAAATGGGCAGGCGTCGGACCGGCGCACCACATCGCCATAAGCCTCCGGGATGGATCCGGTCTCACCCATAGCGCTACTTGTACTCCCGCTGCGTGTAGGTGGCATTGCCGGTCTCGCCGCCGCGAAGAACGATATAGAACCATTCCCAGAGCGACTTGAGCGTCCCGAACTGCTGGTAGCGCCGCATCGAGAACCCGACCTTCAGGCGGGGATCGAGGTAGACCTTCCCGAGCTTGCGCATCCTCTGCGCGATCTCGAGATCGTCCCCGGCATCGATGCAGCGGTACATCCCCGCCCGCATGAACGCCTCCCGGTCGAAGGCCGTGTTGCACCCGAGCGTGAAGTATATCGTCCGGGTGTGGTAGCCCAGGCGCGAGAAGATATTTGCGCCGAGAAGCGAGAGCCGGTTCCTGAAAGAGTCCTCGATCGGATAGACCGTGCCGTAGAGCTGCACGATATCCCGCTCCGCGAAGTTCCTCTCGATCCGCTCCACCCAGTCCCGGGGGAGGATGCAGTCGGCATCTGTCGTCGCGACGATATCGCCCCTGGCCGCCATCGCCCCGTCGTTTCGGGCTCCTCCAACCCGCTTGCTCGTCTGGATGAAGACCTTATCCGCAAGGGGCCCGGCCAGTTCCCGGGTCTTATCCTTCGAGTCTCCGTCGACGACGATGATCTCGTAGGACTCCCGCGGCACCGTCTGGTCGGCGAGCGACCTAAGACAGCGTTCGATGTTCTGCTCTTCGTTGTAAGTCGGCACGACTACGGAGATCATTCCTCGATCAACTCCCGGTATAATTGTTGATACCGCGCTCCTATAAGCGTGATGCCGCATCTCCCGGCCGTTATCCGGCCAGCTCCCGGTAGAGATCGATGTGGCGGGTCGCGATCGTCCTGATATCGAACCCCTCCGTGAACGGCCGGGAGAGCGCCGCGTGCCGCCCGAGCAGACCCCGATCCTCGATCAGCGTCCCGGCCTCCTCCGTGTCGTCGAAGTACACGGCGGTGTCGCTGAAGTTCCCGGTGAACTCAGGGATCCTCCGGGCGACGACCGGCAGGCCGGTCGCGAACGCCTCCAATGCGACCATCGGGAGCCCCTCCGCGTAGGAGGGGATGAAGAAGAGATCGGCGCTGCAGTAGGCGGCGGTGATGTCATCGACAAAACCCGTGAAGAGGACATTCTTCCCGGCATGGCTTTTCCGCTCCTCGATCATGCTGTAGTCCTGGGAGAGCCTCCCGTAGGGGAACCCGCCGACCCAGACGAACCGGACGTCCGGGTGCCTGTTTGCGAGGGCGAGGAAGTCGTAGATGCCCTTCCTCGGCGTCTGCTGGGCGACGGTGAGCACCATCCACTCTTCCTCCCCGATGTCGTACCGCTTTCTGAATGCCGCCCGCTTCTCCGGGTTCGGCTGGAACTTCTCTCGGTCCACGCCGTTCGGGATGAGGGTGGTCTCGACGCCCGGGGCGATCTCGTGGACCTCCGCATCACAGAGGGGCGAGATGGTGATGATGTGGTCGAAACCCCCGTAGATGTTCGGGTAGAAGTGGTTTACGGTCTCGGAGAAGGCGACGTTCCCCGTGTTGAGGCGGGGGGTCGAGTGAGCCGTGAGCACCTTGACGCCGTGGCTGTACTTCCTGTTCGTCAGGGCGAGAGGGCCGAAGGTGTGGTAGTGGACGAGATCGAAGTCGCGGCCGCGGGCGTTCCAGGCCATCTTCGGGCAGGACTCCTCCCTCGCGAGCGCGTTGTAGAGCATCTTCGCCAGGGTGGCGCACCCGATGTACTTGAAGAAGAGCATGTCCTCGACAAAGAAGTTGAGTTTCATGGATATCCCCTCACGAAGTCGATCGCGCTCCTGATGCAGCCGTCCATATTAAGGTACTCGAACTGCGAGAACCGCCCGACGAGGTCGATCCCGCGTTCCCGGCAGAACTCCCGGACGATTCCGATGTTCTTTTTGTATTCAGTGTCGTAGACGACGTACGCGAACTTCTCCCGCGAAACGCCGGTGTAGACGACGCTCTCCCGCGACGGGATGAAACCCGCGGCGGCGAGCGACGCGACGGTATGCTCGATGAGTTCGGCGTCCGTCATCCGGGAGACCGCGTCCCCCTCGTTGTAGGTGATCTCGGCGAGGATCGAGGAGTGATCCCTTGGGGCGACCTCTGTGCTGTAATTCGAGGGGAACGATATCCGGTTGAAGAGTCCGGTCTTCTCGTCGGGGACGTAGAGCCACGAGATATCGGGAACATCGCAGGAGAGGCCGATGAAGACCGAGCAGAGCGAGTTGTAGCGGAGGGCGTCGCAGGCCGCCTGCACCTCAGCCGGGACGTCCGTAAGGCAGGGGAGCAGGTTCTGGAGCGGGATGGTCGAGATCAGGCGGTCCGCGTGGACGGTCTCTTCGCCGTCGCTGACGGCAAACCCGCCGTTCTCCTCGCGGACGGAGGCGACGGCAAAGCCGGTCCGAACAGAGGAGGTGACCGGTTCCGCGATCGCCCCGACAAGCGCCTCGATCCCGCCCGTAACCGGGTAGGAGAAGACCGCCTGGTGGGTGTAGCCCTCGGTCTCGATGCCGATAGCCGACTTGATGATATCCTCGACCGGCGGGCGGGGGATACGCCCCTCTACCCAGTGGTGCGACATCTTCTCCGCCGGGTAGTTCCAGATCTTCTCGTTGTAGGGGAGCATGTAGCACTCGGCGATGCCCCGGCCGAAGGTATAGGCGATCCACTCGGCGAAGTTCGTCGGTTGCGGAACCTCGCCCTTCTCGACGGCGATGAGGTTCTTGACGAACTCGTTGATGCAGAAGAAACGGTCCTCGTCAGGGAGTTGATACAGGCCGTTCTCGAAGGGGTACTTGACATGGCGGCCTTTGTAGAGGATCTTTGTGTTCCGCGTCCTCCGGTCGGCGTTCTCGCCGAGAACCGAGAGCATGAAGGAGAGGACTTCCGTATCGCGGGAGAAGATGATGTGCGAGCCCCCGGCATCGAACGTGAACCCTGCTTCCGTCCTTGAGCGGCAGAGCCCCCCGATCCTCTCACCCTGTTCGAGAACGGTCACGTCGTCGCCGCGTTCGTGGAGCAGGCGAGCGAGCGTTATCCCGGTGAGACCGCCACCCAGTACCGCCGTTTTCACGCTTATAGTGTTTATGCCGAAACCATATATGGTTGACCATCCGTTTCCCACTGGACGCTCGATATTGGAGCGAAACGCGGGAGTTCCCGGGCAGGAACGCGGAGTGCGCTACCGCTCCGCCTTCCGCTTTGCGAGAACCCTGCTCGACTCGATCGCCTTCTCGAGCGGCTGGATCATGTAGTCGGGCATATTCTTCACCACGTCCCGCCGGACGGCGGGGATGCTCATCGCAAGAGAGGTCGCCCGGGTGACGATCCTCTGCCGGTAGTCGCGGGTGGGGAAGTCATAGAGCCCGTGCTGCCGGTAATACCGGTCGTCCGCCTTGAAGATCGCCCGCATCCCTCCCCAGATCTCGTCCCGGAAGATCTTATGCCCGGCGACAGCCGGGAAGGTGGGCGGCGCGATGTATCCCCGGTCCGCGAGCCGCACGGAGCGCTCGGCGAGAGTGTGCAGGGCGGCATCGGTCTCGCCCGATTCGCTGGTCACGATCCCTGCGAGGTTTGCTCCTTCCATCGCCGCAAGACCGTCGAGAACCTCCCGGAGGGTCGCGAGATGACCGAGCGGCCCTTCCACCAGGTACGCGATCTGTTTCCCCGCGAACGCCGGCACGTGACCGTTCGAGAAACTCCGGTCGAAGAACTGCTTCCAGGCGGCCGAGAGGAAGCGGTCGCGGACGGTTCCGGCCATGACGAGGATATCCGCCGGGGCGACGTACTCTTCCCAGAACGCTAAAAACCCGTCATCGTAGACGCAGGTGTTCTCGAAGGCGCACCGGCAGCACCCGAGACACCCGCCTTTCATCGCGGCGTCCCGGATGTGGGCGACCCGGACAGAATCCCCGTAACACGCCGCGAGCCCGCCGACCATCGCCGCGAGGCCGGAACCGGGTTCTGTGTCGTGGAGGATGACCACCCTCCTCCCGCGGGTATCGACCGCGGCCGGCGGGGTCACCGGGGCATACGGGGAGGAAGGAGCGGGGAGCGGCGGGAACACCCGCTGGATCGGCCGCCGCTCCGCGATCGCCTCGAGGAAGTCGGTGAAGAAGAGAATAAGTTGCTCCTGGAACGCCTCGTTCCGGAGATCCTCCAGGTGGGCGGAGCAGAAACCGACGTAGCGCATCCCGAGATCGTCGCAGATCCCGTGCAGGTAGGCGTGAGCGGTGTGGTCGAAGAAGCGGATGGAAGTGGTGAGGCAGGCGGCGTACTTCCCGGAGAACGCCCCTTCCACGTCCCGCTCACCGACCAGTTCGATGAACCGCTTCAGCTGCGCCGGAACCAGCATGACGTAGACCGGGGTCGCCCAGAGCACCCCGTCGCAGTCCTTCACCGCGGCGAGCAGCCCGTTCCACGCTTCTTCCTGGTGCTCGATCGCCCTGATATCCCGTCCCGCATGTATAACGGTGAAGGTGTGGTCGGGGAACGCCTCCTCGAGGAACCGGACGTACTGCAGGGTGACGCTCTTCTCCCCCTTGGGGCTCCCGGAGATGACAGAGATCCGCATGGTTTTGCCTGTTCGCGTTTTATGTACGGATCTGAAGCAGGCGGGGAGATATACCTTGCGGGAAGAGGGAGTGATGCGCCGGTTATGAAAGAGTGTTTTCTGTCTATTCATACTCCTCCCGGGCTCAGTACTTCGCTAAAACGGTTGAGACAATCTTCAAGAGGTCAACCCATCGACCACTCTTCGCGTTCTCCCGCGTGCTTCCGCGTGAACTAACAGCCTATAAGTGATGATACAGTCTCACGCGAAGAGCGCGAAGCCGCGAAGGGGCGTTATAGATAATTATACCAAACTTCGCGTTCTTCGCGGCTTCGCGTGCTATATCGATTGTTGATAATAATACAGTCTCACGCGAAGAACGCGTTGAGCGCGAAGTCCGGTGCCCGAGTGCTGTCGATCCCGTTGTAGGTCGCTACGCGAGGCTGCATGGGTCGATTGCAGACGCTGAAATTAGAAAAGTACTGGGGCTCCGGGCAACCGTCCCTGTACGGCCGGAGTATCCGGAGCCGGCACGTTCTGCCCCCGCTGTGCCTCCATAGCCGCAACCGTGAGATCCGGGTGGCGGTAGCGCCCCCGCCCCTCGGTCCCGAACATCACGTGGAGCTGGATCGCCTCGGTCGGGCAGAAGTGGAGGCAGGCGCAGCAGAGCTCGCACCGCCGGCCCCACATTGGGCGGCCGTCGACGAGGGTGAGGTTCCCCGCCGGGCAGACCCTCGCGCAGGTGCCGCAGCCGGTGCAGGCATCCGATACGGAGAAGAGTTCGCCCGCATCGCGAGCGCTCTTTGCAAGCGACCCGTAACTCAGGGCATTTACGAGCCCGGAGAGGGGTGCGAACCCCGGGGAGACCGGCCGGCCGCTCCCGATCGCCTCCGCAATCTCATCGAGCCGTCTATCTGCTCTCTCGAGGATCTCACCACACTTCCCGGCCGGCACCGACCGCATGAGCGGTGGGAAGTTGCCGGGCATATTGACGGCGAACGCGGCGTCGAGTCCGCGGCCCCGCCGTTCCCGGACGATGCCGTTTAACTGGTGGAGTGCCGAGACGCCTATCCCGCCCATCGTAACGACGGCGAAGGTATACTTCGCCCGTGAGAGGTCGAGCCGTTCTGTGAAGTTGGCAACCATCACCGGAACTCCGCAGTCGTAGACCGGGCAGACGATCCCGATCCGATCGGCCTCCGGGGTGATCGTTCCCGGGGTATTCGCAAGCGACGCGATCGGGACGAGTTCGGTCTCCCCGAGAGTGCCGGCGATCTTGCCGCGGCAAGGGAGTTGCCCGTCCCGGTGAAGTAGTAGATGACGGTCTTCATGACCGGCGCTCCAGCTCGGCGAGCTCGACCGACGGGTTCCGGTAGCGCTGCCTGCCTTCGGTGCCCTTTCCGACCTGGATCGCCCCGGTCGGGCAGAGATGGATGCACCCGCAGCAGAGTTCGCAGCGGTGGTTCCAGACCGGCCTTCCCTCGACCATAGCGATGTTTTCTGCCGGGCAGACGGCGGCGCAGGTGCCGCAGGACGTACATCGATCGTCCACCGTGAACTTGCGGTCGTCGCCGTGGACGCGGGAGAGGAACCGGGGGTACATGACGGCCCTGATGAGGCGTCCCAGGGGTGCGTAGGGGAGGTTTCGCCGCTCCCCCTTCCCGATCCGGCCCGCGACCGCCTCGAACTCCGCGTCCGCCGCGGCAAGCAGGCGTTCCCGCTTCTCCCCTGCAGGCGGCTCATACATCAGGACGTAGTTGCCCGGCATGCTCACCGCGAACCCTGCATCGAGGCCCCTTCCGGCCCGCTCCCCGAGGATGCCGTCGAGCTGTCGGAGAGCGGCAGCGCCGCCACCCCCTCCGTGCGTGACGACCGCGAATACGTAGTCTGCCGCGGCGAGGTCGAGACGCTCCGCAAACGCCGTCACCATCGCCGGGAGCCCGGAGAAGTAGACCGGGCAGACGATCCCGACCCGGTCGGCGGCGGGGCGGATCTCGCCCGCGATACTCCTGAACGCTGCTATCGGGACGGTCTCGGTATCCCCGAGGGATTGGGCGATCTTCTTTGCCGCTGCAAGGGAGTTCCCCGTGCCGGTAAAATAGTAGATGATGGTCTTCATGGCAGTCTCCGCTCTCCACCGGTTGTGTCGGCAGTCTAGTGTCTGCTCAAGGGGATATGGACTTTGCGAAGGCGAACGGACGGCCGGATGCAACGGTGAAAAATGGCGGGAGCCCCCCGCCGTCACTGCCGGCGGGGCGATTCCCGGTCGACGAAGAGGGTCTCTCCGGGGCTCGCGGCCGGAGAAGAGAGGGGAGGCGGCTGGATGTACCAGCCGGTCCGGGTGCCGTCGAGGGTGGTCTCGGCGTTCGGGGTGGTCATGAGGCTGACGACAATCATGGCAAGGATCGAGCAGGCGAGCGCGTAGATGCTGAAGTGCATGGGAAGCGGCGCCACGAACTGGTGCCAGTAACCGAAGATGCCGGACGCAAGAAGCCCGACCGCCATGCTCGCGACCGCTCCCTTCCCCGTGGCCCGGCGCCAGTAGAGCCCGGCGAGCAGCGGAACGGCGAACGTCGCGAGCATCACCCCGATGCCCATCCAGATCAGGAAGGCAAGCATCGGCGGCGGGTTGATGGCAGCGAGGAGCGTGCCGCCGGCCGCGAGGACGATCACGACCTTCGAGACGAGGAGCACCTCTTTATCGGTCGCCGAGGGGCGGAGGATGTTCTTGTAGACGTCCCACGCGAACGAGGTGCCGACGGTGAGCATCAGCCGGTCGGTCGTGGACATCACCGCCGCGAGGACGATCACCGCGAAGAGCGCCCACAACGCCAGGCTCGGCATCGCGTGCTCGACACCGGCGATGAAGGCGAAGTCCTGGGCGTTCACGGCGTCCGGGAGGACGAGCGTCCCCTCCTCGACGAGCGACCGCACGGCGAACCCGACGATCTTGACGAGGAACATCACGACCGCGTAGATCAGGAAGGCAATGAGCGGTGCCCACTTGAAGTAGCGTTTCTCCTTCACCGCCAGGACGTTGTTGACGACGTGCGGTGCGCAGGCGAGGCCGACCATCAGGAGGATTCCGAACGAGAAGAGGAACTCCGGCGTCGTGTAGGCGTACGGTGCGTAGGCCGTCGGGAACCAGGGTTCGACGAAGTTCGAGTCGATCCCGGCGATGACGGTATTGATGTGGGTCAGGCCGCCGGCGCTCATGATGACCGGCGGAGCCATCAGGAGGACGCCGAAGATCAGGATGAGGCCCTGTACGAGGCCCGTCCAGGATACGGCGTAGAGCCCCCCGACGACCGTGTAGGCCGTGATGATGACCCCGGATATGAGCAGCGCCTGCCAGTGCGGGATCCCGAAGAGCCAGACGAGGACGATGCTGATCGCGGCATACTGCCCGACGAGGTAGATCAGCGAGACGACGATCCCCGAGACCGCGGCGAGCGCCCGGACCGCCCGCGGACTCTCGAACCGGTCCGCGAAGTAGTCCTGGATGGTCATGTAGCCCCGTTCCCTCCCGAGGGTGTGGAGTTTCACCCCGAAGAAGATGATACAGAACGAGGCCGCGAGGGGCACGAAGATCTGCTCCCATATCCCGGGCCAGCCCGATGTGAATCCGAACCCGCTGACGCCGAGGAGGCTCATTCCGCTGCAGATCGAACAGACGATCAGGATCGTGAAGACCCAGAACCCGAGCGATCTCCCCGCGAGGATGTAGTCCTCGGTGTTCTTGATCTTCTTTGAGGCCCAGCTCCCGATGCCGATGAGCACCACGAAGTAGAGCACGATCACGGCGAGCGTTACGAGGTCAGCCATTCAAGCGTCCTCCCTGAACCGGAGGCCCCAGATAGCGAGCAACACGACGACAAGGACGGCGGAGCCGCCCACGATGAGCACCGTATGCGGTGGTAAGCCTAAGAACATACTATGTCAGTGTGAGCCGTGCTAACATATAACACGATCGCTGGAAGAGGAGGGGATCGCCGCGATCCGGTCCCGGACGAAGGGTACGTAAAAAAAAAGTTATTTGGAACTCTTCACGGTCTTTGCGCCCCGGAGGAGAGCAATCTTACCCGTGCGGACGAGTTCCTTGATACCGTAGGGGCGCAGGAGTTTCTCCAGCGCATCGATCTTCTCCGTATCCCCGGTCACCTGGAGGACCAGAGTCTTTGACCCGACATCCACGACCTGGGCACGGAAAATATCGGCGATCTGGAGGATCTCGGCGCGGGCCGGGCCGGATTCGGCGGCCACTTTGATGAGGGCGAGTTCCCGCTCCACGCTCTCCCGCTTCGTCAGGTCCGAGACCTTGATGACGTCGATGAGCTTGTTGGTCTGCTTCATCACCTGCTCGACGACCCCGTCGTCGCCGTTCACCACGATCGTGACCCGGCTCATGTTCGGCTCCTCGCACGGCCCGACGGCGAGGCTCTCGATGTTGAACCCCCGCCGCGAGAACATCCCGGCGACCCGGCTCAGGACACCGGCCCGGTTCTCGACGAGGACGCTCAATGTATGCGATTTCATCGCTGGCGCACCCCGATCATCTCGTTGATCGCAGCACCCGCCGGGACCATCGGAAAGACGTTCTCCTCCCGCTCGACCCGGAAGTCCAGGACGAACGGCCCGTCGGTGGCGAGCGCGGTCTCGAGCGCCTCCCGGACGCCGGCCTTCTCGTCGACCCGGAGCCCTTCGACCCCGTAAGCGTTCGCGATCTTCACGAAGTCCACCGACGGCAGCTCCGTGTAGGAGTAGCGGCGGTCGTAGAAGAGCTCCTGCCACTGCCGCACCATCCCGAGGTACATGTTGTTCAAGATCACGATCTTGACGGGGATATCGTACTGCGCCACCGTCCCGAGTTCCTGGATGTTCATCTGGATGCTCCCGTCGCCGGCGACGTCGACGACCGGGACGTCCGGCCGGGCGTAGTGGGCGCCGATGGCCGCCGGGAACCCGTAGCCCATCGTCCCGAGGCCGCCGGAGGTGATCCAGGTCCGGGGTTTCTTGAAGCAGTAGTAGAGCGCCGTCCACATCTGGTTCTGGCCGACCTCGCTCACGATGATCCCCTCGCCCTTCAGGAGATCGGAGAGCTGCTCCACGACGTACTGCGGGCGGAGACGGTCGTCGTCGCGGTAGCGAAGCGGGTACTGCGCCTTCCAGGCGTTCGTCCGGGCGACCCAGTTCGCCGTATCACCGCGTTTCTGCATACGGCGGAGGAGCGCCTGGAGAACGGCCTTCACGTCGCCGACGATCGGGACGTCGACCGCCTTGTTCTTCCCGATCTCCGCCGGGTCGATATCGATGTGGATGACCGCGGCGTTCGGCGCGAACGTCTCGATCTTGCCCGTCACCCGGTCATCGAACCGGACGCCGACGGCGATCAGGAGATCGCACTCCGTCACCGCGTAGTTCGCCGACTGGGTGCCGTGCATCCCGAGCATCCCGAGGTTGAGCGGGTGGTCGCCGGGGACGGCGCCAAGCCCCATCAGGGTCGTCGTCACCGGGACGGCGGCGGTCTCGACGAACTCCAGGAGTTCGGCTGACGCTTCCGAGAGGACCACCCCGCCGCCGGCGTAGACGAGCGGCCGCTCCGCTCCCGCGATCAGGTCGAGCGCCCTGTCGATCTGGCGGACGTGCCCCTGGTAGGTGGGCTGGTAGCCGCGGAGGGAGACCGTCTCCGGGACGGGTCTTCCCTCCTGCACCACGCCGGTACTGACGTCTTTGGGGATATCGACCAGCACCGGGCCGGGCCTGCCGGTCCTGGCGATGTAGAACGCCTCCTGGACGACGCGGTCGAGGTCGGCGGCGTCTTTGACCAGGTAGTTGTGCTTCGTCACCGGCATCGTGATCCCGGTGATGTCCGACTCCTGGAAGGCGTCGTTCCCGAGGAGACCGGTCGGCACCTGACCGGTGAGCGCCACGACCGGGATGGAATCCATGTAGGCCGTCGCGATCCCCGTGACCAGGTTGCACGCGCCGGGGCCGGAGGTGGCAAGGCATACCCCTACGCGGCCGCTCGCGCGCGCGTAGCCGTCGGCCGCGTGCGCCGCTGCCTGCTCATGCCTTACCAATATGTGCCGGATCGACGAATCGTAGAGTTCATCGTAGATCGGCAACACCACGCCGCCGGGGTAGCCGAATATGGTATCCACCCCTTCACGCTGCAGCGCTTCAATCAGAGTCTTTGCTCCGGTCTTCATGCTCTTCCCTGAGTAATCTGTTCATCCCGGCGATAACTGCTTCGACGCTCGCCATGATGATGTCGGTCCTCGCACCCCGCGAGGTCACGGTCTTCCCATCCTTGCTGAGTTTCACCGATACGTCGACGAGGGCGTCCGTGCCGCCGGTTATGGCATCGACGCTGTATTCATCGAGCCTCACGCTCCCGACGTCCGCGACCGACCGCTGGAGCGCGCGGATCGCCGCGTCCACCGGCCCGGTCCCGACTGCGGCGCCGGTGACCTCTTCGCCGCGGACGAGCATCGTCACCGAGGCGGTCGGGACCGCGTTGCTCCCCGAGACGATGGTGAACTGGCGCAGTTCAAGGCAGGGCGTAAACGCGATATCCATGACGGTATCGGTTATCGCCATGATGTCGGCGTCGGTTATCCGCATCCCGGCATCCCCTATCTGCTTGATCCGGCCGACGATCTCCGCGAGCTGTGCGCCGTCCGGGGTATACCCCATGTCGTGGAGGGCGGCCTCGACCGCCGCCGACCCCGAGTGCTTCCCGAGGACGATCCGGCGCTTGCGGCCCACCCGCTCCGGCTGGAGCGGCTCGTAGGTGCTCGCGTCCCGCATCACCCCGTGAGCGTGGATGCCGCTCTCGTGGGTGAAGGCCATCTCGCCGACGATCGGCTTGTTCGTCGCGAGCGGCACCCCGGTCAGCCGGGCGACGTGGGTCGAGAGGGGGTAGAGTTCCCCGGTCTTGATCCCGGTATCGACCCCGTAGAGCACCTCGAGCGCCATCACCAGTTCTTCGAGGGCGGTGTTTCCCGCCCGCTCCCCGAGGCCGTTGACGGTGACGTGGGCACAGGTCGCCCCCGCCCGGAGGGCGGCGACGGTGGTCGCAAGCCCGAACCCGAGGTCGTCGTGGCAGTGGATCGAGAGCGGGGCAAAGAGGAGCGGCGGTATGATCGCGGCCGCCCGCTCGGGGGTGAGGAGCCCGACGGTGTCGCAGAAGCAGAGCCGGTCGGCGCCCCGCTCGACCCCTTCCCGGAAGACCGTCGCGAGGAAATCCTGGTCGGCGCGGGAGGCGTCTTCGCCGGATAACTCCACGATCAGGCCGCGGCTCTTCGCGTACTCGACGGCGCTCCAGGCCATATCACAGACCTGCTCGCGGGTCTTCCTGAGCTTCTTACTGATATGGAGATCGCTCACCGGGACGACAAGGTGGACTGAGTCGGCACCGGCATCGGCGGCAAGGTCGATGTCCCCTGCAAGCGCCCGGACGTAGGTGCAGCACTCGGCGGCAAGCCCGGCGTCGGCGATGGCCCGGATCGACTCGCGTTCTCCAACAGATGCGGCGGCTGATCCTGCTTCTATCACGTGGACGCCGACGTCGGAAAGGTGCGTTGCAATCTCGAGTTTCTGTGCCGGCGTGAGAGAGACACCCGGTGTCTGTTCCCCGTCCCGTAAGGTAGTGTCAAAAAAGCGGATCGATTCAACAAATAAAACAATCACACATAGTGCAATTCACCGTCAAGAAATTGGCGGCAGGGATACTTAAACGTTGGGCATTCGGGGAACCTGGTGCAGGGCAAAAAATAAGGGGGTTTTAGGCCGGCGCCGGGGCACTCTCGTAGAGGAGGGCGACGTAGCGGGCGGAGAAGATGATGAACGCCGGCATGAGGAGGAAGAGGAGGAGCAGGAAGAGAGGGCCGACGATCGGGACGAGCATAAGGGCGAACAGCACGACGAGCATGAGGATGAACTCCGCGATCGCGATCACGATACCCATGACGAGGAGGGCGATGAAGACGTTCAGCCATCCGATCCTGCCAATATGAGTGAGAAGGGTGCGGATCCTGAAGGCCTCGCCCATTCTCCCCGTCCGGGCGAACCGGACCATCGCAAACGTCGAGAGGATCCCGATGATGATGGCGGCGACGATGAAGATGACGAAGATCGCAAGGGCTGCAAAGGCGGCCAGTTCCGGGCTCAGAAGCGATTCGGGGCCTGATCCCGCCGGGGTTACCGTCGATGAGACCGGGATGAAGTACATCGCAACGGGCAGGAGCGTGAGGATCATGAGCGGGATCGAGTAGATGATCGTGATGACGATCAGTTTGATACCGTCGATAAAGAGCCCGATCCAGTCTTCGAGCTCAGGAGCGGGCTTTGCGCCGCTCATGACCCGCACCGTGTAGCCGTAGATAAGCGGGAATATGATTGTGCTGATGAGCAGGAGAAGCCAGCGGACCCACCTGCCCCAGATGGCGTCCTTTGCATATTCAAAGGAGTCGCCGAGTAATCGCATTAAGTCCATGAGTATCACCGCATTGTTCGGATGTAGGATCGTGCGTTTGGGAAGATAAACGCGTTGTTTTGTTTGCGGAAGGAGGATTTGTCACTTGCGGATGAATACCGTCGGGGGGTGTTGAGTGTTCACCGAAAGGCGCTCCATCTGAATTCAGGATGTGGGTGCTATCCTGTTGTGCTTGAGATCCGGCAGTGGAAACTTTCGGATTCCCACTCTGTATCCTCAATTTAGAACATCTGAGAGAGTTGACGCAGCAGGTGGGGAAGACAGCTGACCTTGGCGTGAGGAGCGGCTTCAAAAAAAGGAAGACGGTTCAGGCAGGTGCTGCTGCGCTGTCATAGATGAGGGTGTAGTATCTCGTCACAAATACCGCTACAACTGGACCGATGAGGATCGCCACGACGATAGCCAGAATAAGTGCTAGGAGCCAACCGATAACGGGGATCAGCGCAAGGATGAAAACAGCAATGGCTACAACGATTGTATAAACAATAGTAGCCAGAACAGAAACAATCCACAGTATGATCAACGCGAGGATATAGCTCAGCCATCCGATCTTTCCAATGTGAGCGACGATGGCACTGATATTGAATGCCTCCCCGAAACTGTCAGTCCTTGCGAAGCGTATCAGGGCCATCAAAGCGATGAGCGAGAAAATGAAAGCGACAATTAGCCCTATGAGCAGACCGACCAGTGCTCCAGCACCCGGACTCTCCAGTGCTCCACCCATTAAAACGCCTGCACCACCAAAGACCATGAGTACTATCAAGGGTATGATGCTGTAGACGAGACCTACAATAAAGAGTTTAATGCCGTTGATGAACATCTCAACCCAGTCGTCAAGGGGCGGCAGTTGGGATTCGCCTTTGTAAATCACCCATTGGTATCCCAACCATAGAGGAAAGATAATCATGCTAATGAATAGCAATAGCCATTTGCCCCAGCTCCCCCACAGCCCATTTACGGTGTAGTCGAAGGAATTGCGAAGCATAGATCCGTACTCCATAGTCAATCACCTATTTATAATGAGACTCTAGGGTCATCATATTTATTCTTTTGCATATGCATCAGAAACGTCATGTCAGTTACTTGAAAAGTAAAGCCACAATAATGTTCTTTTCCCTATCTTCATCTATTGAAAACTTTTTTTGCTCATGCCCAAGGACCCGATCAAAGGATAGGTTAATCGGACTCTGATCACAATTTCGAGGCGCTTGGCCTCATGCAGCCCAAAAACTCAAGGCGACAAAATAAGGTATCAGAAGTAAGAGCATGTCGATAATATATGCACCAAACCGAGTCCAAAATTCGCACACCTGAATCCACTGGGCTGTTCATTCCATTTGCCCGGTGCCTGAAGGTTGTACCGACATGTATTTTAATTTCTCATGACCGCAGTCACAAAAAGAAGGGGGGAGCCTCACGCCGGCGCAGGAGCGCTCTCATAGACCAGCGCCATGTACCGTGCCGCGAAGATGAACCAGACGGGGAACAGGAAGAGCATGATCAGCCAGACGAGGAGCCCGCCGAGGAATGGGATCAGGCCGAATACGGTGGCGAGTATCAAGACGATGACGTCAAAGACAATTCCGGCAATCCAGAGGATGATGAGGGCAATGATGTAGCTCCCCCAGCCGATCTTGCCGATGTGCTCGAAGATGGCACTGAAGGCAAACGCCTGGCCCATGCTGTCCGTGTGTGCGAACCGAATAACCCCGATCGCCGAGATCAGGGTGATAATGACTCCGACGACGAGCAAGAGCAAGAAGCCGATGCCCACCGACCCAAGGGCGAGCATGAAATCCCCGTTAATGGCGGCCATGAGTGCCGGCACCATGAAAATGATCGTAATGACAAACATCGGAATGCCATAGATAATGCCGATGACGAGGAATTTCAGACCGTCGATAAACGTTTCCACCCAGTTCCCTACCTCGGGAGCCGGCTTTATACCGCTGTAAATGCGGACCATATATCCCATGATGAGCGGGAATATGATCGTGCTGATGGCGAGCAGGATCCACTGGACCCACTTGCCCCAGACCGCGTCTTTTGCATAGCTGAGCGAATCGCTCAGCATGTTTCCAAAATCCATAGGTATGACCCCTATGATTTTACGTAATACCAAATGGTATAAAAGGATTGTCATAATCCCTTGTCACACATCCCTCTTTTGAAGAAATTAAGCAATCTTTTCGACCAAAATCTGACAATCATGGTGCAGAAGCGTTATCTGTGGATCAGGGCGCGGCGAGGCGTAAAACCAGAGGCAGGACCGTAAAAGGAACAAAGAGGTGACGTGAGTCGCCTGGTGGAAAATACTGGCGATCCAACCGGGAACGGGCAGCGGGGCGGTAGCGCGGCGCTCATGATCCACCGGGACTCTTGATCTGCAACGACGCCACAGCCTCAGGGAGGTACCTCGACAAGCATGCCGGGGTGCTTCGACCAGGATCAGGTTCTGCAACCGCCCTATTATTTAAAACAGAATGTCAGGCAAAGAACTAAAAAGAGAATATTTAAGTAGACACACATTCAATTCGGAAATCAGGGAGGAACATTATGCCAAATTACTGTCCCGAATGCGGAAAAGAGTTGATCAGTCCAAATGCTGAAATTTGTCCACATTGTGGCGTTAGGCTTAAAGAGATAGTGATTAACCGGAGGAGCCCGGTCCTCGCTGCGATATTGTCCTTCTTCATCTCTGGGTTGGGTCAGATATATAACGGACAGTTTGGCAAGGGCATTGCGTACTTTATCATCTATATGTTCTGTTTTCTATCCTTATTCTTCCTGATCGGCTTTCTATTGATTCCGCTCTGGTGGCTCATCGGGATCGTCGATGCATATGTCTCTGCCACAAGGATTAATGCTGGCGAGGATGCATCCAAATTCATTAATACCTAATTATTTTTACGAATCATCAAGTGACATCGTTCTCTTGCCGGAGAGAATCTACCTCCACCAAGCAATGAAACGCTGATGACCACTTTAAATGAAGGTTGATGCCTCACGCCGGAGCCGGAGCGCTCTCGTAGGCCGCGGCGAGATAGCGGGCGCGGAAGATGCTGTACACCACCCCGAGGAGGAGATTGACAACTTGTACTATAATTAGTTAGTAAGCTCCAAATACAATCCCTGCCATTATTGCAAAAAGCATGAAGATAGCAAACAAACAAAACCAGAAGAGTAGAGCTGCAACGATATAGTAGCCAAATACCGCGAATGCGCGTTTTAAGAAATGGTCTGATGTCAACCAACCCTTGTAACTGTATGTATCCGTTCCGTCATCGAACATAATTAGGTAATTTTATGAAGCGTATCTTAAACATTACCATTTGATATTTGCTCCCGCTGAATGACTATCTTGAAGGCGTCCAACAGGAACTATTTATTGGTATTTTCCTTGATGATAATCTATTGCACAAGTATTTTCCTCAGATTTTTGAAAAACCCGTAAGGGTTCCCGTCGTAACCATCAGGGACGGCGTCCCCCGCGTCACCCCGGCGCCGGAGCGCTCTCGTAAGCCACCGCGAGGTAACGGGCGCGGAAGATGCCGTAGACGACCCCGATGAAGAGGTTGGCGATCCACCCGAGGACAGGCAGCGAGGTGATGAGGGCGGTCGCGGCCGTATACACGAGGCCGATGAGGATGAGGATGACGACCGCGGCGATCCAGGCGCCCCACCCGATCCAGCTGATCTGCGAGAGGATCGCGGTGATGTTGAACGCCTGGAGGAGGCTTCCCGTGTGGGCGAACCGCACGACCGCGAGGAGGGAGACGAACGATATGACGATCCAGACGAGGGCGGCAATCGCGATCCCGGTGACGGCGGCGGCGACGGCCGAGGCCCATACGTCCGGGTTGTCGAGCCCTCTCGCCGCTACGGCGGAGAGAACCGCAACCCCGCCGAAGACGGCCAGGGCCACGATGACCGGGATCAGGTAGATAAGATTGATGATGTTCAACTTCCACCCGTCGAGAAAGAGCCTGCCCCAGTCGTCGACCTCGGGAGCGGGCCGCCGGCCGGCGAGCACCCGGACGATGTAGACGATGTAGCCGTTGTAGAGCGGGACCAAAAAGAGCGTGAACGTCTGGACGAGCGAGAGGAGGACGAGGAGGAGCCACCGCCCCCATTCGCCCCAGAGGGCCTCTTTCGTGTAGCCGAATGCTCTTGAGATGAGATTGCCGTAGTCCATACCACACCACCTTCGGCCGTGGAGGGGCGGTGGGCCGTATAAACGTTTTGAACAGTCACGTTTTTGAGCCGGTTTGCCGTTCCGATACCCTGCCCGCACCCAGACCAGGGCCCGATAAAGCCCCGAATGGTCAAAGATCCCGTCTCAGGTAGACCATATCGACGAGCCGTTCGCCGCAGTCGAAGATAGGATGGTCGTAATGGTCGATAAAGAAGTTCTCGACCCGGTGGGAGACGGTAAACCCGCACCGCTCGTAGAATCGGAGGATGCGGGGCGAATCGCCGGTGCCGACGAGCATCGTGCGGCACCGGCCCCGGTAGTGCTCGAAGATGTGCTCGATCAGCCGCCTGCCGTAGCCCCGGCCCCGGAACTCCTCGTAGGTGGCTATGTTCTTCAGTTCATAGACGCCGTCGCCTTCGCACGTCACCACGCAGACACTCACCGGATCCCGGTCATAGAGAACAAACATATCCCCGCGGTCGAGGTAGGCATCGATCATCGACTCCTGTTCGTCGCCTTCGAGCAGCAGGTCAAGGAACCGCCGCTTATCTTCCCGGAGCAGTTCGATCTTCATGGAGAAAAAAAGGATCAGTGCCGGAAGTGCCGCACACCGGTGAAGACCATCGCGACATTGAGCCGGTTCGCCGCGTCGATGACCTCCTGGTCCCGGATAGAGCCGCCGGGCTGGACGAGCGCCGTCGCGCCCGCCGCCGCCGCGACCTCCAGGGTGTCGGGGAAGGGGAGGAAGGCGTCGGATGCGACCGCCGACCCGGCGAGGGGGGTCCGGGACTTCCTGACCGCGATCTCCGCCGACTCGACCCGGTTCATCTGCCCGGCGCCGATCCCGATGACCGCTTTTTCGTTCGCAAAGATGATGGCGTTGCTCTTCGTGTGCCGGCAGACCTTCAGGGCGAGCTGCATCGCCTCCATCTCGTGGGCGGTGGGCTCCCGCTCGGTCACGACCCGCCAGTCCTCGCGGAACGGCTCCGTCCGCTGGACCAGCACCCCGCCGTCGATGCTCCGGACCGCGTCCTGCACCACCGGCTCGGGCAGCCGGAGCACCCGCATGTTCTCCTTCGCCTTCATGATCTCGAGGGCCTCAGGCGTGAACGACGGGGCGACGATGACCTCGACGAACGTCCCGGTCAGTTCCCGGGCGACGTCCGCCCCGACCTCGCGGTTCATCGCGACGATCGAGCCGTAGGCCGAGACCGGATCGATCTCCCGGGCGGCGATGTAGGTCTCGAGGAGGGTCTCGCCGGTCGCGACACCGCATGGGTTGTTGTGCTTGACGATGACGACGGCGCACTCCTCGAACTCCCGCAGCAGGCCGACCGCGGCGTCGACGTCGAGGTAGTTGTTGTAGGACATCTGTTTGCCCTGGAGCGGCTGCTCGCCTGCAATGCCGGCATCGCCGTAGACCGCGGCCGCCTGGTGGGGGTTCTCGCCGTACCGGAGCGTCCTCCCGCCCCGGTACTGGAGGGTGAGGACGTCGGGGAACGGCCGGTCGATCCCGGTGAGGTAGTTCGCGATCGCGCCGTCGTAGGCCGCCGTCCGGGAAAACGCCTTCGCGGCAAGGGCGAGGCGCTCCTCAGGGGAGAAACCGCCCCGCCGGACGGCCTCCGCGGCCTTGTCGTAGTCGGCGCTGTCCATGACGATCGCGACGTACTTATGGTTCTTCGCCGCCGCCCGCACCATCGCCGGACCGCCGATATCGATGTACTCGATGATCTCGTCGGTGCCGAGCCCCGCGTCCCTCATCGCCTCGAAGGGGTAGAGGTTCACCACAACGAGGTCGATCGGCTCGATCCCGTGCTCCTGCATCACGGCGTCGTCGATCCCCCGGCGGCCGAGGATGCCCCCGTGGATCTTCGGGTGGAGGGTCTTGACCCGCCCGTGCATCATCTCCGGAGAGCCGGTGTATGTCGAGACGTCGGTATACGGGATCCCTGCCTCTGCGAGCGCGGCCCCGGTGCCGCCGGAAGAGAGGAGCCCGTAATCGTGTTCAACCAGCACCTTTGCGAGATCGACGATGCCTGCCTTGTCCCAGACAGACAACAGTGCCCACTTCATGGGTACACATATGGGGAGTGGAGAGATATATCTGGCGCTGTCCGCAGAAATCCGCCGCGTTTTCTCTCGCGCGGAGAACGTCACATCTTGCGCGGATCCCGGTATCGGAGGGAGAATACCGGTTGATGAGTGTCCAATCGGAGATCCGGCATCTTGCCGGGGGCGGATGCCTGCACTATCAGTTATATTTATATAGAACCACATTACAATAAATAATCGAACAAACCCATTACATCGTTTTCAAGCAGGTTAAGCGTATGAAGGAGGATACATCCGGACCAACCGAGAAGCACCAGAATCTCGCAGGCGAGGCGGATGCAGCATCCCCGGCGCTTGAAGAGCTGCAGAAGGCGTATGACGACCAGAGCGGCCGTTACCTGCGCCTTGCAGCGGATTTCGACAACTACCGCAAAAGGATGGCCCGGGAGATCGATGCCCGCACAACCTTCGCCATCGAGAACTTCGCGGTGGAGTTACTCGAAGTCCTGGACAACTTCGAGCGGGCCGAGAAGGCCGAGGGTGCAGGCCTCACGGAAGGGATGGCCCAGATCAGGAAACTCTTCATGACCATCCTCGAGCGGCACGGCATCACCCCCATCGAATGTCGGAACCTTCCGTTCGACCCCGAGCGGCACGAGGCGATAGCCTACGTCCCCTCGGACGCGGAGGAGGGCACCGTGATCGACGAGGCCGTCCGTGGATACTGTATGCAGGATAAGATCATCAGATGCGCAAAAGTCGTCGTATCTAAAGGAAAGGAGGAATAACAGAATGGTTTCGGAAAAAGTTCTTGGTATCGATCTCGGGACAACCAACTCGTGCATGGCAATCATGGAAGGCGGGCGGGCGACGGTCATCGCCAACGCCGAAGGCGGCAGGACCACCCCGTCCGTCGTAGCGTTCACCAAAGAGGGCGAACGGCTTGTCGGCAACGTCGCAAAACGGCAGGCGATCACGAACCCGAACCGCACCATCCAGTCGATCAAGAGGAAGATGGGCACGAGCGAGACGGTCACCATCGGGGACAAGACGCATACCCCGCAGGAGATCTCCGCGATGATCCTCCAGAAGATGAAACTGGACGCGGAGGAGTACCTCGGCGAGAAGATCACGAAGGCCGTCATCACGGTGCCCGCCTACTTCAACGACGCGCAACGGCAGGCGACGAAGGATGCCGGGACGATCGCCGGCCTCGAAGTGCTCCGGATCATCAACGAACCGACCGCGAGCGCCCTTGCCTACGGTATCGACAAGGAAGGCGACTCCACGGTGCTCGTCTACGATCTCGGCGGCGGGACGTTCGATGTCTCGATCCTCCAGCTCGGTGACGGCGTCTTCGAGGTCAAGTCGACCGCAGGCAACAACCGCCTCGGCGGCGACGACTTCGACAAGAGGGTCGTCGACTACCTGGCCGATGAGTTCAAGAAGAAGGAGGGCGCCGACCTCAGGAAGGACCCGGTCGCGATGCAGCGGCTCCGGGACGCAGCCGAGAACGCAAAGATCGAACTCTCCACCGTCCAGAAGACCAGCATCAACCTCCCCTACATCACCACGACAGAGAGCGGCCCGAAGTTCCTCGACACCGATCTCTCCCGCGCGAAGTTCGAGAGCCTGATCGCCGATCTCGTCGACTCGACCCTCGGCCCGGTGAAACAGGCGCTCGCCGACGCCAAACTGAGCGCCGACGAGATCGACCACGTCCTCTTCGTCGGCGGGTCGACCCGCGTCCCGCTCGTGCAGGAGACGGTGAAGAAGGTCCTCAAGAAGGAGCCCGACAAAGGGATCAACCCCGATGAGTGCGTCGCCCTCGGCGCCGCCATCCAGGCCGGCGTCCTGACCGGCGAGACGAAAGACGTGCTGCTCCTCGACGTGACCCCGCTCTCGCTCGGCATCGAGACGCTCGGCGGCGTCGCGACGAAGCTGATCGAGCGCAACACCACCATCCCGACACGGAAGAGCCAGATCTTCTCGACCGCCGCCGACGGCCAGACCTCGGTCGAGATCCACGTGATGCAGGGCGAGCGGGCGCTCGCGAAGGACAACTTCACGCTCGGCCGGTTCCAGCTCACCGGTATCCCGCCGGCGCCGCGCGGCATCCCGCAGATCGAGGTCACGTTCGATATCGACGCAAACGGTATCGTCCATGTATCGGCGAAGGATCTCGGCACGGGGAACGAGCAGTCGATCACCATCAAGCCGCAGGACTCCCGCCCGTCTGAGGCCGAGATCCAGCGGATGATGGACGACGCGAAGAAGTTCGAGGAGGAAGACCAGAAGAAGCGCGAGGAGATCGAACTCAGAAACACCGCCGACACCGCGATCTTCACCGCCGAGCGGGCGATGAAGGATGCAGGCGATTCAATCGAGGCCGCGGATAAGGAGAAGATCGAGAGCGCGATCGTCGACCTCAAGAAGGCGCTCGAGGGCGACGACCTGGAGGCGATCAAGCAGAAGATGGATGCCCTGACCGAAGCGGTATATGCACTGACGACGAAGATGTACCAGCAGGCACAGGCGGCCGCCCAGCAGGAGAAGGCGGAAGGGGCCGCAAAGAAAGACGATAACGTCGTCGATGCCGACTACGAAGTCAAAGAGTGAGGTCGATGGGTCCGGACAGCTACTATGATATCCTCGGTGTTTCGCAGAACGCCGATGATAAGGAGATCAAGAAAGCCTACCGGAGCCTGGCACGAAAGTACCACCCCGACGTCTGCAAAGAACCGGGGGCCGAGGAGCGGTTCAAGAAGATCAACGAGGCCTACAGCGTCCTCTCTGATGCGCAGAAACGCGCCCAGTACGACAACATGGGCCACGAGGCATACAGCAACGCGTCGAAGGGCTCGTACTCCGGCGGCGGATACGGAGGCGGGTTCAGCGCCGACTTCTCCGGGTTCGGGGACATCTTCGAGACCTTCTTCGGCGGCGGCGGGGGCAGGCAGCGTGCCGGCCCGCGCCCCGGTGCCGACCTCCTGATGAAGATGCGCATCACGCTCGAGGAGGCGGCGCTCGGGACGGAGAAGGAGGTCGCCGTCGACCATATCGAGCCCTGTCCTGAGTGCGACGGGTCGGGGAGCGAGACGAAGAAGACCACCACCTGTCCGACCTGCGGCGGCAGCGGTCAGATGCGGCAGATGAGCCAGTCGATCTTCGGGAACTTCGTCCGGATGGCGCCCTGCACCGCCTGCGGCGGGCGGGGGAGGGTCCCCGAGACCCGGTGCAAGGCCTGCGGCGGAACGGGGCACCGGCGCGGCCGTCAGAAGGTGAGCGTCCGGGTTCCGCCGGGCGTGGATACGGGGATGCGCCTCCGGATGGAGGGCTACGGCGACGCCGGGGACTATGGGGCGCCGCCGGGGGACCTCTACATCGAGATCAGCGTCGCGCCGCACCGGACCTTCACCCGGCGGGGCGACGACCTGGAGACGACGGTCGATGTCACCCCGGCCCAGGCGGTGCTTGGCTCCGAGGTCGAGGTGAAGACGATCGACGGGCGGACGGTCGCCCTCAACATCCCGGCCGGGGTGCAGTACAACACCGGGCTGAAGATCCCGGGCGAGGGTGTGCGGTGGCAGACGAAGCCCGGGGATATGCTGGTGCGGGTGCGGATCGTCGTGCCCACGCGTCTTTCGGACGAGGAGCGCGAACTCTACGAGCGCCTGCTCGAGATCGGGGGGCACAAGCCCTCCGCGAAGGGCGGCAAGAAGGGCAAGGGCTTCTTTCAGGACGTCGTCGACAAGGTGAAAGAGTCGGTGAAGTGAGGGGAGGCCCTCTCGCTTCGGCGGCTCGGTTTTTTGGGTAACGATTTAGGTATGAGCCACGGCCGGGGAAATGCAGTTAACCTCTCCTGTAGGACGTTGTTACTCGCATCTGGCAATGCGTAATCTCCTACTCAACAGCATCCCCAGACACGGATTTCGTGGGGATATCGTCACGCACTGCCCCCGCCCCTCGGGGCGGGGGAGGAGGCCGGAGGCCGGGCGGGGTGGGGGTTACGGGTATCCCCTTATGGGGTAGAGACAGGGGAGGGGACAGGCCCCCTCCCCGTCAGCCCCTCCCCGCGTGGCGATATCCCCACGGTCCGCAGTACAGGGCTTTTTCTTCGCTTTTACAGTTTCGGGGAGCCTGAGCGGTCACCTGGCTTCGAGTCCAACCGGTCGGATATACAGACCTCATCACCAATCAACTCCTCATCCCCCCGCTTTATCCCCCTCCCGGCCCAATACCATAGGAATGAAGCTGCTCTTCGAACTCTCCGGCGAGCACCCCGACCTCCCCGCCATGGAACTGGAGTGCGTGGGAACCGTCCTCGACCGCGGGACCCAGGTCGCGGTCGCCGAGTGCCCCAACCCCCTGGCCGCCGGGCGACTTGCCCTGACGCACGTGGTGATGGAGTACCTCGGGGAGTGCGAACCCACGCGGGCGGCGTTTACGGATCTCCTCCGCGACCTCGCGATCACGACCGAAAAACCGTTCGTCGGCCGGGGGAAGATGATCCAGGGCGCCCGGATGGATATCGAGCGGCTCGACCTGGAGCGGCTGATCGGGAGCCTGATTGCCGGCCCGGTATCGCTCCGCGACCCGGTCGAAGAGTACCGCGCCGTCGTCTCGGATGACCGCTGCTACTTCGGCCGCGTCATCCTGAAGATCGACCGGGGCGGGTTCGAGGCGCGAAACCCCATGCGCCGGCCGTTCTTCCACCCCGGCGTGATGATGCCCCGGATGGGCCGGGCGCTCGTGAACATCTCCCTGGTTGCGCCCGGGGAATGGGTCTATGACCCCTTCTGCGGCACCGGCGGGATCCTCCTCGAAGCCCGGGAGATCGGCGTCCGGGTGCTCGGGAGCGACTTCGACCCCGCGATGGTCGACGGCTACCGACAGAACCTCCCGGGCTCGGAGGTGATGACCGCCGACGCTACGATGGTTCCCATCTGCGACGGAGCGCTCGATGCGGTCGTGACCGATCTGCCCTACGGCCAGTCAGTCAGGATCCACGGCGAGAGCATGGACCGGCTCTACGACGGATCGCTTGCGGAGATCCGGCGTGTCCTCCGGCCGGGGCGGCGCGCGGTCGTCGTCACGCACCGCGATATCAAGGGGATCGCCGCCCGCCACTTCACCGTCCTGCAGGAGCACGAGCAGCGGGTGCACAAGAGCCTGACCCGCCGGATACTGGTGCTCGGGTGACGCCTTAAACGCGGATTCAGCAGCACCGGGCACCGGCATTCGCGGCTTCGCGTTCTTCGCGTGAGACCGTATTGTTGCCCATTCCGGTTAGCTCACGCGAAGCCGCGAAGGACGCGAAGTGAGACTGTCGGAACGACAAGAGCATGAGCACCGAGAGGTGCGAAGAACGATCGGTGGTTTGATCTCCCGGGAACTTCCTCAAGATCGTTAGCGAGGTACTGATGCCGACCCCGGTTTTATGAGGTCGCCCGTCAAGGGTTAGATGTGGGAGTAAATCTTAAGCGATACGGCCTGTATCTCATCCGGTGGCAGCTCTCGACGCCGATCCTCGCCGGCGTGCTCTACTGGCTCGCGGGCCTCGGGGCGCTCGCCGCCACCGTCGTCGCGAACCTCATCGGCGGCCTCATCTTCTTCTGGGTCGACCGGTTCATCTTCACCTCCGAGACGCTCGCCGCCCAGTGGGAGGTCAAAGAGGAAGTCCGGTGCGTGGACTGCAGGAAGGTCGCCCGGGGCTACCGCCTGGTCCGGGCAGAGAACTACGACAAATCGAACGATCCGGCGCCCGAGTTCCGGTGCGAGGCGTGCTCGAAGAAGAAGTCGGAGGAGCTCAAGAAACGGGGTGTGAAGCACTGAAGGAGGGAACCCCAGAGGAGTCAGCACGATCTGATAAGATGGTGCTGAGGGTTCATGCGCCTTTTTTTTGGTCGTGTCTGCCCGTGTACGGGTTTCCCGTGGATATCGCGTCTGGGGGAGGGGCTGACGGGGAGGGGGGAGTACTCCCCCCTCCC
>NZ_VHLL01000005.1 GCF_025384765.1 Methanoculleus formosensis
GGAAGCGATCCGGGCATCGATGGGGATGGTGAAAGGAATTACGGTGTTACGGCAACGGGTTTAGAGAAAGGATGGTAGAACAAGGTCAAACAGAAGGAGAGGTGAGGGAGATTTAGCGAAGTACTGAGACTCGCAGGGGATCCCCCACGTCAGGAGGAGCCCTTCCATCAGGGTCGGGGGATCGAGCTGCTCCTCGGCATGGGTGAGGAGTTCCGTCCCGCTCTCTTCACCGAGCCGCCGGGCGGTGGCGGCTATCCGCTCCGTGAGCCCGGGCGGAGCGTCCAGAAGGAGTTTCTGCACGAGCGATCCGGTGACGTCGTGCCGCTGCAGCGACCGTGCCACCTTGATCAGCTGCCAGTCCCGGGCAAACGAAGTACCGGTGCGCATCTCTTACCCTCTCATGATGCCGTAAGCCATCACGCAGAGGCCGATGATCACCACGACGTGGGAGAAGATCGCCGACCAGGCGATGGTGAAGTCATCGGGCGTGAAGACGCTCACGAGATCGGCGAACGTGATCCCCACGACCAGCGTAAACAGCCCGTAGATAAAGATGAGCAGGGTGGGCTGCCTCACGATACGGTAGGCATTGAAGATGATGCCGATCAGGAGCGCTCCGAGGAGAAGCGTCACGATCGCAAGCATCTGCTGTATGGTCTCAACTTCCATTCCGTTCATGTCTGTTCCTTGACCTTCCTCACCGAGATGATCGTCTGGATATCCCTCACTCCCGGAAGGCCGGAGAGGGGGACGAGCACGTTCCGTTTCAACTCGGATATGTTCTGCACCCGGACCTTGACGAAGAAGTCGCCCGGCTCAAGAACTTCGTAGAGTTCAAGGATGCTCGGGAGACCCCGCATGAACTCTTCGACCTCCGGTTTCCCCTCGGGGTGAACCCGGACGTTCAGAAAAGCGACCAGCGTATGCTCGAAGCACTTCTGGTTGATGACGATCGTGAACCGCTCGAGGATCCCGGCGTTCTTCAACTTCTCGATCCGTTTAAAGACCGTCGACGGTGCGATACCCAGCATTGAGCCAAGTTCTGCCATAGACATTCGCCCGTCTTTCTGCAGTTCCCGAAGGATCGCATCGTCGATCTCATCCATTCATACAGTAGTTACAAGTTTTTATTAATAAAAATTCCGTATTTGCTTTTATACCTTGTGTGGATTTTTTTTCGTTTCTACTGGATAATGGACGGGCCAGGAGGGTTTTGCCGGGTCACAGTCCGGTAATTAAATGCAGGTTTTTTGAGGTTTGGGAAATAAAATGGGGTTATTTCCAACAACCGTGAACTAAATTTTCATATCCCGTGAAAGACTGTTCCCCCCGGGTTGACGATCCTGATCGTCCCGGCTCCTCCCGCTGCTTCCCGGATGGCCGTATCGATGAATGCTCGTGCCGCGCGGAATCCCTCTTCTACGGACATTCCCCGGGCGAGAGAGGCAGCGAGCGCAGCCGAGAAGCAGCATCCCGACCCGTGCACCGAGTAGGGGTACCGCTCCCCGGAGAGCCGTATCTCACCGTCTCGGTCGACAAGAACATCGACCGTTGCACCGCCGGCGAGATGGCCGCCCTTCACCACCACGGCACGGGCGCCGAGGTCGAGGATCCGTTGCCCGGCCTCGGCCATCTCCTCGACGGTCGAAACACGCATCCGGCCGAGCACCTCCGCCTCCGGGATGTTCGGGGTGACGACCGCCGACCGGGGGACGAGGAGTTCCGCGAGATCCCTGACGGCATCCTCCGCGAGCAGCCGGTGGCCCGACGTCGAGACCATCACCGGGTCGATCACGAGCGCGGCATCCTCCGGGAGAGCCGTTGCGACGACCCGGACGTTCTCGGCGTTCGCGAGCATCCCGGTCTTCCACGCCCCGATCGAGAAACCGTCGGCGACCGTCTCCATCTGCGCCCGAACTGCGTCCGGCGGGAGCACCCAGGTTCCCCGCACCTCGCGGGCGTTCTGGGCGGTCACCGCCGTAATGACCGTCAGCCCATAGACTCCGAGCGCCGTAAACGTCTTCAAGTCCGCCTGGATGCCCGCCCCTCCCCCCGAGTCGGAACCGGCGATAGAACACGCGGCGATCATCTGCGCATCCGTCATCCCTCAGGTGTCGCCCGGTATCCGCTTGAATCTTTGCCTCTCCCGCGCCATTCCCTTTATCTCGTCCTGCACCGACCACTCTTACAATGGACGTAGAAGAGATCAGCCGCCGGCACCTCGCCGCCGGCACCCCTGACGACGAGATCGTGCGCCTTCTCTCCCGGGATATCCTCTCGATCAAGCACCACCGCGTGACCCCCGCATACGCCGAAGCATTCGCCCGGGCGGTCCTCGCCGAAGCGAAGAACTCGACCGGGCTCTCCGGCGACCTCTTCACCTTCGAGCCCTCCGGCTCGACGATGGGGGAGTTCGGCGTCGGCTCGCGAGGGTCGGGCGACTTCTTCGCCCACCGGCAGCTCGCCCGGATCATCGGCCGGACGGAGGCAGCGGTCGGCGTCGACGAGATGGACGACGCCGGCGCCGTCCGTGCCGGCGGGGACTACATCATCACCACCGTCGACGGGATGCACTCCCGCCTCTCCGACTTCCCCTTCCTCGCCGGGTTCCACGTCACCCGGGCGACGCTCCGCGACGTCTACGTCATGGGCGCAAAACCCGTCGCGCTCCTCTCCGATATCCACGTCGCCGACGACGGCGACGTCGCGAAGATATTCGACTACACGGCGGGGGTCTCCGCCGTCGGCGAGGCGATGGGCGTCCCGCTCGTCACCGGCTCCACCCTCCGCATCGGCGGGGACATGGTGCTCGGGACCCGGCTGACCGGGTGTGTCGGCGCCGTCGGTGTCGCGAACCACCTCACTGCGAGGAAGCAGATCGCCCCCGGCGACGTCCTCCTCATGACCGAAGGGGCGGGCGGCGGGACGATCGCCACCGCCGCGATCTACTCCGGGTTCCCCGAGGTCGTCGAGGAGACGATCAACCTCCACTTCCTCAAGGCCTGCGAGGCGCTGCTTGCAAGCGACGTCCTCGCGAGCATCCACGCCATGACCGACGTCACGAACGGCGGGCTCCGGGGCGACGCCTACGAGATGGCCGAGACTGCCGGATGCCGGATCGTCGTCGTCGAAGACGACCTCCGCACCCTCGTCCGGCCGAAAGTTCTCTCAATGCTCGACGCGCTCGAGATCGATTACCTCGGCGTATCGCTCGACGCCCTTCTGGTCGTCGCGCCGCCCGAGGCTGCGCCTGAGATCCGGCGGGTCGTCGAGTCCGCCGGCGTCGCGATGAAAGAGGTCGGCTATGTCGAGAGAGGCTTGCCCGAATCCGTCCTCTCGGTCGGCGGCGAGATCCAGGACTTCACGCCCCGGTTCCGGGAGTCGGCATACACCCCGGTGAAAAAGGTCGTCGATGAGGACAAAAGAGACTTCGAGGAGATGAAGGCCGGGGTCGAGCGGGCGGCGGAAGCGGCGCTGGCGAAGAAAGAGCGGATTCTCTCCCGGCTCCGGACTATGTGAGGGGAACGGATGTATTTTCAATCGGTGGAGAATTATTTACCCTTTTTAAAAAGAGGGTTACCGTAAGAGATCGTAGATTTGCTCTTTCGTCATACCCTCAAATTCTGCGACATCGGTGACGATTGTGTTCAGCGTAGCTGTGCTGAGTTCGTCATGAAGGGGTATAGTAACTCGGAGTCGTCTACCTTCAACAACTTTGCGCATCTGGACATGACTTCCGACCTGCCGCAGAAAAGAGAATCCGAGTTTTTTAAGGGCTTTGATGGTCTCAAATCCACTAACAACCGGATGTCGCGGCAACGATATCGACCTTGTACTCGAAATTTGATGGTATCTGGCCTTCCGGTTCGCGGGTCTCCGGCTTATATCTGGTTACGATAGTGATCCGTTCCCCCGCTTCGAGTTCTTCCGTGTAATGGAGCGACGTTGCTTCCAGGATATTGTCGATAAGCTCTCCAACGCTCTTACCCTGGGTATAGATGGCATTTTCAGGTGCATGTGCGCTGGCGCTCCACCATCCTTCGGCATACGTTACTTCAAATGTGACCAGCATGACGTTACACCTCTGTATAACTGGGATGTTGGTTTTTCCAGAGATAAGGTTAATGGGAAGACGGTTATCACACAGCGGCATACAATCTTCCCGCTATCGTTCACGCTAAAACGCAGTCTCGAGGTGCGGCCGGGCCGCTCGCGTCTCCTCGGGTGGAACTGAAGGACACCCCGGCTGCGGCAACCGGCCTGTTCGGGGCGCCGGTCCGCCGCAGGATGGAGCGTAACCTAATCTTCCGGTTTCTTCCCGCCTGCGCAGACGTTATACGCCAGGTACGGCAGTTTCTCCTCGACGAAGGGCTCCACCTTCCTCGCGAGGTTGAAGACCGGGTCTGCGAGGTTTAAGTGCGCAAACGAGCACCGGCTGACCGAGACGCTCTCGAACCCGGCCGCCTTGAAGAGCTCCGCGATCTCGGCGTTGGTGTAGTAGTGCTCATCGAAGTCCCCGACGCCCACCTTCTTCAGGCCGACCTTCTCCCCCATCTGGTAGACGATGGGGGCGATGCTCGTAAAGACCGTTCGCGAGAGGGTGCAGACAGCGATCCGGCCGCCGGGCTTTAAGACCCGGAAGCACTCCCGGAGCATCCCCTCCGGGTCGGGGACGTAGCTGAAGGCAAGCAGGCTCGCAAGGGCGTCAAAGGTGGCGTCCTTGAACGGGAGGACATCGGCCGTCCCGACGCAGAACCCCGACCCCGGACAGCGCTGCCGCCCGTGCCGGACCATTCCCGGGCTGATATCGAGCCCGACCGCCTGGCCGCCGTCATCGACATAGCGCTGCACAAAAAGCCCGGTTCCACACCCAAGGTCAAGAAGGAATCCGCCTTTCGGGATCTCCCGCATCACGTGGTCAGAGATATGCCCGTGATAATACCTTCCGCGGTTGCCGTCGTAGCGGTTATCGTAGATATCCGCGACCTCGTCATAATGTTGCTGTACTTTCTTCACTGAACACCTCCCGGGCGATCCGGGCAAGCAGTGCATTGACCTGCACAAAATCGTTTGCGTTGTGGGTGAGCCGGAGATCCGCGTCGGCGAGCGCGATGGCAAGGGCCGGATGGTTGTACTCGCGCCTGACCACCTGCCGGAGTTCGCCGACGACCTCCCGTGCCGAGAGCCCGTACTCGATCATCAGCGACTCGGCGATCCGGCGGGCGGCACCAATGTTGCCGTCCCGGAGGGCGACGAACGCCGACGTAGCGACGTTCGCGGTCTCGGAACGCGAGATCTCCGCGAGGTCGAACTCCTCCTTTGCTCTCGCGGCGATCTGCAGGTACATGATCGCACGCCGCAGGTCTCCCTGCGCGGCATACACGATCAGGTCGATGTCGTCGGCCGGAACCGCGGCACCTTCCGCGGCCAGGATCTCATCGAGCCGGACCCGGACGAGCGCGCTCTCGATCGGGGCGAAGAAGAGCGGTAGGCAGCGCGATGCGATGGCCGGGATGATCGTCGAGGGGCGGACGGTGACGAAGATGAACCGGCAGGTGGCGCTGTATCGCTCCATCGTCCGGCGCAGGGCCTGCTGTGCCTCGAACGTCAGGCCGTGCGCGTCCTCAAAGACCATCAACTTGAAGGCGGCGTCGAGCGGGCGCATCGAGGCGTACCACTTCACGATCTGCTTGAAGTTGACGATCAGGCTCCGGTCCTTGCGGTAGACCATGCTGAACCGCTCGTCCGACTCGAGCGCGCTCCTCCCTCTCCCGAGAAGGTCGGTCGCGCTGAAGACGGTCGTGTTCGCCTTCCAGTTCTCGCCGTAGAGCCTTCTCGCGAGGCACTCGACGGCCGCGGTCTTCCCGGTGCCGTGCGGGCCGGAGATGAGCAGATGGGGCACGCTCCCCGAATCCGCGAACGCCGTTATGTGGCGAACGACCTCGTCCTGTCCGATGATATCGTCGCACCGCTTCGGGCGGTAGACCTCACTCCAGAGCATGGGCCAGTCTCTCTCTCATCTCATCTATTGCCGCCCGAAGGAGATAGGTATTGTCCAGTGTGGCGATCAGTCGTTCGGCCTCGCCGGGCTCGAGGGAGGCGCACGCCGCGGTGATCGCGGGGAGGGCGCGGGTCACCTCGTCGACGATCGTCAGCGTCGCCGTGCGGGCGGTCCGGGAGAGCGGGTTTAGGTCGACGGTGATGACCGCCTTCCCCATCTCCCGGAGCGCTGCGCACCGGTCCCCGTCCTCGAGCGGCACGAGGACGACGTCGGCGTCCCCGATACCCCCCGGGAGCGAGAGCGCCCGGTCGTGGGAGAGCGGGACGATCCGCTCCGGCGTGCCCGTGAGGACACGGGCGCCGTGCTCAGTAAGGAGCCGGTTGATCCGCTCGATCCGCTCCTCTGTCCGGTGGAAGAGGTTCACCTCGACGTCGGCGCCGCTCGCCCGCTGGATCGCCGCGATCTCCGCCGCCGCAAGCGCCGCGGTGTTGCCGTTCACCGATATCACCGCGTGCCGGGCAGAGAGGAGCATCGCCGCGGCCGTCCGGGCGGCGAGGGCGGCGCTCTCGGTCGTCCGCTCGCCGATAAGGTAGTCAAACGCTTCCCCGCGCCCGTGGGCGGCGAGCCCCTCCAGGGCGACGACGCCCTCGCGTGCGCACCGGGCGAGCCGTTCGCGGGCGACGAGGGAGCGATAGCGTGGATGGTCTTTCGGGATCATGGTCTCACCTCGATCAGGTATGCGCCGCGGCGGGCGACGCGGAGGGTGTAAACCTCCCCGAAGAGAGAGAGAACCTGCTCCGCGCCCCTTCCTGCGGCAAAGACGCCGTTTCCAAGCATCGTCATGCTCGCCGGGACCCTCTCGGTGTCGCAGGCGTCGAGCACCCGCCGGACCTCCGGCGCGACGAGCTCGCTCTCCTCGGCGAACCCCCGCGAGAGGTGGCAGAAGTCGGGGAGGTCACGGGGGCAGCGGTCCGGGTATGCGGCGGCTATCCGCGCCATCGCCCCGGGAGACGAGAGGACCGAAGCGGTCGGGAGCGGACCGAGGCTCACGGCATAGAGGGGGTCATCCGGGTAGAACCGGGTGATCTCAGCGTGGATCCCCGCCCCCGTCCGGCAGACGACCCCGCCTGCCTGGCTTGCCGCGACGTCCCCGAGCCCGGTGCGGTGGAGGACCTCGGCCTCGTGGGCGTGGGCGGCCACCTCCTCCGTAGAGAGGCCGAGATCGAAGAGGTGGTTCACCGCCGTGAGCGTCGCAAGCAGCGCCGCCGCCGAGAGGCCGAACCCGGCGCCGATCGGGAGCCGGCACTCCGTCGTGACACGCGCCGTGACGCCCAGCCGTTCGAGGGCGTACTCGATCGGCGGCGACCCGGCGCTCGCGTGATCCTCCCGGACCACCCGGATGCTTGTTGCGCGGGCAGGTTCGACCGTCGAGCGCACCCCTTCGCTGATGACCACCCCGGCCCCGACGCTCCCGATCGTCGCAGGATCGCTCCCCTCGACGCGCTTGAAGTAGCCGGATATATGCCCGGGAGAGAATGCTACAGCAGTCCTGACCATATCGCCCTGGCGACCTCCTCTTTGCTCCCGGAGACGTCCCGCGCCCCGCCGGCGGTCATAATGCGGAACGACCCCTCCGCCGCGCCCATCGCCGGGGGAGCGTTCACGACGACCATCCGTACACCCCCATCAAGCATCGCCTTCGCCCGCTCCTCCTCGTCCCAGCCCAGTTTGAACGCCACCGTCACGGGGCTGCATGCCGCCGCCACCTCGTCGATGACCTTCGGGAGGGGCTCGAGCCGGACGGCCAGGGGCGAACCGCTCGGGATCTTACCCTCGTGCCGTTCGGGGGCGAAGTCCGATATCGCAGCTGCGCTCACGTAGATATCGACCCCCTCGTCCCGGCAGACCGAGAGGACCGCCTGGTGCATCTCGGCCGCGGTCGCTACATGGATGTTTCGGACGCAGGGGATCGACCCCGCGTGCACCACCGTCACATCTGCCCCGAGCCGGTAGGCCTCGAGCGCGAGCGCTCTTCCCATCCGCCCGGTCGAGCGGGTGGTGAGAACCCGGACGTCGTCGAGGGGTTCCGCGCACGCTCCGCTCGTGATCAGCACCCGTCTTCCCGCGAGCGGCTGGCCCGAGACCGCCCGTTCGGCGTGGAGGACGATCGTATCGGTATCGGCGATCTTTGCCTTCCCTTCCTCGATCCGGGGGTCGACGACGTCGATCTCCCAGGAGCGGAGCCGTCCGAGGTTCTCCACGACCCCCGGATGGCGGTACATGCTCTCGTGCATCGCCGGCACGACCACCACCGGCATCCCCCGGCCGAGCGCCGTCGTCGCGAAGGTCGTGGCCGGGGTATCGTCGATCCCGCAGGCGATCTTGCCGATGGTGTTCGCCGTACAGGGCGCGATGAGCAGGAGATCGGCCTCTCCGCCCTCCCCGCAGTAGAGGACGTGCTCCACCAGACCGGTGATCCTCGTGATCGCCGGCCGTCCCGTCGCGTAGGTCAGGGCGTCAGGGTGGATGATCCCGGCCGCCGCCCCCGTCATCACCGCCTGCACCGTCGCGCCCCGGCGGCGCAGGGCGTGAGCGAGTTTCACCGTCTCGACGGCCGCGATGCTCCCCGTCACGGCAAGCACCACCGTCTTTCCCGAAAGCGTCTTCACGATATCGTCACATCCTGCACCATATGCCACGCGTGCGGGCCGTACTTCTTCACCCGGTGGGAGGTCACCGCCGCCGAAAAGCCGGCTTCGTCCGCCCGTTCCCGGATCGTCTCGCTCACGTCCCCGATGCTGTGGACGTGGAGCACGCTTCCCGCCCGGACGTGGGCGAGGGCGTCGGCGAGCATCGAGGGGGCGTCGAAATGCCCCATCAGGACCCGGTCGTAGACCCCGGAGAGGAGGTCCCGGCAGTCGCCGAGTTCGCCCGCGACCCTGTCCGCGAGATGGTTTGCCATAATGTTACGTTGCAGGTATTCAAAGGCTATTGGGTTGATCTCCATCGCGTGGACCCGTCCACCGCTCATGGCCGCCGGTATGGTGAAGTAGCCGATCCCGGAGAACATATCGGCGATCCGCTCGCCGGGCCGGACGAGAGCGGCGATCCTCACCTTCTCGTCGCGGTTGCCTTTCGAAAACATCACCTTCGTCGGGTCGAGGAAGAACGTGCAGCCCTGCTCGCGGTGCCGCACCTCGCCTGCGCTCCCGTAGAGGATCTCAGTCTCCGGGACGCGCATCTCGCTCAAAAATCCCTTCACCCGGACGACGCCCCGGGGACGGCAGTGCTCCACGATCGCCCTGAGTTCCTCCTTTGTCGGCGCATCGCCGTGGAGCACCGCGACGTCGCCGATGAGGTGGTAGCCGCGGCCGCGGTAAGCCTCCCGCTCCGGAAGGTCTTCGTCGGCAGGATAGCCCTCCCTGACCGGGACCCAGGCGATGCCGTCCTCGACGTACGGCCGGCGGAAGGTGTCCACCCACTCCGCGTCCGCGATATCGGCGAGAACGGCCGCCGGCACCTTCCGCGCACGCATGGCAGAACTCACCCGACGATGACCAAGCGGTCCTGCTCTTCGTCGCGGAGCACCCGGATCGGCTGCCCCTCCACCGGGAACGTCCAGGGGACCGTATTGAGTTCCCGCGTCTGATAGGTTCTCGGGTCCATCAGCCCCATGACGCCCGGTTGCGTGAAGACGACGAGCGCGGACTCGGCCTCGCGCACGTTCCCGAGGAGGCGCTCGACCTCGTCCTCGGTGAGTGTCCGGGCAACGCCGGCCGTGAGATCGAAGACCCGGAGGCGCTGCCCGTCGATATCGCGCACCTCGAAGTAGTTGCCGCGGGAGACCACCACGTCGCCTTTCTGGTAGAACGGCAGCCGGATGGAGTAGGTAATCCGGTAGAGCGCTTTTCCGTCCTTCTCGCCGACCAGCTTCGGGTGGGTCGTGAACCGCCCGCCGAGCGCCCCCGTGATCGCCCTCGATATCTCCTGGCCGAGGTGCTGCGTCCCGACGGTGATATCGACGCCGTCCTTTGTCTCATCGAGGTCCGATATGAACGAGAAGCGGTCGCCGGCCTGCTGGAGCGACTCCTCGGTCTGCTCCGCGATATTCGCGGCGACCTCCCGCTCGTAGGCGTTGATCTTCCTGCCGGTCGCCCGCACCTGGACGTTCCCCGCGTAGTAACCCCCGGAGATGCGGCTGCACCGGTCGCAGGACTCCTTCTGCCAGCGGATCTCGGTGCTGCAAGTTCCCCTGACCGGGACGCCATAGAGAGCTGCCTCCACCTCGACGGTGCAGGCCGTCCTGTTCGGCGCTACCTCTTCGGCCCGGACGGTTATCCGGATATCCTTCGCGTCCTCGTGGATCTTCGTTGCCGATACCGCCAGTTCGGTGACGAGGTCAACGTGGGGCATCTGCAGGTCCGACCAGGTCTTGCCGCGTTTCTGCGACTCGCAGACCGGACAGTAGACGGCGGTCACGTACGGCTCGCAGGTCAGCAGCCGCACATCCGCCGCCCGGCACTCCGGGCAGAGCCCCTCCTCGCTCGGCTGCCCGCAGCGAGGGCAGATACTCGTCTGGATGGTCATGGTTCAGATCCTGAATATCTGGGCGTGCGGGACGTCGCCGATCACGATGCAGTCGTCTTCTGAGATGAGCCCCATGGCGACGGCGAGGGCTACGACGCGTTTCCCGATGATATTAACGTTCTCCGCGGTCGCGAGAGCACACCGGACGTCTTCTTCGTCGGCACGCTCTGTACCGTAAAATCCTCCGGTGATGCAGACCTCTACGTCGCCGTGCATCAGGGTGGCGTCCATGAGTTCAGCGTCACAGGCAGCCACCACCTCACCGGCGCCCGGTATGCGGTGCACTTTTAAGTACATCACATACCGTTTGACGCGAGCCGTCAAAAAGGTGCGCAGTTCCGTTAAGGGAGCGCGATATCCACGCCGTAGGTGCGCGACGGTGTCTCCACATGGATGCGCCAGGCGTCCTCTTCGGTGATGAGCCCTTCTTCCAGGTACCGGCGCGTGAACCGCGGCACCGACTTCGGCCCGATGACCGCGCCGGGCCGGGAGTTTTCGTCCATGTAGTCGCTCTCCATCGTGAACAGGCGGCCCGACCGGGCGAGCGCGGGGATCTTCTCGTGCCTCGCGATGAATGAGGGCATGAGCGGGGTATCGGGCGTTGCGAAGTGCTTGACGACCCGCTCGACCGGGATGCCCGCCCGCCGCGCCATATCGACGACATCGGTGCACGGCCCGCTCTCGGCGTGGAGCTGGACGGCGCAGCCGCAGTCTGCGGCGAGTTCGAGCGCGTGGTAGAGGACTGCGTTCGAGGCCGCGAGCACCTCCGGCGCGACCTCGTAGTGGGGCCGGCCGCTCTTAAGGGCCACCGCCTGGCCGTCCTCGACGTAGCGGGCGGCGAGGTCGAGCCCGGCCATCATCACGCCGGCGGCCTCGTCAAGGCTCATCCTCTCCACGAGTCGGTTCATCTCCGCCGGGTGGACGCCGAGGACCGGGTAGACGACAAGCCCGGTCTCCCTGACCATATCGGCGACCCGGAGCGTTCTATCAAAGACCTCCCGGTAGTCCTCGCCGCTGGACGGTTCGACCCCAAGCGACCAGGAGGGTTTCGCGACCAGGAAGATGTGCGTCCCCCCGCTGCGGCGAAAGTCCTTCGCGGCCTCGACGCCCCGGCCGTTGTTCGGGTCGATGTGGATATGGTCGTCAGTGATCGGTATCGCGGGGAGTTTCATGGAACTCGACGATCTCCATCATGGGGTAGTCGTCCTCGAGGTGCAGCCGGGCGCGGCAGACGGCCGACCCGACCTCGGTCGTGATCGCGGCGTCGAACATCTTCCCGGCAAGTTCCGAGTAGCCGAACCGGTTCGAGACCATCATATCGCGGTTCAGCCGGACGGTGATATCCGTCACGTAGGGCTGGAGGCCGACGGCCTGCTCGATGGCAGTCTCAACGGCGCCGGCGGTCTCTCGGGCGATGGGCGTCCCGACGAACTGGTGGTAGAGGGCGCCGAGCTTGATGCCGGCCTCAAACGCCGCTCTCTCGCGGTCGGTGATCATGGTTAGTAGGTTTGTGGGTATGGGAGTAAGAAGGTGCGCCCCCGGGGGAGGGGGAAAGAAGAGGTTCTGTTTTACACGCGCTCATAAACACGCAGGAACTCTTCTCGAGAGATACCTGCCTGCGTGCAGATGGTCCTGAGGGTCGGGCCTTTGATTTTTGGGTGGTTCGGCATCGTGAGCGGCGTCGTTGTGCCGTCCGGATTGCTGCGGATAAGCGCGATATGGTTGCCCGTCCTCACGACCTGAAAACCGAGCGCCTCCAGCGTTTTCAGCACCTTCCGCTGGGGCGCATCGTGCGGGAACTTCATCTATACAGCGACTTCGGCGACGAAGGTCTCCATGATGTCGTTGTTCTCGAACGCATCGTTCCCGAAGGTCTCTATGTGAAACTGTATGGCGGATTTCACCTCGGCAAGCGCCTCTTCGTAGGTGTCCCCCTCTGCAACGACGACGCCCTTCAGACCCAGAGGGTAGGCGACATAGCCGTCAGGATGCTTCTCGACGATGATTTTCAAGGTTTTCATGGGCTTATCTCTCCTGCATTTGATCGGAGTAGAGGCGATCAGTCTGATATTCAACTCGTCTGGCGATATACTTTAGCCCGGTTTCTTCGCCGGCGAAGGTTGTTGATTCATCTTCTGTTTTTGGTATTGATGGTGCTTCTTCCTGTGGTCAGGTTCACGCTTCCTGGCTCCGCCATACAGGAACCTGACCGTGGGTTTATTTATACATTCTGTCCGTACCCTCTACACGTCCAGAGGCTGTTCGTAAAAGTGAAGCGGCGGACCCCCTCCAGGGGTGGAGAAGACGGGCCGTCCTCACGGCGAGGCAGGCTATGCGGGTTATGATAGCCTTCGGCAGACAATCCGAATCGCCGGGACAGGTCATTAACATCCTGCCCGGAAACCCATGGCCTGACGCCCGCGATGCATCTTAAGGGTTATCTGCAACCGGCCGCCGGGCCCGTTCTTCCGAACTCCGTATGCCGCATCCTGATTACATAACATACTCGACAGAGTATAATAAGTAATCAATAGACTACTTTTTATAATCAACCAGCGACACTCTTCCTGCATGCTTGAAGCTCTCATATCCTCCGAGACGAGAGTGAAGGTACTCACGCTGTTCCTCTTAAACCCCGATAAGGAGTATTACATCCGCCAGGTCGAGAGGCTGGTCGGGAAGAACTACGCCCTTGTCCGCAAGGAACTCGCGCACCTTGAAGAGTTCGGCCTGTTGAGTTCGGAGACAAAAGGGAATCAGACATACTACACCGTCGACCAGACATTTTTTCTCTACCCCGAGTTGCAGAGACTGGTCCTTAAGACGGAAGGCGTCGCCCGGGTCCTCAAAGAGCAACTTGACGAACTCGGCGATCTCGAGTGCATATTCATCTACGGTTCGTTCGCCTCCGGAACGGCAGGTGCAAAGAGCGACATTGATCTCTTCCTCGTCGGTGATGTCGATGAGAGCCGCCTGATCCCTCTGATAAACGAGAGCGAGAGAACCCTGCAAAGGGAGATCAATTATACGCTGGTGAAGAAAGAAGAATTACGGGAACGCATCGACAGGGCCGATCCGTTCGTCACCAATGTTCTGAGCAGACCAAAAGTCATGATCCTGGGTGAGGGTTGCTGTGGTGAAACGCCTGGAGATGGAAGGGAAGATTGAGAGGATACCTATCGATCAGAGCACCGTCAGGGAGGCGATCGATATTGCGGAACGGGATCTCCATGCCGCCGAGATGAACCTTGAGATCAGCAACGAATGGGCGTATAACATCTCCTACAACGCCGCCCTCTCGGTGGGAAGGGCACTGATCTTCTCCAGGGGTTATCGGCCGAAGGGCACGTTTCAGTAAAGGAGTTCCTGAAGTTCTACCTCACCCCGGATGAGGTTGCCGCCTTTGACCGGATGCGGAGGAAACGGCATGCGGCCACGTATGATCACAGTTCTGTCGTCACCCGTACCGATGCAGAAGGCGCCCTTGCCACGGCAAGATTTCTGGTGAGCAAGATAAAAAAGATCCTTACAGATGATGGTTTTGTCTCTTAACTCCAGAAAAATTCGGCGTGTCCCCCCGAAGACAGGGTAGCCGCGACTTGCCGCCCCCGCGTGGTGATACCCACTGGAAAGCCGTGCCGGGAATCTAACGTGAGAAACCCGGTCTGTCCTTCGCGAGAAAATGGGCAGCCCTCTCCCCTCACCCAATCAACTTCACCAGCCCGTGCCGGGGCTCGAGCACCTCGCCGCCGCGTTTCAGCTGCTCGAGGGTGTGCTCGACCTTGTCGCGGGAGAAGCCCTGCTGCACCAGGATCTCGATCACCTCGTCGACCCGCGCCTGGCCGCCGGAGTCGCCCGAGACGTTCCGGATCGTCTCCTTCACCGACCGGATGATGTCGCGCTGCGACTTCGTGACCCCGGTCACGAGCTTGTCGATATCGAAACTCCCGCTCTCTGCGTCGTAGGCGACCTGCCGGAGACAGGCATCCACGATCTTCAGGATCCGGTCGGTATCCTCCGTATCGACGGTGTTCGAGAGCCGCATCCGTGCGCTCGCCTCCGCGAGCCGCACCAGCGCCTCGAGCTGCCGTGCGGTGACCGGGACGGGCTTGTTCCCGCTCGCGAGGTTTCTCAGGCGCATGTAGTAGGCGATCAGCGCCTCCTTCGCCCCGTCGGAGAGGATGGGGAAGCACGTCCGTTTCGCGTAGGCGATATACTTCCGGAAGAGTACTGGATCGATGTCGGGGATGACCGGCGCAAGCGCCCGCTCGATGTACTTGTCATCAACGTCGGGCAGCGGCTCGTACTCGTGCTGCTTGATCAGTTCGCCCACGCTGTGGGTCTTGATGATGTGATTGGCGATCGCCCCGTCGCGCTCGGCCTCCGGTTGATCGGTCATCACGAAGATGAGGTCGAACCGGGAGAGGAGCGACGGCGGCATGTTAATCTGCTCGCCGATCGGGACGAACTGGTCGAACCGCCCGAGTTTCGGGTTCGCGGCGCCGAGGAGGGCGCACCGGGACTTCAGGGTCGCGGTGATGCCGGCTTTTGCGACCGAGATCGAGTTGCCGCACCAGACCGGGATGCCGCTACGGCGCACGTAGAGGATGTGGTTTGGAACCTCGAGGCAGTAGATCGTGCCCTTATAGGGCCGCGTCTCGATATGCTGCTTTCCGTTTGTGTTGACGTTCGGCTCGTTCTGGCCGTCGCGGATGAAGGTCACCTGGTAGATATCGTGGGTCGCTGCGGAGGTTCCACCCCGCGGGTTGGATGCGATGGTCCCGGCCTCCCGCATGAGATGGACGTTCCCCGACCATCCCTTCTTCAACAGGAGTTCGGTGACGTCGTCGGCCAGTCTCCTCGAAGAGGTCGTGTATATCGAGACCCCGGTCGTTTTGTTGACGTAGCCGTCCCCGAGCATGAGCGCGTCGAGGAGTATCTCGATCTGCTCGGGAGGGAGGCTTTTCGCGTATCCGGGGACGTACTTCTCGTGGCATTTGCCGAACGGCGCGAGGTGCTCGGCGAGCTGCTTTGTGTTGATCGAGAAGTTCTTGCCGTCGTAGGAGAACCGGAACGGCAGCCGCTCAAGGCATTCCCGGATCTTCTCGGCAGACTCCGAAGTCTTCTGCGATATGATGACGCGGTAAGGAACCCCGGTCTGGTAGTGCCGCTGAACCGACCCTTCCGAGAGGAAATAGCCCAGGAACTCAAGCCAGTCGTCCATCCCGATCTGGATGGGATCGGTAAGCCTTCCTTCCGCATTCTGGTTCGCGAACTTGACGATGGGCGGGATCTCGTAGGTTTCCTGCCGCTCCCCTGCCCATACGGCGTCCTTCTTGAACCGCATCCGCTTGTGGATGGGGAGTTCGTCCATACGGACGAGCCGGAACCCTTCCCACTCGTCGGCGCGCCGGTTCAGGTTGACGTACATCCGGTGGTTCGGCGTTACCGCGAGGTCGACCTGCCGTGACTTGACGTAGTACATCTCCCCATCATACTCCGACGCCACGAAATTGGACGGAGCCGCGTACTCGAGCCCGCCGTCGGGTGAGAGGGTCGCGACGCGGTCGTCTGCGGTTACGTCCCGGAAGAGCTTCCAGCCGCTCTCCGTAAGGACCTCGGTCTCGTCGTCGTAGCACTGCTGTTCCATCGCCTCATGGAGCGCGCTCCGGTCTTCCTTCGCCATCTTGTCCATCTCGTCGACGGCGGCGATCCCCATATCCGCGAGGACCAGCGCACCGGCCTCGAGCGTCCAGCGCCCGTCGCCGAACTCGTCCTTGACCGCCGTCGCCGTCAGCCCGGCGGAGGTCGACGACTTGCCGCTCGTGTAGATCCCGCGGGGCGAGAGTTTCACGACGTACCGCAGGATCTGACTTTTCGCGATACCCGGGTCGCCGACCAGGAGAACGTGGACGTCGCCGCGGAGGCGGGAGCCGTCCGGCATATCCTTCGCGATCCCGCCGAAGAGCTGGAGCGCGATCGCCTCCTTCACGTCGTCGGTGCCATAGATCGTCGGCGCGATCGACCGGGCGATCTTCTTGTAGACCAGCGGGTCGCGGGCGAGCGCCATGATCTTCGCCTCATCCTCCTCGGTGATCGAGACCTCCTCGAACTCCTTCTCGGCGACCTCGATGGAGTTGCACTCGAGATAGATGTCAAAGAGCGTGCTCTTCTGGCCGTAGTTGATCCTCTGCACCGACCGGAGGATGCCGTTCAGCACCACCCGGTCGCCCGGCGATACCATCCCGGTCAGGTCGTCGGTGACGTCGATATCGAGCGTCTGGGGCTGCTCGCCGCCCCGCAGGCCTTCCGGCGACTCCTGGATCCGGAGTTTCTGGGCATCGACGAACCGGCACCGGTTCATGACGAGATCGAGCCGGGTCTTCCTCTCACAGTTCGGGCAGAAATCGGGCTCGTCGAACCGCCCGTAGCCCTGCGGGACCGGGTCGGTATTCTTGCCGCAGGTGCGGCAGCGGAAGACCGCGGTGACGATCCGGGGGCGGACCTCCGTGGTCTTTCGGAGGATCCCCTCGAGGGCGACGAAGGTGTTGATCTGGTCCGCCCGGATGTCGCGGACGTTGGTCTTCTGCGGCAGGTTCGTGAACCGGATGTTGATCAGGTCGGGGTCCTGGCCGTCCTTCAGTTTGAGGAGTTTGTTCTGGATGATCGCGTCCCGGATATCCCCGATGACCTTGCCCGGGCTCCGCAGGAGCTCGAACGCCAGTTTGTTGTTCAGGATCTTGCGGTAATCGATGATGAGCGAACGGTTGTGCGGGTACTCGCGGGAGAGTTCGGCAAGTTCCCGCCTGTACTGCTTCTTCAGGAACTTCGTCCACTCACCGACGTTGTCGGTGACCTCGACGGTAATCTCTTCGGTCAAGACAGAATCCTCAGCGGTGCTGCTCTGCGGCGAGGACGAACCGTGCGAGCAGCGCCTCCATCTGGATATCGCTGCTCGCCCCTTCCGAGAGGCGGAAGTCGGTCTCGCCAAGGGCGTCGATCAGCTTCACTTTGAGCGTCCGGTCGATATCGCGCTGGACCAGCGCCCGGTAACACTGGTTGATCAGCTCGTTCGGGGCGATGCCCCGGCCGCGGGTCAGGTCGGAGAGCGCCTGTTCCGCCTCGTCGAACTTCCCCGCTATCGAGAGGTCGAGGAGTTCGTCGATCTCGTCCGGGCGGGCGGTCGAGGTGATCGCATAGACCGTATCCTCGTCGATATCCGTCCGGACGATCGCGGCGCCCTGCAGGGCGTTGATCGCCTTCCTCATATCCCCCGAGGCGACGTAGACGATGGCGTCGAGCGCACCCTGTGTGACCGTGAGGCCTTCGACCGCGGCAATCCTCTGGATCTCCTCGATGACCGCCTCCCGGTCAAGCGGCCTGAACCGGTAGATGGCGGACCGGCTCTGGATGGGGTCGATGATCTTCGAGGAGTAGTTGCACGAGAGGATGAACCGGCAGGTCCGGGCGTAGGTCTCCATCGTCCGCCGGAGGGCCGCCTGCGCATCCGTCGTGAGCGCGTCCGCTTCATCGAGGAAGAGGATCTTGAACGTCGCCCCGGCAAGCGGCGACGTCCGGGCGAACTCCTTGATCTGGTTTCGGACGACATCGATGCCCCGCTCGTCGGAGGCGTTCATCTCCCGGAAGTTCATCTGCCAGGAGTCGCCGAAGAACTCCCGGGCGAGGGCCACGGCGGCGGTGGTCTTCCCTATCCCCGCGCTGCCCGTAAAAAGGAGGTGCGGCAGGTTTCCGGTCTTTACGTAGGCCTGGAGGCGCACCACGATATCCTTCTGCCCGACCATCTCGTCGAGTCGTTTGGGCCGATACTTCTCTATCCAGATGGTGTGGTTGCCGTCCATTTGCATAGGTGTTGGTGCTCGTTCATCGTAAAAGGATCGTCATCCGCTCCGATGATCCTTTTTAGAGGGTTGGAGGCGAACAGGTAGGTACTGAAACGCTGTGGAACTACCGGTGGTTCGCGTGGAGGTCGGCCCGGTTCTCCAGCACCGGTACGTCCTCACCCCCTTCCTCGAACGGACGGATCTATGGAACCTGTAGAGCGGGTATTTGCGCAGGACTTCTCCGCCGCGCGGCAGACGGCGGAATCCGGCGACGGCCGGGGCGGTTTGTACGTGGTGACGCCCGGCGCCGCCTGGTGCCGCCGCCTCTTCATCGTCGGCGCCCTCACCGAGAAGAGAGGGAGCGGCGACATCATGCAGGCCCGGCTTGCCGATCCGACCGGCGTCTTCCGGGTCTCGGTCGACTGGCAGAGCCCGGACGCGGTCGAGACGCTCGGCTACATCGAACCGCCCGCGTTCGTCGCCGTCACCGGGCGGGCGGCGCTCGCCGGAACCGGCGCGAGAGCATGCGCGACGGTGGAGGCCGAGGCCCTCTCGGTGGTGGACCGCACCGCCCGCGACCTCTGGGTGCTTGCGACCGCCTCCGCGACGCTTGATAGGCTTGAAGCGCTCCGTGACGGGAGGGATGAACAGGCCGCGGTCGCCCGCCGCCTCTACGGGGCCACGGACGAGGATATCCGCGGGATGGCCGGGATGGTGCGCACGGCGCTTGCAACCGTCCGCCCGGATATCTCCGTCGGCGAGGTCGCGCCCCTCGTCGCCCGCGACCTCCAGCTTTCCGCCCTCGAAGGGGAGGGCAGCGCCCGGGGCGTCGGGCTTGAGGATGCCGTCGCCGCCGGGGTGCGCTCAGGCCTCTCCCCCCGGGAAGCACGCGCCGCGCTCGAAGAACTCCTCGCCGACGGGGAGTGTTACCAGCCCGCATCGGGTATGATAAAACTGATCTGAGACATAATGCGCCTTCATTTCATAGAGAACGGCCCTGCCCTCCTGGTCGAGGGCGACCGGCGGGTGCTGGTCGTCGCCGACCTGCATATGGGCATCGAATCGGGCCTCGAACGTCATGGCGTCCACATCGCGAGCCGGAGCGCCGCCCGGGCCGACCGGGTGGTCGCCTGCATCGAGGAGGCACAGCCCGACCTCCTCCTCCTCCTCGGGGACGTCAAGCACAACGTCCCGGTGACGACCCGGCAGGAGTACCGGGAACTCCCCGGCGTCCTTGAGTCGTTCCGGGACCGGGTGCCGATCGCCGTCGCCCCGGGGAACCACGACGGGGGCATCGGGAGGTTCCTCGAGCCCGGCGAACTCCTGCCCGCCGACGGCGCGCTCATCGACGGCGTCGGATACCTCCACGGCCACACCCATCCCGCCACCGACCTCCCCGGCCACCTCGTCGTCATCGGTCACCACCACCCGGTCGTCTCGCTCATCGACTCCGTCGGGTGCGCCGCACGCGCCCGGCCGGCCTACCTCTACTCAGGCATCGAGGAACCGTCCGGAGAACGCACCCGCCTCCTCTTCGTCCCGGCCTTCAACGAGTTCGCTGGCGGGATCGACGTCGGGAGATTGCGGCAGAGCGGGCTCGGCCCCCTCTCCCGGTGCATAGACGAAAGATCCGCGGAGGTGTTCCTCGCAGATGGCACGTACGTCGGCTCCCCGGCCACGCTCTGCCCCGCAGACGACCGCTGACCTCCTCGACCCGCGGGTGCAGGAGGTCGTCCGGAAGCGCGGGTTCACCGAGTTCTCCGAGGCGCAGGAGCAGGCTATTCCCCGGCTCCTCGCGGGAGAAAACCTCGTCCTGGTGGCGCCGACCGGCACGGGGAAGACCGAGAGCGCGATGCTCCCGGTCTTCGACCGGCTCCTCGAAACCACCGGCGCGGGGTTCAAGGCGCTCTACATCACGCCCCTCCGGTCGCTAAACCGGGATATCCTCGCGCGGATGGAGTGGTGGTGCCATGAACTCGGCCTCTCGGTCGGCGTCCGGCACGGGGATACGCCGCAGAACGAGCGGCGCAAACAGGCGCTGAACGCCCCCGACCTCCTCATCACCACCCCCGAGTCGCTGCAGGCGCTCTTCATGGGCAAACGCCTCCGCGAACACCTCAAAAACGTGAGATACGTCATCATCGACGAGATCCACGAGCTCGCCGACAGCAAACGGGGAGCACAGCTCGCGGTGGCGATCGAACGCCTGACCGAATACGCGGGAGAGTTCCAGCGGATCGGCCTCTCGGCGACCGTTGGGAACCCCGACGATATCGGCCGGTACCTCTGCGGCAAGCGTCCGTTCTCGCTCGTCGAGGTGCCGGTCGCGAGCAGCCTCGATATCGGCGTCCGGTTCGCCGGGGAGGACTTCGGCGCCCAGGCGCGTGCCGTCGGGAAGTGCCTGGACACGCCGGGCTCCACCCTCGTCTTCGTCAACACCAGGGTGACCGCCGAAGCGCTCGGCCACCACCTCTACTCCCGCGGCGACGTCGAGGTCCACCACGGCTCGCTCTCGCGGGACGTCAGGGTCGATGCCGAGGAGCGGTTCCGCAACGGCGAGATCCGGACGCTGATCGCGACGTCCTCGATGGAACTCGGGATCGATATCGGCCACATCGAGCACGTCGTCCAGTTCGGCTCTCCCCGGGAGGTCTCGCGCCTGGTGCAGCGGGTCGGCCGAGCCGGCCACCGTCTCGACGCCGTCTCGCGCGGAACCGTCCTTGCAACGGGGTTCGACGACCTTCTGGAGTCGCTCGTGATCGCACGGAGAGCACGGGCAAACGAGTGCGAACGGATCGTCCCGCCCGCCGGCGCCGCCGACATCCTCGCGAACCAGGTTGCGGCGATCGCGGTCGAATACGGGGAGATCGAGATCTCCCGCGTCCGGGCGATGATCGAACGGTCGAACGTCTTTGCGGGGTATGGGTCGCTCCTCGACGACGTCTGCCGTCAGATGACGGAGCACCGACTGATCCGGATCGACGGGACCCGGATCGTCCGGACGGGCCGGGCTCGCCGCTACCTCATCGAGAATCTCTCGATGATCCACGACGAGCGCAAGATGGAGATCTTCGATATGGTCTCGCGCCGCACCGTCGGGACACTCGACGAGTCGTTCGTCCTCGGGTGGATGCACACCGGCGCGGTCTTCATCACGAAGGGGCAGCTCTGGCGGGTGCTCGATATGGAGGGGGGCAGGATCACGGTCGAGCCGGCCACGAAGGCGAAAGGCGAGGTCCCGTCGTGGGAGGGCGAGCAGATCCCGGTGCCGTTCGCCGTTGCCCGGGAGGTCGGGGCGCTCAGGAGGACACGGGCGTTCGGCCGCTACTCCGATATCCCGGCGGGGATAGCCTACGCGGAGCGGTTCATCTCCCGGATGGACGCTGGCAACTACCCGGTTCCCACCGACCGCCTCATCACCCTCGAGAACGCGGACGAAGGCGTGGTCTGCAACGTCTGCGGCGGGCACAAGGCGAACGAGGCGCTGGCCCGGGCGCTCTCGGTCCTCCTCTCTGCCCGCTACGGGACGACCGTCGGGATCGAGGTCGGGGCCTACCGGTTCCTCCTGCGCCTCCCCTCCCATGTCCGGGCACTGGAGGTGCAGGAGACCCTTGCGGCGCTCGAACCCGAGCACCTCTCCGGGGTCCTGAAACTCGCCCTGAAACGGACGGCGCTCTTCAAGTGGAAGCTCGTGCAGGTGGCGAAGAAGTTCGGCGCCATCGACGCGGACGCCGACTACGAGCGGTTCAGCATCCACCGGCTCATCGACCTCTTCGACGGCACGGTCATCGCGACCGAGGCCTACCGCGAGCTCTTCAGCACCTCCATGGACACGGACGCGGCGGAGGAGATCCTCTCGTCGGTCCGCGACGGCCGCATCGCCGTTACCACAGGGCGGTTAAGCCCGCTCGGGAGCGAGGGGCTCTCGTCCTCGCGGGACATGATCCCGCCGCCGATGGTCGACCAGGCGGTGATCGGGACGCTGATGCGCCGCCTTGAGAAGGAGGAGGTCGTCCTCTTCTGCATGCACTGCCGGAAGTGGAAGAGCCGGACGGTCATCGAGCGCGTCCCCGATAAGCCCCAGTGCCCCCTCTGCAACGCCCGCCTCATCGCGGCGCTGAAACCCTGGGACGAGGACCTCATCCCGGCGGTGAAGAAGAAGAACAAGTCCGAGGAGGAGCGGGCGATCGAGGTCCGGTTTCTCCGGAGCGCAAACATCGTCTTATCGAGCGGGAAGAAGGCGGTGACCGCCCTCGCGGCAAAAGGCGTCGGGCCGGAGGCGGCCTCAAGGATCCTCGCGACCCTGACCGAAGGGGACGCCTTCTACCGGGAGATCCTCAAGGCCGAGCGGAACTACGTGAAGACGCATAGGTATTGGTAATGGGGGTTCTGCGGGCGCGTGAGGCGCACCTGGCGGTGGCTTTTTGGGGATAAGCCTGTGAGACCTGGGGTGACGGCGGAAACCAGGAAAAAACCTGGTAAAGTGGACCGTGGGAGTATCGCCATGCACTGCCCCCGCCCCAGGGGGCGGGGGAGGAGCGCGAAGCGCGGGCGGGGTGGGGGGCACAGGCATAGCCTTACAGGGTAGAGACAGGGGAGGGGGGATGCTCCCCCCTCCCCGTCAGCCCCTCCCCCAATGGCGATATCCCCACGAAAGCCGTGCACGGGAGTTGCGACGCTTCGAAGAACGGCGCTCTTGATCCAGATCGACGGCACGCCTGGAGCACGAGCGCCATCGGATGCGGATATAACGGGCACATACAGGCAGGATGCCCTGATAGGCGAACCAGACCCGCCTAAAAAATCAGGGGGCCTCTGCCCCCGGCAAAAAGAACGTAACGGAAAAAACAGCCTCACATGATATTTTCGAGCCGCTGCTCCAGGAAATCGAGGCCTCTCTTGATATCTTCGATATTCTTCCCGCCGGTCAAGATGATCTTGCCGGAACTGAAGAGAAGGGCGACGATCTTCGGGTCCTCGATGCGGTAGACAAGCCCCGGGAACTGCTCGGGCTCATACTCGATGTTCTCGAGGTTGAGGGTGATGACCACCTTGTTCAGGTTGATGTACCTGCCCATGTCATACGAGCAGACCATGTTCGTGATCGCAACCTGCGGCACATCGTAGGTATCGACACCGGCGTCCCGCAGTGAGTTCATGATGATCTCCAGGCCCGGCCGGAGGTCGGATTTCTTCCTGATTCCGGTAAGCACCACTTTTCCTGAGGAGAATATCAGGGATGCGATCTTGGGGTTTTCGATGCGGTAGACCGCCCCGGGGAACCTCTTTGTATTCAATTCGCAGTTTTTTATTTTCTCAGATACACTTTCGAGGTCGATTGAGTCGGCAATCACCCCTGAGGCAACGATGTTCTCAATTTTCAGTGACTCGTATCCCTTCTCTGCCATCGATATGAGTATCATTTTTTGAACCATAATACTAATGGGTAATCTTTATGCCCATCCCGGATTCTGGGGCCCGCTTCAACTTCGTGAATGCTATAAACCATAAACGCGCAACGTTCTAGTGATCGCGTTATGGCTGATGAAGAACAAAAACCGCCGTCCTACGAGGACCTATGTGCCGGCTTCAAGATAGACGTCCCTGAATACTATAACTTCGGCTTCGACGTGATCGACGCGTGGGCGAAGAAGGACCGGAACAAACTGGCGATGATCTGGGTCGACCAGAAAGGAAACGAGAAGAAATACACCTTCTTCGACCTCATGCGCCTCTCGAACCAGGCCGTCAACATCTGCCTGAAGTACGGTATCAAGAAGGGCGACCGGGTGATGCTGATGCTTCCCCGGACGCCGGAATGGTGGATCTTCGTCATCGCGCTCATCAAGCTCGGCGCAGTCTACTGCCCCGCGACGACGATGCTGACCCCCAAGGACCTGGAGTACCGCATCCAGGCGGCCGAGATCAGGATGATCATCACCATGGCGGAGCACGCGGAGAAGGTCGAGGAGATCCGCGAGGAATGCCCCACGCTCGCCGTCCGGCTGATGATCGACGGCGTGCGGGACGGGTGGGTCAGCTACCCCGTCGAACTCGACTACCCCGCGCCCTGCTCGCACAAACTGGTGAACCTCCCGGGGATGCGCCGGACCCGGTCGACGGATCCGCTACTGATCTTCTTCACCTCCGGCACCACCGGCGAGCCGAAGATGGTGGTCCACGACCACTCCTACCCGCTCGGGCACCTCGTCACCGCGCAGCTGTGGCACGACCTGCACCCGAACGACCTCCATCTCACCCTCTCCGATACCGGGTGGGGGAAGAGCGCGTGGGGGAAACTCTTCGGTCAGTGGATCGTCGGCGCGTGCATCTTCGTCTACGACATCCGGGGCCGGTTCCATGCCACCGAGATCCTCCCGCTGCTGGAGAAGTACGGGGTCACGACGTTCTGCTGCCCCCCGACCATCTACCGGATGCTGATCCTGGCCGACCTCGATAAGTTCGACCTCGCGGACATGCGCCACTGCTGCAGCGCCGGCGAAGCCCTCAACCCCGAGGTGATCCGGGCATGGGAGGAGGGGACCGGGAAGACGATCTACGAGGGCTACGGCCAGACCGAGACGGTGCTCTGCATCGGGACGCTCCCCGGCATGAAGCCCAAGCCCGGCTCGATGGGAAGGCCGATGCCGGGCTGGCATATCGCGCTCCTCGACGACGATGGCAACCCGGTGGGCGTCGGGGAGGAGGGGCGGATCGCGATCAAGGTCGATCCCCGGCCGGTCGGGCTCTTTTCCGGTTACCTCAATAACAAAGAAGAGAACTGCAAGGTCTTCTCGAACGGGTTCTACTTCACCGGCGACAAGGCCTATATGGATGAAGACGGCTACTTCTGGTTCATCGGGCGCGACGACGACGTCATCAAATCCTCTGGCTACCGGATCGGGCCGTTCGAGGTCGAGAGCGCCCTCATGGAGCACCCGGCCGTGCAGGAAGCGGCGGTCGTCGGGTCGCCCGATGTGCTCCGCGGGCTGGTCGTCAAGGCCTTCATCGTCTTGAAGCCCGGGTACCGGCCCACGGAGTCGCTCGTGAAGGACATCCAGAAGCAGGTCAAGCGCGTGACGGCGCCGTACAAATACCCGCGCCTGATCGAGTTCGTGGAGTCGCTCCCGAAGACGATCTCCGGCAAGATCAGGCGGCACGAACTGCGCGAACTGGAGATGCGGCGGTTTATGGACAACAACTCCCACAACTCCCCCGAGACCGGAGGGTGCCGGGAGTAATTACCTTTATTTTGTTGGAGATGCTACAGTATTAGGCGCGAGGAACGCCGGGACACACCAACGGCGGGGGTTCGCCACAGAATCGCGCGAGAGTTGCCAAGCCAGGTCAAAGGCGCCAGGTTCAGGGCCTGGTCTCGTAGGAGTTCGCCGGTTCGAATCCGGCCTCTCGCATACGTTTTTTGAGTTGTTTGTATTCCGCCGGTTTCTCACCGCGGGTTCATCCTGACGGTATACTCCCCGGCGGTCTCGGAACTCTCCCCCGGGGGAGACTCAGGCCCTATTTATCCTCCTGTGCCAACCCTGAGTCATGGATACGCGCACCTTCACCGTAAAGCCAGTCGGTATCGTGCATGCCGAAAGCGAATCGTTCTTGATCGAGGTTGCCGGGCGGTTCCGGCCCGCGCTCCAGGGACTGGAGGGGTTCAGCCATATCGTCGTGCTCTGGTGGGGCGACCGGGTCGATATACCGGAGTGCCGGGGCGAGACGGTCTGCAAAAAACCGTATACAAAGGGCCCGGAGACGATCGGGGTCTTCGCCACCCGATCCCCCGTCCGGCCGAACCCGATCGCGCTCTCGGTCGTCCCGGTCATCGGTCTCGATACCACGGCGGGCACCATCAGGGTCGCGTATATCGATGCCGACGACGCGACGCCGGTGCTGGACATCAAACCCTACCTCCCGGCCACCGAACGGGTCAGGGATGCGGTTGTACCTGCCTGGTCGTCTCACTGGTCGCAGTGGTACGAAGAGAACGAGGGGTTCGACTGGGCGGCGGAGTTCACCTTCGAGAAGTGATACAGGGAATCGCGACCGGCAAAAAAAGCAGGGTTATTTGACCCTGCCGAACTCCTGGCTCACTTCCGCCGCGGAGTTGAAGGACTTGTCCTGGAACATCTCGAGGACCTGGATCACCGCGTCGGGTGCGTTCTTACCCCGTGCGTGGCTGATCAGGTCCTGCTTCCCGGCCGGGTAGTCCATGCCGCCGAGGTACTTCTGGAATGCGGATGCACTCAGTTCCTGGACGGAGGACGCCTGTGCTGCAGAGGCCATGCCGCCTTTGACTGAAGGTCTCTCTTCTGCCATAGTTCTCACCACCTTTTTACCTGCATCCCGCATCACGGGACACAGGGCTGCCCCATGGTCATGATCGAATAAAAAAGTTGCCGTCGTTAAATGCGAAAATGCCTGCAATTTATCGAGAGAGCATTTCGTGCAGGGGGTGGTGACGGCTGTGCCGGGCGGGCGGGCAGTTCGTCCTCTTGCGCAATCCCGGGGGAGAGGCGGCATCCCGGGGCCGGTCGCGTACGGCGGGACAACTACAGCGACAGCAGATACGGAACCGTCCATACCGACAATCAGAGATGAGGTTCGCAGGAACCCCGACTCTTCAAAAATGTGGGATATTCAGAGTACTGTTCTTGAGGGGTGTCTAATACCGCCTGAAGTCGCTTCGCGGTCTCGGGGGCCGAGCCTCGTCGATCTTCAGGGTGCGGCCTTCGAATACGGTGTCGTTCAGGGCTTCCTTTGCTGCCTCAGCCTCTTCGGGGCTGGACATCTCGACGAACCCGAACCCTTTGCGCTCGATGACTCTGACGTCACTTACCGTCCCATACTGGCTGAACAGTTCTTTCAGTTGCTCTTCATTTACCGAGTAGGTGAGGTTACCGACGTACAGCTTGTTGCTTTCCATTCAAAGATCCTCTTCACAGATGTACGCTCAAACCTTAATTATTCTTCGGACGAAAAACCGGAGAGCGGTTTGGGGTCATCGCTCCCGGCAGGTGGTCTCATCCGGTGCCGGGATCATGCGTTCCCGGTGCAGGTGCGGCGTCCCCAGGACCGGATCCCGGGGGGGATCTCGTTGAGCCGGAAGGTCGCCCGGCCCGCGGGATCGCGGTTCTGTGGATCTCCCCGGGGATAGATACTTTAATGGTGACCCGGGTCATTGATATACACTCCCAGGTACATATTTGGCGAGATCCGCCGCCGCCTGTTAGGGAGTTGATTAACTGACAAATACACGAGGAAGCCAGAACAACGAAGGCGAAGAGATCATTCGCGTACGATTGCCGAAGAAGAGAAACCGGGAGATATTCGCCCGGGCCGACCTGATGCTCGGGGCAAACCACATCCGCGTCCGCTGCGAGGATGGTGTCACGCGCACGGGAAGGATCAAGGGTAAGATCAAGAAGCGGCTCTGGATACGCGAAGGTGACCTCCTGATCGTCGTCCCCTGGAGTTTCCAGGACGAGAAGTGCGATATCGTCTACCGGTACATCAAGCCTCAGGTAGACTGGCTCAAGAAGCACAACTACCTCAGCCAGTAACCCTCTGCATTTTGCACGCGGGCTGAGGTATCGTCGCCTTCCGACAGGGCCCATACCTGATCGGGGGCGGACTTAATCCGGGTTTTTTCCTTCTCGGGAATCGTTAGCGATAGCGTTTGATATATCCGCTGCGGTATCGGTATGCACCAGCACGAACGTTCTGCTCACCGACGCTGTAACGCCCGCCGCTATCTGCATGGTGAGCATGATGAGGCGCAGGGCATCCTGGACCGTCCCCCCTTCCCACATCTCCCGGATGCACCGGTCAGCGACCCTCTTCGTGATATCGTTTCCGAGCACCACGAAGTTGCTTGCTCTCCCCTTCTGTATCACCCGCAGCCGCGAGTCGACGAGCTCGGCTATCGCGTAGTTCCCCTTCGCAGCGTAGAGCCTCCTGCAGCGGACGCTCGCCCCCTCCGTCTCGGTCACCTCGCCGACGAGCACCCCGTCCCGCTGCATGACCTTGGTTTTGTCGTCCCTGAGACGGATCGTCACCCCGATCGCGTCCGCCCGCTCCGTGAGGTCGTTGTCGGAGGAGATCGAACCGCTGTAGAGTTCGCGCTCCAACTCTTCAATGAGGAGTTCGTCCCCTCCGAATGCGATCTCCCGCATATCTCCCGCCATTACGGCGCCCTGTTCCCCGATGAAAGCAATCACAAGCGTCATACCATGGACCCGGAGCCTCCGGCACGGGGCGGGAGGCTGCAGTCACCCCAACTCCCCCATAACCGTATCAATCTGTCGATGCCACACCGGGTAGCCGTTTCATGCCGAAGGTCGCCTCCCGGCAGGATGCCGGGCGGGCCTGCGCGTGAAATAAAATTCATGGATTGCAGCATAGGGGTGAACAATCCTCATGTGTATGTATATACCGGAGTTCAAGGAAGCCGTGATTTTCAGGAATCCAGGATATTATGTTTAAAGTTGCATAAAAATGACTTAAATCGCGTAATGGTTATGTAGATCAATTAGAATCCGATATTCTAACCATTCATCAATTTTTGACAATAAATAACTTAATATAATAAAATAGGTAAATACTCTCTCATGGCTGAATCCTTCTCACAGGAGATCGGGGTGCTTCAGGACGGCCTCACCATCCAGATCCCGATGTTCTACAAACTTATGGCGAGCATGCTCACCGTTGCAGTCATCCCCATCTTCCTGCTCGGGATCGTCTCGGCGGGGGATGCCGGGAGCGTCATCGCCACGTTCGGTCTGCAGAACAGCATCATCATCATGACCGTGCTCACGGTCCTCGTGGTCTTCATGTGGAGTTTTTTCCTTGCAAAGAGCATCACGAACCCCGTCGAACAGCTCGCGAAGGCCGCGACCAGTGCAAGCCAGGGCGATCTCACAAACGTCGAGATCACGGTGACGAGCAACGACGAGATCGGCGAACTTGCAGTCGCGTTCAACCGCCTGATCAACTCCTACAGGATCCTCGACACCCTTGCCAGGGACGACGCTGAGTAGGAGAAACGGGTGGTGAAATTGGATGCGGTCGGGCAGGGTTGCGAATGACGGATGAATTGCCGGATGGAACGGCCATCGGGGAGATGCAGGCGCCGCTCCCGTGGATCTTCTCCCACACGACCCGTTTTTCCGGAGTGGTGCGGATCAGGATGCAGGACGGGGAGGGATTCATGCTGGTGCAGAAGGGGGAGCCTCTTGCCGCGCAGTTCATGCACCCGCTGAAATCCCTGAGCGGGGGGTCGGCGCTGAAGTACTTCGGCAGCCAGCCGATCCTCGACTTCGGCCTCTTCCGGTACGAGCCCCGGGAGATGCAGGAAGCTCTTACCGTATCTGCAGAGATGCAGGCCCTCCTGCAGCCCGAGATCGCGGAGAACGAGAGGCAGGAAGATAACGCGGCCGAAACCGCGGATCGTGAAGATGCTGTAGCCGCCGTTGCCTCTTGTGAAGAAGAATCCGACTCGTTCGGAGCGCTGCTCCGGCAACCCGGGGTGACCGCCGTTGCCTGTTTTGCCGATGGCCTCTGCACCTCATCGGTCGGGAAGATCGATGCCGACTATACCGTCGCCTTTGCCGAGGAACTGCTCCGGTGGGTGCGTCGCCTGCAACCGGCTGTGCCGTCGAACGGGGCACTCGTACAGATGACACTCTTTTACCGCGGTGGAAACATCGTTGTTGCTCCCTGTGGCGATGAGCATCTCTGCATCGTTACCCGACCGGAGGTACAACTCGGCCAGGTACGGCGGATGATCAGGGAGATCCAGGGCGGGGTATAAGCATACCCCGCAGAGAATCCCTGAAATGCCCATCCGTCCCGGTGGGTCTTCTCACTTGATCCAGCAGTATTTTGTTGTTTTAGCGGCAGAATAACCCTTTTATAAGAGTTGCCCCATTCACCCGCCCCTCGGGGAGAGAGACGGATGACGGCAGGGAAGAGCACGAGGGCGAGAGGGGCAGGACTCCCGTCTCACAATCCGGGAGCGTCCAATCGGCCACGCGGAAGAGGACAGAATCATGCACCGGGTGCAGGAGGCGTCCGATGACGCGGATGAGGAAACGGGGCCTTGCATCCGCAGACGAAGCGACCCGTCAACGGGTCGCAAGTGCCGGGGGCAGGGCGCCGCACGCCGAGCGGGGCCTCCAGGCTGCAAGCGCCGAGACCCGGCGGCGGGTCGCGAGCGCCGGAGGCCGGGCGCCGCACGAAGCACGAGGGCTTCAGGCCGCCGATGAAGAGACACGGAGGCGCGTTGCACGGACCGGCGGGAGATCCCCGCATGAAAAGCGCGGCTCCCGGAAAGGCACCCGCCCCGGGACCGGCAGGGAGTCCTCCCCATAGTCGCTCACGGGGAGGAGGGATCGTCTGCTCCCGTTCCCTGCACCCGCGGTCCCCAGGTCGGCAGTCGCCGGGATTCCGCCGCCGGGGTCCGGGCATATGCCGCCCCCGCGGCCGCCAGGAACGAGGGATAGTACCGGGTAGCGTACTCTTTCACCATCCGGCGGGACGAGAACCGGGGGGCGTTGCTCTTGATCGACTCTTTCATCATCTTCACCCAGCCGTGGGGGATATCGTCTATCGAGCGATCGTAGTAGAGCGGGACGACCTCCTTCTCCAGGAGATCATAGATCGCCGCCGCGTCGACGGTATTCCTCGCCTCACGGTCGGTCGCCGCTTCCCCGAACGCCCATCCGTTTCTGCCGTTGTAACCCTCAATCCACCACCCGTCCAGGATGGAGAGGTTCAACACCCCGTTGAGCGACGCCTTCATCCCGCTCGTCCCGCTCGCCTCCATCGGGGGCAGGGGGTTGTTCAGCCAGACGTCGACGCCGTGAACCAGGTACTGGGCCACCTGCTCGCCGTAGTCCTCGACGAACGCGATACGTCCCCCGAACTCGGGCTGCTGCGCGTAACGGTAGATCATCTGGAGCACGCGCTTGCCGTCGTTGTCGTTCGGGTGGGCCTTGCCGGCGAAGACGATCTGGACGGGGTACCAGGGGTTGTTCAGGATGCGCTTCAACCGGTCGAGGTCCTCAAAGATGAGGTGTGCCCGCTTGTAGGTCGAAAACCGCCGGGCAAACCCGATCGTCAGGACGGAGGGATTGAGGAACGCCCCTTCAGCCGCAGGGTTTGACGTCCCTCTGCTGTGTGTCGCCCATTTAATTCGCTCCCGCTCCCGGATCCGGTGGATGAGTTTCCCCTTCAGGTGGAGATGGACGTCCCAGAGTTCATCGTCCGGAACTTCATCGATGAGTTCCCAGACCGCCGGGTCGTCATGCTCCGAGAGCCAGTCGGGAGAGGTCGGCCCGATGTAGCGGTCGTAGAGGTCCTTGACCCGGTGGTTCAGCCAGGTCGGGAGATGGACGCCGTTGGTGACGTGGTCGATTGGCACCATCGTCTCGGGCATCTCCGGCCACAGGCAGTTCCACATCTGCCGGGTGACGGTCCCGTTCGCGCACGAAACCCCGTTGTGGTGCGCCGAAGCGCGCAGGGCGAACGCGGTCATGTTGAAGCCTGCGCCGGGGTTCTCGGGGTGGACACCGAGCTGCAGGAACCGGGTCCGGTCAATGCCGAGCGACGGGTAGTAAGTCCTGAAGTAACGGTCGATGAGGTCTACGGGGAATACGTCGTGGCCCGCCGGGACGGGCGTATGCGTGGTGAAGATCGATGTCGCCCGCACCTCGCGGAAAGCCTCCTCGAAGTCCATCCCCCCCTCGACCCGCTCCCGGATACGTTCGAGCAGCGCAAACGCCGGGTGGCCTTCGTTCAGGTGCACCGCCGAGTACTCGATGCCGAGGGTGTGAAGCACTTTTCTCCCGCCGATGCCGAGGACGATCTCCTGGCGGAGGCGCTGTTCCAGGTCTCCCGTGTAGAGCCGGGAGGATATGCCCCGGTTATGGGCGTCGTTGCAGGGGATATCCGTATCCAGGAGGTAGAGCGGCACCTTGCCGACCTGGACCTTCCAGACGCCGACATAGATGGGCGGGTCGATATGCGGGACCCGGACCACCAGGTCTTCGCCGGACGCATCGAGCACCCGGGTGATCGGCGCCGCGGTGCGGTCGACCGGTTCGGTAATCCCCTCCTGCCAGCCGTCGGGGTTGATGTGCTGGTGCAGGTAGCCCTGCGAGTACATGAACCCGACGGCAACCATCGGGAGACCGAGGTCGCTCGCCTCTTTCAGGTGGTCGCCGGCGAGGAATCCAAGCCCCCCCGCGTAGAAGGGAAGCGAGTGGTGGAGCCCGTATTCAGCCGAGAAATAGGCGATCGCAAGTCTCGGCTGGTCGGGGAACTCCTGTGAGAACCAGGTTCCATTGGCGGTCATGTAGCGTTTGAACCGGCGCATGACGATATCGTAGCGGTGAAGATAGGCGGGGTTCTCGGCCGCCCGGTTCAGGAACTCGACCGGTATCTCCCGGAGCATCCGGACCGGGTTATGGACGCTTGCCTTCCATGCCTGCTGGTTCACCTGCTTGAAGAGTATCCGGGCCTCTGCGTTCCAGCTCCACCAGAGGTTGTATGCGAGGTCGACGAGCCCGGAGATCCGTTCCGGAACGTGGGCAAACTGATCGTGTAGTGAATCCCCCATGAATTCTATCCCCTGTTGAATTGTGTAATCTCGGGTTTATTATTATATATGTTTACGGATTTTTTCAAACTATTGGAAAAATGAGAAAAACAGGACATTAAAAGCCTCTTGAGGAATATGGGAGCCGGAGAACTTAACCCGGTGCATCGTGTCTTCGCCCCCGGAGCAGGGTGGGTGGACGCTGCTCCGGGGTCGCAGGGGCCTCCTGCGCGGGTGCACCACTTTCGATCGCGGAGCCGGGCAGCTTCACCTCCTTCCGTATATCCCCGTCGCCTCGGTGAACTCCCGGAGGGCGTCCTCCCCCGCTTGATCCGGCCGGAGCCGCCACTCCCAGTTCCCCTCCGTCGTGCCCGGCCGGTTCATCCGCGCCTCCTCCCCGAGGCCGAGGATGTCCTGTATCGGGACGATGACGGTGCTGGCAGGGGAGAGCATCGCGAGACGGATGAGGATCCGGTGTACCTGGTCGGCGCCGACCCGCCCCCCGATGTAGCGGAAGAGCAGGTCCTTCTGGTCGTCGGAGGTCTCGTGCTCGAACCAGCCCCGGATGGTGTTGTTGTCGTGCGTCCCCGTGTAGGCGACACAGTCCCGTGTGATGTTATGCGGCGCGTGAGGGTTCTCTGCGACGTCGCCGGAGAAACCGAAGGTCAGGACCTTCATCCCCGCGAACCCGAAGTAGGCCATCATCTCGTGGACATCGGGGGTAATGTAGCCGAGGTCTTCGGCGATGATAGGGAGGCACGGCCTGCTCCGCACAAGCAGGGTGAAGAGATCCCGGCCGGGGGCATCGACCCAGCGCCCGTTCTCTGCGGTCTCATCCCCGGCAGGCACCTCCCAGTACTGCACGAACCCCCGGAAATGGTCGAGGCGCAGCCGGTCGACGAGGGCGAGGGTGCGTTCGATCCGGCTCTCCCACCACGCGAACCCCTGCTCCCGGTGCGCGTCCCAGTTGTAGACAGGGTTCCCCCAGAGTTGCCCGGTAGCGCTGAACGCATCCGGGGGCACGCCCGAGACGGCGGTCGGTTTCTTCTGCTCGTCGAGTTTGAAGAGACCCGGGTTCGCCCAGACGTCGACGCTGTCGTAGGTGAGGTAGATGGGGATGTCCCCGATGACCTGGAGGTGGCGTGCACGGCAGTGGACTTTCAGCGCCTGCCACTGGCGGTCGAAGACATACTGGAGAAACTTCTCCCGGAAGATCCGGTCGGCAAGTTCCGTGCCGTGTTTTTCGAGCGCCCCTTCGTGCCGGTCCCGGATCCCGGCCGGCCAATCGCTCCAGACTTTCCCGGAGAACCGCTCCTTGAGAGCGACGAAGATGGCGTAATCGTTGAGCCACGACGTGCTGCCGGCCGCAAAATCCTCGTAACGAAAATCGCCCTCATGTCCCTTGAACCGCTCGAACGCCCGATCGAAGAGGCCGTTCTTGTAGTCGAGAACCACACGATAGTCGACCCGGTCTATGGGAAATTCCGGTGGGTCTGCGATGTCTTCCGGGGCGAGGAAGCCGTCCGCGACCATCTGCTCGGGGCTGATGACCCAGGTGTTCCCCGCGAACGCCGAGGTGCCCTGGTAGGGTGAGTTGGCGAACTCCGGGCACGTCGGGTTGAGCGGGAGGATCTGCCAGTAGCGCTGCCCGGTAGTGCTGAGGAGGTCCGCGAACCGGTGCGCCGCGGGCCCGAGATCCCCGATCCCGTATGCCGACGGCAGCGACGTTATGTGCAGGAGAACCCCGCTGCTCCGCCTGTTCATCCCTGCCTCCCTCTCACTTCACCCACACGCCGAGGCATGCCGCCGCCCTCCTGAAGGCCTCTGTCCATCGTCCTGCACCCCCGTCACGGCGCTCCCGCACCACCGTGTAGTGCCCGCGCATCCCGACGCAGAGCTTCCGGCTCTCCTCAAGGGTGAGCGGCAGCGGAAATATCTTTGCGCACCCAAAGATGCGGGAGACCTCGTCAAGCGGGGCGGGGTCGTCCGGCCGGGCAGCCGCTGCCCGGAGCGCGAGCGTGATCCGCCTGCTCGCCGCCGCCCCGAGGGATGCAAGATCGGCCTCGATGACCTCTCGCCGCATCTCCTCCGCGAGCGCGAGCGATCGCTCCAGATCAGGGCACCCCTCCTCGATCATCGTGAGCAGTCGTTCGACGCGGACGTGCGCCAGAAGGCGGGCGGCGGCTCCCGGTGCGGGGATTCCGAGGTCGTCGAGCGCTTCGATCGTCGCCGCCGAGTCGCGATAGACCGCACAGACGGCCTCTCTGATACCGGGCGCGATCTCGCGGGCGATCCTCCACCGCTCCTCCTCAGAGAGGTCTCGCGCGGTGTAGACCCGGGAGAAGGTCCGGGGTATCGCCCCGGCCGGATCGGGGTTCTCCCACGCCGCCTGGAGCGCCTCCCCGCCGCCGTCCTCGCGCACGCCGATGACGACCCGGTCGATCCCGGAGAAGCACACGGCCGTATCGAAGAGCCCCTCCTCCCCCGTCGCCCGCGACCGCACCCGGACGGTCCCGAGGATGCGGCGCTCTTTGGCGTTCAAGCGGTACAGCCAGTCTCCATCAACGGCGTACATCCCCGACGCGGCCGCGGGGTGCTCGAGACCGAAGAGCGCGTAGAGCGCCGCACCGGCCGCTATCCGGGAGAGATCGACCGCTGCCGGCCGGACCAGGGCGTCATAGACCTCCGCTCCGGTCGCGTAGCGCGGATCGTTCACTGGAGCGCGGCGAAGGATCTCAATGAGCGTCGCCTCAAGATCGAGGTCGAGGGCCTGCCGGGCGAGATCCATAGCCCGCTTCGCGTGCCGCACCACCTGGACGCTCCCCGGCTCGGTGATGTCGTCGAAGAACCAGCCGCAGCTCGTCTGCATCAGCATCGCCTGCCGCTCCAGCTCAAGCAGGGCAAGCACCCGCCGCCGTCCTCCGGCATCGATGCCACCGGGCGCGTGCCGGGAGAAGAACGCCGTCACGGACTCATCCGACCACCGGCCGAGGAGGAGTTCGACGGCGTCGTCGCAGGCATCCGCCGGGTCGCGGACGAGAGCAGCAAGCGCCTCATCCAACCGGGGAGCGAGAGCGTCCCTGACCATCTCGATCGCCTCCCGGAGCGGGCGCCGCCACGCCTGCGACCACCCTGGCTCTCTCCCGGTATGGCACCCGCACTCCCCCCGCCACCGCTCGATGCCGTGAGCGCAGCTCCACGACGTCTCCAGGCGGACGAGCGCCTCGTGCGTGGGCGGGTGGGCGTCGAGGTACTCACCGTAGACCGTGAGGCTAACGCCGCGGTGCGCCTCGATGGCTTCGAGGCAGCGGGCGAGCGCCATCTCCCCGAACTTCCGGTGGTGGCCGTAGGTCTCGGCATCGGTTGCGATATGCACGAGTTCCGGCCGGTCTCTCTCCCGGGAGAACGCGCCCAGCAACCGCCCGGCGAACCGCTGCCCGTCGGAGAGCAGGTCGCCGAACGCGACGTCGCGGGCGATCGTCCCGTCGTAGAAGAAGACCGCGATCGACCGCCCGGAAGGGAGCCGGCAGAGGTAGGGCATCCTCGTCTCGACCCCCCCGCCGGAGACGTCCGTCCAGCCTTCTTCCCCGATCGCCCGCACGCCTGCGGCCTGGTGGGGTGCGAGGATGGTGAACCGGATCCCCGCCGCCGCCAGCGCCTCCAGGGATTCGGTATCGACCGCCGTCTCCGGGAGCCACATCCCCTCGGGCATCCTCCCGAACCTCGAAACAAAGTCGCGGACTCCCCAGGCGACCTGGGTCCGTTTGTCCCGCCGGGTCGAGATGGGCATGATGGTGTGGTTGTAGCAGCAGGCGATTGCAGAACCATGGCCTCCGTAGCGCTCCCGGCTCTCCCGGTCGCCGTCGAGGATCGCGCCGTAGACCTCCGGGCGGTGCCGCTCGAGCCAGGATAAAAGCGTCGGTGCGGCCGTGAAACTGATCCGTGCATAGTTGTTCAGGAGCTCCTCGATCAGCCCCTCGCCGTCGAGGATGCGTGCGGCGGTGTTCGGGGCGTAGCACTCTGCCGTCACTCGCTCGTTCCAGTCATGGTAGGGAGAGGCCGACCGCTGCACCTCAACCTCGCCGAGCCAGGGGTTCTCCCGCGGCGGTTGGTAGAAGTGGCCGTGGATGCAGACAGCGCGATCCATCGTCACGCCCCCTCGGGGGTGAAGACGACCGCCGCGAGCGGGGGCAGGGTGAGCGGGAGCGACCACGGCCGGCCGTGTGCCGGCACCTGCTCCGCCTCCACCCCACCGAGGTTCCCGACGCCGCTCCCGCCGTACTCGGTCGCATCGCTGTTGAGCACCTCCTTCCAGAACCCGCCGAACGGGACGCCGACCCGGTAGTTGTAGCGCGGAACCGGGGTGAAGTTGCAGGCGACCAGGACGACGTCGTCGGCCGACCGCCCTCGCCGCAGGTAACTGACGACGCTCTTCTCGACGTCCGAGAAGTCGACCCACTCGAACCCCGCCGGATCGGCGTCCCGCTCGTGGAGGGCAGGCTCCCGCCGGTAGAGGCGGTTTAAGTCGGTGACCCACCGGAGGATCCCCTGGTGCGGGGCGTACTCCAGGAGGTGCCACTCAAGCCCCGTCTCGTGGCTCCACTCCGACCACTGCCCGAACTCCCCGCCCATGAAGAGGAGTTTCTTTCCAGGGTGCGTGAACATATACCCGAAGAGGAGTCGGAGGTTCGCCCGTTTACGCCATTCGTCGCCGGGCATCTTCCCGATGAGCGCGCTCTTCTCGTGGACGACCTCGTCGTGGGAGAGAGGGAGGATGTAGCGCTCGGAGAACGCGTACCATATGCTGAACGTCAGGAGATCGGGCCGGTATCTCCGGAAGGCCGGGTCGAGCGCGAAGTAGTCCAGGGTATCGTGCATCCAGCCCATGTTCCACTTCAGATCGAACCCGAGCCCCCCGGTCGCGGTCGGGGCGGTCACCCCTGGCCAGGCGGTCGCCTCCTCGGCGATGACGAGGGCGTCGGGGAAGTTTGCGTGGACGGTATCGTTCATCTTCCGGAGGAACGCTATCGATTCCAGGTTCTCCCGCCCACCGTAGACGTTCGGCGTCCATTCTCCGGCGCTCCGGGCGTAGTCGAGGTAGAGCATCGAAGAGACCGCGTCCACCCGGAGGCCGTCCGCGTGGTAGCGTTCGAGCCAGAAGACAGCACTGCTGATGAGGAACGACCTGACCTCGTTTCTCGCGAGATTGAAGACGCAACTCTTCCATTCCGGATGGTAACGCAGGCCGGGGAGGGCGTGCTCGTAGAGATACGTGCCGTCGAAGTAGGAGAGACCGTAACCGTCGGAGGGGAAGTGGGACGGCACCCAGTCGAGGATCACCCCGATCCCGCGCAGGTGAAGATGTTCGACGAGGTGCATGAACTCCTGCGGGGTGCCGTACCTGCTCGTGGGGGCGAAGTAGCCGAGCGTCTGGTAGCCCCAGGAGGGATAGAACGGGTGCTCCATGACCGGGAGGAACTCGACGTGGGTGAACCCCGTATCGAGCAGATGATCGGCGAGTTCGGTTGCGAGGTTCTGGTAACTATTGCACCGCCGCTCCCCCGGCATCCGCCACGAACCGAGATGAACCTCGTAGACGGATATCGGAGCGTCCGGGGTGTTCACCTCCTCCCGACAGCGCATCCACGCCCGATCGCGCCAGGCGTAGGAGATGTCCCAGACGACGGACGCAGTCTTCGGCGGGACCTCCCAGAAGCGGGCAAACGGATCGCCCTTCTCCACGCAGTAATCGTTGTACCTGCTCCGGATGTGGTACTTATAGAGTGTCCCGTGACCGATATCCAGGACGAACCCCTCCCAGATGCCGGAGTCGTCGCCCCGCACCGTGAGCGGGTCTTCTCCCGCTCTCCACCCGTTAAAGTCCCCGATGACCGAGACTTCGTCGGCGTTCGGCGCCCAGACTGAAAAGAAGGTCCCCTCTGTGCCGCCGGCGACGGCAGGGTGCGCCCCGAGTTTCTCGTAGAGGCGGGAGTGGTTCCCCTGCCGGAAGAGGTAGACGTCGTAGCCGGTGACGAGGCTCCCGGTCTTCGCGATATCGGGCAACGTCTGCTGCACGCTCTCACCCGGCCCGGTTATCCTCATCGCGGCCCTTCCGGAGGACCTCCCGGTAGACGCCGAGCATCCGTTCGCTGACGACGCTCCACCTGAACCTCTCCATCACTTTCCTGCGCCCGGCTTTTCCGAGTCTCTGCATGTAGGCCGGGTCGTCGATGAGGTGGCAGACCCCCCAGGCGATCGAGTCCGGCCGGACGGGCACCTTGATCCCGTTCCTGAAGTTATCGATGTTCTCGGCAAGTCCCCCGACATCGGTCGCGACGACACAGCGCTCCGCGCTCCAGGCCTCCGTGAGGACGAGCCCGAACGGCTCGTTTCTGCTCGGGATGGCGACGAGGTCGCAGGCGTTCAGGAGCCGGACGTGCTCCTCATCGGAGATGTAGCCGAGGAACTGCACGGGAAGACCGTGCGCCATCCCCTCCAGGTAGCCGCGCATATCTCCGGTTCCGGCGAAGAGGAACTGCACGTCCCAGTGTTTGGCAAGGATCTCGGGTATGGCCTGCATCAGGAGATCGGGCCCTTTCTGGTAGGTGAGACGCCCGACGAAGAGAACGACGGGCGCAAGCGGGTGAATGCCGTAGTGTTTCTTCACCTCGCCCGGGTCGACCCGGGCGTAGTAGGCATCGGGATCGATCCCGTTCGGGATGACGGTGACCTTCCACCCCGGGACGTTGTAGAGCCACATCACCTCGGTCTTTGTCGAGCTGGAGACGGTCGTGACCGTTTTTGCGATGTAGCCCCCGTACCACTCCTTGCCCGATATCTCCTTAAACTCCCACCATCCGCCGAAGTTCCCCCCATGCCGCCCATACTCGGTTGAGTGGTATGAGAGGACAGTGCTCCGGTCGCGGAGGGTGTGCAGCGCTTCCACGACATGCCAGTCGTGGAAGTGGAGGATGTCGAACGGCGGCGTGTCGTGAGCGCGGAAGGCATCCACGAGCATGTTGCTCATCGTCCTGCAGTACTCGACGATGTTGTCGCCGTAGGGAAGGCAGTAGTGGTAGTGGACGTTATTGATCGTCGCGTCGTCCCCCTCTCCCCGCGTGAAGAAGTGGACCTCGTGCCCCTTCTGAGCGAGGCGTTCGGCGAGATGGGTCGTCGCCGGGGCAAGCCCGCCCACCTTGAAGGTGGAATGGAGCGACTCCCAACAGAAGAAGGCTAGCTTAAGCGTTTCCATAGTTTCCCTATCCTCTTCTGGATCGTCGACTGGAGCCGGATGCGGCCCGAAACGCCCCGGATCTTCCCGGCCAGTTCTTTGTCGCCGATGACCTCTTCGACCCACCGGGAGAAGTCCTCCCGCTCGGCGTGGTACCGAATGACGTCGTCCGGGGCAAACTCGAGCATATTTGCGAGTTCCTGGAGACTGTGGGCGGCGTAGCCGGCCGGTCGATCAGAGGACGAGAAGGAGAACGCCTTCTCCGGGGGGACGCACCGGAGCGAGAGAGCGGCCCTGGGTGACCGGGCGATGGTTGCAGACCGCTCCTCGGCGTGCGAGAGGATCCGCATGAACGAGGCGAAGTGGTCGTAGGTCGCCTGGTGGCTGACGGCATGGAGCGGTCTTCCGCACGAGACCGAGCGCATGGCCATCCTGCGGAAGTGGTCCGTATCAAGGAGGCAACGCCAGATCTCCGGGTCCGCCACCAGACCACCGGCCTGTTCGAGTGCCTCCAGGGCGGACTGCTGCAGGATGGTCCTCTGCGGGCCGGGCGGCGCGGCGGTCTTCCCGATCTCAGCGTGCGGGGTGAGGCGGGCGGCCTCCGACGGGTGGACGGTCGTTATCCCCTCAGCGGCGAGGGCGGACGGGAGTGCCCGCAGGAACTCGAGGATACCGGTCGCAGGATCGATGACGTCCCCGAAGATGCGATAGTCGAGGAAGAGCGTGATGCAGTCGCCGGGGGAGGCGGCAAGCCATTCAGCATACCGGTCGGCCATCAGCGGCCACCGGTCCCATTCCCTCCGGGGAAACCGCACGGCGATGTCGTCGGCAAGGTCGCAGTGGGTGACGAGGACCGGGAGGCCGTGGTAGGCGTAGGTGTGGTTTGTCTCTCTCCCGGCGATGGAAAACCCGCCCCCCTCGATGATGGCCGCCTCGATCCCGGCACCGGCGAGCGCCTCTGCGGTAGCAGGGGTGATGGGGTAATCGGTGTGGACGAACGTGGTGGGGGTGGCCGAGAACTGCTCCCTCATCAGGTCGCGGTGCATGAGGAGTTCGTCCACGAACTCCGCGAGGTCGTCGAACTGCCCGGCGACGCTGTGGTAGTAGGTCTCTGCAAGGACTTCGGCGTTCGGGTGGGTTGTCGCACGGGATATGAGCTCGAGCGCATCCGGGTACCACTCATCGAGGTGCTCCACCATCACCCCTGAGATGCTGAAGGCACATTTGAGCCCGTTATCGAGGAGATCGACGAGAATCTCCGTTGCCGGCCAAAAGGACCGGTCGATGACCCGTCCCAGATCTTCCTTCAGAGCTGGATTAAAGTAACTATCCTTCGGTTTTCTCTTTCCCTTTACCATATCCGGATGAAATCCGGGATTGAGGTAGCAGGGATAGTGAATGTCGAACCCCAGGCAGACCGCCGGTGGATTTGCGCCCTTGCCTCTCATAGGGAGTAGGTTGTTGTTTCCGTATTTAAAGGTCGTTAACCCGGAATATTCTTTGAACTTCGGCCTCTCTGAGCGCCATGATCCCTTTGAGAAAAGCGGGTTTCATCTCCCATCAGCTCCAGTACTTCGCTAAATTGGTTGAGACCACCTTCTGGAAGCCGATCCGTCGACATCCCCTCGCGTGAATTTTCAGTGTGATACCCAGGAGAACCTCACGTAAAGAGCGCGAACTCCAATGCCCGGGTGCTGCTGATCCCGCTCGAAGTCATTAGACGAGGTTGCATTGCTCGATTGCAGTTGCCGAAGCCGGCAAAGTACTGAGCCCTGAACCCCGGCCGAAGGTATCCGGATATCCTCAAATAGGAGGGCTGCATACCGCTTATCGAGGGTTCACGTGGAGAACGACGGATTTCTGGTGCGGACGATGGACCGCCGGGAGGTCGAGACCACCGTCAACTGGGCGGAGCAGGAGGGGTGGAACCCGGGGGTTCATGATGCGGAGGCCTTCTACGCCGCTGATCCCGGGGGGTTCTTCCTCGCGGAACTCGACGGCGAGCCGATAGGTTCGGTCTCGGTCGTCAACTACAGCGAGACGTTCGCCTTCGCCGGGCTGTATATCCTGAAGCCCGAATACCGGAACCGGGGTTACGGGAGCCGGTTGTTTGCCGCGGGCATGGCTCATGCCGGTGACCGGAACGTCGGAGGCGACGGAGTCGTCGCGATGCAGGAGAAGTACCGCACGCGGTCCGGGTTCAGGCTTGCCTACCGTAACATCAGGTTCGAGGGAACCGGCGGCGGCAGCGAGCCCGACGGCCCGGTCGACCTCGATGAGGTGGGGTTCGAGCAACTTGCCGCGTACGATGCCCGGCACTTCCCGGCGCCGCGCCCCGCGTTCCTGGCATCCTGGATCCGGCAGGAGGGGACGGCGGGACGCGCCGTTCTCGCAGACAACGGCGATATCAGGGGATACGGGGTCATCCGGAGGTGCCGGAGCGGCTATAAGATCGGGCCGCTCTTTGCGGAGACGCCACAGATCGCGGAGGAGATCTTCCTCGCGCTCTCCGCACAAGCGGTAGGCGAGCCGGTCTACCTGGACACCCCGGAACCGAACGCCGCCGCCGTGGAACTCGCCCGCCGGCACGGGATGTCCCCCGTCTTCGAGACGGGGCGGATCTATACGAAGGCGATCCCCGATCTCCCGATCTCCGGGATCTTCGGCGTGACGTCCTTCGAACTCGGGTGAGGGGTTCTCAAAACCCCGCCCGCGAGAGACAGGGGCAGCCCCCTCTCCTGTCTCTACCCTATAAGACTGTCCTGTAGCCCCCACCCAAAGGGCGGGGGCAGTGCGTGGCGACACCTACACGAAAGCCGCGCATGGGTCTTCTTCGAGATCTCCCCATACAGTGAGCCGTGGTAGATATCGCCATGGAGATGGGGACGGGAGTAGGGCCCCTCCCCTCACGGAGCACCGCCTTCCATCCTCTCACCCCTCCCATAGCAAGATACCCCTCCCTCCCCCCGCCCGGGCCAAAAGATTCTAAACCGACCCCTCCCGATTACTCTTCAGGAAGTGTGGCTGCATGGACTACCTGGAGGAGTTTCCCGTTCTCTTCATCGACGATGAACTGCACTCGGATACCGCAGAAGGCCGGGCGTCGCGGGAGATCGTGAAGGAACTCAAAGAAGACGATCTTCCCGTCATCGAGGCGCTGACCGCCCGCGACGGGGTTCACGCATTTCTCTCGCACCCCCACGCGAGCTGCATCGTCATCGACTGGGAACTCTCGGCCGAGACCGCGAACGGCACGCTCACCGCGCGAGACGTCATCACCCTCATCAGGGAGAGGAACCCGAAGATCCCGATATTCCTGAACACCGAGAAACTGGCGATCTCCGCCATACCCCTCTCCGTCATCTCCCGGATCGACGGTTACATCTGGAAACTCGAGGATACCCCCGGCTTCATCGCCGGCCACATCAAGCGGGCGGCAACGAACTACCTCGCCGACGTCCTCCCGCCGTTCTTCCGGGGGCTGATGGATTACGTCGACGAACACCGCTACTCCTGGCACACGCCGGGGCACATGGGCGGTGTTGCGTTCCTCAAAAGCGCCCCGGGCCGGATCTTCTACAACTTCTTCGGGGAGAACGCTCTGCGGGCGGACCTCTCGGCCTCGGTGCAGGAACTCGGTTCGCTCCTGGAACACTCCGGCGTCGTCGGGGAGTCGGAGCGGAAGGCCGCGGAGGTCTTCGGGGCCGACCGGACCTACTTCGTCACCGGCGGGACGTCGGCCGCGAACAAGATCGTCTGGCTTGGAACCGTCACCAGCGGCGACGTTGTCCTTGTGGACAGGAACTGCCATGCGTCGGTGATGCATGCGATCGTCATGACCGGCGCCATCCCCGTCTACCTCATCCCCGCCCGGAACGACTACGGGATCATCGGGCCCGTCCGGAGCAGCGAGTTCCATCCCGAGGTCATCGCAGAGAAGATCCGGAACTGCCCCCTCATCGACGATCCCACGTCGCAGGCGGTCAGGATGGCCGTGGTCACGAACTCCACCTACGACGGGATCTGCTACAGCGCGGAGAGGATCGAGGAGCAGCTGCAGGAGACCGTCCCCTACATCCACTTCGACGAGGCATGGTCGGGCTACGCCCGGTTCCACCCCCTCTACGCCGGGCGGTTCGGGATGCATAAGACGGACGGGGTCGGCCCGACGGTCTTTGCGACCCAGTCGACCCACAAGGTTCTCGCCGCGTTCTCACAGGGCTCGATGCTCCACGTCAGGCAGGGCCGGGCCCCTGTCGACCACCCGCGGTTCAACGAGGCGTTCATGATGCTCACCTCGACCTCCCCCCAGTACACCATCATTGCGTCGCTCGACGTCGCCGCCAGGATGATGGCCGGGCACTCGGGGAGGTTCCTCGTCGAGGAGACCCTCGAGGAGGCGATCGTCTTTAGAAAGAAGATGGTGACGGTGGCCGAAGAGATCCGGGCTGGCTCCTCCCCCGGGGAGGACTACTGGTGGTTCACCGTCTGGCAGCCCGACTGTATCATGGACGAGGAGACGGAGAGACCGCTTCCTGAGGCGGATGATATGCTCCTCAGGAACCACGCCGGCTGCTGGCTTTTGAACCCGCACGATGCCTGGCACGGTTTCGACGGCATCGAGGAGGGGTATGCCATGCTCGATCCCGTCAAGGTGACGATCCTCACTCCCGGAATCGGGCCGGGCGGGAAGATGGAGGAGTGGGGGATACCGGCGGGCATCGTCACGAGATATCTCCGGAAGAGCGGGATCGTCGTCGAGAAGACCGGGTACTACTCGTTCCTGGTCCTCTTCACGCTCGGGATCACGAAGGGCAAGTCGGGAACGCTGCTTGCGGAGCTCTTCCGGTTCAAGGCGCTCTACGACGGGAACAGCCCGCTCGAGGAGGTCTTCCCCGACCTGGTGCGCCGCTACCCTGCCCGGTACGCCGGGCGGGGCCTCACCGACCTCTGCCGGGAGATGCACGACTACCTCCGGGGCGAGTCGATCGCCGGGACGCTCAGGAACGTCTACGCGACGCTGCCTGAGGCGGCGATGACGCCGGCGGAGGCCTACCGCCGCCTGGTGCGGGGCGAGGTGACGCCGGTGCCCGCGAGCGAACTCGAAGGAAGGACGGTCGCAGTGATGGTCGTTCCCTACCCGCCCGGCATCCCGGTCATCATGCCGGGGGAGCGGTGCACCCCGGCCACGCGGGCGATCGTCGATTACCTCGTCTTCCTGCAGGACTTCGACACCCTCTTCCCCGGGTTCGAGAGCGAGGTGCACGGGGTGGACGTCGTGACGGAGGACGGGCAGAGGGTCTACTACGTCTACTGTGTTGCGGAGTGACGCCGGTCAATCCCGCACGCTGCCCCGGGCGAGCGAGGCGAAAGTGCTCCTGGCACAGAGGGCGGGGTTGGAGAAGGCGAACGCCCCGTTCGACGCGAAGAGTCGGACGTTCAGGGCCGCAAGGAGCGTCACGCCGTAGAAGACCGAATCGACGAGATCGAACCATTCTTCGCATGCGTCGGCCCACTTCCCGGCAAGTTGGCGGCGGATCAGATAGACGATATAGATGCCGAGCGGGATGCTACCATAAGCAAATCAGTTACACGTCCGGATTTTGTTGGAAAAAGAGCCTCAGTTCCGTTGTGAGTACTCCCTTGCTTCAGTACTTCGCTAATTTCAGCGTCTGCAATCGACCCCTGCAACCTCGCATAACGACCTACAACGGGTTCGGCAGCACCCAGGCACCGGACTTCGCGGCTTCGCGCTCAACGCGAGAGAGCATCTTGCTATCTTCGCCTATTAACTCACGCGAAGTCGCGAAGAACGCGAAGAGAGATCGATGGGTTGACCTCTTGAAGATTACCTCAACCGTTTTAGCGAAGTACTGGGCTTCAACGGTTATTTTTCGGAAAAACCTCTTGAGGTGGGGTTTAATATTCCGTGCAATACCTTTCCCGTACTGCACTTGTCCTTCAGAAAGGTGTGGTGTGGACGATTCCCGGCGAAATGCTCTTGATCCTGCGTGTTATTCCAGAGACACTCGGGTGTTCTCTCACGCGCCGAGATCGACGTACTGCTTGCGTATATAAAACGTGTAAAGAAATTGGACAGAATTTTTATACGGAAATCTACCGATGTCTCATCGGTAGATTCTGATGAAGATCAGCCGCATTATAGGACTTCTGGCCGTCGTCGCCTTCATCGTGCCGATGGTTTCAGCTGCAGGTATCGGAAACGAAAATGACGGAGTCGCAGGACTTCTCTCGCAGCCGGACGAGTATGGAACCCGTGAGTATTTTACGATCACGCAGGGAGAGACTGATATTCATCTGCAAGCCGTACCGGCTGGTATACTCTTACTGAATGTCTACTTAAACTGGTTTACCCCGGACCACTCCCTGAGATTGGAGATCTACAGACCGGATGGAAGCCTGTATGGTTCGTACCATGACGATTATGGCGGACGTCCGGAGGGGCAGATCCGCGTAGATATAAGCAGCCCTGCATCAGGTACCTGGAGACTTGACGTGTATGGCGAGAGTGTGACAGAAACCATTCCGTATGTTCTGAATTGCAATGCTTATGCTTAAATGATTACCGCTCACATACCTTTAACAAAGCCGAACTCCTACCAAACCAAATCATTTTATTGATACCGGTTTCATGTAAAGCCATGGTCGCGGGGATGCGGATTACCGGAATCGCTCTGGTCATCTTCTGCCTCGCACTGCTGCCATCTGCCGCATGTGCTACTGCCGTTCAGGACGCATATCCGGAGAAGGTGCCGTTAGACGATCTGATGCCGGTGTACGTCTGGAATATCCCCCTGGATATTGTTGTTCTCGGGCTCGTATCCATATTCGTTCCGGTGCTCTTTGTCCCGATGCAACTTGTATTCTCGCTGTTCGCATGGCTGCATTTCGGCCATAAGAGAGTCCTGCGCAATAACGTCCTTGAGAACGAAACCCGGAATGCAGTGTACCTATGCATACGCGATAATCCGGGAATCAATACAAACTCTCTCTCCCGGTTGCTCGGGATGAATATCGGAACCCTCCGCTACCACGTAGGGATCTTATGCAGGATGGGAATGGTCGTCCCCGAGCCGAACTGCAGAGGCATGAGATATTACGCCGACACGGGCGCCTGTCCCGGTCTGGAACGAAAGGTGGCGGGATATCTCAACGAGCAGTCGAAGAGTCGGATACTCAATATCGTTTTGCAACACCCGGGATGCACGAGAAAAGAGATCGCGTCCCGGCTCATAATGTCGGGCGCGAACGTTACCTGGCACATGAAACCGCTGCTTCGGGACGGTATTGTCAGAGACGAGAAGAAAGAACGGTTCGTACACTACTACATCTGCGCCGATGCGAAAGAGTGTGTACAAGCCCACGGATCGGGGAAGCCGGCGATCGCCGGGGGGCGTGTGTCCGGTACCGGTATCTGATTGTCGTTCGACAGCTCCCCATAACTACACCGTTTGCCCTTTTTCCCGGATCATCCCGTGGTTTATCGAGGATGCGTTCAGAGTCTCCGGGTACCGCCTGCACGTCATGCATGGACAACGGAGTCGGCCCGGGCGATCTCCTGCTCGGGGAAGAGGATGATGTGATCCGATATGCTCTCTGCGGTCGTAATCCCGCCCGACTGCTCGATCTCCGGGAAGATCTCGATTATATACCAGGAGGTTTCGGAAGAGAACATGGCCTCCTTCAGGGGACGGAGTGATCCGTCCTCGAGGGCGTACAGGTCGCCGTTGGTTCTGTTGTAGGTCATTGGACCGTCGCGTTTGAACGTCGTGAGCGTTATATTGTATTCTCCGTGAGTGAGATCGTCAAACTCGATCCTGTCGACCTCGCGTAATATGGCGAGGGGATGTACCCCCTGCATGGGGAAGTCAAATATCTGGTCGTTATAATATACGTTGCCGCTCTGGTGGACATATATCTCGTACGCGTGCTCCTCCCCGTCTACGTAGCCGATCCAGTGGAGTTCGGTGTACTGCACTGTTCCGCCTTTGTCGATATACTGGTTCAGCTGGATGAGCACGGCCGACTCGTTCGAAAACGCCTGCCCCTGTACAAGCGTATTCCAGAGGTCAACCAGGTCGGGTCGACACTCCCGGGAGTCGAAAGAGATATCCATCTCTCCCCTGGTGACCTCGGGCTGCTCGGGCATGTAGAAATAGTGCACGAAGACGAGAGCGATGAGAATGCTCCAGATGACAATCTGGCTCTTTTTCATGGGATCTCCGGATAGGAGCGTTCTGGTTTCGACGGGTTTTTGTACGGGTTGAAAGTACTATCGCTCATGGCTGATATGGTTTGTGCAATCGGACGGCAGGCCTGCCTGTCCATCGACAGAACCCGGTACTTCGGGTGCAGGGCGCGCGCAAGTGCGGCGGTCAGAGGCTGCTGCGTCCTGTACGGCATATACCGCCGTGAGAATGGGTTCTCTCCTGTGCCCTCGTCTTCCGGGGAGGATTCTCTCCGTTCACTTTCGGCAAATATCTGCGAACGTGTAAATGAATCTGACAGAATTTCTAAATAGATCGACGCCCATGTCCTTGTGTGGATGCTTCCGAGCGGCGTCCGCAAAAGGTGTGGGGCTGCCCATCCCTGGTTGACGACCGGATGACGCGCCCCGCATGCCCGGAGGCAAAGGGAACGTACGCGTTCTGCGTACTTAAATGTGTGCCTCTTTTGCCTCCGGTGAACGAAAGAGGAGCTGAAACACATGAAAAAAAGAACTGGAATGCGGGCACTCTCCGCGCTCTTCGCCATACTGCTGGTGAGTATGGGCGTTGTTCCGGCAATGGCTGCACAGAGTGATGATGAAACACTTGCTAATCGGTTAAATATACAAAGTCCGTATTTTAAATCCACAGATAAAGTCACCGATTCAAAGGTGATCCCGATCGATGCCGAAAAGTATAATAAACCCATGTCAAAAGAGGAATTCTATCGGGCAAACGAGGAATACATCAAATTTTTGACGAAGCAATTCGGGGAAGAGATCGCCACAAAAATGGTTGAAGATGCGTATATCAAGGCAACAGTGCATCCTTCAGAAGTAGGCATTAAGTCACTGGGGGATATTCGACAGATCCTTGGCGAAGACGTGTACATATGGCCATATGTAAGTAGAGATACCGTAATGGATGACAGTGATGGCCCAGCAAATTTGATCTTTTTCAATCGAAATCGCCATCAGGCTGCAATGGATTTCATTAACACTGGTCAATGGAACACAGCACTTGGATATGCGGAGTACAGTATGCGCGGTGATTCACCCAGCAGTCTAGCGTGGGTTGGATCCAGTGGCACAGGCGGTTCCACAAACCAAATTGAAAACGGTGCATACTTAACTACTCGATACCACATGGTTCTATTTGATGGGCTTTATGATCCTGATATTGGCTACTGGTGTTATGGAAACTGTCACTACGAGACATTTCAACTCCCCATAGGCCATGTCTTAAGCGACAACTGCTGCATTTACGGGAGAAATTTTGCCTTTGGTTTTGCTGATGATTATCTCAACCTTGATGATTGGACGTGGGTAAATCTCTTCAACAGCGATGGTTGGGAATGGGCTCATGACGGTTGGGGCATAGTGCTCCACATGGGCTAATTTTTTAGGGGAAATTGTATGTACGCTGAAGTAAAGTGCCTCAACAGTGTCGGGTTATTGCAACGGCAAATGCCGTTCGTTATACTGGGTTGTCTGATCCTGATCTCGTTACTCGCACCAAGGATCTTCATCGAGTTATTTCCGCTTGAGAATGATATCGCCGCGCTTCGAATCGTCTATGCACTTTTCATTGCATGTGATTTTATTATTCCGGTTCTTTTAACCGCCGTTTTCTTCCGGAGGGCGGAACACATTATTAGTTTTGTCATTCCTTTTTTAGTTTACGGGGTGCTCTGTCCCGTCATCGATGCATTGTGGCTGTCTTCTCAGGGGCACTTAATCGTCAACCCGATTCCCATTGCTGCAGTTTTCGGGGGCATCGGGTTAGGTATTATCGGGTTTGGTTCAAGTCAACTGACCAAAGAAAAGACGATTGCGACTGCTGCCATGTTCTTAGGATTGATCGTATTAATAGCGTCAATACCGAACTTTTTCGCCATCGTACACTGGCTGGCGACCGGAGACCCCGATTCGCTACTCGCTTTGCTTTGATCGGAGTGGATTAACATGGCAAAATACAGAACCTCGCTCTTGCTTGCTCTCATCGCAGCGTACTTCATCGCCCTGCCTGTGATCAGCGAGTACGTCAGGCTTGCCCATGTAGGCCAGTTTGCGTACAGAATCACCGACTATTCCCCGGTGTTACTTCTCTTTTGCATTATCTCCCTTACAGGAGCGGTGCTGTTTGCCGGAGCCGTGGGGCAGGACGGCGGCAGATGGTGGGCGGCAGTTCCCCTCACAGTTCTCCTGCTGCTGCTCGCCATCTTTGGGCCGTTATACCAGTTATCCGCCATCAGCCTGCTGGCAACAATCTTTCTCGCTCCAGCCGTTCTCCTCCTGCTCCTGGCATTCCCGCTCCGGCAGGGGTCACTGGCATGGTTCGGAGGCATCGAGGCAGGGCTCATCAGCCTAATTGGTCTCCTCTGGGCTTACGGCCTCTTCCTCGCCCCACCCCTCCCAGAGAACGTCATAATAGACTCTCCATCGCTTTACGACATCGCCGGCATAGCCTACGTCTACGCTGGGCTCCCCCTGCTCGGCATCCTGCTTTGCGTACTTGCCCTCTGGTGCCGACGCGGTTGGTTAGCTATCGTTCGGATATCTAATGAGGCAGATTCTGTGTAACGAATGGAGATAAAGGGGTGATATCAACGCCTTCCCACGAGGCCATTCCGATACGGGTGATCGGTACCCGAGGATGTGAGTGTCTCTCTGCTCCTTCTGGCTCAAGAGTGAGCAGCCCGCTCGAAGACCTGTGATATTCTCGAACTCCGCTTCTACGAAGTGTTGCCCCTCTGTGTTCATGCCCCGGACGACACTTCCAAAGAATCTGTTCAACCGATTTTACTCCGGCAGAAATCCTCGTCCGATCCGAAAAAGTAGTTATTCTTCTCGGAGCATCGCGTCGATCGCCGCCGCTGCCTTCTTCGCCGCGCCCATCGCCTCGATCACCGTCGCCGCGCCGGTGGCGATATCCCCGCCGGCGTAGACGTGGGGGATAGACGTCCGGCCGTTCTCGCCGACGACGATGTCCCGGGCGTTTCGTCTGTCGCACTCACGAATCGTCGCAAGTCACCCTTTCGATGTTTCGACTCCTTTCCCTGCGGGGAAGCCGCACAGCAGGGCCCGGCGGCTGTTTGAACTCTTTTTTCTGATCCATTGCGTAGCCTCCGCGGCGCAGACCGCATAATTTTCCTCGCCGCGAGAACAGCCTTCCTCCTGCGTCCGTGCTCCCCGTCGCAGGATCGATCGTCTCACTTTCACAAACAGCCAACGGACATGTAGAGGAATGTGAGAGAAATGCTATATAGGCCCGGGTCTATCCCCTTATGCGGATGTTCAAAACAGTGTTCGCAAAACCGCGGAGGCTCACCCTATCCGTGCAAGGCCGGATGAGCCCCCCCACTGCCCGAAGGCGAAAGAGTGGTTCGCATTCTATGCACTTAAGGTTGTGCCTCTTTTGCCTCCGGGAATGTTACAGGAGGAAAGCAAATGAATGGAAACATTGGAATGCGGGCACTCTCCGTGCTCCTGGCAATGCTGCTGGTGAGCGCGGGTGTTGTGTCAGTGGTGAGTGCAACGAACAACCCTCAGGCAGAACCCCATAATACAACGTTTCGATTGGTTGATAATGTCCAACCTCCCCTCTTTGACTGGAGCGGTGTCGAGCCAGCGTCGCCAATGACAGGATCCGACCTAACGACGATCATCCTATCCGAAGCATATGTTGCAAAACAGGTAGGACTGCAATCCCCCGGAATCGTTGAATTATCTCTTCCCTTCGCCGCATTCGGAGAATCGGATTGTTCTGTAGAAAAATCTCCGGATTACCTAATACAGGTAGGAATTGCTGAAGATGACCCTGTAGCAGTATTAACAATACCTGATACAATGTTAAGGGCATTGAATGGAGACCCTGGTTGCATCGACCTGAGTTTCCCGCTGGAATATTTTTCACATTATACAGATATCAGTACTTACTACCAACAGCACCCGGAGAACACCGCAGACCGCTCTCGATCTAAATTATCCGATAGCGATCTGGAAGCGATTAATTCACTTGAAGTTAATATGGAACGTGATGTGCAGCCATACCTCTCCAGAGTACGGTTTATGGCCGATTCAGGAAATGAAGTTACGTATCTTACAGGGAAAATTAGACCATACTACTATTCAAATTCCGGAGCTAGATACACGATTTTCCAGGAGAGAGAAATAAATTTAAACCGTTTCGATGTATCAGGGGAACCCCTTGACACAATTGAAATTGTTGTCGAGTACGAAGACGCCCTTCCCGGAGTGGGGAACATCAAGTTATATCCGGTAGTATATGACGACAATTCTAATGCAATTTATCCGGGTCCTGACCCGTATATCGACGTATCCAGATCATCCCTCCCTCACGAGTATAATTACTATGTGTCGATCGGTAGTGGTTCTACGTTAGGAAAATATGAGATCTGGATCCAGGATACGACAACCGAAGAATGGCTGGGATACTATTATTACGATGATGATAGCGATCCGAGTCAATTCATCAAGCGAAGTGTAGGGTCGTCGGAACTATTCCTTTGGGACGACTCGACCTTTTCCTTTGATGCACGCACATCGCCGATAATGGATGAATGGTGCAGGCAGGGAAGTACCTGGGACAGACCGGCCGATGTATTCTCATACTACGACCGACAATACGATTCTTATGTGAGCACGTCGTATTCAACCGGGTCGGGTATAATCTATACACATGCCTACTGTAGTGGAAGTGGTTCATCTTAGATTATATCTATTTTTTAAATTTATGGAGGGAAAAGTCACGTGAAGCCTCACTATATCATGGTAATACTCTCGTTTATTCTCCTCACCGCGGGGTGCACCGAGCCCGCGGCCACCGATCCCGCAGAGGTTACGCCGTCGCCCATAACCGAACTTCCCCCCGACAATGCACCGTCACTCCGGGATTCAGCCTTCATCAGGATCGAGGAATGGGAGGACCCCGCCGAATACACGAGTTTCTCCCCGCCGTCATACATCCCCGGGGAGTATACTCTTTACGGCCTCCTGATAGCCACTGTCTGGAACGAGACCTGCGGCCACTACACAACGATCGGCGAGACCCTGCGCTACGCACGCAACGACACAATACAGAACGCATCGTGGACTACCGATATGACGCTGCTTGACGTCACCTGGAGCAAGTACGGGTGTAACCCCCATGCAAAAGATCAGATTGTTCGCAATGAGCCGGAAGCCGTTGATATAAGGGGATACCCGGGACGGATTTACAAGACCGAATCGGAACGGCTGATCGCCTGGACGGCGGCCGGGAACGCTACGTATTATGTGCGTGGGTCGCTTGACCGCGAAGAATTGATCCGGGTAGCGCAGTCTATTCCCTAAAAAACACTACCGGCTCCTTTTACGGGGAGAGGAGCCGGACGAAAACTCCTTATTGCCGTATACCACAAGTCTGATCACCGGCGGCAAGAAAACAGCGTTCGGAGCCGGGATCGAACTCGGCGCCCTCTCCCACCGGCTCGTCAGCCGACCTCGCCGATGGAACAGCCCTTCTTCTCTGCTCCGTCCCCCGGGGGTGGGATGGGATCAATCGCGTCACTTCTGCAAACAGCTGACGTACGTGTAAAGAAATAGGACAGAAAACATAAATGGCTTGATGCCTATGTCCTTGTGCGGGTGCCCGAAACGCGTTCGCAGAATGGCGGAGGCACACCCAGCCGATTCGCCAAACGTCGGGTGAACCCCCACTGCCCGAAGGCGAAAGAATGGTTCGCATTCCACGTACGTAGGGTTGTGCCTCTTTTGCCTCCGGGAATGTTACAGGAGGAAAGCAAATGAATGAAAAAACGAGAACAAGAAATACACAGCAAACACTCAGGATTCTAATAGCATTGTGCATATGTGGCGCGATGTTTGTTCCTATTGCAAGCGCATATGATCGTAATGGATATGCTGAGTTAGATGCTTCAAATTTACCTAAGGAAGGTTATTCTGAGAAATTAATCGCCAGTCTTATTGGGAAGGATATCACTTACGCAGAATTTTATGAAGCAATTTATCCTGGTGAGATGGAGAAACTTCCAGAAAACCTTCAGGAACTATACAGGTCCAGTAAAATCCAATGGACTGCTTCCGAAGAGCAAACTCCAGAACCTCTCACAGAAGAGGAGATGAGCGAGATCAAGTCGAGGACATATACTTCGACAGTCAGTCTCATCAAAGTTCCGTCTGCTGAAGAAGGTGTTACAGTTCTCCGAAGTCTAGTGAACAATAATGCCGCATCGGACCCCATCCATGTGAGCATTACTGGAAAATCGTGGGCTTATCATGGAAATAGGATTGTTGAGTATTATTCTTCAACTCATTCAAGTCCTGAAATAAGAATGCCCTATATGTCAGTGAAAACACGATTATTCATGTTCGTCGAACCGGCGTGGGTGGAAATCGCATACAAGGAAAAAACTGCGGTTTTACCGTTATCCCTGACAGTAATGGGGGAAAAATCTGTAGATGGGGGTTATTTTTACCAAGTGCTTGGTGACCACTATGAGATCCCACCTCCGGATTACGTTATTATTGGGTCTAACCCGGCATACAGCACGAGCCAGGTGTTTTATGTTAGTTGATTCTAAACTGGCTGAACAGAAAAACGACTTCTTTTTTGAACAAATCTTTCTCAGGTCAGTGGGTGCATTCGAGAACATATAGTTAGCAAACTTGGATAAAACTACAATTTATGCTCTTGACGCTACCCCTTTGGACTTTGAGGACCCTCAGCAGTCATGATCGGGCGTGAACAGATCGCGATTATGAAGCACGTTTCCAACTCTGTCTTGAATAAATGGATCAAGCACTACAAAGGGCCGTTTGAAGTGATGCCGCATCCTCTGTTCATCCATCGTGTGTATCGTCAAAAGCAGCAGATGCTGTCGGAAGGTTTTCTCAACCTTCAAGGTTCCAAAGAGTAGCGCCAAGAAAACTATATGTCAGGAAGTTTAAGATAGTGAGAGTGTATACAGATGGTACGTAGGATATTGCCCCACCTTTCAGTTATATCAGTTACATTCATCCTTGTTTTAACTTTGTTCTCAAGCGGTTGTACTGATACAGGAAAAACCAATGAAGAAACCGTTATTGGAACGATCGTATACGTCGAAAGCGATAACGGGACATATATCATGCAGGCGGCAAACGGAACACGCTACGCTCCTGTTAATCTGGACGAAGACTATCAAGTCAATGGCATGGTAGTAGGCTTTAGAGGGATCATTCTAGAGAATGTAGAGAGTGATAGCGTGCCAGAATCACCAAGTATTCCTATCGAAATTCGCTATATTGGTACATATGTTCCGCCTGGAGCAAACGCCACACTCACACTTGAGAAACAGTTGCCGTGAGACAATCTCGTGTCGTACTGCAGAGCTCAACTGACTGCCTGAAGGAACCACAGGAATGGGTGTATCCCTTTCCCTAACAAACAAACCTGCATCGGATTCAATCGTGAGTGAAATTCTGTATACAACCCTGAAACGCCTCTTCGAGGGCCAAAACTGCCTATTCTGCGGAGATCTGGATGCGAGTTTGGCAAGCAGGCACGATGCATGAAGGTCGAATTTTCGGCTTTGCCGAACCTACCAGTTTGTTCCAGATGGCCACAATTAGGGGGCACTCAGGGCACGGCTTTTCACCAGGTATCGCCATGACTGCCCCGCCCTTAGGGCGGGGAACAACTGCCGGGAGCGTAGCGAACGGCAGGAGTTTGAGCACCGGAGGTGCAGAGGAGGAGGTCGGGTGGGGTCGATGTGACATGCGGATTTTTGCGAGTTAGAGACTGAGGAATGGAACACCTCCATCAGCCCACCCACAGTCGTGATATCCAAGGGAGATCTGTTGATGTGGAGAAGTGGCACTCGTCAGTATCAATATCCAAAGAAAGACCTAGAACTGAACATATAACATACGAGGGGTTTCGAGGCACACTGGGCAAAAGGCAAGGGAACGAAACCCTTTGAATGTGAACCTCCACAACTCGCTTTGGGTCCGCCTCAAAAAAAGGTTACTCTCCTTTCAGCATCGCGTCGATCGCCGCCGCCGCGCGCTTTGCCGAGCCCATCGCCTCGATCACCGTCGCCGCACCGGTGGCGATGTCCCCGCCGGCATAGACGCGGGGGATGGACGTCCGGCCGTTCTCGTCGACGACGACGTTGCCTCTCCGGCCGCGCTCAAGCCCCGGGATCAGGGAGACGAGGAGCGGGTTCGGGCTCGTGCCGATCGCCTGGATGACCATGTCCACGTCGAGGGTGAACTCGCTCCCCTCGATCGGTTCAGGCGACCGGCGGCCGCTCGCGTCGAGGCCGCAGAGGGACATCTTCACGCACTCGATAGCGGTGACACAGCACTGCTCGCCGAGGATCCGGGTCGGGTTCGTGCAGGTGAGGAACTCGATCCCTTCCTCCTTCGCGTGCTCGACCTCGGCCCTCCGTGCCGGCATCTCCTCCTCGCCCCGCCGGTAGATCAGCGTGACCTTCGCCCCCAGGCGGCGGGCCACCCGGGCCGAATCCATTGCGACGTTGCCGCCGCCGATCACCGCGACGCGGCCGGCATGGAGAACCGGGGTATCGACCTCGGGGAACGCCTCGGCGTGCATCAGGTTCACCCTCGTCAGGAACTCGTTTGCCGAGTAGACGCCGTTTAAGTTCTCCCCGGGGATGCACATGAACGCAGGAAGCCCCGCCCCGGTCCCGAGGAAGACCGCGTCGTAGCCGAGGAGTTCGTCGACGCTGACGCTCCGGCCTACGAGGTGGTTCTTCTTCAACCGGACGCCGAGGGCGAGCACCTGGTCTATCTCGGCATTGACGACGTCTTTCGGGAGACGGAACGCGGGGATGCCGTAGGTCAGGACACCGCCGGCCTCGTGGAGCGACTCATAGATCGTGACGGCGTGGCCGGTGCGGGCGAGTTCGGCCGCGGCCGTCAGCCCGGCGGGGCCGGAGCCCACGACCGCCACGCGCTTCCCGGTCGCCTTTGCCACATCGGGGAGTTCGGCGCCGCTCTCCCGCTCCCGGTCGGCCACGAACCGCTCGAGCGCGCCGATCCGGATCGCCGTCTCCCTGTTCCCGAGGATGCAGACGCCCTCGCACTGGGTTTCCTGCGGGCAGACCCGGCCGCAGATGGCGGGGAGCATATTCTGCTCCTTGAGCGCCCGTGCGGCGGCGGGGAAGTCCCCTTCCGCGACGTGCCCGATGAACGCGGGGATGTCGATGCAGACGGGGCAGCCCTTCACGCAGAGCGGCTTCTTGCACTGGAGGCAACGCTCCGCTTCGGCTATCGCCTCGTCGGCGGAGAGGCCGCCATCGACCTCCTTGAAATCCTTGACCCGGACGTCGGCAGGCCGGTCACTCATGGTGGTGGCCTCCTTCGCCGCACCGGCACCGGTGCTCCGCAAACCGCTCGAGCGAGGCCTTCTCCTGCCCGGTGTAGATCCGCTGCCGCTGCATCAGTTCGGCAAAATCGACCTGGTGCGCGTCGAACTCGGGGCCGTCGACGCAGGCAAACTTCGTCTCTCCCCCGACGGTCACCCGACAGGAGCCGCACATCCCTGTCCCGTCGACCATGATCGGGTTGAGGCTCACGTAAGTCTTCACGCCGTAGGGAACCGTCGCACCGGCGGTGACCTTCATCATGATGGCGGGGCCGATGATCCAGACCCGGTCGATCTTCCTCTCCGCGAGCAGTTTCTTCAGGACGTCGGCCGCAAACCCGTGGACGCCCTTGCTCCCGTCGTCGGTCGTGATATGGAGTTCGTCGCAGATCTCGCGCATCTCGTCCTCGAGGATGAGGAGATCGGCGCTCCTCGCCCCGATGATCCCGATGACATGGTTGCCGGCACTTTTCAGTTCCTTCGCGATGAGAGGGGTGCTCGCGATCCCCACGCCCCCGCCGATGATACAGCAGGTGCCGTAGTTGTCGATCTCGCTCGGCTTTCCGAGCGGTCCGACGACGTCGCTGATGCTGTCGCCCGCGCGAAGGGTCGCAAGTTCCTCGGTCGTCTTACCGACGGTCATGAAGATCACCCGTACGGCGTCCCCTCTGACCGCGGAGATGGTGAGCGGTATCCGCTCGCCCTCCTCGTGCAGGCGCAGAATGACAAACTGGCCCGCCCGTGCGTGCTCGGCCACCTGCGGCGCACGTATCCAGTATTCGTAAACCCGGTCGGCGAGTCGGGTCGCCGCTTCTATCTTATACAACTGATTCACTCCTGATTACCCCGGTCGATCTCAACGTCGAATTGGATCTAACGCTTCGTACATATTGTGACTCCAGCCTCTTTACTGCAGCTGCTCAAGTCCAGAGGGTGGCGCCGGGTTCTGCCGTGATGGGCATGGTCGCCGGGTAAAACGCGAACTGTTATCCACTTTTCCGTCACAGAAAATAAGTATGCGAAACCAGATGATCTGGGGGATTGCCCTGACCGCCATCGGCGCAGCGATCGCGATCGTCGCGATCCTGGGGATCCCGTTCCTCCTCATCTATGCCGTCCCGTTCATCGTGATCGGCCTCGCGCTGATCGTGTGGCGGGGGCGCGAGGAGAAGATCGAAGCAATCAGAGAGTGAGCAGACTATGATACTGACGACGACTGCAGAGGTGCCGGGCTACGCCGTGGGAGAGATCCTGGGCGTGGTCTTCGGCAACACCGTACGGACGAAGAATATCGGGAAGGATATCACAGCGGGTTTGAAAAGCCTCCTCGGCGGGGAACTCCAGGAGTACACCGATATGCTCGCCGACGCCCGGACCGAGGCCTACAACCGGATGGTCAACGCCGCGCGCGATCTCGGGGCCGACGCCGTGGTGAACATACGCTTCACGACGTCCCAGACGATGGCGACCGCAGCGGAACTCCTCGCCTACGGGACGGCGGTGAAGCTCGTTCCGGGGAAGTAAGGGTTTTCAGGGCAGGGGATCCTGCTTTTCTTTTTTAATCGGGATTAACAGTACGTGTTTGACCTCTTGCCGGGGCTAAAGTTCTTGCTACTCACGTGTCTATAACACGGATTTCCATCGGCTATCGCCATGACTGCCCCCGCCCCCGGGGGCGGGGGAGGAGGCCGGAGGGCGGGCGGGGTGGGGGCACAGGTATAGCCTTCTGGGGTAGAGACAGGGGAGGGGGGAGAACCCCCTCCCCGTCGGCCCCACCCCCAGTGGCGATACCCCCACGGTCCACTGTACCGGGCTCTATACTCGCCAGGCTGTGTTCCCTGATGCCTCAGGTACAAAAAACGACGCCCTGCAGCGATTTCAGGGCCAACCGCCACAAAAAATGACCCCAGGGGGAAGTGAAGCCCCTCACTCCCCGATCTTCTTCACCTTCCGCACCCGCACCGCGACCCCGCGCTTTGACCGGAGCATCTCGTCCGCGCCCATCACCGCCCGCCCGGTGGCGATCGCGAGCGGGCCTTCGACCAGCACCTCGTCGCCCTCCCGTATCCGGGGGTCGCAGTCGGTGATCCCCGGCGCGAGGACATCGCCCTGCGGCACGAACTCGTCTATCCTGACCCGGTAACCCTCCGGTATCAGGGCCCAGCCCTCGAACGTCGGGCGGAAGAGCCCGGTCCCGGGATCGATGCTGAAGAGCTGCTGCTTCCCACGCAGAACCGCCATCTGCATGCTCCTCCCCCGGATCTGGAGACCTCTGGTGTTGATATCGGTCGCAAACTGCCAGGAGACCGTGCCGCGGATGGTGTCGGTCTGCATCCGCCGCTCGCCTTCGAGGGCGTCGTTCAAGGCCCGGAGCGAGGCGGGCGCCGTCGGGTGCCCCTGAGAGGTCACTTCGAGATCAAACCCGCAGGCTTTTGCCGCCATCTCCGCAACCGTGAGCGCCCCGCCGTCGAGGTGGGCGATCACCCTCCGGTAGGGGTGCGCGGCGAAGTAGCGGGCGAGGATATCGGCGATGAAGGCGCACTCCTCGCGGTCCCAGTAGCCGGTCACCGGCACGTCGTAGTGGCCAGCGGGATAGATCCGCTCGAGTTCTCTCGGGACGAGGCCGAGGGGCGAGGTGACGATCAGTTCGTGCGCCCGCCGGTCCACGACGTTCATGAAGATTTTGTGGCTCCGGGAGAGGGAGTAGGGCTTCCTTGCCGAGCAGGGGAGGAGAACCGCGACGTCTGTTCTGGTCGGGACGAACCGCTCGATCACCCGGTCGGCGAACCGCCGGACTTCCACCCGGTTCTGCGATTCAGAGGTGTTTGCCCGCATCGGAACCGCCCGCGCCACCGGGAGGGAACGCTCCATGAGTTCGTAGTTCCGGTCGAGGAACCGGAGGATGCCGACCTGTGCAGCGTCCGCACGGCACCGGGCCTCCATCAGTTCCCGGAGTTGTCCCGACTCGATGTAGTGGCGCACAAGGGCGAGTTCGCGGTCGAGCGCGAGACGGTTGTGCTGCAGAAGGTCGCCCTCACGGCAGCCCTCGCACCCGCAGACCCCGGTCTCCATGAGTGTTGCCGGGAACTCGCCTTCGGGGAGGCAGAACTTCTTCTGCGCGGAGGCGAGGTCGACCCCCCGGTAGTCGAAGAGGTCGAAGCCCGAGTAGACGAGGAGGCAGGCGGTCGAGGGGAGCGCCGATGCCGGGGCATACCACGCGGTGTCCGGCGGGAGGCTCTCCTTCAGGGCGGCAAGCCACGCCGCGTAGTTCCGGGGGTTCTTCCCTGCCGTGTGCCAGTTCGCGACCATGACGCAGTCCCCGGACTCCGCCGAGGCGGCGAGCGGGTGGACGGCCACCGGCTGCCCCTCGCCGGGACAAAAGTAGTTCTCCACGAACGCCGGGTCGATGCCGAGCGGGACGTTCGAGAGGGGGCGCTCCCGGAGCGCCGGGAAGAGGGCGCCCGTATCGAGGGCGGCGGGGAGGGATACGCTTGTCTCCCCCTCCGCATAGGTTCCTATCCGGGCGAGGCCGTCGCGCTTTTGCGCCTCATACCTGCTCATGGAGCACCTCCGCACCCGGTACCTCTTCGAGGACGAGACGCGCCCACACCGGGTCGCACCGGATGGCAAACCGGCTCTCTGGGTGCGCCTCCATCAGCGAGCGGATGCCTGCGCATCCCGACCTGACCATCTCGTCGTCCCACCCCGGGACCTCGCTCTGGCCTACCGGGAAGGTCTCCGCGAGCTCCACCGGATACGGCCCAAAAGGCGGTTTGAAGTTCAGGAGGGTATCAAACCCGGGAACCGCTTTCCCGTCGAACGAGACGAGCACCCGCTCACCGACGGGGATCCGGCCGACGACCTCGTGGAACCGGAGCACCTCCGTCCTCCGGCAGGTCTCCGAGCCCCGGTAGAAGAACCGGCGCTTGGAGACGGGGTCGTCGCGTTCGAGTTCCGCAGCGTGGGCGAGGAGTTCCCGGTAGCCGTCGAGCAGGCGCGGGTGGCTCCGGCACCGCTCGTCGACGAGTTCCCAGAGCGTCCCGTCCTGGATCGCCTGCCGGATGCGGGCGATCTCCGCGAGGGTGACGTGCAGGTTGTGGAGGGCGAGCAGCCGCTCCCGGTCGTCGGCCTTGCGGAGTTCGTCGGCGGTCATCGAGCGGCAGACCCGGCAGGGGCAGGGGAGCTCCGCGAGTTCGTCTATCTTGAGGCTCCCATGCGGGGTGATGTAGCGCCCTTCCCGTGCGAATAGGGCGTATGCGGCCGAGTCGAAGAGGTCGCAGCCCATCGCGACGGCGAGGGCGAACATCGACGGGTGGCCGGCGCCGAAGAGGTGGACCGCGGTCGCCGGGGAGAGACCGCGTTTGGCCGCGAGGACGACCTCGACCAGTTCCCGGTAGCGGTAATTCTCCATGAGCGGCACCACGGCACCGATGGGAGCGAAGGCAAAACCGAGGTCCTGGACGGCCCGGCCCGCCTCCTCGCGGAGGTCGGGGAAGATGCCACCCTGCACCGGCCCCACCAGGTTCGCGTCGGGGAAGAGGGCCTGTGCCTCCCGGATCCGCTCCATCGTGACCGCAAGTTCCCGTTCCGCCCTCTCCCTCCCCGCGTCCGGCGGGGTCGGGATGTCCAGGGGGACGACGATATCGCTTCCTATCGCCTGCTGGAACTCAAGCGTGTCCTGGTTGCTCACCTCGACCTCCCCGTAGACGGAGAGCTGAAACGAGCCGGAGTCGGTCATGATGACGCCGTCGAAGTCGAGGACGCCGTGAAGCCCTTCCGCTATCGCCCGGTCGCGATACGCCTCGCTCCGCCTGAAGATGTAGGCGTTCGTGATCAGCGCTTCGACGCCCATCTCCTGCATCTCGCGGGGGGTGACCAGGGGGAGGTGGGGATTGACGACGGGGAGGAGCGCGGGCGTCCGGACTGTTTTATCGTTCACCCTGAGCTTGCCGACCCGTCCCGCGATATCTTTGTGTATGACTTCAAACGTGATTGTCATTCGGGTTAAACCGCCTTTTCTTCGAATATCTGCCCCTCGAACGTCTGCAGGGCAACGTCGCCGCGCTTCCAGCACCCGGGCGGAAGCCCGGCCTTGACGCAGGTCTGGTCGAGGAACTCCCTGCTGCTCCAGCCATACTCGGTCGGGACCTGCGGGAGGAGGAGACCTCCTCTCCCGAGGCCGCTGACGATCAGGCCGTGCTTCCCGACCTCGACATGGGCGGGGCGCTCCTCCGGCGGGCAGTCGAGCTTCCGGGGGAGCGTGAGCACCGTCACCTCGAGATCGAGGTCGGTGAGTTCCGACCCCGATACCGGCGGGAACCGGGGGTCCTCGATAGCCGCCGAGACGGCCGCCTCGACGATCGCGTCGCCGAGCGGTTTTACCGGGTATGGGAGGCCGATGCATCCGCGGAGACGTTCGTGCCGCTTGATCGTGACGAAGACGCCACGCTTCTCCCTGAAGACCTCAGGGAGATCGGGCAGCACCATCCGTTCACCGTCGACGGCCTTCTCGATGGCCTGGCGTGCCAGTCGAACTGCCGTTCTGCCTTCTTCCGGGGTCAGCATTTCCATCAAAATGGGTCGTATGATATTGTATACTTTTAGCCTTTCCCGGGGGAAGAGGAAGCGGGAGCACCGGCCGGGCCGGTGATGGAGCAGGGCGCGTTGCCCTCGGGCCGCACCAGAACGGTCACGGACTCGCCCGCGGGGATGGGGCGGTCGAGGCGGAGGAGGATCGTGCATTCTTCCCCGGCGGAAAGAAGGTTGTCGCCCCCGGGCGTTGCCGCCGACCACGTTCCCGGTTGCAGAGGGACGTCCCCGGACGGGTCGAGGATCTCGAGGTAAGTCCCTGCCATGACCGTCACGGTGGTCCGGGCAAGGTCGACCGGATCGCCTCTTCCGGTATGGGCGACGCGGACGGCGACGGTATCGACGAAGGTGCCGGAGTGCCCCGGAACCGACGAGGAGCCGGTGACCTCCCCGACCGGTTCCAGACAAGGTTCGCCTGCGGCGCAGACGGGATATATACCCAAATCGGGCGAGGAACTCCCGGTCATACCGTTCGCCCCGAGCGAGACGAACGAGAAGAGTGTGGTGACGGCAATGAGCGCCGCAAAGATCGCCGCAAGCTCCAGGTGTGTATGAGCGTCGCTTCCCCCCATGGTAACGCCAATGGTAAGACCCCGGAGCCGGTATATATGTCTATCTGCTACCGCGGTATGCGCGGCCGAATGGGAGCCCCCTGCAGAACGGGCGCATTTCCGGCGGCTACGGGTGGGCCCGGGCGGAACACCCGCACGGGTATATACTCCCGCGGCGGATAGTACATGGGAGAGGGAGAGTGCGGCCGACGGTGGCACATGCTTGTGCCGCTGAGGAAAGTCCTCCCACCGGCCAGACACGCAGCCGCATGCAAGTGCGGGTGGCGAGAGTCACGGCAATGACACAGAAACGACACGGCCCGCCGTCAGTGATGAAACGATCGAGCCCCCATCCGGGGGCGAGCGGCGCGGGTCTCCGCGCAACTCGTTGAACGTAGCGGCGGGAAACGATGAAACGGTGAATCCCTGCGGGTGCAAGCCAGAATCGGGCACATGGATCGTCTGGTATCCGCCCAGGTACGGCGCGTAGCTGAATGCCGCACAGAACAGAAGGAGGCTTACTCCTCCCACTCTTCACAATCGCGAGCTTTTTTCGGATCTCTCAGAACTAGCCTCAGCCGCCTCGCGGTTTCAGGTCGATCTCCTCAAACGTCACGACGTGTGAGTCGACGATCTCGTCCCGGTCGTTCATGGATATATGGACGAAGATCTCGGCGGGCGCGTTCTCCATGGATACGACGTCGCCGTGCTCCGCCCTGACCTCGAACCCGAGGGATTCCAATTCGCTCCGGACGGCGTCCCGGGTATGGATGGTCGAGAGGATATCCCTGACCTTTGTAAGGACGGCTTGCTGTTCTTCCTCTGTTACGGCCATACTCACTCATGCGCCCGGGGGTATATTAACCTCTCCAGCGCCCACAGGCAAATATATAAGTCAAAAAATTACCTATAGTAATAAGATGGAGATACCCACCCCCACTGAACTGCGCGAGAAACGGCTCCAGATGGGATTAAAACAGGCCGATGTTGCCCGTATGGCCGGAATAAGTCAATCCATGGTCGCGCGGATCGAGGCGGGGAGCGTCGACCCGAGGGTGAGCACGCTCGCCAGGATCGTGGAGGTTCTGCGGGCAGCCGAGAACTCGGCAGTCACGGCGGCCGACGTGATGCACACCCCCGTGCTCTCTGTTGCCCCGGACGACCCTGTCAGCCGCGCCGTCGAGATCATGGGCAAGAACGGTATCTCCCAGCTGCCGGTGCTCGAGAACGCCGTACCCGTCGGGTGCATATCCGAGTCGGCGATCATGAACGCCATGGAGGAAGGAGGGCTCCACCAGACGCACCGGAAGGTGGTGCAGGACTATATGGAGCCCGGGTTCCCGACGGTTCCGCCGACGGCGTCCATCGATACGGTCGTCCACCTCCTGCACCACAGCCACGCGGTCATCGTGATCGAGAAGGGGAAGGTGCAGGGTGTGATCACCAAGCACGACCTGATATCGTTGATAACCTGATTTTAGAGCAGCGAGACCAGATCCCGGAGGACCGCCTCGGGATCCTCGGCCTTGACCACGCTTGAGGCGAGGAGGACGCCGCACGTCCCCAGGTCGATGGCGATCTTGACGCACTCGCCCGACTGGATGCCCGCTCCGGTCAGGACTTTTACATCCGGGTTCACCGCCCGGACGGCGTTGACCGACCGCTCGATGACCCCAGGGTCGGCCTTCGAGACCGAGACCCCGCTCCCGATCAGTTCCGGGGGCTCGACCGCCACGTAGTCGGGCTTGAGGGCTGCGGCGGCGGCGCTCGTCGCGTCGTTGTTCGTGCAGACGACCGATTCAAGGTTGAGCCTCCGGGCGGCCTGGATACAGGCGTCGATATCGGCCAGGGTGAGGCGGCGCTCGGAGTGGTTGATCAGGGTGCCGCTTGCGCCTGCCGACCTGACCGCTTCCGGGAGGATATGGCCGGTATGGGCGCCGGGGGTGATCGCATCGATATGCTGGGCGTAGACCGGTATCGCATGATGCTGGCTCAGCGGGCGGATCTCGGTGAAGATCGGCGCGATGCCGATGACGGCTCCGCTCTCTCTCGACACGGTCTCGGCCGCAACGGCGATCCGGCGGGCGTTGTGGCCCATACCTTCCTGATAGGTCTTGAGATTGACCAGAATGAACGGGGAATCCATATTCATCACTTCTGACTGATAGATTGCTCCTCCTGATATTAACTCTGATGCCGAGGGCAGGTGACGCCCCTCACTCCTCGATCCCCCTGACGAAATGCCCGCCAGTGATGCCCCCGAGCGCCCGCAGTTTCACCTCGTCCTTGAGCGCGGGAAGGGCGCGGACGTCTCTGTGGGCCACGGCCTCGATAGCCGTCCGGTAGAGCCGGGCCATCTCCGCTGCGTAGCGCGGTCCCCGTCCCCGTGCGTCGATGGCGACGGCATCGATGCCCATCGCGGCGATCAGGGGCAGGTGGTCGATGAGAGAGGTCTCGACGGCGTTCGCGATGTAAGTCCGCCCCTCGCCGTCGCACCGGAGCGGGAAGACGCGGTTTCTTCCGTCCCGGAGGCCCAGGAACCGGCCGCCGGGTTCTCCTCCGGTGATCGCCGCCGCGAGCCTGTCCTCGGTCACCATCGCCTCGACGTTCCCCTGGACGAGCACCTCGAGGAGGAGGATATCCCCGGCCGCTGCCGCAAGCCCGGCGAGGTCGTCGGCCGGGAGTTCGGGGGAGGCCGTGCACCGCAGAAAGAGCGGCGCGAGTTCCGCGGCGGTGCGGTGGTTCCAGAGGTTCAGCCCGACGGCGCCGTAGAGCGCCATCCGGGGCTCGGCCCGCCGCACCGCGTCCGCGGCGCCCATCCCGCTCACCATCACCCCGCGGACGCCCGCATCATAGAGCGACGGGAGGAGTGGGGTCGCCGCGTCGAGGAAGGTGCGCCGGGTGATCGACGGCCATTTCCAGACGAGGTCTGCACCCGCTTCCCGGCAGGCGGTAGCGGCCTCCTCGAGGATGCCGGAGGCGGGGGCCTCCAGGTAGACGGTGCGGGCGCCTGACCGGGCGGCGGCCTCCGCCTCTTCGAGGCTACTCGCGTAGACCGAGACCGACGGGAGCCGGGGGTTCCGGGGAGCGCCTGCCGGCCGCTCCAGCCCGGTAACTGCCGCTTCGACCCTCTCCCGGGCCGCACGCACCGCATCCTCCCCGGGGCGACGTGCGGCGAGCACGGCCTCCTCGATTTTCTCCAGAAACGTTCGCCTGACCCGGTTAAGTTCCCCAAGCGGCGCAAAGAGCCCGCCGGGGTAGCGGAGCGTCAGGTCTCGTATCGCAAACGGCGTCCCCCCGGTCTTTGTCAGCTGTTCTTCGATCTGCTCCTCGGTAAGCGGCCGGCTCCGTGCCGGCTCCATCACGAGGTCGGAGCGGTAGCGCACCCGGAGCGGCTCGCCGCCGTCCGGGTCGACGACCGCCTCCAGGCAGGGTGTCCCGTCCTCCCAGGCGACCGTTACGTCGAGCGGCAGCGGCTGCAGGTGTTTCTTCATGATCTGCTTTGCCCGCTCCTCGAGATCCGCGCTCTTCGTCAGGAAGACCCGGGCGCCGACATCGACGGGTGCGGGGACGGAGAGCCGCACCGTGCCGGAGCGGACAGGGGGGGTGCCGCGGACGACCGCCCCTACATCGCGGTCGGGGTCGTCGGAAGAGAAGGCGAGCCCATCCCCCGAACGGGGGGCGACGTCGCCGGTGAGGCGCACGGTCGCCTCCTGCCTCCGGGGGTCGTAGCCAATGGCCGTGCCGAGCAGAACGCCCCGGTTCCCGGGCCGGTCGCGGGCCATGATATCGCGGGCGCCGAGGATGTAGCCCTCCGTGAACTCCCGGTTGAACGCAAGCGCGAGGTCGCGCATATCCCCCTGCGAGGGCGACCAGTCTTCCCCGGCGGCGATCGCGTCGAGAGCACGCCGGTAGATGGCCGTCACCATGGCGACGTACTCCACCGAGCGCATCCTCCCCTCGATCTTGAGCGAGGCCACCGGCGCACGTGCAAGGAGGTCGAGGCACGGGTATACCGAGAGGTCCCGGGTCGAGAGGAGGTAGCGATCGGTTCCCGGCACGGGGCGGAGGTCTTTTGGCCGCCCGTACTCGTCCGTCCCGGCGGTCACGAGGCGGTAGGGCTTCCGGCAGGGCTGGGCGCACATCCCGCGGTTGCCGCTCCGTCCCCCGATGACCGAGGAGAGGAGGCACTGGCCCGAGTAGCAGTAGCAGAGCGCTCCGTGGGCAAAGACCTCGATACCGACCCCCTGCGCCCCGGCATCGGCCGCGATATCTTCGATCTCAGCGAGGGTGAGTTCCCGGGCGAGCACCACGCGGGAGAACCCCTCCCGTGCCGCCCGCGCCACGCCTTCCCGGTTGTGGATCGCCATTTGGGTCGAGGCGTGGAGGGTGAGGTCCGGGACGACCTCCCGGGCAAGCGACGCCACTCCGGCGTCCTGCACCAGAACGGCATCGACCCCGGTCTCGTAGAGCCAGAGGAGGTAGCAGGCGACGTCGGGGAGTTCGGCGTCCCGGACGAGGACGTTTACGGTGACGTAGACCCCGACTCCCCGGAGGTGCGCGTAATCGACAGCGGAGCGGAGCTCCTCGTCGGAGAAGTTCGCCGCGTAGTACCTGGCTCCGAACCGTCGCCCGGCGAGGTAGACGGCATCGGCACCGGCGGCAACCGCCGCGGCCAGGGCTTCCGGCGACCCGGCCGGCGCAAGCAGTTCCGGCAACCCGGACGTCTGATGGTGATTGTGCGGCATCTGTTCCGTACCGTTCGCTTCGACGGCCTATATACCCACCCCGGGGCAGAGCGGGTATCCTTTTTTGGCGGGAGAGCGACCTGGAGAGGGGCTAGCGTATGGATTGTATAGGTATTATCGGCTACGGACACATGGGCAGCATGCTGGTGGACGGGTTTCTCTCGTCCGGCGTGCTCGGTATCGATGAGGTCGTGGTTACATCGAGGAGCCGGGAGAGCCGGGATGCATGCGCCGCAGCATGGCCCGGCATCGGCATCGCTGGAACGAACAGTGAACTCGCCCGGCGGTGCCGGACGATCATCCTCGCTGTTCGGCCGCAGGAGGTGATGGAAGTCCTCCGCGAGATCGTCCCCGTGATGGACGGCGACGAGCATATCGTCTCGCTCGCCGCGGGCATCAGCCTCGCGGAGCTTGAGGGGCTCTTCCCGGGTCAGGTCACCCGGGTCATTCCCACGATCACCTCCACGGTCGGGCAGGGGACGACGCTCGTCTGCCATGGGCGGCAGACAGGCATGCAGGACGCTTCCCGTGTGGAGGGGCTTTTTTCTTCCATCGGGAACGTGATGCTCGTCGGGGAGGAGGAGCTCCCGGCGGCCACCATACTCTCGAGTTGCGGGCCGGGGCTGCTCGCCGCAATCATCGAGGAACTGGCGGACGCGACGGCCCGTGCGAGCGGCCTTACGACGGATCGGGCGCTTAGCCTCGCAACGGAGACGACCGCGGCTACGGCAGCCTACCTCCGAAAGACCGGCGAAGCGCCCGGTGACCTGGTCGGGCGGGTCGCAACCGGCGGCGGCGTCACGGAGGCCGGGGTGAAGAGACTCCGGGAGCGGCTGCCGGGGGTCTTCGATGAGGCGGTCGCCGCCATGCTGGAGCGTTACGGCGCGGTGGGGAAGTGACGGTGGGCCGGGACCGCTCCCGATCTTCGGGCGATCGCAGGCAGACTATTAAATGATAGGGCGGGAATACATCCGGTAACTATGAAGATCGTCGTCTCTGTGGAGAATGCCGCCGCTGTTGGCGAGGTGGCGGAGTACAACCCGACGTTCATCGAGCTAAGGCTCGACCGGATGGAGGGGGACCTGCTGGACCAGGTCCGTGCTATCCGTGAGAAGACCGTCATCCCGCTGATCGCCACGCTCAGGAGCAGGGACGAGGGTGGCCGGTTTGTCGGCGATGCAGATCTCTGGGCCCGGATCGTCGGGCCGATAGCGCGCTACGTCGATATCGTGGACGTGGAAGCGCGCTACCGGGATCACGCGCCGTTCATCAAGAGCCAGGGTGTCCAGATCCTTGCATCGCTCCACACGAACGAGATGCCCACACCGCCGGAGCTCGGGAGGATCGAGGAGATGCTCCGGTCATACGGCGACATTCCGAAGATCGTCGTGCACCCTAAATCCCGGGACGATCTCTTCGACCTGATCGCCTTCACCCACCGCGCCCAGAAACCCGTTTGCACGAGCATCATGGGCGCGGAGTTCCGCTACGCCCGCGCAATCCTGCCGCTCCTCGGCTCAGAGTTCGTCTACTGCCATGCCGGCACCCCGACGGCCGAGGGGCAGTACCATATACGGGAGATGCGGCAACTTGCGGATCTGTTGAAGTGAGGGGGGACGGCCCGGCCTGGGGTGGGCTTTTGAAGATAGTGAATTTCGAGTTGAGTTCGGCAAAATGGTGAGTGTGCGAGCGCTGAGGGTGTGGGTGTGCTCGCCACGATCTTGACTGCCATAGGTTCACGCTTGTTCTACGTAATCGAAAGACAGTTTTCCCTCCTGTCCCTTACAACGGCTTACCAGGGGATATCGCCACGCACTGCCCCCGCCTTGGGGGGCGGGGGAGGAGGCCGGAGGCCGGGCGGGGTGGGGGTTACAGGAATCCCTTAGGATGTGGAGACAGGGGAGGGGGGATGCTCCCCCCTCCCCGTCAGCCCCACCCCCATGGCGATACCCCCACGGTCCACCGTATCGGGCTTCTTCCAATATTCGGTGACCGGGCTCTCTCGATTCCACAGGGATAGCGATACCTCGCAAGGCAGGGGTCCTAAAACCCTTCCCTAAAGGGACTGCCCTGCTCCCCCCCAAATCCCCGGTACTTCGCCTGCTCGAGCATCGCATCCAGAACAACCAGTGCCATCATGCACTCCGCGACCGGGACGATCCGCGGCGCGATGCAGGGGTCGTGCCGCCCTTCGACGGAGATCTCCCGCTCCTTTCCAGTGATATCGACGGTCCGTTGCGCCTTGCGTATCGAGGGCGTCGGCTTGACGGCGAGCCGGACGACGACATCCTGCCCGGTGCTGATCCCGCCGAGGACCCCGCCCGCACGGTTGCTCGAAAACCCGGCTTCGGTGATGGGATCGTTCATCTCGCTTCCAAACAACCGGGCGGCGCCGAACCCCTCGCCGAGCTCGATGCCCTTCACCGCACCGATCCCCATCATCGCCCCGGCGATGGCGGCGTCGAGTTTCCCGAATACCGGGTCGCCGAGCCCCGCCGGGCACCCCGACGCCGTCACCTCGACGATCCCGCCCACGGAATCCCCCGCATCCCGGGCGGCACGGATCTCGGCCTCCATCGCTGCCGGATCCGTCGCACCATGCACCTCAAGAACTCTCCCCCGAATCGTTACGCCGCAGGGTTCGAGGCAGCGCACCGCCACCGCTCCGGCGGCGACCCGGGCAAGGGTCTCCCGGCCCGAACTCCTCCCGCCGCCGCGGTGATCGCGGAGACCGTACTTCGCCTGCCAGGTGTAGTCCGCATGCCCCGGCCGGAAGACATCCCGGAGCGCGTCGTAATCTTCCGACCGGACGTCCCGGTTCCTGACGAGAAGCGCGATGGGAGCGCCAGTCGTCCGCCCCTCAAAGACCCCTGAGAGGATCTCCACCCGGTCGGCCTCCTGCCTCCCGGACTCAAGCGCGCTCTTCCCCGGCCGCCTCCGGTCGAGGTAGGGCTGGATATCCGCCTCCGCGAGGGGGATACCGGGCGGGCAGCCGTCGATGACCGCGCCCATCGCCGGCCCGTGGCTCTCGCCGAACGTCGTGCACCTGAAGTTTCTCCCGAACGTGTTCATGAAAGCATCTCCCGCACCAGCTCAGGCGTGACGAGAATCCCGGTGATCAGCCGGAACTGCTCCGCCGCCTGGTGGACGAACATCTCCGTGCCGGGTATCGTCTCGCACCCGGCCTCCCTCGCCGCCCGGAGAAGGGGCGTCTCCGGCGGAGTGTAGACGAGGTCGAAGACGGTCGTCTTCCGCTCGAGGGAGCAAGCGGCAATCAGGCTCCGGGTGTCGGGCTCCATCCCGACCGGGGTCGTATGCACCACAACATCGGCGTCGCTTCCCTTGAACCCTTCGAGGCCGCCCCACCGGCAATCGAATCGTTCTGCAAGCTTCCGCGCCGCCTCCGGCCGCCGGGCAAGCACCGTAACCTCCATATCAAGCGTTCTGAGTGCGTAGACCGCAGCGGCCGCCGCGCCCCCGGCGCCGAGCACCACCGCCCGGGCCCCCCGCCGGTGGGCAAGCGGCGAGCGGACGCCCAGCCAGTCGGTGTTGTGGCCGTACAGCCTTCCGCCGCACCGGACGACGGTGTTCGCCGCCCCGATCGCCGCCGCGTGCTCGTCCACCTCATCCAGGTAGCGCATCACGTCGCTCTTGAAAGGGATGGTGACGGATAAGCCCTTCAAGGGAAGGAGGGAGGCAAGGCGGATGATGGTTCCCATATCCGGCCACTCGAAGCGGGTGTAGTGGTAGTTCATCCCGAAGTGCGTAAAGAGCCGGTTGTAGAGGAGCGGGCTTCTGCTGTGGGCGCAGGGGTTCCCGGCGATGCCGCATACCATGAGGCCCGGGTCACGGTCAATCTCCTCCCGGAGGGTGGAGAGCCCAAACTGCTCAAGGAGGATATCGCGTTCATGATTTCGCGTCTTCGCGTCTTCGCGTGAAACAGGAATTTGGGGATGGGGATCAGGCCGCACGCGAAGCCGCGAAGTTCGCGAAGGGAGTGGCAGGCTGCGGGAAAACTCTGCATCTTCATGTTTCTCGTCCGGGGAGATGCCGGCTTCCCCACCGATCTCCCGGACGATCAGATCCGCGACCTCTCCCGGCGTGCGCCTCCCGGTATCGATGCAGGCGTCGGCCGCACCGAGGTAAGCCACCTTTCTCCGGAGAAGGAGCGTGCGCACCTCTTCTTTCGGTGGGAGACCGGTCAGTCCCGGCCGGTCGCTCCCGGCGATCCGCTCGTGGATGACCCCGGGCGGGGCGGTGAGGAGGAAGACCCTCCCATGCCGCCGGAGGTCGGCGACGTTTGCCGGGTCGCATACCGCCCCCCCGCCGGTTCCGATCACGCCCTCCGCATCCCGTAGCGACGCGACGATCTCCCGCTCGAGGCTGCGGAAGTGCGCCTCTCCGACCCGGCGAAAGATCTCCGGGATCGGCATCCCTGCCCGCTGCTCGACGAGCGCATCGGTGTCGTAGAACGCCACCCCGAGGCGGTCAGCGAGGATCCGCCCGACCGAGGTCTTCCCGGTCCCCCGGAAACCGACGAGGACGACCTTCACAGCAGCCCCTCCCCGTAGAGCGCCTCCCAGAACCCGGGGAAGGACTTCTCCACGCATTCGGGGTCACGGATCGCCATCCCGCCGACCGCGAGCCCGAGCACGGCAAACGCCATCGCCGTCCGGTGGTCGTCGTGCGGGTCGACGGCCACCCCGTGGAGGGGACCGGGCGTGATCGTGAGGGAGTCCTCCGTCACCTCGACCCCCGCACCCATCCTCCGAAGGGTCTCCGCCGTCACCCCGACGCGGTCGCTCTCCTTGTACTGCAGGTGCGCCGTTCCCGTGATCCTCGTCGGCGACCCTGCCGTCGCCGCCACCGCCGCGAGCGTCTGGACGGTGTCGGGGGACGAGGACATATCGATCTCGATCCCGCGGAGGTCTCCCGTCCGCTCCACCGTCACCGCTTCTCTCCCGGCGGTCACCCGGCACCCCATCGCCTCGAGGGCGTCGAGGAACCGGCGGTCGCCCTGGACGGAATCCGGGGAGAGGCCCGTGACCGCGACCCTCCCGCCGCAGACGGCCGCGACCGCGAAGAGGTAGGAGGCCGAGGAGTAGTCGCCCTCGACGGGATAGTCCCTCCCCCGGTAGGCTCTCCCGCTCTCAACCCGGAACCAGTCGTACCCGCGCCGTTCTATGCGGGCACCGAACCCGAGCATCACGTCCGCGGTCACGTCGAGATACGACCGTGAGGCCGGGGCCGCCGGGAGCGTGAGTTCCACGTCCTCCTCAGCGTAAGGCGCCGCCATCAGGATGGACGAGACGAACTGGCTGCTGATGCTCCCGTCGATCTCCGTCCTTCCGCCCCGGAGCCTGCCGGAGATGCAGATAGGAGGATAGCCAGGCTGGCCGACAAACGCGACGTCGCCGCCGAGTGTGCGGAGCGCCCCGGCAAGGGGGCCGACCGGCCGTTCGAGCATCCTCTGGTTCCCCGTCAGCACCACCGGGTGCCGGGAGAGGAGCGCCGCTGAGGTGAGGAGCCGCAGCGTCGTCCCGGAGTTCCCGCAGTCGATCGTCACCTCCCCCGGTGCGGGGAAGGTGCCGCTGCAGCCGGCGACGGCGATCTCCCCCGGCAGCCACTCGAGCGGCACCCCGAGGCTCTCGAGCCCCCGGGCGGTCAGTTCCGTATCGGCCGCCCGGAGCGGCCTCGTGATCCGTGTTCTCCCTGAGGCGAGCGCTCCCGCGATCAGCGCCCGGTGGGTGTAACTTTTCGACGGCGGCGCTTCGAACCTCGCGTCGACCGGGCCGATCCGGGAGACCCTGACGATCATAGCCCCGGCACCTCCATACGGGCGTAACACCCGAGTTCTCTGACGGTGGTCATGCTCTTGAGTTCCTCCTTTGCCTCCCGCCACCCTTCGGCGGTCTCCATATCGATGAAGAAGAGGTACCTCCCCATGCCCCGGCGGGACGGCCGCGACTCGATCCGGGTCAGGTTGATCCCGCGCCGGGCGAAGACCGCGAGGATATCGGCAAGGAGGCCGACCCGGTCGAGTTCGGGATCGACGATGAGGCTGCACTTCGTGGTTCCCGCGCTCCCGCGGGGGAGAGCAGATATCTCGATGAACCGGGTGGTGTTACCCTCGCTGTTCTGGACGTCCCGCTCGGCAACCGGGAGGCCGTAAACCGCCGCCGCCGTCTCCGAGATGACTGCGCCGGAGCGCTCGTCCTTCTGCATCGCCATCGCGCTTGCCGCATTGCTGCTCGTGTGCACGACCTCCACCCCGAGACGATCGAGGAGGACGGAGCACTGCTCATGCGTCTGCGGGTGCGCGTAGATGACCGAGAGGCGTCCGGGATCTCCCCGGGCCGCGAGGTGGTGCCGGACGGGCATATAGGCTTCAGCGGTGATCGAGACATCGAACTCCAGGAGCCCCTGGAGCGTCTCCCCAACGCCGCCGGCCTCCGAGTTCTCTATCGGGACGAGCCCCTTTGCTCCGCCGGCCGCCACGCGCTTGATGATGCTGCGGATCGTCGGCAGGAGTTCGATATCGTCCCCGTAGAGCCTGACCGCGAGTTCGTGGCTGAACGTTCCCGCCGGCCCGAGCGTTACGACGATCATCGGTTCACCACATGGCTGATGAGGTCGTCCGTCTCTTCCGTCGCCGCCCCGAGGTACGAGGCATAATGTCCGGCATTCTCGGCAAAGAATGCCCCGAACCGTTCGTCGTCCCCGGACTCGACGATCTCGCGAAGCATCCGGACAGCCTCCTCGAACCTCCCGAGCACCTCCGGCACGGCCGGGTTCATCTGGAGGATGTCGCCGTAGAGCCCCGCATCCTGGGCGAGGAGCCGCCCGACGAGGCCCATCTCGATCCGGTAGATGGGGCTCGTGAACGTGAGGGTCTCTCCGACATCGGCGCCGGTCCGGCGGATGGCTTCCGCCTTTGCGAGCGTCCCGAAGTGGGTGAGCCCCTGGATCACCGCCATCATCCGGTCGTGGTCTTCCGGCGTCGAGAGGGTGATCGCTGCCCCCTGGTCGCGGAAGACGGAGAGGAGCCCTTCAAGGGTCTCCTGGCTGCACCGGGCCGGTGTCGCGACGATCGTCTGGCCCTGGAGCGACGCAGCACCCGGCCCGAACATCGGGTGGAGCCCGATCACCTCCGCGCGGGATGTGAGCATCGCCCGGACGGGCTCGACCTTGAGGGAGGTGAGGTCACAGATGACCTGCTCCTCCGAGAGGAGCGGTGCAACCTCGCGGATCACCCCGACGGTGGCGCGGATCGGCACCGAGACCATCACGAGATCCGCCATCTCCGCGACGTCCCGGTTGGAAAGCGACGTCTCCGTCCCGGAGACGATCGTCTCCCACCCAGCGGTCTCAAAGACCTCCGCAAAGAACCGGCCCATCTGCCCCGTGCCGCCGATGATGCCTGCAAGCATTAATGTCACTTCTCCAGGATCGTCTCTTTGACGGCGATGCCGAAGTGCCGCCCGCCCTCCGCGACGCTGCCGAGCACCCTATCCCCGACCGCGAGGGCGGCGACCGATACGGCCGTCCCGTCCTCCCGGACGAGCCGGATCGTCTCGGCGTTCTGGAGAACCAGGCTCACCGCTCTGTCGCCCGCTCTTGCCTCGACGAGGAGGAGCGGGCGGCGCTCGATCTTCACCCTGCCGACGACCGCCTCGTGGGTCGTGCCGGTATGCTCCGCGACGAGCACCTTATCGCCCACCGCGAGGTCGGCGAGGTACGCGGTCTTCCCGTCCGGGAGGAGGGTGTAGGCGTGTACCGCCCCGGCATTCACCCGGAACGGGCGCGGCGCCACGTAGGGGTTCTCCAGGGTCTCGGGGTGCACCATCAGGAACGCCGAGGAGGTGTTGCCGACGAGCATCCCTTCACCGTCGGCGAGGATCGAACAGGTGTCGACGCAGACCCGGTCACCCATCCCGACGGGGACGATCCGGGTCACCTCGAACGGGACGAGGGAAACAGGCGCGCCGGCGCCGGCGATCGTCTTCGCGACCCGCCGGATCTCCACCGGATCGTCGGTCGAGAGGAGGACCCCTGCCGCTCCGCGTTCGAGGACGGTCAGGGCGACCTTCGCCTCGTCGGCGCTTCCGACCGCGGCGATGATCCGGTCGGACTGCGCGACGAGGTTCTCGAGCGGGATGACCGTCCAGTCCCGCGTCCGGACGATGACGTAGCCCTCGCGGGAGAGCCGGAGCGCCTCCTCCTCGGACTCCTTGTCGACGATCTCGACCTCGAAGGCGTCCTTTCCGGGGACGAGGTCGCCGTTCTCTGCGACCGTCGTCACCCGGCCGAGTTCCCGCACGCGCTCTGCGTCGTCCACGACCAGGGCATCGGCACCGCTCTCGATCGCGGTTGTCGCGAGGTCTTTTTGCCACGGCCGGAGGTCGACCCAGAACCGTTTCATCGCTCAGTCTCCAGGGCCTCGGACGCACTCTTACCCTCGTGCACCACCCGGGAGATCGCGGCGATGAACCCGGCGGGGTCGTCGCGCTGGAAGGCGTTTCGTCCCATGCAGACGCCTGCTGCGCCCGCATCGATCGCGTCCCGGATGGTCGTGAGCGTCTCCGTATCCCCGCCCTTCTCACCGCCGGCGATCATCACCGGCACCGAGCAGGCGGCGGTTATCCGCCGGAACGTCTCCGGGTTCCCGGTGTAGTTCGTCTTGATCAGGTCGGCCCCGAGCTCTTCCGCCACACGGACACAGTGCCCGATCGCCTGCGGCGAGGTGGGATCGATCCCCTTGCCGCGGGGGTAGATCATGATCAGGAGCGGTATCCCCCAGCGGTTGCAGTCCCGCACCACCTCGCCGGCCGATTCGAGCATTCGCGACTCATTCGGCGCGCCGAGGTTTATGTGGATCGAGACCGCATCGCCACCGAGCGCGACCGCCTCCTCCACGGTGCAGACGAGCACTTTGTCGTTCGGGTCCGGATTCATCGATGTGCTTGCGGAGAGGTGCACGATGAGGCCGATATCCTTTCCGCTCTTTCTGTGCCCTCCCTTCACCATCCCTTTGTGGAGGACGATGGCGTTTGCTCCCCCTTCGCTCACCGCGTTGACGGTCTCGGTCATGGTGCAGAGCCCTTCGATCTGGCCCATCGTGAACCCGTGGTCCATGGGAATGATCACGGCGCGGCCGGTGTTCCTGTCCATTATCTGCTCAAGGCGGATCTCTTTTCCTATCATATCCATCACGTCCTGAGAATCTCCATCGCTTCCTCTGCCGATCGCCCTTCATGAATGATCAGTGCAGCGGCACGGATAAGGCGATTGGGCGCCGGGTGCTGGAAGGCGTTCCTCCCGATCGATATCCCGGCGGCACCCCCCTCCATCGCGCCCTCGATCAGGTCGAGGATCGCCCGCTCATCGGTCTTCGAACCGCCCGCGACCACGACCGGCACCGGGCACCCTCTCGTCACCTCCCGGAACGAGTCGGGGTCGCCGGTGTAGACGGTCTTGACGATATCGGCACCGAACTCCGCCGCCACCCGTGCGGAGAGTTTGACACACTCGAGGTCGTGCTCGTCCGCGACCTTCCTGCCGCGCGGGTACATCATCGCGAGGAGCGGCATCCCCCACTCCATGCACGTGACCGCGACCCGGCCCAGGTCTTCAAGCATCCGCGCCTCGGACTCGGCGCCGACGTTGATATGCACCGATACGCCGTCGGCGCCCATCTTCAGGGCGTTCGTGACGGTGTTCACGAGCACCTTGTCGTTCGGGTCGGGTCCGATGCTGGTGCTCGCCGAGAGGTGCATGATGAGGCCGACATCCTGCCCGTGCCCCCTGTGCCCGTGCAATGCAAGCCCCACGTGGCCGATCACCGCGTTCGCTCCACCCTCGGCGACCAGGTCGATGGTCTTTCCCATATCGACCAGCCCCGGGATGGGGCCGAGCGTCACCCCGTGATCGAGCGGCACGATGATCGTCCTGCCGGTGTTCCGATCCATGATACGTTCCAGGCGAATCTCTTTTCCTCTCATAACCATAGTCCTCCCCGGATTTTGATGATGTAGTCTTTCCGGGAGTGATTAAAACTGGATAAACCAGGCAAAATAGCGATAGAACGCTGCCGCTCCACTGTTACGGATGTCGGCTGTCAAAAACTCGCAGATCGCTTCTGCGCACGTGATGGCTACTCCGTTAACCGAGATAAAAGCGGTCACCGGCGAAAAAACATCCACCACGCATTGGAAGTACCGTTACCGTGTTTTTGTATAAATATATACCGGATTTGCACGCGGGAGAAGGATCCGGGGCGGGAGATGGGCCGGCGAAAAAAGATATGGCGGTTTGTCTTATTTCCGGCTCTTCTTGAACGATATGACGTCGCCGACGGTCATGGTCACCCGGCCGGGTCCGCCTGTGGAGGCACCGTCTTCGGCCGAGTCGATCAGCCTGATATTGAGTGCTCTCTCGAGTTTCTTCCGGACGTCGTCTTCGGGGATGAGGTCGCCCTTCTCGATCTTCTTGACCAGGATCTCACGCTCCTTGATCTCCTGTGCAAGATCGAGCGTGGACCACTCTTTCTCCTCCCGGGCTGCCCGGATACGGTCGGCGTAATCTTCGACGAGTTCTCCTTCCATCAGGTCAAAGACGTCCCGGCCCCTCCTCCGGGGGGCCTGGGGGGCGGCAATTCCTGGCTTTGCCTGCGGAGCACCTCTTCGGCGCGATTGCTGGACTTCTGTACCGTGTTTCGCACATCGAACGCAGACACAGAGTTCTGCACCCTCGATCTGGATAGTTTTCGACGGCCCCGTGATAGGAACGCCGCATAGTTCGCACTGCATAAGTCTCGCAAACAATTTTATATTCATTTTAACCTATATAATTAATCGAGGAGACCCATGGGAGATATCGCTCGGCAGGCACCAGAGAAGGATACCGGTGAAGACATCTACCAGTATCTCCTGGAACGGATTACGAACCTCGAAAACCGGAACCTGGAGCTACGCGAGCAGTTCCGCCAGATGGAGTCCGAAAAACGATACGTTGAGACCCAGAAGATCCGCTACGAGCGGGAACTCAGGAAACTCAAGAGCGAGATCGAGCAGCTCAGAAGCCCTCCTCTCGTGATCGGAACAGTTACCGACGTTATCGACAACAGCCGCGTGATCGTGCGAAGCAGCGCAGGGCCGCGGTTCCTGGTCCGTACGTCCCAGCTCATCGACCCCGATCTCCTCAAACCGGGTGTGCGCTGTACGCTCAACCAGCAGTCCCTCGCCATCGTGGACGTGCTCCCCACGAGCTACGACGCGCAGATCTACGGCATGGAACTGGTGGAGTCCCCCGAGGAGAACTACGAGAACATCGGCGGCCTTGAAGCGCAGATCGAGGAGATCCGGGAAGCCGTCGAGCTCCCCCTGACAAAGCCGCAGCTCTTTGAGAAGGTCGGCATCTCCCCGCCGAAGGGCGTTCTCCTCTACGGCCCGCCCGGCACGGGGAAGACCCTCCTCGCGCGGGCAGTGGCCCACCAGACGAACGCGCACTTCCTCCGCGTGGTCGGCTCGGAACTGGTGCAGAAGTACATCGGGGAGGGCGCCCGCCTGGTCAGGGAACTCTTCGACCTTGCGAAGCAGAAAGCGCCGTCGATCATCTTCATCGACGAGATCGACGCGATCGGCGCGCACCGGAACGACTCGACCACCTCCGGCGACCGCGAGGTCCAGCGGACGCTGATGCAGCTCCTGGCCGAGATGGACGGCTTCGACAACCGGGGCGACGTCAAGATCGTCGCGGCGACGAACCGGATCGATATCCTCGACCGCGCCCTCCTCCGCCCGGGCCGGTTCGACCGGATGATCGAGATCCCGCTCCCCGATCACCAGGGGAGGCTCGCGATCTTGAAGATCCACACCCAGCACATGAGCATCGGCGAGGACGTCAACCTCGCGGAGGTTTCAAGGCTCACCGAGGGCAAGAACGGCGCCGACCTCCGGGCGATATGCATGGAGGCAGGGATGTTCGCCATCAGGATGGAGCGCGATACGGTCAACAGCGAAGACTTCCTGAAGGCGATCGACAAACTCTCGGTGGACTTCGACCGCCACCACTTCCATACCACCTTCGGCGAGATGTTCGCCTGAAGGACACCTCTTTTTTGAATGACAGTTTTGCCGCGATCCTTTCGTCGATTGCACCCCAAACACGGATTCCGAAAGATATCCCACGTACGGTCCCTGCCCCTGCAGGAAGGGGGAGGAGGGCGGAAGCCGGGCGGGGTGAGGGCTAGTGTTTTCCTTGAATCAGGTGGAGACAGGGGAGGGGGCCTGCTCCCTCCCCGTCGGCCCCACCCCCAGTGGCGATACCCCCACGGTCCACTGCACGGGGAGATTCTGGGGAAGAACGAGATTTCGGGTCGCTCCCGGGACACGGCTTCCCACTGGGTATCGCCATGACTGCCCCCGCCCCGAGGGGCGGGGTGGGGGGCTACAGTCATCCAGGACAGGTAGAGGTGACCTTCTGAACCGAAACAGGGATCCGACAGGGGCGGTATATCCGTGCATGGTCAGCCATCATGCCGCTGTGAACGTCTCCCCCAGTCTCGAAAGACGTTCCGGGGCAAGATCGCTCGCGAGGAGGCCGAATATCACGCGGTCGTAATACCCGCCCCCGGCATGCCAGTACTGCCTCTGGACACCCTCCTGGACAAAGCCGCACCTCTCCATCACCCGCCGCGATGCCGTGTTATCGGCAACGGTGTCGCCGTTCAGCCGGTAACCGCCGAGGACGGTGAACGCGAAGTAGACCAGAAAGGTGCAGGCCAGGGTGCCGTAGCCTCTTCTCCAGCAGGTATCGTCGAGCTGGTAGCCGATCAGGTACGATCCCGGGCTGAAGTCGACCGGCAGGAGTGCGCACTGCCCGACGAACTCCCCGGAATGCTTCAGTCGTATCGTGAAGACATGATCTTCCGGCGTCCTCCCCTCTGCGAGCGCCTCCTGTATCTCCTCGATCAGGGGGAGGAAGTAAGACCGGGTCTCCTCTTCCGTGTTCGGCCCGAAGAAGAGCCACCTGCAGACCGACTCCTTTGCGAGCATCCGGGATATCTCGGGAAGGTCGTGCTCGGTGCAGTAGGAGAACCTCAGGTCTGCGCCGATCCAGCTCAACTGCATGTACCTGTCTTCGAGCTCCCCGCATATAAGGGCACGATACCCGGGCACCGATATTCATGAAGGCCGAATATCAACCGGGATTCCACGCGCCGGGCAGCATCACGATCACGCCTTCGGGGCATACGCGGGAGCAGAGGCGGGCATACGGCCCTTGCTACCTGCCTTGCTGCCTGGCGCGGGTGCCGACGGCAATCAACCTTCGCCGTCCTACTTTTCCGGGTACTCCTCTTCGGTGCACCAGACCTCGAGCACCGTATCCTCAGGCTCCGTCCGGTCGGCATACGCCTCCTGTGTCGCGCCCTCGTCCATCCATATAGTGTCGATCATCCGGTCGCCCGCGATCCGGCAGAGACAGCGGTATGCCCACGGCTCCGCGGGCATCACATCCCGCTCGTAGATCTGCCGGGCAAGCCCGGACGAACAGAATATGCCTTCCACGGGCTCGAAGAGAACTTCCTCAACGTAGCGCTGGATGTACCACCGGAGCTCGGAGACGAGAGCAAGAGCGCTCCCGAGCGATGCCGTTCTGATGCGTATGCCGTATTCCAGCCGATCAGGCTGATAAAAACGAAGAACGCCTCTGCTGGTCTCGGACTTGAGCAGGGTGGCGTAGAGGTCAACACCCTCCGACTGAATGAGGAGGACGTTCATTGCATTATTGTAGGCGCGCGAGGTCGATAAGGTTTCCTTCGAGATCTGCCCGGGGCTTCGTCGGTGGGAGTCTGAGAGAAATTAAGTCATAAACTATGGTAAAGCCCGGTACGCTGGACCATGGGGATATCGCCATGCACTGCCCCCGCCCCTTGGGCGGGCCGAAGGCCGGGTGGGGTGGGGCTTACAGATACTCCCTATGAGGTAGAGACAGGGGGGGAGACCCCCCTCCCCGCGAGCCGCCTCCCCAATGGCGATACTCCCTCGGAATCCATGTATCATGCCTGCAACTGGCAGAACTTTGGATTTCGATATGCGAGCAGCCCGGAAATCCTCGAACCCGTTCGGCATCCGGATGCCCCCTTTCATACTCCGGCGGCAGGTTGCGGACAAAAAAGATTGGCGGGGAAGAGTGGTTCCCCTCAGAGATACATCCGGCTGTCCGGCGCCGCAACCTCGCGCTTCACCTTCTTTATCGCCGCGAGGAAGTCTTCGCGCTCGACGGCATCGCCGTCCCGCCGGATCGCCATCATCCCGGCCTCACGGCAGATCGCCTGCAACTCGGCGCCGGTGGTGTTCTCGGCGAGTTCCGCGATCTCGAAGAGGTCAACGCTCTCGGCGAGCGTCATCTTCGCGGTGTGGATCTTCAGGATCTCAAGGCGCGCTCCGGCATCCGGCAGCTGGACCTGGATGATCCGGTCGAACCGGCCGGGGCGCAGAAGCGCCGGGTCGAGCATATCGATCCGGTTCGTCGCCGCCATGATCCGGACGTTGCCGCGGTTCCCGAACCCGTCCATCTCGGCCAGGAGTTGCATCAGCGTCCGCTGGACCTCGGCGCTTCCGGAGGTCCCGTCGTTCGTCCGCATGCTCCCGATCGCGTCGATCTCGTCGATGAAGACGATCGCCGGGGCGCGCTCCCGGGCGAGGATGAAGAGTTCGCGCACGAGCTGCGCGCCCTCCCCGATGTACTTGTGGACGAGCTCGCTCCCGGACATCCTGATGAACCGGGCCTTCGACTGGCGGGCAACCGCCTTCGCGATCAGGGTCTTCCCCGTGCCGGGCGGGCCGTAGAGGAGGATGCCCTTCGGGGGCTCCACGCCCACACGTTCGTAGATCTCGGGCTTCGTGAGCGGGTATTCGACCGCTTCCCGGACCTCCTCAATCTCCTCCTTCAGGCCGCCGACCTGCTCGAACGTCACGCTCGGTTGCTCGTCGAGTTCCATGACCCTGACCCTGGCATCGAAGGTGTTGCCGATCGTCTTGACGATGGAGAGGGTGTTGTTCACCGCGACCTTCATTCCGGGTTTGAGGGTGCGATGGAGCTTCTCGTTGACCGTGGTCACGTATTCCTGGTTGTTGCCCTGCTGCCGGAGATAGACTTCGCCGTTCTCAAGTACATCGACCACAGCGGCAACAAACAGCGGCACCCGCTTTAACTGGGCGTTCTCTTTTCGAAGCTGCAGGAGCTCCTTCTCCAGCAACTCGTTCTTGAGTTTGTAGTCCAGGATCTGCGCCTTCAGGTCCTGGATCTGGAGAGTAAGCATGTCGTGCTCACTGCCGGGAGTGCTGCCAATGGTTTCGTCCATGTCACTCATATAGTTGGTTCTCCAATCACATTATAATGTGGTTGGTATGATCGTGCACGGCAGAAGCATATCCCGGGGTATCGGAACCGGAGAACTCCTCGTCTCGTCCGAACCCATATCGTTCCTCTCGGGCGTCGACCCCGAGACCGGCATCGTCGTCGAGCACGGCCACCCGCTCGAAGGCCAATCCGTCGCCGGGCGGGTGCTGGCCTTCCCGTACGGGAAGGGCTCGACGGTCGGATCCTACGTGATCTACGCGCTGAAGCAGAACGGGCTCGCTCCTGCGGCGATCATCAACGCCGAGGCCGAACCGATCATCGCGGTCGGTGCGATCATCGCGGAGATCCCCATGGTCGACCGCCTCCCGGGGGAGTTCTCCCGCCTCCCGCCCGGCACCACGGTGACGGTGAACGGGGATGCGGGCGAGGTCTCCTGCGACGAAGTTTCGTGAGGCGCCATGGAGACGCACTACGATATCCTGGGTCTCTCTCCCGACGCTGCGCCCGACGAGATCCGGGCTGCCTACCGGAGGCTTGCCAAACAGTATCACCCGGACATAAACCACGACCCGGACGCGGGCGAGCGGTTCATCGCGATCCAGCAGGCCTATGAGACGCTGATCGACCCCGATGCCCGGGCGCGCTACGACCTCGCTCTCCGTGGCGGCATAGCCGGGCCGCATGACCCGTTCCAGCGGTACCGCCCCGACGGGCAGACTGTCTGGACGCAAGGGTTCTCGTGGAGCGGGCAGACACCGACTTCCTGGACAGGCAGGCTCGGCGTCGCGCTTATCCTCTTTCTCGGGGGAGTCCTGATCGCCTTCATCCTCGTCCTGTCGCTCCTCGTTCGTGTCGTATCAGGAAGCAGACGACGGCACGACTCCTGAAAACCATTTTTATCGGGCTATCCCCTCCGGGAGAGGATCGGCATCGCATACAGCGATGAGCGGATGATCCAGAGAGACCCCGTCGAACCACGGGAAACCTTATCAGGTAAAACCGCCTTCGTCCGGGTAACGAGCCTGAGGTGAACGTGATGCCGATGGAGAAAGTGAAGCGATACCGCTGCAAGTATTGCAACTACATCTACTCCCCCCTCCGGGGCGAACCCCACCGCGGCACTCCGGCGGGTACCGCGTTTGAAGACCTGCCGGAGGACTACGTATGCCCGGTCTGCGGCGCGACCGGAAAGGGGCAGATCGGGAAGTGGGGATTCGAACTCTGGGAGCCGACCAGGTACGTCTGCAAGATCTGCGGTTACGTCTACGACAACAGGCGCGGCGAACCGCTCCGCGGTTATCCGAAGGGCACCGCATTCGAGGATCTGCCGGAAGATTACGTATGCCCGATCTGCGGGATGGACCCGCAGATCACGAGTTTCCATGGGCCGGTCGGCAAAGCGCAGTTCGAACCCATCCTGGACGTCTGACGGGGCAGGGAGACCCTCTCCCCTCTCTCCCGGAGCCGAACCGTGCCGGCCGAGGTCCCACGATCTGCAAGGGGATCCGGCACCCCGGCACGATACCGGATTTTTGCGGCAGTACTCTTTTATGAATCCCCGACACCCATTATACCCTGAGTCAGTCCGTTCACTCACAACCGGCCCTTTCAAATACCGGCCGGCGCACCAACGTTAGAAGAGGCCGGCTGCCTCCGTTACGGGCAGCCCCCACGGAGAATGTGGCGTTGAACGATCGCGTATCAAACGAGCAGCGGCAGATGATCTTGGATGGATTTCTTCAGTAATATTCTGGGGCAGGGGAAGAATGCAAACCCCTCGATACAGCAGGGAACCTCTCAGTTCGAGGCCGGAAACTACGGCGAGGCGGTGAAGAGCTTCGAGAAGGCGCTCAAGATAGAACCTGAAAATACCTTCGCCCGGTTGCATATGGGGCGGGCGCTCGCCGGTCTCGGCAGGGACAGTGAAGCCGCCGGGTGGCTGAGGAAGGCCCTCGAGGCGGATCCCGGCGATGCCGGGACGCTCCGGATGCTGGGGCATATCCTCGCCAGAACCGGCGAGTACGAGGAGGCGGCCGGGTGTTTCGCGCGGATCGTCGAAGCGAATCCCGCGGACGCGAATGCCTCATACTGGCAGGGGGAGATGCTTGAGAGGCTCGGGCGGTATGCCGACGCGGCATCGGCCTACACGCGGGCACTGGCGGGAGACCCGGAAAACATCGTCCTGCGGGAGAGGTGCGGGAGGATGTTCGAGCGGGCCGGCGACTACCGGGAAGCGGTGGCATGCCTTGAGAAGGTCGTCAGGGCGAAACCCGGCGGCACCGATATGCTCGCCCGCATCGGGGCGGCATACCTCGACCAGGGCGATTACTCGAAAGCCGCCGGCATCTTCGACCGGGTGCTCGATACGGAACCGGAAAAGATCGACGCGCTCTACGGCAAGGCCCGGGCGCTCGAACAACTCGGCCAATACCAGGAGGCCGCCGGCTGTTATGCCGGGATCGTTGCCCTCGAGCCCGGGAACACCCCGGCCTGGTACCACCGGGGTTCGATGCTTCTCCGCGCAGGAAAGCACGCCGATGCCCTGGAATGCTTCGAGAAAGTCGCTCTCGCCGACCCGGATCACCTTCCGGTGCGCTACTCCATGGGGATGGTCTACGACACCCTCGGCCGCTACGACCGGGCGGTGAAGAGTTTCGACCATATCCTGAAGCACGACCAGGGTCAGGTCCAGGTCTGGTACTCCCGTGGCATGGCGCTCTTCTGCCTCGGCCAGTATGCCGAGGCGATCCGGTCGTTCGACCGCGTGCTCGATAGCAGGGCGACGACCGGGATGAAGTGGATCGGGAGCGAGAGCGACCTTGCGCTCTTCGAGCGGGACGGAACAGGAGCGCCCCGGAAGCAGAAACCGCTGAAGTTCGATACGCTCAACGAACTCGTCTATACCTGCCGGGGAACCGCGCTCCTCCACCTCGGGCGATATGCTGAGGCGCAGAAGGACTTCGAGCGCCTCCTTGAGGCTGATCCCAAAAACATCTCCGTCCTGCAACGGAGCGGCACCGCGCTCCTCCACCTCGGCAGGTATGAGGAGGCCGCCCGCTGCCTGAATGCGGTTCTCGAGGAAGAACCGCACAACACCGTCGTCGGGTCGATGAAAGCGGACGCGCTCGTGAACCTCGGCAGGTACGACGATGCGCTGGCAGGCCTCGATTCGGTGCAGGGAGCCGGGGACGAACCCCATCTCCTCTACCGGAAGGGTGAGATCCTCCTCGCCCTCGCCCGCTATACGGAGGCGGCAGAGACGTTCAAAGCCCTCCTCAACGTCAATCCCACCGATGTGGCAGGAGGAATCGGCAGGGGAGAGGCGCTCATGCACCTCGGGCGCTACGAGGAGGCGCTCGCCTGCTATGACGGGGCGCTCTCGGTCTACCCGGTCGACCGTGCCGCTCTGCTCGGCCGGAGCACGGCGCTCGAACGCCTCGGGCGCTACGAAGAGGCGCTCGGGTCCATCGACCGGCTGAAGAGTCCCAATGAGGCCGGGACGCTGCTCCGGAAGGCGCGGATCCTCGAGGCCCTCGGCCGCTATGACGCAGCCGCCGGATGTTACGAAGACCTCCTTGCGGCCGACCCGAAAGCCGGGGGATACCCGGTAAACCTCGGGTTTGTTCTCACCGTGCTCGGGCGGTACGAAGAGGCCGCCGGACGGTTCGAGGAGGCCACGCTTGCCGACCCGGAGAACTTCTTTGCCTGGTTCAACCGGGGCAGGGCTCTGGAGAGGATGGGGCAGTATGCGGATGCAGCGGAGTGCTACGCAAAAGTCGCCGAAGGCCGGCCGGAAGACACCGGCGCCTGCTTCGCGCTCGCGGTCGCGCTCGCGCGGCTCGGAAGGCACCAGAAGGCGATCGAGTGCTGCGACCGGGTGCTCGCCGCCGACGCCTCGAACGCCACGGTCGCAAGGCTCAGGGCGGATATGCTCGAAGCTGTCGGCAGGCACGAAGAGGCGGCGGCAGCATACGAGCGTTATCTGAAGAACTCGGCTGACGACCGCGACGCCAGGATGGCGTTCGGTATGGCGCTCGAACGGGACGGGAGGTTCGGCGACGCGATCAAACAGTACGCACTGGTGCTCGAAGGCGACGAACGCGACACCGAAGCATGGTACACCCTCGAGAGCGCCCTCCTGCGCATGGGGCGCTACGAGGAGGCACTCCAGTGTTCCGACAGCATCGTCGAGGCGAGCCCGGAGAACCGGGCTGCCTGGCAGCGGCGCGGCGAGATCTTCATGTGGCTCGGCCGCTACGCCGACGCGGTGGGGTGCTTCGAGAAGGTGATCAAGGCCGATCCGGCCGACGTTCTCACCCTGCGAAGGCTCGGTGAGGCCCACGAGAAGGCCGGCAGGTACGAGGATGCCCTTGCCGCCTACACGCGGGTTCTCGACCGGGAACCGACCAGCATCGAGACCCTCCACGCCCGCTCGTCGGCCCTCATCCACCTCGGGCGCTATGAGGAGGCGGTCAGGTCGATCGACAAGATCATCGTCCTTCAGGACAGGAATCCCGCCGCGCTCTTCATGCGGGGGGCGGTGCTCGAGAAGGTGGGCAGGTACGACGACGCCCTCGCGAGCTACGAGAAAGCGCTCTCGATCGACCCGAAGAACGCAGCCGTCTGGAGCGCGGCCGGGGTACTCAAGGATGCGCTGGGACGACACGAAGATGCCGTCAAAGCGTTCGACCGGGCCGTCGAACTGGGCGGAGGAGACCTGCATGCCTGGCTCGCGAAGGGGCTCGCTCTCGGCCACCTCGGCAAACCCGACCGGGCGGCCGAGTGCTTCGATCGCGTTCTCGATGCCGAACCCCGTCACGCCCGGGCATGGTATCTGAAAGGGAGAGCACTTGATAAGCAGGGCAGGTTTGCCGATGCGGTGGAGTGTTTCAAGACGGCGCTCGATAACGGAGGGAAAGAATGAGAGACAGGCGGATATTCGGCGTCCTGATGCTGATAGCGTGTATCCTTTCTTCGGGCTGCATTGCAGGCGGCGACGAAGCGGCCCGGGTGAAACCCGGCGATATCGTGAAGGTCCACTACACCGGCACCTTCGAGAACGGAACGGTCTTTGACAGTTCCGCCGGGGGCGAGCCGCTCCGGTTCACCGTCGGTGCCGGTGCGATGATCCGGGGGTTCGATGAGGGTGTCGTCGGGATGCAGGTCGGAGAGGAGAAGACCCTCCATGTTCCTGTAGACCGGGCCTACGGGCCGTACCGCGAAGACCTCGTCTTTGCCCTCGACCCTGCCGGGATTGACGGCGTGGAGAGCCTGAAGGTCGGGGATCAGGTCCGGCTGTCCCTGCAGGGCGGGCAGGCGCTGCCCGCAAGGGTCGTCGCCATATCGGCAGATGCGGTCACCGTCGATGCGAACCACCGCCTTGCCGGCATCGACCTCACGTTCACCGTCAGCCTCGTCGAGATCGTGTAGGGATCACTCAACATTTTTTGGAACTCTCTCTGGAGCGTCGTCCCAGGAACGAACTTCACTTTTCTCCGCCCACACCGGCACGGATATCAAGGAGACTGCGCATCTTGCATCTCCGGTGCTGGTGTTACCCCCTTCAAATCTGCTGAGTCCTCGTGATATAGCACGGTTTCCGTGGGAGTATCGCCATGGGGGTGGGGCCGACGACGGGGAGGGGGTGCAGCCCCTCCCCTGTCTCCATCCCTTAAGGAAGGACGCGTGTAACCCCCCACCGCCCGCGCTTCGCGCTCCTCCCGCCCCCCCAGGGGGGCGGGCAGTGCGTGGCGATATCCCCATGAAATCCGTGCGAATGCTATGTGAGCACGACTGGCCGAAGGTGCGACGGGCAATGTCCGAAGTATATGAAGCCGTCAGGTGCGAGTCGTGCAGTCCCCCCGACCCTGTGTCCGGGACGCAATCAACGGCTTTCCAGAGAGGATTTCTATGAGGCCAAAAGTCACTCTTCCATCTCTTTTCCGGCACCCGCGGGGGTCACGAGCACCTTATCGACCCGGTGACCGTCCATATCAACGACCTCAAACCGGAGATCGTTCCAGGTGAACCAATCTCCGGTGTTCGGCGTCCGCTCAAGATACATCATCACGAACCCGCCGAGCGTCTGGTAGTACCCGCGTCCTTCTCCGGGCAGCGTTCTTGCATCAAAGAGGTCATGGAACTCATCGATCGGGAGCAGCCCATCGAGCAGCCACGAACCGTCTTCACGGAGAACCGCCGCGCCCTCCGGCGGGTACTCTGCCGACGGGATATCCCCGACGATCGACTCCATGATGTCGTGGATGGTGACCAGTCCCTGGATGCTCCCGTACTCATCGGTGACAAGGGCGATTCGTGCTCTGGAGGTCTTGAGTCTTTCAAGGACCGTGAGTGCAAGGACGCTCTCAGGCACGAAGAGAGCAGGTTTGATCGCCTTTGCGAGGTCGGGAAGCTCGCCCGAGATCGTCCGTGCCCAGAGGTCGCGGACGGAGACGATGCCGAGCAGGTTATCCAGGTGCTCGCGGTAGACCGGGAAGTAGATATGCCCGGATTCCTCCATGATCTCCCAGTTCTCTGCGGCCGGGTCCTCCACGTCCAGGGCCACGATATCGGGCCGCGGGGTCATCAGCACGCTGACCCGCCGGTCGGCGAGGCGGAAGACGCTCTCCACCATATCCTGTTCCGCCTCCTGGAAGATGCCGGCCCGGGTGGCCTGACCGAGCAGGACCCTGACGTCTTCCTCGGTGACCTCCGGCCCGGAGGGCGTGCGCACCCGGAGCGCCGTAAGGACCGCCTCGGTCGATATGCTCAGCACCCTGACGATGGGGGTGACGACCAGGGAGAGGAGCCGTATCGGGCGCGAGACCGCCGATGCGATCCGCTCGGCGTTGGTCATGGCCACCCTTTTTGGTACCAGTTCGCCGATCACAAGCGTCAGATAGGTGATGGCGGCGACGACGGTTACGCCCGCAAGCGGGCCGCTGTATGGGGCAAGCAGGGGAACACCGGCAAAGATCTCTGCAAGGGGTCCCGCGAGGGTTGCCCCGCCGAAAGCCCCGGAGATGATCCCTATGGTGGTGATGCCGACCTGGATAGTGGAGAGGAACTGTGTCGGGTCCTCGGCAAGGTCGAGGGCGGTTGCAGCCCCGAGATCGCCGTCCGCCGCCTTCTTCTCCAGGCGCGATTTTTTAACAGAGACTATTGCGAATTCCGTCATCGCAAAGAAGCCGTTTGCAAGTATCAGCAGGACGATGATCGCGATATCGGTGGCCAGAGGCATTGTAATACCCTCTACCGGCAGGAGTCTTAAACCTGCGGACTTCCCGGCAGAGAGAGGGGCGTTCGCAGGAAATATTTATCGTCGCCGGGGCGGAGTCCCGTCCGGTGATACATGGTGATCGAACTCGGAGAGCAGGCCAGGGATTTCTCGATGCCGGACCAGAACGGGAACACCGTCCGCTTGTCGGGCTTTTCGGGGAGACGGGTTGTCCTCTCGTTTCATCCGCTGGCATGGACCCGGATCTGTGCTGAACAGATGAAGGCGCTCGAAGTAAACAGGGAGGCGTTCGAGGAACTTGGTGCCGTTGCCCTCGGCATCAGCGTGGACTCCGTCCCCTGCAAACGGGCGTGGGCAGGGAGCCTCAGTATCAAGAAGACCCTGCTCCTTGCGGATTTCTGGCCGCACGGTGAGGTGGCGCAGATGTATGACGTCTTCGACGGCACAAAGGGCTACGCCCGGCGGGCGAACATCGTCATCGACGAGGTTGGACGCGTCATATTCGCCGCGGAATATCCGGCGACGACGATGCCCGATATGCAGGATGTCAAGGGCGCCCTCCAGGCGCACGAGAGGAGCAGGCGGGAAGAGGAGATGCCGCTGGCGTAGCCCGGCGTTACGTCATCCCGCAACCAAAAAGAGGCTCCCGATGAGCGTGATCACAAGGACCGCCGGAACGGCGTAGCGGATGAGCGCCATATAGGCTCTCTGCTGCCACTCGCATCCGCCGATCTCCGTGCAGATCCGGGTGCGGCTCATGAACCATCCTCCGACGACGCTCACGATCAGCCCGGCGACGATGAGGCCGATTGTCCCGAATGCATAGTCGGCGAGGTCGAGGAAGGGCATTCCGAAGACCTCGAGGTTCAGGGCGGTGTAACTGAGAGCGGGCGGGAGCCCGAGGAGCAGGATCGCGGCGAAGACGAGGAGCGTGGCGCGCTTCCGGGGGTAGCCGTAGGAGTCCATCAGCGTCGCCACCGGGACTTCGAGCATGGAGACCGCTGATGTGAGCGCCGCAGCAAAGAGCATCACGAAGAAGAGCGCTCCGAGCAGCATGCCATACTGGATCTCCATAAAGGCCGCAGGAAGGGTGATGAACGCGAGGTTCACCCCGGCCGCGGGGTCAAGGCCCGCGGTGAAGACGAGAGGGAAGATCGCGAGCCCGGCAAGGACTGCAACCAGTATATCAGCGACGGCTATGATGGTGGCGTTCCGAAAGAGCGGCCCTTTCCCGAGATAACTCCCGAAGGCGATCATGATGCCCATACCAACAGAGAGCGAGAAGAAGGCCTGCCCGAAGGCCGCGATCCAGACCCCGGGGTCGGCCAGCCTCGAGAAGTCGGGGGAGAGGTAGAACTCGATCCCCTCGGCCGCTCCGGGCTCTGTGAGCGAGAAGACCACGAGGAAGAGGAGGATCGCGAAGAGGGCCGGGATGAGATACTGGGAGAGTCTCTCGATCCCCTCCCTGACCCCGGAACGCACCGTCACGTAGACCGCGAGCCCCGAGAGGAGGAAGAAGATGAGCGGGAGGTAGGAGCCGGTGAACGCACCGAACTCCACCGGCCGGCCGAGAGTGAAGAAGAAGGCGTACGCGAGCACCCAGCCCGCGATCACGATGTAGTAGCCGAGGATCAGGCTGACGACGGCGACGATGAAGAGGCCTGCCGCGGCGAATCGCTGCTGTATCGAGCGGAAGGCAGAGACGACCGAGTTCCCTGTCGAACGGCCGATGGCAAGTTCCAGCACCATCAAGGGGAGGCCGAAGAGGAAGACAGTTATCAGGTACGGGACAAGGAACGCGCCGCCTCCGTTCTCGCCCACGATGTAGGGGAACCGCCATATGTTCCCTATACCCACAGCCGAGCCGATGCTGGCGAGGATGAACCCCGGGGTTGACGACCACTGCTCCCGTTCCATATCACTCACCGTTTGGAGACGGTCTCCTCCAGGGTAAGAAGGCGCTCCGCCTTTATATGCATCTGTGCCGGCACCGCGACCACTGCACTTTTGTAGCGGGTGCCCCCATACGAATGTGGTCGAAAGTCGCATGAGCGTCGGTTCCCAGAGAGACCCCGGCAGGGAGGAGCGAGCGTGAACGGCAGGTACCCGTTCCTCGTCTCGATCCCCCACGGCGGCACCGTCGTTCCGCCCGAACTCCGCGGTCTCATCAACCTCACGCGAAAGGAGATCGTCTTCAATAGCGATCCTCATACCCGCTGCATCTACGGGTTCGACGATAGGGTGGAGGCGCTGGTCGACTTCGATGTCTCAAGAGTCTTCGTCGATACCAACCGGGCGCCCTACGACTACCCGCCGCGGGCCCAGGATGGCGTGGTCAAGGTCATCACGCAGGATGGAACCCCGGTCTTCAAGAACGGGCAGACGCCCGACAGGGAACTGATAGGAACCCTCCTGCAGAACTACTACCACCCCTTCCACAAACGGCTGGCCGGGGTGCTCGATACCCGGCCGATCGGGGTCGCCTTCGACTGCCACAGCATGCTGCCGAGATCGCCGCCGGTCAGGATGGACGCCGGACGCCCCCGCCCGCTCTTCTGCCTGAGCAACCGGGGCGATCGGAACGGGAGACCGAAGAGGCCGGGCGGTCTTGTGACCTGCCCCCCGGAGTGGCTCCAGGCGCTTGCCCGGTCGTTTCAGGCGGAGTTCGACGGCGAGGGCCGGGTTGCGATGAACGACCCCTTCCGGGGCGGGTTCATATCGGTGGCGCACTATCGCCAACGGCGGGTTCCCTGGGTTCAGGTCGAGATCAACCGCGGCCTCTACGAGACCGAAGAGCGCGAGGCCGACGAGGCAGACCTCGCCGAACTCCGGGAGAGGATCTTCTCAGCCCTCACCGGGTTCTGGGACGTGGTTTCGGGGTGAGAAACTGCCGAATCAGGCCAGATTTTTCCGGCCGAAGATACTATGCCGGTAGAGTACCCATATATACTGATGGATCGCCTGCACCTGATACTCCAGCGCTACTTCGGGCATTCTGCGTTCAACCCATACCAGGAGGAGATCATCCGCGATCTCCTCGGCGGGCGCGACGTCCTCGCGGTGCTCGCGACCGGAGGCGGGAAATCGCTCTGCTACCAGGTTCCGGCGCTCATCGGCGAGGGTGTCACGCTGGTGATATCGCCGCTCATCGCGCTGATGAAGGACCAGGTCGACGACCTGCAGGCCCGCGGGATCGGTGCGGAAGCGCTCAACTCCTCCTGCTCCTACGCCGCGACACGGCGAATCCTCTCGGAACTCAACGAGGGCCTGATCCAGATCCTCTACGTCTCGCCGGAGAAGGCGGTCGGCGACGACTTCCTCGACCTGATGGCGTCCCTTCCGGTCACGCTGATCGCGGTCGACGAGGCGCACTGCATATCGATGTGGGGGCACCAGTTCCGCCCGGAGTACCGGTCGCTCGCGGTCCTCAAGGAGCGGTTCCCCGGTGTGCCGATGGTTGCCCTGACGGCGACCGCGACCCCGGACGTCCGCGACGACATCGCGCGGCAGCTCAACCTTACGGACCCGTCGGTCTACGTCGGGAGTTTCAACCGCAAGAACCTCAGTTACACCGTCGTCGGAAAGGAGGAAGACGCGTACGAGCAGCTCCGCTCCTATCTTCAGGGCCGGAGAGGAGATGCCGGGATCGTCTACGTCGCGACCCGGGAGGGGGCCGAGACGCTCGCGGCGCGGCTCCGCACCGCCGGTATTCCGGCGCTTCCCTACCATGCCGGCATGACGGCGGGAGCCCGGGCAGAGGCGCAGGACCGGTTCATCGGCGGGAAGGTTCCGGTCGTCTGCGCGACGAGCGCGTTCGGCATGGGGATCGATAAGTCAGATGTGCGGTTCGTCGTCCACTACGATATGCCGAAGACTCTTGAGGCCTACTACCAGGAGAGCGGCCGGGGGGGGAGGGACGGCAACGAGAGCGACTGCATCCTCTTCTACAGCGACGACGATGCGCGGCGCCTCAGATCGTTCATCGACCGCGATCTTGCATCCGAGTTCCAGCGCGAGGTCGCACGCGCGAAACTCCAGAGTATGGTTGACTACTGCACCGCACCGGGGTGCCGGAGGGAGCGGCTCCTCGCCTACTTCGGGGAGCACTTCAAGGAACCCTGCAACGGGTGCGATGCCTGTGCTCCGGCCGGCAAGGCCCGTCCCCGCGCCGGGCGCCGGAAGCGCGGTGCTGTCCGTCCGGCGTCGGGATGAAACACCGGGACATTCCGTCCTCCTCTTCCTCCTGTGAAAGAAACATCTATTACCGGGATGGTAGCATGAGCATTCACGGAGCTTGGTCATGAAAAGATTAACCCGTTCGACGACCGACCGGTGGATAGCCGGGATATGCGGCGGCATAGGAGAGTATCTTGAGATCGACCCGAACGTCATCCGGGTGATCTGGATCATCTTCACCGTGCCCACAGGATTCTTCCCAGGGATCATCATCTACATCCTGCTCTGGATTCTCCTGCCCGAGGAGGGGCAGGCGCGGCCGGTGGGGACGTTCGGCGAAGCGTAGAGCGACGGGCCGAAGGGTCGGAGTTTGAGTGGCGAGGTTCCGCAGGAACTGAGCCTGAGCACCGTCAGGTACAAGAACAGACATTTGAGAGGCTGCGCCCGTTTTTTCCGCTGAGGGGAGCAGGCCGTGCGTGCCGGTGATGCGGGACTCACCTCCGGAGTTTAAAGCCCAATACAGTGGACCGTGGGAGCATCGCCACCGGGGGTGGGGCTGACGGGGAGGGGGGAGCATCCCCCCTCCCCTGTCTCTACCACGTAAGGTTGACCCGTGATCCCCACCCCGCCCGGCCTCCGGCCTCCTCCCCCGCCCCTGCGGGGCGGGGGCAGTGCGTGGCGATAACCACTGGAAAGCCGTGTACGGACGAACGCCCGATGGAACCTTGACACCTCCCGGTGCGTCAGTTTCACTCACCAGCGGAAGGCGATTGCTTCCTTCACCATCACAGCCCTTATACAGTCTGTGGCTTCGACGGTCTGCCCCTCTACCGTCCCTTCCCCTCCTGCAGCCTCTTGATCATATCCCGCAGCGCTATCGCCCGCTCGAACTCCAGGCGCTCCGCCGCCTCCCGCATATCGGCCTCGAGCTCGATGATCAGGTTCGGGACTTCGGACTTCGGGACATGCTTGATATCGGTAATATCGACCTCTTTCTCGCGGATCGGCTTTCTGATCGTCTGCGGTGTGATCCCGTGCTCTGCGTTGTACGCAAGCTGCATCGCCCGCCGCCGCCCGGTCTCGGCCATCGCCTTCTTGATCGAGTCGGTCATGGTGTCGGCGTAGAGCACGACCTTCGCGTTGACGTTCCGGGCGGCCCGGCCGATGGTCTGGACGAGGCTCCTCGCGTCGCGGAGGAACCCCTCCTTGTCGGCGTCGAGGATACCGACGAACCCGACCTCGGGGATGTCGAGCCCCTCCCGCAGGAGGTTGATCCCCACGAGAACGTCGTACTTCCCGAGCCGGAGCTGCCGGATGATCTCCGTCCGCTCGATGGTCTCGATCTCCGAGTGGAGGTAGCGGGTCTTGATCCCCTGGTCGGCGAGATACTCCGAGAGTTCCTCGGCGAGCCGTTTCGTGAGGGTCGTCAGCAGTATACGGTCGCCGCGATCGATCGTGGCCCGGATCTCCGCCATCACGTTCGGGATCTGCCCCTCGATCGGCCGGATCTCGACCGCAGGATCGACGAGCCCCGTCGGCCGGATGATCTGCTCCGCGACGCTCGAACGCTTCAGTTCGTAGTCGCCGGGGGTCGCCGAGACGAAGATAGCGCTTCTCATGTAGCCCGCCGAGAACTCGTCGAACTTCAGCGGCCGGTTGTCGAAGGCCGACGGCAGCCGGAACCCGTACTCCACGAGCGACTTCTTCCGCGAGTAGTCGCCGTTGTACATCCCCCTGACCTGGGGCAGGGTCTGGTGGCTCTCATCGATCACCATCAGGAAGTCCTCGGGGAAGTAGTCTAGCAGGCAGTAGGGCTTCTCCCCGGCCTTTCGCCCGTCGAAGTGGCGGGAGTAGTTCTCGATCCCCTTGCAGGTCCCGGTCTCGCGGATCATATCGATGTCGTAGAGCGTCCGCTGCCGGAGGCGGTGTGCCTCGAGCATGCCGAGGTTCGGGAGCCACTCCTCGAGTTCCTGCTCGATCGAGACGATCGCCCGCTCCTTCACCTCGTCGGGGGCGACGAAGTGGCGGGCAGGGTAGACGAAGAAGTAGTCCATCGCCTCGAGCCGCTCTCCCGAGTTCTTGTCGATCTCGCTGATCCGGTCGATCTCGTTCCCGAAGAGTTCGACACGGATGATGTTGTTGAAGTAGCCGGGGATGATATCGATGGTGTCGCCCTTCACGCGGAACCGGCCCGGCATGAGTTCCATCTCGTTTCGCTCGAACTGGATATCGATGAGCCTCCGAATAATATCGTCCCGCCGCATCCGGTCCCCGACCTTCACCTCGAACCCCATCCCCTGGAAGTTCGCGGGGTTCCCGAGGCCGTAGATGCAGGAGACCGAGGCGACGATGATGGTGTCGGGACGGGAGAGGACCGACGCGGTGGCCGCAAGCCGCATCTGCTCGATCTTCGGATTGATCTGGGCATCCTTCTCGATGTAGAGGTCGCGCTTCGCGATGTAGGACTCGGGCTGGTAGTAGTCGTAGTAGGAGACGAAGTACTCCACCCGGTTCTCCGGGAAGAAGGATCTGAACTCGTTGTAGAGCTGCGCGGCGAGCGTCTTGTTGTGCGCGATGACGAGGGTGGGTTTCTGGACCTCCTCGACGACGTTTGCTATCGTGAACGTTTTCCCTGAGCCCGTGACCCCGAGGAGAGTCTGGAACTGCTCGCCCCGGGCGAGCCCGTCGCTGAGTTTCCGGATCGCGTCGGGCTGCGATCCGGTCGGCTTGAACTCCGCCTTCAGTTGAAATGCCGTCATGGTGCCACCGTCTTCTTCCGCAGGGTTCTGTGATACGTGATCGCGAACCGGTGCGCCTCGTCGCGGATCTCCTGGAGGAAGAGCGACGCCTTCTCGTGCCGCTCAAGCGGCAGGGGGTGGGAGAAGCCCGGCACGAAGATCTCCTCCTCGCGCTTCGCGATCGCCGCGATCGGGACTCTGATCCCGAGGTCTCTCAGCACGGTGGTTGCCGCCGCAAGCTGCCCCTTCCCGCCGTCGGTCAGGATCAGGTCGGGGAGTTCGCCCCCCTCCTTCTGGAGCCGCGAGTAGCGGCGCCTGACCACCTCGGCGATGGCCGCGAAGTCGTCGATACCCTCGACCGTCCGTATCCGGAAGCGCCGGTAGTTCCGTTTGTCGGGCTTCCCCCAGAGGAACCGGACCATCGAGCCCACCATCGCCGTCCCGGAGAGGTGAGAGATATCGAAGCACTCGATCGCGACCGGGAGGTTCGGGAGGTGCAACCGGCGTTTGAGTTCGTCCAGTTTGATCCGGTCGCCGAAGAACGCGATCTCCACGTTCTTCCTGACCAGGTCGAGCAGGTTCTTCTTCTCGCCCCGCTGCGGCACGACCACCCGGACCTTGCCGCCCCGGAGGTGCGAGAGGTAGCCGGCGACGGCGTCGTCGACCGGAACGGGCAGGATCACCTCCTGCGGCGGTTCGTGGTCGGCGTAGTAGCGGGCGAGGAACTCCTCGAGAAACCCCTCCGTCTCGTCGAAGGTGTACTCGCGCTTCCCCGAGAGCGTTCCCCGGTCGACGTTGAAGAGCATCAGAAAGACGGTTCCTTCGCTCACGATATAGTTGACGATATCCTCGTTGTAGGTCTTCTGCCGGTCGACGTGCTGGCGTTCGCGCAGCCCCTCGAGTGCCGCGATCTGGTCGCGGAGTTCCATCGCCCGCTCATATTCCTGCCGCTCTGCCAAGGCTGCCATCTCCTCGCGGAGCGTCCGGATGAGCCCGGCGATATCCCCTTTCAGGACGGCCTCCGCCCTTCTCGCCCGCTCCCGGTACTCGTCCTCGCCGATTCTTCCCGTGCAGGGGGCGCTGCACGAACCGATATGCGCACGGAGGCACGGGCGGCGGGGGAGGCGCCGGCACGACCGGAGCCCGAAGAGCGTCTTCAAGAGCCGAAGGAGGTCCTCGCGCTCCCGTGCGGAGACGAACGGCCCGTAGTAGCGGCCGTTCTCGTCGGGCTGGCGGACGGTGTGAATCCGTGGATAGGTCTCGTCGGTGACGTGGATGTAGGCGTACCGCTTCGCGTCCTTCAAGTCGATGTTGTACTTCGGCTGGTGCTTCTTGATCAGGGTGTTCTCGAGGATGAACGCCTCAACCTCGGTGTCGGTGACGATGAAGTCGATTGAGGCGATCGCGGCGACGAGGCATCGCGTCTTCGGGTCGAGGTCGTGCCGGGAGAAGTAGCTCGATACGCGCCGCTTCAGGTTCTTCGCCTTCCCGACGTAGATGATGGTGCCCTCATCATCCGAAAAAAGGTAGCATCCGGGCTCGGTTGGAAGACTCTGGGGGTCGATCATGGTTTCTTGAGGATCTCCTTTAAGAACGCACCCGTGTGACTCCCTTCAACCAGAGCGACCTCCTCGGGGGTCCCCGTCGCGACGACCTCACCGCCGGCATCCCCACCCTCGGGGCCGAGATCGATGATGTGGTCGGCGGACTTGATGACGTCCAGGTTGTGCTCGATCACCACCATCGTGTTCCCCCGCGCCACAAGGTCGTCGAGGACGGCGATCAGGTTCTTCACGTCGTGGAAGTGCAGCCCGGTCGTCGGTTCGTCGAGGAGGTAGATCGTCTTCCCCGTGGCCCGCTTTGCAAGTTCGCGGGTCAGTTTGATCCGCTGCGCCTCGCCGCCCGAGAGGGTGGTGGAACTCTGGCCGAGTTTGATGTAACCGAGCCCGACCCGTGCAAGGGTATCGAGTTTGTTCCTGATCGAGGGGACGTTCTCGAAGAGGGCCAGCGCCTCCTCGACGCTCATGTCGAGGACGTCGGCGATGGACTTGCCCCGGTACTTCACCTCGAGGGTCTCGCGGTTGTAGCGCGCCCCCTTGCACTCCTCGCACTCGACGTAAACGTCGGGGAGGAAGTTCATCTCGATCTTGATGAGACCTTCACCCTGGCAGGCCTCGCACCGCCCGCCCTTGACGTTGAACGAGAACCGGCCGGGCTTGTAGCCCCGGACCTTCGCTTCCTTCGTCTCGGCAAAGACCTTCCGGATCTCATCGAAGACCTTGGTGTAGGTCGCCGGGTTCGAGCGCGGCGTCCGCCCGATGGGGCTCTGGTCGATGACGATCACCTTGTCCAGGTCGTCGTCGAAGACGAGGCTGTCGTGCTTCCCCGGAAGTTCCCGTGAACCGTGGAGTTTCTGCATCAGCGCTCGGTAAAGCGTCTCGTAGATGAGCGTGGACTTCCCCGATCCCGAGACACCGGTGATGACCGTCAGGACGCCGATGGGGATCTTCGCATCGATGCCCTTGAGGTTGTTCTCCCGGCAGCCCGAGAGCCTGATGAACCGGTCGCTCCTCCGACGAGAAGCAGGAACCTCGATCCTGAGATCGCCGGAGAGGTAGCGGCCGGTGATCGATGCCGGGTTTGCCGCGATGGCGTCCGGCGGCCCTTCCGCGACGATGTCGCCGCCGTGGAGCCCGGCTCCGGGCCCCATGTCCACGACCCAGTCGGCGCTCCGGATGGTATCCTCGTCGTGCTCCACCACGACGAGGGTGTTGCCGAGGTCGCGGAGGTGCTGCAGGGTCTCGAGGAGTTTCCGGTTGTCGCGCTGGTGCAGCCCGATGGAGGGCTCGTCGAGGACATAGAGCACCCCCGTGAGGTTCGACCCGATCTGCGTCGCGAGGCGTATCCGCTGCGCTTCCCCGCCCGAGAGGCTGCCTGCGCTCCGCGAGAGGGTCAGGTAGCCGACGCCGACCTGCTCCAGGAACTCGAGCCGGGCGGCGATCTCCTTCAAGACCTGTTTTGCGATCTCGCGCTCGGTCTCGGTGAGGTCCAGCGTCCGGAAGAACGAGCGCGCTCCCGTGACCGAGAGGTCGGTGACCTCGACGATGGACTTCCCGGCGACCTTCACGGCAAGCACCTTCTCTTTGAGCCTCCTGCCCTCGCACTTCGGGCAGGGGAGGATCCTCATGAACTTCTCGAGTTCATGGCGGCGATACTCCGACTGGGTCTGGTGGTAGAGCCGTTCGGCCTGCGGGGCGAGGCCCTCCCACGTCCCGGAGTGCGACCATGAGTCCCCGTTCCGGGTTTGCATCGAGAGGCGGAGGTGCTCCGGTGAGCCGAACATCAGGGCGTTGTACTGCTGCTCGGTGAGATCCTTGATCGGCGTCAGGACCGAGAACCCGAAGTGTTTCGCGACGGCGCCGAGGTACTGGCTCCGGTAGCCGTCGAGGAAGTTCCGGTAGAGCATGACGGCGCCTTCGGCGATCGACTTGCTCTTGTCCGGAATGATCAGGTCCGGATCGAACTCCATCCTGAACCCAAGCCCGTTGCACTCCTCGCACGCGCCGAACGGGCTGTTGAAAGAGAACATCCGGGGCTGGAGTTCCTCGAATGCAATCCCACAGATCGGGCAGGCCATGAGCGCCGAGCAGGTCTCCTCGTTGCCGTCCTCGTCGACGACGATGACGAGCCCTTCGGACTTTGCAAGGGCGTTCTCGATCGCCTCGACGAGTCTTGAGCGCTCGTCGACGGAGAGGCGGTCGATGACCACGTCGATGTCGTGCTTGCGGTAGCGCTCGAGGGTGATCTCCTCGTCCGTCCGGTGGATATCCCCATTGACCCGGACCCGGGCGTAGCCCTCCCGGTTGAGGTCTTTGAAGACCTGCTGGTAGGTTCCCTTCTTCTGCCGGATGACCGGGGCGAGAATGGTGACTGTCCCTGCCATCGTGGAGACGATATGGTCGGCGATCTTCTCCGGTGACTGCGCCTCGATGGGGATATGGTGCTCCGGGCAGAACGGCGTCCCTATCCGGGCGAAGAGGAGCCGCAGGTAGTCGTAGATCTCTGTGACCGTGCCGACGGTGCTCCGGGGGTTCTTCGACGTCGTCTTCTGCTCGATGGAGATGGCGGGCGAGAGCCCGTCGATGCTGTCGACGTCCGGTTTCTGCATCAGCCCGAGGAACTGCCGTGCATAAGCGGAGAGCGACTCCACGTAGCGCCGCTGCCCCTCGGCGTAGATGGTATCGAAGGCAAGCGTGGATTTCCCCGACCCGGAGACGCCGGTGAGGACGATGAGCCGGTCGCGCGGGAGTTCGACGGTGATATTGTTGAGGTTGTGCTCCCGCGCCCCCTTGATGACGATCTTCTTCATTTTCCTGCCCTGATAAATTGATCTTCTGAGCTCATAGCCGTTTGTGATCCAAAATTTTTAAATACTAACTTGACGTTTCGCCCGGGATCGGGACCGTCCCGGTGAGAGAGAACAAGCTCTGTTCGGACCCGCCCTGTGAGGAGAGGTGATGTAAAAGGGTGTTGTGAGGCGGTGGCGATTACCACGCCTCGGGGTATGCCATATTCGTGTAGATATCTTCGAGCCGTGCCTTGTGACCCATCTCCATGTTTGCAAGCTGGACAAAGACCATCTTCTGTTCTGCATCCGCGGAGGCGGCGCCAAGCTGCTTGTACATCTGGGCGGCCTGCAGTTCCTTCTTGATGGCGAGTAACAGACCGTCGAGCGGCTTCATGTCGACCGAGAGCGTGGGTGCATCGATGGAGTCGGTGATCTTGTAGTCTTTGGCCGCGACAAAGTGCATCTGCTTTGCGTCACGGAGCAGCAGGGCCTGAAGGTACTCCCGGTGCCCCTTCTCTTCATCAGCAAGGTCGAGGAAGATCGTCCTCAGGTTTGCATCCTTCGCCCTGTCGGCGACCGACTTGTAGAAGGTATACGACTCTACTTCGCTGTCGATGGCGTTTGTGATAATATTCTGGAATTCTTTGGAATCCATATTTTTCATCTCCTCTTTTGTTGAGAAATGCGGCCACGGGACCGGCTGCACACTTAGTTCGCGATTTAACGAACTAAACTTAATTGGGAATACGGGCATTTATACTTTCCCTCTAACCCGGCTTCTGGCTGCACCAGCGCTCCCGTGGGCGAAAGGGGCATCAGGAGAGCCTTCATGATGCGGTTCTCCACCGCATCTGCCGGTGCGCTCCCGGGTGCGATCCGCATCTTCTGGGCCCGGGGCAATCCGGACACCAACCCTTGAAGGGGAGAGGTTTTTGCAATTCCCGGTCCAACCTTCTATCTACGATGGGGGAGGTTTTTTCATGCAGGAGGAACGGATAGTGCGGGGAGGAGGCGCTCCCCGGCGGGTCGTCGAGGTCGTGCAGGACCGGCACGGGAACCCGATCGAGATATTCGACCCGCCGTTCTACCGCAACGAGTTCGAGGACGCCTACCGGTTCATCATCGACGACTACGTCGTTGCGCCAAGAGAGATCGGCCTCTTCCTCCCCTGTGCCGTGCGGAAACCCTACAGCCAGAGCCCGAGCCACAAGCTCTTCCGGCGGATCATCGACGGCGTCCTTGCCCCGGCGGACTACCATATCGTCATCTTCGGGACCTGCGGGACAGTTCCCGCGGAGCTCGAGTGCATGTACCCCTACCGGAACTACCACTACATGCTCGGCAAGGCCACGGACGAGCGAATCCGGCGGGACTTCCACCGGATCGAGGTCTACCGGCTGAAGGGTTACCTCGAGAAGACCCGGGAGACCTACCGCCACCGGCTCGCCTACTGCATCGGGCCGTTCCGAAAAGCCATGGTCGAGGCCTCGAAAGCGACCGGGATCGCCGTCGACCTGCTCCCCTCCGACCCCATGATCGAACGGCTCTACGATATCGACTGCCCCTTCCCGGAGGGCAGCCTCTCGATGCAGGGCTATATCGACGAGTTCCGCGAGGGGCTTGAGGAACTGGCGGGGGAGATACGCGCCGGGGACACGACGGCTCTGGAAGGCTGCCCGGAGCGGCGGGGGCCGGCGAGGGCGTGATTTGGGAAAGAGGGTGCGGGTCTCCCTGCCTCGCGCCTAACGGTGCTCGCACCAGCACCACTCATGCGTGACCTTCTGATTGCGTCTCAGGTATGATTTCGTGGGGCTATCACCCCGGGGAAGGGGCTGACGGGGAGTACGACGGTTCGTAGAACCGGAGCTTGAGCACCGATAGGTGCGAGTGCGATCTTCCGACAGGAACGGAGCACGAGAAGCCGTTAGGCTTTGAAGAGGGCACACTCCCTCCCCCGCCTCTATCTCATAAATAACCATGTAACCCCCACCCCACCCGGCGGCCTCCTCCCCCGCCCCCAGGGGCGGGGGCAGTGCGTGGCGATATCCCCACGGAATCCGCGCATGCGATCTCGACTGGCGGAGGGTGCGAGCTACAATCCTACAACCCGAGTTTCAGAACAATGACGCCCCATGCAGCATTGCTTCAAGTCACACCGGCAAAAGCAGTGGTTGGAATGGGTTGCAGGAGAACCCAAACCTGGTTTCTCCTAAGTTGTCCCCGTGCAGTGGACCGCGGGAGTATCGCCACGCGGGGAGGGGCTGACGGGGAGGGGGGAGCATCCCCCTCCCCTGTCTCAACACCAGAGCCATGCAGTTCATCATGATCAAGTGGTGCGAGATCACCATACGAACACGGATAGGTCGGCATTCAATATTCCGAGCTGGAATTCCAAACCCTTCCTCACTTCGGCTTATGATACCCCCACTTCTCCAGCGCCTCCCGGAGTGCCGTGGCCTTCTTCGCCTTCTCGTCGAGTGTCTCGCCGTTTTTCCAGGCCTCGATCGCCTGCATCACGGCCTCTGCGCCCGCCCGCGTGCCCTTCGGGTGGCCGTGGATGCCGCCGCTCACCAGGAGGACGAGTTCGGTGCCGTAGATATCGAGCACGTCCGGCACGAGGCCGGGGTGGAGCCCGCCTGAGGAGACCGGGAACGCGCTCTTGATACTGCCCCAGTCCTGGTCGAGGGCCATCTGGTCGACGGCGTTCGTGCGCTTCTCCCGGAGCACGTCCGCAAGCACCGTGGCTTCCGCCCGGGTACCGACCAGCTTCCCCACAGCGGTTCCGGTATGGATCTGCGAGACACCGACAAGGCGCATCATCTTCGCCAGGAACTGCATCGTGACCCCGTGCTTCTCGTCCCGATCGAAGGCCGCGTGCATCGCCCGGTGGGCGTGGATGGCAAGCCCGAGATCGGAGCAGTAGTCCCGGAGAGTCGCGACGGCCGCCGTCCCGGTGACCACGACATCGATCATCGCGTAGTTCCAGCCGTAGTCAGCGAGCATCTTTGCCCGCTGCTTCATGACCTCCGTCTCGGCCGTGATGTTGATGAACGCGGACTTCACGTCGCCGGTCTCCTTCTCGGCCTTATCCCGCATCTTCGCCATCGCGCGGACGCGGTCCTCGAACCGGTTGAACGGCTGGGACGTCAGGTTCTCGTCGTCCTTGACGAAGTCGAATCCACCCATCCAGGTCTCGTAGCTGACCTCAGCGTGCTCCTCCGCGGTGAAACCCACCTTCGGCTTTGGGACCGCGCCCGTGAGCGGCCGGCCGCGGACATTCATCATATCCCGGATCCCCTCCATGCCGAAGTGCGGCCCCTTGAAGTGCCGGAGGTATTCGGCAGGGAGCGAGGCGTCGATCAGCCGGAGACGGTCGAGTGCCTTCATCCCGAAGATGTTCCCGGCGATCCCGCTCAGGAGCTGGGGTGCGTTCCCCTCCTCCCAGAGGGCGAGCGGGTATGCGATCTTCACGTAGTTCCCCTCGATCTCGAACGCCTTCGCCTGGAGGTCACGCATCCGGGGCGGCAGGGTGAAGAGCGTCGTCCAGGTTCCGGTCGAACTCTCCGACGCGATCCTCCCGACCGCCTCCTCCCTGCTGATCCCCTCCGCAGGCTCGAAGTAGTAGAGGGCTACGAGTTCGTCCGCACCGGGGGTGTGGTTCAGGTCAACAAACTCTTCGTACCAGTCAATTGCCATCAAATCACCTCTTGAAGGAAGGAACTCGCGGGTAGAAAAACCTTCCATTCTGAACAGGGTATAGAATGCCGGAATCACTTTCTCCCCGCAGGCGCCAGGTTTATCCGCCGGCGGGTCGAGAGGAGAGCAGAAGGAGTCTTATGGAACGAACTGCCGATAATTTGCGCCCGATTTTCGATTACGATGCAGAAAGACCTCCCGCGATCGAGATTGCCGGCACCGGCGTCTCGGTCAGCGACCTGACCTACCGGACTGCACCGGAACGGGGGGTTCGGGCCTACCTGGTGGCCCCGGCAGAAGTTGACCGGCCGAAACGCTCCGCTGCCATTCTCTTCCTCCACCCGGGACTTGGTTCCCGCGCCACGTTCCTCGCCGAGGCCGTGGCCCTTGCCGGGATGGGTGCGGCCTCCCTGCTCGTCGACGCCCCCTGGGCCGCCGATACGGCAGCAGCCTGGGGTCAGGCAGTCACGGATCCCGAGGAGGCCGTGAGGGAGTATACCCGGACGGTGATCGACCTTCGCCGGGGGATAGATCTCCTCGTAGCGCAGCCAACCGTCGATCCGGACCGGATCGGGTTCGTGGGCCACAGTGTCGGGGCGCTTTTCGGGGCGGTGCTCGCCGGCGTCGATCGGAGGGTGAAGGCCGCGGTCCTGATGGCGGGCACCGGGAGGTTTGTCGACGTTGCCGCCGTGAACCTGCCCGACCTGCAGGGCGAGGAATTCGAGCATTACCGCCGGACGCTCGCGGAACTCGACCCTGCCGTCTGGATCGGCCGTGCCGCACCCACCCCGCTCTTCTTCCAGGCCGCTCTTCGCGACGAGTTCTTCACGGAGGAGCAGGCCCGGGAGTTCTTCGAGCAGGCGGGCGATCCAAAGTCGCTCAAATGGTACGACGCGGGCCATTCTCTGAACGAAGCGGCCCGCCGCGACCGCATCGCATGGCTGGCTGATCGGCTCTCGCTGGACGGTTCCCGGTAGCGGGAAAGAAAGGATTATTGCTACAAATACATTCTTTTGTCATAAAAGGTAAACATTATAACATACTTGATTCTTACTAATACATGGCCAGGCATCATGCGCGATGGAACCCTGCCTGCGCCTCGTCTTTCATAGTCCGTAGCGTGTTACTGCACGTCCTACCTGTACCCAACCATTTTTTGGCGCTCACTCGGAGATCCCGTCGAGAACCTTCTCGATCCTGTCCACCTTCGCCTCGATCCGCTCCAGCGACTGCCGCAGCATCTGGAGTTCCGCGCCGGCATCCTTCTGTTCGGCGACATTCGCCACCTGCCTCTCGATCCACTCCTTGATCCTTACGGCGATGATGAAGAGCAGCGTCAGGACGCCGAGATTTACAATAACTATGAAGGATCCGGCGAGCACGGCATTCAAGGAGTTCGAACCGCCGAGCAAGCCGGCAATAAGGCCGCTGATCACGAGCAACGCAACAACGGCGCCCCATAGTGCCTTCAGGTAGAGTTTCCACCTATCCTGTTTCATCCTTTGACCTCTGTAGCGATGTAATGACATCCAGGTTCAGCACCACCTCAAAAGGCACCGCCCGATAGTACCTCCGGAGGTACGGCGGCTCGTCCGATGTCCGGCTGACCGCCTCCGCGAGACCGAGTTTCTCGAGCTGCCGGAGATAAATGGCAGCCAGCGGCCGCGATATGCCGAGCTCTTCGGCAATCTCGCGGGCATACTTCTCTTCGACCGCGATCGCCCCGAGTACCGCAAGCCGCTGCTCGTTCCCGAACAGGGAGAGCAGCCGCGCCAGTTCGGGGAGAGTGCTGAAAGACAATGTCAACAGGTGTTAACTATTTTTTACACATATCGATCTTACCATACGAAGCCCCGCACGAGAAAGGAGATCGACCGGGAGAAGTGCGCCCTGAAGGTGCTCCGCGGAGGTTCGTCGGCCGATCGCGCTAAGGCGGCCCTTCGTGCAGTAGATACGTGGAACCGGTAGCGGTCGGGGAGAACTTCCGGAGGGACGTGCCCCCCGGAATCGTCCGGTGGATCAGGATAGGTGGGTGTAGGAGAGCCACATCGCACGTTCTCCCCGCCGGCATCGGATCCGACCATTGTTCGATGGCATCTGCGTGGGCATCGCCAGGATCCGGTGCATTCAGGGCAATCACAGTACATGCTTGTGTGGTTTCGGCCGTGGATCTTCTCCGGCCCGCGGCACATGCCGGAAGCACGGCGGCTGCCGGGAAGAACCGCTTCCGGCCCGATCAACGCATTGCCCCTGCGGTGGGAATGGTTCCGCACCGACGTACAGGAAGTCGGCCCGGACGGCGATATATTGCTACGGCGGCCACGGTAGGATCGTTGAACCGCGCGGTTCAATGCTTCCCGGGGAGATCCCTGATGTATTCGAGCGCGAGCAGCGCGTCCTCGCGTTTCTGGTCGACGGCATGCTCCCCGGCAAATGCCGCGAACCGGGCGAGTTCATCCGGGTCAGCCTTCCCTTCCGCCGACTCGACGACCGCATCGTAAGTCCGGTCGGGGAAGTAGAGCCCCCGGGCGGCCTCGAGGAGCGCCCCTGCCGCGTCGGCACCGATCACCCCGGACGCGAGCGCCTCCTGCAGGGTCGCCCGGATGTTCACGAGCGGTTCGGAGAGCGGCACGAACGTCTCGGGGTCAAAGAGGAGCGCCACCTCGTCGTCGGCGACGAGCCTCCCCTCACGGTAGGCCAGGTAGATCTCCCCGACCCCTTCCATCCCGAGGCTGTCGAGTTCCGCGGCCCGGAGCGCTCCCATGCTCGAAGCACCGACGACCCGCACCCCGGCCCGGAGGGCGGCGAGGACCTCCCGGTGGGCTACGGCACAGTCCTGGAAGAAGACACCGTCGATGAGCCCGATGATCCGGGCCCCGGCGCGTGCGGCCTCCAGGACGTCGCCCCGTTTTGCCGGCGGGCGGTAATTGGCGTCGAGGATTGCCCGGGCAGTCTCGCGGTCACAGCTGGGACCGAGGAAGACGACGACTTCGTGCGTCACGGCACCTCCTGCCCATCCGGTCCTGGTCCATCGCGTACATCTCGAGCCCCGGCACGATAACCCGGACGACAGGGATACCGATCTCCGGCCGGGTGAGGTCGACCACGACCACCCGGGAGAGCCCGGCAGCACCAAGCCGGTCGACGACGTGCTGGATGTCGGTGAGGAAGTCGTCGCTGTCAAACGACGGCATCTCCGGGAACCGGACAGTCTCGCTCTCCGCGAACCAGTGCCGGTTCAGCCGCTTCGTCCGCTCGTAGCCGATCCTCTTTCTGACGTCCGCCGTATCGGTATCCTCTCTCGCGCCGTGGATCTGGGTCAGCCTGCTCTGGGCGACCTCTGTCAACGCCCGCAGAACCGCGATGGAGGCCGAGGTGTGCGACCCCATCCCGATCGTGAGAAGCGTCGGGTCCCTGAGGACGACGTCGTCGGCGACCGCGGCCACCGTGGGGATCCCGATATCGCTCGTGATCTCCTTGAGCGTCACCTCGACGCCGGCAGCCCCGAACTTCCCGAGCAGGTCGGCGGCGAGCCCGTCCTCGATCCCCTCGATCCGGGGGCCGGTGTTCCGGGTCACCTCCACGAGCGACCAGGCGTCGCGCTCGACCACCTCCATCAGGGCGTGGAAGGTCGCCTCCTCAATGGTGTTTCCAGACGCAAGCCCGTTGGTGTTGGTCCGAAAGAGGCGCCCGCAGGTCACCGGGAGAGGGTGGTAGACCGCGTGGGCGGGGACGAGCACCTCCTCCTCCCCGACGATATCGTAGCCCTCGACCCAGGGGACGGCTATATCGGCCGGAACCCGCTCGGGGAGGATCAGGTCAGCGGGGTCGATGGCGGCTCTCCCGGCCGAGACCTCGCTATACCGCCCGACGACCGTCTCCCGGCCGTCCATCTCGCCCGAGTAGCGCTCGATCCCCTCCATCACGGCGGAGACCTCCGCCTCGATAGGGGTGGCGCCTTTCCCGTTGTAGACCGATATCGCTCCCGCCCCGGCGGTCGGTCGGATGCTCGAGAAGACCGGGATCCCGATCCGGTCGAGGTTCGTGATATCGGCGACCCTGGTGATCCCCGCCACCGGAAGCCGTGCCCGGGCACGGGCAAGCGTCTCCTCAGGCGGGACCGTCCGCTGGGTCTCCTTCGCGTAGGCCTTCCGGCACGACTGCAGCCGGATCACGCGTCGCCCCCGTGCGACTCGCCCGGCACCCAGCGCTCGCCCCCCTCTCCGATCTCCTTCTTCCAGATCGGCACGCTCTCCTTGATCCGTTCAAGGATGTGCTCGCAGGCGTCAAATGCCTCTTTCCGGTGGCCGGCACCGACGACGATGAGGAGGATGTTCTCCCCGACCCGGAGCCTGCCTATCCGGTGGATGATCTCAACGGCCATGATAGGGAACCGTTCAAACGCCTCATCCCGGATCGCCTCCATCTCCCTCACCGCGACCTCCTCATAGGCCTCGAGTTCCATCACGTCGATTCCGCCGTCGTCCCGGACAACGCCGAGAAAGGTGACGAGAGCCCCCATATCGGGCCTTCTCACCCGGCCAATCACCTCGTTCACATCAAAATCGTCTCGCGTTATGCTGATCATTCCATTCTCCTCCGTCATCCCCCCGCCACCGGCGGGAAGAGCGCGACCTCGTCCCCGTCGGCGAGCGTGAGCGTCGTGGTCTCCGCATGCCGCACGCGCCTGCCGTTGTGCATCAGTATCACGTATCCCCGGAGTTCGCCGTTCTCCTCAAAGAGCGCCTCCTCTGCCTGCTCAGAGGTCTCCCCGACCGCTGCGAGCAGCATGCTCACCGTCGCTCCGGCGGGAACCTCCAGCATGAGATCGCCCCCGATCGCCTCCCGCAACCGGGCAAAAGCCCTGACCCGAACCTGCATCTCTCCTCCTTGCCTCACCGATCGATCCCGCACACGCTACAGCCTTCCTGCCGCTCGACCGGGAGGGTCGTCGTCGTGGCGGCCCGCCAGTGCCGGCGATATACTTGATCGCCTCGTTTGCCGGGATGAGCCGGGAGAGGCAAACGTCCGCTTCCGCAGTTGAATACGCAATTGATGTGGTATCCCCGGCAATTTGAACGTTGTGATTCCACGAAAATTCCTCCCGGCCCGGGATCTCTCCCGCCGGTCACGTGGGGAAACCCGGTATCCACCGCGAGCCACTCCCATCCCGGGAAACGTATATATCGTTGGGGAGGGATAGTCCGGAAGACCCTGCAGGCGAACCGGAGCAGGGAGTGAGAGCATGACGATAGGGCTTATCGATGATGGAAGCGCCTGGGACACATTCATAGACGAAAGTGCCACCGGCCGCCTCTTCCACAAGTGGGACTTCATGAGGATAACGCAGAAGCATACCGGCTTTCGATTTCTCCCCTACGGGGTCTTCAAGGGCAACGAGCTGATCGCCGTCATGCCGCTCTTCCAGAGACAGTCACACGGGATCAACATCCTCCTCTCCCCGCCACCGCTCCAGTCGGTGGTGCCGTACCTCGGGTTCGTCATGGGCAGCCGTTACGACACCGCCAAGCAGAGCAAGAAGGAATCACTGCTCAAACTGGTCGGTGACAGCCTGGAGGGCGAGTTTGCGGCCCTGGCCCCGAACTACCTCTCCATAACCCAGGTCCCGGGTTTCATCGATGTCCGACGGTTTCTCAGGGATGGGTACCAGACCCGGCTCCATTTCACCTATCTGATCGCCCTCGATCCGCCGCTCGAAGAGATCTGGAACAGTTTCTCCTCCAACCTCCGGACCAAACTGCGAAAGGTCGAGAAGAACGGCTACCGCATCGAGAAGAGCACCGACATATCGATCTTCTACTCCACGGTCGCGGAGCGGTTCAGCGACCCCGAGATGAACATCCCCATGATCAGCCGCGCCTACTTCGAGGAGCTCTTCCGGGCATATCCCACCGAACTCGGGCTCTACTACCTCTACGACGATGAAGATGCCGTAACGGGCGTCCAGGCGACCCAGGAGTACAAGGCCTTCACCCTCTGGATGGGAGCCCCGAAGATGACCGCGATGCCCGGCAACGAGTTCCTGCAGTGGCTGCTTCTCCAACGGGCAAAGGAGGCGGGATACCGCCACATGGAGAACGTCGGCGCGAACAACGAGAACCTGAACCTCTTCAAGTCCAAGTTCAACCCCTCCCTCACCCTCTTCTTAGAGGTGAGCCAGGAGGACATCCTCGGCAGGGTTGCCCGATGGGCCTACAGCACCATTGCGAGCAAGGGTCCGATGAAACGCAAAGTCCTCTCCTACATCGAATGACGGGCCGTGCCTATCGTCGATCCGTCTATTCCCGGCCTTATGCTGGACGAACTCGCCGCCGGTAGCATCCGTACCCGCGCATCTGAAAGATTGCCGGGAAGTCTGCGGCGGGATAGCGTTGCAGACACTTTCTGGATAACCATAGACGATTGACGGCAGGCGAAGTTCGTCTGCCTCCCGCCTTCGTGCGCCGCCCGCGATCGGTTGCAGAGGAACTCGTCAGCCGTAGAGTTCAAGGAAGAGATCCGTATACATCCGTACGGAAGCCATGCCATCCCCGGATGAGGATGCGAGGCCTGGTACCGATCTTCGGGGTACCGGTGCCGTATTCGGATAATGTAGAGAGCCTCCGGATACATGGCATCGCCCGGAGATCAAAAAATTTCCTTTTCTTTCCGGAAATGCCAGTATCAATACCGAATCACAATGCTTAAGAATTATATTATCCTTCACTTCATAAAGGGGTGGTGCATGTATCGTATTCTTGTGGTCGACGATGAACCGGTGCTTCTCGAGCTGAATCGGATCTACCTGACGCAGTCCGGGGAGATGCGGGTCGAGACGACGACATCGTCACTACAGGCTCTCGATATGCTCTCGAAAGCCCCATACGACGCCATCGTTTCCGACTACGAGATGCCGGAGATGGACGGCATCACGCTCTTAAAGGAGATCCGCGGCAGAGGCCTTATTATACCGTTCATCATCTTCTCCGGCCGCGGCCGCGAGGAGATCATCATCGAGGCGCTCAATAGCGGGGCGGACTTCTACCTCCAGAAAGGCGGCAACCCTTCTGCCCAGTTTGCCGAACTCCGGAACATGATCCTCCAGGCAGTCCGGGGGAGATGGGCTGAGGAGGAGATGCAGCGGGCCAGAGATCTGTACCGGAGTGTCTTCGAACATACCGGTTCCGCCACCCTCATCATCGAGGGCGACATGACAATCTCCCTCATAAACAGCGAGGCCGCCCGCCTCTCCGGCTACTCACGAGAAGAAGTGGAAGGGAAGATCTCCTGGACGACCTTCGTCGCCCCACACGACCTGAAACGGCTGGCGGACTACCACCGGCAGCGGCGGGCGAAATCTGACTCGGTGCCGGGGACGTACGAGTTTCAGATGGTCGACCGACAGGGCAGACGGAGAGATATGCACCTGACGATCGGCATCATCCCGGGAACGGATCGCTCTGTTGCGTCGATGATCGATGTCACCGACCGGAAACGGTTCGAGGAAGACCTGAACGCAGCGCACGAGGAGATGACCGCGGCGTTCGAGGAGGCGAAAGCGGGTCAGGAGACGCTCGAAGCGCAGTGCCGCGAGATGGAGGATTACCAGGCAAACCTGCGGGGCATCATAGATTTTCTCCCCGATCCGACGTTCGTGCTCGACCGCGAAGGAAAGATAATCATCTGGAACCAGGCAATCGAGGAGATGACCGGGCTCATGAAAAGCCGTATCGTCGGGGCGGGATTGGAAACCGTCTGCAGGGCGGTGCCCGGACTCCAGTCCCCGCTGGTGGCGGAGACCGTCCTCTCCCGGGGGGGCGGCGAGAGTGTCACCCGGGAGGTTCGTATCACTTCACCCCGCACGGGGGAGGAGATCTGCCTCTGGGCAAGAGCGTCGCCGCTCTACGATGCACAGGGGCGACTCTCCGGGGCGATCGAGTCATTGCGCGATATCACCGAGTCGAAGCGGATGGAGGCGCAGATCCAGCACCGGATGGAATCCGAGCAGATAGTGAGGTCAATCTCCACGCGGTTCATCGGCCTCGATCCGGCAGATCTCGAAGATGCTCTCGAGGAGACGCTCCGGGTGCTCGGGTCGTTCCTCGATCTCGACCGGAGTTATATCTTCCGCTTCTCAGCCGACCTCACCCGCGCTGAGAACACCCACGAGTGGTGTGCGGAGGGGATAGAACCACAGATAGACGTGCTGCAGAATCTCCCCACCAATGTGGTCTCCTGGGGAATGGCGCAACTCGAGAGCAGGAGACCGATCTGCATCTCCGATATGGCTGAACTCCCCGAAGAGGCGACGGCGGAGCGTGAGTTCCTCCAGAAGCACGGGGTCCGGTCGATCGCCCTCATGCCGATAGCAACCGTTGATGTGTTCCACGGGGTCATCGGGTTCGAGACCACCCACAAGGCGCGGGTATGGTCGGAAGAGGACGTCACGCTGCTTGAGATCGTCGGCAACCTCTTTTCCGATCTTTTCTCCCGGATTCGCGCCCAGGAGCGACTACGCGAGAGCGAGGAGCGGTTCAGGAGCCTCGTGGAGCGGTCGCACGACTGCTACATCCGTACTACGACAGATCTGCAGACGATCGAGTATATCAGCCCCTCGTGCGAGAACCTGACCGGGTACGCCCGGGAGGTGTTCCAGGATGAACAGGATTTCATCAGGCAGCTGATCCATTTCGACGACCGGAAGATATTCTCTGCCCTGTGTGACGAACGGGGTGCATGCGCCCACCAGCCCTATGCCTTCCGGGTTCGCCAGAAAGATGGGCGTTACGTCTGGATTGAAGTCTGCACGATCCCGGTCTACGGAAATGACGGGCGTCCGGTCGCAATCGACTACGCAGTCCATGACATCGATGCCTGGAAACAGACCGAGGCGGCGCTCATCCAGGCAAATAAGAAACTTACCCTGATGAACAGTATCGTGCGGCACGACATCCTGAACCAGATCACAGTGGTGCTCGGTCATATCGCTCTCCTCCGGGACCGGCCGCTCGATCCGGCCGTCGCCGCCGCCCTCGATAAGCAGCAGATCGCCGCCGAGATAATAAAGTCGCAGATCGAATTCACGCGGGACTATCAGGATCTCGGCGTCCGGGCTCCCCAATGGTTCCCCGTCGAACCACTAATCGCCGGTGCCTCAAAAGCCCTTCGACCGAGCGGTATCCGGATCTCCACCGACCTCAACGGGCTCTCCGTCTATGCCGACCCACTCCTCTCGTCCGTCTTCTTCAACCTTCTGGAGAACACCGTCCGGCACGGGAAGACCGTGACCGAGATCCGTGTCACGGCCGTGCCGGACGGCGGCGGGGCCCGGATCGTCTGGGAGGATAACGGCGTCGGCGTCCCAAAAGAGAACAAGGAGCGGATATTTGATCGGGGTTTTGGGAACCACACAGGACTCGGGCTCTTCCTGGTGAAAGAGGTTCTCTCGATCACCGGGATTGTCATCCGGGAGACGGGCGAACCCGGGAAGGGGGCGCGGTTCGAGATGGCGGTATCCAAGGGCAATGTCCGGTTTTAAGCGAATGGAAGCCGCCGGCCGCGGGAAAAAATAAGCAGCGGTGTGATCTTACCGCCGCCCGTACTTCCTGAACATGTACCAGAGCCCTGCGCCAACCCCGGCCATCACCAGAAGGCCGAGCACCGCGACGTAGGACTGTTCCTTCACCACGATCCGGTACTCGTCCTCCTCTTCGTCCTGGTCGCATTTGGCCAGCGCGATGACCTTGTATTCACCGGCAACGATATCGGCGGGCGGGATAACCGTCACCTGCACCGTCGCCCGTTCGCCGGCCTCAAGGCTCGCGACCGACGCCGGGTCGACGGTCACCCGCCACCCTTCCGGTGCGCTCATATTGATCCCGATGTTCGTCAGCGCTCCCCCAACGCCGGCATTCGTAACTGTCATGTCGAACGTAAGCGTGTCGCCGCGGTTGATCTCGTGACGGTAACTCTTCGCGTAGGTCCGCAGATCATACGAGCCACGGAGCCGGAGCGTCAGGTTCTCCTCGTACTCCCGGGCAGAGGACCCGATCACCGCCGTGAAGTTGTACTCGCCGACGTTCACCGAGTAGGGCGGGATGAGATCGAGGTAGAGGGTCTTCTCCTCACCGGACGGGACGTAGATCTCCGAGACCTCTTCGGTAGCGCCGCTGCTCTCCTTGAACCGGGCGTACCACTGTTCGGGGAGGCCCTGGACGGCAAGGGTATAGGTATCGTCGTTTCTGCCGGCGTTCTTCAGGGTCATCTCATACTGCGGGCTGGCGCCAATCGCCGAGACCCGGGACGGGGACTTCACCTGAACCTCGGCAAAGAAGTTCTCTTTTTCGAGCGGCACGATCCCGAGGTCGACCGTCTGGCCGATCCGGATCTCGACGTTCTTCTTCTCCCATGGCCGGTACCCGGGCCGGGTGACCTTTACGGTGTAGGTGCCCATCGGGGCGCCGATGGAGACCTTGCCCTCGGCGGTCGCGAGCATCCCCTCGATCCTGGTGTCACGGTCATAGAGACCAACATCGGCGCCCTTCACCACGTTACCTTCCTTGTCCACCACGGTGGCTTCAAGCGTTCCCGCTTCGCCGCTGTGCGTCTTCGTGACCTTGACGTAGACCCAGATCGTGCCTTCGCCGATGCCCACCCGGATGGGATACTCCCCCACGGCGGCATGGCCGGATGTCTCGGCCACCAGGCGGACGGTCTTCGTCTCGCCGGCCGGGATCAGCATCCGATATACCTCGCGGTCGTCGGCCTCGAACCGGATCTTCCAGTTGTCGGTCCCGCGGAACGTCCAGTAGTTGAGGAGACACGTCCCGGTATCGCCGCGGTTCGTGACCGCAAGATCGAAGACAGCGGTGTCGCCGGCTTCGATCATCTCGCCGGGGAAGTCGCACCGGATCTCCGTCTGCATCGTCCCGCCCTGTGCGGCGGTCGCTCCCGGGACTGCCAGCGCCGCGATAAGGAGGATTACGAGGATTTTTCTGTCGATCATTGTCTCACCTGATATCCATCCGCATGAACTTCACATAGGTCGCTGCGAAGAAGGCCGACGGGAAGACGATGAGCGCGGCGATGTTCATCCAGACCCGGCCGAGAGCACCGGCAAGGCCGGCCGTCTCTTCCGTCGCCGTGTCGTAAGGCGACGCGATCATCGAGGAAAGCTGTGGGTTCGTCACCGCTATCGCGACGGTGTAGTAGTTCATCTGCGGCGAGAGGAGGTTCGAGACGTCGCTGATGAGCCTCCGTTTCTCGATATAGGTCTTCATCTCCTCTTCGTATGCCTTCCACTCCGGGTCTTCGGTTCCGCCGTATACCACACTCTGCGCAACGGTGGTAGTGGAATACCCATTGCTGCTCGCGACCCGCACGACTTCTTTGGGCATGGGGCCCATCTCGGGCGGGTCGCCTGCAAAAGCGCCTGCGGCCATCGCCCCGAACATGGGAAGGAGCGAGGAGACAGCGAAGAATATGACGAGGGTGTAGATCAGCGCGTTTCCGCTCTCTTTTGCGACCGTCGACATCGTGAGCGCGACGGCGAAGTAGGCGAGCAGGAACCCAAGCGTTACCGCCCCGAAGATCAGGATGGCGGCAAACTCCTCCAGTGTCGGGACGACCGAGAAGAGGAGGAGCATGGCGACGGCGATGGCAAGGGCGAGCGCCATGGCGAACCCGAGCGCACCGATGCCCCCGAGTGCCTTGCCATTGATGATCTCGTCGCGGTAGACCGGGTGGGAGAGGAGCGACTTCAGCGATCGGGTCTCCTTCTCTTTTGAGACCAGGTCGAACCCGATGGCGATGGCAAGGATGCCGCCGAGCATCGTCATGTAACTCATCATGGAGATGAAGACGTACATGATCGTGGGTTTCTGTGGCATCCAGTTCCTGTACGGGTCATCGAACTCCTCCATCTGCCGGAGTTGCTCGGTATACGCCTCCAGGCTGTTGTTATAGTTCTCGATACCGTCGTAGATGCTGATCGTCGATATCACGAGGAGCAGGCCGAGAATGATGACAAAGCGCCTGCTGGTGATGTGGTCGGAGAACTCTTTTCTTGCTACGTTGAGCAATCGATCGAGTGCCATCGTCTCACCTCCGGTAGGCCGCCATGAAGACGTCCTCGATCTCGGGCTCCTCAAGACGCATCTCCCGGACGTGCAGCCCCTGATCGAAGAGGGATGCGGCAAGCCGGTCCCGGATATCGGCCTTCGCCCGGACAACCGCACGGTTTCCGTTCCCTTCGACGGAGATGATCGCGGGATCGTCGATTGCAGGCAGATGCTCCCGGGTCTCGACGACGATCCGGACCATATCCCCGTCGGGGGACGCGAGCGCCCGGGCGACCTCTTCGAGCGTCCCCTGCGCCATCAGTCTTCCTTTTGCGAGCAGCCCCACAGTCCGGCAGACCTCCCTGACCTCGGAGAGGATGTGCGAGGAGACGAAGACCGTCTTTCCTTCGTCTGCAAGGTGCGTGACGAGTTCGCGGTACTCCCTGACGCCCTCGGGGTCGAGGTTTGCCGTCGGCTCGTCGAGGAAGAGCACTTTTGGGTCGTTGATCAGCGCCTGGGCGAGCCCGAGCCGCTGTTTCATCCCACGGGAGTACTCTCCGGCCTTCTGGGTGACACCGTCGAGGTGGACAAGTTCGAGCAGTTCGGCGATCCGCTCCTTCCGCTTCCTCGCGTCCATCCCGTAGAACCGGGCGAAGTAGTCCAGGTTCTGCTCGCCGGTCATGTTCCCGTAGAACCCGACGTCTTCGGGGAGGTAGCCGATGATCTCCTTCACCTTCAGCGGGTCTTTCGCGACCTCGATCCCGTCGACCAGGCACCGGCCCCCGGTGGGCTCGATCATGCCGGTGAGCATCAGGATCGTCGTGCTCTTCCCTGCTCCGTTCGGGCCGAGGAAGCCGAATATATCGCCTTCCCCGACCTCGAGGTCCAGGCCGTCGACGGCCGCTTTTCCATTATATATCTTCGTGAGGTTCTCCGTTCGTATCATTTTACACTCCCACCAGGGCCTTTTGGCGGCGTCCTACTGCAGACTACGACACCCTCTTATTATCGTTTTCTGTGACAATCGTCTACACTTCAGGTGATGATCGTGATTCCGGTGTCTAAGACGTCAAGATTATTCCGGCAGAGTCCCAAGATGCGTTGTGAATCGGGCACTGGACTGCGTATCGGCCCTCGCGCGGCACCAATCATAAGTCCTGCAGCGGCGTCTCCCGAGGATACAGGCCATGCTCGTACCCCCTTTCGGTGTTCGGCGAGAGAGTATAGGGAGGATTGGGAGATAAGGCGATGGTAAACTACGAAAAAAATCGAACCTACCAAAGGCAGGTATTCGGGCATCGGCAGGGCCAGGAACTTCGATAACGGATATCCACAGCCTCTCGACCGCCCTTCTTCTTCAAGACCCTCGGAGCCGGGCCGCAATGCAAAAACCTTTTCTCTCCCTGGCCTGAAGGTTCTCCTGATAGGCATGAGAAGGTTACTCGGTGCGGTCGTGGTGCTCCTCTTCCTGGTGCTCGCGGCCGGGTGCATCTCGTCCCAGCCCCCGGCGGGCTACGTGACGATCCGGAGCGTCGATGTCAGCATCCCGGACGGCCAGCCGCCGTCGAACGTCACCCGGGTCGTTGCGGTCCCCTACCTCGACGCGGTCTACGCGGATGTGAATGGCGTCGACCTGCAGGTCGTTGCAAAAGAGGCCGGGACGGATATCGTCGTCGAGGAGACGGTTCGCTCCATCGGCACCCTGGTCTCGGGGAAGACGGCGAAGGAGGAGGTCACGCTCACGCTCGAGAACGGCCGGGGGTACGATGTCTGGGTGACGGTATGGCAGGACGGGCGCATGCGGGAGAAAGGATCGGTGAATGTCTTCCTCCCCGACAGGACGGTCGCTACGCAACGACTGGCCTACTCGCTCCTCACCGTCTCCGCGATCGACGTCATGACCCCGGATCTCGACGCCGACCCGATCACGCTCGAGATCATCACCGCGATTCTGAATAGCGGCAGTTCGTCCGGGAACCTCGCGATGGAGATCCGGGCGGTCAACCTCCAGACCGGGATCACGGCCGTCCGCGAGTCCCGGCCGCTCGGGACGGTCCCCGAAGGTTCGGACGGCGAGAAGAGGGTGAGCATCACGGTGCCGAACGGCTACGATTACGAGATCCGCATCCGGCTCGTCGAGAACGGCGCGGCCTTCGCGACCAGCACCGGCCGGATCACCCTGGCACCGCCGCCGCAGGTGATCCTCGCCGACGGTGCGGTCTTCAGCCCCGCGAAGAGCACGTCGCCGGTCGCTCTCTCGACACCGGCCCCTACCCCGGGGAAGCCGTCCTCCGCACAGGTAGGCCAGTTCAGGGTGCAGAGCAGCGGTGCGCCGACGCCGACGTACTCACCCGGGTTTACCGTCGCGCTCGCCGCCGCCGGGCTCTTCGGCGCCGGGTTTTTGAGACGGAGGAGGTAGGCGTGGTGCCTGAGGGTCTCACCGCGTGGAGGGTTTACCTCTACGCCGTCTCGTTCATCGCGCTCATCGTCGCGATCGCGGGTGCCGTGAACCTCATCGCGATCGCAATCGAGGTCTTCATATATCCGCCGCCCCAGCCCTACCCGGTGCCGCAGTACTATCCCGAACTTCCCGGGAGCGTGGCGCAGGTCGTGGTGGGGCTCGTCGTCTGGGGCTACCACTGGATGCTGCTTAAAAAAGAGCACTGAAGAGGATTCATCTCTTTTCGAGGGATCTCGCGGCAACCAGCAGTCCTGCGGCCGCCACCGCCGCCCCGAATCCGGGGAGAGAAGTGGGCACCGTCTCCGCCGGGAGGGAGGAGGTGTTCGGCGTCACCGAGACGGAGAAGTGAGGTGCCGGCTGCACCCGGGTGTAGACGTGAACCGTCCCTCCCGGCGGCGGCAGGGGCGGGAGCTGACATCGCGACATCGTCCCTCTATCCTTATTCCTGCAGACAAACTCTTCCGGAGGCGGGAGTGTGGTGTTTACCGCGACCCGGAGGGTCCCGCCTTCGACGACGCCCGCGAACGTGTTGTCGATGTAAATCTCCTCCCCATCCGGCTCGTAGATCAGGTACCAGCCGGTCTCGCTCACCTCCGCGCCCGGGGCGGGCTGCTCGACCTGGTAGCGTTGCGGGAAGAGGTCGATCGTCTCCCCGGCGGCCGGGGCCTTCTCGATGAAACCGGTGTACATCAGGCGCTCTCCCCTCCAGACGGTATACTCCCGTGCGGGCGGGGCCGAGGGGTCGGCAGCCACGGTAAGTTCGGTCTCGGCGATCGTCCCCCTGTACTCGCCGTCGAAGTAGACCTCCGCACCGTCGCCGTTGAACCAGTGGACGACATATCGCCCGGCATCCTCTGCTCCGACAGCAGCAGCAGCCGGGAAGGACGCGGCAAGGAGGAGGATACATACGAGATAGAAGGGTCTCATCGCACCTCCGGCTGAACAGTACATAAGAGAAGAGAGGAGAGAGCACCATATATCGTTTCTGTGCCGTCGGTCAACTCTCCGGCAGACCCATCGCCGTCACGCACTCTGCGCCACGCCGTAGACGGTCCCGTTCCATTCGCAGAGAGCATACTTCGCGAGAATCCGCCGCATCTCCTCTGTTGTTATGCGGAGCGAACTGCACTTTTCATGTTCTTTTCCGAACGGGCTATACGAAGAACGGGGGTCGACCCAGAGAAGTGCATCGAACAGGGGGCCTTTCGAGACCAGGATACGCTTCCCATCGAGGATCAGCGCGCCGAGCGCCGGGTGCTCCCGGAAGTCAGCTTCGGTGAGGTGCGTCACGGAAGCGGCGTCAACAGCCCCTTCTCGGGGGAACGCAGCAAGGTGTGTCTCGTCAATCAGGTTGTTCCAGTGGAAGAACCCGACGGCGACGATGCACGATACGGCAAGAATGAGAAGGATGCCGATGACGGGGTCTCTCCACGGTGCCCTACCTTCCGCCGCCCCGGCGTCCGTCCGATCCTCGTTGTGCGCCGCCATGCCGTTCCGCTGCAGGCCAGTCCGACCCTTACCGTGTCTTCCTGCCATCCTGGATTATCTAAGTGCTCGTTGTCATGTAACTCTATGAATTTCCTTTCCCGCCCTTCGCATCTCTCACGGCCTGCCTTCAGTGTGGGACCATATCCCGATCTGCACCATGGATTGCTTCACGCGAAGCTACGAAATTTCAGTTCTGTTGAATAGGGCATGAATAGGGAAGCATAGACCCGGGATGAGGAATCACCCCGGGCATGCCCCTGCAAGTGGACCGTGGGAATATCGCCTCGCGGGGGTGGGGCCGACGGGGAGGGGGTCTCCCCCTCCCCTGTCTCTACTGCCGAATGGGATACCCGTAACCCCCATCCCGCCCGGCCTCCGGCCTCCTCCCCCGCCCCGGGGCGGGGGCAGTCATGGCGATACCCGGTGGAAAACCGTGCTCTGGAGTGCGACCATAGCACCCGCCCCCACACGCTAAAATTTCTAACATAAAGTGACAGGATGCACTAGCCGGAGAAAAGTAAGCCGAACGTGGTTTCTGAGAGTTCCGTCCCGGTAGTCCCGGGATCCAAAAAAGAGTGGGAGAATTACTTCTTCATTACGAAGAAGTAGTATCCCGCTGCTGCGATGATGGCGATGATAACGATAGCGAAGACGATCGTCGTCATGGGCAGGCCTTCAGCGGGCGGCTCTCCAGTCGGCGTCGTGGTGGTCGTCGTCGGGACGGTGGTCGCCGTCTCGGTCGGGGTGACCGGCGTCGTCCCCGGCTCGGTGAAGAGCGCGTAGGTGCTGAAGTGCGTTACCGTTGCCGTCACGGTCTTCGATCCCGGCGAGATGGTTGCCTGGACTTCCTCCCAGAGACCGCTCTCCTGGTTGTACCACATCAGCGTCAGCTGGTTGTTGGTGAGATCGAGCGAGTTCCAGAAGTCATCCGGGGGAGTCAGCGTCAGGGTGATGCCCGGCTCGAAGGTGGCGCCTGCAGGCCCGGCCTCGTAGGCGTAGCCGGCAAACTTGAAGACCGCTCCGGTCGGGACCGCCGGAACCACGCTTCCCGTGATGGGATCGATGGAGATGGTGGTGAGCGGGTTGCCATTTGCATCGAGCGCCTTCGTGCCGATCGGGACGAACAGGCTGCCCACGTTGTCGTCGGCGCTGACTATGACGGACTTAAGGACGGTGCCCGAACTGCCGGTCAACAGGGTGCCTGTCGAGGTGTAGGTGCTGGTGCTGCTGCCGCTGCTGCCGCCGCCTCCACCGCCACCGCCACCGGTGGGGCTCAGGGTAAAGTGGACCGCAACGGTCTGGTTGGCCACGACCGTCACCTGCGAGGAGGCAGAGTTATACCCGGACCGCGTCACCATGACGGTGTGGTTCCCGACAGGAACATTGTTCAGGGTACCATCCGTCACAACGCCCGTGCTCGTTCCGTCGAGGTAGATTGCCGCACCCGTGGGGACGGACGTTACGCTGATGCTCCCAACCGGGGTGAGAGCGAAGTGAACCGCAGCGGTCTGGCCGGCAACGACCGTCACCTGCGAGGAGGCTGGGGCATACCCGGCCAGCGTCACCGTGACGTTATGGTTCCCTGCCGGAACGCAGTTCAGGGTCCCGTTCGTCACCATGCCCGTATCGGCTCCGTCGAGGGAGATTGCCGCACCTGCGGGGACGGACGTGACGGTAATGCTTCCACCGGGGGTGATCTGGAGCGTGTGCTGACCGTAGGCCTGCATCGTTCCGTTCGCACTCTGCCCAACCATGTAGACACGGTAGGTGCCGGCATCCAGTCCCGACGTCGAGACTGTGGCCTGGCTTGTGTTCGCCACCACATACTTCCCGCTGCTCGGGCTGACGTAGACGTTGCCGATGAGCTTCTGGGTCGCGGGAATACCGTTGTAGGTAAGGTTCAGGTGGAGGGACTCTTTATCGAGCTTCGCCGCATCGATGAGCGCAGTGCCGTTATAGGTGACGTCACGGAGCAGGATCACGCCGAGGTGCTCGCAGGGGGTCGTGAACTGTGCGGTGAAGGTTCCTCCCTGCACCACAGTCGTGTTGGAGATCGAACCCAGATCGCCGCTCTCCAGGTACATGACCGGCATCGCGCCGAGGAGACCCATCCGGTCGCCGTCCATAGCGATTGCGGCAAGCACATAGTCACCGGAAGCGGGCGTGATTGCCGTCAGGCCCTGCGTGCTCAGCCGGTAGCCGGTGTGCAGGTCCACCTGGTTTGCAGGGTGGCGGAGGGTCGCAGAGATGTTGCCTGCGTTGGTGATGGGGGTTCCGGACTGTGCGTCCATCGAGAGCGTGCCGTCGTCAGCCACCGTGACCTTCGTCCAGCCGCCCTCGATGAAGATGTAGGCGGTTCTCTTGATGAGTTCGGTGTAGTTGACCGAGTGCATGCCGCCGCTTCCGCCGGAGATCAGGTCGGCGATGTAGGACTCGTTCGCCTCCGCGAGGACGAGGACGGCCTTGTGGGCGTGCGGCACTCCCACCGAGAAGTCAAGAGCCACGCCGGGGTCAAGGACCCAGACGTTCCGGTAGGTCTCGCTGCCGGAAAGAGTCCTGTTTGCGTTCACATCGACGGTCACGTAGGTGTCAGGAGTAACCTGGCCGACGTTCGTAACCGTTCTCTCCAGTGTGTTCAGGGTGGGGAGGGTTACCGTGCACCCGTAGAGGGTGATGGAGCTTACCGCGGTCCTGCTGAAGTCCTTCATCGCGGTATAGGTCGTGTCGATGCCGGCGATCTCGCCCATCTTGGTCGAGTTCATCCAGATCATGTAGTCGTAGTAGAGGTGGAACCCGCGGCTGTCGGAGTTGCGCGCGTAGTCATAGGCACGGAACGCGAGGTCGCGGTTTCCATCGAGGATCAGGGTTGTAGCAGTTCCGGAGATGCTGCTGCTGGACCAGACTTCCTGGCCGGTCACCGTGTCGACAAGGGCGACGTGGTCGAAGTTCGGGTCGGCGGCGACGTTCCACGCCAGGTGGAGGTTCTCGCCGGCCTCGATGTAGCCGTCACCGTCGCTGTCGGTGATAGTGAAGGTGTTGATCACCGGTGCGGTAGTGTCGAGCGTGAAGGTCCAGTTCAGGTACCGTCCGGTGCCGAAGTTGTCGGTTCCGCTGACGTTCACCCAGTACTCGCCGTCAACGAGATCGTTGGGCAGGTTGCCCTTCGCGTAGTCGGTGGTGGTATCGAGGGGCAGCAGTGTCGGCCCGTCGGTCGCAGAGCCGAGGTACATCGTGATGGGCTCGGTCTTGTCTATCTGGGACATGAACGCCTGGGCCTGGGCCGGGGTGGCATTGATGTAACCGGTCGGCTCGGGATTCGAGAAACCGACATCCACGACGTTGATGACCTGTGACGAGGTGTTGGTGTTCCCTGCGTCATCGGTCGCGGTGACCGTCAGGGTGACGCCGTCCTCAATCGGCCAGGTGACCTGTTCGCTGAAGGTATAGGTCGGGGCCAATCCGTTGAGCGTGAGATCGTACGTGACCGCTGCATGGGTCGTGTTCTTCAGGGTTGCCTGCGCGGTGCCCATCCCACCGACATCGTAGATCGTCCCGGCGATGTTGAACGTGGGCGAGACAGTCACCGGCGTGGTGATATTGATCACCGGGAGCACTTCATCCTTGGTGGAGAAGGTGCCGTTGATAACAGAGACTGTTAGCAGGGCCGGGGGGAGAGACATGTCACGCGCCGAATCGATATGCAGCCCAATGTCAGTCACACTCCCATCATCTTTCATGGACTTGAAAGTTATGTTGACAATAGCAGGGTCTCCATTTGGCAGTCCACCCGTTAATGTTAGTGCTCCACCAACAGTTATTGGGCTGGAAAGGTCAGCTGGAAGAAGGAAGCCTGTAAGAGGCTCTGCGCTCACAGCAGTTGTCACATTGCTATCATAGTAGATTTTAAGCCCTAAAGAGCCCACTTTGGGGTTATAGTCGTTGCTCAAAACAAATGACACTATTGCAGTATCATCTTTCGCCACCCCGGTAGCATTAATCACGTGCAGTGTGCCGGCTCCTGCCGCACTCACCGTACACGATAAAAGTGCCAGGGTTAAGAGTAGTAGTAGGAACTTATTAAGTCCTGCCGTTAACCTTACCATCTCTTCATCCTCCCCTAATTTTTATTAAGTCTATTATCTAACTTAATTTTATTAAGACTTCCTTTTTAATATCATGACTGCCAAAAGCGAGATGGCTGCGATAACCGAGGGCAACCCTGCTTTAGGAGTGTCTAACGGAATCGATTCCGCCACTTCCACAACTTCGGTCACGCCAGAAGTCATGGGGGAATCCGACACTGTAGTGGTCTGCGTGGCAGCAGGCACTCCTGACGGATCCTGCTCCCGAACGGGTTCCGCCGTCAGGGTCGGTGTGACCGCGGCCGTAGGCAGGGTTGTCTCGGTCGGACTGCTGCTCACGGAGGGGTGCGGGGTCGGCGTGTTGCCAGAAAATTCCGGATCTGTAAAGGGTATGGGATCTCCTCTGGTGTTGGCGAGCATCCTGACAGTAACGTCGACTATCCCGGTCCCACTTCTCTTCACGGTTGCAACGGGAACTGTTCCTGTCATCCCTTCGGTTGAGATGCCTGCAACGATCGCTACCCCCTCGTCATTTTTGACGTTCGCTGCAACCATGAACCCGGACAATCCTTCAGTCGAGTCGACGGTTACATCGTTGCCGTAGGTCAGTATGACATCGAAGGCCCCGAGTCCGAGGCTATCGTCAACGCCCGTAACAACGAGTCTGTCGTCTTCAAGGGAAACTTCTGCTGCCTGTACGGTTGTAACTGCTATGCATACTGCACAGAGAAGGACGAGTATGCGAACAAAAAATGGATTCATGGGTTTTTCACCATTTACTGGTAGTATTCGTTTACGTTTCCTACATAGCGATGGAGCACCATGAGTGCATCAACAGGGTCGATCTTCTGTTCCTCGCGGTTGAATACGAACGGATAGTCGAAGTTCTCGAATCCATCAATATTCCCGACATAGAAGTGCAGAATCATGAGCGCATCCGTAGGATCGATTGTTCCGTCCGGATATGCATCGCCAAGAACCCCACCTTCAAACTCGATCTCAACCGTGTTGCTGCCGACCGGCGCGTTATAGATGACCAGGGTAGCATTCGTGGTTGAGTAGGTCCTCATAGTGGGGTCGTACTCGAACGTCCCATTGATCAACTCATAGTCCGTCACCACGCCGTTCACCTTCACCACCGGTTCATTCATCAGGTACCTCATCGGGAACTCAAGCGCAATGCCGAGTTCGCCGCCGTTCCCGAGAACCGTCACGTTGTAGGTGGTGTTCTCGCTCCGGGCCGCGTTGAGCGGCTCGGGCTCCACCCATGCCACGCCGGCGATGCTCCCTGCGCCTCCCTCAGAGAAGACCAGGGTCGGGTCAATGAGGGACGACGGGAGCGTTATGTTGTAGAGCGCCGTCGCATCCGGCGTGACCCGGGCCGTGGTGTGGATCGAGGGGTAGTCGGTCTCGTTCACGACAAGCGGGTAGGTCCCTTCGAGAATGCCGGTGAAGGTGTGGCTCGCACTGTTGGTAACCCTGTCCGCGCCGAGAGCGATGCTGTCGGCGGTGACCGGTGCACCATCCTCACCGACGACGTTGACGGTAACATTCCCTCTGCCCAAAACCTGGAAGGTCTCGTTGACCAGGTAGACATCGGTGTCATCATAGAGCGGCCGGATACGGAGGTCGAGATCCAGCGCCCCATGATCCTCGGGCGTTATCGTGAACTCGTAGGTCATCTCCATGCCCTGCTCCCAGCCGACCGACTCGATGAAGAGCGCGAGCCGGTCGCTGCTCGTCGTGCTGTTGAGGACTTCGAACGCGCCGGGGTTGCCGTTCTCGTAGATAGTCGAGTCGTTGTCGAAGCTGAACCCTGCGATCGGGATCTCGATCATCGGGGAGAAGACATTCGCATCCGATACGACCTTGAGGGTCATATCCGCCGTCTCGCCGGCGACCATCGGGGTCGAGGTGAGGCTGACGGTGTAGTGAGTCTCTTCGCCGACATCGGAGAGTGTCTCGATATCGGTCGAGACCTGCAGGGGTCCGGCCTCTTCTTCTTCGTAGCCGAACGACTGGATCACCGGGTTCCACTGCATGGTGTTGTCGATCTCATTGATCGGAGCATACTGCGAATGGTCGACGCTGACCAGGATCGGTCCGCTGGCCCCGGCGGTGGTGGCGGTGAGTTCATGCGACCTCACCGTGGAGAACCCGTCGCCGAAGATATCATGCTTCAGGGTTCCGCCTGCCATAAGGACGTCCATCTGATCGGATGTGAGCGTGTGGGTGACACGGGGGTTGGTCGCGTCCACGTTGAAGGTGCCGATAAGCTCACCGTCGATGGCGACATCAACCGTGCCGGTGGTGACGACGTTGGGCTGGCACTGGATCAGCGCATCGACGGCTACCTGCGTGGCCCAGGTGTAACCCCAGCCTCCGCCGTTCTCGTACTGCTCGATGAGCCAGTTGACACCGCCGCTGATCGTCGCGTTATCCTCCTGGAGCCCGGTCGCGTTCAGGGCAAGGACAGCGTAGCCGGTCGACTCAGTCATCCTCCCGTTGTCATACCAGCCGTAGTAGCCGCTGACCGGCCAGGATCCATCAGCGTTCTGGTTCTCAATCAGCCACTCCGCCGCGGCCGCCTTTGCATCAGCGATCTGCTGATCGGTGACATCGTCTGAGGACAGCGCGAACGACTCAAGGCCCCAGAGGGCAAGCGCCGTCGCCATCGCCTGGTCATCACCGGTCGACCAGGAGCCTTCAGGCTTCTGGGTATCGATGAAGTACCGCGTGGCGTTCCTCATGTTGTCTTCCATGTAGCCGCGGTGCTCGGCATCCAGCTCCACCGTCTGGTTGATCATGTCATGGATGAGCATGACGAACGCGGTGTTTGACTCCGGAGTCCACGAATGGCAGACGTGAGCGCTCCACGTCCAGGTGCCGGTGCCCGGGTTGTCCGGGTTGTCGTGGAACCACTGGATCAGTTTTTCGAAGTTTACGGTGCCGGAGGTAACCGTGCTGCCGTTCGAGACCTTCCCGTCAAGGAGCCGGTTCAGATCTTCGGCTGGCATGTTGATCCGGGCGAGGGTGTAACTCGCGTAGGAACTCGACGACGATTCCGAGGGGTCGCCGCCCCATAGGCTCCAGCCGCCGTCACTGTTCTGGCCGACCTCGCCACCCCTGATGAGTTTCTGGACACCGCCGGAGATCGAGGTGTTCGCGGTCTCCCGGAGGTTGTCCCAGTCCGCCGGCCTCTCTCCGCGTTCGAGGTAGTAGTTCTTCACGTTCAACGATGCCAGCATCCGGCTCGTCGTCTGCTCGACGCACCCGTAGGGGTAGCCGACCAGGTAGTCGAGACCGGAGAGCGTGCGCCCGCGGGCGCCGGACTGGATAACGAGTTTCGTTACGTTGTCGTAGGTGTTGTTGGTGTGGAGGGTGTTGAAGGTCAGTTCACCGGGGGTCCCGGTTACGGACGTGGAGTTGACGGACGAGACCTTGATCGAGGGGATCCAGATGAAGACCTCCGTCCCGTTCAGCGAGTCTGCCTTGCCGTTCGCGGCGATATCGAACTTGATGTCGCCAGCAGCAATCCGGCCCGGCGTGTTCGAGCGCATCCAGACACCTATATAGTTCCAATCGGAGGAATACGTGTATCGGGTCTGGGTCTTCCCGCCGTCAACCTCGACATGGTCGGGGGCGGTAATGTTGAACCAGATGTTACCCGGCTGGCTTGCCTTCACGTAGGCGCCCATGGAGAACCGTGAGCCGGCGGTTGCCCTGCCGTCCCACGGGCCGTAGACGTAGTTGTCGGTGAACTCGAGGGTGTACTCCTTCGCGGTGAGGCCTGTCGTGTAATTCGTCGTGCCGGTGACGTGATCATCGCTTGTCACGTTGACCCGCACGGTGTAGGTCCCGGCCGTTGCCGGAGTCCATGCAAGTTCCCGCTGGAACCTGCCCCAGGCGGGGATGACCTCGTTGGGATAGTTCCAGAACGCCCCATCAACCGGGATACCGTTCCCGTCGACGACGCTGACGTTGATGTTCAGCGGGGACGTCACGGCACCGCGGCGGTTCACGACGGAGGCGGTAAACCGGCTCTCCTGGCCGGAGATCACCTGGTTCGACGGCACGGCGACCCGGGCGTCGATGGTGTTGCTCTTCTCAGTTGTGATGGTGGCGTTGGTGATCGCCGAGACCGGAATCACCTCGCCGGATGTGGAGTTCAGGAATCCATAGTTGTTGACGATGAGGCCGACCGGCGTCGAAGCACCTGTGTCGTCGACACCGACAAACCGCACGGTGAAGAGGTCGGCGCCGTCAGTGCCTGTAGTGATGCCATAGGCGCTGACTCCTGCGACCCGGAGCCTGCCGCTCTGGGACTTCATCATGATACTATCAACGTAGGGCCCTCTCGTCACGTTGCTGTCTGTCGCGTCAAGCCTGACAACCCGGGGGTCCCACGTCACATCGAAGTCGAAACCGCCCAGGTTGCTGACGTCTTTGACCCAGACGGTCAGGTCCACGGTCTCCCCGCTGGCGCAGGTGCTTTCCGCCGGGGCCACAGAGAGCGTGGCAGCAGAGCAGACGCCGCAGAGGAGGGTGAAGAGCAGGATGCTCCATACCATATGTCTCATTTCATTTTCCTCCTTTTCCCTCACTTGATCCTGAAGTACTCATCCCTCAGGTCGACATTCTTCTGGGCGATGAACATCGCATCACCGACCTCGACGGCGCTGTTCCTGGTGACATCGGTCTGGAGGAACTTCGTCGTCCCGATGGCGGGCTTCGCATCAAGGCCGACGACCTCCCGAAGAACCTTCAGGGTGTCTGCCTGGTTGACGACTCCATCGGAGTTTGCATCGCCGTAGAGCAGGAGATATGCATCGCCGCTCGCGGCTTCGACAGGAATGGGAAGGACGTTCTCATCGGTAAGCCCTGCAACCAGATTTAATGCCGTTTCATCGCCGGTAACACCAGTGACATCGAACCGGACGGTCGCGATGGTGACGTTTCCGCTGACACCGGATACCGATACACTCTCAAAGCGGACACGCCCGGACTCAATGTTTGGCTGACCAATCAGGGGCAGCGCTCCAGCCGTGACCCCCTTAACCTCAAGGACGGATCCGTTGAAGGTGAGGTTGATATTGGCGGCCGCAAGACCGGAGACCTGGTTGACGGTTATCGGAAGATCGTAAGTCGTGCCGGGCACCAGCACGAGGTCTCTGGGCAGCTCGATCTTGGTCGCCGGGTGGGCGTACGAACCGATCGTGGCGTTCACGCGGTTGTTGGCAAACGTCGTCTCGTAGTCGGTCGCTCCCGCCCGGTTGACCTCGGTATCGATCGTGTACTCGCCGGCGACAAGTGTCTGGTTCTGCCAGATCATCGTCGACGCACCGGGCTCGAGCGCCGGAACCGCGATCGTCGCTTCCGGCTTGCCGGTGATGCTGTAGTAGAGGTTCGCCGCGTTGCTCCCGACCTCACCGTGATTCGTCACCCGAACACCGATCGTGGTGGTGCTCGCCGGCGTGGTATACCTCGGTGCGAGGATCTCCACGGCCAGGTCCGGGGCGGTGATCCTGACAGGATACACGAGATAGTTGTTCTGGTAGTTCAGTTCCTCGACCGTCCGGTTCGAGTTGACCTCTACCCCGACGTTGACGTCGACCGGCAGCCGGTAGTCGCTCGTGTTAATCCCGAACTCACGCGCGTTGCGCGATACCGTCGTGGTGAGGACATCCGTCTTCTCACCCTGAGCGAGACTCTTCATGAAGTAGGTGCTCTTGCTGTGGGGCCCGACCTCAGCCGTGCAGGCCATCTTGTTGGTTGGGTCATAGACGTAGTCCGCCGTCCCGATGTTACTGATGAGGAGGGCGACGTTGGAGATCGTGATGGTGTCGTCCCGCTCGAGTTTCACAACCTGCGGCGCGGATACGTCCGGCACGAAGTCGGGGAGGAGCGCGGTTGTCACGCCCATATAGCCGTAGTCTTCCTGTACCAGTTCGCCGTTGTGGTAGCAGAGCACCATGTAGGGGAGATCCGACTCGTGAATGAGGGCCTCCCGCAGTGCCTGCTGGCCGGCGGTCGGTGCGGTGAACGTCAGGGTTGCCTTACCGGAGTTGTCGGTGTAGCCGGTCGCGATCACCGTGTAGGGGTCAGGGTAGTAGTCGGCCGCGAGGAGGATGTTGGCATCCCTCGGATCGTCGTAGTATGAAGACCATTCCCAGTCCCCTGCCGCGCCAGCCGCAAGCACGACACGTGCACCGGAGATCGGCGATCCGTCCCCGGTCGATACATTAAAGACGACCGGTACGGACGATCCGACGAGGACTGAGTCCGGCATTGTGTAGGAGACGGACCTCTCCGGGTTGCGGAACGTGGTGTAGATGTACTTGCCGATGGTCTGGGTATTCGGGTTCAGGAGGCCGTACCTGGCCTCATAGTTCCCTTCCGCGGCCGGGGTTACGCGTTTGGTCCCCGTGCCGGTGAAGTCCACGACGGCAGCCGCTTCGGTTCCCGTATAGTACCAGATAGACGTCTCGGAGACTTTTTTGAAGACGAAGGCGCCCTTCTCGTGGATGGCTTCGTCGGCAGGCCCGTAGCTTGTCGCGATTACGTTGTAGGCATCGCCGTCCCGGGTAACACCGGCGCTGCGCGTCTCGGAGTCCGGGGAGAGCGTCCCGATATGCGCAGGTGCAACGAAAGTGTTCGTTACTATCCCCGGGCTGACGGGGGCATGCGAGATCGGGCTGAGCGGGGAGCCCCCTATCCACGTAGTCGTGTACCCGGAGATTCCCGGCGTGACAAGGAGGTAATCCAGCTGCGTTTTCCCTACCGTAGCGACGGTGAAGGTGCAGGTTCCGTCCGCATCGGTCACGTCGGTCGCAACACCATTCTCTGTGTAGAGGTAGACGGTCTGTCCGGGCATGAGACTCTCTACTCCCCGGACCGGGTCGTAGGTGGAGACGTACGCGGTGATGGTCGCCTCACCAGAGGGAACCGACGCGTAGGCGGCCTGGTCCCAGGTCGCCGGCCAGTCATAACCACCGTAGATATAGGTCAGGTTTCCGTCATAGAAGTCCTCGGATACCGTTGGAGTGCTCCGGTGCATGAACCAGGGCTCAAGCGTCCCGTAGACGAGAACCGGGGTCTCCTCCATGTAGTAATCATAGTCAGTAACGAACCGGACGATTGCAATGTAGCCTTCCTCCGGCATCGTGAAGTTGTAGGTCGCGATGCCGTTCGTGAGGCTGGCGGTACCCGAGTAGGTCTCCGGCTTCATCCCGTCGATCTCGACGAGAAGCGCCTCCATGTCGTCCTCCTCAGGGACAGAGAGCGCGCGGGCGCCTGCCGACGAGAGCGAGAGGACCTCGGTCTCGGTCAACGTGGTTACATAGACGTCAAACTCCTGGCTTACGGTCTTCTGGCCGTGCATTGGCATGGCCATGATGCCGAGGTCGACACTCTCTCCCGGCGGGCAGATGGCGCGATCCGGAAGCGGAATGACCTCCTGGTAAGAGTACCCCTCCTCGCCGACGTAGATGCTTCCTGCATTTCTGTCGTTGATCCTCATGTAGTAGTAAGTCGCATCGAGGGGCTGCCCGGCAAGGTCAAGCGAGCAGGATATAACACCGTCTACCGGGACAAGCGCCTCTTCGAAGATGCTTTCTCCACTGGAGTTCCTGACCACGAAGGTGACGCTCTCCTCATAGGCCGAGCCATCGGCGGCGAGAAGCGGATACTTGATCTCGACGGTCGCGTTGTAATCCACCGAGTAGGACGCCGACTCATAGATGGGGACGGTCGGATTTGGGGTCGGGGTCGGTGTGACCGCATTCTTGTACGCGTAGTCCTCTAACTGGAGGTTGCCATAGGTGAACCGGGCGTACACGTCCTCGCCGATGGGGACATCGGATATGTCCACATCATAGCGGGCGCAACCGTTCGCATCGGCTACGAGCGTCCGGTTCTCGATGTAGATGTACTGGTGCTGGTAGTTGGTATAGTAGTCATACCATACGCTGAGGTTAAGTTCTGCTCCTGCAAGGGGTTCTCCCGCGGTCGTGTTCCAGAGGACCGCCATGACCGGGAGCGCATCGCCCGTCACGGAGTACGAAGTGAGCGTTCCGCCGATGAGCTCGTGCTTGATCCCATCCCACGGCTCGGCCTCATCAAGGCCGCCGGTGGTGTTCACGGCTTCGTAGGCATTGATCCTGCCTGCACCGTAGGCGTTGTTCTTCTGCATCACCGGCAGGATGGCCCCGTCTTCACCGATGTGGACTGCCGTCTCCATCAGGGCGGCCTTCACGTCGGCGGGCGTAAGCGTCTCGTTGCCCGAGAGCATCAGCGCCGCCGTCCCGGCAACAGCCGGGCAGGCCATGGACGTACCCTGCATGGAGGCGTACTGGTTTCCGGGGTATGCCGATATGACGCCGACACCGGGTGCCATGACATCAGGCTTGATGTACGGCGCTGCCCGGTTGACCGGCCCCATGCTGCTGAAGGATGCACGGTAGTCCATCAGGTAGTCGGTGGCGCCGACGGTGATGGCATCTTTTGCGGTCCCCGGCGTGCCGATGGTTGAGGTGCCGAACTGGCCGCTGTTCCCGGCGGAGATTACGACGACGGTGCCTCCGGCAACAGCGGCGTTAATCGCGTTATCCATGACGGTGTCGCCTCTGGACTGGTAGCACTCACGAAGGCTGAGCTCCTCGATCCAGACACCGGTCTCTCCGTTGTTGGTGACATTGATCTTCCAGTTGCCGTTCCAGCCCACAGAGTTCGAGGCATAGGGTGCCTTGAAGCAGTAACGGTTCGTCTCCTGGTCGAAGCCGACCCAGTCGACCTCCGCCCCGCTGGCGACATTCCCCTGACCATCGGTCAGGGTGATGGTGAGGTTCTGCAGGGGGTTCGTGGGGCCGAAGTAGTCCGCCGCGTATGCATAGGACTCATCCTCAGCCTCGACCGATCCGATCACGAACTGAGGCTCGTACAGGGAGCCGGGGTCACCACGCAACTCTGACGAGACCTCAAGATTTACGATATAACTCTCGCCTCCGGGAAGGTACTCATCTTCTATGCCCTGACCGGGGGCCATGTAGCCGCCGAGGCTCATCGAGACGACATCGGCGTCGTTATCGATCGCCCACTGGACACCGCGGAGAATGGTGCTGAACTGGCCGGAACCTTCGTCGTTGAGGACTTTCGCCCCGATCAGGTTCGCCCCGGGAGCGACACCCAGGGCCACGTCGTATTCTTCGCCGATGTAACCGGCCGTGACCGTGCCGCCTGCTGCCGTACCGGCACAGTGGGTGCCGTGGCCGTAGTCGTCGTAGGCGGAGGAGTTGTCACCGTAGACAAAGTCGGCGAATTCGGCGACGCGGTTACCGAACGCGGGGTGGTCGCCGTCGATACCGGTATCGACGATGGCTATCGTCACGCCTTCACCAGTGTTCCCGCTCTTCCAGACGGACGGGGCCTCGATAGAGTCCACGCTCCAGACGGTGGCATACCCGGTCTCCGGCTGCGATATCTCATCGGGGCTGATCGTCGATGAGACCACCGCGACCGGGTCATCGAGCGTCACGGTCAGGTCCGGCTCGATGTGGTCGACCCCTGGAATCGCGGCAAGCTGATCGAGGGTTGCCGGGTCGGCCTCAAGCCAGACAGCGTTTGCTATCCAGTAAGACCGGGCGGTCTTCGCGGCCGCAGAGTCGACCGTTTTGACGGTCTGCAGCACCTGCGCCTGCCGGCCCAGAGCATCGGCTTTGAGCTCGGCAAACGATGCAGGCTGCTTTTGCTGTTCATTTAAGACCAGGAACACTGGAACCCGTTCTCCCGCCTGGACGGAAGGGGGATCCCGCATGGTCCGGTCATCGCCCGGCAGGGCACTCACTGTGCCCGCCAGAAGCAGTACAAAGAGCAGGACTATCAATCCTGCCTGTGATTTAGACAGTTTCATACTGATCACCCAAAATCTATTAATGAAGAGTTTAATCACAGATACAGCATATATTCATTTTGTTTTCAATTCGTGAGGTATGGTGGGTATAGGTAAAATATGCACAAATCAAGCCTCGATTCGGTATAACCTCCCCGGAGAGATCCACGCTTCATAGAAACAATTATATCCGGGATATCTTCGGCGCGCGAGCCAGATCCCCTGAATATCAGCGAGAGTAAAGTTTTTTAAACGGTTTTCGGGGGATTTTTCAATAAAACAGGTATCCGGGGTTTCCGGCTGTCATGCCCCCTCTCCTTACGCGGATCCAGGAAAAACGGGTGGACCGGGGGATTCATCCCGACAGCACAAACCACGGGTCCCGGAGGCCGACGTTGTACTGGGCGATGAAGAGCGCGTCGCCGACCTCGATCGCGCCGTTTGCATGGACGTCGGTCTTTGTGAACCGGCCGGTGCCGGGGAGAGGCTTCTCCCGGAGCCCCACGACCTCCTGGAGCACGAGAAGGGTGTCGGCCTGATCGATCCGGTTGTCCTCGTTCGCGTCACCGAAGAGGACCGGGGTGACTTTGATGAACCCGGGTTTCGTACAGACCGCTCTACCCCCATCCACCGAGAGCGTGACGGTGTAGTTGCCGGGGAGGGTGTAGGTATGCACCGGGTTCTGTGCCGCAGAGGTGCCGCCATCGTCGAACGTCCAATGCCACGACGCCGGGCGGCCGGTGCTTGCATCGGTGAACCGGACGGTGAGCGGCGCGGGGCCGGAGGGGACGTCTGCAGAGAAGGCTGCTCCGGACGTGGCCGTGATATCGAGGCGGGTGGAGATGCCGGGGGTATAGACCGCTGTCCCGGCGAGCGTGCCGTTCACAAGGAAGACAATCGCTTTCCCTGCATCGCCGTCCTCCCCGCAGACGAGCAGGCGCTCATCAAAGAGGGCATCCCCGCCGTAGACCCCGGCGGTGGCGAGCGTGAGCGACCCGCAGTCGCGGCCGTCGATCCGGGCGGTGACGACGGTCCCGGCCGGGACCAACCCGGATATGGAGGAGGATTTGTCTGTATTCCCCCCTGCCCCGGGGGATGCACTTATGGTCAACCGGGGTTGCGCCGGGAACCGGCGGAGCACTGTCCGGCCGTGACGGGCTCCCTCCCGGGTTCATGGCCGATCGCATATGGGGCGGAGCGGGAAGACCCCGGTCCCCGGGTCGGGGCAGTTCACGCTATTCATCCATAAGCCTTTTTTGCTCTCAAAAATTACCTATATCCTATCTATCAAAAGGAGATCTCCGTTTATGACGAAATTCGGCATATTTTTGCTTCTGTTACTTTTCCTGGTCCCGGCCGCAACGGCGGCGACGATCAGCATCAGCCCCGACGCGATCGAGTCCGGGGATACGGTCACCGTGAACGTAAACGATCTTCCCGACGGCGCTGCCTTCTCGCTCGGCATCCGCGGTGAGTTCGCCGCGACCCCCGGCGAGACGTTTGCCTTCACGGCCCGGGATCTCACCCTCCCCTTCGCCCTCACCTCGGGAGAGGTGAACGCCTACACGAAGGGCACGAACTGGACCGAACTCGCGGCGGAACTGCCGGACGGGAGCTCCGGCAGCATACGCCAAAACGCCGACAGGAACGACGAGCTCTGGATCAGCCAGCCCCGCAACCTCCCCGCCGGGACCCTCAGTCTCGTCACCCTCCGCGGGGAGGCCAACGCCACGAGCATCATCGCCGACCTGACGGTTCTCGGCACGAAGCAGGGGCCCAATGACGGCACGATCTCCTTTGCCATCGAGGGGGTCGACCAGGGCACCGCGACGGTCACCGTCTTCGTCGACGGGAGCCAGGCCCTCTCCCGGGCGATCGCCATCGGGTCCTCCTCCCCGACGCCGACGGCAACGGCGACCGCCACCTCCTCCCCGGGCAGCAGCGGGGGTAACGGGGGTAACGGCGGCTCGACCGGTCCCACCCCCGGCTCCGCGCCGGTGACCTCGGCCGACGGGAAGGCCTCTCTAACCGGAGCCGATATCGCGGGCGCCGGGCTTCTCAAGATAGCAGCGCAGGGCACCGCCCCCACCGGCTGGTCCCTCTCCGGGAACGCCTACGCCGTGACCCCCGCGAACCGGGCGTTCGACCCCGCGGCGACCCTCTCCTTCCGCCTCCCGGCGGCCGGTACCACCGCGACGATCGCCCGGTACGAGGACGGCGCCTGGACGGCGGTCCCGTCGAGGATCGAGGGCGACCGGATCACGACCCCGGTCGCCCGGGGAGGGCCTTACGTCCTCCTCGTCGCCGCATCGGCGCCTGAACCGACGGCCACGACCGTGACGACCTCCACGCCTGCCACGACTTCCACGACCACCTCCGCGGAGACGACCCCGACCGCCGCGCCGGTCGCCCCCCTCCTCCCGGTCATCGCTTTCACAATCTTGATGCTTGGGTGGAAGAGAAGAGGCTGACACGATCAACCCATGACGACTGATGACCAGCAACCCCTGATCCTCGAGGCCGCCGGGGACGTCCCGGGCGACCTCGTCGCCGTCGCCGCCTTCACGGCCGCGACCCTCGCCTGCGTCTACGTTCCGGTCTTGAACGAGAGTCTTCTCCGGATCCTCTTCGGCGTGGCGATGGTCCTCTTCATCCCCGGCTACGCCCTGATCGCCGCGCTCTTCCCGGCAAAGGGGGACCTCGACGGGATCGAGCGGGTTGCTCTCTCGTTCGGGCTCTCGATCGCCGTCGTCCCCCTCATCGGGCTTGCGCTGAACTACACCCCCTGGGGGATCCGGCTCGACCCGATCCTTGTCTCGCTCACGCTCTTCACCCTCGCGATGACCCTGGTCGCCTGGTACCGGCGGCTCCTCCTCCCTGCCGGCGACCGGTTCACCGTTCCGGCCCGGGAGATGCTCGGTGCAGCGTGGACCGAACTCTATGACCCCGGGGCCTCCCGGCTCGACCGGGCACTCTCCGTTCTTCTCGTCGTCTCGATCGTGGCTGCGCTTGCGACGACCGCCTACGTCATCGCGGTGCCAAAAGAGGGGGAGCGTTTCACCGAGTTCTACATCCTCGGGCCCGGGGGGAAGGCCGCGGACTACCCGAGCGCCTTTTCGGCCGGGTCGACGCAGTCGCTGATCATCGGGATCGGGAACCACGAGTACCGGGAGATCCCCTACACGGTCGAGGCGCTGGCTCTCAACCAGACCTTCGATCCCGCGACGAACACCTCGACGATCCATGCCGTTGCACCGCTCGACCGGTTCGTGCTGACGGTTCCACACAACGAGACCCGGGAGGTGCCCTGGGAGTTCTCGGTGCCGTCGAGAGAGTACAACCGGATCGAGTTCCTGCTCTTCAACGAGACGGTGCCGGGAGAAGAGGTCGCGGGCGAGGAGCGGATCAACGCGAGTTACCGGGATCTGCACCTCTGGGTGCGGGTCCGGTGAGAATAACCCGGAGCATCCCCTTCTTTTCGTCGACGGCGACGTGCTCGATCGTTGTCGGCTGACCTGTTCCGAGTGCGGCGATCACGGCGAGCAGGCTGCAGACCGGGCAGCCGATCATGGTGCAGCACTTCGGCGAGGCTGCCCGGACCGCCCGGCAGCCGGGCATGAGCCGGTAGCCGGCAAGGGTGACGACGATGTTCTCGCCGTCTCTTCTGGCCTCGGTCTTCTCCGCGACCTCGAGGAGGTCGTCGCAGACCTCGACGATGCAGGCGAGGAGGGCGTCCTCCTCTACGGGGATCTCGAGCGCGTGCTTCTCCTTCAGCCGTGCGAGGAGCGGGGCGCATGCCGGGACGAGCCGGACGGCGGCTGCGCCTTCGGCGGTGATGTAGGAGTAGTCGTCGTCCGTCGCCGCCGGGAGGGTTTCCCCGACCGGGACGATCTCGATGACGGTCTCTCCCTCCGGGACGAACCAGCCGTCGCCCTGGACGCCGAGATCCGCACAGAGCGTGGCGATGGTGACCGTCCCCTGCGCCGGGAGGAGTGCGGCGATCTCGGGGTCGATGGGTTCGCCCTTGTGGAGCGCGAGGAGGAAGACCCCGGCGACGAAGCACCCGGTGCCCGCGAGGACGACGGTTGCCGTGGTGATGTCGCCCCGGCCGGTCAGGGCCGCGACGGCGAGGAGGACCGCCGCGGCGACGATGAGGAGGAAGGCTCCCCGGTAGGGGGTGTTCTGGCTCATGCGCCACCTCCCGCCCACCGGGCGATCCGGTAGTCCTGCAGGGTGAGGGCGAGGTAGCCGCACCCGAGGGCGGCCGCAAGGCCGAGGAGGGGGAGGAGGACGTTTCCCGAGGCTGCGATGATCCCGGCAAAGATGGCTATCCCGACGGCGAAGACCCCGTAGCCCCGCCGGTCTTCGAGAAAGACTGCAAGCACGATCGCCTGCAGGACAAGCGCAACGAGGAGATCGGTCGCGGCGACGACCAGCACCTCGCCGGCAGAGAGCAGGAGGAACTTTCGATCGAACGCCATCAGAGCACCTCCACGGCATCGACCCCGGGGATTGTCCCGGCCGGAGCCTTCAGGACGACCTGCATCCCCCGGATCTTCGCCTCGTTGACCACCTGAACAAGGTGGCTCTTATCGCCCGCGGGGAGGAGGGAGTAGAGGCGGAGTTCCCGGGCGTCCGCCCGGTCGAGCGCCCTCCTCACCGCCGCTGCGAACGGTACGGGGCTCTCTTTTGCAAACGCCGAGAGGATCCCGCCGAGCCTCTCCCGGTACACCTCCTCCGGGCCCCCCCCGTTCCGGGGCACCCGGGCCCTGGCCGCGAGGACGGCGGGACCCGGCGCCCGGTAGAGGGGGGCCCGGGGTTCGAGCGGCGCAAGCCCGCCGAGGGCCGCGAGCGCGTCACGGATGTCCTGTGTCCGGGGGAGGAACCGGACGATCTCGCCGCCGGCGACGACCAGGAGCGAGCAACCGTCGCGGGAGGCGATCGCCGCTTCGACCGCACCGTAGACGGCCATCGAGAACCTGGAGTTGGTCTCCGGATCCCCTGTCCGGGCCGGGAGGTCGACGACGATGAGGGGGGCTCCCCCCTCGAGCCCGGTCAGCTGCCGGACGTAGTAGGCGTCGCGCCGGGCGGTGACCTTCCAGTCGATCTGGCCGGGGTCGTCGCCCGTCTGGTAGGGCCGGAACCCGCGTACGCTCTGCCCGGCAAACGCGGTCTGCCGGTTCACCTCGATCTCTCCGCTGGTGGCTCCCCTCCCTCTGCCGTTGCCGTTGGTTCCCGCGGGGAAGACCCGGAGGCGCGGGGCATCGTGCCGGCGGCAGACTATCTTGCGGGAGAAGAAGGCGTCCTGCGCCTCAAGGGCGACCCCCGTAAACACCGTCTCCCCCGGGGCCATCAGCCGGATGGTGTAGGTCGCGGTCTCGCCCGGCAGAACGGACGGGGCGTCGCCGACCGCGACCGCCGGCGGGAGGTCGCGTGCCCGGATTGCCATCCCCGCCGGGACGGTGCAGTCGACGCGGACCCGGACGGTCACGGCAGTCCCCTGCCGGAGGATCGTCCGGTCGAGTTCGCGGTCGGCCGCGAGCGAGGTTACTATGGCCGCGAGATCGCGCTCGAACCGCCAGCCCCGCCAGAGGAGGAAGACGGCGAGAGAACCGGCGGCGAGAGCCGCGGCCGGGTTCGCGAGCGGGAGGGCGACGACGGTGAGGGCGAGGGCGAGGGCAGCTATGCCGCTGGCCGTCCGGGTCGGCCGGATCATCTCTAGGACACCTCGACCGTTTCCAGGATCTCGGCGATGACCGCGTCCGCCGTGACCCCGGTGATCGCCGCCTCCCGGGTGAGGAGGATACGGTGGCGGAACGCCGGGAGGGCGAGAGCGCGAACGTCGTCGGGGATGACGTAGGAGCGGCGGTTCAGGGCCGCCCGGACTCTCGAGCCCCGGATGAGGGCGATCGAGGCACGGGAACTCGCGCCGAGCCGGATGTCGCCGTGCGACCGCGTGGCGAGGACGAGATCGCGCATGTAGCCGAGAACCGACTCGTCGACCCTGATCTCCTGGGCGGTCACGGTCATGGCCGCGATCTCGGTCTTGCTGAGGACGGGGGCGACCTGGTAGATCCTCGTGTCCAGTTCCCCGGCGCGCTCCCGGCGGAGGACCTCGAGTTCGTTCTCCGCGTCGAGATGGTTGAGGACGGAGCTGAACATGAACCGGTCGCACTGGGCCTCGATGAGCGGAAAGGTCCCTTCGGCCTCGTGGGGGTTCTGGGTGGCGATGGTGAAGTAGGGGTCGGGGAGCGGGTAGGTCGTCCCGTCGATCGTCGCCTGGTGTTCGCTCATCGCTTCGAGGAGGGCGGCCTGGGTTCTCGGCGTCAGGCGGTTGATCTCGTCGACCATCAGGAAGTTCGTGAAGATCGGGCCTTTCTGGAGGAAGAACTCGCCCCGGTTCCTGTCGTAGATCCGGACGCCGATGATGTCGGCGGGCTGGATGTCCACCGCCCCCTGAACCCGCCGGAAGTCGTAGTCGACGAGATGGGCGATGATCTTGCAGATGGTGGTCTTTGCCGTTCCGGGAACCCCCTCGATGAGGAGGTGACCGCCGCTGATCATGCTGATGAAGATCCCCTCGATGAGGTCGCGATTCCCGACGATCACCTGCCGGATGGTCATCTGTATCGTCTCGTAGGTGTTTGCAATCGCTTCGATGCGCTCGGTCAGGTTGTTATCAATCATTCTCTCTCCTCCCGAACCGGTAGGCTACCGGCAGGACGGCCAGGGCGGCTATGGCGGCCACGGCCGGTGGTCTCTCTTCTATCCAGAGTATGGTGTTGACGATCGGGTTAGCGGTGCCGGTTCTGCTGTGGGCGGCGTCGATCAGGATCGGCCCGAGGTTCTCGATGAATGTGGGGTTCTCGGCGAGCATGGCGTTGACGAAGAGGCTCGGGTCGCCGAGGACGGTCAGGTTGCCTTCGCGGGCGGCGACCGCCCGGCGCGCGAAGGTCTCGTCGCCGCTGACGCGCCCGTCGCCGTCGGCGTCGTTCCAGGTGAGGATCGAGGTCTCGATGAGGGGTTCGCCGCCCTCGACCGCCGCGGGGCGGTTCACGAGGACGGTCTCTACACCGGCAAAGGGACTTGCGTTGCCGACGACGTATCCGGTGATAAGCCCGGGCTCGGCGTGGTCACGCTCGAGGCTCGCGAGGTTCTCCGGCCGGACTCGCATCCTGCTCCCGAGGTCGGCGAGGAGGTGGTTGGCGCTGCCGTCCTCGTCGGCGATGAGGAGACGGCCTCCGGATTCGAGGAACGTCCGCAGGTAGCCGGCCTCTTCGGGGCTGAAGGGCCGGTCGGGTGCGAGGATGAGGAGGGTCGCGCCGGGAGGAAGGGTTGCCAGATCGCGGATCTCTTCTGCGGCGAGCGCCGAGGTGCCGTTCCAGCCGATGTTGCAGCGGCTGTACTCCTCGGTGGTGGTGGTGGCGTGGATGAAGAGCGCACCGCCGGCGAGAATGAGGATGAGGAGAACCGCCCAGGCCTCACGCTGCATCTTCGTCACCTCCCCGGGCTTCGGCTTCCATCGCACGGAGTTCCTCCTCCGTCGGGGTCTCGCCGGCGTACCGGATCCTCTCGTAGCGCTCGAAGAACCCGGCGTGGTCGGGGGCGATGCGGGCGCAGTCCCTCGGGGTCTTCGTCCCGGGGATGCCGAGCCGGGCACGGAGCATGCGGAAGAGGACGGTCGCGGCCTCGCGCGGAGGGAGGCCGGCCACGCTCCCCTCCGGCGGGCCGGCTGCTGCCGGTTCTACCGCAGCCTCTTCCTCCGGGGGTCTCTCCACCGGGCTCTCCTCCGGCCTTCGCCGTTGGAGGTACCAGCCGGCCCCGGCAGCGGCGGCGAGCGCCGCTATGAACGGGAGGGGGGAGAGCCCCTCGCCCCGAACCTGGACGGCCACGGTCTCGCTCTCGGAGGCGTTCAGGGGATAACCCGCTGCGTGGAACTCCGCCTGGAGGGTATGCTCCCCGGGGGCGAGGACGATCTCTTTTACGTAGGTGCCGTTGCCGTCGGTCTCTGTGCTGATGAGCGTAGCGTTGTCGACCCGGACGAGGACCGGAGCGCCGGTGACCGGGAGGCCGTCGGCCGTGAGGTTTCCGGTGCAGGCGACGGCGGTCGCGTTCACTTCCATGGTGTCGAGGGTGATCGTTGTGTTCTCCGTGAGGACCTCGAACGTCGCGACCTCGGAGTAGACCGTGCCCGCGACGGCGTAAGCGAGGTGCGGTCCCGTGAGGATCCGGCCGATCCGGTAGGAGCAGGCGTAGGTGCCGTTTGCATCGAGTGTGGCGGCCGCGGCGTTCCTGCTGTCGACGTAGACCTCGACGCGGGTTCCCGGGGCGCCGCCGGGGTAGGTTCCGGCGATCGTGAGCGTCTCGGCGTACCGCCCCTCACCGGGGGCGACCGCGATAGTGAGCGGGGAGCGTACAGGGGTTCCACCGGTACCTGTCCCGCCGGTCTCCTCCCGCCAGTCGTCTGCGGCGTCGGCGACCTCTGCGAAGTGCCCGACGCTCTCGCGGTAGGGGGTGGTGTTCAGGTCGTAGTGGTCGGCGATCCGGGTGGTCGCCGCTTCGCGGCCTGCGTAAGAGGCGAACCCTTCCTGCATCTTCTGCCGGAGCGCCTCGCCCTCGTAGGCGATGGCCATACGCTGGCCCTCGTCGCCCTGGACCTCGATCTCGAGCCGTTTTAAGTCCTCGAACCGCCGGGTGTCGTTTAAGAGCGTCGCGAGGGCTTCCTGGTTCTGCCGGTTGTTCTGCTGGAACTCACCGATGTCGGTCCCGGAGACGTCGAGCGTGACAACCAGCCGGTCGAACTGCCGCGAGAGTTCGCTGTAGCGGGCGAGGTCGCGTTCGGCGCTCTCGTAGTCCTTGAGCTTGATCGTGAGGGCGAGGGTTCCGGTCTGGCCCAGCAGGTCGTCCATCAGGGGGACGAGCGCCGCGGCGTTGCCCGGCGACTTCTTCTGGACGGTCGCGGGGTCGGCGTGGGCGGCGGTCGCGGTGTTCTCCGCGGTGTAGAGGATCGGAGAGGCCGCCTGGGCTCCAAGGAGGAGGAGGACGAGGACGGCTGCCGCCGCGAGGATGACGTGGGACGCCCGGCGGATCATGCGGCAAGGATCTCCAGGATTTTTTCAACGACGATGTAGGCGAAGAGGGCGACCCCCGCGGCGATGAGGTAGCCGATGTAGCGCATGTAGCGGGGGCGCGAGAAGGCTCCGTCGATCAGGACCGCGACGACGAGGAGGCCGATCAGCGAGAGGACGAAGAAGACCTCGAGGTCGAGCGCGCGGTTTAAGACCATGAAGAAGGCGACGATGATGAGCCAGGCTGCGAGTACGGCCGCTGCAGAGTATTTCTTCGCACTCGCCATCCTGATTAAATTTCGGCTCTGCGAGAGATAATTCTATTGAAAGTATACTATTTTGTGACGGGCAGGTAAGGGGAATTGGGCGGTCCTGGGACTGTGGCGGCGGGGGCGCCCCGGCCTCTCTCTCCGGGGTTCGTCTTAGTTAAGTTTTGTTTACTGAGAGGGGGGTTCCCGTGTCTACGTTAAGTTTGCCTGATTAAGGGGGACTCGCTCGTGCAGGTTAACCGGGGTGGGGACCGGCTTCCGTGTCGGCCACGCGCTCGTCGGTATGGAACCCGGCCCATCGATGAAGTTCTCAATTTCCGGGACCCGGCCGGGTTCCCCGCTCGATGATCGAGACATAATCTGCGAACATGTACTTTTTGTACCGTCGTCCGCCGGTAATCTCCTTTAAGATGCCGATATCCTCCAACCTTCCGATCAACTGGTAGGCTGTCGGCCCGCTCACCCCGAGCACCTCCGCTGCCTCACGTGTGGTGATGATCGGTTCATCGAAGAGCGCGTACACCAATTTTACGGCATTCGCTCCGCCGATCTCGTGTTTGAGGAGCGTATCGACGACACCGTCCTTCAGCTGGATGATCTCCCTTGCCGACGCGATCGACTCGTTGGATACCTCGATAACCCCCTGCAGGAAAAATCGGAGCCATGCCTCCCATGCTCCATCCGTCCAGACCTCGTTCAAGGTCCGGTAGTACTCCTCCCGGTGTCTTTTGAAGTAGATGCTCAGGTAAAGGAGCGGTTTTGCAAGGATCCCTTTCCAGCAGAGGTAGAATGTTATGAGCAGCCGCCCCATACGACCGTTTCCGTCCAGGAACGGGTGAATGGTCTCAAACTGGGCGTGGATGAGGGCAATCTTAATGAGGGGCGGCACGGAGCCCTTCGCGAGGATGAAGGCTTCAAGATCCTTCATCAGGGCTTCAACGCGTTCCGGCGGTGGCGGCACGAAGACGGCATCCCGGATCGAGGTAGCCCCCGAGCGGGCTATGTAATTCTGGACGGTCCGGAAGTTACCCGGCTCCCGATCTGAGCCCCGTGTCCCCTTGATCAGGATGCAGTGGATATCCCTGACGAGATCCAGGGATATCGGAGCACTTTTGAGTCGCTCCAGCCCGCTGTCCATGGCCCGCAGGTAATTGACGACCTCACGGAGGTCGTTGATGTTCTCCGTCGGCTTCAGGTTCGCCTCGAACTCCAGAACCCCTTTGAGGGAGGCCTCTGTCCCCTCGATCTGCGAGCTCAGCAGCGCCTCTTTCTTCATGTACATAGCGATGAACAGGTCAGGATTGGGGAGCGTCACTGCCATGCCGTCGAGCCTTGCAAGCGCCCGGTCGGCCTCCGAGAGGAGGTACTGTAGCGTCTCATCGTATACGATCGGCGGGTCGGGTGGGAGGCTCCTGGGTATGAATGCGTTATAGCCACCTTTTTGGTGAACGAAATGTCCGGATCGACTCTCTTGCATGAAGCACCTGCGAGGTGAGTGTTCTCTAAGTTAACTTTTGTTTACTTAGAGTGGTGGATCGCCTTCTATGTTAAGTTTGCTTAATTTAGAACGGGCCGGGGCGTGCAGGTCGACCGGGTCTCATCGTCGCGACACCCGGGACGGTGGGGTCCGGCGCTTCCGGGACGCTCCCGGACGAGGCGGTCAAGGAGGGGCTGGGAGGCGATTGAGGGATGGTGGTAGCGCTGAGCCGGTCGTCGACTGGCGCCCCGGGCGTGAACATGGCGCCGGAGGCAGTCCCCTCACCCGCCGGGCAGCGGAGACGGGGACCGTGCTCTTCTCCCGGTGACGCGGGAGGACCGAGGGCATACATTTTGTTGGGTTATATTCCAACAAAAACGTTTGTTTTTGTCGGGGTATAACCCGATCAACGTGGCGGCCGGCCTCACCCGCGAGGAGTTCATGACGAAGCTGCTGAAGTACCGGTAAAGGTAACGTTTACTCCAGATCGCCGAGAATCTCTCCGATTTGCCGGTGCAGAACAGGTATTTCCACTGTTGCCAGAGTCCAGACGTATTTCAAGTTCACGCCGGGATAATCGTGGATCAGCCGATCCCGGAGCCCCGAGATCTTTCTCCAGGGAATCTCCGGGTGTTCGTTTCGGAAATCATCCGGAACATGCTTTGCTGCTTCGCCGATAATCTCAAAAAATCTGATGAGACCCGCGCTGTATAGTGCATCCTCCAGAAACTCCTCATAACTCATTCGTCCGGTCGCCTTCATGATATTTTCAGATTGCTCGTACATATCCGCAAGATACGATCGCAACCCGGTCATGCCGTACCTCGCTCGCGTGCACAGAAAATAGCCTCCGTCATCACACTCGCACGGAACCTCTCACTCATCCACTCTTCGGGGACCAGATCTACTTTCCTCTGAAAAAGACCCTCAAGAAAATCCCCTAAATCCAATAGATTGTCATACGTGTCCATTTCCGGACGGAATGAGTATATGACGTCCAGATCCGATTCCGGTGTGTCCTCTCCACGCGACACGGAGCCGAAGATACCGATCGTTTTAATGCCGTATCTCTCCCGGAGGACAGGAAGCTCACGCTCAAGGAGGGCCAGAACTTGCGACTTGATGGATTGATATTCTTTCACCCTCGTTCACCTCCGGGACTTACCGATGATAGTTCTTTGCCATCACAGGATATGAGGTTTTGCCGGTTAGGGGTTGGCCTTGGATCGCGCCGGTTGATCCAGTAGATGATACGGGTTTTTACCCGGCAGAGGGGCAGCCACATCATTCTGCAGCACTCTGATGGAAGAGGTATCGTTGTCCACCAGGGAGAAGAACTTGGGAGAGGGATATTACGAGCGATCATCCGGCAGGCAGGCCTCACCCGCGAGGAGGTTATGGAGGGTTTTAGCGGTTTCATGAAGGTTATCGTGCCTGTTCAGGAGTGCGATCCAGCAAGCCGAATCGACAAAACACCTGTCATTACTCGTGAGCAACCCGTTTCGGCGATCCGTAGAGATAGTGGTCGTGCTCCGCTGCAAGGTCGGGGATATGGGTGTCTACGGCAAGCGACGCGATCTCGAAGGCGGGATCCTTGTCGGGCTCTTCCGGGGAGAGGTGTACTGTGATGGTGTATTTCTTGCTTCGAGATCGATGGGGCCGGACGGCCGGAAGACCGAGCCGTCAAACAGGACTTTTGTCATTCGAAGACCGCCTGCTGCACCGGAGGTTGATCCGGCCGTCCAGCGTCCAGATGCTTACCCGGTTCCGACCGAGGGAGAGTACCCGGGCATCGTAACAGATGGCCCCGTGCTCCCGGAACGAGATCTCGGTGAGAGACTTCAAGAGTTTGCCGAGAGCGGCGAGCATCTTGTTCTGCTCCTTGATCGCCTCCCGGGTGCTCCGATAACTCCCGGCAACCTTGCGGAGGGCAAGAATGGTCATCTGTGCCGAGAGCCCGAAGGTCCCCCGGATACGATGATACCGTCTGGCCTGGAGCCCACGGTCAGAGAACTGCCCCTCAGAAAAGGCAACCGGCGAGGCGGCGTTGCAGGCCGCATTGTACCGCTCCATCGTGGCGAACAGCAGCCGTCGTTCGTCGGGAGACGCAAACAACCGCAACTCAGTCACCGATTGCATACACCGTCTCGATTGGCGCTCGCCCGGCATAAAGAATACCGCCGCGAGGTGAACGTGTATCGGGATATGTGGAGGGCCGATTCCTCCCACGACTCAAGTCGCGGGAATCCTCAGCCCATTATTTTGAACGGAGCCCTGACAAAATCTTTATGCCTTATGGTAACCTATGGGTAGTTATGGCAACGACGATCCAGCTCCAACCCGAGACCAAGTCCCGCCTGGATACCCTGAAAACGCATCCTCGGGAGAGTTATGACGAGACACTCAATCGTATCCTGGACGCGTTCTTCGATCCGGAACCGCTCTCCGAAGAGACCCTGCAGGAGATCGAAGAAAGCATTGCGGACATGCGGGCCGGTCGGGGTCGCCCCTTCGAAGAGTATGCTCGGGAACGTGGCCTTAAATGATCTGGCGGCTTCACCTCCTGCCAGGGGCCGAGCGGAAACTCAATAAACTCCCGGACCTTGATGCCCAACGAATCAAGGACGAACTCGACGCCCTGGCAGACGAGCCGTACCCTCGCCTGTACGCCAAAAAACTGAAAGGACATCCGAATAGTCCGTTGTATTCTTTTCGTGTGGGACAGTACCGGATCATTCTTGTGTTCGAGGATAATGTGATGGTTATTGCCGTGATCGATGTCGGCAACCGGAGCAACGTCTATCGGAAATATTGAGGTAGCCGGAGACAAGCCCTTTGGAGACGCCGGTGGCGAGGGCGACTGTTCCGACCGTGGCCGATTGCCTGAGGCTGATGTGGCGGAGGATGCGGATGCGTTCTTCCGTCTTGAAGATCTCTCTGAGCATGATCCCGAGAGGTTGTTTGTGGTGGGGGGAGATGTTGTTTTCGATCCGTGAACAATATGTTCACGAAGCGTGAACGGAGGTCGCTTTCGGCTGGCGGAGGATCGTGTCGACCACCCCGTTTCGTGCTCATCTATGAGCTGAAGGCTCATGGCGGGCTCTGGAGAATGGGAATACTAGCATTATGCGGCAACACCGCGGCGTCTCTCTTTATCCGGTCTCCTGCATTCTCTCAATATACTCCTCTGATGCCATAGAATACCGTCGGTTTTGCACCCGGGTAACAATGCCCCGACCTCTGTCGGGGGTGGAGTCGTCCCGGCGGGATCCCCGGCCGCTCCAGGTTCTGCCGGGCAGCACGGTGCCGGCGAGACTCCTCAGAGTACGCCGGCCAGACCTTGAGCGATGACCGTCTGCCGGCGGGGCCTTCACCCGCTCCGCGGGCCCGAGGGGGTGCGGGACCGCTCTCCTGGTCGGTCTGCCGGCCCGGAGCCTTCCGGGCGGCCGCGGAGGTGCTCGTTGCTTCTTCTGTTTCCGGTTATGGTTGTTGGTATGGCGCGCATCGGGGATCGGGGCCGTCCCGGGCTTTTTCTCTCTCCCGGCCCGGGGCCGCCGGGGGCGACGATCCCGGCCCGGGCCGGGTTGGGAGAAGGGTCATTTAAAGCATGGATGGCCGGGAAACGCGATATCCGCGACCGGATGGGATCCGGTCGCTGTGCAGCCCGGAAAATGAAAGAATTTTTCCCTCAAGCCGGTTTTTGTCCGTTCTTATCCCAAATTAGCCCCTCTCAGCAACGATACGTTTTAGAAAAATTATTATATCAATACTTGCAGGTTCTCCCGCAAACCCCACCCCCCTCCCGGGGGCGGCGCCGCCGTTCCCACCCTCAAACCGGGTAATTTCCAATGATGTTCATGTAACTTTCCCTGATTCGAACCGGTATCTTTTTCCCCCCATTCATGACAATTTACATAACAGAAGCAGCGGCCCCGGCACCGCCCGCGAACAGCCGTACCGCCCCCCCTACGGGGATTTCCAACGACCCAGATTCCGGCATACCCATGATGCAGCCAGTCACTCCCCAGAGCCTCTCCTGCCCGGAGAGCGTCCATGCTGCCCCCTCCCCCGAGCCGGCGCTTGCCGCCGTCATCCCGGCCTACAACGAGGGCCTGGTGATCGGGAGCGTCGTTCTCCAGGCACGGCAGTACGCCGACCAGGTGATCGTCGTCGACGACGGCTCATCGGACCGGACCGCCGCGATCGCCCGGCTCGCCGGCGCCGACGTCATCGAGATGCCGGAGAACGGCGGCAAGGCAAAAGCGATGATGGCCGGGTTTGCCCGGGCCCGGGCCCTCGGCTACGAGGCCGTCGTGATGCTCGACGGCGACGGCCAGCACAACCCCGACGAGATCCCGGCCGTGGCGGCCCCGGTCCTCGCGGGCGTTGCCGACCTCGTCATCGGCTCCCGCTTCCTGGACGTGAAGGCGAAGATCCCCGCCTACCGTCGGGCCGGCCAGACGGTCCTCAACGGGTTCACGAACCTCTCGGTCGACGGCGGCAGCTTTGCAACGACCGACTCCCAGTCGGGCTTCCGGGCTCTCTCCCGCCGGGCCCTGGAGAACCTGACGTTCTCCTCGGAGGGCTACAACATCGAGTCGGACATGATCGCCCACTTTGCCCCGCTCGGTCTCGCGATGGCCGAGGTCCCGATCTCCGTCACCTACGACGTCCCCCACAAGCACAAGAAGAACCCGGTCTCCCACGGCTTCGGGGTGCTCGCCCGGATCGTCGGGTTGATCGGCTATAAGCGGCCTCTCCTCTCCTTCGGGATCCCGGGTGCCCTTATCACGCTGTTCGGGATCGGGGCGGAGATCTACACGTTCTCCGAGTTCTACCGCACCGCGCAGTTCCACTACATCGTCTTCACGGGCGGGTTTGCGGCGCTGATCCTCGGGCTGCTGCTCGTGACGTCGGGGTTGATCTTGAACTCGCTGGTGATCATCACCAGGAGTTCCGCGGCCGGGAGAGGTCCACTATGATTGCGGTTGTTCATGGGATCCAGCCTGAAAATATCGACAAATGTGGTACGCAAGGTTCCGGCTGGGGCATCTGTTGCCCGGCTGCACCTATCCGGGATCTGCTGGTGAAGGAGCAGAGAGCGGGGCAGAACGTATGAAGATCTTGCGTGTCGTCTCCGATCTCTACCCCTCGGTCGTTGGAGGGGTCGGCCTCCATGCCCACGAGATGTCCCGCATCCAGGCAGAGGGGGGGCATGATGTCACGGTCCTCACTTACCGAACCGACTCCGGGCAGCCCTCCTCCGAGGATAGGGACGGTTACCATATTGCCAGATCCGATGCATCACTCCGTCTCTTCGGGAATACGATCTCCTTCTCCCAGTTCTTCTCTCTCCTTCAACGCTGGGACTCTTACGATGTCGTTCACGCCCACTCGCACCTGTTCTTCTCCACGGTTCTCTGCACACTTGCCCGGAAGTTCCGGTCCACCCCGCTGGTCGTCACGAACCACGGCCTCGTGTCACAGACTGCGCCCGACTGGCTGCAACGGCTCTACCTCCCGACGATAGGGAGGTGGGTCTTCAGATCGGCGGATGCGATCATCTGCTACACTGGCACCGAACGAGGCCAGGTGGTCGATCTCGGTGTCTCCCCTGATAGGGTTCATGTCCTCCATAACGGCATCGACACCAACGTCTTTGTCCCTTCAGATTTGCCATCATCCAAAAAACAGATCCTCTGGATAGGACGGTTCACCCCGGGAAAAGGCGTGGAGTATCTCCTGAAAGGATTCCAGGATTTCTCCCGGGAATTCCCTGACTACACTCTCGTGATGGTCGGCAGGGGACCTCTGAGGGACGACTTCGTCAGGATGATCCGGGAGATGGATCTCGAAGACCGGGTGGTCCTCAGGGACTTCATCCCGAACAAGGAACTCCCCGGCCTGTACCAGGAGTCGTCTCTCTTCGTCCTTCCAAGCCTTGAGGAGGGTGTTCCCAGGACAATCCTGGAGGCGATGGCCTGCGGGAGGCCGGTGGTCTGCACCGCCCTCCCCCAACTCGTCGATATCGTCTCGGGGTGCGGGTCGCTCGTCCCCACCGGCGATGCCGGGGCCGTGGCCGATGCCCTCTCAGCACTGGCATCAGACCCGGTCCTCGCCCGTAGCCTCGGGCGGTCCGCGAGGGTGAAGGTTGTCTCACAGTATTCCTGGGATGATACGGTCGCAAAAACCCTCGACCTCTATGCTTCGCTGGCTCACCCCGTTCCCTCGGGTCACAGGGCGCCGCAGGTCTCGAAGGCTACGGAGAAATCCCCGAAGCTTGTAGATTCTGATAGAATTGACGGATAGGGATGTTTTCGTCCGGAGATAAAGATATGAAGATATCGATCATTGGTTGCGGGTATGTCGGCACGGTTACCGGAGTATGTTTTGCCAGCTTTGGCCATGACATCGTCTTTTACGATATTGATGAGAAGAAGCTGGACCTCCTTGCCCGGGGTGAGTCACCGATCTATGAGCCCTCTCTTGAGGACCTGATCCAGAAGAACCGGCAGCGCCTCGTCACGACCTCGGACCTCACGGCTGCGGTGCGCGATACGGATATCACATTCATCTGCGTCGGCACCCCATCCCGGGACGACGGGTCGATAGACCTCACCTATATCCTTTCTGCAGGTGCCACGATCGGAAAGGCCCTGCGGGAGACCCCGGACTTCCACCCTGTTATCGTCAAGAGCACCGTCTTCCCGGGAAGCACCGAGGGTCCGATCCGGTCGGCGCTCGAAGAGGCGTCAGGGAAGCAGGCGTTTGTGGACTTCGGCCTCGGCTCAAACCCGGAGTTCCTCCGGGAAGGAAACGCCGTCCACGACTTCTGCGTGCCCGACCGTATCGTGCTCGGTGCCGGGGACGCTCGGACGATGCGGGCGCTCGGGGACCTCTACGCCTCCTTTGCCTGCCCGAAGATCGAGACCTCGATCCGGACGGCGGAGATGATCAAGTACACGAGCAATGCCTTCCTTGCCACAAAGATCAGCTTCGCGAACGAGATCGGGAACCTCGCGAAGAAACTCGGGATCGATGCGGAGGAGGTCTTTGCCGGGGTCGGGCTCGACAACCGGATCGGCCCGGCCTTCTTCCGGACGGGGATCGGGTTTGGTGGTTCGTGTTTCCCCAAGGATGTCCGAGCGCTGATCGCCGGGGCGGGAGATCACCACGAAACTCTCCAGATCCTCCATGCGGCGCTGCGTGTCAACGAGGACCAGCCCCTGAAACTGGTCCAGCTGCTCCAGGCGCATATCCCCGACCTGAAGGGCCGGCGGATTGGCATTCTTGGGCTTGCTTTCAAGCCCGACACCGATGACATCAGGGAGAGCCGGGCCATCCCGGTCATCCGGGCGCTGCTCGATGCCGGCGCTGTGGTCGTCGCCTACGACCCTCTTGCTATGGAGAGCTTCTCTAAAATCTTCCCGGAGATCGAATACGCACCCTCGGCACAGGCTGTCCTCACGGCCGACGCCGTCCTGATCACGACCGAGTGGGAGGAGTTCGAGCGCCTCAACTACAGCGGGACGACCGTCATCGACGGCCGTCGGATCGCCGCGGCCTCTAAGACTGCCGACATCTACGAGGGGGTCTGCTGGTGACGGAGGTCCGGAAGGCCGTCATCCCGGCGGCAGGCCTCGGCACCCGGTTCCTCCCGGCAACGAAGTCGATGCCCAAGGAGATGCTCCCGCTCATCGACCGCCCGGTGATCCAGTATGTGGTTGAGGAGGCGATCGATTCGGGGATCGAAGACCTGATCATCGTCACCGGCCGGGGGAAGCGGGCAATTGAAGACTACTTCGACGACTCGCCGGAGCTTGAGATGCACCTGCGCGACCACGGGAAGTTTGAGACGCTCAAGATGGTACAGGACGTTTCCTCCCTCGTTGACATCCACTACATTCGGCAGAAGGAGCCAAGGGGGCTTGGCGACGCCATCATGCGTGCCGAGAAGCACATCGGCGACGAACCGTTCGCGGTGCTCCTCGGGGACGACATCATCAGGAACCATGTTCCCTGCACGAAGCAGCTCATCGACCTCTACCGGGAGAAGCAGCGATCCGTCATTGCGGTCGAGGCGGTTCCCCGGGAGAAGATCAGCAGTTACGGTATCATCCGGGGGACGCGGGTAAGCCCGTCGCTCTACCGGATCGACGATATCGTCGAGAAGCCCCGGGTTGAAGAGGCCCCCTCGAACATCGGAGCGATCGGCCGATATGTCTTCACCCCCCAGATCTTCGAATGCCTGGAGCACACGACCCCGGGCGTCGGCGGCGAGATCCAGCTCACCGACGGGATACGGATCCTCCTCCAGTTCCAGGACATTTACGCTCATGCGTTCCAGGGGAAGAGATATGATACCGGGGACAAGGCAGGATATATCGAGGCGATCATTGATTTTGCGTTAGAGAACCCTGAGACTCGTGATAGTATTCTTCAATACCTTGATAGAGCATTCATAAAACCGCCTATCTGGGATAGCTTAGAGTCTCAAACAATGGGGGTAAAGAAGGAACAGGAGCCTCAGGCAAATTATATGGTTGAGGAAAAGCCATGACCTATACTCGGTTTCATAAAAACGATTTAAAATTGATGCAAGAGACTTTTGCGCAAATGGATGGACGTATGTTGGATATTGGGTGTGGGAACCTTTTGGATCGTGTTGGTTTTACACCTGGTAGTGAATATATTGGTGTCGATATTGAAAAATCCAAATATACCGCATTAATTGCCGACATACACAAATTGCCTTTTAAAGACGGGGTCTTTGATGCTTGCATCTGTAATGCGGTTTTAGAGCATGTGCTTGAACCTGGAATAGCGTTACAGGAGTGTAACCGTATTCTAAGAGATGATGGGGTGTTATGGTTATCAGTTCCTTTTCTACAGCATATCCATTCAAACTATGACTTTAGGAGATTTACTGATCAAGGTTTAAGGTACGAGATTGGCAAGGCGGGCTTCTGTTTGGATAAACTCTATGGAAGTTATGGCGTACTGGACAACATAGAATATTTGCTTTTCAGCGCGATTGGTTGGAGAGTTACCCGAGATAAGGACTACAAAACCTTCGGTTCACTTCTCTACATTCTTGTCCTCGGATTATTTTTCATGATAACTAAGATCTTTGGCTCTCTTTTTTCATTTCAACAGAGGAAAGATATCCATCATGCCACAAATTTCACCATAATTGCACACAAAGAGAAATAACGGGAGTTATTTATGTCCAAAATCGTGATCACTGGCGGGGCTGGCTTCATCGGTTCGCACATTGCAGAGAAATTGGTATCAGAACACGAAATCATCATTATCGATAACCTCGATGACTACTACTCGCTGGAGTTAAAGCGACGGAACCTTAAACTCCTCCTCGCAAACCCGAATGTGCAGTTTATCGAGGGCGATATCACCGATACTGATCTTCTCCGGCGGGTGATCGATGCTGACGTGGAGTTCGTCTACCACGAGGCCGCCCAGGCCGGTGTTCGGATATCGGTCGAGGACCCGTTCAAACCGAATAACGTCAACGTGCTTGGCACCCTGAACGTCCTCAAGGCCTCCCTCGATGCCGGTGTCAAGCGGGTGATCAACGCCTCCTCCTCTTCGGTCTACGGGAAGGTGAAGTACCTCCCCTTCGATGAAGCACATCCCACCATGCCGGTCTCCCCCTACGGGGTTTCAAAACTTGCCGCCGAGCACTACTGCCGCGTCTTCTACGAGGTCTACGGCCTCCCGACGGTCTCGCTACGCTACTTCACGGTCTACGGGCCCCGGATGCGCCCGGACCTCGCGATCTCCATCTTCACCGGCAAGATGCTCGCAAACGAGCCGATCACGGTCTATGGAGACGGCAAGCAGACCCGCGATTTCACCTATATCGACGATATCGTCCGGGTGAACCGGCGGCTGCTTGATACGAATGCTGCCGATGGCTATGCGATGAATGTCGGCGGCGGCCACCGGATCACGGTGAACGACCTGATCGCTCACCTTCGGGAGATCACCGGGAGTGCTTCTGAGATTGTGTACTCTGACAAGCAGAAGGGCGATGCGGAGCATACGCTTGCGGACACTTCTCTTGCAGAGAAATTGGTCGGATACAGGCCGGAAGTTTCTATCAGAGAAGGCCTGGGCAGGTTTGTTGCATGGTATAGGCAGCATCGCTGAGAAAACTATGTTTACCAATTATGTTTACAAGGCCTATAGAGTTGCTAATAGACCGAAATCGTGGTCCTAAATATAGATCTGAGGGATAATATGAGATTGCTGGTTTGCACAACGGAGTACTATCCTCACGGTTCGGGTATTGCTAATGTTGCATATAATGTTGTTCAACAGTTAGAAAAGAAGGGAGTTGAATGCATTGTTTGTTCTCCTACGGGGCCTGATATAAAAATTGAAGCCATACCCAGGTGCGGCAGGCTCTCTCTTATACATTACTGGCATAGAGTATCAAAATACTTTCAAAATCGACAAGATCAATATGATTTGGCCTGGTTACACTATCCATTAATTTTAAAATCCAATCCCTTCAAGAAGAGCTATGTGACCATTCATTCAACAGCATATGGCATAAAGTATCCATGCTATCTAAAACCATACCAAATCATGGGTATGGCCCTTGAAAATTATTGTCTGAATAAACTGGATGCAAGTATCCCTTTTTCTTCAGTCAGTGAACAATCAATTTCAGATTTAAAAGCAAATGGAATTGATCGGAAAAAGGTCATAAAAATAATTAACGGGGTAGATGCGGATGTATTTAGCTCCAATAGCGAAAAAAATGAAATTCGGGCTAGATATGGCTTGCCAATGGGGTCTAGGATATTTCTATCGGTTGGAAGGTTAACTTACCACAAAATGCCGTTTAGGATGATGGATCTATTCAAAAGGATTCAAAAATATTCTGAGGATTACCTTTTGGTCATTGTTGGAGCGGGCAAACTTTTACCGGAGTTAGAAGCATACGCGAGAAAGAATGACGTGCGGGTGAAGTTTTTGGGTTATGTCAGATCCGAAGAATTACCTGAAATATACAGTTGCTCAGATTTTTTCTTTATGACTAGCAAATATGAGGGGGGGGAACCCACTCTTACGGTAGCAGAAGCTTTGGCGTCAGGTTTGCCATGTATTGCTTCGAGGATACCTAATTTTAAGTTAATCGAAGAGAATAACTTAGGACTGTTGTTCCACCCTTCAAACGATGATATAGCAGAGTCTGAAATTCTAGGTTACTTAAATAATTATGACTCAAATTATTCTAAAGAGATCCGAAATTATGCTAGGAAAAACTTAGACTGGGAGATAATCTCAAATAAATACTTTAAGGAATTTTATAATGTTATCCAGGGTTGATCCGTGATGCGAGAGATCTAAATGACATGTGATAATCTAAGACATCAGTATCCCTATGCTTGCGCTGATTACCATATTATAACCCCAGAGTATGAGGGAGGTATGCCCCGTTTGAGCCTTGCAGAGACAATGATCTCGAGTTTGTCGTGTATTGTGTCTGATATCCCGGAATTAGCGACTGTGATAGACGCCGACTGTAGGAAAACCTTTAACTATGGGGATGTTAGTATGGCATCTGTTCAGATGTTGAATTATCTATTAAATATATCAAATGAACGTTCTGAACACTCAAGAAATGCGAAAGGGTACGTTCTCGACCAATTGGATTGGTATCTTATTTCCGAGCAGTATCCTAGTGTATTTGGGGATTATGTTATTTCTGGTGATTTAATAGAGGGAAATCCCCTGCATCTTCTAATATAAATGTAGAATGTAATTTTGAGCGTATATTTTGATGTTTGTCGGAATGGATTTGCTTATGAATAAAAAAAATTTGAAATTGGGGATTTTTTCTTTTCCGTTAACTAAATCAAATGCTACACCCAGCAAAAATTTAGTACATATACTCAGTTCGATTGCATCTCGAACGTATCTGCTGACCAGTACTGATTATTTAGATCAGATCGATGAGTATCCTCGGGTCCGTACTTATAGTATTAACTACACTTTAGAATTTAATTCGATTAAAAAAATCGTCAAGTATTTGCAGAGGGAATTACGACTCGCTCTACTTGTAAAGGCGTTAAATAAAAACGTTGACGCTTGGGTTTTTTTCTTTGGTGGTGATAAATATATTCTGCCAATGCTGACTGCAAAATTACTTGGGAAAAAAATCATATTACTCAAAGGTGGATCGAGTATCAAAGATGCCTTATCCATTAATGACTTGTTCTATAGAGCGACTTTATTTTCATTAAATGTAAATTTTCATCTTTCTACATATATAGTGCTTTATTCTCACAGTCTTATATCCGAATGGAACTTTGAAAAATACCGCCACAAAATCCTCATCGCCCACGAGCACTTCCTCGACTTCAGCACCTTCTCCGTCACCACTCCTCTGCCCGGCCGGCCCCCTCTCATCGGCTACATCGGCCGACTGAGCGGGGAGAAAGGCGTCCAGCACTTCGCCCAGGCCCTCCCCGCCATCCTCGCCGACCGGCAAGACCTCCGGGTGCTCATCGGCGGGGATGGGCAGTTGAAAGAGTCGATCGAGGCCTCTCTGCAGGAAAGGGGTGTCACCGCCCACGTCGACCTCCCGGGCTGGATCTCCCACGACGATCTTCCCAACTACCTCAACCAGCTCCAGCTCCTCATCCTCCCCTCCTACACCGAAGGGCTCCCGAACATCATGCTCGAGGCCATGGCCTGCGGGACCCCGGTGCTCGCGACGCCGGTCGGGGCGATACCGGATGTTATAATAGACGGCAAGACCGGATTTATTATGGAGAATAACTCGCCGGAGTGCATTGCAGAGAATGTAAAGAGGGCGCTCGACTCCCCGGACCTGGAGCAGATCGCGAAGGACGGAAGGCGGTTTGTGGAGGAGAATTTTTCGTTTGAAAGAACCGTGGAGAACTGGAAGGAAATTCTTCAGAGCGTCGAGTAGTCATGTTCAGCCCCAGTGCAATCCATATGCAGCGCTTCCAGAAGGTCGTCCTGATCTTTTTATTTCTCCTCCTGAGCGTAGCACTCATTATCACCTGGAATACACCCGCCACGGGCTATGAGTCCTCGATCTATCGATCGACGCCGCTCATACTCTGGGTGAGCTTGATCGCTTCGGTGATTGTTGGGATTACACTTATCGTTGTATCGATAGCAAAGAATGAATTGGAACAGAGTTCCCTCTGGAAGATAGGGTTTTTGCTCGTATTCCTGTGTTACACTATCTGCCTAGCTCTCTTTATCATTCGTGGTTATTACATGTGGTGTATGGGTGGAGATCCGGCCAGCCATATTGGGTTGATTAAAGAAACACTCGATACGGGACATGTTTCAACCTCGCTAATTTATCCGATCACTCATATTTACCTGTCTGAGTTCGTCTTTTTTACCGGTCTTGATCTGGTCGTTTTACATAAAATAGTACCGCTCACCTTTGGACTGCTCTGCGCTCTGTGTATGTACGTTCTTGCTAAAGCCTTATTTGCGAATTATGGTGGTGCTGTACTTGCCGGGGTTATCAGTTGTTGTTTGACGTTTGGTTGGTATCATAATCTGACACCGAACGCACTTTCTAATATGTTAATTCCTTTTGCGTTATTTTTAATTGTTAGGTTCCTTCAAAAGAGGGTATGGACCTGGGCCGTCCCGTTATCGGCTATCATCATCTTCTATCCTGTTTTTCATGTCCTTCCAGCTATTGTCCTGGGGCTGATGCTCCTCACACTCTGGATCCCTGGTAAATTGGTGGAGGTGCTTCAAAATCTACGCGAAAAAAAGGCATTTATCTTAAAGTACAACAGTGAGGATTTCCGACTAGTATTTCCTTTTCTGTTACTATTTAGCTGGTTTATCTTTTGGATCTCTTCGTTCCACGTTTTTGGATATACTATTAAAGATATATATGATACCCTCGCTTTAGAGGAAAAAGAATCAAAAGGTGCAGCTTTCCTAGATCAGATCTCTTATGCACAGAATTATGGGTACAGTGTTATTGAGCAAGCCCTTAAGGTGTACGGTGTACAAGCGCTTCTTGTTCTTCTCTCATTATTGGCTCTACTGTTGTTATGGAGAGAATTTACTGCTAGAGGTCAGAATATGCCTCTTTTATCGTTTTATGGCCCATTCTTCGTCATTTTATTTATTATGGGTATCCTCTTTATTTTCAACCTGCCGTTCGGCCCGCTTAGATTTATGATCTATATTTCAATGCTGGGAACATTATTCGCAGCGTATCTCCTCTCGCACTTTTTGGTTGATAGAAAATCGAAGAATAATTCTTTACTACAAAGAACCGCCTTTAAAGTGCCGTGTGTAACTGCGGTAATTATCCTTCTATTCCTCGCCAGTATGCTTATCCTCTATCCGTCGCCGTATAATCTAGGGGCGAACTACCACACAACACAATCTGAGGTTATGGGGATGACATTCTTTTACGATTATCGTGATGTGGACATACCTGTAACAGGGATTACCGTCGCTCCAGGAAGATTTTCCCGTGCGTTTCTAACTCCTGAAGAGCAATCTGTTCAACGTCTTCCTATGTATCTTGGAGGTCGGATTGTTCCATGGCATTTCGGATACGATAGACATCATACATTAGCAGCTCATTATACCGATGAGATTGATATGATTATAACTCAAAGGGACAGATTGCAGTATGTAGATTTATTCCCTAATATGGCGAAATTACGATTTACTGAACAGGATTTTGAGCAACTGGATTATGATCCTGGTATGAGTTTCCTGTACTCAAACGGAGGCTTTGACCTCCGGAAAGTTACTACAGTAGTTTAAGGTGGTCGTTTGAGAAATATTCTTATCATTACCTATTTCTTCCCTCCTACGCCCAATATCGGTGGAATTCGTTTATATGGGCTTGCAAAGTACCTCACTGAGTATGGCTGGAACCCAATCATGTTGACACCAGTCTTGCCAGGGGAACCAGATTCGCGATTCCGCGTTATTCAAACGCCCTACGACGACGTGGTTGGGCTCTGGAAGAAACGCATGGGGCTAAATACAAAAGAATCGTTAAATGCTCAATTGGGGGTTTCCAGGGCGAAAGATCGCCCCTCTGTCATAGATCGCCTTGTATACCTCCCGAATGAAATAATCACCTATCCCGATCCTATCAGGGGTTGGTATAAGCATGCAGGTCAGGCGGGAGAAAGACTTCTCCAGAGTGAGCGGATCGATGCAATCCTCAGCTCATCATACCCCATAACGTGTCACCTTATTGCCAAGACTCTCGCGGAGAAGTACCAGATCCCCTGGATTGCGGATCTCCGTGATCTCTGGACTCAGAATCCTTATCATAATCATTGCGCTCTCCGGAGGTTTGCTGAAAGGCGCCTGGAACTCCGGACACTTGACAAAGCGAGTGCACTGGTGACGGTATCCAGGCCTCTGGCAGACGACCTGAGCCGCCTGCACACCCATAAACCAGTATATGTTATCACTAACGGATTTGATCCAGAGGATGCATCTTTTGCCCCACCGGAATTAACGGATAAATTCACCATAACCTATACTGGGGCGCTTTATGGCGGAAAACGGGATCCCTCAATGCTCTTTGAAGCTCTAAAAAATCTAATAAGTGATGGTGTTATCGACCCAGAGCGTGTTGAAGTCCGTTTCTTCGGCTCACAGGATCCCTGGTTATGCGACGAGATCAAGGGCGCCGGCCTGGAAGGTGTTGTCAAAGTTTTCGGGTTCGTCCCGAGAGACCAGGCGCTCCAGAGGCAGCGTGAGTCACAACTCTTACTCTTGCTCTTATGGAACAACCCGCAGGAGAAAGGGGTGTACACCGGGAAGGTCTTTGAGTACCTTGCCGCCGGGAGGCCGATCATCACGCTAGGCGGTCCAGAAGAGAGTGTCGTGAAAGATTTGCTTAACGAGACACGGGCCGGGCATTACGCAACATCGTTGGAGGACCTGGAAGTTGCCTTGTCCAAGTATTATTCGGAGTACGTAAGAACCGGAGCAATACCCCCCACTGAAGAGAGTGCAACCTCCAAATACAGTCATCTGGAGATGGCGAAAAAATTCGCTGGCGTTCTTGATAAGGTCCAAACAGAGGCATCTCAGCATTCCACGTCCGTAGCTGCACGTAGTGATTCGGCGCAGAAGTTCACTCAATAAGGCCCCAAAAATACCGCTTATGTCCTGGCGTTCAAGGGAAAGGTGGCCTTAGAAATTTTTCTGGAATGCTGTATTGTGCTGAAAATCGTACACTGGCCCTGTATCAGTTCATCTGCTGGAAGCAGGCGTTCCGCTTCTGCCCACTCTTCAGAATTTGATCGTTTGAAGATCTTGAGTGTTCCGCGATAAGTCAAATCTTGCCATTGCGCCATGAGATTGAGGATCTGGGATCAACCTCCCTTATCAGAGATCTTCTAGAGGGCCACGTCATTGTTCCGGGAATAAATCTTCCGTAAATAATCATACCCCGCGGCCAGATAGAAGTTACAGATCCTGTCCGCTCTCTCTTTCTGCCCGGAACGATAGAGAACATCAACAATCCGTCGAAGGTGCTTCTCCTCGTACGGCAGGTGGTTCCCCATGTTTGAGTTGATCAGGGTCAGCTCAGCAACTTTCCCGGGCGCCACTTCAACACGCTCCTGGAAGTAATCAAAGAAACGCAGACTACCCACTCCATTTCGCACGTAGGCAGCAGATATTTTCAACCATTCGTACATCTCATCGTCTATCTCATCGAATATCGAGATCCAGTTAAACAATCCCGCCAGGATCTTCTGCTTATCTGGCTCAACATCCCCGACTGCATAGCGGTTCATGATCCACCTCCAGAGCGCTTTTACCTTCCCTTTCATCTCTGCATTGAGCAAATCATGTCTATTGAAGTACCAAATCGCCCAGATCATGGTAGATATCTGCTTAAGATCACCCCGCTCGATCAGCTCCGACAGCAAACTCCCGGGATCGTCTATTTCCTCCTCAGCGTTGAGGTATTCCCGACAGATGCTTGCAATAAGGAGTTTCCGCACCTCATGATCATCATCAAAGGCCCCAAGGGCTCTAGAATAGTCGCGATGATCCCGCAGGAGCCTGTAACACTTTCTGCTCGGCGCGGCATACCGTATGTATCCCCTGAATGCAGACCTCCAGTGATTCTCATCACCCCTGGGAAATATAGCATCCAGGTTTTCTGTCACCCAGTCCTCATCCAGATAGCAGAGCTGCGGCAGGCACCTCCCCACTACAGCCAAAAACTCAAGGGTCCTCTCAGATGGCCGGCCGAGCTGGCTGACAAACCGATCCCTGATGCTTCTTACCCAGCGGGTTCCTGATTCCTTCTCAATTATCGGAGCGACGCTCATTGAGTAAGAGATCATTGTGTGGAAGATCGCAGATTGCGGTGTTATTACCTGCAGCATAGTAAAGTCGCTCGCGTCTCTGACTTGAGGGGTCGTCCTGTCTGCCAGGATCGTAAGGATCTTCTCAGTTTTTGAGCGTAACTCTGGTCTGGAGAGATATTCCTCATGTCTTACGCCTTCCGTGATCAGATCGCTAATCGCTACTACCGCATCGGGCTCGAAGTTATATCTTGCATCTCCGGTCTCCTCTCTCAAGAAATCTTCCGATTCGACAAGATACAGGATGTAGTCGATCGCCAGACCCCAATCCAGGGCGGAACCTCCTTTTCGGGCATCGGTTAATCCTCTCAGGAGGGCGTTCAGATAGATGGATGGTAGTTCTGGGCGCTCTTCGAGGATACTGTAGAATTTATCCGGTGTTTGTGCAACGCAATCCCCAAAAACATGTGCCAAGCCTCTGCTTGATAGCCCCTTGAATCCTGATATGATACGAGCGATATGAGCATTCATTCCTGGGACTGATTCACCTGGCATGCAGCGTCATGATCGCGAAAGTATTGGGATGACCTCATCATCAACATTCTTTCGCGCAGCAATTCGGAGAATATAACTTCATCCTCGTCCAGATAATAGATCCAAAACTGTCTAAAATTCAGATCAATTACAGGGGAATCGATAAGAGAGCACGCCCCGGTACACCGGGGAGCCTTTGAGCCAGACAGATGACAGGCAACCACCAGCAGAGCATAGTCTCCAGGTTCCTTTCATGCCTGATCCCGGTCGTGAAGAGGAACCCCCATACTTCCCGGGCGATTGAGTTTATCCTGAATAATCCGCTCTACAAAGGCGTACTCATCCTCGGCAGCGGCACCGCGGTTGCCCAGTTGATCGGGCTTGTCACGATGCCGATCATCACCCGGCTCTACCTCCCATCAGAGATGGGTATTCTTGCGGTGTATTCGTCTGTCCTGGCGATCTTCGGCGTCGGAGCCACTCTCCGCTATGAATTCGCATATGCACTCCCCAAAGAGAACGAAGACACGATCAATCTCTTTGGGTTGTGTCTGATACTCCTGTGTATCACAACGTCGGCGTTTGCGCTCATTCTCTTTTTTGGAAGGGATCTGCTGGTCAATGCGCTCGACCTTGGGGTTATTGAGCAGTACATTTGGTTCCTCCTCATCGGCTTCTTCGGGATGGGCCTGTATACCATGTTAAACTACTGGGCTGTCCGGCAGAGGGATTACAAAAGGATCACTTACACGAAGATCAACCAGGGTGCCGGCGGTTCGGTATGCAAGATCCTCCTCGGCATTCTCTCTCTCGGGCCGGTAGGGTTGATTATTGGGCATATTGTTTCCCAGATCGCCGGGATAACCACGCTTGCCCGTGCGATGTGGAGGAAGGAGAGAAATAATCTCAAGGCCATCTCCTGGAGCCGCATGAAGAGCGTCGCAAAGACATACAGGAGTTTTCCGGCGTTTAATTTTCCAGCCTCCATTGTCAATACAATGTCGCTGGAGCTTCCTTCCCTCATGCTGCTTGCGCTCTATGATCCGGCGGTTGTGGGATTTTACGCGCTTGCCAATATGCTAGTGGTGCTTCCAGGCAGGTTTGTTTCAGGTTCAATGGGACAGGCATACCTTGGGGAAGCATCGAAGATGGTTCGGGAAAGGTCGCAGGAACTGCGGTCCCTGTATGTGAGAACACTCAAGCACCTGTTGGTGATTGCTATCCCTCTGATCGGCATCCCAGCACTGTGTGCTCCGTTTGTGGTCCCGTTCATTTTTGGAGGTTCGTGGGCTGAGGCAGGATGGTACTGCTGGCCGTTGGCACTGGCGGCTATAATGGGGTTTGTGGTATCTCCAACATCGTTCTTAAGTCTATATGGTTACAATCGGTGGCAGCTCATCTGGGACATTGGGCGGGTTATTTTAGCTTTATTTGGATTTTATGTCAGTTACGCTCTTGGATTTCCAGTGCTCATCACTCTTTTGGTGTATTCGATTATAAGAGTTTCAATGAACTACATTCTCATTATATTAAATATTAAAGCAATGTCCAATATCTTAAATAGAACCTTAGTCGACAACTAATTTCTAAAAAGAATTTCAAAACTGTTTTATATGCTTATAACACCAATATATGGTGTAGATTTCCAATGAGACTAATATTTACTGGAGATTTTTCTGTTAGCGGAATTTTCTCCCAAAATGTATCGTCTGGAAATGAAATACTAGATGAAGAAATTAGAGAGATATTTCAAAACGCCGACTATGTAAATATCAACCTCGAGAACCCCATCACCAACGCTCCATTCAGGGAAAAGAGGGGGATTGCATTAAGAGCTCCCCCGAAAACTGCAGAATATTTGAAGGATCGTTACATTAACATCTGCACACTGGCAAACAACCATATCATGGATTGTGGTCGCATTGGGCTGAATAATACCATAGATTCTCTTAACCAAAATGGAATTAAATTCTATGGGATTGGCGGTCATCACTCCTACCTTCTGTTAAATAAAGATAATATAAAAGTTGCACTGATTGCTTCCTGCCACAAAGAAGGTCCTTTGTGGGATGGATATAATCCTGCACCCTTTTCATTTAAAATGAGAGATTTAAAACAATTAATCAAAAAAATTAAAAATACTGACGAACCAGATTATATCATATTTAGCTATCATGGAGGGACAGAGTTCAACCTCATCCCGGAGCCGGGGAGGCGAAGATTTTTCCATAAATTGACCGATTCAGGTATCGACATCATAATTGGTCATCATGCTCATGTCCCGCAGGGAATAGAGGTTCATGAGAGAAGCATTATTGTTTATGGGCTCGGTAATTTCTGCTTTGACATACCTTGCCATAAAAAACATCAATATACAGCAGAATCCTATTTTATTGAATTAAATCTTGCTAAAAGCAAACCCCCATCTATTACTAAATATTATATAGGAATAGATGGAGATACGGGACATGTGTCATTAAACAATAATGAAACGGTGAGGAATTCTTTTGATGACAAATTACAAGTGTTTCAAACTTCAAAAAAGTACAATTCTCACTGGGAGCGAGAAGCTTTTAGAGTGTACTTCGGCAATAAATTGACCTCGAATGCGAACAATAGCGAAAAAATCTTGAAACGGTCCGCATCTCCAAATAAGATGAATAAAAGAGTGCAAAATAGCATTAATCAGAGAGGATTAATTCGGACAATGTACCTTTCAATGAGAGTGATAATACGAGATATTGTGCATCCAGCTAGGAGAGTCTTGCTGATTGGGGCGACTAAATATGTTTTTAAGAGAACTGGAAATGGTTAGTAATATACTTTACTCCTAATGTACTGCTTCTTATTATTGCTAAGATCGTGAATGGCGCCTCTGAAGCATTTATTACACTTAGATGCCTCACCTTTAATGAGAATTTATGGGGATACTACTGGGAGTCAGGCCATGAAGGTTGAAATGTCTTTCCATAATCATTACTACCCGTGGACGGAAATCAAAGCTAATGATATTACCTGCTGGCTGAAGGGAACGTTCTTCTATGAGAATGAACTCCTTCGGGGTGATGATGTCGTTCGTCTCTTTTCTTCAGTCCTAGAGGGCTCCCGGGTCGACCATGAAGCCCTGAAGGCCCTTCTCCTTGCTCTGAACGGGAACTTTGCCCTTACTATGGAGAGTCCCGGGTGTATCTTCTGCGCGGTGGACCGTGTCAGGAGTACCCCTCTTTTCTACGCTGTGAGCGGGAGTGAGGCTCTCTTTTCGGACGATGCGAACCATCTCCGGGACCGCCTGAATCCTCCCTTCAATGAAGAAAACGGTGCCGAGTTCTTGGTCACCGGATATGTCACCGGCCCCGACACCCTCTTTGATGGAATATCCCAGATCCTGGCCGGGGAGTATCTCGTCTACAACAAAAGGGATGGAGCCCTTGCCACACACTTTTATCACCGTTTCTGGCATGGGAATTACTTCTCGGACTCGGACGAGGAGTTGTTGGACCAGCTTGACGAAGTCTTTGTGCGTGTCTTTGAGCGGCTTATCGAGTCCACAAAGGGCCGCCAGATCGTGGTCCCTCTCAGTGGAGGGCTGGACTCGCGGATCATCGTTGCGATGCTGAAACGGCTCGGTGTGGAGGGGGTGATCTGTTTTACCTACGGGAAGAAGGGCAACCGGGAGGCAGAGATCAGCAGGCAGGTGGCGGAGGCGCTGGGGTACCAATGGCATTTCGTTGAGTATACTAATGAGAAGTGGTATGCCTGCGCGTATGCAGATGATATGAAGGCATATTATTCTTACGCGGGCAACCTGGTGTCAATTCCCCACATACAGGACTATCTCGCCGTTAAGGAACTGAAGGGAGAGGGAAAGATCCCTGAAAACGTGGTCTTTGTGCCGGGACACAGTGGGGATATGCTTGCAGGAAGTTGGATTCCCCAAGATTACGATCAACCGCAGGCCTATACTTTTGAAAAGTTCCTGGAAGATAGCCTGAAAAAACACTATCGGCTCTGGAAGTGGGATGAGGCTGAACTTGGGTCTCTCTTCGAGGGTAAGATCGGGAAAAGCGTAGAGGACATTTCAGTCCACAACAATGAATCTTGTGCGAATGTAATAGAACTATTTAATTTCAATGAGAGGCAGGCGAAGTTCATTGTCAATTCTGTTCGCGTCTATGAGTTTTTTGGATTTCAGTGGCGAATCCCACTGTGGGATGCAGAATTGATCGATTTCTTCCTGAGGGTGCCATTGATGTTGAGGCTCAAACAGGTGCTATATCGGGAATATGCAATGAATAAATTGTTTATAGGTCCTTTAGAAACTCTACGGAATCTTGATAGCACTGCCAATCTTAAGGTTGGTAGTAAGCATTACGCTCGCAATGGCTTTATATCGAATATCAAATCTTCCCTGAAAGAATTACCGTTACTTGGGAAACTTGGGAAAAACGTCTATACTTTCAGGCGAATCCATACCGAGTACGACACCCATCCTCTTGCTTGGTACGGTATCCTTCCGAAAGATCGCTTCCTAAAAATATATTCGGGCGCAGAACATGTCAATTCATTTGTTGGATTATCCTATATCAATAGGCTCTGTCCCGCTTCGTTAAGTGGTGCAGTTAAGAGATACTTCAAGAATGCAGATCAGGTACTGTCAGCACTATAAGTGCAGGTAGTTGTATGTTTGTGCTCTCTATGAGGCTGCAAATGTGAGAATTAAGTTTTGTGGATGAGTAGAACTCGATGCACAGAATAGGCCGGCCCTGCCACCCGGTGGCGAGGTTGTCGATGATGACGACGTCGTGGTGTTGAGCTAAGTGCGATGTTCCGCAGGAACGGAGCGGGAGCACCGTTAAGGTGCGACTGTGTCTGCAAGGTTTGACCCGATGAAGCCGGCCCCGCCGGTGACGATGTAGCGCATGAATAGTTTACGTTGAGTGTCGGTTTAGGGCTTTCTGAATTGAACTGGGGGCGGCTGGTCTGCCTTTGTTCTGGCGTGGGCCCGGGACATTGCAGTTGGCGTTCTGTTTGAAGAGGAGCAGCCCACGAACAAAAGCATGGGCAGTGATGAAAGATCGGGAGCTCTGATATCCCCTTATTCAGCCTTCCAGCATGCCCCCTCATAGACTAATCCGACCGTGTCTGCCACCAGACGACAGTGGAGATCCGAACGGATTCGCACGATGTCTTTATGGATATCTTTTGCCTGATCAAGGAATTCAGCGCTAAACTTGATATCGAGCATACGGGAGTCAAACTCCGGGTCAGAATCCACTTCTCTGAACTGGTCACTGATGATACCCGGCTCCGGCCACCCATCCGGCGGGGGCATCATTGAGTAAACGCCCGTTTCCCCGACAACCCTGATCTCCGCAACATCGAGCTTTGCCGCGGTCTCCAGATCCGGGAGCGAGAATGAGGTGCCTGATGGGTGATTGTGAGTCAGTATCTGGTGTTGTGAACTCAATCGGTCTGCATCTGGTATCTTGACGTGTAAGACCCCATTGTAATCGCTGCTGTAACTGTGCAACAACTCTCCCTGACTGGTGAAGATGCCGACGACCTCTTGATCACTCAGATGCCTGATCTCCTTCTCGAAATGGATGGTGTCCGGGTGTCTACAGAATATCTGCGGTACTGTCATGCTTGGTATCACAGATCTTGCGCTGTACAGTCACTTAGATTCAACTTTTCCTGCCTGATACCGGAAGGGCAGGCTGTTCTCCCCACCTTTCACCCCCCACCCAGCACCCGCACGATCACCGCCACCACCCCACCCACAACCCCGCCGGCCCCGGCGCTGCCCGTCGACAACCTCCGCTCCTCCCCGGCCTTCTCTGCCCGCCACCCCTCCAGCGCCCGGATCCGGGCCTCGAACTCCTCAAGTCGCATCTTGCGGTACTCCCGCTCCGGTTCTCACGAACCATCGCGTCCTGCGCCTCCATTCGCTGCAACATCTTACAGATCCAATTCACATCCCGTTTTGTCTCGTAAACGAGCTCCCGGGTAGTCTTTGCGTCGGTCATTTCGGTAACCCTCCCGGAGGACAATAAGTTATCAAACCCTGGTCCGACGATTACAGCTCGCGACGGGCTCCGGGCTGGAGCGGGAGCACCAATGGTTGCGATGTTCCGGAGCGCGACTGCCGGGACGGCAGGAGCGTGAGCACCGTCCGGTGCGAGGAACTGAGTTCGAGCACCGGAGGTGCGAGTTGCAACGTTGCAGCAGGTTTACCGCAGGATTCCAGCACCGGCCGCGAAGATCGAACGGCCGGGGAAGGCGCCGGATCAGGCAGTACCTATACAGATAGAGAGATGCGTCTCTCTCTTAGTACTGAAGTACAGCAGAACACGCACACAGCCCCCGGTACCGGTGCCGGGGTGGATGGATGTGCGGGTGTGTGCGAAATCCGGAATGCCGGAAAAGATCTCACGATACCACCCTCACGGGGTGAAAATCAGGATCGAACGCCCCAACGCCACCCTTTGAGTGGCATCACCGACTGCAACGCGCTGAAAACAGGTGCAAAGCGTGGGCCTGTGTTGCAAGAGTCTCTGCCCGGAGTCCTCGACTACCGGACGTTTACCCGGACGAAGAGCGAACTCGGCCGGTGTGACGTCTGAGCAGGAGAGCAACGATCTGGATGGATACATTTTGGTCCACGTGGAACATAGTTCGACCAATGAGTGAAAAAGGTTCTGTCCGTCAACAGCACAGGATATACCGAAACTGACTCCGTTCGCCGGCTTTCGCCTCATCCGCAAGAAGGTGGAGACGATCTCCCGCCGTGCTGCCTCGCACATGAAACCGTCAGACCGAAAAAGAGGTATTATTCCCGCAACGCGTGCCGGTTCTTGTCGCCCCTGCCGATGCCACGATACGCAAACCCTGCACCGATCCACGCATCCGGGTCCACGACGTTCCGCCCATCCACGATCGCCGACCGCTCACACCCGCACAACCGCCGGACCTCGGCGGGCACCAGCCCCCGGTACTCCTTATGGCCGGCAAAGACCGCCACCGCATCCGCGCCGGCAAGCACCCCGGCAAGGTCCCGCGACAACCCCGGCGGTGCATCCGGCGATGTCGCCGGGTCCACCCAGGGATCGTGTACGGCAACCTCCGCACCGGCCGCGAGCGCCGCATCGCGGAACGGCTCCGCCGGCGTGTTCCGGGCGTCGTCCGAGTCGTTGATGAACGCCCAACCGAGCAGGGCGATCTTTGAACCTGCGAGGGTCTTGCCTACCTGTGCCAGCGCCGACTCGGTCAAATGCAACATGTGCTCGGGCATGAAGTCGTTGATGCCGCGGGCGAGGGTGTAGAGGGACTCCCGGCCCTCAGGCCAGTCGAGATCACCCCCTAGCACCTGCACCCCCCGCTCCAGGTGGTAGGTGTCCTTCGTCAGGCAGTGGCCGCCGACCCCGGCCCCCGGCCAGAGGATCGCCCGGGTGATCCCCTCGCCCTTCAGCGACGCCACCCCCGCCCGGACGTCGTAGACGTTGATCCCCATCGCCTCGCAGTAGAGGGCGAGCTGGTTGATGGCCGCGATCTGGAGGTCGCGGAAGGTGTTCTCGGCGGTCTTCGTCACCTCGGCCGCGGTCGCGGTCATCGGGATGACCGTGCCGGCCGTGAGGACCGGCGAGTAGAGCTCGACGGCGCGGGCCGTCGAGACTTCGTCGATCCCGCCGACGATCCTGTCGTGCTCCCGGATGTTCCGGAGCAGCCGCCCGACCATCACCCGCTCGGGGGCGTGGGCCAGGCAGAAGTCCTTCCCGGCGACGAGCCCCGACTCGGCTTCCAGGATCTCCCGGGCCATCCCGGCGGTCGTGCCGGGGGTGATCGTTGACTCGAGGACGACGAGCATCCCGGGCGTGAGGTGCCGCCCGACGTTCCGTAGCCCCTCGATGAGCGGCGAGAAGTCCGGCAGGAGGTCCTTCTTGTCCTTGAAGGGGGTCTGGATCGCGAGGGTCACCGCGTCGCATTCCGCGATCTTCGAGAAATCCGCGGTGCAGGAGAACTTCCCGGCGCCGACGACCTTCCCGAGCAGTTCCTCAAGCCCGGGCTCCTCGCCCTTGAGCGGCGACTCGCCCCGGTTGAGCATATTGATCTTGTATCCGGAAGAAGCGGAATCCCGCTGGAAGCCGTAGACGTGTTCGAAGTGCGGGACGTCCGCGAAGAGCGCCGCCGCCGGGATGCCGACGTAGCCCATCCCGATGACGCCGATCCGCCGGATCGGGCCGCGTTTATTGATGAGTGTTGCGAGGTTCTCGGTCATTGTATGCATCTCTGTTCTGTATTCAGGGTTGATATTCGGTGATGATCGCGGCGATCCGCGCAGCAGCATGGCCGTCGCCGAACCGAGCGGAGTGCCCCCGGCGCGCATCGCCGGCCGCATTAGCCTCCGCGACGATCCGGTCGGCATCCGCACCGACGAGGACGTTCCAGCCGTCCTCCAGGGTCTCGACCCACTCGGTGTTCTCCCGCAGGGTCACGCACGGCACCTCCAGTATGTAGGCCTCCTTCTGGACGCCGCCGGAGTCGGTCAGGACCGCACGGGCGCCGGAAAGGAGGACGAGCATGTCGAAGTAGGGGAGCGGTTCAACGATCCTGACGTTTGCCGCCGGCGCGATCCCGTACTCGCCGAACTTCTTCCTCGTCCGGGGGTGGACCGGGAAGACCACCGGGGCATCCAGGCGGGAAAACGCCTCCATGATCGCCCGGAGCGCGGCGGGATCGTCGGTGTTGCTCGCCCGGTGGACTGTGGCGAGGAAATACTCCTTCGGCCAGAGGCCGAGATCGATGAAGGCCGTGGAGCGCTCCTTTGCAAGAGGGAGGTTCTGCTGGAGCGCGTCGACCATCACGTCCCCGGTGAGGTGGACACCCGCGGTGACCCCCTCGGCCGCGAGGTTCGCGACGGCTGTCGCCGTCGGGCAGAAGAGGAGATCCGAACAGTGATCCGTCAGGACCCGGTTCACCTCCTCGGGCATCCGGCGGTCGAAGCTCCGGAGCCCGGCCTCGACGTGCGCCACCGGCACGTGCATCTTTGCCGCCGCGAGCGCCCCCGCGAGGGTCGAGTTCGTGTCCCCGTAGACGAGCACGATCTCCGGCTCTTCCTTCCCGATCACCTCCTCGACCGCGGCGAGCATCCGGCCGGTCTGGACGCCGTGGCTCCCCGAGCCGATATCGAGGTGGTAGTCGGGCGCCGGGATCCCGAGGTCGCGGAAGAAGACCTCGGACAGCCCATAGTCATAGTGCTGCCCGGTGTGGACGAGGACCTCTTCGTGCACCTCCCGGAGTTCCCGGGAGACAGGAGCGCACTTGATGAACTGGGGCCGGGCCCCGACGACCGAGAGGACCTTCATGCCGAGAGGCCCCGGTAGATCGCCTCACAGACCCGGACGTTTCCGAGCCCCTGCTCCGGGGTCACCGGGAAGGGTTTCCCATCACGTGCCGCCCGCACAAACGTCGCGAGTTCAATCTTCAGGGGCTCGACCTTGTTCACCAGGAGTTTCTCGATGATGTTCTCCTGGCGGTAGAGCCCGTTCTCCTGCCCGTAGGCTTCGGGCTTTCGGTAGACGTAGACCTCCTGGGTCATGAAGTCGCCCTCGATCGTCCGCTCCCCCTCCTCGATGTAGATTGACCGGATCTTCTTCGAGGACTTCCGCGAGGCGGAGAGGTAGACCGGCGTCCTCCCGAAGGACATAAGGGCCGCGGCGACGTCCCCGGTCCCGCTCGCGTGGACGGTATACTCCCGTCCCGGGAAGAGGACGTTGAAGGCGATGTCGATGTCGTGGATCATCAGGTCCTCGACGACGGAACTCCCGCTCACCCGTGCCGAGGCCGGGTTGTGCCGGTGGAAGGAGACGTAGAGGGGATCACGCACCACCCGCGCAACCTCGGTGACGACCGGGTTGAACCGCTCGATGTGCCCGACGCCGACCGTCAGCCCGTCGGGGATCTGCCCGATCAACTGCTCGCACTCGCGCATGGTGAGGCAGAGGGGCTTCTCGATCAGGGTGTGCACCCCGGCGGCGATGACCTCTCCCGCCGTCCGGAGGTGGTAGGGGGTCGGGACCACGACCGAGACGCACTCGGCCTTCCGGAGGAGTTCCTCCATCGAGCGGCAGACCTCCGCCCCCGTGGCGGCGGCGACCTCCTCAGCGGCCTTCGTATTCAGGTCGTAGACGTAGGTCGTCCCGACCTCCTTGAGCTCGGAGTAGACCCTGACGTGGTTCCTGCCCATGACGCCGGTGCCGATGACGCCTGCGTCCATCTAGATCACCCCGTTGATCGTCTCGCAGACGTAAGCCCTCGCCTCGTCGGTGACGTTCGGGTGGACCGGGATCGAGAGGACGGAGGCCGCGAGTGCTTCCGCGACCGGGCAGGCCGCGGCCCCGGCGTAGTAGGGCTGCCTGGAGAGGGCGACCGGGTAGTGGACGGCGCAGCCGACTCCGTGCTCGTGGAGGTAGGTCATGAACTCATCCCGCGAGAGGGGGAAGGCCTCGGTGAGCCGCAGGGAGTACTGGTGCCAGACGTGGGTCCGGCCGGGGGCGACCGAGGGGAGCACCAACCCCGGCGCCGTGATGTGGGTACCGTAGTAGGCGGCGTTCTCCTCCCGGCGGCGGTTGAACCCCCCGAGCTTCGCGAGCTGCACTCTCCCGATCGCGGCGTTGATATCGGTCATGCGGTAGTTGTAGCCGAGTTCGGTGTGGAGGTACTTCTCACTCTGGCCGTGGTTGATGATCCGGCGGAGGCGGGCATCGTACTCGTCCGATGCCGTCGTCACCATCCCCCCTTCCCCGGTCGCCAGGTTCTTCGTGGCGTAGAAGGAGAAGCAGGCGAGGTCGCCGAGCGCCCCGGCCCGCTTTCCGTTGTACTCCGCCCCGTGGGCCTGGGCGGCGTCCTCGATGAAGACAAGATCCTTATCGTCGCAGATCTCCCTGACCGCCCCGGCGTCGCAGGGCTGGCCATAGAGGTGGACGGCGATCACGGCCTTCGTCTTCGGGCCGACCTTGGCGAGGATATCGGCCGGGTCGATCGTGGCGGTCGCCATATCCACGTCGGCAAAGACGGGGCGGGCGTTGCACATCGAGACCGAGGAGGCGGTCGCAAAGAACGTGAAGGCCGGGACGATCACCTCGTCCCCGGGCTTGACCCCGGCGGCGAGCAGCGCCGCGTGAAGGGCGGTGGTCCCGTTCGAGACGGCGACGGCGTGTGGAACCCCGCAGTACGCGGCGAACTCATCTTCGAACGCGGCGGTGACCGGACCCTGGGCGATCATGCCGGAGGCAAGGACGGCGAGAACAGCGTCGTTCTCCTCGTTTCCGAGGGAAGGCTGGGCGATAGGGATATGCATGGATTATCGATCTCCGGAAGCTGATGTCATGTTTCTTTCGTGTGGTTTAATATACGAGTTTGCATTTTTGATTACAATCTTGTGTGGAAATGCTTACCCTACTAAATAAAACGAAAATGGATGGCTTAGGGGCATCGATCTGGTGGTGTGCTTGCTGGGACGAGCACATTGACGATGCCGGTCACGTTCGCCTCGTTCGAGGCGAGGGGATCCTTCACCGACCGGGGCACCGGGGGTGCCGGCCAGAATGCCGTCCGCGCCGGGGAAGGCCTCCATCAGGAGGTCGAGGTCGGTGATGCTCCCTTCGATGAAGGTCACCCGGGGGTGGTCCAGAAGGTGCTCGATGTTTTCCCGGCCTGGCACGGTCGCGAGGTTGTCGATGATGACGACGTCGTGGTGCTGTGATAACGTGTCGGCAAGGTTCGAGCCAAGCCGGCCCCGCCGGTGACGATGTAGCGCATGAAGAGACTATGGCGGTGGAGGCGTTTAGGGGTTTCTGAATTGAACCGGGATTCCAGGTTAGATACGGGTCTGGGAGGACATCTGCCGTCCTCATCCCCCGCCCAGCACCCGCACGATCACCGCCACCACCCCACCGACGACCCCGCCGGCCCCGGCACTCACCGTCGAGATCCTCCTCTCCTCCCCGGCCTTTTCCGCCCGCCAGCCCTCCAGCGCCAGGATCCGGGCCTCAATTTCTCGAGTCACACCTTCGGTGCTCCCGCTCCAGCCCTGCGGCCCGTCGCGCCCGGCAGATCCACTTCAAGTCCCAGTTCGTCTCGTAAACGAGTTCCCTACTTGGTGCTACCAATCAAATACTCACTATAGGGGAATTTTTGCAGAACTTCCACGGAGAGATAACTCAAAACGAGAGTTATAATGCATATCAGGGGGTAGAACAGCCAGTTATTCCAATCGAATCCAAACCGAGGGAATGTCAGAACAATGATATACAGTATGAATGCATGAATCAGGTAAATCCCGAAAGAATATGCACCAATCTTCTCCAGCAACTTGAGTGCGGCTGATCTACTTGATACAATATTCAGGGAGATGTAGAAACTGAAGGCAAAGATAACCACGTAATATAATGGATCTATCACAGCAGTAAGCCAGTGCCAGTAACCTCCCATCACAGGCAGGATCTGCGTTATATCGAAGTTAAAGTAACTTTGAGCGTAGCCGAAAATGCCAATAATCGTGCAACAGAGAAGGGGGATTGATGCATAATATAGTGATGATTTAGGCACAGATTTCAGCAGCAGTTCATCGTACCTTCTCCGAATGGTCATCCCTAATACCAAGTAGAACACATATCCGATGAATTTGGTAGCCACTCCCAGTATCTGGGTGGATGCGCCTAGTATGAATATGTCCGGGATAGGATATACGTTATAGAGAACTCCAATGAGGTAAACTGCAAAGAGGAGTTCTAATATTCTTCCTCGTACTTCACAGTAATTATACAGCCGTAATATTGCGGGATAAAGGAGATACAACTGAATGATCAAGACAAAGAACCAGAGGTGGTAAAAACATCCTCCTGTTAGGTATCGATAAATGATATGCAGGATATCGAGGTTAACAGGTCTAGCAAGCACAATCGAGCCGATGTATGGTGCCGCCAGGTAAAATGTAGAAAAGATGAGATATTGTGGAAGAACGGACTTCAGTCTTTTTCTATAGAACCTTTTGATGTCTATGTCATCAGAATATTTGTTGTATAGGACAAAACCTGAGATAACTATGAAGAGCGGGACTGCAAAGTGAGAGAGAACATCGATCGACATGTATAGCGCCGCTAGCCCGTTTATGGTGTCCATATGCGTGAAATTTGCTGATACATGGATACTTATTACGGCCAGAATTGCAAAAGCTCTCAAGATATTAATTTCATCAAAATATCTCACCTTATTCTCCATTAAATTAAATTGCACGGGTCTGAACATATGGCTATCGAAAATAATCTCAGTTTATTGGGCCACTGCAAAGATTTTCGGTGGGATAGAAGTTCTTTCTTTCACTCCAGACGTACAAAGCCACACTGATCAAGGGGGAGAACGGCAGCATGGCCCCCTCACCCCCCGCCCAGCACCTTCACCAGCACCGCCACCACCCCGCCCACGATCCCGCCGGCCCCGGCGCTCACCGTCGAGAGCCGCCGCTCCTCCCCGGCCTTCTCCGCCCGCCACCCCTCCAGCGCCCGGAGCCGGGCCTCAAATTCTTCATCCTGCGCCTCCATTCTCTGCAGCATCTTACAGATCCACTTCACGTCCCGGTTCGTCTCGTAAACGAGCTCCCGGGTGGTTTTCTCCTCGGTCATCCTGGTACCCTTCCCGGAGAACAGTGGGACGGGGAAGAGAAAAAGCCTGACCGTAAAGGATATATTTGAGAATCAAAGCCCGATCCGGGCTCTCCGATAAAGTCAGGCTAATCCCCTCCCGGGTATACCCTATAATCGTCTGTCATATTCCCGGGACCATGCAGACATGGAGAACCAACCATGGCAGACTTCGTGCAGACAACCGTCAACAAAACGGCGGTCCGGGACCTCGCCGTCCCGATCGCCACCGTAACGTCGTTTAACAACCTCATCGAGAGCGTCATCGAGGACAACCCCTTCGGGTGCGTCGGGTATACGACCAAAGCCGGCGAGACCATCGCGCCGGTCGTCCGGAACCGCGAGCACTACACCGCGAAGGTGGACTTCCTCGACGGTGAGGGGAAGCGCGTCGGAAACGTCTCCCTGCAGTCCCCCTCGATCGCCGCCTTCGAGGCGAACGCCGCCGAGGTCCTCAACAACGCGGCCCTTGCGACCGCGATGGGCGGCGAGGCCGTCCGCAACGCCCCCGGCGAGACCTACTACGCGCAGCTCAAGTGCCACGACCCCTCAGGCGACGACTACTACGTCACCCTCACCCGGAAGACTGTCCGGGTCTCGTCCTACCAGGACGACGCGATCAAGGACGCGGTCGAGACCTGGGCCGACGACGTCCCCGCGCTGGCGTGAAGGGGACCCCTACCCCCTTCACCTTCAGCCCCGTGCGACCTTAATTGAACCGGGTCCGTCATACGATCACTCTGCCTCCGGCGTCTCTTCCGACCATTCGATCAGTCGTTTCTTGAGTTCCTCTTTTGAAGGAAGATAAACCTGATACCGGGATAGACATTGGCATCTTTCGGGAGAGTGAG
>NZ_VHLL01000006.1 GCF_025384765.1 Methanoculleus formosensis
GAAGCGATCCGGGCATCGATGGGGATGGTGAAAGGAATTACGGTGTTACGGCAACGGGTTTAGAGAAAGGATGGTAGAACAAGGTCAAACAGAAGGAGAGGTGAGGGAGATTTAGCGAAGTACTGAGTTTCCAGCCTGAATCTTTTCCACCGGCGGGTTGTTCGGGAGGTGACCGGGGCCGATGCTCCCACGGCGAACAATAGATTAAAGCAATCCGCGAGCGTAAGGGGACATACAGCAGGAGCGTTGCGCACATGAAAACCCGCACCGAAGTCCTCGAGGTTCTTCGCTCCCTGAAGGCCGAACTCAGAGAGCGCTATCACGTCGAGAGCATCGCCCTCTTCGGATCATATGCCCGTGAAGAACAGGGGGAGGGCAGCGACATCGACGTACTCGTCGAGTTCGGTTCCGGTGCGGATCTCTTCGATTTTGTCGGGCTGTCACAGTACCTCGAAGAAAAACTCGGGTCCGGCGTGGACGTCGTGCCGAAGGCGGCACTTCGCCCGGAGATCCGCAGGCAGGTCACCCGGGACCTCCTCGTCGCATGAGATCGCATACTCTCTATCTCTCGGACCTTGCTGCTGCGCTTGAGAGGATTGAGGAGTTTACCGTTGGCATGACCTATGATCAGTTCCTGCATGACGACAGGACTCAGAGCGCTGTCATCAGGAAGTTCGAGGTCATCGGCGAAGCGGCAAAAAAGATTCCGCTGCCCGTCCGGGAGAAGTATCCCGCCGTTCCCTGGCGTGAGATGGCGGGGATGCTGGACAAACTGATTCACACGTATTTCGGTGTCGACACGCAGCTTGTCTGGCGGACCGTCGTCAATCGCGTTCCGGAGCTCCGGCAGGAGATCCGCCGCATCCTCGAGCAGGAGCGCGGGCGGTAACTTCGGGATGGCGCTGCCTGACACGCGAATGATGTGATACCCGTTCACCGCCGCATTCCGAACCCCGGGGCACTCCAATTGATAACCATATCAACCTCCCCCTCCATACTCGCTATGGAGATTCGATGCCCGCGATACGAATAGGCGAAGGGAGCGAGCTGGCCCAGCAACCGGAACCCTTCAGGAACGAGTACGAACTGCAGGAGATCCTCGCCGAGCACCCGGTGCTCCTCGTCGACCGTGATGACTCCGCGCTCGTCACGATCAGCCGGGAGTTCCCGCTTGAGAGCGGGTTCGCCGATCTCTTCCTCATCGACAGCAACGGGCTGCCGGTCATCGTCGAGGTGAACCTGGCCCGGAACGAAGAGTCGCGCGAGATCGTCGGCCGGTTATGCGACTACCTCTCGGCGATGCAGAACCTCACACCTGATGAAGTGAACGCGAGGTCGGGAGGCCTGCTCGAAGAGACGTTCCGGTCCATGGCCGGTGCCGAGGGGGAAGAGAACCCCGAAGATCGGCTCGTCCAGGTGAAGAGCAATTTTGCCTCGCATATGAGGGCCGGGCAGATCCGGGGTATCATCGTCCTCGATGCTGCCCCGGACGACCTCATCCGGGAGTTCAGCTACCTCAACGAACACAGCGACCTCGATCTCCGGCTGCTGGTGGTCGAGCGCTACCGGCTCGGCAGGAACGAGTACTTCTACCACTCCCGCTTCCTGGTTTCGGGAGAGGCGGAGCCGGAGATGAAGAGGCAGAGGTTACGGCTCCGGTTGACCGTCGAGATCTTCTCAAAGATGAAGTTGCCCGTATTTTCGACGCGTGCGACCGAAAAGGAGAACGTCCGCGTATACCGTGAAGGGTGGCCGGGCGAAGTGCACTACGTGTTCAGCGACTGGCAGGATTCGATCAGCATCGGGATACAGGTCAACCATAGACGGTATCCGAAGGTTGCCGGCTTCCTGCCCGAACTCCGCGAACACCTCTCCGCGATCATCTCGAAGACGCAGCGGGTCGATCTCGCCGCCGATCCGTCCGGATGGACAAGGCTCCAGTTATTCTTCGGGGAAGAGATTGACCCATACTGGATCGCACAATCGATGGTCCGTCTCTGCAAGACCGAGAGAGACGTCTCCACCCTGCTGCTGGAGGGGAGTGGCTAGAGGTCGAGATACCCCCTCCCTGACGCGGGCCCCGGCTTCTGGGACGTCGTCCAGGCCTGGATCGACCTTGCGGACTTCGAGACGGTCAACGGTGCAGATCGCCGGCCTCCCGAGAGGATCGAGACCGAGACGGTCACGAGTAACCGAAAATGCCGCCCACCGGGCCGTGCTATCACACCGAGAGATTGCCCACCCTTGCTATGGGTACATCACCCTATTTTGAATAAAACTCCCAATTTAACCGGGTATAAATCAATAATATTCTGTAATTGGCCGCTGCTTATACGAAATGTTTTATTACTTCTCCCCCCCTTTCTCAATAGGTACAACAGTGCATACCGTCACCAACCCCGACCACATCCTCTACGTCGACGATGAGGAGGCGCTGCTCGATATCGGCCGTGCTTTTCTTGAACGGACGGGCGGCATCGCCGTCGACGTCACTACAAGCCCCATCGAGGCGCTTCGCATGATCCTCTCCGGCCGGTATGCCGCGGTCGTCTCGGACTACCAGATGCCGGAGATGGACGGGATCGCTCTCTTGAAGCGGGTCCGGGAGGCAGGGTCCCGGGTGCCCTTCATCATCTTCACCGGCAGGGGGCGCGAAGAGGTGGCGATCGAGGCGCTGAACAACGGTGCCGACTTCTATATCCAGAAAGGCGGTAATCCGACGGCGCAGTTCGCCGAACTGGCGAACGCCGTCCGGCAGCTCTCTGGGAGGCGAAAAGCCGAGATCGCGCTCCATCGGAGCGAAGAGATGCTGTATAGGGCGCAGAGCCTTGCGCACCTCGGCAGCTGGGAGTTCTATCACAGGACCGGAGACCTGATCTGGTCGGACGAGTCCTACCGCATCTTCGGCCTTGACCGTGAAGAACCACTGACCTATGATGGGTTCCTTGCGGCGGTCCACCCGGACGACCGGGCACTGGTCGATACCGCGTATCGCAGTTCAATCGCGGACGGAAAGGACGGCTACGAGGTCGAGCACCGACTCCTTCGTAGCGATAGCGGGGAGGTCCGGTACGTCCTTGAACGGTGCGAGCACTATCGGAACGGAGCCGGGGAGGTCGTCCGCTCCGTCGGGATGGTACACGACATCACGGGGCGCAAACTCGCCGAGCTCGAACGGGTGGAGAGGCACGCGGAACTCCAGGCGGCATATGAGCAGCTCGCCGCTGTCGAGGAGGAACTCCGATCGAGTTTCGACGACCTTGCCAAGAACCAGCAGCGGCTCTTAGAGAGCGAACGCAAGCTTGCCGATATCATCGACTTCCTCCCGGACGCAACCTTCGTCATCGATACCAGCGGCCGCGTGATCGCCTGGAACCGTGCAATCGAGGAGATGCTCGGTGTTCCGAAAGCCGGGATGCTTGGCAAGGGCGATTACGCGTATGCGGTTCCGCTCTATGGCGAGGCGCGCCCGGTCCTGATCGACTACGTCCTCCGATCCGATGGAGCATCGAGCGGCCCTTACCAGGCCATGGTGAGGAAGGGGGAGATCCTCGAAGGCGAGACCTATCTCCCCCGTCCTGACGGCAGCCAGTCCGTCATCATGATCAGGGCATCGCCGCTCTATGACCGGGAGGGCAGGCGTGTCGGTGCTATCGAGACGATCCGGGATATCAGCCGGCAGAAGCAGGTGGATGCCGAACTCCTGCGGAGACACGAAGAACTCCAGGGGACGTATGAACAGCTCGCCGCTGCCGAGGAGGAGCTCCGGTCGAGTTTCGACGACCTTGCCGAGAGCCAGCATCGGCTCCAGGCGAGCGAAGAACGTTACCGGCGCATCTCCGAGAGCATCTCCGACGTCGTCTACTCCTGCGTCCTCGAAAGTTCGGGCGACTACACTATCGACTGGATTGCCGGAGCGGTGCGCGAGATCACCGGGTATACCGGTGAGGAGATCCTTTCGATGCGTTGCTGGAAGGAGATCGTTTACCCGGACGATCTCGCCGTCTTTGAGCGCGAGATCTCCCGGCTCTCCCCCGGGATGTCGTCGCTCTTCGAGCTCCGGATCGTCAGCCGGGACGGTTCTATCCGGTGGCTCCGTATCTCGGCCGACTGCAGCGATAGCGGGAGCAGAGGCGTGCGGCTGTACGGTGGGTGGCAGGACGTCACAGATCAGAAAGGGGCCGAAGAGGCGCTGCGGGAGACAGCGGCGAAGATGGAGAGCATCTTCCGCGCCGCCCCAACCGGCATCGGAATGGTTGTGAACCGTGTCTTTACGGAGGTCAACGGCAGGCTCTGCGACATCGTCGGCTACACCCGTGAAGAGCTCATCGGTCAGCCCGTGCGGCTGCTGTATCAGGACGACGCTGAGTATGAGTCTTTCCTGCAGGAGATGCACGCACAGATCCGGGAGGTGGGAACATGTACCCGGGAGATCCGTTCCCGGCGCAAAGACGGCGCGATCATCGGTATCCTGCTCTCCATAACACCTCTCGACCCTGCGTCTCTCTCCCGGGGCCTGACGTTCACCGCCCAGGATATCACCGAGCGCAAGGCATTGGAGCAGGAGATCGAGTATCATGCCGTGGAGCTTGCCCGGCAGACGAACAGCCTTGCGGTCGTGAACAGGAAGCTCAACCTGATGAGCAGCATCACCCGGCACGACATCCTGAACCAGCTGACGATCCTCCTCGGCAACCTCTCGTTTGCAGAGGAGGCCGTGCAGGAGCCCGAGGTCTCGAAGTACCTCACCCGGGTGCAGGGCGCCGCCGACCGGATACGCCGCCAGATCGAGTTCACCCGGGACTACACCGACCTCGGCATCAAATCACCGGAATGGCAGCGAGTCACCGACGCGATCCAGTCTGCGTCGCCTCAGGGGCTCCCGGTCGAGAACGAGGCCGGAGACCTTGTCATTTACGCGGACCCGATGCTTTCAACGGTCTTTGCCAACCTGATGGACAACACGCTCCGGCACGGCGAGTCGACGACACGGACCCGCGTCTGGTATCGCCCGGAGGAGAACGGAGATCTCACCCTCGTCTGGGAGGACAACGGCGTCGGCGTTCCTGCCGGGGAGAAGGAGCGGATCTTTCACCGGGGCGTCGGGAAGAACACGGGCCTTGGGCTCTTCCTGATCCGGGAGATTCTCGGGATCACCGGGATCAGCATCGCCGAAACGGGCGAGTTCGGGACGGGGGCACGGTTCGAGATGCTTGTACCCTCCGGGGCATACCGGGTTCTGGAGTGAAACCGGTTGCATCTCAGTACCTATCCAGGTTTGATCTCCCTCCCTGACATCACCTGTCGTACCGGGGTATTGACCTGCAGCGCCCCTCGATTGTCGGCGCCGGCGGCAGGGACAGCCCGCTCACTCTACTTCTTCCAGGGCCAGAGCCCCCAGGTATGCCATCGTCTGGAGGACATCCTTATTCTCCGGTGTAAGCACCTCCTCCGGGTCCCTGAATGCGAACGCCAGGACGCCGAACGTAACCGCAAACGCCTTCATCGGAACGTAGTGTCCTATCCCCATCGGGAGCGTTTCGGTGCCTCTCCCCGCTGCCCGGCCATTTTCGAAGGCCCACTGGGCGATGGTCCGCTCTTTTTGGGTGAGCGGATAATCGGGATCCCCGACGTTCACGAAGAGCCCCCCCGCACCCGGCGTGAGAACGGCAAATGCACCTTCGCCAAACTGCTTCATGTGGCGATAGAGCGTATCGAAGATCTCCTGGCGGTGCGCGACGTTCACCAGATCGCGGGAGAGGACGGCGACGGCCTCAACCTTTGCCTCGCTCCTCCGTATCTGCGGGAGCAGGTAGCGGAGTCTTGTTGCGAGACCGCTGATGATGAACGCAATGACCACGTATCCCACAAAAGAGATGAAGTAATCCCAGTCATTGATCGTAAGCGTGTAGTAGGGAGCCACAAAAGCGAAGTCGAAGATCAGGATGCTTGCGATAGCGGTGATGATCGCCGTTCTCCGGCGGAATAAGAGCGCTGCCGCCACCACTGGAACCAACTGGATGATGAGCAGGTTTGACGAACTGATGACATTTCGCAGAAAGTAATTCACGATCGTCACAAGCGCGATGAGTATTGCGCTGATGATGAGGTTTGGACTCACAAATTGCGGCAGTTGCCTGTGGATAGGGATACTTACCGTCGCTTTCGGTTCGTAGAGGAAGATATCGATCCCCTTTGACCGGACCATGGTGCGGTACACGGGAGAGTAGAAGATGTCCAGTCCGCGGGGTTTACCGAGCATGATCATGGTGACGTTGTGCTGCCGGGCATACCTGATCAGTTCCCCCGGAACGTCCCCTCCGCGGTAACGAACGATCCGTCCTCCGAGGCTCCTTGCCGTCTCCATCGCATCGTTGAGCCACCGCCGCTCCTGGTCCGTGAGGTTCTGCTCAGTCTCGGTCCCGATGGAGATCACGATCCAGTCCGCACGGAACCTGTCTGCAAGGCGGTACGCCGCACGGACCATCTGGTCCGCCGTCGGGCCGGGGCGTATCCCCACGAGGAGCCGTTCCCCGGCAGGCCATGGCCCCGGGATGGCCCTGGCCCGCATGCGGGTGAGCATCTGTCGATCGGTGACCTGCGCCATGAACCGGAGAGCGATCTGCCGGAGTGCCAGGAGATTTTCGACGCTGAAGAACCGCTGGACGGCCTGCTCGGCCATATCCCGCACATAGACCTTTCCGGCGCGGAGGCGGATCTGGAGTTCCTCCGGCGGGATGTCTATCAGGCGGATCTCGTCGGCATCGTAGAAGAACGTGTCCGGCACCGTCTCTGCGACGCGGATGCCCGTGATCTGGGCGACGATGTCGTTCTGGCTCTCGATGTGCTGGATATTGACGGTGGTGTAGACCGATATCCCCGCGTGAAGGATCTCCTCGATGTCCTGGTGGCGTTTGGCGTGCCGGCTCCCCGGAGCATCGGTGTGCGCAAGCTCGTCGATGAGAACGATCTGCGGGCGTCGCCTGAGGATCGCGTCGATATCCGGCTCCCGCAGCGTGAGTCCCTGGTAATCGACGCAAATCGGGGGGATTGCCTCGAGCCTTGCGGTGAGTGCATCTGTCTCTGCCCTGCCGTGCGTCTCCACATACCCGATCACGATATCGAGCCCGTCGCTCCGGTGGCTGAGCGCGTCCTCCAGCATCGTGTAGGTCTTGCCGACGCCGGCGGCGTATCCCAGGTAGATCGTCAGCTGCCCCTTCCCGGCCCTCTGTTCCGCCTGCTCTGCAACGGCGAGCAGGTCTTCGGGCAGGGGGCGGCCTTCCTCGGCGGTCCTTTCTGCCGTATTCAGCCCCTCCTGTCCAGGCGATCCAGCTCACGGTTGAGCGAGAGGACATTGACGTAGGGTTCTACGAACGGAACCGGGAGGCTCTCCGCCCGGGCGAGAACGAGCGCACGGACCTCGTCCTCCGGAAGACCGCGCGCCTCTGCGACGGCGGGGACCTGCACCAGCGCGGCGTCCAGGCTGATCGCGGGGTCAAGACCGCTCCCTGAAGCCATGACGAGATCGGACGGGAGTGGGCCCTGCACGCCGGCGTTCCGGAGAGCCCTCACCCGGTCCGCGATATGCTCGAGGAGCAGGGGGTTTCCGGGTGCAAGGTTCGACCCGCCGGAGGAAGACGCATTGTACGCGGTGATCGGCGTCTCCGAGGGGCGGCCCTGGAAGTAGAATGGTGCGCTGAAGCTCTGGCCGATCAGGTCCGAGCCGATCACCCGGTCCTGGCCGTCGACGATCAGGCTGCCGTGGGCCTGGTATGGAAATGCTGCCCCGGCGATGAGCGTTACCGCCAGGGGGTAGGCGAACCCCGTGATGATGAAGAGGACGAGGAAGAGGAGCAGACCGCTTTTTGCTGCCTGTCGTATCTCCGTCATGGGTGGTATACCTCTACAGGACTCCGGCGATCAGGAGGTCGAGTGCTTTGATGCCGATGAACGGAGCGACGAGGCCCCCGAGGCCGAAGATGACCAGGTTGTAGGCAAAGAGCCTCGATGCCGGCATCGGTTTGAACCGCACTCCGGCAAGCGCGATCGGTATCAGGAGCGGGATGACCAGGGCATTGAAGATGACCGCGGAGAGGATGGCTGACTGCGGGGTGGCGAGGTCCATGATGTTCAGGATGGCAAGCTGTGGGTAGATCCCGACCAGCGCGGCCGGGATGATGGCGAAGTACTTGGCGATGTCATTTGCTATGGAGAACGTGGTGAGGGCTCCGCGGGTCATCAGGATCTCTTTGCCGATCTCGACGATATCCAGCAGTTTGGTGGGATCGCTGTCAAGATCGATGATATTGGCCGCCTCCCGCGCTGGCTGGGTCCCATTGTTCATGGCCACCGCCACGTCGGCCTGGGCAAGGGCGGGTGCATCGTTGGTCCCGTCGCCGGTCATGGCGACCATGTAGCCCTCGTCCTGCGTCTCGCGGATCAGCCTTAACTTGTCGTCCGGCTTCGCCTCGGCAAGGTAGTCGTCCACACCCGCTTCCGCTGCGATTGCAGCCGCGGTGAGCGGGTTGTCGCCCGTGATCATGACCGTCCGTATTCCGATCCGGCGAAGGTCGGCAAACCGTTCCCGGATCCCGGTCTTCAGGATATCCTTGAGGAAGATCACGCCGAGGATCGTCCTGTCGCGCGCCACTACGAGCGGCGTGCCTCCTGCCGATGCAATCCCGTTCACTTTCGTCGCCAGGTCCGGGGGTACCGCTCCTCCGCGCTCGGGGACGAGCCTCGTGATCGCGTCGGCGGCTCCCTTCAGGTACGACGTCCCGTCGCACTCGGCGCCGCTCACGCGGGTTGCGGCCGAGAACGGGATGAACCGTGCACCCGGGGGGCATGCCGGCGCGACGCCGGTCTTCTCCCGGACAAGGGCAAGGATGCTCCTGCCCTCCGGCGTCTCATCGGCATACGAGGAGAGAAGGGAGGCCTGCATCAGTTCGTCCCGGGACTGCCCCTCCACCGGGACGAACTCCGCCGCCTGACGGTTTCCAAGGGTGATCGTCCCGGTCTTGTCGAGGAGCAGGACGTTGACGTCGCCTGCAGCCTCGATCGCCCGGCCGGAGAGCGCGACGATGTTGCGCTGGAAGAGCCGGTCCATGCCGGCGATCCCGATCGCCGGGAGGAGGGCCGCGATGGTCGTGGGGGCCAGACAGACGAAGAGCGCGACCAGCACCGTGAGGCTCGCAGGAGCACCCGATCCGGTGAACGAGGCGCTGTAGGCGGATACCGGGTATATGTTGCCGACGACCGCCAGGAAGACGGCGGTCAGCGCCAGGAGCAGGATCTCGAGCGCGACCTCGTTGGGCGTCTTGCGCCGTTCGGCCCCCTCGACCATGGCGATCATGCGGTCGAGAAAGGTCCGGCCGGGCTCCGTGGTGACCCGGACGATGATCTCGTTTGCTAACACCGTTGTTCCCCCCGTCACCGCGCTCCGGTCCCCGCCTGCCTCGCGCACGACCGGCGCGGACTCTCCGGTGATGGCGGCTTCGTTGACGAGGGCGGCTCCCCTGATCACCTCCCCGTCGCCGGGAATGATCTCGCTCTCTTTTACTAGGACGAGGTCGCCCGGCCGGAGGTCGGAGGAGGCGACCTCGTTCGCCGGTGCATCGAATGCCTCTCTCGCGAGGCGGCGTGCGGGTACGCTGGTGCGGGACTGCCGGAGAGACGCTGCCCGCGCCTTTCCCCTCCCCTCGGAGAGGGATTCTGCGAAATTTGAGAAGAGCACCGTCAGCCAGAGCCAGAGGGAGACGAGGCCGGTGAATAACGACTGCTCTCCGGTGGCAGTCGAGAGGCCGACGAAGAACCCTGCCGTCGTGACGATCCCCCCGATCTCCACCGCCAGCATCACGGGGTTCTCGATCTGCCTGCGCGGGTCCAGTTTGAGGACGCTCCCGACGAGCGCTTCGTGGACGAGACCCGGTTCGAGGGCGCCGAACCGGGGATACCGTTTCCTGGCCATCGGGCTACCCGCCTCCGGACAACAACAGGTGGTCGACGATCGGCCCCATGGCGAAGAGGGGGAAGAACGTGAGCGCCCCGACGATCAGGATCACCAGGATCGTCCAGATGGTGAATGTTGCCGACGTGGTGGGCAGGGTCCCCGGTCCCGGTGGGACCGTCTTCTTCTGCGCTATCGACCCGGCGAGGGCAAGCATCGCAACCGCCGGGACGAACCGCCCGATGGTCATTGCCGCGGCGCCGGCAAGCGCATAAAAGATCCCTGAGGCGTCGAACCCGGCAAACGCGCTCCCGTTGTTGTTGGATTGTGAGGCAAACGTGTAGACGAGTTCGGAGAAGCCGTGCGGACCCGGGTTGTGCATCGCTCCGGCCGTGCCGGGAAGGAACAGCGCGACCCCTGTGAGGATGAGGACGAGGACGCCCGGCACCAGGACCGTGAGAACGGCCATGCGTATCTCCTGAGCCTCGATCTTCTTTCCGAGGTACTCTGGAGTTCTCCCGATCATCAGCCCGGCGATGAAGACGGCGACCACGATAAACCCGATAATAGTGTAAAACCCCGATCCCACCCCGCCGAAGGCGACCTCGCCGAGCAGGATCAGGAGCATCGGCACCATGCCTGCAATCGGCATGAAGGAGTCGAACATGGCGTTGACCGCCCCGCAGGACGTCGCGGTGGTGGAGGCGGCAAAGAGGGCGGTGCCGCCGAGCCCGAAGCGGACTTCTTTTCCTTCCATCGAGATCCCGGTCACGTCGAACTGCCCCGTGAGCGGGTTGCCGTCCAGCTCGGCAACGTAGAGCGCGCCGAGGGCGGGGAGGTAGATCGCGAGCATGACGGTGTAGATGGCCCATCCCTGCCGCATGGACCCGGCCATCCGGCCGAAGACAAAGGGCAGCGAGACCGGGATCAGGAGGATCAGAAAGATCTCCACGAGGTTGGTGAACGGTGTCGGGTTCTCGTAGGGGTGGGCGGAGTTGGCGTTGAAGAACCCGCCCCCGTTCGTGCCGAACTCCTTGACGGCTTCCTGGGAGGCGACAGGCCCCATGGCGATCGTCTGCGGTCCGGCCGGGCCGTACCCTGCGGCATGCACGTAGGGGTCGACGTTCTGGATGACCCCCTGCGAGACGAGCAGGAGGGCGGCGAGAAATGCAACCGGGAGGAGGATGTAGAGGATGCACCGGGTCACGTCCACCCGGAAGTTGCCGATCCGGTCGGTCGACCGGCGGGTGACTCCCCGCATCACCGCAATGGCGATGCAGATCCCGGTGGCTGCCGAGAGGAAATTCTGGACCGTAAAGCCGGCCATCTGGGTCAGGTAACTCGCGGAGGCCTCTCCTGCATATATCTGGTAGTTGGTGTTGGTGACGAAGCTCGCCGCCGTATGGAGTGCCGTGCCGGGGTCGAATGCGCCGAAGCCTTCCGGATTCAGCGGCAGGTAACCCTGCAGCAGGAGAAGCGCGAGGAGTGCGATGAATCCGATGCCGTTGAAGATGAGCATCTCCCGTGCGTATCCCATCCAGTCCTCCTCCTCACCGGCAGACGTGCCGATGAAGCGAAAAAGCCGGGCTTCCAGCGCCCCGGGGATGCCGTGGGAGTAGTCCCCGGAGAACACGTGCCCTATGTACCGGCCAAAGAGCATCCCCGTGATGGTGACTGCTGTGAAGAACGCGATGAAGAGTAACCCGTCGAGGAGCGGTGCAGGTTGTGCCATTGTGGATCGCCGATTTTTATCGATCCTGGAAGATAATTTATGCCGCTATAAACTTAACTCATTCGTGCAACGGCATTCTCCGTGGCTAAATGGCTGGAGATGCTGGAGAGCAACACCGGGATCCGGAGATCTCGCCCTCCCCCGCTCGGATCTGGAACATCCGGTGAAGTGGCCGAGACCTGCGCCCTGGCCCGTTCGAGCCGGTGGAAGATCCCGAACAGAGATCCCCTGTCGACAGTCTCTGCACCGCTCCGATAGCCGTTACGGTTCTCCCTCCCGGCAGTCCGACCCCTACATTCATCACCTGCCGGTTCGATATTTTATCATGAGTCGTTCTCAGATTCCGCTCCTTGCCGCTCTCACGCTCCTCGCTGCAGTCTCCGTCTGCGGCTGCATGGGCCAGGAGACGGTGCTCTCCGGCGAGGAGGCGGCAGAGGTGTTTGCCTACGCGGACCCGATCGCCGACAACCTCATGCAGGGTTTCAATGACGGCAACTATACGGTATACTCCCGCGACTTCGGCCCGGAGATGCGGCAGGCCCTTGACGAGGCCGCGTTCGTGCAGAACCGTGAAGACGTCACATCGCGGATCGGGCTCTATGAGTCCAGGAGCGATCCCGTCGTCACGGAGATAGGCGAGTTCGTTGCCGTGACCTACCGGGCCGCGTTCGAGCAGGAGGACGGGGTTGCCCTCCGGTTAGTCTTCAAGAAGGGCGATGAATCGCACCAGCTCTACGGGCTCTGGTTCAACTCGCCGAAGCTGCGCAGTTGAGGCGCATCGTTCAAGAGATCTGCCCGGCGGGGGCGTGTCGGCCGCCCCGTTACCGGGCTGTGCAAATCGCTTCGATATCCGTGAGATCATAGACGAGAAATCCCTCCTCACGAAGTCGATCTTTTCCTTCGATGCTGCCGGCGACAAGACAGAAGCGCTCGCGGGGATAGTGGTCATGCCGGACATGCTCTGCCTTCTCTGCAAGGCGGGTGAGCACGCCGCGCCCCTCCCGTTCTTTCAGGTTTCCCCATTTGCACTCCCCAAAGATGATGCTCTCATCGCTCTCACGGACGGCAACGAGATCGATCTCTTCGCCGCGATACCACCATCGCCCGACGGTATAGCCCGGCAGAACACTCCGGGCGAACTCGTTTCGCACAAAGATCTCGAACCGTTTGCCGAAGTAGGGGTTCATATCGACAGCATCGCTCGGAAGGCCCTCCGTCTCGATCTCCTGCCGGTGTGAAAAGACGAAGTTGTACCAGAAGTCGAAGATGCAGTCCTTGATCCGGTACAGCCCCTGTCGCCGGCTGCCGAGGAGGGGCAGTTCCCTCTCGATGATCTCAAGCCGGATCATCGCTTCAAGATAAGGATAGAGATGGCGGGCGTCCATGCCGCAGAACTGAGCGATGGTGCCGGCGGTTGTGTTACCGACGGCGACGGCATTGAGGATCGCCTGGTAGATCTTCAACTCCCGGAACTCTTGCGAGAGAAGGAAGTAGGGCTCCCGATAGAAGTAGCCGTACTTGCTGAAGAACTCCCGTTCGACAAAGGTGAGGTAGTCGGGATAGTCCCCGGCCTTGAGGAGGTACTCGGGAATGCCGCCGATGGTCAGGTGGGCCTTGAGAGCGTCCCGAAAGGAGAACAAAGGGAGTAGTCTTCGTGCATCAGGAAACCGGAGTGCTCCAAGGAGCATGTCGCGAGTCCGCCGCCCATAGAGGGGAGACGTGTAGGAGAGCGCACTATCGGTCATCAGCCCGAGCATCGACCCGGAGAGGAGGATGTACCAGTTCGTTCCGGCCAGGGCAGTATCCCATGTTTTCTGGAGCGCTGAGAGAACCGTCGGGTCGTTCTTGATCAGGTAGGTAAATTCGTCGATAACAAGGTAGCGGCGCTCAGCAAGGGGTATCCGGGCGAGGTAGGTGAAGAGTTGATCCCAGGTTGCGATCTCCAGCGTTGCAAGGAGCGGGTCGTCGAGGAACCGTGCAATCGCCTCCTGCAGTTGTCGGATCTGGATCTGCGGCGCGGTATCCTCGGCAAAGTGAAGGATACCCTCCTTGTCGCGAACGAACTCGGTGATGAGCCGGGTCTTGCCGATCCGGCGCCGCCCGTAGAGGATGATCAATCGCCCGCCGTCTTTTTGCCACTCCTCCTCAAGGAGGGCGGACTCGGTCTCGCGATCGACAAATTCCCTAATCATGATTAGTACTAATCCAGATTAGTAATAAGGACTTCGTCTCCGGGCATACCGGATGCGTTCGTCGTCTCCACAACCGCCCGGTCGAAGGCGTGGCTTCCCGACATTCTCCAGTAGTCTCCACCAGTGGGCCCGTCTGTGTTTCGCGATTGTAACCGTCGCGGAGCGCACCAGGAGTGGTTTTCGCCAGGTACGATGGTTCCCCGACCGGGCTACCGCGCGGGCGTCCGTGCATCGTGCAACCGCAGACTGCCGGTGCCGCTCTCTTACGCCGACCCGAAGGCAACGTGCAAAAGAGGTGGTTCGGGAGTGCGCCTTGCGCCATCCCGCCTCAGGCGGGCACCTGCTCCTTCTTCTCCCGGTCCCAGTGGCGGTGCCGCCCGATGGCCGTCTTGAACTCCTCGACGAACGAGTTCACGTTCCCCTGGCTCCCGCAGGTGACGACCCCCATCTCGGAGGCGGCCTCTCCCCCGGAGCCGGCATCGGCGAAGGCGACCCCTTTGATGTCCGATGCCTTCAGGAGGTCGATCCCCTCCCCAACCGCCCCGATCGGTTTGCAGTGCTTGAAGGCCTCGTTGACAAAGTGGATCGCGAAACCCTGGTTCTTCAGGGTCTCCACGTGCTTCCCGCCCGGGACGTAGACGGCGTCGTAGACGACGGAGGTGGTGGTGACGTAACTCTTATCGACCTCCATCTCCCTGCCGTCGGCGGACCTGACCTTACCGAGGTACTGCGAGATGACCTCCGGGTGAGCCCCGCCATCTTTGAGCGCCTGTGAGACCTGCATCGCCTCGTCGTGGTTGTAGCCCTCCATCGCGAGGATCGCGACCTTCCGGCTCTTGATGGTGTCCATGACGGTCGTCTCCTGGCTGAGGCTCGGGGACTTCTTCGTGCCGGAGGACGCGCCCTTCTTCGCCGGGGGCGGCACCCCGATCCCTTCCGCGATCCGTATCGCGAGGTCGCCGTCGACGTTGTTGATGAGGTCCACCACGCGCCTCCGGACCCCGAGATCCCCGACCTTCCCGAGCTCGAAGTGGAAGGCCTTGACGATATGCTCCTTCTCCGCGTCCGACATGCTGTTCCAGAAGAGTTTCGCCTGGCTGAAGTGGTCGTTGAACTTCTCGCTTCGGGCGCGGATCTTTCTCGCGTCGATCTTCTCCTGGTAATGGGCGTAGCCACCCTCCTCCACCCGGGCCGGCCGGGGCTTATTCCCCCCGAGCGAGTTCGGGAAGTAACTCGCGACACCCTTATCGATCGTCATCCGGTGGTAGCCCTCCCGCTGGTTGTTTGCGACCGGCGCGAGCGGACGGTTGATCGGGATCTCCTGGAAGTTCGGGCCGCCGAGGCGTATCAACTGGGTATCCAGGTACGAGAAGAGCCGGCCCTGGAGGAGCGGGTCGTTTGAGAAGTCTATCCCCGGCACGATGTTTGCCGGGCAGAAGGCAACCTGTTCGGTCTCCGCGAAGAAGTTGTCCGGGTTTCTGTTCAGGGTCATCTTCCCGATCCACCGGATCGGCACCTCCTCCTCGGGCCATATCTTCGTCGCGTCCAGGATATCGAAGTCGAAGTTGTGCTCGTCCGCCTCCTCGATCAGCTGTATCCCGAACTCGAACTCCGGGTAGTCTCCCATCTCGATCGCCTCCCAGAGGTCGCGGCGGTTGAAGTCCGGGTCCTTCCCGGCGATCTTCTGCGTCTCGTCCCAGGCGAGCGAGTGGATGCCGAGCAGCGGCCGCCAGTGGAACTTGACGAACCGCGCCTTCCCCTCGGCGTTGATGAACCGGAAGGTGTTGACCCCGAACCCCTCCATCATGCGGTAGCTCCGCGGGAGCGCACGGTCCGACATGACCCACATGATCATGTGGGTGATCTCCGGCAGGTTCCCCACAAAGTCCCAGAAGGTGTCGTGGGCGGCGGAGGCCTGCGGCATCTGGTGGTGCTGCTCCGGTTTGATCGCGTGGACGAGGTCAGGGAACTTGATGGCGTCGATGATGAAGAAGATCGGCATGTTGTTGCCGACAAGGTCGTAGTTCCCCTCTTCCGTGTAGAACTTCGTCGCAAACCCCCGGACGTCCCTGACCGTGTCGGCGGAGCCCCGAAAGCCGACGACGGTCGAGAACCGGACGAAGACCGGCGTCAACTTCTGAGGATCCTGAAGGAACGCCGCTCGCGTGTATTCGGTCATCGGTTCGTAGACCTGGAAATACCCGTGCGCCCCCGAGCCCCGGGCGTGGACTGCCCGCTCGGGGATCCGCTCGTGGTCGAAGTGCGTCAGTTTCTCGCGGAAGTGAAAGTCCTCTAGAAGCGTCGGCCCCCGCTCGCCCGCCTTCAGCGAGTCATCGGTATGGCTCACCCGGACTCCCTGGTTCGTCGTCAGGTACTCCTGCTCCGGGTCTGCCCGGAACTCGTCAAGCTGCTCCTGCTTGCTCTTCCCGTCTATCTTTCTCCTCGCATCCATACGTCTTCACCTACAACCCTCTTGCTCCGGCCAGGCGTACGCAATCAATGCCCCGGCGAGCGTGCCCCCACATCCAGGGCAGCCATCATAAAAGTAACTGTGCACCGGAGATAGACGTACAGGGAGGTTGCACCGGTAGGTGACGGCATATGCGAGCGGGTTCGCTTCGCCGGAACGGTTAACCCTCCCGCCGATCTCGTGGGCGTGGACGACGTATGGCAAAGACTCCGCCCGACGGCATCTGGCCGAGCAGGCTCTCGCGAAGACTGACTGCGGGGGACGCCGTCGTCATCGGGCTCGGGTCGATGATCGGGGCCGGGATCTTCACGGCGCTTGCACCGGCGGCAGCCGCGGCCGGGGCCGGGCTGCTCTTCGGCCTCGTGATTGCGGCCGCTGTTGCGTACTGCAACGCCAGTTCCTCTGCACAGCTCGCCCGCCTCTACCCGGCGTCAGGCGGCACCTACGTATACGCGAGGGAACGGTTGGGCGAGTTCTGGGCCTGGGTCGCGGGCTGGGGGTTTGTGGTCGGCAAACTCGCCAGCTGCTCTGCGATCGCGCTCACCTTCGGCTACTACCTCGCCCCGGAGTATGCACGGCTCCTTGCCGCTGGGGCGGTGATCGCGTTCACGGTGCTGAACTACCATGGGGTCGAGAAGACCGCCAGTGCGACGAAGGTCATCGTCGCGGCGGTCCTGCTCTCCCTCACCTTGATCGTCGCTCTCATCTTCGTCGGTGAGCCGGATCCCGGCAACCTCCGCCCGCTCCTCGGGCCGAACGGCATCTACGGGGTTCTGCAGTCAGCAGGGATCTGGTTCTTTGCGTTTGCGGGGTACTCGAGGATCGCGACCCTGGGCGAAGAGGTCGAAGACCCCGAGACGGCTATTCCCCGGGCTATCGTGCTCGGTCTTTCCATCACGCTCTTCGTCTACGCCGTCGTCGTCGTCTCGGCGCTCCTGCTCGTCGGCCCTGCTCCGCTCGCGGAGTCCGACGCCCCCCTGGTGACGGCGCTCGTCGGGGCAGGCTTCGGGGAGTGGCAGTGGATCGTCAGGATCGGTTCGACGTTTGCGACGCTCGGGGTGCTGCTCTCCCTGATGACGGGGATAAGCCGGATGCTCTTTGCTATGGCGCGGGACCGCAGGATGCCCACATCTCTTGCCCGGGTTCACCCGGTGCACCGGGTCCCGTACCTCGCCGGACTGACGGTCGGTGTAATCCTGGTCGCGGTGGTGCTGCTCGCTGACCTTCGTGCGGCGATAGAGTTCAGTTCTTTCACCGTGCTGCTGTATTACGCGGTCACGAACATCTCCGCATATACCCTGACGGAGCAGGAGAGGCTGTACGGAAGATACCTCGCGGTCCTGGGTCTTTCAGGCTGCCTCGTGCTTGCTTTCACGCTGCCGGCCGCGGCCGTCGGTATCGGAAGCGCGGTCATGCTGGCGGGCATACTGGTATACCTTGGACAGAGGCGGCGCAGTACGTGACAGGGTCGTCAGCCCCGGACCGGGTCGTCGCCGAACCGGTTCATCCAGTAGTCGGCGGGGCTCTGTGCGAAGTCTCTTTCGAGGTCATCGAGCGAGAGGGCGGGGTTGCCCAAAAATACTCGCACGAGAGAGGTGAACACAGGTTTCTCTCCTGTGCCCGTCTTATTCATCGGAGGAAGTCTGCGGACTCCTCGGATGCACCGTATTTCGTGTTGCAGAGGTCGACTCAAGGGCAGGGCTCTCAGTCATCGCCGCGCGGAAAGACTGGCGGATTCCTGCGCCTCAAAGAAGGATTCATGGCGACCTCAACTTTTATGGCGTCATGTGATCACTACCCGGCCGAAAGGAGAGAGAACATGAAAGGCCTGGCAATGTTAAAGATCGGGGAGATCGGCTGGATTGAGAAGGACAGACCTGCTTGCGGCCCGAGAGACGCCATCGTCAAACCGCTGGCGCTCGCGCCGTGCACGTCTGACGTCCACACCGTCTGGGAAGGAGCGATCGGGGACCGGCACAACCTCATCCTGGGGCACGAAGCGCTCGGGATCGTGGACGAAGTGGGCAGCGAGGTGAAAGATTTCAAGCCCGGCGACCGGGTCATCGTCCCGGCCATCACCCCGGACTGGGAGACGGAAGCCGCACAGCGCGGGTTCCCGTCGCAGACCGGCGGGCCTCTCGGGGGCTGGAAGTTCTCGAACTTCAAGGACGGCGTATTCGGTGATTGCTTCCACGTCAATCTGGCCGACTACAACCTTGCGCACCTGCCGGAGGGGATGTCGCTTGAGGCCGGGGTCATGCTCCCGGATATGCTCAGCACCGGGTTTATGGGCGCCGAGAACGCCAACATCCAGATCGGGTCGACAGTCGCGGTCCTCGGGATCGGGCCGGTCGGGCTGTGCGGTGTCGCCGGCGCACGGCTGCGGGGCGCCGGGAGGATATTCGCCGTCGGAACCCGGCCTGCTTCCGTCAGGGTAGCGAAAGAGTACGGTGCAACGGACATCATCAGTTACAAGGACGGGAACACCGCCGACCAGATCCTTGACAGGACCGGCGGGGCGGGCGTCGACGCCGTGATCATCGCCGGAGGCGGCCCTGATATCATGATGGACGCGATCAACGTGGCGAAACCCGGATCGGTGATCTCAAACATCAACTACTTCGGTTCGGGCCTGGGCGACCAGGACGTCATACCCCTTCCCCGCGTGGGCTGGGGGTTCGGGATGGCGGACAAGAACATCATGACCGGACTCTGCCCCGGCGGGAGGGTGCGGATGGAGCGGCTGGCCGAAGTCGTGATGCACGGGCGCATGGACCCCGCGCTCATGGCGACGCATGTCTTCAAGGGGTTCGATAAACTCGAGGAGGCGCTTCTCCTGATGAAAGATAAGCCGAAGGACCTGATCAAACCGGTCGTCATCGTAGAGCAGTAGAGGGGCCGGGTATCCCGTGCTATGGGTGCCGGCTCCCCGTTGTCATGGTGATCCGGTCGAGGAAGTACCGAGAAAAACGATCTGTCTCCCCGGATACGGCTTTCCATCGGCTATCGTGATGACTGCCCCCGCCCCTGCAGGATGGGGGAGGAGGCCGAAGGCGCAGAGCAGGGCGAGGGAACCCCCTACTCCCCCAAGGCCTTCGCAATCACGCCGTCCAGGTGCCGGCGGTAGAGTTCCTGCGGGTCGAGTTCCCCGAGCCCTTCCGGTATCCTGACGACCACCCTGTCGATGCCGGCATTCACGAGCATCTTCGAGCACATCAGGCAGGGCGGGTCGTAAGACGGTGCTCCCGTCAGGCGCTCGAACCCTGCCAGGTAGAGCGTACATCCGACCGCAGCCCGGCCCGCCTGCAGGAGCGCGTTCATCTCCGCGTGCACCGATCGGCAGAACTCGTAGCGCTCGCCGGAGGGGATGTTGTACTGCTTCCTTATGCAGGTGTTCAGTTCATCGCAGTGGGCCTCCCCACGCGGAGCCCCGTTGTGCCCGGTCGAGACGATCTCCCCTGCCGGGTTCACCACGACCGCCCCGTAACACCGCCGGATACAGGTGGATCGTCGGGCGGTCTCGACCGCGATGGCCATATACCACTCCGTCCGCGAGGCCCGGGGCGGTACGGGAGGTCGATCCATCATGACCGCTCCTCCTTTGACCGCCTGCGCCCGCTCAGGTTTTCGCTCATGATAGATCTTCTGCCGCGCGGGTTAAAAAGAGGCGTTCTTCTGCTCGTGGGGTGACGCCCTGACCTCTCCGCTCTCTGGCTTCTCGAAGCAGAAGAAGCGATGCCTGCACCAGACGAGACCCCGGTCGGCCAGGACCTGCATCAGCCCTGTTGTCAGCCCCTCGGCCGCAAGGCTCACGGAGACGGCCGACGGGGCCAGGCGCGAGAGCGGGTCAGGGAGGTTCCGGCGTCGTGCAGCGTCGCGAACCGCGACGAACGGCCAGTAGAGGGGCGATGCGCTCGAGACCGTGCTCTCCTTCAGTATCATGCCGCATCCCTCGAAGAGCGACCGGTAATCTCCACCTCTCCGGTACACCGCCGCCCCGCTGAACTCCCCCTCGTGCTCCTTGAACTCCGGCTCCCTCCTCGCAAGCATCTCGATGAAGGTGAGATGCCCCCCCGGCCGGGTCACCCGGCAGAGTTCGCCGACGGTGCGGGCAAGTTCATCGTCGTCGGTGATGTAGCGCAGGGCCCAGACGGCGTTGACGACATCGAACGCGCTGTCCTCAAACGGGAGCGGCAATCCGTCGATGACGGCGTGTTCGGCGTTGCGGATGCCCGTCGCATCCGCCGCCTGTCGTGCCGCCTCGACCATCCCCGGCGAGATATCCACCCCGACGACGTGCTTCACCTGCCGGGCGAACCAGAGCGTCCACCGGCCGACGCCGCACCCGTAATCGAGCACCGAAAAATGCGGTTCCAGTCTGACTGCCCTTGAGACGAGACGTTTCTGGCTGCCGTCGATGTAGGCGTTGTTCAGGTCGTCGGCGCCAATCACCGCCCTGAGCGGGTGATGGGGGTGTTGTCCGGCCATCTCATCCCAGGTCTCGCGTTGATCGTGCGTATCCTCACCCCGTTTGGTTGGAATGAGGTGCCGGTGAGTATTTAGCATTTTCCACAGTATGGTGCATGGAAATGAGACTCGTTGAGGATCAGTAAACTCCCTCGCCGGTTACGAGGATGCCCTTCACCGGATAGGTGCCGTTGCACGGACCCGTGAACTCGTGGCGCACACTCTCGCGGTACGAGTTCGACTGCCAGCCGAGAATCCACCACTGGTTTATCCCCTGGAAGTCGGTCGAGACGGCGAGGACGTTATCGTCCCCGGCGTCGAAGGAGAGGATGAACGGCACCTCGACGACGTAGCCGGACGACCCCGGGCTCACGTAGTAGTCGTCGACGGGCCCGCCGGAGGCGGTGAGGTTGCCGACGATCCGGTACGGCGCAAAGAGGGGCTCGGTTCCCACCGGTATCTTGGTGTCTATCTCGTGGCCGGGATTGGCATCAAACATAGAGAGTTCCATCTCGATGAGCACCGGCGTCTCTTCCGAAGATCGGTTGGAGTAGATATGGGTCGGTTTCGGGAGATCCGACTCGTTCTGCCCCGGCATAATCCCGATCGGTTTGATGCGGTTCTTGTAGACGGGATCGATCCGGTCGGCCGAGACCTTCAGCATGGGAACCCCACTAACGTCCTCGATGCGTATCGAGATGTTGTCCCGGTCGAAATTGGTGAGGCTGGCGCGGGAGAGATCAAAGGGGGTCACGTTTGTTCCGGTATCCGGGTTGTAGCGGGATGGAAGGGGGATCAGGAGGACTACGTTCTCAATGGGGCCCGTCGTGGAGATCGTCAATCCGTAGTGATATGAGGATTCAAAGTTCTCGGATGCGGAGTAACACAGGACCCCTATGGTCAATACCATGAATATGAGTGAGAATACTACCAGAGCCGCGATTGCGATGGATACCTTCCTGATGAGGCCCAATCTATCCCTCCGTTCCCGATCAAGCCATAGGGGAACTGCCCTCATAAGTCTTCTCTCTTCAAAAATCCTTTTTCCGGTGGACCCGGACGGTCTAATTCCTTCGATCCCGGGCGAGCCCTTCCCGTGCCGTACCATTATATAGTATGGCCAGTCTCGGAACCCCGCAGAGGAGGTATTCCATGCCTTACATCACCGTCGGAAAAGAAAACTCGGGTCCAATCGACCTCTACTACGAAGATCATGGCACAGGCAAGCCGGTCGTCCTGGTCCACGGCTGGCCGCTCTCAAGCAAGTCCTGGGAGAAGCAGGTGCCGGCGCTGATCGACGCGGGCTACCGCGTCGTCGCCTACGACCGCAGGGGGTTTGGCAACTCCGCCAAACCGACCCTCGGCTACGACTACGATACCCTGGCCGAAGACCTGCACACGCTCATGACGGAGCTCGACCTCGCCGGGGCAACGCTCGTCGGGTTCTCGATGGGCGGCGGCGAGGTCGCCCGCTACCTCGGCACCTACGGGAACAACCGCGTGGAGCGCGCCGTCTTCATATCCGCGATCCCCCCGTTCCTGCTCAAAACCGCTGACAACCTCGAAGGCGTCAAGGGGAGCGCTTTTGACGGCTTCATGGAGAGCATCGCCGCCGACCGTCCGGCATTCCTCACCGGGTTCTTCCAGGACTTCTACAACGTCGACGTCTATGGGGGCGACCGGATCAGCGACGAGGTCCTCCGCCTCAGCTGGAACATCGCGGCCGCCGCCTCCCCGCGGGGCACGCTCGACTGCGTCCCGGCGTGGCTGACCGACTTTCGGGGCGACCTTGCGAAGATCGACGTGCCGGTTCTGGTGATCCACGGCGACGTCGACCGGATCGTGCCCTTCCCCGCCTCGGGCAAGCGCATCCACGATGCGGTCGAGGGGAGCCGTCTCGTGGTGATCGAGGGCGGGCCGCACGGGATCACCTGGACCCACGCCGGGGAGGTCAACCGGGAGTTGCTGGGCTTCCTTGAAGAGCAGGTCGAGCCGATGCAGCCGGTTGCCGGGCTCTCCTGAGCGTGGGGGAGCCGCCTCTCAGTACACTGGAATGAGTCCGGCGTTCGCCCCGGTGATGCACCGGCCGCCCCCGCGGGAGACCACGAAGGTGTTCTCGATCCCGACCATCCCGACACCCGCGATCCCCTTCTTGGGTTCGAGTGAGATCACCATCCCCTCTTCGAGCGGCTCGTCGAAACCCCGGGCGATCACCGGCATCTCGTCCACCTGCAGGCCGACGCCGTGGCCCAGGAACTGCACCCGCCGCTCCCCGAACCCCATGAAGTTCTCGAGGAACGCCGGCTCAAGGCCGCCGAGTATCGTCTCGTAGATCTCTGCCGGGACCATCCCCGGCCGCAGCATCGATGCCGTCTCGTCCTGGACCTCCACGCACCGGTGATGCGCCTCGTTCGCCTCTTCGGGGAGCGGCCGCCCGAACATATACGTCACCGTCTTGTCGGTGTGGTAGCCCTGCACCCCGCACCCGCAGTCGACGAAGACTAAATCTCCCGATCTAAGCTTCCGGTCATGGTTGCCGAGCACCGGCGCGCCGGGAGCCGCTCCGCGACACCCGCCCGGCCCGTCGAAGCTGGTCGGGTAGAGAGAGTTCTCTCCGAAACCGAGCTGTCCGAGCACCATCTCCGTCCCGAACATCCCGAACCGGGTTATCCCCTGGTGCCCCTCCCGGACCATGCGGGAGAAGATCTCGCCGCCGAGTTCGGCCTCGCTCATCCCTTCGGTGAGCATACCGGGGACGCAGTCTTCGAGCACATGAGAGTGAATCCTCCCCGCCCGCTCCATGAGAGAGAGTTCGTAGGCGCTCTTCTTCGATCTGACCTTTGCCGCCTGTGCGTCGAGCGGCTTTACCTCGCGGAACGGGAAGTGTTTCCGGAAGCGTTCGAGCAGTGCGAGGGGCACCACCTCCGTCTCGAGATGGATCGTCTCCGGGCATGTCCCCATCCCGGCCGCGGCGTCCCGGTAACTCTTCATCGGCTGGATATCGGGGAAGAACGACTCGTCGAGCGCCCTCTCGTAACTCCGGCGCACCCAGAGGACGGCCTCGTCGCTACGGGGAACCAGGAGGACAGCGTCCTGCATCGTCCCGGTGAAGTAGAACTCGTTCACCCTCCCGAAGATGGCGGCAGCCTCCCACGACGGGTTCTCCGCATCCATGCGGAGCCGGAACCGCTCCATGCGATCGCGGAGTTCGGAGGCGGGGGTTCTCTGGTCCATACGCATGATTGGGCGGCGATGGTATTTGGCTCTGGCGGGATTTCTGGCGACAGTCGGAGACCGTTCCGACCACAGGGGTTATAGAGCCGCACCGTGCACTACTCTCATGGACACCCCTTTTGTCTTTACCCTGCACGAGAACCTGCCCCGCCAGGGGCCGGGGAGCAACGCATGCACCCGGAAGGCCTTCTCGATGCTCGCCGGTCTCCCGCCCCAACCCGAGATCCTGGATATCGGGTGCGGGTCCGGGATGCAGACGGTCGAACTTGCCCGGATCTGCCCGGGCTGTCACCTCACCGCCACGGATATCTACCAGCCGTTCCTCGACGACCTCGCCCGGAGTGCGGCGTCGGCCGGGGTGGGCGACCGGATCGCCGCCGTCCGGGCCTCGATGGACGACCTGCCGTTCCCTGACGGATCGTTCGACGTCCTCTGGGCGGAGGGTTCGATCTTCATCGTGGGATTCCGAGAGGGGCTCGCCTCATGGAAGCGCCTCCTCCGGCCGGGGGGCTACCTCTGCCTCACCGAGGCCGCCTGGTTCACCGATACCCCCTCGCCGGAGGCAGCGACGTTCTGGAACGAGTGCTACCCGGCGATAACGACGGTCCGGAAGAACCGCGCGATCGCCGAGAGTGCCGGCTACGAGGTCGTCGCGACCTTTCCGCTGCCTGCGTCCGCATGGTGGGAGAATTACTATCTGCATGTCCTCAAGCGGATAGAAGACCTGCGGCCGAACTTCGCCGGTAATCCCGATGCGGAGGCGCAGATCGAGTTCGCCGAGCACGAGATCGCCGTCTACCGGGAGCATGCCGACGAGTACGGCTACGAGTTCTTCATCCTCCGGAAGGGAGTTTAGGGGAGGCCGTCACCTTCCTTTTGTCTTCCCGATATCCCTCTGGATCTTGCCGATCGCTTTCCAGCGTTTCTTCTCAAGCCTTACAAGCCCGATCTCCGCTTTATCCTGTTCGAACGCGAGTTCCTGCACGAGCCTCTGAAAACTCTCCAGCCGTACCGCAGGGAGGGTTCCGGCCGCGACGGCCGCCCGCACCGCACAGCCCGGCTCTTCCTCGTGCCGGCAGTCCGAGAACCTGCAGCCTTCGGCGAGCGCGAGGATGTCGGGGAATGTCCCGGCGATGCCGGTGGATGCCGTACCGATGCCGACCTCACGCAGGCCGGGGTTGTCTATCATGAGCGCCCCGCCGGCGAGGATGAAGAGCTGGCGGACGGTCGTGGTGTGCCGCCCTTTCTCATCGTAGTCCCGGGTGTCCGAAGTGTCCTGCACCGGGCGGCCCATGAGCCGGTTGATCAGGGTGGACTTGCCGACGCCCGACGAGCCGATGAGGGCGATCGTCGTTCGCGGCGCGAGGTAGGGGTCGAGACGGTCGACGCCCTCCCCGCTCACGGCGCTGATGGGGATGACCGGTATGCCGGGGGAGACGGCGGCGAGTTCACCGGCGAGCGTTGCGGGATCGTCCGCGAGATCGGACTTGTTGATGACAATGACCGGGCGGGCGCCTGAAGCATGTGCTATCGCAAGATAACGTTCTATCCGGCGGGCGTTGAGGTCATGGCCGGCGGCCGTGACGATAAAGACCGTATCGATATTCGCCGCGATGACCTGGTCGGCGCCTTCGCGCCCCGGTGTCCCCCGCGCAAAGAGGGTCTTCTGCGGGAGGATATCGACGATCGTCGAGGTGCCGGCTTCCGGCTGGTCAAGGAGCACGACAAAGTCCCCGACGGCGGGAAAGCGGCCGAGTCTCCGCAGAGCCCCAGAGACCCCGGCCGTGACGGACCCGCCGTCGACGAGCACGTCCCACACGGTCTTCTGCCGGCAGGCCACCCGGCCGGCGAGATACGGACCGGTGTATTTCGAGAATGCCGCATCGTGTTCCTCTGTCCAGCCGAGGTCTTTGAGCGTACAGGGATGCTGTTCTCCGCATCGGGGATTGGATTGGCTCATTGAAATGACCTTTCCTCTCTAAAATGTGTGGCATTCAAGGTGCCAAGTGCTTTGCGGTCGCGGTTATCGGCTGCATGCCGAAAGACCCCTCAGTTAGAGTACAGGGCGATGCCAGAAATGTGGCAGCCCGGGCATCTACTTCATGGCCATCGTCTGCAGGACCGCCATGATCCCCGGTTTTGCCCTCCGTCCGAACGGCGATCCAAACCCGCCCATCTCGTCATCACCTGAGCCGAACATCTCGTCGTTCAGCCGTTCGGTGATCTCGTCGAGTATCCGTTTGTACGCAACGCAGTGGGGGTCGACCCCCTGGATCTCGCCGGCTGTCGGCGCAATCGCGTTGTAGGGGCACCCGCCCCGGCAGTATCTGGTATGGGAGCACTCTTTACAGGCGCCGTCGACGTAGTCCTTGAATGCGTGCATCAGTCTCCAGGCGTCCGATTGGGCGAGGTCTTCCTCCGCGGGGCGGTCGTAGACGTTCCCCATCGCATACTCCGGCATCCCGACAAACCGGTAGCAGGGGTAGATGCTCCCGTCCGGCCCGAAGGCAAGGGTGCTTCCCATGCAGTCCACGAACGTGCAGACGGTGCCGTGCCGGACGAAGACGCCCTTGCAGAGGTCGTTGATGTTCATGATCTCGATCTTGCCCAGGTTCTCCAGGTAGGTGTCGAGGAGGTAGACCAGCAGTTCCCCGTACTCCTCCGGTTCGAGCGCCCACTCCTTCGGGTCGTCGCTCCGAAGCGACGGCAGTGCAGGGTGGAGTTTGAGGGGGAAGCCGCTCGTGAGGAAGAAGTCGACGATCTCCTCTTTGCGCCGGACCGACTGGTTGGTGAACGTGCAGATGAACCGGACATCAAGCCCGTTCTCCCGTGCAATCCCGTAGCCCCGCATCGTCTTTGCAAAGTAGCCCGTCCCCCTCTGCATGTCGGTGATCTCCTCGGGGCCGTCGATGCTCGAGCCGATGGGGATACGGTATTCCGCGAGGATCTTCGCCAGTTCCGGGGTGAGCAGCCAGAGGTTGCTCTGCAGGGCGAACGTCGGTTCAAGGTGGGCGAGTTCCTCCGAGAGGATGGGGAGCGCCTCGCGGTAGAAGTCTGCGCCGGCAAGGAGCGGTTCGCCCCCGTGGAAGGTGATGGTGACCTGATCGGACCGGTAGTCCTTGAGCCACGCCGCTATCTCCCGTACGGTCTCGATGCTCATTTTTGGAGAACTTTCATCGGAACTCCAGCAGTAGTGGCACTTCGATGGGCAACCGAGGGTCGGGATGATCATGACGTGAAACGGGCTCTTCATCGTACCGAGTTCACTCTGAAGACTTTAATACCTATTTATACGGGCGCCGGGACCGCAGATACGGGCGGAGACTGACCCGGGAGGTATTCCCGTCCGGTTCCGCCCGAGGGTTCCCCGGAAACATTTTTTATTTCCTCTCCGTATGGATGTGCGAGGAAGGAAAATGGAATTTTCCGAATGCGTGAAATTCGCGAACGAAAACCCCGTGACCTACATCGCGACGATGGACGGCGATCAGCCCCGGGTTCGGGCGTTTGCCATGTGGTTTGCCGATGCGACCGGGTTCTACTACCACACCGGGACGCCGAAGGCCGTCTGGCAGCAACTCATTAGAAACCCGAAGGTCGAGCTCTGCTTCTATGAGCCCGGCGAAGCGGGGAAGATGATGCGGGTCGCAGGCGCGGTCGAGTTCCTCGACGATCCGGCCTTGAAAGAGCGGCTTGTCGGGGACCGGCCGTGGCTCCTCCAGATCGGTCTCTCCGGCCCCGCCGACCCGAAACTCGCCGTCTTCCGCGTGGCCCACGGCGAGGCGTACTTCTGGACGATGGAGAACAACATGCGGGAAGCGGAGGCGCCGCGGGTCGGGTTCTGAGCCACCCTGCGCCTTTGCATGAAGTGAAGTACAGGGATAGCGATAGAACCTCACGCGAAGAGCGCGAAGCCGCGAAATGGCTTACAAGTATCCATCTACCTGCCTTCGCGTCCTTCGCGACTTCGCGTGAGACTTACCAGTCCTTCTTCATCGCTTCGGCCTTCAGGTCTTTCGGCATCAGCTCGATGGCATACCGGAGCGCCGTCCGGGGCATCTCCCGCTTGTTTGCCATGACGTAGGAGAAGACCCTGTCCGTGTGCTTCCGGCTCGCCTCCTTGAGGAGCCAGCCGTAGCCTTTCTGCACCATGTCGTCTGTGTCAGTCAGAAGCAGCCCGGCGATCTTGAAGACCTCATTGAGGAACTCCCCGCGCCGCGCCGGCACGACCAGCGAGACCGCCGCCGCCCTCCGCATCCAGCGATTCGTTGACTGCGTCCAGCGCTTCAGCTCATCGACCGCTTCCGGGTAACGGACGATGTAGTCCCCGACGGCGTGGTTGCAGAGGCCGTCGCAGGTGGCCCAGTTCGTGATGTAGGTCTCGATCCAGTGCCGGAATACGGCGATGTCGCCAGATTCGTAGCGGTCGGCGAGTAACGGGGCCCAGGCAGAGACCACGAACGCCTCCTCCATCATCCCCGACGAATAGAGTTCCTCGCAGAGTCCGAAGACCTCCTGCTTCTCACGGGATTTGACCTCTTTCCAGTACTCCTTTGCAATCGAGACCGCGGTTGCGGTCTTCATCCCGTAGCACCGGACCTCCTCCTTGAAGAACCGCTGGCCTCTCTCCTGGAGTTCGGGGTCCGCGTGTGCCGCGAACTCCTGCCGTATCGCCTCGACGACCGGATCCATATGCAGGTATACGGAGAGTAGTGGGATAAACAATGCGGCGCTCAGAGCCATCTGCCGCCCGATCCGGGTGTGAGGCATGCTCGATGGCGGCATGCGACCTTTCGTCGGACTTTGTGCCCCCGGTGCTCCTCCGGGCGGATAAAAATGCGGGATTTATCGGAAGATCACGGCTGTCGGCCGGGGGATCTCACGTCTCCGGTCGTCGGTGGGGTGCATTCCCTCGCACCTGTTCGAGCACCGTCCGGCGGGGGTAGAACCCGAACTTCCGGTAGAACGGGAAGGCCTCCTCGTTTCCTTCCGCGACCGCCACCCGGTTTTCAACCGAGCCGTTCTCGTCCAGCCACGTGAGCGCCCGGGTCATGAGGGCCGTCCCGATGCCCTGCGAGCGGTAGGCCTCGTCGACGTAGAGAGACTCGATCTCCCCGATATGGTCTGCCGAGAGCGAGGTTACGCAGTAAGCGACACACCGGCCCGTTGCCGGGTCGGAGGCGAGGTCGACCCGGATGTCTCCCGTCTCTGCACACCGGACAAAGTACGCCTTGCGGTCGTCGAAGGTCGTGTGCTCGAAGAAGGCCCGGAACGTCCGCGCACGGATGCGGTGGTGCTCGCAGATCCGGTTCCAGAGCGGGCGGATAACCTCGATGCCGGCGATGTCCGTGGTGCGGTACTCGATGGGGGGCGCCGTTACGGTCATACCTCTCCCCTTTTCGCCTTCGCCGGGCATCCCCGCCTGTAGGGCGCAGTTTCGGCAGGACAGTGGGAGATTCCAGCGCTCTTTATGGAGATCATGGTCGCACTGTTGAGAGCAGTGTTGCCGGTATACGCATATCTTCGTGCCGGTGCGCCCGGCATCAACGGTGCCCCCTCTTCCCGAGATACCGCTCGATGTGCGTCTTCCTGATCCCCATCCCGAGCAGGCGCAAAAAGACCTCATCCCGCCCTTCTGTCGCAACATCTTGCCGTGCCCGCCGCAGCGCCTCGGCCTCGTCTCGGAAGGGGAGCGGTCCCCGCCCGGTCGTGAGATCCCGGAGGAGTGCCGGGTCGCATTCCGTCGCGGTGATCTCCTCTCCGGGGCGCATAACAATCCGGCACGGTCCGGCAACGTACTCGATCCTTCCTGGCTCGATCACCGCATACGAGGCTGGCGAACAGTCGAGGGCGATATACGCCTTCCCGGCGACTACGGAGACCATCATGCCGTAGTGGCCGGTGACGATGCACGGCGCTGGAAGGTCGAAGAGCCAGATCCGGTCGGCAAGAGGGGCGTGGGCGACAACGATGTCGGCCGGCCCTTCGGCCGAGCGGGCCATCCTCTTCTCCTTCCCGGTGGGGACGCCGAGGAAGCGGATGCCGCAGGCGGTCTCCGCCTTTCCCGATATCTCGTGAAGGAAAGGGCTCGCCTCCGCCGCCTCCCGGACGCGGGCGTAGGTGCCCATCTTATCGTCGTTGTTCCCTTCGACGATGACGCAGTGCCTTCCCGCCGATGTAATCTCGTGGAGGAGGCCGAGGAAGAGTTCCGTCTCATCGAGACCCGAGCGGGAGCATCGGTCGTAGGCACCGTCGCCGGCGAAGACGACGAGTGCCGGGTTGATCTCCCCGACCAGGCGGAGGAACGAGTCGGTATCGACCTTCTTCCCGCCGGGTGCGCCCCGTTCCCTCGTCCCCCACGTGAGATCGCTGAACGCGAGGATCCTCGTCATGGCCCGGGGTTGGGCCCCGGGGGTGATAGGCCTCCCGGTCGTCCAAAGGTTGATGTCGAAAGCAACCAGAGATGTGGAGAATGCAGCGCACGACGGGCCCCGCCCTGATCTCCTGGAACGTCACCCTCCGCTGTCCGCTGAAATGCCCCCACTGCTACGCAGACGCCGGCGAGCACGAAGCGGAAGGGGTCCTCTCGACCGCCGAAGCGTTCTCGGTCATCGACCAGCTCGCGAGCACCGGAAAGCCCATCGTCGTCCTCTCCGGGGGAGAGCCCCTGATGCGGGAGGACATCTTCGATATCGCCCGATACGGGACCGAACGGGGGCTCGTGATGGCGATGGGCACGAGCGGGTATCTCCTCGATAAAGCGACGGCAGAGCGGCTCGCCGCGGCGGGCGTCCGGTCGGTGGCGGTCAGCCTCGACTCCGCTGACCCGGATACCCACGACGCGTTCCGCGGCGTCCCTGGCGTATGGGGGCGGGCGGTCACGGCGATCAAGCACTGCCGCGATGCGGGGCTCGGCGTCCGGATCAACATGACGGTCACCCGCCCCATCCTCGCCGATGTGGAGGGGGTGCTTGCCCTGGGCGAATCCCTCGGCGTCCGCGACTACCAGGTCTTCTTCCCGGTGGAGACGGGGAGGGGAAGCGAACCCGGGCAGGGCAATTCTCGCGAGTACGAGGACTTGATCCGGGAAGTCCTCCTCCGCTACCGGGAGAGCGGTCTCCGTGTCCGGCCGACATGCGCCCCCCAGTTTCGCCGGATCGCCGACGAGGCCGGGATCGAGAACCCCGGATGGGGCCGGGGCTGCATGGCCGGTATCAGTTACTGCCGGATCTACGCGACCGGGGAGGTGACCCCCTGCCCCTACCTGCCGGTGAGCGCCGGCAACCTCCGCACCACGCCGTTTGCTGATATCTGGGAGAACTCGCCCCTCTTCGCAGCCCTCCGCGACCCGGACCAGCTCACCGGAAAGTGCGGGCGGTGCGACTATAAGGGGGCCTGCGGCGGGTGCCGGGCGCGGGCCTGCCGCGGCGCCGACTCCGTCCCTGCCCGGTGGTGCGACGGCCTCATGCGGCCCGACGACCCCTGCGGGGAGGTCACCCGCGAGGACCCGTGGTGCCCCTACGAGCCCGGCACCGCCGACCGCACAGACCTCGCGATCCTGGACACCCTCCAGGACGACCTCCCCCTGGTCTCCCGCCCGTGGGCCGGTATCGCGGCGAGGCTCGGGATCGCGGAGGACGACCTCCTCGTAAGGATGCGGCGGCTCGCTGCGGCGGGCGTTCTCCGCAACGTCTCGCCGGTCTTTGAGTCCCGCAGGTTCGGGCTTGCCGCCGCGACCCTGGTCGCCCTCCGCGTCCCACAAGACCGGGTGCGCGAGGTGGCGGAGGTCGTCAGTACCTACCCGGAGGTCTCGCACAACTTCCGGCGGGACCATGCCTACTCCCTCTGGTTCACCCTCGCCGCCCCGACAGAAGAGCGGCTCTCCGCGGTGCTCTCGGATATCCTGGCCCGGACCGGCATCCTGGAGGAGGATGCGCTCGACCTTTCCACCGTCCGGGCCTATAAGATCGACGTGCGGTTCCCGCTCTCGAAGGAGGGGTCGGATGGATCCGATTGACGTCCGTCTTCTCGCAGAACTCGAGAAGGGGATTCCCATGGTCGAGGAGCCGTTTATCGAGATCGGGCGACGGCTCGGGGTCCCGGAGGCGGAGGTGCTCCGCCGGGCGCAACGCCTCCGCGACGAGGGGGTGATCCGGAAGATCCGGGCGCGGATAAACCAGCGGCTCCTCGGGATCACGGCAAATGCCCTCGTCGCCTGGCGGCCGCCCGCGGGGTGGGACGAGGAGGCCTTCTCCCGGTTCGCCGCCTCTCCGGGGATCTCCCACTGCTACCTGCGCCGACCGGTGCCCGGGAGGTGGGAGTACACCCTGTACACCGTGCACCACGGGAGGAGCCGGGAGGCTGTGCTCGCTGCAATCGAGGAGATGGCCCGGACGACAGAGTGCAGCGATTATATCGTGCTCTTCAGCACCGAGGAGTACAAGAGGGTGCCGAACGTGCGCATCAGCGAGAACGGAGGCGAACTACGGTGAACAGGATTACACAGTGCATGCATGGGCGGGGAACAGTCAGCGGCGTTATGCGCCACCAGAACAGGCCTCTTACCGAGGTGCCGGGGAAGTACCTTGCGTTCATGCAGGACTACCGGCCGGTCGTCTTCTGGAACCTCACCGACCGGTGCAACCTCGGCTGCGCCCACTGCTATAGCCGGTCCGGGCCGGGCTCGATGACGGACGAGGAACTCTCGACAAAAGAAGCCCTCGCGCTCATCGATGACCTCGCCGCAGCGGGCGTCCCGCTCATCCTCTTCTCCGGCGGCGAACCCCTCCTCCGCGAGGACCTGCCGGAGCTCGCGCGGGCGGCGGCGGAGAGCGGGATCAAGACCGCGCTCAGCACGAACGGTACCCTGATCACCCCTGATGCCGCCCGGATGATCAAGGACTCAGGGATAGGCTACGCCGGGATATCGCTCGACGGCGCGGGGCCGGAGACCCACGATGCGTTCAGGGGAACCCGGGGTGCGTTTGCGAAGGCTGTCGAGGGGTTTGCCCGGTGCCGGGAGGCCGGCCTCCGGACCGGCCTCCGGGTCACCCTGACCAGGGAGAACATGGGTGAACTCGAGGCCCTCATCGACCTTGCGGGGACGCTCGGCGCCTCGCGGTTCTGCCTCTACTGGCTTGTGCCGAGCGGGCGGGGGGGCGAGGCCTACGATCGGCTCCAGGTGGGGCCAAAGGAGGTAGATGAGGCACTCACCCTCCTCTACCGGAGGGCATCGGAGACCGATCCCGGGGCCATGGAGTTCCTCACCGTCGACGCCCCGCAGGACTGCATCCACCTCCTCCGTGCGATGGAGCGGGACGGGTCGCCCGACGCGGCCGGGGCAGAAGCGCTGGTGCGATCCCTGAACGGCGGGTGCAGCGCGGGGAAGCGGGTGGCAAACATCGACCCGAAAGGAAACGTCTACCCCTGCCAGTTCGCCCGGTCGCCCGAGTTTCTCGTCGGAAACGTCCGGGACCAGCTGTTCTCCCGGATATGGCAGGACGCGGAGAACCCCGTCCTCACCCGGTTCAGGGCGGAACCCCGTGACCTCTCCGGGAAGTGCGGGCGGTGCGGCTCCCGCGACCTCTGCGGGGGTGGCTGCCGGGTGCGGGCGTATGCGGCAGGCGGCGACCTCGCTGCAGAAGACCCGTTCTGTTTCGTCGAGCGGTAAAAAAAGGAGGTGGCGGTTCCGCCGCTACTTCACGTTTGCGAGCGAAATGCCGAGGGCGTTCGCGACACCCTTCCCGTAGGCCGGGTCGGCCTTTGAGCAGTTCTCGATGTGGCGGGCCTTGATGAAGTCGGGGGCATCCCCCATGGCGCGAGCGGTGTTCTCGAAGAGGACCTGCTGCTGTTCTGGGCTCATCAGGCGGAAGAGTTTGCCCGGCTGGGTGTAGTAGTCGTCGTCGTCCTCGCGGAAGTTCCAGGCTCCCGCCGCACCGGAGAGTTCTAGGAACGGGTCCTTATACTCGGGCTGCTCCTGCCACTCGCCGAAACTGTTCGGCTCGTAGCCGACGGCGGAACCTGCGTTGCCGTTCACCCGCATCTGGCCGTCGCGGTGCGAGGGGTTCGCGTAACATTTCGGGCGGTTGACCGGGAGCTGGTGGTGGTTGACACCCAGGCGGTAGCGCTGTGCGTCCCCGTAGGCGAAGAGACGCCCCTGCAGCATCCTGTCGGGCGAGAAACTGATCCCCGGCACCACGGCGGCGGGGTTGAACGCCGCCTGCTCCACGTCCTGGAAGTAGTTTTCGGGGTTCCGGTTCAGTTCGAGGACACCCACCTCGATCAGGGGGAACTCCCCCTTGTACCAGACCTTGGTGAGGTCGAAGGGGTTGTAAGGCATCTGCTTCGCCTGGTCCTCGGTCATCACCTGGATATACATCGTCCAGCGGGGGAAGTCGCCCCGCTCGATGCTCTCAAGGAGGTCGCGCTGGTGGCTCTCGCGGTCTTTCGCGACGATCGCCTCGGCCTCCTCGTCGGTCAGGTTCTTGATGCCCTGCTGCGTGTGAAGGTGGAACTTGACCCAGACACGCTCGCCTTTCGCGTTGATCATGCTGTATGCATGGCTGCCGAACCCGTGCATGTGGCGGTAGGAGTAGGGGATCCCGCGGTCGCTCATGGTGATCGTCACCTGGTGGAGCGACTCAGGAAGGGATGTCCAGAAGTCCCAGTTGTTCTTTGCCGACCGCATGTTCGTCTTCGGGTCGCGCTTGACGGCGCGATTGAGGTCCGGGAACTTGTGGGGGTCGCGCAGAAAGAAGACGGGGGTGTTGTTGCCGACCAGGTCCCAGTTCCCTTCTTCGGTGTAGAACTTCATGGCAAAGCCGCGGATGTCGCGTTCCGCGTCGGCCGCACCCCGTTCGCCCGCGACAGTCGAGAAGCGGACGAAGGCCTCGGTCTTCTTGCCCACTTCGGAGAAGATCTTCGCTTTCGTGAACCGGGTGATGTCATGGGTGACGGTGAACGTGCCGAACGCCCCTGACCCCTTGGCGTGCATCCGCCGCTCCGGGATAACCTCCCGGTTGAAGTGCGCGAGTTTCTCCTGGTACCAGACGTCCTGCATCAGCATGGGGCCGCGGGGGCCGGCGGTCATGGCGTTCTGGTTGTCCGGCACGGGTGCGCCGGCAGCGGTGGTTAATTTCTTCTTGTTCTCCATAGTTGCCTCCTTATCTCTCCTTAGGGGCAGTAGAGTGATTGGATTAAAAGCGACTGATGTAGATTCTCTTCGAGTCAATTTAAATGTTGCCTGACGTCGGCGTTCGATCTCATCTCTCTTCTGACGAGACCACAGGGCATATCGGCACGTCCGGTCCCTGCTCCGGGGCGCCGCAGGCGTGAACCTTCCCGCTATGGCCCGGAGTCCAGGTTGTCCCGGTATTCCCGGCAGCGGTCTGTGCAGCTGATACATGAGTAAGAACAGCGATTATCAGACCGGCAGGGCGAGCCGGCGGCGCTCACGCATCAGGGGTGCTCCGGCAGTCCAGTATCATTGTCCGCGACGGTTGCACCCGAGGGATGCCCAGACCACCTGCATCGCCGAGTTGAACGCCTGCATCATCGTCTCACGGAAGATACCCGTCCACGTACCCGAGGAACCGCTCCACGACGGCCGTCGAGTATGGCCCTTCCTCGTAGGCTGTCGCGAGGGTCAGGCGGTCGCGGAAGGTGGAGGCGATCATCAAAAACCCGTACGGCCAGCAGACGCAGGGGAGATACTGGATATCCCGGAGATCGAGCATCCTGCCGTCCTTCCCCGGGACCGGGAGATAATCGCCGGGATTGAAGATGCCGAGGTTCGAGAAGACCGGGTTTTTGTGGCCGGACGCCCCATACCGCTCGATCATCCCGTCGAAGAACGCCCGCACCGCCGGCATCCCGCCCGCCATGATCTCCTCGTAGAAGAGGATGGTCGCGAGGCCGAGGCTCCCTGATTTTTTGCGAGCCGTTATCGACGTCACCTGGCCGACGATATCCGGGAGCCGTGCCCCTTCCCCGGCAGAGAGGGTGGCCTCGTAGGCGATGGAGAGGTTCGCGAGCAGAGCGTCGTCGTAGAGGCCGGGATACTTCCTCCGCAGATCGGCCGAGGTCAGGAGCGACCGGGGCGCTCCCCGGTCGGAGGGGTCATGCCGGATCTTTGCAAGGGCGAGGAAGTATGCAGCGATCAGGACGTCGTTCACCGTAGCCCCGTGCTCTCTCCCGAACGCCTTTATCCGGCCGAGCCGTTCCGGCGCGAGCGTCCGGCGGGCGACACGGGGCGTCCCCCTCCCGGTCCGCTCGACCGGAAAGCGCCACCGGTCGACGAACGGCTCCTCCTCCGCGAGCGCCTGCCGCTGCTCTTCCTCCGGGTAGAGCGCAAGGACTCTCTTCGTGCTCCGCTCATAAGGGGCGCGGGACGGCGTTCGGAAGTCCGGGTCGTCCATGATCCCCCGGTAGACGGCAAAGACCTCCCGGGCAAGGGTGAGGGCGCCGGCCGCGTCGCAGAAGCCGTGGTGGCAGGTGACGGCGACGACATCCCCCGCCGCTCTCCGGTAGAGGTTGACCCGCACCTGCGGGCCGGAACGGACGTCGAGCGGCGGGGGTGGCGTCGTGAGAGGCTCGTCGGCGCCGCCCCGGGTGAGGACGAACGCTCGTTCCCATTCACTCTCCGGGACCTCCTCCCAGACCGGCCGGTCGTCAGCCTCCGCGTAGCGGGACCGGATGTAGGGATCGGACGCAACGAGCCTCATCGTCGCCTCCCGCAGGGCGCCGGCGTCAATCTCACCGCTGAACGTGAATACGACGTGCATCGAGGGGTCGTAGACCCGCTCGAAGTAGACGTTGAAGACGTCGAACGCGGGTGCGGGATAGCGGGCCGGCGGGGGAGACATTACCATAACCATCGTTTTGTTCTGGGATAACTGCTTTCGTGCGATACCTAGTTAAGAAACGGCGTCAAGGATACTGAACGGAACCTTTACGGGGATGTCTGCCATGAAGCGAAAGATCATCGAGATCGACGAGGAGAAATGCACCGGGTGCGGGCTCTGCATACCGGACTGCCCGGAAGGAGCGCTCCAGATCATCGACGGGAAGGCACGGCTCGTGAGCGACCTCTTCTGCGACGGTCTCGGCGCCTGCATCGGGACATGCCCGGAGGGGGCGATCTCCGTCATCGAGCGGGAGGCCGAACCCTATAGCGAGGAGGCGGTGATGGAGAAGATTGTCCCGCAGGGGATGGGTGTCATCAAGGCGCACCTGGAGCATCTCCTCGGCCACGGGGAGAAGGCCCTCTACCGCCGGGCGATCGATTACCTGAACGCCAACGAGATCCCGGTCCCCCCGCACGAGACCCCCGCCGCCCCCGCAGCATGTCCGGGCACCGTGGCAAGGAGCCTTCAGCGGGAAGAGGCCAGAAGTGCGGAACAGGCCGCACGGATCGAGTCGGAACTCCGGCAGTGGCCGGTTCAGCTGACGCTCGTCAACCCCGCTGCGTCCTACTTCGACTATGCGGATCTTCTCGTCTCCGGCGACTGCGTCCCCTTCGCCTACCCCGAGTTTCACCGGGACTTCCTGCAGGGGAAGATCTTGCTCATCTTCTGCCCGAAACTGGATGCGGATATCGAGGGATACATCACGAAACTCGCCGATATCTTCTCGCGGCACACGGTCCGGTCGATCACCGTCCTGCACATGGAGGTGCCCTGCTGCAGCGGGGTGCGCTACATCGTGGACGAGGCCCTGAAACGCGCAAAGAAAGAGATCCCGGTGGCCGAGAAGACGATAACGCTGCAGGGCGAGGCAGTGGAAGGGAGCATCGTCCGGCGCCGGGGCCCCGGCACGGGTCACCGCCGCGAGATGTAACGGCTCCCTTTGAGGTAGAACCGGAGCGGGAGGTCTGCCGCCTTCGTGATCCCTACGCGGGTCGTCTGCACGATCTCCCCGCCCGCTCCCTCCGCCCGGCGGCCGGAGAGGCTCCCGGGCGACCAGACCTGCAGGGGTCCCCCGGAGAGCGAGGTCCCGTCGAGATCCATCGTGATCCCGAGCGCCTGCGTCAGTTTGCCCGGCCCGCTCGTGAGCGCGAACGGGTCGTCCGTTCCCCGCCGCGCCTGCATGAGATCGGTCCCGCCGGCCGGCTCGAGCGCCCGGACGAGAACCGCCTCTCCCGTCCCCTCGGGGCCGGTCACGACGTTGAAGCAGGTGTGCAGGCCGTAGACCCGGTAGACGTAGGCATGGCCCGCCGGCCCGAACATCGCCCGGTTCCGCGGCGTCTCTCCCCGGTACGAGTGGGCTGCCGGGTCGTCCCGGAGGTAGGCTTCGACCTCGACGATCCACCCCATCGTCGCTGCCTCTTCCCGGTGCACGAGCAGGCACCCCAGCAGATCTTTTGCGACGGTCACCGTGTCGCGTTCGTAAAATGATGGTGGAAGGATCATGCGTGTTCTCCGGTCGTATCCTGAAAGATCTCCGCCGCCTGCCCATCAAGGTTCCGGGCGGCGGCGAGGCGGCACCGAAGTCTCTTATCACCCGCTCTCCCCGACCATGGGAACTCCGGGCCCCGGCCGCTGAATATCGTTCCGGCTGTATAGGTCGCTCTAACTGCCCGGCGCAGCCGCCACAGGTTTTATTCGGAGTTCAAGAGACCTGAAACGGGCTAATGTTTAATAGAAGTGGCGGCATAATGGAATATTGTTATCACCCACAACAAAAACAAACCTGCTTATATGGAGGTTCTGAATATGAAGAAAGGATTTGCAACCGATATCGAGACTGAAACTGTAAAGAACACCGAATTCCGCAGAGTTCTCTACACGAGCAAATTCAGCCAGCTCGTGCTGATGAGCCTGAAGCCCGGCGAGGAGATCGGCGAGGAGGTTCACGACGACGTCGACCAGTTCTTCCGGTTCGAAGAAGGGGAGGGGAAGGTCGTCATCGACAACACCGAGTACAAGGTGAAGGACGGCAGCGCCGTGGTCGTGCCGAACAGTGCCAAGCACAACGTGATCAACACCTCAAAGACCGCCGACCTCAAGCTCTACACGATCTACTCGCCGCCGGAGCACCGTGATGCGGTCGTGCACAAGACCCGCGAAGCGGCCATGGCGGACGACGAGCACTTCGACGGGAAGACGACCGAGTGATCCTTTCCGGATCACTCTAAAATCAGATCACTTTTTTTTGTAGTTACGGTAAGTGCCGGGCCGTTCTCAGTCCCGCTCAATCTCGCCGCCTGCCTCCCTGATCGTCGTCTCGATCCGTTCCAGCAGATCGGGGTCGTGGATGGCGAAGTCGAGCATCGGAAATCCCGCCACGAGGGGGATGGGTTTGAATATCGCAAGCGGCGCTGTTCCGTCTTTCCTTGGGCTTTCGCCCGGGGCGATGATGGAGGTCGTCCCATCCGCCCAGACGGCGAGGTTCCCATAACCCTGTGCGTCCCAGATCGCTTTGATGATTGCATGTGTATGTAGCATGCTCACTCCTCAGAAGAGGAGGGTGCGAAGAGGGTATCAACCTTCCCCATGCCGGTTTACCTCGCCGGTGGCGCCTCGGCCTCCCGCGTCTCCGCCGGGAGAGTCGGCTCTCCCGTAAAGAGGTGGTCGACACCGAGGATCGTGTTCACCCAGGCCCAGTCCTCGCTCGATTGAGCGACCATAAGGACGATGAGGGTGAGCGGGACGGCGAAGATCATCCCGGCAACACCGAGCGCCCATCCCCAGAAGATGACCGAGAGGACGACGACGAGGGCGGGGATCTCGAAGCGCCTCGATGCGAAGTGCGCGAAGATCGGGTTCTCCACGAGCGCGTTCAGGATCGCGACGACCACGATCACCGCGATCGCGCCCCCTATCCCGAACTGCAGCCAGGCAAAGAAGATCGCCGGGAGCGCCGCGATGACCAGCCCGATGTAGGGGATGTACGAGAGCAGGAACGTCATCACCCCCCAGAGGACGGCCGCGTGCACCCCCATGACCCAGAGGAACGTACCGAAGAGGAAGCCGTGGATGAGGTTTACCTCGGTCCTGACGATGACAAAGTTGGCCAGGAATCCGCTCATGCGGGAGAACGACTCGACGGCCTCGTCGTTCTTCATCACCTTCCTCACCCGTTCGGGCATCCGCGGCGCCTCAAAGAGCATGAAGATCGTCGTCACCGCTATGAAGAAGAGGTAGAGAAGGAGATCCGCGATACTGATGGCCGATGAGGAGAGAATTCCCACGAATCCCTGCAGGTTTATCGAAGACGGTGAGAGCGAACCCGTTTCAATCCCATATCTGTCCAGGAGGGTAAGGATCTCCGATAACCTGGCGGTCAACTCCCGCTGGTAAAGAGGAAGATCTGCGACCAGCGTCTCGAACGAGAAGAAGACGAAATAGCAGATCAGCAGAACGGCAAGGCAGGCGACGGCGGCGACCACGCCGACGGCGACGCTCTCAGGGAGTCCCCTCGTTCGAAGGGCTTTCGTTGGGGGATATATGATCATGGCGAGGATCACCGATACGGCGATGATGGTGACGAGGTATCCGATCGCCTCGATTCCGATAATGAGGAACACCAGTGCCGTCAACAGGAGTATGGTGCTCACGCGCCTTGGGAAGATCGGGGTTTCTGTCATCCTGACTGAGATCTTCTTACGGATACTATATCAACCCCGCGATACGCCGCGGAACCGACGAGGCCGAGAGATCTGTTCGGCGCGCCCGGCCCCCTCGCTCCGGTCTCGATGGGCTTTGGGGTTCTGCCGGGTGCCGATGATCGCGAAACGATCGGCGCCGGGTTGGTATCCGCCCGGAGGACTATCCGATCGAAAGAGTGGGTAGGCAATTTTTAAGCAGAGTACCCGCGAATAATATCCATAAATGGTCCTCACCCTCGAACTCGTATTTATCGGAATAGCGGTGCTCTTTCTGATAAGCATCATAGCAAATAAGTTCTCGGAGAGGCTCGGTGTTCCTGCGCTCCTCATCTTCCTCATCGTCGGGATGCTCGCAGGCTCGGAGGGGCCGGGCGGTATCCCGTTCGACGACCCCACGCTTGCGCAGCTCATCGGGATTATAGCACTTGCATATATCCTCTTCTCGGGCGGTCTTGATACCCGGTGGGAAGAGATCCAGCCTGTTCTCTGGCAGGGGATCGCCCTCTCCACGATCGGCGTCGTCCTGACCGCAGTCCTGCTCGGCGCGTTCGCCGTCCTGGTCCTCGGATTCTCTCCGCTCACGGGCCTACTCCTTGGCGCGGTCGTCTCGTCCACCGATGCGGCGGCAGTCTTCTCGATCCTCCGAACGGCACGGGCCCGCCTGAAGGGAAATCTGCGACCGTTCCTCGAGTTTGAGTCGGGGAGCAACGACCCCATGGCGGTCCTGCTCACCACCGGCATCATCGGCCTGATCCTTACCCCGGGTTCGTCGATCTTCAGCCTCGTCCCGACGTTCGCGCAGCAGATGGCGGTCGGCGGCCTCATGGGTTACGCGCTCGGCAAGTTCACGGTCTGGTTCATCAACCGTATCAAACTGGAGACCGAGGGGCTGTACCCGGTGCTCACCCTCGCGATGGTGCTGCTGGTCTACGGGCTGACCACCGTCATCGGCGGAAACGGGTTCATCGCTGTCTACCTCGCCGGTCTTATCATTGGTAACAGCGTCATCATTCACAAAAAGAGTCTGATCCGGTTCTACGACGGAATTGCGTGGTTGATGCAGATCGTGATGTTCCTTGCGCTCGGGCTGCTCGTCTTCCCCTCGCAGCTTGCATCGGCGTTCGTCCCCGGCCTTCTCGCCGCCCTCTTCCTGATATTCATCGCGCGGCCGGTCTCCGTCCTGCTCACACTGCTCCCCTGGAAGATGCCGATGAACGAGAAGGCCCTGGTGTCGTGGGTGGGGCTCCGGGGCGCCGTCCCGATCATCCTCGCGACCTACCCCCTTGTCGCAGGGGTGTCTGATGCGGATGCGATATTCAACATCGTCTTCTTCATCGTCATCTTCTCGGCGCTCGTGCACGGGACATCGATCCCCTCAGTCGCCCGCTGGCTCGGTCTCGCCGGCCCGCTCGAGGAGACGGGCAAACTCTCCCGGGAGTTCGATGTGGACCCCGATACCCCGAGCGAATTGCTCGAACTGGTCATCCCTCCGGACGCCTCGGCGGTGGGCAAGCAGGTCGTCGACCTCGGGTTGCCGAAGGGCACACTCATCATCCTGATGCAGAAGGGAGACGAACGCTTCGTTCCGGTCGGCAGCACAGTCATCGGGGCCAGAGATACGCTCCTCCTCCTGACGACGGACGAGATGACGGAGTCCGTCCGCGCCTGTCTCCTCAACTGCGAAGAACCGTGCAATGTCGCCGGCTCGCCGCCTCTCCCGGAGACCTTCTCCTGTACGGCGATAGTCGAGAAAGACCCCGAACAGGTCGAACCGGATCAGCCGGTCGTCTTCGGGGGCTCGGCTACGGTCTCCGGGGACTGCACCGCAACCGTCTCGGAGATGGCCTGGGACTTCGGCGACGGGACGACCGGCAAGGGCGAGACCGTCAGCCATGTCTACGCCACGGCTGGAACTTACACGGTCACGCTGGCCGTGACACTCAGCGACGGCATCGTCTGCCGGGCAACGACGGATGTTACGGTGGTCGATCCCCGGGAGCCCGGCTCTTCTCCGGCAGGCATCACGGCGAGCGGGAACCTGGTTCCCGGTGGCGTCGATACGCTGGACGACTGATACGGATCGGGCGGGCCCGGGACTTCGGTGATGAGGAGAAGGGCAGCCATGACCGCGGCACCTTCGACAGCCGCATACTTCTCCCGCCGAGCGGAAGCAGGGCGGCGACGTTGCGGCTGCCCCGGCTGTTGCCGCCCCTGTGAGCGGTATGAGGAAAAAAGAAGCCGGTGGCGACTGTTTTTATGTGTCGGATGTCGCCGGCGGGAGCGATTACGATCTCTCTACAGGGCAGCGCGCCGTTATCGTTACGAACCAAAATCCCGATCCCGGTTCGCCGGCTTGAGCGTGAACCTGAATGCCGCTCCTCCCTCCGGGCGCCCCTGCATGCGGTCCTCGATCCAGATCCTTCCCCCATAGCGCTCGACGAGTGTCCTGCAGATGAAGAGCCCGAGCCCGTCGCCCCTCCCCCGGGCTTTACCGCGCTCGAACCGGTGGAAGAGTTTTCCCTTCACGTCGTCGGGCACGCCGGGCCCGTTGTCTTCCACTGAGACCAGCACCTCCCCGTCCTGTTCCTCCGCCCGGACGACGATCTCCACCTCCGGCCCGCCGAACTTGACGCTGTTGCCGATGAGGTTCATGAAGATCGTGGCGAGGAGGTTGTCCGCCAGGACCTCGAGCGGTGGAACCACCTGGCGTATCGATGCTCCCCGGAAGTTTCTGGCCTCCTCGCTGACGACCGCGCTGAGGTCGACCGGTGAAAACTCTGCCGAATCGGTGTGAATGCGCCTGATCGTCGAGACGTTCATGAGGATCTCGGTGCTCCGCGCTATGCTGTCGTGGAGTTTTCGGGCGTAGGCCCTTTCGGTGCCGTCGAGGAGTTCGATCATGAGGTCGGCGTAGATGCTCGAGACGTTGTTTGCATTCCTGATGTCGTGAGTGATGATGTCGAGGTAGAGGTTCGCCTCCCGGTGCGCCTCCTCCAGACTGGCGAGCAGCCTGTTTCGCTCTTCTTCGGCATGGTTCCGGTCGGTGACGTCACGTGCGTTCATGATGAATTGCCGGTCGCTCCCCTCCCGGATCAGGCTCGTGCCCGTAACGTCGAGGAAAATCCATCGGCCGGCAGAACTCCTGATTCTGACCTGGAACGTGAGCCTCGCAGACGGCAGGGCTATTCCGGCCCTCACGGTTTCTACTGCTGCCCGGGCGTCTTCGGGGTGTATGAGGTCGAGTACGTCCGTGCCGATGAGACTCTCGGGATCATAACCCCCGATCAGTCGTACCGAAGGGCTTGCGTAGGTGATGTGTCTCTGCATATCGAGGAGAAGGATGATATCGGATGCGTTCTCGATGAGGGAACGGAAGTGCTCCTCGCTCTCTTCGAGGACCCGGTTGAGAAGCGCCAGTTCTTCGGTCTTCTCCTGCAACTGCTCGGTGGTGCTCTGCAGTTCTTCGTTCTGAACCTCCATCTCTTCGGCGAACTGCTGCACCTGCTCCAGGAACTCCTGCTTCTGCGCTTCCGCCTGTTTCAGCTCAGTGATCTCTGTGCCGACGGCGATGGCTCCGGTGACCGCTCCCCGGGCATCCCGCATGGGCGTCCTGGTAATATAGAAAGTCCGATCGCCGATCGTCTCCTCGAAGGCCTCGGTGGTCCCGGTCTCGATCACGTACCGATCATTGGCCATAACAGGGCCGCCGATCTCCGGGCCGAGGAGTTCGATCGGCGTCCTGCCGAGTACTTCAGTGGTCGGTCTGCCGATTATCCCGGGCACGGCAGGGTTGCAGAGCACACACCGGCCTTCGCGATCGGTGACGCATATGGGTGCCGGAGTATTCTCGGTGATGGCGTTGAGAAGGGCGTTGGCCTTCGCGAGTTCGTCCGCACGCTCGACCACACGCTCTTCAAGCGTCTCGTTTAACCCCCGTAGCGCCTCCTCGGCCCGCTTGCGCTTGGTGATGTCGATACCGACCTCGAGGATGTTGAGGGAGCCGTCCGCATCGGTGAAGGGGAAGTCGAAGATATCGTAATCGTGGTTGTCCGGCCCGGTCCACTCCCAGCGATGCGGCGCTCCCGTCTTCATGACGTTGTAGGACTCGCAGTTCTCGCAGGGCTCCGATCGCGAGAAGAGGTACTCGTAGCAACGTCGCCCGTCGGACGCGCCGAACCGCTCCCGGAAGAAGCAGTTTGCGAAGGGCACGCGATAGTCAGGCGAAAGCAGTATCACGTATACCGGCAGCGTCTCCAGGACGTCGTAGAGGCGTTTTTGCCCGGCCTTCACCGCCTCTTCAGCCCTGATGCGTTCGGCAACCTCGGCCTGCAGGGCTTCGTTCGCCTCCCGGAGTTCTAAGGTGCGTTCCAGAACGCGCCTCTCCAGTTCGTCATGCGCCCTCTTGAGCGCCTCTTCGGCCTGTTTGCGCTCGGTGATGTCCTGTCCCTGCGCGATGACCGAGGAGATCGCTTCCCCATCGCTCTCGTACACCGCGGCGGAGTTCCAGAGGACCGTCCTGATCCTGCCTCCCGCCGTGAGTATGGGGATCTCGACGGTCTCCCATCGCTCCCCGGCCGTCGTCTCCCGGATGAGACCCATCAGTTCCTCACGCCGGGTTTCGGGGAAGAGGATCTCCGGCGACCGGCCGACGACCTCGCCTGCGGCCCGCCCCGTCAGCCGCTCGAAGGCGCTGTTGAACCTGGTGATCCTGAGATCCGCGTCCCAGACGATGATGGGGGCGTTGGCATATCTGACCAGGTTCTCCAGGTACTGGGTCGTTTCAGATCCCTTCTCGGGTGTTTCGTGCTCGTGTATCAAAAATCGTTCCTCCTCCATAAGGCACGCCGTCGAGCGAACCGATAGTGTTGGGGTTTTATCACCGGCGGCTTGGAGCAGATTGCCCTCTCGATCGCTCCCGGCACCGGGCTTTATTGTGGGCTCTCCGGCGACGTTCCGGGTAGAGCACTTGAATGGAATCGGACCCCTATCCGTGAAGTGGTTTTAGGATACATTTGCAATTAACGTTTGGTATTGAGTTCCCGCAAAGCCGCAAGAAGGACGAACTACATTCCTTTTGGTCTACTGATGTTCTTCATCAGTTCCCGTATCCTCGTAAACTGCCGGCAGGAACCGTCGGACCGGGAGCAGGCGCCCTGAGGGTTGTGCGTGAATAACGGTGAATGAGAGGGAACATTTTTCGAGAAAATGGCATCGGATACGGCGATAAATCTGCTATGCTTATCTACCCGGGCTGCCTTTTTTCTTTATGGGTAAACGTACCGGTACGACTCATCTTCTTCAACATTGTCTCTGTCTCTTCGCCGTGCTTCTGATGGTCGCGAATGCAGCGGCATGCACCGTCTTTGCGATAACGCCCGGTGCTTCCGAAGACAGGTCGATGTACGTCGGGCATACGAACGACGGCGTCGGGAAAGACTGGAGGAACGTCGACGACATAAGTCTGTCTTTCGTCCCCGCGGCCGACCATGCGCCCGGAGAGAAGAGAGCGGTCTTCTTCGACCCCGACAGCGGTTCTGATGCGGCGGGAGGCGCGAGCGGCGGTGATTCGCGCCTGGTTCTTGGGTATATCGACCAGGTGCCGCACACCTACGCCTACTACACCGGCTCATACGGCATGATGAACGAACACCAGCTCCTCTCCGCCGAGTGCACCGACTACGCGAAGGTCGAGCTCGGTGCAGCCGAAGGGAAGCGGATCTTCTACTCCTCGGAGCTCTCGAACGTGGCGCTCGAGCGGTGCACGGAGGCGCGGGAGGCGGTCGAGGTGGTCGGCGGCCTGATCGACACCTACGGCTACTACGGGACCGGCGAGACGCTTATCTTCGCCGATCCACAGGAGGCGTGGGTCATCGAGATCTGCTCGAGCCTCGATGAGGCGGACGGCGGGGGCCTCTGGGTCGCGCAGAAGATCCCTGATGGAGAGGTCTTTGTCGCGGCAAACGAGTTCAGGATCCGCGAGGTCGCTCCCGGAAACCCCGACCAGATCTACTCGGCCGATCTCTTCACGAAACTCGAAGAAGCGGGCGTTTGGTCTCCCGCGGACGGCACCCTCGACTGGCTCGAAACCGTCAGTTACGGCGAGTACTCGCACCCCTACTACTCGGTGATGCGGGTCTGGCGGATACAGGACCTGCTCGCCCCGTCGCTCAACCTGAGTCCGTACGTCGAGGACTCGTACACGAAGGCGTACCCGTTCACCATCGCGCCCGACGAGAAGGTCAACCTCACCGGAGCGTTCTCGCTCTTCCGGGACCACTACGAGGGAACCGGATTCGACCTTTCTACCGGCGAAGCCGCAGGGCCGTTCGGGAACCCGTACCGGTACCTGGGACCCGACGACGCCCACACGAATTTCCAGAACGGGTCGTACATAGAGGTCCGTGCCGGGGCGAACCCGCGGGCGATCTCGGAGATCTTCTGCAGTTACAGTTACGTCGCTCAGGCGCGGTCGTCCCTCCCCGACCCGGTGGGAGGCGTGCTCTGGTTCGGTCCCGCGGTCGCGTACGAGACGGTCTACGCGCCGATCTACGCGGGTTCAACGAACGTATCCTCCGCGTACGCGACCGGCGACCGGTTTGAATACGATCCAGACGCCGCCTACTGGACGTTTGATTTTGTAACGAATTGGGCCATGCTTCGCTACGACGCGATGATCGGTACCATCACTGCAAAGCAGGTCGAGCTCGAGGCCGAATCGATTGCCCTTGTGCAGCAGACCGATAGAGAGGCGGCCGAACTCATCGCTGCCGGCGATGGTGAAGGGGCGGCACGTCTCCTCACGAACGTCACAGTCATGCGGGGTGACGAGATCGTCGACGAATGGCACGGCCTCGCGGGCACGCTGATCGTTACGTACTCGAACGGCCGCATAACCGACCCGGCGACGGAGGCTGTCGAGGAGCCCGGGTACCCGGCATGGTGGCTGAACGAGACCGGGTACCAGTACGGGCCGCGGGTCTACGAACTCGACGAACTCCGCGCGACCGGCGGGCTGAACTACACCGAGAGCAGCGTCTGGGTCCCGAAGAACGCGACGTTTGCGGATATCCGGGAACTCATCTGACCACTTTTTTTTGCCGAACGGGCGGCACCGTTATATGACGCGAGCAGGATGGGGGTGCACCCTGGGACGGGGGGGTAACCTATGAGAAGTATGATCCTGCTTGCAGCGGCCGTATCCCTGCTCCTTCTCGTCGGCAGTGTAGGCGCCGTCGACGTTGGGACTGCCGGGATGCGGAACGGAACGACGGTGAACATCCAGAGCGACGGCCAGAGTTATCCGGCCTACATCACGACGCCCGAAGGCGATGGGCCGTCCCCGGCCGTGGTGCTAATCCACTCCTTCAACGGCCTGGAGCCCGGATACCGGGTTATGGCCGACCGCCTGGCCACGGATGGGTTCGTCGTCATCGCCCCCGAGTGGCAGACCTACGGCCAGGCGCCACAGGACAACGTGACGGAGGCGCTGATCCGGGATACGGTCGCGTATCTCGGGACCCGGCCCGAGGTGAACGCGAGCAGCATCGGGCTCGCGGGGTTCTGCGCGGGCGGGCGCTACACGATGCTCTTCCTGCCCCGGATCGAGGAGTTCAGTGCGGGTGTCGCCTGGTACGGCTTCCCCTACTCCGGCGGGCAGGCGAACGGGACGGCGCCGGCGAGCCAGATCGGCAACATCACCGACCCGATGCTGATCATCCACGGCACGGCGGACGAGGCGAGCCCGGTGGCCGATATCTACCGGTATGCGACCGACCTCGATGCGGCCGGGAAGTACTTCGAGCTCAAGGTCTACCAGGGCGAGCCGCACGGGTTCATGATCGGCGAGGACGGGGAGCTCGTGGAGACGCCCCTCACAGAGAGCGCATATCAGGAGATGGTGGGGTTCTTCAACCGGACGCTCGGTTGAATCCCCCGTCCGCTCATTTTTGGGGCGAATGGAGGCTATTGCTCCGGTCTATCTTCTTCATCACCTTCTCCCAGGACTCCGTGATGAGGAAACTCTCCTCCATATAGCCGATGACCCTCTCGAACTTCTTCATGGGAAATGCCATCGTCAGGACATCCAGCGGGACGCAGGGCCGTGCCGAGGGATCGAAGATCCCGAGCACCGCCCGCGGGTTCTCGTTCTGCTGCTCGAGCCAGGGGAAGGAGAAGACCGAGCTGCACCCGGCGCCAAAGGGAGCGATGACGCCGTTCGGGTCTGACCGGTCGAAGTTTGCGAGCGTAAAAAGGCCGGAGAGCACCTCGGGCCGCGCGAAGAAGACGACGGCGTCCGGGTTGTCCGCCTCCGTGAGGTTGTCCCAGCGCTTGAAGACGATGCTCCTTCCCTCTGTCGGTATCCGTGCGGTTCCCCGGTCGAGTTCGTCGACGATCTCCGGCGTCCGCTTGTAGCGCTCCCCCTCCATCTCGCCGGGTTTTCCGTAGGAGAGGAAGTAGCGGAAGTCGGGGAACCGCTCGGCCTCGTAGCCGAGGTAGAACCTTCCCCCGCGGCACCCGATAGATTCTTCAGAGAAGACAAGGCTCTTGCCATTTCGCACTTTCGTGAGATCGCAGACGAAGCACCTCCAGCCCTTCGGGGCGGGGGCCTCCTCCACCCCATCGATCGGGCCCCCGACCTCGAAGGCGATCGGGAGTTCCGCCCCCGGGAAGTACTTCTCGTGAAGCCGCGTGTAGGCGTCGCGCAGTGCTGTGTCCATATGGGTTTGTCCGGGGCAGCGGGGATTAATTTTCTGATCCGTGCCGCTTCAGACTTTCCTCATCGTGTTCCAGCGCATGAGCCTGAGGGCGTACTCCGTCACGCTCCCGATGAGCCGGACGCCGATGCTCTCGTAATCCTTCGCGACCTTGCTAAGGTGCTCCGGGATCGGGAGGTGTTGCGGGCATACCTTCACGCACTTGCCGCAGTCCCTGCACAGCGACGCATACGCCGGTTCCGCACCGTCCATCTTCCCCCCGATGCGGAGTTGGTACATCACCTTCGACTGGAGCGTCCCGCTCTCGGTGTTGTAGGCCTCGAAGCATCCGGGGATGTTCACGCCCGCCGGACAGGGCATGCAGTACCGGCACCCGGTGCAGCCCACCCTGTTCAGGCTGCGGTAAGCCTCCGCCGCCCGGCCGACGATCTCGAGTTCCTTCTCGGTAAGTGAGTTCGGGTGGGCTTCGCCGGCGATCCGGATGTTCTCCTCGATATGCTGCTCGTCGTTCATCCCCGAGAGGACCACCGTGACCTCCGGGTGGTTCCAGACCCACCGGAGCCCCCACTCGGCCGGAGTCCTCTTCACGTCGGCCTCGTCCCAGACGGCCTGCACCTCGGCCGGCGGGTCCCTCGCAAGGTAGCCGCCCCGGAGCGGCTCCATGATGACGACGCCGAGCCCCTTTGAAGCCGCATACATGAGCCCCTCGGTCCCCGCCTGGTTCATCTCGTCGAGGTAGTTGTACTGGATCTGGCAGAAGTCCCAGCCGTAGCCGTCGACGATCCCCTTGAATGCCTCGATGCCGCAATGCGATGAGAAGCCTGCGTTCACGATCCGGCCGTCCGCCTTCGCCGTATCGAGGAACTCAGCGACCCCGAGATTCTTCATCTTCCGCCAGCCTTCACCGCTTGAGAGGCTGTGGATCAGGTAGTAGTCGATATGGTCCGTCTTTAAGGTCCTGAGCTGGAGGTCGAGCATCCTGTCCATATCCTCGCGGGACGTAACGAGCATATGCGGCAGTTTCGTCGCCAGTTTGACCTTCTCCCGGTAGCCGTCGGCGAGCGCCCGGCCGAGGAGTTGTTCGCTCCCCGGGTATAGCAGCGCGGTGTCGAGGTAGTTCACCCCGTGGTCGACGGCGTACCGGATCTGCCGTATCGCCCGTTCTTCATCGATGCCCATACCCTTCGTCGGCAGCCTCATGCAGCCGAAGCCCAGTACCGAGAGTTCGTCGCCGGTCTTCTCCATCTTCCGATATAGCATGGTCAGTGTCTCCTCTTCCGCACTCTCCGTCATTCTTCCGTCAACCCCCTCCATACAATCTCGAACGAAGCGGCGATCAGCCGGTCTGCGTCGAGATCTCCCCCCGATTCGATGAGCGACCTGACGACGGCGTCGATTGGTGAGGTTATGACGGAAAAGGCGACCTCGACCGGCATGCCCTTGAGGCAGGTCGTCCCGAGGGTTTCGGTAAGCGCCTCGTAGACGGCGGGAGCGTCCTTCAGGAACTCCTCCGGGGGCAGTCTTCTGACGAACGGGGACGAGCAGAACTGCTGGACGAACATATATTCGTCGGGGTGGTCGACCCCCCAGAGAACTGCGCTCCGCCACAATCTCCGCATCCTCTCCCGGTTCGTCCGCTCCGCGTCGCCTCCCCTGCCGATCTCCTCCGCCATCCGGCTCTTGATCTCGTAGTAGGTGGAGTTAATGAGTTCTTCCTTCGTCGGGAAGTAGTGAAAGAGCGTCCCGTTCGAGACGCCTGCTTCGCGCGCTATGAGCGATGTGGGGGTGCCGTGAAATCCCCTCTCCGTGAAGAGCCTGACCGCCGTGGCGGCGATGGCTGCTTTCTTCTCGTTCCTCTCCCCGGTCATACGGATCCCATCTCTTAGAGCGACCGGTCACTCTAGAGTGACCAATCACTCTAATGATCTCCGGGTGGTTAAGGCTTGTGTTTTGTGCGGCGGTATGTGCGATTAGAAGGATATTTACAAGCAGAAACCGGTGTGGGTGAAGTATCGGTCTCCCCCGGCACGCGGAGGAGTTCAGCGGTGAGTTCGATGAGGGACAAACCGAATTATTTATAATGTCAACCTGTGTATGTTGACGAATGCCACTCTCCCTGGATGACAGGCAGTTCGCGTTCTGGAACCTCCGGCGGAGCGGTCTTCCCAACATCCAGATCGCGGACCGCTTCAAGATATCCCGCCAGGCGGTCTCGAAGGCGCTGCTTGCCATGGACCGGAAGGTCGAGGAGACGCTTATCAATATGGCGCAGGCGAACCAGATCGAGGTCGAGCGCATGAACGCGGAGGTTGGCGTCCTCTTTGGCCGCTCCGTCCCGTTTGACGCTGCGGCCATCGTCTTCGTCTCGGCGGACCGCGGGGTGCAGGTCTGGTACGAGCACGAGGGCGACTGCGGCGCGTGCCAGCGGTACACCCAATGCATCGAGCTCCTCTGGGGCTATGCGGACGAACTGGGGATAACACTGACGAAGACTGACGACCCGACCCGTATGGCCGACGAACTCTTTGCAAAACTCCGGGAGATGGTGTGATTGTCCCTCTTAAAGACGATCCGGGCCTACCTCGGGTGGTGTCCTATAGAGGGGCAGGCGCACCGGCAGATGCAGCCGGGGTCCGCCATGCGCGGGGATACTCCGCATGGCGGCCGACGGCGCGTCGGCGGTATAAGTATGAAGATCGATTCAATCGCCAAAGAGGAATTCTGGCGCTCAACTGCAGTCTTCGGAATCTTGGTCGTCATCACTGCTTTCGTCATTACGGCTGGTTATCTCCCAATACCGGCATTTCTGTTGTTTCCCCTGCCACTGGCGATCACTGCAGTAGTCTTCTGCATCGTGGTGTGGTATAGGCGAAAAGAGCATCTGACCGATCCCAATCCTGTGAGCATCCTCCATCACGCTCTCGGGTTAAGAAACAGAGAGAAGAAAACGAAGCGAAGGGGAACTGCCATCGAAAAAGCGTTCGATGCTATCCTTCTCGCTATAGTCTTCCTAATCTACCTTTACGCATCCCTTGCGTACTCTATCAGCCAGATCTACTGGCTTCCCGTCCTTATCGTCATCGGCCTGCTCCTGGCCCGCATTGTCTTCACCGATGGTGATGTTCAACGCGTCACCGTTGCGCGATCAGTTGTCTTCTATCTCATAGTAGCCATGATCTTTCTTCTGCGCCACCTGGCACTGGGGCATCCCGTTCTTCCCCTCCTCCAGGCATTCGTGCTTATTGGCATCGTTTCTTTCCCCATCCTCTATATCTGGGAGCGACGACGCGCACCGGAGGGAACAGATTGATGGTAACCCATGGAACGATGGCTCTGCTCTGCACGCCCGTCCGGGATATATTTGGAGTAGAGATCCGCAACAAACCCACTTTGGGAGGAATGACGACGAATAGGCAAAACTCCGGGAGATGGTGTGATTGTCCCTCTTAAAGACGATACAGGCATATCTTGGGTGGTGCCCCATGGCAGGGTCGGTGCGGATGGATCGCGTGGCGCGGGCGGCGACGGTCGCGGCACCGGGCGGGCAGGATGGGGGCACTCCTGAGTTTGGGTGGTGGAACCGCTATCATAATCAGCTGCTGGTCGCGGCTCTGACCGCATCGGTAGCGACAGTGGCGGCCTTTCTCCTGGTCGGGGATACCGCCTCATGGTATCCGGCTATCTTCCTCGGGGTTGGCCTCGGGGTGGGGCTGGCCATCGGCTTCCTGCTCGGTTCAGGGAAGCAGTACGCGCAGATCGATGCCGGAAAGTTCATCCGGGCCAACATGAGCCGGCGGCTGCGCATCACGCAGGATCTGAGCCTGCCGGCGGCAATCATCCTCCTTGCCATTGTCATAGTGTATTACATCCATGCGGGGTGGTTTGACCGGCTTCCTGCGCTCATGCTGGCCCTCGGTATCGCCTTCTGGGCGCAGTATGGCATCACGATCCTCTGGGAGCGGCGGCACCGCACAACCCTGATCGCGAAGAAGGGGTCGATGTATACCCTGGATACGAACGCGGAGGGTGAACCCATATGGCAATAAGGTTCTCCGAGACGATACGAAGGCTGATGGGCTGGTGCCCGAATGCGGCAATGGCCGGCAGGCGATATGCCGCGCTTGATGTCGAGGTCGAGACGGCGGCGGGCGGCGGCCGGGAGGCGGTGGAGGGTGTACTGGTAGACTACGGCCCGATCGGCACCCCGGGAAGGCTTTTCCTGCTGCTGCTTGGCGTCGCCGGTATCATCGGATGTCTCTACGCCACGGCTCCGGCAACCCTCGTTACGGTTCCGATAACCTCCGTCATGCCTCCGGCGGGGGGCCTTCTTCTGCTGGCCGTCATCGTGGGATACTCCGTTCTAGAACTCTACGGAGCCCTGCGAAGATCCCGCATCGATATCGCCCGCGATACCGTCACTATCAGTCGGCCGCTCTTCCGACCGATCGTCATCCCAAAGGATGCCGTCGTGACGGCAGAGGTGAAGGAGAACAAACTCCCCGTCTCCCTCCGGCTTCTCACGATAGCGATCTCGGTGCTTCTCGTGTTGGCGGCCGGCAACGTATACGCCGGGTTCGAAAACCCGGCTTCCATGCAGTTTATCTTCGGGCTTGCCGCCGCGATCCTCTTTCCGGTGCTCTTCTACCGTACCTATCTGCGGACCCGTTACCCGCAGGCCCTGGTGATAACGACTGCGGAAAAGAAGATCGCCGCGATCTACACCGATGATCCGGGGCGGATAGCCCGGGCGCTGGAGATGCCGTCATGACGATCTCCATGGAGTATATCAGGAAGAAACTCGGCTGGTGCCCGAACGCCGGCGCCGTCAAACCCGTCCGGCATACGAGCGCACAAGCGGGCTACGGGGATGCGTGGCAGGGGAAGAAACCGGAGTCCAACCCCGGCCCGGAGCCGGCCGGCACTGCAGGCGGCGATCGGGGCGGCTACCAGGACAACATGCTGCTGATCCTCCTTGCCCTGGCCTGGCTTCTTCCGGTCGTGTACGACCGTGAGTTCCTCCCGATCCTCATCCTCCTCTCCGCCGTCGCGGTATATTACGACGCGCAGGGCATCCGTGCCGGGGAGAGATTCGAGAAGGAGACACTCTTCGGCGATATCGTCACCTGGCAGCCGCTGACCTGGGGGGCGGCGACGCTTGTGGGCGGGATCATCATCATGGCGATCTACCTCTTTCACCGCAAAGAGATCTACCGTGCAAACCACCGCGGGGAAGCGTCCGCATGATGCTGAAGTTCGCTGAAGCGATACGCCGGTGGATGGGCTGGTGCCCGAACGCGACCGGCACCGTTCGGCGGCGGTATGTCGCACCGGACGGCGAGATCGGGATGGGGGCGGTTGCGGACGGCAAGCGGGAGGCGGTGGAGGGTGTATTCGTGGATTACACCAGCCCCCGTTTCCTGCCGGCGTTGATCCTTGTCGTCGGTGTGTTCTTCGTGCTCCTCGTGGTGGGCTTCCTGATCCCATCCCTGCGTCCCGGATTCTATGTTTTCACAGGCCTCTTCTTTATGGCATATGCCGTGGTGCGTCTCTATCTCGATAAAAAAAAGGCTGAAATAGAGTCGTTCGGAGATTCGGTCGTTGTCCGGAGATCGCGTACTCGCCCCCTCGTCTTTAGAAAGGATGCCGTCAGATCGGTCGAGGTGAAACAGCCCTACCTGCCCATACCCCGCTGGGTGTCCGCGTTGCTCTTGGTTCTCATGTATGCGGGGGTATTCTACGGCATGGTGTGGATCGGGGCGATGCGGTATCCGGGCAGCCCGGCCGACCCCGATTTTATCTTCCACGCCTTCTATCTGGTCGGCTTCATGGTGTATATGCTGGAGTTGCTCTGTCGCTCCCTGGTCAGCCTGCGGTATCCCGGCCACGTCAGGGTGAAGCTGGAGCCCGCCGGGTTCCTCCACATCTACACCGATGACCCCGAACGGATAGCCCGGGTACTGGAGGTTTCCTGATGATGGTATTTCTAGAGTATATCCGGAAGAAGCTCGGCTGGTGCCCGAACGCGGCGGCTACCGGCACCAGCAGGCGCCGGTATGCCGCGCCAGACGGCGTGGTCGGGCTTGAAGCCGCGAGGGAAGGCAGCCGGGAGGTGGTGGAGGGCGTGTTCGTGGAGTACACCAGTCCTCGCTTCTTTGTGCTGATGCCGTTCTCCGTCCTCACCTTCCTCTCCCTCTTCGTGATATCCGTCCTGATCCCCTCCCTGTGGCCCGCTCTCTCCTTTACCTTCCTGGCCGTCTCCCTTCTGGCGTGGGTTGCATGGCGCATCTACTTCAATCCGTACAGGACCGCGATCGAGTTCTCCGGGAACTCCGTCACCATCCAGAGATCGCATACCGGGCCGCTCGTCTTCGGAAAGGATACGGTAAGGTCGGTCGAGGTGAAACGACCCTACCTGCCCATACCCCGCTGGGCGTCCGTGCTCCTCCTGATAATCATGGCTGCAGTGATGTTCTTTGCTGGCGTAGGGAACGGGTTGATGCGCTACCCGGGAGGCCTGTCCGCCGGCCCCTATTTCGGCTTTCAGGTTCTCCTGGCGGTCGGCTGGACGGCATTTATACTGGAGCTGCTCTACCGCGCCCTGGTCAGCCTGCGGTATCCCGGCCACGTCAGGGTGAGGCTCGAGCCCGCCGGGTTCCTCCAGATCTATGCGGAAGACCCGGAGAGGGTTGCCGAACTGCTCGGTTCCCCACGATGACGGGGCATACCTTTTGACGGGAACCGTCCAATATACAGAGCGACATCCCATGAAACTCCTGTACCGCATCCCCACCCGGCGGAGCAACCGGCATGACCGATAACACTCACTCCTCTCCCCCGGCGCTCGTCGAGTTCCAAAACGTCAGCGTCGTCCGGGACGGCCACAGGCTCCTCGACTCCGTCTCGCTCACGATCCGCGAGGGAGAGCATATCGCCATCCTCGGCCCGAACGGGGCGGGGAAGTCGTCGCTCATCCGGGCGATCACCCGCGAGTACTACCCCTCTGCCGGGGGGGCCGGCGTCGTCTTCCGGTTCCGGGGACGGGATACCTGGGACGCCTTCGATCTCCGGTCGCACCTCGGGGTCGTCTCTAGCGACCTCCAGCACACCTTCACCCGCGGCATATCGGGCCGCGAGGTTGTCCTCTCGGGGTTCTTCTCAAGCATCGGGCTCTTCCTCTCTCACGAGGTGACCCCCGCTATGGAGCGGAGGACCGATGAGATACTCGAGTTCCTGGAGGTCGCCCACCTTGCCGACCGCCCGATGACCGAACTCTCCTCGGGCGAGGCCCGCCGGTTCCTGATCGGACGGGCGCTCGTCCACGACCCGAGCACGCTCCTCCTCGACGAGCCCACAAACAGCCTCGACCTCGCCGCGCTTCACACCTTTAGGAAAACCCTCCGAAAGATTGCACAGTCCGGCACCGGGATCATCCTCGTGACCCACAACCTCCACGACATCATCCCCGAGATCTCCCGTGTCGTCCTGATGCGGGACGGCGCCGTCCAGAAAGACGGCCCGAAGGCCGATGTCCTGACCAGTGAAGCCATCGCCGACCTCTTCCGCGTCCCGGTCCGCGTCCGGGAAGAGGACGGGTATTACTACGCGACGGGGTACTAACCCCGAGCTCGTTATTTTTCCCCCGTCATAACGTTTAAGCCCGGTGACGTTCTCCCCCGCTGCTCATACCCGTGGCACCTCCGTGCACATGGGACGAGGAAAGGAGGAAAAGCATGGTCGAGATAGGCTACAAACTCTTCACCGAGTCGCACAGTGCACCCGAACTGGTGAAGAACGCACGGCTTGCCGAGGACGCCGGGTTCTCGTTTCTGAGCATCAGCGATCACTACCTCCCGTGGATCCCGAACCACGGGCGTGCCGGGTTTGCCTGGTGCACCATCGGTGCGGTATCGCAGGCCACCTCGCGGGCCCGGGTCTCCACCGGCGTGACCTGCCCGCTGATACGCTACCACCCGGCGATCATCGCACAGGCCGCGGCGACCGCGGCAAACCTGATGCCCGGACGGTTCGAACTCGGCCTCGGGACCGGCGAGAACTTGAATGAGCACGTCACCGGGGGAATCTTTCCCACATCCGAGCCGTTGCGGCTCGGTATGCTCCGCGAGGCGGTGAAGATCATCCGGACGCTCTGGAAGGGCGGCACGCAGGACTACTACGGCGCCTACTACACCGTCGACAACGCGCAGATCTTTGAACTCCCGGAGGTTCTCCCACCGATCCGCATATCGGCCCAGGGGCCGATGGCGGCAGAGGTTGCCGGTGAGATCGGCGACGCGCTCATCCACTTCGAGCAGAAACCGGAAGAGGTCGTCGAGACGTTCCGCGCATCCGGCGGCGAGGGCAAATCGTGCATGATCGAGACCGTGGTCTGCTACGCCGGAAGCGAGGAAGAGGCGAAGCGCACTGCGTACGAGTGGTTCCCCATGGCGGCAAACAAGGGAGAGTTGAACTGGGTCGTTCCTACGCCGGCACACTTTGAGCAGTTGCAGCAGATGGTGACGCCGGAGGATGTCGCAAAGAACGTCCTCTGCGGACCCGATCCGCAGAAGATCATCGAGAAGGTGGGAAAACTCGTCGATATGGGGTACGACAGTGTTCTGTTGCACCAGGTCGGCCCGGAGCAGGAGAGGTTCATCAACCTCGCCCACGACGTCATCCTGCCGGAGTTCGGGATCAAGCCTCCGCGGCCCGAGTCCGGGGGGCGGATGGTCATCGGGCCGGCACGGTGAGCATGACCCCGGTGAAGGAGAGATGGCGAAGAGCGTGACCACCACAACCGTCCGCGACCTCATGGCGGAGTTCGCCAGCCTGACCGGGCTCGACCCGCCCTACGACCACCCGCGGCGCTACCTCTGGACGGACGCCTACGCGGTCTGCAACTACCTCGAACTCTTCCGCCGGACGGGTGACGCGGCCTACCGCGACCTTGCCCTCCGCCTCGTCGACCAGGTGCACCACACCCTCGGCCGGCACCGCGACGACGATCCGCGGACCGGGTGGATCAGCGGTCTCCCCGACGAGGAGGGGGAGGCGCACCCGACCCGGGGCGGTCTCCGGATAGGTAAACCGCTTCCCGAACGCCGGCCTGGTGAGCCGTTCGACGAGCGACTGGAGTGGAAACAGGACGGGCAGTACTACCACTACCTGACAAAGTGGATGCACGCGCTCAACCGGGTGAGCAGGACGACCGGAGACCCGGCCTATACCCGGTGGGCGGTGGAGCTTGCAGGGGTCGCCCACGCCGCGTTCACCTATACCCTCCCCTCCGACGGCAGGAGGATGTACTGGAAGATGAGCACCGACCTCTCCCGGCCGCTCGTCCCGGCGATGGGGCAGCACGACCCGCTCGACGGGTTCGTCACCTACAGCGAGTTTCAGGCGGCAGGGGGAACCGGTCTCTCGGTCGAGATTGCCGATATGGCCCGGATCTGCCGCAGCGAGCCCCTCTCCACGGACGACCCGCTCGGCATAGGCGGCCTTCTCTACGATGCCGGGAGGATCTCGCAACTCGCGGGCCGGGAAGGGTTTGCATACGAAGATCTGTTGCCGTCAGTTCTCGATGCGGCCCTCTCCGGTCTCAGGCGCTTCACCCGGGGTGGGACGCTCCGCTACCCCGCTGATCACCGCCTCGCCTTCCGGGAGCTCGGGCTCTCGATCGGCCTGTCGGGTGTTGGGCCTCTCCTGGAACGGGTCAGGGATAACCCGGTCCTTTTCGGGCGGGATGGGAACGTGCAGCAGCGAGCGGAGGCTCTCATGGAGTACGTGCCGCTCACCGATGCGATCGAGCGCTTCTGGATGGACGGTACCAACCAGAAAGCCGGCACCTGGGCGCAACACCGGGAGATCAACATGGTGATGCTCGCCACCAGCCTCGCTCCCGGGGAGTTCCTGGGGGTCTAACTCGGGTGGATGCGATCCCTGCCAGACAAGACCGTCCGGCGGCCCAGGGGGGGCGTGAAGCCCTGACCCATATCTATTTAGGAAGGGACGATTAGTTCTGATTCGAAGGAGGTATGTACCTATGGTATCTAAACTGATGGACTACTTCAACAAACAACCGAGACTCGGGGTGCTCAGCACCGCGAACAAAGAAGGCAAGATCGATGCGGCGGTCTTCGGGTCGCCGATGATGGTCGACGAGAAGACCGTCGTGATGGGGCTCGGGAATAACCGCACGTTTGCCTACCTGCAGGATAATCCCAATGCCGTCTTCACGATCATGGAGCAGGGGGCGACGCTTGCGGACTGGAAGGGGCTCCGGGTCTACCTGAAGATGAAGAACTACGCGACCTCCGGAGAGACGCTCGATGCTTACCGGCAAAAGGTCGCTGAGGCCGCGGGTGAGGATGCGGCGGCGATGATCCATGCCTCGGTGACGTTCGAGGTCGGCGAGGTGCGACCCCTCATCGATATGGGCCAGGGCTGGGAGAAGTCTGTCTAACTCTTTTTTCCTTCGATCCCGGCGCTCCGGCTCCTTTATTACCTATCGCTATGGTTGTTCTTCCAGAACGGCAGGGACGGCATGCTGCGATGAGAGCCTGCCGTGCCGTCATGGGGCGCGCACCGAGAGATGCCAGGACCGGGAGTGATCTGCGATCGAATCCCTGGTCTCCCCTCTGGGTGAATGCCGTCCGCAAGCATGGTTATGCATCTCATTCTCTGGGGCCCGGCAGCTGGACGGTGCCCGAAAACGCCCCCTGCTCCCCCTCACCCCTCTCTTCGGCAGCAGTGCAGCAGTCCGGCCAGCGCTTTGCCATCCTGAACGGTGTACGATCTTATAGAGCCAGATGGTGCGCTTAAAAAAGAACTCATCGCTCCAACTGAGTGCCGGATAACCGGTATGCCTGCAGACCGCGCAATTATCCGGTATCCCCTCTCATTCCGGCTACCTTTATTGAATTTGCGGAAGATGCGGTTTTTTTGGCAGCGCGGCAACATTTAAGGATCATGAAGGATAGTTACCAACTAGAGGTCGTCATAAAACACCCTATCGGGAAGAGAGATACCTCTCCCGATATTCCAACTCGAAACCTCTGGGATTTTTGAATCCCTGCCGTCTGATAGCCGCGAATCGCGTGCATCCCGGACTCGATAGACGGCTGCCATCCCGGCGGATGCCGGCTGGTCTGCGTGGTAAGGTAGAGTAGACGAATACACCCTGCCGGGCGGGTGCACGGGCTGGACCCCGCGCCCGGCGACGGCAGGGGCGGCCAGCATCTTCGCTTGAACCCGGCCGCTGGGGAAACGTCATGGGATGACCGGATATCTGGGCGGGATTGTGATTGTAGGTGCTGGATCGCGAGATTGCACGTCCGAAGAGGATGTGCAGTTGAAACCAGGAGAGTATTAGCATGATGAAAGGATGGGAATTTACCTACACCCATAAACCGCTGAGACTTGTTGAAAAACCTGATCCGGTTGCGAAACCCGGTTACGTAGCGCTCGATGTGAAGGCCTGCGGGCTCTGCCATTCGGATGTCGGCGCACTGGAGGATGAGAAGTGGTTGGCGCTGATGAAGTACCCGCTCATCATCGGTCACGAATACGCCGGCGTCATCACGGAGGTCGGCGAAGGCGTCACCGGATATAACGTGGGAGATCGAGTCGGCGTCTGCCCCATGCCTACCAAAGACGGGTACGGCGGGGGATACGGCCGGGACGGCGGATACGCCACGAAATCGACCGCTCCGGCGGAGATGCTGGTCCCGGTTCCCGATAACGTCTCATTTACCTATGCTGCGGCCGCTACGGATGCGGGGATGACCTCCCACCATGCGGTGGCCGTGGCGGGGGGTGCCGGGCCCGGCATCAACATGGGCATCATCGGCATCGGTGGCCTGGGCCAGATCGGCACCCGGGTCGCCGTCCTCAAGGGCGCCAATGTATACGCGGCTTCCAGGAACCCCGCAGCACGGGAAGAAGCCATGAAACTCGGATGCAAGGCCGCATACCCGTCGATCAGCGAGGTCGCCGAGCACCATGATCTGGATGTCATCGTCGATTTTGCCGGGGCCGGCAAGACAACCGCGGACGCCCTGGAAGCGGTCGGGGTCAATGGCCGTGTGGTCCTGGTCGGCATGGCAAAACTGGAGACCACCCTCAACACGATGCCCCTGATCACGAAAGAGGTTACCATAGTCGGCAGCCAGGGCGGCAACGTCGACGATATCGCCAGCGTCTACAAGATGATGGCATCAGGCGACCTCAAACCGGACGTCATCGAGATCGGATTCGATGATATCCCGGCGGGCCTCGAAAAACTCAAACAGGGCGGGGTAAGAGGGAGACTGGTTGCCGTCATGGACAGATGAGGTCCACGCGACATCGCGGAATGCATCCGCGTCATTCACCCGGGTAGCTTCCAACGCCCTACCCTTTTTTGGTGGGAGAGGGAACTTCCGGCCCCGTACCCCGCCTATTCCGAGAGGAACGGGAATATCCGCACTAAGTCCTCGTTGAGCGGTTTCTTCTTCTGCCAGGTCTCTTCAAGCGGAGTGCATCGAAGGTTGCCGCCTACCTCTCCCACCATGCATTCGCGCTGGCCCTCGAGCAGTGCCTCGACGGAGGCAACACCGAGGAGGCTCCCGAGCACCCGGTCGCGCAGCGTCGGCGGCCCGCCCCGCTGGAGGTGACCGAGGACGACGACCCTTGAATCGAAGTTGAGGCGCTCGCCGACCTCCCGGGCGATCTCAAACGAGACGCCCGGCGTCTTCCCCTCCGCCACTACCACGATCGCGCTCTTCTTCCCCGTGATGAACCCCGCCCGTATGCGCTCGCTGATCCGGGCGATCGAGACCTCTTCTTCCGGGATGACCAGTTCCTCGGCGCCGCCGGCGATACCGCTCTCGAGCGCCAGGAACCCGGCCGTCCGCCCCATCACCTCGATGAAGAAGAGTCGTTCGTGAGAGCGGGCGGTGTCGCGGATCCGGTCGATCGCCTCGACCGCGCAGTTTGCGGCCGTATCGAACCCGATGCAGTAGTCGGTCCCGTAGACGTCGTTGTCGATGCTCCCCGGCACCCCCACGAGCGGTGCCGTATCTGCATCGGCGGCGAGCAGGCTCGCGCCATGAAACGTCCCCTCACCCCCGATCAGGATGATACCGTCAAGCCCCAACCGTTCGATGGCCTCCGCCGCTTTGAGCCGCCCCTCCCGGGTGTAAAAGTCCGGGCTCCGCGAAGTTTCCAGGATGGTGCCGCCCATGTGGATCGTGTTCCGGATAGCCCTCCGGTCGAGCGGCACCCCATCACCGGCGATGAGCCCGGTATATCCCCGGCGTATCCCGACGACGGCAAGGTCGTTCGCGAGCCCGGTCCGCACCGCCGCCCGGATGCAGGCGTTCATTCCGGGCGCGTCGCCCCCGCTCGTCAGGATGCCGATCCGCTTCACGGCCCCTCCGCATCGTCGAGCGCCTCAACGCCCGGGAGCGGCTTTCCCGCGAGCATGGCGAGGGCTGCACCGCCGCCCGTCGAGACATGGGTCATCTCGTCGGCAAGCCCGAACCGTTGTACCGCATCCGTGGTCGAACCCCCGCCGATGACCGTTGTGCCGTCGAGATTGGCAAGGGTCGCGGCGATCCGGCGCGTCCCTTCTGCGAACTCCGGGATCTCGAAGACCCCCACCGGGCCGTTCCAGGCGACGGTCCGCACCGCCCGAAGCTCCCGGGAGAACTCATCGACGGCCGCAGGCCCGATGTCGGCGATGATCTGGCCGTCCGGGACCTCCGTCGCGGGCACAACCCGGTTCGGGACGCCCGCTTCCAGCCTCTCCGCGACGATGACGTCTGAGGGCAGAAGGAGACGGACGCCGCGTCGTTCCGCATTCTTCTCGACCCTCCTGACTTCGTCCAGGCGGTCGGTCTCGACCTGCGACGCACCGGTCCGGTAGCCCCGGCTCGCAAAGAACGTCGCCGCCATGCCGCCCCCGATGAGGAGGAGGTCCACCCGGGAGATGACGTTATCGAGGAGTTCCAGTTTGTCGCTCACCTTGGCGCCACCGATCACCACGGCAAACGGCCTCTCGGGGTTCTGCAGGATGCGCGTAAACGCGTTGACCTCTCTCTCCAGGAGGAGCCCGGCCACCGCCGGCAGGTAGTTCGGGACGCCCACGATCGAGGCGTGGGCCCGGTGGGAGGCCCCGAAGGCGTCGTTGACGTAGATCTCGGCGAGACTGGCGAGTCCCTCTGCAAAGGCAGGATCGTCCTTTTTCTCTTCCGGGTGGAACCGGAGGTTCTCGAGGAGAACGATATCACCGTCGTTCATCGCCGCGACCGCGCTCTCCACCTCCGGCCCGATGCAGTCATGGAGTGCGGCGACCGGCCGGTCGAGGAGGAGAGAGAGCCGGTTCGCCACGAGGGCGAGGCGCAGCCGTCCCTCGACCCTGCCCTGCGGCCGGCCCAGGTGAGAGCAGAGGATCACCCGCGCCCCCCGCTCGCAGAGATACTGTATCGTCGGCAGGCTGGCCCGAATACGGGTGTCGTCGGTGATGGCGCCGGCTTCGTCGAGCGGTACGTTGAAGTCGGTGCGAACGAGCACCCTTTTGCTCGTCACGTCGATCTCCCGGACAGTCTTCTTCCGTCTTGGTATCACGTTCTGCATACCGATGTACCCCCGGAGCAGCGGAGAACTAGGGGGGTTCCTTGCCGCATATCCGGGCGCTGGATCCCCTTATCCGGCTGCCTCCCGTCTTTCAGCCGTTCTCCGCCGGATTACGGTCTCGCAGTGCATGCGTGCCCCGGCATATATAGTGTTCGGAGATGTAACTCCCCGGAGATCCCAGAAGTGCCGCCGGCCCCGGTCACCGGAAGGGGCCGGCGGTGGTCGAATTCCGGTTCACTTCAGCAGGTTCACCGCTCCATGCGGCGCTCCCAGTAGGGCGTGTAGCCGTAGTGGCTGTACATCCCGGTGAGCCATCCGCGTTCGGCGGTCGTCGGCCAGTTATCCTTGTCGAAGCCCGGTGCGTTCTCCAGCCGCTCTTTTGGGACATCAAGGACGAAGGTGTCGTCGGTCGCGTTGTACCGCAGGGCCTCCCAGGGAACGGCGAAGAGTTTGTCGCCGAATCCCAGGACTCCTCCAAACGAGAGGACGGCATAGGCGACGCGGCCTTCGTTCGTATCGATCACGACGTCCTTAATCGTCCCGAGATCTTCACCCTGCGGGTTCCTGACCGAGTAATCCGCGATATCCTTTCCCCGGATGATACTCCGTGTCTGCATCTCTGTAGCAGTTCCTCTCATGTGGATCACGTCTCCATCTTCGTGGAACGTCCTGTCCCACGGTAAGAGGGTGAATACAGGCCGGGAATATTTAATCCTTATTGAAATATTCTTGCGGTCGGATATATTTCTCCCAGGGCGTGTTCTCCCGGTCGGGAGCCAGGAGCACGAATCTACTGCTTCGCCTCCTTCCGTTGCCACTCTCCCCCAGACCCTTTCCCATAGACCTGCTCCACCGCCGCCCAGGCGACTTTGTGGGCAACCTCCTCACGTGAGTCTTGTGGGTTTCTTCGCTCCGAGGGGTCGGCGTACTGCTCCCAGGCGCTGTTGAACGCTTCACGGTAGATATCCTGGCCGTGCCCGGGAAGCGCCTTTCTCACCGGTAGCGGCAGGTCTTTGTTCAGTCCGTACTTCGGCATTGCCCCTCACAGCCGATCTGCGCCGTCTCTCCCATCCTCACAATGAACGTATCGGTTCGGCGAAAGGCCCGGCAGGTCGTCACTTTAATCGCCTGTCAGGAGAGATAGGTGGATACATGCCGTGCAGGCAGAACCGCCGGGATCCCGGTGAGCGCACGCTGCACGGCCGGAACACCGCAGAGATGAAGGTATACTGGCGACAGATCTCCCAGGCGAGCAACTCCTTCGCCGCGCTTGCCGCAGCGTGCGAGGTACACGGATACGATATCGAGACGGCGGACGGGCCGCGCTCCGACGTCACCCTCTACAGCCTGAACTCGATCAATGAGCGCCTCTACCGCGACGAGATCGCGGGAGCCGACTGCGTGACGATCGTCGGCGGCCCCCACGCCTCCGCCTGTTACCAGGAGGTGGCGGGGTACGCCGACTACGTCGTCGTCGGGGAGGGGGAGTACACCCTCCCGGCCCTTCTTGCCGCCATCGAGGAGGGGAGGGCGCCTCCTCCCGGGGTCGCGACCGCGGCCGGCTACACGCCCGCCCGCCATACCGTCCTCCTCGACGGCTACCCCCCCTTCTCGCGGGTCAAGGGTTTCGTCGAGATCACCCGGGGCTGCCCGTTCTCCTGCGGCTACTGTCAGACGCCGCGCCTCTTCGGAAGGTGCATGCGCCACCGTTCTATCGATGAGATCGTCCGTTACGCCTCGCGCTTCCGGGATATCCGGTTCGTCACCCCGAACGCGTTCGCCTACGGTTCGGACGGCGTTCATCTCCGTCTCGACAAAGTCGAGCGTCTCCTCCGGCGCCTCGACGGCCGGGTCTACTTCGGCACCTTCCCCGGTGAGGTGCGCCCGGAGTGCGTCTCGCAGCAGTCGGTCGAACTCGTCCTCGAGACCTGCGCCAACACGCGCCTGCACTTCGGGGCGCAGTCGGGGAGCGACCGTGTGCTGCGCCACCTGCGCCGCGGACACACCGTCGAGGACGTTGTCAGGGCGATCGACCTCTGCCGGGAGAACGGTCTCGTCCCGGTCGTCGATTTCATCCTCGGGCTGCCGTTCGAGAGCGACGACGACCAGCGCGCGACGCTCGATCTCGTAAAGATGGTCACCCGGGAAGGAAAGGCGCACATCCACTACCTTATGCCGCTTCCCGGGACTCCTCTTCAGAACGCCCGCCCCCGGCCGCTCCTTCCCGAGACGGAGAAGGTCCTTGGGAAACTGGCGCTCGGCGGCAGAATAACCGGCTCGTGGATGGATCATGAGATAAGGTTTTTTAGACGCACTCCTCACCTATAGGCATGACGGATGTGCTACTCCTAGCAGATCTGCACGGTAACTACGGAAAGCTTGACGCTTTTCTCAGCTACGACTACGATGCAGTCATCATTGCAGGCGACATCACCAACTTCGGTCCACTTGAGCCTGTAGATTCGGTACTCTCCAACTTTGAGGTGCCGTGTTTCGCAATCCCCGGAAACTGCGACCCCCGCGAGATCGTCGACGTGCTCGAGCGCTCGGATGCGGTCTGCCTGCACGATTCATGGATCGCGCTCGGCAAGATCACGCTCGCGGGCCTTGGCGGTTCGAACAAGACCCCGTTCGACACGCCGTTCGAGTTGACGGAGGAAGAGATCGACAGAGACCTCACCCGGATCACCAAGAACATGGACAAGAACATCCACAACGTTCTGCTCTGTCACGCCCCGCCTTACGAGGCGCTGGACGTCGTCGACGATAACCACGTCGGCAGCCAGAGCATCCGCAAGCACATGACCCGGTTCGATCTGGTCTGCTGTGCCCACATCCACGAGGCACGGGGCGTCACCGAGGTCGACGGCGTCAAGATCGTCAACCCCGGCCCCGCTTCAGAAGGCTACGGCGCTATCATCCGTTTCGGGAAGGAGCCAAAAGATATCAATATCGACCTTATTGCTGTTTAGAGAGCAGCATCTCCAGATACGAGGTGTAGACCGGTGGACCATCTACACCCAATTCTTTTGCAATAGCCCCAATCCGGTCGGCGGCATCTTCTTTGTTCTCTTCGGTCAGGATCTCGATCTCGGCGAACGTCCCGAGCCCCTCAACGTCGTCAAGCGTGACCGTCACGTCTCCCATCTCGTAGAACTCCCGGACCTTCGAGACCGTGGCGGTCCGCCGGAACCCGAGGCGGGAGAGGATCGCTTCAAGCGTCTCGCCGTCGGCAACCGCGAGGTTGAACTCTTCGCGGGCCTTCGCGCTCCCGACCCGGATCTTCGGGCCCTTGTAGGTCATGGCGACCCCGGTGTCGTCGTACCTGACCCGTAACGCCTCGTCCGTCTCCCCGAAATCGCGGTGCGGGGCGTTGTAGTAGACGTCGCGCTCCTGCTGTCTTCTTTCCATCCGCATTCCCTGCCGGCCGAGCTCGGTCCTGACGCTTTCTAGGTCTTCGACCGCAAATTTTGCTTCTATCTCGAGCATGTCGTCAGATCGTCTCCCGGGAACGCTGATAAACCCTTACTCTCCGACCGTGAGCGGGCCGGAGGCCTTCTGCCGGATGAGGTCTCTCTGCCGCTCTGCGGCGGCGAGGAGCGCGTCGTCCCCGAGACGCTCCGCGGAGACGACCGCCCGCTCCGTGAGGATCAGGGCGGTGTCGTGGTCGTCGCGGTGGTGGAACCGGAGCCCGATCTCCAGGTTCAGGTCGGCGGCCTTCCCGTACTCGTGCGCATCAAAGAGGTGACCGGCAAGCGAGAGGAGGACGTACAGCCTCCCCGGGAGGCGATGTATGGAGCGCTCGAAGCAGTCTGCTGCGCGGGCGTTGAGCGCAACCCCCCTCTCTTCAGCGAGGTCGCGCCTGCAGTGCTCCTGCAGGAGAGGGTGCGCAAAGGCATATTCACCGTCCGGAAGCCTGCGGAAGATGCCGCTCGCCAGCAGCAGGCCGGTCGCCGGCGTCACGTCCGTCTCCGAGAGATCGAGCATGCAGGCCATGACCGGCACGGGGAACGGGGGGTTTAAGACGCAGAGGTCCTCCGTCCACGCCCTCACGGGCCCGGGGAGCGCGGCGAAGGCAAGCCCCGCCGGACCGTCTGCCCCGGCGATGACATCCGCGACGTTCTCCCGGGATGGTGCGAGCCCCCGGCCATACAGGGCGTTAAAGCATGCCATAAGGCTGAACGGGTCGGCCGAGGCCTCTTCGAGGAGGGCGGCGGCCGGATCGTCGATAGCGAGGCCGAACCGCCTCTCTCCGAGTTCATGGATCTCGTGCCTCCGCATCTCGGAGAGCTGCACTTCTACGATACCGAGTTCCCGGATCTCCTCCTGCATCGCCGCATACCCGGAACCGGCGCCATCTTCCGTCCGACAGGTGAAGGCGAAGAGGATGCCGGGCGGGAGGTTGCGCACGACGTCCTGGAGGAGGCGCCGGTCATGGCTCGAGGCGAGGTGGACGTCGTCTACGAGGACCGCCGCGACACGGCCGGTCATGCTCACCTCTCTCCCGAGTTCCCTGAGCAGTTCCTCGAACGCCTGGTACACGTGGTTGTATCCGACCTCGGGCGACCGGGCGAAGACGCCGACGATCTTCTCGCCGTCCTTCGGGAGCAGGCCGATCGGCTCGACCGGAGCGGCGTATTTCTCGAAGACGTCATCGGCATACCGGAGAGCCTCCCTTATGCTCTCGGCATCAGGGACCCTTCCGGATGCCGAAGACCGCCGGAGATCGTTCAACAACTCCCGGAACGCAGAGAAGATCATCCCCGGGAGGTCGAAGACCTCCGCCCTGAGGACGGGTGACTGCCGCCCGCCGGGGCGTGCCCGGACCTCGTATGCGAGCCGGTTCAGGAACGAACTCTTTCCGATTCCCGGTGGGCCGGATATCATCATCGCCTGCCCGTGCTCTCCCGCCCGCGAGAGGACGGCCGGGAGTTGCTCAAGTTCCTCCTGCCTGCCGCAGAACTCCTCTGGAGGCGAGGGGGCGTACGAGACCCCGCTGGCCTGCTGCTGTATCTCGTCCATGATCCTCGGGGGGTGTTCCGGTAGACAGTATAAATACCATTCCATCCAAATAAATTGGAACAACAAGACGCAGGCATGCGGCGGACCGGTGCGGAAGGTGTTCCGGGCTCGCAGTGCATCTGCTATTCAAGGTGAATGGAATGGCACTTCAGGAAGGAGATTTTATCAGGCTCAGGTACACCGGCCGCGCCGGTGAGAATATCTTCGATACCACGGATGAGGAGAACGCAAAGGAAGAGGGGATCTACAACCCGCAGGCGGAGTACGGTCCCGTCACCGTCCGTCTGGGGAGCCACCATATCATCCTCGGTCTTGAGGACGAGCTGATAGGGAAAGAGGTCGGCGCCGAGGGCGAGGTCGAGATCCCGCCAGAGAAGGCGTTCGGGGCGCACGAGGATGACGCTGTAAAGTCCGTCCCGGTCTCGCAGTTCCGCGAGAAGCCCCAGAGGGGGACGCGGATCGAGGCCGAGGGCCGCGAGGGCGTCGTCGTCGACGTCATCGGGAGGCGCGCAGTCGTCGACTTCAACCACCCGCTTGCCGGCAAGACCCTGAACTACTCCTACGCGATCCTCGAGAAAGTCGAGGAGCCGGTGGAGCAGATCAAGGGCCTCATCAAGCTCTTCTCGGGCAGAACCGATATCGGGATCACCATCGCCGACGGCACGGCCGAACTGGAGCTCCCAGCGGCGATCACCTACGACCGGCGCTGGATGGTCTGGCGGGGTACCCTCGTCCGCGAAATATTCGAGAACTACGCCGATGTCAACGATGTCGTCATGAAGGAGACGATCTCCCGCCCGAAGAAACCGGAGGCGGCGCCCGAGATCATCGAGACCGCCGAACCCGAAGAGACGAACGAGACTGAGGAGTAATTCTCCTCTGCTCTTGTGATTTGTTTTTTCTTTTGACTTTGTTGAATCCCTCCTCTAAAGGCCGAATTGCCTCCAGAGTTATCCGCACATCATCGACTCACGGGAAGTGCGACTGCCATCCGGCAGGAGTTTGAGCATTCGGAAGCGAGGGCAAAACCCCGTACGCTGAACCGTGGGGATATCGCGGCTGGGGGGAGTGCGACTGGTCGAAGGGCAGGAACACGAGAAGGACAAAGTTCTTTGAGAGGGCAGGGGAGGGGGGATGCTCCCCCCTCCCCGCCGGCCCCACCCCCGCGTGGCGATATCCACCTGAAATCCGAAGACGGTGACATGTGAACCGAAGAGAGCAGCGTAATTCAATTAAGATTCTCAAAAAGTTTCGAGTCACAATTTCCTCAACGGCCACCTCCTTCAGATTCCCATCCCCCGGCTCCTGCTCCCCGCCTCATCTGTCGCGCCTCCGGGCCATCGCATCCTATGGACAGTTGTTTCCAACAAACCGTCGCTTCCTAGGGGATTTTCATCCTCCGATGCTTTGGTTTGTGCCCTCCGGTCAGTCACAACTCATGCACGGCTTTTCCTGGGGTATACGCCTGAGCACTACCCCCGCCCTGAGGGCGGGGGAGGAGCGCGAAGCGCGGGCGGGGTGGGGGTTACAGGTGTCCGAGTGTAAGGTAGAGGCAGGGGAGGGGGATGCTCCCCTTCGAAGAGCTTCGTTCTTCTCGTGCTCCGTTCCTGTGGAAGGTCGCACCTTGCATCTTGCGGTGCTCACGCTCTGGTTCTCCGAACCGTCGCATTCCCTGCCATTCCCACCCTCATACCTCCGCCCGATTCCCACCAGATCAAGAACCTGCGTCACTCGCCCGTACCCTTCTTTAGGTACCGGGCCGAATGTATTCTGAATCAATGGCGACACTACAGGGAATGAGCGGGGTCGATCTTCGGGCGCTGGTAGCGGAGGCTGCCGATCGCCTCCCGCTCTGGGTCGGCAAGATCTACCAGTTCGACGCGAAGACCCTCGGCATCAGGCTGAACGGCGAAGACCGGGCAAAATACTTACTTCTCGTCGAGACGGGGCGGCGCGCCCACTTCACCGCGGAGTTTCCCGTCCCCCCGAAGAACCCGCCGAGTTTCGCGATGCTGCTCAGGAAGCACCTCGAAGGCGGAAAGGTGCTCGGTATCCGCCAGCTCGGGCTCGAGCGCACGATAAGCCTCGATATCGGGAAACGGGACACGACCTATCACCTCATCTTCGAACTCTTCGACGAGGGGAACGCCGTCCTCTGCGGCGAAGACTACACAATCATAAAACCCCTCTGGCATCACCGGTTCAAGACCCGGGAGGTCGTTCCGGGTGCGGTCTACGCCTTCGAGGGATCCGACTGCCTGTCTCAATCATCGGAGGCGTTCCAGACGATGCTCGTAGAGTCCGACCGCGACATCGTCCGGACGCTCGCCGTCGGGTGCATGCTCGGCGGCGCGTATGCCGAAGAGGTCTGCCTGGCGGCGGGCGTCGAGAAGAGCGCCGCCGCCGCGGAAGTGGACGCGGAGGCTGTCCGGGGAGCGTTCGAACGGTTGATGGCGGATGTCGGGGGGCGCCGTGAGCCGGTGATAACGGCGTCCGGGTGCTGGCCGGTGGTGCTTGCCGGAGAGGAGGTTCGCGAGCGGTTCTCGACCTTCAGCGAGGCGCTGGATGCGTTCTACCCGAAGACGGCGTCCGGGAAGGAGGAGGCCGCGGCCGAGAAACCCCGCCTCTCCCAGACGGAGGTGATCCGCCGGCGGCAGGCGGAGGCGATCAAGGGGTTCGAGAAGAAGATCGAGCGCAACCAGCGGATCGTGGAGGTGATCTACGAGAACTACACGGCCGTTGCCGGGATCATAGCGACGCTCGACGACGCGAGCAAGAGCCGGTCGTGGCAGGAGATCGAGCAGATCCTGAAGGCGAACGGCGATAACCCCGCGGCAAAGACAGTCCGGGCGATCCACCCTTCGGAAGCGGCTGTGGACCTTGACCTCTCGGGGGAGCGGGTGAAGACGTTCGTCCACGAGACGATCGAGCAGAACCTCGGCCGCTACTACGACCAGATCAAGAAGTTCAAGAAGAAGAAGGCAGGCGCTCTCGCGGCCATGGAGCGCACAGTTCCCGAGAAGGCCCGGACGAAAAAGAACCTTGTCCTCCGGAAGAAGCGGTGGTATCACCGCTTCCGCTGGTTCACCACCTCCGACGGCATCCTCGTCATCGGCGGACGGGACGCCTCCCAGAACGAGGAACTCGTCAAGAAATACATGGAAGGGGGCGACCTCTTCGTCCACGCCGACGTCCACGGCGGGAGCGTCGTCATCGTGAAGGGCACGACCGAACACCTCGATGAGGCCGTGCTGTTCGCCGCCTCCTACTCCAACGCCTGGAAGGCCGGGCACTTCACGGCAGACGTCTATGCCGCCCGGCCCGACCAGGTGAGCAAGACGGCCGAGTCGGGCGAGTACGTGGCCCGGGGAGCCTTCATCGTCCGTGGGGAGCGGCAGTACTTCAGGAACGTCTCGCTCGGGGCGGCGATCGGCCTTGCGATGGCGCCCGAGGTCGCCGTCATCGGCGGCCCGCCCGGTGCCGTCACGGAGCGGGCGAAGGTGTGGGTGGAACTCCGTCCCGGGCAGTTCGAACCGAACGACACCGCAAAGAAGGTAGTCCGGGCACTCAGGGAGAAACTCTCGGAGGACGAGTGGAAAGGGCTCAAGAACGCCCTGAACACCGAAGCGGTCGCCGCATTCGTCCCGCCGGGAGGCTCCGATATCGTGGAACCATGAAGGCCGAAGTCCGGGAGATAAAGAAGCAGTTCGGCGAGATACGCCTCTTTCCGGAGACGCTCGACGACCTCTGGCACCTCTCCCACCTGGTCGGGCCGGGGGATCTCGTCTTTGCGACGACGTTCCGGAGCGTGGAGGCGGCGACCGATAAACTCCGGCCGGAGAAGGTCGAGAAACGGCCGGTGCGGCTCGGTATCCGGGTCGAGAAGGTGGAGTTCCACCAGCACACGAACCGTCTCCGGATCGCCGGCGTCATCGAGAGCGGGGTGGACCTCGCCGCGCACCACACCCTGAACGTCGAGGCCGGGTTCGAGATCTCGGTCATCAAACGCTGGCGGTCTGTGGACTGCGAGCGGCTCCGGCGGGCCGTCGATGCCTCTGCATACGGCGTGGTTCACGTCGTGAGCGTCGAGGAGGGGGAGACGCAGGTCTACCGGCTGCGCCAGTTCGGCCCGGAGTGGGTGACGACCATCACGGCCGGGAGCAGCAAGGGTGCCGAGACCGGCACCCGGTCGGTGCTCTTCGAGAGGACGTTTGATACCGTCTCCACGGTCACCGGCCCTCTCGTCGTCGCGGGCCCGGGGTTCGTGAAGGACGAGTTTGCGGATTACGTGAAGGCCCGCGCCCCCGACCTCGCCGGGCGGATGGTCGCTATCGAGACCCGGAGGATCGGGCGGGGCGCCGTGCAGGAGGTGATCGGGCAGGGGATCCTTGACCGGCTGCTCGGCGACCTGCACCTTGCCCGGGAGGTCGGGCTGATGGACGAGGTCCTGCTCCGGATCGCGACCGAGGGCGCCGTTGCCTACGGGATCGACGAAGTCCGGAGAGCGGTCGCCTACGGTGCGGCGGAGACGGTGCTGGTCGCCGACACCCTGCTCCGGGACGATGAGGCTACGGGCGTCATCGAGCAGGCCGAGCGCGTCAACGCAACGGTCGTGGTGCTGAGCACCGAGTTCGAGCCCGGGGAGCGCCTTGATGCCATCGGCGGCGCTGCGGCGCTCCTGCGGTATAAGATCGAGTGAATCGGGTTTTTTGTGAGGGGGTGTGCTCGCCTCCCTCACCTGTCTCTATCGTGTAAGGTTCTATCAATAGCCCCCACCCTTCCCGCGCTTCGCGCTCCTCCCCCTTCCTGCGGGGCGGGGGCAGTCATGGCGATATCCGATGAACAGCCGTGCATGGTTCTTCTCCAGAGTCTTCCCATACACTGGACCGTGGTGGATATCGCCCCTGGGGGAGGGGCCGACGGGGAGGGGGAACGAGTTCCCCCTCCCCTGTCTCTAACCTGTAAGACTTTTCCAGCAGCCCCCGCCAATTCGGTATATCTGTCACCCCCACCCCGCCCGGCCTTCGGCCTCCTCCCCCGCCCCTCGGGGGCGGGGGCAGTGCGTGGCGATACCCTCTGGAAAGCCGTATCCCCGGGGCAGCACCACATTTTCCCGCATCTCTCCGTTCAATGGGGATATCGGCCTTGGGAGAGGGGGCGGCTGGGAGGCGGGACGGCCCCCTCCTCTGCCCCTCCTGTATAGGTTCCTTCTGTGACCTCTCACCCATATCCCGCGTGAAAAGCGGTCGGGATCACCCTGCCCCGCCGTTCCACCCGGTGGGACCTACCTTTTATTACCGGAGAACGCTCTATAATGTAGTAATTCCGTCAATCCCGGGAAGTGGCCCGAAGCCGGTTTGCTCCCGGCGGGCCGCCGCCCCGAAGGGACTTCCCTTTCAGGACTGGCGCAACACTGGTGTCACGATGAGCGAGAATGCGGTAGCAGCAGAGTCTGAAAAGACACGGCCACGGACGCGTGCCGAGAAACGGGCTGAGCACAGGGATCGGATAACACGGACGCTTGTAGCCTGCTTCATGGGCATTCTGGCCGGAGGACTCTCGTTCTACCTCTCCGGCACGCCTGACCCGACAAGCGGTCTTCAGGAGAACGCCATCATCGGGATCCTTCTTCTCATGGCGGGCGTCGTCTTCCAGAAACACCTATTCATGCTCATCCGGGTCGACTACATGGCGCTGACCGGAAAGGACTGGTTCTACCAGAGCTTCATGACGTTCGCGCTCTGGTTCATGACCTGGACGATCCTCCTGACCACCACCGTTCTGTGATCTCCCATGCGTATTGCTGTTGTACACCGTGACCGGTGTCACCCCGTAAAGTGTGGCACCGAGTGCATCCTCTACTGTCCCCGCGTCCGGACCGGTGACGAGACCGTCGTCATCGGCGAAGACCAGAAGGCCGTCATATCCGAAGAGCTCTGTGTCGGGTGCGGCATCTGCGTGAAGAAGTGCCCCTTCCAGGCACTCGACATCATCAACCTCCCCGAAGAACTCGACCAGCCGACCCATCGCTACGGTCAGAACGGTTTTGTCCTCTATGGCCTCCCGATCCCCGTCGAGGGGAAGGTCACCGGCCTCCTCGGGCCGAACGGTATCGGGAAGAGCACGTCGGTGAAGATCCTCTCGGGCTCGCTCGTCCCGAACCTGGGGAGGACCGACGCCCCGGTTGCCTGGAAAGAAGTCCTCGACCTCTACCAGGGAACCGAGCTCTTCGACTACCTCCTGGTACTCTCGCAGAAGAACGTGAAGGTCGCGGTAAAACCGCAGTACATCGACCAGATCCCGAAGGTCTTCTCCGGTTCGGTGCGCGACCTCCTCGCGACCACCGACGAGCGCGGCAAACTTGACTACTACATCGACCGATTGGCACTCACGGCGGTCATCGACCGGCCGATAACGACCCTCTCCGGCGGCGAACTCCAGCGGGTGGCGCTCGCCGCCTGCTTTGCGCGTGACGCCGACTTCTACTTCTTCGACGAGATCACGCCCTACCTCGACGTCTACCAGCGGATGGCCGCCGCGAACCTGATCCGGGAACTCGCCCTGGAACGGCCGGTCGTGATCGTCGAGCACGATCTTGCCATCCTCGACATGCTTGCCGATACCGTGCATATCGCCTACGGTGAACCGGCGGTCTTCGGCGTCATCACCCACCCGAAGGGCGTCCGGGTGGGAATCAACCAGTATCTGGAGGGTTTCCTCCCTGAGGAGAACGTCAGGTTCAGGACGTATGCGGTGACGTTCGATGCCCGGGCGCATGCCGCCGACTCGGACCGGGAGGTGCTGCTCGAGTTCCCGGCGATGACGAAACGGTTCCCGCAGTTCTCGCTCACCGTCGACGGTGGGGAGATCCGGAGCGGCGAGGTTCTCGGGGTGCTCGGGGCGAACGGTATCGGGAAGAGTACGTTCGCCCAGCTCCTCGCCGGGGTGCTCGAACCCGATACGGGCGCGATGGATACCCGGGTTCGGATATCCTACAAGCCCCAGTATCTCAAGGGCGATACGGAAGCGACCGTCGAGGAGCTCCTCCGGCAGACGACGACGAAGTTCGACACGTCATACTACCAGCACGAGATCCTGGAACCCCTCTCCCTTGCTCAGCTCCTCCAGGCGCCGGTGAATACCCTCTCCGGCGGCGAACTCCAGCGGGTGGCGATTGCGATCTGCCTCTCGCGTGACGCCGACCTCTACATCCTGGACGAGCCGAGCGCCCACCTCGACGTGGAGCAGCGGGTGAAGATCTCAAGGATGATCAGGAAGCATGCCGAGGGGCGGGCCGCGAGCACGCTCGTGATCGACCACGACATCTACGTCATCGACATGATCAGCGACCGTATCCTGGTCTTCGAGGGCGAACCTGGCATCAACGGCAAAGCAGCCGGGCCGTTCTCGATGGCGCCGGGGATGAACCGGTTCCTCGAGGCGCTCGGGATCACCTTCCGGCGGGATAAGAGCGGACGGCCGCGGATCAACAAACCCGGCTCGTTCCTTGACCGGGAGCAGATGGCCGCCGGAGAATATTACTATACGGAGATCTCGAAGTAGTGGGCGGCGGGAAGTTTTTTTTCTTTTCGGCTCTGTTGAAACCCTGTTCCGATCTTCATCCATTCCCTGATGAGGGTGGTGCCATACCTGGCCTGTCCCTGGGACGACCTTTTTTCTTGGACATGTCCTCATGCAGTGGACCGTGGGAATATCGCCATTGGGGGAGGCGGCTCGCGGGGAGGGGGGGCGCGCCCCCCTCCCCTGTCCCCACCCCCCTTCGGCGATGTCCACTGGAAATCCGTGTCCGGGAGCGTTGATGAACTGCACTCAGTTTTTCAAAAAATGCTCGCAGACACGGGGGACAGTGGGATCAAGAAAGCCGGCGGTCCCTCCTCAGTTCCCCGCACTCAAGTCCCGCTCACCCGGGGATCACCGCGCCGACCAACCCCTCAAAAAATGCCCGGACTCCCTCAAACAGCCCGGCACTCTCCTCGGGTGTCACCACCGGCGCCGGAGTCGCGGGCAGGGGCGTCTCGGTCACCACCGGGGTCGGCACCGGAGCGGCGGAGAGGCTGAGGGCGGCGTGACCCGCCATCGGCGGGATGTAGCCCACGCTTCCGGGAACGACGAACCAGCACCGGCCGTAGGCATCGACGAAGAGCTTCTTGACGAAGTTCGAGCGGATGCCGTCTCTGGACGTGATATGCAGGGCAACGCCGGATCCGTTCCATCCGTATATCCCGTTGTCGGATGCGATGTAGAGCATCCCTTCGCGCGTTGCCGCGATATCGTTGATCGTGACCGGGAACGTGCTCAGGTCATCGGCGTCAAGGACCGGGGTAACCCCTGCATCGGGAGCATAATGGAGAACCGTTGTGCGATTGAAGAGGTACACCCCCCCGAACGGATCGACCCGCACTTCGGAGACCCGGCGGAAGGTGTCGCTGCCGCAGGTGACCTGCTCGAAGCGGGCGTTGCCCTCCCGATCCCTGAGCACCCGGACTCCGTCGCTCTCCGACCCGACGACGAGCGCATCGCTCGCGGCATCGACCGCCATGCTCACGATGGTATAACTCCCGAGGCCTTCGGGCCCGGCAGGCTTGTACCACGTCCACTCTCCGTCCTGGTAGCGGTGGAGGCCCGCCCGGCCGGTGGCAACCCACATCTCATCCCCCCACCGTGCGATGCAGTTGATGTTGAGGTTCTTGAGGAACTGCAGGTTCTGGATGTCACGGTATCCCGTCCCGTCGCCGATCTGCAGTCCGTTCGGGTACCCTATCCAGAGGTGCCCGCTCGCGTCGAGGGCGACCGTGGTGACCATGGTTTCGAGGGGTGCGATCATCCCATAGGGCGTCTCGTCCGGGTGCCGCGCGTTGACCGAATACCAGGTGCCGTTCTGTGTGTATACGGAGATCCCGCCGTCGGTAGCAAAGATGACGTCCCCGTACCGGCCATTGATCACGTCTTTTACCCCGGCGGACGCGATGCCTGAGTTGTAATCGGGCACTTCGACATACAGGGCTGATGCAAAAGGGGTGAAGAGGGCTGTCGCGGCTAAAATGAGTATCAAAGCGCGGCGCATGTCCCGTCCGCCCTCTTGATGATGAGGCGGCCCTTTTCTTCCGGCCAGTAATACACGGACCGCCCGACCTTGCCGCCGGTCTCCTCATGCTCGATCCTGATGCCCTGCTCCTGGAGCAGTCCCTTCACCGCAACGGCGTTTCGCTCGCCGATGTTCAGGGAGTTGGCCGAAAACTCAAACATACTTGCGCCGCCGACCACAATTGCGGTGATCGAGGATTTTGTGCTCCCGGCTCTCCCCATCTCTCCGAGGAGAGCATCTATGGCCGTATCTGCGAACTTACCCGGGCGATCCACCTCTCCCCGGCTTTCGGGGAGCATGATGTGAGCGAGTCCCGCAAGGGACCTCCGCTGGTCGTGCAGGATGAGCGCGATACAGGACCCGAGCCCAATCGTCCCCATGGGACATTTCCCGACCCGGAGCTCGCCGAGGCCCAGAATTATCGCTGTCTCTTCGCCGAAAAAATTGTTCTCCATGGTATCCCGGAGGTAGTTATGAGAGCGGTTCCATCATCCGTTCCAGCATGAGGAACAGCTGCTGCGTAAGTTCGGTGTTCGGAAGCATGTAGATGCTCCCATAGACCGGCGGCGCCTCGCTCGTGAGTTCGGTGTTGAAGATCAGGACATCGTTCACGTCGCTCGCCACCTGCGCGACGACCGACTCGAAAGCGGCATGCGCCATATCGATGGCCAGCGCCGGAGGAGACGGCAGCATGACGATACCCAGCAGTTCGGCCGTCGCATCAAGGAATGCCGATATCATGATGTTCCCGATCTCGATCGCAGCGCTCTGGTCCATCTCGTTGATCTCGCGATCGAGATCGGCATCGACGGTGCCGAGCATCTGGTTCGTCAACTGGATGACGGTCTCCCGGGGCATGCTGACGACGACGTACCCGCCGTCTGCGATCTCTCCCTGAATCTGGAAGACGACCATGGCGGTTATCTCATTGCTGATGTATTTGTGGAGATCGGCGATATCGATGGCCTGCACCTCCGGCACCGTCATCTCAATCGGGCTCATCAGCATCTGCGATAATGACGTTGCCGCGTGAGCGGCACCGATGTTCCCAAGTTCTGCCAGCGCGTCCTTCTGAAATGGATCCAGTTCCATGAACTATTCTCTCCTAAATCATTGTATTTACATCGAGTACCGGCACGACATCCCCATCTCCGGGGATGGTGATCCCGCTGATCCCCCGGCAGTTGCCTGCAATGCTGGAGAGCGGTTTCACCACTACTTCCTGTTGGCCGTCGACGGTATCGACGACGATGCAGCATCTCCTGCCGTCGTTCTGCAACACAACGAGCGTGTTGCTCTTCTCTGCCCGGCCGAACATATCCTCAAGGCGATGCATGGGAAGGGTCTGGTCCCGGAGCAGGATCGCCTCGCTGTTGCCGATCCGGTGAATCGCCTCCGGTCTTGTCTGCGCCACCTCGACGACGTTGCTGATCGGGATGGCGCATCGCATGCCGTTGATGTGCACCATCATGACATCGATGATCGCCATCGTCGGGGGGAGGACCAGCTCGAACCTTGTTCCTCTGCCGACCTCGGTCTCGACCTTGATCGTCCCTTTGAGCGATTCGATCGTCTTCTTGACTACGTCGAGTCCGACGCCCCTGCCGCTGATGTCGGTGATCGTCTCGGCCGTGCTGAACCCGGGCTCGAAGAGCAGGCCGACAAGTTCCTCTTTCGTTGCGTTTGCTGCCGCCTCAGGCGCCATGAGGCCCTTTTCAACGCCTTTCCTCCGGAGTCTCTCATGATCGATGCCGGCACCGTCGTCCTCGATCTCGATCACGACGTTGTCCTTGTCCCGCCGCGCCGTCAGCCGCAGAGATCCCTTCGGGGGTTTACCGCTGGCTTTTCGGATCTCCGGTGTCTCGATACCGTGGTTCACACCGTTCCTGATGAGGTGCAGGAGCGGGTCGGAGAGTCCGTCCATCATGCTCCGATCGAGTTCGGTCTCGCCGCCCTCGATGGTGAGCTCGACTTCCTTCCCGTCGTGGTTTGCAACGTCCCGCACGACGCGGGGAAGGCGGTTGAAGATACGCTCGAGCGGCATCATCCGGATCCCCATCATGAGGTTCTGGAGGTCGGAGACTGAGCGGCCGACCATGGAGAGCGCCTCATCGAACTCCTTGATACCGTGCTTCTTCGCGATCTGCTCGAGCCGCCCGCGATTGATAACAAGATCCTCCACCAGGTTCATCATCCGGTCGAGCCGCTGGATGTCAACGCGGATGTTCTTGATCTCCCGGCTCTTCTCGGCCTTCGCTGCTCGTTGCACCTGCTGTGGTGACGGTTCGGGCGTTTGAGCCTCCTTGCTTTCCGCAGGGGGGGTGATGGGTAAAGCAGCCGGCAGCGAACCTCCCGCAGAGAGGGCAATGAGCGAGAGTTCCGTGCCGGAAGCGATCGTCCTGAGCGCATCCTCCCCCGCCTCGCTCTCGATAAGAACCTCGAACGGCCCGTCGAACATCCCGTCCTCGAGGAGTTCCCGCGCAGGGACCGTCGAGAGGATCGTCCCGAGTTCTTCCAGATTCTGCAGGAGCAGCATCGCCCGGACATCTTTCATCGTGCTGGATGGGTCGACGGCAACCGTCAGTGTATACAGCGGGCGATCATCGGCGTCTTCCACCGGTTCGGGAGTGGTCTCGGCCGGGGGTGCTGCACCGGGAGATGGCCCCTCCTCACCCTCTTCTTCGGCAAACGCCTGAAGTTCCTGAACCAGGCTTGCGGACTGCTCGTCGGACGGGGCTCCTCCCGACTCGATAGCATCCAGCATCTCCTCAATCGTGTCGGTGCAGGTGAGCAGGAGATCGGTGAGCGACGCGTCAACCTCGCGCCGTCCGCTGCGGATGAGGGAGAATACATCTTCCATCGAGTGACAGAGATGTTCCATCGCATCAAATCCCATCGATGCAGACATGCCCTTGAGCGTGTGCGCGGACCGGAAGATCTCGTCAATGGCGGTCTGCTGGTCATCCCCGGTCTCGAGAGCAAGGAGGTTGTTCACGATGTTCTCGTGATTCTCCCGTGACTCCTCAACAAACAGCTTCCGATATCCCTCTTCATCAAACATGATTCACCTCGAGTTGCTTGACTGCTCTCGCGATCTCGTGCGCGAGACCCTTGAGCGGAACCACCTTATCGACGCAGTTCCTGGAGAGGGCGGAGCGCGCCATCCCGTATACGAGGCAGTCCTCTTCGGCGCATACCATCGTCCTGCCGCCCGCTGTCTTCACCGCGAGCATCCCCTCGCCGCTGTCGTTCCCCATCCCCGAGAGGATCACGGCGACGGTGCGCGGGCCGAATACGTGTGCTGCAGAGGTGAAGGTCGTGTCGACAGCAGGCCGGACCGCGTGCAGGCGGGGAGCGGTCGAGTGGATGATTCGCCCGTGTTTTTCTCCGCTCTTTGCTGCGACTCCCGAGATGACGGTATGAAACCCGGCCTTTGAGATCAGGACTGTTCCGGTCTGCAGTCCGTCTCCGTTCTCCGTCTCTTTCACGGGGAGAGCAGAGACCCTGTTCAGACGTTCGGCGAGCGATGCGGTGAACCCCTCGGGCATGTGCTGGGTGACGACGACCGCGGCAGGCAGGTCCGGCGGAAGTGCAGAGAGGAGCGTATCGAGCATCGGTGGACCCCCGGCGGAAGAGCCTATCACAACGACCGCATCTGCCTCACTCCGGCTGGCTGCAGCAGGTCTTACGATCGTCGGGAGCGCGACAAGGTTTCTGATCTTCTGGATGAGTTCGCTCTCGATGCCCCTGACGTTCGGAACATCCCTCGGTTTGAGCATGAAATCGTCTGCCCCGAGCCGCAGCGCCCGGTGGGTCATATCGGCCTGGCGGGACGTCAGGGTGCTCAGGACGATCACTTTCGGTTTCGCGCGAACTTTCGAGAGTGCTTCAAGCGTCTCAAGGCCGTTCATTCGGGGCATCTCGATGTCGAGCGTGATGACATCGGGTTTCAGATCGGATATCTTTTCGAGGGCATCGATGCCGTTGACCGCCGTTCCGACTACTTGGATATCGGGGGCGTCTTTGAGCAGATCCCGTAGTATCGTGCGTATAAAGAGCGAATCGTCGACGATCAGAACCCGTATCATGGTTATGCACTGAGGACGTTCTTGACTTCTTCGAGGACTTTCGGAGCCTGGAACGGTTTGACGATGTAGCCTCTCGCACCGCTCTTGACGGCAAGTTTGACCATCTGCTCCTGGCCGACCGCCGTGCACATGATGACTTTTGCTGCAGGATCGGCCGCTTTGATGGCCTTGAGCGCCTCGATCCCGTTCATCTTCGGCATGACCACGTCCATCGTGACGAGGTCCGGTTTGAGCTCCTGATACCTGGCGAGGGCCTCTGCGCCGTCCGCTGCCTCACCGACGATGTCGTGCCCGCCGGAGAAGAGGATGTTCTTCAGCAGCGTTCTCATGAACATTGTATCATCGACGATTAGGATTCTCCCCATCAAACACCACTCGTTGAATATTTGATAAAAAAATTATATATATCTTCTCATTTTGGAGAAATAAGGTTTTTAATCTAATGGAGATTTTACAGACTCTGAGATGTATCTTACGCCTTTCGGGGTCAACTGCACTTCCTTCCTGACGTAGAGTACTTCAGCGAGGCCCGAGCCGAGAAGTTTCTCGTAGATGGCCTCGAGTTCTTTATGCGAGAGTTTCAGCATGTTCTCGATGGAACTCGAGTCCATCCCGCTGTAGACCAGCATGGCCACCTGTCCGGTCAGGGGATCGATCTCTTCGCGGGTCTCGGTGTCGTGTGTCGCCTCTTTGAGGAAGTTGTAGAGAACCTGGAGCGTCGTCAGCGGGCAGAGAACGAAACTCGTCACGAGTTCGTTCTCGCTGAGGTGGTCGATCTTCACGACGTCGAGGTTCTTCTCCTGGATCTCCCGGGACGTAAGTTCGATGCCGGTCACCTCGTCGAGCGGGATGCAGACCTGCTTCTCCTGGCTGACGAACCAGATGCCGGTCTTCATGACGGCGATCGCGCCCTTCTCCCACTGGGCGTTCTGGACGAGTACCCCCCCGCGGATTGCGGGCGACATGAAGAACGCGTTCAGCCGGTAGGCGCTGGCCTGGGTGATGATGAACTTCTTCAAGATCACGAGAACCTTCTCGACCGACGCGATGCGGTAGACGGCCTCTCCATCCACCCCGGCGGTGATGATAACCTGGTTCTTCTTCTCCTCGAGGTCGACCACGGATTTGTAAGGAACTTCCTGCTTGAGAGGAACATCGATGCGGAAACGGTCCTCAGCGATGCCCATCGTTGTCGGAACCCACTTGCCTTCGTGCTCGATCTTTACCGGAACCGATTTCATCTTTTCTTCCCCTGTATTATCTCCTGCGTGGCACCATCACTGTGATCTCATTGTCGCGAGGATATCCTCGAGTTCCGACGCAAGATCTTCTGCATGGAACTTCTCCCCTTTCAGTTCGCGGACCAGGCTGATATCCTCCACGTACTTCTTCTTCTTGGAGTCGGCTTTGAGCGCGGTGATCAGGTCGTCCTCGACCGCGCCGCCGGCCGCAAAGGAGACCATGTCGAAGTCTTCTTTCGGTTCCTCCCCTAACTCCTCGAGAATCTCTTCTTCCGGGACAGGCTCCTCCGCATCGATCTCATCCTCTTCTTCGCCCCCGATCTCGATCTCGTCGAGGTCCAGTTCATCGAGCGCGGAGAGTTCCTCACTCAGCGCGCTCATATCCGGCATACTGTCGTCTCCAGGCAGTTCGGGGACATCCATCGCTACCGGCGGGAGGGCGGCGGCGGGCTCATCGGCACCCCCGGCAAGATCGATCTCGGCCGTGAGGTCGAACCCATCGAGTTCGTCCTGGTGCGACTTGAGGATATCCGATATGGCATCGGCATCCTCCGCTGAGAGAAGGGAGATCTGGTCGGGATCAAAGACCGTCCCCTGACCGGACGCTTCACCGTCGAGATCGAGCCCCTCCAGCGAGTCGATGTCGAGGTCTGCAAGTGAAGCGAGAGGATCGAGAGAATTCCCGCCGGCCTTCGGGGGTGCCGGGGTTATGGGCTGATCGGGAACCGTACCCTCGACCGCCTGGTCGAGCATGACATCGATCTTCTCAATATTGCTCTTTTTCTCCTCTTCAGGAGCGCGGGCGTGCGCGATCGCTTCTGTGATCGATGCCTTGAAGGTCCCGAGCATACCCCGGATGCTAGAAAGATCGATCCCGGAGGACGGGCGCTTCGAGGTAGATGCCGGGCTCTCTGCCGGCGTATCCGGTTTTGTGGTCTCCGGTACGTCGGGCTTCTTCTTCTCTCCGCGCTCTCGAAGTGCGGCACGCAGCCTCGACGGTTTCAGTTCGGCGAGGTCGAGCGCCCCGGTGACGACGAGCGCGAGAAACCCTGCGAGCACGGTGCCTGCGACGATGATCTCGGTGGTGGCGTCGAAGATGACGAACACGGAACCTGTACTGACGGTGATCAGGAACAGAAGCGGACGACGTAGACTCTCTCTCACTTTCACACCCCCGTGAATGTCGGAATGACAAAGAATGCGCTCACGACGATCGGTGCAATGATGTAGATGATACCCGTTACCACGCAGAGGAGGCTTGTGAAGAAGTAGTAGAGGTATCGGTCGCCGCCCATGACAATCTTTCCTGCCAGTACATTTGCAATGGTCAGCATTAAGAGGATCGTTACCACGTAGGTTCGCATTGTATCTTCGGGAAAGTTGGCGAAGATGTTCAGCGATGATCCCATGCTGCTGCCGATCGAGGCCGACCCTCCCGAGAGCGCGGCTGAGGTCTCTGTGAAGTGGTTCATCACCTCCGTCACGGCGCGGGACATCGCGAGGAGGATCTCGAAGAGGAAGACGAAGATGGCGATCATCGCTCCGTGCATCGGCACGAGCAGGACGACGAACCCTTTCACCATCATGTCGCGCTTCCTCCGAAGCAGCACCTGTTCGAGCATCGACGAACTGACGATCTTTCCGATCGCGTCCGGCGACCCGCCGAGAGCCACCGCGTCGCGAAAGATGTTCATGTACTTGTAGATCAGGTAACTGCCGGTCTCCCCGATGAACTTCTTCCAGCTCAGGGCTTCATCGAGTCCGAGGTTCAGTTTCGTCGAGACCGAGTTGATGAACGGTTCGAGGTGAAAGAGCGACTTCCTGTCGACCTCCCGGAGCGCGTCGCCGGTGGTGATGCCCTTGCCCCCCATAATCGACCCGAGGCCCCGGATGAACGTGGCGAAGTCGTTGTCCCGGTTGACGACGTTTGCGTCGTCGATGTAGCCGATGACTCCGAGCGGCATCAGGAGCAGGCCGACAAGCAGGAAGATGATGCCCGCGTTCGCGCCGACGAGGATGAGCATCAGTGCAATTGCAACGGTTACCGGCAGGATAAGGCGTTCCAGCCGCCGGATGAAGGCCTGCTCTCGAGAACAGGGTTCGACAAGGCCGTGCGTGCGGGGGTCGTCGGGGACGGCCCGGTACATGATCGTGAGGCCGAAGATCGATATGGCGAGAATGATGAAGTAGGATGTGTTCAGCGTCGATTCAATCCCGTCGGGTGCGTAGATGGCGACCGAGATCATCATGATGATCGCAACGAGCGATCCGGAGAGGAGCATCGCGATGTATGCGTCGCCCCATTTCTTCAGGAGTTCGATCCCCTGCTCGAACGAGTTCCGGTAGATGCTCCTGATACTCGAGAGTTCCGTCCCGATAAAGTCGTCGTCCGGAACACCGGAGTCGATGGAGTTGGCGTAGCGGTTGAGCATGCTCTTGAGGGTTGCATTCTTGCAACGCTCGGCGATCGCCCGGAGAGCGCTGGAATAGTTCTGGCCCCATTTGGCGACCAGGCGCTGCACCTTTGCTATGTAGCGCGACGGGATGTACTCGAACCGCTCGGAGGTGTACTGGAAGATCTCGGGCCTGGTCACGGACGATGTGGTGATCGCGGCCATGTAGGTGTACATGAGGAGCAGATCCTGCTCCATCTTCTTGTTCTCGAGGATGGTGGAACGAAGACCGCCGAGAGATTCAATCTGCTCCTCGAACGGGATCTTTCCCTGGTTTGCCGCTCGCAGCCGTTCGGTCACATCCTCAAACACCGTCTTACACCTCGATGTTGAGCAGCCCCTGCTTCTTGATCTTCGTGGTCATATGGAAGAGGTCCCAGAACTGGGTGTAGCCTGCCTTGTGGAGCCGTTCAAGGATTTTAGCGCGTTTGTCGACCTCGTCGTAGATCTCGGCCCGCCGGTTCTCGGGGATGCCGAGCATCGTTGCGATCTTGTTCTCGAGGAGGAAACTGCTCCCTCTCCCGGTGAAGGTGAAGGAGTCGGTGGCGGGGTCCCAGACGAACGTCGCCATGAAGGAGAACCCCTGCGTCTCGGGGTCGTAACCCACGAGTTCGTTGACGCTGAGCATCCGCCGCACGGTTCCGCCCCGGGGGAGTTTTACCGCGCTCTGGATGATGACCAGGTTGAGGTTGTCGACGTAGGTCTTCGGGATGTTGATCGGGTCGCCGCAGAGACGCTGGATCAGTTTCTCGACCGATGCTGCGTGAAAGGTGCTCATCACCGGGTGGCCGGTCTGCATCGCGGAGAATGCGACGGATCCTTCCACACCACGGATCTCACCGACCAGGATCTGGTTCGGGCGCTGACGCAGAGCCGCTTTGAGGAGATCGAACATCGTGACCTCCGAGCCTTCTCCTTCGCCCTTTCCTTTGGCTTTCGCGACCTCGCGTGTCCAGTTCCTGTGGGGGACGGTCAGTTCCGGGGTATCCTCGATGGTGACGATCTTGTTCTCGGGCGGGAGGAAGGTCGTAAGGGCGTTCAGGGTGGTCGTCTTGCCACTCGCCGTCTCGCCGGAGACGAACATCGACATCCCGTACTCGAGGCAGATCCAGAGGTAGGCGGCCATCATGTAGTCGCACGCCCCGCTCTCGATCACCTGCAGGATGCTCAGGGGCACCTCGTTCACCTTACGGATGGTGAAGTTGCTGCCGTGCTTGCTGATCTCGGTTCCGTAGACGATGTTGATACGCGAACCGTCGGGGAGGGTCGAGTCGACGATGGGGTTTCTGTAGGTCAGCGGCTGCTTGATCCGCTCGGCTAGTTTGATGACGAAGGCATCGAGTTCCTTTGAGTCCTGGAACCCGACGACCGACTTTAAGCCCTTGAAGATCTTGTGTTCGATGAAGATCGGCCCGACGCCGTCGCAGGTGATATCCTCGATGTACTGGTCGGAGAGGAATGGTTTGAGCGTCCCCATCTCGATCTTGTCGCGGACGATCAGGTACTCGAGCGCCCTGTACTCCTGTTGCGCGAGGATGATCCGCCCGTCGGCGAGATGGGGATGCTCCGATACCTGCGGTTTTGCTGGTGCGCCGATCTCCGAGGTGAGGAAGGTCCTTATCCGGCTCTTCAGATCCTTTGCTGTCCCGCCGGCAAGCAGGGACTCGTCGATCTCCTCTCCCGGCTGCTTCACGTAGACGAGTTGCTGGATGAAGCCCTTCAGCACCTCGATACGTGCCTGCTCGGTCACCGGCTCCTCGTCGAGGGCGTCGATAAGGTCGATCAACTTCTCCTCGATCACCGGGAGGATCTCTTTAACGGAGTGGAGAAACGACGGTTCGATCGGGATATACCAGTTCCGGACGTCGTTTGGGTCGGGGAAGATGTGGATGAACGTCGTCTCGTTCACCGGGTAGATGATGTTCGGGTTCTCCATCGATTTCAGGTCTTTCTTCAGTTCGGAGAGGAAGAGCGGGATGCCGACGGTGTTGACCGGCAGGATGTGGAGGTACTCGAGGAGGTGAGGACTTGCCTTGACGTAGTCGCGTGCGTTTGCCGGGAGCATCCGGTAGAGCGCGCAGGACTCCACGTTGTTGTAGCAGTCGTTCCCCTCGTCGATGAACTCCGGTTCGAAGGGGAGGGTCACCGTTGCTTCCAGCGCCGATGCCATTCCTTTACACCTTCGCGACCGATACGGGGATGATCTTGATGCCGTACCCGGGGTGAACCTCGAAACTGATGATGTTCCCTGTAGTCTTTCGTGCGCCGCGGACCTTGACGACTTCGAGCATCATGACGTACTTGCCCCCGACGAGCGCCTTCTTCATGAAGAGGTGAGCGTCGCAGATCGAACGAATACGGACGAGGGAGTCCTCCACGAAGGCGTAGGTGTGCAGGGTCACGAGGATGGTCTTACCGTGGTCGACGAGGTTCTTGCAGTTGGTGAAGAACGTGAGGACGGTGTCCTGCTTGGCGTACTCGGTGAAGAGGGTGAGCGAGTCGATGACGATCACCTGCGCCTTGCTCTGCTCCATGTAGGCGATCATCCGCTCGAGCGTCCCCTGCATCTTCTCCTTCGTCCACTCGAATCCGACGACGTGCATGGGGAAGACCCGGAGGTAGCCCCAGGCGAAGTAGTCGGATATATCGAGGCTCATCGACTCCATCTGGGAGAGGAAACTCTTGCTCGTGTTCTCGGTCGAGAAGAGGTCGACGTTGAACCCCTGTTTCAGGGCGCCCCAGATGATCTGCTGGGTGAGTACGCTCTTTCCGGTGTCGTTCTCCCCCTCGATGAGGGTGAGCGACTGGAGCGGGAGGCCGTCGGCGATCTTCTTGTCGAGTTCGGAGTTGCCGGTCGAGAGGATCGTCTGGTCGGGTAACTCTGGATTGGTGCTGTCTCTCGTCTCACTCGTGGCCATCTCTCTTCGACCTCATAGATATGTTGAACTGGAGACCCCGTTTGGGGTGACGACCTGGACCCATGTGGGGTCCGGGGCCGCGAACTCGACGGCGAGGGTGAGGGTCTCGCCGGGGTCGAGCCCGCCGGGATGGATCTCGTCCGGGGTTATGCCCTCGTTGCTCCAGTTCCCGTAGGGGATGTAGACCGGGACCCCCCCGCTCTGGAGGTAGACGTCGACTGACGGGATATCGAAGATAGGCTCGCTCCCGGTGTTCTTGACCTCGACCCTGAGGGTCTGGTCGGCGATCGTCGTGTTCTGGATTGCGATCGCCGTCCGCATGCGGGTCTCCTGGTTGGCGGCGAGGTTGCTCTGCGCTTCGACCATCACCTCGGTGGTGGCGAGGGTGCCGCCGATCAGGACGTAGGCGGTGGCGACCAGGAGGAGGATGCCGACTCCGGATGCAATGAGGGGTCCCGCGCTCATGGTTGACCACTCGCGGTGAAGGTGGTCGACCGGGTAAGGCCCGAGGGGAGGACGAACTGGAAGTAGACGACTTCTCCTCGCGCCGGAATTTTATTGGTCATTGCTTCGATATAGAGGGTCTCGCCGGGGTCCCAGTAGTTATTGTCGTTGTCATCCAGGATGCTGTAGGCCCATTCTCCGCTCTGGAGCTTTCCACCCAGGAGTACCTCCGCCCGGTTCAATCGGATGAAGTCGCCCTGGCCGCCGAGGAAGACGTCTGCGCCCCGTACGCTGGCGCCGGGTATCCGGGATGTACCGATGTTCTTTAACCAGATGTGGGCGATACCGTTCCCTTCCTTATGGCCTGCATACGTCGTGATGATCTTCACATCGGTGCTCAGCCGTTCGTCCACACTATGGGAGGATGACGAGATCGTGCCCGACAGGGTGTAGATGATAGGGAATACTGCGTTAATGAGGACGCCGGCCGATATGATGGCGGCGATAAGGAACATCGCTGTGGTGAAGGTTTCGCTTGACATCCATTATATCCTGTCCAGCAACTCTATCCAGGCATCACCGGTTTTCCGTTCCTGTGGGGAGGTCTTTTCGCCGTCCAGCCCCCCGTCCCGCCGGGAGAGCATCAGCACCTCGATCATGTCCCGGTCGAGCGTGGAGTCGTCGGGGTCGAGGATCCGGTTTAAGATGTAGAGTTCCGAGACGAACTCGTTCGGGCCGATCTCCTGGACGTCTCGCCGGGTCTCGGGCGCCATCCGCATGATCTCCCCGATCTGGTCGGAGATTTCTTCGGAGATGTAGTCCATCGATCGGTAGGCGTCGATCATGATCGCCATGTGCTCGTGCCCGTATCGGGAGCATCCCCGGTGCACCCACTCAAAGAGCCGATGCACTTTCTGGAGTTTGAGTTTTCCCGCGGGTTTTGCCTGCGGGAGAGCCGCAGTGCGGGTCTCCTGGGGGCGGGCCTCGCCGAGGGAGGGCGAAAAGAGGTCGCCGCCAAGTCCTTCGATCCCGACGGCCGCCGGAGCGCCGAGGTCGGCAGGTATGCCGTCCAGTTTCGGCACAGCGTCCAGCTTCGGCATGGCGTCCAGTGTCGGCGTCTCATCGTCCGGCTGCTCATCGTCCGCGGCATCATAGGACGGCATGATCCGGTTTCCGGCGTAAGATACGCCGACGCTGGTGAACGGGTTGTCCAGTTCGTTCATCCGCTCGCGGAGATCGATGAGCAGCCGCTTGATCGAGGTCTTGACGAAGTCCAGCTCCTTCTCGAGGGTGTCGAGACGGGCCTCCGGGTCCTCCGAGGACGCACCGGAGAGTATTTTATCGATTTGAGCCTGGTCTACCCCCACCATAATATTGAATTATATTTGTGTCATAGTTAATAAAAGTTGCTCATGTTGATATTTGTTTTCCGGTCGCCTTAGTGCCTTCTAGGCATAATGGGGGATTTTTTTTGGGATACGGTTCGTTGAGGCATCTGATCGCGGCCGGTGGGTGTGGTACCCGGGGCGGCAGCAGCGTCTTGCACCGCGCTCTGATCGGTTGTAACCGGTGATTCCCCTTTCAACGATGGGCCCGCAGGCGATCGTCCCGCCCCTCGGGTATGAGTATATGGCTGCTTGCAAGTGACCTCGTATAAATCAGAGTGCGACACCCGGCAGGCTCGGTTGGAGAGCGAGGTTGTGTTGATAGTCAGTAGAGTTCGATTTGCAGCAGGCTGTATCTGGTGCGCCATCTGAAACCCCTTTTATCGGAGGGGTATTACCTGTCTCCGATGGAAACGAGCAATTGCACTGGTTTGGTCGACCTCAAACGGCTCGACGCTAAAAAAAAAGGTTAGAGGAGTATGTTAATCTTGTTGATTGCAGGGGGGACCGTCCTCTTGATCGGGTAAACGGCACCGGCAGCCGGCTGCAGGTTTACAGAGAACTGCTGGTTCGGGGCGGGGTCCTCGACATGTATACCCAGCACAAACTGCTCGCCCGGCTCAAGGAGCGTGTTGGCGGTCACGTTGTTGTAGAACTCAAGAATAGTCCAATTGTCTTTAATCTTGAGGTTTTCCTCGGTTTCACCTGCTGTATACGTCATCTCCTGGCGGTGGTTCTCATCGATGTAGACGACCACCATCTGGGTCACATCGATGGGAGTACCTCCGGCCGTGTTTGCGACTGCAAACTTGATGAACCCAAGGCCACCATCGGTTGTGGTGTTGTTCACGCCATAGACATTGCCGACGATCTCGATGCTGGAACTTGCCTGGCTCACGCCGGTGTGGACGACCTCCTGGCTCTTCTGGGTGGTGAAGAAGCCGGCGCCGAGTATAACGTACGAGAAGACCGCGGCCACGACGATGAACGCGATCAGGACGATCGCCGCCTCAAGACCGGTGAATGCGTTTTCGTTAAAGTTCTTTCTCATTCTCGTCACCTCAGTAGACCTCATAGAACTTAGTCGCTGCCAGATCCGGAGGAGCCACACGAGATACCGGGTAGGAAGCACCGATATCCGGCTTCACTTCGACGGTGAACCTCTCGTTCGCGCTGATGGCTATGTAGTCTCCAACGGGCACATCAACACGCACCGTTTCAAACTTCTCCAGAAGTTGGTTTGCTGGTGTCGCGCTGTTGAACCAGGTCAGTGTGACGTTGTTATCTGCAGTGCCATAGTCATACGTTTTCAGGTTGTCTTTCGTCGAGACGGTATACGTGACCTTCTTCATGTCGACCGGAGCTCCACCCGCTGCAAGCTGCAGGTAGAACGACACGTTATACACCTTGCCTGCAGTGTCGTTCGTCTCGAGTATCACCGGTCCTGATACTTCCATGTTCGAGCTCGCCTGCGCCACACCGGTGTGCACAACCTCCTGGCTCTTCTGTGTCGTGAAGAAACCGGCGCCGAGCACCACGTACGAGAAGACCGCGGCCACGACGATGAAGGCGATCAGCACGATCGCGGCCTCAAGGCCGGTGAATGCGTCTTCGTTTCTCATCAATTTGCTCATGTATCGTTTCCTCCTGTTACCGGAGTCCGAATGAGCGCCTCATCCGGATCAATGCGGTTCTTTTGAGTATATGCGCAAACCTGTATAAAAAGTTATTCAAAACGCCGGGGATTTGAAAATAGCCGGTTTTGATAACGAATACGGATAAAATCCCTTTTATCGCCCAGCGCCGGCCTCAGGCAAGTATTTGTAGCAGGCGGTACAACGATACCTGTACTGAAAAACCTCGTGATCGGGCGACCCATTCAGGAAACAACGTTTCATTACGGGAAATAATCAGCATCTTTCCCGGTGCCGGGGACGGATGGGGGTTCGGCCGCACAGGTTCGTCTCAACCGAAGGGGAGGAATGAACGGGATATGACGAAGAAACAGGATTTCATCTACGTCGTTCTGGGAATCGCGGTCGTCCTCGTGATAGCCCTCGTCGTCAAGCCGGCGGCGACCGGCGAGCTGCCGGGGTTATGGGGGGCCGGGGAGCCGGAGCCGACGATAACCCCGGCATGGACGCCCACGATCCCCCCTGCGACCGCGGCGCCGACGCCGACCCCGGTGCCCACCTGGGATGGGAAGCCCAGGCCGCTCGGGTTCGTCGACCCGGGTACCTACCAGATCCCGGCAGGGGAGAGCAGCCCGAACATGACCGCCTTTCCTCCGGAGACCGCGTCAGGCGTCGCCCGATGGGTGACCTACGCGACGATCGACGGCCAGTGGTCGGGGACGACCGGGATCGTCCGGGTCCCGTTCCCGATCTGGCGGCTCGACTACTCGGATATCGCGACCTCAAACGACGAGATCCCGCTCTTCAACTGCCAGGTCATGGACGCCGAAGACCCGAACCGGTTCGTCCGGGTCTTCACCCTCAACTTCCGCGACTTCGTCGCCATGAAGGACAAGTCCGATCTCAAGAAGGAGCAGTGGGTGAGCACCTTCTACGAGGGCTACCACGACTATTACTTCGTCATCAACGCCCGGTGCATCGACTCCTACAGCCTGAAGATCCAGGTGCCGGAGACGTATGTAGGTGCATGATGAGGTTGATGCACATCTCTCTTCATGACAGGGACGGTGCAACCGGCGGCGGCCATCAGGCAGAAACCTTCTGGTATGAACCGGGCTGAGCGTCTCCTCCTGAACCGGATCCGGTTCCTCACGAACTGTACCTATCCTACCCGATCAGAAAGAGGACGGCAAAGTAGATGATGAGGAAGAGCGTGACGAGCAGGAGCCCGTATCCGGTACCCCACATCCGTGCGGGGTTCCCGGGATACTCGTCTCTCGTCCGCATGAGGTCCTCCTCAAGGGAGGCCGCCCGGGCGCGAGGGAGGGCGGCCCGCGCCACCGGCAGCAGGGCGGTCCCCGCGAGGATCGTTGTTGCCATGACCGGGTCCTGAACGAACCAGCCGAGTCTCGCGATCACGCTCCGCCGGGCGGCGGCGAGCGCATCGGAGACCCGGTTCACCGCCGTCGTGGAGAACCCGAGGAGCCCCCTGCCGCCCAGCCGGTAGACCTCCATCAGGTCCGGGACGGACTTCTCCTTCGGTTTGAAGAGATTCCACCCGAGCAGGAGGATCACGGCCGCGACGACGACGATCCCGCCGGTCTCGATGAGGTGGCCTGCGGTGAACGGATGGTAGTCGACGGGGATGGGGAGGATCGCAAAGAGCAGGCCCGGATACACCCCGAAGAGGATGCAGCAGAACGCGGTCGCGACCATCGCGATCAGCATGGGAAGCGGCGCCTCTCTGGCCTCGATCTCGTTGTTCTTCTTGAAGAAGACGTAATACGTCAGTTTGACAAACGAAAGAAGCGTTCCTACCGCACCCAGGGTCAGGAGAAGCCCAAGGCCGGTCATCTGCATCGACGCGGCCGCATCGATCACCATGCCTTTACTGATGTAGCCGTTGAACCCGGGGATTCCCGAGATGGACGCCGCGGCGATGACACAGGCGATCATGGTCACCGGCATCCTGCGTGCGAGCCCCCCGAGCTCGGTGAGGTTGTGCCTGCCGGTCGTGTAGATGACCGCGCCCATGCACATGAAGAGGAGCCCTTTGTAGAGGATATGGTTGAAGAGGTGGGCGATGCCGCCGCTGACCCCGAGCGCCGTCCCGATACCGATGCCCACGACCATGTAGCCGACCTGGCTGACGATGTGGTAGGAGAGGAGCTTCCGGACATCGTTCTGCAGGAGCGCAAGGGAGACGCCGTAGATGACCATCAGCCCGCCCATGTACGCGACCGCCTCCGCGCCCGGGAAGGTCCGCGCAAGGAGGTAGATGGCGGCCTTCGTCGTGAAGACACAGAGGATCACGCCTCCTGCGACCGACGACCGGGGGTATGCATCAGGAAGCCAGACGTGGAGCGGGATGAACGCTGCGTTCACGCCGATCCCGATCAGGAGGAGGATCGAGCTGATGCCGGGTGCGACCTCTCCGACGGCCATGCTCCCGGTCGCTGCCACCTGCAGCGCGATGCCGCCGAGGAGGCAGCCTCCACCGAAGATATGGAGCAGGATGTAGCGCATGCCGGCGCCCCGGGAATCCTCCCGCCCCCCATACCAGATGAGCGCGACCGAGGTGACAGCAAGCGCCTCCCAAAAGATATAGAGCGAGAGGAAATCCCCTGCAAAGACGATCCCGAGTCCGCTCCCGATCTGGATGAGTGCGGCGATATGGTGGCCCGTCCGCTCTTCACGCATCCCATAGACGATGGCGATGACCCCGATGAAGGCGAAGATGTAGCCGACGATGAGGCTCAAGGAGTCGACGTGCAGGAGCGCAAGGTCATACCCGAGGAAGGGGACGGTGAACGTGGACCCGGGGGTCAGCACGAGCGTCGCGGCCAGTGTGGCGACGCTGACCGCGAGCAGGTACGCCTTCCGGACCTTCCCCGAGAGGAGGGGCACCAGGAGGGCGCCCACGATCGGTATGAGCGCCGGCGGGATCTCGATCATGGCAGGACCCCCGTAAGTTCCCCGATCGCGACCTCGACGAGCCGCAGGAACGCCACGTCGGGGGCGAGGAAGAGGAGGACCGAGCCGACAGCGGTGATCGCGAGCGGGACGAGCATGGAGAGCGGGGCCTCCCGCACGCCCTCTCTCCCGCTCTCCGGCTCTTCAAAGAACGCGGTGTGGATGATCGGGAAGAAGTAGAGAATGTTGAGGACGGAGCTCGTGATGAGCACCAGGAAGGCGGCCAGGTTGTGGGCCTGCATGGCGCCGAGGACGAGGTACCATTTGCTGATGATCCCGCAGACCGGGGGAAGACTGCAGATCCCGATCGCTCCGATCGAGAACATCAACATCGTCACCGGCATCCGTCTTCCGATCCCTTTCATATCGCTGACATACTCCACTCCCGCGGCGACGATCAGCGCTCCCGCACAGAAGAAGAGCGTAATCTTCATGAACGCATGGAACGGGACATGGAGCATCGCTCCGGTGATGCCCATCGGGGTCAGGAGCGCGACGCCGAGCAGAATGTAGGAGAGCTGGCTCACCGTCGAGTAGGCGAGACGCTGTTTCAGGTTGTCCTGCTGGAGCGCAAGGAGCGATCCGGTGATGATGGTTGCCCCGGCGATGACGGCAAGGAGCGTGCCCATCCCGATCTCCGCCGTCAGTTCAATGCCGTAGACGTAGCAGACCACCCGGACGATCCCGAAGACCCCCGCCTTCACCACGGCGACGGCGTGCAGCAGGGCGCTGACCGGCGCCGGCGCCACCATCGCGGAAGGGAGCCAGCCGTGCAGCGGCATCCACGCCGCTTTTGCAAACCCTATGAGGAAGGTGACGAAGAGGATCTGCTGCAGGATCACCGGCCCGGTGCCGGCGAGGATCCCGCCGGGCTGAAAGTCGGTCGTGCCGGTGAGGAAGTAGGTCAGTATCACCGAGAAGAGGAAGAAGACCCCGGCGGTGATGAGGTACGCCAGGTACTTCCTTCCCGCCTTTCTCGCTTCCTCCGTCTCCGTATGGGCGACGAGGGGGTAGGTGGAGATCGTCAGGATCTCGTAGAAGATGAACATCGTCACGAGGTTCGCCGAGAACGCGATCCCGAGCGCCGCTGCAATCGCGACGGCGAAGCTGAAGAAGTAGCGCGTCAACGCGTGCTCTCGAAGTGCTCGCATGTAGCCGATGGAGTAGATCGACGTGACGATCCAGAGCCCCGAGGCCACCAGGGCAAATATCATGCCGAACGCGTCCACCCGGAAGGCCATATCGAGCCCGGGCAGGAGCTCGATGAGCGTGCACGCCACCCGGTCTCCGGCAAGGACCTGCGGGAGGAGGGAGAGGACAATGAGGAAGTTGGCGGCGGCCGCGAGGATGGTCCAGCCTTCCCGGATCTTCTCGTGCCGGCGGGAGAGCAGGATCAGGACTGCGGCGGCGAGCGGCACCAGCACGGCGCAGGCCGGGACGATGGAGTGGATGGTAGCCACGCTACGCACCTCCGAGCAGGTCGGCGACGGCCGCATCGATGATGCCGAGCGGGATCGAGACGGCGAAGAAGAAAACGACGCAGCCTGCGGCGAGCACGAGCATCGGGAGGAGCATGCTTACAGGGACGCGGCTCTCGAGTTCGGGCGTCTCCGCATCGGCATGCCTGAAGTAGGCGTACTCGAGGACCCGCCAGAAGTAGATCGCGTTGAGCAGGGTGCTTGCCAGGATGACCACGACGAAGAACCATTCTCCCGCCTCGATCGCCCCGAGGGTGAGGTACCATTTGCTCATGAACCCGACCGTCGGGGGCAGGCCGATCATCGAGATGGCCGCGATGAAGAACGCCGCGCAGGTGTAGGGCATCCTCCCTGCAAGCCCCTTGAAGTCGTCGATCTTCCGGAGCCCGACCCGGTAGATGATCGCCCCGGCCACCATGAAGAGGCAGCCCTTGATCAGGGCGTGGTTCAGGATATGGAGGACTCCTCCGGTCATGGCAACGCTGTTTGCGATCCCTATCCCTAGCATGATGTAGCCCATCTGGCTGACGCTCGAGTACGCAAGCATCCGTTTCAGGTCGGTCTGCGCGATCGCGATCACGGACCCCGCGATGACGGCGATTGCGGCGACCCAGGCAAAGAACTCCAGGATCGGGAGATGGTCGACGATGAACCCGACGGTGAAGACACTGAAGAGGATCCGTATGGTCGCATAGATGCCCATCTTCGAGATGACGGTCGAGATGAGGACGCTGATCGCGGACGGGGCGTGGGAATAGGCGTCCGGCAGCCAGGTGTGCAGGGGGAAGAGCGCCGTCTTGATGCTCAGCCCGACGATGAAGAAGATGAAGGCGACATGGATGATCGTCGAATCGTACAGCGGCGGCAGCAGTCGTGCGAGGTCTGCCATATTGAGCGTACCGGTGACGACGTAGAGATGGCCGATCCCGATAAGGATGAAGCAGGCGGATATGGTGCCCATGATCAGGTAGTTGAACCCTGCAAGCAGGCCCTTCTTCTCCCGTCCGGATGCGACGAGGGTATAGGCGGCGATCGACGAGATCTCGAGGAAGACATAGAGGTTGAAGATGTCGCCGGTGACGGTGATCCCGCATACACCCACAACGAGCAGGAGAAACATCACGTAAAACGCGACGGTCTTTTGGGGGTCGATCTCCCCGCCTATGCTCCGCTTCGCGTAGATGCAGGAGAGCAGGCTGAGAAAGACGAGGATGACGAGGACGTAGGCGCTCAGGTGATCGACGACGAGCTCGATCCCCCACGGGGGCGCCCAGTCGCCGAGGTAGTAATGAATTGTGCCGCCTCTGAGGACCTCCCGGAGGATTGCAAGCGAGAGGCCGAACTGGATCGTAAGGACGGCAACGGCGACCGGATAGCAGTATCTCCTCTCCGCCCATCCGGCGAGGAGGACGGTGAGGGCACCTACCAGCGGTAGGATGACGGCCAGGATGGGAAGGTGCTCGGAGATCACCGCCGTTCGCTCCCGAGTTCCAGCAGTTCGTCCTCTTCGATTGTACCGTAGGACTGGTAGATCCGTATCGCCAGCGCATAGGCGACTGCCGTTATGCTCACCCCCACGACGATCGCGGTCAGGATGAGCACGTGCGGGAGAGGGTTGACGTAAACGACGTCCGTTCCCGGTACGAGAATCGGTGCGGTGCCCCCCTCCACATCGGCGATCGATATGTAGAAAAGGTAGATGGCGGTCTGGAAGATGTTGAGTCCAATGACCTTCTTTATCAGGTTGCTCTTTGCAATCATCGCGTAGAGCCCGATGAGCATGATGATGACCGCCATGTAGTAGTTGTAGCGCGTGAGGAATGCCACAACGAGGTCTTCGATCATTCTCCCTCCTCCTTTGTGGCGACGTCGTAGAAGATGGAGGTCATCACCGCCATCACCGTGATGCCGATCCCGATCTCGACTGCTTCCATCATCAGCCCCCGCACCCAGGGCGTATCGAGGGGGAGCGGGATGGCGGCGTACCCGAGAAAGTTGGCGCCGAAGAGGATGCAGAGGAGCCCGATCCCGATGAAGATCGATATCCCGAGGATGCTCGCTATCGTCCGGACTTTTTCTCGGATTCTCCGCTGCGTTTCATCGAGCCCGAAGGCGATGCCGATAAGGATGAACGCAGATGCAACGATCACCCCGCCCTGGAATCCCCCGCCGGCCCGGGAACTGCCGTGCAGGATGATATACAGGCCAAAGACCAGGATGAACGGTACCGCCAGTCGAGTGACGGTCCTGATCACCACGTTCTCTCTCACAGCCGCTCACCTCGCCTGAGCAGCAGGATTACCGATACGCCGGCGGTGAAGATCACGGTTATCTCGCCGAGCGTATCGAAACTCCGGAAGTCTGCAAGGATTGCGGAGACCAGATTGGCGGCCCCGGTCTCCTCGGCGCCTTCTTCAATGTAGCGCGGGGCGACATGGGCGTGCGCAGGCGCATCCGGGTCTCCGAACGCCGGCATATCTCCTTCCGCCCAGAGGAGGAGGGCGCCGACGACGATCACCGTAAGAAGGGCGGCCCATCTCTTCAATCTCTCGACCTCCTTGTCGTCCGTGATACCGCTGCGATGGAGAGGACGGTGGTGATGCCCGCACCGATCGCCGCCTCGGTCAGACCCACGTCGACGGCGTTCATCTCCACCCAGAGCACCGTCATGATCAGGGAGTACGCCGCAAGGATGACCACCGCGGAGAGGAGGTCGCGCACGGTGATCGCGGCGATAGCGCAGATGATCAGGAGGATGAAGAGCGCGAAGTTGAACTCCCAGATCATTCCCGCTCCTCCCCGCGCTTCCAGGGCTTCTTCCCGTGGATGTAGGCCGCCCGGACGATCGCGTGCGTGGCGGTCGGGGTCAGGATATAGAGCATGACTATGATGAGGACGAGTTTCACGGTTTCGGGGCCGAAGTCTGCATAGAGGACGAATCCGAAGAGCATCAGGGCTTGACCGAGTGCATCGCATTTTCCCGATGCATGCGCCCGGGTATAGATATCCGGGAGGCGGATCAGGCCGAGTGCGCTCGCGATCATGAAGAACAGCCCGAGAAGGATCAGGGCCACGCCGAGTATGCGGAGGAGTTCGATCATCAGCAGATGCACCCCTGCTCGTAATATTTCGCCATGGCAAGCGTTGCTATGAAGTTGATCATCGCATAGGCGAGCGCGATATCGAGGAAGACCGGCCGCTCGTAGATGAACCCGATGATGACGAGCAGGACGATCGTCTTTGTCCCGATGACGTTGACCGCCAGCAGCCTGTTGGAGGCTCCGGGACCGACCACCACCCTGTAGAGGCAGAGAAATGTCGTGAAGATGAGGACGACGCCGGAGATCATGAAGATGCCAGTCATGCGTCCTCCTCGTAGATCGCTGCCACCCGCTCCTGTATCGTCACGTCATCCGTGGTGGTGAGGGCGCTCGCGAACTCAGGGGTGAGAGCATGCACCACGTATCGTCCTTCCTCGACGTCGATCGTTGCCGTCCCGGGGGCCAGCATGATGGCATTGGCGAGCGTGGTCTGTGCGAGGTCGCTCTGGAGCGATGTCTCTACGATGACGATGGACGGGTCGATGGGGAGAGCCGGGTGGAGGACCCGGTATGCGACGTCGAGGCCCCCAAGGAGTACCTCGAAGAGAAGCCAGGGGATAAATAAGATGAATCTGGCCGTCTTTCTGAGGACCTGGTGACCCTTCTTTGGGACAAACAGCTCGTGCGACATGATGGTGACGGCACCAGCGCAGATGATCCCCGCTATCAGATGGAAGGCATCAAAATATCCGGACAACAGCACCCAGAAAGCGAAAAGGGCCATGAACATCAATACTTTACTCAGTACTCTTCCCTTCATGGTTCTCCCCCACTTCTGCGATTTTTCGTCCGGTCATACAGATACAAATTACGTTTTTTGGCTGGTAGGTAAAACATCGTTTTGGCTTCATCTATGAGCTGAAGGCCCATGGCGCGTTCTGTTGAGATGCTTCCGACAACCCTCTCAATATTGCCCGGTTACCAATGCAGGTAAGTTGGGTGACATCCCTTAAGAGGTTTTCAGCAGGCCCTGCTTTGACCGTCAATCCAGACGGTTGCGCAAGCGGTTCGGAGCTGGCCGGGTCAAGTTCAGGGATGAAGTCGGGCACCGGTTCGTTCGTAACGGTGATTGTGATCTCTTCTCCCTATCCGCTCTCGCCTTCGAGAGAGAGGTCGGGTCCGTGTAGAGCAACCTCTTCAACGCAATGCGTCTGATAGATTCCGCACAATACCTTTCAAACGCTCTCGAATCCCGGCGGAAGGCAACGCTTTCCACCGGGGCTTCACACGATCACCAGATGATAGTAGAGGGCAAAGACCGAATGCGCCGACGTATTCGGGTCTTATTCCCCATATTGGGTGCTTGATAGTTGGGCACGCATGAAAAATATAGTTATCGGAGAGACGAAGGGGCTCTTGACCAGAACTGAACCGGGATTCCTCACTACGTTTTCCTGAAAAAAGAAATCGTCCCCAAAAGATCTATTGAACGTTCCGTACCCCCGATCGGAACACTCACCTTCGGGATTTCTCCCCTCTGAACAGGGTGAAACGGCTTTCCATTGGACATCGCCACCCGGGGGAGGGTTCGGGAGGGGGCGTCCCCCTCCCGGCAAAGGGGTTTCAGGGCAACCTCAAGGGGGGACTATCTGATCGCATCGATCAATTCATTCCGAGGGATCTCGGTTGCTTTTGAAACCTCGTCGAGTATCGAATATAGCGTTCCAACTCTTAATTCGTTGTGTAGGGGAACAACAACGTGAAATTCTTTATCCCCTTTTTGGGCAACCATCCGAACATGGCTTCCTGTTTGCCGAAGATATGTGTACCCGAGAGATTCGAGGAATTTGACGAGCTGAAATCCACTAACAACTGGTCGCCTTGACATTGCGATCGACTGTGAATTGACATTCAAACTGTTGACTGAGCGGTTCGGCGTCGGTCTCGTCGAGTTCGAGGATGAAGTCGGGCACGGGTTCGGTCGTAACGGTGATCGTGATCTGCTCTCCCTGTCCGATATCGCCTTCGAAATAGAGTTCTGTTGCTTCTATGATATTATCGACGAGTTCACCGATAGTCTCCCCCTCTGTGATGATGCCGTGATCTGTAGCACGAGCGGTCCATCCCCTATCGTAATAGAATATTTTAAATTTGACTAACATGGCGCTCACCTCAAATCATTTGAGATGTGTGCGGTTCGGCATAATAAACGTAGTCCCGATACCGGGTCCGGCGTTTCGAGGGGTAGCATCTTTCTGCTCTGACACTCTCCCCGGGCTAAACCCCGGGGGCTATCCGCGTCGGCACCCCGCAACGGAGAAGGGGAGATCGGCCGGTGGGCGGCACCCGGGGATGAATGATACGCGATGGGGGGTGATATACGACAACATCGCTCCATCCCGCGATCGGGGAGGATACGGTATGAGAAGGGTGTGCTCTCCCTCTCGGGCACCGCCGGGAACCGGATGGGGCAGCCCGTGCCTCTTCACCGCCCGGCAATCCAGTGCCGGGCGATGAACTCCCGCACCATCTGCGCCGCCACCGCCGCCGTCTGCCCGGAATCGAACGGGGCGACTTCCACGTAGTCGAACCCGGCGACATGCGGGGCAAGGGTCCGCACGACCTCCCGGATATCGAGCGGCGTCATCCCGAACGGCTCGGGCGTCCCGAGGCCGGGGGTGAAGCAGCAGTCGATCGCGTCGGCGTCGATCGAGAGGTAGGCTCTTCTCTCAGCGATCTCACCGAGGACCTCGGCGAGGACGGCGGTGATCCCCCGTTCCCGCACTGCATCGGCGGTATACAGCCGTGTCTCCTCCGCCGCAACCTCGAACTGCTCCCGATCGCCGCTCCGCGCCCCGATGATGACGACGTCATCGACCGACTCAAGGATACGCCGGGTGACGCACCCGTGGCTGTAGGGCGTCCCGTCGAGTTCGTCCCGGAGATCCAGGTGCGCGTCGCAGACGACGTAGATATCCGGCCGGACGGCCCTGACCGCGCCGACCGTCGCGGTATGCTCGCCGCCGAGCATCACCGGCACCTTCCCGTCGCCGACGATATCGCCGACGACGTCCGCGACCTGACCCACGACCTCCTCCGGCAGCCGCGAGACCGCAAGGTCGCCGAGGTCCGTCACCGGCACCAGAGAGAAGTCTATCCCGGTCGCGGGGTCGTAGGACTCGAAGTTGAACGAAACCTCCCGGATAGCCCGGGGCCCGAACCGTGTCCCCGGCCGAAACGACGTCGTGCCGTCGTAGGGGACGCCGAAGACTGCGTAGCGGGCATCCTCATACGACGCATCCGCGTCCGCAAAATGGAGATGGGCAAGTTCATGCATGCCCGTCTTCGTAAGCCAGAAAAGGTCACTCAAGTTTCTTCTTGCCCAGGGATGAGATGTACGGGATCTCCTTACCCGGCTCAAGGCCGCTGACCTGCTCTTCGGTCAGATTGAGTTCGAACATCTCGAAGTCCTTGACGTCCATGAGCTGGACGTTCGTGTCGGCGATCGATATGACCTGCGCTGTCTTGCGCTCCACAATGGGAACGTAGGTCTTTGCCGAGACCGGCTGAACGATCGAGCGCTTGACGCCGTCAAAGATGCCGATGCAGTCGATCCGGGACTTTGCTGCCCCGTGCTTCCCCGGCTTCGAGATAGCGATGGAGACAATCCTGCACGGCTCATCATCTACAACGACGTAGCGTCCCTCTTTCAGTTTCCCAACTTCTGTCTGTTCCTTCATATTGTCTCACTCAACAAACGCGTGATTAATGTATCTGGATTGCATTACATAAATACACCGTAGAATAAGGGGACGGGACGAGGAGAATTGATGGAGTTCATCCGGGCGTGTGACGACCTGGCGGGGGCTGTCCGTGATGCCGTGGCCGGCATGGCCGGAACGCCGGAAGCAGGAGAGTTCGTGAGGATGGGCGCGGACGGCACGCCCACCAAGAAGATCGATCAGGTCGCAGAGGATATCATCGTCGACTACTTCACGTGCCATCCTTTCTGCCGGTGCCTGATCAGCGAGGAACTCGGGTGCGCCGAGATGGGTGGAGAGAAGGGTACTATTTATCTCGACCCGGTCGACGGCACCCACAACGCCGTGGTCGGTATCCCGTTCTACGCCCTCTCCATCGCATACGCCGAGGACGGGATCACCCGGGCGGGCTACGTCCAGAACCTCGCCACCGGCGAGACGTTTTGCGCCGTCCGGGGCGGGGGAGCGTTCCTCGACGGGCGTCCTATCCGCGTCTCCGGGGTATCGCTCCTCGAAGAGAGCGCGATGAGCGTTTACGGCCGGAAGTTCGACCCGACCCGGATGTTCGGGATCGCCCGGAAGATCCGGCGGTTGCGCCTTCTCGGGGCATCGGCACTCGAACTCTGTTACGTCGGGTGCGGCCGCCTCGACGGATTCGTCGACCTGCGGGGGACGCTCCGCGTCACCGACGCGGCGGCAGGGCTGCTGGTCTGCGAGGAGGCCGGCGGGACGGTCTCCGATCCCGAGGGGGGCGTACTTGCCTTCCCCGACGAGGTCGCCGCCGGGAGGAGCCTCGTCGTCACGAACGGCGTCATGCACAACAAGGTCGTGGAGTACCTGAGGTGAACTGCGTATGAAGATCGTGCTGGTATCGCGTATCGATAACGAGGACGCGCTCCGCTACACTGCGGAGCTTGCCCGGGATCTCGAAGGTATGGGTCACGACATCGTTCTCGAAGAGGGCACGGGACGGCACCTCGGCAGAGACGGTATCCCGTTTCAGGAGTTCGCCGGCGATCTCGTCGTGGTCGTCGGCGGCGACGGGTCGGTCCTCCTCACCGTCCACCAGATGAAGAAGCAGATCCCGGTCCTCGGGATCAACTGGGGCGAGGTGGGTTTCCTCACAGACCTGGAACCCGAAGAGGCGCGCGCTTTCTTCGCCGCCCACCCGGGGGGATTCCAGGTCGAACAGCGGATGCGAATCAACCTCACCGTCGACGGGAAGTCGTTCGGCGACGCCCTCAACGAGGGGGTCATCGTCACTGATCGGCCGGCGAAGATGCTCCGGTTCGCTGTCTATGTCGACGGAACCCCCGCAGAACGGGTCAGGGCCGACGGTCTGATCATCTCGACCCCGACCGGATCGACCGCCTACGCCATGAGCGCCGGAGGGCCGATCATCGACCCACAGATCGAGGGAATCCTTCTCATCCCCCTTGCACCCTACATGCTCTCGTCCCGGCCTCACGTCATCAGCACCGGGAGGAATCTCGAGATCACCCTCGAGACCGAGAAACCGGCACACCTCGTCATCGACGGGCAGATCGCGTTCGAACTCGAACGAGAAGCCACGATCACGGTCAGAAGATCGGACGAACCGGCCCTCTTTGTCTCTACTGAAAAACCCTTCTTTGAGAAGGTGAACCACAAGTTGCGCAACCTCTGACCCCGCTCTACCCCAAACCGAGGGTATAAGAGTGACCGTGGGGACTATTCTCCACAGAGGAGTGAGCACGATCATGGAAGACCAGATGCGCATGGAGATCCCCTACGCGGAGATCGCAGAGACGCTCAAGACCGCCCTCGACCTTCGGGGCTCGCCGGTCGCGGTGAAACTCGCAAAGACCCCCGACGGTATCCCCGAAGGGGTCGGGCCGATCGAGGAGACCGTCCGCCACTGCCAGATGATCAGCAGGGCGCGCCTGAACGGCGAGATCTTCTACGCGACCGCCGAGAAACACGTCTGTATGGGGGGCGGCTGGGCGCTCGGGCTGAAGGAACTCACCCCGAGCCTCCGTTCGGGTGAGTTCTACTACAAACTCGGCAAGTTCGAGAGTTGGGCCGCCTGCATGCGGACGATACAGCAGGTGCCGCACGTCCCGGAGCTCGAGACCTACGCGACCGTCTATGCGCCGCTCGAGAAGACGCCGTTCGACCCGCACGTCGTCGTCATCGTGGCAAGCCCCCGGGCGATGCTGAAACTCGCGCAGACGACACTCTACCTGCTCGGAGGGCGGATCGAGTCCACGATGTCGGGGATCCAGTCGGTCTGCGCGGATGCGACTGCGCTGCCCTACCTCTCCGGTAGGATCAACTACTCGCTCGGGTGCGACGGCTCGCGCCGGTTCTCCGGGATCGAGGACAACGAACTTGTCATGGGCATCCCTGCCGAACTCCTTCCCGAGTTTGCCCGGGCGCTTCCGGTCATCACCGCCGCACCCGGGTCGGTGAAGTGACCGGCCGCCCGGCTGCACCGTTTTTTTCGTATACCTCCCGCAGGTGAACCGGCCGGGGTACAAGGCTTATCTCCCCGGCAGGTCAACTAATCAACAGGTGGTTTTTTTGCAGGTATCCATGAAGCTCGAGATGAAGGACCGGCCGGGACAGTTGGTCGCAGCCCTCCAGCCGATCTCGGCCGTCGGGGGAAACATCGTCGCGGTCATCCACCAGAGGGAGACCCCGGCAGTTACGGAGACGCTGGACGTCCAGATCGTGCTGAAACTCCCCGAAGGGCGCCTTTCGAGGCTCCTTGAGCTGCTCCGCGAGCAGGGCGTCAACGTCGTGCGCATCGACGAGGAACGGCTCCTCTACGAGTGCACGTTGATCATGATTGGCCACTTAATGCACACGGACCTCTCCGACACGGTCGACCGGATCGACACGACCGGCTCGGCCGAGGTGACGGAACTCTCTCTCGTCATGCCGGCGATCGCCTCCCCATCCTCGGCCCGGATAACCATCCGTTCGACCACCCGGACGGAGATGAAGAAAGCGATCCGGATCCTGCGCGGCGTCGCGGAGCAGAAGAGCCTCCTCATCATCGAGCCCCTGGAGGGTGCATGATGCGGATCGCCATCCTCGGGTTCGGCTCCGTCGGCCGGGGCATCGCCCGGGCAATCCTTGCAAAAAACCTTGATATCACCGTCACCGGCCTTGCCGACTCAAGGAGCGGGATCATCGATCCGGCCGGGATCGACCTTCAAACGGCGCTTGACCAGAAGGAGAACGGCGGCCCCTGCGGCAGCCCGGAGGTCAGCCCCGCCGACGTGGTGGCGAAGGCGGATTATGACGTCCTCGTCGAGGTGACCCCGACGAACGTGGATGACGGCGAACCGGCGCTCGGCCATATCCGGGGAGCCCTCGGGCGGCAGAAACATGTCGTCACCTCGAACAAAGGCCCGATTGCCCTTGCCTACCCGGAACTCCGGGCGCTTGCAGCAGCAAACGGCGTCTTTTTGAAGTACGAAGCGACGGTCTGCGGGGCGATCCCGCTCATCCACGCGATGCAGGAGGGGCTTGCGGGCAACACCATCTCCCGGCTCTACGGGGTCTTCAACGGCACCTGCAACTATATCCTCACCCGCATGGCCGAGGACAGCCTCACCTACGAGCAGGCCCTTGCCGAGGCCCGGGAACTCGGGTATGCCGAGGCCGATCCCACCTACGACGTCGAGGGGATCGACGCAGGCGTTAAACTGGTCATCCTCGCAAACACCATCCTCGATATGCAGACGACGCTCGACGACGTGGAGAGGACGGGGATCACCCTCCTGACGCCTGAGGCCCTGCAGCTTGCGGAAGACCAGGACTGCACCATCCGGCTCATCGGCGAGATCGTCCCGGAGGCCGGGGTGCTCCGCGTCTCGCCGCGGATCGTCGCAAAAGCGCACCCGCTCGTCGTTGAAGGGACGCTCAACGCGGTCACTGTGGAGACGGATCTCGCCGGAGACCTGACGTTCATCGGGAAGGGTGCGGGCTCCACCGAGACCGCCAGCGCGGTGATCGGCGACCTTCTCTACATCCGTGATCGGCATGTCCAGGGTTCTTGAGCGTAGAATTGAGTACCTGCGGCTGATGCGTCAGGCGACGCTTGAGAGAGGCTACTTCACGGTGGTCAATATCGCTGAGGCGACGAAGACCCCCCGGAGCACCGTCCAGGACTGGGTGAACCGCCTCATCGAGGAGGGGTGCGTCCTCGTCACGGAGGAGCAGCGGGGGCGGCACGCGGCGCGGTATGCGGCGAGCAGCGTGATGCCGGAGAGCGCCTGCCGCCGGGTCTTCACCACGGTCGACGGCGATGAGGTCGAGATCTACCATGAGTGCATGAGCGGGGGGTGCGCGGCCTTCTGCGAGTTCCACCACGCCCGTGCCGGCGGCGCCCTGCAGTCCGTCCACCGGGACGGGACGCTGCTCCGGGAGCGGGCCGGCCTCGGGCGGCGGGAGGTCGCCGTCGGGCTCGACCCCGCGCCGGCGGTCGGGATCGTCGGCGTCTTTCACGAGGACGGCTGCATCCTCCAGCAGATCCGGTGTATCGGCGGCCCGGCCTACTCGCTCACCGATATGATGTCCTTTGCCGAAGGCGTCTGCGGCGTCACCGTTCGCCGCGAAGGAGCGGTGGTCGAGGGCGAGGTGGTTACCCGGGCGCTCGCCTACGTCGCCGTTGGGATCGACGACACCGATGTGGAGGGTGAGGGCGCGACGTTTGCCCTTGCCCTCGCCCTCCTTCAGCATCTCGCGAAACTCGACGGCGTCATGCCGATCGGCCACCGGGTCGCGATGCTCAACCCCCGGCTCGAAGGCGCGACCGCTGGAAACTCCTGCAGTTACATCGAACTCGCGGTGGAGCCCGAGAGGGTGCCGCAGATCGAGGAGGCGGCCGTGCGGTTCGTCGCCGGCGAGGCGGTCTCGGTGGAGTGGGGGATCGCCGTCCGGCAGGGGTTCCGGACGCCCGGAGCGCTCCGGGCCTACGGGAGGAGCGCGAGAGAGACGGTGCTCACCCGGGAAGCGGCGGAGGCGGCCGCTGAACGGTTTGGCATTCGCCTCCACGGCGGCCGGGGAATCATCGGGGCGCTCGCGGCCGTCGCGCTCATCGGGCTCCCGCACGACGTCCTCCTCGACCCCGGGCAGGACGTCTGCACCGGGTGGGAGCCGGGGGAGTGAGCGGGGTCTGGGTGAGTTTTTCGCTTGCGGCGGTTGTCGCTCTGATTGGAGTGGGGTTCCTTTTTGAGATTCTGTGGCTTCTGGGTGTGCTCGCTTTTTAATCAGTTACACCAAGAGCAAGTTCAAGACTTTCGGTCTTCTCGTGCACCAGTTCTTCGCACCTCACGGTGCTCACGCTCCCGCCCCCTCAGGTCAGTCGCGTAATGAACCATCGCAATCGCCACGCACTGCCCGCCCCCATGGGGGCGGGAGGAGCGCGAAGCGCGGGTGGTGGGGGTTAAAGAGTTCCCCGATCGGTAGAGACAGGGGAGGGGGGCTGCACCCCCTCCCCGTCGGCCCCTCCCCCAATGGCGATACCCCCACGGTCCAGCGTATGGGCATTTTTGATGATATCCACCGTTTCCGTAGTCCTCTACAGTCCAGTGCACTAGGCTATATCATCCTTTGATTGTTCTATTAGCCGCCAAAGTAATCCCAACGTCATCTCATGCCCATGCTCACTCACCTGTTGCACTCGTACCCTCCGGGACACCTCTCTCCCGAGTGCCTCTATATCTTCTCGCCCCCGCCACTGGAATCCCACGCTCCCTCGCGCTACCCATAAATACCCGGAGCCGGCAGATACCCCTCATCGAGGTGAAGCGCGGTGAGAAGCGAACTTGAAGAGGAGATCGCGAAACTCTCCTCCCTCGCCCGGGAGCGCGGCGCGGAGGCACGGCGGATAGCGGCCCGCGATGTCGTCGTTGCGGAATGGGTGCGGTTCAAGTGCCGGTTCGGGTGCAAGGGCTACGGAAAACACATGTCCTGCCCGCCCTACGCCCCCACCCCCGCCGAGACCGGGCGGCTGCTCACCGAGTACAGCACCGCCCTCCTCCTGCGGTTCGAGGGCGTTCCGGGGCATCCCGACCTCAAACCCGACGAGATACCCCTCGACTTCCACCCGTTCCTTCGCGACCTCATCCTCTGGGTGAACTCGACGGTGCACCTCCTCGAGAAGACGGCTTTCTACGACGATTTCCCGAAGGCCTTCGGGTTCGGGGGATACCCCTGCATCTACCCTCCGCGGGGTTGAAGGAGCGGAACTTGAGCACCGGAGGTGCGACTGGCAGAGCGGGAGGGCTCCCTCCGCACGGGGAGGTGAACGCGGCACCCCAACGTCTGTTCACTTTCGCCCCGTGCGGCTCTTCTTTATGCTGGAGGAGACTCCATACGACAGTATCGTATGCTGCGGCGGTACCAGTACCGGCTCTATCCCACGAGGGATCAGGAAGTCCTGATCGCCAAGCATCTCGGATGCTGCCGGTATGTGTACAACTGGGCGCTCGACCGCAAGAATCTGGCATATCACGACGACGGGATCAGCCTGTCCGGGTACGACCTCATGAAGCAGCTTCCCGCCCTCAAAGCGGAGTTGCCCTGGTTGAAGGAAGTCAACGCCCAGTCGTTGCAGCAATCGATCCATCACCTTTCCCGTGCGTTCACGAGCTTTTTCGAGGGGCGCGCCGACGAGCCGACCTTCAAGAAGAAGCACGCCCCCGAACAGGCGTTCACGGTGCCGCAGTCGTATACCGTGGACTTCGAGCAGGGAACGGTAAAACTCCCGAAGATCGGTGCGATCAAAACCGTCTTCCACCGCCGGTTCGAAGGCAGGATGAAGACTGCGACGATCATCTGCAGATCGACCGGGCGATACCTGATCAGCATCGTGGTCGAGGACGGCAGGAAGCCCCCGCACCCTGCCGATCCGATCCCGGACCAGACTGTTGGGATCGACCTGGGGCTCACGCACTACGCCGTTCTCTCGACCGGGGAGAAGGTGGCGAATCCGAACTATCTCAAGAACACGCAAACGCGGTTAGCCGTGCTCCAGCGCCGGCTCGACCGCAAGCAGAAGGGTTCCAAGAACCGTGGCAAGGCCCGGCTCAAGGTTGCCCGGTGTCACCAGAAGATTGCCGACCAACGGCGGGACTTCCAGCACCAGCTCTCTTCTCGACTGGTCCGCGAAAACCAAGCACTGGCCGTGGAGTCCTTGAACGTGGACGGCATGGTGAAGAACCATTCTCTCGCGGGAGCAATCAGCGACGCCGGGTGGGGTTCTTTTGTCTCGATGCTGGCATACAAGTGTCAGGAAGCCGGGAAAACCCTGCTGAAGATCGGGATGTTCGAGCCCTCATCAAAGACCTGTTCGGTCTGCGGATACTGGAAGACCGATCTGACACTGAAGGACCGGGAGTGGGCCTGCCCCGAATGCGGCACGCACCACGACCGGGACTTGAACGCCGCGATTAATATCAAACAGTTTGCACTTGCAGGCGCGGAACGCGCCGAAGAGCCTGTGGACTCGCTCCCAATAGGGAGGAGGATGAAGCAGGAAGCCCCCGCGCAAGCGGGGGTAGTTCACTGCGAGCACCTGCACTGTGTCGCCGAGGAGCACAAGGGGGTCGTCGACGAGAGCATCCGCAGGCTCTGCAGGCATATGGACCTCGTCCGCCCGACGATGGAGGGTGCCGGGATTGGCGTCTTCTCCACCGCCCGGAAGGCCGGGTGGGACCTGCACGTCGTCCCCTGCCGCGACTTCGAGTACGGGAAGATCGAGCACGGCAACATCACGTCGGTCGGCCTCGTCCTCATCGAGTAACGCCCCGGCCTTCAATCGTCCCGTACGCCCTGAATGAACTCCTCGGTCATCCGGCAGGCATCGTCGTCCCTGACCTGCACCGGCGGGTGTTTCATGAAGTAGGCGGACGAAGACGTCAGCACACCGCCGATACCCCTATCAAGGGCGAGCCTGCAGCACCGGATTGCGTCGATGACGATCCCCGCGGAGTTGGGCGAGTCCTCGACGGAGAGGCGGAGGTCAAGGTACATGGGTACGTCCCCGAAGAGCCGCCCTTCCATCCGCAGGAAACAGACCTTGTTGTCCTTCTGCCAGCAGACGTAGTCGCTCGGGCCGATGTGGATCTCATCGTCGTCGAGAGGCACTTCGAGGATCGACTGCACCGCTTCGGTCTTCGACGTCCTCTTCGAGGCGAGGCGGTCCCGATTCAACATGTTCAGAAAATCCGTGTTGCCGCCGGTGTTGAGCTGGTAGGTCCGGTCCAGTTTCACCCCTCGCCGCTGGAAGAGGTCGGCGAGGACCCGGTGGGTGATCGTTGCGCCGAACTGGGCCTTGACGTCGTCGCCGATGACCGGAAGGTCGCGTTCGCGGAACCGCGCCGCCCAGGCAGGATCGCTCGCGATAAAGACCGGCATGTTGTTGATGAGGCCGACGCCCGCTTCCAGCGCGCAATCGGCATAGAACCGTGCGGCCTCCTCGGAACCCACGGGGAGGTAGTTGAGCAGCATCTCGGCACCCGAGTCCTCGAGTTCCCGGACGATCTCCTCGCGTGAGGCCTCCTCCTCGTGGGCGAGGACGAACCGGTGCTCCTCCTTGTAGCCCTGCATGTGCCCGGGAAACCCGTCCAGCACCCGCCCCATCCGGACGGAAACACCGGTTCTCGGCATCCCGGGGCAGAATGTCGTCGTGCAGTTCGGGGGGGAGAAGATAGCCTCCGCGAGATCCTTCCCGACCTTCCTCGCATCGATGTCGAACGCCGCGGCCACCTCGATATCGGACGGTCGGTAGCCGCCGATCTCCCAGTGCATCAGCCCGGCTGCGTCCTTCTCGCTCTTCTCCCGGTAGTATTCGATCCCCTGAAGCAGCGAACTGGCACAGTTTCCGACGCCCACGATTGCAATCCTGATCGAGTCCACGACAGCCCCCCAATAGATCCAGTATGCCGGATAGCGCACCCATTTTCGAACGACGCGTCCGGCACCATGTAAGATGGCACAACCCTGAAGGCAGGTATGCGTTCGACATAATGCGAAGCGGGAGATATAAGGGTATGCTTCAGGGGCGCCGAGGGGCCATGCTCTAGAGAACGGGGCGGAGCGCCGGATCCCCGTCGCTGCTGCCGGTCTGGAGCGGTTGCCCGGAGGGGAATACCCGTCATCTTCCCCCGGGTTTACGGTTGTCCGGCCGCCGGATCCGTTGGAAGACCGTACGGACGATATCCAGGAGATTTGCGAGGTAGATCTCCCGCGCCTCGAGCCTCCGAACGAGTACGGCCTCTTCGGAGAGGAAGAGGGCCTTGAGATGGTGTATATCCTCTTTTGGGGAGTAGAAGAGGTAGATCGGGATACCTGCCAGGATGACCAGGCCTCCTGCGACCTTATCGAAGGTCGTGGTGGAGAAGAGGAGAAAGAGGCAGATGGCGATGCCGGCAAGGGGGAGGAGGTGCTGGCCGCGGAGGTTCGCCTTGTCGTCTTTTCGCAGGACAATAAGGGCAAAGCAGGTGAGCAGAAACGAGAACGCAAGGTTGAGGACGGCGAAGGATATCAGTCCCGGGAGATTCCCTATACTGGAGAGGACGAACGCAATGATTCCCTGGACGATGAGGACCACGTAGGGCGTGTTGTAGCGCGGGTGGAGCCGTGCGAAGGCGCGAGGGAAAAGCCCGTCAATCGCCATCGCATACGCGAGCCGTGCACTGCCGAGCATCCCTGACTCGTCCGACCCCGCCACCGAGAAGAGAGCGCCGACCGTCATGATGATCGCTCCTGCCGATCCGAAGAGAACGGTGCCGGCGACGACCAGCGGCACGGTGCTCTGGCTGAGTTCGGTCCAGTTGACGAGCCCGAAGAGGACGAAGTTCGTCGAGACGTAAAAGAAGGAGACGATCAGCATCCCGGCGATGATGGCGCGGGGGATGGCCTTTCCCGGGTTCTCGACCTCGCCGGCCGGGAGCGTCCCCAGCTCGAACCCGGCGTAAGCCCAGAAGATCAGGATCAGGGCATGGGAGGCGTTATCGAGACCGAGGGGGAGCAGGGGGATGTAGTTCGCGACGACCGTCTCCGGCCGGATGATGAAGACGCCGAGCCCGGCAACGATGAGGAGGAGGAGCGGGAAGAGTTTTATGAGCGTGAGAGCATCGTTCAACCTCCCTGCGGCCCGGACGCCGACGATATTGACGAGCGTCAGGCCCGCGACAAAAAGCCCTCTCACGACGACCTCTGCTGTCGGGGTGAGGGGGATCAGTGCCTGGAGGTAGTTTGCGAACGCTATTGCAAAGACCGGGAGGGCGAGGAGTTCGGCGATCCACATGCTCCAACCGGTGAGAAATCCGTAGAAGTCGTCGAACGCCTCCGAGACGTATGCAAACGGACCGCCGACACGGGGGACGTAGTAACTGCAGTAGGCAAAGACCAATGCTATCGCTATGGCGAAGAGTCCGGCCACCACCCAGAGGACGATCGAGAACGGGCCGACCAGGCCCGCGGTGAGGGCGGACGCGATGTAGATGTCGGCACCGACGATCGCCCCGATGATGATGTTCGTCAGGTCGAACTGCGAGAGTCCCCGTTGCAATCCCATCGCAGCGGGAGAGGCCGTGACGGATATAATGGTTCCGCGCCGACGATCGACGCTTCGCTCTCTGAGTAACGTTCAAAGAAAGGCCGAACCCGTGTTCGGATGCGCCGACCGGGACTCGAACCCGGGTTTAGGCGTTGGCAACGCCTAGTGATAACCACTACACTATCGGCGCACGCCCGTGCTTTCGCACTGTGTGCCTTACAACATGAGTTTTTCAGGCTAATAAGCCTATCGAAGCGCGGCCCGGATCGGGCGGTGCCGCCCCTGCAGGTTCGCATGAACGGGCGGTGGTTCCGGGCTGCCGGTTGCCCTGCGGAGCCCCAATTGTGCCGTCCCGCGCACCTACCGGTCTCCGTGGTCGAGCGCCTTTCCGATGTTGCGGTTTGTGAGGATCCAGAGCCCCGGCGTCAGGACCAGGATGAAGACGGCCATGGCGTAGGCGACGAACTCGGCGGAGAAGAGCAGGAAGTTGAAGATGCCGTGAAGCGCCATCCCGAGGAGAAGTCCCTGGAGGATGATCGCCGGTCGCCGTTCAGCGGTCGTGAACTTTGCCCTGCCGAGGGCGTAGCCCCACACGGCGGCAAAGAGCGCGTGCCCGGGAACCGAGAAGATCGCGCGGACGGCTATCGTGCCGAGGGCGAGCGCCGGCGATGTCAGGTATGCCGTAAAGACATAGAGGACGTTCTCGAGCGTTGCGAGCCCGAGGGCGGCAGCGGCGGCGTAGACGATGCCGTCCATCGGCTCATTGAACTCGGGGTGTGGGTAGGCGAACCGGCGCACGACCCAGAACTTGCCGTACTCCTCGACGATGGGCGCGATGACGGCGCCCATGATCAGCGGGGATACGATGAAGAGGCCGAAGAGTCCCTCGACGAAAGCGATGGGGAACGTGACGAGGACGCCGAGGAAGAAGATCTTCACGATCAGCGCCGCCGGTTCGGGCTCGTATTTGTCCCTGCGGTAGAAGTACCACGCCCAGAACACCCCCGGCGCCAGCGCCAGAGCAAGGATTACCAGCGGTTCGACGACCATTGCTTGATCGGGTTTCATGGTTTACGAGAGGAAGAGTCTTTCCGTCACGATGACGCGGAGTGGTGCCTCCTTGCGAGGGGGCCACCACCGTATCGGGCATCATCGCGGATAGATCGTCCCACCTCTCGCATCCGGTCTGTCACCTGTGCCCGGCGACTATCCAGCCTGCCGGGCCCCGTTCAAAAAAAGAGGTTATTCGGGGAGGAGATGGTATCCCGGGGCGAGCCCTTCGAGGACCAGCAGCCCATAGTACCGGAAGAACGTGACGAACGGCACCGCGATCAGGAGCGCGACCGGGACGGCGATGATGAGGTAGGGGATGAGGAGCGCGAGGAGCAGCACGATGTTCGCCTGAAGTGCGGCGAGGAGGACGATCCCGATGAGCACGAACGGTATCGCGATGATCAGCATCGCGAGGATGACCAGGACTGCCTGGACGATCCCGGCGACGAGGCCGAGCACGAACCTGGTGACGATGTAGACGACGGTCTGCCAGACGTTCTCTGAGATCATCCCGAAAAGCCGGCGCCATCCCTCGATGACCCCGCAGTCCTCGTGGATCATGATCGGGACGACGAAGTCGTGGGTCAGGAGGAAGATGATGCCGAAGAGGAGGGCTGTGACCAGGACGAACGGGATGAACAGGAGGATGAATGCAACACCAACACCAGCACCACCGCCACTCGACCCCCCGAGCCCTACGAGCATGAGGATGAACGCTATCATAGCAAATACCAGGATCAGCGTGAGGCCGGCCTGGAAGAGGAAGAGCCGGAGACCTTTTCCGAGCCGTTCTCCAAAGAAGGGCCTGATATGGATATCACCCGTCCGGAGCATGTCGACGAAGACGAACTGCATCACCGTGCCGACGATCCACCAGACGAGAGCGATCGCAAGAACGATGAGGATGAGGGCCACGACGATCGTCGCGATCCCGGGGAGGGACTCCACGACGCCGGGCGAGAGGTCGCCTTCGTTGAAGTCGTATCCGGAGGTGTTCGGGAAACTCACGCCCCCTCCCACGAAGAGCGCAATCAGGGCCAGACGGAGCCAGACGCCCCACCTGATCGGCCAGAGCAGGCTTTTGGTGCGCTGAAAGGCACCGTCCAGTCTGTTGAATGCATACATATCTTCAGCCATATCAATCAGATAGATGAACTCCGTCTCATTAATACCTTGTTTTGGCAGGCGAATCCCGGTGATCCGGCCGCGCGTCGTATGCTCGCGGGTATCTGAGGGAACCTGTTTTTCAACACCTTAATCTAGTCCGTTCACCACACTATAGAACGAATGATCCCTCTCATGCTTGACCTGACGGGCCGGAGGGTGCTCATATTCGGCGGAGGCGACGTTGGTGCCCGGAAGGCTGCGCATTTCTCGCATGAGGCAGAGGTGACGGTCTTCAGCCGTTCGTTCTCGCCGAACCTCGATGGTCTCACGATACGGCGGCAGGAGGGCGATCTCTCGGCGCTCTCGGATGAGGCACTCCGGGATCTCCTTTCGGGCGCGTTCCTCGCGGTGGCCGCAACGCCCGACCCGGAACTCAACGACCGTATCGGAAGATTGTGCGCTGAGGCCGGCGTCCTCTTCAACAACGCCGCAGGTGTTCCCGGGGACGTCATCATCCCGTCGGTCGTCAGGGGCAACCGCTTCCTCGTCGCGGTCAGCACCTATGGGAGGAGCCCCGCCGTCTCACGGTACCTCCGCATGAGGCTTGAAGCGGATTACGCAGACCTTGACCGGATGATCAAACTGCAGGAAGAGATCCGTCCGATGCTCCGGGAGACCGAACCGGTGCAGGCAGAGCGGTCCCGCATCCTCTGGGCGATCCTCTCCGACGGCGAGATCCGGGTAGCGCTCACCGCCGACTACGCCCGGGCACGTGCAATGGCCATCGAGAGGTACCTGCATGCCTGAGCCGCTCGCCATCCCCCTCGCGCTCGCGGGCGTCAGCCACCACACCGCGGATATCGCCACGCTCGAGGCGTTCCGGTTCCCCGACGAAGCGGCGTTCCTCCGCGAGGCACGGGAGCGGTTCCGGGGCGCGCTCCTCCTCCAGACCTGCAACCGTGTCGAGGTCCTGGTGCAGGGCGACGCGCGGAGCCTTGAAGCGTTCCTTCGGGAGATAGGCAGGCATGGGTTTACGGTCATCGAGGGAGAGGCCGTGCCCCGCCACCTCCTGGAACTGGCCGCGGGCATCGACTCCCTGATCGTCGGCGAGGACCAGATCCTCGGCCAGCTCAAGCGGGCGCTCGAGACCGCAGAAGAAGCGGGGGCCGCGAGCAGCGTCGTCTCCCTCTGCGTCAACAAGGCGGTGCACGTGGGGGTCAGGGTCCGGCGCCAGACGCAGATCAACCGGGGCGCGGTCTCTGTCGGTTCTGCGGCAGTGACGCTTGCAGAGAACCTCCTCGGCACCCTGCACGACCGGCACATCTTGGTCGTCGGGAGCGGGGAGATGGGGATCCTGGTGACGCAGGCACTCGCCGCGAAAGGCCTCACGGCCATCTACGTCGCGAACAGGACCTACGAGCATGCAGTGATGCTTGCAGATAAGATCGGGGGGCGGGCGGTCAACTTCAAGGACCTCTACCGCTACATCGCGCTCTCAGATGTCGTCATCTCCTGCACCGCTGCGCCGCACCCGGTCATCCGGGAGGAGGATATCCGGACGGTGATGGAGGAGCGGCTCTGGCCGCTCGATCCGCACCCCCGCCACCTGATCCTCATCGACATCGCCCAGCCCCGCGACGTCGAGGAGGAGGTGCGATCGATCGAAGGCGTGCATCTCTTCACCATCGACGACCTCAGGCATGTCAACGACGCGGCCATGGACTCGCGGAGGGGCGAGGCCGACCGCGCACGGGGGATCATCGACGAGGAAACAGACCATTTCGTCCGGCTCCTCCGCCGGACGGCGGCCGACGAGACGCTCGCTCTCCTCTACACCTGGGCTGAGTCGATCCGGGCGCGTGAGCGCGACCGGGCGCTCGCCCGCCTGGGGGGGACGGATGGCCGCACGAGGGAGGTCGTCGACGATCTGACGCGGGCGCTCACGAAGAAACTCCTCGCGGATGCGACCGCGTCCATCCGGGCGTGTGCGGAGTGCGGCGATATGACGAGAGCAGAGGCCCTGATCAGGGCGATTACCCGGGGAGAACCATGTTTCCAGACCGAAGAATGAGACGGATGCGGCGGCGGATCGTCCAGCCGCTCCTCCGCGAGACAGAACTTCGAAAGACCGACCTCATCGCGCCGGTCTTCGTGGATGAATCGATCAGCGCACCGCTTCCGATAGCCTCGATGCCGGGGCAGTTCCGCCACCTGGTGGACGGTGTCGCCGACTACTGCGAGCGTCTCTCCGACGCCGGCGTCCGTGCGGTCCTCCTCTTCGGGGTCCCGGCCACAAAGGACGGCGAGGCGACCGAATCCTATGCGGCGGACGGCGTCGTCCAGCGGGCGGTTCAGAAGATCAAGGAGCGATTGCCGCAGATGGTGGTCGTGACCGACGTCTGCGCCTGTGAGTACACCGACCACGGCCACTGCGGGATCGTCGGAGAGACCGCCGACGGTCTCGACCTCTTGAACGACCCCTCGCTCGAACTGATGGCGCAGATAGCCGTCTCCCATGCAGAGAGCGGCGCCGACATCGTTGCGCCGTCATGCATGCTCGACGGGATGGTGCGGGCGATCCGGCAGGCTCTCGACGCCGCCGGATACCAGGACGTTCTGATCATGTCCTACTCCTCGAAGTTCGCGAGCGCCCTCTACGGACCGTTCCGCGACGCGGCGGACTCGGGATTCTCGTTCGGGGACCGGACGACCTACCAGATCTGCCCGGGCAACGCCCGCGAGGCGGTGATGGAGTCGGAACTCGATGCGGCCGAAGGGGCGGATATCCTGATGGTCAAACCGGCCGGGATCTACCTCGACATCCTCGCGGCCGTCGCGGCGCTCGGCCTGCCGGTCGCGGCCTACCAGGTCAGCGGCGAGTACGCGATGATCAAGGCCGCCGCAGAACGCGGATGGCTCGACGAGCGGGCGGTCGCCATCGAGAGCCTCACCGCCATCAAACGGGCCGGGGCCGACCTGATCATCACCTACTTTGCAGAAGACGCGGCGAGGTGGCTCGATGAAGAGCAGTGACCTCTTCGCTCGCGCGAAAGCCCTGATGCCGGGCGGTGTCAGCAGCCCGGTGCGGGCGATCAAGCCCTACCCGTTCTACGTTGAGCGTGCCGCGGGTTCGCACCTTACGACCGTCGACGGCGCAGACCTGATCGACTGCTGCCTCGGCTACGGCCCCCTCATCCTCGGCCACGCGCACCCGGACGTCCGTGAGGCGATCGAGCGCCAGCTCGAGAAGGGCTGGCTCTACGGGACGCCGACGCCGCTCGAACTCGACCTTGCGGGGATGATCACCGGCGACCACCCCGGGGTCGATATGGTGCGGTTCGTCTCGTCGGGCTCCGAGGCGACGATGGCCGCGATCCGGCTCGCCCGCGGCTACACGGGTAAGCAGGACATCGTCAAGGTCGAGGGCGGGTTCCACGGCGCCCACGACGCGGTCCTGGTCAAGGCCGGGTCCGGGGCGACGACCCTCGGGGTTCCCGACTCCGCGGGCGTCCTCGCGGATCTGGTTGCGCACACCCGACAGGTCCCCTACAACGACCCGGAGGCGCTGGAAACCCTCCTCGCCGAGAACGACGACGTCGCCGCGTTCATCCTCGAACCGATCATGGGAAACATCGGCCCCATCCTCCCCGATGACGGCTACCTCGCCGATGTCCGGGAGATCACCGCCGCCCATGACGTTCTCCTCATCCTCGACGAGGTGATCACCGGCTACCGGGTCGGGATCGGCGGTGCGGAAGTGCTCTACGGGATAAAGCCTGATCTCGCCACGTTCGGCAAGATCATCGGCGGCGGTCTCCCTATCGGGGCGTTCGGGGGCCGGCGCGAGATCATGGAACTTGTCGCCCCCGCAGGCCCGGTCTACCAGGCCGGAACCTTCAGCGGCAACCCGGCGAGCCTCGCGGCGGGGTACGCGGCGCTTCGCTACCTCCACGAGCACCCGGAGGTCTACCGGCGGCTCGACGAGGCCACGCGGGCGATCGGGGAGGTCGCCGCGGATGCGGGCAGGGGGACGTTCGTCAGGATGGGCTCGCTCTTCAAACACTTCTTCCGCAGCGAGCCGCCGCGGGACTACCGCGAGGTCAAGGAGTGCGACACGGAGGCGTTCTCGCGGTTCTGGAAGGCGATGCTTGAAGCCGGAGTCTTCCTCCCGCCGTCGCAGTTCGAGACGAACTTCCTCTCCGCCGCACACACGGAATCGGATATCAACCAGATAACAGACGCATACGGATCATGTCTCTTCGCATAGGCACACGGGGAAGCGCTCTCGCGCTTGCACAGACAGATAAGGTGGTCGGCATCCTCGCCGACCGGGGGATCGAGGCGGAGGTCGTCACGATCGCGACCGAGGGCGATACCGCGACCGGAGTCCCGCTCCACGCCATCGGTGGGCAGGGAGTCTTTGTCCGGGCGCTCGACGACGCCATCCTCCGCGGCGAGATTGACGCTGCGGTGCACAGCATGAAGGACATCCCCGCAGCCCGCCCGGCAGGACTCACCTGCTCTGCGGTGCTCGAACGGGACTCGCCCGCCGACTTCCTCGCGCACGAGTGCCCCCTCGAAGCGGTCTCTGTCATCGGGTCGTCGAGCACCCGGCGCCGGGCCCAGCTCCTCCGCGACGCCCCGGCGCTTGAGGTGAAGCAACTGCGCGGGAACGTCGATACCCGCATCCGGAAACTCCGCGAGGGGCAGTACGACGCCATCGTCCTCGCGGAGGCGGGCCTCGAGCGCCTCGGGATCACGCTCCCGGGAGAACCCCTCCCCACCGACCGGTTCGTCCCGTCCCCGAACCAGGGGACCGTCGCGGTGGTCTGCCGGGACGATCCGGCCGTCGCCGACGCCTTCGCGCCGCTCGACCATGCGCCGACCCGCTTCGACGTCGAGATCGAGCGTGCCGTCATGGAAGAGGTCGGCGGCGGGTGCTTCACCCCGCAGGGGATCTACTGCCGGAACGGGGACCTGATCGCCGAGGTGCTCGCGCTCGACGGTTCCCGGTGGGAGCGGATCGAGCGGCGCGTCACGACCGTCGGCGAAGCCCGGGAGTGGGGGCGGGCACTGCGCGTGCAGGCGGCCGGACTGATCCGGGAGGCGTATGCGACACTGGGGATAAAACCATGACTGGAAAAGCGTATCTTGTGGGCTCCGGCCCGGGGGGGCTCGGCCTCCTGACGATGAGGGCCCGCGAGGTGATCGACAGTGCGGACGTGGTCCTCTATGACCAGCTCCCGGGCGAGGAGATCCTCGCGACCCTCCCGGAGAACGCCGAACGGATCGACTGCGGGAAGTACGGCGGGAGCCACACCATGGAGCAGGACGAGATCGAGGCGCTGATGGTCGAGCGGGTGAAGGCGGGGAAGATCGTCGTGCGCCTGAAAGGCGGTGACCCCTTCCTCTTCGGCCGCGGCGGGGAGGAGGTCGAGACGCTCCGGGAACACGGCATCAGGGTCGAGGTGGTGCCGGGCGTCACGAGCGCTATCGCCGTCCCGGAGATGGTCGGGATCCCGGTCACCCACCGGCGGTACGCGTCGCAGGCGACGTTCATCACCGGCCACGAAGACCCGACGAAGCCCGAGTCCGCCCTCGACTGGGAGGTCCTCGCGCGGCTGAAGGGAACCCTCGTCATCCTTATGGGCGTGAAGAACCTCCCGGCCATCGCGGCGGCCCTCACGGCAAACGGCAAAGACCCCGCAACCCCGGTCGCGATCATCGAGCGGGGGATGCGGCCCGACCAGCGCGTGACGGTCGGGACGCTTGCGGATATCGCCGATAAAGCCCGGGCCGCAGGTGTCCGGCCCCCGGCGGTGATCGTCATCGGCGGGGTGGTGGAGTTGTATGATGGGGGCGAGAGGTGAAGGGACGACGGTTTCCCTCACCTGTGTTGGTGCGGTTCCTTCCGCTCCCACTTTAGCACCGAATAGCCCCGTTACGACGAACTGACAATTGAATGAGGAAAAGGCCGATACACTGGACCGTGGGAGTATCGCCATGGGGGAGGGGCTGACGGGGAGGGGGTTCCCCCTCCCCTGTCTCAAAAGCAAATTTTTGTCGCTTCGGCTAACCATGCTCGCATTTTTGTTAGACCCCCACCCCGCCCGCGCTTCGCGCTCCTCCCCCGCCCTCTTGGGGGCGGGGGCAGTCATGGCGATACCCCCACGAAAACCGCGTCTGGAGCCTGTTTGATCGAAAAATATGCGCATCTAAAGGGTGCGTAACGTAAGCGTTCGCACACGTGACGAACCACCTGCCTCACAATGCAGGTCAATCTCCCTGGCGCACCACCTCCCCGCCCAACCGGAATCCTCTTCTCCCCCTGCGCGTGTACTCTCCTACGAGGATTACCATGCGGAGTGAGACGGTAAAGAAAGGCTACCAGCGTGCCCCGAACCGGGCGCTGCTCAGGTCGCTCGGCGTCACCGACCGGGAGATGGACCAGCCCTTCATCGGGATAGCAAACGCGTACAACACGGTCGTTCCCGGCCACCTCCACCTCCGGTCAATCTCGCAGAAGGTGCAGGAGGGTGTCGCGGCTGCGGGCGGCGTGGCGTTCGAGTTCGGGACGATCGGGATCTGCGACGGGATCGCGATGGGCCACGAGGGGATGCGCTACTCCCTTCCATCGCGGGAGAACATCGCCGACGCCGTCGAACTGATGGTCGAGGCACACCGGTTCGACGGCCTGGTCTGCGTCGGGACCTGCGACAAGATCGTCCCCGGGATGCTGATGGCGGCGGTGCGGTGCAACATACCGACGATCGTCGTCACCGGCGGCCCGATGCTCCCCGGCTACGCGGCGGGCCGCGAACTCTCGCTCATTGACGTCTTCGAGGGCGTGGGCCGCGTCGCCGCCGGAACGATGAGCGAGGAGGAACTCGGGGCGCTCGAGTGCGCGGCGATGCCCGGCTGCGGGAGCTGCCAGGGGCTGTATACCGCAAACACCATGGCGTGCGTGACCGAGGCACTCGGCCTCTCCCTCCCGGGAACCGCCGCCATCCCCGCGGTCGACGCCGCAAAGCTCCGCATAGCCCGTGAGAGTGGGGAGCGGGCGGTCGGCCTCGTCCGGGAGGGTATCCGCCCGCGGGATATCGTCACCGAGACAGGCCTCAAAAACGCCGTCCGGGTGGACATGGCGCTCGGCGGGTCGTCGAACACGGTGCTTCACCTGATGGCCGTCGCACGGGAGGCGGGCGTCCCCCTCGACCTTGAGACGTTCAACACCGTCGCCGAGGCGACCCCCCACATCTGCCACATGCAGCCCGGGGGGCCGCACTCGATGCTCGCCCTCCACCGGGCGGGAGGGATCCCCGCGGTCCTCGCGATGCTCGAACGCTACCTCGACGACGCCCCGACGGTCTCGGGCCGCTCGATCCTTGAGATCGCGAAAAGCGCCCGGGTCGCTGACCCGGAGGTGATCCGGACGGCCGACGCCCCGGTCAGCCCGGGTGGCGGCCTCAAGATTCTCCGGGGAACGCTTGCCCCCGACGGCGCCGTCGTCAAGTGCGCCGCCGTCCCGGAGGCGATGTGGCGGCACCGGGGCCCGGCACGGGTCTTCGACGGAGAAGCGGCCGCGATGGAGGCGATCATTCACCGCGAGATCAAGGAAGGCGACGTCGTCGTGATCCGCTACGAGGGGCCGCGGGGAGGACCCGGGATGCCCGAGATGCTCTCGCCGACCTCGGCGCTGATGGGGCTCGGCTACGCCCGGGTCGCCCTGGTGACCGACGGCCGGTTCTCGGGCGGCACCCGGGGCCCCTGCATCGGACACATCGCGCCCGAGGCCGCGGTCGGCGGGCCGATCGCCCTCGTGGAGGACGGCGACGAGATCGCGATCGATCTCTACGAAAAGCGCCTCGACCTCGCTGTAGAGAGAGCGATCCTCGAAGAGCGGCGGAAGGCCTGGAAGCCGCCGCAAAAACGGCTTACCGGCGTGCTCGCCCGCTACGCGCAGACCGTTGAGCAGGCGAACCTCGGCGCCGTCCAGAGGTGACCTCGTCTCCGGGAGAGGGAGCGCATACTCTCCGCCGGGATCGCGGCGCCCGCTGGAGGGCACCTTTTTAACAAACCTGTTCGGTTAAACGGATTTACCCGGACATGATGGCGCACTCGCTGCTCCGCGCCTCGCTCCTTGCACCGGCGCCCGGGGCTGCTCCGGTTCCCCTGCCCCCATCCAGGGGCTGGATGGCCGTTTTTCTCCCGCTTTGCTGCTGCAATTTTTCCAGAGATTCCAAAGAACTATATTTTTTAAACCCCTGGACATAACTCTCCTTTCGGGCGTACCCATCCGGGCGCCCATATCATCACATTATTCACGGAGCACACGAATGATTGACAGATTTCTTGAGGGTAACAAAAACTTCCTGGAAGATGATTTTAAAAAGAATCCCGATCATTATGGCCCGCTTGCCTCAGATCAACACCCGGTGGTCCTCTGGATCGGGTGCTCAGACTCACGAGTAGACCCTGAACGCATCACGGGTTCCAGGGCCGGCGAGATCTTCGTCCAGCGCAACATCGGCAACATTGTCCCGGTTCACGACTGGAACTTCGCGACCGTGCTCGAGTACGCGGTCAACCACCTCAGAGTCGGGGATATCGTCATCTGCGGGCACTCCGACTGCGGCGCCATAAAGGGGCTCGGCAAGGAGAGTGAGGATGCGTACATTCCGCTCTGGCTCAACAACGCAAAAGGGGCGAAGCGCCGCGTTGAGTGCCGGATGCAGGTGCCGCAAACCCCTGAAGAAGAGAAGATCTGGCAGAGGCTCGTCGAGATCGAGAACGTTGGCCTGCAACTCGAGCACCTCCGCACCTACCCGCCGGTCATGGCCGCAGAAAAAGAGGGACGGGTCCGGCTTCACGGCCTTTACTTCGACCTTGCGACTGGCGAACTGAAGAAGATATTTTAAAACTCTTCCAGTGCATAATCAATCTCTTCTTTTATCAGGTCGAGCGAGACCCTCCCGATCGACGTAAGCCGCCCGTTGACCAGGATGATCGGGATAGGGGGATGGCGCTCCTCGACGATCTCTCGCACGTAGTCGGGCATCCCTTCGTCGATCAGCGTCAGCTTCACCTCGACGGTATCCCCGTACAGGTCGAGGAGCTCGTCGCGCAGCGCGCTGATGGCATCTATCAGGTTGTTCGACGGGTAGCAGGTCTCAAGGCCGCAGGATCTCGTCTCGTCGCAGGGAAACGGGCCGCACTCGGACTCCTCGAGCCCGACAATCTCAACTGTCACTTCAGCCATGTATCATCGGTGGGGGACGGATGCTATATTACCCTTCGTTTCGGGGCTCGAGGAGCGCGGAGAGCGCCGCCCGGACGCTATATTCAACCCCGGCGATCGTCTCCACGTCTCTCGCCCGGTCGAGATCGCCGATCAGCACCGGGTCGGCGGGGCGAATGCCCAGGTTCTCCATGAACATCCCCACCACCCTTGTTGTGCAGACAAACGGATCGGCCCCGCGCCGTCCCGCGACGGCGACGAGCAGGCCCCGGGCGTGCAGTTCCTTCCCCAGGATCTTCTCCCGGGCATGAAGCCACTGGCAGCGATCTATCGCCGCCTTGAGGGGTGCCGGGACGGTGCCGGTGTAGACGGGGGTGCAGACGACGACTATGGAAGCGGCCTCAAGCGCCCGGATGATCGGGGGCATATCGTCCTCGACCGGGCAGTAGCCCTGGTCGTAGCAGACGTAGCAGCCGATGCACGGCCGGATATCCATCTCCTGCAGGGAGAAGATCCGGGACGTGAGGCCGGCCCGCACAGCCTCGTCGTCGCACCACGACGCGATCTTCGCGGAGTTCCCGAACCGGCGCGGGCTCCCCTGCAGGATGACGACGTCGGCCGTGCCGGTGCCCGGGAGCGGGCGGGTGAAGACCCTTGGATGGGTGTAGAGATGGGGGCGGGACGCCACGTCGTGCGCGAGCCGGGCGAAGACAATCTCCGCCGCCTTCCTGGTATCGAAGAGGGATCTCTCGGGTGCACTCTCGTAGGTGTTGATAGCGTAGGTGTAGACCGTCTCGGTGCCGCGGAGAACCTCGACGGTATACCGGATCATGCCAGGGTAGATATCTCCCAGGTCGTCGAGGATGAGCCTGAGCGTGAATGTCCCCTCAGGCGTCTTGACCGTCTGGAGCTTCTCTGCCGCGCTCTCGCTCATCGTATGCCATCTCACGCCCGGCCGTCTTCAATATTTCGGGTCGGTGCAGCCCCGCCGTACGACAGGGAGGATCTCACGCGCCCGGAGCGGGAGAATCAGGCACTCCGGGCCGAGCTCAACCCTGTGCAGCGGCAGGTTGCGATGATGAGCGCGATGCAGGCCAGCATCGCGGACGATCTTGAGGCGCTACAGGAAATAGGGGATAAGCGGTTCAGGGCAACCCCGGCTGAGTCGGGGAAGAATCAGTCTCTCATTTTTAGAGCCCGCACGAGAAGCGGATGTGCGCGCCGACGAAGGCATAACCCTACTCACCTTTTGCTCGAATGACCCGGCAAACGTGCCGGGAGGGTGATCTGGCGACCAACCGGATCGGCAGGCGCGTGCCTGTCGTCAGGTGAAGGCGCAACCCTCTTCCCTTCCCGGGCCAGCAGAGTTGGAAATATCCCTGTATAAGCCCTCAAATCGTGAAGGCGCGTCCTATCCATTTTCAGCCGCCGAATCGCCATTATCTCCCTGCCACAATTATATTAAGGAATCTGATCCACATGATGTGGTAATTCATGAAGGCGGTTCTGGGTCTTGAAGACGGAACATCTGTTGTAGGGGATGGTTTTGGCGTTGAAGGGACATGTTCCGGCGAACTCGTCTTCACGACGCAGATGACCGGTTACATGGAGGCATTGACCGACCCGAGTTATGCCGGGCAGGTCCTGATGTTTACGTACCCCCTCATCGGGAATTATGGTGTAGACCCTCAGAATTTTGAGAGTCCGAAGGTTCACGCGCAGGGCTGCGTCGCGCGCGAGATCGCACCCGTGCCTGTGGCACGACCCTCGGTTGCAGAATATTTTGAAGAGAACGGCCTTCTCGGGATATCGGGCGTCGATACCCGCAGCCTGACGATAAAGACCCGGACGCTCGGCACGCTCAGGGCGTCGCTCATCGTCGGCAGCGACGACGGAGATGAGGCGGTCATGCGCGCCCGCTCAGCACGTCCGATCAGCGACATCGACCTCATCGGGAGCGTCTCCTCTCCCGAGCCCTACCGGATCGCCGGCTCCGGCAAACGGATCGCCGTCATCGATCTCGGGGTGAAGCGGCACATTCTTGAGAGCCTCGGCCGCCGGGGCGCGGACATCCACGTCTTCCCGCACACCGCCGCACCCGACGAGGTGATGGCGGCAAAGCCTGACGCCCTCTTCATCACGAACGGCCCCGGCGACCCAAGGAGGGCAACGGATGCCATCCGGTGTGTCCGCGACCTCGCCGGCGAGATGCCGGTCATCGGGATCTGCATGGGCATCCAGGTGGCTGCTCTCGCGCTCGGTGCCGGGATCTACAAGATGAAGTTCGGGCATAGGGGGGCGAATCAGCCGGTCCGCCACCGGGACGGGAGCATCTACATCACGACGCAGAACCACGGGTTCGCGGTGGACGAAGAGACTCTGCACGAAGGATGCACGGTCTCGTACCGGAACGTGAATGACGGCACCATCGAAGGGTTTGAGAACCGCGATCTTGCCATCACCTGCGTCCAGTTCCACCCGGAGGCGCACAGCGGCCCCCGGGATACGGAGATGCGCTTCTTTGACCGCGTATACAGGGAGATCCCATAATGCCGAAGAAATCTCACATCAAGAAAGTTCTCCTCATCGGCTCCGGCCCCATCCAGATCGGGCAGGCGGCCGAGTTCGACTTCTCGGGGTCGCAGGCCTGTCGCTCGCTCCGCGAGGAGGGCGTCGAGGTCGTCCTCGTGAACTCGAACCCCGCGACGATCCAGACCGACCCCGATACCGCGGACGTCATCTATATCGAGCCCCTGAAGGCCGACCTCATCGCGAAGATAATTGCAAAAGAGAAGCCCGACGGGATCCTGAGCGGGATGGGCGGCCAGACCGGCCTCAACATGACCGCGGAACTCGCAGAGATGGGTGCGCTCGAGGGCGTGGAGATCCTCGGGACACCGCTTGAGGCAATCTACCAGGGCGAAGACCGCGAACAGTTCCGCGACCTGATGAACGCCATCGGCGAGCCCGTTCCCCGGAGTATGATCCTCGGGCAGATGAGCCAGATCGACGAGGCGATCCGTGAAGTCGGCCTCCCGGCGATCATCCGGCCGGCGTATACCCTCGGCGGCTCCGGCGGCGGCGTGGCGCATACGGCTGAAGAGATGCGGCGGATATGCGAGCTCGGGCTCGCCCGCTCCCGGATTCACCAGGTTCTCGTGGAGGAGAGCGTCGCCGGGTGGAAGGAGATCGAGTTCGAGGTGATGCGGGACGCGGCCGATACCTGCATCATCGTCTGCGGCATGGAGAACGTCGACCCGATGGGCGTCCACACCGGCGAGAGTGTCGTCGTTGCGCCCATCCTCACCCTGCGGGACGATGAGTACCAGACGCTCCGGACCGCCGCGATAAAGATCATCCGGGCACTCGACGTCCAGGGCGGGTGCAACGTCCAGTTCGCCTTCAAGGACGGCGACTACCGGATCATCGAGGTGAACCCCCGGGTCTCGCGGTCCTCGGCGCTCGCGTCCAAGGCGACCGGCTACCCGATCGCCCGGGTCGCGGCAAAGATCGCGATCGGGTTCCGGCTCGACGAGATCATGAACTCCGTGACCGGCGTCACCCCGGCATCCTTCGAGCCGGCCATCGATTATGTCGTGGTGAAGGTGCCCCGGTGGCCGTTCGATAAGTTCAAGTCGGCGGACAGGACGCTCACGACGGCGATGAAGAGCACCGGCGAGGTGATGGCGATCGGCCGGACGGTCGAGGAGGCGTTCAAGAAGGCGCTCCGGTCGCTTGATGCCGATATGCAGCGCCACACGAATCCAAGCGAGATCCGGATGATCCTGACGGCCCCGACGGACGAGCGGTTCGGGTGCCTCTTCGATGCCTTCCGCGCGGGGTTCACGGTCGAAGAGGTTGCCGGCCTCACGTCGATCACGCCGTTCTTTTTAGAGAAGATCAAGAACGTCGTTGATCTCGAGCAAAAGCTCGAGACCAACTTTGAACCGGGGGACGTCAGGGTCGCCCGGCGCTCCGGTTTCTCGGAAGAGGACCTCCTGGCGATGACGGGAAAGACCGCCGCCGAGATCGAGGCCCTCGGAGGAACGCCGACCTACAAGATGGTGGACACCTGTGCCGCCGAGTTCCCGGCGACGACACCCTACTTCTACTCCACCTGGGAGGAGGGGTGCGAACTGACCCGGAACGACGCAAAGAAGGTGCTGATCCTCGGTTCCGGGCCGATCCGGATCGGCCAGGGAATCGAGTTCGACTATTGCACCGTCCACGCGGTGATGGCGCTCCGCGAAGAAGAGGGGATCGAGGTCCATATCATCAACAACAACCCGGAGACGGTCTCGACCGATGCCGACACCTCCGACCGGCTCTTCTTTGAACCGATGCAACTCGAGGACGTCGTGAACATCCTCAAGAAGGACGATTATTACGGCGTCATGGTCCAGTTCGGCGGCCAGAATTCGGTGAACCTGGCCATGCCCCTGGAGGCGGAGATCAAGCGCCTCGGTCTTGCGACGAAGATCCTGGGCACGTCGCCAGACGCCATGGACGCGGCGGAAGACCGCGACCGGTTCAGCAGACTTCTCACGCGGCTCGCTATTCCGAGCCCGGCGAACAGTTCCGCCTACTCGGAGGAGGAGGCGCGGAGGATGGCCGCCGAGATCGGCTACCCGGTGCTGGTCAGGCCGTCCTACGTCCTCGGCGGGCGGGCGATGGAACTCGTCCACGACGAGACCGAACTCGAGAGTTACATCAAGGAGGCCGTCCGGGTGAGTAAGAAGCATCCGGTTCTGATCGACTCCTTCCTCCAGGACGCCGTCGAGATCGACGTAGATGCCGTCTGTGACGGGACGGATGTCCTGATCGGCGGCATCATGGAGCACATCGAGTGGGCCGGCGTCCACTCCGGCGACTCGGCCTGCGTCATCCCATCGCAGTCCCTCTCGCCCTCGGTGATCGCGCGGGTGCGGGAGTACACGAAGAAGATCGCTCTCGGCCTCGGGGTCGTCGGGCTGATCAACATCCAGTACGCCGTCCGAAACGACGTGGTCTACGTGCTTGAGGCGAACCCGCGTGCGAGCCGGACGGTGCCTTTCGTCGCGAAGGCGACGGGCATCGCGCTTGCGAAGATCGCGGCGAAGGTGATGGTGGGGAGGAAACTCGCCGATATGGGCGTCACCGAACCCGAGATCGAACACGTCGCGGTCAAAGAGGTGCTCCTGCCCTTCAACAAACTCCCCGGCGTCGATACCGTGCTCGGGCCGGAGATGAAGAGCACCGGCGAGGTGATGGGGATCGATTACGACTTCGGCCGCGCCTACTACAAGGCGAGCACCGCCGCAGACAACACCCTCCCGACCACCGGAAATGTCTTCATATCGGTGACGGACGAGCAGAAGGAGGAGATCCTCCCGATAGCAAGAAAACTCCGGAAACTCGGCCTTTCGCTCTACGGGACGAGCGGGACGGTCGAGTTCCTCACCCAGAACGGCGTCGAGGTGAACCTTGTGCGCAAGGTCCAGGAAGGCTCCCCGAACGTCATCGATGCGATGCGCTCAGGAAGCATCCGGCTGATCATCAATACCCCGGCGGACAAGGCGTCCCGGCAGGACCACATCCAGATCATGCGGGCCGCCGTCGATTACGGCATCCCCTATATCACCACGCTCCAGGCGGCCCGGGCCGCCGCGATGGCGATCGACGCCATCCAGCGCGAGGAGATCACCCTCGAGCCGCTCGGCCATTACCACGGGCTGGTGTGATCCGGGATCTTACCACCCTTTCTTTTTCTTCCAGTGTTCTCATCTAGTTCGGCTCACGCGAAATGCGATGGTTCGTAAGAACCGGAGCTCGAGCCCCGAAGGTGCGAAGGACGACGGTTTGTAAAACTGGAGTGCGAGTTGGGCTACTATCCACTAGTCTTCGCGTTTTTCGCGGCTTCGCGTGAGCTGGTTGTAGGCAGAATGATGCGATCTCACGCGAAGAACGCGAAGCCGCGAAGTGCGACATTCCACAGAGACGTCGTTCTGAATGGTGCTCAAGCTCGCTACGCTCGCTCTTCGCGTGAGACTGCATCGGTTCCCGGCGCTGAAAACACCCCTGTCAGAGGTCACACTGCCTGCGGTTAGCAACGCAGCATCAGGCGGTTGCGTGAGAACCTTCTGCAAAAAAAGAGGGGGTTATGCCTTCCCGAGCCAGACATCGACCTTGTCGCGGTTGGCATCGACCCACTTCTGCGCGGCCTCCTCTTCAGGCATGCCGCCTGCGATATCGGTCATGACCGAAGCGATATCATCGCCGGTCCACTCGAACCGCTCAAGGATGCCGTGGGCCTCCGGGTCGTCGGTCGCGAGGTCCTGGCGTGCGAGGGTCACGATATCCTCGGCCCCGCCGTAGACGCCCTTTTCGTCGTCGAGGAACTTGAGGTCGTAGCGGCCGAACTTCCAGTGCGGTGACCACCCGGTCACGGCAACCCACTCCTCATCGTTGATGGAGGAGCCGAGTTCAGCGGCCATGCCGGCGCTGCTGCTGGTGACCAGGTTGTAGTTGAGGCCGTATTCATCGATGGCCTGCTCGGTCCGGGCCACGACGCCTGCACCGGGCTCGATGCCGACGATCCTGCCGCCGAACCGGTCAGTGAAACCGTTCATCTCCTCGATCGAGTCGATGGTCACGTAGGTGGGGACAACAAGTCCGATACGCGCCGCTCCGGGAATGTTTGCCCTGACGTGATCGATCTGATCGCCGTACTGCTCCCAGTAACTCTCATGCGTGTGCGGGAGCCATCCGGTCGTTGTGAAATCGACGTCTCCGCGGGCAAGCGCCTGGAAGAGCGGTCCTGCGTCGACTGCGATCATGTCGACGTCGTATCCTGCTTCTTCAAAGACCAGTTTCATGACGTTGCTGCTCGCGATAGCACAGTCCCAGGTGACGTAGCCGATGCTGACCTCTTTCTTGGGCTCGGTTGCTTCCGTGCCGGTGCAGCCGGCGGAGATGAGACAGAGGACCAGGATACCTGCCAGTACGAGTGTGCTTCTCATTTTATGAACCATATAATCACCTTATCAAATTTTCGCCGCTTTTTGGCGGCTACATGGTGTTCAGAGCCCGGCAGTGTGGGGTTCCGGGTTCTCACGGATGGATCCGGACGACGTATGCGCCGATAAGCCGGAGATTGAGCAGAGGCGGCAGTATGTGCCGCTCCTGGCGTGTTTGCACCCCTGGGCAAAAAGGCCAGATATTTGACCGCTTCAACATATAGGCCTAACCATATTTAGGTTTTTCGTGCCCTGATCGGCGAACGGAGCCTTTTTGAAACCCGAATTAAACGAGCGTATGGCGATAGAACACTCTTTCCTCTGCCGGATATCCAGTGTCCCTTCGGCCGATATGGCTGTGAGTGCCGGAGGATGAGCCGGCCACTCGTTCCCCTCAAAAATAGTATTGAGATGGGTCACCGGGTCTCATGCTGTGGCACAAGGTTCTGGGTGATCCGGTCGAGGATGATCGCGATGATCACGATGGCAAGCCCCGCCTCGAAACCCATGCCGATATCCACCCGCTGGATGCCCACGAGCACCTGGTACCCAAGCCCCCCTGCTCCGATCATCGATGCGATGACGGTCATCGAGAGGGCGAGCATGATACACTGGTTCACCCCCGCCATGATGGTGGGGAGCGCGACCGGGAGCTGCACCTTGAAGAGTTTCTGCCGGGGCGTTGAGCCGAAAGCGTCCGCGACCTCGACAAGCTCGGTCGGCACCTGCCGGATCCCGAGGTTCGTGAGGCGGAGCGCCGGCGGCATTGCAAAGACGACCGTCGCGATGATGCCCGGCACGTTCCCGAGGCCGAAGAAGATCACGGCGGGAATGAGGTAGACGAACGAGGGCATCGTCTGCATGAAGTCGAGGAACGGCCGGAGCGCGGTGTTGAGTGCATCGCTTCCTGCGGCCGCGATACCGAGCGGGATCGATATCGCGAGCGCGACTACCGTCGAGGCGAGGACGAGCGCCAGGGTGAGCATCGCGAGGTTCCAGAGCTGGAGGTTCCAGATCAGCAACAGGCCGAGCACGGTGAGTGCCGCCAGTTTGATGTCGCGCCGGGTGACGAACCAGACCAGAACGGTCGTGAGGAGGATCAGGACGAGTGGCGGCACGAGAGTTAGAAGGTTCTGCAACCCGCCGATGAGGAACCCGAGTCCTTCGCTGATGCCGTCAAGCAGCCAGCCGAAGTACTCGTCGATCCAGCGGACGAGCATTTCGACAGCCTCCCCCACGGGGAGTTTAGGCAGTTGCATTGAAATCCTCCCCCTTTCGTGCCAGAGCGGCGAGGATGGCACCCCGGAATACCAGTCCCCGGAGCCTGCTCTCGTCATCAACCACTGCCACAGGATAGGGACTCCCGGCGATCAGCGATATGATATCGGTGAGTGGTGTATCGAGCGCCACGGTCGGGATCTCGGTGGTGATGATCTCCTCAAGCCCCCTGCCCGCTCGTACAGCCTTCAGGGTATCCTCGAGCGTAACAAGGCCCTTGAGGCGGCGCTCACGGTCGACCACGAATACGCTCCCGATATCGTGCTCCTCCATGAGGTGCAGGGCAACCCTCGGGCCCCCGGTGCACCGGGCGACCGGTTCGGGGCGGCGCATCACGTCGCTTGCCGAGTACACCCTTGTCAGGTCGACGTCGGCGACGAACTTCTCGACGTAGGCGTTCTCCGGATTGGTCAGGATCTCCTCCGGCGTACCGACCTGCACGATCGCGCCGTCCTTCATCAGGGCGATCCGATCCCCGAGTTTCAGGGCCTCATCGAGGTCGTGGGTGACGAAGATGATCGTCTTTTCCAGCCGCTGCTGGAGATCCAGCAGTTCATCCTGCATATCCCTCCTGATGAGGGGGTCAAGAGCGCTGAACGCTTCGTCCATCAGGAGAACGTCCGGGTCGCTCGTGAGCGCCCGGGCAAGCCCGACCCGCTGCTTCATGCCGCCGGAGAGTTCGCCGGGCATGCTCGCCCCGTAGCCGCCGAGCCCCACCATCTGGAGCACCTCTTCGGCTTTTTTGTGTCGTTCTTCCACCGGGACACCCTGGATCTCGAGCCCAAAGGCAACGTTGTCGAGAACCGTTCGGTGGGGAAGAAGAGCGAAACTCTGGAAGATCATCCCGAGTTTGCGCCGCCGGATCATCCGGAGTTCTTCCTGGTCCATGCCGACGATCTCCTTGCCGTCGATCCGTATCTCGCCCTTGGTCGGTTTGATGAGCCGGTTGATGCAGCGCAGCAGCGTCGATTTCCCGCTCCCGGACAGCCCCATCAGCACGAACGTCTCGCCCGGCATGACATCGAACGAGACGTTGGTGAGGGCCAGCGTCGAGCCGGTCTCCTCAAGGATCTCCTGTTTCGAACGGCCTTTCCTGTGGAGTTCCAGTGCCTTCTCCGGGTTCTGCCCGAATACCTTGGTCAGGTTCCTGACCCTGATTATTGGTTGTAACGGTGTTGTATCCTCTATGGGTCTCTTCTCAAAAATGACGGAACCCTCCAGCTTCACGTTTTCTCAGTCATCAGCCTTATAATTTCGGTTTTCACGAAATGGGCAAAAATCCGTTCGATTTTTGTTTTTACGTCACTCTGCAGCGTTTTCTGTAGTACCCCTCAGTCGAGACGCTAATCTGGGATTTTATCCGCATTTTTCTGCTAAATCCTCTTATTACGCCCGCTCTTCCGGAATCCCGGTATCCCGTTCTCCGGCCCCCGGGGTGACCCGGCCGCGCAGATGGGTCTCGGGGTTACCAACTCGCCCTGGTAGCGTCCCCGGGACCTCTGCGCCCAATCCCCCTGCACCCGGAAAAAAAGAGTGAATGGATGGGATTCCTGCCGGTGCGCCCGTCCATACCACTTCTTTTATTGGGTCAAAGGTCATAACAATGTAGATTACTCCAGTCTGCCGTCAGACAAGGAACCAGGAACGCGGAGATCAATTACCATGGAAAAGGGAAAAGTCGTCCTAGCATTTTCGGGAGGTCTCGACACCTCCATCTGTATTCCCCTCCTGCGGGAACACTACGGGTTCGACGAGATCGTCACCGTTGCCGTCGACGTGGGCCAGCCCGAAGCGGATATCACCCGGGCAACCGAGAAGGGCCAGAAGCTTGCGGACAAACACTACACCATCGACGCCAGGGAGAAGTTCGTAACGGACTACGTCTTCCCCTCGATCAAGGCGAACGGGTCTTACGAGGGCTACCCGATGGGCACGGCGCTTGCCCGCCCGCTGATCGCCGAAGAGATCGTGAAGGTCGCACAGAAGGAAGGCGCCTCGAAGATCGCACATGGGTGCACCGGGAGAGGAAACGACCAGCTCCGGTTCGACTTCATCTTCAGGTCCGCCGGGTACGATATCATTGCGCCGATGCGGGAGATGAACCTGACCCGCGAGTGGGAGATCTGCTACGCACAGGAACACAACGTCCCGGTGACCGTGGCAAAGGACAAGCCCTACAGCATCGACGAGAACTTCTGGAGCCGGAGCATCGAAGGCGGCAACCTCGAAGACCCGGCGTTCCACCCGCCGGAGGAGATCTATGCCTGGACGGTATCGCCGAAGGACGCCCCTGACGCGATGGAGGAAGTCCGGATCGAGTTCGAGCAGGGCGTCCCGGTCGCTCTCAACGGGAAGAGACTCCCCGGCATCGCCCTGATCGAGGAACTGAACCTGATCGCGGGAAGGAACGGTGTCGGCCGAAACGACATGATCGAGGATAGGGTCCTTGGCCTGAAGGCCCGTGAGAACTACGAGCACCCGGCCGCAACCGTCCTCCTTGCCGCGCACCGCGACCTCGAGCACCTCGTCCTGACCCGTTCGGAACTTGCGTTCAAGCACATCGTCGACGACAAGTGGTCAGAACTTGCCTATATGGGGCTCGTGCACGAACCGCTCTTCTACGCGCTCAATGCGTTCATCGACAAGACCCAGGAGCGGGCGAGCGGCTTCGTGGACGTCGGCCTGTATAAGGGCAGCCTCCGGGTGCTCGGCCGGAGTTCGGACCTCGCACTCTACTCGGACGACCTGGTCTCCTTCGACTCAACGACGATCGACCAGAACCACGCCGTCGGATTCTCGAACTACTTCGGGCTGCAGGCGCGGCTCTTCCAGAACCTCAAGAAACGTTGAAGGGGTGCCTACAGCACCTTCTTCCCGGCTTCTTTTCCCGGCGTGCACTCGAAGACGTCGGTGATCGTGATGACGATGAGCGATTTCGCCGGATACTTGTGGCTCTTCGTCCTCACTTTGTCGCGGAACTTCTCGTAATCGGGGCCGGACGTCTTGATCTCGGTATCGCCCTTCACCTGGAAGCAGCGCTTGGTCTCCTGGTCGTAGAAGTAGAGCGCCGTGATGGGGTTCTCTTTGAGGTTTTCAAGCGTCTTTACCATGTAATTGTCCATGATCCAGATGGTGTCGTCACCGACGAGTTCTATCGACGCCATCGGCGCCACGTTCGGAACACCTTCCTTTGACGCGGTGGCCATCGGCATGACTTTTGTCTTTGTGAATATCTCCTTAATCTCACCTGAAAGCGCAACCATACGGTTCACCTCTCCTCCGGGCGAAACGGGCGCGGCGAAGCGCCGTAGCCTCTCCGGTAATGTGGTAATCCGTGTTATCGATATATAAGCGCTCTGCCGGAACCGGGGATATCGGTCGTCCGGCGCTGATCTGTTGTGACGGCAGGGCGCGCCGGGCGGCTTCTCCTGCTCTTCCTCCTGCACGGCAACGGCGGCGCCTCTCCAGGCTCATGGCTCCGGGCCGGGCCGTCGGGCACCCTCCGGTTCAGCAGATACCGCAGGAGAACCCGGCGTGAAGCCCCCGGAACCGGAAGAAGAGTCACCGGGTGATTTCCTCCCTACCGGGGCCGCTGAAGCCGTATGGAATCATGGAAAGGTATAAAGTCGGAGACGGGAAAACGACTAGTATGTGTGCCCGCTTTCTGGAGCGCTTTTTCAAACCTACACCACATATCGTCGAAAGCCCCCCTCCGCCGTCGCTCTCCCACGGGCCGGGCAACGGAGTTCCCGAGTACCGGGTAAAGCCCTACTTCATCGTGGCGTCTGTTGAGATGGGCAACACCACGACCAAATGCATCCTGACCGGCACGAACCTTGAGACGGGCAGGTCTTACATCATCAACAAGACCGTGACGATGAGCCGCGACGTCCGCCCTCCGAAACCGGGCGAAACGGTATTCGGGGCGACCCTGGACGGCACGGAACTGACGCGGGAGTCGGTTACGGAACTGGTGCGCGACACCCTGATCCAGTCTCACAAGGACGTTCACCTGAGCATCAAGGACGATCTCGACTTCGTCGTCCGGAGCACCGGCGTCGTCGCGGCGATGGACTCCCCCGACCAGGTCGGGGACTTCATCATCGCCCTTGCAAACGGCTGTCTTGAGGCCGGCGTCCCCCCGCGGAAGATGACCCCGCCGATGTCGATCGAGAACCTCCCGCCGAAACTCCGGCAGTTCTCGTTTGCCGATCGCCTGGTCTTCGTCGGTGCGGTGGCCGGCGTCGTGCCGCCGGTCGGGTGCACCGGCGTCGAGATGGTGGCGAACGAGATGGAAGGAGAGCTCGCGATGGCGGGGATCAAGGAGGGCGCCAAGTGGACAGAGGTCGACTTCCGCAACCCCTGTATATCCATCGACTTCGGGACGACGCTCGACGGCCGGATCACGAGCGACGTCGCCAAAGATGACCCGAACCCGTTCGCCCAGACGATCGGGAACTTCTGCGGGCTTGCAGGTGCGATCCCGGACGCGATCGTCCGGGGCACCGGGCTTGTGAAGGATCGGACGGGAACCGCGCTCGATCTCTTCGGCGACCACAGCATCAGTGGCGCATTCGGGGGCCGGAAACGTTCCGTCGTCAACGAGTATGTCGATCGGTGTCACGAGCATATCGATATCCGTATCGTCCCCCCCGACCGGACGCGGTTCGGGCGGGTTCCGGTCTGTGCCGACGTTGCCGATAAGTCGGGCGTCGCCCTCATCGGGTGCGACTCGGGCGTCAACGGGAGTGAGATGCCGGCCCTTGCCGATATCGGGCGGGAGATCCACGAGAAGCACGGCATGGGCATGCTGACCGAGGTCGTCGACCGGGTCTGCGCGAAGATGGCGCTCCGGCTCATCGACGTCGCCATCGAGAGAGGGCTGGTCCCGCCGAACTCATCGATCGGGTTCACCGGGCGTGCGGCGATATCGGGGAGGAAGCCCGAGTATATCCTCGAAGGCATCACCGAACGGAACCTCTACGACGCACCGAACGATCACCTGGTCTTCGTGGACGACGGCCTTGCCCGGGGAGCGGCACTGATGGGCAGGTGCATGAACTCGCTCGGGAAACCGAAGGCCCCGATCGGCGGCGTGCGGGGAGGGCCATGTATTATGTCCCGCCGGATCAAAATAGGAAAGTAGGACTGGTAACCAATGGCTGAAGAAGAACTGTTCGACCTGCTCGTTCCCCCCGGTGTACCGCGGAAGATGATCTACGACGTTGCCGAGAAGTACGACGTTGAGGTGGTGCGCCGACAGCGAAAGATGTCGTTCGCGAACATGGATGGGGACATGCGGGAACTGATCGCGTTCCGCGGCAAACGAGAGGTCGTCGAAGAGGTGCAGGAGTACCTTTTCGCACGTCTCAACGAGTTCGTCGCGGAATAACTACATTTTTTTTTTGTTTGCGCGCCGGGGATTGCCGGGGCGAGGTATGAGTGCTGCTCGGGAAGACCGGGCGGCGGTTGGAGGAGTGTTTGTCATACCGGGACTCTTCTCAGGAGTTTCGGGACTTTCCTGGTGGCAAAGTCTCGTCCAGGGATTTTTAGTAGTTCCATTTCTGACGCATCGTTGCGGTCCGAAACCAGGTAACGTCTCAAATTCGAACATATGCCTCGACTGTGAGAAGTCCCAGGGCACTGGACCGTGAGGACATCGCCACTGGGGGAGGGGCTGACGGGGAGGGGGGTGCAGCCCCCCTCCCCTGTCTCTACCGCACAAAAAGACACTTGTAACCCCCACCCCACCCGCGCTTCGCGCTCCTCCCCCGCCCCTCGGGGCGGGGGCAGTGCGTGGCGATATCCCCACGAAATCCGTGCATAGGGGTAAGCGGTCTCCCAAGAACGAGATGTGAGTATGACTGGCCGAAGGTGCAACGTTCCTGAGCGCGACGGACAATGTCGGGAGTTTGAGAAATGGTTAGGCTTCGAGCAGGAGTGTGAGCACCCTTAGGTGCGCAGTTCCCTGGAGAGTTGCGTATGGGAGTAGGCAACACTCCAATACGAATAGAACCCTGAAAAATCCCTGGACGGGCTCCCTCCGCCATGACCTCCTGTCGGAGAGAGCCCACAACCGTTCTCACCCGTTGAACCCTGGGTGGAACGGTGGTTGCAAAGAAGTTTTAATCCCCCGCTGGCATCCCGCCCGCGATCAGCCGCACGAGGAGCGCCTTCTGCGCGTGGAGCCGGTTCTCGGCCTGGTCCCAGACGATGCTCTGCGGCCCTTCTATCACCTTGTCGGTGATCTCCTCGCCGCGGTGGGCGGGGAGGCAGTGCATCACGAGAGCGTCGGGGGATGCCTGTGCAACGAGGCGGGAGTCCATCGTGTAACTCTTGAGCGCCTGCAGCCGTTCGGAGCGCTCCTTTTCGTCGCCCATGGAGACCCAGATGTCGGTGTAGAGGACGTCCGCGTCCCTGACCGCTTTGTTCGGGTCGGTGACGACGGTGACCTTCCCTCCCATCGCCCGTGCCTGGTCGACGATCTCGTCCTTCGGCCGATAGCGCTGGGGGGAGGCAACCGCGATCTCCATCCCGGTCAGGGCGGAGGAGAGGATCCACGAGTTGCAGACGTTGTTGCCGTCCCCGACCCACGCGAATTTCAGGCCGTGGAGATCGCCGAACCGCTCGCTCAGGGTCATGATGTCGGCCAGCACCTGGCAGGGATGCTCGTGGTCGGATAGCCCGTTGACGACCGGAACATCCGCGTATCGGGCGAACTCCTCGACGGTGGCGTGACTGTAAGCGCGGATCATCACCGCATCGACGTAACGGGCAAGTGCCCGCGCCGTGTCCCGGATCTCCTCGCCCCGTCCGAGCTGCATATCCTGGGGGTTTAAGAAGAGCGCGTGGCCGCCGAGATCGGACATCCCCACCTCGAACGAGACCCGGGTGCGGGTGGACGCCTTCTCGAAGATCATCCCAAGACTCCTGCCTCTCAGGTATTCGTGTGCGGTTCCCGCAGATTTCAGCCGTTTCAGGCGCACTGCGTCGGTGACGATGCTTTCGAGTTCGCATTCGTCGATATCAAGGATCGAGAGAAAGTCCTTCTTCATGCAATCTCCCTCATGTGACGGCACCGTTTTTCGAGAACTTCGGGAGTGCCGATGTCCCTGCGGTAAAAGACGCTCCCCGATACGGATGATGCCGCCTTCTCGGCTATCGCTTCGGCCTCTGCGAGCGTATCGCCCCTCCCGACGAACGCAAGCGCCCGCGATGTCAGGGTATGGAGCGTCCCGCCCCGCTCCTCGACGCTTGCGTAATACAGCAGGGCGTCGCCATAGTCGCCGAGGGTGAGCGGTTCGTTCGCCTTCGGCGCCTCCGGGTAGCCCTCGGGGACAAGGTACTTGCAGACCGTCGCTTTCTTCGCGAACCGGACGTGCGAGGGCGAAAGATCGCCCTCGATGACATGACCGACGATCGCGGTGAGATCGGAGTCCAGGAGCGAAAGGACGTTCATGGCCTCGGGGTCGCCGAAGCGGGCGTTGAACTCGATGACTTTCGGGCCTTCGCAGGTGTTCATGAACTGCCCGTAGAGGACCCCCCGGTAGGGAGTCCCCTCGGCCCGCATCGCCGCGACCGTCTCTTCCATGATCCGAAGGGCTTTCTCGTAGTCCTTTTTGGAGACGAAGGGGAGCATGTGATCCTCCAGGGAGTAGGAGCCCATGCCGCCGGTGTTCGGCCCCACGTCCCCTTCGTATGCGCGCTTGTGGTCCTGCACGAGCGGCATGGGCACCAGGTGCTCGCCGTCGACGAACGCCTGAAGGGTGAACTCCTCCCCGATAAGCCGCTCTTCCAGGACGACGTCCCCCCCGATCTCCCGGGCGTAATCGACCGCCCCCGCCACATCGACGTGTTCGCCCATGACCCGTACGCCCTTCCCGCCGGTGAGCCCGATCGGTTTGACCACGAGGTCGCCGTCGTAGGACTCGATGAACCGGCGTGCCTCCTCCGGGTCGTGGCAGACCTGGTACTCCGGGCATCCCGGGATCCCGTGCCGCTCCATCAGCCGGCGGCAGAACGCCTTGTCCGTCTCTATCCGGGCCGCGGCGCGCGTCGGCCCGAGAGACGGTATCCCCGCCGCCTCGAGGCGGTCGACGATACCTGCCTCAAGGGGCGCCTCCGGCCCGATGACCGCAGCATCGACTCCGCAACTGGCGGCGAATGGTAGTATCCTCTCGATATTGGTCTCGTTTTCAAGGAGCACTCGATCCGCAATCCGGGCGATCCCCGGATTCTTGCGTGCCATGACAGAAAAGATCTTCGTGTCACTGTTGCAGGAAAGCGCCCTGGTGATCGCATGCTCCCTGCCACCACCGCCTACAACGAGTACTTTCATAGCCATCATATATGCCCGCCCTTAAAAAATGTTTATCTGTCCAATAGTTCGCCGACTCGCACCAGTGCAAGAAGAGTGGCACCTTTTTCTGCAAACGCCTCGCGAGCGCCCGCCTCCCGGTCGACGACGGTCACGACCCGGTCGACGTGCGCGCCCGCGGCACGGAGGGCCTCAAGACCGTAGAGGGCGCTACCCCCGGATGTGGTCACATCCTCGACCAGCAGCACGTTCTTCCCGGCAACATCGCCGATGATCGTTCCGGCTTTGCCGTGCCCCTTCTCCTCCTTCCTGATGATGGCGTACGGCCGGCCGCTCGCGAGCGAGACGGCGACGGCGATCGGGACGGCGCCGACCGCCACTCCGGCCACCATATCGAATTCCCACCTCTCAGCGATGGCTTTGCCGATCTCCCTGAGGATGGCGGGGTCGGTTGTCGCAGCTTTTATATCGATGTAGTAAGAACTCCGGGATCCCGAGGCGAGGACAAACTCCCCGAACTCGATGGCTCCGCATTCAAGCAACAGTGTCGCGATTGGGTTCACCATGGTACCTCTTTAACTCCTATACAGTAACCGATAATGTTCGCCACCCGGTGCAGGAGGGGCGTCATGACGAGGATCCAGACTGCAATGGGCAGGGTGATGTTGGACAACCACTGGGGGTCGAAGATCAGGATCAGCAGGAAGGAACCGACGACCAGATCGTACTGGTCGGCAAGGAACCAGGATTCTCCCCGTTCCTTACCCAGCCTCCGTTTCAGGAAACTCTTGGCGAGATCGCCGAGGAGCGCGCCGGTTGCAAGGAGGGTGATGGAGAGGAACGTCTGCTGGGGGAGGGCACCCAGGCTGAACGCGGCGGCTGCCCAGATCTCGATGAGACCTACCAGCACCCCCGAGAGGACGCCGCCGAAGAACCCCCGGTACGTCTTTCCGTCGCCGAAGATCCTTCTTCCGTCGGAGAACGTCCGCCCGAGATCGATGGGTCTCCCGCCGCCGAAGAGTGCGGCCGCTGAGTTCGGCACATATGCCGGAAGCATGATCCAGAGTGCTGCAAGCCCGGAGAAGGTCCAGAGTCCGATGTTCGATTCAATGAAGGTCAATACCTGATACAATCAGTAGATATAAAGATTAAAGTGTCGAAATATGAGATACGAATGAATACGTGGGCACGGTGAAAGAATGCTGATAAAAAGGACGAAGAGCCTCTGCCCCACATGTGGTCGCGTGCTCGATGCCGATATCGTGGAGGAAGGGGGGAAGGTATGGCTGGTTCGCACCTGCCCGGAACACGGCGCTTACCGGGGCCTTTACTGGTCGGACGTGGATATGTACCGGAGGTTCGATGCCTACGAGCGGCTAGGGGAAGGGATCTCGAACCATCAGACGACTGCATCTCCGGCAGGGTGCCCGAATGACTGCGGCGCCTGTGAGAACCACCGGTCGACGACGTTGCTTGCAAACATCGACCTGACGAACCGGTGCAACCTCAACTGCGACTTCTGCTTTGCGAACGCCCGGGCATGCGGTTACGTCTACGAACCGACCTTCGACCAGATTGTCGGGATGCTCTCCATGCTGCGCGAGGAGAAGCCTGTTCCCACTCCTGCCGTCCAGTTCTCAGGCGGCGAACCGACGATGCGCGACGATCTGCCTGAGATCATCCGGAAGGCAAAAGAGCTCGGGATGTCCCAGGTGCAGGTCGCAACGAACGGTATCCGGCTCGCGCAGGATCCCGACTATGCTGCGCAGCTCAAGGAGGCAGGGCTCTCCACCGTCTACCTCCACTTTGACGGGGTAAGCCGCGAGACGAACTCGAAACTTGCGAGCGACCGGCGGGCAATAGAGAACTGTGCGGCGATCGGTCTCGGGGTGGTGCTGGTGCCTACGGTCATCAAGGGCAGAAACGACCACGAAGTTGGTGCCATCATCAAGTACGCTGCCGAGCACATCAGGGTCATCCGCGGCGTCAACTTCCAGCCGGTGGCGTTCACCGGGGCGGCAAGCGAGGATGATGTGAAGAAAGAGCGGATCACCATCCCGGAACTTGCAGAGCGGATCGAGGAGCAGACGGACAGCGTGATCAAGAAAGACGACTTCTACCCCGTGCCCTGTGTCGTCCCGATCTCGGAGCTCGTCGAGGCTTACACAGGGAAACCCCAGATCACGTTCACCACGCATCAGCACTGCGGCGCGGCGACCTACGTCTTCGTCACCGACGACGGGATGGTTCCGGTCAACAGGATGGTGGATGTCGACGCCTTCTTCGAATCGATCGAGAAGATGGCGGCGAAACTCGCGAAAGGCGGGTCGATCAATAAGTATATGACCCTTGTCGAAGGGGTCAAGGACCTCTACGTCTCCACGCGGAAGGCGGAGCAGAAGAACACCGGCGAGTTCATGAAACTGATCGGAAAGGCCCTTGTGATGCAGAACTTCGAGGCCCTGCGTGAGTTCCACTGGAACGCCCTCTTCATCGGCACGATGCACTTCATGGATACCTACAATTACGATCTTGACCGGGTGCAGAGGTGCTGCATCCACTACGCGACCCCCGACGGCCGCGTCATCCCGTTCTGCACCTACAACAGCGGCCCTGTCTACCGGGAAAAGGTCTGGAAAGCCTTCGCGCAACCCGGGACGGACGAGTAACCGCCTGCCCACGCGGAGCCGGAGGAGGGCGTCGCCCTCCGCCGCCCCTTCCCCCAATGATGAGACTCCCACAGTCCAGTGTCCGGGGAGTGCCCGGAGAAGAACCATGCACGGCTTTCCGGGAGGTATCGCCACGCACTGCCCCCGCCCCCTTGGGGCGGGGGAGGAGGCCGAAGGCCGGGTGGGGTGGGGGCTAGCGGTGTCCTCGAATCTGGTAGAGACAGGGGAGGGGGGCTGCTTCCCCTCCCCGTGAGCCGCCTCCCCCGATGGCGATATCCCCCACGGTCCAGTGTACGGGGAGCACCCGGAGAAGAACCATGCACGGCTGCCCACGGGGTATCGCCATGACTGCCCCCGCCCCCTTGGGGGCGGGGGAGGAGGCCGAAGGCCGGGCGGGGTGGGGGTTACAGATATACCGAAGTGTTGGGTGATACCGGGAGAAACCATATGCGATAGAGACAGGGGAGGGGGGCGTGCCCCCCTCCCCGCGGGCCGCCACCCCCAGTGGCGATACCCTCACGGTCCACTGCACCGGGGAGATACCGGAAATGTGATGTATGCGCCCCCAAGCATGTTTTTCCCACCGGCTATCGCCATGGCCGCCCCTTCCAGCGTGGGCGGGGGGTTGGGCGAGGTGGGAGTTACGAGGGGGGTTGGGCGGATTTCGCCCCAACGAGGCGGGGGGCAAGCCCGGTAAAGGGGGGTCATCTTCATTCATACAGCATGGATACCCCATCACCCGGCCTCGTGCAAGCGTCAGGGGAACGGCAGTTCGTACTCCGCCTCGCCCCGCAGAATGAGGGCGGCGATGGCGAGGTCCTGGATGGCAAGCCCGGTGGAGTCGAAGATCGTGACGGCGTCCGGGGACGACCGCCCCCTCTTCCCGATGACGACCTCGCCGAGGGTTCCCGCGATCCGGGCAGGGTCGAAGCGCCCGGTGCTGATCGGGACGTTGATCTCGCCCGAGTGGGCCGCCTGGCCGGGGTCGTCGACGAAGACCTCGGCTCTTTCGAGTATCGCGGGATCCAGTTCCTGCTTCCCCGGGGCATCTGCGCCGATCGCGTTGATGTGCGTCCCTTCACGGATCCAGTCCGCCATCACGATCGGTCTCGTCGACGGCGTCGTCGTGGTCAGCACGTCGCAGTCGCAGGCGCGCTCGATCGAGACGCACCGGGCGTTGTAGTCGGAGTAACGCGCTGCAAACGCCTCTGCACTCTTCTCTGTCCTGCTCCAGACCCGGATCTCATCGATCGCGAGCGAGGCGGCCGTCGCCTCGACCTGCGCCTCCGCCTGCCGCCCGACCCCCACGATCCCGAGGGTGATGGGGTGGCGAGGCGCGAGATACTTCGCCGCAATCGCGCCCGCTGATCCAGTGCGCAGCGCAGTGAGTTCGGTGGCGTTGATGATCGCCGTCGGAATACCTGTCTTGATATCGATGATGATGGTGAGCGCCATGACGGTGGGAAGGCCCCTTGCGCGGTTATGCGGGTGGACGTTAACGATCTTTACCCCGGCGATTCCCTGGGCCGGGAGGTAGGCCGGCATCGTCCGGAAATCCCCGTTCTCGACGAGCGTCACGTAGACCTTCGGCGGCATCTGGACGCCGCCCCTCCCGTGCTCGGCAAAGGCCGCTTCGATCGCCGGATTCACCTCGGCATACGGCAGGTGTCCGGCATGAACCGGGTAATACTTCATGAAGCGACCGCCCCGCGAGGCCGGGGCTCCCGTGAGGGTCGCCTCGCCGTTCTCCTCGATCGAATGAAGAGTTGCATAGGACTACTCCGGCGGGCGGAGATATCAACTGTTTGGTGCGTTCATGCGCGCTTTGGGAGATCTGCGCGATAAAATTGGGCGCGTGCGGGTTCTCCCGTAAATAGGGGCCTTCACACACCTTCGATACGGTTCACCGGGGAGTGCCGGAACCGGCCCCCCCTCTCATTCAGGGGTATCCTGCATCCCCCGTATCGAGAGCCGGATCAGGCCGAGGTTGGCGTCCGGCTTTGTAAGGATGCAGAGGGAGAGATCCCCGTAGGGTGCGATGATGAGTTTTCCCGTCGGTGTCTCGAGGATCACCTGGGAGAGGTCGCCCATCTCCATATCGCCGGTGATGCGGGTCCCGGCACGGAGCAGGTCTTCGGAGACCGCGGCCACCTGCTCGAAGTCCGCGGAGCCGAGCGACTGGAGGGCAAACCCCTCGTGAAAGACCGAGACGGCAACGACGCCCGGCTGCCGTGCGATCTGGTCGAGGCTGCTTGTGTCTACCGATCCTATCCGGGAGGATGGTTTTGTACCCTCCTCGGTGACCAGGCACCCGGCCTCACGGGAGGCTTCCCGGGCCACCTCGGTCTCCCCGGCGGTGTAGGCGATGAGTTCGGACTCGAGCGACGATCGGTCAAACAGGTACCTGTAGGCTTCGTCTCCGCTGAGCAGCAGACCTTTGCTGCGGTTCTCGAACGCAGATGCATAGGGTTTTCCGGCCTGAATCAGGACAAAACCGGTGCCTCCGGTCTCGCTGACGCGCACCGCTCCGGTGAAGTTGGGGCTGATCGAAGCAAGGGCCGAGAGAGGCCCCTGCAATCGTCCGAGTGAGATGCCGTCGGGTAGCATCGTCTCACAGAGCAGCAGTTATCCGGTCCCTGTTCTTCTTCAGCTCGTAACGGATTCTCCCGACGTTAACGTTCGCGTTCGCCACGATGGCGATCAGCTCGTCTTCCGAGAGCGGGGAGAGCAGGATCGGTCCATTCTCCAGTTCGATGAGCATCTGGCTCATCTCACCCTTCCCGAGTTCGTCGCTCATGGCCTCAGACGTACCCATGCCTGTCGACGCCATGGCGCCCAGGGCCTCGACGTCGATGTCTCCGGCAACGACGCTCTCGATCACAAAGCCATCCCGCCCCGCCACGACTGCGGCGGTAACCCCGTCAAGTTTCAGGAATTCTCCCAGGATCTGTTTAAGCATGTTCTATCTCCTCACGTTCTTCGAACACATTCGATCTTGAGGGGCATCCTCCCGATTGCGTGCGTTGCGCACGAGATGCAGGGATCATACGCCCGGATGATCATCTCGATGCGGTTTGCTGCCCCTTCGGTCAACGCTCCGTTCTCCACTACCCGGCGTGCCATATCCTCCACGCCGCGATCCATCCCGTAGTTGTTCTGGCAGGTCGCCACGATCAGGTTGCACCGCTCGATGATGCCCTTCTCGTCGACGGTATAATCATGGATCAGGGTGCCCCGGGGCGCCTCGATGATCCCGACACCCCGGCGGTTCACGACCGCTCCTACCGGCGTTCGGATATCCGAGCCGGTGATGCCCGGGTCGGAGAGCAACTGGACGGCCCGCTCGCACGAGGCGAGGAACTCGATGTAGCGCGCCAGGTTGTATGCGAGCGTGGCCTGGGTGAGGGTGCCGAACCGCTCGCGGTACTCCGCGAGAGCGGCGTCCGCGTGCTCCGTGCCCATCTTCTGCACGATGTTGAGCCGGGCAAGCGGCCCGACGCGATAATAGTTCCCGCCTTTGAACCGGGCGAACTTCAGGTACGACCAGTCCTCCGAGTACTCCTCGATGAAGTTCGTATAGTCCTGACCCGAGAACGAACCGAGGTTGTTTCCGTCCGGGCCGAGCATCGTGGCAGGCCCTTCACAGGTCGAGTAGACCCCGTTGTTGGCCATGCCGAGGAACCCGGTCTTTACAGCCCCGAACTCCATATCGACGCCGTCGAGGAGACCGCGAGCGATATCCCATCCCTCACGAGCGATCCCGAGCGTTTCGTTTGCCATGGTGAGCAGTTCGGTTCTCTTCCCTTCCGTGAGCGGCGCCGACATCCCGCCGGGCAGCGCGTTCGACGGATGGATGGGTTTGCCGCCGACCGCTTCCGTCAGGCGCTGGCCGAACTTCCTGGCCGCGATCGCCTTCTTCGCGAGATCCGGCGAGTGGCGGGCGAGCCCGATGACGTTCCTCTCCGCCGCCGGTGCGTCGTGTCCCAGGATAAAGTCCGGAGCCGCGAGCATAAAGAAGTGGAGGGCATGGGAGTGGATGAACTGCCCGATGCTCAAGAGTTCCCGGAGCTTCTTCCCGGTCGCGGGCGGTTCGACACCGTAGATCTGGTCGGTCGCCTTCGCCGAGGCAAGGTGGTGCGCCGAGGGGCATATCCCGCATATGCGCGGCGTTATCCGGGGTGCTTCCTCGATTGAAGCGCCGATAAGAAACTTCTCGAACCCTCTCAGTTCCACGACCTGGAAGTGGGCCGAGTCGACCTCGCCCTGGTCGTTGAGGTAGATCCTGACGCCGGCATGTCCCTCGATCCGGGTCACCGGACTGATCGTGATCTCTTTCATCCGCTCCTCTCCTTTATCAGATCCCGGATCTTTGAGTTCTCTTTGTCTTCCATGATCAGGCTCCCGATGGTGAAGGCATACATCGTGTGTGCGACGTCGTAGAACTCCTTCTCCACCTCTTTCTGCGGCTTATCGGTGAGATCTGAGACTCTTCGCACCATCATGCCGTAGATGTCCCGGCAGGGCTCGCGAAGGATATCGAGCGAAGGACCGTTGCACCCGTGGCACGGGACGTTGTTTTTCGGGCACGACGCGCCGCATCTCCCGAAGGTGACGCTCCCGAGGCAGAGGTAGCCCTGCCCGAGCAGGCAGTGTTCGCGGTCGGGAATACCCTCGTGCCGGCGCTTGAGCGTCCAGTTCTCGACCTGCCCCATCTTCCTGTCGCATTCCGAGCAGACGGACTTGCGCGAGAGTTCGAGGGTGTTTCCTGCGACCATTGCCGGGAGGAGTTCTTTCAGGAACGCCTCCTTCGGCGGGCAGCCCGTGACGTAATAATCGATCTTCACGAGATCGCCCACCGCGAACGCCCGGTAGAGGAACGGCGGCACATCTGTCGGGATAACCCCGTCGGGCTTCGTCGTCTCCGCCTCCCGGTAGACGCAGGAGAAGATGTCCTCGTTCGAGCTCAGCATCGAGAGACCAGACACGCCCCCGTAGCAGGCGCAGGTTCCGAGTGCGACAAGCGTCTTCGACCGTTTCCGGATCTTCTCCAGGCGCTCGCGGTTCTCCTCGTTTCGGACGGCTCCGGTCACGAACGCGATGTCGATGTCCTCGGGTGGCTCCTTGACGTCCATGATCACCGGCGAGTAGACGATCTCCGCTTCGGCGACGACGTCGAGCAGCATCTCGTGGAGGTCAAGCACCGCGATCGTGCATCCCGAACATCCTGCCAGTTCTTCAATAGCAATCTTCATCGTCCTCGCCTCATTTCAGGATCAGTTTCTTCAGGCAGGCGTTCGGGCCGGTATGCACGATCTCCAGTTTGGCTTTCCTGCCGGTGATCTCCTCGACCGCGCCGACGACGTACCCGAAGAGTGTCTGGCAGAGCGGGCCGCCCTGGTCGAGACCGTTGCGCCGGAGCGTCTGGCGGACGATGCAGTCGTGGAAGACGAGGTAGATGAACGTCTCGCCGTTCTCCTCGATGATGAACTTCTCCTTGTCCTCAGGCTTCCAGACCTCGAACGAGTACTGGCCCCGGAGCAGGTCGGAGAGTTCATGGAGTGCTCCCTCCACGTCCTCGCGCTTCTGGAAGTACTGGGCGACCTCGTGGCCGAACTTCTTCCCGGCACGGTAGGTGACGGCGTTTGCCCCGCGACCGGCGATCTCCTCAAGCGACCTGATAACAAGGCCGTTGAGTTTCATCAAGCCGTGAAGCGTCTGTTCCAGATCTTTCGGCTTCGGGGAACAGTCGAGGGGAATGTCCTCGGCCCGGTAGACGAGATCGGAGTGAAAAGCCTCGTGCATCTCGTCGATGTATCCAGCGCTCATCAGATCACCTTCCGAAGCATTTCGCAGACCTTGATGTCGATGTAGTGTCTCCGGGCACCGTAGATGCCCCGGTGCTCGAGTGCCTGAGCCGGGCAGATCTCGTGGCAGGAAAGGCATCCCATGCAGTTGTTCGGCCTGACTGCGACACTCACGTTCTCCTGGAGTTCGTACACATGCATCGGGCAGTCCTTGACACAGAGACCGCACCCTACGCACGCGTCCTTATCCACATGTATCTCCATTGCGAGCCTCAAGGAGTTGTTAACACTTCCTGCTATTAAAAGTATATAGTTTGTTCGTTCAAAGAAACTCTCAAATGATGGCGATTTCTGATTTCGTGGCGTTTAATTCCATATTGGGGTTGAACCTGGCGTTTTATGCATCGTGCAGGAAATAATCGTGCCGATCGCCGCGGCCAGTAAGTACGTTTATTTCCTGACGTCTCGTGCAGGCAGAACCGTTATGGGGACGACCCTGCGCTACTCGCCGAGCGAACCCGAATAAAAAAATTGTTGATGAACGCGATACCCTTTGAAGACTGCAGGTATCACGCTTTTGCCCGGAAGAGGGCGCGGGCAAGCCGGTCGACGAAGCTCTCCCTGGGCTGCTCTGTCGCTTCCTCGGTATACTCGATACCGGCTATGTCGGCGGAAAGGCGCCTGAAGGCACGGGACGCGCCGGACGAGGGATACCTCACCACGATCGGCGCCCTACCCGCGGATGCGCGCCGGACGTTCGGGTCCTCCGGTATGATCCCGAGCACCCTGACCCCGAGGAGTTTCTCCATCTGTGCGCTGTTGAAATCGCTCCCGGCGTCCGCGACCCGGTTGATGATCGCCCCTTCGACATGCCCGCCGACGGTCTCGGTCAGGATCTTTGTCTTGAGTGCGTCGACGATCGAGGAGATCTCGGGGTTGACGACGAGGATCACACCATCGGCAATCGTCAGCGGGATGACGCCGTCTTTACTGATCCCTGCAGGAGCATCCAGGATCAGGACGTCAAACTCGCTCACGAGGTCGGTCATGATGTCCTTGAGGCGGTCGGGGTTCGATTGCTGGAAGCCCTGCAGCGAGAGCCCGCACGGGACGACCTTCACGCCGAACGGCCCGTCGTAGATGGCGTCCCGGACGCGCGCTTTGCCGGCCAGCACTTCGTGCAGGGTCACCGGCAGGTTTTCAAGCCCGAGAACAAGCCCGAGGTTCGCCATTCCGACGTCGGCATCCAGGATGCATGTCTTCTTTCCGTATTGGGCAAGCATCGGGCCCAGGTTTGCTGTGACCGTCGTTTTGCCGGTACCGCCCTTACCGGACGCAATCGTGTATACTTTTACCATGGTGATCACTCGCTGTTTTGATCTCTTCGGTCTTACACCCAGTGCTGCAGGGTTTCCCGGATATCCTGCTCGAGTGCGTTCGTCTGTTCGCTGGAGAGCTGCTCCGGTGGGTGGGCGATGCCGACCACGGTCTCTCCGCGATAGGAGACGCCGAGGAGTTCCACTCCTTCCTCTTCGTGCAACCTTCCCTGCGAGTAGAGGTGGCTGTATCGCGCGGCCTCGCCCTCGCTGCCGGGCCTCGTCGATCCGATCAAAAGACCGTCTGCGGTTGCCAGTGTCAGGGATGCAAGGCAGTATCTCTTGCTGATCGCATCGAGCGTCTCCTCAAGGCTGCCCATCTTCGCGGGCTCGATCGGCTTTTCTGGAGGCGCACAAACGGGTTCGGAAAGATCCGGGGCTTCCTCCGGCGTTATGGGAGTCGGTGGGAAACCCTGCCGGTTGATTGCCCGGGAGATCTCTGCAAGGTAGTACGTGATGCCGGTGAAACCGGCTACCGTTATTATCGTGAGAAGGATGAGGAAAAACTGGGTAATGCCTGTTGAATCCATTCTGTTACCAGCTCCTGAAGGTTAGGTCTCTTTGTCCTTGATGAGGTGGTCGAGATGGATCTTCTTGAGCATGTCCTTGCAGTTCAGTTTGAAACTGCCGACCAGCTGTTCGACGTCCATCTCTTCCATGTTCTGGACGAGCTCATTGATCTCGTCACCCCCCGATTGAGGCGCCTCGGCCTTCGACTGTGCGGGTTTCACTCCCGGCATGGGGATATGATGCACCTCTGCGGCCGGCTCTGGGCGACGCCTGGATGAAGAGACTGCACCGGCACGCTTCGGTGCGGTGGGTGGCGCCGCTCTTCCTGGAGCACCTTTCCCTGCCGACGGTCGACCGGATCTTCCGGACGTCTCTATCACAAACAGGGGGTTGAACTCCAGGGCGAGCCGTACCTGTTCAGGCGTCAGAAGGTTCAGTTCTGCCGCCACCTCGTTCTCTTCGCCATCTAACACCGTGTCCAGTGCGTGCTGCTTCTTTATGCCCCCATATTCGGCAAGCACAACCTCACCGTCATTCAGCACCAGGGTAGCGGTCTCACTACCCAGAACAATCGTGCAGATCCCGGTGAATCGTTCTGCGAGGATCTCATTTATCAGGGCACGGGTTGTCGTGGATTTGATCAGACGATGGAACCGGCCGCGTGGCAGTTGCATTCAGAGAGTTTTAGCTCAGTGGTATAAGATAAATCTTGTTATTTATTCCCCTCGTAAGAGGCGCCGATATGTAATATTCCAGGTAGTATGGCGATGTCTATCTAGGATCTGCTCTCCTGATCACCTGTCCACTCCCTGAGGATGGTGAGGATCGTCTGCTCGGCAACCCGGATCCCCTCTTCAACCTCCGGGTCGATATCCTTGCTGAACGCCTGGATCTCGCCTACTTCAATCCCGACGGTCACGATATCCCGGGCATATCCGAGTTCCCGGGCGATCGTCACCACCTCGCCGATCCCGATGTCGTGGAGCGCGTATGCCGGAAGGTCCCACGACGGCGGGGCATCGAACACGATGACCTCCCCGATGCGGTCGCCGACACCCACCATCGCATCGACGATCACCACTTTCTCGTAGCCCTCCATCAGCGGGATCAGGCCAAAACCGCCGGTGCCGCCGTCGATGGCGTCCACCCCGGGCAATTTTCCGTCAAATCGGTGCATCGCCGAGATTCCCGCCCCGTCGTTCCCCATGAAGGGGTTTCCGCACCCGATGATGCATATCCGGTTCTTCTGCATGCTCTCGTCCCTACCGGTTATATCCGTCGAGGTACAAAATGGTACTGAAAACTCCCCGACCGTGAACGACCTTTGCGGGAGCGGGATGTGAGGCGCATGATCTACATCGTACCAAAACCGACCGATACGCCGGACGACAACTCGACCGGCACTGTTATGCGGGAACTGGAGAGAGCCGACGCCCGATACGGGGTTCTCGATCTCGGTGACGTCAACCCCCTCGATTCCGGGCTTGAGAACGAACTGATATGGGTCTGCGGTATCCGGCAGGACGGGCACCAGTTCGAGACGTTGAACGTCCTCTCGCTCAATAACCGGGTGATCAACACACCTGCAAGCATCGTTGCCTGCGCATCCAAGGTGATGACGACGGCACTCCTCCTCGAAAACAATGTGAGGACGCCGGATACGGCCTACACTCAGTCCGAGCGGCAGGCGCGGGAGTTCCTTCTGCGGCACAAAAAGATCGTCTATAAGCCGCTCTACGGGTATGACGGAAACGGCATCCGGCTCGTGACGGAGCCCGGGGAACTCGGGCCGGGGCCCTGGTACCTGCAGGAATACGTGAAGAACGACCGGGACTTCCGCGTCTTCGTCCTCGGGGGCGAGGCCGTCGGCGCGATAGCCCGCATCTCCGATACCCTGACGCACAACATCCATCAGGGCGGGATCGGGATGCCGGTCGCGATCGACGAGGAGATGCGCGCCGTCGCCGAGGCGGCGGCGGCGGCGATCGGGACCGACTACTGCGGGGTCGATCTCCTCCTCGATCGCGAGGGTTATACCGTCCTCGAGGTGAACGGAACGCCGAACTGGCACTGTATGGCGGCACCCATCCCGAACCTGCTCGCTCGATACCTCATCGAGCGCGAGCGCGAGATGCGTGCCTGAAGGAGAGGGAGCCTTTGGTCCCGGTACCGTATCGGGGGTACGGTGCGCGGATACGGGATCACTGGAGATACTCTATCTCTTTCAAGGTCTTCTCGGCGAGTTCCTTCATCCGGGCGGAGATCCGGCCCGACGACGAGAACTCCACGTCCTTCATGGCGTTCGCAATCTCTGTCCCCAGGACGAATATTGCGTATTTATGTTCCATTTTGCTCTTATGCACCTGAGAAGGCTCTATCTTCAATGCGTAATATTGCGAAAATTTCAGGTCCGGGTTCTGCAACTCAAAAAAGTCTTTAATCTCGGTAAGAATCCCATGTAAGGCTATCAACTCTTCCTTGTGCATATTCTCTCCCAGAGATAAAAATGGTGAATATAAATATATATAAATTTGCACCGGGGATAACCGTCACCCTATCTTAATGAGTCTGATGGAGAGCGGGCGCTTTATTATACCTTTAAAGTCCCGGGCAGCCACGAACTCGAAGTCTCTCCCCCCAAACTGATCGAGGAGTTTCTGGTCGATGATACGATCGACGACAACCCCCTCGATGTCGCCGTTCAGGTTCTGGAGTGCGCCCTCGACGTCGGTTGCGTTGGATTCCAGGAGGACGGTGTAGTCCGGTGAGAGGAACCGCGCAATCTTCTTGTCCCGGACGTCGGCCATATGCTCCCCGAGCGTCGAGGGGGGCTTCTGACCCCATTCCCGGAGCGACGGCTGCTCGTCCTCTTCCACATCGGCCGGAGCCCGAATCCCGGTGCGGGCCGCCTGCCCGGGCCGCTCGATCTTCTCCTCGGCGGGGGGCTGGTCGATGACCCCCACCGCAGGCACTTTGTTCCGGAGTGCCTTGACAATCTCCTTGCGGCTCATCTCCTCGACGCTCTTCCCCCGGGGACTGTAGGCCACGAAGTCGATCTCGGCGACCTGGAGGAGTTCGCGAAGGATCAGTTCTCCGCCCCGGTCGCCGTCGAGCAGGGTCGTCGCGGTCTTCTCCTTACAGAGTTCGATGATGATGCGCGGGATGTTGGTTCCTTCGACCGCAACGGCGTTCTTGATCCCGTAGCGGAGCAGGTTGATGACGTCTGCCCGCCCTTCGACGAGGATGATGGCGTCGGAGTCCATGGCGTTCGGCCCCGCGTGCACCCTCTCTTCGCCGAGGTACTCGAGTTTCTCGATCCGGATCGTCTCCCTGACCTCGTCGAGGATATCGTCGCTGTTGATGGAGCCTTCGTCGAAGTCCTCAAGGAGGAGTTCTTTGGCGCGCTCGATGATCCTGCGCCGCTTGGTCACCCTGATGTCCTCGATGCGGTCGACCTTCACGTGCGCCGTGCACGGGCCGACCCGATCGATCGTTTCGAGTGACGAGGCGAGGAGCGCGGTCTCCGCCCGGTCAAGTGAAGACGAGACGATTATCTCGCCTTTAGTCTCTCCTCGTTTCGTGGTGATCTGAACATCGATCCGGCCGACGCGGCCGGTTCTCTGTAAATCGCGCAGGTCGAGGTCTTCGCCGAGCAGCCCTTCGGTCTGGCCGAAGATGGCGCCCACTACGTCGGGTTTATCTACCACCCCCTCGATCTGCAGGATAAGATGAATAAGATACTTTGTGGTATCCGGTGAATACATGGAGTCTGGCCTCCTTCTGTATGGGTAAGTCTGATGCCGTATCCGCACGGATTCTGGCCTGCGCGGACGTACGGTTAATCATATATCTAGAGTGCAATTACTTAAATAAGATGGCGGGTTCGGCGCAAGATTTTTGTAAAGATGAACCTAAACCCATGGCCCCAAAAGAGAGCATTCGGGCATACCCTGCTCTATCGCCTGTTCACGACAAAGACCGCCCTGCCATGGGTATCCCGCTTTTCCCGTCCGCATCTGCTCAGGTCCCGGAGGCGTTCAGGCGCGTAAGCGCATGAGAGCGCGATATCCCGGCGATTGCCACGGTCTTTGAGGAAGATGTGTGTCCGGTGATGATCTCCACGTCGGCGCGGGGCACGCCGAACGTCTTCGCGAGGAGGTCGGTTATCGCGCGGTTCGCTTTTCCGCCGACGGCAGGGGCCGCTATCTGGCACTTGATGCTCCGCCGCCACTCGTTGTAGCCGGCAGGAAACACGGAGCGTTTTGCGCCCGCCGTGACGTCGAGCGTGACAGTCACCCCGTGCGGGGTCTCGGCGACGGCGTCGGCATAGAGTTCCATGAGAAAAGTCCTCGTGAAGGATGTCGCCCGACACTAACGATCGGTGTTCACAGGTGGCTTCTGCCGTTCCTCACCCGATCGAACCCATATGCCGGGCGTGCCTGTCGCGCACCTGGGTTGTCCCGCGGATCATGTCCGGGCGTCTCGCCAGATGATCACCCGGGGACCTATAAGGTGCGCTTTATCGGCTCTCTATTATTTCTTCTGTGAGGGTAAATATCCTTTCCCGGGGTACCACGCCCCATGGGTCTCCCGGAGATCGCCGTGGACGTAGGCCCGCGTTCCCCCGACGATCACCTCTTCGGGGAAGACCGCGTCGAGCCCCTCGAACGGCGACCAGTCGCACTTTGCGTGGAGGTGCGCGGCATCGATCCGGGTGATCTCGTCCGGATAGAGGGCGTAGTCCGCCCGGTCGCCCGGCTCGAATCCCGCGCGCGGGATGCCGAGGATGGCTGCAGGTCTCCACGACGTCTTCTCGATCACCGAGGCGAGGGTGATCCGTCCTCTCCGCACCGCCGCCATCAGGAGCGGCACCATCGTCTCGACCCCCGGGATGCCGGAGGGCGCGGTCTCGAAGGGCATCCTCTTCTCGTGGAGCGTGTGCGGGGCGTGATCGGAGGCGACGACGTCTATCCTCTCCCAGCACGACCAGAGTTCGCGCCGGGTCTCCTCGTCCCGGAGGGGGGGATTCACCCGGGCTCCGGTCTCGTCCGGGTCGAAGGCCTCGCGCGAGAGGAAGAGGTGGTGCGGCGTCACCTCCACCGTGCCGCGTGCGGCCCTGACCGAGGCGGCGGTGCTGAGGTGGCAGAAGTGGAGCCGCAGCCCTGCCGGGGCGAGGCCGGCAACCTTCTGCACGGCCCGTGCCTCCCCCTCGCCGGACCGGGCGCGGTCGTGGTCGGCGAGCGTCGCCGGTGCCCGGCCGCTGACCTCCTCGGCGTGGACGGTCGCGACCCCCCCGAGGGCATGGATGCGGTCAAACATCCCCCTGAGCGTCTCCGCATCGAGCCCCTCGCCGTAACTCGACGGAGCGGCGAAGGTCTCCCCGAACGCCATCGCGCCGGCATCCCACATCCCCTCGAGATCCGCCCCGGGCACGACGCCCCCGTTCACCGCGAACCCGCACACGGCCTCTTCCCTCGCCTCGCGGACACGAGCCCGGAGGAGTTCGGGCGTGGTCAGGGGAGGGACGGTGTTCGGCTGGTCGACGACGACCGTCACCCCGCCGGCGACCGCGCTCGTCGTCCCCGTCCGCCAGTCTTCCTTCTCTCTCTGCGCCCCTCCCCGCATGTGGACGTGCATATCGACCGCACCGGGGAGGCAGGTGTACCCGGTGCAGTCGATCGTCTCGCCGGCACGCGCCGGTGCGCCGACGTGCCGGACGATACCGTCGGCGACGACGATATCGGCGCGCCTCCCCGTAGGGAGCGTCACGTTCCGGAGCACCAGGTCGGCGGTCATCGGCGGCACGCTTCCAGGTCGGCCCGGGTCACGTAGTAAACCCCGACCATGTACGCAGGGTGGTAGCGCGTCTTCGATTCCCGGAGCCCGGCGACACCCATATCGCATTCCCGATTGACGTAGGGGTAGCGGTCCTGGAGCGCTGCCGCCGTCTCGGTCGTGATCACCTTGTAGATGTTTCTGTAGGTCTCGGGAAGGGCTTTCTCGAAGTGAACGACCGCCATCGACTCATTGACCGGCCCGACGATTGATATCGCCCCGATGGTGCCGCCGATCCTGATGATACATCCCTCGAGCCCGGTGGCGAAGAAGTTGTTCACGGCAAAGAGGATGGCTTCTTTTTCGTAAGCGAGAAGGGGTTCGGAGTCGCAGTCCCGCCACTCGCACCAGACGACCAGGAACTCCCAGACCTCCTCGATGTTCTCCTCCGTGATCCCCTCGACGGTATACGCGTATTCCCGCCCGAACCGGTTGACCTGGCGGCGGATGGTGGCATAGTTCTTTCCGGCGAGTTTGGCCAGATCTTCTGTCCGGTAGATGTAGTCGAAGAAGTCCCGATTCTCGTGGAGTGGGAGGCCCGGGTAGGTCTCCCGGAACCACTCCTCGTTTGCCGGGTCGAGAACCCGCAACGGTATATCGCTCCCCTCCCGGAGGGCGAGGTCGATGACGTCTTCGAGGAGTTCCGGGTTTCTCGGGCCGATCGGCATCCGGAACGCCGTCACGCCGTCGATGGTGCTCGAGAGGACGATCGAACCTTCGACCTCTGCGAAACGGTAGTCCGCGTAGTGGTTCCAGCAGACCATGTTCGCGAACGTGTTGTCGCTGTGCACCTGGGGGTACTGCCGGTAGTGCCGCGAGAAGAGATCATGCTCGTTCAGGCTCACGGGTTTGAAGTCGGCAAATCTCAGCATCTCTCACCTGTCCTGTGGATTCCAGCGCATGGGTGTATGCTCTTCCATCTTCCGAAAACCGAGCGCGGTGTAGAACGGCTCCGTCCCGGGTTCGGCGACGAGGGCGATCCAGGCGACACCTTCAGCCGTACAGTAATCGAGCAGTGCAGATAAGATCATCGTTCCGATGCCCCGGCCGCGGTATCCGGGGAGGACAACCAGGTCCTGGACGTAGCCGTCCGAGACCCCGTCCGATATCACCCTGCCCATGCCGACCGCTCTGCCGGTCGCCCGGTCGATGGCGACGGCGAAGGCAAAACTCCCTGCGATGAGAGCGGCGAGATTGGCAGGGTCCCATCGCTCGTCCCACCAGCCGCCCGCCCGGTAGAGGTCGGCGATCGTCTCCACGTCCCAGACGTTCACCAGGCGCACCTCGATCCCCGCCTCCTCCGTCATCGTTTCATGCCTCTCTATATCGCGCGTATATGGGCCCGGGTTAAAAATGGGTATGGTTGCCGGCTAGCAGACACGCGGGACCGGGTCGCCGACCGGCGGTTCGATGAACCGTTCCCCGCCGATGGCGGTGCGCATGACCACGTTCGAGCCTTCGACGACCTCGCCGACGATCGCCGCGTCGCGCCCGTAGGGATGCGAACGGAGCGCCGCGAGGACGGCCTTTGCATCAGTGGGCGCGACCCCCATCACGACCTTGCCCTCGTTCGCCACCTCGAGGGGGTCGAGGCCGAGCATCCCGGCGGCGCTCCGGACGCTCGCCCGGAAGGGGAGCGCCTCCTCCTCGATGACGACGCCGACGCCGCTCTTCCTCGCCATCTCGTTGATGGCGTTCGCAAACCCGCCCCGGGTCGGGTCTTTCATGGCGTGGATATCCCCGGCCGCGAGCGCTCGCTCGACGAGTTTCCAGAGGGGGGCGACGTCGGAGTGGATCTGGCCGCCGAAGTCGAACCCCTCGCGGTGGGCCATGATGGCGATGCCGTGGTCGCCGATGGTGCCGCTGACGATGACCTTATCCCCGACCTCCAGGCCGTTGTCCCGCACCACCCGCTCGGCGACGCCGATGCCGGCGGTGTTGACGATGATGGTGTCGAGAGCGCTCCGCTCCAGCACCTTGGTGTCCCCCGTGACGAGGCTTGCCCCGCACTCGCCGAGCGCTGCGTCCATCGACGCCACGATCCGCTCGAGGTCAGCGACCTCGAACCCCTCGGGGATGACCATGCCGCACGAGAGCGCGATCGGCCGCCCGCCCATCATCGCGAGGTCGTTGATCGTTCCGCAGACGGCGATCCGCCCGATGTCCCCGCCGGGGAAGAAGATCGGCGAGACTACGTGGTTGTCGGTCGTAAAAACGATGTTCTGGCCGTTCAGGGGGATGACCGCGCCGTCGTCCAGCGATTCGAGCCCGATTCCGCCGGCGTTGTTGTGCTCGAGGTTGGTGATGACGCGCAGGAGCTCGCCCATCACCTCGCCGCCGGCACCGTGCATGAGGTTGACTTTCATTCTTCGTCCACTTCTATCTCGATGTTGGTGACTACAATTTCCATTCCTGTAACGATTTCAGGGAGTTTTCCGCACCCGGGGCAGACGAACCGCTCGTCCCCCTCGTAGCCGCAGGAGCAGCGGGTGCGGGCCTCGACGTTGCGACACGAGAGTTGTGCCCCCGAGAAGAGCGGGTCGTCCTCGATGATGACGTTGAAGAGGAACTCCACCTGTTCAGGGTTCACCATCGCCAGTTTGCCGACATCCACAGAGACGCATTTCACTTCTTTTGCGTTGTTCTCGATCGCCGCCCGGCGGGCGGTCGTGTAGATGTCATAGGCGATGCTGTACTCGTGCATTACTCCTCCATCGCGGCGTAGACCTGTCTGAAGATCTCGCGGGTCTCAAGCCCCTCCTCTCTGCTGAGGCGCTGGATGGCAAACCCGACGTGGACGAGGACGAACTCCCCGACCTTCACGTCGACAAGGTCGAGCCTGACCTCCTGCTGCAGGTCGCCGAAGTCGACGACGCCGATGTTGCCCTCTTTTATCTCGAGTACCTCAGCGGGCATTGCAATACACATTGACCTCTCTTCCTCATCTGTTGTTGTGTCCGAATGTCAAAAAAGATTGACCATGCTGCACGGAGGAGCCCGGGAGCAGCCGCATCGACCGGCGCGGTTCTTGCTTCCCCGTATTCAGGTACCTATAGGTCGGTCCGGGCGGGTAAAAAGGTATGTCTATTGCTGGTTCCGGCCGCTGGAGGGGTGGAGGGCGGGGGCGGCCGTGGTGCGCCGGCCCCGGTGCTGCCGGCCCGCGCCTTCAGGGTTTGTGCGCGGGAGCGTAATGTTATGGGAGTACCGTATCTATCCCTGCCTGTCCCTGTGCAGTGGACGGTGGTGGCCTACCGCCCGCCGGTGCTCGAGATCCTGAATCAAAACTTTTCGGTTTTCTCAGAGGTCATCCCAAAAAGATCTCCGAACCTTCGGTATACCCTAACCGGAGCCCTTAATTCCCAGGTATTCGCCATCTGAGCCACATCCTGAGCCAGGGGGATGAAACGGCTTCCCATTGGGTATCGCCACACGGGGGAGGGTCCGGGAGGGGGTGTCCCCC
>NZ_VHLL01000007.1 GCF_025384765.1 Methanoculleus formosensis
AGGTCGTCTTCTTGCTTTTGGCAAAAGGCATGAGGGGACGCCTGCAAACGATATAAATCTTTCGTTTTTGTGCGGGTTTCCGGGTTCGGCAGAGAATATGCTGGTTCGAAAATTAGCGAAGTACTGAAACTCCAATATCAGAAACCCGATTCTTGCATCGTACGTCGCAAAGGGACTGCTACCGTACCGCGGCCTTGGCTCCGGTATCAAGCGGGCACTCGAAGACTGGCCCGAGATCGACTTTACCGACGATCAAGAGGGGGATCTTTTCACCGTCACGGTTCACCGAAAAGAGGAGAGAAGTTCGGAGAAAGGTTCCCAGAAAAGTTCCCCAAAAGGTTCCCAGAAAAGTTCCCAGAAGATCATTGAACTCATGCAACATGACCCAACCGTGACCATTGCTGAACTCGCCCGGAGCGTAGGTGTAACCGACCGAGCGATCAAGAAACAGATCGAAAAATTGAAACAGCAAGGCCGGCTCCGTCGCATCGGCCCTGCCCGGGGCGGTCACTGGGAGGTGCTGGAATGACCTTCACCGAAGCATGCTCCATCCCCGGGACAGGTGAGCCGCCACATAATCGAGGGGAAAGACCGGCTCCGTGAGGAGATGTTGCCCGGGCTACCTGAACCTGCTCGTGACACGGGAGTAAAACAAAAGAACAAACTACCGTCCCACAACGGAACGGTAGCGGGTATAACAGGTACACCTATTGCACAATCTCATAAGTGGTTTTCGGTGCTCAACAGATCCAGAACAGGGCGTTATAGATCAGCGAAAAATTAGCGCTCCTCCCATCACTGCGCCGCCTTCTTCTCCTGCACCGGCGGATTCTTGATCGTAACGTCGACCGACTTCGAGTTCTTCCCGCGAACCTCCACCTTATACGTCCCCGCTGCCGGGAACTTGTGCGCGAAGAACGTGTAGGTCTGCGGGCCGCCGGCCGAGAGATCCTGCTTCTTGCCGACCTGTTCGCCGTTGATCCACAACTGCGCCTTGAAGTGCGTGTCCCAGTCCGAAGAGGGAACTCCTTCGTTGTCGAACCAGTAGCCGATGCTCACCGAGACGTTCGGGAAGAAGTACACGTTGCCCTTCTCGTCGCGGCCGCCGCCCGTGCTGCCGCTGACCGTGGCAGTCGCTTCGACGGAGTTGATGGTTGCATCACGGTATGTTGGAGACATGCCCCCCCATTTATAAAAGTAGTATAATAAATTGCCCTTCCAGTGTACTAGTGCTACATCTCGCCGAACTCCGTCCTGAAGGTTACGGCGATGTACCAGGGGCATGTCAATTCTCCAACAATGAGATGGAGATTTACACAGCGAGTTCTGGCGTCAGAAGCCTTTCTTCTTTCAAACTTCAGTGCAGAAAGTCATTTTTGAGGCATACACGTCCTCAGAAAACTCGTACGGACGGTGCGAGGAATATGTGGGTGATATTATGCTCGGGTTATAACTGTTCGATTTGCCACCAAACATTAAACGAAAAGGCATCATACAAATTTAGAATTGGGAAAAATCAAAAGATACCGGAATATGGAAATTGGTAAGTTAATATAGTCCCGATCCAAAATTGATACTTAACGTGTTGCAACGACCCGAGAGGGAAGGCTGGATGGAATCTGTAGAGAGATAGCCCGCCTCCCCCCGCGGTCCTTGCACAGTTCTCTTGAGGTCAAACAATGGTCACCACGACAACATCCCTTGCTCAACTCGAATCCCACCTCTGGGAAGCTGCCAATATCCTGCGTGGACCTGTCGACGCGGCCGACTTCAAGACGTATATCTTCCCGCTGCTCTTCTTCAAACGGATCTCCGATGTTCACGATGAAGAGTATCGGGCAGCTCTCGCCGAATCCGGGGGCGATGAAGAGTATGCCCGGTTTCCGCAGAACTACCGGTTCCAGATCCCTCATGAGTGCCATTGGAACGACGTTCGCAAAGTGACGACAAACGTCGGGCAGGCCCTGCAGAAAGCAATGCGCTGCATCGAGACGGCGAATCCGGATACACTCTACGGCATCTTCGGCGACGCACAATGGACAAATAAAGATCGCCTCTCCGACGCCCTGCTCCGTGACCTCATCGAACACTTCTCCCGGATCAACCTCGGAAACGAGGCCGCCGAAGCCGATATCCTCGGCCAGTCCTACGAGTACCTCATCAAGAAGTTTGCCGACCTCACGAACAAGAAAGCGGGAGAGTTCTATACCCCACGGGCGGTGGTGCGGTTGATGGTCAACATTCTTGACCCGCACGAGGGCGAGGCGATCTACGACCCGGCCTGCGGGACAGGCGGCATGCTGCTCGAAGCCGTCCACCATGTGCGCGAGGCTCATGGCGACGACCGAACACTCTGGGGCAAACTCTTCGGCCAGGAGAGGAACCTCACTACCTCGGCCATCGCCAGAATGAACCTCTTCCTGCATGGCGCGGAGGACTTCTCGATCGTGCGTGACGATACCCTCCGTCGCCCGGCGTTCTTTTCGGGCGACAATCTCGCGACCTTCGATTGCGTTATCGCCAATCCCCCCTTCTCGCTTGAGAAATGGGGCGAGGAGGTCTGGGCCAGCGATCCTTTCGGCCGCAACTTCGCCGGAATGCCGCCGGCGAAGAGCGGCGACTACGCCTGGGTGCAGCACATGATCAGGTCGATGGCACCCGGGACCGGCCGCATGGCTGTTGTGTTGCCGCACGGAGTGCTCTTTCGTATGGGAAAAGAAGGTGCCATCCGGAAGAAGATCCTCGGTATGGACGTGCTCGAAGCGGTGATCGGCCTGGGTCCAAACCTCTTCTACGGCACCGGCCTCGCCGCCTGCATCCTCGTCTTCCGCCAGCGCAAAAGCGACGACCGGAAGAAGAAGGTGCTTATCGTCGATGCTTCAAAGGAGTACAGAACCGGCCGCGCCCAGAACGAGTTGCTCCCCGAGCACGTCGACCGCATTTACGGGTGGTATCGAGATTTTGCGGACGTAGAGGGTGTTGCCCGGGTGGTGGCGTTTGAGGAGATCGCGTCGAACGACTACAACCTGAATATCCCCCGCTATCTCGAGCCGAAGGTCGAGGAGGAAGTGCCGACCGTCGAAGAGGCGCTGCAGAAACTCCGCGAGAGCGCGGAGGCGGCGTTTGCGGCGGAGGAGCGGCTTATCGCTATCCTGAAGCGGGAGGGCCTGCTGTCATGAAGAGGCTCGGCCTGTTTGTCAGTTCCCACCAGAAGGAGTTTGCTGAAGAGCGGCAAGCGATACGTGACTATATTAACGGCAATCCTCTGTTCCGCCGATTCTTCGATGCATTTCTCTTCGAAGACCTGCCCGCTTCCGGCCAGCGACCGGATAAGGCTTATCTGACGGAGGTAGATCGCTGTGATGTCTATCTCTGTCTTCTCGGGAATGAATACGGCCATGAGGATGCCGATGGCCTCTCCCCCACCGAACGTGAGTTTGATCGGGCCACTGCCGGAGGTAAGGAGCGTCTGGTCTTCGTTAAAGGCAGTAACGACTCGGTGCGCGGTCCGAAGGTGCGTGCCCTTCTGCGCAGAGTCGAAGATCAACTCATTCGACGCCGCTTCAACAGCGTTCCTGAGTTGACTACAGAGATTTATTCCAGCCTCGTCGAATATCTGGCTCACACAGGCATGCTACGGATCCGCCCGTTCGACGCTTCCGCATGCACCGATGCTACGCTTGATGACATCTCGCAGGAGAAGATTGCAGAATTCCTCTCACGTGCCCGGCGGAGTCGTGGATATGCCCTCGACCCCGATACTCCGTTGCGCAAGGCGCTGGCTCACCTTAACCTGCTGGATGGCGATCAACCCAGCAACGCAGCCGTGCTCCTGTTCGGCAAACAACCTCAGCGTTTTCTCATCACCTCCGAGGTCAAATGCCTTCACTTCCATGGCACCGAGGTGAGTAAACCCATCCCCTCCTACCAGATCTACAAGGGCACCGTCTTTGAGTTGGTCGACCAGTCGCTCGACTTTGTACTCTCCAAGATTGCCTGCTCTATCGGCACCCGGGCCGAGGGTCCTACAGCGCCGATGAACTATGAGGTGCCCCAGGAGGCCGTGGGCGAAGCCATCATCAACGCCATCGCGCACCGAGACTACGTCTCAAACGCTTCCGTTCAGGTCATGCTCTTCTCCGATCGGCTGGAAGTATGGAATCCCGGCCAGTTGCCGCCATCGCTGTCGCCCGAAGCGCTCCGTGCCCCGCATCCTTCCATCCCGCGCAATCCTCTCATTGCGGAACCGCTCTTCCTGACCCGCTACATAGAGAAAGCCGGTACGGGCACTCTCGATATGATCGAGCAGTGCTCTCGTGCGGGCCTGCCGCCGCCGGAATTCCGGCAAGACTGCGGGCAGTTCGTCCAGGTTCTCTGGAGACCAGAGCGCAATGGGACAACAGAACTTAAAATGGGGGACCAAGTGGGGACCAAGTGGGGACTAAGTGGGGACCAGGTTGTTGTGCTACGTGCCTGCGTGACGGAGAAGTCCGTCTCCGAACTCATGGATGTTGTCGGCAGGACGAGTCGAACCAAGTTCAGGAACTCCGTGCTGAGACCGTTGATGCAGGCCGGGTTTATCGAGATGACCATCCCGGAGAAGCCCAGAAGCAGCAATCAGAAGTACCGTATTACGGATACGGGCCGCGCCCTGCTTGCTGGGAGGGAGACGCCGTGACCGCCCGCATCACACAGCAGCAGCTCGAATCCTACCTCTGGGGAGCGGCGGTGCTCCTCCGGGGAACCATCGATGCCGGCGACTACAAGCAGTTCATCATGCCGCTGCTCTTCTACAAGCGCCTCTGCGATGTCTACGACGAAGAGACAGAGACAGCACTTGCGGAATCAGGCGGAGATGTTGATTTCGCCGCGTTCCCGGAGAACCACCGGTTCCAGATCCCGCCCGAAGCCCACTGGCGTGAGGTGCGGAAGGCTGCGCGGGACGTCGGGCAGGTTCTCCAGGCCGGCATGCGGGCGATCGAGACCGCGAACCCGGATAAACTCTACGGGATCTTCGGCGACGCGCAATGGACGAACAAGGACCGCCTCTCCGACGCCATGCTCCGCGATCTCATCGAGCACTTCTCCTCGCTCGAACTCACCATTGCGAACCTTCCCGAGGACGAACTCGGGAACGGCTACGAGTACCTGATCAAGAAGTTCGCCGACGACTCCGGCCATACCGCAGCCGAGTTCTACACCAACCGGACCGTCGTCCACCTCATGACCGAGCTGCTTGAACCGCAGCCGGGCGAGACCATCTACGACCCGACCTGCGGCTCTGGGGGCATGCTCCTCTCCGCCATCGCCCACCTCCGCCGCCAGGGACTGGAGTGGCGCAATGTCCGCCTTTACGGGCAGGAGCGCAACCTGATGACCTCCTCCATCGCCCGGATGAACTGTTTCCTCCACGGCATCGAGGACTTCCACATCGTTCGCGGCGACACCCTCTCCGAGCCCAAATTCGTGGAAGGCGACCGCCTGCAGCGGTTCGATGTGGTGCTGGCAAATCCTCCGTATTCCATCAAACAGTGGGACAGGTCTGCCTTTGCCGCAGATCCCTGGGGACGCAATATTTTTGGTACGCCGCCGCAGGGCCGGGCCGACTACGCTTTCTGGCAGCACATCCTGGCCAGCATGGACAAAGAGACCGGCCGGTGTGCCATCCTCTTCCCCCATGGCGTCCTCTTCCGGCAGGAGGAGGCGGAGATGCGGCGGAAACTGATCGAGGCCGACCTGATCGAGTGCGTGCTGGGCCTCGGGCCGAATCTCTTCTATAACTCGCCGATGGAGGCGTGCGTGGTCATCTGCCGCACAAGGAAGCCCGAGGAAAGACAGGGGAAAATCCTCTTCATCAGCGCTGTGGGCGAAGTCACCCGGGAACGGGCGCAGAGCTTCCTCACGGAAGAGCACATTGAGCGGATCGTCGGGGCCTATCGGGCGTTCAGGAATGAATCAGAGTTCGCTCATGTTGCAACAATTGAGGAAATTCGTGAGCAGGGATGGAGCATCAACATCCCTCTCTATGTCATAAACCAGGAGTATCGCCGGACAAATATTCGTTCACCTGACAGCTCGTTAGATGAGACATTTGCTACATGGTTGAAAAATTCGTCCCATATCCAGCAGATCGTCGCCACTATACTTGGTAATGGAGAGAACCTCGATCCACTGGCTGATGCACATCAATTCAAGGTAAATACTCCACCATGGCTCGATCGCTCGAAATGGCAGCGTTTTCGATTTGATCAAATCGCGGAGAACATTCGGGAAACTGGACAGCCAACGCCAGATGACTCTGCGACCTATATTGGTTTAGAGCACTTGGAGTCCGGCACTCTACATGTTCGCCGGTGGGGGAGTGAAGCAGATCTGAAAGGTCAAAAATTGAAGATGCGGAAAGGCGACATCTTATTTGCCAAACGCAACGCCTATCTGCGCCGCGTGGCCATTGCTCCTCATGATGGATACTTCTCGGCACATGGGATGGTTCTACGAGCGAAACCGGAAGCAGTACTACCGGAGTTCCTTCCTTTTTTCATGATGAGTGATACGTTCATGAATCGAGCTATAGAGATCTCGGTCGGATCGCTCTCGCCTACTATCAACTGGACAACGCTTCGGCATCAGGAGTTCGATCTCCCGCCGCTCGACCAGCAACGCCGTATTGCAGATGTCCTTTGGGCGATTGATTCCGAAATAAATTCATACATAGCCGTTACCGATGCCCTCACAGAATATCAGAGATCCTTATTCGGCGACCATCTTACGAAGTACGATTTAGAGCCTCTTTCGGAGGTCGTAGAATTTCTTGATGGGAAACGGGTTCCACTGAGTGAAAAACAAAGGGCAATAAGAAAGGGGCCGTATCCATATTATGGAGCCTCGGGAGTAATCGACCATATTGACGATTATCTTTTCGATGAGCCATTGGTCTTGCTAAGCGAGGACGGTTTTAATCTTGTCAACCGCACTTCACGCATTGCTTTCAAAGTTGAAGGAAAGATATGGGTGAATAACCACGCTCATATTCTCAGGCCAAAACCGGGAGTCAGCATTGATTTTTTGGCTAACTATTTAGAGTCGATTTCTGTTGAACCTTACATCACAGGAACGTACCAGCGGAAATTGAACAAATCAGAATGTGAGCGGATTCCGGTAAGGCTACCACCTATCACGGTGCAGAATGAAATTGCGAAAAAAGTTCAACACGTTGCCAGATCTGTTTCATATATTAATCGATACATAGCAGCATCTAGAAATTTGACTTCTGCATTATCCTCACAAATCGTGGAGGTTAAACCATGATCTTCACCGAATCCTCCACCGTCGAGCAGCTGATCCTCGACACCGTCACCCTCCAGCGACGGGCCGAGCGCCTGACCGTCCGAGAACCCCTTCCCGACCGGGGCGGATCCCTCGGCGGCGACCTCCGCCCGGCCCGCTGGGACTACGTGCCCCCCGCCCAGATCCCGCGCCGTTCCGGCGACGTGATGGTAGAGCCGTGGCTGCGGGACGCGCTCATCCGTTTGAACCCCGAGATCGCTGCCGAGCCCGACCGGGCCGACGAGGTGATCTACAACCTCCGCGCCGTCATCCTCGCCGTGCAGGCCGACGGCCTCGTGCGGGCGAACGAGAACTTCATGGCCTGGCTCCGGGGCGAGAAGACCATGCCCTTCGGGCAGAACGGCGAGCACGTCCCGGTGCGGCTCGTCGACGCCGAGAACCCGGGCAATAACCACCTCGTCGTCACCAACCAGTGGACCTACCAGATCGGCCCGGTAGAGAAGCGGTTCGACATCGTCTTCGTCGTCAACGGACTGCCGCTCGTGATCGGCGAGGCAAAGACCCCCACCCGGAGCGCGGTGACCTGGTTTGACGGTGCGTTCCAGATGAATGAGATCTACGAGAAGCAGGTGCCGGCCATGTTCGTCCCCAACGTCTTCTCCTTCGCCACCGAGGGCAGGGTCTACCGCTACGGTTCGATCAGGATGCCCATCGACCTCTGGGGACCGTGGCGGACGGAGGAGAACGAACCGGAGGGAACGCTTGCCGATGTGCGCCGGGCGGTCGAGAGCATGCTCCAGCCGGAGATTGTGCTCGACCTCCTGCAGTACTTCACCCTCTTTGCCACCGACAAGAAACACCGGCGGATCAAGATTATCGCCCGGTACCAGCAGTTCACCACCGCCAACCAGATCGTCGAACGGGTCGTAAAAGGCTATCCGAAGAAAGGGCTCATCTGGCACTTCCAGGGCAGCGGAAAATCGCTGCTCATGGTCTTTGCCGCGCAGAAACTCCGCCTGCACCAGAGACTCGGCAACCCCACGGTGATGATCGTGGTCGACCGCATCGACCTCGACACCCAGATCACCGCCACCTTCAACGCTGCGGACGTCCCGAACATGGTGGGCGTCGCCACACGGCAGGAACTGCAGACCCTCCTCGCACAGGACGTCCGAAAAGTGCTCATCACCACCATCCACAAGTTCGCCGAAGCCGATGGAAGCCTGAACGAACGCTCCAACATCATCGTGATGGTCGACGAGGCGCACCGCACCCAGGAAGGGGATCTCGGCCGCAAGATGCGCGAGGCGCTGCCGAACGCGTTCCTCTTCGGTCTCACCGGGACACCCATCAACCGGGCCGACCGCAACACGTTCTGGGCATTCGGCGCAGACGAAGACGAGAAGGGCTACATGAGCCGTTACTCGTTCCAGGAGTCCATCCGCGACCGGGCCACCCTGCCGCTGCACTTCGAGGCACCGGAGGTGAAGTTACAGGTCGATAAGGCGGCGATCGACGAAGCCTACCAGGAGATCACCGGCTCCTTGAGCGAACAGGACCGCGACGACCTCGCCAAACGGGCGGCGAAGATGGCGGTGCTCGTGAAGAACCCCGAACGCGTTCGTGCCGTGGTGAACCACATCGTCAGGCACTACCAGACCAGGGTAGAACCAAACGGTTTCAAGGCGCAGGTGGTGACCTTCGACCGCGAGTGCTGCGTGCTCTACAAACAGGTGATGGACGAGTTGATTGATCCTGAAGCAAGCGCCATCGTGATGATCAGCCAGTCCGGCGATCCGCCCGAATGGAAAACCCATGCCCGTGACAGGGATGCCGAAGAGAAACTGCTCGACCGCTTCCGCGACCCGGCGGACCCGCTCAAGTTCATCATCGTCACCAGCAAGCTGTTGACCGGTTTCGATGCGCCGATCCTGCAGGCGATGTATCTCGACAAACCGATGAAGGACCATAACCTCCTGCAGGCCATCTGCCGGACAAACCGCACCTTCGGCCAGAAGAAGACCCACGGCCTCATCGTGGACTACATCGGCATCTTCGACGACGTGGCTCGTGCGCTCGACTTCGACGAGAGAGCCGTGCAGCAGATCATCACAAACATCGACGAACTGCGTAAAGCGCTGCCCGTCCGGGTGCAGAAGTGCCTTGCCTTCTTCCCGGGAGTAGATCGGACAAAAGGCGGCTACGAAGGGCTTATGGAAGCGCAGCAATGCCTGCCCGACAACGAAGTCCGCGACAGGTTTGCAGCGGAGTATTCCGTGCTCGGTACCATCTGGGAGGCACTGTCTCCCGACCCCGTGCTCGGGCCGTACGAGAGAGACTTCCGGTGGCTCACGCAGGTCTATGAATCCGTCAGGCCTCCGAGCGGCCACGGGAGGCTGCTCTGGCACGCCCTCGGCGCGAAGACGGTCGATCTGATCAACCAGAACGTCCATGTGCAGTCGATGCGGGACGATGTCGAGACGCTGGTGCTGGATGCGCAGGTGCTCGACGAGATCCTGGGCGACGCCGAACCGGAGAAGAGAGCTCGCGAGATCGAGATAAAACTCATCGCCCGATTGCGCAGGCATGCAACAAACCCGGCGTTCATCGCGCTGGGCGAGCGACTGGAAAAAGTGAGGGAACGCCACGAGCAGGGCTTCCTCACCAGCCTGGAGTTCCTCAAGGCCATCCTCGAGGTGGCGAGAGACGTCGTCGAGGCCGAACGGGAGACCGATCCGGAGGAAGAACGCGACAGGGCAAAAGAAGCCCTCACCGAGCTCTTCAACGAGGCAAAGAACAAAGGCACTCATATCATCGTCGAGCGAATCGTGACCGATATCGACGAGATCGTGAAGAAAGTGCGTTTCCCCGACTGGCAGCATACCTCGCAGGGTGAGCGGCTGGTGCAGAAGGAACTCCGGCGCACCCTCCTCAAGTACAAACTCCACACCGACCAGGAGCTCTTCGACCGTGCCTATGCCTACATCCGGCAGTATTACTAGTGATCATATCAATCCTCAAGTTTCAGCTGGAGGAGAATCAAAGGAGCGCTCCAGATGGAGAGATAATATTGAGCAAAGAGGGATTTCATGGGAAAGCACGCTTGAAGTGGTCAATTTACTACGCTGAACGAGAGGGCTCTAAAGTGCGGGTTAAACGCTCGGCAGACAAACGAGGCGAAGGCATAATGACACCAGAGAGAATCAAAGCACAGATACTTCCGTATCTGGGCGTATGGGGGATACAACTGCCGATTGTGATCAAGACATATTATTCTGTCAAACCATCTGGATTAGCTACCACAATGCGTGGTGGAAAACCGGCATTTACACCAGCAAGTCCAAAAATGGATACAGAGGAATATTCATTCTACATCGATGGAGATCAGACAATTTTTGAGGTCGTCAATGAAATGGAGATCCAGCAGATTAATAGTTGAACACTTTCTTTTCAACCATTGCTGTTAGATCTTCAAAACCCTCATATGTCGCTTTTATTCCGGCAACATAGTTTCCGTCATCAAGAGATGTGCCAGCACTGCCGATGGCATTCCGTGTTTTTCGAAAGATTGGATCTTGATAACGCTCGAACAACTCTTCTAAGTCTTTGCACACGTTTTTAGATACCTGTTTCAGTACAACTCGCGTAAGAGCCATCTGGTCAGGGTTCTGGTTTGCCTGTTCCAATAATCTTACGTGTCCATAGAGGTCCTGGAGGAGGAGAATTTTCCCAATTACCCGTTGAGTTCCAATATTGAGCAGTTGTCTATGCTGCTCGCCATCAAGTGGTTCCATGCACCCTGTTTTTCCAGCACTGGAATAAAGCCCTTCCGCTTCGAAAGGAATATAGAATTAAGGCGATCTCGTCAAGGTTCAGAATGTTCAAACCTTAGAAAACGTGGGACGAACTTTATTTGAGAGGAGACACTTTCGGACAATCTCCTAGGTATCATCGTTCATTTGCCGGAGGTGGCTTCTCCGGTTAAATAATGCCAAAGATTAAATTCACGGAATGCGAGGGGTGGGATTCGAACCCACGGACTCCTTCGAGAACGGATCTTAAGTCCGTCGGTGTTGGCCGGGCTTACCTACCCTCGCTCAAAAGATCCAATAACTATTGTTGATTGCACGTAATAAGTCCGACGCCGGATGACGGCTTCGGCAGACGGCGAGATCTAGTAACCTTTTTTAGTATTAAATCTTAAGTCCACCGCCTTTGGCCGGGCTTGGCTACCCTCGCTCGAAAAGTGCCATTACCTATTCTCCACCGCATGTATTAAGTCCAGCGCCCGCATGCCGCCGGGGAAAAACCCGCTCCGGCAACCATTCTCCAGGGCGACTCCCGAGGCCAAAGGTATTTGAGGACGGGCCCGAAGACTGGAGGCTACCATGGAGAGAGACCGTAACCCGGACACGCCCGAAGTCCCCTACTGGCACGTCTGGACCGACGAGAACGGCGTGAGTCGGCAGGACCGCTGCCGGCTTACCGACTTCGCGTTCGCAAGCGTATCGCAGGGTGCCGCGCCGTCGTGGATCGGGAGACCCGGCGACCCGGCAGCCCGCGTCGTCGTCCTCGTCCTGCCCGCGGGCTGGGTCGGCGAGTGGCGCGAGTTCCCGGAACCGCAGTGGATCGTGCCGCTCTCGGGCCGCTGGTTCGTCGAGACGATGGACGGCACCCGCGTGGAGATGGGGCCGGGGGAACTCTCGTTCGGGAATGACCGGAATACCCGGCCCAACGGGCAGGGGCACAGGGGCCATAGATCGGGGACGGTGGGCAACGAACCCGCGGTGCTGATGCTCGTCCAGGTAGAGCGGCGCTCAAGCCCCGGCCGGCCCTGCCTGCCGGAATAACCGACCGCCACGACCGGAGATAAACCGATGACCAGAACACGTCTCGCAGTACTCTCGCTCGCGGTTGCAGGCGCCTGCTTCTTCGCGTATCCCGCGATCCGACCGTACACCGTCGAAGCGTCCCTCGCCGGCGCCGGGGCATTCGCCTCCACCGCCTGGCTCCTCTCGCACACGCTCGCCATGATGGGGTTCATCCTGCTCGTTCTCGGATTGCTCGGCCTCTACGGCATCCTGCGCGAGACAAAGGCCGAACCCCAGGGCATCGCGGCGCTCGTCCTGACCTGGACCGGCGTCGGGCTGATCCTCCCCTATTACGGGGCCGAGACGTTCGCGCTCGCCGCCGTCGGCCGGGAGGCGATCGAGCAGAACAGCGTCGATCTTCTGGTAACGCTCACGGACGCGATCCGGTTCGGGGCAGGCGTCTGGCTCTTCGGTGCGGGCCTCCTCGCTCTTGCGGCAGGCAGCATCCTCTTCGGGGCCGCGATCTGGCGCTCGGGCATCCTCCCTGGGTGGAGCGGCATCCCGCTCGCGCTCGGGTTCGTGCTCTTCCTCCCGCAGTTCTTCGCGCCCCCGGCGGTCCGGATCGCCCACGGGCTGCTCGTCATGATCGGATGCTGGCTCATGGCGTGGAGCATGACGAAACGCCGGTAGCCCCTCTCACGCCAGCCGCCGCACCACCCTCGCCAGCCGGTGGATCCCCTCCGCGATCTCCTCCTCGCCAGCCGCCGAGAAGTTCAGCCGGATCGTATCCTCCCCGCCGCCGTCGGCGTAGAACGGAACCCCGGGGAGGACCGCTACGCCCTCCTTGACACCCTCTGAAAAGACCTCCATCGACGAGATCCCATCCGGCAGCGTCGCCGTCATGAACATCCCGCCCTCGGGGTTCGTATGGGTCGTCCCCGGCGGCATCAGGTCGTTGAGGAGGTCGCACATCAGCCGGCAGTTTGCGCCGTAGACCGCCGCGACGCGGGCGACGTGGGCATCGAGATCGTGCGTCGAAAGGTAGCGGTGCAGGATCACCTGGCAGAGGAAGTTCGAGTGGAGGTCGGCCGCCTGCTTCGCGACGTTGAACTCCCGGAGGATCGGCGCCGGCGCGTATATCCAGCCGATCCGCATCCCCGGCGCGACGATCTTAGAAAACGACCCCGAGATCACCGTTTGCTCCGGAAGGTAGCGCTTCACCGGCGGCCGGGGCTTTCCGTCGAAGAAGAGCTCGCCAAACGCATCATCCTCGTAGAAGACCGTATCCGTCCCTTCGAGGACCTCCGCGACCGCCCGCCGCTTGCCTTCCGAGTAGGTCGTCCCCGAGGGGTTCTGCGAGTTCGGGATACCGTAGAAGAACTTCGGCGCATGGTCGCGGATGAGCGATGCGAACGCCGCAAGGTCCGGGCCGTCCTCCTCCAGGGGAACCGAGTGAACGACTGGTTCGTAGAGGGAGAAGGCCTCGATCGCGCCGAGGTAGCCCGGCCGCTCCATCCCGACGGCGTCCCCCGAGTCGAGGAAGATCTTCGCGACCAGGTCGAGGCACTGCTGCGAGCCGTTCACGATCTGGATCTCTTCAGGCGTCGCCGGGAGGCCGAGCCTCCGCCGGTAACGGTCGGCGATGAACTCCCGGAGAGGGAGGTAGCCGTCCGTCGTCGTGTACTGGAGCGCCGCCCGCCCTTCGTCGGCGAAGACCTCGCGGGCCGCCTCCCGGATCCCCTCGACGTCGATGTATGCCGAGCCCGGCAGGCCTCCAGCAAACGATATCACCCCGGGCACCGCCGAGACCCGGAAGAGCTCTTCGAGGAACGACTCCGGGGCACGCCCCATCCGACCAGCGAACCGGTAGTTCATGATAGGGGTTGGGCGTGCAGAAAGAAAAAGGGCGTTCCCGCCCCTACTGGAGCGCGATATAGGCGAGGACCGAGAGCAGGAACGCGAGGATGAGGATCATCAGGCTCAGCGGGGCGATGAACGCGAGCATCGCGTTCACGGTGCTCGCGAGCTGCGAGACCCGCTGCGACCCGAAGACGACGACCCCCTCGCACGAAGCCGTCGCCGCCCCCACGCGGGCCGGCGCGAGATCGGCGATCGCTTCGCGGACTGCCTGCTCGATGTAGGGAACGATCGCCTTCGCCGGCACCACGTAGCCGACCGGGTTCTTACCGGTGATCGTGTTCACCGTGTGCGTATCGGTCGTCATGATCTCCGCCTCGTCGACGTCTTCGAGCGCCACCGCCCGCAGTTGCTCCCGGACGCCCGGAGCAACGTTGTTCCCGTCGATCAGGACATAGGCCGCCCGCTTCCCCTCGACCTCCGTCACCAGCGCCTGCACCCCGAGCGACCCGAACCCCTGCTCGCGGGTGAACGGAACCCTGACGTGGGAGACACCGATCGAGAGCGGCTCCGCCGGGAGGTCCCGTGCGGCCCGGAATCCCTCGCGTGCGGCGGCGATGTACTCCGTCGCGATCTTCGTCGCCGGGAGGACCGGGGAGCCCACGCTGGTCATGCAGTTGTGAGCGTCCACGAACGCGACCTCTGAGAAGTCGCACCGCCCCTCGGCCATGATCGCCATCCCGATCGAGTAGTCGAGGTCCTCTGTGCGCTCCGGCGACCGGGTGCTCACCATCAGGAGGGCGTCCCCGAACCGCTGGCAGAGGATCGAGACCGAGCCCGATTCGACCCGGACAGGACGGCTCGCGGTGGTAGAGTAGGCGAGCCCCTCCCGCGACGCCTCGACGGCGCGGGCGATCTTCTCGATCTCGCTCTCCGAGACCAGGTTGAAGTCGTGGGTGGCGCAGCCGTGGGCGACAAGCGTCTCCTCGGGGAAGGTGTCGTGGAGGATCCGGGGGAGGTTCCCGCCGCCGACGTCGCCCATCGGGCCGGGGTGGACGTTCGGGACGGTGAAGAGGACGTTCTTCCCCGAGTCACGGGAGAAGAAGAGGGAGATCTGGGGCACATAGACCTCCTCGCCGATCTCGCGGAAGAAGTCCTCCATGTTCTTCGACCCGTCGGTCAGGTGGGCGATGAAGGTGTTGAGGAAGTTGAGCCCGCTGATCTGGAACGCCCGCTTCAGCGGCCGCTCGATCACCCAGATCAGGAAGACGAAGACCAGCCCGAAGACCACCTGGAGGAGGAGGGCGTAAGGCGCGAACCCGGGGGTGAAGAACCAGGCTCCGACCGCTATGGCAACCGCACTCTGGGTGAACGCGGGGAGGACCATCCGGGAGATCCGGTAATCGGCGACGGCTACGAGAACCAGCAGCCGGAGGCCGAAGGCCAGGCCAAACGCGATCGCATAGAGCGTGGGAAAGAGAGCACGACCGAAGAGAAGCACCGGCGAGAGGCTCAGGATCACCGCAAGAACCGTGCAGGCCAGGGCGAGGAGCGCCGAGCGGTTCCAGGTGATGTAGCCGCCGAAGGCCCGCACCAGCGGCACCGCCAGCAGGAGAGCGACCAGTGCCGGGACCGAGAACCCGAGGGTGCCGACCAGGAACAGCTCGTCCCACACCCGGTAGGTAGCAGCATCGATGACGAGGCCGAGCACGACGATGAGTGCAAGCGACCGCGGCCAGGACGGGGCGGAGAAGATGTAGCGGGTGAGCCGCTCGACACGCACGTCGGGGCCGGACTCCATCAGGCGCCTCCGGGTAGTCTCGGGCCGGAAACGGCAGCCGGCAGAGAGATGCCGGCTATCTGCGCTGTATTACCCATAATTCAGATAATAATTTCGCCGGGCTCGCCAAAGACCTTCCGATACCGTGCAAGCATCCGCTCCCAGTCGGGAAGGTTCGTCTGGGTGCCCGTCCTCTCGACGACGAAGGACGAGACCACCGCCCCCGCACGGCAGCAGTCGAGCGGGGCGTAGCCCCTCCGGAACGCCGTGAGGAACCCGGCACGGTAGCCGTCTCCGGCACCGGTGGGGTCGACGGCCTCGACCGTGACCGCCGGAACGTGATACTCCTCGCCGTCCACGCAGAGGATGCTCCCCTCCACCCCCCGGGTCGTGACGGTCATCGGGATCGACGCGACGAGTGCGGTCCGCTCCAGCCCCAGCATATCGCACATCCGGTCCATCTCATGGTTGTTCGAGAAGAGAATGTCGATGTTCGCGAGGATGATCTCGAGCTGGTCCGGGGTGTAGCGGAGGAGATCCTGCCCCGGGTCGAAGGAGGCGAACTTGCTCTTCTGGGCCACCCGGACGTTGAAGTCGGGGTCGGCCGTCGCCATGTGGACGAAGTCGAGAGCGGGAGCCTCCGCGCGGGAGAACGCGGTCGACGCGCCCCACTCAAAGAAGGTCTCCTGGTCGCCGTCGTCGTCCGTGAAGACGTACGCGGTCGCGGTCCGGGCATCGTTCACCTGGGTGAAGTCCTGCACGATCTCGAGGCCGTGCAGCCAGCGGTCGTAGTCGCTCCCCGGAAAGTCCCCGCCGACCGCGGAGACCAGCCGGCACCGTTCCCCGAGCACTGCAATCCCGGCCGCGATGTTCGCCGCCCCGCCGCCGAAGTAGACCTCGTGGCCGGCGATGTAGGTCGAGTTGTGCCGCCCGGGGAGTTTCGGCACCTGGAAGAGATGGTCGATGGCGGTATGCCCGACGACGGAGATCATAACTCCTGCACTTCCTGGACTTTCAGCGGCACGTCGTGCAGCGCTTTCCCGACGACTGACTTTGCAATCCTTGCCGCGTGCTCTTCGGACTCCGCACGGAAGACCTTCATCTCCAGCATGAGCCCGACAAGGGCGGTGCCGGCGACCACGAGCGCGGTGTTCAACTCCCCCTCACAGAAGGGGCAGGCGATCATCCCTGCCTCGATCTCCACGAACTTCGCCGAGGGGTTGAGCCTTTTGCCGGCCTCGCTGATCGCAATGCTCACGGCGTCGTCCATAGACTTGACGTCTTTAATTATCCACGCTGATTCAAGCGTAACCAAATAATCCGACATATTCTCTCCGAAAATGGTTAGTCCTACCAGGTCTCGCGGTGTACGTGCTCGTCCACCGGCATCCGTTTCATGGGTTCGAGCGGCGGCCTCCCCTTCCCGACCGCGAGGAGCGCGACGGGACGGACATGCTGCGGGAGGCCGAGAAGCTCGCGAACCTCGTTCTCCTCGAACGCCCCCGTCCAGCACGAGTGCAGGTTCCGGGCATGGGCGGCGAGCATCATGTAGGTGCAGGCGATCGTCGCGTCCTCGAGCGCGTAGAGGATCCCCCGCTCCCCGTAGTGCGACATCGACCGGACGTAGTTCGCACAGACCACCAGGACCGCCGGGGCCTCCCGGATATGCACCTGCTCGAGGGCCGCCGACGCGAGTTCCAGCCTGACATCGTCGTCGGTGACGACGACGAGATCCCATGCCTCGCGGTTGCCGGCGCTCGGCGCCGTACTCGCGCAGGCGAGGATGTAGTCGAGATCCTCCGGATCGAGCGGCTCCCCGGAGTATTCCCGGACCGACGACCGCGCTCTCAGAAATCGGAGGATATCAGAGGAGTTCATGCTCTTTGAGCGTCTCCCATGCCGCCTGGGCTGCAGTTGTGGCAGCGCTGACGGCTCTTCCTATCCGTTCCGACGCAGCGCCGAGATCCATGCTCTCCGTCAGGCTGATCGCCTCGTTGAGGTGATCGATGGCCTTCTTGAATTCGGAAAGTCCCGTATCCCCATACGCGAAGTCGAGTTCCGAGCGGATCGACTCGAGCACCATCACAAGCATCCGTTTCCCGCCGGGCTTCTCCGTGAGCGGAAACTGGATCAGGGCTGTCGTCAGGTGCGACCCCACAATCAGTTCGGATTTCGCCCGTTCGGCAAACTGATAGGTCCTGATGGCGGATTTGAGATCCATACCACATACTGGAACTCTCAAGTATAAAAAGTATTGAAGGAGAAGAGGGGGACGGCTTATCTCGATTTCTGCTTGGTCCCGAGAGCCGACACCTTGGCGCGCCGTATGCCGCGGCGTACCCGCACGTCCATCGTAGGAGTGCCGCCGCCTCCCCTGCCGCCGCGCCCGCCGCGTCCACCGCGCCCGCCACGTCCGCCGCGCCGCTGGTCCTGCCCTTCTCTGCTCGCCCGCTTCCGGATATCCGCTGCCGGCTTGAACCGCTGGTTCGGGCCGGGTTTCTTCACTTCGCCTTCACTTGCAGGGACGAGCCGGATCTGCCCCTTGACGCCCTTGACCTGGGCCCACTGAACACTGCCTGTCTTTCCCATGATAAAACTCCTTTATATTTATGCACTGATCCGATGATAAAAGTAACCCGACCGGGAGGGACCCGGGCCGGGGATCAGGAGAGTAACCGCTGGAGCTCGCGTCGGAGGGTCTCGCTGATGACCTTCCCGTCGACGCTCCCGCGGAGTTCCTGCATGACGACGCCCATCAGGGGGCCGAGCGCGCCCATACCCTTCTCCCGGGCGAATGCCTCCCGTTCGGCGACGATCCGCCGGACAATCGCCTCCACATCCGCCTGCGAGACGGCCGGCCCCATCTTCTCGATCGCCGCGTCCACCCGAACGCCCGGTTCCCCGGCGTCTCCGGCGGTCTTTGCGAGTTCGGTGAGGAGATCGGGGATCGCCTCCTTCGCCGCCCGGCCGCCCTCGACCGCCGAGAGAAGGGCAAGGATCTCCTCCTCGCTCACCCGGCCGACGTCGACGCCGTCGCGGGCGAGCTCCCGGCAGGTGGCAAGCAGCGTCCGTGCAGCAAGATTGGGGCGGACGCCGGCGGCGACCGCCTTCTCGAAGAGCGGCAGCCGTTCGGAGAACGCGACCTGCCGTGCCAGCCCTTCGTCGAGCCCGAACTCCCGAACGAACCGCTCGGCGCGGGCGGTGAGAAGTTCGGGGATCACGATCCTCTCCCAGAGGCCCCCGTCGATCGCGACCGTAAAGACGTCGGTCTCGGGGTACATCCGGGCGGCTCCCGGGAGCGGGCGCATGTAGGCGGAACTCCCCTCCTCGAGCATCTTGCGCGTCTCTTCGGGGACCCCGGAGAGCGCCATCTCCGCGCGGATCATCACCTGCTCGGCCGCGCACCCGGCGCGCTCCCTTCCCGCCGCGACAATGACGACGCAATCGTTCTCCGCGGCCCGGACGAACTCCCGGAGGCGCGCCACCTCTTCGGCCGTGACGCCGTAGGCGGGGAGCTCGTCGGTGTGGAAGATCCCGCCGACGCCGCACTTCTTCGCGTAGTCCGACATCTCGCTCCCGAGACGCCTGCCGGGCTGAATCTCGCGCCCAACGAGCCCGGCAAACCCGCAGAGCCGGACCGCGAGGACGGCTTTCGCCTTCTTCAGGATCGCGGACTTCGTCTCGGCAAAGAGGGCGGTGACGTCGACGACGGTGTGATCGACCCGGGCACTCCGTGCCCGGAGTTCGTCCCGGATCTCAACCAGATTGACCTGCCGCTCGACCTCGCGCCGCACCACCTCGGCGATGAGATCGAGTTCCTGGACGCCCTTGATCTCCACCCGGGCGCCGTCGGCGATGGAGACGTTGATGTCCTGCCGGATCGTCCCGAGCCCGCGCTTCACCCTCCCGGTCGAGCGGAGGATCATCCCAATATGCCCCGCGACCTCCTGGACGGCCTCGGGGGTGCGCATGCAGGGGGCGGTGGTGATCTCGACGAGCGGGATCCCCAGGCGGTCGAGGGAGAAGGTCTCGTCCTCCACCCGCTGCGCCGCCTCCTCTTCAAGGCAGATCGTCTCGACCCGGCAGCCGCCGGGAAGGGCGCCGGAGAGCGCGACGAGCGCCGTCCGCTGGAACCCGCTGGTGTTCGAACCGTCGATGACGAGCTTGCGCATCGTGTGCACCTGCTCGACCGGGGTCATATCGAGCATCTTTGCTATCGTGAGGCAGACCTCGAGCGCCTCGGGGTTCATCGGGGACGGGGGCTCCTCGTCGTGCTCCGCCAGGCAGACCGTATCATAGGTGTAGTAGCGGAACTTCCGGACGAGTTTCATCTCCTCCCGCGCCGCCCGGTCGATCTCCCCGAGCTCGCTCTCCGTCGCCCGGAGGTAGCGGTAAAACTCCCCCGTCCGCTCGGAGACGTCGCGGAGGCAGGTCGGGCAGCGGCAGAAGAGCTTCTCGGCGGTGTCGAGCTGCTGGTGGATCTCGATGCCGGCCTTGAGGCCGAGTTTCCCGTAGTCCATCATGGGATCGACCTCCGCCGGATCTCGCCCGCGAGATCGGTCTCTATCAGCGTCTTCGCCCGTTCGGGATCTCTCTCGTTCCCGAGCACCCACATCAGTTTGACGAGCGCCGCTTCAGGCAGCATATCCTCGCCCTCGACGACCCCGGCGGCGAGGAGATCCCTTCCTGTGTTGTAGACCCGGTCGCAGACCCGGCCGTGCAGGCACTGCGACGTCATGACGACGGTCGTCCCGTCCTCGATCATCTCCCGGACCTTCGGGACCCAGTCCGTTGCCACGTGCCCGAGCCCCGTCCCCGATATGACCAGACCGGCGTAGCCCTCGAAGACGTCGAGGACGCTCGCAGGCATCCCGGGGTAGAAGTGGAGGAGAGCGCACCGCTCTTCGAGCGCGTCATGGAGTTCAGGCTCCTGTGCACCCCGGCGGACCGCCTCGTCCGAGAGGGTGACTGAGAGGGAGGGGTAGTCGACGTAGCCGAGCGGTTCCATCCCCATGCTCTGGAAGGAGTCGCGCCGGGAGGTGTGCATCTTGCGGACTCTCGTCGCCCGGTGGATCGCGCAGCGGTCGTCGTTCGTCGTCGCGTGCATCACCACCGCCACCTCGCCGAGATCGCCGGCGGCGACGGCGGCGCTACAGAGGGTGTTCATGGCATTGTCGGAACTCGGGCGGTCGGCAGACCGCTGCGACCCGACAAAGACGATCGGCACCGGCGTCTTGAGCATGAACCTGACCGCCGCCGCCGAGTAGGCCATCGTGTCGGTGCCGTGGGTGACGATCACCCCGGTGACGCCGGTCCGGATCTCGTCATAGACCGCCCGGGCGAGTTCCCGCCAGAGCGCCGGCTTCATATTCTCCGAGAGGATGCTTGCGATCTGGCGGTCGCGGTAGCGGGCGACGTCCCCGAGTTCAGGGATCGCCCGCAGGATATCGCTCGCCGAGAACTGGCTCATCACCGCGCCGCTCCGGTAGTCCACCCTGCTCGCGATCGTCCCGCCGGTGGATATGACGGCGAGTTCCGGGAGGTCGGGGTTCTGGACGACGACCCCGGCGCCTGCCGGCGGCTGCGGGGCGGGGCGCTCAACGAACTCGATCTTCTCGGGCGACGCCCCGATGTTGTAGCCGCTCTCCAGTTTGACGACGGCCATCCCGTCCCGTTCGGCGATATAGGTGCCGGTGAGCGCGGTACCGCCGTTTGTGTACCGCACCAGGTCTCCGGTCTCGAGTCTCTCCATTATGCTGCAAACCTCCGTGCTTTCAGGATAAGGTCTTCAAATGCGCTTGATAGTGCTGATTCAGTCTCCTCCGCCCACTCTTCGTCGCGGGCAAGGAGTTCTCTCTGTTCATCGATCTGAACGGCAACCGCCGCGGGCGCCGGGCCGCCGACGATGCTCCGCACCGCAACAGCGTGGGCCGGGTCGAGAACGGCATCGATCCGCTCCTGGTTCAGCCCCCGTTCCACGACCGAGATCCCGGCCGCTTCCCGGGCGGCGCCCTCGACCGTGGCGAGGTCGAGCGAGCCGTGCCGTACCGCCCGCCCGACGATGCGGTGGGCGGTGCGGAAGGGAAGTCCATACTCCCGGACGAGGACGTCCGCAAGCTCCGTCGCGGTAGAAAAGCCCCTGCCCGCCTCGGCGGCCATCCGCTCCGTGTTGAAGGTGGCGGTGCCGATCATCCCTGCGAGGAGCGGGATGCTCTGTTGGGCGCCCTCCACACCCCGCCGGAGGTGAGGGGTCAGCTCCTGGAGGTCGCGGTTGTAACTCATGGGGAGACCCTTGACGATGGTGACCGCCGCGGTGAGTGCACCGGCAACCGTCCCGGCTTTTGCCCGCATGATCTCGGCCACATCCGGGTTCTTCTTCTGGGGCATGATCGAGGAGGAGGAGCAGTAGGCGTCTTCGAGCTGGACGAACCCGACGAACGCCGTGCTCCAGAGGACGAGCTCTTCACAGAGCCGGCTCGCCGTCGTCATCATGGCCGTTGTATCGGCGAGCACCTCGATCGCGAAGTCCCGGGCGGCGACCGCGTCCATGCTGTTTGGTGCCGGGCGGGAGAAACCGAGGAGAGCCGCAGTGTAGGCACGGTCGAGGGGGAACCCGGTCGAGGCGAACGCCGCTGAGCCGAGGGGGGAGACGTCCACCCGGGCATACGCTTCGCGCAATCTGGCCGTATCCCGGGAGAAGGCCTGCTCGTAGGCGAGGAGGTAGTGGGCGAGCGTCGTGGGCTGGGCGTGCTGGAGGTGGGTGAAGCCCGGCATCACCGTCTCCGTGTGGGCGGCGGCGACGTCGAGAAGGGTCCGCCGGAGGTCGGCAAGCGACCGCACGAGGGCGATCATCTCTTCTTTGAGCCGAATCCGTATGCAGGTCGCGACCTCGTCGTTCCTGGACCTGCCCATGTGGAGGCGGCCGCCGAAGTCCTCGCCGACCCGATCGATGAGGCAGGCTTCCTTGCCCGCGTGGACGTCCTCGAACTTCTCGTCGAACGCCTCCTCCGGGATGCCGTGGTCGTGGAGGTCGAGGAGCGCCGCCATCAGGGCCCGTGCCGGGGCCTCATTGATGATATCCTGCCGCACAAGGCCGAGGAGGTGCGCCATGTCCACGAGGAGATCCGCCTCCGCGATCCAGCGGTCGGTCTCCATCGATGCAAGAAAGTGCTCGAGATCGCCCGACCGTTCACCGGCGAGACGGCCCTGCCGAATCTGATCCGAACGCATTATATCAACAGTCCTGTCTGTATCGTTTGGCCGCGGGGGAGATTAAAACAACGCACGGATAGGATGGTTGCTCTGGATCTTCTCCGGTTCACCCCGGGCAGTGGACCGTGGTGGGCATCACAATGGAGAGTCTCCCGCGCACGGCACCCATCATGACTGCGACGTCAACACGGCGGTCAATATCAAGAGAAACGCCGGAGAAGATCAGAATCCTTTCGGGGTAGCGGGTTCGGAACGCACCATTGTGCCCGTGAACCCGGTCCCGATAGAGAAAGGATGAAGCAGGAGGCCTCGCCCCGAAGGGCGGGGTAGTTTACTTATCTTTAACCTGAGATTTTATGACTACATATCCAAGTGCAGTAATGGCCTTTTCGACATCCTCGACGGATGTTTTCTCAGCATCAAAGTCAAATTTTACTTTGCTTGCGTTAAACAGCACCTTTACACTCTCTTTTTCCACACCGGCCAGAGATTTTGTTGCTTGTTCAATCTTCTGGACACATGACGGGCAGGCCAATGCTTCTAACTGGATCGTTGCTTTCTTCATCTTCACCTCTCCTTAACCTCATATCATAATCTGTACCGGAGGAGTCGCATTCCGTTTAGAATTACGACCAATATGCTTGCTTCGTGTACCAGCATCGCTATCGACATGTTCATCCAGTCACTTAAAAATACACTGGCAAGCAGGACTAACACAACTCCTACTGCGATAACGATATTCTGGTGCATGTTAGCAGCCGTTGCTTTTGTTAAGCCCAGTGCATGTGGCAGGCGACTGAAATCCGAATTCATCAGGACGACATCCGATGTTTCAATCGCGACATCTGTGCCGCCCCCCATAGCAATCCCGATATGCGCCAGAGCAAGGGATGGGCTATCGTTTACTCCGTCTCCAACGAATGCTACGATATGACCTTTAGATTGTAACCCTTCAATATATTTCGACTTATCTCCGGGTAACATATGTCCGTGCGCTTCTGTCAAACCCAGTTCACGCGCCACCAGATCAACTGTCCCCTGGTTGTCTCCCGAGAGAACTACCAGATTTTTAACGCCCAATTTCTTTAATTTTTGCAGGTCCTCCCTTACACCCGGACGGGTCTGGTCACGGATACCCATCAGTGCTTTCAGTTCGCCATCGACGGATGTTAAAACAAGGGAGTTTCCGCTCTTTCCGAATCGGGCAATGTCTGCATGGGCCTTTTCAGATAAATGAACATCCTCCCGCTCCATGAGCGCAACATTGCCTACCGCAACCCTGTGTCCATCGATGTAAGCGACAATTCCAGCGCCTTTTACAACATCCGTTCGTTCTACTCGACGTAGTTGTATATCTCCGATGTATTCTACAATTGCATTGGCCAGGGGATGGTCCGATTCACTTTCAACGCTTGCAAGATACGCTAATACCTCTCGAACGTCGTCCGCGTAAAATTCTTTGTCGGCTACTTTTGGATTGCCTATCGTCAATGTACCTGTTTTGTCGAAAACGATGGTATCGACCCTGCTAAAATCGCCGATAACTTCACTGCCTTTTAAAAGAACGCCATGCCGTGCTCCGTTACCAATGCCCGCTACGTTTGAAACGGGTACGCCGATGACCAGTGCGCCGGGGCATCCCAGAACCAGTAATGTGATGGCCAGTTCAACATCTCGCGAAATTAACCATGTGATGATGGCAAGCCCTAAAACTGCCGGAGTATAGTATTTAGAAAATTTATCAATGAAGCGTTCCGCTTCGGATTTTGAATCCTGCGCTTCTTCAACCAACTCTATAATTCTACCAAAAGTAGTATCTTCACCTACACGGTCGGCGACAATCTGAAGTGTTCCATTCTCCAGAATCGTTCCGGCATATACACCTGAATCTTTCTTTTTTCCGACCGGGACGGACTCGCCGGTGATACTTGCTTCGTTGATGTGGCCAACTCCAGACAGAACGGTTCCATCAACAGGAACCTTCGCACCGGTCTTCACCAGTAATATATCGCCCTCATCGACTTCATCCACATTTACTTCTTCAAATACACCATTCTCCATCTGTTTTAGGGCGCTTTCCGGCGCCATTTCGGTCAACTCTTTTATGGCCGAACGCGTCTTGTTCAATGTCCGCTGCTCCAGATAAGCACCGAACAAGAACAAGAAGGTGACAATGGCGGATTCTTCAAAATTCCTGAGGAGAAACGCCCCGATGACCGCGACGGTGACTAGAACATCAATACTGACGACTCTAACCTTCAATGCTTGATAGGCCTGGATTGCAATAGGCGCAACCCCTAAAATTGAAGCGATGGCCAGGGACCAGGTAGCCACAGTCTCATTATTAAAACCCAGTCCACTGATAAACCCGAGAACGATCAGAATAGCGCAGATCAGCGTTATATGATTTTTCTTACTCAGTATAAATCTCTGCAAAACGCTCACCGTCTTCTCTGTATTATAACGATCTAAGCACGATATGCCCTATCCAGCACGATATGCCCTATCCAGATCGGCCAGCATACTGTAGACAGCCTCATAGCTCTCGCACACACCTTCCGGGACGGTGTAAGTATCCGTAACCTCCTGCAGTCGGGCAAACTCTTCGTTCAATTCAGGTTTATCTGGGCCCGCTGCTTTTGTTTTTTCAACGATTGTATCGAACAACCTGTGAACTTCACCAAATTCCGGGTGATTGCTCCCATGAACTCTTGCTACGATCGGCACATACAGTTCCAATGTCTGAAGGTGCTTCTTCATCGCCTGGTCAAATGTTAAGGTATCTGTCATTCACTCTTCCTCCTGCATTCACAGATAGATGGTTTTCGGTAATCATACGCGGGCATTCCACCTATGTATTGTAGATTAAATAAGATGCTACAAGCCATCGCGTATCGCCACGCGGGGGAGGGTGTCCCGGCAGAGGCATCTCTGGACCGATCTCACCCGGCAACGTGCGCCTCCGCCCCCACATTACCCGGCACTCATTTATTCAATATGGAAAAATATCAAACTAATTTTAATACTATAGTATAATATAACTGCAAATTTTCGACACTACTATATACCGACAGCGTGATGATTACTCAGTATACAACTACCCATACAGATGGAGATACATATGAAGCAACTCACTGCAATTCTTCTGGCCGTGGCCCTGGTCGCGGCGTTCACGTTTGTAAGCGGATGCACCGGCACCGACAGCGGCGATGTGACGCATCTGCGGATCGGCTACCAGCCGAGCACCCACCAGACCGCTCACACCACCGCGATGGATAAGGGATGGTGGCAGGAGGACCTCGCGCCGTTCGGCATCACGCAGATAACCGATTACAACTTCCCCACCGGCGCGCCCGAGATGCAGACGATGCTCGCCGGGGACCTGGACATCGCCTACGTCGGCTCCGCCCCGTTCATAGCAGCCGTGAGCACCGGACTTGACGCCAAGATCGTTGCTGCAGTGCAGACCCAGGGCTCCGATCTGGTGCTCAGGAACGAGATCCCCTACTCGACCCCTGCCGACCTCGTGGGCAAGACGATCGCCACCTTCCCGCCGGGAACCATCCAGGACACCATCCTGCGGACCTGGCTTGAGGAGAACGGCGTCGACCCGGCGAGCGTCAACATCAAGGCCATGGACCCCGGCGCCGCCACCACCGCCCTCTCCGCAGGCCAGGTCGACGGCGTCTTCCTGCCCCACCCGTCCCCGTCCGTCATCGCAGCCGAGGGCACGGGGAGGACCGTCGTGCAGTCGGGCGAGATGATGAAAGACCACGCCTGCTGCGTTCTGGTTGCAAGCGGCTCCCTGATCCGCGAGCACCCCGAGATCGTCGAGCAGGTCGTCCGGACCCATATCAAGGCGACGGAGTACAACATCGAACATCCCGACGAGGCCGCAGCCATCTACTCAAAGAAGACCGGGCAGAACGTCGAGACCGTGAAGGCATCCTTCCGGGACTGGGACGGCACCTGGACCGCCGACCCGAACGTCATCACGACCTCGGTGGTCGAGTACACGAACCTCCAGTATGAACTCGGCTACATCAACAAACCCCTCACCCAGGACGACCTCTTCGACCTCTCGTTCTACGAGAAGGCCCGGGCATAACCCGGGACCTCTCTGTTTTCTTCTCCAAAAGTATCTTTTACGGCGATGCCGATGAAGTAATAGAAAAGGTTCCTGAGGTGATCGGCCAGCGATCCACTCCGGCACCCGTCATGAGCAGCGGAATAGAACCATGAAGCAGCAGACACAGAAACGACTCCTCGGCATCGCAGCGGTCGCCGTCGTGGCGATAGTATGGCAGATCATCGCCGATTACGTGGTGGGGCGATCATTCATCCTCCCGAGCGTCACCGACGTCGCCAGCGCATTCATAAACCTCCTCGGGTCCGGCACGCTCCTCACCGACCTTGCAGTGAGCCTTGAGCATTTCGGGATCGGGATCATCGCGGCGTTCATCCTCGGCGTCCCCCTCGGGATCCTGATGGGATGGTTCCGGGTGGCGGATCACCTCCTCGACCCGATCATCGAGACCCTCCGCCCCATCCCGCCGCTCGCCTGGATCCCGTTCGCCATCATCTGGTTCGGGCTCACCACCCAGGCGGCGGGCTTCGTCATCTTTGCAGGGGCGTTCTTCCCGATCCTGACCGCGACCTATGCCGCGTTCCGGGACGTCCCGAAGGTCTTCGTCGAGGCGGGCAAGGTGCTCGGGTGCGACACCTCGTTTGAGCTGATCCGCTACGTCGCCCTGCCCGCCGCCGTCCCGGCGATCGCCTCCGGCGTCAGGATCGCCATGGGCGTCGGCTGGATGTGTCTTGTCGCCGCCGAGATGTTCGGCGTCTCCACCTACGGCCTCGGCTACCAGCTCTGGCACAACTACTACCTCCACCAGATGCCCAATGTCGTCGTCTACATGCTGATCCTCGGATTTACGGGGCTCATCATCGACCGCATCTTCAGGAACTACGTCGATAAGCAGCTCCTGCGGTGGCGGGCAGGGGAGGTGGCCTGAAATGAGCGGAGTCTCGGTCGCGAACGTCGGCAAGGCCTTCCCAAAGGAGGACGGCACCTTCACGCAGGCGCTCGAGGGCGTCAACCTGGAGATCGGCGACACGGAGTTCATCTGTCTGGTCGGGCCATCGGGGTGCGGGAAGACGACGCTACTCCGGATCATCGCCGGCCTCGAGACCGCGACGACCGGGAGCGTGACGATCGAGGGGCGCGCGGTCACCGGCCCGGACCCGAAGCGCGGGATGGTCTTTCAGGAGTACTCCCTCTTCCCCTGGCGGAGGGTGATCGACAACGTCGCCTTCGGCCTCGAGATGAAAGGGGTCGGAAAAGAGGAGCGCCGGCGGACGGCGGACCGCTACATCGAGCTGGTCGGCCTCTCCCAGTTCAGGGACGCCTACCCCTACGAACTCTCCGGCGGGATGCGGCAACGGGTGGCGATCGCAAGAGCGCTCGCAAACGACCCCGATGTCCTCCTCATGGACGAACCGTTCGGGGCTCTGGATGCCCAGACCCGCAACCACATGCAGAAAGAGCTCCTCTCCCTCTGGAAACAGACGAAGAAGACGATCGTCTTCGTCACCCACAGCGTCGACGAAGCGGTCTACCTCGCCACCAGGATCGTCGTCCTCACCCCGAGGCCGGGTTCCATCCGGGAGGTCATCGAGATTCCCTGGCCGCACCCCCGGGATCGCACCAGTCCCGAGTTCGCGGAAGTCCGGCGAAGGGTGCTCAGGATGATCGACGAGAGCGAAAACATCCAGTAAGGTTTATTAGAGGAAATTCCCATTTTATAAAGCACTCAAAGATCGGCAGGAGTTTTTAACGATGGTACGAAAACCAGCGAAGATGTACAGGAATCTCGCAAAAAAAGCATATACACGCAGGGAATACATGGGCGGCGTGCCGGGCAGCAAGATCGTGCAGTTTGATATGGGCAACCTCACCGAGGATTTCCCGGTCGAACTCTCCATCGTCGTTGAGGAGACATGCCAGATACGGCACACGGCGCTTGAGGCCGCTCGTATCGGCATCAACCGGCAACTCCAGAAGGAGATCGGGAGGGCGAACTACCACCTGAAGATCCGGACCTTCCCGCACCACGTCCTCCGTGAGAACAAACAGGCGACCGGCGCAGGTGCGGACCGTGTCTCGGAAGGCATGCGCCTCGCCTTCGGGAAGGCCGTCGGCACCGCGGCGCGGGTGGACAAGGGCCAGAAGGTCTTCTCCGTCTGGACAAGCCCGCAGTACACCGAGAAGGCCAAGACCTCGCTCAGGCGCGGCATATACAAACTTCCGACTCCAGCAAGGATCGTCGAAGAGCGGGCGCCGACAGCGTAAACCCGCACCATTTCCCATCTTTTTTCCGGGGAACCCCCCACAAGGCGGCGTATCCGCAACCAGGGGAAATACAGGTATTATATAGTCTCTTCCCACCAGTATAGATGATGGTTAATCCGGCAGATCCTACGCTTTCGAGCGCACTGGCAGACGCCACAGCGAGAGCCCTCGCCGAGGCCGAGATCCGGCTGCCCCCCGATGTGCTCGCGGCGCTCCGGAGGGCAGCGGCGGCCGAGAGGGACGAGATCGCGCGCCGGGAACTCGGCAACATTCTCGAGAACATCGCGCTTGCAGAGGAACGGCAGGTGCCGATCTGCCAGGATACCGGCGTCCCGGTGGTCTACCTCACCCTTCCGCCCGACATCGCGTTCTCACCCGCTCTCTTTGAAGGGGTGCGGGAGGGAGTGCGGAGGGCGACGGCCGCGATCCCCCTCCGCCCGAACGTCGTCGATCCCCTCACCCGCGAGAACACCGGCGACAACACCGGCCCGGGGATGCCTGCCGTCCACGTGACGCCCGGCGACCGGCTCACGGTGACGGTTCTCCCGAAAGGCGCGGGTTCCGAGAACGTCTCACGGATCGGGATGCTCCTTCCCTCGCAGGCAAAGGAGATCCCCCGCTTCGTCGCCGAGACGATGCTTCTCGCGGGCGGCAAACCCTGTCCGCCCGTGATCCTGGGCGTCGGGATCGGCGGGACGTTCGATATGGCCGCCGCGCTCGCAAAGGAGGCCCTGCTCCTCCCGGTCGACACCATGGACGATTACGAGCAGGAACTCTGCGACGCGGTCAACGCACTCGGGATCGGGCCGATGGGGCTCGGCGGCGACACGACGGCGCTCGCAGTGAAGGTGAAGCGCGCCGCCTGCCACACCGCCTCCCTCCCGGTTGCGGTGAACGTGCAGTGCTGGGCCTGCCGCCGGGCGACCGTGGAGGTGGAGCGGTGAACCTCAAGACACCGCTCGGCGACGAGGTGCTCGACCTCCGTGCGGGAGATACGGTCACGCTCTCGGGGACGATCTACACTGCCCGGGACGAGGCCCACCTCCGCATGATGGAGGAGGGCATCCCCTTCGACCCGGAGGGTGCCGTGGTCTATCACTGCGGCCCGGTGGTGCAGGACGGCCGGCTCGTCGTCGCCGGCCCCACAACGTCCGCCCGGATGAACGCCATAACGGGGTTCCTCATCGACGCAGGCGTCCGCGCCCTCGTCGGCAAAGGCGGCATGGGGCCGGAGGTGGTCGAGCGACTCCGGGGGCGCGGAGTCTACCTCGCGCTCACGGGGGGGTGCGCCGCGCTCGCCGCAGACCGCATGAGTCTCTCGGGCGTCTATTTCGAAGACCTCGGCATGGCCGAGGCGGTATGGGTCATCCAGATCGATAACCTGCCGCTGACGGTCGGGATCGACGCCCACGGCGGCGATCTCTTCCGCGCAGTACGGGAGAAAGCGAAAACACAATTTCACCAGCGATTCAACATAAGATAGGATACCGTCTCATGAAACTCGTCATCGATGAAAGCCGCTGCAAAGGATGCAATCTCTGCGTGCTGGTCTGCCCCTACGGGATATTTCGGGAGGGAACGGAACTCAACAGCCGGGGGATCGTCGCCCCGGTCCTCGACCGCCCCGAACGATGTACGAACTGCAGGCTGCAGGCCCTCTACGGCAGGATGCTCTGCGGGGTCTGCCACATGATCTGTCCCGACCAGGCCATATCCTGGGTCGAGGAGAAGCCGTTCGAGCCGCACAGAGTGGAGGTGGAGTTTTGAGCAGGACCGAGTTCATGCAGGGGAACGCCGCCTGCGCAGAGGGCGCGCTTGCCGCCGGGTGCCGGTTCTTCGGCGGCTACCCGATCACGCCGTCGACCGAGATCGCCGAGACGATGGCCCGGAGACTCCCGAAGGCCGGCGGGGTCTTCATCTCGATGGAGGACGAGATCGCGAGCATCGCCGCCGTCATCGGCGCCGCGTGGACGGGGGCGAGGGCCATGACCGCGACGAGCGGCCCCGGGTTCTCGCTGATGATGGAGAACATCGGCTACGCGGCCATGACCGAGACGCCGTGCGTCATCGTCAACATCCAGCGCGGCGGGCCAAGCACCGGGCAGCCGACGCGGGCGGCACAGGGAGACATGCTCCAGTGCCGGTTTGGGTCGCACGGCGACTACAGCACCATCGCGATCACCCCGAACTCCGTCCAGGAGATGTTCGACCTGACGGTGAAGGCGTTCGACCTCGCGGACCGGTTCCGGGTCCCCACCTTCCTGATGTCCGACGAGATCGTCGGCCACATGCGCGAGCGGGTGACCATCCCCGACGCGGTCGATATACAACGCCCCCGCCCGCTCGCGGAAGGCTCTCTTCCTTTCGCGGCCGGCGAGGACAAAATCCCCGGGTTCGCGCCCTTCGGCTCGGGGAGAGCCGTCCACGTGACCGGCCTCACCCACGACGAGCGGGGTTACCCGGACACGACCGATCCCGAGGCGCATGACAAACTCGTGCGGCGGCTCGTCGCGAAGGTCGAGTCGGCACGCCGCGATATCGCCGACTACGAGATCGTGAACCCCGGCGCCGAGACGGTCTTCGTCACCTACGGCCCGCCGTCGCGGACGGTGGAGCAGGTGATGCGCGACCATCCCGACGACTCGATCGGGCACCTCCGGCTCAGGATCGTCTGGCCGTTCCCGGAGTTCGCCCTGAAAGAATTCCCGAACGCAAAGGTCTTCCTGATGCCGGAACTGAACATGGGCCAGGTGGTGCGGGAAGTCCAGCGCCACGTCGACCAGCCGGTCGTCTCCATCCCGAAGATCGGAGGCGAATTGCATACCCCTGCCGAACTCGTGCGGGTGCTGGAGGCGCACCGATGATCGCGCCCGACTGGTTCCGGGGTGACCGGCTCCCCCACATCTACTGTACAGGGTGTGGGAACGGGACGATCATCAACTGCACCCTCGCGGCCGTCGAGGAGATGGGCTGGAAACGCGATGAGACGGTCTTCGTCTCCGGGATCGGGTGCTCATCCCGGGCTCCCGGCTACATCCTCACCGACTCGCTCCACACCACCCACGGCCGGGCGCTTGCGTTCGCGACGGGCGTGAAGATGGCGCGGCCGGAGTTCAACGTCGTCGTCTTCACGGGAGACGGCGACCTTGCCGCCATCGGCGGGAACCACTTCATCCACGCCTGCCGCCGGAACGTGGACATGACCGTGGTCTGCATGAACAACCACATCTACGGCATGACCGGCGGGCAGGGGAGTCCGACGACCCCGCCGGGAGCCATATCGTCGACGACGCCATACGGGGCGAGCGAACCGGCGTTCGACCTCGCGGAGCTCGCGGTCGCCGCCGGCGCGAACTACGTCGCCCGGTGGACCTCCTACCACGTCAAGGAGCTCACGAAGGCCATCACCGTCGGGATGCAGACGCCGGGGCTCGCCTTCATCGAGGCACGGACGCAGTGCCCGACGAACTACGGCCGCCACAACAAACTCCGGACCGTCCCGGCGATGATCGAGCACCTCCGGAGCCACGCGATACTCGTTGCAAAGCGTGATCGGCTGGTCGCGGAAGGAGAGCCGATCCCTGAAGGGGCGTTCACCGTCGGGGAACTCGTCCGGCGAAACCAGCCTGCGATGGGGGTGCGGCGATGAGGCATGAGATCCGGTTCTCGGGATACGGCGGGCAGGGGATCATCCTCTCCGCGGTCATCCTCGGGCGGGCGGCGGCGCTCTACGACAACAAGTACGCCGTCCAGACCCAGGTCTACGGCCCGGAAGCGCGGGGCGGGGCCTCGATGGGACAGGTGGTGATCGACGACGAACCGATCCTCTACCCCGAGGTGGCCAGGCCCGATATCTACGTCATCATGTCGCAGCAGGGGTTCGAGAAGTACGGGGCCCGTGCCGGGGAGGACGCGGTCATGCTCATCGATGCCGACCTCGTCCGGTCGCGCCCGGGATGCCGCTGTTACGAGATCCCGGCGACATCGGAGGCGAAAGGCGCTCTCGGACGGGAGATTGTCGCGAACATCGTGATGATCGGCGCTCTCGTGACCGCGACCGGGGTCGTGAGCAGAGAGGCGATCGAGCGTGCGGTGCTCGACAGCGTCCCGAAGGGCACCGAGGAACTGAACCTGAAGGCGTTGAAGAGAGGATTCGAACTCGGAGAGCGAGCGTGAACTTATGAAACTACTGGAATACGAGGCAAAACGGGTTTTTTCTGAGTACGGGATACCGGTCCCGAAAGGGGCGGTTATACGGGCGGCGGAGGAGGTCGCGGCACACCTGCCCGATCTCGGCGACGGCGTGGTGCTGAAGGCGCAGGTGGACGTCGGCGGGCGCGGAAAGGCCGGCGGCGTCCTGATGGCCGACCGCACGACGGCGGCCGAGACCGCCCGAGACCTCTTCTCCCGGGAGATCAAGAGCGTGCCGGTACGGGAGATCCTCGCGGAGGAGCGCCTCCCGATCGAGCACGAATACTACGTGAGCATCGCCGTCGACCGGTCGAGCGGACAGCCGGTGGTGCTCTTCGCCGACGCCGGCGGCGTGGAGATCGAGAAGATGGCGGAGGAGGATGAGTCTGCCGTACGGAGGGTCGTCGTATCCCCCCTCCTCCGCGACATCCCGCCGTTCTTGATGCGGGAACTCCTCGGCGGCGCGCCCAAAGAACTCGCGCCGGTCATCAACAGCCTCTACCACGTATTCCAGGGGAAAGATGCCATGCTTGCGGAGATAAACCCGCTCGTGACGACGTCGCGGGGGGTCTACGCGGCGGACGCGAAACTGATCATCGACGACAACGCCCTCGCCCGCCAGGGGATAGCAGTCAACCGCGACCTCTCTGAGCGGGAGCGCGAGGCCGAGAAGCACGGCTTCTCCTACGTGGAACTCGACGGGAGCATCGGGGTGATCGGCAACGGTGCCGGGCTCACGATGTCGACGCTCGACCTCATCGAGTTTTACCACGGCCGGGCGGCGAACTTCCTCGATGTCGGGGGCGGCGCCGACCAGGAGCGCGTGATGCACGCCGTCAAACTCGTCGCGAGCATGCCCGGGGTGAACGTGATCGTCGTCAACCTCCTCGGGGGGATCACCCGGTGCGACGAGGTGGCAAAGGGGATCATCGCCGCCGGCGTCGCGCCGACGGTCATCGTCAGGATGGCCGGGACGAACGAGGAGGAAGGCCGGCAGTTACTTGCCGAATGCGGCTACCGGATGCTCGAGAGTATGGATGCGGCCGTGAAAGCAGCGATGGAGGTCGCAGAATGATTTATGGGGATAAGGATCTCGGCGTGATCGTCCAGAACATCACCGGCAAGCAGGGCACGTTCCATACGGAACTGATGAACGCCTACGCCCGCGAGGTCGGCGGGCGGGGCGTCGTCGCCGGGACCGCGCCCGGGAAGGGAGGACGGGAGGTTCATGGCGTTCCGGTCTACAACACCGTAAAGGAGGCGCTCCGCGAGCACGACGCGACCGCGAGCGTCATATTCGTGCCGGGCGGCGCTGCAGGCGACGCAATCATGGAGGCGGCGCACGCGGGGATCGAACTTGCCGTCGTCATCACCGAGCACATCCCGGTTCATGACGTTATGTCGGCGATCGCCTATGCGAAACTCCACGACTGCACGGTCATCGGCCCGAACTGCCCGGGCCTCCTCTCGCCGGGGGAGTGCAAGCTCGGGATCATGCCGGCCCACCTCGCCCGCCGCGGCAACGTCGGCGTCGTCTCCCGGAGCGGCACCCTCACCTACGAGGTGGTCGACGAACTCACCCGGGCCGGCATCGGCCAGAGCACGGTCGTCGGGATCGGCGGCGATCCGGTGATTGGCCAGACGTTCGTGGATGTTCTCGCGCGGTTCGAGGAGGACCCGCAGACGAAGGCGGTCGTCGTCATCGGCGAGGTAGGGGGGAACCTCGAGGAGGAAGGCGTCCGGTCGACCGATCTTCCCGTCGTCACTTACATCGCCGGCGTGAGCGCTCCGCCCGAGAAGAGGATGGGCCACGCGGGCGCGATCATCGAGGGAGGCGAGGGCGACGCCCGGTCCAAGGTCAGGCGGCTCCGCGACCAGAACATCCCCGTCGCATCCCGTCCATCTGAGATACCCGGACTGATCCACGAGGTCATATGAACGGCGAGCTGATGCTCGCAACCGCCTGCGCGGTGGCGGAGAATATCGGGGCTCGGGCAGTCGTATCCTTCGTCGAACCGGCCCCGGTTCTCGCGGAGGCGCCCGATGTCCCGATCATCCAGGTGCAGGAGCTCCAGCTCGACGTTCTAAAAGACCTCACCATGCACGATATCCTGGAGGTGAGCGAACGGCATATGCTCGACGCCGCCGTCCACCTCTACCTCCGGCGCAACCTGGAGAACGGGCTCGTCGTCGGCGTCTTCTCCTACGCCCTCATCATCTATGATATCGAGGAGGGGAAGAACTTCATCAACTTGAAAGACTTCTCCGACATCGTCCCCCGCGAGGTGCTTCATTCGGCCCTCTCGCTCGCCCTCGAGATCGCGGTCGAGGGAAGGGAAGGGAGAGCCATCGGCACCGCGTTCATCATAGGAGACCCGGAGGAGGTCTTCCGGCACTCTCACCAGGCGATCCTCAACCCCTACCAGGGACATCCCGCAGCGCTACGGGACATCAAGAACAAGGATAACTGGGAGAGCGTCAAGGAGTTCGCCCAGCTCGATGGGGTCTTCGTCATCGACAAGACCGGCGAGGTGCGGTCGGCGGGCCGCTACCTGGACGTCACCGGGCGGGGCATCTCTCTTCCCGGCGGCCTCGGGGGGAGGCACCGCGCAACCGCGTCCATCACTCACGAGATCCCGGTCATCGGCATCACGGTCTCCGAGAGCGGAGGCATGGTGCGCATCTTCAGGGACGGGCAATGCAAGATCAGCATCCGCTCCGACATCCGCCTCCGTAGTGACGGTTAGAAATGGTTATATGAATTGCAATCATTTCTCTTATCATACTTTAGAACTACGGTGGATTTAATGACCAGGAACATCAGCGTAGAATGGCTTGACCAGATCCCGATCGAGAAGCAGCGGATTGAACTGGTGGAGAGGAAGTGCCTCGGCCACCCGGACAGCCTCGCGGACGGCATCGCGGAGTCGATCAGCAGGGCACTCAGCAGGTCGTACCTGGAAGAGTGCGGCAGCGTCCTGCACCACAACACCGACCAGGGCGAGGTCGTTGCAGGAGAGTCGATCCCGAAGTTCGGCGGCGGCCGGATCACGAGACCGATCTACTTCCTCATATCGGGCCGGGCCACGAAGACGTTCAACGGCATAAACATCCCCGCCGATGCGATCGCCGTCGAGGCTGCACGCGACTACATCAAAGAGATCCTCCCCACCATCAACATGAACCGCGATATCATCGTCGATTGCCGGATGGGAAACGGATCGACCGATCTGCAGGATGTCTTCCGGTCATGCGAGGGGAAGGTTCCGCGGGCGAACGACACCTCGTTCGGGGTCGGGCACGCGCCGTTCAGCGAGGCGGAGAGCATTGTTAAGGGCGTCGCAGCATACATCGACGACACCCTCCGCCCGAAGTACCCCGTCATCGGCCAGGACTGCAAGATCATGTGCCTGCGTGACGGCGATGCCGTCACCCTCACCGTCGCGATGGCGTTCGTGGACCGCTACTGCTCGAGCATCGCCGAGTACGTCGAGCAGAAGAACTTCCTGACGGAGCAGATCGCGGCGGTCGCAAAACAGTTCACCAGAAGGACGGTCAACGTCGCGATCAACACCGCCGACGACCTCGAGGCCGGCAGCGTCTTCCTGACGGTCTCGGGTACCTCCGCCGAGATGGGCGACGACGGCTCGGTCGGCCGCGGCAACCGCGCGAACGGGCTGATCACCCCGAACCGCCCGATGAGCATGGAAGCGACGAGCGGCAAGAACCCGATCAACCACATCGGCAAACTCTACAACCTCCTCGCGACGCAGGTTGCGCAGGACTGCGTCGCGAAGGTCGACGGGATCGAGGAGATGTACGTCCGCATGGTCTCCCGGATCGGCTACCCGATCGACCAGCCGCACGTGGCAAGCGCCCAGATCCTCACGAAACCGGGCTATGACATCAACTCCATAAAACCCGATGTCGAGTCGATCATCGACGAATGGCTGGAGAAGACCCCCGCCATCACCGAGAAGGTTATCAGGGGAGAACTCTCTACATTCTAAACCTTCTAACATTTTTGGAGTTGTTCTGACCCATGAGTAAACCGTCACCCCGGCAGCCCGTGCCCGGACCCGGGCTCGTTCGCCTTGCCATCCCGAACAAAGGAAGGATTGCCGGGCCCATCAACGAACTGATCGAGAAGAGCGGCCTCCACCTGGCCGAAGGCGGGAGCGATCGGAGGCTGATCACCCGGACCCGCGACCCGAACGTGGAGATCCTCTTCGCCCGCCCGATCGACATACCGGAGTACGTGGCGAGCGGCGTCGCCGATCTCGGTATCACCGGGAAGGATATGGTGATGGAGCGGGGCTCGGTGGTCGAAGAGGTCCTCGACCTGCAGACCGGGAAAGCCACGCTCGTCGTCGCCGTGCCGGAGGAGTCGGACGTCGAGACCGTCGCCGACCTTGCAGGTGCAAAGGTGGCGACCGAGTTCCCGGCGATCACCCGCGCGTTCTTCGACCGGCATAACGTTGCCGTCACGATCGTGACCGTCGGTGGGGCATGCGAGGCGACGCCGCACCTCGGGATCGCCGACGCCATCGTCGACCTCTCCTCCTCGGGGACAACCCTCCGGACGAACCACCTCCGCGTCATCGACGAGGTGCTGACCTCCACGACCGTCCTGGTGGCGAACCCCGCCTCGCTCACGGCCAAGCGGGAGAAGATCGACGAGCTCGTCCTCGCTCTCGAGAGCGTCATCCGCGCGAAGGGACAGTGCTACCTGATGATGAACGTCCACCGAAGCGCCCTTGCGGACGTACGGGAGGTCTTGCCCGGCCTCTCCGGCCCGACGGTGATGGAGGTGGCATCCGACCAGAACCTGGTTGCCGTTCACGCCGTCGTGAAAGAGGAGCGGGTCTATCAACTGATCAACCAGGTAAAACGCGCCGGCGCAAAAGACATATTAGTCATGCCCATCGAACGGATCATACGCTGAGAAGATGGAGATCTATCCTGCAGTTGATATCCTGGACGGGCGGTGCGTGCAGCTGGTGCAGGGTCGGCCGGAGGCGGCGACGGTCTACGGAGAACCGGCCGCCTGGGCGCACCGGTGGCTCGATGAGGGAGCGGACGGCCTTCACGTCGTCAACCTCGACGGGGCGTTCGGCCGGGCGCAGAAGAACGCCGACCTGATCCGGAAGTTCACCCGCGAGACGGAGACGTTCGTCGAACTCGGCGGCGGCATCAGGAGCGTGGAGGATGCCGCGGGGTGGCTCGACGCCGGGATCGACCGGGTGATCGTCTCGACCCAGGCCGTCCGGGAGCCGGAGATCGTCCGGACGCTTGCCGACGAGTTCGGCGGCGAGCGGGTGATGGCGGGTATCGATGCCCGGGCCGGCGAGGTGATGATCGAAGGGTGGGAGCGCCCGGCAGGGAGTTATCTCGTCTGGGCGGAGCGGTTCGAAGGCCTCGGCGCAGGATCGCTCCTCTATACGAACGTGGACGTGGAGGGGCTCCAGCAGGGGATCGCCATCGAACCCGTGAAGGAACTCCTCCGCCGGGTGAAGGTTCCGGTCGTCGTCTCGGGTGGGATATCGAGTTCCGGGGACGTCGCGGCGCTCCGAGAAGCCGGAGCGGCGGCGGCGGTCCTCGGGTCCGCCCTCTACGCCGGGAAAGTACGGCTTCCGGAAGTCATGGAGGCAGCGCATGCGAACGAGTGAGATCCACCGCGCGACACGGGAGACCGATATCAGGCTCTCCCTCGACCTCGACGGAACCGGGGCGGGAACCATCGAGACCGGGGTGCCGTTCTTCGACCACATGCTGACTTCGTTTGCCCGGCACGGGCGGCTCGATCTCTCAATCCGCGCGACCGGCGACCTCGCCGTGGACGCCCACCACACCGTCGAGGATATCGGGATCGTCCTCGGGACGGCCCTTGCCGAAGCGGTCGGAGACGGGAGAGGGATCACCCGGTTCGCCGACGCCGCCGTCCCGATGGACGAGGCGCTTGCCCGGGTGGCGCTCGACGTAGGCGGCCGGGGTTACCTCGTCTTCGAGGGCGGCTTCTCGCCGGTGGGGCCGGGCGGCATCCCCGGCGACCTCATCGAGCACTTCTTCTACAGCCTCTGCACCAACGCCGGGATCACCGCCCACATCGCGGTCACGGGCAGCAACGACCACCACATCTGTGAAGCGGCGTTCAAGGCGTTTGCACGGGCGCTCCGGGCAGCCGTGGCGGTCGATCCCTCGATAGGCGACGTGCCGAGCACCAAAGGGACACTGTGAGCCCCGAAAACGGTAATTTTTTGTCAGTGGTGCGTTGCACCCGATTGTTGGCTCTCGCGGGGCTGTGAGGGGCGCGGTTTTGCTCTATCAGGAAAGGGGAGCGCGGGTGGGAGTTACGAAAAGATCCGTGTGGGGTAGAGGCAGGAGAGGGGGGATGCTCCGCCCCTCCCCCAATGGCGATACCCCCCACTGCATGGGGAGATGCTAAAAAGTGTGGTGTGTGCCCCGAGACACGGCTTCCCACCGGCTATCACCATGACTGCCCCCGCCCCTTGTGGGCGGGGGAGGAGCGCGAAGCGCGGGCGGGGTGGGGGCTACAGTCACCCCGGGAGGTAGAGACAGGGAAAGGGGAGACCCACTCCCCGAGGGCGGCATCCGCCACGCACTACCCTGGATCCGGCCCGCCTTCCTGAAGTGGAGCGCCTCGCCCGCGAGCGCTGTAACGGCTCATAGAACCTCCACGGTGCAGCAGACGTAAAAACCCCCGATATGTCGGGACAACCGGGCTGGAATCGCCGCTGTGAGCGTCTGACACACATCTGCGATCTGTCTGCCGGGCCGGGAGGAGCAGAACGCCGTCAGGGGCATCTCCGGGAAGGAGAATCATCCGAGCGTTCGGCATGTATGCTGCCGGAGTGAGATGTGAAAAGGGGCCCGTAAGAACCCCGGTAAAGAGAAGGAAAGATAGGTCGACTTACGCGGACTTAACCGCGAGGTCGACATCTTCCGCCTTGATCGTCTTGCGTCCCGCGTGCTGGGCAAGCCTGTTGGCTTCCTTGGTCAGCTCGGCGATGTACGCCTCAGCCTTGGTAACCAGTGCGGCAGCGGCATCGCTCCCGACTCTCTCAGCACCATTCTTCTTTGCGATACGTACAACCGCAGCAATAGGTAGATCTGCCATAATCTCATTCCACCTCTAAAAAGAGGTGTCTCAGTTAATATTTAAACGTTTCGGGATTATCTCGGGAATTTGCGTTTCTCTTTCCCATTGAGGGTGTGTCTGGACAGGGCACCCCGATAATCGGCAGGTAACGGTGCCGATTGGAATAACGGACTTTAGAACCCCAATTGATAATCAGAGGCATAATCAGGGACTTTCCGATTGCGCCAGAGATTTCGCGAGAATTATCGCATTGGTATAATCTGCAGAGGCGCGCGACGTATCCACGAAAATTCTATCGATATTTACCACTGGAGCACCATGCCCCGCCCCGGCTCCGAGGAACGTGAGTGTCCGAAAGATCAGGTTCCCGGAGATCCCGTCGGGAGCCACGACCATCCCGTACCTTCCCACCGCCTCCTCGATCAGGATCTCGGTGTGCTCCGCCCCGGTCAGGCGTGCAACGAGTTCGGCATCCGCCATCGTCCGGTCGACGGCCGGGTGCCGCCCGAGATCCCCGAGCCGTCCTCCCGAGAGGACCGCCACCCCCTCCGGGAGCCCGAACCTTCGGGCGATGTCCCGGCCGGTTCGAGCGAACCGCACCTTCTCCTCGACCGTCCAGCCCTCGTCGACCCCGACCGGGGCGAGGAGGAAGAGATGCCCGTCGGCGGCCTCGAGGAGGGCAATCCGCTCCAGGTGATCGACACCTGCCGCCTGCTTGAGCGCCTTCAGCGTCGAAGAGGCGGGGAGAGTGCCCCTGACGGCGGCATCGATCCTGCCGGCATAGAGCGCTTCGATGAGGGCGATCTGCGGCTCCTCGGACTCGACGACCGTAACTGAATCAGGAAACGAGCCGGCGGTTCCCGGCGGGGAAAAAAGGATGAGATCGACCTCCCGGCCGACCGCCCGGACGGTCGAGAGGATCTTCGCGTCGGGGGACGCCGCACCAAGCCCGACCGTTACCGGCATGCCCCTCCGTCCGAAAAGATCCCCATGATACCGTCCTGGTCGAGATCAAAGACCTGCGTCTCCCGGCCCAGGTACCTGACGGAGAGCCTCCCAGTTCCGTCAACCTCCCCGATGGCGGTGGCGGTGATCCCGACGTCGTCAAACCGGCGGCAGACCTCCTCCACGTTCTCCGGCCTGACGGTCAGGATGAACCCCATGCCGGGATACATGCGCACCCACTGTTCAAAGGGGAGACCGAGGGCGGAGAGGTCCGGTCGGGGTATCGCCTCAAGGTCGATCACCGCGCCCTTTCCGCTCACCTCAAGGAGCATGCCGAGGGTTCCGATGACGCCCGGGTTGCTGATGTCCTTGCCGGCCGTCACCAGGCGCTCTTTTCCCAGGTCCTCCATCACCCTGATCTGAGCCCGCACCGTCTCCGCCGACTTCATGGTGACCGAGTCCCAGTTGAAGCTGCATGACGGGTGCACCCGGCCATCGAGGTCAATCGCCGCGACGACCACGTCCCCTTCCTCTGCCGTGTTCGAGAAGATGAGCTGGTCCATCCTGGCCGTCCCGAGGATCGCCAGATCCACAACGCTGTAGGGCGTCTCCGGATGGAGATGCCCGCCCACGATCGGGACGCCGAACTGTGCGGACGCCGTGACCATGCCCCGGGTCACCTCGTCGCGGATATGGTCGTTCGTGGCAGAGAGGACATCGACCATCGCAACCGGCCTTCCGCCCATGGCGGCGATGTCGTGAACGTTCACGAGCACGGCGCAGTACCCCGCCCAGAACGGGTCCGCCTCCATTAACCTGCTCCAGATACCATCCGCCGCAAGAAGCAGCGCGTCCTCTGCATTATGCCGGATGACCGCGGCATCCTCACCGAACGAAGCGATAACGTCGGGGCTCTCTATCCGGAGAGACCGGATCATATCCCCGATCTCCCTCTTCCGGGTGACGCCTTCGTATTCCCTGACGGCCCGTGCTACCGTATCGGTGGAGCAATCCTTCACCACAAGAACACCAACACTCCACGTTTCTTTATGGTATTCTGCCTCATCAAAGATAATGTATTTGATTCACCGGTATTATGCACTCTGTTCCCTGAACCGATCAAGGAGAGAACGGTCGGCATGTATCCGGCCGGGATGACATGGCTCCCCTGCGGCGCGCCCTCCCGGTCCTTCTGCACCCGCACCGGGGTGGCATTTTTGATGCCCCGCGTCGAATAGTCTGGTATGGACTGGGTGGAGAAGTACAGGCCGCAACATCTCCAGGACATCGTGGGGAACTCCGGTGCCGTCAGGCAGATATTCGAGTGGGCGCGGGACTGGTCGCGGCAGAAGAAACCGCTCATCCTGTACGGAAAACCCGGCACCGGCAAGACCTCGAGTGCGCATGCCCTCGCGAACGACATGAACTGGGAGGTCGTGGAACTGAACGCCTCCGACCAGCGGACGAAAGCGGCCCTCGAGAAGGTGGCGGGTTCGGGCTCCACCACGGCAAGCCTCTCCGGCGCGAGCCGAAAACTCATCCTGCTGGACGAGGCCGACAACCTGCACGGGCAGGCCGATCGGGGAGGGGCGAAGGCGATCATGGAGATCATCGCGGCGGCGCAGCAGCCGATCATCCTGATCGCAAACGACTACTACTCCCTCACGAGAGAGCTCAAGGCGGTCACGGAACCGGTGCAGTTCCGGGCGCTCCAGGCCCGCTCGATCGTCCCCCGCCTCCGCCAGATCTGCGCCGCGGAAGGCGTGACATGCGATCCCGCCGCGCTCGACGAGATCGCGAACCGGGCCGACGGCGATATGCGAGCCGCGGTGAACATGCTCTACGCCGCGGCCATCGGGAAGGAGCACCTCACGGCGGGCGACGTCCACACCTCCACAAAGGACGAGCGCTTGACCATCTTCGAACTCGTCGGAGCGGTCTATAAGGGGAGGAGGGATGCCGACCTGCTCCGCATGGCGGTGGAGGTCGAGGACACCCCCGACACTGTCGAGCAGTGGCTCGAGGGGAACCTCGAACACATGCCGGATCTCGCCTCTCTCGCAAAAGGCTACGCCAGCCTCGCGAGGGCGGACGAGTATATCGGCCGGACGTACCGGCGGCAGTACTACACCCTCTGGCGCTACGCAAACGCGGTGATGCTCCTCGGCGTCGCCGACGCCGCCGGCGGGCACGGCGTCCGCGGCCGCATCATGCCGCCGGCGCGCTGGCAGAAGATGGGTGCGTCGAAGAAGCAGAAGGCGGTCCGGGCAGGGCTCTCCCGGAAACTCAGCGAGATGACGCATATCCCTGAGGATGCGCTGCGGGAAGACTTCTTCACCGCGATCAGCATCCTCGTCGAGCAGGACCCCGAAAAATACGTCCGCGGGTTCGAGCTCGACGCCGACGAACTGACTCTCTTCATCCACGACAAAGCCCGGGCGACGAAGATCGTCAAAGACGTGGCAAAGGAGGAGAAGGAGAGGGCAAAGAAGGCCGCCGCCGGAGAGAAGGCGGCCCGAAAGACCAGGAAGTCCCGGGACGACGACCCTCCCGCCGATACCGGAGAATCGCGGCGGGACCCGCCCCCGGGCCAGGCGACGCTCTTCTAGAACACCAGATCATCATATTTTTGAAGAATTTGGCGCGTGCGGCTCTCCACCTGTGGGGATGACAGATATCCTGAACAGGAAGAGATACGGGAAGGCCATACCCCCGAGCCCCCATCCCCCAATGGCGGATATTCTCACAGTCCAGTGCATGGTGAGATTCTGGAGAAGGATAGTTCGCCGGCTTGCTCCCAGAACACGGCTTTCCCGTGGCAACGCCCGGGCACTGCCCCCGCCCACGAGGGGCGGGGGAGGAGGCCGAAGGCCGGGCGGGGTGGGGGCTATCGGAAGAGACATACAGGCCTACATACCCCGGCGGTGGTAGCAGTGAAGGAGAACCGGGCCGCAGTCCACGATCTCGCCGCCACCCCCGTAGATCTCGCATCCCAGGTGGTAGACCAGGAGATCGCTGTCGATCCGGTCGGCAAGCGCGATCAGCGGCGGGACCATCTCCACGCCGGGCCTCACCGCGTAGATCAGGTCCGCGCCCTCATACAGTCGGATGTCCGGTTCAAAGACATCGTCGGTCACCACAGTAAGCCCGTCGTGCCGGATCCCCGGCCTGACGTCGGTGCAGAGCATCAGGGCACCGGCGGCCCTGATCAGCCTTGCGGCCTCGGGGTTGTTGCCGATACCCACCTCCACGGCCCGCCGGTAACGGCCGGCGATATATTCCCCGATACTCCGTTCAATACGTTTATAGTGACACATTACCCAGAGATTAGGTAATGGGCATCAATATTCTTTGGGACCCTCAGGCACCGGGAGGTATCGAACTCCCGGTCATCAGGATGATCGCGATGATCCTCGAAAGAGATCCCGTACTCGTCGAATACCCGTTCCTCATCGACGGCTACGACCGGAACCGCGACCAGCACGATGCTCAAAAGATCCTGGACCGCCTGCAGGACACCCTCACGCGCAGATACGATATCGACGGCCCCCTGCTGCTCGTCACCTCCCGCGATCTCTACGCCAATGGATTCGACTTCGTCTTCGGCCTCGCGAGACCGGCATGCGGCGTCGCCGTCGTCTCGACCGCCCGTCTCGGCAACGACTACTATGACCGGACGCCGGACGACACCGACCTCGTCGACCGGACTGCCAAAGAAGGCGCGCACGAACTCGGGCACCTCCTCGGACTCGACCACTGTCCCGACCCCGAGTGCGTCATGTTCCGGCCGAAGACCCTGGACGAACTGGACCGGAAGAAGAAAAGGCTCTGCCCGGCCTGTCGGGAGGCGCTCGCGTCTTTAGGCGAGCGATGACGGCAAACCCGGTGCGCCACAAGGCCGGTTCCGACTGCCGGCAAATCACGCCAGGGGAGCGCCTTCCGGCAAATCGAGAGTAAGCGGGCGCGGAATCGGCCAAACAAAAGTATTAAACCAGCGCGCCGGGATACCTAGATCACAATGGGATACTCTTCTTCCTTGATCCAGCGAAAGTTCAAAGATATCGTCGGGAAGCGGTACGACTCGGTCCTGAAGGATTACAGCGAGTTCCTGCTGACCGACGAAGAGATGGTCGTTCCTGAGATCCGGTCGATCCTGGTGCCGCTCGACTCCTTCGTTCACGACATCGGTGACGAAGCAATCGACGTCTTCTCTGCCTACGACGCCACAATATCGCTCGCCTACATAACCGACGCCGGGGTGATCGACCTCCTCAAACAGACGCTCGGCCATGAGTCGGCGGAGGAGTTCCGGGCAAAGAAGGAAGAGTACGGCCAGAGACTCCTCGAACGGACTGCAGCAAAACTCGAAGAGCGTGGGTTTTCAACCCAGACGCGGATGTTTGTCGGACACAAAGGCGACGACGTTGCCCGGATGGCAAAGAACCATGACATGGTTGCGCTCTGCCGCAGTTACGCCGACGGGGAGTCGACCGGCGACTCGGTGAGCCCGATCGTTCTGCGCCTCTGCCAGCGGGTCCAGACCCCCGCGCTCATATACTGAAGGGTGCACAGTGGATACGGTTGCACTGATCGCGGTAGCGGTCTTCCTCTTCACCTACGCGCTCATCATCGACGAACGGATCCACCGGGCGGTCGCCGCCATGCTCGGTGCGGCGATCGTGGTCTTCATCGGGATCGTCCCCTGGGATGCGCTCCTCGAGCACATCGACTTCGGAACGATCTTCCTGCTCATCGGGATGATGATCATCGTCAACACCGCACGCGGCAGCGGCCTCTTCGAGTACATCGCGATACGGACAGCGAAACTCGCGGGTGGGAGCCCGATACGGGTCCTCATCCTCTTTGCGATCGTGACCGCGGTGGTGAGCGCGTTCCTCGACAACGTCACCACCGTCCTCCTCCTCACGCCGATGCTCCTCTACGTCGCGAAGGTGATGGAACTCAACCCCATTCCGTTCCTGGTGACGGAGATCTTTGCCTCCAACATCGGCGGGGCCGCAACACTCATCGGCGACCCGCCGAACATCATGATCGGTTCGGCCGCCGGCCTCTCCTTCAACGAGTTCCTGATTCATCTCGGCCCCATCATGGTGATCAATATGGTGATCCTCCTCGGGATGATGTACCTCATCTACGGTCGCTCGATGAAGGTGAACCCCGAAGAACAGAAGGAGATGGTCAAGACGCTCAACGGTCTCGACGAGCGGGCGGCGATCACCGACCGGTCGCTCTTCTATAAATCGGTGACCGTCATCCTCTTCGTGGTCCTCCTCTTCTTCGTCCACGACCAGATCGGAGCAATCCTGCACACGGTCCTGCCGTTCGTCGACCCGGCGATGGGCCTTGAGCCTGCAGAGGTGGCCCTCATCGGTGCTGCGATCCTCCTCGTCTGGAGCAGGCAACCGCCTGAGGAGATACTCGAGAAGATCGAGTGGCCGGCCCTCTTCTTCTTCGGAGGGCTCTTTGTCATCGTCGGTGCTCTCGTCGAGACCGGCGTCATTGCAGGCATCGCCTCGGTCATGATCGAGAACATCGGTTCGACCGGAGAGGCGATATTCATCGTGACCTGGTTTGCCGCCATCGCATCGGCGATCTTGGACAACATCCCCCTGACCGCGGCGATGATACCGCTTATCCAGAGCATGGGGTCGACGATGGACGTCTACCCGCTCTGGTGGGCACTCGCCCTCGGTGCGTGTCTCGGCGGGAACGGGACTGCCATCGGGGCGTCGGCAAACGTGGTCGTCATCGGTATCGCTGAGCGCGAGGGGTTCCACATCTCCTTCGTCGAGTTCCTGAAGGTGGGGATGCTCGTGCTCTTCGTGACGGTGGCGGTTGGGTTTGGAATACTCTGGCTGAAATTTGTGGTGTGATCATGAAGATACTCGTGCTTATCGATGGTTCGAAGTGGAGCCAGAAAGCGGCTCTGCATGCGATTGAAGTGGCAAAGCGGAAGAACGCCGAGGTAGTCCTCTTCTCGGTGCTGGATATCGTGGAAGCCAAAGCGATGGCGTTCAACTTCTGCACCCAGAGCGGCATCTGCGCCCAGCTGAAGGATTATGAAGGCCGGATCTGGGAAGACATGCACAAAGATATCCAGGACGAGCAGAACAGCCTTCTTTCCCGCTACAAGGGCGAGAAGATCCAGTGCTCCGCAAAGGTCGTGGAAGGGCGTGTCAGGGACGAGGTCATCAGGGAGGCAAACTCCGGCGGATACAGCCTGGTCGTCATGGGCACGTTCGGCAGAAGCGGGAAGAACCGGGTCAGCGCTCTGCTCGAACAGATCGGCGGTGCGGTCAGACCGCCGCTGCTCGTCGTCCGGTAAGCCGTCCTCTTTTTCAGCCCGGGCGGCCGGGACAGCCGGAGCGGTTTGCTGGCGGTTGCCTCTCGTTGTTATCGTGAGGGGGCCCTCACCGCGAGTCGCCTCCCCCAATGGTAATACCCCCACGGTCCACTACGATGGGGATACCGGAGAAGAACCTTGCACGGCTTTTAACCGGGCATCGCCACGCACTGCCCCCGCCCCTGGGGGCGGGGGAGGAGCGCGGGCGGGGTGGGGCTACAGGTATCCAAGATGGGGAGAGACAGGGGAGGGGGGATGCCCCCGCGGGCCGCCTCCCCCAATGGCGATACCCCCAGTCCACTGCATGGGGAGATGCCGGAGGAGGGTGGAGGTCCGGCTCACACCGCGAGCCAGATGGAGTGGGGGTTCCAGATACCCCGGATAGGTAGGAACAGGAGAAGGGGTGTCCTCCTCCCGACCGGGACGTCTCAGACAGGCCCCGCCATCAATACCGCACGCGAGACCGCGGGATCTCGCAAAAGCGCGCCATAAAAAAAGGGTTCTTCCCGGATCTACTCAACCCTTTCAAGGTCTTCCGAGAGGTCTCCTGAGAGGTCGACCGTCCAGAAGTCGCCCCCGGACGGGAGCGCCATGGTGAAGTTCGCCGTGGTGTCGACCTGCACGGTGCCCTCCGCCAGGATCATGTCGAGCACATGGCCGCCGGCGGTCCGGTCGTCGGTGATGAAGTGAAGGTGGTAGCCGGGGACATTGACCCCTTCCGCCAGTGCCGGCGTCCAGAACCCGACGGCGGTTCCGGTGATGTTCTCAAACGTAAAGACCGTCTGGTTTGCCGTCACATCGACGAGCCGCGGGTAAGGCTTCTCCTGGGCGGGCACGCTCCGGGTCACCATATGCGAGAAGGTGCCGTCCACCCTGATCGCGTAGAAGAGGTTCTCTGAAGGAAACTCCGACTCCACACGGTTCTGGAGAGCGGTCAGGTTCATCGGTTCATCGATCACGACCGAAACGTCCTGATCGAAGAAGGTCGCGGCCGCAAACGGTGTCGTCGCGTTCCCGGAAACCGGGTAGGCCCGACCATCGACCCGGATCAGGTACCACTCGCCGTCGATGCCGATCAGCTCCCCATCGAGCCGGTCGCCGCACCCGATCCCGAAGTCCCCGTGCCTCGCGAGCTCGTCAAACGTCATGCTCCCGTCATAGGTGCCCTGGAGGAGCGCATCGATCGTCGAGACCTGAAAGAGTGTATCCCTATCTCCGGACGCGGGAACGGCCGGGAGAGGAGCGACCGCAAGACCGATCAAGACCCCGGCGATGAGGCAGGCGACGGCAACGGCGGTGTAGCGGAAGAACGTGTCCCCGGCCATAAACCGCCTCACAACTCCCCGATATCCTCGTACCAGAGGTCGGGATGCTCCGCGATGAACGTGCCCATCATCTCCTTGCAGACGTCGAGATCGAGATCCAGCACCTCGACTCCGTGCGACTCAAGGAACTCCCGCGCCCCCGCGAAGTTCTTCGACTCCCCCGCCACGACCTTCCCGATCCCGAACTGGACGGCAGCCCCCGCACAGAGGTAGCAGGGCATCAGCGTCGAGTAGAGCGTGCATCCCGCGTAGCTGCGGACCCGTCCGGCGTCCCTCAGGCAGTCGATCTCGGCGTGGAGAACGGGATCGTCATCCTGGACCCGGCGGTTCCGGCCCCGCCCAATGATCCGGCCGTCGCAGACCAGCACCGAGCCAATGGGTATTCCGCCCTCCCTCAGGCCCGTTTCCGCCTCCTCAACGGCGCACTTCATGAATATGTCCATGTCCATCTCCTTCTGGGCGCTCAGCCAGGCATATAAACCGATTGCAACACCCTATCAGATATAAGAAGACGTTCCTGGATAATAAACGCATACAAAACGCGACCGCCAGCAGGGGAGGACCGGACTGAGAGCCGCACCCTCTTCAGACGCTCGGTATCTCCCGCTCGGTTCCGATCTCGTCGAGCGCCTGCCGCCCGGCAACCCTGACATCGCGGTCGGCATCCCCGAGAAGGCGCAAAAGTGGTTCCCGGGCCCGCGGGTTGCCTATCCGGCCGAGCGCCCAGGCCGCCATCCTCCGGACCCGGGGTTTCGTGTCGTCGAGTAACCGGATCAACGGTTCGACCGCCCGGGGATCGCCGATCTTCCCGAGCGCCCAGGCCGCCCCCACCCGGACCCAGGGGCTGTCGTCCTCCAGGCTCCGTATCAACGGGAGGACGGGTTCGCGCCCATCGATGAGCCCGAGTGCCTTCGCCGCCTTCCACCGGACATCGACGTACTCGTCCTCCAGCGCTTCGATGAGCGGCTGTACCGCGCGACTGTCGCCGAGTTCCCCGAGCGCGTCAGCAGCCCGCCACCGTTCGTTGAGATCCCCCGACCCGAGCATCGAGAGATACCTATGGAGTCTCTCCTCCCTCTCAAGGCCTTCGGTCTCTCTCCCCGGCACCGGGGGATCCCTCCCTGCCATGGGCCACCTCACGCCCATCTGGGGCCGGTCGGGTATAAGGTTTTGCCCCGGAAGATGCTCACAACGGGTGCATTTTTCTACTCTCCCTGCCTTCACCATAGTATGGAGAGTCCGACGGTTAAACCGGAGGGTACGGCGTTTCCCCCGGACCTGGAACGTCTCGGCATCGTTGCCGGAGCGAAGATCGATATCAGAGACCTCGATAAAATGGGACGGCGCCACAACTTCCAGGTCTTCCTCTACTTCGAGGAGGATCTGGCGAGAGATTCCACGCTCCAGGAGGACCTGCAGAAATACGGCGATGTTTCCGAAACGGAACGCCCGTTCGTCGACCTGAACGAATTCCTCCGGTTCGCCGCCGAGCAGGACCCCCTCTTCACCCGGCAACTGAACGAGCTCCCGCTGATCATCGAGATCGTGGCCTACGGAGAACACAGGACAGAGAAGGGCAAAACCAGACCGTATGTCAAAGGGCTGATGCCGTTCCTGGACGAGCTCACGATGGAGGAACCCGGGACCGCATCTTAAACCCCTCTTTTCACGGAAGCCTGACGATACCCGCACCCTTCAGGATATCCAGGCTGACGTCGAAGTTCCTGACCGTATGGGTGAGGGCACCCATGCTGATGATATCGATCCCGGTCGCGGCATACCGGGCAAGGGCGCCGCCGGCGACACCCCCCGAGACCTCGAGGGTGACACGTTCGCGAAGACCGCGGGCCGCCAGCGCCCCGACCGTCTCCCTGACGGCTTCCGGCGACATGTTGTCGAGAAGGACGACATCGGCACCGGCAGCCGCAGCCTCGACGGCGTCCTGTGCCGTCTCCACCTCCACCTCGACCGCCCGATAGCGGCTCCGCGCCTTTGCCTTCCGGATCGCCTCGGCGAGCGGCACCAGCGCGAGGTGGTTGTCCTTGATCAGGACCATGTCCGAGAGAGAGTACCGGTGCGGATCGCCCCCGCCGAGGACCACCGCCTTTTTGTCGAGCATCCGGAGCCCCGGAGCGGTTTTCCGGGTCGCGGCAACCCGGACGTCGGGAGAGACCGCCCGGACGGCCTCGACCGCCTCCTGGGTCCGGGTTGCGATCCCGCTCATCCGCCCGATGATGTTGAGCGCCGTCCGCTCCACGAGGAGGACGGCCCTCGCGGGGCCGTCGAGTTCGAGAAGAGTCTCCCCGGGGGCAACCGCCCTGCCGTCGGGGATGCGCTGGCGCACCGTGACCCCGAAGTGCTCAAAGAGCGCCCGTGCTTCCTCGAGGCCGGCGACGGTTCCCGTATCCTTCGCCCGGATCACCGCCCGGCAGGCGACGTCGGGAACGACCGCCTCGGAGGTGGCGTCGCCCCACGGCGCATCCTCGCGGATGAACCGGAGCAGGTCGTCGATCGGGATCATCCGCATCACGCTCCGACGGCGATCATCCGCTCGATCGCCCGCCGCGCCCGGTCCATGACGTCCGGCGGGAGGACGACCTCGTGCTCCCCGGACTCGAGCGCCCGGCGGAGATCGGGAAGAGAGATCTTCTTCATATCCGCGCAGACGGCCTCCGGTTTCTCGTAAAAGACCCTTCCGGGGTAGAGCACCCGCAGGCGGGAGGCCATCTCCCGCTCGGTGAAGACCCACCAGGGCTCATCCCCGCCGGCCGCGGCGTCCCGGACCATGCCCCCCGTGGAGGCTATCCGGTCGGCCCGCTCCTGAACCTCCGGCGGGCATTCAGGGTGGCAGACGATTGTGCCGCCTTTCTTCCGGGCCGCCTCGACGTCGGCGAGCGTGAACCCCGCGTGGACGTAGCAGTGGCCGCCGGGTGGGAGGGGGATGATCGTCTTTTCGGGGAGTTCACGCTGGACGTATCCCGCGAGGTTTGCGTCCGGCCCAAAGAGGATCGTGTCGTTTGAGAGCGATTGGACGATCCGAACCGCGTTTGCCGAGGTGCAGGTGACGTCGGCAAGCGCCTTGCTCTCCGCCGTGCTGTTGACGTAGACTACCACGGCCGCGTCGGGGTGCCGCCGGCGTGCCTCCCGGATCATATCCGGGGTCAGGAAATCGGCAAGCGGGCATCCTGCGTCCTCAACCGGGATGACCACCTTCCGATCGGGGTTGAGGATCTTTGCCGTCTCGGCCATGAACCGGACACCGCAGACGACGATCAGGTCGGCCGCGGTCTCCTTCGCCTTCACCGCGAGCTCGAGGCTGTCGCCCACCACGTCGGCGAGCGCCTGGATCTCCAGAGGCTGGTAGTTATGTGCCATGACGACTGCGTTCTTTTGGGCCTTGAGCGCACGAATCTCCTTTTCCATTGTTACGTACCAACCACCAGGGGGTTCTCGAGGTTCTTTAAGAGCGTCAGTATCGAGAGTGCCGCCATATAACTCGTCGCCGGGTTACCGGGGCTCGGGACGTTCCTGACCCGGACGTAGATGTCCCCGAAGTCTCCCTCGACGAATATCTCGTGTGTGTTCCTCTCCGCCGCAGGATCGACCCAGAGTTCCACATCGGCGTCCCTGCCGGCAGCGAGTCCCAGCGCTACCGCGACGTTGATGTTTTTGGGGTATTGCTTTATACACTCGTGTGCCAGCCCCTTAAATATCTCGGTCGGGGCTTCGGCGGTCATCCCGAGCGACGCGGGAGGTTTCGTCGTCCGCAGGAGGAGTTGCCGCGGCGGCGAGATCTGACCGACCTTGAGGTTGTCGAGGCCGATGATGGCTCCGCTCGGGATGCGGATCTTCTTTCCCATCTCCCGTGCGACCTCGACGAGGTGCTCGCGGAACTCGTCGTCCGCGAGAGCTCCCGCGGAGAGCACGGCGATGTCCCGCCCAGACCGGAGGACGGCCTCGCCATATATCCTGACGGCGTCGACCGAGGCGGCTTCCACGACGATCGAGAAGTCGTCCTGCATGAAGGCGTCGAAGTCCGTGTACGGCTGGGCATGGCAGAGTGCCGCGAGTTCCTCCGCCCGCCCGGGGATGATATCGAAGACGGCCGTGACCTGGATGCTCTCGGCATTTGTGGCGATGATATGCCCGACGTTGCCGCATCCCAGCAACCCTATTTTAATCATCGGATAAAGAAGTTGTAATGTCAGCGGTTAAGTATTGTGCTCAGGCCGAGACCGGCCGGAAGGGGTGAAAAGTATCCTCCGACCGATAGGGGCAACCACACCGCCGGGAACCCGGGCCGGCCGCCGACCGCGCGCAAGGAGAGTCGATCGCCATCACGTTTGAGGAACTGCGAGGAAGACGGGTCTACATCGAGACCTACGGGTGCACCTACAACCATGCCGACAGTCAGAGGCTCGCGGCGATACTGGAGGGGCTCGGCTGCACCATGACCGAACGGCCGGAGGAGGCGGACGCCGTCATCGTCAATACCTGCACGGTGATCGGCGCGACCGAACGAAAGATGCTCCGGCGCCTCGCTCTATTCGCCGACCGCGACCTCTACGTGACCGGGTGCATGCCGCTCGTCCAGATGGAGAGGATCCGTTCGGTCTGCACGCCGCACGTCATCCATCCGGACGAGATCCACGAACGTGCCGGCAGCGTCGGCACCCGGGGGCCGGGGGCGACCGGCGTGGTGCAGGTGGCAAGCGGGTGCGTCGGCCGGTGCAGTTACTGCATCACCCGGCTCGCCCGGGGGCGGCTTATAAGTGCACCGCGCGAGGCGATCGTCGACGCCGTCCGGGCTCTCGTCGCCTCGGGCGCCTATGAGATCCAGCTGACCGGGCAGGACGTGGCGGCGTGGGGGCTTGACCGCGGCGAGTCGCTCCCCGGGTTGCTGCAGGAGATAGCGAAGATCCCCGGGAGGTTCGCCGTCAGGCCGGGGATGATGCACCCGGCCACGGTGCTCGGGATTCTTGAGCCCCTCGTCGAGGCCTACAAGAGCGAGAAGATCTTCCGGTTCCTCCACCTCCCCGTCCAATCGGGCTCCGATACCGTCCTCGAGCGGATGCAGCGCGACTACACCGCTGCCGACGTCGTCAGGATCGTCGATACGTTCCGGGAACGCTACCCGGATATGATGATCTCCTCCGACTTCATCACCGGCTTTCCCGGGGAGACGGATGAGGAGTTTTCACAGACGCTTGCTCTCCTCCGGAGGGCGGCGTTCGTGAAGGTGAACATCACCCGCTACTCCCGGCGGCCGGGCACGCCCGCCGCGGCCTTAAAAGACCTCCCCGAACGGATACGAAAAGATCGCTCCCGCGCACTTCTTGCCGAAGCAAACCGGATCTACGATGCCTACAACGAGCGCTGGGTCGGGCGGGAGACACCGGTCGTCGCGACCGAGAAGAACGCGCCGGGCTCGACCGTCTGCCGCAATCCCTGCTACCTCAACGTCGTCGTAGAAGGGGACCTGCCGTTCGGGTTTGCCGGGCGGGCGGTGATAACCGGGAACCATCGGCACTACGTCGCCGCCGAACTGATCCCGCCCGGGGACGAGAAAGTTTAGCCCCGGCGAAACTTTTTCTTCCGGCAGGACATACCCTCTCCCCATGCAGGGGATCACCGGCCAGGAACTCTCCTCGAAGAAGGCGGAATACCTCAAATACATCCACATGCAGGGCGACGTCGTGAAGACGACCGAGATCGCCGCCCACTTCTCCGTCGCGCCCTCGACGGTGACGAAAGCGCTCACGGAGATTGCAAAAGCGGGATACATTGAGCATACGCCCTACCACGGGGTGAGGCTCACGCTAACCGGTGCCGAGTATGCCCGGTTCCTGATCCGCCGCCACCGGCTCGTCGCCCTGGTGCTCAGCCGTCACGGGCTCGAGCCCGAAGAGGCTTGCAGAGAGGCAGGGAAGATCGAGCAGTGCTTCTCGAAGGACCTCACCGACAGGATGTGCACGTCGCTCGGGCACCCGATGATGAGCGTCTGCGGGGAGATCGAGCACGATCATTGCTGTTGCAGAACTCCCGGCGGAGACCGCAGGTGACGGCGGAGCACCTCCGCCCCTGTGCAAAAGTTTAGACAGATACCAAACCCAGAAGGGGAGAACGATGGGGATGCAGAAGAGTCTCGTTGCAGCCGTATTCACCGTCCTTTTGCTCGTAGCAGCCACGGCGGGATGCACCGGCACCGACCGGCAGGACACCGGGGAGGTCGTCGTCGCGGTCACCATACCGCCCGAAGAAGAGTTCGTCGAGAGGGTGGGGGGCGATCATGTCCGGGTGATCCTGCTGGTGCCGCCGGGGGCCGACCCGCACACCTACGAACCCCCGCCGGGGGTTCTCGCCGAAGTCGCAAGGGCGGATATGCATGCCGCGGTCGGTTCGGGGATCGAGTTCGAACTCGCCTGGCGGGACAAGATCGCCGCCCTGAACCCGGAGATGCTGGTCGTCGACTGTTCGCGCGGCGTCGACCTGATCAGGGCCGGTGACGGCGAAGATGGGGGAGCCGACCCCCATATCTGGACGTCCCCAAGAAACGCGAAGGTCATGGTCGAGGAGATCCGCGAGGGGCTCATAGCGGTCGACCCGGATAACGCCGAAGACTACCGCCGGAACGCCGACGTCTACCTCGGGGAACTCGACGCCCTTGACGCGGAGATCGCCGGTGCGCTCGCTCGATCGGGGGTGAAGACGGTCATGGTCTACCACTCGTCGTGGGCCTACCTTGCCCGGGACTACGGCTTTGCTGAAGTGCCGATCGAGAGCGAAGGAAAGGAACCCTCGCCGCAGAGGATAGAGCACCTCATCAGGCAGGCGGAGGAGGAGCATATCAGGGTGATATTCGCGTCGCCCGAGCACTCCACCCGGAACGCCGAGGTGATCGCGGACGCGGTCGGGGGCAGGGTGGTGACGGTGAGCCCGCTCGAAAAGGCTTACATCGCGAACATGCGGCACGTGGCCTCGGCGTTTGCAGAGAGCGGCAGACCATGACCGCTCCCGTGATCGAGGTCGAGGACGTCTGGGTCAGGCTGCGCGGCCATACCGTCCTCGAAGAGGTGAACGTCGCCGTCTATCCGGACGACTTCTACGCGATCATCGGGCCGAACGGCGGCGGGAAGACAACGCTTCTGAAGGTGATCCTCGGCCTCCTTCGCCCCACCCGTGGCACAGTCAGGATCCTCGGCGAAACGGGGGGGGCGGCGAGGAGGAAGATCGGCTACGTTCCGCAGTTTCGGACGTTCGACTTCGAGTATCCCATCACCGTGCAGGAGATGGTTCTCTCCGGCCGCCTCGGCCACATCACCCGAATCCCGCGGCGCTACGACGAGGAAGACCACACCAGGGCACAGGAGGCTCTCGAGACGATGGGCATCGCCGGTCTCGCCGACCGGCAGATCCGGAACCTCTCCGGCGGAGAGCAGCAGCGGGCGATCATCGCCAGGGCGCTCGTCGGCGACCCGAAGGTGCTCCTCCTCGACGAGCCGACGGTCTACGTGGACGCCCCGACGGCGGCGCAGTTCTACCATATCCTTGATTGGCTCCGCAGACAGATGGCGATCGTCCTCGTGACCCACGACATCGGGGTGATCCCGGAGCACGTGACCCGGGTCGCCTGCCTGAACCGGCGCCTCTATACGCACGACACGAACGAGATCACGCCGGATATGATCGAGGCCGCATACCACTGCCCGGTCGATCTCATCGCCCACGGGATCCCGCACCGGGTCTTCTCCGAGCACGTAGAGGAGGAGTGAGTATGTTCGAGGTGCTCGGGCTCGAGTTCTTCAGGAACGCCCTCATCGCCGGGGTGCTCGCGAGCATCGCCTGCGGCATCATCGGCACCTACGTCGTGGTGCGGCGGATGGTCTCGGTCAGCGGCGGCATCTCCCACGCGGCCTTCGGCGGGATCGGGCTTGGCTACTTCCTCGGGATAGACCCGCTCCTCGGCGCCGCCGCCTTCACCGTGGCGACGGCGCTCGGGATGGGCGCGCTTCAGCTCCGCGCCCGGCAGCAGATGGACACCATCATCGGCGCGGTCTGGGCGGCGGGGATGGCCATCGGGATCCTCTTCGTCTACCTGACACCGGGATTCGCCCCCGACCTCTTCTCCTACCTCTTCGGAAACATCCTCCTCGTCCCAGGGGGAGACATCCTGCTGATGGGGGTGCTCGTCGTCATCATCGTCGCCGTCGTGGCCCTCCTCTACCGGGAGTTCCAGGCGGTCACGTTCGACCCGGACTACGCGACGGTCATGAACCTCCCGGTGGAGCGGCTCTCGCTCCTCCTCCTCGTGCTCGTCGCGCTCACGGTGGTGATGCTGATCCGGGTGGTGGGGATCATCCTCGTGATCGCGCTCCTGACGCTCCCCGCGGCGATCAGCCGCCTCTACACCACCCGCATCTGGAGCATGATGCTCCTCGCGGTCGCCCTCGGCATCGCCTTCACCCTGACGGGGATAGGGCTCTCCTACATCGCGAACGTCCCCTCGGGCGCGACGATCATCCTGGTGAGCACGCTCGCGTATGCGGGCGCCCTCGGGGTCGAACGCCTTCGCCAGGACGATTAGCAGGACAAACCGGTGCGCTTATGCTCGTATACGCAAGAGGTGAGTGAACAATGGATCCGACCATCGAAGAGGGATACGCCCGCCTCCTCGAGACTCTTGAGGAACTGCAGGCGAAGAAGGAAGAATCGGCCTCGGAACTCCGGGGCAGCATGGGTGCCCTTCTTGCGCGGATGGCCGTCGATACGGCGCCGGTCGTGAAACAGATCGGGCTTGAGATGCTCCGGCGCGCAAAGAGGGAGGCGTCGGGAGACCTCTACGACCAGGAGTTCTACGGGAAGAAGATGATCGTTCTCGGGAAAGGCGACCCGCTCCCTTACCGCCCCGACGACCCAAGCATGCCCGTCGATGCGCAGATCTGCGTCCTCGACGAAGACGGAGCCTTCCACGAACTGATGTACACGAACACCGAGATCCGGACGGACTCCTACCTTGCGCCGCTCGCGCCGGATGAGGCGTTCGATATCTACGGTTACGACCTCGTCTTCATGCTCTACCGGGCGCTCTACGAGTACGCAGAGAAGGACGAGGAACTGACGGCCGCGCTCGCGCGGACGCTCGAGTATCTGGGATCCTAAAAACACTTCTTTTGAAAGCGCCCGATGTAGGGAGTGCCGGGGTTAACGGGCCGTCCTGGGGTTTTGACCACGGCATGCGTGTTGTCATAAAAGGACAGGCAGGACTCGATTAAAAGCCCGGTGCAGTGGACCGTGGGAGATCACCTTGAGGGGGTGGCGATATCCAATGGAAATCCGTGCACAGGTTCGTGGTGTCCCTATGAGCAATCGGCGGGGCACCCCGAGGCTTCGGCGGCAGGCTTCGGTACCCACAGGACATAGTGGGGCGGCCGGCAGAGGCAGGCCACCGTTATCAACATGCTGTTCTCCCCCACTACCTAATCCTTCACCGGCGCCCGAAGATGGGGATGAGCGGTTCGGTAGGATCGCGCCCGGCCCCGAGCGCCGTGACCGGATACGAGCGCCGGAACTCCTGGCCTTCGGTATTCTCGTAGGTGACGACCGCTTTTGCCTCCGAGACCATCGACGCCAGGCTGAACCGGGACTTCTCGTCCGGGTCGAGCGAGGCGACCTCGAACTCGATGTCGAGCGGGACGAGGGCGACATGGATCTTCTGCGCCCTCGCAGTCCCGGTATTGATGACGGTGATCTCCCGCGCATTCTCCGAGAGCTCCGCGATGACGAGCGGGTAGTTCGCCGTATCTCCCATGATATGGAAGATCATCAGGAGAGCGATCACGAAGACGAGGGCGATAAGGGCGAAGATAGGCTCGATGAAGAGCAGTCCAAGCGTGACGAGGGCGGCGGCCGCGAGGACAATCTTCTGGTTCTTTTCCATAATAACGGATTGACCTTCCGGAGATTATAAGAGTAGGTTTTGTGTGCGGGATGTATCCGGGTGCCGTGCCCGGCCTTCGGCCGATGGGAAGGCCAGTACAGTTCTCTTCCGGGATATTCCCGGGCAGTGGACCGTGGGGGCATCCCCCCCTGTCTCCACCTACCCGGGGTAACTGTGCATCTACCCCACCCCGCCGCGTTCATGGTACAGGGAGGGGCAACATGAATCATATACCGTCGTCACAAAGTATTACAGAGAGGCAGCATGCTTGAGTTGAAGTTCGTTCGTGCACACCCCGAGATCGTCCGGGCAGACCTCACGAAGAGAGGAGATACCGAGAAACTGGCCTGGGTCGACGAGGTGCTGGATATGGACAGGAGGGCCCGGGAGCTCACCGTGGCGATCGGGGAACTGCGCAACCGGAAAAACGTCATATCCCGCGAGATCAGCCAGGCGAGGAAGGCAGGGAGAGATATCGCAGATCTCCTCGCCGAAACCGCAGGCCTCCCGGAACGGATCAAGGAGGCGGAGGCGGAGCACGAGACGCTCACCGGAGAGGTGCGGTATCGCCTGATGCGGCTCCCGAACATCCTCCACGAGAGCGTGCCCATCGGCAAAGACGACACCGAGAACGTCGAGATCCGGCGGTGGGGCGAACCAAAGGTTCCCGCGTTCGACCTGGAGAACCACGGCGCTCTCGCCGTCGAGCACGACTGGGCGGACTTCGAACGCGCAGCAAAGATTGCCGGGGCAGGGTTCTACTTCCTGAAGGGCAGACTCGCTCTGCTCGATATGGCGCTCCAGCGGTTTACGATGGACATCCTCGTCGAGCGCGGGTACACCCCGATCATCCCTCCCTACATGATGAACCGGGCCGCATACGAGGGCGTGACCGATCTCGCCGACTTCGAGAACGTCATGTATAAGATCGAGGACGAGGACGAGTACCTGATCGCGACGAGCGAGCACCCGATGGCCGCGATGTACAGCGGCGAGATCTTCGAGGAGAAGGACCTCCCGCTCCGGCTGGCGGGCCTGAGCCCGTGCTTCCGGCGCGAGATCGGGGCGCACGGGCTCGATACGAAGGGGCTCTTCCGCGTCCACCAGTTCCACAAGGTGGAGCAGTTCATCTACGCGACGCCTGAGCAGTCCTGGGACCTCCACGAGGAACTGCTCGCGAACGCCGAGGAGGTCTTCCAGCGCCTCGGCCTCCCCTACCGGGTCGTCCTGATCTGCACGGGGGATATCGGGACGGTCGCCGCGAAGAAGTACGACCTCGAGGTCTGGATGCCACGCGAGGAGCGTTACCGCGAAGCGGTCTCTTGCTCGAACTGCACCGCCTACCAGTCGGTCAGGCTGAACATCAAGGTGCGCGATCCGACCGAGTTCACCGAGAAGCGCTACCTGCACACCTTAAACAGCACCGCGATAGCGACGTCGCGCGCGATCCGGGCAATCCTCGAGAACTACCAGAACGAGGACGGCTCGGTCACGATCCCGGAGGCTCTCAGGCCGTATCTCTACGGCGAGGAGACGCTGTAGGGGAAAGCCGGCACCAATCTTTCCGGCGGATGCAGGGCGCCAGACAACTACTTTTTTCGCAGTTCCGCTATCTCGCCAAGCAGCATTCCATACGCCCGGCGCTCCTCGGTGATGTCCTCGTAGGTGACGTACTCTGTCCCGTCCGAGAGTTCGACCGGCCGGAAGAGGATCACCTTTTCAGTCCCATCCCGGCACCGGACGGGAAACGTCCGCGGGCGGGGCCGGCCGGGGCCGGCCAGTTCCCGGTCGGTCTTCCAGGCGGCGATCGCTTCGCGGCGCTGTGCCTCTTCAGGGAACGCGAGCCGGAGCCAGTCTTTCCCGGTGGGGATATCCGCGAGCGTATACCCGAAGAGGTCGGTGAACGCCCGGTTAATGTAGGTGTAGCGGCCGTCGCTCTCGATGACGGCCGATGAAATCGGCGAGGAGTCGACCAGGTCACGGAACCGCCGCTCACTCTGGAGGAGGTTCCCTCTTGCACGACGGCGCAACAGGGCGACAGAGACCTGATTGGCGAACGCCTCAATGACTTCCCTGTTTGTAAGATCACCCGGCCGGGTGGGCTGGATCAATAGGCACCCCTGCGTTCCCTCCCTGCAGGAGAAGTTCCTCCCGAATCCCCTGCCGGGCCCGAGTTCTATCTCGGCCTGCACACAGCGCTCTTCGGGGATCCGGTGGAAGAGGGTGTGGTAGAGTGAAGAAATCTCAAATATCCTGCCTGCGGATACATCAAACCCGGATTGAAGCATCTCATCGATGGGGAACGGCACGTCAATGAGCTCAGTCCCGGTAACGTCCCGCAGATGGTCGATCTGTTCACTGTCTCCCACGATCGCCCTGAACCTGATCTCCCGCTGCTCCGCGTCCAGGGTGCAGACGAAGATGATGCTGTCGGGAGTGAGATCATGGAGACGATCTCCGATGTAGTGATAGATGTCGACGGAATCGTCCATCTCGATGAAATCCATCGCAGTCCGGGAGAGGAACAACAGGTTCCGGACCTGCTCCAGTTCGCGCGCGAGGCTCTGCCTGAGTCTGTCGTCGGCGATCTTCCTATCGATTGCAATCGCGGCCTGCCTGACGAATGCCTCTATGAGTCCCTGGTTCGGCAGTTCAGTGCCCGCCTGGATGCTTATCCCGACATCTCCCACGATTCTCCCCCTGGAGACGAGGCCCATCAGATAGGTGTCGATGCCCCCTGCAGCCTCCTCAACCTGCTGGCAGCTCTCCTCAGGGACCTCCATGTGCATGAGCCTGTAGAGGGGAGGGGCCTTGACAAGTTTCAGGTGACGGATGAGTTCTGCCGTATCGGCTTTCGTGATAGGAAACGCCATCCCCTCCACCTTCATTCCTGTGAACTGCTCCGTGACCGCGATGGCGACAGGGTCTCCGACGACGCTTTTTAGAACGAGCATCTGGTCCGATTCATCGATGATGCCAACCCAGACCAGGAATCCCGGAGCAAGAGTGTATAATTCCCGTGCAACGTACTGGTAGATGTCATCGGTCGCATCCATATCCTTGAAATCACGGCCGGTCCGGGCAAGAAACTCCATGTTCCTGACGTACCGCTTCCGCTCGGTGATATCCTCAAGGACGAGAGTGCAACCCTTCTCCCCGTCCTCAAACGTCGTCGGGATCGCCTGCATCTGGTAGAAGAACTCCCCGTCCTCCCGCGCGTAGCGAATATCGGCGACCACCTGCTCCCGCTCAAGCTCATCGATCACCGCGAGCGCTTCGGGGGTGGAGACGACGGGGAGGGCGGCCTCGCGGATCGTCCTGCCGATGAGATCGTCCTTCGACTGCCGGAGATGGCGGAGGCACTGGTCATTGACCTGGACGATCCGCTGGTCGTTATCGAGGATGAGAATCAGGTTCTTCGTGAAGCAGAGAAAGGCGGAGATCGGGACGCGCTGGGCAAGGGAGTAGAGTTTCGCATTCCCGATCTGCCGGACGTCGACTTTACCGGCGATCAGGAAGATCTCAAGGTGTTTTGAGACTGAGTTCCGGGTGACGCCGAGCTGTTTTGCCACCTCGGTGATGGTCATGCCCTTCGGCCGGAACCGGAGGGCACGAAGGATCCGGGCCGGGAGATCGTGCTCCTCCTGCATGGGAGCGGAGAAGGTACAGCACCATATATACCTTATCCACGCCGGCACCCGGGATAAAACAGCCGGAGCACTCGCCCTTTCCCCCCGATGCTCCCCTCACAGGTGCCGAGTAACAGCCGGGGCCGATGTCTGCCGGCAGCGAAGCATCGTACTCCCCTCAAAAGAGATATCATATAACCGAAAAAATCATACGAAAATCTATGCGCCTCTTTCCCTGTGCAAAGCCATATATCTTCCTTCTCATCGCTATCGCCGTAGCCGCGGCAGTCCTCTCCTCCGGGTGCATGCAGAGCGCCGGACCCGTGCAGGAGGCGGGCGACGCCTACCGAAACCCCCCGCCCACGGCGGTAATCTCCGATCTCAAGTCGATCGTCTCGGCCGGGGTCCGGAATGCCGGCGTCCCCGGTACCCTGATCGAGATCTCGACGCCGGAATGGACCTGGAACTACGCGGCCGGCAACGCCTCGCTCTCCCCCGCGGTGCCGGCAAGACCGGAGATGCGGTTCATCATCGCGAGCGTGACAAAGACTTTCACGAGCGTCGCGATTCAGCAGCTCGCCGAGGACGGAAAACTCTCGCTCGACGACCCCATCGACCGCTGGCTCCCGGCGGACGTGGTGGAGGCGATCCCGGAGAGCGACACGATCACCATCCGCCACCTCCTCGACCACACGAGCGGGATCGCGGACTACGACGAGAACGCGATCGTCCTCGAAGAGTACATGAACCCCGATACCCCGATTCCCTACCAGGAAGGGATGCGGCAGGGCCTCGAGGCCGGCCCCCTCTATCCGCCGGGAACGGATTACACCTACTCGAACGTGAACTACATCCTTCTCACGCTGATCATCGACGAGGCGGCCGGAACTCCCTACGAGGACTATGTCACCCGGAATATCTTCGTCCCGGCGGGGATGAACGACACGTTCGTCCACCGGACCAACCACATCCCCGGTCCACACATGCGGGCCCTGGAGAGCGATGAAGACGGGACCGTCATGGACTTCAGCGACCTCTACATCCAGTTCGACCGGGGCGCCGGGGATATCGTGAGCACGACGGCCGATCTCAACAGGTTCCACCGTGCACTCCGCTCGGGAGCGTTGATCAGCCCGGCATCGCTTGCAGCGATGGAGAACACCTCCCCACAGTCTCAGAAGATCGGGATGGTGCCCGGTCTCGGGGAGTTGAGCGTCGGATGCGGGTACGGATACTTCACGCAGCAGAACGCATCGGAGGGCCTGACCCTCTACGGCCATACCGGCGGGTACTACGGCTCGTACACGATACTCTACTACTGGGCCGAGAAGGACACCTACATCGCCATGAACAGCAACTCTGCGGCAAAAGCAGGCGCGGTGAATGAGGAGGTCCTCGCCCCGGTCCTCCGGTATCTCAAGGAAGGGACAGCGGCCTGGCAATAGGCCGGCCCGTTCCATATTTTTACGGAATTGTTCGGACGATCCGCTCCTTCGTCACTTTCCCGGCGATGAAGCGGGCAAGAGCGAGAAGCGCGAGCCCGGCAGCCGCGAAGATACCCTCCGTCGTCACCGAGAGGCCGGGCACTACCCCCTGGAGCGCGAAGATGAGGAAGAAGAACCCGAATATGAAGACAAAACCGAGGATCTGGTTCTCTCGCATCCCGAGCGCGAGCTGGGCCGCGCCGATAAGCCCTGCCGCGGCGAGGATCCAGACCGGGACGACGACCGCGAGGTGGAGGAGGAGCAGGGGGTCGGTGGCGACCGGAATCCCGGTGAGGGTGGAGACCGCGGCGGCAGTCACTGCGGCCGAGACGAGGGTCATCAGATAGGCCGGAACGGCGACTCCTGCGGCCTTCCCCTCCCAGAGACGCTGGAGCGAGACCGGTGCGCAGAGGAGTGTCTCGATGCTGCCGTCCCGCTTCTCCCGGAGGAAGGCATCGGCGCAGAAGAGGTAGCCCATGAAGACCCCTAAAGAGAGGGTGATTGCTGCGATACCCCCGGCCAGGATCGTGGCGTCGTCTCCTGCACCCGCGGCGATCCCGAGGGCCGACATCACCGGGAACCAGATGGCAAAGATGAACGCCGAGATGAGGATACTCCGGTTCCGGAGAGCAAGCCCCATCTCCCGGCGGGCGATGACGGAGAGCGTGCTCATGGACCGCCCTCCGCCCGGCCGACGTGCTCGATGTAGATCTCCTCAAGCGACCGCGACGACCGGCGGACCTCCTCGATGCGGAACCCTGCCCCGACGAGGGCCGCGATGAGGTCGGGTATCGCGGCCGGATCGGCGAGGGTGCATCGGAGGCGGTCGCCGTCCACGCCGCACTCCGTGACGTACGGCAGTCCTCCGACAGTCTCGCACGCGCGGGCGCCGGCACCGGCAAGGGCGACCGTCACGGCCGGGCGGCCGGATGCTGCGGTGAGGTTCTCCACCGAGTCGAAGGCGCGGATCCTCCCTCCCGCGAGGATCGCGACCGTGGAGCAGATCCGCTGGACTTCGTCGAGGTGATGGGAGTTTAAGAAGACGGTCATCTCCTCCCGCCGGGAGAGTTCGAGGATGAGGTCGCGGACCATCCTCTGCGCGCCGGGGTCGAGGCCTGAGGAGGGTTCGTCGAGGAAGACGACCTCCGGGCGGTGGAGGATCGCCCGGGCGATCCCGAGTTTCCGCTTCATGCCGGTCGAGAACGTCCCGACCGGGTCGTCCCGCCGGTCGGCGAGACCGACGAGCGCGAGGAGTTCGTCGACCCGCTCCGCCGGGTCATCGACGCTGTAGAGCCCGGCATAGTAGGTGAGGTTGCCGGCGGCGCTCATCCGGTCGACAAGGCCGTTGTTCTCGAAGAGCACCCCGACTCGCGCACGCGCATCGTCGTCGGCGGCGAGATCCCTCCCGAGGACCCGGACCTCGCCCGTATCGGGGGCGAGGAGGCCGAGCAGGATCCGGATTGTCGTGGTCTTTCCGGCGCCGTTCGGGCCGAGGTAGCCGAAGATCTCCCCGTGCCCGACGGTGAACGAGACGTCGCGGAGGATATCGCGGCCGTCGAATGACCGCGAGAGCCCCCGGACCTCGACTGCGTTCATACCCGCGCCCTCCGCCCGATGCCGGGACGAATACAGGAGGATTCAGTCGCATGACCGGGTGAAAGCATACCCATCAATTCCCGGCCACGGGGCATCAAACCATCGGTTTGCGGAAACGACCATGAGACGGCGCCGGGGGCTTATCCTGCAAGAGGGAGGGAGGTCAGAGGGGAACGCATCTGAAGTTTCACCCGGCTGTTCTCCCTCGCATTGTCGCGGAGAATCGGACACGGCTTCCCACCGGCTATCCCCACGCACTGCCCCCGCCCCGCAGGAAGGGGGAGGAGGCCGAAGGCCGCGCGGGGTGGGGTTACAACAGATATACCGAATTGGTAGGGGGCTACGAAGAGATTCCGGCTCAGAACATCTCTTGATAGAATAGGAAACTATTATGGAGCCGGGAAGAAGAACATCCTGATTACAGGCCGGAACGCCCCCGTGCTCCACCCCCGGGCCGGTCGTTTCGCCGGGAACCACTACAATGGAGTTCACCTACGGTATCGACGACCGGCCGCGACCGGCATCGCTCCTCATCTTCGGCCTGCAATGGCTCGCGGTGAGCGTGCCGCTCATTCTCATCACCGGCGGGGTGGTGGCCGCCCTCCAGACCGAAGGGTCGGTCGTCCCATACCTCCAGAAACTCTTTCTCCTCGTCGCCCTGGTGCTGCTCGCGCAGATCTACCTCGGCCACAGGCTTCCCCTGGTGCTCGGCCCGGCAACGGTGCTCCTGATCGGCATCCTTGCAAGCATTGGTGCGGGATTTCCCGCCATCAATGCGTCACTGGTGATCGGCGGGCTCCTCCTTGCAGGGATAGCGGCAACTGGCCTCTTTGAGTATATCAAACGCCTCTTCACACCCCGGGTGATCGCGGTCGTCCTCATGCTCATCGGATTCACCCTCGCACCCACCATCCTCAACTTCATCACGGATGGGGGCGGCACGGTTCCCCCGGCGCAGACCTTCCTCTTCGCCCTCGCATTCGCTCTCATCCTCTTCGTCGCAAGCGGACTCCTGAAGGGGATATGGAAGTCGACCCTGGCGCTCTGGGCGATCATCTTCGGGACGCTCTCCTACATCGTCCTCTTTGGTCCGGTTCCCCTGCCGCCGGAGGGCACCGCGATGCTCGCACTCCCTCCGGGCCTGCTCGCGCCGCTCGCCCTGCCCGATGCAGGAGTCTTTGCAGCGTTCCTGATCTGCTTCCTTGCACTCGCCGTAAACGACCTCGGATCCATCCAGTCGGTGGGCGGCCTTCTCGGGGCGGATAAGATGGGTGAGCGCACAAACCGCGGGGTGACCATCACCGGCCTCGGAAACGTCGCAGCAGGCCTCAGCGGGGTGATCGGCCCCGTGAACTTCTCGCTCTCCCCCGGCGTCATCGCCGCGACCGGGTGCGCGTCCCGGTTCGCCCTGGTCCCGGCAGGCATCGCTCTCGCGCTCATGGCCCTATCTCCCCTCGCCATCGGCGGCCTTGCGAGCATCCCCGGGCCGGTCATCGGGGTCGTCCTCGCCTACGTCATGGCCTCCCAGATCGCAGCGGGGCTGATGCTCGGCCAGGAGAGCGGGGCGGTCAGGACGTTCAATGAGGGATTGATCATCGGCATCCCCCTCCTCCTCGGGACGCTGGTGGCGTTCCTGCCTGCAGTGGTCGCCGCGGGGTTCCCGGCACTCGTCCGCCCGCTGATCACGAACGGGTTTGTGGTGGGTATTGTGGTGGCCCTGGTGCTCGAGCATCTTGTCTACCGTCGGCGACCAGAGGATTCGGGCTGAAGGGGCGCGCTCCCGATCAGACAATTTTTCGGGAGAAATCGATAGAGATCTAGAGATCGGAAGAGAGACAGTGTAGCGAACGGCATAGGGTGAAACCACGAAGAAGAAAGAACGATGGGCCCGATGCGATTCGAACGCATGACCTCCCGGTTATCAGCCGGGTGCACCACCGGCTATGCTACGGGCCCGATACACCTCTACTGGTGCCTACAAATATTGTACAATATCCAACTTAAAGGTTATGTAAGGACTCTGCCCCGGATCATCCGGGAATGGTGCCCGGTGAAGAACCGGCAGGGAGAGCAGCATGGAACGAACTCCGGAGATAGGCGTCCTCCTGGAAAGAAAGCAGCGCAAATGGCCGCATTGGGGGACACGGCCGCCGATCCACTTCCGAGAACAGTGGCGCGCAAAAGATACGGGCCGTCGCGGTTCTCCCGCGACAGGCGGCATTTCCGCACCGGAATGTTTTAGACCGGCATCCAAAGCGCTATGTTGAAACCCGACAATAGAAGTACAGTTGAGTGGAACAATGGCAATACGGTACCTACTCGGAAACGAGGGCATCGCTCACGCATGCCTGGAGGCAAACATCGATTTTGCCAGCGGCTATCCCGGCACGCCGTCCTCCGAAGTGATCGACGTCCTCAGGGTGCAGAAGGAGCGGCCCTTCACCGTGGAGTGGTCCACGAACGAGAAGGTCGCCCTCGAGAACGCGCTCGGCGCCGCCTGGTGCGGGCAGCGCGCACTCTGCACCATGAAGCACGTCGGACTGAACGTGGCGGCCGATCCCCTGATGACGAGCGCATACACCGGGGTGACCGGCGGGTTCGTCGTCCTCTCCGCCGACGACCCCTTCGCGCACAGTTCCCAGAACGAGCAGGATACCCGGCGCTACGCGCACTTCGCCCGGCTTCCCTGCCTCGACCCGGCATCGGTTCAGGAGGCGCACGATATGATACGGGACGCCTTCGCCCTCTCCGAGGAGTTCGGCCTGCCGGTCATCTTCCGCCCCACCACCCGGATCTGCCACTCAAAGGGTGACGTCGACACGGGCGCAGTCGGAACCGAACACCAGACCGCCGTCTTCCACCGCGACCCGAAGCAATACGTGGTCATCCCCGCGCACACCCGGGTTCTGCACAAGAACCTGAACGGGAAGCAGCAGGCGTTAAAGAAACGGCTCGTCGAACTCGGCTACAACCGCCACACCGTCCGGGGCAGCACCGCCGTCGTCGCGAGCGGCGTCGCCGCCGCCTACGTCCAGGAGGTGATCGGGGGCGACGTCTCGCTCGCGATCGTCGGCGCCTACCCGATCGACGAGGAGTGGCTCCGGGAGTTCGTCGACCGGCACGAGAGAGTCCTCGTCGTCGAGGAACTCGACCCGGTCGTCGAGGAGGCCGTACGGCAGGTGGCGACGAGGACCGAGGTCTTCGGCAAGATGGACAGCACGGTGCCGTATGAAGGGGAGTTCAACCCGGCGATCGTCGCCGCCGCCCTCGAGAAGGCGGGCATGACCCCGACGACGACCTTCCCGGCGGCCGCCCCGGTCCAGGGCGTGCCGCCCCGCCCGCCGATCCTCTGCGCCGGGTGCATGCACCGGCCGACGTTCTACGCGATGAAGAAGGTCTTTCGCGACGGCATCTTCCCGAGCGACATCGGGTGCTACACCCTCGGCCTCCAGCTCGGGGCGGTGGACACCACCATCTGCATGGGTGCCTCGATCACCGTCGGGAGCGGGATCGCCCGGTCGGGAGAGGAGCGCCCGGTCGTCTGCACCATCGGCGACTCAACGTTCCTGCACACGGGAATACCGGGGCTCCTGAACGCCGTCTACAACGGCGCCGATATGGTCGTCGTCATCCTGGACAACCGGATCACCGCTATGACCGGCCACCAACCGAACCCCAACACGGGAGTGACCGCGACAGGCGCCGAGAGCACCCCGATATCGCTCGACGCGATCTGCCGGGCATGCGGGGTCTCGTGGGTCGAGACGGTCGATCCCTACGATCTTCCCGTGCTCCTCGAAACCTTCCGGAGGGCAAAGGAGAGGAGGGGCGTCCGGGTCATCATCTCAAAGCAGCCCTGCGTCATCACCGCACGGAAGAGCGGAGTCCGGCGAAAGGCCTACGCTGTCGACCCCGAACGGTGCACCGGCTGCGGTGTCTGCCGGTCGTTCGGCTGCCCGGCGATCGCGTTTACCGGGGAGAACGCAACGATCACCGAACTTTGCGCCGGTTGCGGCGTCTGCGCGGACATATGCCCGTCAGGTGCGATCGGTATGGAGGGACGGCGATGAAACCCTCGTTCGATATCCTGATCGTCGGGATCGGCGGCCAGGGAACCGTCCTCGCCTCGAACGTCCTCGGCGAGGCCTGCATCATCGAGAACCGGACCGTCCGGAGCGCCGAGACCCACGGCATGGCGCAGCGCGGCGGGTCGGTGGAGAGCCATATCCGGATCGACGGGAAGCACGGTTCCCTGATCGTGCCGGGGACGGCCGATCTCCTCGTCGCCTTCGACCTCCTCGAAGCGCTCCGCTACCGCCACTACCTCCCGGCAGGAGGGCGGCTTATCGTGAACCGGAACCTGGTCGTCCCGACGTCGGTCTACCAGCAGGCACTCGACGTCCCCGACGACGAGAGCATCCTCGCCGCGCTCGCCGGCCTCGACGTCGCCTGCATCGACGCCGCGGCCCTCGCCAGGGAGGCGGGAAACATCCTCTCGCAGAACATCGTTATGCTCGGGGCGGCGTCGGCCGACATCCCGCTCCGGCCCGAGACCCTCGAAGAGGCGGTGCGGCGGTGCGTGCCCAAAAAGACCGTCGAGGTCAACACCGCGGCCTTCCGGCTCGGCCGGGAGAAGGGCGCCGGCACGACGCCCTGAGCGGGATTCAACCCCACCCCTATTTTTCCGCAGAACGGGGAGCCGCACCCCATATAGCCATCCTGCCGGGCAGTCTACCCGGTGCAGTCCGAGCGGGCCCTCTGGCTCATCAAAAAAAAAAGGCTACGCCTCACCGCCGGCACGGAACGGACGGTCGCTCCTGAGCGCGTAGAGGATCCCGCCGAAACCGAGGCTGACCGCGATGATCTGGACGATCGCCCCGAGCAGCGGGATGAAGATGAGGATCTGCAGGATCACGAACCCGAGAACGAATATCCACGCACGACCCGGGCTCCACCCCGCCCGGGATGCGATGACGTCTCCGAGGGCGTACGCGACAAAGAGCGACGAGAGCATCAGGGCGACGACAAAGAGCATTCCTGCGACGAGCGCGACGGGGAGGCCGACGATCGTGATTGCGACGATGACGAGGATGATCGCCGATACGATGATCGCGACGAACCCGAGGACCGTCAGGAGAACCGGGCTCTCCCTGACCTGCCCGACCACCGCCGTAAACAGGTCGGGGAATCCCCGGATGAGGAGAAGGCCGAGGATAAGGAACCCGACGGCGAAGAGAACCGAGAAGAGGCCGGGCAGCGCCGACTCCGGCTCCTCCTGCTCGAAGGTCACGTTCCCGGCCGTACCGGTATTGGTGAAGGTCTCGGCCTCGACCGTCAGGTTGCGGAGAACCGATCCTTCGTTCGTGACCTCTCCCGCACTGATCACCGCGTCGCGCTCTATAACGGCATCTCTCCCGATCCTGACCGCACCACCCGTGACGAGGGCGTTCGTCGCGTTCCCGTTCAACTCGATCTCGCCGCCGGCGGCGAGCACCTTCCCACCGACGTCGCCGTTGATAATCAGGCTGCCTCCGCCGGCGATGATGTCGCCGGCGACCGGCGCGTCCACCCTCACCGTTCCCCCGGCGACCGTCAGGCTGTCGACGGGGGCGTTGACGGTCACGGTCCCGCCTGAGACGACCACGTCGTCGGGAATAGGAGTATCGATCAGGGTCTCGTCCCCGCCGAGGAAGGTGAGCGCCTCTGCTCCGGACGGGATGAGAAGCAGAGCAAGGATGATTATTGCCAGATGCCTCATGCGGCAGGGATAGACCATCCCCTTAAAAAAGGTTCGTGCGGGTAGGCGTCGTTGGCCGGTACGAAAGCCGGTCTGCTCCCGCCCGGCAGAAAACGCACAGGCGTAGCCACCTCTCCTATACCAGGTCTTTAAGGCGCCGCTTGAGTTCAGTGATTGCCTCGTCCTTCCCGGCAACGTCTGAGTCCTGGATGGAACGGATGTTCTCCTCGACCGATGTTGCGACCCATCCCTTCGGGACGCCGGACGCCGTGAAGAGTTCCTGCCACTCGCTGGAGCCGAACGGGATGACCCTGACCAGCTTCCCGAGGATGTTCCAGTCAACGACCCGGTACTCCTCTCCGGTGCTCGTATCCGCCACCTGTACCGACCGGTCGTCGTTGCACCCGATGACCCGTCCGTGGATGACGTAGACGCTCACCTCACCCTTGTCGGTGAAGGAGATCTGGACCACATCGCCCGCCTGCGGGCTCTCCGGCACCATGTAGAGGACAATGTCGCCCGGGTACATCAGATCGGGTTCATACCGATCTGCGATGCCGATGTAGCCGGTATCGGAGACGTAGAGCCGGAGATACTCCTGGTAGAACTTGCGGATGATCCAGTAGACCGCTCCCGGGTGCGTCTCCGCCAGTTTCAGGAGGAGATTGTGGATAGCGCTCGGGATGCTCTCCGGCCGCTCCAGCACCTCATGCGCAAGTCTCTCGTACGCTTCCACAACCCCGGCATCCGTCTGCGTTGCTTCTGCCATAATGAAACCCCGGTGCATAATACCGATAGTAGAATAAAAGTGTTCCTTCGGATCTTCCGATGCTCCTTCTTTACCGACCGCCGCCTTCGCCCTGTGAACAGCCCGGGAGAAACGGATCGATGATGACGGAGAGGTTGCCCTGGCTTGAGCCCGTGGAGAGCATCAACGCCACCGGTCACCCGCTACAAACAGGAATGTGCAAACTACAACGCTTATATTCGACCGTGACCATAACAGGTACACAGAGGATATTGATATGGGTGGCATAAAAGATTCTACACATCTGGATGTGAAAAAGACCCTTTCCCGGCGGTTCTCTCCCCGGGAGGGGTGGCAGTATGCAGGATCTCCCGCCGGCAGTGCTCAGCCGGAATACGTGCTCTCCCGCCGGGTCGCCGGCAGGGCGGAGCGGGTGCTCGTGAACGTGAATATGGCCCCTGTGGTCCAGGCAGGCGCCGTCGAGGCGCTCAAGGCTGCCGCAAGCGCCGGTAACGCAGACAGGGCCGTCCTCGTCGTCCCCGGCGGGGCGGCCGTCCCTGAGGTCCCCGAGGGGGTCGACGTCCTGGAGATGGACAACTGGCAGATCGTCGGCGGCCGGATCGCCTGGTCGAAGAATGTCGAGCGGAGCGCGTTCCTCGATGAGGAGCGCGCGAGAAGGGGCATCGCGTAAAGCGACCCCTCAAACTTTTCTCACATCCCGAAATCAAAGAGCGTCGTCCGCGAGGGATCGACGTCGTGCCAGTCCCACCCGAGCGGCTCGATGATCCTTGAGATGGGGCCTTTGAGCGTCTTCTCAAGCATCGTCTCCCAGTCGATGACGAACTCCGGCGGCACCTGGTCGGCGTACTCGAAGCAGACGACATCCGTCCTCGGGTACTTTGCCGTGACGGCCTTGATGTAGATGCGCTTCGGCTTGCTGCCCCGCTTGAAATCAGTCCCGAGGTATTTGTTGGAGTACTTAGCGCCCCTGATGTGGGCGTCGTCGTTCTCGTAACTGTCCAGGTTCTTTCCGATACCGCCGGGGATACCGGCCTCGTCAAGGGAGTACTCACCCCGGCGGTACTTCCTGATGACGTCGCGGAGATACGGCTGCACATCGCTGAATGCGTCCCCGCGGAGGATCATCTCGATGACGGTGCCCTGCACCTCCCGCGTGATCTGCGGGGAGTCGCTCCGCCGGATCTCGAACCCGACGACGTCGACCTCGTCGACGTCTTTCCCCTCCTTCCAGACCAGGTGCCCGGCGTAGCGCTTCTTCTTGCCCGCCTGGAAGAAACGGCGATAGACCTTCTCGAACTTGATGGAGAAGTAATGCATATCGGCGTTCAGTTCGGCCTTCGCAAAGTCACCGTAGCTCGCGTTCAACTTCGCCTCGATATCCCTCGCCCGTGCGATGGTCTCCTCAAGGCTCCCCGGCGGAACCTGCACCATACAGGAGTCGGTGTCGCCGTAGAGGACGGTGTAGCCGAGATCGGTGATGACGTCCCGGGTATGCCTGATGATCGCCCGGCCGACCGAGGTGACGGCCGACCCGATCTCGCGGTCGTAGAGCCTGAACCGGGTGTAGCCCGAAACCCCGTAGTAGGAGTTCATGATCACCTTCAGGACGTTCTGCTGGAGGTCGTAGAGGACGTACTCCGGCGACCCGAAGGGGTAAAGGTTTCGGAGGCGTTTGCGCTCGTCCCGCTCCCCGAGGAGCTCCGAGATGATGCTCCTCGTCAACCCGTCCGGCTCCCGGGAGAACCGGACACCGTTCGGCGCCCGCAGTTCGCCGTCCGGGTTCTTCGTCTCGGGAGAGGCGTTGATCGTCATCATCGCCATCGGGTAGAGCGATTTCAGGTCGAGGACCACCACGTTCTCACGGAGACCTGTGGCGGGCTCGAAGACGGTCGCCCCCTCGAACTCGTCGCCCGCAGCGAGCCCTTTTGACGGGAGGACGAACTTTCCCGACGCCTTCCGGAGAACGTAGATATCGATGACGTTCGAGGAGTTCAGCGTGCGATCGAGCGGGCACCCGACGTACCGGGCGATCTCCCCGTAGAACTCGATGATATTGTTCTTTTGATCGATCCCGACACAGAGTTCGACGTCACGGCAGTTGTACTCCACGAGTCGTTTCGGATCCGATCTCCAGAGCTCGGTGATCGTCCCGGTGTAGCGAACCTTCGTCACCCCGAGTTCCTCTTCGGCGACCGCGTCGAGTCGGTATGACTCTTTCTGGGCCTGGTGCATCTTCCGGTAGGCGGCAAGGAGATCGAAGATCGACCGCCCGCGGACGGCGTTTCGCTCGGTCTGCCCGGGGAGGCGGGCGAGATCCTCGGCCGGGAGCCCCAGCACCGCCATCCGCTTCACGATGTAGGGGATGTCGAACTCCACGAAGTTCCAGCCCGAGAGGATATCCGGGTCGCGCTCTTTCACGTAGGCGGCGAGCCCCCTGAGCATCGAGGCCTCGTCCGGGTGCCGGACGACCCGGTGCCGCTCGTTGACACGAAGGTCGGGCGCGTCGCCCGCAGCCGCGGAGGGCTGCCAGAGGAGCGTCGTGTAGTCGTCGTCGAACGAGTCCCAGCAGGTGACGCAGATGATCGGGTCGCGTTCGGGCTCGGGGAACCCCTCCTCGTCCACGCACTCGATGTCCATGATGCACGTCCGGGCAGGAGCCTTGACCTCGGCCGGCGCGAGGTCGTCGTGCTCGACCTCAAAGGCGCCATCGAGCGACTCGGGGGCGTCGGCCGGGAGTTCGACACCGCCGGTTAGGCCGCAGTCTATCATGAATCGGGTGGTGAATGGGATATCAGCCTCGAAATGCTGGCTGAAGTCATCGCGGACGGAACGGACGTCGCCAGGGCGGCGGGTGTAGAGCCGCCGGAGAAGAACGCCCTGGATGGAGCGGTAGGTCGTATCCCGCTCAACACCGATGACCTCCCGGGCGAGGGCTCTCCCGTCCACCTGCTCGGCGGGCGCGTAGAAGTAGGGGCGAAAACCGGTCACGTTGATCCGCATCGCTTTTCCGGCCGCGTCCCGGCCGAAGATGTGAACGACCGGGGTCTCGGCGCCGACGCTGTACTCCACCTGGTGTATACCGATACGGGTCTTCCCGAAATCGTCGAGGACGGTTGCAACGCTCATGCCGGACTCGAGCACCCGCTCAGTCATCGAATCTCCTGCAGAGGTCCCTGACAAACGCCCCCGCCTCCGCCATCTTTGCGGACTCCCAGGTATCGAGATCCCACTCCTCGATGCCGAGGATGCCCTCGCGGCCTATCCGGGCGGGAACGCCGAGGGAGCAGCCGGAGAGACCATATTCACCGTCGAGCACGCACGAGCAGGGGAGAACCTCGCGCCGGTCTTCGAGGACCGCCCGGATCAGCATGGTGATGTGATACGCCGGCCCGAAGATCGTCCCGCCTTTGCCGCGGATAACCTCCATGCTCGCCCCGCGCATCCGGGAGAGGATCGCCTCCCGCTCCTCGATACCGACATCGGCCCCGGTCTTTGAGAAGAGCGGCACCTGGTGCTCACCGTGCTCCCCGAGCACCCAGGCAGGTCCCGGGATCCCGGCCTCGCGGAGGAGACCGGCAAATCGCGCGCTGTCGAGCTGGCCGCCGAAACCGATGCACTGCCGCCGGTCGATGCCCATCATCCTCCAGAGGCCGTAGTTGTTCGCGTCCATGGGGTTCGTGACGGTGATGACGATACCAGGAAATCCCTGCAGGAACTCGCTGCAACGCTTCGCCACGGGGATATTGGCCTCGAGGAGGTCGGCCCTGGTCTCGATCTCCGGCGTCCTCGGGGTACCCGCTGCAAAGACGAAGATATCGGCGTCCCGCGTCGCCGCCATATCAGTGGAGATCGAGACATCGATACCCGTGTGCTGCAGATCGAGAACCTGCGCCCGGAGGATGGGTTCATATGTGTCGTAGACGATGAGTTCATCGACGAGACCAAGCGCGGCGGAGAGAAACGCCGTCTCACCCCCCACCTTTCCTACACCAAAGATCGCAAGCGAGGTCATAGTATTGTCCTGAATTGAGTAATGGTAAGATTGTGCGCATAAAGGGCCATTATATGCCCGGAGAACAATGATCCGGCAGGGAAAATGGCCACCTTACCGCCTCCTGCACCGGTATCCGGAGAGCGGAGCACATGCTTCTTCGTCAATATACTTGGCGCGAGAATATAATAATACCCCGCTCCCACCTTTTTTCAATGGTTGCGCTGTATCCTGGCCCTGTCGAGGTCGGCGGCATCCGGTTGAAGAATCACCTTCTTCTGGCGGCCGGCATCCTCGGAACCACCGGGGCGTCGCTCGCCCGTATCCTCGCGAACGGAGCGGGCGGTGTGGTCACAAAGTCTATCGGCCCGAATCCGAAAGAGGGGCATCCCGGACCCTGCCTGGTCGTCGTCGACGGCGGTATCATCAACGCCATGGGCCTGCCGAACCCCTCGGCCGCGTTCGTGGAGGAACTGACCGCCCTTCAAGGGGAGCCGGTGGTCGTGAGCATCTTCGGGGGAACACCCGAAGAGTTCCGGACGGTCGCCGGCTGGTTTGCCGGTAAGGCCTCGGGGCTCGAACTGAACCTCTCCTGCCCCCACGCGGAGGGCTACGGGGCGGCGATCGGGAGCGACCCGGCTCTCGTGGAGGAGTGCACGAGGGCGGCGGCCTCTCTCGGTATCCCGACCTGGGTGAAACTCACCCCAAACGTCGCTGATATCGCCGAGATCGGAGCGGCCGCAGAGCGCGGCGGGGCGGACGCGATCGTTGCGGTCAACACCGTGAAAGCGATGCGGATATCGACGGCGCTCCGCCGGCCGGTGCTCGGGAACCGGTTCGGCGGGCTATCGGGGAAGGCCATCTTCCCCGTCGCGGTCCGATGCGTCTACGACCTCTACGAGGCATGCTCCATCCCGATCATCGGGTGCGGCGGGGTCTCAACCGCCGACAACGTCGTCGAGATGATGATGGCGGGCGCGAGCGCGGTCGAGATCGGGAGCGCGGTCATCGACGAGATCGGCATCTTTGCTGCGATAGCTGACGACCTTTATGACCCCGACGGCATCGACGCGGACGAGATCGTGGGGTGCGCCCATGCATGAGCAGATGCCCGCAGGGGTGACGATAACAGAGATCGTGGAGGAGACGCCGTCGATCAGGACGTTCGTCTTCGACCGGGAGATTGCCGCGCGGCCGGGCCAGTTCGTGATGGTCTGGGTCCCGGGCGTGGACGAGATCCCGATGGGCCTCTCCTCACCGTCGTCGATAACCGTCCAGAAGGTCGGAGACGCGACAACTGCTCTCTTTGCGAAGAACGCAGGCGACCGGATCGGGATCCGCGGCCCCTACGGGAACGGGTTTGCCGTCTCGGGGAGGACGCTCGCCATCGGCGGCGGTGTCGGCACCTCCCCGCTGCTGCCGCTTGTTGAGGCCGGGCAGGTGGACACCTTCCTCCTTGGCGCACGGACAGCCTCCGAGCTCCTCTTCGCGGAGAGGATACGGCGTGCGGCGGCGCTGATGATCGCGACCGACGACGGCACCGCCGGCCACCACGGGTTCGTGACGGAACTCGTCTCAAGGGTGGACCTCGCCGACTTCGAACACGTCTGCGTCTGCGGGCCGGAGGTGATGATGGCGGCGGTCCTCGCCATCCTCGACCGGGAAGGGTGTGCGGAACGGGGGCAGTTCTCCATAAACCGCTACATGAAGTGCGGGGTCGGTCTCTGCGGGTCGTGCTGCACCGACCCGCACGGCCTGCGGGTCTGCAGGGACGGCCCCGTCTTCTCCGGCGACGTCCTGCTCGAGAGCGAGTTCGGGCGTTACGCGCGCGACGCGAGCGGGAGCCGGCATCGGGTCTAACCCCCTATCCTGCCCGAAAAGAGTGAGTCAGGCCAGGAAGTCATCCTGGGGCTTAAAGAGGAGGGAGAGGATGTTCTCCACCCACCCGAAGACCCTTGAGGTCATCGGGACTTCCTGAGCCGCGGCGCTCACTTCCCCCGTATCCTTGCCGGTGTTTTCGGGTGCCGGGGAGACGATCACATCTACCGCCGCCTCGTCCGGCTGTTCGGTCTCGTCAATCAGAGCCTCCGGCGGATTCCAGGTCTCGACCAGGTCCGGATCGTCTGTGAAGAGACGGATCGACCGATCGCCCTCGCCGCCCCCGACGACGAGGAACGAACCGTCGGGAGTCACGGCAACTGATTCCGCACGGCCGGCGAGGCCGATCTCCTGGACCCGGGCTCCCGTCCGGTCGAGGACGTGGATCGTCTTGCCGGCCGCAGCGAAGACCCTGTCAGCCTCGTTCGTCAGGGCCGCCGAGGAGACGGCCTCCTCCACGGGATACTTCCAGAGGTGTTCACCCTCCCCCGTGGAGAGATAGAGGCACCGGTCGACCGATCCGGCCGCCACGAACCGGCCGTCGGGGGTGAGGTCGATCCCCCTCACCAGCCTCCCGGTCCCGTAACTCCAGGACTCACCCTGCCTGCTGTTGAGGAGGTAGACCCCCTGGTTATCGCAGCCGATCGCGATTCTGCGGCCGTTCTCCGATATCGCGAGGTCGTAGCTGTCGGTTCCCATGTCGTAGTCCCAGAGTTGCTTCTTGTTTTTATCAAAGATGTAGACCGCGCCGTTGTCGCAGCCGGCGGCGACGTACGCCCCGTTCGACGAGAGATCCACGCTCCGGTAGATAAAACCCGTCTTCACCGCCCAGAGCAGGTCTCCGTCCCGGTTGTAGAGATAGAGTTTGTCTGCAGCAACGCCGATACGTGATCCTTCGGGCGATATCCCGACGCCGTTCACGCGGGAACCGACAGGGTTCTGCCAGAGGACGTTGCCCTGCTGGTCGAGAAGGTATACCGTCGAACCCGCAGAGGCAACGATCGTAGCACCGTCGTGGGTGATCGCCACGGAACTGACCGGGCCGTTTGCCCCCAGGCTCCAGACGGGAACATACTCCCCTTCGTCGGCGGAGACAACCCCGCACAGGGCTGCAACAAGACAGCAGAAGAGAAGGAGCGGTGTCGCTATACGTCCGGCTCGATTTCCCCGGATCGCACGCCCGGAACGCATTATTCCGGAACCGGCCGGGACCCTGGCGGTAGAACTGGATGAAGTCACTTCCCCCGATGACATCACGGCCTGACTACTCGGAGATAGTATATAATTCTTTCGGGCAACGTACCGCCTCCGGCTCCCGGGACGGTTCGGCGGGTCCTGAACGACCCCGATCAGGGACGGCCGGAGGTTGCCACGGTTTCGGGAGGGCCGGTAGAACTTTTTGAGGATCCGGGAGAGTCTCAGTACTTCACTAGTTTCGGCACCCGACACCGGACTTCGCGTTCTTCGCGCCTTCGCGTGAGGTGACGGCGGGAGCAGTACCGAAATCTCACGCGAAGAGCGCGAAGCCGCGAAGTGCGACTGCCCGTAGGACAGGTGCTTGAGCACCGTCAGGTGCGAAGTGCGAGTGTAGCGAGCATGAGAAGCCATCAAGTTTCGAGCCGCGACGTTCCATCAAGAATGGAGTTTGAGAAGCCTCGATGGTTGATCCTCCGGGTGGACTGCTCCAACCATGTTAGCAAAGTACTGAGCCGGATTCGGGAACTCACCGCTCGGGCACGAGAAAAGGAGGTTCTTGAACGGGGAATGCTCGCAGAGATACGGCAGGCCGGGCGGTCTCCCGCCCGGTTACGGGTCGGGGTTCCGTGCGAAGATCGGCGTGACGACGTTCAGCAAGCGTCGCGCAGGTCGTCGGTATCGTGTCCTGCCGCGGGATCGATCGACTCCAGGTCTTCGAGATTGTTGATATTCGTGAACGTCAACAGGTCGGGATCGATCTCCCGGATCTCCTCCATACCCACGTACCGGGTATTGAGACTCCAGATCATCGCCCGGACCGAGAGCGAATCGTGCTCCTCAAGATACTCAAGCAGTGCGCTTCTCCGGTAGACCGCGTGGAGCGGTTCGAGCATATCGGCGTTCCAGCTCGGAATGGCGGCATCGTAGCCAGCCGCAGCGTCGAAGAGCAGCCTGACCACCCCCGGATGGATGCAGGGCATGTCGCAGGCGGCAACGAAGACATACTCGCCGTGCACCGCGAGCGCCCCCGCGTGCAGGCCGCCGATGGGGCCGAGACCTCTCCTGAGATCCGGTATGCACTGGATATTCCCGAGATGATTGAACCGCTCGCACTGCCCGGGATCCCGCGCAACGACCACGATCTCGTCGACCGCCTCCTTCAGGGTGTCGATGAGGCGGTCGATGAAGGTCTTGCCCTGGAACGTAAAAAAATACTTCTCCCGCCCCCCGGCACGGCGTGCCGCTCCGCCGACAAGGACTATCGCAGATCGCATGCTCCTCCCTCCCGGCCGTCAGAGCCGCTCCCGGAAGCGGATCAGTTCGGCGATGCAGGTGTTGTAAGGTGCCTCGATGCCGTGCTTCCTGGCGAGTGCCGCCACCGCACCGTTCATGAAGTCGATCTCGGTCTTCCTCCCGCCAGCGATGTCCTGGAGCATCGACGAGTGATGGGCGGCCGTGGCGGGGAGCTGGTCGGTGCGGAGATACTCGAGGTAGGCCTCCGCCGTCTCCCAGGGAAGGGCGACGCCTTCGGCTTTTGCCACCCGGTATGCCTCACGGACGATCGCGGCGACGACCGTCCATGCGTGCGGATCGGTGAGCGCGCCGTACGGGACGTTCATCAGGGCACCGAGTGGATTTAACGCGCAGTTGTAGAGGGTCTTGCTCCAGACATCCGTCCTGATCCCGGCGGTTGCCTCCGCCCGGATACCGGCCTCCCGCATGAGGGCGGCGAGGGCATCGACCGCGTCGTCCTTACCGGACGGGAACCTCCCGAGTATCATGGGAGACGCCTCCACCGAGACGTGGACCGACGCATCGCCCCGCCACTCGAACCCGGTGATGATCATGCCCGCGATGACCCGGTCGGTGAACCGCGCGATGATCTCCTCGTTCCCGATGCCGTTCTGGAGGCTCACCGTCTCGCGCCCCCTGATGGCGTCGGCGAACTGACGGCAGATCGCCTCCGTGTCGGTGGACTTCGCGGTGACGATGTAGTAGTCGGCATCCCGCCATCCGTCGGGGAGATCCTCGGAGCAGCTGAACCGGTATGTGCCCGCCCCCCATATGCCGGTCATCAGAAAGCCCCGCTCCTGCACCGCGTTCGCATGCCGCGCCCGGGTAACGGCGTGAACGTCCGCGACGCGGGACAACTTCGCGGCAATGGTCAGCCCGACCGCCCCGGCACCCAGGACCACGATCTTCATCTCGATAGTACTATAGCAGAGTTACCTGTTAACTTCTCCCTTTTCCGGCATGCAGACATCTCTCTGGCGTTCCATCGCCAGCAGGGCCTCTTTGATCGCGAGATCGGGGGAGAACCCGCCGATGCCGGTCTTCGCGACGACCCGGTGGCAGGGCACCACGAGCGGGGTCGGGTTCCTCGCCATCGCCGCCCCGACCGCCCGGGGCGCGGTTCCGACCATCCAGGCAACCTCACCGTAGGTGACGGTCTCCCCGCAGGGGACTTCCCGGACGGCACGGTAGATCCTCGCGAAGGTCGTCTCACCCTCGGTCGCGACGCTTCTGAGCGTGGAGAGATCCGATGGCCGCCCGGCACAGTAGCGCAGGATCTCTTCCGGGACGGGGCCAGGGATACCTTCGCGCGCAAAACGCACCCGGTAGACGAGATCGTCCTGCCACGAGACATGGACGTTCCAGAGACCGAAGCGGCACGATCCGCTCAGGATCGCCATCTCTCGGCCTCCTTCCGGAACTCTTCGAGGGTGCATCTCGTCATCTCCTCCTGCATCCACGGAGGCAGCCCGGCGTGAACCCGGGACTCAAGGAACCGTTTATCACCGAGGACGAGCATCCCCCTGTCCTCAGGCGTCCGGAGCACCCTCCCTAACGCCTGCAGGGCGCGGTTGACGGCCGGGAGGGTGTAGCTGATGAACTCCCCCTCATCGCCGAACTTCATCCGGAAGTAGTCGATCACCATCTTACGGACGCGGTTGAACGGTGCGAGCGGGAGACCGATGACGAGCGCCCCGGAAAGCATATCGCCGCGGTAGTCCAGGCCCTCACTCCACTTGCCGCCGCAGACCGCAAAGAGGACGCCAGAGCGGCCGGTCCCGGGGAGGGCCATGAACTCCCGGAGCATCGCGGCCGAGGCCGAGGTATCCTTGGACTCGATGTAGATCTGCTTCTTCCTGATCCGGGGGGCGCAGCGATCCGCGAAGGTGTTCAGGAGGTCGTAGGAGGGGAAGTAGACCGCGAGGTTCCCCGGGATGCGGGCGAACGTCGTGATATAGTCCTCGGTCCGCGAGAGGTTATCTCTGTCCCGGCGCATCGAGTAGGCGGTGGTGATGTCGTTTGCGCAGAAGATGCGGCGGTTCTCGGGGGGGAAGGAGTTCGGGAGCGAGATCGCCGTGACGGGGAGGTCGCCGAAGTAGTAGCGGCGGTAACTCTCGATGGGCGAGAGCGTCCCCGAGATCAAGACACAACAGGCATGCGCACGGGCGATCTCCTGGAGTTTCGTGCTCGGGTCGATGTTTCTGACCTCGAGCGCCACAGCCCCTTCTTCCTCTTTGCGGTAGACCGTAAGGTAGGCCGGGTCGGCGGCGGAACGGAAGATCCGGTAGAAGAACTCGGTCAGCCGTTCGATCGCGCTCTCCCGGAACTCGCCCGCCTGCATGTTCTTCTCGCGGATCCCCTCGCTGATCTTGAGGAGGTCGTCCACGATCTCCTCCACGTTCCGGTAGAGTGTCCCCGAGAGGATCATCCGCTGGAAGATGGCGGGGTCGAACCAGTCCTCGACCTCGTGCGAGCCCTTGAGCGCCTCCATGAACCGGGTGATCTGCGGCAGAATCTGGACGATGGCGTCCGCCTGCGGCGACCGGCGGCGACCGGAGAGTTCGTGGCCGGCCTGCACGATATCCCGCTCCTCGATCGTCACGCTCTCGATGCTCTGGACGACATCGCCGCAGTTGTGGGCCTCATCGATGAGCAGCAGGGCGTCGTGCCCCTCGATCCCGAGCGAGAGGTAGATCTGCTCCCGGATGGCGTCGTCGAAGAGGTGGTAGAAGTTCACGAGCACCACATCGGCGTCCCGTGCGGCATGCATCATCGTATCGTAAGGGCAGATGTCGCCGCAGAACCCGGCGAGCTGGTCGGGCCAGATCATCTCGGTGCTCACCCGCTCCGCCCGGACGCGCAGGGCCGCCGACGGGATCATCTTCAACCCCCCATCCTCGGGCTCCACGAAGGATTTACCGTGGATGAAGTAGGGGCAGATGAGCGGGTGTTCCGGGTCTATTTTGCGGATCTGCTGTTTGATCTGGCGGTCGTTTGCCGGGACGAGCGATCCCTTCTGCGCCCGCTCCCGCATCAGCGCCGTCGAGAAGGACTTGACGCCCTCACACCGCCGGTAGATGTCACCCTCGCCCCCGAGCGGACACATGCTGGACTTACCGATGAGGTAGGCGAACTTGAGGCCGCCGCGCTTCTTCCGGATGAGCTCGAGCTCCCGCATGAACGTCGCAAGCTGGCTGATGGTCCGGACGGCGACGAAGACTTTGCGTCCCCGGCTCTCCGCAAGGAGCGCGGAGACCACGCTCGACTTGCCGCTCCCGGTCGGCGCATCGATCATGGCGATGCCGCCGTCGCGGGCGACAGTTGCGGCCGACTCAAGCATCTCCCGCTGGTGAGGGCGGTACTCCCGGTACGGGAACCAGTCGTCGAGACTATCCATTGCATACAGTTCGACGTCGTACATCAATGTAGTTTGGGTGCCCGGGGCGAAAGTGAGGGGGAGGAAGGCGGGGGAGAGGACGATGCCGGATCTACCACGGTCCTGCCGTGAACGCAGCACGGCGCACAGATCGACGTCGGTTTTCATTGAGAGCCATTAAAAAATACTTAATTGCCTTACGGGGGCAGGAAAATGAAACATGACGAAAGTATTATCTTGCTTACCGTGAACCTCCCGACTGAGGAATCATATGTCCTTCAAAGCAGAAGTCATCGACAAGATAGCGGCCCTCGTCACGGCCGCATTTGGTCTGGTCGCCGCTCTCGCATGGAACGGCGCAATTCAAGAGCTTTTTGCCCTCATATTCGGCGATCAGAGCACGCTCGTCGCCATGCTGGTGTATGCCGTCGTCGTGACGATCATCGCAGTGATCGTGGTGATCCTGATCGGCCGCGCCGCCGCGAAGGCGAAGCGAGAGGACGAGACAGCAAAACAGTGAAATCCGCAAACCACTCCGATTTTTGGCTCATTCATCCAGACCAGAACCTATCGGATCTCCAATGAGGCTGCACGACAACCGGGCAAAGGATCTCGTCTACACCGATGCTGCCCGCACACGACCGGTCACCGTCACGGTCATCGACTACGACGCAGCCCGTCTCGACGAGCGGGTCTGCACCCGGCCGGGAGACTTCCGGGACCTTATCACCCGCCCGACGGTCACCTGGGTCGACGTCGACGGCGTCCATGATGCCGGGGTTATCCGGGAGGTCGGGGAAGCCGTCGGGATCCACCCCCTGATCCTGGAGGACATCGCGAACACCCGCTAGCGGCCGAAGATAGAGGACTACGGCGATTACCTCTACGTCGCGGTCCGGATGCTCGCCCCCGACGGCGACGGCGAGTTCCAGAGCGAGCAGGTCAGCCTTCTGCTCGGGAACGGTTACGTCGTCTCGTTCCAGGAGCAGCCGGGCGATCTCTTCTGGCGCATCAGGGAGCGGCTGCGCGCGGGAGCAGGAAGGCTCCGGGGCGAGGGGGCGGACGGCCTCTTCCACGCTCTGCTGGACGCGATCGTCGACGGTTATTTCACCGTGATCGAGGAGTTTGGGGAGCGTATCGAAGCAGTCGAAGATGAGGTGGTGGCAGAACCCAACCGCAAGACCCTGCAGGCGATCTACGCCCTGAAACGGTCTCTGGTTGCGCTCCGGCGCTCGGTCTGGCCGCTTCGCGACGTGGTGGCAGAACTCGAACGGGGTGAATCGCCCCTGATCCGTGAGCCGACGCGCGTCTACTTCCGGGACATCTACGACCACACTATAGAGGTCGCCGAGACGGTGGAGACCTACCGGGAGGTGATGACCGGGACACTCGACGTCTATCTCTCGAGCCAGAGCAGCAAGATGAACGAGATCATGAAGGTCCTCACCGTCATCGCCACCATCTTCATCCCGCTCACCTTCATCGCCGGGGTCTACGGCATGAACTTCGCGCACATGCCGGGGATCGGGCATCCCCTGGGCTATGCGGCCGCCCTCGCCTCGATGGCGGTCGTCGCGGGGTTGATGCTCCTCTACTTCAGGAAGGAAGAGTGGATCTGAACCGCTGCCGGTACCCCCGCTCATAACCGGATACCGGTATCTCCCGCTGCGTCGAAGCCCGCGTGCGCCGGCGATAGCACGGACGAGAGGGAATACTACTCGTTTCGGAGAACGGCATCCACCTTAATGGTCGTCGTTATCGGCGTCATTCCCCTTCGGGTCCGGATCGACGCCAACTGCATCCTGGTCGCCTGCGGGATCGTCGGCGCGGGAACCGCCGTCGCGACCGAGTAGATCCATCTCCTACGGCGGCGGGCCGGTAAAAGACGCATGATTGGGCAGGCAGTGATGTTTTATACCTTGGGATGAATGCCCCTTCCCCGGGGTGGTGTCCACGACTCCTGGCGGGCGACTCGCCGACTGATTCCCCGGGACTGGCGAGGTGCAGCCGCCTCTTCCCCGGGGAGCAGGCAGTCCGGAGGTGTTGATGCAGCCGGAAAAAACCTGTGGGATACTCTCGATCCGCGTGATAGACTACACGCAGGACCGCATCGAGGAGCACGAGTGCATCGAACTCACCGAGGCCTGGTCGTGGATCGGCCGGGAGACGGTCACCTGGATCGACGTTATCGGGGTGCCGGAGCGCGACGAACTCGTGATCCTCGGCAGGCAGGCCGGCATCCACCCGCTCACGATGGAGGATATCACCGCCCCGGACCAGCGGCCGAAGGTGGAGGAGTTCGGGAGTTACGTCGCCGTCATCGCGAGGATGCTCTCGGAGAGAGACGGCAGGGTTGTAAGCGAGCAGGTCAGCCTGATCTTCGGGGAGAACTACGTCATAACGTTCCGCGAGCAGCCCTTCCGGGTCTTCGAACAGGTCAGAGAGCGGCTCAGGAACGAGCTGAGTCTCCTCCGGGGCATGGGTCCGGACTTCCTCGCCTACACGCTCCTCGACGCCATCGTGGGCGTCTACCTCGCCATTCTCGACGCGGTCGACGACCGGGTGGAAGACCTCCAGGGCAGGGTTCTGGCTGCCGCGGATCCGCTTGCCTTAAAACAGATCTACGAACTCAAAGAAGATCTCCTGACCATCCGGAGAGCGGCCGTGCCGGCACGCGAGGTTCTCGGATCGCTCGCAAGCCGGGAGTTGAGCCTGGTCCGGAAGGAGACGATCCCGTACTTCCGGGATGTATACGATCGGTGCATCCAGGCGGCGGAGGTTGCGGAGTATACCCGCGATACGCTCTCCGGCGTGATGGACCTCCATACCTCGAACCAGAACAACAGGCTCGCCGAGATCACGACGATCCTCACCATCGTCGCGAGCATCTTCATCCCCTTGAGTTTCATCACCGGGTTTTACGGGATGAACCTCAGGAACATACCGCTCGAAGACTCGCCCTGGGGCTACCCGCTCGTCCTCCTCATCATGGTAGGCGTCGCGGCCGCGATGCTCCTCTACTTCAGGAGGAATGAGTGGATATGACGGCGGGCTCTGCGGCGCGGGACAGGTGCGGCAACCTCTTTTTTGTAGCGAGGATGCCAACACTTCTCCATTATGGCAATCCATCCCATCGACTACCGCTACGGCACCCTGGAGATGCGTGCCGTCTGGAGTGAGGAGAACCGCTTCCGGGCGATCGTCACGGCCGAAGTGGCGCTGGCCCGTGCTGAGGCGGCGCACGGGATGATCCCCCGCGAGGATGCGGAGACGATCGCGGCCCGCGCGCCGGAGGCCCGCCTCGAGCGAGCGCAGGAGATCGAGGCCGAGATCAACCACGACATGATGGCGATCGTCAAGGCCGTCGCCGAGGTCTGTGGCGACGCCGGGCGGTGGATCCACTACGGCGCGACCTCAAACGACATCCTGGACACGGCGACCGCCCTGCAGATCCGCGAGAGCCTCGCGCTCATCGAGGAGAAACTCGGTAAACTCCTCTCGGTGCTCCTCGCCCGGAGCGCCGAGACGAAGACCCTCGTCTGCGCCGGCCGAACCCACGGGCAGATCGGCGTCCCGACGACCTACGGCCTCCGGTTCGCGATCTGGGCGAGCGAGGTCTCCCGCCACATCGAGCGGCTCCGCCAGATGCGACCCCGCGTCGTCGTCGGGCAGCTCACCGGTGCCGTAGGCACCCAGGCGGCCCTCGGTGATGCCGGTATCGAGATCCAGGAGACGATGATGGAGTTCCTCGGTATCCGGGCCGTGGACGTCTCGAACCAGATCATCGCACGGGACCGCTACGCGGAGTACTTCATGCTCCTCGCAAACGTCGCGACCACGCTCGACAAGATCGGGCTTGAACTCCGGCTGATGCAGCGCTCCGAGATTGGGGAGGTCGCGGAGGCGTTCGGGAAGAAGCAGGTGGGCTCGAGCACGATGCCCCACAAGAGAAACCCGATCAAGAGCGAGCAGGTCTGCGGCCTTGCCCGGATCGTCCGCTCAGCGGTCGAACCCGCCCTGCAGAACAACGTCCTCTGGGACGAGCGCGACCTCACGAACTCATCCCCCGAGCGGGTGCTCTTCCCCGAGGCGTCGGTGCTCGCCGACCACATCCTGAACGTGATGATCGCCGTGATGGATGGCCTCGAGTTCAACAAGAAGAACATCCGAAAGAACCTGATGATGCTCCGCGGCGTGAACCTCGCCGAGTCGGTGATGATCGACCTGACAAAGCGGGGCATGAACCGGCAGGACGCCCACGAAGTGATGCGGACGGCGAGCATGCAGGCCCTCGACGAAGACCGCGACCTCAGCCAGGTGCTCGGCGAGCGGCCGGAGGTCACGGCGTTCGTCACCCGCGAGGAACTCGATGCGCTCCTCGACCCCGACGCCTACATCGGGACGGCCGTCCGGCAGGTGGAGCGGCTGATCGAGAAACTCACGCCGCTCTGCCGGTGAGAGGGGCATCAGGCGGGATGCACCACCGCACCCCCTCCCTCCTTGAGGTCTCAGAACTCTTCCGCGACGCCGTAGCCGTACGACCGCAGCACCTGGCTCCCCCTCTGCTCCGGGTATGCGGCAAGCACGAGCCCCCGCGACTCCAGGAATTCTTCGGCAGATACGATGGAAACGGCCTGGATCTGTTCTTCTTCTCCGGGCTCCATCGACCAGGAGTGAATGTAGTAGACATCCGGCAGCCCCTCCTCTTCGTGCAGGTAGAGGTCCTTTCCACGCGCGAATGCCCCACCGATGTTGCCGCCCCGCGGCGCGAGGTAGAGCCAGACGTCGCGGTCGGTGTCGAGGAGGACCTCGCCCTTTTCGGATTGAATGCATTTCTTCATGGTCAGTCACCTCTGCCCCGCCGGCCGTGCAGGGCAGTTCGGCAGGCGGCGGCGAGGAACCCGGAAGCCCGGTGAGATAGCCATGGCATTTCAGCGATCCTGCCACCGCCCGCCGGGCAGAGGTAGAACGTCGAGTGTCATACAATTTAATATTATTAAGATTAAGTGCCACAATATTAATTATTAGTAACATTAATTTCCCCGACGGCGCCACCGTCCCGGTCTTTCGCCGTTCGACCGATCCCGGCTCCCCTGTCATGCCGGGTAGTGCCCGGGAACCAGTCGATACGAGAAAAGCCGAATTTTTCGAAACTTTTCCCCGCCTGCTCCCGGCGATAGCAATTCCCGGGCACGACGGTTCACCGGACGCGCACCTGACAATGCTCGAAGGACGCTCCCTGAGGAGCATCCTGATCCTGAGGATTCACGCCTCCCTGAGGCGACCCTTGAAGATACGCTCGGCGAGATATGGTCGAGCGTGGTGGCGCTGATCCTCTATCCCGTCGTCTTCTTTGCCGTCGCATACACGCGGTTCATGCGGACGGATATCCGATGAGAGACGGGCGCGCACCTTCGCTCCCGGGGAGGGGCTGCAGCGGAGACAGGCCGATTATTCCGCTGGGTTTCGATATTCGGGGAAGGTATGCAGGGTTCTTACCGGAGTATGCACTCATACCCGCGATCCGGGGATCTAGGTATGTTTCCACTGGAGATCGGCCGTACTGCCGGGAGATGGAACAACGAGGGCGTATCAGGAGAATGCTACGGCCCGGGTACAGCCGCGACAGTTCGATGTTTGTCACAGAAAAGGTATATGGGAGAACATTGACATCTTGAACGGTGACACCGCGTACGGTATCCCGCCGGGGGCCGGGAACCCCGATTGCCGTCGTATCCCGTCCCCCAAAAGCGTGCCCGGGGGGCAATAGGGCTGCTGGCTGCCATAGGGGATATCCGTTGCGGTTCCGTATTCCTCCAGGCACTGTTACGGAATTTCGAGTGACATAGTATTGCAAGGGGAAGAAAATGTGCCGAACAGGAGAGTGATGTGATGTCAATTGGTTCTTGTGGTCCCGTTCAGGACGTTAAAATGAACGCATCAGCAAAGATTAATTCTGCAGATCTGTATCAGAGGGGTGACGGTACCCGCTATGTTAGAATAGACTGGTATGTAAGTGGATGTTTCGATTATAGTCGACAGTTCACATTCACGAACTGCGAACTCAGTACAACAATCAAAGTGAGTTGGCCTGGCGGCTTGAGTGAGATCGTGAAACCCCTCTATACCGATTACTGCATACAGTCCGGTACGGACAATATAGATGTAGCACCTTCAGCTTCCTCCTATACAGTGGAAGTAAAAGTACATGCTGAATGTTGGGTCTGGGTTATCATATGGACAAATATCGGTAGAGAGGACGCTTCTGCTTCCTGCGTTATATACCCATGAAACGCGCAGGAGAGGTCTGCATGAATCAAAAAACGGCCTGTATCGTCTTGCTGCTGATCGCGTGCGCTCCCCCGGCAGCGGCTGCATCCGTCGTTCAACTGACAGACGATCCGGCATTCGATGCATACCCCTTCTGGTCTCCGGACGGAGATAGGATCACCTTTGTCTCATCCGACGGAGTCCATGCCGGCATCCGGGTGATGGAGCGCGACGGCCAAAACCCGGTACCGGTGACGGACGACCGTTCGTGGAATCTCTTCACTGAGTTTGATCCCTGGTCGCCGGACGGGAAGAAACTCCTCTTCCTGTCCGGCGACGAAGAGGGGCCCGACCTCTGGACGATGAACCCGGACGGGACCGGGAAGGTGCGCCTGACCGAAAACGGCCGCATCCTCCCCGGCCTGACGCTTTCCGGCTACGGAGCGGACTGGAGCGCCGATGGGAAGCGGATAGTCTATACCTCCTGCCTCTTCGATAATTCGGCGATATGGGAGACCTTCGTGGCCACCGCCGCAAACGGGTCGCCTGCGGTGAACCTCTCAGATATCCGGAAAGATGCCGATATCTGGATCATGGACGCGGACGGCGGCAACAAGAAGCAGCTGACGACCGGCGGAGATGCACTGCTGCCCCTGTGGCAGCCGCACGGGGACAGAATCGCATACCTCTCGGATCCTTCCGGGAAGAGCGAGATCTGGACGATGCAGAGCGACGGAACGGGCAAGACACAGATGACGTTCAGCGAAGGGAACGTATCCGGGTATTCCTGGTCCCCGGACGGCACCAGGATCGCCTACGTAGTCGCGGCACCGCCTGGAACATTGCCGGAGTTTTCTCTCCGGGTTATCGAGAGCGACGGATCGGGTTCGGAGCAATTGACGACCGGAAACTGGGACACATCCCCGGTCTGGTCGCCGGACAGCAGCAGGATCGCCTTCCGGTCGGAGTCGAGGGACCGGAAGCTCTGGGTGATGGAGAGCGACGGCTCCGGCCTCGCACCCCTCGGTCCTGATAATCCAACGTACATGATGCAGCAGTGGTCTCCCGACGGCAGGACAATCGTCGTGAGCGATGGAAACGACCTGTATGCAATCCAGCTCGAAGACCCGGCGGCACCCGCATCGCCGGGATTCGGGGTAGCTGCTGCAGCGGGTGCACTGTTTCTCACGGTATGTCTGCTCAGGCTGCGAAAGCAGGAATGAGGGGAAAGCGGGAACGTGCCGCACGAAGACGATTACCGGTGGAGCGCGACGCGTTAACGGGTGTCGCCATCGCCGTCTTCACGCCGCTCACTCCTCCTCCCGTGCTCCCCGCAGTGCTTTTACATCCCCCACGGTCACCACGCGAACCGCACCACCCTGGATGTCACCTCCGGCATCGCCCATCAGGTCCTCGATCCAGCCCTCCATCTCCAGGTACGCCGCCCGCAACCCTTCGAGAACATCCGGATCGGCATCCCAGAGGCCACGTTCGTGCGCTTCAAGCAGCCGTCTCCCGATCTCCTCCAGCGCCCAGGAATTTCTCGTGGGAGCAGACGTTCGCGAGCGGAAACGGCGTGGGGGGACGCTTTCGTTCGATACGTCGGTGGAGACGATGAAGATCAACCTGACTTCCCAATCACCGCCCACGATCGAAATCGCGGTCAATACAGGCCTCCCGGTTCCGCTGAACACGCCACTCTGGGAGGCGTGCAACGAGACGCTGCACGAGACAAGAATATATGCCAATGTCGTTAACTGCACATCCATCCTCCGGAGACGGCCGAGTGACGCTCACCTTTGCCGAGGGCCACGTGCCCGAGGTGACGCTGCGCCTGGTTCGGGCAGCCGTCTCCGCCCGGGGGTGACAGATTCCGGCTGAAACCCTCCAAACCGCCCGCATTTCGCGCCGGCCAATGTACGCACATTTATAGTCCAACAGTGCAAACACTGTCACGGATCCGTTTTTTGAGACGCTCATATACTGCGCGAGCCTCATGGCGATAACCGCCGGATTACGGAATACGCCGATCATGAACCTGAAGGGCTGGATAGAGTGTGACGGGGTGCGGCTTATGCCGAATGCTGTTGAGCGGATGCTCAGCGAGGAGCCGGAGGCCCTCACCCGGTGCGGCGGCGAGTTCCTGCTCACCTGGGACAACTGCACCGCGCGCGATGCCTTCGGGATCATGCCCGGCCCGGTTCCGCCGGGAACCGTATGCTGCAACGGGCGGGAGGCGGCCCGGATAGCCCCCGACCCGGCACCTTGTGCGCTTGAAGAGGCAATCGTCACCGCGATCGGTCTTCGGAGCGACGAAGGGGTGGTGGCGTTCTCCGGCGGGGTGGATTCAGCCCTCATCGCCGCGTTCGCCGGCCTCCCCTGCGTGGCGGTGGGGCTCCACGGGTCGCACGATGCCGTGTGGGCAGAGAAAGCTGCAAGGATGATGGGACTCGACCTTGAGGTCGTCACCCCGACCGTGGACGAGGTCGCGGAGGTACTCGCCCGCGTCGTCCGGGTCATCCCCGACCCGGAAAACCCCGTCGAGGCCTCGATCGCGACGACCCTCTTCTTCGTCGCCGCATGGGCGGCGGAGCACGGCCATACCCGGATCCTCGCCGGACAGGGGGCGGACGAGCTCTTCGGCGGCTACGCCCGCTACCTCACCTCCAGCGACCTCGCGGCGGAACTCGAACAGGACTATGCGGATCACGGACGCCAGAGGGCGCGGGACCAGGCGGTTGCGGCGCGCCACGGCACGTACTTCTCGATGCCGTATCTCGATCTCCGGGTGGTGCGCGCCGCAAGGGCGATCCCGGCCGCCGAGCGGGTGCGCGGCGGGTTAAGGAAGCGCCCCCTGAGAGCCGTTGCACAGCGGCACATTCCCGCCGAGATCGCCCGGGCCGAGAAGAAAGCGATGCAGTACGGGAGCGGAATCTGGCGGACAATCCAACAGCTTGCACGTACAAACGGTTATAAAAAGTCGGTACAAGGGTACTTAACGGAGATCAGCAGGGCGGAACATGATTACTGAGAGCGATATTGAACATATAGCGGAACTTGCGGATATCGGGATATCAAGAGACGAGGTGCCGGAGTTCACCAGACAATTCAACGCGATCATCGAGTATTTCGAGGTTCTCGATACCGTCGAGGGCGAGAACGCCCCGGATACCCGGGTCGTGAACGTCTTCAGGGACGACGAGCCCGATCCCTGCCTCTCGCAGGAAGAGGCGCTCGCAAACGCAGGATCGACCGAGAACGGATTTATAAAAGCGCCGAGGGTGATGTGAGTGGCGGGAACCCTGGACTTCTCGCCGGACGACCGGTATAACGCCTTCATCACCACCTGCGCCGAAGCGCCGTTCGGTGACGGTCCGCTCGCCGGCACCGCCGTCGCGGTCAAGGACAACATATCGACAGCCGGGATACGGACCACCTGCGGGTCGAAGATCCTCGATGGCTACGTCCCGCCGTATGACGCCCATGTCGTGGACCTCCTCCGGAGAGCAGGTGCCGCGATCGTCGGCAAGACCAACATGGACGAGTTCGGGATGGGCTCCACTACCGAGACGAGCGCGTTCGGCCCCACCCGAAACCCGGTCGATCTAACACGGGTGCCCGGCGGGTCGTCCGGCGGGAGCGCCGCCGCCGTCGCCGCGGGCCTCGTCCCGATGGCGCTCGGCACCGATACCGGCGGTTCGATCCGGTGCCCCGCAGCGTTCTGCGGGATCGCAGGCCTCAAACCCACCTATGGCCGGGTCTCCCGCTACGGCCTCATCGCCTACGCCAACTCCCTCGAACAGGTCGGGCCGATGGCACGGACAGTCGAGGATGTATCGAGGCTCATGTCGGTGATCGCGCACTACGACCCCCGCGACTCGACGATGCTCGACCGCCCGTATAACCACCGGCCCTCGGCCGAGGTCAAAGGGCTCAGGATCGGGATACCCGAAGAGTACTTCGGCGAAGGCGTCGATCCCCGTGTGGGAGAGAGTGTCCGCGACGCCATCGGGGTCCTGGAAGGGCTCGGGGCCGAGACGGTCCCGGTGAGCATCCCCGGAATGCGGCACGCGCTCGCCGCATACTATGTCATCTGCACGAGCGAGGCCTCCTCGAACCTCGCGCGGTTCGACGGCGTCCGCTACGGCCCGGCGGTCGACACCAGGAAGTCCTGGCACGAGGCCTACCAGGACCTGCGGCGGGAGTTACTCGGCGCAGAAGTCCGGCGCCGGATCATGCTCGGGACCTTCGCCCTCTCGGCCGGTTACGCCGGCCAGTACTACGCGAAGGCGCAGGTAGCCCGCCGGAAGATCCGGGAGGACTTCGGGCGAGCCCTTCGGGAAGCGGACGTCATCGCCGGCCCGACGATGCCGACAGTCGCCTTCCGTCTCGGCGAGAAGACCGACCCGATCTCGATGTACCTCTCGGACATTCTCACGGCCCCCGCGAACCTCGCCGGCATCCCGGCGATATCCGTTCCGTGCGGCAGGGTGGACGGCCTTCCCGTGGGCCTCCAGATCATGGGAAGACAGTTCGAGGACGAGCGCGTCGTCGATGTCGCGTTTGCCTACGAGCAGGAGGTGAGGGCATGAAGACGATCGTCGGGCTCGAGATCCACGTCCAGCTCTCGACCGCGACAAAGCTCTTCTGCGGGTGCTCGACCGACTACCGTGACGACGAGCCGAACACCCACTGTTGTCCGGTCTGTCTCGGCCTCCCCGGCGCGCTCCCGCGCCTGAACAAAAGAGCGGTCGAGTACGGCCTCAAGGTGGCAAAAGCCCTCGACATGAGAGTCCCGGAAGAGTCGGAGTTCGCCCGGAAGAACTACTTCTACCCCGATCTCGCAAAGGCCTACCAGATCACCCAGAGCGACAGACCGCTCGCGGTAGAGGGGACGGTCGAGATCGAGGACGACGAGGGGCACGAGAAGATTGTCCGGATCACCCGGGCGCACCTCGAAGAAGACCCCGGAAGGCTCATCCACATCGCAGGCGGGTCGAAGTACTCGCTCGTCGACTACAACCGGTCCGGCATCCCGCTTCTAGAGATCGTCACCGAACCGGACATGCGCTCACCACAGGAGGCGCGCCGGTTCCTCAACAAACTCCGGACGATCCTCGAGTATCTCGGGGTCTTCGACGGCGAGCGGGAGGGCGGCCTCCGCGTGGATGCAAACATATCGATGGAAGGCTCCGAACGGGTTGAGGTCAAGAACATCTCCTCCTACAAGGGCGTCGAGAAAGCCCTCACTTTCGAGGTGACCCGGCAGAGGAACCTGCTCCGGCGCGGCCAGAAGGTGGCGCGAGAGACCCGGCACTTCGTGGAAGGGCGCGGGATCACCACCTCCGCCCGCAGCAAGGAAGAGGCGCAGGACTACCGCTACTTCCCCGACCCGGACCTCCCGCCGCTCCGGGTCGCGGGATGGGTCGAGGCGATCGACCTCCCCGAACTTCCTGTCGCCCGGAAGAACCGGTTCATGGCGCAGTATGGCATATCGCTCAACCACGCCCGGACGCTGACGGGAGACCCGAAGCTCGCCGACTTCTACGAGGCGGTCGCTCACGTCGAACCCGTCCTCGCCGCAACCTGGGTGGCCGACACGCTTCTCGGGGAACTCAACTACCGCGAGATGAGCATCGCCGCCGTCCCGGCCGAGCGCATCGCGGAACTCATCGCGCTCCTGCGGTCGGAGACGATCACCGATGCGGCCGGCGTCCAGGTTCTGCGGGAGATGCTCGATGCCTGCGCCGCCGGTAATCCCTGCGAGCCTCCCGCCGCGATCGTGGAGCGCGAAGGGCTCACCAGGGCCGCGGAAGGCGAGTTCACGCAGGTCGTCGAGAAGGTGGTCGCCGCGAACCCCCAGGCCGTGGAGGACTACCGGGCCGGGAAGAAAGGGGCCCTGAACTTCCTCGTGGGGCAGGTGATGAAGGAGACACGCGGGCGGGCCGACCCGCGGGAACTCGGCCGTATCGTATCCGAATACATCGACAGAGGCGGGGTGTAATCCGCAGTGCATCTGATCATCGCAGAGAAGAACATCTCGGCAAACCGGATCGCGCAGATCCTCGCCGGCAGCGAGAAGGTGAGAGCGACGAAGGACGGAAGCGTATCCACCTACTCCTTCGACACAAAGACGGTGGTCGGCCTCAAAGGGCACGTGGTGGAGGTGGATTTCGAGCCGGGCTACACGAACTGGCGAAGCGAGATCCATACACCGCGAAGCCTCATCGACGCGGGGATCATCAAGAAGCCGACCGAGAAGAAGATCGTCAACCTCATCCAGAAACTCTCGAAGAAGGCTGACCTCGTCACGATTGCCACAGATTACGATACGGAAGGAGAACTGATAGGGAAAGAGGCCTACGAACTCGTCCGTGCGGTGAACCCCGGCGTCAGGATCAACAGGGCCCGGTTCTCCGCGATAACCCCGGCGGAGATCCGCTCCGCCTTCGAGAACCTGACCGACCTCGACTTCGACCTCGCGGCCGCCGGCGAGGCCCGCCAGGCGGTCGACCTGATGTGGGGCGCGTCGCTGACCCGGTTCATCAGCCTCGCGGCACGGCGGGGCGGCACCAACATCCTCTCCGTCGGCCGGGTCCAGAGCCCGACGCTCGCCATGATCGTTGAGCGGGAGCGCGAGATCGAGAAGTTCGTCCCCCAGACCTACTGGATGCTCTCGCTCGACACCGAGAAGGACGGTGTAGCGATCGAGGCGCGGCACACCGCCGGGCGGTTCACTGACCACGAAGCGGCCCTCGCCGCCGAGGCGGGGACAAAGGAACCGCTCGTCGTCACGGACGTGAAAGAGGGGCAGAAAGTCGACCGGGCGCCGACGCCGTTCGACACCACGACGTTCATCGTCGCGGCGGCCCGCCTGGGCCTCTCTGCGGCGAACGCGATGCGGATCGCCGAAGACCTCTACATGAACGGGTACATCTCCTACCCGAGGACCGACAACACGGTCTACCCGAAATCGCTGAACCTGAACACGATCCTCAACACCCTCAAAGGAGGGGCCTTCGATAAGGACGTCGCCTGGGTGCAGCAGAACCGGCGGCCCGTCCCGACCCGGGGCAAGAAGGAGAGCACCGACCACCCGCCGATCCACCCGGCGGGGGCGGCGACCCGCGAAGCGCTCGGGCAGGACCGGTGGAAGGTCTATGAACTCGTCGTGCGGAGGTTCCTCGCGACCCTCTCCCCCGACGCGAACTGGACGACCACACGATGCACCTTCGATGCCTCCGGCGAGTCCTACAAGGCCACGGGCGGCAGGCTCCTCTACGCCGGGTGGCGCCGGGTCTACCCCTACTCGGAGGCGAAGGAGAACATCCTCCCGGAGCTCGCCCAGGGTGAGCGGCTGCCGATCAAGAAGGTGAGCCTCGAAGAGAAGGAGACGCAGCCGCCGGCGCGCTACTCACAGAGCAGGCTCATCCAGGTGATGGAGGAACTCGGCCTCGGAACGAAGAGCACCCGGCACGAGGTGATCGGCAAACTCGTCTCCCGCCGCTACGTGGAGGGTAACCCGCTCCGCCCGACCCTCGTCGGCCGGGCGGTCATCGACGCGCTCGACAACCACGCCGGGACGATCACCGAACCAGAGATGACCCAGACGCTTGAGGAGCACATGCAACTCATCAAGCAGAGCCAGCGCTCCCGCGACGACGTCGTCACCGAGTCACGCGAGATGTTGCATAAGGTCTTCGACAACCTCGAGGCGCACGAGTCGGAGATCGGTAGCGAGATCATGGAGCAGACCGCCGAGGAGCATACCGTCGGCCCCTGCCCCGCCTGCGGCCACGATCTCCGGATCCGGCACATCGGGGTCTCCCAGTTCATCGGGTGCACCGGCTACCCCGAGTGCCGGTTCAACATCAGCCTGCCCGGCAGCACCTGGGGCAAGGCGATCCGGGTCGAAGCGACGTGTGCAGAGCACAACCTCGCCCACGTCCGCCTGATCAGGAAGGGCTCACGCCCCTGGGACATCGGCTGCCCGCTCTGCAGTCATATCGCCTCGAACGTCGAGGCGCTCCGGATGATGCCCTCGATGACCGACGACCTCATGCGCCGCCTGCATGCGCATCACATCTACACGGTCTCCGAGATCGCGGGCATGCAGCCTGAAGATCTCGCGAAGACCGTCGGCGCCGGGACGAGCGAGGCCGCAGAGCTCACGAAAGAGGCGGAGGATGCTCTCGAGGTTCTCCGCCGTCGTTCGGAACTCAGGAAGTTCGTCCGAAAGATCGTCCCGCCGAGGAAGGGCCGGAGCCACGCGAAGATCATCAAGAACCTCCTCGAACAGGGGATCGGCGATATCCACGCGCTCTCGCTCGCCGACATTGCGGCGATCAAGAAGGCCGGGATCCCGGAGGCAACCGGAACCGAACTCCTGGACGCGGCCCGCGGGCTCTGCAACGAGCGCGCCCTCCGGGAGGCCGGGGTTCCCGCGGTCAGCATGAAGAAGTATCAGGCAGGCGGCGTCTCGAGTCCCGACGACCTCTGCTACCTCCCCATCCCCTACCTTGCAAGCAAAACCGGCATTAATCCGGAGACCATACATAAACATGTGGATCTGGTCTGCAGGCACCGCGGGCACCCCACCCCCCAGAAGATCTCCAAAGCGGCCTTTGACCGCGGACGAAACGAACTCCTGGAGATCCCCGGGCTTGGTGAAGCGACCGTGGACAGGCTCTACCTTGCAGGCATCTATGACGCCGCTACGCTCCGTGATGCCAATCCCGATGAGATCGCTACCATCACCGGCATCCCGAAGGCTAGGCTCCACGACTACATCGGCCACCTGAAGTGACACCATGCATGCGAACTGGAAGACCTGGGCACACGTAACGAAACTTGACCCGGATAAACGCCTCCCTGAGGGAGCCGCCGAGGAGATCGCGACGAGCGGAACCGACGCCCTGATGCTCTCGGGCACGCTGAACGTGACACAGGAGAATCTCCATGAACTCCTGGATCTGGTCTCCTCCTACGGACTGCCGCTGGTGGTGGAACCGGCGAGCCCTGACTGCGCCATCTTCGACGGGAAGATCGACCACCTCTTCGTGCCGAGCGTGATGAACGCAAACGACGTCCGCTGGATCGTCGGGAAGCACTATGCCTGGCTGCGCCAGGCGAGCAGCATCGACTGGGAGATGGTGGTGCCGGAGGCCTACATCGTCCTCAACCCGAACTCGGCCGTCGGCCGGGTGACGGGGGCGAACTGCGCACTCTCGGCCGGGGATGTGACCGCGTTCGTGGAAGTGGCGGATCGCTACTTCCGGTTCCCGATCGTCTACATCGAGTACAGCGGAACCTACGGAGACCCGGCAATCGTGAAGGCGGCGGCCGAGGCGATCGAGCACGCCACCCTCTACTACGGCGGCGGGATCCGCTCGGCCGAGCAGGCGGCGGAGATGGGCCGGTATGCCGATACGATCGTCGTGGGGAACGCAGTCTACGAGGAAGGGATCGACGTGCTCCGGGCGACGGTCCGGGCGGTACAATGAGGCATGCCTGAGATCTCGATCGTCCTGGTCGAACCCCTCTACGAGGGGAACGTCGGGTTTACCGCCCGGGTGATGAAGAACTTCGGGTTCACCCGGCTGGTTCTCGTCAACCCCTGCACGCTCGGCGACGACGCGACCATGCGCGCCTCCCACGCCCGCGACGTTCTCGACGGCGCCCGGCGGATGACGATCGAGGAGGTCTACCGGGAGTTCGACTTCGTGGTCGCGACGACCGGCGAGGTGAGCAAGTCGGTCTGCACCCCGATGCGGATGCCCTACTACGCGCCCGCGGAGGTCAGGGAGATCGTCGCCGATATCGACGGGAAGGTCGCGATCCTCTTCGGGCGGGAGAACTGGGGGCTCGCGAACACCGAACTCAAACGGGCAAACCTCATCTGCACCATCCCGACTTCAGAGATCTACCCTATCCTCAACCTCTCCCACGCGGTGGGCATCCTCTGCTACGAGCTTGCGAACCTGCCGCGCGGGACTTACCCGCTTGCGAACCCTGTCGAGATGGATTCGCTCTACCGGCACATCAGCGCCTTCCTCGACCGGGTCGACCATCCGGACTTCAAGCGGGAGAACACGATGACCCTGATTCGCCGCATACTCGGCCGGACGAAACTGACGATCCGCGAGGCGAGCACGCTTCACGGGCTGATGCGCCGGACGGAGTGGCACCTCGAAAACAAAGAATAGGTTGCGGGAGAGATTTATTAGAATGATTCTTGTCGACTGGCAGATAGAAGACCGGATCAGGCGCGGGCATATTCAGGTAGATCCTTTCGAGCCCTCCCTGATCCAGCCAAACTCACTGGATATCAGGCTCGGTTCCCACTTTGTCTGGTACGTCCCGGGAGAGACGGTGATCGACCCCTACGACAGAGAGACCGTCTGCGCTGAGACCGAAGAGACGGTGGCCGACTCGATCGTCCTTGAACCAGGCCAGTTCCTCCTCGCCGAGACCCTGGAGGCGATCGCGCTCCCCGACGACGTCGTGGCAAGCATCGAGGGGAAGAGCAGCATCGCGCGCCTCGGGGTCGAACTTCACCAGACGGGGGGTTGGATCGACGCGGGGTTCCGGGGAACGATAACGCTCGAGATGTGCAACGTGAACTCCCGGCCGGTCAAGGTCTACGCGGGGATGCCGATCGGGCAGCTGGTCTTCTACCGCACAGATCGCGCTGCGCGCCCCTACAACATGAAACAGGACGCGAAGTACATGGACCAGCGGCAGGCGACCCTCTCCCGCTACCACGAGAATGCGCGCCGCACGCAGGAGTGATGCCGGGAATCCGGCGAGATCGGCGGCCCGGGGCGCGTGCTCCCGCTCCCCCGAGCGTCATGCACTATATATCAGGAAAACAGATATTGAACGATTCAACTGGGGATACCAATGCGACTTCTTCTGATCCACTCTGATCATATCGAATACGAGGCCCGGAAGAAGACGAAGGTCGCCGAAGAGGACGTCGTCCCAAAAGACGCCCTCGATGAGGCGCTCGCCGTCTTCTCCGCGGTTGAGTCCGTCGACGAGGAGAACATCGAGGATGCCGTCAGGCAGGCGGCAACCGAGATCGTCACCACCGCCCGGCAGCTCGGCACTACCAATATCATGATCTACCCCTATGCCCACCTCTCCGCTGATCTTGCATCGCCGGATGCGGCGGTGAGTGTTCTCAAGGGCATCGAGGAGGCTCTCAACGCTGAGGGCGGCTTTGTTGTGAAACGGGCGCCGTTCGGCTGGTACAAGGCCTTCTCGCTCTCCTGCAAGGGCCACCCCCTCTCGGAACTCTCCCGGACGATTGTGCCGGGCGATGGAGGAGCGTCCGCACCAAAGCGGGAGATCGAGCACGAGTTCTTCGTCTTCACCCCCGATGGGGAGCGGAGAGACGCGGCGGAATACGCGAAGGAGGACACCCCCTTTGCCTCCCTGATCAAGAAAGAGCTCGGGTATCCGGGGCAGGAAGGGGTCGAGCCGGCGCACGTCGACCTGATGCGCGCGAAGGAACTCGTGGACTATGAACCACGCGCGGATGTCGGGAACCACCGCTGGATGCCCCGGGGGAAGCTGATCCGGGACCTCCTCTCCGACTACGTCCTCTCTCAGGTGCTCGAGTACGGCGGGATGCCGGTCGAGACCCCGGTGATGTACGACCTCGGCGACAAGGCGATTGCCGAGCACGCCGGCAAGTTCGGGGAACGGCAGTACCGGTTCAAGAGCGGCAACCGCGACATGATGCTCCGGTTCGCGGCGTGTTTCGGGATGTTCTCGATCATGCACGACATGCACATCTCCCCGAACAACCTCCCGCTGAAACTCTACGAGCTCTCGACCTACTCGTTCCGGCACGAGCAGAAGGGCGAGGTGATCGGGTTAAAGCGCCTGCGCGCATTCACGATGCCCGATATGCACACCCTCTGCCGGGACGTGGACGGCGCCCTCGCGGCGTTCGAGGAGCAGCTTGCGATAGGCTGGAAGAGCGGCGAGGACCTCGAAACCCCGCTCGTAGGGGTCTTCCGGTGTACCCGGGACTTCTTTGAGCAGTACGAACTCTGGGTGAAGGGGATCGTCGCGAAGTCGGGCGTCCCGATGCTGATAGAGCTCCTCTCAGAGCGGACCCACTACTGGATCGCGAAGGTCGACCTCGCGGCGATCGACGCACAGGGCAGGCCCATCGAGAACCCAACCGTCCAGATCGACGTCGAGAGCGCTGACCGGTTCGACATCAAATACTATGCTCCTGACGGGACGGAGGTCCACCCCCCGATCCTCCACTTCTCGCCGACGGGCTCGATCGAGCGGGTGATCTGCGCGATACTCGAGGGTACCGCAGCCCAGGATGTCCCCTCGTTCCCGACCTGGCTCGCCCCGACCCAGGTCAGGCTGGTCCCGGTGGCGGAGCGGCACGTCTGCTTCGCGGAGGAGATCGGCGCCCGCCTGAACGCGGCTGGCATCCGGACAGACATCGACGACCGGGACGAGAGCGTGAACAAGAAGGTCCGCGAGGCCGGGATAGACTGGGTGCCCTACGTCGCGGTGATCGGCGACCAGGAGGCCGAGACCGGCCGGCTCATGGTCACCATCCGGAGACTTTCGGAGAAGAAGAAGCCCTGCAAGGAGTCGATGACCGAGAGCGAACTCATCCAGGCGGTGAAGTTGGAGACCACCGAAAAGCCCTTCCGCCCGCTCTACACGCCGAGGCTCCTCTCGCGGAAGCCCCGGTTTATTTAATCTCTTTTTTTGCGAAATTTTGGGGCGCGACGACCCGATGGGTCGGAGTGGGAGCACTACAGGTGCGACTTGTGACGGCTCATTGAAATTGGAGCGCAGTCACCCACCAGGTGTGGTGACGATTCATTAAGACCGGAGCTTAGTCACCATCAGGTATGACTTGCGATGGACGTGCCGTCCGTCGTGCCTTTCAGACTGTCGCGCTCAGGACCAAAATGTAAGCAGCCGAGGATGGCAGCAGGCGAGCGACACCCGGCACGGATTTCATGGGAATATCGCCCCTGGGGGTGGGGCTGACGGGGAGGGGGGAGCATCCCCCCTCCCCTGTCTCTACCCCGTAAGGCTAACCTGTAACCCCCACCCCACCCGGCCTTCGGCCTCCTCCCCCTTCCTGCGGGGCGGGGGCAGTCCATGGAGATATCTCCTGGAAAACCGTGGATGGGCATATGCAATCCCTATCAATCGTTCCCACCTGAACCGAGTAGCCTCCTCTCCCCATCCTGCCCCACTATAGACACCTCCCGGCCGATCCAACACCACACCAAACCCCGCCCCCAACAAGGTATAAAAACCTCAAACGCTACTGTCCCACCGGTGCATGAGTCATGGACACCGACGAATATCGTTCTATCATATCGAACGCTATCGAGAGGGAGATCGAATCCTACACCTTCTACCGCACGGTCAGGGAGAAAGTCACGGATGAGAACTTAAAGAATCTCTTCAACGAGCTTGCCGGGGAGGAGAGCAAACACCGAAAGACCCCGGAGGCCCTTCTCTTAAAAGAGCCCGGGAAACTGGGGTTCGACACGAAACGGGACTACAAGGTCGCCGACACCCTCGATGTCCCGCCGCTCTCGGCCGACTTGAAACCGCTCGACGGCCTTGTCATCGCGATCCGGAAAGAACTCGACGCGATGCAGATGTACACCCAGCTCGCGGGCCTGAGCGTCGACCCCGACCAGATCGAGCTCTTCGAGAGCCTCGCCTCGATGGAGCGCGGCCACAAGGCGCGCCTCGAGGACATCTACACCAACATGGCGTTTCCTGAGGCCTGGTGAGAACCGGGCGTGTCGGGAGAAGAAACGACTGTTTTTAGAAGGATGAGAGGGGGATCTTCCCCCGCATCACTCCGGGGTGCAGTATGCGCCCTTGAAGAACCAGTTCCGGTAGACGATCGGGGTGATGAGAGTGGTCAAAAGGCTCATCAGGACGATGACAACGAAGATCTCCTGGCCGATGAGTCCCGACTCGAGCCCGATCAGAGCGACGATCATCGCCACCTCGCCGCGCGGCGCCATCCCGAACCCGATGATGAGGGAGTCCTCCCGGCACATCCCCATCGCCCGTGCGGGGAGAGCGCACCCGATGACCTTGGTGACGATGGCGACCAGGGTCAGCACCAGGAGGAAGAGGACCATGTCGGATGTGAGTGCACGGATATCCGCGAGGATTCCAAGCGATACGAAGAAGATCGAGGCGAAGACGATCTGGAAGTACTCGGCACCCTCGTAGACGCCCTTGCTCTGCCGGAGTTCGACGCCGGCGAAGGCGACCCCGGCGAGGAACGCACCGATGATACCGGATAAGCCCACCAGGTCGGCGAGCATCGCGTACAGGAACGCCACCATCATGGCGAAGATGAAGACGAACTCGGGATACTTCCGCGCCAGAGGTGTCGCGTCCATCCGCTCGATGACCTTCCGGATGCCGAAGTACCCGACGGCACCGGCGACGACGATGAACCCAAAGGACTTGGCCAGAATCAGAGCAACCGATGTCACCGAGATATCTCCGCTCACGACGAGATCGGTGCTGACGGCAAGCACAAGAAGGGAGAGGACGTCGTCGATGACCGCGGCGCCGATGATCGCCTTCGCGGCCCCGGTCTGGAGCACGCCGATCTCTTTGAGAACGTTTGCGGTTATGGCGATACTCGTCGCCGTCAGTGCGGTGCCGACAAAGACTGCGCTCGCGAAGTCGAACCCGAAGAGGACGGCGGTTGCGTAGCCGCCTATCCAGGGGATGACCACGCCGACAAGGCCGATGACACCGTAGCGCGGGTCGAGGATATCCCTGATGTTGAACTCGAAACCGATGACGAAGAGGAGGATGATTGCCCCAAGATGCGCCAGGGTCGCGACGAAGTCCGTGTAGGTGATCAGACCGAGGACGCTCGGTCCGACGAGAACCCCCACAAGAATCGCCCCGATCGTCGCCGACTGGTTGATTCGGGATGCCACGAGGTAGCCGGCGAGAGCGAGGAAGAGGAGGAGGCTCATCTGGATCTCGATTGCTAGGGCAGCGCTTTCCATAGTTACCTGCCTATGATCTGGGAGGGAGGCCTTAAGAAATATATAGAACACCGGAGAGTTGCAGCTCGATCCAGAACCGCTTCTCCGCCACACCGGAGATTCCACTGACGATACTGGCCCCGGACACCGCCCCGGCACTACCGGACGAACCCGCTCCTCCCGGCATACCGGGCCGTATCCCCGGCCGCCTCCTCGATCCGGATGAGCTGGTTGTACTTCTCCACCCGCTCGCCCCGTGCCGGGGCCCCGGTCTTGAGGTGGCCGGTCTGCATCGCGACGGTGAAGTCGGCGATGAACGTGTCGACGGTCTCGCCGCTCCGGTGGGAGACCATCGCACCCCAGTGCTGCTGCTGCGCGAGATGCACCGCGGCGATCGTCTCGGTCACCGTTCCGATCTGGTTGGGCTTGATCAGGACGGCGTTGGCGGCCCCCTTCCGGATACCCATATCGATCCGGTCGACTTTCGTGACGAAGAGGTCGTCGCCGACGAGTTCCACCCGATCCCCGAGTGCCTTTGTCAGCAGCCGCCAGCCGTCCCAGTCGTCCTCGGCAAGGCCGTCCTCGATGACGATGACCGGGTATGCCGCAGTGAGGTCGCGGTACCGGTCCACCATCTCGGCGGCGGTCAGGGTCAACCCTTCTGTCCGGAGGCTGTAGACGTCGTTCGAGTAGAACGCACTCGATGCCGGGTCGAGGGCGATCCCGATCTCCCGACCGGGCGCATACCCGGCCCGTTCGATCGCCTCCACGATCAGGTCGAGCGGCTCGGTGTTCGTGGAGACTGCGGGGGCAAACCCGCCTTCGTCGCCGCCGCCGGTCGTGTAGCCCCGCGCCTTGAGGATATCTTTGAGCGCATGGTAGGTCTCGCTCCCCCACCGGACCGCTTCCGCGACGCTCGGAGCGCCGTAGGGGGCGATCATGTACTCCTGGAAATCCGGCCCCTGCCAGCCGGCATGAACCCCGCCGTTGAGGATGTTCATCATCGGGACGGGCAGGAGCGGCTTCAACGGGTCTCCCAGGTACTCCCAGAGCCAGAGACCCTCCGCGGCGGCGGCTGCCCGGGCGACGGCCATGGAGACCGCAAGCGTGGCGTTTGCGCCGAGGTTTCGTTTGTTCGGCGTTCCGTCGAGATCGATGAGGGCTTCGTCCACCGCCGCCTGTTCGCGGGCGTCCATGCCCTGCAGGGTGACGGCGACCTCGCCGTTGACCCGGGCAACGGGGCGCTGCACCCCTTTGCCGCCGTATCGGTCCTTTACGCCGTCGCGGAGTTCGACGGCCTCGTGTTTTCCGGTCGATGCCCCGGACGGGGTCGCAGCACGCCCGGACGCCCCGCCGGCGAGTATTACATCCGCTTCGACGGTCGGGTTCCCCCTTGAGTCCAGTATCTCGCGGGCATGGATGGATCGTATCCTCGTATCGGTCATGCTCGATGCGGGAGGGGAGCGGGCGTGAAAAAGGTATCGACAGCGGCGGGGTCGCGCGGGCGGTGGCGGTAGTATGGGCCGTCTTCCTATCGCTCTCCAGAGATGAACTCAATTTCCAGATCTCGCGGGACACTAGACAGATTCAGCATCTACCAGTCAGTGTGGCAGCCATTATGCCGGAAGCAGGAAAGCAGTGCGACCAACCAATAGATCCTTTCGGGGTCTTGATGGGCTGCTGATCAGGTCGCCATCTGAAGAAGTTGTCCCATAACACCGTTACCGGGAGGGGGACACCCCCTCCCGGACCCTCCCC
>NZ_VHLL01000008.1 GCF_025384765.1 Methanoculleus formosensis
GGAAGCGATCCGGGCATCGATGGGGATGGTGAAAGGAATTACGGTGTTACGGCAACGGGTTTAGAGAAAGGATGGTAGAACAAGGTCAAACAGAAGGAGAGGTGAGGGAGATTTAGCGAAGTACTGATCCCGGAGAGCGAGGTCTCGATCACCTGCTGTAATATCGCAGAGGTGACGTCGGGCGTCGTGTGGTGGGTCTCGCCTGCCTTCGGGCGACCCTTCATACTCGAATCCATACAAAGACCATCCCGGGCGACCGATCGAGTCGCCCCCGGCCGTTCCGGGGAGCGGCGGTATTCAGTCTCCCGTGATGTAGCCAGGATGATTAATCCCCGGGCCAGGTATTATAACCTTTCGTTCGCGCCATCCCGGCTCTCGCCCCACAAACCACCGGGGTCAGGCACCGGCATCGGGCCTTCTTGAATAACTCCGGTAGGTCACGAGAAGGGCGGCGCCGATCAGGAAGAGGACGGCAAGCGAGACCCAGAGCCCGGCCCCGGGCGGGATGAGGTTCACGACGTAGTCGATCCCGAGAGCGATGGCGAAACTGCCGATGATGCCGCCGATGGTGATGCAGGCGAGGACCTCCGTCTTCGCCATCCCGAGCATTCTTCCGACGACGGAGGCGACGATGCTCCCCGACCCGTCGAAGGGGAGAGCCACGAAGGCGATGAGGCCGACGAAGTAGAGCCGCTCGAGCCATGGCCGCCGGTCGAGGAACGTCCTGCCCGCCTCCATAAAGCGGCTGATCCAGGGGCCGGCGTAGGGGATGCGGATGACCAGCGGGAAGTTCCAGGCCATGAAGAGCCCGCCGACGAAGTCCAGGAACGCCAGAGTGAACGCGGCCAGCCACCACGGGATCCCCAGGAGGATGCAGACCGGGATGATCGTCTCCCGGCCAAGCGGCGGGACGATGTAGGCGACCATCATCCCGAAGAGCAGGAGCCATTGCTCCGCCGGGAGGAAGAGCCATACGAAGGCGAGAAAGAGCCCGCAGAGCAGGAACGGAACCGAGACCTTCAGCCAGCTCGTCGTATCGTCGTCATCATCCCGGATATCGATCTGCCGCATAAATTGCCGTCACCTGCGGGCGGTTCCCGCGCGTTGGCCGGAGTCACTCCTCGCCGGGGGGACCCGGCGGAGCCCGGGTATTCAGGATGCGCTCGATGATCTTCGACGAACTGGCGAGCGACCCGGGATACCCCGGTATCCTGACGACGTCCGCGTCGAGGCCGCGTTCCCGGAGCCTCTGCCGGAGATGCTCCTCGTCGAAGTGCTGGTTGAACCCGAGCGTGATGATATCGGGCCGGAGGTCCTCGATCGGCCGGAACATATCGTGAAGGTCGCCGAGGAGCGCCTGATCGACCGGCCTTAACGCCCGGACCACCCGGAGCCGCTGGTCTTCGGGGAGGATCGGTCTCGGCTTATGCTTCACGTTCGTGTCCCGCGCCACTATCACGACGAGTTCGTCGCCGAGGTTCCGCGACTCCTCAAGGTAGTAGAGGTGGCCGGGGTGGAGGATATCGAACGTCCCCGTTGCGACCACGCGGATCACTCGATCACCTCGAGGTCTGCCGCGCTGCCGTCCGCCCGGTAGCACCGCCAGTCACGCTTCCCGTAGGGGTAGCCGACGATGATGTGGTAGCGCCCCACCGAGGGGAAGAACCGGAGATCCGCCGTCGACGGGGAGAGGACGCCATTCGGGTGGCTGTGGGCGCTGCCGGCCTGGTGGATGTCCAGCGGGAGCATATGGATGAAGAACGAGGCGCTCTCTTCCCCGACGATGGTGCCGGGAACCAGGTCGAGGTCCTGGATGACGCCGTCACGTTCCCGCAGCACGGCAACGAATTCGTTCGGGTGGTGCTCCCGCCCGAGTTCAAAGAGCATCGAAAGCAGATCCCTGCTGATCCCGCGTATGGCCATTCTTCTGAATGGTAGGAGAGGAGGGGACATAAGTCCTCGCGTTGGAGATAGAGGTCCGGGCCGCGGGGGTCTTCGCGGAAAAAGGATCGGTTAAGGGATAACCCGTTGTTCTTCTGCCGGGGCCTCCGGGGTTATGTTCCCGGTCACATTCTCAACCGGGGTTACGTTCTCCACCGGGGTTATGTTCCCCTCAACGGTGACGTTCACCGTCTCGAAGACGAGCGGGATGAGCGGGGTGTGGTCGTTGTTGACCGCCTGTACCGAGAAGTTGTGCGCCCCCGACGTCACGTTCTCCCAGGTGTGGGTGAGGTTCGTGGAGATGACGTAGCCGCCGGTCTTGGGGATAGCAGGCGCGCTTGCGTTCGTCGGCACCACGGCATCCAGGTAGTAGTGCAGGTGGCCCTCACCCGGCGCGTTCGGCTGCCCGGTCGGATCCACCAGCGTGAAGTTCGTGACGTTCACGCTCACCGTGACGTTCCCGGCAGCGGCGCTGGCGCCCTCCATGGGTTCGACGATGGTGATGTTCGCTTCAGTGGTCGGCGTCACGTTCTCTGCCGGGATGAGATCCTCTGGAACGAGGACCATATCGATGACGTGGACGATACCGTTCTCGGCGGCAACGTCAGCAGTGACGATTGTGGCGTTCTCTACGGTGAGGTTGCCGTCGACCGCAGTGACGTTGATCGTGTTCCCGGCAAGCGTATCAAGAGTCGTCATGTTCCCGGTGGTGTTTGCTGCCGCCATCAGGTCTTCTACGGTATAGTTCCCTTCCACTACATGATGCATCAGCAGGGCATCAAGCATCTCCGTATCGTTGAAGATTGCCGTAAGAGTCTCGTTGCCGAGAGCCTCAAATGCGGCGTCGTCCGGGGCAAAGACCGTGTACGGGCCGCCGCTGGTGAGCACCGTCTTCGCGACGCTTGCTCTATTCAGAGCATCCGCAAAGGCGGTCAGGTTCGCCTCGCCGGCGATCAGGTCGACCAGCGTCATGTTCAACGGCTCCTCGCCCGGGGTCAGGTTCCCGGTCGGCGTCGGGGTTACGTTCTCACCCGGCTCGACCATCATCCCCTCCGGGACGACGATGACGACCCCCTGCATGGGTGTCCGCCGCGTCGAGGCGTTGAGCGTACAGCCGTACGGATAGGTTCCCGTATCGGCAAACGTGTAGTTAAACGTCTGGTTCTGCTCTATCCGCCCGGAGTCGAAGAGCCCGCCCGTGCCGGTGACGGTATGGGCCACCTCGTCGTAATTCGTCCAGGTCACCGTCGTATTCTCCTCGACCGTGAGCGAGGCGGGGATGTACTCCCCGCCGCGGATATCGACATCGGCGGTCGCCGCGAGAACCGGCAGGGCAAGGAGCCCGACGGCCAGGACGGCTGCGATCCCGAGGATGGTTGAAGTCATTCTCATGCAGTCTCACCACATTTACGTGTCCAGGCAGGGAGAACAGTCGGGAACATACCGGAAGAGAACCGGGACGGTCCGGCACCGCCCACCACTGCCACGGGCGGGAAAATAAGCACGCAATTATATAAACATTCTCATAAATTTTGGCGAACGGCATCGCCCGCCGCCCCTGCCCCCGGGGTACGGCGATCTCCAGGAACAGGCCGCTCAGAACGGCCCGTCCTGTTCGAAGCTCCTCCCGTACCGGATGGCGAGTTCCGCCTTGAAGAGTTCTTTCCCGAGATAGGCGGCGTGGTCGAGCCGGGAGAGGCTTTCGTTTGCAAGGAGCGCGGAGAAGACGTCTTCCCACCGCTTCCCCCGCACGGCATGGCCGTTGTGGACGGCGACGATAGAATCGCCCTCGATACCGATGCGGATGCATCCCAGGGGATCGTAGACAATCTTGTCCGGCACGGGAGGCGCATCCTCGACGCTCTCGTACTCCAGCGGCGGTTCGCGCCGCCGCCGCTTCTCCTTCAGGATCAGCAGGTCGAGCCCCAGGTCTTTGGGGTAGGGGCGGCCGGCCGCGAGGGCCATCATCTCGCACGCCCGCCGCATCTCCGCGACCGACCCCCGGGTCTTGTCGCTGTGTTCGCTCGTAAAGACGACGGCGGCCCCGACCTCGTGCGCCACCGCAGCAAGCAGGGCGTTCGCCCCGGGAGAGTCGGCGTCCAGCAGTTCCACGACGTTCCCTGCCCCGAAGAAGAGCGGGCGGGAGGCGCCGGTAAACCCGGCGAGCGAGTCGGTGAACCCGGAACCCGCCGGCTGGAGGAGGGGATCGGCGATCAGGCAGCGGATCCCGGCCTCTCTTGCTGCGACAAGGTTCTCTTCAAGCGTCTGCTCACGCGGCACCACGACCGCCGCCGCCCCGGCATCCGCGACCGCACGCCCGACGGCGGGGATGTTGCCCTCGTGCAGGGAGAGCACCAGGTCGGCACGGAAGAGGGCCGCCGCGATGAGAGCGGGGTCCTGCGTATCGACGGCGAGAGGCCCTTTTACTCTCGCAAGGGAGGAGAAGCACCGTTCCACGTCAGCGGGGGTCGCGTCGAACCCGAACCCGAGATCGACGATATCCGCCCCGTCGGCGAAGAACCGCCGGACGTCGGCGAGGAGATCGTCGCGCTTATGCGCATCCATGATCTCCGCGAGGACCTTCATCCGCGAACCCCCGCCGACTTTTACGCCGCGGACGACGAACTCCGCTTCCGCTTCCGCTTCCCGGAGCGCCACCTGCCGGCCGGCCTCCTCGCGGCGGGTCTCTGCGAGGAACTCGTCGGCGGGGACGCTCTTTGAGAGGGGAGCGGTCTCCAGCACCGAGAGGACCGGCACGAGGTCGGCCGCATGCCGCGGGCCCCGGTAGACCGGGACGCCGGTCTCGCGCTCGACGCCGGCAAACGACGCGGTGCACATCCCGGAGACGATCGCCATGTCGTAGTCGCCGCCGGCAAGCAGCCTCTTGAGCTCGCCGGGGGCAAGAAACGACGCAATTTCGCCGGTGACCACCACATCGATATCATAGCGGTCGCAGAAGCGCCGGGCCGCCGACTTCACGATCTCGGCCGTTGCCGATCCGGTCGGGAGGAGGATGTGCATACACTTCACTTATTATTCAGGGGATGCAAATAATCTAATCTCATGCTGCGGTGCGATCTGCATGTCCACACCAGGTACTCCAAAGACGGGGAGAGCAGTGTGGAGGATATTCTCCGGCGTGCGGAGGCGGTCGGCCTCGATGCCGTCGCGATCACCGATCACGATACGGTGGAGGGGGCTCTCTACGCCCTCGACTGCGACACCCCCCTGACCGTGATCCCGGGCACCGAGGTCTCGACGAGGCAGGGCCATCTCCTCGCGCTCGGCGTCACGGAAACCCTCCCGGCAGACCTCGACTTCTTCGAGACCGTCGCCATCGCCCGTGCCCGGGGCGCCCTCCTGATCCTCCCACACCCCTACCACCGCTGGCGCCACGGCGTCGGGAGGCGGCTCGCGGCCGGTATCGGCGCGGTGGACGCGGTGGAGGTCTTCAACAGCCGCTACATCACCGGGTCGGCGAACCGGAAAGCCGCAGTCATAGCAAAGAGGTTCGGGAAACCCGGCGTCGCCGGAAGCGACGCCCACAACGCCCGTTACGTCGGGTTCGGGGTCACCTACGTCACGGCCGAGCCCGATGCGGCCTCCATCCTCTCCGCGATCCGGGAAGGCCGGACGATGCCGGCCGGAAGGATGACCCCGCTCCACACCTACACCCGCCAGTCCCTCAAGGGCGCTCTCCGCAGGATCCGGCGGACGGTATACCGATGAACCTGGCGCTCCGTTTCTCGTACCTCGGCGACCGGTTCTTCGGCTCGCAGATGCAGCCCGACCTCCGCACCGTGGAGAGCGAGTTCATCGCGGCGGCGAGGCATCTACGGCTCTTCGACGACTGGCGGGAGGCGGGCTTCGCCACCGCCGGCCGCACCGACCGCGGGGTGCACGCCCGGTGCCAGGTCTGTTCATTCCGGACGGATAAGCCGGAGTTGGCTATCGAAGCGCTGAACCCGGTCCTCCCCCCAGACATCTGGTGTACGGGGTGGGCCGGGGTCCCCGACGACTTCCACCCCCGGTACAGCGCCGTATCGAGGACATATCGCTACTACTTCTCAGCCCCCGGCGACGTTGCCGCCATGCACGAAGCGGCAGAGGCGTTTCTCGGGCGGCACGACTTCTCGGCGTTCGCCCGCGTCGGCGACAGGAACCCCGAGCGGAGGATCTTTGCATCACGGGTCTTTGCAGACGGGCAGTTCGCCGTATTCGAGGTGACGGGCGAGAGTTTCATCTGGAACATGGTCCGGTGCATGGCAACGATGCTCGGACGGGTGGGAAGAGGCGAGGCCGAAGCCGCCGAGATCACACGGCTCCTTGTCGGGCCGGTGGATAGGAGAGTCGCCGCGGCGCCCCCCGAGGGGCTGATCCTCTGGGATATCGAGTGTGGGATCCCTTTCGCGCCGCTTCCGATCGACGCTAAAAGCAGCCGTCATCTTGCCAACCGCCATCGTTACCACGTCCTCATGGCAGAGATCTCTGCCGACCTCGCACCGGATCCCCGGCAGCCCGAAACACCCGGGATATAAAACTTCCCAAAGGAGCACCATGCTCCAGAGGGGATCGCGAAACCGACCCACCGTATTACCGCTGCTTTGAAACGATCAGGCCACAGGCGATGGATCTTCCGGAAGTGGTGCGGCAGGGGAAATGAGCCTTTCCGGCCATCATCATGAACTGCTCCACTTAATCCTTCCGAAACACGACGTCCGATATGGCAGGAGATCGTCGGAATCGTGCCGTGGAGGCCTTCTGCCCGCTCCCGGCAGAAGGGAGCGGCCATTCTCGCCAGGACCGAAATGTTTAACTAGTTCAGGCACGAGTTAGGGACACATCAGTAAATAAAATTACATTTATTTTAGAGTAAAGTTTAGTATTTTTAGTTAATAATAACCTATTAATATATGCCGACACAGTCCCGCTTCAGTACGTCAAGAGGGGAAAGTGGATGTACGACAAGGATCCGGTTCGGACGAGGCCACCCGCTCACCACGAGGGGTGGTTCGTCGAAGAAACAACTGTGCCGTTGCCGCACTACCTGGAGGCAGAGAGAGAGAGAGATGGATCGACCGACATATTCCCCGGAGCGTCGGGCAGGCGGACGTAACAGGCGTCCCGGCCCTCCGCTGTGAGGTTCAGGAGCAGGTCAACCCCCTGAGGACGCCCGCGGCTCCGGGGAACCGGCGAGTGGTGAGCGAGGCCACCGAAGGTTCCGCCGTTGTGTCCCGGCGGGCGAGCAGGATGCGGACGCTTGCGGCGGTCCCCTGCCTCGACGAAGAGGTTGCGATCGGCTCCGTCGTCCTGCGGGCCCGGCAGCACGTCGACGAAGTCCTGGTGATAGACGACGGCTGTACGGACGACACCGCGAAGGTCGCCCGGGACGCGGGGGCGACCGTCATCTCGCACGGGACCCAGAAGGGGAAAGGACAGGGGATCAAGAGCGCTCTACGGTATGCGGTCGATCACGACTACGACTGCCTGGTCTTCATGGACGGCGACGGCCAGCACGACCCCGGGGAGATACCTCTCCTGGTCGAGCAGATCCGCGCCGATGCCGCCGATCTCGTCATCGGATTTCGAACCTTCGACCAGATGCCGCTTTACCGGCGGTTCGGCCGGGCGGTGCTTGATGTCGTCTCCAGCAACGGGAGTGCGATAACCGACTCGCAGTGCGGCTTTCGGGCGCTGAACAGAAAGACCATGGAATCGATGATCGGAACGCTCCGGATGGATGATTTCTCGACTGAATCGGAGATGCTCCAGATCGCCCAGGAGCGACACCTGCGTATCGGGGAGACGCCGATAAACTGCAAGTACGGGGACTTCGACACATCCACAAAGAACCCCCTATCTCATGGAATGGAGGTGCTCGGATCGATATTCTGGCTTGCCGTGGAGAGAAAGCCGCTTCTCCACATCGGCCTGCCCGGGCTTGCCGCGATGCTTGTCGGGATCTTCTTCTTCCTCCAGTTTCTGCGGGGGTTCAGCGAGACCGGGGTCGTCCCGATCGAACAGGGCATGCTTGCATCGCTCCTCCTGATCCCCGGGGCGGTCGCACTGATGCTGGGCCTGGCGCTTGCCCTCGTTTTACGGGTGCGGAAGTGAGCAGGGTGAACGTTACGATGCAGAGGAGATGTGAAGAATGATTGGAGTGATACTCGGCACGCGGCCGGAGATCATCAAGATGTCCCCCGTCATCAGGGAGTGCGAACGCAGAGGTATTGACTACTTCATCCTTCATACCGGGCAGCACTACTCCTACGAGATGGACCGGCTCTTCTTCGAGCAGCTCGAACTCCCCGAACCGGACTACAGCCTCGATGTGGGCTCCGGCACCCATGCCGGCCAGACGGCGAAGATCATGACCGGCGTCGAGGACGTCCTCGTAAAGGAGTCGCCCGACGTCGTCCTGGTGCAGGGAGATACAAACACCGTCATGGCCGGGGCTCTCGCGGCATCAAAGCTCCACATGAAGGTGGGGCATGTCGAGGCGGGGCTCCGGAGTTTCAACCGCTGGATGCCCGAAGAGATCAACCGGGTGCTCACCGACCACATCTCGGATTACCTCTTCGCCCCGACGGAGAGCGCGAGAGCGAACCTCCTCCATGAGGGGGTCGCCGAGCAGAAGATCTGCGTGACCGGCAACACTGTCGTCGATGCGGTATACCAGAACCTCGGCATAGCGCAGAAGAAGAGCAACGTCTTGAAAGAACTCGATCTCGAACCCCAGGCATACTTCCTCGTCACCGCTCACCGGCAGGAGAACGTGGACAACCGTACACGGCTCAAAGAGATCTTAAAAGGGCTTGAGGGAGTGCAGAGGGAGTTCTCCCTCCCGGTCGTCTTCCCCGTCCACCCGCGGACTGAGAAACGGATCAAGGAACTCGGCATCGGCGTCGACGGGCTGAACCTCACCAAACCCTTAGGGTTCCTGGAGTTCCTGCACTTGGAGTCGCAGGCAAAACTCGTACTGACCGATTCCGGCGGCGTCCAGGAAGAAACCTGCGTTCTCGGCGTCCCCTGCGCCACGATGCGTTACGACACGGAACGGCCCGAGACGCTGGATGTCGGATCGAACGTCCTGGTCGGTGCCGACTCAAGAAAGATACTCGAAGCGGTTCGTTCGATAGAAACCTGGAAATCCGGGTGGAAGAACCCCTACGGCGATGGAATCGCTGGAAAAATGATTGTTATGGTATGTGCCGCCGCGAGGCCGCAATGACTGTCCGAGGAGAATACGCATGAAGATCTGTGTACTGGGATTAGGATACATAGGATTACCGACTGCACTGTTGTTTGCGGCCCACGGAGCGGATGTCGTAGGCGTCGATGTGAACCAGAGCGTGGTGGATTGCCTGAACCGTGGGAGCCTGCCGTTTGAGGAGCCGGGGCTCGGCGACCTCTACAGCGAGGCCAAAAGCCGATTCTCTGTCAGCACCGAACCTGAGGCCGCGGACGCCTTCCTGATTGCCGTGCCGACACCCCTCGACCCGGCAACGAAAGTCTCCAACCTCACCTATGTCAAGAGCGCCGCCGGCATGATCGCCCCCCACCTCCACAGGGGGAACCTGGTCATCCTCGAATCGACCGTTCCTCCCGGGACCAGCGAACGGGTCGTCATCCCGAGGCTCGAGAAGAGCGGCGTTGCCGTGGGAGACTTCCTCTACGCCCACTGCCCCGAGCGGGCGATACCGGGGCGGACCCTCTCCGAGATGACGGGCAACAGCCGCATCATCGGCGGCTACGATCGGGAATCCACCGATCAGGCGACCGCGATCTACCAAACCTTCGTCCGCGGGCAGATCTACCGGACCGACACGAAGACTGCGGAGTTCGTTAAACTGATGGAGAACACCTGCCGCGACGTGAATATCGCGCTCGCAAACGAGTTCGCTCAGCTCGCGGAGGAGTGCGAGGTCAACGTCTGGGAGGCGATCACCCTCGCAAACAAGCATCCCCGGGTCACCGTCCTCAACCCTGGCCCGGGCGTCGGAGGGCACTGCATCGCCATCGATCCCTGGTTCCTGACCGAGAACTCGACACGGTGCAGGATGGTCTCCACCGCACGGGAGATCAACGACTCCATGCCGAACTACGTGCTGCGTATCGCACGCGGCCTGCTCGCCGGCATCAGAGACCCGACGATCAGCATCCTCGGCGTCGCCTACAAGGGCAACGTCGCCGACACACGGGAGAGCCCGGCGTTCAAGTTCATCCAGCTCGCCGAGAACGAGGGGTATGCCGTCCGGTGCCACGACCCGTATGCGACGAAGTTCACGCACCCTCTCATGGACCTCCCGGAAGCGACCGCAGGGAGCGACTGTGTCGTCGTCCTCACCGATCACGACTGCTTCCGCAGACTCGACCCGGCAACGCTCCAGGTGAGGACGAAGTTCGTCATAGATGCCCGCAACATCCTCGACCACGGGAAGTGGGCCGACCAGGGTTTCGGTGTCCGTGTGCTGGGCGACGGAACACCTGTGCAGCAGACGGTTCCGGGAGAGATCGCTGCCTCGGCGAGGCTGTACCCGGCAGACGCCGCGCGGCCGATCGCATCCCCACCCCCGTCGTCGATATCCTTGCTCTCGCCAAACGGGCGGGAGGGCTTCCTTTAGCCCTCCCGTGCATGGTTTCAGAGGCCGGGGATCGCCCGGGAGCGCTCCCATTCAGATACCACGAGGAACTGCATGAAACAGGTATGCATCGTATCACAGCATTTTCCGCCGGAGAGATCGGGAAACGCGTCACGCATCTACGACACCGCCGCGCACCTTGCTAAACTGGGTATCGGCGTGACCGTGCTTGCACCGCACCCCACGTTCCCCACCGGTTCGTTCCCCCGCACCTGGAAGCGTTCGGACGTGCAGGAGGTCGACGGAATCCGGGTTGTCCGCCTCTGGACATGGCAGCCGGGCTCCGGTGATCCGGGATTTTCAAGTCGGATGGCCTACTACCTCTCCTTCCCCATCCACGCCGCGCTCTGGCTCCTCTTCACCCGGAGCCGGTTCGACGCGATCATGACATCGGCACCGCCGCTCTTCACCGGGATCCCGGGATACGTCCTGAAGCGGACGTCACGGGTGAAGTGGATCCTCGACATCCGCGATCTCTGGATCGATGCGTCGATAGGCCTCGGTTTCCTCAGGGAAGGGAGCCTCTACGAGAAGCTGAGCCGGAGGTTCGAGCAGGCGTGCCTCTCCCGGGCGGACCTCGTCGGGGTCACGACAGAAGAACTCGGGCGGAGGATCTCGTCGCGTTACCGGGTTACGGCCCCCATGGAACTGATGCCGAACGGCGTCAACACCGACTTCTTCTACCCTGCGAGCGACGGGAAGAAGCGGCAGATCATTTACGCCGGCAACGTCGGGCACGCCCAGGATCTCGACAAGGTGGCTCTTGCCGTCAAGTCGATGAACGGCACCTACAACCTGAAGTTCGTCATCGTCGGCGACGGCGACACACGGGAGAGCCTTGAGGGGTTGGTGAAGGCGGAGAGCCTGACCGACTCCATCATCTTCACGGGCACCCTCCCGCGCGAGGAGATCCCGCGGCTCCTCTCCGAATCGCTCCTTGGGGTGGCGCCCTTGAAGAGGCTCGCGAACCTCGAGTACGCCGCCCCCACCAAGGCCTACGAGTACATGGCCTGCGGGATACCCTTCGTCGGTTGCGGAAACGGTGAGATCGCCCATCTCGCGAAGGAATCGGGCGCGGGGGTGATCGCTGAGAACACGCCGGAGGCGATCGCCGCGACGATCTCGACGCTCCTCGACGACCCGGAGAAGATGGAGGAGATGGGCCGCCGGGGGCGGGAGTACGTCGCAAAGCACTACGACCGGCGATCGGTCGCCCTGAAACTGAAGCACTACATCGAGAGGATGGTATGGACGGGTGTGTGAGAGCGCTCCTCTCCCGGGTTACCGGGGAGGTCCGGGACCTCGCCGTCGTCGACGGCGAGACTGCGTACATCCGCGACCCGGTCTTTGGGATCATCCGGAACCGCGTTCATGCCGAGGTCACAAAAGCGATGCTCCGCCAGGGAGGCGACCCGCTCGTGGGCCCGCTCCTCGACTATGCAATAGGGTGCCAGAACCCGGACGGGTCCTGGAACGAGGTTCACGTCAACTACAACGAGCCTTCGGCTCTGAGCACCGCTTTTGTCGGCGACGCGCTCCTGGAGGCGGCGGAGCGGCATCCACACGAAGAGGCGCTCCAAAAGGCCCGGGACTACGTCCTCGCCGCCGAGAGGAGCCACGGGTGCTTCCTGAAGTCCCGGGGGTACACCGCCGACCACCTGAACGTCGACGCCTCCTGCGGGGCGTTCCTCGCCCGGTACGCGGAACGCTACGGCGACGAGATTGCCCGTTCGGCCGCGCTCCGGGCGGCAGAGAACGTCGTTCGCCACCAGCGCCCCGACGGCGTCTACCCTTACGCGGTCGATAAAGGGTCCTACCCGTATCTCTTCGACCTCCCCTGCGTCCACTACCAGGGGGTGACGATCTACTACCTCGCAAAGGCAAACGACGTCCTGTGCAACGACCGGATCGGTGAGAGCATCGCGAAGGGCGTGCAGTGGCTCGCGGCCGCCCAGCGCCCCGACGGGCGGTTCGACTGGTCGAAGAGCGGCCTCTCCTTCGCCTACTACCTCTCGGGGGCGTACGCGTTTGCCCTGGCCTCGTTCGTCTACGCCGCACGGACTGACGGGCGATACCGGGAGAACGCCGACCTCTGCCTCGCACGGCTCGAAGGATACGTGCAGGGGCTCGCCCCCCGGTGGGAGCCCGCCCCCTGGATCGGTCTCGCCCCGTCCGTCGCCACGGCGGCGAAGGTGGCGTCGCTCGGGGACTACCCCCTGCGGCACCGGACGTTCCGGTTCGGCTACGGCGTCTACCGCGAGATCGCCCGCCGGCGGTACGGCACGACCGCAGAGACGCGGTCGTTTCAGGTGCTCTGCCGCCTGCTCGGGATTCGGACGTCGACCGTGGAGCCGTCGAACAACTTCCCCGATCTCTTCATGACCTCAGAGGTGCTCGACTGTCTCAGCCAGTCGGGAGTATGGGAGAATCACGCATGAAACAGGTATTGCTCGATCTACAGTCAGGGTCCATTCAGGTGGAGAACGTCCCCGTTCCCGCCGTAACGAGGGGGGTCGTCGTCGAGAACGCCTACTCCCTCATCAGCGCCGGCACCGAGTCGTCGCTGATCAACCTCGCAGGGCAGTCGCTCGTCGGCAAGGCAAAGGCACGCCCCGACGACGTGAGGAAAGTCATCCAGAAGGTCGGGACGGACGGCCTCCTCCCGGCCTACCAACAGGCGATGAGCCGCCTCGAAAGACCCGAGCCGCTCGGCTACAGCTCCGCAGGGACGGTGGTGACGACCGGTTCCGACGAGTTTGAGGTCGGCGACCGCGTCGCCTGCGCCGGAGCCGGGTATGCGGTGCATGCCGAGTACGTCGCGGTCCCGAAGAACCTCTGCGTCAGGATCCCCGACGGTGTCGGCTTTAAGGAGGCGGCGTTCACGACTGTCGGAGCGATCGCGATGCACGGGGTCAGGAACGCGAACGTCACGGTGGGCGAGAACGTTGCGGTGATCGGGCTCGGGCTGATCGGGCTTCTCACCGTCCAGATCCTCAAAGCCGCGGGGTGCCGGGTGATCGGGATCGATATCGATCCCGAGAAGCTCGCGCTCGCCAGGGACCTCGGCGCTGACGTCGCCTCGAACTACGATGGCCTCTTCGAGAGGGTGCGGGCGTTATCGCCGTTCGGTGCTGACGCGGTCGTCATCACCGCGGCCACCCGGTCGAGCGCACCCATCGAGGCCGCCGGCCGCCTGGTCCGGAGCCAGGGCAGGGTCGTGGTCGTCGGGAATGTCGGCATGGATGTGCCCCGTGACGTCTTCTACGAGAAAGAGGCGGAGGTCGTCGTCTCCCGCTCCTACGGCCCCGGCCGCTACGACCGAAACTACGAGGAGCGGGGGATCGACTACCCGATCTATGTCCGGTGGACGGAGAAGAGGAACATGGAGGCGTTCCTCGAACTGGTGCGCCAGAAGAAGATCGATCTCGACCGCCTGATCACCCACACGTTCCCGCTCGACGAGGCGCCGGGGGCCTACGACCTCATCAACACCGGAAAGGAACGGTTCATCGGGGTTCTCCTGCAGTATAGCCCGAACGGTTCGGGCGCATCCGGCACCGTCGTCCGTCTCAAAGAGCCGGGCGCACAGGCCCGGAGGGTTCCGGCCCCGGCGAGGACGCTCGGGTGCATCGGCGCCGGGGTCCACGCCCAGAGCGCCCTCTACCCGCACCTCGCCGGCCTCCCGGTGAACCTCGGGGGGCTTGCGACCGCTACGGGACTCTCGGCGCAGACGGTCGCGAAGAAGTACGGCTTTTCCTACTGCACCACCGACTACAAGAGGATCCTCGACGACCCCGATATCGACGCGGTGATGATCGCGACGAGGAACGATCTCCACGCACCGATGGCGATCGAGGCGCTGCGTGCCGGAAAAGATGTCTTCGTGGAAAAGCCGCTTGCGACCGATATCGACAGCCTTCGCCGGATCGTCGAGGCGAGAGACGAGTCCGGGCGACGGGTGATGGTCGGGTTCAACCGCCGCCACTCCCCGCTCGCCGTGAAGATGAAGGGGTTCTTCGCAAACCGGGCGACCCCCGCCGTCCTGCACTACCGGGTCAACGCCGGGCAGATCCCGCCCGAACACTGGGTGCACGACGACGAGCAGGGCGGCGGGATGCTGATATCGGAGTGCTGCCACTTCATCGACTTCATGCAGTACATCACCGGGGCACGGCCGGTCCAGGTGGTCGCCCGGGCGATCGAGCCGACCGGGACGCTCCAGAAGTACGACAACTTCCAGGCGACCCTGACGTTCGATGACGGGTCGCTCGGCACCGTCACCTACACGACACTCGGCGACCGCTCGTATCCCAAAGAGACGGTCGAGGTCTTCGCCGGCAACGCGGTCGGGAGGATCACCGACTTCCGTGACCTCGAACTCCGGCGGGACGGGAAGGCTTCAAGGGAGAGGCGGTGGCTCACCCAGGAGAAGGGGTTTGCCGAGGAACTCCTGGCGTTCGTGAAGGGCGAGGAGCCGGACTTTGTTGCAAGCGTCGCGACGACCATCGCAACGTTTGCGGCATGGGAGTCGATCGATACCGGGGCGGCGCAGGAGATCGATATCGGGCGGGTCGGGTTGTGATGCGATTTTAGTGGCGAGAGCGGGTTTTTGCACCCGCCACAGCGAGAGCAGTGCGTGGTGATATCGTCATCGCGGGGCGGGGGAAGTATCCGCCCTCCCCTGTCTCTACCGTGTAAGACTTTCCTGTAGCCCCCACCCCGCCCGGCTCGCGGCGCTCCTCCCCCGCCCGTGGGGGGCGGGGGCAGTGCCCGGGCGTTGCCGGGGGAAAGCCGTGCCCCGGAAGCGAGCCGAAAACCCGTTCTTCTCCAGAGCCTCCCCATGCAGTGGACCGTGGGGGTGTCGCCACGGGGGAGGGCGCCTCTACCCTGTACCCGAACATCTGTAACCCCCACCCCGCCCGGCCTTCGGCCTCCTCCCCCGCCCACGAGGGGCGGGGGCAGTCATGGCGATAGCCGGTGGAAAACCGTGCAATGTTTTTTCCAGAGTCTCCCCGTGCAGTGGACCGTGGAGATATCGCCATGGGGGGTGGGGCCGACGGGGAGGGGGCGTGCTCCCTCCCCTGTCTCTACCCTGTACGTGACCATCTGTAGCACACCCGAGGGGGCGGAGGCAATGTTACAGCCACCGGAAAGCCGTATCCCCGGGAGCGAGCCGGGACGCCGTTCATCTCCAGAGTCTCCCCACACCCGCAGGTGGTGAAATCCCGGCACAACGCTCCACGAACGGTTTCTCATGCTCCGCTCCTTCAAAACATCGCACCCACAAAAAAACGCCCGGGAGACCCAGGCACTGGACGAAGGACCCGCAATCGATTAAAAAAAGCGTTTACGGGGACGAGAGCCGGGAGTTCCGGGCATACGCCAGCTGCTCGCGGATCCGCTCCGGGATCGTGCGGGTCTCCTGCGCCATGACGGCCTCATGCCACTCCTCCCGGCACGAGCAGTCCAGGCCCTCGAACTCCGCCGTATCGAAGTGGGAGTTGTAGCGCTGGATGGCTTCGGTGATCCCGGCATCGCACTTCCCGCAGTTCCGGGCCCAGTCGAGCGACTCGACCGAGTAGTTCCAGGGGCTGACGTAGACGTGAGCGCGGTCCCCGAACCGCTCCCGGCACTGCTGCAGGAGTTCGACGATCGTCCAGAGCCACGGCGGTCGGTAGAGGCCGTTCTTCCAGAGTTCGTGCACGACGGTGTTCTTCTCGACCGTCGTCACCTCGAGGTCGACGTAGTCGATCCCGCGGGAGACGCAGTAAGAGATGGTCTGCAGGATATCCTCTATCGCTTCTCCCTCGGCGAGGAACGGCGGTTTGACCAGGAGGAGCGGCTTCGTCAGCACGCCCATTCCCCGCATCCTCGAATGGAAGACGTCGAAGTTGTTCGCCGAGAACCCCTTGTTGATGCAGAGGTTCATCACCTGGGTGTTTGCCGACTCGAACCCGAACGCCACCTCGAGCTGCCGCCCGTTCAGGGCTTTCTTCATCTTTGCCACGTGCTCGTCGGGCGAGTAATCGATCCTCGACTCAACGACCACCTTCCTGATGTTTTTGTAGCCATCGATGTATGAGCAGATCTTCTCGATGGCGGCGACCGGCATCTCCCGTTCGTTGAAGATGTTGCCGTCGTTGTATATCGAGACGATCGGGTAATCCCCGAGATCGACGGCGTCCATCACGTGCTCGAACTGCGCGATGTACTCGTCCGCCGAGACCTCCCTGCCCCGGGAGGTTGCGCAGTAGAACCCGCACATGGTGCACCCTCCCGTCTTCTCGACCCACTCGCACCCCGTGGAGCGGAGAAAGATGATCAGCCGTCTGATGGGCTGATCGTCGAGATGCCCGATCCGCTCCTCCCACCCGATGGGAACCGTGAAATCAAGGTTTTCCGGGGCGCTTCCATTCCGTTTGCGCAGCCCGCCGGCCAGTGTCCGGATCTCGTTTAAGATATCGCTCTCCGATGAGTGACCTATGAAGGTCTCTGCGCTGCTACTGCTATCAGGTACGGCCCTGTCTAGAATTATAATCCCCCCCTTCCGGGAATGCATCCTCGGCACGAGGATACACGTCCCGGCGACTGTCGCCTTATCTTACCAAGACATACCCCTCATAGGGCTTCGCATATTTATAGTTTGTTCAATGCGGGAGATTAGCGGGTCATGTTTCCCAAAAGATATTCCCTGACAGGAAATCCAGGGAATCGGGCAGCCTGTAGAGAAGAGCCGGATCCCGATGACCGCCGCCTGCCCCCCGGAGGCCGATCCGTCTGCCCACAAAACCCTGATGCCCAATGGGAGAGATGACAGGATGCCAATTCTTATATACGTTGTTTGAGGGTATACTCTCCCGATGCACCGGCGGACAGCCACCCGGGTGGACCCCCGGAGAGCAGCCGGCGAGATCCCGGTGAAGGCCGGTGAAAAATGAGGCGGTACAATCGTCTTTGGCAGATATGACAGAAGAACAGATGAGAAGGAGAACGGCAGGCATGATTCGTCTGGGAGAGAGGATCTGCGGCAGGGAATCGTTCACTACAAAAGCTCTCGGGCTTCTCCCGGCCTATAACGTCTATCGAAAGACCTACGCCCTCCTCCGGGAGTCGCAGAGGTGGAGCCGGGAAGCCCTCGCGGCCTACCAGGCGGAGGCACTCTCGCGCCTGCTCGACCATGCCTACGAGAACGTCCCCTACTACCGCCGGATCTTTCAGGAGCGCGGCCTCGTCCCGGAAGATATCCGGAGTCCGGCGGACCTCGAACTCCTCCCGATCCTGACGCGGGAAGACCTCCAGGCCAACCTCCCGGACCTGAAAGCCCGAAACTACCCCGAGTCCGCGTTTGAGTACGTCACCACCGGCGGCTCCACCGGGATCCCGGTCGGGTTCTATTACGAGAAAGGGGTCTCTCGCGCCCGGGAGTGGGCGTTCATGAAGACCCAGTGGGACCGCGTCGGTTACCAGTTCACCGACCGCTGCGTCGTCCTCCGGGGCTACATCGTCGGGTCGGCGAAGGACGGCGTCTTCTGGAAGAAGACCCTCGGCGGTCGGTGGCTGCTGATGTCCTCCCACCACATGACCGAGGAGGCATTGCCCGCCTACATCAGCGAGATCCGGCGGTTCAAACCCCGCTTCATCCAGGGATACCCATCCACGGTCGCGATACTCGCCCGGTACATGCGGGAACACGAGATCGAGCCGTTCCCGACCGTCAGGGCCATCCTCTGCGGGTCGGAGAACCTCTATCCCTGGCAGCGTGACCTCCTCACCGAGGCCTTCGGGTGCCGGGTCTTCTCCTGGTACGGCAACTCCGAGCAGACGGTCCTTGCCGGGGAGTGCGAGGAGAGCACCCGCTACCACATCTTCCCCGAATATGGGATCGTCGAACTGATCGGAAGGGACGGGCGACCGGTCCGGGGCCCGGGGGCGATGGGTGAGGTGATCGCGACCAACCTCACCAACTACGTCTGCCCCCTCATCCGCTACCGCACCATGGATCTTGCCACGGCAGGCGGGGAGGGCTGTTCCTGCGGCCGTGCCTACCCGATACTCGAGCGCGTGGAAGGAAGGGTTCAGGATTTCATCGTGACGGGCAAAGGCGAACTCCTCTCCGGGATCGCCATGAACATCGATACCGATGCGTTCGATAACGTTAAACAATTTCAGTTCTACCAGGAGAAGGTCGGGGAGGTCATCCTGAACATCGTGAGAAAACCGACGTTCAGCAAGCAGGACGCGGAGTACCTCTACCGGGAGGTGAGCAGGAGCTGCGGCGACGACGTCCTTATCACCATCAGGTACGTCGACAACATACCGCTCACCGCCCGCGGCAAGCACCGTTACTTCGTTCAGGGCCTGCCGATACACTTCAGCGACCGCGAAGGGGGGATCGTCGAACATGTCTCTCCCGACCTGCTCGCCTGACCAGGGAGGTATGGGTACGAAAGCCGGTCTAGCACGATGGGTGTCGCGTGCAAACCCGCTCACCGTCAAAGCACTCAGCCTGGTGCCGTCTTATCGCACCTACCGGCAGATGTATGCGCTTCTCCAGGAGTCGCAGTGGTGGAGCCAGAAAGACCTCGCGGTTTACCAGGCAGAGGCGCTCTCGCGCCTGCTCGACCACGCCTACGAAAACGTTCCCTACTACCGAAGGGTTTTTTTAGAGCGAAACCTCGTCCCCGAGGACATCCAGGGCCCGGCGGACCTTGAACTCCTCCCGTTCCTGACCAAGGAGATTGTCCAGGCGAACCTCCCGGACCTGAAAGCCCGAAACTACCCGGAGTCCGCCTTCGAGTACGTGCGCACATCCGGCTCCACCGGCACACCCATGGGATTTTACTACGAGAAAGGGGTCTCCCGCGCCCGGGAATGGGCGTTCATGAAGACCCAGTGGGACCGCGTCGGCTACCGGTTCACCGACCGTTGCGTCGTCCTCCGGGGGCACGTCGTGGATGCGGCAACGAGCGGCACCTACTGGAGGCGTGCGCTCTTCGGCCGGTGGTTGATCATGTCCTCCCACCAGATGACCGAGGAGACCCTCCCGGACTACGTCGACCGGATCCGGCGGTTCAAGCCCCGGTTCATCCACGCCTACCCCTCCACGGCCGTGATCCTGGCGCGGTATATGCGGGAGCACGAGATCGAGCCGTTTCCGACCGTCAGGACCATCCTCTGCGGGTCGGAGAACCTCTACCCCTGGCAGCGCGACCTCCTCACCGAGGTCTTCGGGTGCCGGGTATTCTCCTGGTACGGCAACTCCGAGCAGACGGTGCTTGCCGGGGAGTGCGAGGAGAGCACCCGTTACCACATCTTCCCCGAATACGGGATCGTCGAACTGATCGGAAGGGACGGACGACCCGTCCGGGCCCCGGGAGGAATGGGCGAGGTGGTCGCGACCAACCTCACCAACTACGCCTGCCCTCTCATCCGCTACCGCACCATGGACGTCGCGGTGCTCGGGACAGACGCCTGCTCCTGCGGGAGAGCGTATCCGCTGCTCGAGAAGGTGGAGGGGAGGCTCCAGGAGTTCATCGTAACCCGGAGCGGGCACCTGATCTCCGTCACCCCCATCAACTACGAGTCCGAAGCGTTCGAGAACATAAAGCAGTTCCAGATGTACCAGGAGGAAGTGGGCGAGCTCATCATGAAGATCGTCAGAAAAACCGCTTACACCGAGAAGGACACCCGGCAGCTGACAGACGAACTCCGGTGCCAGCTCGGTGACGGGGTGAACGTCCACGTCCGTTTCGTCGATGAGATCCCCCGCACCGGGGGCGGGAAGTTCCGCTACCTCATCCAGAAACTGCCCATCTCGATCGGCGACCTCTGACCGTTTGGTCGATGGCAGGAGGCGGCCCGGCGCATCAACGCTCCCCGTCGCCCTAAACCCTGCCGGTCGCCATCATCAACCGTTTCACGAAGGAGCGGTATGCCCACTCGGAGAACGCGCCGAGGCCGTCTTTCTTCTCAATCTCAAAGTACATCGTGAGATCGGGGTTGAACTTTGACTTGAAGAAGGCCAGATCGGGGTTGTTCGCACCCATATTCTCGAACGTCCGGTAGCCTTCGGCACGTGCACGCTCGATCAGGAGCCACTGGAGATACTCGTTTCCCGCGTGAGCGTTCTCGATCCTCGGCGTTCCTATCCAGAGCAGGAACCGGCGGTACTCCTGGGCGGCCACCACGGCCACGACCTCGTCCTCTGCATCGTAGAGGGTATAGATCCCGATCTCTGGGTAGGCATGCACGAGATCCTCAAGGTAGTCGCGCTTGATCGGCGGGATATCGAGCGACGGGTCGCGGTAGCGATCGGCGATGAGCGCATGGAGCGTGGAGACATCCCGGGATCTCTCCAGCCGAAGGCCCGCTTTCGCCTCCTTCTTCAGTTTGTTGCGGAGTTTGTAGTGGAGATCGTTCCAGATCTCCTCGATCGGCCGTGTAAGATCGATGGTGTAGGTGTAGCGGACCCGGGCGTCGCATTGATCCCAGAGGTAGTGGCGTATGTCGTCGAATCCCGGAACAAAGGAGACCGAGAGGTAGTTCGGCGAGATCTCGTCGAGCTCCCGGCGGATATCCCCTGCGATCAGGGCGAGGAGCGACTCTTTCTTGCTCCGCTTGAGCGAGTCGAACTTCCCGCTCATCACGCACCCAAGGTGGGGGATCACCGTGAGGGGCGGGGGTGAGAAGACCGTGCTGATGCCATGCATCCGCTTCCAGAAGAGCGGGAAGAGACAGAGCGGTTCGTCGCCGTTATAGATCGCGTAGGGAAGAAGCGTGCTCTTCGTATGGTTTGCCGTCAGGTGCAGGTAGTCCCACCTGTGAAAGAGGAGGCCCGAAGGGCTCTCGTCGATGAAGGTATCCCAGGTATCTCTCTCCTCGACTCTGATCGCAGTCATTCCTTTCGTCACTCCGGTGCTTTCATGCAGTCTGCGGCTCGGCGACCTCTAATCATCTCCCCGATTCATATATACCTATCCCCGGTTCCCCCTTACCGAACAGCCGGCCGCCTCGGGGCCGGGCTCACCGTCCGGGCGGGGGGGCCGTGCCCGGTTCCGCTGACAAACCTATATATATAGGAACACGTGAGGTAGGGGCATGGTTGCACTCCGCCTCCTCGCCGTGGACGACGTTTCGTTCCGAACGTGGGAAGGCAACGGTTCCGATGCATACGGCGACGTCTGGGTGCTTATCCCGGAGAACAGCCTCTTTCCTGAGTTCCTGAAACATTTTTCTCGTGCCTCCGGCCGGGACCTGATCGCGATACCCTACTCCGAGAACTTCTTCTGAACGCACCCAACCACGCCGGCCGTGTCGGGAGCAAAACGCTTAATGCCGAGTATGGGCATGAGCACCCCGATGGGTGTGCGGATGAATCGTCGGGGATTGAGGGCGTTCCGGCTCGAAAACTCTGTAACGGCGAGGGCGCTCCGCATCCTTCCCGCATACTCTGCGTTCAGAAAGACCTATGCCCTCCTCCGGGAGTCCCGGGGGTGGAACCAGGAAGATCTCGCGGCCTACCAGGCAGAGGCGCTCTCGCGCCTGCTCGACCATGCCTACGAAAACGTCCCCTACTACCACCGGATATTCCACGAGCGCGGCCTCGTCCCGGAAGATATCCGGAGCCCGGCGGACCTCGACCTCCTCCCGATCCTGACGCGGGAAGACCTCCAGGCCAACCTCCCGGATTTGAAGGCCAGAAACTACCCCGAGTCCGCCTTCGAGTACGTCACCACCGGCGGGTCCACCGGGATCCCGGTCGGGTTCTACTACGAGAAAGGGGTCTCCCGCGCCCGGGAATGGGCGTTCATGAAGACCCAGTGGGACCGCGTCGGCTACCGGTTCACCGACCGCTGCGTCGTCCTCCGGGGCTACACCGTCGGGTCGGCGAAGGACGGCGTCTTCTGGAGGAAAGCCCTCTTCGGCCGGTGGCTGCTGATGTCCTCCCACCACATGACCGAGGAGGCATTGCCCGCCTACATCAGCGAGATCCGGCGGTTCAAACCCCGCTTCATCCAGGCGTATCCTTCGGTGGCGGCGATACTCGCCCGGTACATGCGGGAGCACGAGATCGAGCCGTTCCCGACCGTCAGGGCCATCCTCTGCGGGTCGGAGAACCTCTACCCCTGGCAGCGCGACCTCCTCACCGAGGTCTTCGGGTGCCGGGTCTTCTCCTGGTACGGCAACTCCGAGCAGACGGTCCTTGCCGGGGAGTGCGAGGAGAGCACCCGCTACCACATCTTCCCCGAATACGGGATCGTCGAACTGATCGGACGGGACGGACGGCCCGTCCGGGCCCCGGGAGGAATGGGGGAGGTGGTCACGACGGGCCTCATAAACCCCATCTGCCCCCTCATCCGCTACCGCACCATGGACGTCGCGGTGCTCGGGGCAGATGCCTGCTCCTGCGGGAGAGCGTATCCCCTGCTCGAGAAGGTGGAGGGGAGACTCCAGGAGTTCATCGTGACGAAGAACCGCCGGCTCGTATCGATGACCGCGGTGAACATGCACTCCGACATCTTCGACAACGTTGCACAGTTCCAGTTTCACCAGGAGAGAGAGGGAGAGGCTCTGCTGCGGATCGTGAAGAAGACCGGGTACGGCGACCGTGACACGGACCGTATACTCCGGGAACTCGAGAGAAAATTCGAAGGCGACGTGGATGTTACCATCCGCTTCGTCGATGAGATCCCCCGCACCCGGCGCGGCAAATACCAGTTCCTGATACAGGAACTCCCACTGGACCAGTGGCGCATTTCGGTGTGAGAACCATGCAAAAACTCAGGCTAACGGCAACAGGAGACATATGGGTTCGGACGGCGAACCATCAATACCCGTTCGGGAAGGTCGGCCATCTTCTTGAGGACAAAGACGTCCTCTTCGGGAACCTGGAGACCACCCTCTCGGATACGGGCGAACCGGTAGAGAAGCACCACGTGATCTTCACCTGCCCGGATGCGGCCCGGTACCTGAAGGAGGCCGGGTTCGACGTCATGAGCGTTGCAAACAACCACTCCGGCGACCTCGGGGCGGAGGGGTTCAAGAACACCCTGGACGCGCTTGAACGGCGGGAGATCCTCGCCATCGGCGGATCGGCGACCGAAGACCGGCAGGAGCCGGTCATCCTCGAGAGGAACGGCGTCTCGATCGGGTTTGCGGGATACACGATCGGCAAACTCGCCATATCGCGCGAGGTCTCGGTCAACCGGCTGGTCGAGGAGGAGGTCTTCAGGGATATCGCCTCCCTCAAAGGGAGGTGCGACCATATCGCCATCTCGCTGCACTGGGGAACGGAGATGGCCTACTACCCGTCCCCCGAGCAGATCGCCCTCGCCCACCAGTTCATCGATGCAGGGGCCACAGTGATCCTCGGGCACCACCCGCATACCATGCAGGCGATCGAACGCTACCATGGAGGGCTCATCGCCTACTCGCTCGGCATGTTCCAGTTCGAGCCGCGCTGGCCCCACAACATCTCGCGGGAGGCGGTCCTGCTCTCGGTCGACCTGCAGAAGAACGGCGTCGTCGGGGCGCATGAGGTGGTGCCGCTCATCATCGACGACGATTTCATACCCCATCCGGCAGAGGGGGCGATGGCAGAGGAGATCCTGAACTTTCTCTCCGAGATATCGCGGCCGGTCGCCGAAGGGAGGCTCACCCGGTCCCGGTGGTTCGAGGAGATCGCGCCGGTCTACATGAAGATGAACCTCGAGAGTTACCGTTACCGGATACGCCGCAAGGGTCTCTTCCCGCTTCTGGAGATGGGAGCCTGGTTCTTCACGCCGTTCTGCCTGAAATGCTGCGCCGGCCTCATCCGCCGGATGCTTCGCCCGGAACCGACGCGCCGGAGGCGTGCCCCGGGACAGAACGCCGGGAACTGATCCGGGCACGCGAACGTCCGGTTTGGCCGGAGACCACCCCCGGCCTCTTCTTCAGCGCATCCTTCACCCCGACCGGCACTTCCCGGGAAGACGGCCGGTGACCCGGGGGCCGGATCGCAAAACCCTCATTACAATTGATGACAAATATAACCGTGAGGAGTGTAACCAATTTGTCAGCGATTCCAAAGGAAGAGTACCTCTACAAGTGCACGTCCGCCTGTGCGGGGTGCAGCTCTTCCCTATGTCTGCGTTACGTGCTCAAAGCCGCCGGGCCCGACTCCGTTCTGGTCATACCCGCCTGCTGCACCAGCGTCATCCAGGGGACCTACCCCGGCACGGCGATGAGCGTGCCCGTCTACAATGTGGCGTTCGCCGCATCCGCGGCCTGCGCTTCCGGCATGAGCGAGGCGTTCGCGGCGATGGGAAGAGAGACCAACGTCATCGTCTACGCGGGCGACGGCGGAACGGTCGATATCGGCATCCAGGCGCTCTCCGGCGCCTTCGAGCGCGGCACCAATTTCCTTTACATCTGCTACGACAACGAGGCGTACGGCAACACCGGCATGCAGCGGTCGGGCGCAACACCGCTCGGGGCGCGTACCACCACGACCCCCGGCGGCAAGCCCACGACCAAGAAAGACCTCGACCGGATCGTCGAGGCGCATAACCCTCCCTACATGGCGACCGCCTGCAGCGCCTACCCCCTCGACCTCTACAAGAAGGTGAAGAAGGCGCTCTCGATCGAAGGCCCCAAGTTCATTCATGTCCTCGCACCCTGTCCGCCCGGGTGGCGCTACCCGACGGAGAAGACGGTCGAGATGGGGAAACTCGCGGTGAAGACGGGGACATGGATCCTCTACGAGCGCGAGTACGGGAAACTCACGATCAACGGCCCGTCGAAGGCGGCGATGAGGAAACCCGCGCCTCTTGAGGATTACATCCGGGGCCAGGGCCGGTTCAAGAACGTGAGCCCCGAGATCCTTAATCTGATGCGCCAGCAGGTGCAGCAGAACATCGAACGCCTCTCCCGCGAGGAGGCAGGCGTATGCTGACGATCGCGACCGGCAACAAGGCGGTGGCGGCCGCGGTGAAGGCCGCAAAACCGGGGGTCATCGCCGCATACCCGATCACCCCCCAGACCGAGATCGTCGAGCAGATCGCCGATTACGTCGCCGGCGGCGACCTTGAGAGCCGCTACATCCCGGTGGAGAGCGAGCACTCGGCGATGGCGGCCTGCATCGGGGCGAGCGTCGGCGGGGTGCGGACGTTCACGGCGACGAGTTCCCACGGCCTCCTCTACATGCACGAGATGGTCCACTGGGCGGCGGGCGCACGTCTCCCGATCGTGATGGCGAACGTCAACCGCGCCCTCGGGCCCGGGTGGAATATCTGGGCGGAGCATACCGACGCCTTCTCCCAGCGCGACACGGGCTGGCTGCAGGTCTTCGTGGGCACCGTCCAGGAGGCCTACGACGCCACGTTGATGGCGTTCAAGGTCGCCGAGGACGAGCGGGTCCTCCTCCCGCTGATGGTCAACCTGGACGGGTTCGCGCTGAGCCACATCACGCAGTCGCTTGAGACGGTGGATATCGGCGACTTCCTGCCGCCCTACCACCTCCCGCATGCCATCGATACAGAGAACCCGCTCGGCTACGGCCCCGTGACCGGGCCGGCCGACTACGTCCGGTTCCGGTGGGATATCGAGCGGTCGATGCGCGACGCCCGGGGCGTGATTGCGGAGGTCGAGCGCGAGTTTGCCGAGCGGTTCGGCCGTTCCTACGGCCCCACGGAGGATTACCGGTGCGAGGACGCCGACGTCATCGTCGTCGCAATGGGAACCCTCGGGAAAGAGGCCGAGGTGGCGATCGACCGCCTCCGCGACGCTGGGATTAAGGCCGGCTCCATGCGCCTGCGCTGGTTCCGCCCCTTCCCGGACCTCGACCTCGCCGGAAGGGAGGTCGTCGTCATCGACCGCGACTACTCCTTCGGATTTGGCGGCGTGGTGGCGCACGCGATCCGGTCAAAGACCGGCATCGAGCCTTACAGCGTCATCGCCGGCCTCGGCGGCCAGGAGGTCACCTACAACGACATCGCGGACTTTGTCCGGAACCGTCGTCCCGGCACCGAGACCTGGTTCGGGGTGAGCGACCATGTATGAGATCAGGATCCATTCCCGGGGCGGGCAGGGCGGCGTCACCGCCGCGAAACTCCTCGCCCTCGCGGCATTCAGGGACGGAAAGCACGCGACCGCCTTCCCGTTCTACGGGACGGAACGGCGCGGGGCGCCGGTCGTCTCGTTCGTCCGGATCGACGATGAGCCGATCAAGGTTTATAGCCAGATCCACGAGCCGGATCTCGTGATCGTGCTTGACACGAGTATCATGGACGTGGTGGATGTCCTGGACGGTCTCAAGACCGACGGCACGGTGCTCTTAAACAGCGCCCACCCGATAACCGGGTGCAACGGGGCATGCCGTTACGTCGACCTGACCGGGATCGCGCTCGCAGAGAACCTGGTGGTCGCGGGGAGCCCGATCCTGAACACCCCGGTCATCGGGGCGCTCGCGAAGATGGGGATCGTCACCCTCCCGTCGGCGGAGAAGGCGATCCGTGAGATGTTCTCCGACGAACGGAACGTGAAGGCTGCCAGGGCGGCATACGAGGAGCTGAAGATATGAGAGAGAGACTTGCGCTCAGCAGGCCGAAGGATGGTGCGTCCGGGAAAACCGGGACGTGGCGGACGTTCCGGCCCGTCGTGGATAAGGAGACGTGCAACGCCTGCGGGCTCTGCGCCCAGTACTGCCCGGACGCGGTCATTGACGAAGAACTCAACATCGACCTCGACTACTGCAAGGGGTGCGGCATCTGCGCGAACGAGTGCCCGAAAGAGGCGATCGCTATGGTGCGGGAGGAGCGCTGACCTCGTCGGCTCCGCCGACAGAGCGCTTTCCCATGTACTCCAGGTTGAATCGGTAGAAGTGCGTATAGCCGCAGTTGCGGCACCGGGTCGTGAGATGGCCGCACCCGACCGCGAGGCCGTGCGGGCCCGTGACCCCACAATTTTTACATCGCCCGTCGGCCTCGAGCGTCCAGAGCTCGTAGCACCCTATCGCCGTGCAGGTCCCGCCCATCCCGGCACTCTCAAACCGCGGGATGAATATCCGGGTCGCCCCGCAGGCAGAGCAGATCACCTGCGCCTGCGCAGAGACCGCTTTTATGATCTGGTCGGCATCCTCGCCGCAGTGGTAGCAGCGAGTGCGGTGCCGGGTGAAGATAAACCGCTCGCTCATGCACGATACTTGAGGATGAGACGATAAACCCTCCGCCTCCGTGGGTACGGCCGCCCGCACCCCGGGACGGCGGGTTGGTGCCGCGCGGGAGGCAATCATTAAATAGCACTCCCGCACCTCTGTTGCCGAATAGGAGGTTATGAGATGGCAGCGTTGAGAGTTGCACCCTATGTCTGCGCGTACTCGGACGAGAACGAAGAGAACCTGCATATCGAGATCGAACTGCCCGGGGTCGATAAGAAGGAGATCACATTCAAGATGCAGGAGACCAGCTTCTCCATCGATGCAGCCCGCGGCGACGTCCGTTACGTCGGCACCTACGCGATAGGCTGCCCGGTCGACACCAACAGGGCAAAGGCGACGTTCCGTAACGGCCTCCTGGCCGTGGATGTCCCCTACATACAGCCGACCGCGGAGGAGACGAAGGAGATCCCCATCGCGGAGTGAGCGGGCGCCCGGCCGGGGCACATCCTTTTTTCACCGCGAGGCGTCTGCATCCCGCGGCCCGCCCCGTCCCCGGGAAGAGTCACCTTTATTAGTCTGCATCCGCACGTCAGAGATATGAACCCGGCACGCGGACACGACCCGGAGGCACCGGAAAGACCGGTGCAGGAAGAATCGCCACCGAACCGGCTGGCCAACGAACAGAGTCCATACCTGCTCCAGCATGCCCGTAACCCCGTCGACTGGTACCCCTGGGGGGAGGAGGCCTTTCTCCGGGCGCGCGAGGAGGGAAAACCGATACTCCTCTCGATCGGCTACTCGGCCTGCCACTGGTGCCACGTCATGGAGGAGGAGTCGTTCGCCGACCCGCAGGTCGGGAAACTCCTAAACGACGTCTTCGTCTGCATCAAGGTGGACCGCGAAGAGCGGCCGGATATCGACCAGATCTACATGGCGGCCGCCCACGCGCTGACCGGGACCGGAGGCTGGCCGCTCACCATCTTCATGACCCCCGATAAAAAACCCTTCTTTGCAGCGAGTTACATACCGAAGGAGAGCCGTTACGGGATGACCGGCCTCTTAGACCTCGTCCCCCGGATCAACAAGGTCTGGCAGACCCAGCGGCAGGAACTCGAGAACGCCGGCGACCAGGTGCTGCAGGCGCTCGAGAGCGCGGCGAAGACCCCGCCCGAGGAGGGCGAACTTGACAGGACGGTTCTCGGCGAGGCCTATAACACCTTCTTCCGGGTCTTCGACGGGGAGAACGGGGGGTTCGGGGACGCACCGAAGTTCCCCACCCCGCACAACCTTGTATTCCTGCTCCGCTACGGGAACCGGACCGGGGAGGAGCCGGCATACACGATGGTCGAGAAGACGCTGCATGCCATGCGCCGGGGCGGGCTCTTCGACCAGGTCGGTTACGGGTTCCACCGTTACTCGACGGACGCGGAGTGGTTCGTCCCGCATTTCGAGAAGATGCTCTACGACCAGGCGCTCCTGGTCATAGCGTATACGGAAGCCTACCTCGCGACGGGGAGGGAGGAGTTCGCGAGAACCGCCCGCGAGACGATCGCCTACGTCCTGCGTGACATGACCGATCCGAACGGAGGCTTCTACTCGGCGGAGGATGCCGACAGCGAGGGAGAGGAGGGGAAGTTCTACCTCTGGACGAAGGACGAGATCCTCGCGGTTCTCGGGGAGGAAGACGGCGAACGGTTCTCCCGGATATTCAACATCATGGAGCCCGGGAACTACCGGGAGCAGCCCGGCGGGAGGAGGACGGGCAAGAACATCCTCCGCCTGCGCCGGCCGCTCGCGTCCTGGGCGCACGAGTTCGAGACCTCCGAGGAGGATCTGGCGTGGTCCGTGGAGGAGGGGCGCCGGAAGCTCCTTGCGGCCCGCGAACGGCGCGTCCGCCCGGGGAGGGACGACAAGATCCTCACCGACTGGAACGCCCTCATGATCGCCGCCCTCGCGAAAGCCGCCCGGGCCTTCGACGAGCCGAACTACCTGGCGGCGGCGGAGAAGGCGGTCGCGTTCGTCCTCGCGAACCTTCGCGGGCAGGACGGACGGCTCCTCCACCGCTACCGGGGCGGCGAGGCGGGACTCTCGGCAACCCTCGATGACTACGCGTTCATGATCTGGGCGCTCATCGAGGTCTATGAGGCGTCGTTTGCCCCCCGCTACCTCCAGACCGCCGTCGACCTCTCCCGGGACCTCATCGCCCGCTACTGGGACTGCAACCAGGGAGGGTTCTTCTTCATGCCGGACGATGCGGACGTTCCCGTCCGCCAGAAACCAATCTACGACGGGGCGATCCCTTCCGGCAACAGCGTGGCCATGTACGCCCTCTTCGCTCTCGGGCGGATGACGGCGAATCTCGAGTTTGAGGAGACGGCAGAGCGGATACGGCGTGTCTTTGCCGGAACCGTCAGCGACTCTCCGACCGCCTGCTCCCACTTCCTCACCGGCCTCGATTTCATGCTGGGGCCGAACTTCGAGGTGATCATATCCGGCGTTCCGGGCGCACAGGACACGAAAGCGATGATCGACGCTATCCGGTCGCACTACGCGCCCGATGCCGTCGTCATCTTCCGCCCTTCCGACGAGGAAGAGCCCGAGATCACCGGGGTCGCCGGGTTCACCCGGGATATCGTGACGATTGGGGAGAGGGCGACGGCATACGTCTGCACCAACTACGCCTGCGACATCCCGACGACCGACCCGGGCGAGATGCTGCGCCTCGTGAGAACGACGGGACGGTCGCCGGAGCCGATCATCTGACGGGAGAGGGACCATGATCAGAAACGGGGTCGATATGGAGCGGGTGAACGCCCTCAAGGAGGCGATGCGGGGGGAGTCGGCGGCGGGCAGGAGGACGCTCTCCGCCATCACGAGCTGGAACGGAGGCGCCCACTCCACCACGATCGTCAGGAACTTCGCCATCCCGGCCGACGAACCGGCCGCCCTCGGCGGAACCGACCGGGGGGCAAGCCCGACGGAACTGATGCTCACGGCCCTCTCCGCCTGCATCGCGATCGGCATCGCCTACAGTGCGGCGGAAGGAGGAATCGAGGTCGATTCCATCGAGATCGACATCGAGGGCGACCTCAATCTCGGCGGGTTCTTCGAGGTCGGAGGTGCCCGGCCGGGCCCCGAAGAAGTTCGCCTGACCGTCCGGGTGGATGCCGATGCGCCGCAGGAGTTGATCGAAGAACTCGTGGACCGCGGCTACCGCCGCTCGCCGGTCGCAGCCGCGCTTGAGGGCAGGGTGCCGGTCAGGGTCTGTATCGGGCGGGAGGAGGCGCCACTCCCCGAACCCCGGTCCGGGGCCTGATCACCTCCCGTCATCCCGCTCCTACATTGGCGAAGGGGCAGAGAGAGCCCTCTTCTCTTCCTCCTCCTTGACCAGCGGATAGTTCGCCGCCTTCCACCCGGTCGTGCCGCCGAGGAGGTTCGTGACGTTTCCAAATCCGTGTTTCCGAAGGATGCTCGCCGCGATGCTCCCCTTATACCCGACGTCGCAGTGGACGACGATCCGCTTATCCTCCGGGATCTCATCGAGGTGATCCTCGAGGTGCCCGACGTAGATGTGATGGGAGCCCGCGATGTGGCCTTCCTCCTCCCGGTGGTCGATCTTGCGGACATCGAGGATGTAGATCGACGGGTCGTCCAGGTTCTCGGCGAGGTCGGGAGGAGACCAGATGCCGGAACGCTCGACGGTCTCGCCCTGCTTGAACCAGGCTGCAAACCCGCCCGCGAGGTATCCTGCGATGTTGTCGTAGCCGAGCCGGACAAAGTGGCGCACCACGTGGTCCAGGTCAAGGTTGAAGTCGTCCACGAGTACGATCGGGTCCTCGTAGTTTACAAAGTAGCCCAGGTAAAGGGGAAGACCCTCCCGCCAGATGTTGAGCGTCCGGGGGATATGCCCGCCGGCGAAACCCGTTGGGGACCGGATATCGACGATCTGCGCACCCCGATCCGTGAGCGAACGGATATCCCGGGCCGAATACGGCCGCAGGTGCGGCAGGTTCTGGATCAGGGGCGGCCCCTCCTTGTTGAGCCTTCGCATCACCGTGAAGTACGGCGGCTCGTAGAGCCGTTCGTTCACCTTGCGCTCGACAAACTCCTTCTTCGAGAGGGCAAGGAGTTCGTTCGTCGTTTTCTCATACCCGATCGTCGTGTACTCCCGGTCGCTGATCTTCCCCCCGCAGACCGACCCCGCGCCGTGGGCGGGGCAGACGATCGTGCCGTCCGGGAGCGGGAGGATCTTCTGGTGCAGGCTCGCATGCAGCATCTCTGAGGCCTCCCGCCGCCGGTTCTCGCCGGCGAGATCGGTTCTCCCCACATCCCCGGCGAAGAGCGCGTCGCCGGAAAAGACCATCAGGGGATCGTCGGAGACCGATCGATCGCGGAGCAGGAGCGATATGCTTTCTACGGTATGGCCGGGCGTCTCCAGGACCTCGATCTCGAGCGAACCGATCGAGAACGTCTCCCCTTCCCGGACACCGGTGCCGAACCCGAACTCCTCCCGGGCGCCGTGCAGGATCTCCGCCCCGGTCGGGCGGGCGAGCTCCCGGGAACCGATGACGTAATCCTCGTTCTTATGCGTCTCGAAGATCTGCGTTATCTTCATGCCCTCGCGCCGGGCGACGGCCGCGTAGACCAGGCAGTCGCGCCTTGGATCGATGACCGCCGCCTCAGCGCCCGCTCCGACGATGTATGAGTTGTGAGCAAGGATATCGGACTTAATCTTCTCGAACAACATTCGTATTCATCTCCCGGGTGGTGGAACCCGTTCCGATGGGCCGGGATATGGGGCGGTCGTATAAAAAGGTTACCGGGAGAGCCAGAGAGAACGGGCGTCTCCTGCCGACGTCCGGGGAGCAGAGCCCCTTCAATCCTCCCGGGCGGCCCTGACGCTGAGGATGTTTCCCACCGCCTTGAACGCATCCTCGAGCTCCTCGAAGTTCGGGATCCGGGAACTCCGCAGGATGCGTTGCCCGCTCCGGATGCTGTCGCCGCCGAGCATGCAGCCCACCACCACCTTCTCCGTGTTCCGGGAGAACCGGACGATCTCGTTCGCGACGTGTGCGGGATCGACGAGCGTGGTCGGCACGGCGATCACGAAGGCGATGTCCCAGAACTCCTGGTGGCGTATCAGCACGTCGAAGAGGGCGGCGAACCGGGTGGCGTCGGCGTCCCCGAGGATGTCCATGGGGTTTGCGTGGTTCCAGAACGGCGGGAGGAACGCATCGAGCTCGCGGAGCACATCGTCGGGGAGGTCGACCATATCGACCCCGTAGGCCTCGGCGTAGTCGGAGGCGAGGACGGCAAACCCTCCCGCACTGGTGACGGCGATCGCCCGTCTCCCCTTCGGGTAGCCCTCCGAGGCCAGGAGTTCCGCGAGGTTGAAGGCGTCCCGCAGGCTCCGGGCCACTACCACGCCTGCCTGCTGAAACGCTGCGACATAGACCTCGTAACTCCCTGCAAGCGACCCGGTGTGGGACGACGCCGCGGCTCTGCCCTTCCTGGATGAACCGGACTTCACCACCACAACCGGCTTATGCTTTGTGACCTCGCCGACGATCTGCATGAACCTGCGCCCGTCCTGGATCTCCTCGATGTAGAGGGTAACCGACCGGGTCTTCTCGTCCTGCTCGGCGAACCGGAGGAAGTGCTCGAACCCGAGATCCGCCTGGTTGCCGACGCTGATGACGGTCGAAAACCCGAACTCTTCGGGGAGGCTCCAGTCGACGACGGTGGTGATGATCGCGCCGCTCTGGGAGATGAAGGCGACGTCTCCCGCTCTCGGCGAGACAGGGTCGAACGTGGCGTTGATCCCCATATAGGGCATCATGATCCCGAGACAGTTCGGGCCGACGACCCGGACGGAGTGCCGGCGGGCGATTGCGACGACCTCCTCTTCGAGAGCCGCGCCTTTTGCTCCGGTCTCGCGGAAGGCGGCGGTGACGATGATCGCGAGCCGGACGCCTTTTCTCCCGCACTCCTCGATCACCCCCGGGACGAGGCGGGCGGGGACGGCGACGACCGCCCAGTCGACCGGGCCGGGGATATCCAGGACGGAGGGGTAGGCTGTTCTCCCGAAGAGTTCGCTGTGCGAGGGGTTGACCGGATAGAGGCTGCCGGAGAACGAGAGCAGGTTCCGGAGAACCGAGTAGCCCACCTTCTTCGGGTTTATCGAGGCGCCGATGACCGCAATGGACTCCGGGTAGAAGATATCCTGGGGAACCCGGACGCTGAGCCGGGCAACCGTGCCCCCGGGGGTGTCCCCGACGATGATCCTCGCATCGACGACGCTCGCTCCCTGCTCGTAGAGGATGACCGGATTCAGGTCGAACTCGTGGATATGGGGGTTTTCGACGAAGATACGCGCCATCTTTGCTATGATCCGGACGAGCGCTTCCTCGTCCTTCGGGGGCTCTCCCCGGTATCCACGGATGAGCCGGGAGCCCTCGACCTCACGGATCATGGTGCGGATCTCATCCTCGGTCACGGGCAGAACCCGGATAGAGACGTCCTGGAGGAGCTCAACCAGTTTCCCGCCAAGACCGAACGTGATCACCTTCCCGAACGACGGATCGGTCTTTCCGCCGATCAGAACCTCGAGCCCCGCGGGCATCTGCTTCTCGACGACGATCCCGGCGATCATTGCCCCGGGGGCACGGGCGGCGGCGTCTCTCAGGATCGTGTGGTAGGCATCTTCGGCCTCTTCAGGACTCTCAATCCCGGTGACAACCCCGCCGACGTCGCTCTTATGGATAATATCCGGGGAGATGACCTTCATGACGACCGGGTAGCCTATCCCGTCGGCGGCCGCCCATGCATCGGAGGCGCTGGTGGCGAGGTGATGGGGCGGCACCGGTATCCCGCACGCCTTCAGCAGGCGGTATCCCTCAGATTCGGTTAACATCCTCTCCGGCATCTAGCATACCTCATGATAGGCCGGTCGTGTATGACCCGGCCTCCTGGTGCAGGGGTTGGTCGAACCACCCATAATAGTTATCCGTACCGGACCGGCGACCGGCCACAGTGAACAAATCCCATAATATTCACATCTATGGTGCGCTAATTAGAAAAATATAATAATAAGTGTTACGATCAACATTATTTGTATGTATTTCACAAGATGCACCGGATTGTTCACGGCCGTGGTTCTTGCGGCCCTCGTTCTGTTCACGCTCGCCGCCGGGTGTACCGGCACCGAGACCAACCCGACTGCCGGCGAGACTGTCACGATCACCGACGGGTTCGGCCGGGCGGTCGCCGTCCCGTCGTCGCCGGAGAGCGTCGTCTGCTCGGGCTCGGGGTGCCTGCGCTACCTCGTCTACCTCCAGGGCCAGGACCTGGTCATCGGCGTCGACGACATCGAGAAGAGGGAACAGGCAATAGAGGGGCGCCCCTACGCCCTTGCCCACGGGTCGCAGTTCAAGGACCTCCCCCTGATCGGTGAGTTCCGGGGCAAGGACGACCCCGAGAAGATCATCGGTATAGGTCCCGATATCATCTTCAAGACCGGGTCCACCGGAACAGCCTACGGCACCAGCGCCGCCGAGGCCGACAAACTCCAGGGGAGAACCGGCATCCCGGTCGTGGCGTTCGCATACGGCTCGCCCAGGAACGATGCCGAGAAAGCCGAGATGTATACCGGGCTCCGGGTGATGGGCGAGACCCTCGGGAAGGAAGACCGCGCCGAAGAGGTGATCGCCTACATCGAGGCGACGGTAGCCGACCTCGAAGCCCGGACCGCCGATATCCCCGAGGCGGAGCAAAAGGAGGCCTACGTCGGCGGGGTCTCCTCGGCAGGCGCCCACGGGATCATATCTACCGAACCGGCCTATCCGCCGTTCCTCTGGGTGAATGCACGGAACGCCGCGGCCGGTCTCGGCACCGCCCATGCCGATGTCGCGAAGGAGGCCCTCGTCGACTGGGACCCCGAATATCTCTTCATCGATGTCGGCACGATCCAGACAGAGAGTGACGGGGCGATCGGGGAGTTGAAGAACGATCCCGCGCTCCAGGGTCTCTCAGCCGCGAAGGAAGGCCGGGTCTACGGCGTCCTCCCGTACAACTTCTACAGCGCAAACTACGAGACCACCCTAGCCGACGCCTACTTCATCGGGAAGACCCTGTATCCAGACCGGTTCGCCGATATCGACCCCGAAGAGAAGGCAGATGAAATCTACACCTTCTTCCTCGGAAAGCCGGTTTTCGCCGACCTGAACAGTCAGTACAGAGACCTCGGGTTCGCAAAGATCCCGCTGTAGCCGGGAAGAAGGGGGGAGTGGAAAAGAGCCGTGCGCCATAGCGGGCGGGAACCTACTTCCCCCCTCCCGGTCGGCACCGCACCGATCCGACCGATCGTCGCCATAGTATTACGAATCAGGATTGAGTCACACTCAATAGAGGACAATCCGATAACTATAATAAACAGTGTTACACCTTTAGATATTAGTATGTCGTCGTTCCGATGTAGGGGATCCCTCGTGGTCGTGGTTCTTGCGGCCCTTGTTCTGCTCACGCTCGCCGCTGGATGCACCGGCACCGAGGCTGGCCCGGGCGGCGCCGGTGAGACCGTCACGATCACCGACGCAGTCGGCCGGTCGGTCGCCGTCCCGTCGTCGCCGGAGAGCGTCGTCTGCTCGGGCTCGGGGTGCCTGCGCTACCTCGTCTACCTCCAGGGCCAGGACCTCGTCGTCGGTGTCGATGACCAGGAGAAGAAAAACCAGGTGAGAGAGGGGCGCCCCTACGCCCTTGCCCACGGGTCGCAGTTCAAGAGCCTCCCCCTGATCGGCGAGTTCCGGGGCAAGGACGACCCGGAGAAGATCATCGCGATCAGCCCGCAGGTCATCTTCAGGGCCAGCGTTCCCGGAACGGCATACGCCACCAGTGTCGCCGAGGCCGACAAACTCCAGGGGAGAACCGGCATCCCGGTCGTGGCGTTCGCATACGGCTCGCTCAGGAACGATGCCGAGAAAGCCGAGATGTATACCGGGCTCCGGGTGATGGGCGAGACCCTCGGGAAGGAAGACCGCGCCGAAGAGGTGATCGCCTACATCGAGGCGACGGTAGCCGACCTTGAAGCCCGGACGGGCGATATCCCTGAGGCGGAGCAAAAGGAGGTCTACGTCGGCGGGGTCTCCTCGGCAGGCGCCCACGGGATCATCTCCACCGAACCCGCCTATCCGCCGTTCCTCTGGGTGAACGCAAAGAACGTCGCGGCCGGCCTCGGCACGGACCACGCCGATGTCGCGAAGGAGGCCCTCGTCGACTGGGATCCCGAATATATCTTCATCGACGCCGGGACGACCCAGATGGAGAGCGGTGGAGCGATCGGTGAACTGAAGAACGATCCCGCGCTCCAGGGCCTCTCCGCCGCGAAGGAAGGCCGGGTCTACGGCGTCCTCCCGTACAACTTCTACAGCGCAAATTACGAGACCGTGCTCGCCAACGCCTACTTCGTCGGGAAGACCCTCTACCCCGACCGGTTCGCCGATATCGACCCCGAAGAGAAGGCGGATGAGATCTACACGTTCTTCGTCGGAAAGCCGGTCTTTGCCGACCTGAACAGCCAGTATGAGAATCTCGGATTCGCGAAGATCCCGCTGTAACACAGGGTTTGAACAGGGGGTATGAAGAGATGCACTTTGCAGATGGGGTCGTCCCGGGGGATTACCTCGGGTACGTGCGGAAGAAGTCGCTCTGGATACTCGGGGGAACCGTCCTCCTCTTCCTCCTCCTGATCGTATCCATATCGGTCGGGGCGGTGAACATCCCCCCGCACGAGGTCTTCCTCTCCCTCGCAAACGGCGTCGTCGACCGGATCAGCCTGCTTCTCAACCCCGGCACCACCATCGATATCACCAGCACCGACCGGATCATCTGGAACATCCGGCTCCCGCAGGCGCTTGCCGCGATCGTCGCCGGAGTCGGGCTCTCGGTGGCCGGGGTCGCCATGCAGTCGATCCTCCGAAACCCGCTCGGGTCGCCGTTCACGCTCGGCATATCGAACGCCGGGGCATTCGGGGCGGCCGTCTCGGTCATCCTCCTCGGCGCCGGCACGATGCAGTCGTCGGTCGCCGACGCCGTCACCATCAACAACCCCTACCTGACGACGATGGTGGCGTTCTTCTTCTGTCTCCTTGCAACCGCGGTGATCCTCCTCATCTCCCGGATACGCGGGACGTCTCCTGAGGTGATGGTGCTTGCCGGCGTCGCCCTCTCCTCCCTCTTCACGGCGGGAACGATGTTTCTGCAGTACTTCGCGAGCGATACCCAGCTCGCTGCGGTCGTCTTCTGGACGTTCGGCGATGTCGGGAGGGCGAACTGGCAGGAACTCGGGATCATGGCCCTCGTCACCGGTGCGGCGACCCTTTACTTCATCGCGAACCGCTGGAACTACAACGCCATCGACGCCGGCGACGAGACGGCAAAGGGGCTCGGGGTCAGCGTCGAACGGGTCCGGGACGTCGGAATGGTCGTTGCGGCGCTCGTCTCGGCCGTGATCGTCTCGTTCCTCGGGGTGATCGGGTTCGTGGGGCTCGTCTGCCCGCACATGGTCAGGAGGCTCATCGGTGACGACCAGCGCTACCTCATCCCCGGCTCCTGCGTGGCGGGGGGGATCCTCCTCCTCGCCTCGGATACCGTCGCCCGGATCATCGTGGCGCCATACGTCCTCCCGGTTGCCGTGCTGACGGCGTTTCTCGGTGCACCGACCTTCATCTACCTGCTGCTACGGGGGTACCGGCGATGATCCTCGACGTCGACGGCGTGGCGTTCACCTACCGGAGCAGCCCGGTCATCCAGGATATCACGTTCGATCTCCGCCCGCACCAGATCCTCACGATCCTGGGCCCAAACGGCGTCGGGAAGACGACGCTCTTGAAGTGCATGAACGCAATCCTGCGGCCGAAGGCCGGGTCGGTCCTCATCGAGGGGGTCGACCTCCTCACCGCAGACCGGATGGAGATCGCCCGGAAGGTCGGCTACGTCCCGCAGCGGTGCGAGGCCGGCCGGATGACCGTCTTCGACGCCGTCCTCCTCGGCCGCCGGCCGCATATCGGGTGGGACGTCTCGGAAAAAGACATCCGGATCGTCGAGGCGGCGGTCAGGATGCTCAACCTCGAAGATCTGGCGCTCCGGTACATCGACGAACTCTCCGGCGGTGAACTCCAGAAGGTGAGCATCGCGCGAGCGCTCGTCCAGGAGCCCCGGGTGCTCCTCCTCGACGAACCGACGAGCAGCCTCGACCTCAAGAACCAGCTCGATATCCTCGGGATCGTCCGGAACGTGACGACGGAGCACGACGTCGCCGCGGTGATGACGATGCACGACCTGAACATGGCCCTCCGCTACGCCGACCGGTTCATCCTCTTAAAAGACGGCGTCATCCACGCCGCAGGGGGTCCCGGCGTGGTGACGGCAGAGGTCATCGAGGCGGTCTACGGCGTCCCGGTGACCGTCGAACGCTACAACGGGTTTCGCGTCGTCGTGCCCCTGGAGTCCGGGAGCGCCTGAGAACCCGCAGCAACGTATAAGCCCCCCGTCGCCGATACGCCCGGCCGGGGGTATATGGTGCTCGAGGCGTTCTTCGAGATCGCCGGGACGGCCCTTGGGACATTCGGGGCGCTCTTCATCGTTTACGGAGCAGCGATCGCGATCGTCGAACTCCTGGCGCGGGAGACCCGCATCAGGGCGATCAGTTACCGCGACATCCGCTGGAAGTTCACGACGCGTATCCTGATCGCCCTTGAGTTTTTCGTTGCCGCCGACGTCATCAGGACGATCCTCGAACCGACGCTCCAGGACCTGGTCATCCTCGGGTCGCTCGTCACGATCAGGACGGTCGTGAGTTACTTCCTCGGGAAGGAGGTGAGCGAACTCCCGGAGGACCGAAAGATGTAGAAGAGATTCACGCGCTCTTCGATCTCCGGAGTGTCCTCAGGTGCTCGTGCGCCCCCGCGACGACCCTCCTTGAGTTCGCGAAGGTGATCGTCTGCAACGCTTCGCCGAAGGGGAGCCACTGGTAGCCGACATGCTCGTTCGAGAGCGTCACCTCCTCCTCCGGCGTCTCGATCAGGTAGTAGACGACCTCCTTGTAGACGGTATGTGCCCGGCGCTGGAAGAAGTAGTGAACCTCCTCGCGGAACCCGGGGACGAACTCCGCGCGGGTGATCCCGGTCTCCTCCTCAAGTTCGCGAAGAACCGTCTCTTCCTCGCTCTCGCCGCGCTCACCGTGCCCCTTCACGAGATCCCAGTGCCCGGCCCCGTATTGCAGGATGAGATACTGGAGATCCGTATCCCGCCGGACGACGACCGCTCCGCATGATCGCTCTTTTGCCATTGTTCTCAATCCTGTATCGTGGAGCCTCCTGCTCCCGCGAGTTCGCGCCCGATGATCCGGAAGTCCTCTTCCAGGGCCTCCCGGTATGCCGGGTTGTAGAGCGCCGCCGCCGGGTGGAGGGTGGGGATGAGGCGAACCGGGTGGCCGAAGAGGGTACCGGGGTAGACCGTACCCCGGATCTCCGTGATCCGGTCGAACTCGACGGGGAGGAAGGAGAGGATGTACCTGCTCGAGTGCCGGCCGAGCATCACGATCACCTTCGGCCCGACAATCCGGATCTGCTCCTCGAGGTACGGGGTGCAGGCCCGGATCTCCTCCTCGCCGGGGTCGCGGTTCCCGGGCGGCCGGTGCTTGACGATGTTCGCGATGAAGACGTCGTCACGGGTTAGACCGATCCCCGCAAGGAGGCCTTCGAGGAGTCTCCCCGCCCTGCCGACGAACGGCCTTCCCGTGAGGTCTTCCTGCTTTCCCGGCGCTTCGCCGATGAGCATGAGGTCGGCCCGGGGGTTCCCATCCCCGGGGACAGCATGGTGGGTGCCCTCCCAGAGGGGGCATTTCCGGCATTCGCCGATGACGGCCGCAAGCCGTTCAATCGCTACGTCGCTCTCCGTCTCCTCTGCCATGCCCACACTATTGAAAATAACTCGTATAACCTTCTTATGCATTGTGTTTTGGCGCCGGGCCTTATCCTGCCCACGACAGAACGGCCTACGAGGAGGCAGGAGGGGGCGGCGGCAGGGATGTGATCGAGCACGGCACCACTAAGCCGGAGGGCCGTCATACAGGCCTGGGACGATCCGGAACTGTGAAACACTACCATGCCGCGCGGCCCCGACTAGCAGCCCGTTACGGTAGATTTCAGGTAAGGATTCTACCCGGCAGTCTCAACGTGTAGACGCGTGAGACAGAAATCGTTTATAGAGGGATGCCGAGTCTCAATCATGACGTATAGCCTCCGGCAGCCGTCCCCGCCCGGATCGGGTACCACCGGCAGGCGGAGACCGGCCAGAACCCCTCACGGGCACGACTCCATACCTGCGGTGAGAGCCGGATGAGACAGAACCCCGTTCTCCTTGTTGCACTGCTGCTCCTGGCGTTCGGGGCCGGGTGTATCGACTTCCCGGAGATGAACGCCACGTCGACCCCGATCCTCCACTACGAGCAGGGAAACACCTCGATCCCGATCAACGTCTCCGAGATCCCGGTGAGGGGTTTCGACGCCAACGCAACAGAGGTGATCGAGATCCTCCTTGCCGACCAGCGGGCCGGGGCCCTGCTTGAGGGCGGGTGGAAGATAGCCTCGGTCCAGACAAGTTATGATTACGACTTGAGGACGCATGTCGACGTAGAGTTCCGGAGCGATGAACCGTCACCGTCGTTCTTCATCGAAGTGGACGAACAGAAGGGGCACACCGGCTGGGGGCGCTGCAACGTCCCGCGCTGGCTTGGAGGACCGTTTGCAGGCCCCTACCCTGAGGACTATCACCAGAACTGGACGAACAGAAGGGGCGTTGACTGGATATATGTCTTCGATCACCACAACGATCGGGTAGTGATGGTCTACAACGAAACGACGATCTTCTACCTCTACCCCTCGTACGGGAGAGAGTGGTATGAAAGCGTGGAGGCGTCAGGATGAAGCGGATCTTCATTCTCTCCCTTACGCTGCTGCTCCTGGCGCTCGGGGCCGGGTGCATCGACTTCCCGGGGGCGAACGCCACGGAAACCGTCACACCCGCCCCGGTCCTCCACTACGAGCGAGGGGATGTCTCGATCCCCATCAACGTCTCCGAGATCCCGGTGAGAACGTTCGATGTCAACGCAACAGAGGTGATCGAGATCGTCCTCGCCGACCAGCGGGCCGGGATTCTGCTTGAGGGCGGATGGCAGATCACCTCGATCCGGACGGGCTTTGAGGGTGAGGACCCGAACCGGGAGCACATCGACGTGGAGTTCAGGAACGATGAACTGTCGCTGTCGTTCTTCATCGAAGTGGACGAATGGGAGAGGCAGACCGGCAGAGGACGTTGCAGCGCCACGATCTGGAGGGGGCACCCGTGGACGTCAGAACCCTTCCCCGAGGAGGAAGACTATCACCAGGCGGTAAACCCGTATATGGGCCTGTTTGTGGTCGTCGATCATCACAACGAGAGGGTGATTATGGCCTATGACGATACGACGATCTTCTACCTCTACCCCTCATATGGGGAAGTGACTGAATGGGAATGACCGAAGCGGAACCGACGCCCCTCTCCCCTCTCTCATGGAACAGGGTGATGTGATAGCGTAGGGGAGAGCGAACCGGGAAGATACAGGTTGCCGGAACGAGCATGGAACCACCATAGAAGGGAAACAAAATGAGCAGAAAAGCGGGAATGCGGGCGCAAATCGTACCTGCAACCGGCGAGAGCAATTACGTGAAGCAGATCTTCATTCTCTCCTTTGCACTGTTGCTCCGGGGCGCGCTGTCTCTCCTGCACGGATCTGGCCCTGCGGCCGGTCGCACTACGCTCCCGCCCGTCGCCACTCGAAGACCTTCGGTCTTCTCCAACTCCTGCCCTACGGACAGTCGTTCCTCACGGAGTGTCGCCAATTTAATACCCCCAGAGATGAACACTATATAGAATTTCCCGGCGCGCGTCCCGGTCCCGCCGGAGCGGCGCCGACCCCGGATCTCCGGCCTGGGTTTGGGGCTGCAGGATGAATGGAGCGATTTACACAATGAGCGATATAGATCATACCTGTTTTGACACAGCAAAGATCGACAAGATACAGGAACTGCGCGAACGCGACGTGACGGTCTATCCCTACACCTTCGACCGCAGGGATACCGTCGAGGAGATCAAGGAGCGGTTCTCCGCGATCGAGCACGAGAAGAGCGAGGAGGAGGTCAGCACCGCCGGCCGTGTCTACGTCGTCCGCCAGCACGGCAAGACGATCTTCGCCGATATCGGGGACGCGACCGGCAGGCTGCAGGTCTACATCCGCAAAAACGACCTGGGCGAGGAGCAGTTCGACCTTTTCCGCCAGTACGTCGACGCCGGGGACATCGTCGGCGTCGTCGGTCACGTCTTCCGGACGAAGATGGGCGAGATCACCATCTGGGTCGATCGGTTCGAGCTCCTCACAAAGTCGGTCTGCCCGCTCCCGGAGAAGTTCCACGGCCTCAAGAACGTCGAGACCCGCTACCGGCAGCGCTACCTCGACCTGATCATGAACGAGGAGAGCCGCGAGACCTTCCGGAAGCGGAGCAGACTCATCGCGCTCCTGCGCCAGTTCCTCTTCGACCGGGAGTACCTGGAGTTCGAGACCCCGACCCTGCAGCCGGTCTACGGCGGCGCGAACGCCCGACCGTTCACCACCCACCACAACGCTCTCGACCAGAAACTCTACCTCCGGATCGCGCCGGAACTCTACCTCAAGCGCCTCGTCGTCGGCGGGTTCGAGAAGGTCTTCGAGCTCGCAAAGAACTTCAGGAACGAAGACATCGACACCAACCACAACCCGGAGTTCTCGATGGTGGAGATCTACGAGGCCTACCGGGACTACAACGACATGATGGACCTCACCGAGGAGATCTTCGCGTTCCTCGCAGAGAAGGTGTGCGGGAACACGATCGTCCCGTTTGCCGGGCACGACCTGGACTTCTCCCGCCCCTGGCGCCGCCTCACGATGGAGGAGGCGGTGCGGGAGTACGCCGGGATCGATATCGGGGCGATGAGCCTCGAAGAACTCCGCGCATTCGGCCTTGAGCACTGTGTAGAGGGCTGCGAGAGCGCGGCGACCCGGGGCGAGTACCTGGTCCTCTTCTTCGAGCACTTCGGCGAGAAGCACCTCATCCAGCCGACGTTCATCTACGATTTCCCGATCGAGAACTCGCCGCTCGCAAAGAAGCACCGCTCAAAGGAAGGGCTGACGGAGCGGTTCGAACTCTTCATCGCCGGGATGGAGATGGCAAACGGGTTCTCGGAGTTAAACGATCCCCTCGACCAGAAGGCGCGGCTCGAGCTGCAGGACGCGAAGCGCCGGAAGGGCGACCTTGAGGCGCAGATGATCGACTACGACTTCATCAACGCACTCGGTTACGGGATGCCCCCGACCGGCGGCGTCGGGATCGGGATCGACCGGCTGGTGATGCTCCTCACCGGGAAGGACTCGATCAAGGAGGTGCTCCTCTTCCCGCAGATGAAGACCCTCGTCAAGGGGCCGGACGGGGAAGAACCAGAGCAGGACGGCGGCGAGGAGTAATCCGCCGCTCTATTTTGCCATGAACGGACAGAACCGCGCCGCCATCCGCCCCGGGATGACGGTCGATATCGTCCTCAAGCGCGACCAGAAGACCGGGAAGCGCACCCGGGGCGTCGTCGCCGAGATCCTGACGAACTCGTCCTTTCATCCCCACGGAATCAAGGTCCGGCTCCGGGACGGCCAGGTCGGCCGGGTCCAGGAGATCGTCGGGTAAGGTCAGGTAGCTTTTTTGAGGGTGAACCGGATGGCCGCACCCTCCTCCGGCCGGCCCGCGACCCGGTCGTCTGCCCGGATCCGTCCGCCGTATCTCTCCACCAGCATCCGGCAGATGTAGAGGCCAAGGCCCCGACCGCTCTTTTCGCCGTCTCCACCGCTGAAACGGGCAAAGAGGTATGACTTCTTCTCATCGGGGATCCCCGTGCCGTCGTCCTCGACCGAGACCTCGATCTCCTCCCCACGGTCTTCGACCCGGACGGCGATCTGTCCACCCGGGCCTGCAAACTTCTCCGCGTTGCCGATGAGATTTGTAAAAACCTCCGGCAGGAGGTCGTCGGCGAGGACGGTGGCCGTGGTGCCGGCATAGGTGATCGAGACATCCGGGTAGTGCTCGATCTCCGCCCGGACGACGGGGTCGAGAGCAACCGGCCGGAGGGCGACGGCCTCCTCCTGGATCTGGCGGATGGTCTCGACGTTTCGTATGATCTCGACGTTCTTTCTGAGGCTCTTCTGCACCTTCTCGGTGTAACTTCGTGGCGCTCCCTCAAGTCCCTCGACGAGAAGCTCCGCATACAGGCTTGCGGTGTTCGTGGCGTTCCGGATGTCGTGGGTGAGGATATCCAGGTAGAGGTTCGCCTTCTCCGTCGACCTCTGCAACTCCGCCGTGCGCGCCTCGACCTGCCCCTCCAGGTGCTCGCTGTACCCCCGGATCGTCTCCTCCGACTTTTTGAGATTCTGTATGGCGGCTTTGAGGCTCGCGACCATCATGTTGATGCTCCGTTCGAGCCGCGAGACCTCACGGGTCGCCGAGACACGGACGGTGTGGTCGAGATCTCCTTGCGCGATGATATCGATGTCATCGATGATCTCCTCTATCGGGCGCATGAGGCGGCGGGCCACGAGGAAGATGATCCCGCCGGAAAGGACGATCGCAAGGAGGGCAACGGCAACACGGGAGTAGAGCACCTGATCGAGTTGGCTCCGGATGAGCGCCGTGTCATACGTCAACTCGACGACGACGCTCGGGTCCGACGGGTAGTCAGGATCTTTTAAGTCGACGAAGAGGTAGCGGACCTGCCTCCCGTGCTCGTCCCGCACCTCGTGGTCTCTCCTCGCCGGGACGATCGTCCCGGTGACGAGTTCCCGGGTCGTGGGATCGACGGGCCCGTCGACCTCCCCGACGGGGTTCCCGAAGACGTCGAAGATGCGGATCGAGTCGAGATACGGGTTTAACGTGACGAATTCTTGCGTGCTTTCCAGCGAGCGCACCCGCTCCCGCTCCTCGGCGGAGGCACCCGGCACGAGCCCGATCTCGAGCAGGTAGCGGTGATCCGGGGTGGGCATATAGGCGAACTTCCGGACTTCCCCGGTTGAGTGCTCGTAGACCACGCGGTCGGGGAAGAACCCTTCCCCGAGGCGCATCCGGGTGATCTCTTCATAGAAGTCCGGGAACCTTCTGAAGTCAACGCCCCGGTCGGGAGGATAGGTGGTGTACTCGATGACGCCACTTCTGTTGATGACGTAAAGGTCCATGTCCCCGCCGAGTTCTGCTTTGAGCCCGGCGAGATCCATCTTCGACGGATCGCGTCCGGCCCGCTCGTACTCGCCGAGGAAGAGTGAGAACCCTCTCTGCAACCGCAGGTTGAGCGAGTCGTCGAAGAATTTGAGCCCGGTGTCCACATCCGTGATCGAGTCAAGGATGCTCTTCTCGGTGACACTCTGGAGGGTGGCGAGGTCCGAGGTCATCCTCTCCTCGGCCTGCAGGTAGCCGTAGACGGTTAAAAGACTGATGCCGGGGATGACGATGAGGAGGATGGCTATGATAAGGAGAGACGCAAACGTCCAGCCTTCCGGGACGGGGCTCCGGTCACTCACCATCGGTTGCGGCGGCGCGGAGGGCGGGGCGCACGGTCGACTGAGTAGCGCAGATCAACCGGCTGAACCATCTGCACCGGATCGTCTTCACCTCCGAAAGCGGGATCCTCATAGTGCTGTTGTACCAGTGAGCGCTCCTCCACCTAAACTTTCGCAGGCGTGATTGCCGCGGGATGGAGGGAGGACGTCACAGGGGTGAGAAGGTTCGGCCGGCTGCTACTCCTTCGGTGCCTTCCTGAGCGAAAACCGGATGGCTGTGCCGGAGCCGGGATGCCCCGGCACCCGGTCCTCGGCCCGGATCTCTCCGCCGTACCGCTCGATGAGCGTCCGGCAGATGTAGAGGCCGAGCCCCGTTCCGGCAAACGATTCGCTCCCCTTCCGGAACCGACGGAAGGGTTCGCCCTTCACCGCATCCGGGATCCCTGGCCCGTCATCCTCGACCGAGACGAGGAGATCCTCCCCGCGATCCTCGACCTGGATCGCGATCTCGACGTCCGGTCCGCCGAACTTCTCGACGTTGCCGATCAGGTTCGAGAAGACCTCGGGGAGGAGGTCGTCGGCAAGCACGTCAACCGGGCGGCCCTCGTACCGGACCGCGGGGTGGCCTGCCGCCTGTTCCCGTATCGCCCGGTCGAGATCCACGGGTCTGAGCGCCGCACCGCTCGCCCGGGCCATCCGGAGAGTGGCGACGCGCCCGATGATCGCCGAACTCTGCTCGAGCTGGCCGAGCATCTTCCCGGCCGTCTCCCTCCGCTCGCCCTCGAGCGCGTCGACCAGAAACTGTGTATACCCGATGGCGACGGTGTTAGCGTTGTTGATATCATGGACCATGATATCCAGGAAGAGGTTTGCCGCACGGTTGGACTCCTCGAGATCGGCCGTTCGCTCTTGCACCTGCTCTTCGAGCCGGGCGCTGTACTGCCGTAAAGCCTCCTCCGACTCACGGAGGCGCTGGATGTTCCCCTTGAGGGAGTCGACCGTGATACCGATGCTCTCCGAGAGGCGGGCGAACTCGGTCCCCGCGGATACCCGGACCCGGTGGTCGAGATCTCCGCTGGCAATCCGGTCGACGTCGTCGACGAGCTCCCGCACCGGCCGGGTGATCCGCCGCGAGGCCGGGATCGCGATGCAGCAGGCAGCGAGGCCCAAAACGAGAACTATGGCGGCATGAATGCGCCACACCTCCATGATCCGGGCTTCGAGAGGGGCGGTGGTATACGTCAACTCGGCAACCCGGCTCGTGTCTGAGGGGCTGCCGGGATCGGAGAGGTCGACGAGGAGATACCGGGTGATGGTCCCGGCCGTCCCGTCCACGAACGTCCTGCTCTCTCCCTCTTCGATGACCGCGACGGCGACGGGGTCGACGGTCGCGGGCACGACGGGGCTGTCCGCCTCTGTCACGTTGATGGGCCGCCCGTAGCGGTCGAAGAACCGGATCTCTGTGAGCGCGGGGTTCAGCCGCATCAGGTCCTCCTTCAGGGTCTGGTAGTCCGGAGCATAACGGTCGGCCTCGGTCGCGTTGCAGACGAGTCCGAGCTCGAAGACGTAGCGGTGGTCGGGAGAAGGCAGGTAGGCGTACTTCCGGAGCATGCCCCCCGCCGGTTCCGTCACGACGCGATCCGCCACGAACGCATCACCAAGCCGGATCTCCGTTACCCGGTCGAAGAAGTAGGGGATCTCCCGGAAATCAAGGCCAAGGTCAGGAGGGTAGGTGGTATACTCGACGATGCCGGACTCGTTGATGACATAGATGTCCACCTCCCCTCCAAGTTCTTCCTGGACCCGGGAGAGATCCATTGCGCCCGCATCCCTCCCGGCGCGCTCGTACTCGGCCGTGACCGGGCCGAACCCTTCCTCCATCCGGGAATCCAGTGTACCGTCGAAGAGTTTCAGCCCCGCGTCTACGAGACGCACCGACTGGACGACGCTCTTCTCCGTCTGTTCCCGGAGCAGCTCGTCCCCGGCGGTCAGGGCCTCCTCGGCCTGCTGGCAGTCCACAGCCAGGATCAACCCGACCAGGGGGAGCGTGATCAGGATCATGATGAGCAGCAGGTGTGTGCCGAACCGGCGATACCATCTGCCACCGTCGTTCTTCGTCGTCATGGACTCCCCTCTCCCCCGGCCTTTTTAAGCGAGAAACGGATGGCCGTACCGGATCCGGGGTGCCCCGGCACCCGGTCATCGATCCGGATCTTTCCCCCATACCGCTCGATGAGCGTCCGGCAGATGTAGAGCCCGAGCCCCGTCCCGGCAACCCCGCTGTTCCCCCGGCTCAACCGGTTGAAGAGCCGGGGTTTTACGGCGTCCGGGACGCCCGGCCCCGTATCCTCGACCGAAACGGTGACTTCATCGCCGTGGTCCTCGACCTGGATCGCGATCTCAGCGTCCTGCCCGCCGAATTTTACAGCGTTCCCGAGCAGGTTCGAGAAGACTTCAGCGAGGAGATCGTCGGCGAGGACAAAGACCGTGGTGCCGGTGTAGGATATCCTGGAGCCCGGGAGAGACTCGATCTCACTCCTGATGATCCGATCAAGGTCGATTGCCCTGACGGCCCCGGGCCGCCCCTGGATATGCTGGATGGTGTTGACGCTCTTGACGATATCGATGCTCTTCGTAAGTCCGGCCTTCGCCTTCCAGAGGAGTTCCGCCTCGGGCTCTCCCTCGAGGTCCTCAAGGAGGAGCTCCGAGTAGAGGTTTGCGACGTTGTTTGCGTTGTTGATGTCATGCCCCATGATGTCGAGCAGGAGCGAGGCCGTCCGGTTGGACTCTTCGAGGGCGATCGTCCGTGCCCGGACCTCGTCCTCGAGGATACGGCTGTGCCGGGCGACCTCCACCTCCGACTCCCGGAGCCTTTGCAGGGTCTCTTTTAAGGAGGCGACCATGGCCGACACGCTCCGTTCCAGGTGCACGAACTCCTCGGCCCCGCTCACCCGTATGGGGCGGTCCAGGTCGCCGCGGGCGACGGCATCGACGTCCTCAACGAGGGTGCGCACCGGCCGCGTCAGGGAGTGTATGGCGACGGCAAAGGCGCAGGCGATGAGCGTGAGCCCGATAAGCAGAACCCCCGCATGCCGGGCAAAGATACCTGCGGCCATCTCCTCCGCGACGTTCGTGGTGTAGGTCAGTTCGACGACCATGCTCACGTCCGACGCGTAATCGCTATTCGCCCGGTCGATGAAGAGGTACCGGATCAGCCCGCCTGTTTCGACGTCCTCCGCTTCAAGTATGGCCCTTTCCCGGTACGCCTGCAGGGCCATGGCCATCCTGCGGTCATCGTCGGGATGTGCCGCGCCCACGATCCGTTCCCCCAGGCAGTCGAAGATCCGGACCTCGCTGACGTATGGATTCTCGTTCGCCACATCCCGGATTGCGTCCACGTAACTCAACGCCGTGCGTTGCTCCTCGAATTCCGGCTCCGCGAGACCGAGCTCGAAGAGGTAGCGGCGGTCGGAAGAAGGCTGGTAAGCGTACTTCCGGAGCATCCCGGTGGCGATCTCGGGGACGATCCTGTCGGCAGAAAAGGCGTTATTAAGCCGGATATCCGTGATATAGTCGTAAAATTCGGGAATGTCCTTAAAGTCATATCCAAGCTCGGGCGGGTAGGTAGTGTACTCGATGATGCCTGATTCGTTGATGATGTAGAGGTCCATCCGACCTTCGAGCTGCTCTTTGACCCCGGAGAGATCCATCGCACCCGGGTCTCTTCCCGCTCGTTCATACTCAGCGATGAACGGACCGAACCCCTCCTCCATCTCACGGTCAAGGCTGGCATCGAAGAGTTCCAGCCCGGTATCAACCAGATTCACCGCGAGGATGATCCCGTACTCGGTCTGGCCCTGGAGTTCCTCGATATCATCTTCTAACTCCTGCTGGGCGGCGGTGTATCCAGAATATGATGCCAGGTAGATGACAGGGGCGACGACGAGCAGGACAACGAGCAGAAGATAGATCATGAGCGGGAGCGACGACCGGATGAAACTCTTTGCTGCCATGTACGTAGACACTCCGCTCCTCTCGTGATATCCCCGGAAATAGGATTATTTCTTCGAGGGCAGATATATATCTACCGAAATAATGGGAATGATTTTCATATATCATGAACGATTTTGATACCATTAAAGGCTTTTAGAAATAATTTCGCCATGCAGCACCACTACTCCGCCAGCACAGCATCTAGCATCGAGCACCACATCTACGCAGGGGAGAGCAGGGGCGGCGGCCGGGTCTCCTTGAGGTATGTCCCGGATGTGTTAACGAAGCCTTGAAGACGCTTTCCGGCGGCCTGCCGAAAAGTGCTCACGCACAATGATACATGAAGAGTATCTATGAAAAAAGAGGTTGCAGAGCCGGATTCACGGCTCCAAACGTATCGTTGGACGGTACGGTGATCTTACATCGGGGGCATGCCCATGCCGCCCATGCCACCCATGCCGCCGCCACCCATGGCCGCCATCTCTTCAGGAGAGGGGCCGGCAGACTTGGACGAGGCGATGACGTCGTCGATCCGGAGGATCATGACAGCGGCTTCGGCGGCGCTGGAGACTGCCTGGGTCTTCACCCGGAGAGGCTCGACGACGCCGGCCTCGAGCATGTCGCCGGAGACGGCGTTGAAGACATCAAGACCCATGTACTTCCCGTTCTTGCCGCCCTTCTCGTGGGAGGCACGGAGCGCAACGAGCATGTCGATCGGGTCGAGACCCGCGTTCTCGGCAAGCGTCCTCGGGATGATCTCAAGAGCGGTTGCGAACGCCTCGATGGCGAGCTGGGCGCGGCCGCCGACGGTCGCGGCGTACTCGCGGAGCCTGAGCGAGAGCTCGATCTCGGGCGCACCGCCGCCAGCGACGAACTTCCTGTCCTCGACGGCAACGCTGACGACCCGGAGTGCGTCCTCGATGGCGCGATCGAGTTCGGCAACGACGTGCTCGGTGCCGCCGCGGATGATGATCGAGACCGCCTTCGGGTTCTCGCATTCGGTGACGAAGATCATCTCTTCGCCGGAGACCTTCTTCTCCTCGACGCTGCCGGCTTTCCCGAGTTCCTCGGGGGCGATGGCGTCGATGGAGCTGACGACTGCCGCACCGGTGGCACGGGCGAGTTTCTCCATGTCGCTCTTCTTGACACGGCGGACGGCAAAGACGCCGGCCTTCGCGAGGTAGTGCTGCGCGATGTCGTCGATGCCCTTCTGGCAGAAAACGACGTTTGCCTTGCTCGCAACGACCTTCTCGACGATGCCCTTGATCATCCGCTCCTCTTCATCGAGGAACATCTGGAGCTGGTCGGGGCTCGTGATGCTGATCTCGGCGTCGACCTCGGTCTTCTTGAACTCGATAGCAGCGTTCAGGAGCAGGATCTTCGCGTCCTTGACGACACGGGGCATCGCAGGGTGGACACGCTCCTTGTCGATGATCATGCCCTCGACGATCTCGGACTCCTCGATGGACCCGCCGACCTTCTTCTCGACCTTCACGAACTCGGTGTCGACGGTTCCGTCGGCGTCGGCGACCATCGTGATTGCCCTGACGACGAGTTCGGTGAGTTTCTCCTTTGCGGCCTCGGCGCCCTTCCCGGTCATGGCGGTGTCGGCAAGCTTGCGGAGCACTACCATGTCGTCGGGCCTGACCTCGACGGCGATGTCGGCGAGGATGGTCTGCGCCCTGTCGGCGGCCATCCGGTAGCCGTGAGCGATGACGGTCGGGTGCACGTCCTGGTCGAGGAGGTCCTCGGCGCGCTTCAGGAGCTCGCCTGCGATCACCACGGCGGTCGTGGTTCCGTCGCCGACCTCGTCGTCCTGGGTCTTGGCGATCTCGACCATCATCTTCGCGGCGGGGTGCTCGATGTCCATCTCTTTCAAGATGGTCACACCGTCGTTCGTGATGACGACGTCACCGATGGTGTCGACGAGCATCTTGTCCATGCCTTTGGGTCCGAGCGTTGTCCGTACAGCACTTGCCACGGCCTTTGCGGCTGCGATGTTGCCCGACTGTGCGTCACGACCACGGGTACGCTGGCTACCCTCTTTCAGAATAAGAATTGGTTGTCCTCCAAGACTTGACATAGGTATCACCGTTGTTAAGCGATAGAAAGGTAGGTTTGTAGTTCTATATAAAGATATTCACTCATTAATCATATCTATGAGTTCTGAGCCATCTTCAAGGGAGTGGAGATGTTCTTCTCCGATAAGAAGCGTTTTGCCGATCTTTTTCTGCTTTTTGTAATCCGTGACGATGCACATCGCAAACGTCTTCGTGATCTGTGATATGTTGCCGATCAGGGAAGCGCGCTTCACGACCTTCTGAGACGTGCCGTATGCCGTCAGGATCGTGTGCCTATCAAAGAGCGCCAGCGCCTGGAACGGTGCCTGCCGCATCGCGTGGATCTCCATCCCCATACGTTCGAGATCGATCAGAACATCGCCGGACGCGGATTCGGCGGGTTTCTCGGGCTCGGGAGTGCGGTAGCCGAGGAGTTCGATCGTCTCGACGAGCGGGGCGTTGAAGAGCTCTTCGAGTCTGATGGCGACATCGAGCGTGGTGCCCATCCCACTCTCGTACTTGCTGATCGTCCGGCGGGAAACACCGAGTTGCGACGCAAGGTCTCCAAGCGACATCCGGGAGCGTTCCCGCACCTCACGGAGGAGGTCGCCCTTGATCTTCACGTAGAGGCCGCCGGGGGAGGCGTAGACCATCGGCGAGAGGCCTTCCACGAAGTAGTCGTAGAGCGTCTCGGGGCTGAGGGCGAAGAGCCCGTAACGGATGTAGACGACGCCGCGCTCGAGATCGGTATCGCGTGCCCGCTCCCCGACGATGAGGGGGGTGGCCTCCAGGTGCCGGGCGATCAGGTTGAGGTCCCAGGCGATGTCGGCGCTCACGCTGTCGATGTGAGAGGCGATCTTGATGATGACGAGGTTGTCGCCCTTCTTCACGATCAGGTCGAAACTCCGTGGACGGATGTTGCATCGCTCCGAGACGTCGAAGTCTGCAAGGAGCATGATGCTGATGACCATCTGAGGGAGGCGATCCTGCGACATAATCCGTAAGAATCGATATAGTCGGAGACGATATAAACTAGAGGGTCATGTGGATCGGGATCGACGATACGGACTCGCCTGCCGGGATGTGCACCACCTACCTCGGCGCGGTGCTGGTGCAGCGGCTCGCGCGGGCGGGACTCCCCGTCGTCGGCGCCCGCCTGGTCAGGCTGAACCCGAACGTCATCCACAAGACCCGGGGGAACGCGGCGATCGCCATCGAGGCGGTCGGCGATTCGGAGACGGGCTTCGCGCTCGCCACCGCCTGCGTCGAAGAACTCGCGGAGTTCGACGACGAAAAGACCAACCCCGGCGTGGTGGTCTCAAGCGTCCGCCCGCCGCCGGACTTCTATTACGCGGCGCTCCGGGACTACTGCACCGTGGACGAGGCCGTTCTAGTGCTCGAAGCCGCAGGGGCGCTCTACCGGGGTTACAAGAACCGGCGCGGGCTCATCGGCGCAACGGCGGCGATAGCGAGCGATTTTTGTGACCGGACCTACGAGCTCCTCGCCTACCGGAAGCGCCCGGCGTGGGGCACCCCACGGCAGGTGGATGCGGCGAGCCTCTTTCACGCCGAGGAGGAGACCTACCCTCATACCTGGGACACGGTCGACCGGGAGAACGGCGTGGTGGTCGGGGTGCCCCATACCCCCGACCCCGTCCTCTTCGGCATCCGGGGGGAGAGCCCCGCATGGGTGAAGGAGGCACGCTCTTTTGTCCGCTCCGAAGAGCCCGCCTGCGAGCAGGTCTACGCCACCAACCAGGGAACCGACGCTCACCTGATACCGGGAGCGGCCGGAACCCTCCTGGAGGGGCGGTCGTACCTCGTGCGCGGCACGGTCGCGACGGCCGCGGCCACCGGGCCCGGCGGCCACGTCTCGTTTCTTCTCGCTGACTGCGGCGCCGAACTGCGCTGTATGGCCTACGAACCGACCAAGGGGTTCAGGAGCGTCGTGCGGGCGCTCGTCCCGGGGGACGTGGTGGCCGCGGCCGGGAGTTACAAAGGCGGGAGCCTCAACCTCGAGAGGCTCGGGGTCGCCCGCCTCGCCGACGCGGTCCGGGTTCGCCCGCCGGTCTGCCCGGCCTGCAAAAAGCGGATGACGAGCGCCGGAACCGGCAAAGGCTACAAGTGCAGGATCTGTGGCGAGCGCAGCCGCGAGCCCGAGACCGAGCGAATCGAGCGGCTGCTCCGGCCCGGGTGGTATGAGGTCCCCCCCACCGCCCGCCGGCACCTCGCGCGGCCGCTGGTGCGCGGTGTTCCTGCATGGGAAGAGGCCATGCTCCGGCCGGACCGGGGATGCACAGGGAATATATAGCGGCAGCGAAGTCGGGGGGATGGCCCGTCAATGAAATGAACTTTACAAAAAAAGATATATAACATAGTAGAGTTAACTTCTTTCTGGTGATCCCGTGCCGACTATCGGCCGCGAATATGTGCGGGCCCGGGACTCGATCCGCCCGCATCGGTGCCACCCCTGACGGGCGGTCTCCTGTGGCAGACCGTAGATGTTCGCGGTCGAGTATGCACGGAACGAAGGTAACCCTCTGGAAACCTCTCCGTTTCCGGCCCGAAAGTCCGCTCTATCGAGAGTTGGTCCGGACATACCGGACCCCGACACGGTGGGACGAGCGGGATCATCCCGTGTCGAATAACAACCAGTCATCCCCTGTCTGGCAGCGGGACCCGGTTACCGGGCCCGCATTTTTTTAGAAGATCCTCTTCATCCGGCGGCCCCCGGAAGAGACGATCCATTATTCTGGATGAATGCCAATATCTCGTACAGAATTGGTGTAACAGTATCATGACCTTCAAATACGGGGAAGCGGTTCAGCAGGCGCAGGTTCGCCCCGGGATGACGGTCGGCGAACTCGTCGACGAACTCGGGAAAGCCGGCGCCTACAACGGGGGGTCGCTCTGGCAGGCGGTCAACATCTACGAGCGGATGCTGCGCGACGACGAAGCACTGAAGTTCTTCGGCCTCTCGGGCGCGATGGTCCCCGGCGGCATGGGAGGCATCGTCGCCGACCTCATAGGGCGGGGACATATCGATGTGCTCGTCTCGACGGGGGCGAACCTCACCCACGACGTCATCGAGGCGATCGGGTGCCACCACTACCACGGGACCGCCCAGGTCTCCGATGCCGAACTCTGCGAGGAGGGAGTCAACCGGATCTACGACATCTTCCTCCCGAACGAGGCGTTCATCCGGTTCGAGGAGTTCCTGCAGGACGTCTACTCGTCCCTCCCGGAGGGCTCGACGGTCTCGATATCCGAGCTCCTCGGCCGGCTCGGGGAGAGGCTCGATACCGGGATCCTTGCCGCGGCGGCAAAGGCCGGGGTGCCGATCTACTGCCCGGCCATCCAGGACTCGATGATCGGGCTGCAGTACTGGCTCTTTTCGCAGACACACAAGGTCACGGTCAGCGCGTTTGCCGATATGCCCGGGCTGCTCGACCGGTGCTTCGAGGCCGAACGGGCCGGAGCGATCCTGGTCGGCGGGGGCGTCCCGAAGAACTACATCCTGCAGAGCAAGCTTATGACCGAGAGCGGGTTCGACTACGCGGTGCAGCTCACCGGCGACCGGCCGGACCTCGGCGGCCTCTCGGGGGCGACGCTCGAAGAGGCCCGGTCGTGGGGCAAACTCACCGGGGAGGCCACCGCTGCGACGGTCTACGGCGACGCGACGATCAACCTGCCGCTCCTCGTTGCGGCAACCCTCGAGAGGCTGGAACGATGACCGAACTCATCCTCTCCCTCGACGTCCTCGACCGGAAAGAGGCGGTGAAGGTTGCGGAGTCCTGTGCGCCCTTCATCGACGCGATCAAGATCGGCTACCCCCTCGTCCTCTCGTCCGGCCTCTCGATCGTCGAAGATCTCGCCGATCTCGCTCTTCCCCTCATCGCCGACTTCAAGGTCGCGGACATCCCGAACACCAACCGCCTCATCTGCGAAGCGGTCTTTTCGGCCGGCTTTGACGCCGTGATCGCGCACGGGTTCGTGGGAGCCGATGCCGCGAGAACCTGCGTCGAGGTGGCGCACCGGCACAGCGGGGCGGCCTACATCGTCGCCGAGATGAGCCATCCCGGGGCGACCGAGTTCTTCCACGGCGGCGTGGCCGAGAACCTCGCGGAGCTCGCCGTCTCCTGCCGGGCCGACGGCATCATCGCTCCGGCCACCCGCCCGGACCGGATATCCCGGCTCCGGGAGATCGTCGGCAGCAAGGCGATCTACTCCCCGGGCGTGGGGGCGCAGGGCGGCGACCTCGATACGGTGGCCCGGCTGGTCGACGGGGTCATCGTGGGAAGGAGCATCTACGAGGCGGAAAACCCCGGCGCCGAGGCCGAACGCTTCTCCCGCATCCGCCGGTGATGAGTTCTCCGTTCCGATCCCCGTCAGGGGAGATGACGAACCCTATGAGTGATCTGAGGCGGATGCGGCGTATCCCGTATCTAAAGGGATATATATCCTCCCGCAGATACTGTATCATGAACTGGAGCCCCGAACAACGTAAACTGGCGGAGAAGTACCAGAGTCTCGATGAAATCCCCGCTGGAGAGCGGCGGTACAAGTGCCACACCTGCCACTTCGTCGTGGACGAGAACCCCTGTCCCCACTGTGGCGAGACGTCGCTCGAGATCATGTGCCCGCTCGACCACTGCGACTGCCACCACTCCATCGTCGAGACGATCGAGTACTGCCCGCTCTGCGGCAAGGCCGTCTGCCCGGAGTGCGGGAGCCACGATGTCGTCCAGATCAGCAGGGTCACCGGTTACCTCCAGGACGTTGCGGGCTGGAACGCAGGCAAACAGCAGGAACTGAAAGACCGAGTCCATTACTCCGTCGTATGAGACATTTCGTCAGGGACGATACTCTTTTTCTTCGCGGCCGGTTCAGGGCGGCGAGCACCGGGGTTCACGGCGGTCTTGCGGACGTCACGACGATCCTGAACCATACGGTGCCACACAACTTCGAGGACGAGCCGGCCCGCCACCTCGACCTCCTCGTCGCCCGGCACGGCATCTTCCAGGACTACTTCGGGCTCCTGACCGCCGTAGAGATGCACCACCTCTGCGTGCTCCAGTACGACTTCGTCACGGTCTTCATCACCGCCGGGGTGACGAACCCGACACCGCATGCACCCGGGACCATCAACATCATCGTCTACAGCCGGGAGGGAATGGTTGATTCGGCGCTCCTGGAGGCGATCGTCACTGCAACAGGGGCGAAAGCCCAGGCGCTCCACGACCTCGGCTACGACTTCCCCGGAACCACGACAGACGCAGTCGTCGTCGCCTGCGACCGCGACGGCCCCCGGGCACATACCTACGCCGGAACCCTGACCGAACTCGGCAGCAGGGTTCACGCGGCGATCCTCTATGGTCTTCCCGAGGCTCTTGCGCGGCAGCAGGAGAGGGTCCGGCGGAGCGAGCCGTCGTTCTTCATCTACAGCCGTTACGGCGGGGATCACTGGGTGGAGTGGCAGAAGGAGGGCTGCGCCTACTACCCCTGCCACTTCCCGGGGCAGCGGTGCGACTACTGCTACTGCCCCTGCTACCCCTGTGCGGACGAGGAACTCGGCGAATGGGTCGATAGTTCGAACGGCGGCAGGATATGGGGGTGCGCCGGCTGTACGCTCCTGCACGTCCCGGAGATTGCGGATTACATGAAAAGAAACCCGGAGGCCACTCTCGCCGAACTCAAGCGGCTCCGGGAGAAATTATAGGTTTACGCCTCGGCGACGCCGAGAGCGGAGAGCATCTCTTCGAGGGGGACGCCGTGCGCCTGGGCGGCTTCCCGGATCGTCTCGCTGTTTGCGATTGCGCAGCCAAGGCAACCCATGCCGAACCGGAAGAGAACCTGTGCTGATTCGGGCTTCTCCCGAAGGAGGTCCGCGATTGTACTGTCCGCAGTCAATGCCATACAGCTGATGTTGTCCCTGCCCCTATTTATAATTCAACTGTCCGGCCTGGCCTCCTGCGGCCCGCCCACAGGTGCACGAAACGCCCCCGCGCCCCGAGATCGCGTCCTTTCGAGCTGCACAGGTGCATACCGGAAAGGCCGCACCCCGAGGTGCCCGGCCCGGGTTTCCCGCTCACTTTCACACCGCACGCCAGAGGTTAATACCCTCGTGAGGTGAAGTACAGACTGGAGATGTAAGTATGACCCTATCAGAGGTAACAGAGAGAATCTCCCGGAAACTTGAAGCAAAAGGTGCACAGCCCGATCGGCAGAAGATCGAATCACGCCTCCGCCGTCTCGTCGAGGAGTTCGGCGTCAACGTCGACGAGGCCGAACGAACGGTGACGGGCGATCTCGCCCGCGAGTACAACGTCACCGGCGTCGGCACCGGTGGAAGTTCCTCGACAGAACTCCGGCAGATCCGTGATCTCGCCCCGAATGACTGGGTCACGATCGAGGGGAAGATCGTTGCCCTGACCCCGCCCGTCTCACCCTCGATCGCACAGACCGGGATCATCGCCGACTCGAGCGGCGCCATCCGTTTTGTCGCCTGGGCCCGGGGAAACCCTCCTGCGATGGAGTACGGTCACTGGTACCGGCTCGAGTCCGCGGTCGTCGACGAGTATAAGGGTGCGCCGAACCTGAAGATCCACTCGGGCACCACGATCGCCCGGGCGGAGGAAGACGCTCCTCTTCTCCCCTCGATCACGCCGATCGCCGAGCTGAAACCCGGTGTCGGGAGCGTGCGGGCCAAGGTCATCCAGGACTGGGAAGTCTCCCACGACCGGATGCTCCAGACGGGGCTCCTCGGCGATGAGACCGGCACCATCAAGTTCGTCATCTGGAAAGAAGAGGGTAAAGACAGACTGGAACTCGATGCCGTCTACAACGTCTACTACGCCACCGTCGACGAGTACAACGGCAGGCTCTCCCTCGCCCTGAACACCGCGATGTACATCCCTGACGAGGGCGATATCGAGGTCGGGCGAAACGAGAGCGAGACCCGGGGGGCTCTCGTCCACATCGGCCCCGGCTCGGGCCTGATCAAGCGCTGTCCCGTCGAGGGCTGCAACCGGACGCTCTCCCGGCAGAACTACTGCCCGGTGCACGAGATCCAGCCCGAGTTCCGCTACGACCTCCGCCTGAAGGGGGTTCTGGACGACGGTGTACACGCGAAGAACGTCCTGATGCAGCGCGAGGTCGTCGAGAGACTCGCGGGGATCACCCTGGAAGAGGCCGTCGGGATCGCCGAGACGAACCCGCTCGGCATGGACGAGATCTTCTACCGCATCAGGAACACAGTGCTCGGGCGCTACTACACCTGCAGCGGGAGCGAGTTCGACGGCAGGCTGCTCGTCAACTCCTGCACCCCGATCGTCTTCGAGCCCGCGGAACTGGCTGCACTCCTGAACCGCGCCGGGGGTGAGCCGGCATGAAGCCCCAGAGCACGTTCGAGCGCGAACCGGCACGGAGGGTCTTTGCCTCCGAGCTCCGCGAGACCCGCTACCAGTTCAAGGACGGCGAGGACGAGAAGAGCCCGACCTACGTCATCCTCCCGACCGGGATCCGGAGCAACCGGATCTTTGTCGTCGGGACGCTCACGGAGAAGCAGCGGCAGGGCGACCAGAACATCTTCTACCGCGGGAGGGTGGTCGACCCGACAGGCACCTTCTTCATCATGGCCGGCTCCTACCAGCCCGAGGCGATGCAGCAACTCGCCCGGATCGAGCCGCCGGCCTTCGTCGCCGTCGTCGGGAAACCGAACCTCTACACGACCCCGGAAGGGAACTGTCTCGTCTCGGTTCGCGTGGAGTCGATCGCGGTTGTGGACCGCGAGACCCGCGACCTCTGGGTGCTCGACACCGCCCGCGAGACCCTTGACCGGCTCGACGCCTTCGGCACCACCGACGACTCGAGGAAGGCCCAGGAGGAGTACGGGACACAGCCCGACCTCTACCGGAAGATCGTCTACGACGCTCTCTCCCAGGTGCAGTTGTAGAACTCTACCTCCGAAAACTCTTTTTTTTGCGGACACGGTCCCGGCAATGTGACGCTTCGCTCGATAAGGGCAGATACTCCCAAACCGGCCTGATGTAAAGAGACGTGACAGGGCAGATAGGCTCACGGAGAGAGACTGAAGAGAGACGAACATTTGGAAAGGCGAAGAGGGAATGTGAACAGACGGTGCCGCGTCACTCCTCAGGCTCCTGCCGGGCGCCCTTCCACTCCCCCTTCAGTTCCGGGTAGTCCGCGAGGATCTTGCTGACCGTGCTCCTGCTGACGTCGAACATCCGACAGATCTGGCTGATGCTCGTCCCCGCCTGCCGTACCGTGAGGAGCGCCTCGACCTGGCCCTCGTTGAGCGCCCTCGGCCTCCCGATCGAGCGCCCGTCATCTTTCTTCGTCTTCTTCGAGACGGTGAGGGGAGTTTTTCGGGTACTCTCGCGGTACTGCTCCATGTACTCGAGGAAGTTGCCGATCGCCGCTCTCCTCTGCTCCGGCTCGTCCCGGTACCCGAAAAAATCGTTGTTCACGCAGTAGACGGTGTAGTCCTCGTTCAGGGTCTTGAGTGCGGCAAGCCCGACGTCCGGATCCCTCGCGAGGCCCGCAAGGTCGTAGATGATGATATCGGGAGAGTTGTTGCTGCTGCAATATTCCATCATCGCCGCAAAATCCTTCCGCTTCTCCGGGGGCGTTGCGTTTGCCCGGTGGTCGTGGAAGATTTCAACAATCTGAAACCGATACTTGCAAAAGTCCTCGACTTCCCCTTTTTGTGCTGCGAAATCCCCCTTCTTTCTTGTATTCAAATATGCCACGGCGTCTCGTTTCATCCGATTATGGTGTCGTATAATCGTATATATTATTTTTGAAAACGCATGCGTCATGTTGTTTTGCGGCGCAGCCAGAGAACCCGGGCACGTTACGGGCAATGTGCTAAAATGTCTCCGGGATCACTTTTCAGGATCGCGGGGTCGGGGGTGCGTAGCGCAACAGGAGAAGAAAAGGTGGGTATTATTGCGATTTCTGGGATTCCCACCGGTCGAGAACGTCTTTTCCCTCGATGAAGACGAGCCCGTGCTGCCTCGCATACTCCATCGCGCCCTCCTTAGAGAGGGCAAATCCCGTCTCATCGTCCAGCATCTCACAGATCGTGACCGCCGGGGTGACATCGGCCATTGCGGCGAGCGCGATCGAGAGCTCGGTCTGCCCCCGCCGCTCGTCGAGGAGCCGATCGGCGGCCCGGAGAAGCGCCATATGGCCGGGTGTCCGGAAATGCGCGGCAAAGTCGTGCCCGCCGCCGTTGAGCGACTTCTTCACCTCGTCCGCGATGGCGGTGACCGTCAGCGCCCGGTCACGGTCCGTGACCCCGGTATAGGTCTCGCGGTGGTTCACCCAGAGTGAGAACGAGGAGTGGTTCTTCGGGTCGTACGGGACCTCTCCGTCCCGCTCGACGAGGCTGCAGGCCCGCAGGACTTCGTGCGCAAACGGCAGACCGAGCCTCTTTGCAGCCTCGGGGTGGACCGCCGTGCAGATCAGCCCGCCGCCGTCCTTGCGCATCTGGCGGATGTGGGCGGGCGTGACGGCGTCAGAGCGGATCGCGAAGTCCGTCTCGCGCTCGCGGTTGTCAAAGTCATATAACAGGACGAATTCGCCCCTCGCGAGGGCCTGTATGGCTGCATCAATCATGGGTTATCTCCACCTCGATCGTATCGTTATCGTTCAGGTTCAGGGTTTTGCGGAGTTCGCACCCGGCGATCACCTCGATGATGTCCTCCGGGTAGTGGCTGCGGGACGGCTCGACTATCGCGCATTTCCGACCGGCGATGCGGCAGGGAAGCACCCTGGCGCCGCCGAACGTCCGCTCATCGGCGGTGAATCCGGGAACGTCGATCCATCCGGCGTGATCGAGCTGCTTTCTGACCGCGATACTCGCCGCATCGAGCCGGATGTTCAGGGTGCCGGGGAAGGGCTCAAAGCCGAGAGAACTGCCGAACTGCTCCTTGTAATGCGGGATGCTCATGTAGTAGCGCCCTTCACCGAGCCCGCTGATCACGATCCCGGTCAGGGTGTACCGCCTCTTCTCCGGGTTGAAGATCCGGACGTAATCCGCGTACTCGCGCTTCAGCGCCTGCTCGCCCTCGCGGGTGACGGCGACGTACTGGCCGTCGGGCTTCATCGATCGGGTGACGAACTGCTGCCGCTCAAGCGCGATCAGTCTCCTTGAGGCGGTCTGGGGGCTGATGCCCAGAACGTTTCCGAGCGACTGCGACGAGAGCCAGATCGGCCCCCGGCACCCGCCGAGCAGGGCAACCGTCTTCAAGGATTGCAGGTCTTCCGCTTCAACCATTGTATCAGAATTGAGATGCATACTATATACGGGTTGTGCTACGGCCCGTCTCTCCGAGGACTTCGTTAAATGTCGAAGGACTATACGCTAACTATTTAAGTCGAGGATGCCGACATTACCTGCATGAAATCCGGGGTGCGGCATCAACTCGCCGAGAAGATGGCAGGGGAGATCACGCTCTCGGACTCACCGGGTCAGGCCCTCAAGAAATGGCGGCAGAGTTTCAACATTCCTCCGGGAGTGCTCGCCGAACACCTTGAGGTCTCACCCTCAGTTATCAGTGACTACGAAAGCGGACGGCGGAAGAGTCCGGGAACCGCCATCGTCGGCAAGATAGTCGACACGATCCTCTCTATCGACGAGGACAACGGCGGTCGTTTCATCAACAAATTTGCAAAAATCCTGTACAGTGAGTTCGACGAAGACGTCATCTACGACATCCACGAGTACGCGTCTCCCGTGGCCCTCTCTGACTTCGCCGAAGTCATCGGCGCCACGAAACTCTGCGGTTCGATGGACCAGACAGTCTACGGCTACACGGTGGTGAACAGCCTCAATGCGATCCTTCAGCTCTCTTCGAGCGAGTTCAACCGCATCTACGGCTGGAGCACGGAGCGTGCCCTCATCTTCACCGAGGTCTCGACCGGGAAGTCCCCCATGGTGGCGATCCGGGTCACGCCCTTCAAGCCCCGTTGCGTGGTGCTGCAGGGGATCGGCCCGGACGAGGTCCACCCGCTGATCCCGGGCCTCGCGGAGCGTGACCGGATCACCGTACTCTGCACCGAGATGGACGTCGAGACGATCATCAGTTCACTACGAGGAAAACTATGGTAGGCATCTACTCATACGGCGTCTACATCCCGCGATACCGGATAAAAGTCCCGGAGATCGCACGGGTATGGGGCGGCAATGCAAACGACGTCATGAGAGGTCTCGGGGTCTTTGAGAAATCCGTCCCCGATCTCGATGAAGACACAGCAACGATCGCCGTTGAGGCGGCACGCGCCGCTCTCCGGCGAAGAACCGTCGACACCGAAGCCATCGGCGCCATCTATGTGGGGAGCGAGTCGCATCCCTACGCGGTCAAGCCCACGGCCTGCACGGTCGGCGAGGCGATCGGGGCGACCCCGAACATGACCGCCGCCGACTACGAGTTCGCGTGCAAGGCGGGGACGGCAGGCATCCAGACCTGCATGGGCATGGTCAAGAGCGGGATGATCCCGTTCGGGATCGCCATCGGTGCGGACGTGGCGCAGGGTGCTCCCGGCGACGCGCTCGAGTACACGGCCGCCGCCGGCGGGGCCGCGTTCGTCATCGGGAGCGATGACGTCATCGCCGAGATCGACCACACCTGCTCGTTCACCACCGATACGCCCGACTTCTGGCGGCGTGAAGGGCAGAACTACCCCCGTCACGGCGGGCGGTTCACCGGCGACCCCGGCTACTTCAAACACGTCCAGGGTGCGGCGCGGCTGATGCTCGATACGATGAAGACGGGGGCAAAAGACTACGATTACGCCGTCTTCCACCAGCCGAACGCGAAGTTCCCGCAGCGGGTCGCGAAGATGCTCGGGTTTACGGATGAGCAGATCCGCCCCGGCCTCGTCGTCCCGCGGCTCGGGAACACCTACTCGGGCTCATCGATGATCGGGCTCGCGGCGACGCTGGATGTCGCAAAGCCGGGTGACCGGATCTTCGTCACCTCGTTCGGCTCGGGAGCGGGAAGCGACGCCTTCGACATCACGGTGACCGACGCCATCGAGTCCGCCGGGTTCGACCGGGCGGCGGCACCGGGCGTGGAGAGCCTCCTCGCGAACCCGATCTACCTCGACTATGCACTGTATGCCAAACACAAGGGAAAGATCGTGATGCAGAAATGAGAGACGTAGCAGTAATCGGAGTCGGGTGCACGGAGTTCGGCGAGCACTGGGGGACCTCGTTCCGCGACCTCTTTGTCAACGCCGGGGCGCTGGCGCTCGAGGATGCCGGTGTCACCGGCGAGAAGATCGACGCGCTCTACGTCGGGAACATGAGCGCCGGCCGGTTCGTCGAGCAGGAGCACATAGGTGCCCTGATCGCGGATTACGCCGGGTTGGCGAGTAACAACGTCCCCTCGACCCGTGTGGAGGCGGCCTGCGCCTCCGGCGGGCTTGCCTTCCGCCAGGCAGTCATCGCGGTCGCGAGCGGGATGGAGGATATCGTCGTTGCGGCAGGCGTCGAGAAGATGACCGACGTCGGGACCGGGGCGAGCGTGGACATGCTCGCGAGCGCCGCGGACCGCGAGTGGGAGGGGTTCGCCGGGGCGACCTTCCCCGGGCTGTATGCGATGATCGCAAACGACTACATGCACCGCTACCCCCTCACCCGGGAGCAGCTTGCACAGGTCGCGGTCAAGAACCACGAGAACGGCGCGAGGAACCCGATCGCACAGTTCCAGAACCGTATCACGGTCGACACGGTGTTGAACTCCTCTTTGGTCGCCGACCCGCTGCGGCTCTTCGACTGCTCGCCGATCACCGACGGTGCGGCGGCGGTCGTGGTGGTGCCGCTCGAGCGTGCCCGCGAGTTCACCGATTCCCCGGTCCGGGTGCTTGCAAGCGCCCAGGCAAGCGACACCATATCGCTCCACGACCGGCGGGACATCTCCACCCTGGACGCCACGGTCGCGGCAGGGAGAAGGGCATTTGCGCAGGCGGGCCTAACCCACAAGGAGATCGATATGGTGGAGGTCCACGACTGCTTCACGATCGCAGAGATCTGTGCGATCGAGGATCTTGGGTTCTGCAAGAAGGGCGAAGCAGGAAGGCTCACCGCAGACGGGGCGACCGCCCTCAACGGGGAGATCCCCGTGAACACGAGCGGCGGCCTGAAGGCCTGCGGCCACCCGGTCGGTGCGACCGGGATCAAGCAGATCTACGAGATCGTCAGCCAGCTCCGCGGCGAGGCCGGGGGCAGGCAGGTAGACGCGGAGATCGGTATGGCGCATAACGTCGGCGGCACCGGCGCGACGGTCGTCGTGCACATCCTGGGGGCCTAACAATGTCGGTTTCACGGTTCTGGAGAAAGATCCCGCAGCGCTACAACCTCGTCGGGACACAGTGCACCACCTGCGGGCGGCACTTCTTCCCGCCCCGGTCGCTCTGCCCCGACTGCCGGCGGAGCGGCGAGATCACCGACCACAAGTTCACCGGCGAAGGGACGGTCGTCACCTACACGGTGATCCGGTCGGCAAGCGACCAGTTCGAGCACACCACCCCCTACGTCCTCGCGATCGTCGAGCTCGACGAGGGGCCGAGGCTCACCACCCAGGTCGCCTGCTCGCCCGAGGAGGCGAAGATCGGGATGCGGGTCAAAAGCGTCTTCCGCCGGATTGCGGCGGACGGCGAGAGCGGCACCATCCACTACGGCACGAAGTTCGTGCCGGCAGAATAATTCCAACCCTTTTCGGGGTGACAGGGGTCTTGCGCGCGTAGCGATGGACCCGAACACGCTCTATACTCCTCTTTTTTTGTAAACTCAGTCTGCTTCATCCCGGGGTGCCGAACACCCGGGATTAGAGAGAGAAACAACCCAAAGCGAGGAAAGAGCCGGTATGCCGGACCGTGGGGAAGGGGAGCATCCCCCACCCCGCCCGGCTCGCAGCGCTCCTCCCCCGCACACGAGGGGCGGGGGCAGCCCGTGGCGATATCCGCGGGAAAATTGCGGACACCTGAGAGGCTACCGGAGATCGGCAGGTTCAAAATGATGGGATCTCGGCCACCGCAGGTGCAGGTTACACAGCCCGGAGAAGAACCGTAACCGGCAAAATCGGGTTTCTAGATCACTCCGCCCCTTTCTCCACGGTGATATCATACACCGCGTGCCACTTCCCCGGCGAGTAGGTCCTGACCTGCCGCTCGATGACCTCACCGCCGGTGACCGCCCGAACCCGGGGGAGGCACTCCCCCTCCTCCTCCTCGAGCGCGTAGAGGTGGATCGTCCCGCCGTCCCGGCAGAGGGCGGCCGCCGCCGGGAGGTACTCCGGCGCGGCGAGCGGGAGGTTCATGACGATCCGGTCAAAAAGGGGAAACCCGAGCCGGGGGAGGTGGCCGGCGTCCGCGAGGACCGGGATGACGTTTCCGGTGCGGTTGAGCGCGATGTTCTCGACCAGGAGGTGAACCGCGGCGGGGTTGAGGTCGGCCGCGACGACGAGCCCCGCCTTCCCGGCGAGGGTGATCGCGAACGGCCCGACCCCGGCGAACATATCGAGCACCCGTTCTCCCTCCCCCATCGCCCCGAGAACCCGTTGCCGCTCGGTCGAGAGCCGGGCGGAGAAGTAGGCGTGGGTGAGATCGACGTCGAAGGAGTGGCCGTACTCCGTCACCCGGGTGCGGGTGGTGGGGGCGCCGGCGAGGACCGCGAACCGGCGGGTCCGGTACTCCCCCTCGACGGCGGTCTCCGGGAAGAGCACGGTGTGGAGGGAGGGGCGGGATGCGAGCAGCCGCTCTGCGCCCTCGGGATCGTTCTCCTGCATGATCGCAATCCCTCCCACGAGTTCGTGGCGGGGGAGGTCGATACGCTCCGGCACCCCCTCGAACTCGCACCGGATGGCGCCGGGGACCTCTTCCGTCACCGGGAGGAGGATCGCGTCACCCTCCGGGCGGGGACGGAACCGCCGGTCGAGGAGCCCCTCCTCAAGCAGCCGCCGCCGCGTCCCTTCAGCCTCTCGTCTCGGCACCGCAAGGCACCACTGCTCTTCTCCCAGATCGACCACCAGCCATCTTTAGGTATCAGATCTAATACTTATTCATGGATGAGTATATCGAGAGGCTGAAAGACGGGTCTCTCAAACTCTACGCCCTCGAGAAGGAACTCCCCCCCGAAGAGGCCGTCCGGGTGCGCCGGGCGTTCGTCGAGGGCGAGACCGGGACCGCCCTCCCGAAGATCGGATCGTTCTCCATCGATATCGACCGGGTCGTGAAGCGCAACATCGAGAACATGATCGGCACCGTCCAGGTGCCGCTCGGTGTCGCGGGGCCGCTCCGGGTGAAGGGCGAGTACGCCGACGGGTCCTACTACCTCCCGCTCGCGACGACCGAAGGGGCGCTCGTCGCCTCGGTGAACCGCGGCTGCTCCCTGATCACCCGGGCGGGGGGCGCGGACGTGCGGATCATGCGGGACGGGATGACCCGGGCGCCGGTCTTCGCCGCCCGCGATGTGGGTCACGCACGCGATGTGGTCGCCTGGGTCGAGAGCCATGTCGCGGAGATCCGCGAGGTTGCCCAGAGCACCACGAAGCACGGGGAGTTTCGTGAGGCCACCACCTACGTCGCCGGTACAAGCGTCTTCGTCCGGCTCGAACTCGACACAAAAGACGCCATGGGGATGAACATGGCGACGATCGCGGGCCAGAAAGTCGGCGAACTCATCGAGCGGGAGACCGGCGCCCGCCTCGTCGCCACGTCCGGAAACATGTGCACCGACAAGAAGCCGGCGGCGATCAACCTGGTCCGGGGCCGGGGGAAGACCGTGGTTGCGGGCGTCCGGCTCACCGACGCGATGGTCGCAGATCTCTTGAAGACCGACGCGGAGACGCTCATCGAGGTCAATTACAGGAAGAATCTGGTGGGCTCGGCGCGGGCGGCCTCGTTCGGGTTCAACGCCCACGCGGCAAACGTCGTCGCCGCCACCTTCATCGCCTGCGGGCAGGACCCCGCCCACGTCGTCGAGGGGAGCACCGCGATCACCACCGTCGACCGGGTGGACAGCGGAGTCTACGTCTCGGTCACCCTTCCGTCGCTTCCCGTCGGGACGGTCGGCGGCGGAACGGGGGTCGATACCCAGCAGGAGTGCCTCGCGATCCTCGGCGTCGCCGGGGGCGGCGACCCTCCGGGAGCCCATGCGAAGGCATTTTCAGAGATCATCGCCGCCGGGGTGCTCGCCGGGGAACTCTCCCTCCTCGGCGCCCTCGCGGCGCAGCACCTCGCCCGGGCACACCAGGAGCACGGGCGGGGGTAATATAACCTCTTTTAAAACCGGAACCACTTCATCATAACGAGGGCATCCTCCTCGTTCGCGTAGTATGCCGCGACCTGGAAGACTTCCCGGTAGCCGAGGCGGCGGTAGAACTCCTGCGCACCGGTGTTCGTCACCCTGACCTCGAGCTGGACGGCGCTCGCACCGAGGATGAGATACTCCTGCTCCAGGCGGCGGACGAGGTGCTCCCCGACCCCCTGGCGACGGTACCCGGAGGCGACGGCGAGGTTCATGATATGCCCGTAAACCTCCTCCCCGGTATCTTCAACGCCGCCGGCGACGAAGCCGGCCACGTCGCCGTTGTTCTTTGCCACGAAGAAGGTCTCCGGGTAGCAGGCGAGCGATTCCTGAAGCGTCCGCTCGTCCCAGGGGTCGGTGAAGGACGCCCTCTCGACGGCGACGATCTGCGGGATGTCTGCGGGTTGTACCCGGCGAATGTTGAGCTGGAGCGGCATCATGATCGGCCTCTCCCTCCTGGAGTGCCCTATCTAATATAGTCTCAGGAAACAAAATAGTAGGCACATACGAGTTGGCGGTACTTATGGTTCAGATCTATCGTTTCGCGGCGGTCCGTCCAGGGGGGCGGTACTCCGAAGAGATCCCTTCCGTGCCATACGACGTGGTGACGGCAGAAGAGGCCCGGGAATGTATCGAGAAGAATCCCCTGAGCTTCCTCCGGGTCAGCCGGCCGGATGCCGAACTCCCCGAACTCCCCCCGAACGACGACCGGGTCTACCGGCGGGCGCAGGAGGTCTTTGACGGGATGCTCGCAGACGGCCTGATGCAGCGCGACCCCGAACCCGGGATGTACGTCTACCGGGCGGTCCAGGACGGCGAGGAGTTCGTCGGGCTGGTCTGCTGCGTGGGGACGGAGGACTACGAGAACCGGACGATCCGGCGGCACGAGCTCACCCGGTACGACAAGGAGGAGGACCGGACCCGGCACATTGATGCAGTCGGCGCGAACACCGGCCTCGTCTTCCTGCTCTACCGCGACCCGGGCGTTATCCTCTCGCACGTCCGCTCCATCATCGACGGCGCGGAGCCCGACGGGAGCACCACGACCGCTTCAGGCGTGCTCCACGAGGTCTACCGGGTCGCCGACGGGGCAGCTCTCGCCCGCCTTGAGGATCTCTTTGCGGCAGTGCCGGAGACCTACATCGCGGACGGGCACCACCGCGCCAAATCGGCGGTGAACGTGGCGGAGCGGCGGCGAAAAGAGGGACGGTTCACCGACGAGACCGGAAAGTTCATGGTCGTCCTCTTCGCCCACGATCGCGTCCGCATCCACGGCTACAGCAGGCTTGTCACCGACCTCGGCGACTACACGCCCGCGGGGTTCATCGAGGCGCTCCCGAAAGCAGGCTGGACCGTCCGCCCCTACGCCGAGATCGACGCCGCGGGCTACCAGATCGAGCCGCTCGCGGCCGGGAGCGCTCCTATCCACGTCATGCACCTCTACATCGAGGGGACCTGGTACGAGATCTCGCGACCCGTTGCGGACCCCGCCGACCTGATCGGGTCGCTCGATGTCTCGGTTCTCCAGAAGGATGTCCTCGAAGGGATGCTCGGGATCTCCGATCCCCGGGGCGACCCGAGGCTCCACTACATGGGCGGGGCGAAACCGCTCTCGGCCCTTAAAAAACTCGTGGACTCCGGCGAATACGCCTTCGCGGTTGCCATGCAGCCGGTGCCGGTCGAGACGGTCCTCGCGATCGCCGATAACGACGGCGTCATGCCCCCGAAATCCACCTGGTTCGAGCCGAAACTCCTCTCGGGGCTTGTCATTCATACGATCGACTGAGAGAACCGTATCATCATCTTTAACTCTTTTTCTGCCCGATCACCTCTTCATGATCACGATTGCGCTCCCGAAGGGGAGCCTTGAGGCGCAGACGCTCCAGCTCTTCAAGGAGGCGGACCTCGAGGTCAGGCGGACCGACCGCGACTACAACCCCCGGATCAACGATCCGCGGATCGGAAAGGTGAAGATCCTCCGCCCGCAGGAGATCCCGCTCTACGTCCAGATGGGCTACTTCGATCTCGGGATATCGGGGCTCGACTGGGTGCAGGAGAGCGGTGCCGACGTCGTCGAGGTCGCGAACCTCTCCTACAGCAAGACCGGCGACGGGAACGTCAAGATCGTGGTCGCGGTCCACCGCGACGAACCGATAGAGGATGTCGCCGCCATCCGCCCGGAGAGCCGGGTGACGACCGAGTACCCGCGGATCACGGAACGGTTCTTCGCGGATCTCGGGGTCCCGGTCAGGCTCTTTCCCTCCTACGGGGCATCGGAGGCGAAGGTCCCCGACCTGATGGACGTCGTCGTCGACCTCACCGAGACCGGGAGCACGCTCAAGAAGAACGGGCTCAAGATCGTCGGGCAGATCATGGAGTCGCACACCGCGCTCCTTGCGAATCGCGACTCACTCCTCGACCCGGAGAAGCGCCGGGAGATCGACGAGATCACGACCCTCCTCCTCGGGGTGATCGAGGCACGCCACCAGGTGCTCCTGACGATGAACGTGCCCTCGACCGCGCTCGACCGCGTCATCGAGGTCCTCCCGGCGATGAAGAAGCCCACCGTCGGCAGGCTGCACGGCATCGACTACTTCAGTATCCAGACGGTGGTGCAGAAAGGGCTTGTGAACTGTCTCATCCCGCCGCTCAAGGCCGCGGGCGCCGAGGACATCCTCGAGATCCCGATAACAAAAATAGTGCGGTGAAGGGACCCTCAGAGGTGCCGGGAGTACTCCTGCGAGCAGGCGTAGCAGACGAACTTCCCGTCCTCGACCCTGACGCGGGACTCGGCGGTCATCTCGCCGCACCTTGCGCACGGCACCGACCGGAATATCCTGGCCCGTTCGGGGATCTCGGCATCGACCTCGTGGATGATAAAGAGGTCCTCGGCGGGCGCCTTTCGGATGGCATCGACGATCTTCTCCATTCGCTCGTGGAACTCGGCGTGCTCCGCGTCGGTCGCCCGACCCTGGATCACCCGCGCCCTGAGCGGCGCAAACTCCGGGTCAAGCGAGTCGATGTCAAAGGACGGGTTCGAGACCACCCGGACTGCGGCCCCGGTCTTACGGTTGATGAACGTGAACGCGTGCTTGCCGTGGTCCTTGAAGAGGAGGTTTCCTTTTCCGGCGGTGCAGCCGGTGAGAACCTGTATGGCATCGACGCCGCAGGCATCGGTCTCGGCGATGGTGACGAGTTCTTCGTCCTCTGAGCGCCCGGACCGGAGCCGCGCGAGGGCGACCTCCGCTGCCCGGTAGCCCGTCGCGAGACCGGGGCAGACGTGGCCGTGGAAGGCGACCGCTTCGGCGAACCGGTCATCTGCTTCTCCCGGCGTGCCGGGGGGAATGGTGGTACACATATGCTTACCCTGCCTGAGATGTTGTTACAAACTTGCGGATATATGTTACGATAGCGCACCGGGACACGCGGGCGCCAGAGGCGGGCATATAAGAGCGGGACCGCCCCGCGCGGCGAGTGCGCGGGAGGGATGAAATATTTTTGCGTACCATCGTCTGCACGTTTCCAATATCCCGATCTATGGGCAAATCTTTGAAGAAACAAAAGAGGCGGTTATTTATACGGCCTGGGTCATAATGACTGCTTTACATGAGAGTTCCCGGGGGAGTCCTGGCCCTGCTTGCCGCAGTCTGTATCCTCTGCACCGCGTGTGGCTGTCTCGGCACGACCTCACCGCCGCCGTCGAGCGGCGGCATCACGCCTGTCGATCTGCCCGAGCCGGAGGGCTACACTCTCACCGAGGCTCTCGCGGAACTCGAGATCCTCAGCGTCGAAGGTGGCCTGAACATCACCGGCACCTCGATGCGCCAGGTGCTCGGGAACCGCGTAACCCTCGACGGCCGGGCAGACGCCTGGGCGATCGGTCTCAAGGATGGGGACGAGGCGCGCTGGCTGACCTCCGGTGTCACGGGCTGGAAGGAGACAACGCTGCGTGTCCCTCTGCCTGAGGACGAGGTGAATATGACCGGGATCCTCTCCCCCGAAGACCTCCTCGCGGGAGAGGAGGAGACGATCCGGTCGGCGATGGCGCCCCTCGATGCGGAAACGGTTGATCTCGTCCTCGCGGAGGGGGTCTACACTATCCACATCCGTTCGGACGCGGGGGTAGAGAGCCTCGCGTTCCGGGCGGATACCGGGGAGGTGATCGTATAAGAACCGACGACGGCGCGATGTCGCTCGACTTCCTCGTGGGGTTCACGATCTTCATGCTCGCCCTGATCATGGTGGTGAGCATGGTGCCGGGGCTGCTCGTGGGCCTCCAGAGCAGCGGCATCGACTACGACGCGGTCGCCTACAGGACTGGGGTGATCCTCGCCGAGGACCCCGGCTGGCCGGTCTATCCGCCGTGGGAGATGAAGACTGACGCATATAAGGACGAGATCGAGCGGATGGGGCTCGCGGCCTCGAAGGAGACCCCGAACATCCTCCTCTCGACGAAGGTCGACGCCTTCTTCAACTCGTTCTTTACCGCGGATGACTACCGCAGCAAAGCGATCTTCGGCGATATTCCTTACTCCTACAACTTCTCGCTCCGGAGTGAGGACTACAACTATGCAACCGGCGACCCCCTCCCCCCCGGCTACGGCTACATCCGCCGAGCGGTGAAGATCAAGGAGCCGGGGGTGGCGAATATCAGTTATAACAGCAGTTTCAACGAGACCACGCTCGATCCGTCGGAGCCGCGGGTCTTCACCGTCCGGCTGGACTTCAGCCAGCTGCTCGACCCATCCGTCGGTCCGGCCTACCGGATCGACCCGAGAACCGAGCCGGTGAACATCACCATCACCGAATTCGGCAGGTACCTGAACGCGACCGCATCGGCCGAGAACGCGACACTTAGGGACGTGACATTCTGGAAGATGGATCCGACGGTGCCGATGCCGCGGTTTACCAGGATCCCGTTCTCCTACAACACGGAGGATCCGGATCTCTACACCCTCTCCCTCGACGGGAATTCAAGCGACCTCAAACCGAATGCCCCGGTCAACTCTAGCATCTCCTTGGTGCTGAAACCGGTGGCGACCTCGATCTTCACCCTGGACCAGAACAGCGTCCTGGATATCCGGTTCACCTTCGATGATGGCGTGCCACAGAGGACCTTCATGAACGGCACGTATCTGTATGACTACGATAACGTCACCATCGCCGACCTGAAGCCCGCTGTCCTGGAGGTGGCGATATGGTGAACGATCGAGGGCAACTCTACACGATGGAGGGTGTCGCGGCCGGGGTCATCATGCTCCTCACCGCGTACATCGTCGTCAGCACGACGAGCGTCTACACCGCCGGCGATACGCACATCCCGGACATGCAACTCGAGCAGCTCGGGAGCGACGTTCTGGCGATGATGGATACGCCGGATAGAGATGGGAAAGAGAGCCAGCTGGTCGGGTTCGTCAAGATGGGTACCGGGGGCGGTAATGATCTTCGGGACGCGTTCCTCAATAACTCCAGGATGCGAGCCGGTGATCCAGATAATGATCTCCATGCCCAGGTATTCCTCTCTTACAGGAGATCGGACGGCAGCGTAAACACAACCGAACTCTCTCCACCATCCGATCCCGGGTTCACCGGACGTGAGAACGCGGTGCGGGTGACGCGGTGGGTGCAACTGGATGGGAACCCCTCTGGCATCCCTGGTTTAGGCTATTCTCCCCGCCCCCGGGCCGTCCTCGTGGAGGTGCTCCTATGGCGGGCATGAACGAAGACGGCCAGTGGATCGTCCTGATGGGGCTCCTCGCCGCCGTGGGGCTCTTCTTCCTTGCGCTGGTCATCAACCAGTCGGCGATCGTCGGGCAGACGACCGCGGAGGGAGTGATCGAGTTCCCGAAGAACGACATCCGGGACCTGCGGGAAGCGGTGTTTGACTACACGGATAAGTTCAGAACGGTCCCGGACTCAGATGAGACAAAAAAGAATGTACAGAAGGACATCATCGCGATCTCCCTCGAACGAAAGAACGCCGTGGTCGATTTCTCGGTGGGCGGCCCGCAGGAGATCTCCGGCCGCAACCTCCACCCGATCGAGATCCGCTACAACAACGGGGTGACGGAGTACCATGAAACCGTGTATTATTGAGCCGCCGAACGAGGAGGGCGTCACGAGGCTGATGGAGTACGTCATCGTCAGCGGCGTGCTCCTCCTCTTGATGGTCGTGATGATGTTTACCATCAACGCCGCCTTCATGGAGGGGCCGGCGAACAATCTCCGCTACCACGCCTTCGTGGACATCGGGAACGGGGTCAGCACCCGGATCGTCGACCTCTACGTCATCGCGCCCGGCAACGGGACGATCACGACGAAGTTCGACATCCCCGACGAAGTGGCCGGGAGGGACTACTTCGTGAACGCAGGCATGACGGGCGCAAGCCAGGTGATCCAGGTGGAGGGAGGCGACATCCAGAGCAGGGTCGCTATCGCCGGCATCGGAGCGACGAAGGGCGTGACCGGGAACACCACCGGCGCGGGATGGAACATGATCCACTACAACTCAGGCGGGGTTTAGGAGAAGATAACCGTGAAGATGAATGAGAAGGCGGTATCGGAGGCGATCGGGTTCGTCCTGATCCTCGGGATCGTCATCAGCGGCATCGGGCTCGTGACGCTCTACGGCTACCCGGTGCTCGTCAAAGAGCAGAGCAACACCGACGTGAAGAACATGGAGCGGGCGATGATCGTCATCCAGAACGACATGAAGAGCCTCTGCTTCAAGAATGTGCCCTACAAGGAGACATCGCTGCAGGTGAGCGGCGGGACGCTCGAGGTGACCAACTCCAGCAGTTACGGCGGCTACATGAACGTCACAACCGACGCCGGGTTCTGGATCTACCCCTTCGGCGCACTGACCTACCGCTCCGACCGCAGCAATGAGGTGATCACGCTCGAGAACGGCGCGGTGATGCTGCGCCAGGACGGGGCGACGGGGTCGGCGATGCTTGCGGAGCCGCGGTGGTTCTACGACAACGCCACGGGTACGTTCGTCATCTACATCATGAACATCACCACCGACACCCTGATGGCGAAGTCCGGTATGACGACGGTGCGGATGAGCCTGGAGAATGCGACCACGCATCCACCGTTGCTAAGCCCAGCCGCGATAACAGTGAAGTACGAGACCGATCCGTCGGGTGACTACTACTCGACGGCGTGGGAGAACTACCTGACCGGCAACTCGCTCGGGATGGATAAAACCGCAACCCCCAACGAATACACGTGGAAGATCAGCGAAAAACCCGTCAGTAAACTCGTCATAAAAGAATACAGGATCAAGATCCACGATCTCTAATCTTTTTCTGAGCCCGATACCGCAGATCTCCGGCCGCTGCCCGACTACTCGCCGGGGGTATGATGGAGGTCGCCCCAGAAAGATCCCCAAATCTTCGGCATACCCTAATCGGAGCGCTTACTCCCTATGAATCTGTCATCTGATCCATATCCCGGGCATTGAAGGTGAAACGGCTTCCCATTGGGTATCGCCACTCGGGGGAGGGTCCGGGAG
>NZ_VHLL01000009.1 GCF_025384765.1 Methanoculleus formosensis
AACAGGACGGCATTCCCGGGAAAACCCATTCACCGCCGCCGCCCCCGCCTTCTCTTCTCCTGCACCCCCGGCACGGCCTCCCGGATTGCGGCGAGCGCCTCAGGGAGTAGCGTGCCTTTCTTTGCGAAGCCGGGAAGAGCGATGGATGGAACGCGAATGGCTGAAGGTGCGACGTTCCTCCGGAATGCGACTGTCCATAGGACAGGAGTTTGGGCACTGGAGGTGCGGGGGCAGGAGCGTGAGCACCGTTAGGTGCGAACGCCCGGAGCATGAGCACTGTCAAGGTGCGGAGGAGGGCGAAATAATTCCCCGGACTTCGCGGCTTCGCGCTCTTCGCGTGAGGCGGCGTTCTGCACCGGGATCCACCTGATACGGTGAAATGCCCATTACGATCCTATAAAACAAAAATGCCCATTACGATCCTATAAAACAACCCTGAGGCCGCAGCAATCCTTCAGAGTTCGTAGCGCTTCAAGAACTCCCGGATCTTCCGCGACTCCATCCATTCCCGGTCGAGTTCGTGGATCTGCACGTTGATCCGCCGGACCTGCTCCCGGAGTTTCTCCGCGACCGCTTCGTCGTCGAGGAGATCCGCGGCACCCATGATCACCTGGAGCGGGTGGCGGACGTGGTCGGCCAGGACGGCGAACTGAGCGATGTTCCGTTCGGTCATATCAAACGCCTGCTCACGGAGCCGCTCGTGCAAGATCCGCTCGGAGATGTCCCTGCCGATCACCTGGAACCCCACAACTGTCTTCTTCTCGACGATCGGCGACTCGTTCAGTTCCAGTATGGCGGTCTCCCCGTTCTTTCGCCGGACCTCGATCTGGAGCCTCTCGACCTGCTCGCCCCGGAGAACTCTCCGTCGCCCCTCTTTCCAGGCCAGAAGGCTTGTCGGGAGGATGTAGTCCTCCCAATCGGTTCCCACCATCTCTTCGGGAGAGTACCCGAGTATCCGCTCCATCGCCGGCGAGATGTAGTTCAGTCCGCCGTCCCGGTACGACGTGACGATGAGGTCGAAACTCCGCTGGGCAATCCCCCTGAACTTCTCCTCGCTCTCCTCGAGCGCCGCTTCCACCTGCAACCGCTCGATGATCCGGCCGATCCGCTTCGTGATAGAGTCGAGCAGCATCTGCTCTTCCGGCAGGAACGGCCCCTCACTGCCCTGCGGGACCTCGCCGAGGTACCGCACCTCGACCTCACCGACCTCTTCGCCGTGGACGGCGATCAGGCTCTTCTGCATCCAGGGGGAGTCCACCGGACCGCCCCGGTAGTAATCCCGGCCGTCGACGGTGATCCGTACCCCGGTACTCTCCGGGTACTGCCATCCCATGGGGAGGGTATCGGCAACCGCCTGCAGGAGTTTCTCGAGCGTCATTCCGGGCGTCTCGACGAGGTGCGCGACGGTGTAGAGGCACCGGAGTTCGTCCATCCGTTCCTTCAGTTCGTACGTCTTCTCCCGGAGCGCCTCCTCCACCCGGTTCTGCTCGGTCACGTCGAAGGCTGTCCCGGCAACGCCGACGATCGTCCCGTCCGCATCACGAAACGGCTTGAGTGTCAGGTCGCGGACACGCCGCTTGCCTGCGATGGTGAACGTCACCGCAGTCCGTAGGCTCTCTCCCGTCTCAAGAACCCGCCGCTTCAGCGCGATAAGATGATCGGCGTTCTCGGGAAAAGCATCCTCTTCGCGCATACCGATGATGGACGCGTCCGTGGACCCCAACTGCTGGTTGTACGACCAGATGTACCGCAGGTCTGCATCCTGCACGAAGACGACCACCGGGGATCCCTCGAGCGCGGCCCTGAAGTGATACGCATCCAGATCCGCAGTGGCGTCCCGGATCTTGATGAGCCGCTGCCCGGTCGCGGCGAAAGTCCGTCTGCTGGATATCGAGATCCAGCGCCGGGCATCGTCGGGGGTCCGGGCGCGGCAGAGAAGAGGAGGCAGGTCCGCGCCGTTCTCAAGGGCGCGGCGGAGCAGCCGCACGGAGTCGTCCTCTTCGATCATCGGCAGGAGGTATGTTTCGAGGAGAGAGTCGAGCTCCATACCGATGGCATCTTCCTGCCGGATACCGAGAGTCCGTGCGAGGGCGGGGTTGTACCACCAGACCTTCCGGTCGTCGCCTACCACAAGAAGTCCATCTTCGAGAGCGTTGAGCACCGCATGGTGAAAGGGTGCCCGGTCCAGGTGCGAGTCCGCCATAACCCACCGGCATCGAGATGCAGTCGCTGTAGTGGTTGTGCTCCGGGGACTTTAAAATAATTACGATCCTGTTATCGGGTGAAATCCGGGCTCTTTCGACCTCCTGGACGGTTCAGCGAGATCTCCGGGTTACCGGGGAAGCAGGCGAGAGGCCGGGAGGTCATCCCGAAAAAGATCTTGAACGTTCCTTACACCCCGGTCGGAACACCCACCTCTGAGGTTTCTACCCTTTGTTCTCTATCCTGGGCAAGGAGGGTGAAACGGCTTCCCGTCGGGTATCGCCACTCGGGGGAGGGATCGGGAGGGGGTGTCCCCCTCCCGGCAAAGAGATTTTGGGACAACCTCAAGGTATAAATATCGCCGGCAGGCCATAGCCGGAGTTCATGATGACGGGTGCCGAGTCCATCGAGATCTTCTCCGTGATCCGGGAGCGCCGGAGCGTCAGGAACTATACCGACCGGGACGTTCCGGAAGAGGGCCTGAGGGCGATCATCGCTGCGGGCATCCAGGCCCCGACCGCCCTCGGGCTTCAGCCCTGGCGATTCGTGATCGTGAAGGATCGGGCCCTGATACAGCAGGTGTCCGATTACTGCAAACCGATCCTCATCGAGAGGATCGGAGAGGAGGGCGGAGCGGGGACAGAAGAGTTTCTCGCGGCGCTCAAAACCCCCGTGTTCAGTATCTTCTACAACGCCCCGGTGCTGGTCCTGGTTCTCGGCGCCCGGGAGGCCGTATCGAGCTTCCTCGACTGCGCGCTCTGCGCGGAGAACATGATGCTTGCCGCCTGGGCGCTCGGGATCGGCAGTTGCTGGATCGGTTCGGCGGCTCTCGTCCAGGAGAGACCCGACCTCCTCGCGGCGCTGAAGGTTCCGGACGACCACCAGATCGTGGCCCCGCTGATCTTCGGTTATCCCGGACCCCTCTCACCGAAACCGGTGCGCCGGGAGCCCCGGATAGACTGGGTCCCCTGACCGTACCTCCTTCACCCGGAGGCGGGGCACGCGACCGCTTCCGCAGGGATGATCGCGAGCATGATCCGCCGCCGGTTCCGGACTACCGCGAGGGTAGCGGGTTCCGCGATAGGCCAGGCGGCGAGGAACCGGTGCAAATCGTCGACGCAGACTACAGGAGTATCGTTGATCGCGACGATCAGGTCGCCCGGCCTGATTCCGGCCCGCCCGGCGGGGCTCGCCCGGTTCACCGAGACGACCTCGACCGCCTGGTTCGCGGAGAGGCCGAGCGCCGCGACGAGGTGCTGCGGGAGCGGCTGCGACTGGCCGGAAATACCGAGGTAACCGCGCCGCACCCTGCCGTCGGCGACCAGCTGCGGGAGAACCCACGAGGCGGTGTTTGAGGGGACCGCGAAGCAGATGCCCTGAGCCATCGGGATGATGGCCGTGTTGATCCCGATGACCCGGCCACGGGAGTCTACCAGCGGGCCGCCGGAGTTCCCGGGGTTCAGGGGAGCGGTGTGCTGGATGATCTTCTCGATCAGGCGGCCGTCCCGGCTCCTGAACGCCCTCCCGAGAGCACTCAGGACCCCTGTCGAGACGGTCGAGTCGAAACCAAGCGGGTTGCCGATGGCTATCGCGAGCTGCCCGACCGCGAGCGCCCCGGAGTCGCCGAATGAGGCGTAGGCGAGATCCCCGGCATCGGCGCGGAGCACGGCGAGGTCGGTCGCCGGGTCGGCCCCGACCAGGCGTGCGGGAAGAGTGGTTCCGTCGGCCGTGCGAACCTCGATCCTTCCCGCCCCCTGTACCACATGATTGTTGGTCAGGATGTAGCCCTCCGGCGACACGGCCACGCCCGAGCCTGCTCCTACCTGCTCGCCGCGCCACCCGGGAGAGTTCGTCCCCACGACCACGCTCACGACCGCGGGGCTCACGGTTTCGACGACCCGGACGACGGCGCGGGAGTAGGCGTCGAGGAGGTCAGCATCGGACTCCTCCGAATCGGGGCTTGCAGCGTGTCTTTCTGAAACGGATCTCTGAGAAGAATCTCCGATATGCCGGAAGAGACTGGGCTTCATTTTATCCATCGCCATTTATAATTCGTAACAAATAGTAATGTACTTTCCGCACGGGTCTACGAACACTATCCTGGTTGCGCCGGATCGCTCTCTCCCGGGCATGCGGGTGACCTCCCTGCCGCAAAGGCCAAATAGCCCCGGCATCTATTGCCCCCCATGCCCGGAACGATTGCAATAGAAGTGGAGGGTGCGAGAGTCGACGTGCGCCCTACGGATATCAGGCGAACACCGCAGGCCGGCGAGGCCTACGACACCGTGGAGATCGAGACCGACCGGGGGACGACCGTCTGCCGCTACTACGAAGCGCAGGGGACCAGGGTCGGCGTCGTCATGGTCGGCGGAACCGGAGGCGGGTTCGACACCCCGGCACGGGGACTCTACCCGCGGCTGGCACAGGATCTCCCAAACCACCGGATCAGTGCGCTCCGGGTGCAGTACCGGCACCCGACCGACCTCGTGGAATCGGTCTTCGACACTGTCCTCGGGCTGCGCTACCTCGAAAGCCGGGGTGTCACGGCCGCCGGGGTCGTCGGGCACTCGCTCGGGGGAGCGGTGGCGATCCAGGCAGCGGCGAACGTCCCGGCGGTCAGGGTCGTCGTCGCCGTCGCGACCCAGTCTGCCGGGACCGAACCGGTCGCCGCCCTCGCCGGCCGTGCCGCGATCCTCCTGGTGCACGGGGACCGAGATCCGGTTCTCTCCCATACCTCCGCGGAGGAGGTCTACCGGCGCGCCGGCGAACCCAAACGGCTGATCGTCTACGAAGGGGCGGGGCACACCCTCGACGAGACAGCCGAAAGCCTCTACGTCGAGGTGAAGGCGTGGCTCCTTAAGCACCTCCCGGGGACGCTGGTCTGACCGGGAGCTCCGCGGCCAGCCCTTCAAGATACCTCCGGGCTGCACAGGGATCGTCGCTCGAGAACCCATCGATGCTGAGCCGGAGTGCTTCGCGGATATCGTCCTCCGTGTTCAAAACCCAGGGAACGACGAGCAGCCCGGCCGCGTGCGCCCGCTCGACCAGTTCGTGCGAGACCCGATCCCATCTCGGAAGGAGGAGACCGGCCTGCACCGAGCGGGCGAGCGCTATGGGATCGCCGGTCGCTTCGGAGTAGACGAGGCCCGCTTGCGCCCCGGGCAGGAGATTCTTCATCGTCGCAACGCTTCCAGGGTGGAACGAGACGAGGAAGAGTCGCTCCGGCATCATCTCCATGAGTGCCGAGACGACGATCGCCTCCATTCCGGGCTCCTTGATCTCCACGACAAGCCCCGTTTTACTATGGACGAGGCCGAGAATCTCCTGGAGCGCAGGAATCCTCTCGCCCTCGCCGGCGTCCAGTCCGGCCAGGTCTTCGACGGTATACCCCTTGACCGGCCCGACCCCATTCGTCGTCCGGTCGACGGTCGCGTCGTGGATCGCAACAGGAATACCGTCCCGTGTGAGGCGCAGGTCGACCTCGACGAGATCGGCGCACGCCATACCCTTTCGGAGAGCGCTCAGGGTGTTCTCCGGCCCGAGCGCCCTCGCTCCCCGGTGTCCGATGATCAGCATGCCACGGCATACACCCGGGAATTTGAATAGGTTGCTGGTTGATAGGCCAGGATGCCAGGCGGCGGACCGGACCTTCGGTGCGGGCCGCCGCCCTGTAAAGCAGGGCCGGCAGACACCCATCTGAAAATGGTTATCTCTGTCGGATCCTCTTCAGTTCGGATCGGATATCGTCCATGCTTTTGTAATTTCGTTCCTGAAACAGGTTCACCGTATCGAGGACACCCTGCGATGCTCCGCTATCCTGCACCCGGGTGATAAGATCGCTCTTTGATGCAGGGAAGTTGATCCGGGACATGATCATCTCGATCTCCCGCGGGTCGACCTCCTGCAGTGGTCCGGCAACTTTTGACATCCCGCTCGTGGTAGACTCTTTCATACCTTTCATACCTCTCACCACTGTGTTCGCGCTCCCTTCAAGGAGACGGCCTCCGGTGGCTAAGGCCGAATAAATACCTGTCGTTCATGCCGCAGCAGCAAGGCTTGCCCTGCACCCGCTAGGACACCGAGTTCCGGGAACCCCGGGGCAACCTGACTTCTCTTTCGTGGGACATCGAAGTTATCCCAAAACGCTGTTACCGGGAGGGGGTGTCCCCCTCCCGGACCCTCCCCCGAGTGGCGATATCCAGTGGAAAGCCGTTTCACCCCCCTGGCTCAGGATGTGGCTCAGATGGCGGATACCTGAGAATTAAGGGCTCCGATCGGGGTATGCCGGGGGTTCGGAGATCTTTTTGGGATGACCTCATCCATCCGGAATCCAGGGGCTATACAGGTCCAGGCAAAAGGGCGGCAGGTACCGTCTCCGGCACCTGTCGAGAATAGGTTACTTCTGCTGAATTTTAAGGAACTCGGACTTCACATCTTCCGGATCATTGTACTGCCTGTCTTCAAACTGGTTCAGTGCGTCAAGAACGATCTGGGGTACCTCGGTTCCCTTCGCACGGCTAATGAGGTCGTTCTTCGATGCGGGGAAGTTTACTCCCGAGGTGCTCACCTCGATGATCTGCGGGTCGAGTTCCCGTATGGTCCCGGCAACTTTGGACTGCCCGCTCATGCCGGATTCCTGTGTACCTCTCATAATTCTCACCATCCGATCTCTAGTTCCCTCACGGGAGCGACCCCACCAGAGGTATAGTATCATAAATACCTATCGTCACCGCAATGAAGGGTGAAGAATTGTCCCCTATCAGCCGGGGGGGCGAGAACCCCGAGGTGATCCCTGGGGGCTCACACACGACAGGATTTTTACGATTGAGAAGGTTCCGGAACAGGCAGCCGAAAGAACCGGCTCTCCGGCAGGGCCATATCAAAAGGTTCATTGTCCTTACCTGACTAACCCATTTTCATGAGAACGCATGGCATTCTTATACTGCTCGTCGGTATCGTTACGGTGCTGGCAGTCGCTGGTGCAGGGTGCACCGGCACGACCACCGAACCGGACTACGTCGTCGGCATCGACGGCGCGTATCCTCCCTTCAGCTATGTCGACAAGGACGGCAACGCCCAGGGATTCGACGTCGACTCCATGAGGTGGATCGCCGAGAAAAAGGGCGTCACGGTGACGTTCATGGCAGTCGACTGGGACGCCATCATCCCGACCCTCCAGGCAGGGAAGATCGATATGGTCTATGCCGGGATGTCGATCACCCCCGAGCGGCAGGAGAAGGTCAACTTCAGCAACCCCTACTGGTCGGTCAACCAGGACGTCGTAGCCCGTGAGGACTCGAACGTGACGCTTGATGATGTCCTTGCCGGAAAGGCGATCATCGGAGTGCAGCGGGGATGCACCGCAGCCCTCTGGATCGAGGAGAATCTGGTCGGGAACGAGAAGATGCCCAAAGACAACCTGAAATACTACCCCGACACACCGGCCGCCGTCAGCGACCTCGAGATCGGCAGGATCGACGCGGTCATGTATGACGACGTCTCCATCCAGGATATCATCAAGGACAAGCCGGTCAAGACCATCGGCTCCGTCGAGACGCAGGAGCAGGAGCAGTTCGGCGTCGCCATCAGAAAGGAGGACACCGCGCTCCTCGAGTTCATGAACGAGGGTATTGCGGAACTGCAGGCTGATCCCTACTGGGAAGAGCTCAAAGAGAAGCACAACCTGAAGTAACCGGGGACGAGTCGTCCCCCCTTTTTACGATACTTACCCCTTTCGGAGGCACCTCCCCTGTACCCGCGCAGACCCGCCGCCATAGAGACCAGATCCACCCTGGCGCATTACCGGACACCCGTCCTCTGTGCACTGGCGACAGCGATCCTGATCGGGGGAAGCGCCCCGTTCACGAAACTTCTCCTCGGTGAGATCGGGCCGCTCGCTCTCGCTGCGCTCGTCTCGCTCGGGAGTGGTTCCGGCGCCCTGCTCTTCTCCCTCGCCGGAACGGCGGCGGGTACCCGGAGGAGCCAGATCGAGGCACCGCCCGGGAGGAACGACATCCCCTGGCTCATCGGCGTGACGCTCTTTGGAGGGCTTCTCGCGCCGGTCACCCTGGTATACAGCCTCCCGGGAACACCGGCGGCGACGGCAGCCCTCCTCCTGAACTTCGAGGCCGTTGCGACGACACTGATCGCCGCGGTTGTCGTTGGTGAGTGGGTGGGCCGCCGCGTCTGGGCTGCGCTCGGGTGCATCACCGCGTCGTGCCTCATCCTCACCTGGAACCCGGCAGGCGGACTCGGCCTCTCCCTCCCGGCGCTCGGCATCCTGCTCACCTGCCTCTTCTGGGCGGTCGACAACAACCTGGGGCAGCGGCTCTCGGCAAAGGATCCTCTCCTCGTCATCTCCATCAAGGGGCTTGGGGCCGGCACCGTCGTGCTTCTCATCGCGCTCGCCACCGGGGAACACCTCCCGGGCCCGGCCGCTGCCGGTGCCGCCATGCTCGTCGGATTCCTCTGCTACGGGGGGTTGACGAGCATCTTCTTCCTCCTCGCCCTCCGGGGCATCGGTGCAGCCCGGGCAGGCTCGCTCCTTGCCGTCTCCCCGTTCTTCGGCGTCCTCTTCTCGCTCCTGCTCTTCGCCGAACTTCCGGCGGGCGCCTTCTACGTCGCGCTGCCCGTCATGGCCGTCGGGGCCTGGCTGATGGTCTCCGAGGAGCACTCCCATCCCCACCGGCACCCGGGCGTCGTCCATGAGCACCGCCACCGCCACGACGACCTGCACCACAATCACGGCCACGAGGCCGGCGACCCGCCGCTCCCGGCGGCCGGGGAACACTCCCACGTGCACGCCCATGCCGAGCTCGCCCACGAGCACCCGCACCAGCCCGACATCCACCACCGGCACCTGCACCGGCGTCAGGGCGGGGGTGGACGCGAGTGAGCATATGGCGCCCGGCGGTGTGAGATTGGAGTAAAGAAAGGGGGCGGAGTCCTGTCCCGGTAATTCACTAATTTCGGCTTTGTTGAAACCCCACCTGCTTGTTCCAGATGGCCACAATCAGGGGGTACTCAGGGGCACGGCTTTCCACCCGGTATCGCCATGACTGCCCCCGCCCTTAGGGCGGGGGAGGAGGCCGGAGGCCGGGTGGGGTGGGGTCGATGAGGCATGCGGATTTTCGCGCGAGACAGGGGAGGGGGAGACCCCCTCCCCGTCAGCCCCACCCCCAATGGCGATAGCCACCACGGTCCACTGTATGAGGACATGCCCGAGAAGAAAGGTCGTCCCAGGGACAGGCCTAGTCCGGCACCAGCCTCATCAGGGTTAGGATGAAGATCAGAATAGGGTTTCAACAGAGCCCTAATTTCGGCACCCGACACTGAGCAATGCGGCCTCGTACAATACGGTAACGAGGAGTTGGCAGCACCCGGAGACCGGACTCAGGAAAGACAATGGTTTGACCTCTTGAAAACTACCTCAGCCATTTTAGCGAAGTACTGTGTCCTGCCGGCAATCGGCTCCAACGAACCTGCGCCTTCAAAAAGTTACAACTGGGCCGAGGGCGTTGCCCGGACGGTCCCGGGAACCGCCACCCGTTTCTCAAGGATATTGACCGCAATCGTCGTGATCGAGACCAGCACAAGGTAGACGATGCCGACAGCCGCAAACGACTCCGTGTACGTGAAGTACTTCGTTGCCACCAGCTTCCCCGCCCCGGAGAGTTCGATGACCGTGATCATGTAGGCGAGCGACGAGTACTTGATCAGGTAGATGAACTCGTTCGAGAGCCCCGGTATCGCCCGGCGGAGCGCCTGCGGCAGGATGACGCTTCTGATCGCCTGCCACCGGGTCATCCCGAGCGACCTCGCCGCGACCATCTGGCCTTCCTTGATCGATATCAGCGCGCCCCGGATGTATTCGGCGTTGTACGCCCCGTTGCAGAGGATGAACCCGAGTATGGATGCCATGAACGCCGTGAGGGTTATCCCCACCGACGGGAGCCCGAAGTAGAGGATGAAGAGAAGGAGGAGGAGCGGCGTACCCTTGATGAGGAAGACATACGTCCTGCAGAGCCAGGATATGGCGGGGTGGCCGTACTGCCTTCCCACCGCAACGGCGATGCCGAGCGCGAGGCCGAACGGAGCAGAGCACGCGATCAGCTGCAGGGTTATCACCAGCCCCTGCATCAGCGCCGGGAGGAGAATATCAAAGAGGAATACTGCCTGGTCCATGCCGCTCCTCAGTCACTCATCCGGGAATCGATCCGGCCGATGAAGTCCTTCATCCGGGTGAACCGCGGGTCGTTCAGGAGCAGGTCGGGCGACCCCTGCTCGGCAACCACACCGTTCTCCATGAAGAGGACCTCATTTGCAACCGAGCAGGCAAACCCCATCTCGTGGGTGACGACGAGCATCGTCATCCCGTTCTTGGCCAGTTTCTTCATGACCTCGAGCACCTCCCTCGTCAGTTCGGGGTCGAGCGCAGAGGTCGGTTCGTCGAAGAGGATAACGTCCGGATCCATGGCAAGCGCCCGTGCGATGGAGACCCGCTGTGCCTGGCCGCCCGAAAGTTCCGCCGGGTAGTGTTCGGCCCAGTCCTCCATCCCGACCTGCCGGAGTTCGGTGAGCGCCTTTTCGCGCGCCTCCGCTTTGCTCATGCCCCTGACCTTCAGGAGTGCCAGTTCGACGTTCTTTACTGCCGTGAGGTGGTCGAAGAGGAAGAAGTTCTGGAAGACCATCCCGATCTTCTGCCGGAAGTGGTTGATCCGGGCTCCGGAGTTCGTGACCTCCTCCCCGTCGAGCCAGACCCTCCCGCGGTCGGGCGGCGTCAGCTGGTTGATACACCGCAGAAGCGTGCTCTTCCCGGTCCCCGAGGGGCCGATGAAGACCTTCGTCTCGCCGCGGCGGACGTCGAAAGAGACCCCGCGCAGCACCTCGATGCCCCCGAAGGACTTGTGGATATCCTCGACTCTCAGCACAATGTCGTTGTCGTTCATGTTCTACGTCGCTCCGGTTCCAAATCCAGGGATTGCGACTCTCTTCTCCAGGCCGTGCAGGAATTTGAGGCCCCCGTAGTTCAAGATGATGAAGATCCCCGCCGCAACGAGGTAGACCGGCATCGTCATGTGGGTCTGCGTGACGATCCGGGACGTGATGGTGAGCAGCTCCACGACCCCGATCGCGTAGCAGACCGCTGAATCGGTCAGGATGTTGGGGTACTCGTTCGACCATCCCGGGAGTGCTATCCGCATCGCCTGGGGAAGGATGACCGATTGAATGGCGGTAAACTTGCTCATCCCGAGAGACCGCGCTGCGATCATCTGTCCTTCGCCGACCGACTGGATGGCCCCCCGGAAGATCTGGGACTGGTATGCCGCCCCACGGAGGCCCAGCACGACCGCCCCGACGACGAACGCCGAGAGATGGCCGAGCCCGATCGCCGGGAATATGCCGAACCAGAAGAGGAAGAGCAGGACGAGGATGGGGAGACCCCTGAAGAACCAGACGTAGACCCCGACGACCGCCCGAACCGGCCACGCCCCGTAGACCTGGCCGAGCGCCATAGGGAGGCCGAGAAGGATCCCGAGGCCGAGGGCGGTGAGGACAAGGCCGAGGGTAGAGGCGACGCCTGAAAGGATATACGGCGACCAGTCGATGAGAATCGGTAGAATGTCCATGGAGCAATCCCTGAAGTCTTGTGCGGCACCTTCTCCGGCCGGGAGAGCGGTGCCGATACTCTATGCATGAATCTGACGGATATCAAAATAAACGTTGCCAAATCCCCCTCAATCGAGCGGGACGACCGCTCGCCGGAACGGGAGGTCCTTATCTCAGAAGGTGGATTCGATCGTATCCGCTGCAAACGCTCTCTACGGCACGCTCATCGGGGTTCCAGCAAGACTTAAGTATCTAGGGGAGGGGGAAGGAGGGGTATGCCACCTGCACACGATGTCAGGATCCCTCTTGATGTGCCCTCCGAGGAGCAGGAGAGGTACCGGGAGAATTACCGGACAATCACGCACGGTACCGGGAGGCTGATGCTCTTTGCCGGTGATCAGAAGATCGAGCACCTCAACGACGATTTCTACGGCGAAGGCATCCACCCCGACGACGCCGATCCCGAACACCTCTTCCGGATCGCGAGCCGGGCGAGGATAGGGGTCTTTGCGACGCAACTCGGAATGATCGCCCGTTACGGCGATGATTACCGGGATGTGCCGTATCTCGTCAAGCTAAACTCGAAGACCCACCTGGTCAAGACCGCCCAGCGCGATCCGCTCAGTTCGGAACTCCATCTCGTCCGGCAGGTCGTCGACCTCCGCGACCGGACGGGGCTAATCATCCTCGGCGTCGGTTACACGATCTACCTCGGGAGCGAGTACGAGCCGATGATGCTCTACCAGGCCGCGCAGATCGTCAGCAACGCGCATGCGAACGGCCTTATCACCGTGCTCTGGATATATCCCCGGGGCAAGGCGGTCAAGGACGAACGCGACCCGCACCTGGTTGCGGGGGCGGCGGGCGTCGCGGCGACCCTCGGGAGCGATTTCGTGAAGGTGAACCCGCCGAAGAAGGACGGAACGGTCGACGCCGCCCTGCTCCAGGAGGCGGTGGCGGCCGGCGGCAGGACGGGCGTCGTCTGTGCGGGCGGGTCGCATGTCGATATGCAGGAGTTCCTGCAGCAGCTCCACGACCAGATCCACATCGGCGGCACGGTCGGGAACGCGACGGGGAGAAACATTCACCAGCGGCCGCTCGAGGAGGCCGTCCGGTTCTGCAACGCGATATCGGCGATCACCCTCGACGATGCGAGCGTGGAGGAGGCGAACCGGATCTGCACGGGAGGCAGGTGCTAGGATGACGACGGTCGGTATCCTCACCGGGGGAGGAGACTGCCCCGGCCTGAACGCGGTCATCCGGGCGGTCGTGCGGACGGGGGCGAAGCACGGGTTCGACGCGATCGGGATCCGGGACGGGTGGCTCGGGCTCGTGGCCGGGAACGTCGAGCCGCTCACGGATTATTCGGTGACGGGTATCCTCCCGAAGGGCGGGACGATCCTCGGGACGTCACGGACGAACCCCTTCAAGAACGAGGCCGATCTCCAGCGGCTGCGCGACAACATCAGGAAGTTCGGGCTCGACGCGATCGTTGCGATCGGGGGCGAGGATACCCTCGGCGTCGCGAACAAACTATCCCAGCTGGGCATCCCGGTGGTGGGGGTCCCGAAGACCATCGACAACGACGTCGCCGCGACCGACTACACATTCGGATTCGACACCGCGGTCTCCATCGTCACCGAGGCGATCGATCGGCTCCACACGACGGCGGAGTCGCATCACCGGATCATGGTGGTGGAGGTGATGGGGCGGTATGCCGGGTGGATCGCGACCATGGCCGGGATCGCGGGCGGAGCCGACGAGATCCTGATCCCGGAGATCCCGTTCGACCTTGACGAGGTCACTCACCATCTCCGGGTGCGCTACGAGCGGGGGAAGAAGTTCAGCATCGTCGTGGTCGCCGAGGGCGCCCAGCCGAAGGGGATGGTGGAGGCGATCGCGCAGTCGGCCCGGACGGATGAGTTCGGCCATGTCACCCTCGGTGGTGTCGGGAACTACCTGCGCGACGAACTCGAGAAGAGGCTCGATATGGAGGTGCGGGTGACGGTCCTCGGCCACGTCCAGCGCGGCGGTTCGCCGACGGCGCGCGATCGGGTGCTCGCGACCCGGTTCGGGGTGGCGGCGGCGGATCTCATCAGGGACAAGGACTTCGGGAAGATGGTCGCGCTCCGGGGGGACGATATCGTCGCGGTCCCGCTCGAGGAGGCGGTGGCGAACCTCAAGACGGTGGATATGGATCTCTACAAGATCGCGAGCATCTTCTACGGGGGGTGAGGGACGACCCCTTCAACCCTCCACACCATCAGCACCCCTCGCACCGGAACTCGCCCGCACAACCGCGCCGGCAACCCCGGCGGCGGCCCCGAGGAGGGGGAAGAGTAATCCCAGCGCGACTGCGGCCATTCCGGCAAGCCCGGCGGCGAACCCCGTGCCGGAGGAAGCGGTCCAGAGCATCGGGATCAGGAAAAGGCCGGTCCCGAAGAGCGCCGCGACAAGCCCGGCCTCGAGGCCGTCTTCCGGCCTGCTCCCGGCGGAGTATCCCGCGATAAATCCGCCGACGAGCGGGACGACTATGATGAACGGGGCGATATAGACAAGCACGAGAGCCGAACCGGCGATGACGGCAGCGCCGATGCCGATCCCGACCCACCGGCCCCGCTCGCCTTCCCCGGCGGTGCCGCTCCTCCGGAGACCGTTTCGCACCGCCGTCCCGGCCGCCCCGCCGACGGCGCTGTAGGGGAGGAGGAGCGCCATAAGGATGAGGGCGTAGAAGAGGAACGTCATCCAGAACGGGGGATACTGCGGGTTGCCCTCCACCAGGCTCGTGAGAGTCGTTGCGGAGGCCATGATCAGGGCCACGAGTACCCCGCAGATGGCACCGGAGATAGCCCCATCCTTCACCGATCCCGGAGTGAGGAGCCCGGCAATGAGTCCCCCGCAAACGAGGAACGCCACCGTTTCAAACGACCCGGGGAGGACCTTGAGAAGACCAAGGAGTGAGGCTGCGCCGATCGTCAGTGCTCCCACAACCGCCCCGCGGAAGCGTCTGACTACGGCGCGCGATATCATGCGTGGATCTCATACCATCGCACATTATCTGTTTCGGTTTATCCCGGTCGCCGGAGGAGAGGTATTATACACGAGGAGGGTATGGAACAGGGATATGGCAGGAGACTGGAGGGCGACAATCCGGGGTCAGGCCTCAGACCCGTCCATCCCTCGACCGGACTTATACCATGAGCATCACTGACCGCTGTCGCCGTACCATCGCCTTCACCCTTGATGTCATGCGGCAGCCAACGAAGGCCGACGGGACCCTCCGGTTCTCCGACCTCGCCTTCTTCCTCCGGTTCGCCCGGCCGATCAGGACGGTGGGCGTATTGGCCCTCGCAGCGACTGCTCTCGTCTCGGCGGCAAAGACTGTGCTCCCGCTCAGCATCAAGTTCTTCATCGACAACATCCTGCTCGGCGGGACGGAGGCCTCCGACTCCCTCACCGCAGAAGCCGGCGGGCTCCTCTCGTCGCTCGACACCCTCATCGCCGCTCTCCTGGTGCTCGGGCTCTTCACCGGCGGCATGGACCTGCTGCGGAACTACTGGACCGCCCGGTTCCGGGAAGGTTACGCCTTCAACCTCCAGACCGCCCTCGTCGAGCACGTCCTGAACTTCCCGCTCTCGTACTTCAAGTCGCAGCAGACCGGCTACATCATGTCCCGCCTCTCCGACGACGTCCAGATCCTGCAGTACACCGTCTCCCAGTATCTCCCCCTGATCGTCGCAAACGGCCTCTACGTCGCCTTCACCCTCGCTATACTCTCCATCCTGAGCCTGAGGCTCACCCTCGTCATCGCCGCCTTCATCCCGCTCTACCTCCTCGTCAACGCCGTCTTCATCCGGCGGATCCGCGCCGCCACCCACCGGGAACGCGAACGGCAGGCCTACGTCTCCCGCGACATCCAGGAGGTGATCTCCGGCATCGACACCGTAAAGACTCACGCCGCTGAGGAGCGAGAGGTGTACCGGGTCTCCGGAACGCTTGCAGGGATGGTCGATGCCCGGGTCAGAACCACGATGCTCTCGGCGTTCTCGGAGTACTTCAGGATCGGTACGATGTCGCTCATGCTGATCGCTGTCTTCTGGGTCGGCGGGACCGAGGTGCTCGCCGGTGCCATGACCGTCGGGGACTTCGTCGCGTTCGCGGTCTACGTCGTGACGTTCGCCCCCGCCGTCAACACCTTCTTCGCCTTTCCCGTCGTCATGCAGCCCGCCCTCACCTCCGCCGCTCGCCTGCGCGACCTCTTTGCGATGCACGGAGAGCCGGCCGGCAGCGGGGTCGTACCCGACGCGGCGCAGGGCAGGATCGAGTTCTCCAGCGTCTGGTTCGGGTACACGGAGTCGGAACCGGTCCTTTGCGACGCAACCTTTGTCGCCCGGCCCGGCGAGGTGGTCGCCGTCGTCGGGAGGACCGGTGCCGGAAAGACGACGCTCGTAAACCTGATCCTCCGGGCATTCACACCGCAGGAAGGCACGATCACCCTCGACGGCCGCGATCTTGCGTCGCTCGACCCCAGGTGGCTGCGGCGGCAGGTATCGCTCGTCTCGCAGGATCTCTTCCTCTTCCACACCACCATCGAGGAGAACATCCGCTACGGCAGGCCTGAAGCCACATTCGAGGAGATCGTCACGGCCGCCCGGAAAGCGCAGATCCACGACGAGATCATGGGGTTTTCGGAGGGTTACCGGACGATCGTCGGGGAGCGTGGGACGCAGCTCTCCGTCGGCCAGCGGCAGCGGGTTGCCATCGCGAGAGCCTTCCTGAAGGATGCTCCCATCCTCATCCTCGACGAACCCACGTCTGCGCTCGACATCCAGACCGAGGAGCAGATCCGCCGGACGCTCCGGCTCCTGGTCCGGAACCGGACGACCATCCTCATCACCCACCGTCCGTCGCTCCTGACGCTCGCCGACCGCGTCATCGCGATCGAAGGCGGACGGTTGCGGGAAGAGCAGTGGACGGATCTCCCGCCGGGAGACGAGGGCGGCCGCATGCACCGCCCCGGCCGATCCGCGACCACGTTGATGGGGCCGGGATTATAGGATATGGCGACATACCCCTGTGGCATGGAGCATAAGGCAGGATGTCTGATCTGCGGCCGGGATCTCATATACGGTGAGGAAGCCCGCGACCTTCCCTGCGCCGTCTGCGGGGAGATCATGAGCACTGCGGTCGCCTGCGAAGCCGGGCACTTCGTCTGCGACCGGTGCCACGGCCTCGCAGCGCTCGACCTCATCGAGCGGTTCTGCATCGCAACGGAACTTGAGGATCCGCTTGCCATCGCCTGTATCCTGATGCGGTATCCGGCGGTGAGGATGCACGGGCCGGAGCACCACTTTCTCGTGCCTGCATCCCTCATCGCCGCCTACTGCAACCACCGGGGGGAACCGGGGCGAAAGGGGGAACTGCTCAGGCAGGCGCGCACGAGGGCGGGCGTGGTTCCGGGAGGGGCCTGCGGAACCCACGGCACCTGCGGGGCGGCGGTCGGCACCGGCATCTTCGTGAGCCTGATCACCAGATCGACACCCCTGAAGAAGCAGGAATGGTCGCTTGCTAACCTGGTGACCGCAGAGAGCCTGATGACGATAGCCCGGCACGGCGGCCCCCGGTGCTGCAAGCGCGACTCGTGGCTTGCCATCCGCACCGCGATCGCGTTCCTTCGCGAGCGGTTCGGGGTGAACCTCCCGGCAGAAGAAGCGGTACGGTGCGAGTTCAGCGATATCAACCGCGAATGCCTGCGGGGGGAGTGCCCCTTCCACGCCGGCTACCCGACCGGATGACCCGCGGCCCGGAGAACCGTTACAATGATGAAATAGCCGAGAACGGTTCCGATGAGCGTCGCGGCGACGGCAATGAGGCCGTCACCCCAGTGTGTGCGGCTCCACCACCCTGCCGCGCTGCCGATGAGGAAGGAGGCGAAGATGATGAGGATCTCCTGCCGGTCCACCGTTGCCATGATAGAGGGAGGTATCGGCGCTCTTCGCCCATATCGTTTGCCCCACCCCGGACAGCAGGGATATAACCGATCGGCATCACTATTATAGAAAAATGTTCGCCGCCTGCCACCTCTTTCTCGGCCTGATCCTGGGCCTCGCATTCGCCGGACGCCTGGACGACCGGCGGCTCATCGGTTTCGCTGCTCTCGGGGCCATCCTCCCCGACCTGCTCGATAAACCGGTCGGTCACCTTCTTCTTGCAGGGTCCCTCAACTCCGGTCGGCTCTTCGGGCACGGGCTGCTCTTCCTCACCCTCCTCGCGGTCGCGGGCATCGCCCTGTACCGGAGACGGGAGTCGTTTGCGCTCCTCGCCGTCGCGGCGGGAGCACTCTCCCACCAGATTCTCGATGCGATGTGGGCGATGCCCCTCACCTGGTACTTCCCGCTCCTCGGCCCATACCAGCCTTACGAGTTCACCGACTACTTCGGCGGCGCCATCCTTGCCGAGGTATCGTCGCTCTCCGAATGGATATTCCTCGCGGCAGCGGCCGGGATCGCTCTCGCCGCCTGCCGGGGCTCCGGTTCGGGCAGCTCCAGACTCGCCGCGGCACTCGTCCGCGTCTCCGTCCCGCTCCTTGCCATCCTCGCCCTCGTCTCCGTCCTCGTATGGGCGGCCGGCAGCCCGGAGAGCATCCTGATGGCCGGGGCGGGGCCGGAGGATTACCTGCTGCTCGCAGCGGTGGCGGCAGTCGGGGTCGTCGGGACGATACGCCACCGGGAGTTCCTGTACACCGGGTAGAGCCGTCAGTCAAGCCGGGTTATCGGGGTGATGCTGCCCGGCACCGTCCTCTCCACCCGGAGCGCCGGCCTCCCCGCCGGTTTGATCTCGACGGCAAACGTCCGGTACGGCTTGCAATCCGCTCTGCCGTCCGGCGAGATGTTCAGGATGTACTGTTCTCCGGTCTCGAGAAGGTGATCGGAATCGGCGTTCAACCGCTCCTGGACGCTCCAGTACCCCTTTCCGGGGGCGACGTCTATGAGAGGTTCGTTCCGGTCAATTATCTCCCTGTGCGCGGAGCCGACCAGGCGGACGGATACCGTGGTGATATCGATAGGATCGCTGCCGGGGGTGAGACTGACCGGGATGATGATCGAGGTTATCATTTCGGGAGAGTTGCTGACGCCATATACGCTGCCGGTCACGGTGAGGCTCGACCCCGCCTCCTGGATGCCGCGGTGAACGGTGGATCGGCTTGCCTCCGAGAAGAAGATGCCCGCCCCCAGGACGACGTACGCAAAAACGGCTGCAACGACGACAAATGCGATGAGCACGATCGCTGCCTCGAGCCCGGTGAACCCGGCGTCAGAAGAGTTCGACGTAGTCATTCTTCCCGATACCCGTGGGAACGTTCCTGGTCAACGCAACGGTCTCTCCCCCTCCGGCGATCACCTGGAGGGTGAACGTATCCCCCCGCCCGATGCCCACACCGACCGTATTCAGTCTCACCGTGACGACCTCCCCTGCCTCAAGGAGGGTTCCGCCGTCCTCCGGATACCGCCAGGTGACGGTTACACGGGAATCGCCGGGAGGGAACGTGACGAGGGTCTCTTTCGTCGCGATGGTGTAGGTCATCCTCCCCAGGTCGATGACGGCGAGATCGGTCGCGGTCTCGAGATCGAACTCCATGAACTTGACGAGACCCTGATCGTTGTCCAGCTTGGCGATGATCGTCTGGCCCGGACGGAGGGCGGATCCGGCTTCGCCGAGAGCGGCATGCATCGTCTCCTGGCTCTTCTGCGACGTGGTCATGCCCACCCCGAGAACGACGTACCCGAAGACCGCAGCGACGACGATAAAGGCGATGAAGACGATCGCCGCTTCAAGTCCGGTGAACGCTCGATCGTCCCAGTCTTCCCGGGGCATATGAATGCGAGTTGGTCGCGCTTCGATTAAAAGATGCTGATTTTTCTCACAGACCGGCCTCCCGTGACCCCAGGTCTTCGTATCTCCCAAACAGGCCCTCACCGGAGAACCTATTTATACCATGGCTATTTATGGGGTAGCAGCATGACATCCGAGACCGCCGCAGGAGTTCTCATCAGGTCGCTGGACCCCCGCACCATCCCGCCGGACTTAAAGGGCGTCTATCTCTGGGTCTTCCTCGCCCTTGCCGGAATCTACGCCCCGATCATCAGCGAGAGCCTTCTCCGCGTGGTCTTCGTCCTGCCGTTCATCCTCTTCATCCCCGGCTACCTCCTGACCGCGGCACTCTTCCCGGCAAGGGACGACCTCGACGGGATAGAACGTGTTGCCCTCTCACTCGGGGTCTCCATCGCCGCCGTACCGCTCCTCGGCTTCGCGCTCAACTACACGCCCTGGGGTATCGGGCTCGACTCCATCGCCGTCACCCTTCTGGCATTCAGCCTCGTCGTCGGCATCGCCGCCCAGTTCCGGCGCCGTGAACTCCCGGAAGAGAGCCGCTTCACCGTTCCTTTTGCCATGTACCGGGCTTCGGCACGGGAGGAGTTCTCCGGCGGTTCCGCATCCCGGTTCGACCGCGTCCTGAGTGTCGTCCTCATCGCTGCCGTCCTCGTGGCCGTGGTAACGACGGTCTTCATCATCATGGTCCCGAAAGAGGGCGAGAAGTTCACCGAGTTCTACATCCTCGGCCCGCGGGGAAAGGCGGCCGACTACCCGACCGAGTTCATGTCCGGGACACCGCAGACGGTGATCATCGGGATCGGAAACCACGAATACCGGGATATCACCTACACGGTGGAGACGTTTGCCGTGGAGAGCAGGTTCAATAACGCAACAAACCAGTCGACGATCGTCTCGGCGACGCCCCTCGACCGGTTTTCCGTCACGGTGCCGCACAATCGGACCGTCGAGCAGCCCTACTCCTTCCGGATCATGGACCCGGATACGAACAGGATCGAGTTCCTCCTCTTCAAAGAGCCGCCGCCCGACAACATACCGAGAAACACTCTCGCCGAGGCCAGCTACCGCAACCTGCACCTCTGGCTGCGGGTGCACTGAAGGAACCGGGGCCGGATGCAGGACGCCTCCAAAAATTTATCCATTCAAACGGCATAAGGCTCTTTGAGGTACAGAGATGAAACGTGAAATTCTGGTCGCCTTGCTTCTGCTCACGGCGGTTCTCGTAACCCCGACAGGGGCTTTCAGCGCAGACCGCCTTCATATTACCGTGAACGAGGATGCGAGCGCGGAGATAACATTCGATTACACCCTCTCGTGGATCGAGCGGATTGCCGTCTTCTTCAAGATAGCCGATCCGGCACAGGAACTGAAGTCCGCACTTGAACGATCGCTGGGGGTTCCCGTAGTCGTGGCCTCGGTCGAGAGCGACTCCGCTACGTTCACTGCCACGAGGTTTGCAATGATCAGCGATGCCGACGGCGCTAAGACCTACTCGACACCGGGGCTCGACTTCACTGAAGCGCAGGCGGTTCTTGATGAGTACTGGTTTGCGCCGCTGGTCCAGGCCGACTTCTCCCCCGATCAGACAGTGGTTCGGTTCTCGGACGGCCACGAGGAGACGTTCTCCAACCTGAGCGCAATCCCGCCGCTCTCCCACCAGGTTCCGTGAGCAGAACCACAACACTCTCTTTTTCGGCCCCGAATCCTTTCATATCCAGACAGAAGAAGCGGGGCAGAACCAATCCGACGTCGGATAATCTGGTTGAAGTCAGGTCTAACCGATGCGGGAGCCTCCGCTGACCGGTCGCAGCCTGCTAAAAAAAGGGGAGGAATTTCTCCTTACTTGAATACGTCGAAGATCTGGTCGCTGCCGGTGTCGGAGAGCCGCTGGCGTTCCGCCTGCTCCTCGACGAGCGCGAGGACCGGGAGCTCCATGTCCACACCCGGGGTGTGACCGAACATCTTCTCCATATCCGTCTGCAGGGCGTGCATGAAGAGCGCGTTCGGGATATCCATGGCGCAGTTCTCCTCGCACTGACCGCAGTTGACACACGAATCCGAGATGTGAGCGTAGCGGATCAGGTGGAACATGAAGGGCGGCGGAACCTGACCGGGCTCGACCAGATAGGGCTTCTTCGTGCTGCACTCCACGCAGTAGCAGATCGGGCAGTTCTCGATGCAGGCGTAGCACTTGATGCACCGGCCCGTCTCGCTCATGATCTTCTGGAGACGCTCCTTGCCCTCGCCGAGTGCCTCGAAATCTTTCGCCCGCCACTTGTCGCCGAGTTTCAGCATCGAGTTCTCGACCTTGCCGCGGATCTCGATACCCTTCGGGTTCGCGGCCTCGGTCTTGAGCCCTCCGGCCTTCACGGCCCCGTCGAGGAGGTTTGCGCCCTTCTCGGAGCAGACCTCGACGAACGTAGCGTTCCCGGCCTTATCGCCAATGACGCCCCAGTTTCCGCAGGCGAGGTCCGCCTGGCGGGGGATCTTCATCTTGCACCGGCGGCAGTTCGAGCGGCGGCCGAAGCCCGCCTCCTCGAGTTCGTCCATCGAGATGCCTTTGTGCTCACCATCCTTCGTGACGATGATGAACTGGCCCTTGTCGATCTCTTCCTTGACGACCGTGTCGGGGTCGACCCCGAACTTCTCGGCGATCATCTCCCGGGCAAGAACCGGGCTGACCGAACCGCCGCAGTTGAGGCCGATCATCAGGACGTTGTCCAGGTTGACCTGGTTGCGCTTCGCGAGCTCGTAGAGGCCCATCGCGTCGCAGCCTTTCACCGGGACGGCGATCCTCATATCCTTGGCGCCGTCGAGGTATTCCTTCACCAGTTTCGAGAGCAGGAGCGTCCCGCAGTGGAGCGAGCCAGACGTCTCTGCGATCTCCTCAGGGTTGGTGATGAGGGTCGGGACTGCGTCGTAGAGATCCTGTCCCTTCTTCACGGCAAGGACAGCATCCACCATGCCAGACGTTAGGGCGTGCGTCAGCAGAGCGGTGACCGCTCCGCCGCACTCGCCCCTCTCCTGGCAGGCGGCGTCGGCTGCCCATGCGTAGACCATATCGCCTTTTGCTGCCATCTTCAGGCCTCCGTGATCTTCTCGACCTTCACAGCACAGGCCTTGAACTCCGGGATCTTGGCGATCGGGTCGAGAGCGTTGTTCGTCAGTATGTTTGCCGCGCACTCGGCGAAGTGGAACGGCATGAACATGACACCCTTCATGATATCGGGGGTCACCTTCGCGGGAACGTTCACCGTGCCGCGGCGGGTGGTCGCACGGACCATCTCCTTGTTCTGGATGCCGAGCGCCTTGGCGTCGTCGGGGTTGATCTCGATCCAGCCGGTCGGGACCTCACTGTCGAGCGTCGCGGAGCGGCGGGTCATGGTGCCGGTGTGCCAGTGCCAGAGGATACGGCCGGTCGTGAGGACGAACGGATACTCTGCGTCGGGGACCTCCGCCGGCGGTTTCCACTCGATAGGAGCGAAGATGCCGATGCCGTCGGGGTGGGAGAACTTCTCCTTGTGGAGAATCGGCGTGCCGGGGTGTTCCACGGTCGGGCAGGGCCAGTGGAGGGCTTCGGGCTTGTTGAGGCGCTCGTAGTTCATCCCATGGTAGGACGGGGTGAGTTCGGCGACCTCGTTGAAGATCTCCTCCATGTTCTGGTAGGGGAACTGGTCCGCGTAACCCATCTTTGCCGCGAGTTCGCTGATGATCTGCCAGTCTTCCTTCGCCTCACCAGGCGGGTCCTGGGCTTTACGCCACATCTGGACGCGCCGCTCGGTGCTGGTCTGGGTGCCGTCGCGCTCCGCGTAGCATGCCGCAGGCAGAACAACGTCGGCGAGTTCGCTCGTCTCGGTCATGAAGATGTCCTGGACGACCAGGAACTCCAGGCTCTCGAGGGCATGCCTGACGTGGTTGATGTCCGGGTCGGAGATCATCGGGTTCTCGCCCATGATGTACATGCACTTGAGTTCGCCGGGGTTGTCGGTCAGGACGTCCATCATGACGGTGACCTCATAGCCGTTCTTCGGCTCGCAGATGCCGTCGGGGAAACCCCAGGCGTCGGCGAACTTCTTATGGGCGGCCGGGTCGATGACCTTCTGGTAGCCGGTGAAGACGACCGGGAGTGCGCCCATGTCACAGGCGCCCTGGACGTTGTTCTGGCCACGGAGCGCGTTCACGCCGGCGCCGGGCTTGCCCAGGTTGCCGGTCAGCATCTGGATGTTTGCGACCGACCGGACGTTGTCGACGCCGACGGTGTGCTGGGTGATACCCATCGAGTAGAGGATCGCGCCGGGCTTCGTGGTGCCGAAGATCTCGGCGGCCTGCTTAATCTGGTCGGCCGGGATGCCGGTGACCTTCGAGACGTTCTCAAGGCTGTAGTCCTCCTTCATGACGACTTCCTTGAGCTTCTCGTAGTCCTTCGTCCTCTTCTCGATGAACTCCTTGTCCTCCCAGCCGTTCTTGATGATCTCCTGCATCAGGCCGTTCAAGAGAGCGACATCGGTGCCGGAGACGAACGGCATGTAGAGGTCGGCCAGCCGGGCGGTCGGAGTGTAGCGCGGGTCGGCGCAGATGACCTTCGCGCCGTCCTGCTTCGCCTGGACGATCTTGCGGCCGATCAGCGGGTGCTGTTCGAGGGTGTTCGACCCGAGAACGAAGATGCACTTCGACTCGGCGATATCGAGAATGGAGTTGGTCATCGCCCCGGAGCCGAACGAAGCGGCAAGGCCGGCGACGGTGGATGCGTGACAGAGTCGGGCGCAGTGGTCGATGTGACGAGATTTCATGACGCCGCGGGCGAACTTCATCATCAGGTAGTTCTCTTCGTTCGAGACACGTGCTGAGGAGAGCGCCGCGAACTCATCGGGCTTGTACGACTTGAACTTCTGTGCGATCAGGTCGTAGGCCTCGTCCCAGGTCGCCTCGACGAATTTGCCGTCCTTCTTGATGAGCGGCTTCGTGAGGCGGTCCGGGCTGTTCACGAACTCGTGAGCGTAAGTGCCCTTGGGGCAGACTTTTCCCTCGTTGACCGGAGAACGCTTGTAAGGTTGTGTGCCGACAACCTTTCCGTCCTTCACGACGAGATTAAAGCTGCACCCTGTACCGCAGTACGGGCATGTAGTTTGTACATACTTGAGATCCATGGTAAAAACCTCGGATACCACTATATAGACGATTGTAATATTTAACACTAGTGATTAACAGATGGGTTTTTGATGAATAAGTGTGGGTAGCATAATCTTTCTTCCCGGGAGATGATCTCGATCTCCGGCATCACCGGCCGGTTCCGTTGTAGAGCATATACCCGGGCCCCGCGCCTCGACGCGCGCCTGAAGCGGCGTCCGACTGATTATAGTATAGAAAGGCCGGTCGGAGTAAGGCCCCTTATCGATCTCCGGGTCCGAGTGCACGATCACCCCCGGTCCTGGAGCGCGGGACCCCGTAGAGGCACCGGCGGCAGCTGTTTCGGCGGGCGCCCGACCGCGGAGGCTATTCGCCACGGGGATGGCGGCTTGCGGGAGGATCTCACCCCCTGTCTCCAGCGCGCAGACGTTCCCCACCCCGCCCGCGAGGGGTGGGGTGGGGCGACGGATAGCAACCATCCGGCGGAGACCTGGGTTGGGGCTATCGGAAAAGTCATACGCAGTAGAGACAGGGGGGGTGCCCCCCGTCAGCCTCCTCCCCAATGGCGATACTCCCACGCTCCACTGTATGGGAAGATGCTGAAAATGGATGGGGGCCCGTTTCGCCTCCCAGACACGGCTTTCCACCGGCTATCGCCACACACTGCCCCCGCCCCCGGGGGTGGGGGAGGAGCGCCGGAGGCGCGGGCGGGATGGGAGCTACAGATATCCAGGATGGGTGGAGACAGGGGGATGCTCCACACCCTTTCTGACGGCGAGGATATAGCACCCACCATGCCAGACGTTAGGGCGTGCGTCAGCAGAGCGGTGATCGCACCGCCCCACTCGCCCTACTTCAGCACGTCGGCGCCCGTGACCTCTTCAGCCGCTCATGACCGGCGGGATACAGCAGGAGCAGAGCCTGCCCTCCGGATACCCCCTCGATTGAGGGAAGATGTTATTATCGGTGGACGCGTAACCCTCTCACACAACTGCACAGGAGAGAGTTTCCATCGTGAAGAAGATGCTGCCGATCCCGCCGATGCTCGTCGACCTGGTGGGAAACGCCCTCGCGTCGATGGACGGCGTTATATTCGCTGATCTCGCCGCCTGCCCATCGTGCAGGGGCCAGGTGATCGGGCACGACATGCGGGCAAAGCGGTTTGCTGTCATACTCGATCAGGGAAAAGAGCACACTATCCGGGTCTTCGTGAAGCGTTTCTACTGCCAGGATTGTAACGCCCTCTGCTATGCGGACGCCCCCTTCTACCCCGACACCCGTCTCGCGTCGCCCATCGTCGATCTCTGCATCCTCCTCTCGCAGCAGATGCCCTTCAACCAGGTGGCGCAGCACCTCCTGGCGATGGGGATCGTCGTCGACCGGGGAACGATCCGGAACTACGCCTCCCGCGATTTTGGGGCGATCCCCGCGACCAACCTCTTCGGGTTCCTGCTACCGCTCCCCCTGCTGAACCTCGCCACCTTCGCCCTCAGCCGGGAGGGGCGCCCCATCGTAGGGGCAGAAGTGCTCGCCGCCTGCGGTTTCCCACCCGCAAACAGGGCACCTCCTCACGGCAGAGCGACGCCCAAAGAGCGGGATCAGCGGGATGAACAGGAAGAGAAAGAAGAACGGGAACCCTGAGGCCAGCGACACGATCGTGACGGCGATCGATACCGCGAGCAAAAGAAGGGTCAGGTACCACCGGCTCGCCGTAGCGCCACCTCCCTGACCGCGTATGCAGGGAGCGCGTCCGAGACCTCTCCGATCTCCTCATCAAGCGTAACGCCGCCGAGTTCGCGGGCAAAGAGGTCCGCACCGATACCAGCCGTGATCAAGCGCCCGGCACCGCTCCGGGACACTGCGTGCTCCACCGCGCGGGCGATCACCGTTCGCTGGGCATCCCAGAACTGCCGGGCGACAGTTCGTGCTCCACTCTCCCCGATCTCATCGAGATCGGCGCAGACCACCCGGGCAAGCCTCCGGAGCGCCGCCTCAGGAGTCTTCTCGCCGTTGTCGGGTGCAGGGGAGGTGTAGTCCTCCGGGGCGATATGGCCGAGCACAAGGTGGGCGTCGGCGCTTGAGGCGAAGTATTCGGTGCTCACCGGGGTCACCGTCCCGTCGAGCGTGACCGACGATACCAGCGTCGCGACGTTCGTCCGGAGCATCCCGGTGTAGACGAGGTACCGCTCCTGCAGCCGCCGGGTGTCGGTCAGCCCCTTGAGATCCTCGAAACAGTTCAGGGGGATGACGTCGGCGGTGGTGCTTCCCACGTCGAGGAGAACCGCGTCGGCGTAGTCCTCTCGCAGGTAGTCGGCCGACGCCAGCCAGTTCGCGGCGGCAAGGGCCGGAACCGGCCGGGTATGGAACGCCGCATCGGTGCCGTAGAAGACGGCGGCGGGGATGACCTCCCGGACCGCCCCGACAATCCAGCGGATGCCGTCCATCTTGTTTGTGAAGCAGTCGGCGAGCTCCCCGCTCATCACCACGGCAGCATCCTCTCCGGCATACGGTTTGAGGAGAGCGGCGAGCGGTGCACCCTGCCAGAGCGGGCAGTAATGGATATGCACGCCGGCATCGTCGACGACCTTGAGGTTCGCACCGCCGATATCGATCCCGATCATAACCGGTGAAGCCCCCCGTCCTTGTCGAACCGCACCCTCCCGGAGAGGTGCACCTCCGCCAGCGCCTCGCCGTGCGACGCTCTGACGAGGATATCGGCAATCTCTTCCTCCATGACAGCCGCGATGCCGACCAGGCTGGTCGTGGGCCTCGGGTTGACATCTACGACGTAGAGCTGCTCCCCGGCGACGACGTCGATCCCGGCGTAGCCCTGGCACCCAAGCGCGTTCATCGCCCGGACGGCAAGATCGACGATCTCCTCCTCGCGATCGGGATGGACGGGCGTCTCTCCCCCGAGGTAGAGGAACCTCCCGTCCTCCGCGATGGCGATCTCCTGCCGGTTGACGGCGAGCCGGAGCGGAGGAACGCCCGAGTAGAACTCGCAGACGTTGCCGGTCACCCGGCTCCCCACCAGGCTCACGCTCAGCGCCTCCCCTTCGACATAGGCCTGTGCAAACTCGCCGGCTCCGGGCTCCTCATCCGTCAGCCGGACCCCGAGAGCGCCGCAGCCCATGATCGGCTTGACGACCCTCTTCCCTCCCCCGGCGTCAGGGGGGACGGCAATCCCGTTCCGGGAGAGGATACCCGCCGTCCGCTGCTTGTTGGCGCAGATCGCCGCGTTCATGCTCCCGCACCCGATGTTGTGGGTCAACCCCTCGAGGAGATGCGTGTACCGGAAGAGGAGGTGATCCGGCGCGATGACCAGGCCCACATCGCATTCCGGTGCGAGTCTCTTGATCTCGCCCTCGAAGTCGGGGCGCTCGGGCGTCACCACGTCGTAACCGCACCTCTCAAAGCTGCCGCTTATGGCGGCGAGCATGGCAGCGCCCTCGGGCGCAAGCTCGGGGTCGTTGCATACCGAGTACTCGGCGAGAAAGACCTTCATTGCAGTAGAGGTCAGCTACAGAGAACTTGACCCTGACGATCGGGCAGGTTTTTGATGCGCGGAAACTATCCCTATAGACAAGGATGAAACCCAAGATTCTGCTCACCAACGACGATGGAATAACCTCTACGGGACTCTGGGCGGCATACGACGCGCTCGCGCCGATCGCCGACGTCACCGTGGTCGCCCCCTCGACCCAGCAGAGCGCCGTAGGCAGATCCATCTCCATCTTCGAGCCGATCCGTGCAACACAGGTGACGATGAACGGCGTGACCGCCTACTCGGTCGGCGGGAAACCGACCGATGCCGTGATCATCGGGCTCTTCGCGCTGCGTCTGAATCCCGACTTTGTGGTCAGCGGGGTCAACATCGGCGAGAACCTCTCGTTTGAGTCGATCATGACCTCGGGAACCGTCGGGGCTGCGCTCGAGGCGTCGAACCAGGGGGTGCCGTCCCTTGCCTTCTCGCTCCAGGTGGAGGATCAGGGCGACAAGTTCGACGATCCCTCGCGGATCGCCGACCGGTACTCCGATACGAAGCGGGTGGTTCGCGAGATCTGCGAGAGGGTGTTTGCAAACGGGTTCCCTGGAAAGGCCCACGTCATCAACGTGAATATCCCGGCCCAGGTGCGCGGCGGATACGAGATCACCCGTCTCGCCGAGAAACTCTTCTATACCGGTGTCGAGGAGCGCCTCGACCCGCGCGGCCGCCCCTATTACTGGATCGACGGGCCGCTGTACGAGGATGCGGAGGAGGGCACCGACGCGCATGCGGTGCAGAAGGGCAACGTCTCCATCACGCCGATCACGCTCGACTGCACTGCGTATGCCGCCGCGGATGAACTGAAGGATATCTTCGACGGCATGCATATCTGAACGGGGGAGGAAGGTACAGCATGAATACATCAGCACAGGCAGCATCGAAGCAGAATGCAGGCTACCGGTCAGCAGAGGAGGTCGGTGACGGGATGATCGTCGGGCTCGGCACCGGGTCGACCGTCTTCTTTGCGATGGAGCGGCTGGGCGCGCGGATAAGAGAGGAGGGGCTCTCCATAGCCGGCGTCCCGACTTCATACCAGGCGGCCATCCGGGCGCGCCGGTACGGCATACCGCTCACGAGCCTCGATGAGCACCCCGGACTCGATATCGCCATCGACGGCGCCGACCAGGTCGACCCGGCGCTCCGCCTGATCAAAGGGCGCGGAGCCGCGCACCTCCGGGAGAAGTGCGTCTGCGACGCGGCTGAGAGGGTGCTTATCGTCGTCGACCGCACGAAGATGGTCGAGACCCTTGACGCGCCCGTGCCGGTCGAGGTGCTCCCGTTCGCCGTGGAAACGGTCTCCCGCCGGCTTGCGGCGCTCGGTGCCGATCCGGTTCTCCGGGAAGGGGTGAAGAAAGACGGGCCGGTCGTCACCGACAACGGCAATTTCATCGTCGACTGCAGTTTCGGGGCGATTGGAGACCCTGACCGCCTGGAGGCCGAGATCGCCTCGATCCCGGGGGCACTCGAGTGCGGCCTCTTCACGACCTACACGGAAAAAATAACGGTTATTATCGGTGAGGAGAAGGGTTGCAGCGTCGTATCACTGCGTTGAGATGCATTCCCGCATCTTCTGGATAAGGTCCAACTGGTGCCGGGCTTCCTTCTTCTTCTCTTTCTCGATCGTGTCCATGATCTCTGATATTGAGCGCGAGAGCGCGTAGATCTTCACCGGCCTTCCTTTGCTCTCCGACTTGCTCTCGCGGGTATCGATCCAGTCGCACTCTTTGAGGAAGCGCATTGCGATGCTGACTTCGGGCTGGCGGAGATCGGTGCCGCGCTCGATGTCCCGGGAGGTCGCTTCCTCCGTGTTTGCCAGGTATACGAGCACTTTGGAGACGTTTCTCTTGATCCCGATGCCCATCAAGAGCTCGGCGAGTTCTTCATCGCGCGGCGTAAAATATCGTACCTTATCGGACCTCATCCATTCACCATCAGATAGTTATCTAGTGTTTTAAATCTGACTATAAAAATATTATTATTTCAATGGGAGATTCAGCGATTGCATCTCTTTAAAGTGAACGGATGAACCATCAAACCTTTGAAAACTGTCTTTTTTTCACCGGAACGCGCTGTCGCGGGAAGGAAGAGGGTACTCTCTGAAACGGGGAGAAAGCGATCGGGATGACGGAAAGGCGGGAAGGCGACAGGCACGCCGCCAGCGGGGAGACTGTCGTCACCTGATTCTGCTCGATCTTCAAAACGGCCCGGACGGCCCCGTGAGATTAAAAAGAGAAGAGGACTACCAGACAGCCTTCAGATGAGACCGAGACTCGAGAGTTCGGAGAGGATCCGCCGTACCGCACGCTGAGCATCCTCGGCCACCTTGCCGCCTGTGATGATCAGTTTGCCGGACCCAAACAGGAGGACGACCACCTTGGGGTCGTCGAGCCGGTACACGAGCCCGGGAAACTGTTCGGGCTCGTACTCGATCTTGTCCAGATTGAAGCCCACGGCAATCTTGTTCAGGTTGATCGGCGTCCCGAGGTCTGCGGACGTGACGATGTTCTGGACCTTGTAGGTCGGGTTCTCGGCGATCTCGATGCCGAGCGCCCGCAACTTCTCAACGAGAATCTCCAGGCCACGCGAGAGGTTGTCAATGCTCTTCGCTCCGGTCAGGACGACCTTGCCGGAACCGAAGACGAGCGCGGCGATCTTCGGGTCCTGCATCCGGAGAACGACGCCGGGGAACCGCTTCTTATTGTATTCCGCGTCCTTCAACTGGGATGCAAGAGATGGCAGATCAAGAGAATCCGTCACTTTCGCGGAAGCGACGATATTTTCTATCTTGAGGGACTCCTCTGGTCTGTGCTCATTCATATATATAGCATGCTTAAAAATGGTATATAAATAGTGGTATTCTACTCTTCTAGAGTCGAGATATCACCGGGATCCATACCCATCTCCTGTGCCTTCAAGACCCGCCTCATGATCTTGCCGCTCCGGGTCTTGGGGAGCGACTCGACGAACTCGATCTCGGACGGTATGGCGATGGGGCCGAGCGTCATCCTGACATGGTAGACGAGATCGTTTCTCAGTTTCTCGCCCGGCTTGTGGCCGTTCCTGAGGATGACGAAGGCCTTTATGGTGTTCCCCTTCAGGGCATCGGGTTTCCCGATGACGGCGGCCTCCGCCACCGCCTCGTGGGAGACGAGCGCGCTCTCGACCTCGGCCGTCCCGATGTTGTGCCCGGCGACGACGATCAGGTCGTCGGACCGCCCGATGACCATGATGTAGCCGTCCTTGTCCTTCACCGCGAGGTCGGCCGCAGTGTAGCAGCCGGGAATGGTGTTCCAGTAATTGCAGTATCGCTCATCGTCGTCCCAGATCGTCCGCATCATCGACGGCCAGGGCTCTTTGATGACCAGGAGGCCGCCCGTACCCGGCGGGACCGGGTTGCCCTCCATATCGACGACATCCGCGACAACGCCCGGTAACGGCCTTCCCACGAATCCGGGGCGCATCGGTTCGCCGATCATCGTGGTCAGCATGTGCATCCCGGTCTCGGTCTGCCACCAGGTATCCATGATCGGGCACCGGTCTTTGCCGATGGTGCGGTAGTACCACTCGAACGCCTCGGGATTGAGTGGTTCGCCGACCGACCCCAGGATGCGCAGCGATGAGAGATTGTAGCGGTTCGGCCACTCTTCACCCACCCGCATGAACATCCGGATGGCGGTCGGGGCGGTGTAGAAGATGGTGACGCCGTACTCCTCGATGAGGTCCCAGTAAGTGCCCGGGTTCGGGTAATCGGGGGTCGCCTCCGTGATGAGACAGGTTGCACCGTTCAGGAGCGGGCCATAGACGCAGTAACTGTGGCCGGTGATCCAGCCGGGGTCGGCGGTGCACCAGAAGATGTCGCTGTCTTTGATGTCAAAGACGTTCTTCGTCGTGTAGTATGTCCCGACCATGTACCCGCCGCATGTGTGGACGATGCCCTTCGGCGTCCCGGTGGTGCCGCTCGTGTACAGGACGAAGAGCGGATCTTCCGCATCCATCGGTTCGGCGGGGCACTCCCGCTCGACGCCTTCCATCAGCTCGTAGTAGTCCACCTCCATCTCGGGGTGGAGTTCGACGGGCTTGTCGAGATCCCGCCGGAGAATGACGATGCGCTCGACGGAGGGCGCGTTGACGACCGCCTCCTCGACGACGTTCTTGAGCGGGATCGCTTTCCCGCGCCGGTAGGTGAAGTCGGCGGTGACGATCACCTTGGCGCCGATGCCGTTGATCCGCTGGTTGAGTGCCTTGACGCCGAACCCGCCGAAGACGACCGAGTGGATCGCCCCGATGCGGGCGCAGGCGAGCATCGCGATGACCTGTTCGGGGACGAGCGGCATGTAGATGCAGACCCGGTCGCCCTTCCCGACGCCGAGACGCGAGAGGCCGTTCGCGAACCGGCAGACCGCGTGGTAGAGCTGGCGGTAGGTGAGGATCCGCTCCTCCTCCTCGGTCTCTCCCCGCCACATGATCGCGACCTTATTGCGCCGCTGGTTCTGGACGTGGCGGTCCAGACAGTTGTGGGTGATGTTGAGCTTGGCGTTGATGAACCACTTTGCGTACGGGTACTCCCACTCCTTCACCCGGTCCCAGGGCTGGAACCATTCCAATTCCCTGGCGACGCTGTCCCAGAACAGATCGGGGTTCGCAAGGAACTCCCGATAGGTCCGGTCGTAGTCGCCGATCCAGGAGTGCTCCTTGCAGCTGGCCTCGGGAGTATAGTACTTCGCCTCCTCGAGTTTGACGTTAAAGCTTTCAGCCATCTGACTAACTCCTATTCTACATTATTAATAATGTATATTGTATATCAACATTCTGGTCGAAGGGACGGGTGCACCAGAGGGAGACGGCAGGCAACCGTTGCCAAAAACGCACCGAAATGGCCGGCAGTTGCAACGGGGAACGCGTTATCCGCGCCCCTATGAGGAATCAAAACCCGGAGAGGCCGGGGCGCCGGGTTGGCGGCGGCGGCGAGCGAGGTGGGGTTGCCGCCCCCGGGAGTGACAAATGCCAACCTTTTTTGCCGGGCCCTTTTCCATATTCAAAGGATCACCATGCACGATGGGGTGATTCCAATGGCCGTCTCCTTCCGGAACCGCGGGCGCGAGGTGCCCGCCGGGATGAGCGACGCGACCGACCGGCAGATCGACCTGCGGGTATACAAGTCGCGTCGGCTCGCGGAGGGGGCGAAGGGATGAGGGAGACCGAAGGGATCGAGCAGACGATAAACGAACTTGAGACGGATGCAATTGAGATCGAGAAGACTGTAATCGCGTTACTTCGAGCTGTGGAACTGATCCACAAGCCCGATCCTGCAGAAGCACTCTTCTTCGCTCCGAGTAACCAGTGGGGTGAGTTGTCTGAGGAGGAGCAGCAGAAACAGCGAGACGCGCTACGAAGATACCAACGGTGGTACACGGTTGCCCACCGGTATGTCGGGGAGTACACCCCCGAAAGAGTTGATGAGTTCAACAAATGCTATTCTGGCGATAAAAACGGCAACTACGGTGTCATCGATTACATCAGGCTAGAACGGCTCCAGTGGTCACGCAACAAGTCCAGGATCATCGATGAATTCTGGCGGGTCTTCGAGATTCAACGGAGCATCCTCCTCTCGGTATCGGATGTTATCGGGATAGAGCGGATAAACCTTCGGGAACTCATATCAGCGGACTTCACCGACCGGGAGATCAACGAAGCCGACCGCCTGCAGGACAGGTCATCCTCGTGCCGCAGGCGTCCTTCTCGGGGTTGCGCTCGATCGTCAGCTGAGAACGTTGTGCGACAGGTATGGCCTCGAATACCAGAAAGAGGATAGCATCGAGCCCTTGATCCAACGACTGTATGAGAACGACTACATCGGTCTCACGCAGCTCGAAACCATCCGGTATCTCGCCGAGGTTGGGGGGAAGTGCGGCCATGCAGACAACGTCACCAGCGATGAGGTCAGAGCATCGATAGACCACCTAAAGGAGTTGATACGGCAGAGTCTTCAGACCGGCCCCACCTGGTCGGAGGATGCACTGGCAGAGCAGACGCGAGACTCCCCATCCACCCGTCACCGCGAAACCGGGTAACTCCCACCCGGAGTCTGAGGCTGCCCTCACACTCGCAGGTTCACGGGGGGATACGGGCATGTACGTGAGAACAGGCTCCGTCGAGAAGAATCTGCCAGGATCAACAGAAAGAAATGCGCCCGGGAAGGGCGCCAGAACAGGAAAGCGACTGAATCAGTCGTACTCGCGCCAGGTCTTGCCGCAGGCGGTGCAACGGTAGAACCTGACTTCGCTCTCATCCGCCGCACGCAGCTGCCGCAGCCACCAGTATGCCGTCGTGCAGTCGCACTCCGGGCACTTGATCGTCGCGGTCGGGAGGGTTGCAATCTTGTCCTCCTCGTCGACGATGGTGATCTCTTTCTCCACGCGTTTGTCTGTCTTCTTTAACCGGTCGGACTCATCGATCTCCCGGATATAGCCACATTTTTTGCATTTCAGCTGACCACCGGACGATATCATCAGACCCTTGCACTGCGGACAGAACATCATTGTAATGAATGGGGCGTGATCGCAATTAATTCTTGGTCATGCCGCATGATCGGTCTGCACGACGGGCGACCCGGGCAGGAGAGGTGCACAAATAATTATAGCCGGATATGCCAAAGGGTAAAGGATGAAGGATTACCTGGTGCTGATCTCCTGCATCTGCTTTCTCGTCTTTCTGATCCCGGGCAGGTTCCGGAAGTACTTTGCACTAGGCGGGTGGATAAGCATCGTCGGATACCTCTTCTTCGAGCTCCCCTACTACTTCTCCCTCAATAACTTCGTGTACCCGGCGATAGCCGTCCTCTCGGTACCCTTCCTCTACATCACCGCAAAGTACTTGCTCCGCGACGATTCCCGGGTGATGCAGCTCTCGATGATAGCGGCTGTGGCGTTCCTGATATACGCTCCCTTCGGCTACATACCCGCACTCGGGGACTGGCTGATTACCGTTGTCACCGACCAGACCTCGGCGGCGCTCGCGGCCATCGGCTATCCCGTAACCCTCCAGGCCTGGAACCTGATGGAGCGCAACGGGCTCCAGACGGAGATCATCCTCGCCTGCACCGGCATCCAGAGTATCGCGATCATGCTCGGGGTCGCCTGGGGCGTCCAGTCGACGCTGAAGCAGAAGATTGCCGGCTTTCTCATCGTCGTCCCGACGATCTATATCCTCAATATCGTGAGGAACCTGTTCGTGATCTCGGCTTACACCGAGCAGTGGTTCCCCTACCTCCCCGAGATCGCCGGCAACGGCCAATTCGGGTATGAGAGTTTCTTCTGGGCGCACAACGTCATGGCGGAACTGGGGGCACTCGTCTTTCTCGTGGTCCTCGCCTACACCCTCTTCCTGGTCGTGCCCCAGCTCGGCACCCTCGCCGAAAGCCTCTACCGTCTCTACCGCGGCGAAGTGGAGCGAGTTCTTCGGCCGAAGTCCGGGAAGATCGAGAGCTGACGCCGGACGGGGAGCATCCGACTCCTGAAAGATCTTCCCCGCAGAGGGAACTGCGCGGGGAGGACACCCTCTGAGAGCAATGTGCGCGAAGCGTAGCGCCAACAGAACCTGAACAACCTGCAAAGACGCGAAGCGCGACCTCCCCTCCAGGGAATGGGGCATGAACATCCCTTGATGGGAGGGGAGAAACGCCGAGGTTGTCCCAAAACCTCTTTGACGGGAGAGGGGGTTCCCCTCCCGATCCCTCCCCCGAGTGGCGATACCCGATGAGAAGCCGGTTCACCCCCCTTGCCCAGGATATCGAACAGATGGGAGGAAACCTGGAGGTGAGTGTTCCGAACAGGGGGTGCCGAACGTCCAGGATCTTTTCGGGATGAACTCGCCCACGCACCACCGAAGCTATCCCAAAACGCTGTTACCGGGAGAGGGTGTCCCCCTCCCGGACCCTCCCCCGAGTGGCGATATCCAGTGGAAAACCGTTTTATCTCCCTGGTTCAGGATGTGGCTCAGATGGCGGATACCTGAGAATTAAGGGCTCCGATCAGGGTATGCCGGGGGTTCGGAGATCTTTTTGGGATGACCTCACCCTCTATCTGCATCGATCCAAAAAAAAGAGACACGAACCGGTCAGGAATACCGCCGGTAGAGGTAGACGACCCGCTGGATCGCGGAGAGGTTGGTGCAGACCGCGATGAGGAGCACCGAGACCCAGAGGAGCCCGGTCACGCCGCCGAGCACCAGCACGAGGATCGTCTCGGGCCGACCGAAGAAACCAACCCCTTCGAGGGGATCCTCGATCTTCCCGGCGACCCTCTCGGAGAACCCGATCTCCGCGTAGGTGACCGGCTTGATGAAGGTGTTCAGCAACGATCCCGCAAGTGCCAGCCCCACAATACCGAAGTCGACGACCTGCGGAACCTCGATGAGGTGGCTGATGATGGGGATGCCGGAGAACCCTATGCCGAGGATGACCGCCGCGTCGACATATTTGTCGGCGATCCAGTCAAAGACCGCCCCGAACCGGCTCTCCGTGTGGTTCTTCCGGGCCACGTTCCCGTCCACCAGGTCGAGGATCGCCGAGACGAAGAGGAGCAGGCTGCCCGCGACGAAGTGACGCCCGGCGAAGGCGAGGGCGCATGAAAAGCCGAAGAGCAGAGAGAGCATCGAGACCTGGTTCGGCGTAACGCCCAGGCGTATGAAAATCGACGCGATTCGCTCTGTATATTTGATGAATTTCGGCCGCAGGGAGGTTATATTCATCGCATAAATTTATCAGCCTGTATGGAGTTTAACCTTTGCTCTGTTCTGTCGCGGCGCAACGCTTCATCCGGAATACCGTTTGCCGGCTAAAATCATCAGATTCATAAACGCTCCCGCAAGATAGATCACCGGGAACGAATTTCAATGCCAGAACACGACAGGCCGCACGTGCTCATGATGTCGGAGATCACCGTCGACGGGAAACTTACCCTGAAGCGCGGGGCTTCGAGCAAGATCCTCATGAAGTATATGGCTCCCGAAACCGAACTCCTCCTTCACCAAACACGGGCGGAATACGATGCCATCATGGTAGGGGCGAACACCATCAGGATCGACAACTCATTCCTGACGGTCAGGCTGGTCGAGGGAAAAAGCCCGCTCCGCGTCATTCCGAGTAATCGGGCAGATATCCCGCCGAACGCAAACATCCTCGGCCCGGATGCGCGGACGGTCATCGCCGTCAGTAAGGCCGCGCCGACGGAGAATGTCGTCCGGCTCCGGGAGAGCGGCGTCGATGTCGTTGTCGCGGGCGAGGACGAGGTCGACCTGCCGGGACTGATGGCCATCCTCTCGCGAGATTACGGTGTCGGCCGGATGATGATCGAGGGGGGCCCGACGCTGAACTGGTCGATGCTGAACCACCGGCTCGTGGACGAGATTCGCCTGATCCACCTGCCGTTCATCGTCGGCGGCGCAGACACCCCGTCGCTCGTCGGCGGCATGCATATCGAGAGCGAGGACGAGATGTTCCGGCTCTCCCTGAAACGCCACTTCATGTGCGGGAGCAATCTGGTCACCGAGTGGGACGTGATCTATCATCCCGTCCCCCACGAATGATCCTTTTCTGACGCCGAACCCCTAGATCATCACGTAGGGGTCGGCCTTCATGTACTCCCGGCAGACCGTCGTCGCATAGTGACCGGGAGGGAGCGTGAATTTGAGCCGGACATCCGCACCGGATACGTCCGCCTCCACGTCGGCGGAGAGGCTGATCGGTCTCGAGACACCGGCAAACGCGGTCTTCACGAACCGGGAGGCGCGCTCGAAGTCCCCGGCGTCGATACCCGACTCGATCAGCAGGCCCTGCATGATCTCGTCCATCGGCCCGTGCGACGCCACGGGCCCGGATCCCGGGATGAAGAGGGCGATCCGGCACCGGCCGCGCCGGGCCTGCACCAGAGCCGCCTGCCGGTTCCGCGCGGAGACGACATCCTCGCGGCCGCCTGAAAAGAGGAGACGGTCGCCGACTTCAGGCTCGGTGAGCGACATGCCGGCGTCGATACGAGAGGAGAGAGCGCGGTTGAAGAGGTAGGACTGGTATGCGCTCACGAGGAGCGAGAGGAGCTTCGGGGGGAGGGCCCGGAGCGCGCCGGCGTAGTCGCCGGGGTTCGCGACGAGGTGGTTCGCCATCGCCCGCTCGTAGGTCATCCGGACGGGGAGGTCGGCGAGCGCCGCCCGCGCATCGCATGTCTCGGCAAAATGGGTCCGGGCGCGCTGCACCTCCTCCGGCTCCCGGGGGTAGGCCCGGCCGATATAGGTGGTCACGGCGCCTTCGTAGTCGCCCTTGAGGATCCTCTCGCCGACGAGGTGCGTGACCGGCCGGACGACGCCGAACCGCTGCAGCCCGTAGTAGTTCGGTATCCCGGCGGACGCAACCTCCGTCGCCGCCTGCACCCGTTCCGCGAGGCCCTCTTCGATGCAGTCGCGGATGACGATATCGAACCGGTTGCCCGCGAGGCTGCCGAGGGCGAGCGAGTGCTGCGACCGCCCGACGACCTCAAGCGTGATGTCCGCGAGGTGCACCTGCTCGACCGCCTCGGGCGGGACGTCGTAGATCGATATGAACTGGGTGGTCACCGCGTTCTTGTCCTTCGTCCCCGCCCAGGCGATCCGCCGGTGGCTGATGCCGAGCCTCTTCGCGATCTCCTTGACCGCTCGCTGGAGTTCCCAGTTCGTCTTGGTGAGCCGGCAGATGAGGTAGGGGCCGTCCGGATCGCTGATCGGGAGCGGGAGTTCCTCGACGACGAAGTCGGCGGGGCTTGCGCGGAGACGCCCGCCGATGCCGGGGGCAACGGACGCGTAGTAGCGCATCCCGAGGTCCACCTCAAGGGGATAGGGCGAGGGCATCATAGCAGGGAGAGGTCTCCGGTGATTCGGTCGAGGTCTTCGGAGCGGGCGGGGCCGAGCCCGAGGGCCGTCACGGTTCCCGGCGGGATCTCGGTCATCCCGGCATCCTGGATGATCGATGCGGGGATGCCCGCCCGCTCTGCGATCGTCTTGAGTTCAAAGAGCTGCCGTTCGTTTGACGCCTTCAGCACCACCTTCTTCTGCCCCTCGTCGAGCCAGGCCTTCTTTGCGATCTTGTCGGCCCTCTCGTAGGCCCCGATGGCGGCATGGGCGATCTGGGCACACTTCTTGCCGCAACTCATCTTGATGTCGGCGCGCACGACCAGACACTGTTTCCACTTGAACTCCCGCATATCAGGCATCTCCTACTACCTGGGGCATGATCCATCAAATACGCAGCTATGGGGGCGGAGGCCAAAAGAGGTCACCGGCGTTCCTCCCGCCTGTCCTCGCCTATGGGGCGGCGGAGGAGCGCGTTGCACCGCCTGTGCGGGAGATCTTCTCTCGACGCACCTGCCGGGGCAAAAGGCAGAGGAACACCAACCCGCCGGAGATCGTGCCGGGCTGCCCGGATATCCGGGCCTGATCCCCGGACGGTATCGGATTTCGTTCGATGACACCGGCCCTTTTCCCCGGGAAAGGTTTTTATAGGCCCGCCTTTCCGGGAAACTTATTTATAGGCCGCCGTCCATAACACTCCATCGAACGAGGTGATTTTTATGGTAAACCGCGAACAGTTACTTGCCGAATCCCGGCAGGAGATCTACGACAGCATTCCAAAGATTGCGGTCGGCGTCGCCATCGCATTCCTCATATGGCTCTTTGGCGTGCTCATCTTCCTGCCGCTTGCAACGATGCTCGGGAACCCGTTCCTCTTCGGCCTGATCGGTCTTGACAGCCTGATCTCAGGGATAATTCTCGTCGCGCTCGTGATCATCGTCCTCGGTATCTTCGGGGAGGTCCTCGACGTCGCCGAGGCGACCGCGGGGTACGCTGCCGCGGCATACTCGCGAGGCGAGACGCCTGACGAGAAGGTGGAGCGTTACCGGCTGGCATTCCGGGGTATCGCGTACGTGCTCCTTGCCGTCGTCGCGTTCCTGTTCTTCCTGCCGTTCATCGCGGGGATCTTCCCGGTCCTTGCAGGCATAGTCCTGGTCATCCTGGTCCTCTGGGCGATCTTCGTCCTCTTCCGGACAGGCAGGCTCTTTTCGGGGGAGATCGAGCGGTGGGCCGCGGAGTTCTCCCGGAAGGTCGAGTTAGAGCGGCAGGATATGGCCTTAAAGGAGCAGCAGGCACAATACCGCGAAGAGTAGACCCATGAGGAAACTATCGGTCTACCTCATTTTTGTGGCGATATGGGTCCTCGGCGCCGTGGCAGTTGCCGCATTTCCCGGCCTCATGGCCCCGGCCGCCGGGGCGCTCATGTTCCCCCTCGATGAAACGGTCGCACTCTTCCTCTCCGCGATGGTCGTGCTGACCATGATCTTTCTCGCCCTCATCGGCCTTGAGACGGGCCGGTTCGTGGCGGAGTATCTCAGGTAGGCGGGGCGACCGACCCCGCCGACCGTGCCCATTTCATTTATACCCGCCGGGCCCTATTATTCGAGGGAAAGGGATCGCCGGCCGGTCGGGATCTCATGTATGCGAGGCATGGTAGTCTGACCTGGGATGTTGTTGTTGTGGGCGCAGGCCCCGCCGGGAGTGCCGCCGCGCGGGCGTGCGCGAAGGAGGGGCTTACGACGCTCTGTATCGAGGAGCACGGCACGATCGGCTACCCGGTGCAGTGCGCGGGACTGCTCTCCGCATCCGCGTTCGCCGAGTGCGGTGTTTCAAGGCGTTCGGTCCAGAACGAGGTGAGCGGGGCCCGGATGGTCTCGGATCTCGGGGGAGAACTCCTCTTCGACGCCCGGACCACAAAGGCCTATGTCGTAGATCGGTGCCTCCTCGACCGGGAGATGGCAGAGAGAGCAGCGGACGCCGGGGCGGAGTTCCGCTTGAAGACCAGCGCAGCGGGCATCAGCGGCACCTCACTCCTGACCCGTGGCATCCGCGGGCGGGAGGAGATCCCCTTCCGCCTCCTGATCGCCGCCGACGGCCCGCGGAGTTCCATCGCCCGCATGCTCGGCTTCCGGAGACCGGAGACCTACCTCGCCGGGGTGCAGGCGGAGATCCCCTACGAAATGAACCCGCGCCACGTAGAACTCCACCCCAACGCCGCTCCCGGCTTCTTCGGATGGGTGATCCCGGTCTCGCCGACCCGGGCCCGAGTCGGCCTCTGTGCCCAGGAGCACGCAAACGACCACTTCAACCGGTTCATCGCCCGTTACGGGAAAAACTCGCTCCACCTCGTGAGCGGGGTCATCCCGCTCGGGGTCATGCCGCAGACCTATGGCCGCCGGGCGCTCATCGTCGGCGACGCCGCGGGGTTCGCGAAACCGACATCGGGCGGCGGGATCTACACCGGTATCCGGTCCGCAAAACACGCGGCCGCCGTCGCCGCGGCCTGCTGCGCGCGCGCCGAGTTCGACGACGGGAGTCTCCGTGACTACGAGCGGCGCTGGAAGGAGGACTTCGGAAAAGAACTCGATATCGGGATGAAAGCGTTCCGGATGCGGCAGAAGATGACGCCGGAGGATATCGACCGCCTCTGCCGGGCCCTCGACGATCCGGATCTCATCGCAACGATCGTGGAGCACGGCGACATGGACAGGCCGGGCACCCTGCTCCGCAAACTTGCCCTGAAACCTGCATTGGCCCGGGCAATGGGCATACTTTTTGCATCGGGAGTACGTCGGATTCTTACTGGCTGATACAACCCTCACGGTTAGTAATACATTTATACAAAGATGTAATACCACTGCACAAGGTGTTGTTGTGCATATACCTGATGCATTTATACCGGTGGGGCAGGCCCTGGTCTACTGGGTCATCGCCCTGATCTTCATCGCTCTCGCCCTCCGGTGGGCGCGGCGTTCGATGGGAGAGGAGAAGATACCGCTGGTCGCCGTCCTCGCCGCCGGCATCTTTGCCATCCAGGCGTTGAACATCCCCATCCCCTGGGGGACGAGCGGCCACATGGTCGGTGCGGCGCTCGCGGCGATCGTCCTCGGATCACCGTATGCAGGCATCTTCGTCCTGACGCTGGTACTCCTCGTACAGGGCGTCATCTTCGGCGACGGCGGCATCACTGTCATGGGCGCGAACATCGTCAACATGGGCGTCATCGGCGGGTTCGTCGGCTACTACGGGTATACCGGCATCAAAGGCGTGATAGGAAACGCATACGCCGCCGCGTTCATCGCCGGATGGGCGGCGCTCTTCGTCTCCGCAATCCTCTGTGCGGTCGAACTCGCCATCGCCGGCACGTTCCCGCTGGTTCCAGCACTCATCGGCCTTGGACTCTACCATGCGGTCATCGGCCTGATCGAGGGAGGCATCACCGCGGGCGCCCTCTACCTGATAGCCTCGGCACGGCCAGATATCCTCGAACGTCCCACGGGGGTGAGCGCGTAATGGAGACGAAACAGTTTATCCTCATCGGCGTCGCTATCGCCCTTGTGATCGCGGTTGCCGCACCGTTCCTTGCGTCCGGGGACCCCGACGGGCTTGAGAGCGCGTTCTTCAGCATTTACGGCGCAAAGCCCTTCATGGGGAGCGAACTCGACGAAGATGCCGCCGGCGCCGCAGAGGAGCAGGTGGTCGCCGCGACCGGGAACGACTTCTCGTATGAGGCGCTCATGCCCGACTACAGCATCCCCGGAATGGATAAAACCGGAGAGGTTCTTGCGGTCGTGCTCGGTACGCTCATGATCCTCGTCCTGGGGGTCGTCGTTGCGAAGATCTCAGCGCGGCCCGATAACTAAATACCCAAAAAACTCCAACTTTTTGCTACCATGCACCTGCTCGAGACACGCGATCTCACTCACATCTACCGAGGCGACGTCCACGCTCTCGAAGGCGTGAACTTCGCTGCCGAAAGAAAGTCCCGTATCGCCGTCATCGGGCCGAACGGTGCCGGGAAGAGCACCCTGTTCAAGCATCTCAACGGCATCCTCAAACCCACCTCCGGCGAGGTGCTGGTCAGGGGCGAGCCGATCACGAAGGTGAACCAGAACGAGGTGCGCAAGTTCGTCGGGATCGTCTTCCAGAACCCCGACGACCAGATCTTCTCTCCCACCGTAGAGCAGGACGTCGCGTTCGGCCCGATCAACATCGGCCTCGACGAGACGACGGTCGCCCACCGCGTCGAGGAGGCCCTGCACCTCCTCGGGATCGAGGGGCTGCGCGAGCGCGTGCCGCACCATCTCTCGGGCGGCGAGAAGAAACGGGTCGCCATCGCCGGCATCCTCGCGATGGAGCCGCAGGTGCTGGTGCTCGACGAACCGACCGCGGGGCTCGATCCCCAGGGCGTCGCCGACCTCGTGGCGTTCGTCAACCGGCTGCCCGAGGAGTACGGCATGACGGTGATCTTCTCGACCCACCACCTCGACCTCGTGGCGGAGATGGCGGACTATGTCTACGTGATGGATAAGGGAATGATCGTGGGCACCGGGACGGTCGAGGAGGTCTTCGCCCGGCCGGAACTGCTCGCCCGGACAAGGCTCGACGTGCCGCCCATACCGAAACTGATCCGGTCGCTCCGGGAAAACGGCGTCGCCATCGATATGGCCTACACCTACGAGGACGCGAAGAGATCGTTTCTCAACGCCTACGCGAGACGAGGATGATCGACGACCTCTACTTCATCGAGAAGTATGCTTACCAGACGAGCATCGTCCACCGTCTGGATGCGAGGATTAAACTCCTCATAGCCCTCGCTGCCATCGTGGCCATCGTTGCCGTGCCATACTCGACGAAAGTCTACGAACTCGGTGCTGTCCTTTTTGCTCTCTTCATCGTACTCTGGGCCGCTTCACGCCTCCCGCCGACTGTCTACTTGAAGAGGCTCATACTCATTCTACCGTTCGGGATCTTCCTGGTCGGTTTCCAGGCATTTGTAAAAAACCCCTATTATGACGTATTCCATACGATTGCGACCCTGCCGCTCGGGATCGAGATCTACGCGGAGTCGGTGGAGTTCGCGTCGATCCTCCTCGTGAAGTTCGTCATCAGCATATCGTTCATCATCCTGCTCTCGTCGACGACAAAGATGCAGGATATGATCGAGGCGGCGGGGAGGCTCGGCCTGCCCCGGGAGTTCACCCTCACGCTCGGTATGATGGTCCGCTACATCTTCGTCTTCGCCGAGATGTTCAACAGGATACGGACCGCAATGGCGACCCGGTGCTTCGACCCCCTCGACCGCACCCTCCCCTACCGCTACCGGCTGCACCAGATCGGTTACACGGTCGGGACGATCTTCATCCGGTCCTACGAGCAGGGCGAACGCACCTACACGAGCATGCTCTGTCGGGGATACGGGGCGAACGCCGGCCTGTATGTCAGGAAAAAACCTCTCCGCACCCAGGAGATCGTCTTCTTCGCCGCAACGCTCGGTTTCGTCGTGCTTTCTGCGGTTCTGATCTACGTGCAGCCGTAGATGAGTGTTCGGTTGCCGTAGTCCCTTTTGCTGTGGAGGCCAATGCCTGCACCTCTACTCTTCTCGAGTTCCGGATGTCCCAGCAGAGCTTGGTTAGCGGAAGTACAAGCTGCGACAAACAAAGCGGACGGTGCGTGGAAAATTCCAGCAGACTGGACCGTGGAAATATCGCCGAAGTGGGGTGGAGACAGGGGAGGGGGGATGCTCCCCCCTCCCCGTCAGCCCCTCCCCAAGTTGCGATAGCCCGTGGGAATCCGTATCCGGGGGCGTGATATTCCGAAGTATGACCTGCCGTAACGAACAGAACATCCGGAGCACGCGGAGCCATCAGATTTCGAGATGCGACAGTTCGTTAGAACCTGAGCAGGGGCACTCGCAGGTGCGAACGGGGGAACCTTAGCGGAAACCAGCGATGTAATTACGTGTTTGAGACGAGCCGGGATCATCTCAGAGACGCCTTTCGACACGCGAAAAACCAGATCGTTCATATTCCCCGGCGATGCATAGGGTAGTATGCCTGCAAAGAGCGAATTCGGCAGAGGGTTTGTCGTCAACCTGATGCTGCTTTCACGGCACTTCGGCCTGCCTCCTGAGCGAGCATTCTTTGGCGCCGCAGACCACCTCAACGACTTCACCATACCGGAACAGTTCCGGGGAACCGAGATCGAGGAACTCGTCGAGCGGCTCCGCAAGACGGTGATCTGGCACCAGCCGGGAATCCTGGACAAGGAGGACGCGGCCGATGTGAAACGGCTCCTCAACCGGCTCGCGGTCGCGGTCGATAAAGAACTCGGCATACCCGATCCGGATACGGGAAAATACGATTAACGGGAGCGCGCGCTTACCGCGCGGAAGTCGGGACCGGCCGGGACGCAGGGGCTTCCCGGGCTGGTCTGCACTGGAGCCCCATCGAACCACGATGCAGCAGGATCACCTCAAAACAGGGAATTTCCCGGATCCAAACAGTATAAGAGGCTACACGACCAATATATACTGTGAGTTTTGCTGCGATTCAGGACGCCGCTCGTTCAGCGGAGGTCACAAATGACTGATACCTACGATGCTTCACACATCACGGTACTGGAAGGGCTTCGGCCTGTGCGGGAACGTCCCGCCATGTACATTGGCAGCACGGGTCCCCGGGGACTGCATCACCTTGTCTACGAGGTCGTGGACAACGCCGTAGATGAGGCGCTTGCCGGGTTCTGCGACCTGATACAGGTGAGCATCAATAAGGACGGCTCGATCACGGTGGATGACAACGGCCGCGGCATCCCGGTCGACATCATGCCCCAGTACGGCAAGAGCGCTCTCGAGATCGTCCTCACCGTCCTCCACGCCGGCGGAAAGTTCGATAAAAATACTTACCAGGTCTCCGGCGGGCTGCACGGCGTCGGCGTCTCGGTCGTCAACGCCCTTGCAAGCTGGCTCGATGCGACGGTCTTCCGGGACGGCAAGGTCTACAAGATGCAGTTCCGGCAGGGCCTGGTCGCAAAGCCGCTCGAGAGCCGCCCGGAGACCGAGCATGAGCAGAAACTGCGCAGTGAAGAGCGTTACGGCACCCAGCCCGGGCAGCGGCTCGACTACGAGCGACTCCAGGGAACCCGGATCACGTTCCAGCCCGACCGGTCGATCTTCGAGACCGTCGAGTTCGACTACGATGTGCTGGACCACCGGCTTCGCGAACTCGCCTACTTAAACAGCGGCCTTACGATCAGCCTCCGGGACGACCGCACCGGCGATGCGGTCACCTACTGTTTCGAGGACGGCATCCGGCAGTTCGTCGCCCATGTCGGCGAGGGGAAGACGCGCCTCCACGATGAGGTCATCTACTTCCAGAAGCGCGACCCCGAGAGCATGGTCGAGGTCGAGGTTGCCCTGCAGTACAACGACTCATACACGGAGACGATCTACACCTACGTCAACAGCGTGAACACCAGGGAGGGCGGGACCCACCTCGAGGGCTTCCGGAGCGCCCTCACCCGGGCGATCAACAACTCAGCCCACCGGAACAACCTTCTCAAGAACAACGACGCTCAGGTCAAGGGCGAGGACGTCAGGGAAGGGCTCGCCTCTGTCATCAGCACCCGGGTCGCGAACCCGCAGTTCGAGGGGCAGACCAAGATGCGCCTCGGCAACAGCAACGTCCGCGGCATCGTGGATTCCCTCGTCTACTCGTCGCTCACCGAGTACTTCGAGGAGCACCCGAAGACCCTCCAGGTCGTCGTGGACAAGGCACTTACGGCCGCCCGTGCCCGTGAAGCTGCAAAGAACGCTCGCGAACTCGCCCGGCGAAAGAGCACGCTGGAATCCACAGGTCTGCCCGGCAAACTCGCCGACTGCCAGGAGCGGGACCCGGCAAAGAGCGAACTCTACATCGTGGAAGGAGATTCTGCAGGCGGTTCCGCAAAGCAGGGGCGAGACAGAAAGTTCCAGGCAATCCTCCCCCTGCGGGGCAAGATCCTGAACGTCGAGAAGGCTTCGGAGCACAAGATCCTGAAGAACGCCGAGATCCAGGCGCTGATATCCGCTATCGGCACCGGGGTCGGCGACAGTTTCGACGTCGAGAGGGCCCGGTACCACCATGTCATCCTGATGACCGATGCGGATGTCGACGGTGCGCATATCCGGACGCTCCTCCTCACGTTCTTCTACCGGTATATGCCGGCACTCATCGAGAACGGCTACATCTACATCGCCCAGCCGCCGCTCTACCGGGTCGCCCGGGGAAAACAGGAGAAGTACGCCTACGGCGAGGAAGATATGCGGGAGATCGTCGGTGAGTTCGGCGAAAAAGGCGTCACGATCCAGCGCTACAAGGGTCTCGGTGAGATGAATGCCGGGCAACTCTGGTCCACCACGATGGACCCGGCCAACCGGATCCTCAAGCAGGTGAAGATCGAGGATGCCGTCTACGCAAACGAGATATTCGAGAAACTTATGGGAGAGAATGTGGATGCCCGGAGAGACTTCATCCGCCGGCATGCAAAGGAGGTGAACAACCTTGACGTCTAATCAGGTTGTTCCGATCAACATAGAAGAGGAGATGAAATCATGCTACATCGACTACGCGATGAGCGTGATCATCGGCCGTGCCATCCCTGACGCGAGAGACGGCCTGAAGCCGGTTCACCGCCGCACCCTCTATGCCATGCGGGAGCTCGGCAACACGAGCGACAAGCCCTATAAGAAGAGCGCCCGTATCGTCGGAGACGTGATGGGTAAGTACCATCCTCACGGCGATTCGGCCATCTACGACACGCTGGTGAAGATGGCGCAGCCCTTCTCCTACCGGTATACGCTCGTGGACGGCCAGGGAAACTTCGGGTCGATCGACGGGGACTCCGCTGCCGCCATGCGATACACGGAGGCCCGGCTCACGAAACTCTCAGAGGAACTCCTGGCAGATATCGATAAGGAGACCGTCGACTTCGTCCCGAACTTCGACGAGTCGCTCCAGGAGCCCGACGTCCTCCCCGCCCGGATCCCGAACCTCCTCGTCAACGGGTCGAGCGGGATTGCGGTCGGGATGGCGACGAACATGCCGCCCCACAACCTCCGGGAGGTCTGCGAGGCGACCTGCCGCATCATCGACGAGCCCGGCGTCTCCACCGAGGAATTGATGCGGATTATGCCCGGCCCGGACTTCCCCACCGGCGGGATCATGATGGGCACCCAGGGTGTCCGGGACGCCTACCTGACCGGGCGCGGGAAGTGCGTCGTGCGGGGAGTCGTGGAGATTGAGGAGGAAGGGCGGACACCGCGGATCATCATCAGCGAGATCCCGTTCCAGGTGAACAAGGCGCGCCTTATCGAGAATATCGCCGGCCACGTCCGCGAAAAAAGGATCGAAGGCATCTCCGACATCCGCGACGAGTCGGACCGGGACGGCATGCGGATCGTCATCGACTTGAAGAGAGGCACCGCGCCCCAGGTTGTCCTGAACTTCCTCTACAAGCACACGGCGCTTGAGTCCTCCTTCGGCATCATCAACCTCGCCATCGTCGACCGCCAGCCCCGCGTCTTGAACCTGAAGGAACTCGTCCAGGAGTTCCTCAAGCACCGGGTGGACGTGGTCAGGCGGCGGACCGAGTTCGATCTTGCAAAGGCGGAGGAGCGGAGGCACATCCTCAGCGGCCTCCTTGTTGCGCTCGACAACATCGATGCCGTCATCGCAACCATCCGGGGATCCGGGACGACCGAGGAGGCACAGGCGGCCCTGGTGGCGAAGTTTGGCCTGGACGAGGCGCAGGCGGACGCCATCCTGAAGATGCAGCTCCGGAGGCTGGCGGCGCTTGAGCACAAGAAGATCCAGGACGAGCGCGACGCTCTCGCACTGGAGGTCGAACGGCTGACCGCGATCCTCGCAAGCGAAGCAAGCATCCTCGCCGAGATCAGGAAGGAACTCGTCGATATCACCGCCCGTTTCGGTGACGAACGGAGGACCCAGATCGGGCACGCGACCGAGATCCTGGAGAAAGAAGACCTCATCGAGGATAAACCGATGCTGGTCTCGCTCACCTCCTCGAACTACGTGAAGAGGATCGACCTCGACACCTACCGGAACCAGCGGCGCGGCGGGCGTGGCATCATCGGCATGGCGACGAAAGACGACGACGGTGTCGAGAACGTCTTCGTCGCGAATATGCTCGATTACCTCCTCTGTTTCACCGATAAAGGGAGGGTCTACTGGCTGAAGGTCTACGATCTCCCCGAGGGGCAGCGGACCGGCAAGGGCAAGGCTCTGGTCAATCTCCTGAATCTCGACGGCGAGGAGCGGGTGACGACCGTGATCCCTGTGCGGGAGTTCCGGCCGGACCGCTACCTCTTCTTCGCGACGAGGGAGGGAACAGTCGCGAAGATGGCGCTCGACGAGTTCTCGCGGCCGCGGCAGACCGGGATCAACGCCATCAACCTCCGCGGCGATGATGCGGTGGTGGACGTGAAGGCGACCGACGGGAACCAGGAACTGATCCTGACGACGAAGTTCGGACAGAGCCTCCGGTTCCACGAGGAGGCCGTCCGCCCGGTTCGCCGCAACGCGATGGGCGTGCGGGGGATCAAACTCCGCCACGGCGATGCCCTGCAGGCGGTTGCGGTGGTCGAGGAGGATCATCTTCTCACCATCACGGAGCAGGGCTACGGGAAACGGACGGAGTTCGATGAGTTCCGCGGCCACGGCAGAGGCACGATGGGCGTCCGGAACATCGTTGTCGACGCCCGGGCGGGCAACGTCATCGGGTCAATGGCGGTCTCCGATGACGACGAGATCATCGTGATGAGCGCGTCCGGCATCGTCATCCGGACGAAGGTCTCGGAGATATCGATCCAGAAGCGGGGCACCCGCGGCGTCCGGGTGATGAAACTCGACGACGGCGACAGGGTCATCGGGTTCACGATCCTGGATGCCGAAGACCGGGAAGAGGCGTAAACAGTCTCTCTCTTTTTCGTTCACGCTGTTTGCGTATTTACGCGTCGTCCTTCCCTGTAGTCATGAAGGACATCCGATCTAACTGGTTGGTGCGGCACCGATAACGTGGCAGGCTGCGCACCAGTCTTTGTTACAGACTCTCTTTAGCGCGGGATATCTGGAGATGATTTTGACATTCGCATATGCCACATTCGATTGTTATGAGCGACAATTCCACGTAATATATAAATTGCATTGGTCCATTGATTATTTGGGGCGTGTAACGATGCGGGAAGATCTCGAACAGGAACTCGAAGAATTTGCGGTGTACTGGAGGGAACGGCGCATTCCAATAATCAAAGAATCCGCACTAACACATAAAGAATCGGAGATAACATTGTTGGACTTTGAAAATAGTGCGCGCCGTTTCATTATGTTCCGCCCTCTCTCCGAGGAGGAAAATGTCAAATATCTAGAGAAAACCGAAAGAGTCCATGGTGAAGTATCTGCTGCGATTTCTCAAGCGAAAGAAAATTTCCGCGAAAAGCAAAATGTCCGGACAGCCAGATTACTTCGGTACATCGTGGCAGGAATTATAGGACTAACCGCGCTCATCTGCATCACACTCAGGTTTCTTTAGCTCGTTAATCATCTCACTTAATTTACCGATACCCAAGGTGCCGAAGATGCGCCCGAAATCATGCCTTGCTTAAACGCGTTTGCACCCCCTGGAATAGGTACTGCCGCGTAACATTCCAGATCCCAGTACCCCGGATCACAGTTACTCTCCGCGGGTTTTATCCGACCGAACGACAACAGGTCGTCTGGATGAGGTGTCCATGATGTTTCATACGACAATCAAGGTAGATACGCACGGGGAAGGAGAGATCGTCGACCTCACGCCCCGGGTGGCGCAGGCGGTCGCCGAGAGCGGTGTTCGGGAAGGCCTCGCAAACGTCTTCGTCGCGGGCTCGACCGCCGCCGTCACCACTATCGAGTACGAGCCGGGCGTACTCACCGATCTCTCCCGGGCGCTCGCGGTCATCGCCCCGGCCGACATCTCCTACGCCCACGATGCGGCATGGGGCGACGGCAACGGCCGCTCGCATGTCAGGGCGGCGATCGTCGGCCCGTCGCTCTCCGTCCCGGTCATCGGCGGTGCGCTCGGATGCGGCACCTGGCAGCAGATCGTCCTCCTGGAACTCGACGTGCGGTCGAGACGCGAGCGGACGGTCTACGTCACCGTCACGGGTTGAGATTATGGCCCGATCGCGGCACGACGGGCAAAAGGGTAAGTGTTCGGGCCGAGACCCGGGTAGTATCGCCCTGCTTCCGGCCCGGGCCGGGATCGCCCGGGGAGAATGAGTGGTTTAATCGAGAGGTACCGTCTCGAGTTGAGATACCAGTTCCCAGATGCGGGTCCGTGCATGAACCGGCATGTTCGGATCGTTGCTGATCTCGTCGATCATGGAGATTGCGGTTGCCGCGCGAAGACCGATGCTTCTCGATTCGTCCTGGAGAACCGATCTGGTTGAGTCTGCGACGCGCCGGATATTTCTTGGAATAGTAGAATCCTCACTGATATTCTGCAGCATCTGAATGCAGATCCGTATTGTTTCGTCTGGACTTGCCATTAAAATTACCCCTCTATTATTAATGGCATCCAGACATATATAAGTTCATTAAGGGAGTTCAACGAAATGACGGCGGATCAGGCTGACGAAGTTATGGCCGGGTACCTCCTCAAGGGAGGAAAGATGCTCGCTAAATCCTGTAAGGTCTGCGGCTACCCCCTATTTGAGTATAAGGGAGAGACACAGTGCGTCATCTGCCCGCTTGCTGCGCAAATTGAGCCTCTTCCCGAACCGGAGCCCCCGGCACCGACCCCAAAACCCGGACGGTCCCCGGCGCCGGCCGCACCAGAGATGCAGGGCGAGGCTGCCGCCGAGATCGAGCGGACGATCATCCATCTCTGCGAGCGGATCAGGGGCGAGCAGAGGCCCGACGAATGCCTGACCCTGATGCGGGCGGTCGAGCGGGGTGCCAGAGCCCTCGCGAGACTGGGTCAGCGGTAAGGTCTGCGAGCGAGATCCCATATCGCACGGGCGGTCTTCTCCCCGATCCCGTGCACCGCCGAGAGTTCCTCCGGTTCGGCATCGACGATCGCCTTGAGCGACCCGAAGTGTTCGAGGAGGAGCCGTGCGCTTTTTAAACCGACGTTCGGGAACGCAGCGAGCGCGTATTCCTGCTCCTCGCGGACCGAGCGGTACGACTTCTTCGGATGCATCTTCCGCTCCCCCCGCTCGCTCCCCTCCCGCTGTGCGAGGACGTAGAGCGTCTCGGCGGTGTCGTCCGCATCCCGGGTGCGTATCAGCGCGACACCCATATCGACCGTGATGGCCGCAAGCGTGCCCCGGATTGCGTTTGGATGGATGTTTCGCACCGAGTAGAGGTCTTCATTCCCCTCGATGATCAGGACGGGGCGCAGCACCGCGTTGGCCATCGCCTTGATCTGCCCGAAGAGATCGCGCTCGACGAGGGTGTTCATGAAGTCCTGCACGGTCTTCCTCTCCACGAGGATGCGGTCGCCGATGGCGTAGTCACCGTACTCGAGACGTTCCAGGGCGATCGACGCCCCGAGTTCGTGCAGGCGCTCAGCGACCCTTGACGACGTCTCCCGGTCGTCGACGGTGATCGCCGGCCCCGCCGGAGTAAACGCGAGGAAGTCCGTCTGCCTGGTGGCTGCCGGGACGGGCGGAGCCGGGGCGGGAACGGGAGCGGGTGCGGCGCTCATCCCCTTTATCCCCGTCACCATCGCCCGCTCCCGGCTCTGGCTCACGTACCGGAACGTCTCATCAGACGTGCCTTTCGTCACCAGCACGACGATCGTGCCGCTGCCGCTTCGCCCGGTCCGACCCTTCCGCTGGATGCTCCGGATCTCTGAAGGGACGGCCTCGTAAAAGATCACCATATCCGTCGAAGGGACGTCGAGCCCCTCCTCGCCCACGGAGGTCGCGATCAGGCACCTGAACTCGCCCTCCCGGAACCGGGCGAGGCTCGCGATCTGCTCCTTCTGCGAGAGCCCCCGCTCCGCGTCCCGGGACGCCTGGCCGACGAACCGCTCGCAGACAATTCCGGCAGCAGTGAGCGTATCCACGAGCGTCTGGACGGTGTCGCGATAGGTGGCGAAGACGATGATCCTGCTCTCCGGGTGCGCCGCAAGCTGTGTCTGCACCAGTTCGCGGACGAGCGAAGCCTTGGGGTGCAGCTCCTCCTTCCAGCCGGCGGCGGCCTCGACGAGACCCAGGTAAGCGGGATCGGCGATGAGGCGCTTGCTCGCCTTGCTCCCCGAGATGGAGGCCCCTTCCGCGCCGAGCCGGTCGAGGTAGTGTTTGAGCGCCTCGCTCCCTTGAGTCTCGGCGAGCGTTATGGCGTGCCGGAGTTTCATGCACTCGGCGTGCAGGGATGCCGCGGCGAACGCCGATGAGTCGCGCGTCCGTATACGCTGCTGGATCTGGGCGTTCAAGGCGTTCAACGCCTTCATCGAGAGTTTGTCCGGTTTCGGGACGCGGAAGTTGAGTTTCGCAAGGTGGGAAAGACGCGACTCCACGAGCCCCCGGAGAACGGCGATCGCCGCCTGTAGTTCTTCAGGCAGGAAGACGTCGACATAATGGATCTCACGCTCGTGGATGTAGGGCCGGACATCTTCGTCGGTCTCCACCCGGGTCTCGACCGCCTCGATCTGCAGGTTGTTGCAGACCTCCTGCACCTTCGCCGGGTCTCCGCCGGGGGAAGCGGTCATCGCGAGCAGCAGGGGGTCTTTCGCCGCGGTGCAGTAGTGCTGTGCGAGGAAGACGTAAGCATAGTTTCCTACCGCCCGGTGGCACTCGTCCACGACGAGCAGCACGACGTCGGCGAGGCTGTACCTCCCCGCGAGGCAGTCGTTCTTGATCACCTGCGGGGTGGCGAAACAGACCCGGCACGCCTCCCAGGCCCGCGCCCGCTCCTCCGGGGAGGTGTCGCCGGTGAACATGGCAAAATCGGATTCGGCCGGCTCGGAATCGTTCCGGACGAGCAGGAACTGCTTGAAAAAACGGAGGTGCTGCTCGACCAGCGGTTTCGTAGGCGCAAGAACGAGCACTCTCCCCTGGTGAGAGTAGAGGCGGGACGCCGCAACGATGAGCGCGACGGCCGTCTTCCCGAGCCCTGTCGGGAGGACGACCATCGTGTTCGCGTCAAGCGCCCGGAGCGCGACGGAGAGTTGATACCGCCGTTCCTCGATGCTCTCCGGCCGGATCAGCGGGTGGGAGACGTAGTTCATACCCTGATGTTACGGAACGCGACGGCGCCGGAGATGAGTGCGGAGAGGGTCTCGGGCAGCCGCTCGATCGGTACGCGGACCTGCTCCATGCTGTCGCGATCCCTCACGGTCACGGTGTTGTCCTCGAGCGTATCGTAGTCGACGGTGACGGCAAAGGGCGTCCCGACCTCGTCCTGCCTCCGGTAACGCCTGCCGATGGCGCCGGAGTCGTCGTACTGGGCGAGGATGCGGCACTGCGTGAGCCTCTCCGTGATCGTCTGCGCGATATCGTCGAGACCGTCGCGGTTCATCAGCGGGAAGACGGCGGCCTGGATCGGCGCGACCGCCGGCGGGAACCGGAGGACCTTCCGGATCTCGCCTTCGACCTCTTCCTCGGCGTAGCTGTGCTCGAGGGCGACATAGATCATCCGGTCGATCCCGTACGACGGCTCGATGACGTGGGGCATCACCTCTTCGCCGCGGACCTCGACCTCCTCCTCCCGGACCGCATAGAGGTCGGCGGGGATGAAGAACTCCTCGCCGTCGACGGTAACCCGCGCACCGTCCTCTCCCGGCTCGGATGCGGCGAGAGCGTCCGCGATCGCTTTCGCCTTGCCGCGGTACTGAGGTCCGAGAACCCCCATATCTGCCACAATCCGCCGCTTTACGACCCGTTTCGGCTCGTCGTAGGGCATGAAGACCGTCATCGAAGTGCCGGAGTGTGCGGCGTGCGAGCGCAGGTCGTAGTTGGTGCGGTCGGCGATGCCGACGATCTCCACCCACCCGAAGCGGCCGGAGTAGACCTCGGCGTCCCAGCAGTCGGCCGCATAGTGCGCCCGCTCGTCGGTCAGGTGCTGGCGGAACCGGAGTTTATCCGCGTCGACACCGATGGCGGTCAGGATCCGGTGCGTCAGCGCGATGTAGTAGGCGACGTACTCGTTCGCGATCACCCCCTCGCTTACTGCGGCGCGCATCGTCATAGCGGCCGGCTCCTGACCGTCGAGCTGCCGGGCGATGGTGAGGAGGGGGACGGTGTAGTCCGCGTAGCGGTCGAAGGCGGGATGATCCTTACATTCAGGATGGACGAAGATCTCGGCTTCCGCCTGGGAGAACTCCCGCAGCCGGATCATGCCCTGGCGGGGAGAGATCTCGTTTCGGTAGGATTTCCCGATCTGAACGGCACCGAAGGGTAGTTTGTCCCGGTAAAATCGCAGGAGCCGGGGGAAGTCGGTGAAGATGCCCTGGGCGGTCTCGGGGCGCAGGTAGCCCTTCCGCTGCGACCCGGGACCGATGGTCGTCTCAAACATCAGGTTGAACGCGAAGACGCCCGCTTCACCCAGGGGTTCCTTGCATGACGGGCAGGGGAGCTCATAGAGCGTCGCCTGGAGCGCCTCCGCCGAGAGCGTGCCCGCGTTCTCGATGCCGTTCTCCTCCGCGATATGATCGGCGCGGAGGTACTCGCCGCAGTGCGGGCACTGCACCATCTTATCGGCAAACTCTTTCACATGGCCGGACGCGACGAAGATCGCTTCGTTCCCGACGGTAGGGCACTCGATCTCATAGTAGCCTTCCTGGAAGACGTAGAACGACCGCCAGAGGTTCTCGACGTTTCGCTTCAGCATCGCTCCAAGAGGCCCGTAATCGATGAATCCGGCGACCGACCCGTATATCTCGGATGAGGGCCAGACGAAACCCCGTCTTCTGGCCACCTCCATGACTTTTTCGTAAATATCGCTCGTTTCGGCCATAGTCTTACAGTACAGTTGAGCGGCGGTGCTAATAAAGAATAGTCCTCGCCTCGTGCGAGATCACGATCCTTCAAAAAATAGGTGATCCGGTGGAGGGTTTTTTCATGGCAGAAGATATCCCGGAAGATATGGTCACATCCAACGAAATGATCCTTCTGTTTTGAGAGTTTATATGGCAAAGTTTAAATGTTAGCGGTTGTAATGTAGGGAACGTTACGCCCCGGCTGGGGGAAAATGTATATATACTTGGTCGCTATGGGTGACCATCAGAATCAGACAGTGGAATACAGAACTGAGAGAGACGGACATGGCAGAAGATACCCGCAAGCAACAGCTCCTTGAGCTGTTCACGACCATCACGAACAAGAAGACGATCGTTGAACCGATGAGGAAGGTTCACGGTACGCTCCGGGATCGCGACGCTGTGGAGCGCGAGATTGCCCTGATCATGCGGGATATCCTCGATCGGGGGTATTTCAAAACCAAACTCGCCCCGCGGCAGCTCGCGAAACTCGTGGTCGCGTATTACGACGGTAAGAACGACACCGAGATCGCGAGGGCGCTCGGCGATGAGAAACTGAGCAAGACCGTGGCACGCGCCCGCGTCCGGCTCAAACTCTTCCGGGAGCTCGACTTCAAGATGCCGTTCGACCAGGCGGCGATGACGGAACTTCTTGACTCAGGCAAGACGATGAAGGAGATCAGCGAGGAACTCGATGTAAGCCCCTCGACGCTCCGTGAGTACCGCCACGTGATCGAGCAGCAGAGGGACACCACGCTCGATCCGTTCCTGGAACGGATCAGGGACGTCATGGAAGACCGCGATCTCTCCGAGATGATGACGCGGGGTGTTGTGAACGACGGCCTTAGCGAAGCGATCGACATCACCGAAGCGATCGACATGGGGGAGTTCTGAGCCCCGGCCCATCCTCACACTCACTCAACATTTTTTAACATCCGGGCCGATCTCTTCTCCATGAGGTTGACCTGGCTTGGCCACGCGTGTTTCTCTCTTGCAGGATCGCGGACGGTCCTCGTCGATCCCTTCATCCCAAAGGGGTCTCTTGCCGCGGAGCCCGATATCGTTGCCGTGACGCATGCTCACGCCGATCACCTGGGCATCACCGTAGAACTCTCGAAGAAGACGGTCGCTATCAACGAGGTCGCAAAGTATCTGAAGACAAAGGGCGTCCCCGCCGAAGCGATGAACCTCGGCGGCACCATCACCGTCGACGGCGTCCGGTTCACGATGACGCCCGCGCTCCACTCATCGTGGCTTGAGGATGAAGGGGCAGGGTTCTACGGCGGCGTGGCCGCGGGATTCGTCATCACGATGGACGGCGTCAGCGTCTACCACGCCGGCGACACGGCGCTCTTCTCCGATATGCAGCTCATCCGCGACCTCTACCGGCCGGATGTGGCGCTCCTCCCCGTGGGTGGGTGCTATACGATGGGGCCCCAGGAGGCAATGATCGCGGCGCGGTACATCGGCGCACCGCTCGTTATCCCGATGCATTACGACACCTTCCCCATCATCCAGCAGAACCTGGAGGAGTTCAAGCGGACGATCGAGCGGACGACGTCGATCCGGGTCGCGCTGCTCTCGCCGGGAGAGAGCATCGAGGTCGGTTCGGAGGAGGGCGGGGAGTGAGGGATCCCACACCCCGTTTTGCGGTTACAGAAGCGTATGCCCGTCTGCCCGGGGTGATGTTGCTTCAGTGGCATGTGTGACCGAGGATTGAGGGAGAGCAACTCATACTTTCGGAGTTCGCGCCCCTCCGGCCACATTCTGGGGCATCTTAAGTCCCGTGAACGGATTTCCATTGGATATCGGGAGGTCGTCCCAAAAAGATCTCCGAACCTTCGGTATACCTTATCTATCATTTGAACCCCATTCTGAACAAGAAGGGTGAAACCGGCTTTCCATAGGATATCGCCACACGGGGGAGGGTCTGGGAGGGGGTGTCCCCCTC
>NZ_VHLL01000010.1 GCF_025384765.1 Methanoculleus formosensis
GTCGGATCTATCCTGATGGACATCAACGAGGAGTGGGTCACCGGCAGAAGGTATTTGACCATGGAGAAGGAATGATCAGGCAAGGAGACGGGGCTCAGGCAAATTACAGAAGATCTGAGACGTTACCCGTTGAGATCGAGGTGATCGCCGGGTTGCCGAGCGATCCTCTCCCGGATCACGGCAACCAGCTGGTTCCCCTTCCGGTGTTTGACCACCCGACCGTAGTCGATGTAGGATTCTCAGCATCGTTTCGCGAGTGCAATGAGATATTGGGGGTTTCCATCAGTTGTGATGCTGATCCGGGCCATCAAGTAGGATACCCAGAGGCGCCCAAAAATCTGGAAGAGAAACCGGGTACAGGCTACATCAGTCCGTTTCCCGGCGTAATGCGCGACCGTCAGTCCATACCGCTCCGGATAACTATGTAGGTCCACCAATCCCCACAGTTCCAGTCGTTGGATTCCCCGCACCGTTTGTTTTTTACGAACGCCCAGAACTCATCCAGCTCGATCCGGCCGGGGTCGAGGTCCTAGAGGGAGACGGATGTCAGGAGATTCCCCTGCTCACCGGCCAGCCGGTAGTACCGGGCGATCGTGGTCTGATACTGGCCGGTCACTCAGTTAACGCCGCGCATCGAGATCTTCTCTAGAGATTATGTGCAACACAGCGCGTTATGAGCCAGCGGCTCATAAATGAGCATGAAAACCGGCGATAGCAGGTCTGTATTGGTAATAGCGGTTTACTTTAGCGGATGCTTTGCATACTCCGAGGGTGGTTTCATACTTGTTTTCATATCAGCATAATAAAAGGGAACCCTATATACACCGCGCCAATGCGGCGACTTGATGCCCCGATCCGGAAGCTGAAAATTAAGTTCGAGTTCCCGGAGGGCCTCAGAACCTGCGACAAAGTTATTTTAATGCTCTTGGTCGATAACGTTTATGGAATTTTCTTGGGAATCACATTACAAGGGAGGTGGCTCCAGTACGGGCACCCTCATCCCGATCGACCTCACCTCTGATTATGCATGGAGGTACAGCATCATGCAGAAGTACGCAGGCGTCATCAATCATGTTGTGGACGTCGGTTGCGGAGACCTGCTCTTCTGGGTCGGGAGAGATTGCTGCACGTACACAGGCATCGACATTTCCCAGAGCATCATCGAGAAGAATCGATCTACCCACCCTTCGTGGACGTTCCATGCGGCATCCGCCGATATGCGCCTACCTGTTTCAGACAATATTGTGCTCTGTTTTGACATGCTGTTCCACATTCTTTCGGATGCTGTCTACGAGAAGATCTTGGAGAATCTAGCGCATTACTCGAACCAATGGATTTTTATCTATACATGGTCTGAAAATCCCTGGAATTCATGGCGATCCAGACTCCTAGGTGCTGCAGTCCGGCTAAAGAAAGGGAGAATCCAGGATGCATGGACCATGCTCGTACAGGGGATGGAGACCGACGGTACGTACCAGAAGTATCGGGACTTCCAAAAATACGTGCCCATACTTGAAACGGCAGGATTCGATCTTATAGCCGTCGAACGTCCTCCAAACAACTCCACCGGAATGTATGTTTTTAAGAAAAGGGTAGTGTCCCAAGATACAATTGATCATTGATTTCAGAGGATCCAACTGGATAACGTTAAGCAACAATTCGCGTTCATGACAATATAGCAATTAAATGGCCAAAAAGAAAAATTGCACGGGAAGAGGATTAATGAAAATACTCACAATAACTACGTGGGATTCGGCTGGGGAGCAATTTAACGGCTACCAAATCCACAAAGTACTGAACCAGATTGGACATAAATCTGACATGTCAGTAATGATAAAACAATCCCACAATGAAGGCATTCACACATTAGGAAACGTGTTAACAAGGCTTTACGATAAAACATTTGCAGCACTTCTTGAATCCCTATTAGGACTGCGCTCTATCCTTCCAATATCTGGATCGACCGTATTCCTTAAGAAATACTACCATGATGCAGACCTGATTCACTTACAAATTATACATGGGAATTCATTCTTTAGTATTTTAAACATTCCCTTGATGAGCAGAAGACATAAGGTGGTTTGGACAATCCACGACCCATGGATGATGACAGGGCACTGCATATATCCACTTGGTTGTGAACGATGGAAATATGGATGTGGGGACTGTCAAAAGTTTGAAATCCCTTTTCGAGTTCGACATGACAGTACTGCCCTGATGTGGAGAATAAAATGTTGGATAATGCATCGTTCAGATGTCACATTAATTGTCGCCTCAAAATGGATGTATGATAATATACGCGCGAGCCCGATACTCTCGCATTTGCCATGCCATATAATCCCCTTAGGGATCGACTTAGATAAATTTAGACAGATAGATCGTAAAAAATGTCGAGAAGAATTCGGTATACCTGATGATGCTGATGTTCTGGCATTCCGATTCAAAGGTACTGATGATCATATTAAAGGGTGGAATTTCATAAAAGAAGCGTTAATATCTATAAATCCTGAAAAACCAACATACCTTTTGATTTTTGACGGAAAAGGAGCTTTAGATATTCTAAAAGAGAAATACAACGTTATCGAGTTAGGATGGTCTAAAGATCTTGCGACAGTCATTCATGCACTCAACGCTGCCGATATCTTTCTGATGCCATCTACTGCCGAGGCATTTGGAATGATGGCAGTTGAATCGATGGCTTGTGGAACTCCTGTCATCGTTTTCGATGGGACCGCCCTACCCGACGTTATCCATGCACCAGAAGGAGGGATTTCAGTCCCGGCCAGGGACTCCAAAGCTTTGGCGGATGCGATTACTGGGTTGTTAAAGGATGAGCAAAGATACGCCCAATTGGTCGAAAATGGATTACGTATTGTTCGGGAAGAATACAGTCTTGAAAAATACATCCAAAGACATATAGAATTGTACAAATCAATTTTATGCGAGGAATAAAGCATTATGGAATTACTGCTTTTAGGTGCCACAGGCATGTTAGGCCATAAGTTGCTACAGATACTATCAGGACAGTTCTCTGTAGTAGGGACCATCCGGGGGGATGTAGCAAAACATTTGAATCACCCTATATTGAAGCCCGATCTCCTGAAAGGACATGTCAATGCAGACAACATCTCCACTGTTGAAAAAACGATTATAGAGTGTAAACCCGATGTCGTCATCAACTGCATCGGCATCGTCAAACAATTGCCGGCCGCCCACGATCCCCTCTCAAGCATTGCCATCAATGCGCTCTTCCCGCATCAACTTGCTCAGATCTGCCGCAAAAGAGGTGCCCGGCTGATCCATATCAGCACGGACTGCGTCTTTTCCGGCAAGAAGGGGAACTACAAAGAGAACGATTTTGCCGACGCCGACGACCTGTATGGTCGAACCAAGTACCTTGGTGAGGTCGACTACGAAAATGCCCTCACTCTTCGAACATCCATCATTGGCCGCGAACTTAGTACCAATCACGGTCTGATTGAGTGGTTCCTGCGTCAGGAAGGAAGAACGGTCAGCGGCTATACAAATGCTATCTTCAGCGGCTTAACGACGAACGCTCTTTCGGATGTCATTGCCACTGTCATTACGGATTATCCAGGGATGCGCGGAGTCTGGCATATCGCATCCGAACCAATCAGCAAATACGAGTTGCTCAAACTGGTCAAAATGATCTATAATCTCGATATTGAGATTCAACCGGAGAATTCAGTTGTGATCGATCGCAGTCTGAATGGAAGCAAGTTACGAGAGAATACGAGTATTATAATCCCCTCCTGGCAAACAATGATCGAGCAGATGCACCGGGATCCGACACCATATGGAGCTACGAGGTCAAAGAATGCTAACTGATAAGACGATACTGGTTACCGGAGGTACGGGGTCGCTTGGTAAGGTTCTGATAAAGCGATTACTCTCCGGAGAGATGGGCTGCCCAAAAAAAATCATCGTATTCTCGCGCGATGAGGCAAAGCAGCATTTCATGCGGATGGATTACCTCAATCGCACGACGGCTACCGACGAGGTCATCTACAACAACTTCAAACGCATGCTCGAGTTCCGCATCGGGGATGTCAGGGACTTCCACAGCATAAGCAGGGCTCTGCGGGGGGTGGATTTCGTCTTTAATACCGCTGCATTAAAGCAGGTTCCTTCCTGTGAATACTTCCCCTTTGAAGCTGTATTGACAAATATCACCGGGCCGGAAAATATCGTCAGGGCAATACGGGAGCAGAACCTTCCCATCGACACCGTCGTTGGCATCTCCACGGACAAAGCCTGTAAACCCGTCAACGTCATGGGCATGACAAAGGCGATCCAGGAGCGCATATTCATTCAGGCGAACCTTGATTGTCAGAACACACGCTTCATCTGTGTCCGATACGGCAATGTGCTCGCATCTCGCGGCTCGGTGATCCCGCTCTTCCACGACCAGATCCTCAACGGCGGCCCAGTTACCATTACTACAACAGACATGACGCGTTTCCTACTCAGTCTGGATCAGGCAGTCGACACGATCTTCGAGGCGGTAAAGTATGCACATCGCGGTGAAACCTACATCCCCCGCGTTCCCTCGGCAAAGGTGACCGATATTGCTGCCTCTCTTATTGGAGACCGTCCCATCGGGATGGTCACCACAGGCATCAGGCCTGGAGAAAAAATCCATGAAATTCTCGTCTCTGAAGAAGAGGCGCATCGTACCATACCTCGTGGCGACTACTACGCCATTCAGCCGATTTTACCTGAAATCCGTAGAGAGGCCGACTCCGGGCCGACTATCGGTAAAGAATACAGTTCGGCCGACAATCTGATGACACCGGAAGAACTGCACGGTGAACTGCACCGTCACGGGCTTCTCCTTGAGGATCTGGAATCGAATCAGGGTGAGTTGCTCAGATGAAAGTAATGACTGTTCTGGGCACCCGGCCCGAGATCATCCGCCTGAGCCGGATTATCCCGAAGCTGGACCAACTCTGTGAGCATATCCTGGTTCACACCGGGCAGAATTTCGATCCGAATTTGAGCGAGATCTTCTTTGAAGAACTCGGAATTCGATCTCCAGATTATTTCCTGGGCATCCAGGGGAGATCGTTCGGCGACCAGATCGGCCAGATAATCCGCACTTCCGAAGAGATCATGCGGTCTGAGCAACCAGACCGACTGCTCATCCTCGGTGATACAAACAGCAGTCTCTCAGCAATCGTAGCAAAGCGAATGGGGATCCCGGTTTACCACATGGAGGCAGGGAACCGATGCTATGATGATCGGGTTCCTGAAGAGGTCAATCGGCGGATCATCGACCACTCCAGCGACGTTCTACTCCCATACACCGAACGAAGCCGGGCAAACCTCGTGCGTGAAGGCATTGCGGGCGAACGAATTTATGTGACGGGAAACCCGATCAATGAAGTACTACAATACTATCAACCTTCTATCGATGCATCTGATGCCCTCGAACGACTGCACCTGAAACCCAGCGAATATTTTCTGGTTACCATGCACCGGGCCGAGAACGTCGACACAGAGTCACGCCTCTCTGCGTTGATAGCAGCGCTGGAAAGGCTCCACCAGATTTATGAAATACCCCTCATCTGCAGCCTCCACCCCCGTACGCGGGACACAATGAAGCGGTTCGGATTACAAGAGCATATCTCTCCAGGCATACAGTTCCACGATCCTTTCGGCCTCTTCGATTTCATCAGGCTCGAGCAGAACGCCCGTTGCGTACTGAGTGACAGCGGCACTGTTCAGGAGGAGTGTTGCATCTTCCACGTCCCCAATGTAACCATCCGTGACGTGACCGAACGGCCCGAAACAATCGAATGCGGCAGTAATATTCTGAGCGGAGCGGAGTGCGAAACGATTGTGCGCGCAGTCGAATGTGTGCTGTCGCAGGATCCCGACTGGGAAGTGCCGGGGGAATATATGGCGCGAGGAGTCAGCGATAAAATTGCAAAGATCATTTTGGGTTATGGCCCGGAAAGAAGGAGATGACTCACACATCAGTAAGGGACGTGCGAATCTTATGAAATTTGCCCTTGTTTCCCTTGGTTTACCTCCGTCCCAGTCCGGACAGTCGCTGGTGCTGTACCACCTGCTCAAGGACTTCAAGCCAGATCAATATTGCCTGATCACGCAAAAGAACTTCCACCTCTACGGCAGTCAGGGAAACGGTTCATCCCGCCTGCCCGGCAGGTACCACTACATCAATCCCGACTACCAGATAATCCGCGGGATGCTCAGCTTTGCATCAGCCGCACATAGTAAGGGTATCCTCAATATACTCCTGAAGATGCGGATCCACCAGTTGAGAACGATAATCCGTCAGGAAAAGTGTGAGGCCGTAGTCGCATGCACTGGGGACCTTTTCGACCCCCCCGCGGCATATCAGGTGAGCAAGTCTCTTGGAATCCCATACATCCTCTACGCGTTCGACCACTACTCCCATCAGTGGATGTCTCCTCTCCTGCATGATTTTGCTCTAAAACATGAACGGCAACTCATTCCTGGCGCAGCAGAAGTCATCGTGCCTAACGAGTTCCTCCATCAGGAGTACCGCCGGGCATATGGGGTTGAGGCGACGGTGCTGCACAATCCCTGTGATCTCTCCCAGTACAGGGCAGATCAGGGCTTTGATGGAACCGAGAGGAAAAGAGAGACAACGATACTCTACACAGGGGCAATCTATGAAGCACACTACGACGCCTTCCAAAATCTAGTCCGGGCCCTCCGCTCCCTCGACAGGCCGGAGGTCCGCCTCCATATCTACACACCGCAATCGGAATCTAAGTTGAGAGTGAATGGCATATCTGGAGGTTTCATCACATACCATAAGAACCAGCCGATATTCACGATGCCCGAGATTCAACAGAAGGCTGATATGTTATTCCTCCCACTCGCGTTCAACTCACCCTATCCGGAGATCGTGAAGACGGCATCGCCGGGAAAGATGGGCGAGCTTCTGGCTGCAAGACGTCCCGTGCTGGTGCATGCACCTGCTGACTCCTTCGTCTCGTGGTATTTTAAACAGCACTCATGCGGTCTGGTGGTCGCTGAGAACGATCCTGCCGAACTTGCAAAAGGGATCGAGGCGCTTATTGAGGATGGGGATCTCCGGCGAAATTTAAGCAAGGCCGCATATGCCCGCGCAAAAGAGGATTTTGATGATATAACCATCAAGAGAAAATTTACCAACCTACTAGCAGCTCAGTGTACCGGGTGATAGAGTGGATTACAGCGACATATACCAAAACGGCGAATACCTCCGGAGGAACCCCACATGGGACGTAGAGGATTCTCCCTGGAAGGCCAAGCAGATCCTGCGAATTCTCCAAGAACTCGACGTCCATGCACATACTATCGGCGAAGTCGGTTGTGGAGCGGGCGAGATACTGGTCAATCTGCAGAGAGCAATGAGCGAGGACTGTGTTTTCCAGGGCTACGACATCTCGCCTCAAGCGATCGAACTATGCAGGCAAAAATCAAATGAAAGGTTACATTTCATCCAGGGCGACCTACTCAAGGAGGCGGATATTCATTGGGATCTCCTCCTTGCCATTGACGTGGTCGAGCATGTCGAGGACTATCTTGGATTCATGCGAGCAGTTAAGGACAAGGCAACATACAAGGTATTTCACATCCCGCTGGAACTTTTCGTCCTTTCGGCACTTCATTCAGGGTTTTTACGGAAACAACGGCAGAACAGTGGCCACCTGCATTACTTTACGAAAGACATACTCTTGCAGGTCTTCGATGATCTTGACTATGATGTTCTCGATGCTCGCTACACGCCGGGCTTTCTGGTTTCACGCGGACATGGGTGGAAAGACGATCTTCTCCACATACCGAGGCGGATTTGTTTCCCTCTCCACAAAGACCTGACTGTGAGGATATTCGGCGGATACTCCCTGCTGGTGCTGGCACGGTAGGGACAGCCGGGCCTCCGAACGGCAGCATCTGCACAAGACCAGGTGCGACAGATATTCCGCTGAACGCCGGTCGGATCCTGGCATCCGGCATCAGCCGACGGATCAAACAGATATTATTATGCCTCAATCAATCCTATAAATACCCAGTCAAGAGCATATTTTACAACAAAATAAAGAGTCAACTTGATAAAGATCGGTAATCCGGCATTTGTATCCGATGAACTCGATGAAGCCCAGCACTTGCGGATAGATAGCATGAAGCGCAATCTCTTGATAATCACCCCCGACTACCCCGATTCGACAGACACGTATGTCGGCGGCATATTCATAAAGGACTATGTCGATGCGGTAAAGCCATTTTTTCAAGAGATCGTCGTGGTGGCGCCCGTTCTCTTCTCCGGAAGACTCATGCCGAACGACCGGCTCTGCAGGGACTACCAATATGATAACGTCTCGGTGTTCTACCCGCGCTGCCTCTTCCTCCCAAGGTGCCTCTCTCTCCCGGGCATCACGAACCGATCGAAACTGTCCTTTGACACCCGCCCCTATGTCGTGGAGCGACTGCTTGGGAAACTCGGAAAGAAGTTCGACCTTATCCACGCCCATTTTACGTGGCCGTCGGCCTACATTGGCGTGATGCTGAAGGAGAAACTGAAGATCCCGGTCATCACGACGATCCACGAGGACCCGGCATGGCTGTCCGAAGAGAACAATATGGATCACCCCCTGATCCAGAAAGCCTGGCTCAACGCGGACGCGGTGCTGAGAGCAAACACCTACGACATATCCACGCTGCAGAACTACAACGCGAACGTGTTCCGGGTCCCGAACGGGTTCTCCACCATCTTCCGCCCAATGGACCAGACGACCTGCCGAAGAACGCTCGAACTGCCGGAGGACCGACGCATCGTTCTCTCCGTCGGGAACCTAGAGACTATCAAAGGCCACCGCTACCTTCTCTCGGCGACAAAAAGCATCATTTCAGTGTATCCTGACCTGCTCTGTGTCATCGTCGGCAACGGGCCGCAGAGAGCGGCGCTGGAACAGCAGATCGCCGATGAAGGCCTGTCAGATCATGTGATGCTGGCAGGTAACAGGCCCCACACCGAGATCCCGCTCTGGATGAACGCATGCGACCTGTTTGTTCTCCCGAGTCTGAATGAGAGCTTTGGGATTGTCCAAATTGAAGCCATGGCCTGTGGAAAGCCCGTCATTGCAACGAATACCCCCGGGAGCAGGGAAATCATCGCCTCCGATAAACACGGGCTCTTCTGCCGGCCGGCAGATGAAGAGGATCTTGCAGAAAAGATCCAGATCGGGCTGCAGAAGGACTGGAACCAGAAGGAGATCCTCCAGTTCGCAAAGAAGTTTTCGTGGGAGAGAGTGGTCGGAGAGATCCTCCAGATCTACGATACCGCAATCCACGAATATTACGGATTGGGCAGAGCAACAGAAGAGATTGTTACGTCAATTCCCACCGGATCTTCAAGCCATCCCTGAACCGTTCAGGGACAGGTACGTCCTCAGCAATCTCCCTTCTATCTCCCCCAGTTGTACCGCCCAAGAACCGCTCGCCGCCCATTCTCCGCGCCGCGTCCGGGTGCTCCAGCAGGTAGATGATCGCCTCCGCGATCGCATTAGGGTCGGTCGAGTCGACCAGCACCCGGACTCTGTCTCCGCCACCACCTTCCGGATCTCTGGGAAGTCGCTTGCAACGACAGGAGACTGCAGATCATGTAGTCGAAGAGTTTGTTCGGAGGCCGATGTAGGCGTTGCAGTCTGTTTATTGTCACGAGACTCAGCCCACATCCCAACCCTAGCAACCTGGCACTTTCACATAGATACCTTTAACATTTCTTCGAAACATGCCTGCGCTTACAGGGCTACCACCACACCGGGTTGGAGTTAACCTTCCGCTCAGCCACACACAAAACATCCTTCGGGGGAGAGGATGGGCAGAAAAACGATATGCATGGTTACGACGTTTCACCGTCCGAACGACTCGCGGATATATCACAAAGAGGCCAGATCTCTCCAGGCCCGTTACGATGTAGTCATCATCGCTCCTGATGAGACGAAGCCGCGTAGCAAAGATATCACAACGGATTACGACGATGCAGGCATAAAGGTCGTCAAAATACCTAAGCCAAAGGGACTCTTGAGATCACTGACAGTCTTTCGCCGGCAGGTCCTGAGGGCGGCCGCCAAAGAGAACTGCGACGTATACCACTGCCACGAGCTCGACTCTCTGCTGATCTCGGTGATGATCAAAACGGTCCGCAAAAAGAAAGTGATCTACGACGTTCACGAGCACTGGCCGAGCGCCCTGGCGCACATGGCAGGCAGCCTGAAGCACCTCTCCTTCCTGCAGAGGAAAAGCGCATCCCGTATCATCCAGACTCTCGTCGCGCGCATCGAACGGACGCTTGCAAAGCGGACGGACGGCATCATCGTGGTCAGCGAGAGCGTGGGCGAGCGGTTCCGCGATATCGACGTCGCTACAACCGTCATCCCGAACGTCCCCCTCCGGAAGTTCAATCACAAACCCGGACTAGAGAGACTGCCGCACAACCTGGTGTACATGGGCGGCAACCTCGGCTATGTGCATGGGATCGACCTCTGCGGCGACCTTCTTTCAGCGCTGCGCGCCCGATACCCCGATGTTTCCCTGACGCTCGTCGGGAGACTCGACGACCGGGCGTCGGAACTGCCGTTCTTAAAGGATCAGGCCGAGAAGGTCGCCGTGACGGGGATGCTCCCGCTCGATCGGATGTACCAGACGATCGCTCAGGGCCAGGTGGGTCTCCTCCTCTTCCGGAACACGCACCACAACATGTACATCGGGCTTCCGAGCAAGTTGTTCGATTATATGGGGTGCGGCATCCCGGTCGTCGCAAGCGCGTTCCCCGAGATCCAGAGGGTCATCAAGGCCGCCGGGTGCGGGATCTGTGTCGATCCCGACGATAGCGATGCCATAACATCGGCGGTGCGGTATCTCCTCGACAATCCTGTCGAGGCGGAGAAGATGGGACAGAACGGGAGAGAATTCATCGATAAACGGTATAACTGGGACGCGGTCGGGCGCGATCTAAAAGATCTCTACAATCAGGTGGCGTAAGTGAGGAGATGGTCAGAGTATGAGCCTGCCGTATCCGCATGGGAGAGAAGGAGAATGCAGCGCTATGGATCTTGAGTTGAAACACTACAACCAGAAGGAGGTCTGGGAGATCTACGCGGAGAATACAACCGAGATCGCACGCGCGAAAGAGACGGTGACCTACATCCCCGACGAGGTGGCATCCGTATTGGACATCGGCTGCGGCAACGGGATCATCACCAATCTGATCGACAGAGAAGTTGTAATCGGTATGGACTTCGCCGATCTCCCCCTGAGAAACGTGAAGAAAGACGCAATCCGTGCAAGTATCGACTCGTTACCATTTAAGGAAGGTACATTCGATCTGGTGCTGATGACGGAGGTCCTGGAGCACCTCCCCAATAGGGTCTACAGGAAAGCGCTCCGGGAGATCGGCAGGCTCCAGGCAAAATACCTCCTGATATCGATCCCGTTCGAAGAGAACCTGGAAGCAAACCAGTGTAAGTGCGGCTCGTGCGGGTCGATATTCCATCCCGCCCACCATTACCGAACGTTCAACGAAGATTGGTTCGTTGAGGAGTTCCCGGACTACGATGCGATGCTCGTCAGGTACACAACGTACAAGACCGCTCCGAACCCTCACCTTGTCCAGTTGAGGCACCGTTGCAGAACGTACTCCGGATACCGGAACGCAAGTTGCCCGGAGTGCGGGGGGAGGGCAGCCCAACCGCGAATTATCCTTCGATACGCGTTCGGGGCCCTGGATCTGCTGGATAAGAAGGTGAAAGAGTCGTTCCGGATCACCAGACCGTGCCACCAGGTGGTACTGCTGATGCGGAGGTGACGGATGCCCCGAAAGTCACGTTCGGGAACCCAGACTTGAGACTAACGATCTGACGGTACGGTCGGTCCGGGCGATGTAGAGGTAGTAGATGAGCCCGAGTACGCATGCCGCGACCACGAGAATCGTGGGTCCGGCACCTGCCGCTTTGAGTCCGACAAGGAGAACTCCGAACAGAGAGAACAGCCTGAGGCTCGATAGAACATGTTTTCTGACGTCTAGCAACCGCACGCCCGAAAAGAGCATCATCTTCACGTTGAGATACCCGTACACAAGAATACCCGAACCTGCGAAGAGGGAAAGGGCGACAACCGGGCTTCCGCTCATTCCGCCGAGGATGAGCGAGCCGACGCGCGTCACGAAGTTCAGTGTCGTCACCCGCATGCCGAACGTCTGTTTTTCGAGGACAGCCCAGATCGTGCTGAGAGGCGAGGAGATGAACCACACAAACGCCCATACACTCAGTATTTGAGCGTAAACTCCGGCTTCGGTCCAGTTCTCCCCGAAGACGACGGCAAAAAGATCCGGCCCGATGATCGTCACGGTGAGAATGGGGAAGATCCCGATCATGATCAGCAGGCGAAAGACATTCTCCACAAGGTGGGAGAACGTACCGTCGGAACGAGCCTCGGCGGCCCGCTGGAAGAAGACCTGCGCTATCGAACTGCCTATCAGGCTCATCGGGAGCTGGAGCACCATGAAGCCGAGGGAGTAGAAACCCACCACCACGGGGGAGAAGAAGGCGGCAAGGAGGAACGCCGGCAACTGCCACGAAGCCGTGTTCAGCAGGGCCGAGCCGCTATCGATGAGGGGGAATTTCTTGTACCGCCTCAACCCCTCGAGCATCCCCCTCCATGAGATGCTCCCGCGCAGGAGCGCACGATCGTCCCGCCAGATCTGGCCGCCGAGGACTCCGGTGGAGACGGATACCCCCACCAGGCTCGCGCCGATGAGGCTCCCTCCCGTTGCGTATCCGCCAAACCCCGCTCCAAGCTGCGTGCCTACCGTAGCGAGCGAACTGGTGACCCGGGCAACCGAGAGCCGCCCGAAATGTTTGGTGCGCGAGTTCCAGTAGTTCAGCGCGAGGAAGACTCCGCTGACGAAGATATACGGCGGAACCAGGACGAGGTAGGGCGCGAGGCCCGGCGCCCTGATGAGGGAGAGGAGGGGATCCCCCCCGAAGTACAGGGCCGGTATGGTCAGGCCGCTGACGACCGCCACCGAGAGGAGGGAGAGGGCCAGCAGGTTCGCGGCCTCCCGGTCTTCCTGCGGGAGCATGATGGCGAATTCGTAGCGCATGCAGGCGACGACCCCGAGGATGCTGGTGATCGAGATGAAGAGCGCAAGGAATCCAAAGGCTTCCGGGCCGTAGAGGCGGGTGAGAAGGGGGGATGCCAGCACCGCGACGGCCTGGGCGAGGGTGGTGCCGGTGACGAGTTTGAAGACGTCTGCGGCGAAAGCAGACGCCCGGGAGGGCTCTGAGCGCGGCATCAGAAGATCCCACCCCCCGGGCGATAGAGGGTAAACGGATATCTGCTCCGGATGGGGCCGACAGGATGCGATGGTTGCGTTGCGGGAACGCTGTGATGAGCGATGAAGACACTCTCTCCGCGAGGGGCGCGGGGGCTCTTCTTACGGTTCGCGTTCAGATTCAATCACTTCGCCTGCCCCTCAATCGCCCGGTACGTCTGGAGCAGCCTCTTCTCCATCTCCTCCCAGTTATACCGATCAAGAACCGCCTTCCGCCCGTTCTCTCCCATCCTCCGCGCCTCGTCCGGGTGTTCGAAGAGGTAGACGATCGCCTCTGCGATCGCATTCGGGTCGGTCGGGTCGACCAGCACCCCGCATCCGGCATCGCCGACTACCTTCCGGATCTCCGGGAAGTCGCTCGCAACGACAGGGAGGCCGCAGAGCATGTAGTCGAAGAGCTTGTTCGGGAGGCCGATAAAAGCGTTGTAGTAATCGGGCTGGAAGACCAGGAGCCCGATGCTCCCCTCGCACAGGGTTTCGTACATCTCACGGTAGGGAAGGTAGCCCGGCATCGTGATCTCCGGCCGGGGTTCCGTCCTCGCTGCTATCGCGCCGATATCCTCGCGAACGTTCCCGACAAGCGTCAGAGAGACGTCGGGGAACGTTGCCGCCACCTGCGACATTGCCTGGATGCATTCACGAATGCCGTGAAACATCTGCATATTCCCGGCCATATAGACCACGTTGCAGTTGCTCTTCGTCCGCGGCGTCGGCGGCACCCGATCGGCGATCGAGTAATTGGATACGATCACAGGCTTCGTCCCGTTTCGACCGAACCGATCCGCGACGCTCTCGCTGACGGCAATCCTCGCATCGGCGAATCGTGCAAGAAGGACTTCTCCCCGGGAAAGCAGGGGCTCAAGGACCCTCGCGAGGACTGTCGCGTTCGGGATACCGAGATCGAACGGGATCTCGCTCGGCCAGTGCTCGTGGATGTCGTAGACGACCTTTCGACCTTTCACCGCCTTCAGCAGGAGCGCCACGAGGAGGGCGTCCGGTTCGTGGCAGTGAATAACGTCGCACTCCTCTCCCAGACCGGCCCGAAGCACTCTCAAGAGCGTCAGAGGGTGAAGGAGGTTCGATGCGGGTTTTCGGACTGTGAAAAACCGCACATCTCCGTCCTCCCCGACGCATCCGGCGTCGAATGGGGCGAGAATCGTGACGCCATGCTCCTTTGCAAGGCTCTTCGCTTCTTTCTCGAATATCCGCCCGTCGCGGGGCGGGTGGGTCGTGGTGAGCATGCAGATACGCATAATCCGGAGTTCGTCTGCTCCTCCCCGCCCGGAACCTTCCCCGGCATTACCAGACATAAATGAGAGGGCTGAACGGCCCCAACTGTCTCCCCGGGGTACTTATACTTTATCGTGGATGCTCAGGTGCGGATTGATATGGAGCATACGGGATCGCAGGAGAACTCCCGGACCGCTGCAAAAGGGTGAATGGACAGGATGCAGGTCAGGTACTACGCAATGGTCGGAACCCCGGATGCTGGTGTGCCGGTATCCCCCACTGTCACGCATGTGATTGGCTGTATTCTCGACACGAAGGTTTCAGGAGAGATTCGGTGTCTCTCCAGCGTCCTGGCGCCGGGTGAGGATCTCCCCGATCAAAGCACTGGCGTTTCCGCTCCCGAATATCTCTTTCTGCTGCGACTCGGGAGAAAAATGCCGAATAGCATCAATGATGCTCTCCCTCTCCGCCCCCACGAGCACGTTCCACCCGGCCTCGACCGTCTCGACCCACTCGGTGTTCTCCCGGAGGGTGATGCAGGGGACGCCAAGCATGTAGGCCTCCTTCTGGACGCCACCGGAGTCGGTGAGGATCTTTTCTGCGTGCGCCATCAGGCGGAGCATATCGAGGTAGCCAAGCGGTTCGACGACCTGGACGTTCTCCGGCATCCTCTCAAGGAGGCCGTATTCACCGAGATACTTCCGCGTCCGGGGGTGGACCGGGAAGACAACCGGCATCCCGGCCTCGCCGAGGGCGCCGATGATGGCGGCCATATTGTCACGATCATCGGTGTTCGAGGGCCGGTGGACGGTGACGACGAGGTAGCCTCCCGATTCGACCCCGACGTCCTCAAGGATCCGGGAGCGCTCTTCAGCAATCACGCAGTTGTACTCCATCGCATCACACATCACATCCCCGACGAGGAAGACGCCCTCCGTGACCCCCTCGGCCGCGAGGTTTCTCACCGCCGTCTCCGTCGGGCAGAAGAGGAGGTCCGATGCATGATCCGTAAGCACCCGGTTCACCTCCTCGGGCATCCGGCGATCGAAACTCCGGAGCCCCGCCTCGACGTGCGCCACCGGGATGTGGAGTTTTGCCGCCGCGAGCGCGCCAGCAAGGGTCGAGTTCGTGTCGCCGTAGACGAGCACGAAGTCCGGCTCCTCCTTCTGGAGGACGTCCTCGATCGCACCGAGCATCGCCCCGGTCTGGCGGCCGTGGGTTCCGGAGCCTATGCCGAGGTTGTAGTCGGGTTTTGGGATACCGAGCTCCTCAAAAAAGACCTCCGACATGCCGTGGTCGTAGTGCTGGCCGGTGTGGATGAGGATCTCCTCGTGCACCCTGCGGAGTTCCCGGGAGACCGGAGCGCACTTGATGAATTGGGGACGCGCGCCGACGATCGATACGATCTTCATGGTTACTGCCGGATCGGATGATTGTTCTTATCGCCGCGGCCGATACCCTTGTAGACGAACCCCGCCTGGATGAACGCGTCCGGGTCGACGACGTTCCTGCCGTCGACGATGACCGGGTGCTCCTCTCCGGATAACTCCTTCACCCGCACCGGATCGAGAGAGGCATAATGGTGGTGCCCGGTGAAGACGATGACGGCGTCGGCTCCCGCAAGGGTCCCATCGAGGTCGTGCGAGACCTCTATCCCCGGATACGCATCAACGTAAGGGTCGTGAACCCGGACCTCAGCGCCGGCCTCCCTCAGCGCCGCGAAGTAGGGCTCCGCCGGCGTGTTCCGGGTGTCGTCGGAGTTCTGGATGAACGCCCACCCAAGGAGCACGACCGTCGCGCCCTTCGGGGACTTCCCGGCCCGCTTGAGCCCCTCAAGAGTCAGGTGAACCATGTGTTCGGGCATGAACTCGTTGATCTTCCGGGCGACCCCGAAGATCGACTCGCCCCCGTGCGGGTACCAGAGGTCACCACCGAGGACCTGCGCGCCCCGCTCGAGGTGCCAGGAGTCCTTCGTGAGGCAGTGGCCCCCGACCCCGGCGCCGGGCCAGAGGATCGCCCGGGTGATCCCCTCGCCCTTGAGGGAGTCGATCCCGGCGCGGACGTCGTAGACGTTGACGCCCATCGCCTCGCAGTGCAGCGCCAGCTGGTTCGCGGCCGCGATCTGGAGGTCGCGGAAGGCGTTCTCGGCGGTCTTTGTCACCTCGGCCGCGGTCGCGGTCATCGGGATGATCTTCCCCGTCGTGAGAACCGGCCGGTAGAGTTCGACCGCCCGTGCCGTCGAGACCTCGTCGATCCCGCCGACGATCCGGTCGTGTTCGCGGATATTGCGGAGCAGCCGCCCGACCATCACCCGTTCGGGGGCGTGGGCGAGGGCGAACTCCTCACCGGCGACGAGCCCCGACTCTTCTTCGAGGATCTCGCGAGCCATCCCGGCAGTCGTCCCGGGGGTGACCGTCGACTCGAGCACCACGAGCGTGCCTTCCGTTAGGTGCTTCCCAACGTTCCGGAGCCCCTCGATCAGCGCCGAGAAGTCGGGGATGAGGTCTTTTGGGTCCGCAAAAGGCGTCTGGATGGCAAGGGTCACCGCGTCGCACCCGGCAATCTCCGAGAAATCCGAGGTGCACCGGAACTTTCCGGCGGCGACGACCTTCGCCAGCAGTTCTTCGAGCCCGGGCTCCTCGCCCTTCAACGGCGACTCGCCGCGGTTCAGCATATCGACCTTGTAGCCAGATGACGGAGAACCCCGCTGGAACCCGAGAACGGATTTGAACTCCGGTGCGTCCGCAAAGAGCACCGCGGCGGGGATGCCGACGTATCCCATCCCGACGACGCCGATCTTCCTGATTGGACCTCTGGCGTTGATGATCGATTGTAACCTGTCACTCATGTAGAAACCATCCTACACTGTAAAACACCGCGCGACGTCCTCACAGATCTCCATATTCAGCAGCGCCTGCGCGGGGCTGACCGGGAACTCCCGGCCGCGTGCCGCGCAGCCGAGGAACGTCGAGAGTTCGAGTTTCAGCGGCTCCTGCTTGTTGACGAGCACCTTTTCGATGATGTTCTCCTGGACGTAGCGCTCGTTCTCGACCGCGTACTGCCCGGGTTTTCTGTGGATGTAGATCTCCTGGGCCATGAAGTCTCCCTCGACGGTGAACTCTTCCTCCTCGATGTAGATCATCCGGATCTTCTTTGACGACTTCCTGCTTGCCGAGAGGTAGACCGAGGTTTCCCCGAAAGAGAAGAGTGCGCTGCAGAGATCCTCGTTCCCGCTGCCGGCGAGGCGATAAGCCCCGTCGGGGAGGAGGACGTTACGCATGATGTCCACGTCGTGGATCATCAGGTCCTCGACGACCGAGGAGCCGCTCACCCGCGACGACGCCGGGTTGTGCCGCTTCATCTCGATATAGAGGGGACTCTTGACGATCTTCTTGATCTCAGGAACGATCGGGTTGAACCGCTCGATGTGCCCGACCCCGGCGACGAAGCCGTCGGGGATCTTCCCGATGAGCCGCCGGCTCTCCTCTGCCGTTGCGCATATGGGCTTTTCGATGAGGAGCGGCACCCCGGCGTCGAGGACCTGCTCCGCAACCCCAAAATGGTAGGGCGTCGGGACGCAGACACTCACCGCGTCGACGTCTCCGAGCAGGCTCTCAACAGTCGGGGAGGCCGTTGCCCCTAAGGCTCCGGCAAGGTCGCCGGCCGCCTTCCCGTTGAGGTCGTACAGATAGAGCGAGTCCACCGCTTTCAATTCCGAATACACGCGGGCATGGTTCCTGCCCATCACTCCGACACCGATTACCCCTACGTCCAAATTATCACCCACCGATATCCCATGTGCTCAGTCCTGTGAGAGTGCTGATATACGTTGGTATCACTCCGCTATGACGTTATCGTGTCCCTCTTCCCGGGGTGCCCGGTGATCGCGGCCGCTCTTCCTGCTCCATTTGAACCGACCCCGGAAAGAGCCTCCCCCCGAAAGCCCGGATGGTTGACAACCAATAAGGCCTTTCACGGCAAAACCAATGCTCGTGTTCCGCCCCTCCGGGTATCTCGCCCGTGTCATGCGCATCGATCCCGTCCAGCGCCAGAGCGCTATCAGCCTCGCCTCGACGCTGGTCCTCACCGCGATCGGGTTCCTCTCCACGATGTTCTTCGCCCATACCGTCGGTCCCGCGATACTGGGCGCATACTTCATCTTCGTCGCTTACTACAGTGTATTCAACCTGTTCGGGGACGGCGGGTTCGGGGGCGCCGCAGTAAAGCGGATCAGCGAGGGTGAAGACCAAGACGCATATTTCACAGCGTTTATCGTCCTCAGGGTCGTGCTGGTGGCTGTCTCGATCGGCTTCCTCCTCATCATACGGCCGTATATCCCCGACCTTGCTTCGCCGGAAGTCTTCCTCTGGCTGATCGTCGCGCTTATCGCCGGTGCCTTAACGAGCGTCGCCTCAAACGGCGTCTATGGCAGAGGGAAGGTCGGTATCAACCAGATCAGTGGTTTGCTCGACACCTTGATCCGGATCATCGTCCAGGTCGTCGCGATCGTCCTCGGCTACGGAGTTGCGGGCCTTGCCGGGGGGTTCGTCGCCGGGCTCCTTGCGGCAGGGCTCGTCAATTACCGGTTCCTCGACCTTGCTCTCGCGTCGTTTCGCCGTTCACACATCCAGAGCCTCTTTGCCTTCTCGTTCTGGACCTTCCTCAGCGCAAGCGGTTACCTCGTCTTCTCCTACGCCGACACCATCATGATCGGCTACTTCATGACCGAGGCCGACGTCGGCGTATACCGCGTCGCACTCCAACTAACCTCAATCGCGACGTTCATCACCGTAGCACTCCATACTACCCTCTACCCGAAAGTCAGTTATTGGGGAAAACAGAACGACCTCTCCTCGGTGGAGAACGCGCTCGCCCGCGCCTTCACTTACTCGCTTCTGCTCGCGGTCCCGGTCGTTCTCGGTGGCTGGCTCCTCGGCGAACGCCTCCTCTATTTCTTCTACGGGGCTGCGTTCTCCGCCGGGGCATCGGCTCTCGCGCTGCTCCTGCTCGTCCAGGTGGCCCACGTCTTCATGTTCCTCCAGACGATGTGCTTGAATGCCCTCGACCGGCCGCGCGACTCGTTCCGGGTCACGGCAATCGCGGTCGCTGCAAACGTCGGGCTAAACCTCTACCTCATCCCCACATACGGCATCACCGGAGCGGCGGCGGCCACGCTCGCCACCATGGTGCTGAACGCGGCGCTCGCCAACCGCGCCCTCTCCCGGACCATCCGCGTGCGGATGGAGCTCCGGGCCGTAGGCCACATCGTCCTTGCCGCGCTCGTCATGGCGGCGGTCGTCGCAGCCTACTCGTTCGTCATCCCGCTCACGAACGTCTTCGTCGTCCTCGGGGCGGTCGCGCTCGGGGGGGTTGTCTATCTCCTGGTTCTCCTCAAGATCGACCGGGGCATCCGCGATGAACTGAAGGAGTTGACCATGGGCCTCGGCGTCCCCTGGCCGGGTCTGCTCTGAGGGGCCGTTCACTTAAATACCCGGGTGCGGCAACCTGTAGTTATACGCGAGGGAGACGATGGCAAAAGAGGTCCGTGAACTGAACCAGGAAGAGTTCCCGCTTGCAGAGAAGGTCTGGACACACTACCGCGGCCAGAAGGCCGACCCGGCGCGGGAGAGGATATTCGGCGTCTTTGTCGACGGCGCCCTTGCAGCGACGGCGCGCTGCACACGCCATGCGGGCGGCCTCGAGATGGACTGCGTCTTCACGCTCGACGAGCACCGCGGACACGGATACGCCCGGGAAGTCGTGCAGATGCTCCTCGACGAATGCGGCTCCGAAACGATCTATATCCACTCGACCCTCCCCCTGGTCATCTTCTACGGGAGCCTCGGGTTCGAGCCCATCCCGGAGGGAAGACTCCCGGAGAGTATCAAAGAACGGTTTAACTTCTGCTTCGGGGAGATGGAGGGGTGCAATGTCGCCCCCATGATGAGAAAATCCGGGAACTGAACACCGGGCCCTGGTATTACAAAAACAGGGCCTACTGCATTGTGTCATCTTATTTTAGAAACTTTTGTCGCATGTTGGGACGGGCCTCCGGTCTCGCGCGGGAGTGCGCGAAGGTCGATATAATTCCCTGAAACGTCCCTTCGCGCTCTTCGCGGCTTCGCGTGAGGGGTAATAGAGAGTAGCGAAGTCTCACGCGAAGCCGCGAAGGTCGCGAAGAGGGATGGGAGATCTCTAAATTTAAGATGACAACAAGCACTAGTGCTCGATCTTCTTGATGTGCTCTATAGCGTTCTCCGCGAGTTTCTCCCTTCCCTGCAGTTCGGCGACGTCCCGGATAGCCTCGAGCATGTGGACGGAGTCTTCGAGGAAACTGAGGATGTCGGCAGGGTAGAGGTCGATCCCGTACTCGTCGAGGAGGTGGGCGCTGATCTGGCGGTGATCAAGCCCCAACTCCCGGAACTCGATGATGGTGAGGGTGAACTTCCTCTCCGGGCACCCGCAGAAGGGTGCGTTCTTGCACTTGCAGTCCATGAAGTCGCGGAAAAAGGCCTGGAGTTGCTCATGCATCCGCCGGTCGAGGTTCTCGAAGTTGATCGCCTTCCCGAGCGACTCAAGAAACGCGCCCGAGAAGACATGGTCCGGGAGCCGGAACCCTGCTGCCCGCTCGAGTTTCCGTGCCGCCCGGAACCGGGCCTTCTTCGCAATCACGACGACTCGCCGGGCTCCTCGTCGAACTTCGCAAGCGACTTCATGGCGTTGCTCATCGTCTCGATCTCGATGAGCCACTCATCGAAGAGGCCGGGGTCCTCTATGTTGTCCTTGATGTACTTCGCGCAGCAGGTAGCCCCGTCGACCACGGCGGCCCCGATGTTCGCCGCAACCTCGAGCGCTTCCTCGAGGTTCTCCTCGTCGATACCCTTGCCCTTCTTCACGAGCGCCTTGATGTCCTTATCGAACTCGCCCTCGATGTACTTCCGGCAGGCGGTGAAGAGCACCAGCAGGGAGAGCTGGAGTGACCCGATGATATCCTCGAGGTCTCCCTCGGGAAGCCCGGTCATGACGATGAGCTCCACATCATCGAGTTTCGCGATGGTCTCCTCCTTCGTGAACCGGCCGTTCTGGTAGAGACGGACGATCTTCAGGACCGAGAGGGTGACGTCCTCGGTGAAACTGAAGAGCATCTGCTCGCCTTCCGAGACCTCTTCGCCCTCGGCGGGCTCGAAGTTTGCTTCCTCCAGCGTCTTGATCCAGTTGTCCCAGCGCTCCTGATTGTAAAAAATATAGAAGAGTTTCATGGGTTCTGCCTGTTTGGCACTCGCTTTCTTCGCCATATCAGTACACATTCGGAGTGCCTCTTTTAAAAACCATTTGCTCTTCGTCTAGATACCGGGAATTGGCGCGATTCGCGAACATTCATCTAGAACGAGCGAGCATATGAAGAGCAGATGACGCGAGTTCGCGGGCTTGATGCTCTCCTGAGATCCTACGAACCTGTTGCGATTGCGCTCTCCGGGGGAACGGACAGTTCGGTTCTGCTGGCCCTCGCCCGGCATCACGGGATCCAGGCGATCGCCATCAGCGTCGATACCGGCCTCACCCCGCCCGGGGAACTCGCGGCGGCGCGCAGACTCTCGGAGCGCCTGGGGATCGCGCACGTCGTGGTTCCGCTCGATATGTTCGAGATCCCCGCTGTCCGGGAGAACCGGCCGGAACGGTGCTACGTCTGCAAGCGGGCGATGATGGAGGCGGTCGTGACGGAGGCACGGCGGCAGGGGTGCCGGACGGTGGTCGACGGGACGCATGCCGATGACCGGGCGGATACCCGGCCCGGGATGCAGGCGCTCTCCGAACTCGGGATCAGGAGCCCGTTTGCCGAGCGCGGTATGGGGAAGGCGGAGATCGAGGCCATTGCAGAAGAACTCGGGGTGCCCATCCGCCCGCCGTCCGCGTGCCTCGCAACCCGCATCCCCACCGGTGAGCCGGTCACCCGGGAGTGCCTCGCCCTCGTCGCGGCGGCGGAGTCCCTCCTCGCGCGGGAGATCCCGGGGACGATCCGGGTCCGGTGCACCGGCGGCGCCCGGGCCCTGGTCGAGGCCGACCCGGCGCACCGCCGGAGGCTTGAGGAACTGCTCGGTGCGGTGAAGGAACTCGGATTTATAGACGTGGCGATAGCCTCCGGAGGCTATCGTGAGGGAGGTGCGGATTCGTGGAAGCGGTGATGGTCAGGTACGGGGAGATCTTCCTCAAGAGCGAGACGGTGAAACGGCGGTACATATCGATAATGACGGGGAATATCGGCCTTGCGCTGGAGGCTGAGGGGCTCACCCACCGCATCGAGACTTACCGGGGGCGGATCATGATCTACGGCGACGAGCCCCGGCGGATCGCCGTGGTGGCCGCAAAGACCTTCGGGGTGGTGAGCGCGAGCGTCTGCACGGTGAGCGCAGCGGATATCGAGGGGCTCGCCGCCACGGCGGTCGCGCACGCGGAGAGGAATCTCCGACCCGGGATGTCGTTTGCGGTCAGAGCGCGCCGGTCGGGTGTCGAGGGGTTCAGCAGCCAGGAACTCGCGGCGGCGGTCGGTTCGGCCGTCCTCGACCGGATACCGGAGGCGCGGGTCGACCTCTCGGCGCCCGACTACGAGATCTTCGTGGAAGCCCGGGAGTACGGCGGCCTCGTCTACGACGAGTTGATTGCAGGGCCGGGCGGGCTCCCCTACGGGACGCAGGGCGAGGTGATGGCCCTGATATCGGAGGGGATCGATTCGCCCGTCGCGTCGTGGCTGATGATGCGCCGGGGATGCCTGATGGTGCACGTCAACATGCACGGCGGGCGGTTCGGGGGTAAGGATGCGAGAAAGAGAGTTCTCGAAAATCACGCCCGGCTCTCTCTCTGGGTTCCGGGACACCCCCTCGATCTCCTGGTCGTGGAGATGGAGCCGTTCTTTGAGGCGATCACCGCGCTGAAGGAGCCGCGCTACCGGTGCGTCCTCTGCAAGCGGTTCATGCTCCGGGTGGCGAGCATCCTTGCAGAAGAGCGCCGAGACGCCGCCCTGGTCAGCGGCGACAACCTGGGGCAGGTGGCGTCCCAGACGCTCGCGAACATGGCGGTGATTGCTCCTGCGGCGACCGTTCCGATGCTCCGGCCGCTGATCGGGTTCGACAAGGAAGAGGTCGTCGACCGCGCACGCGCCATCGGGACGTTCGAGGAGCGGCCGGGAGATGTCGGGTGCACGGTCGCCCCCCGCTACCCCTCGACGGCGGCGCCTGCGGAGACGATCGCGAAGATCGAAGAGGCGATTGGCGCGGAGGAACTCGCAGAACGGGCGGCGGGGACGATTCGGCGGTTCCGGGCGAAGAACGGGGAGGTTGAGGAGATTCTCAGCCATTGAATGCGTGTTAATCCATGATTGTTCCTGGAAAACCTTCACTCTCTCTTAATCTGCATAATCCCATGCACGGATTTCCATCGGCTATCGCCACGCACTGCCCCCGCCCCAAGGGGCGGGGGAGGAGGCCGAAGGCCGGGTGGGGTGGGGGTTATAGGTATCTCCTTTGCGTAGTAGAGACAGGGGAGGGGGAGACCCCCTCCCCGTCAGCCTCTCCCCCGTGGCGATACTCCCACGGTCCACTGCCCTGGGCTTCTGATCGATTACCGTAGTTCTCACTGGTTCGCTCAAGATCTTTACGACAATAGCACCCCGGCCTGCCCAAACCCACTCAAAAATTGAACTCCGGGGGATATCCCTCAGATGATATTCAGCCCGTTCTCCCGCGCAACCTCGACAAAAGCCTCCCCCACATGCCGGATCTGCTTCTCCGTCAGCCCGAAGGTGTTGAACTTCCAGACCCTGGTCGAGCCGGGGATGACGCCGGTGATGCCCCGCTTCTTCATGTCGCTTGCGAGGAAGAAGCCGCGCTTCTTGTGCTGCTGCGCCACGGTATCGAAGGATTCCCGGGTATCGATCCGGGTCAGGGTGTGCTGGCGCGGGTAGTCGGAGAGAACCTTCGTCCCCTCGATGGAGAGGAGGGCGTCCACGACCGCCTGCGAATGCGCCACCTCGGTATCCCAGTGCTGCACCCGCTCTCTGACGCGCGGGAACGAGGCCATCATCCCGACAACGGTGACCCCCATCAGGGTGCAGCCCATCATCTCGATCTCTTTCATACCGAACGTCCGGCCGGTCACGTCTCCCTTCGCCTGCGTCGTCCGGAACACCCGCTCTGCGTGCTCGTTCGTCGTCGCGAGGACGCCGGAGGGCGCCGGTGCCGCCATGCTCTTGTGCCCCGACCCGACCACGAAGTCGGCGCCGAGCGCTTTCCCGTCGACCGGCATGATCCCGACGGTGTAGGCCCCGTTGACGAGGACGGGGATGTCGTACTGGTGGGCGACCTTCGCGATGCCCGCGACGTCGTGGACGTTCCCGAACTGGTAGTCGACGTGGTCGACGAAGAGCAGGGGCGGCGTCTTCGAGAACTCCCGGATCACCGCCTCGATCTTCTCTGCCGCGGCATCGGGGGTGATGTGGTTCTTCGCGTCCTTCGGGATCTCCCGGGGGATCCCGCCGGCCGCCTCGACCGCCATGAACTCAGTGTAATGGGCAAGCGACGTGAGGATGACCGGGTCGCCCTTCTCGACGAGCGTGGAGGCGACCGCCTGGAACCCCCGCCGGGCGCCGGGGACGACCCGCGCGGTGTCCATATTCAGCCACGCAGCGAGGTCCGCGTGGTACTGCGCAATGGGTGGGTTCTTGATATAGTCGAGCCGGGGAGGGTTCCGGCAGTTGTCGCAGACCGAGTAGCCGTCCCCGTAGGCTATCGCCGCCCTCATGGCTTCTGCGGTGAGCCGCCCGCCCGCCTGGATGGGGTCGATGTTGATGTACATCTCCTCGACGTCGCGGGACTCGATATCGACAGCGCACTTCACCGGATCAACTCCTCTTCGAGGATTGCGACCTGCCGTTTCACCTTATCGAGGGTTGTTGCGGCGCGCGCTTTCTGCGCCTCATTGAGGTCATGCCCGGGAGCAGTCTCCCGGAGCAGGAACCGGACGTCGGAAAGGAGGAAGAGCGCCTGAAAAACTGCATCTACGGCTCTTTTTGACACGAGATCACCATACAAATATTGGTGAGGGTATATTAGATTACGCGTGTTCCGGCCACCGACCCGGTGCCGAATACATTCACGCCGCACGGATCAGACATTAATACCCAGGGAACACGGAGATTAATTGGGCATGAAGATCGTTCATCTAGCAGACACGCATCTCGGATTGGCGGCTTTTAACCGGGTCGATCCGGAGACCGGGATGAACCTGCGCGAACAACTCATCTACGACAACTTCCTTGCTGCCATCGACCGGATCATCGCCATGCGCCCTGACGTGTTCGTCCACGCGGGCGACCTCTTTCACCAGGTCAAGCCGAAGACCCGCGCCTACACGACGGCGCTCGACGCTCTCTCCCGTCTGCACGATGCGGGGATCCCGATGCTCGTGGTCGCGGGCAACCACAGCATGGCGAAGACCCGGTATACGGCGTCGCCGTTCGAGGTGCTTGAGCGGGGCGGCTACGCTGCAACCGACCTCTACGTCGCCCACCACAACCGCTACCGGCGAGTGGAACTCGGGGATACGGTCTTTCACCTGATACCGAATATGCTCGAGGTGGAAGGTTACCGGAGGGCGTTCGAGGGGATAGAGTTCGCCGGTGGCACGAACGTGCTCGTCACCCACGGCCTTGCGAGCATCCTGAAGGATAGGAGGCTGCACACCGTCGCCGAGCACGAGCTGGACGCGACGATCCTCTCCGACCGGTTCGACTACATCGCGCTCGGCCACTTTCACGGCCAGGTGCAGGTCGCCGACAACGCCTGGTACAGCGGGTCGCTCGAACACTGCAACTACGGCGAGATCGCGGAGGAGAAGGGCGGCCTCGCCGTCGATCTCGCGTCGGGCGAGGTCGAGCATATCGACCTCCCGCGCACACCGATGTTCAGCCTCGGGAGGATCAACTGCGACGGGCTCTCGGCGAGAGAGGTCGTGGACGGCATCATCGACGCTGCCGAGAACCACGGGAAGGATATCTCTCACGCGATCTGCCAGATAACGCTCGACGGGATACGCCGCGATACGCTTCGCGCGCTCGACCAGAAGGCGCTCCAGGAAATACGGAACCGTGCGCTGGACCTCAAACTGCAGGTGCTGGCCGTCGACGATCCGTCCCGGATACTCCACGAGGACTCGCTCGTCGGCATCGACTACGTCGCTGAGTTCGAGCGGTTCGTGGAGAAGGAGCACCTCGCTCCCGGTGATGCGGAGTTCGTGAAGAAGACCGGGACGGATGTCCTCCGGACGGTCATCGCGCGCCATAAAGAGGGAGAGCGTGCTGCTGAATAAACTCCGGATGCGCAACTTCAAGCGCTTCCGCGACCAGGAGATCGTCTTCCAGGACGGCATCACGGGGATCGTCGGGAACAACGGGACGGGAAAGAGCAGCATCGTCTCCGCCGTCCTCTTCGCCCTCTACGGCCTGCAGGGCACGGGGCTCGACGGGAACTACATCGTCAGCTCCTTTGCGGGGCCACAGGACGTCTGCGAGGTTCGCCTGGACTTCTCGGTCGGCGGCAACGAGTATGCCGTCGTCCGCAGGTTCAAACGCCGCGCCTCGTCAAACCTCCACGAGGCAAACCTCTACCTGAACCAGAAACTCCTCGCAAACAGCGTCCTGAACGTCGGATTGGAGGTGCAGCGGGTTGTCGGCATGGGGCCGGGAGATTTCCGCAACACCATCTACGCCGGGCAGAAGGACCTCCTTGCCCTGCTCGAGAGCAGGGCCGGTTCCCGGAAGGACTGGTTCATGCAGGTGCTGGGCATCGATTACCTCAAGAAGGACAGCATGGAGCACCTCAAATCGATCGTCGATGCCCGGGAAGGCGTCTTCCGGGAACTCTCCGGCCGGCTCCAGGAACTGGATGCCGAAGGGGTCCGCGACCGCCTTGCGGTGCTCCGCACGGAACTCGCCGGAGCACAGGAAGAGGCAAAACAAGCCCTGGAGAGAGAGACAGCGGCCGTGGAAGAGTTCGACGGTGCGCGCACGGCGCGCGACCGGCTGCTCTCGGTGCGCGAGCGTTACCTGCACCTTGCGCGGGAAGGGGAGATGCACGCGGCCGAGATCGAGCGGCTCCGGGCCGAGTGCCGGACAGCGGAGGGGGAGATCGCCGAACGGCAGCGGCTGCAGGCCGACCTCGAAGGACTTGCCCCCCTCGCCGGCCGCTACGAGGCCCTGAAGGCCGGGACGGCCGCGATGGCCGAGGAGAAGGCGCTCGCCGACCGCCTGACCGTCGAGGCGAAGACCGCAGAGGGGCAGGTTAAGGAGTACGGCGAGCGCCGGACGAGGGTCGAGAGAGAACTCGCCGCGCTTACGACAGATGCGGAATCGCTCGCCGGCCTCGAACGGGACGTCGGGGAGTGGCAGAGCCTCCGCGACCGGATCTCTGCGATGAAAGCGCTCCAGTCGGAGTACGACGCCCTCCGCGAGGAAGCCACGCGCATGGACGAGCGGTTCGCCCAGATCGAGCAGCGTGTCGGGGAGAACCGGACGGAGATCGAAGGGATCGAGGAGAAGGTCGAACGTCTCCGCACGCTCGAAGTGGAGATCGGGGAGTACGACGCTCTCCTGGCCCGCGAGGAGGTGTTCCTCCGGGCCCAGGAACTCGCCCGCGAGGAAGAGCGGTGCCTGCGGGAGGTCGCCACGGCCTCCGAAGAGATGGGCCTCCTCGAGAGCGAGATTGCCGGGCTTGCCCGGCAACTTGCCGGGATGGGCTCGATCGAGGATGAGATAGAGTCCGCGGAGAGCCGGAAAGAGTACCTGACATCGCGGATCAGCGCCTGCGCCGAGCGGCAGGAGGCGCTCCGCGAGGAGATCAAGAAACTTGCCGAGCACCGGGCGGAGATCCTCGCCGCCGGCCCGGAGGGGTCGTGCCCGACATGCCACCAGGGCCTCGGCGACCACTACGAGCAACTGCTCGGCGATCTTGCGGATGCCGGCGCGGCGATGCAGAAGACGCTCGCCGGCCTTGAGGGTGAGCATGCGAGGGCGACCGCCGACCGCGAGGCCCTCGTCGCCGCGCTGGCGGACCTCTCCGGACGGCGCACTGTCTCCCAGCGCTTAAAAGAGCAGCACGCGCTCTACTCGTCCCGGTATGAGCAGAGCGCGAGCGTCGCAGAGCGGTGGCGGGCCGAGGCGGAGCGTCACCGTGCGGCGGTTCGGGCGCTCGGCATGGAGGGGTACGACCCGGCGGCGCACGCCGCTCTCAAGGAGCGGATCCGCGTTCTTTTGGAGATGCGGACGTCGGCCGATACCCTCCGGGGCGAGTGCAGCCGCCTCCCCGCCCTCCAGAAGGAGCGGCAACGGCTCATCACCGACGTCGAGAGGTATCTCGCTCGAAAAGAGGAGGTCGAGACGAAACTCTCCCTGCTCGGGTTCGATCCGGCGGTCCGGCAGCACCTGGAGGCCGAGGCGCAGGCACTCGAACCGTCCTGGCGGGCATACACGGAGGCGCAGGCCCGGCTCACGCGGCGGCCGGCGCTGGAAGAGGAACGGGAGGACGTCTCCGCACGGATCACCGCACTCGAAGGGAGGCTGCAGGCTATCCGGGACGAACTCACCCGCCTCTCGTTCGACCCCGACCGGTTCGCACGCCAGAGCGAGGAGTTCAGTCGCGCTGAGGCGGCGCATCATCGGGCGCTCGAACTCCGCGTCCGCCTTGAAGAAGTCCCGAGGCTGGTCGAGGCGCTGGAGGCGAAGCAGGCCCTCCTCGCGAAGAGGGAGGCCGAACGGTTCCGGGTCGTGGAGGCCGCCGAAGGGCTCGGGTTCAGCGAAGAGGCGGTCACGGCAGCAGAGGAGCGAGCCTTGAAGTGCGAGCGAGACCTCCTCGCGGCGCGGGAGCAGCGATCCGCCGTTGCTTTCAAGATAAACGGCCTCAAGATGGATATCGAGAAAGAGACCGGGAGACTCTCGCGCGCGGACGACCTCCTCCGGCAGCAGGAAGCGCTCACCGAGGAGATCGCCCGCCTGAAACTGACCCGGTCGATGATCAAGGAGTATACCGATCACCTCCTCCAGGTGGTCAGGGACCGGATCGAGGAGGAGGCGGGGAGGGTGCTTTCGGAGATCACCGACGGGCGCTACAGCACCGTGATGCTCGACGACGACTTCACCGTCCTTGTCCACGACATGGGAGACGACTACCCGGCCGAGCGGTTCAGCGGCGGAGAACAGGACGACATCGCCATCGCCCTCCGGGTGGCGCTCTCCCGGTTCCTCGCCGAGGTGAACGAGATGCACGACTCAACGTTCCTGATCTTTGACGAGATCTTCGGGAGCCAGGACGAGGGACGGCGGGGCAACCTTCTCCGGGCGCTCCGGACTCAGGAGGCCCACTTCCCCCAGATCCTCCTGATATCTCACATCACCGAGGTCCAGGACGAGTTCTCGACGACGCTCATGGTCGAGATGGGCAGAGACCAGGCGAGCCAGGTCAGGGAGTTCGAATGACCGATCCGCATGCCGCCTACCGGGACGCGATCCGCCGGATCGCAGGGAAGATCCGCGATTACACCCCGCCCGATCTTGCCGGACGGTTCGCGGCCGCGAGCGGGTATGATGCATCGTCCTACCGCCGCTGCTCGTCCCGGTTCGACGGGGCGGTCTCTGCGGTGGACGGGAGCAACACCGTCATCCTCGATGCGGGCAGTTTTGCCGTTGCCGCCGTCCGGGCATCGGTCAGTTCGTACTCGGGCGGTTCGCGCCTCCACCACCGGACGACGCCCCTCCAGGTCGTCACGGTCAACCCGGGGAGGGGGAACGAGGACTTCGACGAGATCTATCACGACTGCTTCAACTGCCCGCCGAAGGTGCACCTCGACCACGAAGACCCGGTCCAGAACACCGCCGTCATACGGGACACCCTCGAGTTCTGGGCCGCGATGGAGATGGCCGCGGAGGTTGACGCCGGCGACCTCATCGTCCTCGACGGCACGCTCCAGGTTCGCCACGCGAGCCACGACGAGGTCGTCGAGAGACTCCTGAACCTCTGCAACCTCCGGGGGGTGCTCATCGCCGCGGTGACGAAACGGACGTCGCTCACCTGGGGCGGGGGACACCCGATCGTCCCGGCGGCGGAGGGGCTTGCGCGCGACCTCGGCGTCCCCGGACCCTGGTACCTCTGCGTCTCCACCCCCGAAGGCCTGATCGACCGCCGGGAGACGGACTCCTGGAAGCAGCGGGGCGAGCAGTACGTCGCGCGGCTGCACCCGCGGGCCGAGCGGGCGTTCAAGGTCGAGATCCCCGCGTTCTACAGCCCGGAGATGGTCGAACGGGTCTTCTCGGGGCTCGCGGCCTACGCCGACGACGGGCGCGTCACGGGCTACCCCTACCCGCTCCTCGACGCCCACCTCACGACGAAGATCGGGAGGGATGCGGTCGAGCAGGTCCGCCAGGATATCATCCGGGACATGGACCGGCTCGGCATGACCCGTACCGACTATACCGGCATCTTTGGTGACTATCATGATGAACTTGACCGATATTAGCGGCGGCGACGCCTCGAAGTACCGCCTGATCGGTGACCGGGTGCTCGCTTACCGGTTTGCCGTCCCCCATGACGCGGAACTCTATCTCGGCGACGTGTTGAAGATCACCGACAGTGTCAAAGGGCTGACGTTCTTTGCCAAGGTGAACGACCTCCTCCACGACTGCAACTTCGCCGACCCGAAGTGGGATACCCGTCCCCATACCGAGCACTTCTACGGGATAGGGGAGGACGTCTTCATCCTCGTCGAGGCGATGCCGCTCGGATACGTCGGCGGCGACGGCGCCTTCCGAAAACCCCGGACACTTCCTGCGAAGTTCTCCCGCGTGGAGCGCCCGGAGGCCCGCGACTTCGCGTTCCTCTCGCAGGTGATGGGCGAGATCGAGGTCGGCGTGATGAAGACCGGCCAGGGCGTCTTAAAAGACGTCAGGGTGGCGCTCCACGCACAGGTGATGCGCCAGCACATGGGCGTCTTTGCGACGACCGGCATGGGAAAGAGCAACTTCATGAAGGTCTTCTGCGCCTCCTGCATGCAGGCGCGGGAGTTCGGGCTCCTCATCGTCGACCCGCACGGCGAGTACGTGGCGGGAGGGCGGTCTTCGAGCGGGGAGGCGACGATGGGGCTCCTGCACTACCAGGCCGGCCGTGACGGGCTCGCGGTCTTCTCCACCCGGTCTGAGGATTACCGGAGGAGGTATCACCTGGACCAGCTCTACCTGGACTACGACGACTTCAGGGCGCCCGATCTCCTCCTCCTCTATGAGCACTCCCCGCCCCAGCGCGAGGTCGTGGAGATGCTCGAGAGCACGCCGGGCTCCGACGTGATCGACTTCTTCCAGAGCACCGATTTCGCGACCTTCGACGCCGGGACTTACACCGGCCGGCACCCCCGGATTGCAAACGACCTGAAGAACTTCTCGCCGAGCACCCTCTCGGTGATGCAGCGGCGGATCGCCGGCATGATGAACAGGAACCGGGGTTTCTTCCGGAGGCAGGGTTCATCGATCCCGGATATCTTAAAGGCGCTCCACGAGAACAAGGTCGTCCTGATCGACATCCCGGGGATGAGCGAGCAGAGCGAACTCTTCGTCCTCTCGATCATCACGCGTAAGATCATGCGCAGCCACCAGGGTGAGGAAGCCGGGGGCGAGGGAGAGCCCAGACAGGTCCTGATCACCATCGAGGAGGCCCAGCGGGTGCTGGGTTCAGGGTCCGGGAGCACCCGGACGTTCCGGGAAGCCGCGATGGAGGGCCGGAAGTTCGGCGTGGGGCTCTGTGTGGTTACCCAGCAGCCGAAGAACATCGACGCCCGGGTTCTCGCCCAGTTGAACACCTTCGTGGTGATGGGGCTCTCCGACCGGGGCGACCGCGACACCATCGCGAGCAGCGCAAAACAGGATCTCTCGCGCCTTGACACCGAGATTCAGACGCTTGAAGCGGGAGAAGCAGTCATCAGCACCATCGGGATACCCTTCCCGGTGAGCACCCGGATCCATCTCTTCGAGGAGTACATCGCAGACCTCAACAGAAGGCCGGCGGCAACGCCGATAGACGACGGGCTTGAAAAGGGATTCTAACAAGAATGCGAAGGTAATCTGGGCAGGAAACACTCGTTTCCGCCGGTCCCTTCACTGAATTGCTTGGCGCTCCCCGTGGGGGCGTCAGGATTGCTGTTTTTTCTCGACTTTTCGTATGGAGACACAGTTGACGACCGCATCCCCGGTCATGATGTAGCGTTTGACGATGACGCCGAGCACCTCGACCACGTCGCCCTTCTGCACGTTTTCTGCCGGCGAGGTGAACATCTTGACCGATATCTCACCTGTCCGGTCGGCGACGAGATACTGCGGCCGGTTGAGGAACTGGAAATAGACCCGCTCGACGACGCCCGTTATGCGCACCGGCTCGCCGAGTTTGTTCAGGTTGATCTCCCGTATCCGGGTGTTCTTTGCTTCCGCTTCATACATCGGCACCAGCGACGCATACTGACTCTGACTCATGTAGTTGAGTGCCATGGGTATGAGAAGCAGCATGATTACCGCGGGAACCGCCCAATACAGCGCGTATACATCCCCGACCGTGAGGACGTAGACGGCGATCAGGACAATAAAAAAGAGGAAGACGGCCACGGTAACGGCCGTCACCCTCACTTTGATATCTCCGATTTGCATCGTGATCAAGGTCTACTTAGGTCTACTTAAGGGCTGCAATTTCCTTTCTGAACGCGACCCAGTAGAGGACACCGACGAAGAAGAGACCTCCGACGATGTTACCGAGCGTGACCGGGATGACGTTGTTGGTCCACATGGCAACCCAGTTGACCGTGTCGACCGCCTTCGTGGGGTCGATGCCCGTGCAGAAGATACCTGCCGGGATGAAGTACATGTTCGCTACGCTGTGCTCGAACCCGCTGGCAACGAAGGCAAAGATCGGGAACCAGATACCGGCGATCTTACCGATCGCATCGTCCGCGCATATACCAAGCAGGACAGCGAGGTTGACGAGCCAGTTACAGGCGATCCCCTTGAGGAAGACCGACCACATTCCCATGACACCGAAGTAACTCGTCTTTGCGGTTGCTATGGCGATTGCTCTTGTACCAAACGCGGTGAGTGTTGCGGTTCCGGCGGCATCGAAGCTGACAAACGGGCCGTATGCCATGATGTACGCGAAGACCACCGACCCGATGAGGTTACCGATGTACACCCAGAGCCAGAGGTTGAGCACGCTTGCCCAGCTGACCTTGTGGATGAACGCTGCCATGGGGGCGAGCATCGCGTCGCCGGTGAAGAGTTCGGCACCGGTCATGATTGTGATGATAAGCCCCACAGGGAAGACAGCACCCAGAACGAGCTGGGCGATACCGGGACTCGCGAAGCCGAACCGCATCGCGACATCGGATGCCATGATACCGGTCGAACAGACCGTCGCCAGGGCAGCACCCATCGCGATGAACGCTCCGGACAGGAATCCACGAAGAACCATGTTCCAGGCAGGGAGTCCGACCTTGTACTTTCCGGAGTCTCCTGCTTTTGCTACGATAGCAACTGGAGGATGGAATACCATTTTTCATACACCTCTCTAAACGTCCTACCTACACCATCAGGTAATTCAGATGGATAGGTCTGATTAATCTGTAATCTGAGAGTGCTATTAATAGGTTTCGAAATGATCGTTATGGGTGGGGAATATATCCGGGATTGAGGCGTTTATCGACGCTGTAAGTTCATTCCTGCAATTAAACTTCATAAATAGGTAAATGATGCTATTAAAAATGCTTTTGGGGCCACGCGGATTATGGGTGGTTTTGGAAAGATATTTCTTCAGGTCTATGGAAGCTGCCGCGCCGATCATCCGATCTCCGACGACATCTGTGTCGGGACGGCAAATAGTTGGTAATATCACCGTAGAGGTCTGCGCGTCGGGATGTGTTCCAAAAACAGGATTTCCTACGGGAAGGCGGGTGATTTTAGGGAGGCGTTACGCACTTGTTTCCGTTTTTGATAGCCATCTCGGGTTCCGGGTCAGATTCCCCACCCGAACGGTCTATGGATGCCTGAGGTATCCCCTCTGCGGCCCCTCCCAGTCTCTCCAGGGATCGGCCGCACCCGGAACCCCGGCGCGGCAGGCGGCGCTGCCGGTAAAGGAGCCCGACTGCAGTTCGGCCACGATCACCGGGGTCTGTCACGGTGCCGCGGCAAGCGGCGACCGGCCGCACATTTTATCTTGAAGGACGGTCTTCGGTACAGCCCCGTCACGAACCCCCACTGGTGCTGCAACCTTGATGAGACGCATATGCTCAACCTCTGACGGCTGCGATCCCGCTCCAGCAGGGAAACCCGATCCCGGGACACCGGGGGTTACATGGACGTTGTCAGGCATCTCCGGGGAGCCATGCGGCAGGCTCCGGGAACGGGCACGCAGGGAAGTGGGGAAAGCACCCCGACCGGATGGACATATCTGGTGCTCAAGCTCCGGACGTCCCATCCGTCGCACTGCGGAGCGTCACCACAACACATCGAAGATCCGATGGCGATGATCTGGTGACCTTCAGTGCCCCCTTTGAAGAAAATCGCCCCCTACGCAGTTATCGCCCGGTTCTCACGATATCGGAGGGGCGATAAAAGAAGAGGGCGCCCCGGGTCGTCCGGCGGCGATGCGCAACCATTTATCATATACCGCTGCAAGAAGTTAACCAAATTAAATATGTGTTAAGCAACCACACCCCATATATCCCATGCAGATCGAGGAAACCGTCACACCTTACAGGAGGATCATACTTATCGCCGTCATTGTCGGGCTCATCTCCGGCATTGGCGCACTGTTCTTTTTTGAAGGGCTGAAATTAGGGACTGCATTTTTCATGGAAGGTATCGTCGGGTTCCACCTCCCAAAGGAAGGGCAGACACTCCAGGATATCGGCCAGTGGGCTCCTCCCGAGCACCTCTGGATGATCCTCCCCGTCATCTGCTTCGGAGGACTCCTCTCCGGCCTCCTGGTCTACACCCTTGCCCCGGAGGCGGAAGGCCACGGGACCGACGCGGCGATAAAGGCGTTTCATGGAGGGGGACGGGTTCGCTGGCGCGTCCCCCTCGTCAAAGCGGTCACTGCCGTCCTAACCATCTCGACGGGGGGGAGCGCCGGGCGTGAAGGGCCGACTGCACAGATGTCGGCCGGTTTCGGCTCGATCGCCGCCGATCTGTTAGGCCTCTCCGCCCGTGAGCGGAGGCTTGCCATCGCCACCGGTGTCGGCGCCGGAATCGGCACGATCTTCATGGCGCCTCTCGGCGGGGCAATTCTCGCTGCGGAGATCCTCTACAAACAGGACTTCGAAGCCGAAGCAATCGTTCCTGCGTTCCTTGCCTCTGTTATCGGATACGCTATCTTCGGTCTGGTTGAGGGGTTCGAACCGGTCTTCGGCCCCGCGGCAACCTCCTGGAATGTCTTCCAGATCCCTCTCTTCATTCTCCTCGGCGTGGTCGCGACGGCAGTCGGCCTGCTGTACATCAACACCTTCTACGGGGCAAACAAGGTTTTCAAAGGAATATTCAGCCGTTTCAATCTTCCAAATCACTTCAGACCCCTTGCCGGGGCATTCCTCACCGGCACGTTCGTTCTCGCTCTTGCGGCTCTCTCTCCCGAAGCGGCAATCGTCGGCCTCGGCAGCCTCGGAACCGGATACGGCTTTGCACAACTCGCGCTTTATAACATGCTCCCGATCGGAGTGCTACTCTTCCTCCCGTTTGCAAAGATCCTGACAACATCGCTCACCATCGGCTCCGGAGGGAGCGGCGGCGTCTTCGCGCCGGGACTGGTGATCGGGGGGGCGACGGGAGGCGCCTTTGGGTCCCTGCTGCACCTCGCGCTCCCCGGGATCGTGCCCGTCGAGTCCGTGCCGGTCTTCTTCATCGTCGGGATGATCGCTCTCTTCGGTGCGATCTCCCACGCACCGATCGCGGTCATGATCATGGTCGTGGAGATGACCGGCGATTTCTCCCTGCTCGTCCCGGCAATGGGTGCCGTCTCCGTGGCGGTCCTTCTCATCGGTCAGTCTACCATCTTCCGCGAGCAGGTGCTGAACCGGTCACAGTCAGCTGCTCACCGGGACGAGTATATGGTCGAAATTCTCCAGGATATTCACGTGGGCGACATTATGGTGCCCCGTGACCGGATCGTCGCCGTATCACCCGATGACACCACCGGGCGGGTGCTCCACCTGATCGACGAGACACTGCATACCGGATTTCCGGTGCTCGATGGAGAAGGGAAGCTCGTCGGCATTATCGCTCTTGATGATGTCAGAGATCACCGGATGAATGGCGAACACGACGTACCGGTGGAGAAGGTCATGAATTCACGGGTGTTTACCGTGCATCCTGCCTGTACGTTACGCGAGGCTCTGGATCTGATGACCGAACACGATATCCATCACCTGCCCGTTGTCCCGGCGGAGGACCCGAGGGCGCTCTCGGGATTTGTCGCACGAACGGACGTCATGAAGGCCTATGTCAGGAGAGCGTCGCAGTTAGGGGGAAAACGCCGCCTTACCGGGAACAGCACCCTGATTGAACCGGAAAACAGCCCTGACGGAAAAAAGGGATCGATGGTTGACGGTTGATCTCCGGTTATCTGAAGATATCGAAGATCTGGTCGCTCCCGGTGGCGATGAGCCGGTCGCGTTCCGCGCTCTCCTCGACGAGCGCGAGCACCGGCGGGGTCATGTCCTCACCGGGATGGAACCCAAACAGCCTCTCGAGATCGGTCTGGATGGCGTGGAGGAAGACCGAGTTCGAGATCTCCACCGGGCAGAGCTCCTCGCACTGGCCGCAGTTGACGCAGGAGTCGGAGATGTGCGCGAACCGGATCAGGTGGAACATGAACGGCGGCGGGATGACGCCGGGTTCGACCAGGTAGTCTTTCTTCGCGCTGCACTCGATGCAGTAGCAGATCGGGCAGTTCTCGATGCAGGAGTAGCACTTGATGCACCGGCTCGTCTGCTCCCGGATCTTGTTCAGGCGCTCCTTGCCCTCGCCGAGCGCACCGAAGTAGCGTTCTCGCCACCTGTCGCCGAGTTTCAGCATGGCGTTCTCGACCTTGCCGCGGATCTCGACCCCTTTGGGGTTCGCGGGTTCCGTCGCCACGGCATCTGCCGCAACAGCACTGTTGAGGAGGTTCGCGCCCTTCTCGGAGCAGACCTCGACGAACGTGGCGTTCCCGGCTTTATCGCCGATCACGCCCCAGTTCCCGCAGGCAAGGTCCGCCTGGCGCGGGATCTTTATCTTGCAGCGGCGGCAGTTCGAGCGGCGGCCGAGCCCTTCGTTCCCGAGGAGGTCCTCCGCCCCCTCCTCGAGCTCGTCGATCGATATGGAGGCATGTTCGCCGTCCTTTGTGACGACGATGAACTTCCCCTTGTCGATCTCTTCCTTGACGACATCATCGGGGTCCAGACCGAGTTTCTCCCGGACGACCGTCCGCGCCACCTCCGGCCGGATGGTGCCGCCGCAGTTGAGACCGATCACGATGATGTTGTCCAGGTTGACCTGCCCGCGCTTCGCCATCTCATACATCGCCTTGACGTCGCAGCCTTTGAGGACGGTTGCGATCCGCATATTCGGGTCGGCCGCGAGGAGGCACCGCCGCATCTGTTTGGGGAGGAGCAGGGTGCCGCAGTGGAGCGAGCCGGCAACCCCTCCGATCTCAGCGGGATCGGTGATCAGCGCCGGAACCGCGTCATAGACGTCCGCACCCTTCCTGACCGCAAAGACCCCGTCGACCATACCGCTCTTGAGAGCGTGGCGCAGCAGCGCGGTCACCGCCCCGCCGGTCTCCGCCTTCTCGCGGAGGTTTTCGTCCGTCGTCCATGCATAGAGCAGATCGCCGTTAACTGCCATCTCTCACACCTCCTCGATCTTCTCGACTTTCACGGCGCAGGCCTTGAACTCGGGGATCTTTGCGATCGGGTCAAGCGCGTTGTGAGTCAGTTTGTTCGCCGGATGCTCCTTGTAGTGGAACGGTATGAACATCACACCTTTGATGATCTCGTCCGTCACCTTCGCGGGGATGTCGACCGAGCCCCGCCGGGTGCTCGCCCGGACGACCTCGTCGTCCGTGATCCCGAGCGCTTCTGCGTCCTCGGTGTTGATCTCGATCCAGCCGATCGGCGCCTCCTTCTCCAGGCTCCACGACCGGCGGGTCATGGTGCCGGTGTGCCACTGCCAGATCGTGCGGCCGGTCGTGAGGACGAACGGGTACTCGGCGTCCGGCACCTCGGCGGCCGGTTTCCACTCGATGGGCGAGAAGACTCCGAGCCCGTCGGGCATGGCGAACGTCTCCCGATGAAGGATCGCCGTTCCCGGGTGCTCCTCGGTCGGGCAGGGCCAGTGCAGGCCGTCCGGGTCGAGGCGGGGGTAGGACATCCCGTGGTAGGAGGGCGTGACGGCGGCGATCTCATTGAAGACTGCCTCAGGGCTCTCGAACGCGAACTGCTCCGGATAACCCATCTTGCTCCCGAGTTCGCAGAGGATCTGCCAGTCGGGCTTCGCCTCGCCGGGGGGATCCTGCGCCTTCCTCCAGCGCTGGACGCGCCGCTCGGTGTTGGTCTGGGTGCCGTCTTTCTCCGCGTAGCAGGCGGCGGGCAGGACGACGTCGGCGAGTTCGGCGGTCTCGGTCATGAAGATGTCCTGCACGACCAGGAACTCGAGGTTTCGGAGTCCCTCCTCGGCATGCTGGATGTCCGGGTCGGAGAGCATCGGGTTCTCGCCCATGATGTACATCGCTTTGAGTTCGCCGGGCCTGTCGGCGAGGATGTTGATCATCTCCGTGACGGTGTAGCCGACCCTGCCCTCGGCAAGCTCGTCGACGCCCCACATCTCCTTCATCTTCTTCTGCGCCGGCTCGTCGGTGACCTTCTGGTAGCCGGAGTAGACGTTCGGGAGCGCCCCCATGTCGCAGGCGCCCTGGACGTTGTTCTGGCCGCGGAGCGGGTTGACGCCGGCCCCGGGCTTGCCCAGGTTGCCGGTCAGCATCATCAGGTTCGCCGTCGATTTGACGTTGTCGACGCCGGTGGTGTGCTGGGTGATCCCCATCGAGTAGATGAGCGCGGCGACGTCTGCGGTTGCGATCCACTCGGCGGCCTGCTTGAGGCTCTCGGCCGGGATCCCGGAGGTCTTCGAGACGTTCTCAAGGCTGTAGTCCTCCTTCATGACGACCTCCTTGAGGTTCTCGAAGTCCTTCGTCCGCTTCTGGATGAACTCCTTATCCTCCCGGCCGCTCTTGATGATCTCCTGCATCAGGCCGTTCAGGATCGCGACGTCGGTGCCTGATACGAACGGCATGTAGAGATCGGCCTGCCGGGCGGTCGGGGTGTAGCGCGGGTCGGCCACGATCACCTTTCCGCCGTTCTGCTTCGCCCGGACGATGCTCCGCGCGATCAGCGGGTGCTGTTCGAAGGTGTTACTCCCGAGGACGAAGATGCACTTCGACTCCCCGATATCCTTGATCGAGTTGGTCATCGCCCCGGACCCGAAGACCGCCGCAAGGCCCGCGACGGTGGACGAGTGGCAGAGCCGGGCGCAGTGGTCGATGTTCGGCGTCTTGAGCGCCACCCGGGCGAACTTCTGCATCAGGTAGTTCTCCTCGTTCGATGTCCGGGCGGAGGAGAGGCAGGCCATCTCCGCGGGCTTGTAGGACCTGAACTTCTCCGCGATCAGGTCGTAGGCTTCGTCCCAGGTCGCCTCGACGAACTTACCGTCCTTCTTGATGAGCGGTTTTGTGAGGCGATCGGAGCTGTTGATGAATTCATGGGCATAGCGTCCTTTGGGGCAGAGTTTGCCACCGTTGACGGGGGCGCGCTGCCAGTGCCCCACATCAAAGACCCTGCCGTCCCGGACGACAAGGTTGAACCCGCATCCGGTGCCGCAGTACGGGCATGTCGTCGATACATACTTGATCTCCATCTTTCTCCCTCTGGCAGGGACTACATACCGCCCGGGTTATATAATAAGAATGGTCACGGGCGATTTTCTGATGAATAATAGTGGGCTCCATCACGGCCCGGGTGAGCGGCAGGCGTGGTTCCGCGCAGGAGAAGGTGATGGTTTCGGGAATACAAGATCTGTCAGTCCCAGTACTTCGTTAATTTCAACGTCTGCAATCGACCCATGCAACCTCGCATAGCGACCTACAACGGGATCGGCAGACCCGGACTTCGCGGCTTCGCGCTCTTCGCGTGAGACTTCAGTATTTTCCCTACGACAACCTCACGCGGAAGCACGCGGGAGAACGCGAAGAGAGGTCGATGGGTTGACCGCTTGAAGATTACCTCAACCGTTTTAGCGAAGTACCGAGTCTTCACCCGCCTCTCTCCCGGGCCGGGCGCCGGCGATCCGGCTCTCCGCGATCTCCCGGTAATCGGGGTCGATCTCAAAACCGATATAGTCCGCGCCAAGGGCAAGCGCCGCAAGAGCCGTGCTCCCGATGCCCATGAACGGGTCCAGAACGAGCGTCCCCGGCCGGCAGCCGTGGAGCCGGATGCACATCTCCGGGAGTTTCTCCGGGAAACTGGTCGGGTGCGGCCGGGAGGAGCGGATCGTCCGGTAGGGGATGAACCAGGTGTTCCCCCGATCGCGGAGGTCGCGCTCCGCCGCTTTCCAGCGGCCGATGTTGCTCTTGTCCTGGTAGGGCACCCCGACGCCGAGTTTGTCGAGCGCCACGTCGCCCCTCTTCGTGAAGTGGAAGATGTGCTCGTGGCACTGGCTCAGGTAGCGGACGCTGTTCACCGGCTGGTAGTGGCCGACGGCGATATCGCCGGCGATCGTCTCGTAGTCACCGACGTCCTCCTTCTCGATCGCGATCGACTTGACCCAGTGGATGACGTTCTGCAGTTCGAAGTGAGGGCGGAACCGCTGGACGACGTCGAACGGGATCCAGGGGTCCCGGGGTTTTCCGCCGATGTTGAGGAAGAACGAACCGTCGTCGGCGAGAACCCGCGCCGCTCCGGCAGCGACCCGCCCCATCCAGTCGAGGTAGTCCTCGCGGGGCTGCTGGTCGTTGTAGGAGTTGTAGTTCTTCCCGATGTTGTAGGGCGGCGACGTGACGATGACGTCGATGATGCCCTCCGGGAGGCGCTGCATGCCCTCGATGCAGTCGATGGTATGGATGGTGTTGACGGCAAGCCCACCGGGTCCGGGCGCCGCTCTTGTTTCTTCTGCCACTCGATCTACAGGTTCGCGGTCCCGGGCAAAAAGGTGAACGAACGGTGAGAGTGGACGACACCGGTGCTGCACGGCATGCCCGGGGTGCCGGCGACGACCCTCCGGTCAGGCCGCGCCCTGCCGGAGCGGGGTATCAGGGGGCGTCGCCCAGTACCTTCTGCCGCGTCCGCTCGAGCGCATCGATGAAGTCCTCGACCTCGTAGGGATGGGGGCCTTCACCCCCGGAGCCTTCACGCTCGAGGTGCACGATCTGGAGGAGCGCGTCTTTGAGGACCTCGAGGCGGCTCTCGGGAGGGAGGATGACCTCGAACCGGCGGAAGATGCGGTCGGATATGCAGACGAAGTTCCCGTGCAGGGAGGCGAACGTCAGGATCTCGTCCGCGGAGGGGACGCCCGCCTGCTCGACCTCGACCTCGATCACCGCAGGCGTATCGGCGCTCTCCTCTCCAAAACAGCGGACGACCCTGATCTTCGTGGCGACTCCTCCCCCGGTTTGGGCCGACATTCTCCCGAAACGATATAGTTTTATGCCGGGCGCGGGAGGTCTTCTTCGCACGGCAGGAGTCCCGCTCTCTCTTCGCGGTCGCGGGAAAAATGTCGGGGGAGTCCCTACTCCCTGAAGTACGCGACGATGTTACGGAAGAACTGCATGTTCATCGACTCGCTCGGCAGCGGTTTACCCTCGCGTTTCAGCCGCTCTTTTCTGGTCGGCCAGTCGTAGAGGTTCACGAACTCCATCGCCCGCTCGGGGTGCGGCATCAGCCCGAGGACCTTCCCGTCCGCCGAGGTTATCCCGGCGATGTCCGCGAGCGCCCCGTTCGGGTTGTAGGGGTACTCCCCTCCCGCGGGGGAGAGGTCGTCGCGCACGTAGCGGAACGCGACCATCCCCTCCCGCTCGATCCGCGCGAGGGTCTCCTCCGAACAGGTGAAGTTCCCCTCGCCGTGGGATACCGGGCAGTAGAGGTGCGTGATGCCCCGCGTCCAGAGGTTCTCCGCCGCGGGTTTCAGGGTGACGAACCGGCACTCGAGCACGCCCTTCCGGTTCGGCATCAGGGCGATCTCGCGGGGACGGTCCTCGTCGAACGCGGGGACGAGGCCGAGGTTCGCGAGGATCTGAAAGCCGTTGCAGATCCCGAGGACGAGGTTGTCTCCCGCGAGGAACTCCTCGACATCGCTCCAGAGGTTGTTTCTCACGCGGTTTGCGCAGGCGTTGCCGGCGCCCATGTCGTCGCCGTAGGAGAACCCGCCGGGGAAGACCAGCAACCGGTAGTCGGAGAGGGTCTTTTCGCCGGCGATGAGGTCGTTGATGTGGACGATGTCGGACGCCATGCCCGCACGCATCAGGGCGACCGCCGTCTCCATCTCGGAGTTTATCCCGTAGCCGCTCATGACGAGGGCTTTTGCCGTGGTAGTCATCTCAGTATCCCCCAAATGGCGCTCTGTATGCTGCTTCCATCGCCGCTAGCGGCTGCTCGACGAGGACTTCTCCTGCCGATACCCGCAACGTCGTGCCGCCGACATGGCCGAGGAGGTGCGCGTCGCCGCCGAAGACCTCCTCGAACGCTTCGCGGTCGCCGGGGGCGACCGTGACAATGAGCCGCCCGGGCGACTCGGAGAAGAGGTAGCGGTCCGACCGCATCCCGCCGGGTATGGCGAGGTCCATGCCGATCTCTCCTGCGAGCGCGACCTTTGCAAGGGCGACGAGCAGCCCACCGTGGGTGACCGGGAAGGCGGACGCGACGAGCCCTCGCTCGATCGCACCGGTCATCCTCCCGTAGCGCACCTTCGCCGCCTCGATATCGAGGAGCGGAACCGTGCCGCCCTCGACGCCGAGGTGCGCGAGGTACTCCGACCCGCCGAGTTCTTCCCCGGTCTCCCCCACGACGTAGACGAGGTCGCCCTCGAACTTCGCGTCCATCGATACCGCGGCGGTGACGTCGGGGTGGACGCCTATCGAGGTGATGAGGAGGGTCGGGGGCACGGAGACCTTCACGGGGTTCGAGTCCGCGTCGAACCCGGAGAAGTCGTTGAACATGCTGTCTTTCCCGGAGATGTAGGGCGTCCCGAACCCGACGGCACCGTCATAGCACCCGAACGCGGCGTGCTTGAGCTGCCAGAGCCGCCCGGGTTCGTCGGAGGAGCACCAGCAGAAGTTGTCGAGGAGCGCGATTGCGTCCAGCGGGATGCCGAGCGCGATCAGGCCCCGGACCGCGGCATCGATCGCGGCGAGCGCCATGCGGTAGGGGTCGAGTTCCGAGTAGGTCGGGAAGAGGCCCTGCGAGAGTCCCACGCCCTTCGTCGAGTCGGGGACGACCTTCGTCAGCGTGGCCGCGGCCTGGACCCGCCCGCTCCCCTGCACGGGGCCGAGGACGTGCCCTCCCTGGACGGTGTGGTCGTACCGGGTCGATATGAACTCCTTCGAGCAGATGTTCTTTCGCGCGAGCATGGCGAGGAGGAGGTCGTCGAGCCGGTCGGGGCACCCGAACTCGGGTTCGGGGTAGGCCGTCGTCACGGGCTCTGTCACGAGGTGCTTCTCCGGCAGACCGTCGTGGAGGAAGTCGAGGTCGATATCCATGACAGTCTCGCCGTTGTACTTCACGACGCACCTCCCGGTATCGGTGAACGTCCCGATGGCGGTCGCCTCGACGTCCCTCTTCCTCATCAGGACCATGAACGCCCCGATCTTCTCCTCCGGGACGGCGAGCGTCATCCGCTCCTGGGACTCGGAGATCCAGATCTCCCACGGCGCCATGCCGGGATACTTCAGCGGCACGCGGTCGAGGAGGACGTGGCACCCGCCGGACTCTCTCGCCATCTCCGCAACAGAGCAGGAGAGTCCTCCCGCCCCGTTGTCGGTGATGCTCCGGTAGAGGTCGAGGTCGCGGGCCTCCTTGACGATGACGTCGGAGAACTTCTTCTGGGTGATCGGGTCGCCGATCTGGACGGCGGTGACGGGGCTCTCCGGGTCGAGCGCCTCTGAGGAGAAGGTGGCGCCGTGGATGCCGTCTTTTCCGACACGCCCGCCGACCATGACGATGAGGTCGCCGGGGAGGGCCTGCTTCTCGTGGAGTAACTTCCCGTCATGAGCGCGCGGCATCACGCCGACCGTGCCCGCGAAGACGAGGGGTTTACCGACGTAGCGGTCGTGGAAGTAGCACCACCCCTGCGGTGTCGGGATGCCCGAGCAGTTGCCGCCGACGCCGACGCCGCTGACGGCTCCCTCGAAGATCCGCCGGGGAGGGAGGATGGGGTTTTCCCGGTTCCTGGCGCGGAAGAGGGGCGGTTCGGTATCGGGGTCGCCGGTGCAGAAGCCGTAGATGTTGATGCAGGGTTTGGCCCCGAGGCCGAACCCGATGGTGTCGCGGTTCACTCCGACGATCCCGGTGAGGGCGCCGCCGAAGGGGTCGAGGGCCGAGGGGGAGTTGTGCGTCTCGACCTTGCAGGTCACGAGGTGTTCGTCGTCGAAGATGATGGCGCCGGAGTTGTCGGTGAAGACCGAGACGCAGATGTCGTTCTCGCCGCGATCTTTCCTGATGGTGTTGGTGGCGGCCTGGATGCAGGTCTTGTAGAGCCCCCTCGGGACGTCGTCGTCCATGGGCGAGGCGAAGATGGTGTGCTTGCAGTGCTCGCTCCAGGTCTGGGCGAGCGATTCGAGTTCGACGTCCATCGGCTTCCGGCCGAGTCTTCGGAAGTAGTCCTGTATCGCGTGGAGCTGGGCGAGGTCGAGGGCGAGCGGCCCCCGCCGCTCCCCGGTCACGGGGTCGAGGATACCCTCTTTTCCGATACGTGCGAGTTCCGCGTCGAAAAGGTCGAGGTCGACGGCTCCCGCCGCCTGCAGGTCGCCGAGGTGGACGAAGGGGGTGACCGGCTCCATTCCTTTCTCGCCGTATTCCTCCCGGCTTTTTTCGTGGACGCGGTTGATGAGCGGATTTCCGAGGGCGGCGACGAGCCGCTCCCGGGACCCGGGGGTGAGGTCGCCGACGACGAGGTAGAGCTGCGACGAGAAGACCGCCTCCCCCTCGCCGAACCGGAACCCGAAGGAGTCCTCGATGGTCTGCCTTGCCGTCGTCCCGACGTTGTCGGTGACCCCGGGCAGGAAGCCGACCTCGATCGCGTAATCAAAGTCGGCCTCGGTCGGCCGGTCCACGGAGTACCGCTGGACGATGGGGTTGCTGAGTTGCGCGCCGATCCGCGAGAGCTCCTCGGGGGAGAAGTCCCGCCCGGAGGTCGCTATGGTGTAGACATCGACGAGGTGCAGTTCACGGAGCGGGATGCCGAGCGAGCGGTACCTCCCGGTACGCGTCTGCAGCCGTGGATCGTGGGTATAGTGTACCTCTATCCGGTGGACGTACGAGGCCATGTATATATATGGGTGCGGTCGGGAGAAAAGAGCTGCGATGGGGTTGGGATCTGAGTGGGAGAGGTCATCCCGATATTCTCGCGATCATGACCGGATGGCGCAGTCTGGCTGCAGTGGTCGGGAAACGGTATCAGGATAATCTTCCCTTTCACCGGTACACAACTCCGGCCTCCCTGATGGTATAGAGGCCGGGCTCCTCGGCGAGGAAGGCAGAGAGCGACTGCTTGGAGAGTTTCGTCCTGGTTAAGCCAGACAGATGATGGCGGCGCTCTTCGATGTGACGGTTCCGACAATAAACGTACACCTGAAAAACATCTACGAAAGCGGCGAGTTGACCCGTGATGCAACTGTTAGAAAATATCTAACAGTTCAAATCGAGGGTGACCGTGAAGTGCCCGGAGGTCGGCACCGTCAGCCAGGGTCGAGCGGTGGAGGAGGCGGTAGCCAACCTCAAGGAGGCTACGGAGCTGTACTTAGAAGAATTCCCGCTGGAAGACGGAAGAAGGCCGATCATCACGACGTTTGAGGTGACCGGGGGTGCCCAGGCTTAAGCTGGTATCGGGCGAAACCGTGGTAAAGATACTCTCAAAACAGTATGGATTTGTCGTCAGCGGGCAGACCGGGAGCCATGTGCGCCTGTCCACGGCAGAGGGGTGATCAGGCATCCTCGTCATCGAGCATCTGCCGGACCACAACCTGTAGTTCAGGGATCTTGTTCCGGATAACGTCCCACACGATCTCGTTATGGATCCCGAAGTATGCGTGAATGAGGATATCCCGCATCCCTGCAATTTTCTCCAGGTAATATCGGCATGTTCGCATTTCAGCGGTTCGGGGATGAGTTTGACGGCCTCACCAATGACCATTAGGTTCCGGATTACTCCGTCCTGCACCAGGTCGTTTGCCAGGAACTCTTCGTAGTCCATTCCCCGGGTGTATCGGTTAATTCTCCCGATAGCCTCGAAGGTTGGTCGCGGAGATAGAGGTTATACTCCCGGGACATACCGAACGCTCCGGAGGATATGCGGTGCGAGAGCCGGTTTTATGGCATCGCGGTCGACCAGATCGACTCTTCTCCCGAAGAGGTCTTCGAGGAAGAACTTGAGGTCCATGTACGTGTCAAAGGAGCGCCCTCCCTCCGTGAACTCGATGAGGATATCGATATCGCTCTCTTCGCGCTCTTCGCCCCGGGCAAACGATCCGAAGACCCCGATCCGCCGAACGCCCATGCTCCTGATCCGTTCGCGGTGTTCCGCCAGCGCACCGAGGATGCCGTCAACCGTAAGCATATCATGCTCCTGTTACCCGCCCGTCAGGATAACGCTTTTCCCCCGGGTTGCCGGCCACAGGGTGATGGCGGCGAGCATCTGTCGTCCCGACAACGCTGTTTCTTCCGGCAGGCTCCTCCCATCGTTCACCTCACCCCCTCCCGGCCGTTCCACTCCCGCACCAGCCTCGCATAGCACCCCTCGCAGATATTCGCCTCCCGCGAGCGGTAGACCGCCTTCCCCGTCCTGCAGACGTCGCACCGGCCGAGTTCGACCTTCACCCGCGCAAACGCCTGGTGGTCGAGGACCCCCGGGAGCGGCTGCACCTTTGCCGGCCGTTTCGCTCTCTTGAGGCAGTCGTAGCAGAGATATGCTCCCCCGCCGCGTTTGACCGATGACGTCGGCCGCCGGCCGCAGACGTGACAGGGCTCGTCTTTTGCGACCGGGAGGGGGATGTAATTCGCGGGGTTGACCGGAGGCGAAGAGTGACAGCGGATTTCAGCACGTTGACAGCAGGTGCTGTCATCGAGCGGTGCGATAATTGAGGCATGTTCCTCCTTTGAGCCGCAATACGTGAAGTTCTCGTTTTGAATGACAGCAATGCGGGAAACAGAGGCACCCCCACCATCACCGCGAGTCTTCTCACCTGCGCTCTCCGTTTTCTCATTCTGTTGTACATGTACGTACATAGATCGATCTCTATCAGGATCCTGAACGTCTTTCACTGAACCCTCCTCATTCTGACCCTCGTCTCGATGACAGCAGTTGCTGTCATTCTGCTGAAACCTGCTGTCATTGCTGTCATCGTCCGGGCCGTCGTCCAGCCAGACCGTGGCACCGCTGCTCCAGGCCCGGTAGACCTCGATATCGAACGTGAAATACTGCTCCCGGCGGCGGACCGTGACCCCGCACCCGCCATCCTCCGTCACGGTGGCGTCGTAGAGGCTGATCGCCGGGCACTTCTCCAGGAGGCCGGAGTATGGTGTTCCCCGGCTGACGTAGCCGTTGAGGAGCCGCCGGGTCTTCTGGTACGAAAGTCCCATCGCCGCCTGGAGCTGCCGGACGGTGAAGACCTCGACCCCCATCCGTGCGACGGTCTCAAGCGCCGCCGCCTCGTTCTTCGTCAGTTTGGTCTCCTGGCCCCCGGCCGTCCCGGAGAGAGCACCGTAGAGTCTTGCCGCCGCCGCGAAGTCCTCCTCCCGGGCGATCACCGCCCCGTCCGCCCCCCGGTCGCGCTGGAGGTAGAAGAGCCGGGCATGGCACTTGATCAGGTCAAAGAGCATGCCCGGGTTCCGGCGGTTCTGGGTCGTCGAGAACTGGACCCGCCGGGCGAACGGGATCCGGACGGGGAGGATCTCCGCTTTGACGGCCTCCCAGATCGCCCGGCAGACGAGAACGTCATCCTCCTCTGTGGGGAGCGATCCGGTCGCCTCGACCTCTTTCATATGTTCGAGCACTCGTTTGTCCTGGTCGACGGAGTCATCGATCCAGGCCGTCAGCATCCGGTTCATTACCTGGTCGTCGCCCATATCCTCAACCTTCGCGAGCCACCAGACGCACCGCTCCGGGATGGTGCAGACCCGGAGTTTCCGCTCGGTCGTGAGGGTCCGGTGCTCGATCGGCTCCCGGAAGTTTGCGGTCGCGGATTTGAGGACTTCCTGGAGGTCGTCGGAGAGCGAGACGTCGTCGAAGAGGAGGACGGTGCCCGGCCGGAGGTCGTCGTCGTAGTAGAGCGCCTTATTGGAGACCGTGCCCTTGAGTTTGTAGGCGTCAGGGATGAGGTTCTGCATCGTCGTGCAGGCGTGGGTCTTGCCCTTCCCGGAGTTCCCGGAGACGGCGACGTGCAGCCCGTTCGTGTTCTCGACGGATTGTGACGCAAGCGACATCGCGAGACACTCCGCGACCGTCCGATCGCCGACGTGGGCTTTGTTGAAGGTCCCGAGGAGGAAGGCGAGCGGGTCGCCGTGCCGGAGGATCTCCATCGCCCGATGACGGTGCTCGTCAACGGGAGGAGGGGAGGGGGGCTGCTCCTCCTGCTCCTTCTTCCCCGTCGCCTTCTCCTCTGGCTTGCGCCCCTTCTTCTCATACATCTCCCGGAGTTCCGGCCACCGCTGGGCGCCCCCGCCGCAACTCGCGTGGTGGCAGCCGGCGAAGATCGCGCCGTTCGCAAACTGGATCGCGAAGGCGCCATCCTTGTGCGCCGACGAGAACGGGCACTCGGCGAGGACGTAGAGGGTGCCGCCCTGCCAGGGCCGTGTCGACCGGACGGCGATGCCGTGGCCCGCGAGCCAGGCGGCGAGGTCGATGCTGGCTTTCGGCCGCGACGGCTCTTCCCGGGGGAGGAGCCCGGCGAGGTGCTCCAGGCGCTCCACTGGAACGACCCCGATATCCGCAGGAACCGCGAGGATCCTCGCCCGCCGGTGCGGTCGCTCCACCGTGCTGTCGCCCTTCCGGGAGAGCGTGCCGTAGAGTTTCCAGATCCGGGCGGCGTTGTGGTTCGCGGTATCGACGGTGACGGCCTCGTTCGAGAAGAGGGCGTCGAGGGTGGCAAGCGCACCCTTCACGACCTCCGTTGCCGTCTCGTCGTTTGGAAGGTCGATCCTGTACAACAGGTGCGCCCCGTTCCCGGAGTCCGCCCGGATGGGCGCCGGGAACCCCTGCTCCTTGAGGTATGCCGCGATCCGCTCCGCTGCATTGAGCGCCGCGGTATGCTCCGCATCGGTCGAGGAGACCCCGCTCGGCCGGACGGGGTCGATGTCGACCGGAAGCCAGCGCCGGCGGAGGATGTCGGCGTCGGCGGTGGTGGCGTCTTTCCGGGAGAGCCGCATCTTGATCCGGTTCGCCCGCCGGGCGAGGAGGGCGGGGTTCACGGCATTCAAGGTGACATAGACCCCGGCGACCGCCGGATCGGCGTCAAGGGCCTCGACCTGCTCCGCGAGCAGAGTATAGTCGTCGAAGTAGCCCGAATGTGTCGCGCCGTCGGCGAGCGCCCGGACCTCGACCACCCCGCCGGGGGCGAGGGTGCTAACCGCACTCAGGATCTCGCTGCTCACCCCGTCACCCCCGGCACCAGCGGGAAGAGAGGAGCACTCACCGCCTCCCCGCGGGCGACCCGCTGGAAACTGATGAGCGGGATGATGAAGGAGCCGGCGCGGGTATGGAGCATCACCGCTTTGCCGGAAGCGTTCATCGCCGCATGCCCCTCGATGACGAGCCCGTCCGCGGCCGCCTGCGTGATCGGGACGACACGGCCGTAGAAGAGGAGGTTCCTGATATCCCCGGCATCGATCCGGTAGCGCTCGGCCTCGACGGAGATCCGGAGCACCCCGTCGGGGCCGGGGCTGAGGGTTCCCGGCTCCATCATGGCCGCCCCCGCTCGACGCTGATCGTATACTGGTGGTTCCGGGTTCTTCTGACGTTGATCTGGCGGACGGCTCTCCCGTGCCGCCGGATCTCGTCGGCGACCGCTCGCGGGACGAGGAAGAGCGGGACCGGGGAGACGTTTATCTCTTCCGGTGAAGATGTACCAGTGGCGGCCTGGCGGAGCGCGTGGTGGCACTTTGTATCCGGGCTGCCGCCCCTGGTTCTCGGTTCGGTTCCTCCCGGACTCCGTTTGTCCGGGGTTGCTTCTGGTTGCATTTCTTGTAACTCCCTGCACCGGCGTTCTCTCCGGCGCATACACCATCATCGGGAACTGCCGGTTAAAAGGGTGAGCCAACCATCCCGGAAAAAGAGACGGACTCTGGATAAATCTTACTGTAGTGAATAATTTCAAAAACGAAGAATCAGGGCAGGATCTCCGATCCGGCAGGAAACCGCGGGTTACGAAACCTCGTGCTCAGTCCGGGTTTTTGCGGGTTTCGTCCGGACACCGCAGGCAGCGGCCACGTCCCCGGCGTCATACCGGAGCCGGACTTCCCGCCCCTTACCCACCCGGGGCACGAGATCGACGATCCCGATCTCTGCGAGGTGGTTCAGGTGCTCGTGGTAGGACGTCTTTCCGACCGGGAGGTACTCCCGGGCCGCCTCGAAGACCGCCCCCGAGGTCATCTCTCTCCCTTCCCGCGACCGCTCCGCGATCCGGGAGAGGAGCGCCCGCTCGCCCGCCGAGAGTTCCACGGCCCGGCTCCGGAGCGACGGCGCGGTGATCACCCGGGCTGCGGCTGTCACGTCGTCGGGGCCGACCCGGCGGCGCCCGTCCCTCTCCGCCCGCTGGACCGCTCCCCGGAGTAGGTCGATCCCGATCCGGACGTCCTGCTCGTCGGCGGCGATCTGCGCGATGCGGTCGAGGAGGACCTTCGAGATCACCCCCGGGTAGAGCCCCTGCCGGGCGCGGTCGGTGAGGATCTCCCGGACCTCGGTCTTCGTGTAGGGCCAGAAGGTGACCTCGGTCGGGTGGAAGACCGACCGGACGCTCGGGTCGGCCTCCGCGTAGAGGTTCAGGGCAAGATCGCTCGTGATCGCGAAGACTCCGGCTTTCCGGACGTCCCACTTCTCGTAGAGCCGGAGGAGCTGGTAGAGGAGGAGGTTGTAGGTCCCGGCCGCGATGAGGTAGTTTGCATCGTCGAGGCAGACGACGAGTGCAGCGTTCTCGTCATGGAGCCGGGCGGCGATCCCCTGCTTGATCTCGTCGAGGTACCGGCCGGCCGACGGCGCCGGGCAGCCGCAGACCTGCGCGAAGATGCTCCGGTAGACCGCGAGCGCCGTGCGATCGTGCCGGCAGTTGACGTAGACCGGGACGATCTTCCGGGTCTCCTCCCTGACCTCACGAAAGACCCGGCGGACGGTGGTGGTCTTTCCCGTCCCCGGCGGGCCGCGGAGGACGGCGCTCCCCGTGCTCGCGCCCCGGAGGGCCGGCCGGAGGAGGAAGGCGAGTTCCCGGACCTGGGCGTCGCGGTGGTGGAGGTGGTCGGGGAGATACGTGAACTCGAAGACGTCCGGGTCGCGAAAGAGGGTCTGGTCGCTACGGAGAAGAGAGGAATGCGTCATAGGAGAGAGTGGAGAAGAGTCAGTTGATAACAGGGAGCCGTGCGCGGAGTGAAAGTGAAAGGGGGAAGAATGAGGGCCGCTGGTTCAGGGCGATGACGGCGTCGGGATGGAGAAGACCGGCATTTACCCAAACCGCTGTCGGGCCAGAACGAGGGTTCGATGAGCCAGCCGGATGCAGAACGCTGCTTCTTCTTCGCATACAAGCGATCCGCTGTACTGAACATTGTGCCTGGCAACCCGCAGTTTATCAAAGGCGTTCAGGAGACCGGCGATCTCAGGGTCGTCACCGGAGGCATGCCGTACTGCGGTAACGAGACAGGCGTGGCTCCGCTCGACGTAACCTGCAGCGTAGAGAAATGTCCGGACACTATGAAACGCACTGTTGTAGGCGGCGAGATGAGCCATCTCGTACTCTTCGATCGCCACGTTCTTCTCTGCGGCGCGAAGGAACCTCGCCGCAGATGCGATCGAACCGGGAATGCGCTCCACCGCTCCGGGATAAGGGCGGATAAGGCCGCGGTCGACGCACTCCTGCCACCTCATAGGCGAGCCCCTCCGACAAGCATGTGGTTTTGCAGGACACTCGCGACAAACGGGTCTTTGTCCTCTTTCATCCGCTCCCACCGGTAGTAGGGGACGACCGTCAACTGCACCTCTCGATCGGTCTCCGCCTCCAGTGCCGGTAACCGGCCGTGGTCGACCTGAATCTCGTCACCGATGATCAGGATGTCGATGTCGCTCTGCTCATCGAAGGTCCCTGCCGCAGTGCTCCCATAGACCGCGACCGCGATGCTTTCGGGCGCAAGGTCCTCGATGCCGGCCCGGGCGAGGAGGAGGGCCATGCAGGCCCGCTTCAACTCCCGGACGGCAAAGGAGTCGTTGTCGAGGGAGAGGAGCCGTGCGGTGCCGAGGCGCGTGACGGTGATCAACCCGTCGCGCTCGAAGGCATCGGCATACGCTTTGACGCTTCCCGGGCTGACCCCAAGCTCCCGGGCGAGTTTATTGATGTGGATCTCGCCCGTGGGGTGGGTGAGGAACCAGGCAAGGACCCGGAACCCGACAAACCTCTCGAACTCCTGAAACATACAATGTATTGAATGATCGTTCAATATATTAAACGGATTTGGAGCAGAAGATCCGGCACTGGAGGAGTCAGACAGGTTCCGGGCGTCGTGGTGGAGGTGGTCGGAGAGACGATCCGCGAACTTAAAGACGTCCGGGTCGCGAAAGAGGGTCTGGTCGCTACGGAGAAGAGAGGGATACGCCATAAGAGAGACTGGAGAAGAGGTAATAGATAACGAGGGGCCGTGCGCGGGTTGAAAGTGAAGAAGGGCGAGCAGCCGCAACTGCGGGTTCCCGGTAAGGAAGTTACTCCGCCTGCAGGGTCCCGCTGATCCGATCGATGACCAATGTGACGGCCCGGTCGTTGGGGTGGCCCCAGCGACAAGAACCGGTCGCCGTTTCACCGTTGAGAGGCCCGAGAAAGGAAACGGTACAACGACAACAGCGCCCCTCACAAATTGCTCCACGCCTCTTCCTCCTCGGGTCGGAGCCAATCTTTCCGGAGCGCGGGCTCGCTCGCCTCGCCGCCACGTTTATCGGTTCTCCTCTCGCTCTCCTGGTTATCGGGCGAGACTGGCGATGCCGATAGGTGTGAGAGGAGCTGCTCGGGGCACGATCCCCCGGCATTACGCCGACGAGGACACCGATCGAGACAATCCCGGGGCCTGGCCCCGATGGGGTCTCAACCGTCTCGCCGTGAACGGGAACGGATAGAGGAGGCGATACATTGGAAAAACCAGCAGGGAGAACGGCCGGGAGAGAACTGGAAGTGACCATCTCCCCTCTCATCAGGCCGAACCGGGATATCGTCCAGAAAGCCCGCCTGGCCGTAGTACAGAACGTCAACTCGATACAGGTCGTCACCGACTTCGAGATCGGCAGGCGGATCGTCGAACATGAGCAGCAGGGGGAGCCAAAGGCAGGGGCCGGGTAACCGTCTGCGCAGTTCACCCCCCGGTTGCTACTGGTAGAACTCACCCTCCCGAAAGACGCCAATGTCTACGCTTCCCGGTATCAGGTCTATCTTCCTTCAAAAGAGGAGCTCAAGAAACGACTGATCGAATGGTCGGAAGAGACGCCGGAGGCAGAGTGATCGCATGACGATGCTGACCCGGTTCGCTAAGGTCGCACGGGGCTGAACGTGAAAGAGGGAAGGCTCCCCCTCTTCACTCCAGCGAACCGACGGTGTCGGCCCAGGTCTCGACCTTGCCCCGGATGGCTTCGTCCTGGTAGGACGAGAGCCGGACGGTCTTCCGGGTGAAGGTGACGTAGTAGTCGTCACCGGACGGGTCGTGGCACTTGAGCTGCGCGTAGTAGGTCTCGCCGGGGGCGTTCCGGACGGCCTCGCCGCCCATCGCGGCCTCGAGGGCCGCGTTGTCCATGACCTCGGCGGCGTTCGCGTTGAACGCGGCGATCGTCGGCGACTGGATCGAGACGGTCCCGACGCGCTTGCCCTCACCGTCGAGGAAGTTCACCTTCGCGGTGTAGTGCTCGCGGTTGCGGACGACCGCGGCCACCGGCTGCCCGTCGGCGCCCGTATACCCGACGCACCCGAAGGGGTTGTCGTCGATGACGCTCTCGACGAGGGTGTTAAACATCGTTACGTTGGCGATCGGGACGGCGAGGTCCCGGACCGCCGTTCTGTTCACGGTAGTCTGCACGAAGTCTGCCATGGTTGGCTCTCCTTGCCTGCCAGGCTTCCCGGGAATGTGACAGACAACTATAGGGTCGACCCGTAAGGGTATCAGTCTGACTTTATCGGGGAGGGCGGATTGGGGATAGGACGGAAAAAGGCCACAACAAAGGTGTAAGCCATGGAAGCGGTTCTCATAACAGACTACCAGTTGGGAATGTTTTTGTTTTCGGAAGAGAGAAGTGATTCACAAGGGAAGAAGAGACGTGAATCGCAGCAGAGATAGGATCATCAGGTTGGTAGATCAGGATTCGGTCATCATCTCCTACCATGCCCGGGTCAGGATGTTTGAGCGTAACATCTCCACCGATGACCTCTTTTTAGCGATCAGGGTCGGTGAAATTATCGAATCATATCGTGATGACGAGCCCTGTCCCTCCGCACTCATGCTCGGCTTTATACGCGACCACGCATATCATGTAGTACTTGGTATCTGCGACGATCATCTCCGGGTCATCACCGCCTACATGCCGGATGACGAACATTGGATCGATGCGCGAACGAGGAGAGAGAAAGAATGATTCCAGAGAGATGCACCCTCTGTAAAGGGACCCTGCAGGATGGAAAGACCGAGTTCATTGCACGGGTTGGGGATGAGATCATCGTCATCAGGGACGTCCCGGCATACGTCTGCGACCGGTGCGGCGAGGCATACTACAGCGCGGAGGTCTCCCGGAAGATCGATGCCGTGATGAAAGATTTCCATAGCGGCAGGCTTTGCTGCCGGCCTCTCGCGGCAGGCGAGGTTGAACTCACCGGGTGAAGCCGGAAGGCGCGGTGGCTTTCGGACCTGACACACCATCCTCCAGCCGGTCACGGCCGGACACGCAACGCTCCGCCTTTTTTTCTGCACATAACCGTTACGGTCAGGCTTTTTCTCTTCCCCGTCCTACTGTTCTCCGGGAGGGTTACCAGGATGACCGAGGAGAAGACCACCCGGGAGCTCGTTTACGAGACGAACCGGGACGTGAAGTGGATTTGCCGGGCGCTCGCGCGGATGGAGGCGCAGGACGAGGAGTTTGAGAGCCGGCTCCGGGCGCTGGAGGGCTGGCGGGCGGAGAAGGCCGGGGAGGAACGAAGAGTTTCGACGATCGGCGCCGGGGCGGGCGGGGTCGTGGGCGGGGTGGTGGCGGTGATTGTGCGGGTGCTCGGCGGCGGGTAGGAGGGCAGGGAACCGCCGGGTGCTGGACATGGTATCGGTGGGCACCGTCACCACTCCCATCCGGGGTATCACTCCACTCTTTCCAGACGCCTCTTTCCCATTTCAGTCAGCCGGTATTTCTGTGTCGGGCTTTTGGGTGAATCGGGCTGTGTCATTTGAACAAAGCCCGCCTGAATCGCCGGCTTCAGATAATCGTACAGGAATGTGGGCCGGTGACTGAGTCCCAGGCATTGCATTGCGTCTCTCGCTCCCGATGGCTTCTCCTTCAAGCAGATCAGGAGGCGCCGTACTTGTTCGGTTACTTGTTCGGTTACTTGTTCGGTTACTTGTTCGGTTACTTGTTCGGTTACTTGTTCGGTTACTTGTTCGGTTACTTGTTCGGTTACTTGTTCGGTTACTTGTTCGGTTACTTGT
>NZ_VHLL01000011.1 GCF_025384765.1 Methanoculleus formosensis
CACGTTGTTGTTCTCGTTGCTCTCCGCCATGCGGTCAACGTCGTCGACCGTCGCGGTGACGGTATGCGTGCCCGCGGCCGCAGTCCAGGTTGCACCGGCGGCACCGCCGTTCGCGGTCACCGTAACCCATTCACCCGGGCCGATCGGCGCCACGTGATTGTCTGACCATACCGCGGAGCCGAGATTCCCGTCCGTTGTGAAGGCCACGCCGTGGATTACGCCGGCCTGCGTTGCACCGGTGCCCTGGTTCTTGATCGTCGCCTGCATCGTGATTGCGTCACCCGGTGCCGGGCTTGCCGGCGCCCAGGAGATCTCGGTCACGACGAGGTCGGGTGTTCCCGGCGTCGGTGTTGCAGTGGGTGTCGGTGTGGGCGTCGGGGCAGGATTGGATACCCTGATCTCAATGGGGCTCTGCAGGGCATATGTCCCCGCCTGAAGAACTATGATACCATCCCCGACGGCCTTCACTGCGGCCTGGACGACCTCGCCGTCATCGGTCCCCGCGGTTCCGCTGTCGATCACCTGGCCTGTGCTGTCTTCTGCGATGATTGTCGTGCCGTCGGTGTACACGACGATGTCGTAGGTACCCTCCGTTGGCATCTCACTTTGCGCAGCCTGTACCGGTGCAGCAACTGCGAGCACCAGGCAGAGGACTATCGCAAGAAATAGGGGTCTCTTCATACGTAATCTCCTAGAGCCTCCCCGGGAGGACCCCTTTTGGCCTCCCGGCAAGCAGGTGAGGGTGGAACCCTCAAAATTAATTTATTGCAATGACATATATACTAATTGGTTTTTGAAAATCTCGAAATTCTGTTAAATATTGTCATTGATAATTATATTTGCTTGGATTTCCATTAAGTCTGATTAAAATGTTTTTGCATCAATGGGTATAATTATATATATGATAGTTATTTTGAGGCTCAGCCCTTGCTCTAGAGGATGATGACATGGTGCGGTCTCCTGCGGGGATGCAAGCGTGGATGCCGGGGTTAAAAATGTTCCTTGCGGGATCCGTACCTTCTATGCGTGCCATGTTCTCTGGTTGTAACCGGCGGGCAGGCGCAACGCCGCGTGACGCCGCCGACGGCCTGCACCAGGGTGGTGATGGTGACGGAGACTACAAAATGGGAGTGCCAAATGTTCCGGCCCCGTCGGGGGGGCTCACGGCGAAAAGAGCAGGGAGAGGAGTTCCGGGGCCTCTATGAGCCCAAACGACCCTTTCGGCGCCTCGCGCTCGGAGAACGCGGAGACATCATCCCTCCCCTTCCCGAGCACCGCGAACGGCACCGGCTCCGCGGTGTGGGTCTTGATTCGTATCGGCGTCGGGTGGTCGGGGAGGACCGCGACGGTCGTCTCCGGGCGGTCGAGGACGATCCCGATCGCCTCGTCGAGCCGCTCGATCGCCCGCACCTTCTCCTCCACGCTCCCCATGTGTCCGGCCTCGTCGGGGGCCTCGACATGCATGTAGACGAAGTCGAGACGATCGAGGGCTTCCACCGCGTACCGGGCTTTCGCCTCGTAGTCGGTGTCGATGAACCCGGTGGCGCCGGGGACACGGATCACCTCCATCCCGGCGAGGCGGGCGATGCCGGATAGAAGGTCCACCGCGGAGATCACGCCGCCGGCAAGGCCGTACTTCTCGCGGAAAGGTGCGATGGAAGGCTTCTTCCCGCCGCTCCACGGCCAGATATCGGTTGCCGGGGTCTTCCCCTCCCGCTCGCGGCGCCGGTTCACGGGGTGGTCAACAAAGACCTCCCGTGCCCGCTCCATGCAGTCGAGGAGGAGTTCGGCGTCGTCTCCGCGCGGGAGGTATCCAGCCACCGGCTGACCGACGATGTCATGGGGCGGGGTGGTGACGGCGCCGCGCGCCCGGGAAACGACCATCAGGTTCCGGTAGCTGACCCCCGGGTGAACCTGGACGCTGCCGAGCCGGGCGTCAAGGTCGCGGAGGAGCTCGGCGCCTTCGGCGCTCGATATGTGCCCGGCGTTGAAGTCCTCCATCACGCCGTCGCGGATCGCGACCAGGTTGCACCGGTAGGCCATCTCGCCGTCCCGGAGGGAGACCCCCATGCTGGCCGCCTCGAGCGGCCCCCTCCCGGTATAGGAGGTCCGGGGGTCATAGCCAAGGATGGAGAGGTTCGCGACGTCGCTCCCCGGCTCGAACCCTGCGGGCACTGTCCGTAGCATCCCGCACCGGCCCTCGCGGGCGATCCTGTCCATATTCGGTATCTCTGCGTACTCGAGGGGCGTCCTGCCCCCCAGTTCGGCAAGCGGCTCGTCCGCCATGCCGTCCCCGAGAATGATGATGTACTTCATGCGAACCCTGTGCAGTGATCCGGGGCGACGTCACCCGAGCATGGCGCGGACCGCTGTCCGGACGCTTTCTTCCGAAGTTGTCCCGCACCGCCACCCGAGACCCTTGAGTTTCTCGACCGAGAGCTGCATCTTCGGCACGTCGCCGACCCAGCCGCGCGCTCCGCCGGTGAAGCGGTAGCGGACGCCGGAGAGACCCATCTCCTCCGTGACGATATCGGCGATCCGGACAACGTCGATCCAGTCCTCGGAACCGATGTTGAAGGTGTTCACCGGGTCGTGGGAGTGCTCGATCCCGAACTGCACGGCACGGACGCACTCCCCGACCTCCAGGTAGGATTTTGTCTGCCTGCCGTCGCCGAGGATCTCGAGTTCCTGCGGGTTCTCGTGAAGTTTTCGGATGAAGTCGGTGATGACCCCGTGCCCGCTCCGCTCGCCGATGATGTTTGCGAACCGGTAAACCCAGGACGTCATCTCAAACGAGTGGCAGTACGACGATATGAGCGCCTCGCAGGCAAGTTTCGTCGCACCGTAGACGGATATCGGTTCGAGCGGCGTGTAGGTCTCCGGCGTGGGGATGACGGCGGCATCGCCGTAGACGGTCGAGGTCGAGGTGAAGACCAGTTCCGGCACGCCATGCGCCCGCATCGCCTCGAGCACCCGGTGCGTCGCGACGATGTTGTTCCTGATCTGGGAGTCCGGGGTCACGGCGCTCTGCCGGACGTCGGGGTCCGCGGCGAGATGGTAGACCCGGTCTGCGCCGGAAAACTGCTCCTGCCACCCATCGTCGAGCAGGTTCTGCCTGACAAGGGTGACCCGCCCGCCTGCCGCGTGGGGCGCAAGGTTCCTCTCGGTGCCCGCACTGCAGTCATCGATGACCAGCACGTCGTCTCCCGCCGCTACCAGGGCATCGACGACGTGCGAGCCGATGAAACCGGCACCGCCCGTTACGATACAGAACATCATAGATTAGTATCTCTCCGACGCTATAGGGTTACTGGATGGGCACCGCTCCGGGTCTCCTCTAAAGAGGTGGTGATCTCTCACCTCTCCGCGGCCCCGCTCTCTGTGGCGATCTCCTGCGACGGAGGGAAAAGTTAATACCTGCATGGGGGCTATTTTACAGATCGGCACCTGGGATTGAGCCATATTCTTCATGGGTGCTGTTGACGGAGATCGATCAAGGAGCAGTCGAAGTGAGGGCGGTATGCATCTGTTACAGGGCCGGCATCAACGTTCCGGCGTCCTCTGGGTGCCGCGATGAAGTCCGCGGGGGAGCCGGACGATGAGTCCGCGTCCGGATCTCCGGGAATACGCCGGGATCTATCTGCGCGGCCTCGTGATGGGGGCCGTGGACGTCATCCCCGGCGTCTCGGGGGGGACGATCGCTCTCATCACCGGGATCTATGAACGGCTGATCGGAGCCATCGGCAGCATCGACCCCGCCTCGATAAAACACCTCGTACGGGGCGATTTTGCGTCTCTTTGCTCAGACATCGAGAAGATCGATCTTCCGTTCCTCGTCGTCCTTCTCGCCGGTATCGGTACCGCCTTCCTCCTGATGTCCGGGGTGATCCTCACCCTCCTCACCGAGCATACGGTAGCGACCTACTCCTTCTTCCTCGGCCTGATCATCGCCTCTGCGGTCGCTATATTCCTTGAGATCCGCTCCCCGAACGTGGTCACCGTCGCCTACCTCGTCGTTGGGGCCATCGCCGGTTACCTCATCGGGAGCCTCGGGCAGTTCGATCTCGGCCATTCCCTCCCGGTCATCTTCCTCACCGGGATGGTGGCGCTCTGCGCCATGATCCTCCCCGGGATATCGGGAGCCTACATAACCCTCGTCCTCAACCAGTACGAGTTCATGCTCGCGGCGCTCCGGGCCTTCTCCCTTCCCGAGATCGTCGCCTACGCCACCGGAGGTGTTGTGGGCCTCCTCCTCTTCACGAAGGCTCTCAAGTACCTCCTCGCGACCCACCACGCGGCGATGCTCGCCCTGCTCACCGGCCTGATGCTCGGCTCGTCGAGGACGCTCTGGGAGACGGGGTCCGCGGCCGGGGATATGGTTGCAGGCGGCTGGGTCTTCTTCATCATCGGCCTCGCCGTCGTCGGCGCGTTCGAGTACGCGAAGAGGCGTTACCAGGCCGGCACGGCCTGATCCTGGCCTTCTTTTATGGGGCGATCCGAAACCTTACTTCCACCTGGGAGGCAACGAGGTACCTATCATGTTCATCGGCATCGACCACGGCACCACTGCGATGCGCTTCTCAAGCGGAGAGGAGGAGTTCAAGATCTCCCGCGAAGAAGCCAGGCAGTTCTCGGCCGGCGACCTTGCTCGCCTTACTTCTCTCGACGAGATCGAGGGTATCGCCGTCTGCTACTCGATGGGCGACGGCATCTCGGCCGTCACCGATATCAGGAAGGTCCGGGACCGCGGCGTCGTCTCCCGGGAGGGCGCCGGCAAGCACATCGGCGGCGGCACCAGGGTCTACGACGAGATCCTCTCAAGCGGTCTTCCCGCCGTCGTCATCCCCGGGCTGCACCGTGGATCCCCGACCGATCCGCGGTTCAAGGCCTACTCCCACCAGGCGAGCCCCGAGAAGATCGGGATCCTGTATGAGGTCTCACGCGACCTCGGGGACGACGTCGTGGTCTGCGACGCGAGTTCGAACACCGTCACCCTCCTTCTGACCGCCGGAAGGATCGCCGGCGCGTTCGATGCCTGCGTCTTCGCGCCCGGCACCCGGCACGGTGCCCTCGACGTGGACGCCATCCGCCGGATCGACCGGGGCGAGTCGACGGCAAACGACGCTTTCCTCCACGCGGGTGTGGACCATACCATGCCTCCTGATCTCAGGGTGGAGACGATGGCCATGTTTGCCGCGATGGAGTGTGCCTCGATGCTCCTCCTCAATCCCGGCGCGAACGTCGCCCTCGCCGGCTCCATGGCGCCCGCCATCGCGCTGCGGGTGGAGGAACTCCTCTCCCGTGACATAACCGTCTACGACGAGTGGTGTGCGGCCCGGGGACTCGCCCGGATCGCCCGCGACGTCTTCACCGGGGCAACCGATATCCTCGGGCTCGCGGTTGAGCGGTAATCCGTGCCGGGATTGCAAAGATAGAGCCTCCCGTTTCCTACTCTTTTAAGTGACGCGGGGTAGTATACTGGACTGTGAAGAGTGGAGAGGCCGGAACTATGCAGCCAGAATGCCCCAGTATCGCCGAACTCATGCTCCTGATGACGTCGCGCCTCGAAGAGACGGCGCGCATGGTGGATCAGGCGAATTCCGGCCGATTCCTCGAAGAGATCCTCAGTGCAAAACGGATTTACCTCGCCGGGGCCGGCCGCTCCGGCCTTGTCGCACGGGCGTTTGCCCAGCGGCTGATGCATCTCGGGTTCGAGAGTTACGTCATCGGGGAGACGATCACGCCCGCGTTCGGCCCGGAAGATGTGCTCGTCGCGTTCTCGGGTTCGGGAGAGACCCGGTCGGTCGTGGACGCATGCGAGACCGCCCGGGAGATCGGGGGGAAGATCTGTCTCGTCACCTCGACTGCCGACTCGCGTATCGGCCGCATGGCCGATTGCGTCGTCGAGATCGGGAACAACCGGCTCAAAGATGCGGATATCCCGCAGGACTTCGAGATCCGCCAGCTCACCGGACAGTACCGATCGGTCTCCGGGTCGTTCGCCCCGCTCGGGACACTCTTCGAGACCGTAGCGCTGGTCTTTTCGGACGCGATCGTCTCGGCCCTCATGGAAGTGCGGCACTGCACCGCCGAGGATCTCAGAAGCCGCCTCGCAAACGTTCAGTGAGCGAGAGTCTCCGGCTTTCGCACCCTCTCCTCATGGCGCCGGCAAAAATTATCTCCTCTTGGGGGCAACAGGTGTTCCGGCCCGCCCTGTTGAGTGCCGGGTATTTATATTATTAATCATTAAGATTTAAAGGGGGTTTTTGTTTGAGAGAGTTACGCATTCACGGCAGGGGTGGTCAGGGTTCCGTGACCGCCGCCGAACTCATTGCTTACGCTGCATTCGAGGGAGGTGTCTTTTCCCAGGCATTCCCGGCCTTCGGCGTGGAACGCCGGGGCGCCCCGGTTCAGGCGTTCGTCCGGTTCAGTGACGAGAAGATCCGGCTGCGCAGCCAGGTATACGAGCCGGACTACATCATTGTGCAGGACCCGACCCTGATCGGGGATGTGGACGTCTTCAACGGCATGACTGCAGGCGGTATCGCCATCATCAACACCGAGAAGCCCGACTTCGATGCCCTGGTCCCGGAGGGCGTGAAGATCTACGCCGTCGATGCGACTACCATCGCGCTCGAAGAACTGGGCGTGCCCATCACCAATACAACCCTGATGGGTGCGTTCGCGGCAGCCACCGGCGAGATCAAACTTGATGCGCTCGAACATGCACTGCGCAGACGGTTCTCCGGGAGCATGGCCGACAAGAACGTCAGGGCGGCGGAACGTGCGTACAACCTGGTCGGGGGTGCCGTATAATGGCGCTGCGAGTCGGTTGCGTCGCACCGCCGGGGAAGGCGCTTGACAACAAGACGGGCGCCTGGCGGGTCTTCAAACCGGTCTTTGATCCCGAGACGTGCTCGAGGTGTGGCATGTGCGCCACGGTCTGTCCGGAAGGGTGCGTCCGCGAGACGGAGGAGGGCACGTTCGAGCCCGACCTCGACTACTGCAAGGGCTGCGGGATCTGCGCGGAAGTCTGTCCGAAGGACAGTATCCGGATGGAGAAGGAGGAGAAATAATGCTGGAATTTATGGAAGGGTCGCATGCGGTGGCCGAGATCGTGAAACGGTGCCGCCCGCAGGTGATCTCGGCCTACCCGATCACGCCGCAGACGCACATCGTCGAGGATCTTGCCCAGATGGTGGCGAACTGTGAGATCGATGCCGAATACATCACGGTCGAGAGCGAGTTCTCGGCCCTCTCCGCCTGTCTCGGCGCGAGCGCGGCGGGTTCCCGGGTCTACTCGGCAACGACGTCCCAGGGGCTTGCCCTGATGTTCGAGGTCTGCTTCAACGCTGCCGGGATGCGCCAGCCGATCGTGATGACGATCGCGAACCGCTCCCTCGGTGCGCCGCTCTCGATCTGGAACGATCAGCAGGACTCGATATCCCTGCGCGACTCCGGGTGGCTGCAGTTCTACGCGCAGGACAACCAGGAGACTGTCGATCTCCACATGATCGCCTATAAGGTCTGTGAAGACCACGACATCCTCCTCCCCGCATTCGTCTGTTTCGACGGGTTCATCCTCTCGCACACCTACGAGCCGGTCTCCCTCCCCATGCAGGAGGAGGCGGATGCCTATCTGCCGGCTTTTAACCCCTACCAGCGGCTGGACGCGGCAGCGCCGTTGAGTTTCGGGATGTATGCGACGCCCGAGTACTACACCGAGTTCCGCTACGAGATCAATCAGGCGCAGTATCGCGCAAAAGAGGCGTTTGTCAGGGCCGGGCGCGAGTTCGGCGAGCAGTTCGGGAGGGACTACTCCGGGCTCGTCGAAGGCTACCGGCTCGATGACGCCGATATCGCGCTTGTCGCGATGGGCTCCATCTGCGGCACCGCAAAGGACGCCATCGACGAGATGCGCGCGGCCGGACGGAAGGTGGGACTCCTGAACATCCGCGTCTTCCGGCCCTTCCCCGGCCCCGAGATCGCGGATGCCTTGAAGGGTGTCTCGAAGGTGGCGGTGCTCGACAAGAATATATCGCTCGGCAGCGGCGGGGCGGTCGGCACCGAGGTGAAGGCGGCGCTCCAGGGTTCGGGCATATCCGTGTACGACTACATCATCGCCCTCGGCGGGCGTGATGTGAGGAAGAGGGACATCGCCGCGGTCGTCGACCTCGCCGAGAAGGGAGAAGGAGATATGTTTTATGGACTACGGACGGAGGTGCTCTGAATGGCTGAGGTAGAGAAAGGATGCGAACTCTTCTCGGCAGGGCACCGGGCGTGCGGAGGGTGCGGCCCGGCGCTTGCGGCCCGACTCCTCCTCAAGGCGACCGGCGAGAACGTCATCATCTCCGCCGCCACGGGGTGCATGGAGGTCTTCTCCACGCCCTACCCGGAGACCGCGTGGGGGGTCCCCTGGATCCACTCGCTCTTCGAGAACTGTGCAGCGGTTGCATCGGGCATCGAGGCATCGCTGAAGCGGCAGGGGCGAAAGGAGAAGGTCGTCTGCATCGGCGGCGACGGTGCCACGCTCGATATCGGGGTGCTCTGCATCAGCGGCGCCTTCGAGCGCGGCCACGACATCACCTACATCTGCTACGACAACGAGGCCTACATGAACACGGGCATCCAGCGGTCGGGTGCGACGCCGTATGGTGCGAGCACCACGACGAGCCCTGCGGGGAAGTGTTCGCGGGGGAACCCCCTTCCGAAGAAGGACATGCCTCGTATCCTCGCCGCTCACGGCGCGCCCTACGTCGCGACCGCCTCGATCGCCTACCCGAACGACTTCGTCCAGAAGGTCGAGCGGGCGATCAACACCCCCGGCCCCTGCTACATCCAGGTGCATGCTCCCTGCTGCACGGGATGGGGCTTTGAGTCCGGCGAGACGCTTAACATGGCCAAACTCGCCATCGAGACCGGTCTCTGGGTGAACTACGAGATGGTCGACGGCGAGGTTGTGAAGGCAAAGAAGGTACGGCGGAGACCCGTCGAGGAGTACCTCCAGAAGCAGAAGCGTTTCCGGCACCTCTTCAAGCCCGCACGGCAGGACGACGTGATCGCGCAGATTCAGGCGATCGCCGATGCGAACGCCGAGCGGTTCGGCATCGACATCAAGAAAAAAGAATCGTCAGAATAAAGTACAGCCCGAAGAGAATCATGGCGAGTCCGCTCGCCTGCACAACTTTTTTGTAATGGGTTCCGAGGACGTTTGCTCCCCGTGAGACTGCAACGGCGAGGAGCCCGAGGAAGACGATGTCCGCACCGATGTGCCCGACGTAGAACTCGAGAAACGCCGGGTGGAGCGCGAGGAATCCGACGCCGAACGTGAGCCACCAGACCCACCAGTAGGGGTTGCCGAGTGTGCATGCGAGCCCGAGGACAACCGGCGCCCGGGTCTCCTCCTTCACAGCGACGCTCTCTCCCGCCTGGAGGAGCTGCACGGCGCCGAACGCGATCAGGACGCCCGAGCCGAGGAGGGCGACGAGGTTGATCTGCGGGATGTCGCGCACGCCGAAGGCTATGGCCGCAACCATTGCGGCCTCGGGGATGCCGTGCCCCGCGATCAGCCCTGCGACGAACCGCCCGGCCGGCCGCGCTCCGAGGCCGAGAACCGAAGCGGTCATGGGACCGGGCGAGGCGGCTCCGGAGAACCCGATCAGGAACGATGCGGCGACGATCTCGATCATCCGTCCCGTCTCCGCGAGATGAGGATGGGGAGGATCAGGACGAGCGCGACCGCGAGCCATACGGTGCCGAAGGTGGTGAGCAGGATCACCCGCTCCGGTGTGTAGAAGCGGGCCTCGACGACGGCTATCCTCTCCCAGGCGATCTCCGTGGTGCCGTTCGGTCCGGTGGAGATCTCGGCGCCGGGGCTGACCATGCCGATGAGCGGGTTTCTGACGTCAAAGCCCTCAGGCAGGTCGACGGTCACGGCATACGGCGTATCGAAGGCCACGACAAGGTGGTTATCCCTCACGGGCGCCCGGTAGGTGATCGTGTAGTTCCCCTCCGGGAAGGTGATGACGCCCCTTCCCTCTTCCCGGTACTCGACCGGGCCCGCTGGCCCGAGCACCTCGAGTTCCTCGACCTGGAGCGGGACCCGTTCCCCGAGCATCCCCGGCATCCAGAACCTGTGCTCGCTCCCCGTGACCGCGATCGAGGCCTCGTAGGCGGTGCCGTCGGGGAGCACCCGGACGACGGCCTCCTGTGCCGCCGCCGGGGCAGCGATCAGGATCAGCGCAAGGCAGAGAGCAGCGAGGGCAGGTCCGCGTCGATCTCTATGGGGGGCTCGCATTGTCGCACCACTGTTTCGGGATCTTTCAAGAGATGCCCGGTCACCACGCAGACAATCCGCTCATCCCTGTCGATCAGGCCGAGTTCGGCAAGTTTTCGTATTCCGGCGACCGAGGCCGCCGAGGCGGGTTCTACCCCGATCCCCTCTTTGCGCGCGAGATCGCGCTGCATAGAAAGGATCTCCTCGTCGGTCACGGATGCCGCCGTCCCGCCGGTCGCCCGGATGGCGACGAGTGCCTTCTCTGCGTTCACCGGGGCGCCGATCCGTATCGCGGTCGCGATGGTCTCGGGCGCGGCCTCCGGGGCCAGCACCTCGAGGTTCTGCTCTATCGCCTTCACCACCGGCTGGGAGCCGGCAGCCTGGATGCCGGTCATCATCGGCAGCCGGTCGATGAACCCGAGAGATTCGAGTTCCCGGAGCCCCTTGTAAACCGCGGAGATGTTGCCCGCGTTTCCGACGGGAAGGACTATCCGGTCGGGCACCTCTCCACCGAGCTGGTCGATCGCCTCGAACCCGATCGTCTTCTGTCCCTCCAGCCGGTAGGGGTTGACCGAGTTCAGGAGATAGAGGCCGTGGGTGATGCAGAGTTCGTGTACCATCTCGAGCGCTTTATCAAAGTTGCCACGGATGGATATGACCCGGGCGCCGTGCATCAGCGCCTGGGCGACCTTTCCGAGCGCCACCTTTCCTGCGGGCAGGAGAACGACGCAGGGGACGCCGGCCTTCGCCGCGTAGGCGGCAAGGCTCGCGGAGGTGTTCCCGGTGCTTGCACAGGCGACGCTCGTCATCCCGAGTTCGCGGGCCATGCTGACGCCCACGGTCATCCCGCGGTCCTTGAACGAACCGGTCGGGTTCATCCCCTCGTGTTTTGCGTAGAGTTCGGAGAGACCCAGCTCTTTGCCGATCTTCTTCAAGTGGTAGAGGGGGGTGCCTCCTTCCTGGAGGGAGACCGGTTCGCCCCGAACCGGGAGGAGTTCGCGGTAGCGCCAGACCGAGAGGGGGCGCCGGTTCCATTCGTTTCGTGAGACGTCGATGCCGTCCATGTCGTATTCGACGGTCAGCAGGTGTCCGCAGCGGTTGCACGTATAGATGATCTGGTCCGGTGAGTAGGTTGCACCACAATGAACGCAGACAAGACGGTACATAGAAAATCGTTGATCGCGCGGATACGTATAGATATGCTCTATTGGTTCGGGAAGGTTCGTCTCACCCCCGCCGCTCGGGCCGGACGCGGGAGACGAGCATGAAGAGGAGCCAGAGGGCGGGAGCGGCGACGAGCGCGAGGCATCCGAGTTCCTCAGCCGTCATGGCGGTCACGAACGGCGCGACGGCGAACCCTGCCGCTGCTACGACCAGCGCGATGGTGAAGGCTGCAGGGCGCACCTCAAGGAGTCCTTCGGCCCGGACACGGCCGGCCGCTCGCCGCCGGGAGAAGGGGTAGAGCCAGGCGACCCCGGCCGGGGTGCAGGTGTCCTCGACGAGGTGGAGGATGCACCCTGCAAAGAACGCGCACCCAAACGCGGGGAGGAGCGTGAGAGGCCGCCCTAACCAGGTGAGGATGAGGGCCAGATATCCGGAGAGAACGAGGGATGTCAGCGCGACGCCCGAGAACGAGTGGAGCAGCCCGCGGTGCCTGTGCCGGTAACTCTTCCGGAGGAGGAGCATGAAGACGAGGGAGATCGGGTAGTAGATGAGATACCTGATGGTATAGCCGAAGATCGGGAGCACCACGGCAAAACCGTTTACGACCTGTCCTCTCTTCCCTTTCGCGCCGGCAATTCTGCCGTTGAATATCGCTGCATCGACGGCGTCTGCGTCCGGGGCAAGCGATCCGACGAAGACGCCGAAGAAGATGACGGCGATCGCGGCCGGGTCGATGGCGGTGGCCCCGGGAGCGAGAAGGAGCGCTGTCGTGGCGAGACTGAGCGATACATGCTGGTTACCCCGCATCAGAAATCTCTAAAATTTAGAGAGCAGACGGTGATAAAGGTCACTTCTGCGGTCTGAAAGTGAAGGGATGCTGGACCGGGCATCATAAACCGCTACAGGATCGACCTCGACGGTGAGGGCCTCTTCTCCGGCCCCGCACCGGCCGATGATGGTGCCGTCCGGATCGGCGGCGAGCGACCCCCCGCACCAGGGCGCGCCCGGCCGGCCGGCCGTGTTGATCCCGGCCACATAGTAGCGGTTCTCAAGAGCCCGTGCGAGGATCAGGGTCTCCCAGTGAGAGAGCCGGGAGCAGGGCCATGCCGCCGGGACCAGCATGCACTCCGCGCCGGCGAGAGCGTAGATGCGGAAGAGTTCCGGGAACCGCAGATCGTAGCAGACGGCAATCCCGAACTTCGTCCCGTCGACGGTGAACGTGGCGATGCGATCGCCTGCGGTGTAGTGCCGGTCCTCCGCCTCGGGGGAGAAGAGATGGATCTTCGCGTAGGCGGCGAGGAGTTCCCCATCTTCACCGAGCACCACGACGGTGTTTTTCGGACGTCTCTCTCGCCCCGCTTCGACGACCGATCCTGCGACCGCGATGCCGTTCTCCTCTGCTATCCGCGAAAACGCAGCCGTGAGCGGGCCGTCCAGGGGCTCGCCGGAGCCTGAGGGGACTTTTGGGATCCATCCGGTCACGAACTGCTCGGGAAAACAGATGAGCGATGCTCCCGCCGCCGCGGCATCGGCGGCCATCCGGTCGGCCGCCTCAAGCCTCTCAAGAGTGCTGCCACGGCCGCCTCCAACCTGCGCAAGTGTTATCTTCGTCATTCTTGAGACGGGTTAATCTCCCGGCCCTTGTCGGAGAAGATGAGCATGGCGGCGCCGATGACGATGAGAACGGCGAGCGCCACCATGACGTACGGGGCGAACGGGATAACGACAGCGAACATCTGCGCCGCGATCAGGATCCCGCCTGCAATGATGCAGGTGCTGATCAGGGCGGCTCCGGGAAGCGTAAGGTTGTGGGTCATGCAGTACCTCCGGTGAGTATGGGGAAGGCGGTTTTGATGCCGATGAGGATAAACTGGACTGCGATTGCGACGAGGAGCATCCCCATCAGTCGGTTGGCGGCGCGGTACTCCCGCTGGCCGATGCGCCGGACGATGACGTCGGCGTTCCGCATCATGTAATAGGTGAGCCCGATGGCCGTAACGGCCGCGAGCGGCACGATGGCGAGTGCGGCGATGTTCATGTTCATCGCACCGTTTGTGGCCATCGCCTCGTTCATCAGCACGATCACGGAGGTGATGGCACCGGGCCCCGCTATCATCGGGATCGCGAGCGGCATGACGGCGATATCGTCCGCGTCCTGTCCTTCGTACTTCTCGGTAGCCGTCATCTTCGTCCGGGAAGTCTTGGCGTAGATCATGTCCATACCTATGCCGAAGAGGAGGACGCCGCCTGCGATGCGGAACGCCTCGATGGAGATACCGAAGAGTTGCAGGATCCAACCGCCTGCAAAGGTGAAGAGCAGCAGGGTGACCAGGGCGAACCAGGTTGCGTCGCGGGCGACCTTGAGTTTGGCCGCCTGGTCCATCGTGCCGGTGAGGGAGACGAAGATCAGGGTGGCTGCGAGAGGGTTCACTACGATGAGGATCGAAGAGAAACTCAGCAACGCAAAACTCAGGAGATCCACCATTTATAGTCTGATATTCGGGAGGTTTGATATTAGCACTTGTGGTTTGGGGGGAGGAAGGGCGATTCGTTGCTCCGGAAATCCTCTTTTGTGAAGGATTTTTCCAGCGAAGGGGGGCGGTGGTGCTGGGTTATTCCTGTGCGGGCCCTTTTCGTGGTCCGGGATGTTTGCGGCGTGGCTGGGGGGTGGGGTTATACAATGAGGAAAGCCTGGCACAGCAGACTGTGGGGCTATCGCCACGCACTGCCCCCGCCCCCCTTGGGGCGGGGGAGGAGGCCGGAGGCCGGGCGGGGTGGGGGCGAAGGGAATCTCAGGACGACTTTTGTGTGGTAGAGACAGGGGAGGGGGCACGCCCCCTCCCCGCGAGCCGCCACCCCCAATGGCGATACCCCCTTGAAATCCGTGCCAGGTGCAACCGAAGAAAATTGTCAGGTGCGCAGGCCACCACGGTCTACCGCACGGGGTCTTTCCTCACATCGGCTACTTTGTCGCAACCGCATACCCAAAACTCTTCACAGCGTGGTAATTATCGTTGGACGTCCATTTGTGCCGTACACAACTCCAGCAACCCGACACTGTGCGGCCAAAGGCCCGGACTATATCCCGTAAGCCGCGCAAAAGCAAAATCCCCCCACACCGCTACGCAACAAAAGTTCAAGAAAAAGAAACGACTCCGCCGGAATCCGGCGGTTTCCCCGTTCACTCGTAGAGGACGGGCTCGTCGATCCGGGAGTAGCCGATCAGTTCGCCCGGTGCGAAGTGGATGCCGAGTTCGCGGGCGGCGCTCTCGGGGGAGTCGGATGCGTGGATCACGTTCCGCCCGATATCGAGCGCGAAATCGCCGCGGATAGAGCCCGGTGCAGCCTCTGCGGGGTTGGTGGCGCCGACCATCATGCGGACGACCGCGGCGGCACCCTTCCCCTCCCAGGCCATCAGGAAGCAGGGTCCGCTCATGATGTAGGCCTTAAGGCCGGGGAAGAAGGGCTTCTCCTTGTGTTCACGGTACTGCTCGACGACCCGCTCCTCGGGGAGGCGTTCGAGTTTCGCCCCGACGAGTTTGAGGCCCTTCGCCTCGAACCGGGAGACGATCTCCCCGACGAGTCCGCGCTGGACGCCGTCGGGCTTGACCATCACGAAGGTGCGGTCCATCGGGATCACTCTTTACCGCGGGCTTTCCGTCCGGCCGCGGTCCACTCGACGCGGCGCGGCACCCGGCCGAGCCTGTAGTTGTTCTGACACTTGGCGCTGCAGAAGTAGTAGATGGTTCCGTCTTTCTTGACGAACATCTTGCCGGTTCCGGGTTCCAGAGCCTCTCCACAGAAAGTGCAGATGTATCTGTCGACCATGGTTACCGCCTCGAGAGTTTCTTCGCCTCACGCTCGGTCTCGAGCAGCGAAAGGATGTCTCCCTCCCTGATCGGGCCCACCGTGTTGCGGGTGATGATCCGCCCCTTGTTCGGGCCATCGAGAACCCGGCACTTCACCTGCTGGGCTTCGCCATGCATCCCGGTCATGCCGATGATCTCGATAACTTCTGCGGGCGTTCCGTCGTTTGCCATAATTTACCCCTCACGCTCTCAGTGCAGCAATCTGCTTCGCGATCTCATCGACGAGGTCCTTCGCCTTGCCGGACTTGACGATCGCGGCGGCTGCCGAGCCGACCTCGAGGCCGCTCGCAGAGCCGATATCGTTCTGCTTGCTGATATAGACGAACGGGATCTGCTTCTCCTCGCAGAGCAGCGGCAGATGCATCACAATTTCTTCTGGCTCAACGTCTGATCCGATGAGAACCAGCTGGGCAATGTTGCGCTCAACTGCTTTCGTTGCCTCGTTCGACCCCTTCTTCACCTTGCCGGTATCTCTTGCGATCTCAAGGGCTTCAAGGGCCTTATTCTGGATCTCTTCCGGAATCTCGAATTTTACGTATGCCTTTGCCATAACTCACCTCTTTCGGGTGCAGCTCTCTGCTGCTCCGTCATCATTCATCAGTAGCGTAGCTGATCGAATGCGCTGTATTATGTCAATAAGAGGAGGGATAAATGTTTGTCATTCCCCCTCCGGAGAGGGGGTGGAGTTCCGCAGTTTTCGCGCTGGCCCGCATGGACGTGGTCGCAAGCTGATCATGCGGGGATCTGGTAGATCTGGACTCCTTCTCTGTCGTAAATGAGTTCGAGCGCATCTGTGGGGATCGAGACGGTGTAGCGCTCGCGCTCTGCCGCACCTACGTAGAGCAGGGTGGCGTTGTATGCCCGCGCAAGGTCGACGGTCCGGGTGGGCTGCTCGTATATCGCCCGCACATCGGCGCTCCGCTCGCCGATACGCCCCTCGTCGCCCCGCCACATGTACTCGTGGAAGGGCATCCCGACGACGGCCGGGATACCGGTGAATGAGGAGACCCTTGAGTAGTAGGTGTAGTCGCCGCCCTCCGCCTCGATGATGACGTGGTCGCCGGGAAGACCCCGGAGGAACGCGATCGCCGCTGCGTCGCCCGGGTGCGAGCCATAGAGGTATGCCGCGCCGTCGAGGGTGCGGCTCCCGTAGCCGAAATCGACGTTGATCGCGAAGGGCGCGACGAGAAGCAGAACGGCGGCCAGTGCCGGGAGCGCCTTCTCCATCCTCTCCGGGATCCGCCGGTCGATCCCGGTGCCCCGGAGCCACTCCCCGAGGACCACGAGGCTCGCCGTCCCCATCAGGAACCACGCGGGAAGATAGAACTTGAAGACCGTGTTCATCCGGAAGTAGGTCTCCCCCATGTTGTCCACGAGATAGATGAGTTCGGTGACGAGGACGATCGTGAGCCCGAGGATGGCAAGCGTGTCTGTGGCCGAGAACCGGCGGCGGGCGAGGAGGTAGACCAGCGGGACGGCGGCGATGGCCGCCGCCGGGTAGCCGGCGAGCACGAACGGCACCGCGGCGAGGAGGAGGTAGGGGCGCCTCCGGATATCCGGGGCGCAGTAGGCGACCAGCACCGCGAGGAAGAACCCGTGAACCAGCAGAAACTCCACCGGTGCGGAGGGCACGGGGACGGTTCCGACTCCCGCGACGCCGGGGCTGTTGAGCTGCAGGTAGAACGGGAGGTAGGTCAGGATCGCGAGCGGCGGCACTGTTGCAAGCACCATCCAGGAGTTCCGGCTGTCCGGCCGGAGGTTCCCGTAGCGCCACCATATCAGGAGGCCGAAGACCAGCGTGACCGGGGCATAGACCAGCACGTCCCAGGAGTTGAACCCGGGCATCGACCCGAGGGAGAGAGCGGCAAGCCCGCAGAGGATTGCCCTCCCCCGCATGGAGAGTTCTCCCCACCGCAGGTAGGCGAAGACCAGGAGAAAGAGCAGGAATCCCTGGTTGAAGAAACTCATGACGTGTGGGTGCACGTCGCCCCAGAGCATCGAGAAGATGGGGTACTCGTTGATGGTGTTCTCGATCGTCCGGGTACTCCCCCAGAGGACATCGAACCAGGCGTCCCCGATGAGGATGTGATAGAAGGCTGAGGGGTTCGGGAGGAAGAGCGCAACCACCGGGAGCCACCGGTGGCGGTCGAGGAGGAGGTGTCCGAGGGCGTAGAGCGAGACGACGGAGAGGCCGAGCACCGTCGGGAGGATGAGGTTGAACGTGACCGTCGAAGGCACGCCGGATACAAGCCCGAGCGCCCCGCCCGTCCAGTAGCCGAGGTAGTAATAGACGTCCAGCGTCCCCCCCGCGTACCAGGGGTCGAGCGGCGGGACGGCGGGCATCCGCATGATCGAGGCGAGGATCGCGTGGTCCATGAACTTCTCGGCGTAGGAGATGGTCGGGTTGATCCAGCGCACCTCGAGCATGAAGAGGAAGGGGAGCAGGAAGGCGAGATCCCAGGTGAGCGCCGACCGCAGCCGCTCCCTCGTGAAGAACCCCCGTGCACCTGCGTACGCGATCGCGGCTGCGAACGGCAGAAGGGCGAGGACGATCGGAAGGCCCGAGAGGCCCAGGTACCACGTGCCGAGCGTGAAGAGGAGGACCGATGCCGGGTAGGCGGCCGCCGCCGCGAGGCTCCCGAGGGTGCGGTCGAGCGCCGGCCAGACGGCGAGATGGAGCATCTTGACGACCGCGAGCCAGAACAGCACGGGAATGACGAACTCAATCGCCAAACGTATCCTCCGTCTTGATCTCCCTGTTGAACGCTCGCTTCAAGAGGTCCATCGACCAGTCGCCGAAGTAGTAGATCGACCCGACGCCACCGACGAGCGTGACCAGGTTCTTGATCAGGTGGTCGATGACCGCGATCAGCGTCGCCGTGACCGCCGGGGTTCCCGCGAGCCCAAACGTCAGGGCGAGTGCGAGTTCGTAGGTGCCCACTCCACCTGGGGTGATCGGAACGGCCTTGACGAGGTTGCCGATGACGATCGCGAGGACGACGATGCCGAAGGGAACCGGGACCTGGAACATCAGGACGACCGCGTAGCAGACCAGCACGTCGACGAGCCATATCAGGAGCGATGAGCCGCTGAGCACGCCGAGGGCCCGGGGATTGAGGGAGGCCCGCTTCACTTCGTCGAGCATCCGCTGGACGGCGACGACGATCCGGTTCTCGGACTTCATCCGGCCCGACCAGAGGAGCACGGCGAAGAAGACGACTCCTGCAGCGAGGGGGACGATAATGACCGTAAGGAACCAGTCGGGGACGTCGAGAACGGCGAGGACGAACGGGAGTGCGACGGCCCCGAGCACCGCGATCATCAGAATATCGAAGACGCGCTCGACAACGAGTGACGAGAACCCCTGCGAGTAGGTGGCGTCATCCTCGTGCTTTAAGATGAGCATCCGCACGAGATCGCCGAGACGCGCGGGAACGATGAGGTTCGCCGTCTGGGAGATGAAGATGCAGGCGGTCGCAAAGCCGAGACTCTTCCTGATGTCAAGCCCCTGCAGGATGAACCGGTACCGGTACCCCCGGAGAACCCAGGCAACAACGCAGATCCCGACGGCGGCAAAGAGGAAGGGTATTACGGCGTGCTCAAGCGTCAGCAGGAGGTCGTCCCATACGCGGTAGAGCATGTAGGCGACGATCCCGACCGCGATCAGGGTAGGGATGACGACCGCGCTAACTTTTTTCCACATGGAGCCGCCACCAGAGACGAAGTATCGCCGATCCCATATCAACTACGTCGTTCCTCCGTACCGTCGTCCCCTCGCCCTGCCGCCATTGCACGGGGAACTCGCGTATCCGGTAACCGTTCTTCTGCGCCCGAACCAGCACCTCGGTGTCCCAGAACCAGTGATCTGCGGTCACCGACGGGAGCAGGGAGAGAATACGGTCGCGCCGGAACGCCTTGAACCCGCACTGGTGATCGCGGAGCGAACTCCCGAGGATCGTCCGGACAAGCGTGTTGTAACCGCGGCTTGCGATCTCCCGCCCGCCGCTCCGTACGATGGTGCTCTCGGGGAGGAGGCGGGAGCCGGTTGCGATGTCGTGGCCATCGCGGATGGTATCGATCAGCTCGGGGAGATGCCGCATGTCGGTCGCAAGATCCACGTCGTAGTAGCAGACTATCGATCCCGAGGCTGCGGTAAACGCGCGGTTGAGCGCCCGCCCCCGTCCGAGCCGCTCGTCGGAGTGGAGCAGGCGGACCCGGGGGTCTTTTCCCTCACACTCCCTGACGAACTCCGTGCTCCCGTCGGTACTCCCGTCCTCGGCGACGATGAGTTCGAACCCTCCCGGGGCGATCACCTCCAGGGTATCAAGCGACCGTGGTATGGCGGCCCTGAGTGCCTTAAGATCGTTATAGACCGGAAGGACGGCGCTCACCTCGATCTCACGCATCCGGGTACCTCGCGAGAACCCTCTTTGCCACTTCCTGCCCGGCAACGACCGAACCGTTCATGCTCCGCTCCGGGTAATTCGGGGGGCTGAACATCCCGGCGAGGAAGAGTCCGTGCTCTTCGTAGTCGGGCAGGCGCTTCCTGAGCCCTGTTGTGTAGACCGGGCCGGCATACGGGTCGACCGCGAGCCGGTGCCAGTGCACCTCGTCCTCGCCGACAGAGAACCGGCGGCAGAAGTCGGCAAGCATCGACTGCTCGAACCCCTCCGGGAGCCGGCCCGTGAAGTAGGATGCAAGGTAGACGATATGCTCGCCGTACCACTCGAATGGGGCGAAGTTGGTGTGCGAGACCACCGCACCGTAAGGAGCCGCATCCTTCATGTTCAGCCAGTATACCCCGTCGGTCACGTCCCGGTCGAGCGCGAGGGTCATGCAGGCGGCGCCCTGGTAGGGTATTTTGGCGATATCGAGACCGGAAAGGTCGGCGGTCACCTGGGGGGGGAGCGTCGATACGACGGCATCGTATGGTTTCCCGTTGACGATCCAGCCGCTCCCTTCCCGCCGGATCTCCTCGACGGGAGTGTCCGGCACGATCGAGGCCCCCCGTCGCACCGCCTCTTCCTCGAGCCGTGCTATGAAGTGCCGGAATCCCCCTTTCAGGTATCCGAGGCGCTCGCCCCCGGCACCCCGGTCGGATCGGATGGCGATGCGGGATATGAGCCAGGCCGCGGAGACCTCGCCACGGCGCTCCCCGAACTTGCTCTTTAAGAGCGGTTCGAAGAACGAAGCATAGATCCCGGAGCCGAGGTTGTCCAGGATGAACTCCTCCGCGGTGATCTCGTCGAGCGCCGAGACGTCGAGCCGCCGGGAACGCAGGGTCAGCAGGCCGAGACGGGCCTTATCCATGAACGTGAGATGGGGGTAGCGCAGGATCTCGGTCAGGGTGGTGAGCGGGTGGATGGTTCCGTCGACGTAATAGCCGGTGGATCCTCGAAGCCATACCAGCCGATCGGCTACCTGCAGCGTATCGAAGAGATCGAGCAGGGCGGCATCGCCCGCAAAACAATGATGGTAATACTCCTCGATCCAGTAATCGCCGATCCGGTACGAACCGAGGCATCCGCCCGGAACGGGCCTTCGCTCAAAGAGATCTACCTGGTGTCTCCCGGCAAGTTCGAGAGCCGAGACCAGACCGGACAGACCTCCCCCCACAACGCAGATCTTCATCCTTCACCCCTATGTATGAAAATTATAAGAATCCTGGGTTATAATGTATGCATGGTCTTTATACATAAGCGTGGATATAATTAATTAGTCATTATGAGGGTGTGAAGCTGAATGAGGGTCTTCTTCATAGGATTCGGTCAGGCTGGGGGCAAAATTGTCGATATGTTCATTGAACAGGACAAACGAATGCAGACCCAGAATTTCAGGGGGATCGCCGTAAATACGGCGCGTACCGACCTGATGGGACTGAAGAATATCGAACTTAAAGATCGGCTCCTGATCGGCCAGACCGTGGTGAAAGGGCATGGTGTCGGGACCGACAATGTGACCGGTGCGCGGGTGACTGCCGATGAGATCGATGCCATCATCAACGCCATTGATTCGAGGGGGACGCACGATGTCGATGCTTTCGTCATCATCGCCGGCCTCGGCGGCGGAACCGGCTCAGGGGGTTCGCCGGTACTCGCCCGCCACTTGAAGCGCATCTACCGGGAACCGGTCTACGCGATCGGCATCCTGCCCGCCCCCGAAGAAGGCCGACTCTACTCCTACAACGCAGCGCGTTCCCTGAGCACCCTGGTGAACGAGGCGGATAATACCTTCATCTTCGACAACAGTGCCTGGAAGAATGAAGGAGAGAGCGTCAAGGATGCCTACAACCGGCTGAACGACGAGATTGTCCGCCGGTTCGGCGTGCTCTTCCGTGCAGGCGAGGTCGGCAAGGCCGGTATCGGCGAGATGGTCGTGGACTCGAGCGAGGTCATCAACACTCTCCGGGGTGGCGGCATCAGCTCTGTTGGATACGCCATCAGCGAGAAGATCAGCCCCCGTACGAAGCAGAGCCAGGGGCTCCTCTCCGGTCTGGTGCGCAAGAAGGAGAAGACCGAGGAGGTCCTGACCGGGGAGGACAAGTCGGCGAAGATCATCGCTCTTGTTCGGCGTGCCATGCTCGGGCGCCTCACCCTGCCGTGCGACTACTCGACGGCCGAGCGCGGTCTTGTCCTCCTCGCGGGCCCGTCGGATGAGATGGACCGGAAGGGCGTCGAGAAGTCGAAGAGCTGGGTGGAGGAGAACATCGCCGGCGTCGAGGTGCGTGGCGGGGATTACCCGGTGCAGAGCGACTACATCGCCGCGGTGGTGGTTCTTGCGACGATCGGGAACGCTCCCCGGATCACCGAACTCCTCGAGATTGCAAAGGCGACGAAGGAAGATGTCCTCAAGTCCAAGGAAAAACGCTCGACCATGTTCGATGACGGCATAGAACCGCTGTTCGAGTGAGGAGACGTTATGAAGGCAAACATCAGCAGATGGTTCATTCTCCTGCTGGCACTGGTCTGTGTCGCGCAGGCGGTATCGGCGTTCGACGTCAAGACCGAGAAGGTCGATCCCGCAAGCGGTGCGCTTGAGCCCGGTCAGCAGGTGAACGCGCGCTATGTGCTCACCTACGACATGGATGAGCGTAACCAGAACGACGAGTCGTTCGAGTTCAGCACCGGACTATCGAACCCCGTCTGGGACTTCATTATCTACCGCGACGGGGTCGCTATCTACACCACTAAGAAGACCGGGTACTACCCGGTCCTGACGGAGTTTGAGCTCGCCTATGGTGACGGTAATATCGAACTTGATGCCCAGGTGCGCGGCGTTGTCCCCTCAAGCGCGAGCAGCAAGATCCTGATCACCAAGATCGATCACCTGCGGGATAAGGATGTGAAGGACACTCACTCCGTGACCCGCGACGTCGTGAACTCGGCCCAGATCGAGGGTTCTCTTGCCGCCCAGCAGCAGCGCCTCAAAGACCTGAAGGCCGATCTCGATGAGAAATCCGCACAGGGCGTGGATGTCGCCGCTGCCCAGGCCAGGTACAACGCTGCGAGCCAGGCGCTCACCAGCGCTGCATCGGCAGGCCCGTCGCAGGCTGCGAGCTACATCGCCACCGCGAAGAAAGATATAGATGAGGGGATTGCGCTCCTCGATAAGGCATGGGCCGAGAAAGCGGTCGCCGACACCGGTGCGGCAATCGAGTCCCTCGATGGGATGATCACTTACTTCGTCGAGAACCGCTCCATGGGTGCCGACCCGCAGGTGGTCGCCATCATGACCAAGCGCGAGAGCGCCGTCCAGTTCTACTCCCAGTCACAGGACAACCTGAACGGCAAGAACTACCCGCTGGCGCGCTCGAAGGCAACTGACGGTCTGAATAAGGCGAACGAGGCTTTGACCGATGCGACCGCGCTCAAGGAGAGGATCGGCGAAGGGTTCAACATCGGCGGCAATCTCCTCCTCTACATCGGCATTGGGGTCGTCATCGTCCTTATCGTCGCAGGCGTCGTGATATACCGGAAGAAGACTGGATGGGATGAGCTCGGATAACCCTGGCCCCTCACTCTTTTTCGCACCTCCCCCCGGTTTCCCCATTTTTTGATCAGGTTTCTTTGGCCGATGCTTGCACATTCGGGTTGACTTCCGGTGCGCGTTCGATTGTTGCTGGGGAGGTCGCTCGAAAATGCCTCTGCCGGGAGGGGCAGCCACTGAAGACCTTCGGTCTTCTCAAACTCTGTGTCCGGTCACATCTCCCTGGTCTCCACTCGAAACTCTTCGAGTTTCGGCCGGACTGAGGGCGTGTAGATGTCCGGAGTTTGAGCACCGTCAGGTATGAAGGCAGGAACTTGAGAAACTTGGGGCTTGTTGAAAACCTCTCAGGAGAGTCATTGATTGCATTTCAGACACGGATTCCGAGGGGATATCGCCATGACTGCCCCCGCCCCCTTGGGGCGGGGGTTGACGAGGAGTGTTAACACAGTGAGTTTGAGCATCAATGGTATGAGTTGGAGACAGGGGAGGGGGGCACGCCCCCCTCCCCGTCAGCCCCTCCCCCAATGGCGATATCCCCACAGTCCACTGCACCGTGATATTTCTCCTATTTTGACTGCTCTGTTTGTCACAAAGCGAAGGCCTTTGGCCTTCTCTAACTCCTGTCGTTCTGACAGTCGCACCTCGCACCTACGGTGCTCGAACTCCGGCCCTTTGGCCCGTTCCGGCTTGCGCCTAGGGTGCTCCGACGACGCTCCCAGGAGCGTCGTCTTTCGCATGAGTTGACGGTGGAGGCATTAACGAAGTCCCACGCAGACTTCGCATCTTCGTGCCTTCATGTGACCAACCTGTCTACGGATGGCGACGAAATCTCACGCGAACCGCGAAGAAGAGTGGAGGGCATCAGCAGGGTGGGGTACACCCCAAATCTACACCTGTGGTGACTGTTGGGGCCTGCACCATCAGTGATGACGGTGCAACCTCCCGGGCTGCGAACGGCCTTGCGAGTGTCAGGCAGCCGCCCCCGCGGGGACCCTCGAGAAGATCTCAAGGTTTCTGCTCCCCATCTTCCCGTCCCGCAGGAAGTAGTACTCGAGCAGCCTGTCTTTGTTCTCCTCGTAGGAGAACCAGTAGTTCAGCCGGTAGGTCTCTTTCACGTAGCCGTCGAGAGCCGGGTAGGTATCGGCGTCGTGGGTGATCACGACGTCGAAATCTCCTCCGTATATCGTCGACTCGCTCACCTTCTGGCTGTAGTAGGCAAGCTTCGAGGCGTTCTCACCCCGGTAATACCACGGTAGCGGCCAGTAGTTGTCGGTCGCGATCGCCACCTTATCCGCGGCATCGATCTTTGCGAAGACCTCCCGCAGATCTTCGGAGTTCTGCACCTGCACGATGGGTTCGTTGATGTCCGCCGGGGTGAACGCCACGTGAAACGTCATGGCGATCAGGAAGATGCTTGCCGCGACGGCGATGACCGCCTTCTTCGTCGTCATCATATAGACCGCGACGAAGATCATCGGCAGGAGCTGGTGGAGGATCAGCCAGGGCACCTTCTCGCCGATGTAAGCGTAGACCGCCATCGAGAGGAGCATCCAGAAGATGGCGAATCGCATGAACTCCTTCTGTCGGTCGATCGGCCGGATCTCTCCCTCACCCGAGAGGATCTCGCGGAGCCGGTCCTTCCATCCCGGCGTCTGCCGGGCAGGGGGGGCTGTAACCGCTGGAGGCTCCTCGTCTACACTTTCAGCCCCTTCTGTCGTCTCAAGCCTCTCCCCGTGCCCTTCTCTCTTCTCTCTCCACCGGGAGACGGCACCGGGGATGTCGATGAACTGCAGGAACCCGACGATAGCAAGGATCAGGATCGGCAACTCATAGAGGATGAAGAGCAGGATGTAGAAATACGGTGGCCCTCCGAGGCGCTGCATCTGGTGCATTGATGTCCAGTGCTCGATGGCCCGGAGCCACCAGGTTGTGATCAACTCCGGGTGGGCGCCGAACGACGAGTAGAAGGCCGCCATGATCCCGAACGCAACAAGGGCACCGAGCGCGAGATCCCGGATCCAGTGGGCCGGGAGCCGGACCTTCCTGGCCCAGACCGCGTAAAGGAGGTACGCCCCGAAGATCAGGACGATGATCGGCATGTTCTCCATCGTGGATATCCCGAGGCCGATCACCGTCCCGGCGAGGAGTGCATACCGCATCTGCCCTCGCTCGAAGTAATACAGGAGAGCGACGAGGAGCACCATCGTGAAGAAGATGATGAAGGGATCGTCCCGGAGGAACCGCGAGAAGTAGACCATGTTCGGCGATACGGCAAGGAAAAGCGCCGCTACCAGGGTCTGCTTCTTGTCGAGATATCCGAGTTTGTAGATCGGATAGACCAGCAGGACGAGCAGGGTGCCGAGCAACGCCGGGACGAGCCTTCCTACGAGATCCGAGTCGCCGAGGAGCGCAAACATCCCGGCCGTGACGTAATACCGTAGCGGCCCGTGGTACATGGGGTCGTAGATGTAGGCTCCCTCGGTCAGGAGTTTGTATGAGAACCACGCGTGGATGGCCTCGTCGTGGTGATAGAGTTTCAGATCTAGAAAGTAAAAACGAAGAATAATTGTGACCAGAAGTATGAGGAGAAAAAGCCCCTCGAGTGAGAGTAGTCGTTCACGGACTCCTGCCGCGAACACGGCGGCCTTCACGCCGCACCCACCTCAGCTCTCCAGCACAATCTCAATGCCGATGTCTTTTGGAACCTGAATGCGCATCAACTGGCGCAGCGCACGCTCGTCGGCATCGATGTCGATGAGCCTCTTGTGCACCCGCATCTGCCAGCGGTCCCAGGTTGCGGTACCTTCGCCGTCAGGGCTCTTCCTGGTGGGGACCACGAGTTTCTTCGTGGGCAGCGGGATAGGACCTGCCAGATTGACGCCGGTACGCTCTGCTATCTCTTTGATCCTGTCACAGACCATCTCGATTTTCTCGAAATCGGTTCCGGAAAGACGTATTCTGGCCTTCTGCATGTTAACCACCAAAAAATTATAGGTATCGTCTTATCTCATCTGCTTGGGTGTGATGTCCATGCACACGCCTGCCGCAATGGTGGATCCCATATCACGGACAGCGAACCGGCCGAGCTGCGGGATCTCCTTGACCTTCTCGATGACCATGGCCTGGGTCGGCTTGATCTTGACGATCGCGGCATCGCCGGTCTTGAGGAACGTGGGGTTCTCTTCCTTGACCTGGCCGGTGCGGGGGTCGAGTTTCTTCATGAGTTCGATGAAGGTGCACGCGATCTGGGCGGTGTGGCAGTGGAAGACCGGGGTGTAGCCGACGGTCAGGGCGCTGGGGTGGTGGAGCACGACGACCTGTGCGATGAACTCGTCAGCGACGGTCGGCGGCACATCGGCGGGACCGCAGACGTCACCGCGGCGGATGTCACCCTTGCCGATACCGCGGACGTTGAACCCGACGTTGTCGCCGGGGAGTGCCTGCGGGATCTCTTCGTGGTGCATCTCGATGGACTTGATCTCACCCTCTTTGTTCGCGGGCATGAAGCTGACCTTCATTCCCTTCTTCATGATGCCGGTCTCGACACGCCCGACGGGGACGGTTCCGATACCGGAGATGGAGTAGACGTCCTGGATGGGGAGACGCATGGGGAGGGTCGTGGGCTTCTCGGGTTCAGTGAGCGCGTTGAGTGCGTCGAGCACTGCGGGTCCCTTGTACCAGGGGGTGTTTGCGCTGGGCTTCGCGATGTTGTCGCCGACGAACGAGCTCATCGGGATGAAGTTGATGGAATCAGGCTTGTAGCCGACCATCTTGAGCAGCTGGGAGAGCTGTTCCTTGACCTCGTTGAAGCGCTTCTCGTCGTACTTGACGACGTCCATCTTGTTGACGCCGATGATCAGCTGGTTGATGCCGAGCGTACGGGAGAGGAAGACGTGCTCCTTGGTCTGCTCCATCACGCCGTCGGGTGCGGCGACGACCAGCAGCGCGGCGTCTGCCTGGGACGCGCCCGTGATCATGTTCTTGACGAAGTCACGGTGACCGGGGCAGTCCACGACGGTGAAGTAGTACTTATCGGTGTCGAACCGCTTGTGGGCGATATCGATGGTGATACCACGCTCACGCTCTTCCTTGAGGCTGTCCATCACCCAGGCGAACTCGAACGAGCCCTTACCCTTGGTCTCTGCCTCCTTCCTGTACGTCTCGATGATGTGGGGCGGTACGGCTCCGGTCTCAAAGAGCAACCGACCGACGGTGGTAGACTTCCCGTGGTCGATGTGTCCGATAACTGCTAAATTCATGTGGGGCTTCTCAGCTGCCATAGTTTGTATCCTCCACTCAATAGGCGTGTCAGCTCGAACAGCCTGCTTATGCGAGTATCTTATACGTAGGACGTCTTCCATATAAAGCATTTCCATGCGCGCCAGTAGCGCGCACGCCTCAAAAACCCTTGGTAATCGACAGAATCTTATTCTCGGGAAATCTACGTTCCTCTTACCATGAAGATACTTGAGTTTCACCGTGACGGTTCAGGTGACCGGGTAAAGGTGGCGTGCGCAGATCGCGAGGTCTCGGTCCACTCCCACTGCGGCTACTGCAAACACTGTGCGGGTGTCCGTGTGGGCAAACGGACGATCCCGACACCGCAGCGCCAGGCATTTGCCGGTCTTTCGCAGGGTGGAAGTCCGGACGAGAACCTGCTCAACGCAGCCATGATGTTCAACACCCTTGTCCGGGACGGCACCGCTATCGAGTGCGACGACGACGCAGGCGAAGGGTTCGCTTCAATGTACCGCCGGTAGACCCCGGTGCCGGTTCTTCACCGGGGCGACCGTCGGCCTGTAGCCGCCTCCGGCGCCGGCGCGCCGGGCGATCCCTTCACTGCTCAGTTTCCGGGCATTTCGGCCCGAACTCTTTTCGGATCTCTTCTGCGAACTTTTCGTACCCGATCTCGTCCATCTGGTCCGCGAGGAGCCGGCCGCTCCATGCGGTGCGGTAGATCCAGTAGACGATGCGATCAACGACCTCGACGACCTCTTCTTCCGTCTCGACGGTGACGAGTTCTCTTCCCGCAGCGGGGGCGGCCCCGCGCCGGCCGCCGACCATGATCTGGTAGTGGGCGTACTCGGACTTCAGGAGGTGGTAGGGACAGGAGTGGACGCATATGCCGCACTGGACGCATCTGCTATCGTCGAGAACCGACGCGCCGTTCTTCAGCGCTATGGCACACTGCTTGCAGTACTCCACGCAGGTGCCGCATCCCGTACAGAGTCCCGGGACACGCAACGGCCGGATCCTGCCGATGATCCCGATGTCGTTGAGGAGCGGGCTGTTGCACATGTAGGTGCAGCTGGATATGGCGATCCGGAGCCGTATCGGGAGTTCTTTCCCGAAGACCCGCTCATCGATCTTCCGGGCAAGGTCGATCGTCTCGCAGTTGGCGTACTTGCACCGTTCCGTGCCCGGACAGGCCATGATGTTGACGACTTCGTTCTGTTCCGCCCCGATCGGCGTCCCGTTCTCTTTGAGGGCTTTCGCGATCTTTCCAAAATTATCGGGGTCCACATGTGGGATCTCCACCGTCTGGCGCATGGTGAGGTGGAGCGACCCGTCACCGTACTTCTCGCTGATCTTTGCGAGTTGCCTGGTCTGTGCCGCAGAGAGCACTCCTGCCGGAATCCGCAGCCGTACCGTCGCATAGTCTGCGTTCCGCTCGGTGATGATCCCTCCCCGGGCGTGGAGGTTACGGTCCTGTATCATTCTACAGTAGTAGCGGGTGCCGGGATAAAAAAGGTGATTATAGAAGGGCGAGGAGAAGGATGATCCCTGTCCGGACGATCTCGTTCGTCGCGCCGACGACGTCGCCGTTGACGCCGCCAAAGAGCCGCCGGGAGAGGGCGAGCATCAGCGCGGCGATGATCGCCGTGGCCGCGAGCGCGAGCGCGATGTGCATCTTCGGTACCGGCAGCAGGAAGAGCGGCAGCGCGAGCAGCGAGGCCGGGAGAAGGAACCACGGTTTTGCAAACCCATGAAGGTAAGAGTGGATCCCTTCCCGGAACGGCGCGCCGAGCGTGGTGAGCCAGGACATCGCGACCTTTGCCGAGACCTCGGCGATGAGGATGGCCGCCGGGAGGTATATGACTGTTTGTAGTCCGGCGAACGCAAGGAGTGTGACGACGATCCCCGCCGCGACCGCCCCTGCGCCGGTCGTCCGGTCGGTCATGGCCGCGACCCGCTTCTCCCGGCTCCCGTGGGCCATAAGCCCGTCGCCGAAGTCCAGCAGGCCGTCGAAGTGGTTGCACCCGGAGAGGAGGAGCACCACGGCGAGGGCGACGGCCGCACCCACTACGGGGGATGCTATCCAGCAGGTGATGCTGGCCGCTATCCCGCCGATGACATATCCGGCGAGTGGATAGAGGTAGGAACGGCGGGCAAAGTGTTCGAACTCGACAGGTCTCCCGAGGGGGAGGGAGGTGCAGAACTGCAGGAGAGCGAGGACGGACTTCACACCGATCCCATCGACTCGCTGTAGAGGCGCGACGTGCAGCCCGCGATCAGCCCGGCGACGGCGTCGTCGAGGAACGGCCCGAGTTCTTTCAGGATCCCCGGTTTCTTCTGGTCGTACCGGGTGAACTCAAACCGCGCATAGGTCCCACCGATCACCTCGGCGATGGCCATCCCGATGATCTCGTCGGAGAGGAGGAAGACCGGATCGTCGGCGATCTCGGAGTCTCTTCGCTTTACGTAGAGTTCGTCCTCGAGCAGGAGGGCGCCGAGGAGGAGCGATGAAATGTTTGGGTCCTCCAGTGCCTTCCCGATCTTTGCGTCAAGCCTGCGCGCGGCCTCATCCGCACCTATTCCGTGGGGAACGTAGAGTTCCATCGCGGCAGCGACGATATCCCCCCTTTCGATGCCCTTCTCTTCCAGTCTGCGCTCTATCTCGAACATTATTCATGTATTAGGGTAGGGGGGTATTTTGGGGTTTTGGAATTAACGACGCTTCACCACGCCCGGCCACTGGGCGCCCCCTGCCTCCCGCATCCTCCGACGGCAATCTCTTCTATCCTGCGGTGCCTACCCTGTACACAATGTCTACCCCGTTCCTCTCACAAGACCCCGGGATCAGGCCGAAGCGCCCGATGCTGGCGCTCGTCCTGGCGAACACGATGCTCTCCACCGTTCCCGGCATATCGGGTGCAGGGCCGACCCCTGAAAAGACCCTGCTCACGCCGAACCTGGACGCGGAGCTCGTCACGACCGGCGCGATCACGAGTGTCGCGGCCCGGCCGAACACCCCGACGGGGTGCCCGACGCCGGCATCCATAACCCGGTCGATGGTGGAACTGACCGGGCTAGCCCCCGTTATCATCAACGCAGGGCTCGCCCATGCCCCCACCGTCCCCTGCATCGACGTCTACGGGAGCCCCGGCGGCGACCCGAGGACGGAGGACGCGGTGCCGCAGGCGGCCGTCCTCTTCGAGCGGGGCGAGATGGTCGGGAGGCTTCTTTCGCAGTACAGCGATCTCCTGATGCTCGGGGAATGCGTCCCTGGCGGCACCACCACCGCCCTCTGTGTTCTCCGGGCGCTCGGATACGACGCCTCGGTCAGCAGCGCGTTTGCAAAGAACCCTCTTGGGCTGAAAGACGCCGTCTGCCGGGAAGCGCTTGCCCGGATCGACGCGACGGGTGCGCGCGAACCTCTCGATATCCTGCGTGCTGCGGGTGACCCCATGATGCCGGTCGCTGCAGGGATCGCGAGCACCTATGCCGGAGAGATCCTCTTCGCGGGCGGAACCCAGATGCTCTCCGTTGCGGCCGTCCTGAAAGCGCTCGGTAAACGGGTGCCGCACCTCGCGACGACGGTCTACGTCAGGGACGATCCCACGGCCGGATTCGTCCGGTCGGTCGCCGATCTCGGCACCACCGCATACTACGTCGACCCGAACTTCGGCGAGATCGGTCACGTCGGGCTCGCCCGCTACTGCATCGGCGAGGTCAAGGAGGGGATGGGAGCCGGCGGGGCGCTGACGCTCGCCTACCTCATGGGTCACGAGCCCGAAGAGATCTCCCGGAAAGTCTTCGATTTCGTCAGGAAGTACTCCTGAGGGAAGGGCTATTTACCCTTTTACATCCATCTATAAGCAATGCTTCCACTCTATGTGGTCAACAATCATGGGCAGTTCAATCACCTGATCCTCCGGACGCTCCGTGACATGGAGATCGAAGCCACGATGATCTCGAATGAGGCGCCGCCGGCCGAGGTCGCCCGGGGCTGCCGGGGAATCATCCTCGGCGGCGGCCCGACCCTTGCGCGTGCCGGCGTCGCCTCTGCCTACCTTGATCTCGGTCTCCCCGTCCTCGGGATCTGTCTTGGGCTGCACATCATGGCGACGGCCCGCGGCGGTGCGATCCGCCGGGGTGCGAGCGGCGGATTCGGTGCGGTCGAGGTCGAGAACCTCGCACAGAATCCCCTCCTCCAGGGCTACCCTGACCGGATGCAGGTATGGGCATCGCACGCGGACGAGGTCTCGGTCGTGCCGGAAGGGTTTGTCCGGCTCGCAGAATCGTCCATCTGCAGCGTGGAAGCGATCGCATCCCTCGATGAACACCTCTACGGCATCCAGTGGCACCCTGAGGTCAGCCATACCGTCAACGGGCGGCTTCTCTTTGAGAATTTTGACAGGATATGCTCGGAATAGATGACGTTGCGGCTCAACTCGGGTCGATTGGATTTTGCTGCCGGGGGTGCGGCGGCTGCTGCCGACGGGTCGCGGAGGACTCGAACCTCGTGCTGGTGAGTCCTGCCGAGGTCCGGGCAATCATGGCAGCGACCGGCATGGCCTGGAACGAGGTTGCCGAGCCCTATCCCGACTTCATCGGTGCCGATGGCGGCGCCGAGTACACTCTCGCATGGTGCCTCAGGCGAACGGCCGATGCCTGTCTCTTCCTCCGGGACGGGCGGTGCTCAATCTATGCTCACCGTCCCTGGATCTGCCGCACCTATCCGTTCATGCTGGTGGACGACGACCTCGTGGCATCGGAGTGCCCCGGTCTCGGTGCGCCGCTCTCCCCCTGCGATGCGCGCGATGCGGCGGCCGACCTCTGCAGGCGGCAGGCTGCCGAGGCGATGGAAGAGGCCGGTATCCGCGCCGTCTTCCCGGGAGCGCTGGTGCCGCCGGGAGAGCGCGCCGTGATCGACAGCGAGGGCGTGAAGGTGCTCCATGACTGAGATCCGTCTCGTCGGGACGGCTCATGTCTCGCAGAAGAGCGTCGAGGAGGTCCGATCCGCCATCGAGGAGTTCCAGCCCGATATCGTCGGGGTCGAGCTCGACCGGGGGCGGCTTATATCGCTCACTCAGGAGACGGCCGAACCCTCGGTGACGGAGATCCTGAAAGGCGGGAACTTCGGCCAGCTCCTCGTTCAGTGGGTGCTCACCTACATCCAGCAGCGGATCGGCGCAGAGGTCGGTGTGAAGCCCGGTGCCGAGATGCTTGTTGCCATCGAGGAGGCCGAAGCGCACCAGAAGCCCGTGGCGCTCATCGACCGGGATATCCGGATCACGCTTGCCCGGTTCTGGGGTAAGATGGGCATCTGGGAGAAGATCAAACTCATCGGCGCCCTGATCTACTCGCTTGTGAGTGTAGAGGGTGAGAAGATCGATGTCGACGAGTTCACGAACCAGGATGTCGTGAGCGCCGCGATGGAGGAGTTCCGAAAGTTCTCCCCCCAGGGCGCGCAGGCCCTGATCGATGAACGGGATGCATATCTCGCTCACCAGGTTCTGATGCTCGCCGGTCGGTATGAGCGGGTGCTCGCGGTCGTCGGCGCCGGGCATATCCAGGGGGTGCAACGCTACCTGGACGCGCCGGAGACGCTGCCGCCGCTCACGGCCCTGACCGCCGAGGTGAAGAAGGGCCTGCCGTGGGCGAAGATCCTCGGGGCCGCCGTCACCCTCCTCTTCCTCCTCCTGATAGCCGCGATAGCCTTCTCGGGCGTGGGGCTCGACGTCCTGCTGGCCGCTCTCTTCTACTGGATCGTGATCAACGGCGTCTTGAGCGCCGTATTCACGCTTGCAGCCGGCGGGCACCCTCTCTCGGCCGCCACGGCGTTTGCGGTCTCCTGGCTGACGTCGCTCAACCCGCTGCTTGCGGCGGGATGGTTCGCCGCCATCGTCGAGGCGAAGATACGGAAACCCACGACGGGGGAGTTCCGGCAGATCATCGAGGCGGAGACGTTCGCGGAGATGCGGCGGATCCCGCTCTTTCGGGTGGTGCTGGTTGCAGCCCTCGCGAACGTCGGGAGCACGCTCGGGACGATCGCCTACTTCCTGTTCATCTTCCCGATCCTCGGGGTCGATCCGATGGTGGTCATCAGCGACGGCTTCTCGAACATGCTCCAGATGATGCTGGGCCTCTTCTAAGCCGGTCTCTCTGCCGGAGCCCTCCCATCCTCCGTTTCCCCAAGGTATTTAGGCCGGGAGTGCCCATCATCGTTGCATGAGTTCGATTGGTGGAACGGTCAATCTCGGTGTCACCGTGATACGGAGCAGGCATAGCGTACGGAAGTACAAGGAGAAGCCCATCGAGGAGAAGACCATCAAGGATGCACTGGACTGCGCGCGCCTTGCTCCGACCGCGCGAAACGAGCAGCCCTGGCTCTTCGGGACGATCCAGAGCCGCGAGACGCTTCAGGCGATCGCCGACCTCGCCGATAACGGCAAGTTCATCGCCGATGCACCCATCTGCTTCGCCGTCTTCGGGAAGCGGGACGCGAAGTACTACCTCGAAGACTGCTGTGCGGCGACGATGCAGCTCATCCTCGCGCTCCAGGCCTGGGGCGTTGGGTCCTGCTGGGTCGCGGGGGAGAAGAAGGATTACGCCGAAGATGTCCGGAAACTTCTCAATGTTCCGGAGGAGTACGCGCTCGTATCGCTCGTGCCCGCAGGATATCCCGAGGAGCTCCAGATAAAAACGAAGAAGGCCATCGACGAGGTCGCGTTCTTCGAGCGCTACGAGGAAGAGTAGGCGGATACGTCCGCACACCTTTTTTTCTATCCCGGCGATATTCCACACGTTTTTCTCAGGTGTCGCTCTGCTCTGCCGTGCGGTGGGGGCGGGCGGGGGGAGGCCTGGTGAGGATCTCCCCTGCTCGTCGCATCGCCCGGTGGGGTTCGTGCCTGCAGGTGTGTCGGTTCTTCCACGTCGCGCGCACCCTTTAGTAAAATTTATATTAGATGGAAGGAAAATTCCTTCCGATGAGTGCTGAGAACGGTGTGGTTGAGCCAGGGGTTGGAGTATGATCGACTCCGGCGCTACGGCGTTTATCCTGGTCTGTACGGCTATGGTCATGCTGATGACTCCGGGAGTGGGGCTCTTCTACGGCGGGCTCGTTCGGCGGAAGAACCTCATCTCCATGATCGCGCTCTCTTTCATCGCGTTTTCTCTCGTCAGCATCCAGTGGATCGTCTGCGGCTACAGCCTCTCGTTCGGGCCCGATATCCTGGGGCTGGTCGGAGGTCTCGAGCATGCCTTCCTGCAGGGCATCGGGATGGATGGCGACGGCATTCCGGATCTACTCTTTGTGGCTTTCCAGATGGTCTTTGCAGGCCTCACGCTTGCGATCGTGACATCCGGGGTTGCGGAACGGATCAAGATCAGTTCGTTCCTCATCTTCGGCCTGCTCTGGACGACGCTGGTCTACGATCCGCTTGCCCACTGGGCGTGGGGTGGCGGATGGGCCGCACAACTCGGCGCGCTCGACTTTGCCGGCGGCACGGTTGTCCACATCAGCTCCGGGTTCTCCGCGCTCGCGCTTGCGCTCGTCATCGGGAAGCGTCTCGGCTTCGGCGGCCACGGCATGGAGCCGAACAACATCCCGCTGGCTCTCCTCGGCGGGGCGCTCCTCTGGTTCGGGTGGTTCGGGTTCAACGCCGGAAGCGCTCTCGCCGCCGACGGCCTTGCGGCAAACGCTTTCATCGTGACGAACATCTCTGCCGCTTCCGGGGCGCTTGCCTGGCTCTGCGCGGCCTGGATTCGCGGCAGACCGGGCTCGATCGGAATGATCAGCGGTGCCATAGCCGGCCTTGTCGCCATCACTCCGGCGGCTGGGTTCGTCGGACCCATGGCCGCGATCGCGATCGGTGCCGGTGCAGGCCTCTTCTGCTACGGCGCGCTGGTCTTCCGCGTCCGGAAAGGTCTTGACGAGAGCCTCGATGCGTGGGCAATCCACGGCATGGGCGGGATATTCGGGGCTCTCGCGACCGGGGTCTTTGCGGTCGCGGCAATCGGGGGCGTAGACGGTCTGCTCTACGGGAACCCGGGCCAGATCTTCATCCAGCTCGTGGATGTGGGCGTGGTCGTGGCTTACTCGTTCGGCGTGACCTACGTCATCGCGAGGGTCGTCGACGCGGCGATGGGGCTCCGGGTCACTGAGGACGAAGAGTATGTCGGACTGGACATCGCCCAGCACGGCGAGTCCGTGCGGGTGTGAGGTGGTGCGGATGAAGATGGTCTGTGCAGTCATCAGGCCGGAGATGTTCGGCTCCGTTAAGGCAGCACTTGAAGCGGACGGCGTCTACGGCATGACCGTGACCGAGGTCATGGGACGGGGGGCGCAACGGGGCATCGCCCTCAAGTTCAGGGGGAAGGTGATGCCGGTCGAGCTCATCCCGAAGGTGAAGATCGAGATGGTCGTCAGCGATGCCGATGTCGAGAAGGTCATCGGCATCATCCGGGCGAACGGCCGGACCGGCAAACCCGGCGACGGCAGGATATTTGTCCTGTCGGTCGAGAGCATCTACCGGGTGCGGACGGATCAGGAGGAGGCGGAGGAAGCGTAACTCTTTTTGGGCTGTATTTGGTGTTTTTCCCGGGGGTGGTTGGTGGAGACAGATGTTTGGCCTCTGAACATTCAATTTGCTGCCACTCGCGCTTGCGGTGCTTCAACCCCTGCCTTGGAAGACCTTCTGTCTTCGCATGCTCTGGTTCTGCGAACCCTCGCATGTTTCGGCAGTCGTTACTTGCAACCTTCAGTACACTTATTCCTGTAGTTCGTGATCGCACAACCCGTGCACGGCTTTCCAGTGGATATCGCCACGCGGGGAGGGGCTGACGGGGAGGGGGAGCATCCCCCTCCCCTGTCTCCGCCTAATAATGGGATTCCCATCGCCCCCCCACCACCCGCGCTTCGCGCTCCTCCCGCCCCCAGGGGGGCGGGCAGTGCGTGGCGATGCTCCCACAGTCCACTGTACCGGGTCTTGCACCGTTCAGAGGGGTGTGATTTGCCACGACCCGCGTAGGATGGCTTCCGCCATCTGCTGTTTGTAATCCCCTGGTCCTCCCTGCTGGTGTCACTTCGTGAGATGCGGCAGAACCTCCTTCGTATAAAACTCCATGAACTCCTGCTGCTGGTGCCCGATCTGGTGGATGCAGACGTGGTCGAATCCCTTCTTGGCGCTCTCCTCGATCTTTTTGATGTAGGGCTCCGGATCGGGGCCGCAGACGACGTGCTCCGCCACGTCCTCCATCGTCACCATCTTCGCTACCTGCTCGTAGTGGGTCGGCGTGGGGAGGAGCCTGTTGAGTTCCCCGGTGTTTGCGGGGATCGGCCACTGCTCGTATGCGGTCATCCGCCCCGTCTCCTCGGTATCTGCCCAGCAGACCGAGATCTCGATGTATGCCGGTTTATCTCCGCCCCCGGAGTCCCGGAAGATGATGAGGTTCTTCTCCGCGTCGCTCCCTGCGTTGATGAACCCCCCGCCGACCCGCGCGGCCATGGACGCGCTGATAGGCCCTTCCGACGCGATGTAGATCGGGGGGAGCTCTTCCGGGAGCGAGAAGACCTGTGCGTTCTCGAGCGTGTAGAAGGCGCCGTAATAGTCCTGCATCCCGCCCTTCCAGAGCAGCCGGATCACCTCCACCGCCTCCTCGAGCATCTCGATCCGGATCGGCGCCGCCGGCCAGGGATCGCCGAAGATGTGCTCGTTGAGGCTCTCTCCCGACCCGAGGCCGAGGGCAAACCGTCCCGGCATCATCATGGCGGCGGTTGCGGCGGCCTGGGCGATGATCCCGGGGTGTATCCGCACCGTCGGGCAGGTGACGCCCGTCACCAGCGGGAGCGTTGCCGTCACCTGCGAGATACCGCCGATCACGCCCCAGACGAACGGGCTCTGCCCCTGCGTGCTCGTCCAGGGGTGGTAGTGGTCCGATATCATGGCAAACGCAAAGCCGGCATCTTCCGCCTGGCGGGCGTTGCAGACGAGTTCCCGGGGGCCATGCTCCTCGCATGCCAGTTTATAGCCGATCTCGACCATCCATCATCACATCCATCTCGCCGGCTACCTCCCGCATCTCATGGCATATAGGTTTCCCCGGCCCGGCACCAGATAAATAGAACCCTCGCTATACTGTACTGCATGGCAACGCCTACTCTCCAGGTGGCGCTCGATCTCCTCGAGCTCGATCGTGCGGTTGAGATCGCAGGTGAAGCAGTCCGTGGCGGTGCGGACTGGATTGAGGTCGGGACACCCCTGATCAAGAGCGAGGGGATGCAGGCTGTGAGGGTGCTCCGGGAACGGTTCCCCGGCCACGAGATCGTCGCGGATATGAAGATCGCCGATACCGGCGCCATCGAGGTCGAGATGGCGGCAAAGTCCGGAGCCGGGATCGTCTGCATCCTCGCCGATGCCGACGACACCGTGATCGTCGAGGCGGTGCGCTCCGCCCGCAAGTACGGCGTCCGTCTCATGGCCGATCTCATCAACGTCGCCGATCCCGTCTCCCGCTCGCGGGAACTTGCAGCGCTCGGCGTCGATTACATCAACGCCCATGTGGGCATCGACCAGCAGATGATCGGGAGGTCGTCGCTCGATCTCCTCCGGCGCCTCGCAGGAGAGGTGGGCACGCCCGTCGCCGTTGCGGGCGGGCTCGACGCAGAGACCGCGTCCGAGGCGGTCGCCGCCGGTGCCTCGGTCGTCATTGTTGGGGGCAACATCGTCAAGGCCGCCGACGTTACCGGGGCGGCACGGCGTGTCAGGGAGGCGATCGACCGGCCCGAGATCCGGCCGCGGGAGGAGGAGAGCCGGGACGCGGTTATCCGCCGCCTCTTCGAGGGGGTCTCCGCACCGAACGTCACCGATGCCATGCACCGGAAGGGCGCTATGGCGGGCATCGTCTCCCTCAGCGGGAGAGTCAGGGCGGTCGGCCCGGCGGTGACCGTCCGGACTGTTGCCGGGGACTGGGCAAAACCCGTCGAGGCGATCGACGTCGCCGGACCGGGCGACGTCCTTGTCATCAGTAACGACGGGAGGACGGACGTCGCGCCGTGGGGGGAACTCGCCACCCACTCCGCGAAGAACCGTGGGGTCAGCGGCATCGTGATCGACGGAGCCGCCCGGGACGTCGACGATATCCGGGCGATGGGGTTTCCTGTCTTCGCCACGGCGACTGTCCCGAACGCCGGCGACCCGAAGGGTCTCGGAGAGATCAACACCGAGATCACCTGCTGCGGGCAGGAGGTGCGGCCGGGAGACTGGATCGTCGCCGACGAGAGCGGGGTCGTGGTGGTCCCCCGGGAGCGGGCCTATGAGGTTGCCCGGCGCGCGATGGAGGTCCGAAAGACCGAGGAGCGGATCCGCGAGGAGATCCGGCGCGGAAAGACGCTCTCAGAGGTCTCGGAACTCTTGAAATGGGAGAGGCGGCACTGACCGCCGTGTCGCGCGGGTCAAAATGGTGAGAGTCCGGGAGTGTCCCTGGATTAACGGAAAAGGGATGCTTTGAGGAGTTCCCCGCCGCGGCCGAGGATCTTCTGGACGGCATCCTCGGCCTGGTCTACACGCAGGATCAGGACCGCCGCGTCCTTCCCTGAGTAGGCGTAGGCATACTCGATGTTGATCCCGGCATCCCCGAGGATCGATGCGATATCCGAGAGGCCGCCCGGTTCATCGCGCATCTTCACGCCGATGACGTCGGTGAACGAGACTCTGAACCCGAGATCGGTCAGCGTCCGGTGGGCGTCTTCCGGCCGATCGACGAGTGCGCGAACGACGCCGAACCCGTCGGCCTCGGCAATACTGAACGCGAATATATTGATCTTCGCCTCCCGGAGCGCCCCGGCGATCGCTGCGAGGCGTCCGGGGCGATTCTCCGAGAAGATCGAGATCTGCTTGATGATATACGATTTTTCCATTACAATGACCTCCTGTCAACAACTTTCTTCGACTTGCCTTCGAACCGTGGAAGAGTCCCCGGTTCGACCAGTTCGACGTCCACGCCCACGTTCAGCGAGCTCCGCAGGCGGTGTTCCACGACCTTCTTGATCACCATCAGTTCGGTGATCTTGTCGGAGAACGCCTCTTCGCTCACCTCCACCCGCACGAGCATGGAATCGAGCGCACCTTTGCGGTCGACGACGATCTGGAAATGTCTGCCGACCTGGGGGATCTCGAGCAGCGCGTGCTCCACCTGCGACGGGAAGACGTTGATGCCCCGGACGATCAGCATGTCGTCGACCCGTCCCTGGATCCGGTTTATGCGCGGGTGGGTCCGGCCGCAGGCGCAGGGGCTCTCCTCGATGGCGGTGAGGTCGCCGATCCGGTACCTGACCATGGGCAGCGCCTCTTTCTGCAGCATGGTGATGGTCAGCTCGCCCTGTTCGCCGGGCGCGAGCACCTCGCCGGTCGCGGGATCCACGACCTCGACGAGCGCGAGGTCGCCCCATATGTGGACGCCCCGCTGCTCGGCGCACTCGGTGAACATCGGCCCGGAGAGTTCGCTCGTCCCGTATATGTCGTAGGCGCGGATCCCGAGCCAGTCCTCGATCCGGCTCCGCATCTGCTCCGACCAGGGCTCGGCGCCGAGGAAACCGATCCGCAGTTCGGTATCGTTCTTGATCGAGACGCCCATCTTCTCCGCCACCTCCCCCATGTGGAGGAGGTAGGAGGGGGTGCAGGCGATGGCGGTGACGTGGAGGTCCTGCATCAGTTCGATCTGCCGCTCGGTATTCCCGACGCTCGTCGGAAGGACGGTTGCGCCGACACGCTCGGCGCCGTAGTGGGCGCCAAGGCCGCCGGTGAAGAGGCCGTAGCCGTAACTCACCTGGATGACGTCGCCCCGCCCAAGACCGCAGGAGGAGAAGCCCCGCGCCAGGGACTCGCTCCAGTTCTCGATATCCCGCTCCGTGTAGCCGACGACCGTCGGCTTCCCCGTCGTCCCGGAAGAGACGTGGTACCTGACCAGTTCATTCCGCTCGGCGGTGAAGATCCTGTCCGGGTAGCCGTCCCGCAGGTCGTTCTTGTACATGAACGGGAGTTTCGCGACATCCTCAAGCGTCCTGATATCGTCGGGGTGAACCTGATGCTCCTTCATCCGGCGCCGGTAGAAGTCGTTGAAGCTGTAGAGCCGATATATCAGGGACTTGACGAGTTTGAACTGGAGACGCCGCATCTCGTCGAGCGGCATCTCTTCCGCCCGCGGGTTCCACGAGGCCATCAGATCGCTCCCCGCCGGTCGATGACCCGTTTCGCCTTCCCCTCGAACCGGGGGAGCGTTCCCGGCTCGACCAGGGTCACCGCGGTCCGAAGGCCGAGCACGTTGTGGAGTTCGCCGGAGATCTTCTTCTGCATACGGGCGAGGTCCTGCAGTTCGCCGGAGAACCCCGCCCTGCTCATCTCTACCTCGATGGTCATCTCATCCAGATGTTTGACGCGATCGATATATACCATGAACTGCTCCCCGACCTCCGGGAGAGCACGCAGCACGTGCTCGATCTGCGACGGGAAGACGTTGATCCCCCGGATGACCATCATGTCGTCGCTCCGGCCGGTGATTCGCTCGATCTTCTGCCCGCGCCCGCAAGCGCATCCATCCTCTATCAGCCGGGTCACGTCGCCGGTGCGGTAGCGGATGAGCGGCAGGGCCTCCTTGACGAGCGGGGTGATGACGAGTTCGCCCCGTTCGCCGGGGTCGAGCCGCTCGCCCGTCTTCGGGTCGATGATCTCCGCAAGGTAGCAGTCGTGCCAGAGGTGGAGGCCGTCCCTCTCCGGGCACTCGAACGCCACACCGGGGCCGTACATCTCCGAGAGCCCGTAACTGTCGTATGCCTTCACGCCGAGGCGCCGCTCGAGTTCTGCCCGCGTGTTCTCCGACCAGGGTTCGGCCCCGAATATCCCGGTCTTGAGGGTATCCAGGGTCTTTCCCATCGACTCGGCCACCTCGGCGAGGTGGAGGGCGTAACTCGGGGTGCAGTGGATCGCGGTCACCCCAAAGTCCTCGATCATCTCGATCTGGCGACGGGTGTTTCCGGTCGCGCTCGGGAGCACGGTCGCCCCGATCTTCTCGGCGCCGTAATGGAACCCGAGCCCCCCGGTGAAGAGGCCGTAGTTGACCGCGTTCTGAAAGATGTCGTCTTCTCCAAGGCCGATCATCGTCAAATTCCGTGCGATCAACTCCGACCAGTTATCCAGATCCTGCCGGGTGTAGCCGACGACGGTCGGTTTCCCCGTCGTGCCGGAGGTGGTGTGGAGCCGGGCAATCTCTTTCATGGGTACCGCAAAGAGGCCGAACGGATATCCGGCCTGGAGCTCCTTCTTGTAGGTGAAGGGGAGTTTCTCCACGTCGTCGAGCGTCCTGATGTCGTCCGGCGAGATGCCCGCTTCCTTGAATTTTCTCTGGTACAGCCCTACTTTCTGTGCCTGAGCGAGCGACCATTTCAGCCGCTTCAGTTGCAGATCCGCGAGTTCGTCAGGCCGGATCGTCTCCATCTCTCTATTCCAGAACATATGTATCCCATCGGTTTTTTCGCCGGGTGGCGAGATCGTGCCTCATCCCGGCTATACTGCCCGGTATTGGTTGCGGTACTCTCCCGCACCGCCGGACATACTACTTTTATGTGGGTGGGCGGTGCGGAAAAGGTTTGTCAAAGCGTGGCATGGTATGCCGTGACAGTCCCCGGCCCGCCCCCCTCTCCCGGAGCGTCTCCGGGTCAGCCCCTGAACGACCCTCGCCGGATGACGGCGGCAGGCGACTGGTTGATCTGCCTGCCCTCTCCTGGTACTGAGTATTCCCTGTATCAGGGAGATTCGATGCATTAATCACCAAAAACAGCCCAATGTTCATTTCCAGAGTGATCAGATGGCAGCGACGGAATCCTGGCTCCCCGTCTTCGGCTACGGGGGGCACATCAAGGCGACGACACAGGAACTCATCATCGCGCGCGGAAGCGACATCCGGCGCTACCCCATCCAGGCGGTGAAGCACCTCCTGATCGTCGGCGGGCATACCCTGCACACCTCGGCGGTGACGAACCTCCTCAAAGCCGGCGCTGCCATCACCATCTTCGACATCGACGGCACACCCGTCGGATACCTCTACCCTTATGGTTACCGGCCGGACGAGGCGGTGCGCCTCGCCCAGGAGCGGGCCGGCCCTCACCGGTTCGCTCAGCCGCTCGCCCGGGCAGCCCTCCAGGCGAGGCTTCTCCTCCTTGAGGAACTCTACGATCAGACCGGGCACGATATCTTCTACGCCGGCGAGCTCGACTTCCTCCACCAGGCCCGGGAGGAGCTCTCGGTCTCGGTCACGATGGAGAATCTGCGGCGTCTCTCCCGCCTGACCGCCGATATGTACTACGAGATCCTCTCCCGCACACTCCCGCCGGAGCTCGGGTTCCGCCGCAGGACGGGCCGCCCTTACCTTGACCCCGTCAATGCAATGTTTGCGCTCGGGTATGCGATGCTGTACGGCAACTGCTGCGTCTCGGTGATCGGTGCCCACCTCGATCCCGATCTCGGCATGCTCCATGAAGGGGCAGGGAGTTTCGTCCACGACCTCATCGAACCCCAGAAACCTTCGATGGTGGACCGTGCCGTCATCCGGTTTGCCCGCGAAGAGATCTCAAGTGGAGATTACGAGTGCGGTGAAAAGAGGTGCTATCTTGGCGCGGATCTCTCGGCCCGGTTGACCGCGGCGCTCCGCGACTCCATCGACCAGGCCCGCATCGATGCGCAGGTGCGTATCGCGCGGGACGCGCTCCTTGCGAACGCCGAGTTTCACGTGTTATACTGGTAACTGCCCCGCTGGATGGTGAACTCGGGGTAGGCGGCGTGCGGGATCTCCTGCTGGACGATCTCCCTGATGACGACCCGGGGGCACCCGTACAGCATGGAGACGAACTTGTCGAGAATGACCGGGTCGGCGGTTGCGGTGATGAGCACCTGCCCGTCGGGGAGGTTCATCGCCTCGCCGCCGACGCCGAGGTTGGTGGCGATCCTCTTGATGCACGCGCGGAACCCAACGCCCTGCACCCTCCCCGTGACCCGGATCTCGATCGTCTTCACAGCCAGTGCTCCTGGACGATCCGCATGGACATGTCCAGCTCGTCGTATACTTCATCCCGGATCGCCGAGTCGCGGATGTTGAGCGCCTCGCTCACGGCCAGATCAAGGATCTCCCTCGTACGGTCTTCGTAACGTTCCGCATAGATCCGGCACGCTATATCGCCGAGCACGAACGCCCGCCGCGAGAGCGGCCTGATGATCCGGGCCTCCTCGAGAGCACAGAGCAGCATCCTGTCTGCAACCTCCTGCTGCCCTGCGTTCCTGGAGATGAGGTAGAGTTCGGTGTAGTAGGTCGCCCGCTTCGCCCGATCAGGCGCCGCATGGATCGCCCGATCGAGCGTGACCATGTCCTTTGTGGTGTAATCGCCTCTCCGGATCTTGTCCCGGCAGTCCAGGATCCTGGCATACACGGTGTTCCTCCATGCCGGGGGCATCTCCTGTTCGAGCTGGACAGTCAGGTTGTACCGGATCCTGTCGTCATCGATTGCAGAGACGATACCGGCGGCGCGCTCCCGGGCAGCCGGTTTCCCGCTCGCCCGGTAGTACGAGAAGAGCATCTGTGCCATCCGCTGCTGTGTCATGGCGGTGATGAACGGGATCTGGATGTAACCGGCAGTCTGCTCCATGCCGTTCAACAGTTCGTCGATCTCCTCCTCGTCACCGTATGACTCGGCGTACTGCGCCACATCAAAGAGCATCGAGAGCCGGACGTAGGGAGAGGGGATGTTCACGACGGTGCGACACATCGACGAGAGGATATCTTTCCTCTGCGCAGGCTCGCTGACCATGTCGAAGACCGCCGCAAGCGCGTCCACGTACTCGACCGGGTCACCGATCCTGCCGACCTGTTCAATCGCCCACTCGACGTCATTCTCCTGCCGGTTTACGGCACTGAGGTTTCTTGCAGCATAGATCAGGTTCTTCCTGACGAACGCCTCCCGCTCGCCCCCTGCGGCGTCAAGCGTCTTCTGCGCCTCGAGAAGGTAGTCTCTGGCCGCATCGTGATCGATCCCGGCCATGAGACCGGCGAGGTCGGCGAGCATGATCGTGCGGACGGATGGATCGGAGAGGTCGCCGATGGTCTCGTGGAGCCTCCGGATGATCGTCTCGGCCCGCTTGACGTTATCGAGGGCCGAGTAGGCGCTCACGACCCGGTACATCCCGGTGTAGCGCGCATAGACGTCGCTGGTCTGTTCGAGGAGCCGATACATCAGTTCGAGCACCGGCTCTGCTGCCGCCCCTCCTTCGATCCCTTCGAGCAGGTAAGCCGTCACCTCATACGGATCGGCAGAGTCGAACTCTTTCGTGTAGTCGGTGAAGAACGTGAGGATCCGCTGGATCATGGCGGTCCTCTCGTATTCGCCGTCGATCTCCAGGGAGAAGAGCGACATGGGTGCCACAAGGGTCGGGCTCGCGTAGACCTGCGTGTACTCGAGCATGATATCGACGTAACTCGCTATCTTGATCGATATCTCCTCGCGCGGGGTGCTGGTCTTGAGGAGGTCGAGCGCGATCTCAAACGGCTCCATCATGCCGTCGAAGATCTGCGCCTCCCCCCGGGAGAGGTGGTCCGCCACCTGCAGGCTCCCGACCCGGACGTAGCCTTCTACGAGGGGATCGGCAAGTTGCCGCTGCAGGGACGGGTCGACGATCTGTGAGAGGATCTGGCCCGCCTCGTCCAGCGCCTGAAGCGAGAGCTGTTCGATCCCGTACATGATCAGGCCGTGGACGACCTTGCCCATCGCAAAGAGGCAGTAGTCCCGCTCTAAGAGGGACGTGGAGAGAACCCGCATCCCGTGGAGCAGGTCGAGGTCGCCATCCTCAACGGCGAGCACGGCAGCCTGGTCCACGATGCCCCCCATCGCCTCTGCCCGTGTCCGCTGGTCCACGATCTCGCAGGTGAGTCCGGTCGCGTGCCGGAGGAGATCCCGGTCTTTCCGGGCGACGCCGACCCGTGCCATCTCGACTGCGATGGTCGAGATGGCCTGCTCGCGGAGTTCCTGGTTGCCGATCTGGCTCACCAGGTCCACGAGAGCCGATGGGTCTTTCTGGCGGACGAATCCACGCTCGATCAGGATGGTGCTGGACTCGAGAAGCAGGGTGTCCTGCGTGCGGTGCGAGCCCGCGAGTTCCTTTATGGCCGGTATGTGCCTGACGACCTCGTCAAAGTCGTACTCCTTGCAGAAGTCGGTCACCGCCTGGTGAACCAGCGAATCGGCGATCTCGATCTCCAGTGTGGCGAGGATGTTCTCGCGGACGAGTCCGATCTCGTCGCGCCGGACCCCCTCTTTGATCAGGCGGACACTGGTGTCGAAAAACTGAGCGTTGATCCTCTGTGCACTGCTGCTGGCCTTCTTCATGACCTCGATCGCGTGGTAGAAGTCGCCCATGCGTGAGAGTGCGTCGGTTATCTGCCGGTAGAGCTGGCCCGCTTTCATGGGATCGCAGGACTCGTCGATCAGCGGTGTGATGTCGAGGAGGATGGTCGGGTTGCCGCTCTTCTCGACGACCGCGATCCCGGAGAGGACGATCTCTTCGATGGGAAGCTGTCCTTCTCCCTCGCGGCGGGCGTTGAACTCGAACGCCTTCTCGAGGAACCAGCGCTCCCCGCTCCGTTCGGCTTTCTTCAGGAGTTCGAGGACGAGGGTCTGGCCTGCCCATGGCTTCTCATCGTCGATACTGAGCAGTCTGGCGTATACCTGTTTTTTGTCTCGCTGGCGGTCGAGGAGGTGCTCGGTCAGGATCGCGAGAATCTCCGTAAGCCGCTCTTCGGGGATATCCGGGAGAGAGTCGAGGATATGTTCGATATCGGAGACCTCCTTCTTCAGGGAGGATTTCCAGGCAGCGTCCACGATGTCGGCGATTGAGTTGGTGCGCCGGATCTTCTGGTTGATCTCGGCAGCGCTTGAAAGCCCGGCGGTCACGAGGTTGATATCGCCCGCCTCGATGCCGGCCCCGGCGATCGCCCGTGCCACGTCGGCGTGGAGTTGCGACTGCCGCGATATGTCGCCGATCTCGGGGAGCATCTGGAGAGCATACTGCATGATCTCGGTGTTCCGGTGCTTCTGCCCGTACCGGATGAAGAGGGGGATAATCTCGGAGAGGATCGCCGAGCGGTATTTGCGGATGCTGATCTTATCGAAGGCCTCTCCCGCTTTTTCGATGTAATGGATGTCGCCGGTCTCTACTCCGGCCTCGACGAGGCCACGGGAGATCCGGGCGAGGATATCTGATTGGTGGCTCTTGCGATCGAGTTTATCGACCAGCGTGAATATCGCGGAGAACCACGCTTCATCCTTCTTCTCGGTATAGATAGCAGCAGCACGATTGGCGAGTTCGAATATCTCTTCTCTGCTCGGTTCGATGACCTGGCTCAAGAGTTCCGGCTGGCCTTCGCTGAACGCCGCTTCGACCAGAGCGGCATTCATCTGGTCGTAGAGCGATCTCTTCTCCTTCCTCGTCTGGGTCTCCGATATGTCCGAAGCCACCTTTTCAAGCTCACGCAGATCGCCTGAAGAGATAGCGGAGTTGATCTTCTGTTTTATCTGCAGTTTTCCATCCATTTTGATCAGCACCCCCCCGTGGGTTCTGCATCATGGATATCCATCATCAGATATATAGGTTGCCCCCCTCTCACAAAAATGTTTTTCAATGGATTTTGAGGGTTCCTCTAAAATATCAGGGATGAGGCGGGGGATAGCAGTCATCCCGGGCATCCCGTGAGAAACTGCTTCATGGAGGGGTCGGCCCCGGAGTGGGGGCGGTGGGTTCTCGGGCCTGCCTGCCCGGTGGTGCCGCTGCTCTAACCCTGCTTCGGTTCTAACGACCCGTTGCAACCTTCATGATCTCGTGGTACATGGCGTCCGCGACGGCCGGATCCTTAGCCTCGATCATGACCCGGATCATTGGTTCCGTGCCCGATGCCCGCACCAGCGCCCAGACGTTCTCCCTGATTATCTTGATGCCGTCGATCTTCTCGATGGTCTCTCCTGCAAACGCCTCTTCGACGGCGCGGACGAGCGCTGCCGGGTCGGCGGTGTGGTGCTTCTCCTTAACCAGGTGGTATGCGGGGAGTTCGTCGACGATATCCGAGAGTTTCCTGCCCTTATGGCTCGCGAGCACCGCCACCATCATGGCGGCGGTCATGCCCCCGTCCCGGCAGAACTGGTGATCGGGATAGATCAGGCCGCCGTTCCCTTCGCCGCCAAACGAGACCTTTCTGCCCTCGCCGATCAGCCCGAGCATCCTCCTCGCGACGTAGATGCTCCCGACGGGCGTATAGTCGACGGTGCAGTCGTGTTTCTCCGCGATATCCCGTATCAGCCGGGAGGTGGCGACCGGGGTGACGACGAGCCCGCCGCCGTTCCTCGCACAGATATAATCCTCGATGAGACCGAACTCGTAGTTCTCTTCTATATAGCGTCCTATGGTATCGACGAAGACCGCCCGGTCGGCGTCGCCATCGTGCGCCACCCCGAAGTTGGCGCCCGTGGCGAGGACCATCTCCGAGAGGGGCTGCAATCCTTCGGCGGTCGGCTCAGGCATCCGGCCCGGGAAGGTGCCGTCGAGCCGGGCGTTGATGGTATGGACCCGGCACCCCATCCTGGAGAGGATGATCGGGGTGGTGAGCGCCGCAGGCCCGGAGCCGGGGTCGACGACGACGGTCATGCCCGCGCCGATGCCCGCCGGGAAGTGTCCTACGATGGCCTCGATGTATTCCTCGAGCCGGTCGGGTGCAACGCTCTCGCTGCCGACGCCGTCCCAGTCGGCCACGTCGAACTCCTCGTTAAAGTACCGGCCTTCGAGCTGGACGATCTCCTCATCGGCCATCTCGGTGCCGTCGGCCTCGATGATCTTCACGCCGTTATACTCGGGCGGGTTGTGGGACGCGGTGATCATCGCGCCGCCGTCAAACCGATTTGTCTTGATGATGTACTGCAGGGCCGGGGTAGGAAGGATGCCCATGTCCACCACGTCGCACCCGGTCATCAGGAGCCCGGCCTTGAGGGCGTGGGTCAGGGCTTCGCCGGACGTCCGCGTATCTCTGCCGACCGCGATGCGGCCTCTTCTCATCGATCCGAGCGCGGCGCCAATCTTGAGGACGAGGGCCGGCGTCATCGTCTCTCCGATCACGCCCCGCACGCCGTTCGTCCCAAACATCTGTTTCTCGTTTCCCATTCGGTCACTTCTCCACGTCGTGTAGTTCCCGTTTCAGCCGGTCGATGGCGTTCGCAGCGGCGGCGAACGCCTCCTGCCTGTGCTCTGCAAGTATAGCAAGATATGTTATATCCTCTCCGGCATAGAGCCTCCCTTTCCGGTGGTAAAACCGGGCACCGATGATTCCCGGGACGGTCTCCATCTCTTTTCGGATGCTCTCCGTAACGTCATCGACGGTCTCATCAAAGTCCATGTATTCCGTCCGGTCGTCACCCGACCACTCCCTGACGATTCCGTTGAACGTGAGGACCGCCCCGGCGTGCGAGACACCGCATTCGCGCTTCAGTTCCCTGACCAGCCCCTCGACGGTATAGTAGTCCTCGAACCGGTCGAGTGCGGCGACCGTCTCCTCGACTGAGGGGTTCCGGAGGACGATGTTCTCGCTCGGAAGGTCGCCTATCACGATCCGCGGGAACATTCTCGACTTGAACCCCTCGAGTATAGCGTATTCGGTCCCGGCGTTGCAGAGGACATCCAGGGTGGAGTCGAGATCGCTCTCGCGCCTGACGATGACCGACTTCTTTTCATCGACACCGCCGGATATAGCAGCATATGATTCATGGTATATGGTGGTGTCCTTTCCGGGCTCGAGCGAAAAGCCGTGGTGCCCGAGATGTTTGACTGCGCCGACGGTTCCGTGTTCGGAGAGCGCCCCGATCAGGCTCTTTATGAACGTGGTCTTCCCGGCGTTCGAGCGGCCGACGATCTGTATGATCTTCATGGTTCCCCGTCTTCTCCCTCTTCGGTCTGCATCTCCCGGCTGCCCGCTTCCTGCGCCTCTTCTCCCTGGCTCCCTTCCTGGCCGGGCCGGGCCTTCAGGATGACCGAAGCCGCCTCGGCCACCCCCCGCATCACCTCGGTGATCCGGTCCTCGACGTCGATCTCGTCGTCGAGGTTCAGGCTCGTCCCTTCCACCTCCAGGAGGAACCGGGCGACCTCGCTCGCTTCAAAGAGGATCTCGTCGAGTTCCTCTGCGGTGAAAAAACCGCACATTGCTCCGTAGAAGAATGTGGCTCCTGCTTTCTTCACCTTCTTCTTGAACGAGCTCCTTGCCTGGTTGACTGCCTGCGGGGAGTAGGAGTCGACCATGAACGGGCAGAGTTCGGGGAGGTTCTCGCCGATGAACGTCATCTCTGAGCCGCTGGTGGTCTTGAAGTCTGCGCAGAGGCGGGCTATCGCCCACTCACGGGCGGTGATGTGGGTGTGTTTGCGCAGGAACTGGTTGACCCGCTGGTAGGTGGCGCCGTCCACCTTCTTGAACTTCTGGTATTTGTTCGGGTCTTTGATGCTGTCTGGTCCTTCCATTTTATCTACCTCTTGTTGGTTTTGCTATTTCAATAAGGCTGGTCGAGCGGTGGTGCTTCGGGAGAAGCCGGGTGCGCCGCAGGGATCGGTTGCTCTGCAGGCTACCGGCGTCATAATTGCCCCGGTTAATTATATAGCATCATATGGTTTATGCCTGTCCTTTTGTTCCCGGTGCGGGGCGGTATGATCCGCTCATCTGGGGCGGTGTATTGCACTATCCGGGCACAATACTCGGCGGGTATCGCTCCCGGATACTCCGGGGCCCGTCTGCGGCCGTTGGGATTCGATGCTTCCAGGGTCACTCGGGCTCTGGTGTGCCGCAACTTCCGGGGGTCTCCGGACTCAGTATTTGAGGTCATCCCAAAAAGATCTCCGAACCTTCGGTATACCCTAATCGGAGCCCTTAATTCCTGGGTATCTGCCATCTGAGCCACGTCCTGAGCCGGGGATGAAACGGCTTCCCATTGGGTATCGCCACGCGGGGAGGGTCCGGGGGGGTGTCCCCCTCCCGGTAACAGCATTTTGGGACAACTTCTTTCGCTAAGACGGTTGAGGTAATCTTTGAGGGGGTCAAGCCCATCGACCTCTCTTCGCGTTCTCCCGCGTGAGATAATGGGTAAAGGTGGCACTATGCTCTCACGCGAAGATCGCGTTGCCGCGAAGTCCGGGTGCTGCCGATCTTGTTGTAGGTCGCTATGCGAGGCTGCATGGGTCGATTGCAAGGGCTGTTATGTGCGAAGTACTGGTACTGGGCGCTCTCCTTCGGGGCGGCCGCCGGGAATCCGGCACCCACACATCGGACTTTTGGGCCACGATCGCGCTCGCCCCTATGGGTGAGGTTGTCTCCCGGGCCGATCGGGCGTTTATTCGCACCTGTGAGGGTCATTTATATATGGGCCGGAGGTGTGGGCTGCGTGGCACCTATGCTGCTCCCGGATCGTTCACTTTCATCCCGCGCGGTATGGGGTTCATATACCTGAAAGGGGATGTATTCTGTAGGGTTTGCCACCCGCCCACCGGGGATGGGCAGCCCCGCATACCTCCGAACTCCGATATCGATTGCATCACCGAATACTCTTTTTTTACGGATTCGGGTGAAGCCGGTCCCTTTTTTAATGCTCTGGCGCATTTTTTGAGTGATCTCAGGGGTGCGGCGTCGTCTGCTGCGGCTGCGGTTCTGACGGGTTATTCTCTTCTCCGGGCTCTCCTGCCTGTGTATCCGGTGCCCGGTTAGGTTCTTCCGTTGGGTCGCCCCCCTGTAGCGGCTCTTTCGGCGCAGATAGGTGCGGTTGGGGATCGGGAGCTTCTCTCCCGCCGGACGGGGTTTTTGGGTGATTGCAATTTATTGCGGGGAATAGGCATTTACCGCAATCTTGATATGCTCCGTTATTTAATGTATTGTACAATGGAAAATGCCTGTTTCTCGGAATGGCTGGATCGCTTCAGTAGTTACCTCCGGATGCGGAACTACTCGCCCCGGACCATCGAAAAATACCTGCAGACCATCCGGCGTTTCGCCCGGTACGCCTGGCTCCGGCAGAACTCGGACGGGGTCTCGTTCGATGAGGCTGTGTTCGAGAACGCTCCGCTGGATGCGGACGTCAATGTCTCGACGGCCCTCGTCACCGATTTCTTCTCCTATCTTACGGAGAAGCAGGATTACAAGCCCAAAACTCTCCATCGGATGATCTCGACGCTCTCCTCGTTCTACCGGTATCTCTACGTGCAGGGGGTCGTGGTCGCCGACCCGATGATCGGGGTGGAGCGGCCCCGGATCAAGAATCAGGAACTGAAATACCTCAAACACAGCCAGGTGGTCCGCCTGCTCAACACCATCGAGAGCGAGCGCGACCGGCTGATCGTCCGCCTGATCTACGCAACAGGTGTCCGTGTTTCGGAACTCTGCGCGATGTGCGTCGAAGATATCGATTTCGAGGAGCAGACGATACGAGTTAAGGGGAAAGGCGATAAGATAAGGACGGTATTCGTCGACGACAAGACGCTTGAAGAGATCAACCGGTTTATCGGCAACAAGATCGAGGGGCCGCTCTTTCTGGGCCAGCAGGGCAATCATATCTCCCCGCGGACCGTCCAGCACCTCTTCAAGGAAAACGCTCCATCCGGGATTACGCCGCATAAAATCCGCCATTCTTACGCGAGCGAGCTCTATCGGCGGTCAAAGAACCTCCGTGTCGTGCAGGAGAACCTGGGGCACTCCTCCATCAAGACGACCGAGATCTACCTGCATACCGATATCGACGAGCGTAAACGCGTCTATCAGCAGTATTTCCCGCTCTCGAACGGAAAAAAGGAGGAGTGATCCGGCCCGGCGGACGATCCAAATAAACTGTATGATGCTATATGGGTGGCGGCCGACGTGGCACTCCATGGCGCAGGCGTGCGGGGGTATCCGCGGAGAACCTCCCCGTCTCTCCCGAAAGGGCACTCCCCTCCTTTCCCCCTCTCCCGGCAACGCTCAAATTACTGAAGCGCCTACCCTACTCACATGCGCTACATCGTCACGGGCGGGGCAGGGTTCATTGGGTCCAACCTCGCAGAGCAGCTGGTGCGCGACGGTCACGAAGTCGTAATCTTCGACGACCTCTCCGCCGGGCGGCGGGAAAACATCGAGCATCTCCTGATTCACCCCCGGGTGTCGTTCTTCGAGGGGAGCGTCACCGACCTTGCCCTGCTCATCGACGCCTGCGCCGGGGCGGACGGTATCTTCCACCAGGCGGCCGTCGCTTCTGTTCCCCGGTCTGTGGCAAACCCCCTGGAGACGAACGAAGTGAACGTGGCCGGAACCCTGAACGTCCTCTGGGCGGCAAAAGAGTGCGGCGTCCCGACGGTCGTGGCGGCATCCACCTCTGCGATCTACGGCGACGATCCGGTCTTCCCAAAAATCGAGACGATGGCGCCGGGGCCGCTCTCCCCCTATGCGGCCTCGAAACTCGCAGGCGAATACTACGGGAGCGTTTTCGCCGACCTCTACGGTGTCCGGACGGTATTCTTGCGCTACTTCAATGTCTTCGGCCCCCGGCAGGACCCGAACTCCGAGTATGCGGCGGTGATCCCGAAGTTCATCACCCGCCTGCTCGAGGATAAGTCGCCAATCATCTACGGCGATGGGGAGCAGACCCGCGACTTCATCTCTGTCGCCGACGTGGCGCGGGCGAACATCCTGGCGATGGAGGGCGATGCCTCCGGTGTCTTCAACATCGCCGGGGGCAGCCGGATCAGCCTGAACCACCTTGCGTCCATTCTCATGGAGATCACCGGCATACACCGCCGGCCGATATACGAACCGCCGCGGGCGGGGGACGTGCGCGATTCGCTCGCCGACATATCCCGGGCAGGTGAGGCCTTCGGGTTCTCTCCACGCTCCACGCTTGAAGCGGGGCTCCGCGAAACCGTGGCGTGGTTCAGGGACGCTGATCGGTAACCGCTCCTGTGAGAACCCGTCGGTCGATCCGGGGTCGCTACGCTCCCGGGCACGGGAGGTGCAGGAACCTATATATTGTTACTCCACAGTAAAGGGGGCGAGGTGAAGACGTATGCCCCAATTGGTTACACCGGAGACGCCCCGTAAGGGCAATGGCAGAGATACGTCACGGGCGTACAGCCACGTCGCCACGGAGGGTCCGCATGACCCGGCCGCCCTGAACAACCGGGGTGTGGCGCTTGAGAGGCAGGGACGCTACGAAGAAGCGCTCGCTGCATTCAGTGCGGCAATACTCTGCGACAACGATGATGTCTATGCCTGGAACAACCGGGCGGTGATCCTCGCCCGGCTCGATCGCCCCCAGGAAGCGGCCCTTGCGTGCAGGCAGGCGCTCACGATCGACCGGTCGTGCATCTTCGCTCTGGTGACATACGGCATGGTGCTCGGGAGGCTCGGGGACTACCGTGAGGCGGAACACGCCCTTGCGGTCGCAGAAGACCTCGACCCGCAGGCCCGGGCGCTGTACCCCGGGAACTCGACGATGACACGGGCTTGATCGAGCAGGAACACTCTTTTTTTCCGGGGTCCGGAGCCCGATATATTCCCGGGCGCGATACGGTCCGCCAGGTTCGTCCGAACTCCTGGAGAACCTTACGCTTTTATCCTCCCTGCTGCATAACGTACACAATCGAGTGCCTCCGGCACGGAGTCATCCCATGAAGACGCTCATACTTGCAGGCGGGAGCGGCACCCGCCTCTTCCCCCTCTCACGGGAACACTATCCGAAACAGTTCATCCCGCTCGTCGACGACGAGTCTCTCTTCCAGAAGACCGTGAAGAGGTCGCTCCTCTTCTCCTCGCCCCAGGAGATCGCCATCGTCACCAACACCGACCACAAGTTCCTGGTCAGAGACCAGCTCGCCGCCATCGGGTGCGACTGCCGTGTCCTCGTGGAGCCGGTGGGCAGGAACACCCTGCCGGCGATCTACTACGGCGTCCGCGAGATCGCCCGGGAGGACGGGCCGGAGACGGTCGCGGTTCTCCCCTCGGATCACCTGATCACCGCGACGGGGCAGTTCCGCGACGCATTCCGCCGGGCGGAGCGGCTTACCAAGGACTACCTGGTGGTCTTCGGGGTGCGGCCGACCTTGCCCCACACCGGATACGGCTATATCCGCCCCGGCGAGCCTCTCGCGGACGGCTCGCTCGTGGACGCCTTCGTCGAGAAGCCGGACCTCTCCACCGCAGAGCGGTATGTCGCCGACGGCTACCTCTGGAACTCCGGGATGTTCTGTTTCGACGCCGGCCTCTTCCTCTCCGAGTGCGAGGCGTGCGCGCCGGAGGTGGCCCGGGCGTTCGATCTCCCCGTAGGGGAGGCCTACGGCGCAACCCCCGCTCTCTCCATTGACTACGGGATCATGGAGAAGACGCGGCGGGCGGCGGTCGTGCCGCTTGAGTGCGACTGGAGCGATGTGGGAAATTTCGACGCGCTTTATGCCGCTCTCCCAAAGAACGGTAACGGTAACGCGGTCAGGGGCGAGCATATCGGGATCGACTCCTCCGAAAACCTGATCATCGCCGACCGCCTGGTCGCCACCGTCGGGGTCCACGATCTTGCCATCGTCGAGACGAAGGACGCGATCCTGGTTGCCGATCGGGACGAGGCCCAGCGTGTGGGCGAGATCGCAAAGGCTCTCCGCGAGAAGGGGGACTCACGTGCGCTCTTCCACACGCAGGTCCACCGGCCCTGGGGGTCCTACACGAACCTGGAGGAGGGGCAGTCATACAAGATCAAGCGGGTCACCGTTCCCCCGAAACGGCGCCTCTCCCTCCAGATGCACCACCACCGTTCCGAGCACTGGGTGGTCGTCACCGGGTGCGCCGAGGTGACGATCGGCGATGCGACCTACCTTCTGCGGAACGGCGAGTCCACGTTCGTCCCGGCGGGGACCATCCACCGGCTCGCGAACCCCGGCCTCCTGCCGCTCGAACTGATCGAGGTGCAGATCGGGGAGTATACCGGCGAGGACGACATCGTCCGGTACGAGGACGACTTCGAGCGAGCGTGAGCGGCCCGGGGCCGGTCCCCTTCCTCACCCCTTCTGCCTGCGAGCAAACCGATATAATCCCGCGGTACATAAAATATAGGAGCCGATGCCTGCAGTATCGGCGGTTCGAGTTCGTTTCTCTCGGCACCCCCGTAGTGTAGTGGTCAATCATGCAGGACTTTGGATCCGGCGACGGCGGTTCGAATCCGCCCGGGGGTATCGGGTGCGGAGTTTAAATCCATGAGGTCGCCCCAAAAAGATCTCCTGACCTTCAGGATACCCTAATCGGAGCGCTTAATCCCTAAGAGTCTGCCATCTGGACTATATTCTAGGTATTGATGGTGAAACGGCTTCCCATTGGGTATCGCCACTCGGGGGAGGGTCCGGGAGG
>NZ_VHLL01000012.1 GCF_025384765.1 Methanoculleus formosensis
CTTCCCTAGTTTCTTCCCTAGTTTCTTCCCTAGTTTCTTCCCTAGTTTCTTCCCTAGTTTCTTCCCTAGTTTCTTCCCTAGTTTCTTCCCTAGTTTCTTCCCTAGTTTCTTCCCTAGTTTCTTCCCTAGTTTCTTCCCTGGATGGTTGCGACTCTGGCGGCCCTGCCTGTGGCCTTAGCTGTGGCCCTGGATATAGCCAGGGTCCGGGAACCAGAATCCGCCGGATGATCGTCTGGAACCCGTCGCTGACCGCGAACTCCGGCTCGGGCAGACCTGCCTCGGTGCAACGCCGAATCATGTCTCGCGTTCCTGTACCCATCCGCTCGATGTAGCCGGCGAGATACATCGGTTCGGCGAGGAGCGGGTTCGCCGGCACCGAGCCGTGGGCCTGCCGGAGTTTTTCCAGGGTCAGGGATGGCGGGAGCGTGCCCGGGTTCCAGACCTCCAGGCGGTCTGAAAAGAGCATCACCTGGACGCTGCCGTTGCTCGTGTAGTCGCGGTGAGCGACGGCGTTTACAACCGCCTCCGCCACCACCTCCTTCGGGATCTCGTAGCGCAGCGGCGCCTGCGGGCCGGCCTCACGGGTGCCTACCGAGAGGGCAATCTTGCTGAGGATGAAATCCACCGCCGCATCCACGAGATCGAAGACCGTTCCCTTGTAGACCTGATAGGACGGGATCGGTTTGGCCACCTCGGTGCCGTGGAAGTGGGCGCACTTAATCTCTGAGGAGATCAGGAACCGTTGCGGTTGTTTTGCAAAGAGGAGGACTGCCGCGTTCGTCAGCTGCCCATCATCGAGCAGGTTCAGGTGCTCCAGCAGTTCATGAGGAGATGCGCCCTCGGCGAGGGGGAACCGGCGGGTCTTTCTGGCTGTGCGGATGAACCACGCCATGCGTTCAGGGTCCAGGTCCTCGATCGTCGCCTTCGCGCACGGAGCCGCGTCGAAGGGGCCGGAGCGGATGAGCTGCTTCTCTGCAAGGTAATCGACCAGCGCCGCATAGAGCCCGGTGACCAATTCAGCGGAGGTATTGAACCGCTTCCGGATCAGCCCGGCCTGCGCCCTGCTCACAAGCGCACGCATCTTCGGATGACGGGCATCGTCGTCCGTGCCCCTGACGTAGATGAGCCGGTACTTCCCTTCGGCGGTGGCGAGGTCAAACTCCCGTTCGGTCGGCGAGAGACCTTCGGCATTTTCGGAGCCGTAATCGTTCCCGAACAGTCCGACATAGATATCGCACCGCCGGACCTCGTCGAGGTAGAGGTTGTCGGTGCGGCGGTCGGCGGCCGGGACGTCTTCGAAGAAGAAGACTTCGAAGAACCGCCGCATCAGTGCATCTCCCCGCAGGTAGTCGCGGAGAGCCACCCGCTCGTCAGCGAACTCCTTCTGCACGCTGCTAATGAAGATCCGGACGGGGGTCATGCTGCTGCCTCCTCATCGTCTCCGTCGCTCCTACGTGCAGCGTTCCAGAACGTATTGAGCACGAGCTTGAGGCCAAGCCACCAGGCATACACCGCATAAGCAGTTTGACAGTCTTTGTCATCGAGAAGGCCGTGTGCGAGCTCGTTACGCAAGTTCGGCCCGAAGGCATCACAGAACAGCGCTTGTATCTCGAAAGTCAGATCCTCGCCAAATATCGTTTCACACTCAGGCAGATCCATGAGTGTGCTCAGGCCGTTCTCGGTCTCAATGCCTTTGCCATCCAGGGTTGTGGTCTTGACGCCGGCGGATTTCAGATGGAACCTGACCATATGCTCGATCTGCGGTACCAGGAGGTGGAGTGCCGTCACGAAGTCATAGTCGTAACCGTCAAACAGAGCCATTCCAAAGAGACGCTCGCGGCCTATGGGCACAATAGGTGACTCGCTGGCGAGATAAATGAAATCTGCTTCGCATATGCGGTGCTCTAATTGTAGAACTTCAAGTGCAGGTAGGATGCGGCCCTGAACAACCATTCCAACCAAGCGTTTGTGGGCACGGATCATTTCAGCATGGATGCTGATCTCGTCATTCTCGGAAGGTGTATCGCTGAAGCCCATGCTCGACCGTCTGGCTATAACGCGACCGTCACGACTCATGATGGCTGCTGGGAATATAGCCTGTAGTGGGCACTGCTGGTTGCTCTTGATCACATTGTCGCGTAGTTCTTTGACTTTTATAAACGGCTGTAGGTTGGTGAATGCATCCAGCGCTTCAATAGCACTCTTACCACGCACAGAATTCTTGGCGTCTTCGATGGTCTGGCTGAGGTTCACACTAGGTGAGCTTATGACTGCCATCTCGTCCAGCGCCTTCTTTCCGGACTCACTGAGACATAAGTGAAGCTCTTTGAGTCGCTCGTCTACCCGGTGAGCAGGTCGTTCAGAATGGGGAATGGTGCGGTAGGTCTGAACAGCCTTCTCGTAAAATCTCACAGCGGCCATATGACTTGGCTGGTCAACTGTTATTCTGGCCCTGGCCTCCTTGACGAAACTTTCCGCAATGGCGACCGTCATCTCAGTAGACTTTGCGTTATCACCAGCTGCCTTAAACCGCTTTGCTGAAGCCTTAAAAAATCCTCGGGCACGGGGGTAATCATCTTCGTCATCGAACTCGCGGGCAAGGAACTCGAGTCTCTGGGCAATATGCAATTTTTTGTCCTGTGCCAATCCATGGTTGACGAGCAGCTCTGCCAACCAGAGGCCGAGAAAGCCATCTTGACACGTAGCCGAGCCAAATGCGCTGACAATGGCTTTCTCCATATCCTTCAAGCGGTCTCCGGAACCCGCTTTGAGCATGCGAGTCAAACCTATGGCACGCCCCCAACAATCGCGGCCACCGGATACCCATGTCTTGGTATTCAACGGAACCGACCGATAACTATCGATTGCTACCAAGGCGAACCTGACATCGTGTGGTTGTTTATTGAGCCAGATCAGGTCTGCCAGACGCGCTTTCAACCAGGGATCGTCAATGGTATCGATAATCTGCGCAAAGAAATCTATTTCGGTCTCAAGCAGGTCTTTCTTTCCCATAAAGGGCCTGAAGGGTTCACTGGGGCTCTTGGGTGACAGCATCATTGAGCACGCGTCACCCAATAGCCAAAGCACCTTTCCATGGGACTGCCGTCCCTCCTCCGTTGCCTGTTTTGCAGCCGCATAAAAGGCCAGACACATGGACAAATAACCGTCTCGCTCTGTCTTGGCCAAGACCTCTTTCCAGCCACAATCCGCGAAGTCTTGGTGCGTGATCCCAAGGCCTGCGGGGCAACGTTCGGCGCTCATTGAGCGCTCACCCTGCCTGCTGATGGCAATCGGATGCGTCCGGTGAGGAGCTGCTGCATCATGCCCTGCTTGATCTGTTTTGCCTTCTCCCGGCGGTGCTCGAGGGCGGCGATCTCGGCGTCCATGTCGGAGAGGACGGTGGCGATGGCGGTTTGTTCACTGTGCTCTGGGATCCTCAGTTTGATTGACGCCACATCACGTTTACCTATCTCAAGGAAAGTTGATCCGATAGCCCGTTCAATCATCTGCGGCTTGAGTGTCAAAAGGAGGTAGTATAGAAACTCATTAGATATCCCACTCTTGCAGACTAACGACTTGAAGCCTTGATTGGTACAGACTGGTGATGCAGCAATCTTGATCTCCCCGATGGTCGCTCGGCTGCACAGTAACAAGGCGCCAACAGGAAGCAGGCTTGCCGCGCAATTTTCCAGTCCTTCCACGGTGATGCTGCGCTCTGTTTCGAGGAGATACTTCCCTGGGGTACCCGTGATGTCCGTTGGTGTGCACCATGGGATCTGTCCGTTCCAGTAGGCAGGAATCTGGGTGCTTGGTGTTGCTCCATTCCTTATGTCCGCGGTTTCTCCGAGCGTTGTGGTCCTCCATTCTCCGCTGAACCCCGGCAGCCTCTTCTTCCCGGTGAGGAGCTGCTGCATGGCGGCCTGCTTGATGGCCCGCTTCTTTTCGATGAGCGCATCCAGCGCCCCGATGAGCCCGTCCGCATCGGAGAGGGCGGCGGCGATGGTGCGTTGTTCGGGGAGGGATGGGAGAACAATACATATCTCCTTTAGGATCTGTGTATTTAGCGAGGCCATAGTCTGTCCCACGGCAACGCCACGAACTCTCTGCTTGAAAGGCTCGGAATGAAAGTGATAACTAAGATAAGGGGAATGGACGGTGTGATCTGATACTCTCACCCTTAGCAACCGCCCGGAGAACAGCCACCCATCTTCAGCCTCACTAATGAGAGAATTTCGGTCTATGGAACCGACTCGGCTAAAAACTATGTCATTTTTCCGCAGGCTGTAACTTTTCAACCGTAACCGGTCGGAATCAGAAACCAAAGGAAGGTTATCGTGGACAACGCCATGCTCGCTAAGGTGCTCGACGGTGATTATTGGGGTGCCCTCTTCAACGTAATCATGTTGATGTAATGAGGATCCGAAGGGACCGGTTTTCACATTCGCAATTTTGGATATAGTCTCGACTCTCCAATTCTCTGGAACTACCCCCACCTCCGTCCGTTTATACCCCGGCGGCACTTCCTCAGCCCCGGTCTGCCGTTGTGAGGCGAGTTCCTCCTCTAAAGATCTCTTTCTGGCCTCAAGGCTCATCCGCTCGATGATGCTCGACTCCGGCAGCTGCGCGAGCATCTTCTTGAGGGCACCGATCTCCGATTGTACCAGGCGGCGTTCCTGAGTTGTCATAGCGGGCGTTCCTTGTTTATCCCGAGAGCCGCCGGGCATTGTCATCCCCACTCCACCCCCATCCTCCTCAGGTGCTCCTCGACCTTCGTGCCGAACGCCTCCACCTCCCGCTCCAGTTCCGGCAACGGGCGAGCATACCGCTCGTCCAGTTCCTTCACCCGGCCGGCCAGCCGCTGCGTCAGGCGCTCGACCTCGGCCTCGACGGCAGCCTGGATCGAGGCAAACCACTTATCCTCCACCACGAGGCTCTTGATCTCGTCTTCGGCGAGGCTCGAGTACCGGGCGAGCACCCGCTCATCGAGCGCGGCCCGGGCCTCTTTCACCGCCTTCGCCGCCCGGGCCTCCGCCTCGATCAGCGCCGTGACCCGCGTGAGCGCCTCGCGCTCCCCGGCAAACTCCGGGTCCCTCCCGATCGCCTTCACTCGCTCCTTTACCGACGCTCTGGTAACTTTGCCGTTGTCGTTTGTCGCGTCCTCGAGCAGCCCCTCCTCCCCGGTATGCTCCTCGACGAACTCCTCGAGGTCGCGGGCGGCGCTCTCCTGCAACGCCGCGAGTTCCTCGACGGCGGCCTGCTCCGCGGCGAAGTACCGGTTGACGATCAGATCCGGCGGGACCAGGTCCATCTTATACTTCCGCCGGCCGATGACGAGATCCGGAGTCTCCTTGATCTTCTTCTCCTTGTCCTCGACGATCCCGCGGGGTTTTGCCCCCTCGACCCACCCCTCCGCAGCGATCAGGTCGACGTCGTCCTGCATCGTCCCGGCCCAGTAGTCCATCAGGCACTGGTAGACGTCGTACCGCTCCAGCAGCGGCACGCCGGCGAACCGCACGAGCAGGTCTTCCGAGAGCGCATGGATGACGGCCCGGGGGCTGTCGCCGGCACCGAGACCCAGAAGGCGCGGCTCGTGCGCCGCCCGCCACCCATCAAAGACAGTGGCGACGCGGCCCGAATACGCCGAAAATTCCGGGTGAGCGAGGATCGTGGCCTTCACCTCGCCGGGCGCGACCTCCGGCTCCAGGTACCCGGCGCGACCGTTCGACCGGAACAGCGCACCCCGGAGCGTCGGGAAGACAGCCCAGTAGGGCTCCAGCGCGTCGGCGTCCCGCACCGGGATGCCGCCGTTGAGGTGGGCGTCGAGGTCGTGGATATCCTCAGGCTCGCTCGAATCGATGTAGCGCGGGATGTTCAGATTGTAGTCGTTCGCGGGGCTTGCAATCTCCGCGACGGGAACCATGCGGGAGTAGCGGGGCACCTCGACCTGGTTGTTGAAGACGTCCACGATCTTGCGGATATCCTGCGACCGGAGCCGGTTCTTGTTCCCGTCCTTCTCGAACCCTTTCGAGGCGTCGATCATAAAGATCCCGGTGCGGGCGTGTGCATGCTCCTTATCGACGACGATGATACAGGCCGGGATGCCCGTCCCGTAAAAGAGGTTCGGGGGCAGGCCGATGATCCCCTTGATGAGCCCGTGCTTCATGAGATTGCGGCGGATGTCGGCCTCCTTATTCCCACGGAAGAGCACCCCGTGGGGGAGGATGATCGCACCCTTCCCGGTGCTCTTGAGCGACGTGATCAGGTGGAGGAGAAACGCATAATCCCCGTTTTTCGCCGGCGGGATACCGTACTCGAAGCGCTTGAACTCGTCGTTCTCCGGACTGAGGCCGTTCGTCCAGGCCTTGGAGGAGAAGGGGGGATTCGCGACCGCGAAGTCGAACTTCTTCAGGCTCCCGTCGGGATTCTTGAAGTACGGGTCGGCAAGCGTATTGCCGCGCCAGATCTCCGCGCCCGGGTGGCCGTGGAGGATCATGTTCATCCGCGAGAGTGCCCAGGTGGCGTTGTCCATCTCCTGACCGTAGATCGTGATCCCGCGCGGAGCCTCATCGCTCGCCTTGAGGAGGAGGGACCCGGACCCGGAGGTGGGGTCGTAGATGGTCTGATCCTGGCGGGTACCGGGACCGATACCGACCACCCTGGCAATGACCCGCGAGACCTCGGCAGGGGTATAGAACTGTCCCTTGCTCTTGCCCGACTCCGTAGCAAAATGCCGCATCAGGTACTCGTAAGCGTCGCCGAGCAGATCGTCGCCCTCGGCACGGTTCGCCCGAAGGTCAAGGCCGTCGAAGATCGCTACCAGCTTGGAGAGCCGGTCCTGCATCTCCTTGCCCCGGCCGAGTTTATCCTCGTCGTTGAAGTCGGCCTGGTCGATGACCCCCTCGAGACCGTTCGCCTTTGCGAGATTGCCGATGATCTTGTTGATCTTATCGCCGATCTCCTTATCGCCCTTCAGCCTCACCATGTCGGCGAAGCTCCCTCCTTCGGGCACCTCGATGATCGCATCCGGCTTTCCCGCGTACTTATCGGAGACGTATTTCATGAACAGCAGCGTGAGGACGTAATCCTTGTACTGTGAGGCATCCATGCCCCCGCGGAGTTCGTCGCAACTGCTCCAGAGCGAGCTGTAGAGTTCGGATTTTTTGATTGCCAAGTTTCTCATCCCTTATGTATCTGGTTTCCTTCCGGTCGTTTTCCCGTGAATTAAGAGTAATGTGACGCCAAGTTATGCGGATCTATCGAATATTCCCGTAACCGGAGTTAGATTCAATTCGGACTGCATGAATGTTAACAGTTTTGCACCGGGCGGGGCCGGTCCCACCGCGAGCGCGATTCACACTCTGGATTCCAGCAGGATCTTCCCGCACCCGCCGGAGGAACTCCTCCGGAAGCTCCTCCGGCAGCGGGGGAAGATCGGTCTCCACCGACCACCCGGGGTGCAGCAGCGCCTCGGTATAGGCGCAGTCGGCAATCCAGTAGAGGTCGCGCTCATCCTTCATCCGGTCAGCCTGAAACGACCACGGGCCGGGTTTGATCCTGTCCAGCAACGCCCGGTACACCCGGCCGGGGTTGCCGCGAATCTCGTAGTCGATCCAGTCAGGAGCGTGAGGGTCGTCGCCCTCGCCCCGGACGACGATCGCGGCTCCCTCTCGCGCGAGAGTTATCGTCCAGTGCGCCATGGAGGATCCTGGTGCTGCCAGCAGGTACCCATCACTCCTCACCCTCAATCCCGGCCACCGTCCGGTACCCCTGGCGGGGATGGTTGCGGATATTCTTGTATCTCGCCTCAATCCTGCCATCTTCCAGCATGGGATTGATGTAGTGGTTCCGGAGCGAGTCCTTTCTGCTGTCCAGCAGTTCCGCCAGTTCATCGAGGGTCAGGAATCCTTCCTCACAGAGGCGGAGGATCGTCGCTTCGACACATTCTCTGGGCGCTTTCCTCAGAGATCGGATAGGTTCCGCAATTTTACGTAATATATCCAAATGTTCGAAGCTTGCGACCAAATGTTCGGAGATCTCCGGCAAATGTTCGGAGCTCGACTTTGAGCAGATCGTCCCGGCTTCGAATAGCCATCCCCCCTCAGGTGGCGGCCGGGCCGTTAGGAGAAGGCGTTTCTCCTGACGGATATGAACGAGGAATGCATCATGAACCGCCATAGAAGATCCGGGGATCACAGAAGAGAAAGCCCGGCGTTCGGCAGGGTCGTCACAATATCGTACGAGCAGGGGTGGAACTATGAGCGGAGATGAGAAGAAACTGATACGGAACAGCACGGTTGAATTTTTGCTATTTACCTCGGCCGCCGGTGAAGACTCAATCGAGGTCAGGTACGAGGACGAAACCATCTGGTTAAGCCAGAAGATGATGGCGGCGCTCTTCGATGTGACGGTTCCGACAATAAACGTACACCTGAAAAACATCTACGAATGTGGCGAGTTGACCCGTGATGCAACTATTAGAAAATATCTAACAGTTCAAATCGAGGGTGATCGTGAAGATTCACGGACTCTTGACTACTACAACCTTGATGCCATAATCTCGGTTGGATATCGCGTCAATTCCCGAAGAGCCACCCAGTTCCGTCAGTGGGCGGCACCAGACGGGAGGAATGCTTGATGGGTTGTATTCGGAGTACCCGCTTCCTGATATCAATGTCGGAAATATTGCCGACGATCTGCATATATCCAGATATCTGCCGGCTTTTCCGTACTTGATGGGTACTTGATCCCGGTCCATGAAATCACCCGCATTCTGTTTCCGGTAAACGTTGCCGGGTGATAGAACAAGGGCATCGATGTTCTCCTCAGCCGGATGGTGAAGTCGTATGCCTCGTGTCTCCCGACGTTACGCAGATCCGGATGTCAAATCTTATCTATCACTCACATGTTTCCCCTTCGGGGTGCCCTGGATGGGCTTTCTACTCTTCAACAGCGAGGATGCTCACTGTTTCTTCAGGCCTTATTTCCCGGAGATATGAAAAACCGCCGACGGTTCCTTCACGCCGTCGGCCGTCCGCCCATCCGGTCGCCCAGGTACCGGACATCGTGGAGGCTGGTTTCCGAAAGAATGAGCTCCCGTTGACAATGATGTGACGGTAGTCCCCGGTGTAGAGCACCGTGCCGTCGATCGCCGTGGCGACATGGTGGGCGTCGAGGAGCACCTCGCAGTCGTCGTAGTCATCGATGGCCGCACTGAACCGGTCCCAGATATCGCGGTAGGGCTCCGTTCGTGCGTGGAGCGCCAGCACCTTCCGATCCTCAAGAACCAAACGCCGCCGCCGGCAGAGTTCTTCATACCGCTCTTTCACCGCGAGGAGCGTCTTGTGGGCCGCTGCCGGCTGCTCGCGACAGAGTTCGGCAACATGCCGGAGAAGCGGGACGGTCTTCCACCCCCGGCTCTCGGCATCGGCGAGGAGGGTATCTGCCGAACCGTTCCGCTTCAGGTGCGCAACCGCCCTCCGGAACTCGCGGACGAGATTCTGCTGGATGGTGTGGCACCGTCCTCCCGTCCCGTCCCCGAAACACTCGGCCCGGCGCTCATCACTCACCTTCGATCAGTTCTTCTTATTCCATCGTATCTCTCATCCATCTTTCACTCATCTCTCATTCATCCATCATCTATCCCTGCCAGGTGGGGAATCCACCTGGTTTCCGGCCCGGATCAGTTCGTATTCCGCAGGAACGCTCTGGAAATACCCACACATCATGATGGCCTCTCCCGCAGGACGTATCGTGTATTCCTCCTCGACGGGCTCACCTGCTCCAGGATACCACGGTCAACCAGGGCCTTGAGATCCCTGAAAGCCGTCGCTGCCGAGACGCCAGTGAGTGATTGATAGGCACCGCTGGTGATGCTCCCCTCGACCTTGACCCGTTCCACCGCAAGGATCTGCCGTTCATTCAGTTCCATCTTCCGAAGGGAACTCTCGTTCAGCATATCCATCCGCATCGTCAGGGTGAACCCAAGCGGGCTGCTGACGAAGGCGGGAACCGGCATCCCGGCGCTGCGGAAGGCCGTGATGATCCGCTCGATACCTGATCCGTAGCGTTCGACGAGCCCGGCACGGTAGAAAATCTCGGCAACCTTCGGGTTGCGGTGGTAAGAGTAGTGCTCTTTTAGGATCATATCGATGGTAACGCCTGCGGGAAGATTGCCGGGATTGTGGAAGCGGATATGGTCGTCAAAGATCTTGACCTGCGTCTGGACCGTGTTGTTGAAGTAATCTCGGTGGATGAGCGCGTTGAGAAGCGCCTCCCGGATCGCCGGAAGCGGGTAGTCCCAGACCTCTCTCCTCTGAAACGACTCCTGCATCGCCTCCTCCGAGATATCGTACCTGACGCCGAGATACTGCTTGATGATCCGCTCGCCCTCCTCAAACTGGCGAAAGAGATTGCCTCCGATCTCGTGGTCGCCGACGATGATATCTGCCCGCTTGAACCGCCCGATCCGGAGGATGCAGTTCTGGAAGTACCGCTGCGGCTCTCTGCCGAAGAGGACGATGGCTCCGTTGCTGATCCCTCCGTCCCCGGCAAGTCCGAGGCGACGAAGGACGGCCTCGACCGGTTCGGCCGGATCGACGGCAGCGAGGCGACCTGCCGCCTTCGCACCGGCAAGGAAACGCCGCACCGTCTCCTCGTCGATCTCGTCGAACGAGTACGGCCCCGCGACGCTGTCCCACTCAATGCTTTGCTGGAAGAACCCGCGAAGCTCGTCCGGGAGCATCTCGCGTGTCGTGTCGCCGATGCGGGTGTAGTACCGGCCGTCACAGGCGACCGGCACGCGGCTCCGTTCGACGGCAACGGTGACGACGGACTTCCTCTCGATCTCGCGGATCTCAATGGCCGGATGAATGCCAAGCCGGGTGGTTATGCTATCTGCGAGTTTTTTGACAGCATTATTTCTGAGGTCGACGCCGACGACGGCATGATCATGGTCGCGGACCCCGATGACGGCTATCCCGCCGGCAGTGTTGGCAAACGCGGACAGAAGCCTGTAGAGGTTCGCACTCACTTCTTCCTTGAAATCGATCCGCCGTCCTTCAAAGCGGGCGAGCAGGGAGTATAGGTCATTCACGTGCTTCACACCTAGCACCGTACCCGAGCAAAAACATCATGTGCTTCTCTCATGTATGACGCCCCATCACTTCACCGTCGGTCGGCAGGCCTGGTGTAGCCCGGCAGCGCGTTCACAGTGATGCGCACGAACCGGCCGAGCGCATCTCTCCCGATATCTTCCCTTTGCAGCATGGCGAAACATCTCTCCGGTTGCACGTTCTTCTGCACGTCTGATCGGATAAAGGGCGAAACTACCGTGTCTTCTCCAGGATAAACGGCAGAACAACGGTAATGCTATTCTTCTGCTGAAGGTTCCTTTGTTTGCGGGATGGGATTATGATTTCGGTTCTTACAGCCCTGCTAAACGAGGAGGATCAGGAAATAGAAAGATATGCCTCAAAAGTCCCTGCGGTGATGCACGCCATCTAGTGGCGCTCAGACTCCCTCCCCATTGGGGAAGTCGTTGCTCGCACCTTCGGTGCTCGAACTCCGGTTCTACGAACCGTCCCTCACCGCACCCCCTCCCTCGCGTTCCCCTCCCGCACCAGCCTGGCGTAACACCCCTCGCAGAGGTTCGTCTGCGCCTCCCGCGAGCGGTAGACCGCCTTCCCCGTCCTGCAGACATCGCACCGGCCGAGCTCGACCTTCACCCGGAGAAACTCCCGGTGATCGAGGACCCCCGATAGGGGCTCTTGCGGCATGGGCCCTCGTCTTGCATCTCTTTTCAGCGTAGTACAACCGGCGATGCCAGCAGAAGGGCGACTAAAAGGCGCCGGATTGAGGCTTCCGCCCCGTAGTGACGGTATCCCGGGACCGGTTCCGGCATTGTGGGTTTCACACGCACCCGCAGACGCACTCACCACGGAGCCGGTACCGGGGACTGTGGGTACGTTCTGCTGTACTTCAGTACCGAGAGGGAGACGCCTCTCTCTACGTGTACAAAGATCGGCCAATTCAACGTCGTTTCGAGCCGCTGGATTGTTGCACCCGGTGCTGGAATCTTGCGGTAAACCTGCTGCAATGTCGCAACCTTCGGTCCGCACGGATCGGTCCGGTGGCCGCCCCGGATTATCGGGACCACCATCCCGGTCCCCGTCCAGCCAGACCCCGCCGCCATGGGCCCAGCGCCGGTAGACCACAAGGTCAAAGGAGAAGAGGTGCTCCCGCCGCCGCATCGCGTATCCTTCCCCATCCTCGGTGACCATCGTATCGAAGAAACTGACCGCCGGGCATTTCTCCAGCAGCCCCGAGTAGGCCGTCCCCCGGCTCGTATAGCCGTGGAGGATACGATAGGTCTGGTGGTACGAGAGCCCGAGCGCCTCCTGGAGCATCCTGATCGTGAACTGCTCCCAGCCCATCGTCGCCACCGTCGCGAGCGCTGCGGCCTCGTTCTTCGTCGTCTTCGTCTCCTGCCCCCCGGTCTCGCCGTTGATCGCTGCATAGACCCGGGCCGCCGCGGTGAAGTCGTCCAGGTTTGCCCTGATGCCTCCCTCATACGCCTCTCTCTGGAAGCGGTGGATGAGGGCGGAGGCCTTGATCAGGTCAAAGAGGATACCCGGGTTGCGACGGTTCGTCGTCGCGGAGAACTGCACGCTCCGGGCATACGGGATAGAGACGTGCGGGCGAACCGCCTTGAGGATCTGCCAGATCTCCCGGCAGATCACGAGATCGGGGTCCTCGCCGTCGCCGCCGTCCTCCCTCACCTCCCGCTCCTTCATGTACCGGAGCACCCGCTCGTCCTGTTCGAGGGAATCATCGATCCAGACCGTGAGCATCCGGTTCGCCACCTGGTCGTCCCCGGCGTCCTCGACCTTCGCGAGCCACCAGACGCACCGCTCCGGGATGCGGCAGATCTGGAGTTTCCGGTCGGTGGTCACCGTCTGGTGCTCGATGCTCACCCGGAAGTTCGCGGTTGCGGCCTTGAGAACTTCCTGCAGGTCGTCGGAGAGGGAGACATCATCAAAGAGGAAGACGGTGCCGGGTTGCAGGCTGCCGTTGTAGTAGAGGGCTTTGTCCGAGACCGTGCCGGCGAGGCGGTACTCCTCCGGAACCTGCTGGAGCATGGTGGTGCAGGCGTGGCTCTTCCCCTTCCCGGAGTTGCCGGAGATGGCGACATGAAGGCCGTTCGTGTTCTCGACCGATTGGGACGCAAGAGACATCACGAGACACTCCGCGACCGTCCGATCGCCGACATGGCTCTTGTTGAAGGTGTCGAGGAGGAACGCGAGCGGGTCGCCGGTCTTGAGGATCTCTCCTGCCCGGCGGCGGTGCTCATCATCCACCGGTGCCGGGGGAGGGGCTTCCTCCTTCTTCTCCGGCCTTTTCCTCTCGTGCATCCCCCGGAGTTCCGGCCAGCGCTGCGTCCCTCCGCCGCAACTTGCGTGGTGGCAGCCGGCGAAGATGGCGCCGTTCGCAAACTGGATGGCAAACGCCCCGTCCTTGTGGGCCGAGGAGAACGGACACTCCGCGAGGACGTAGAGGGTGCCGCCCTGCCAGGGGCGTGTCGACCGGACGGCGATGCCGTGCTCCGCGAGCCAGGCGGCAAGGTCGATCCTCCGGGAACCCTTCTTCGGCTGGGATGGTTCTTCCCGGGGGAGGAGCCCGGCGAGGCGGTCTAGCCGCTCTAGCGGAACCACACCGATCTCCTCTGGAGCGTTGAGGATCTTCGCCCGGCGGTGGGGGCGCTCGGGAGTGTTGTCGCCCTTCCGCGATGCGGTCCCGTAGAGTTTCCAGATCCGGGCGGCGTTGTGGTTCGCGGTATCGACGGTGACGGCCTCGTTCGAGAAGAGGGCGTCGAGGGTCGCAAGTGCTCCCTTCACGAGCGCGGTTGCCGCCTCATTGTTTGGAAGGTCCACCCGGTAGAGGAGGTGGGCGCCGTTGCCCGAATCTGCCCGGAGGGGTTCCGGGAACCCCTGCTCGGCGAGATACGCCGCGATCCGCTCCGCGACAGCGAGCGCCGCGTTATGCTCCGCATCGGTCGACGAGACCCCGCTCGGCCGCACCGGGTCGATGTCGACCGGGAGCCAGCGCCGGCGGATGATGTCGGCGTCGGCGGTCGTCGCATCCTTCCGCGAGAGCCGCATCTTGATCCGGTTCGCCCGCCGGGCGAGGAGGGCGGGGTTGACGGCATTCAAGGTGACGTAGATCCCGGCGACCGAAGGGTCGGCATCGAGGGCCTCGACGGCCCGGGCGAGGCACTCGTAATCGTCGAAGTAGCCGGAGTGGGTGACGCCGTCGGCGAGCGCCCGGACCTCGATTACGCCTTCAGTGGGGGCGAGGAGCGTTGCTGCCTGCAGGATCTCGTTCATACCTGCACCTCTGAGAAGAGGGGGGCGCTTGTCGCCTCTCCGCAGGCGACCCGCCGGAGGGAGACGAGGGGGACGATCCAGGTGCCTTCCCGGGTCCGGATCACCACCGCTTTCCCCGCGGCGTTCAGCGCCGCATATCCCTCAATCGTTACCTCCCCCATGACGGTGCCGCTTGCCCGCCGCACCCGCTCCCGGACGACCGGGGCCGGCCGGCCAGAGAATATGAGCGCCCGGACATCTGCGGGCGATATCCGGCAGCGTTCCCCCTCGACATGGACGATGAGCCCGCCGGCCGATGTGCCGGAAAGGATACCTAACTCAGGCATCATGGACGCCCCCGTTCGATTTCGACGGTGTAGTGGTGGTTCCTGGTCCTCCGTACATGGATCTCCCGCACCGCCCTTCCATACCGCCGGATGACATCCGCCACCGCCCGCGGGACGAGGAAGAGCGGGACAGTACTGACACGGTCTTCCTCAGATGGTCTTATCACTCCGGGCGGAGAAGAGCTGGTGGCAGTCCCGTGTGAATCGATGTTGGCGCACGCTTCATCCCGTGGGCTGCCGTCTTTATGGTCTATGCTTTGCATTCTGTTTCCTCATCGCGTGGTGCTATCAATCTGACTTTATCCTCAACACCTTCTCCCGGACGAGTTTTGCTACTCGGGTCCGGGAGATGGGTCAGGTAGTTCCCGGGCGGTCTCTTGCCGCTTTCCTCTGCTGAGATGCCGTGGTTTTGACATTGGTCGCCGGCACCTCTCGCATAAAAATAGATGGATATGAGATGATATGAGCAAGAACCGCGCGAAGTGTGAGTGAGAATCCCTTCAGTACCCGCGGTCCCCGGCCCGTGTCCACAGACCCGCGCTACATCCCTTATGGAGCACCGGTTAATTGGCAGATCACCTGCTGAGCCCGGGCTTATCGGATACTACGGTAGCGCTATACCAATACGGGTTCCCATCCGCAGGGCACCGGGGGAAGACCCGACGCCCTCCCCCCCTCACTCCTCCCCGCCCGAGAGCTCCCGGTAATACCGGCAGAGGTCCGCGACGACGCACCGGCGCGATCATGGGCGTCGGGGCGACACGCGGCTACTCGGCGGTCAAGTGGGGCGTGGTCCGCGAGATCGTCACGGCATGGATCCTGACCATCCCGGCGGCGGCGATCGTGGCCGGGCTCTGTTGTCTCGTCGACTAAGCGGTGTTCGGCGGGGTCTTCTGACAGGGGCGTGAGTTCTCCACGCGCAGGGGGATACGCAGGATGGCCGCCTGCCATCACGGAACTCTTCGTCTACCCGGATATTTCGCGGCAGGTCTAATTAGAATTATCAGGGATCTGGCAGAGAGCAGGTTGAGCATCCCGGCACAAAGAGGGGATTCCTTTAACGCTAAATAATCATCGGGCCTGAAGGTTGTTGCTCTCCAGAGTTCCCGGGAGGCGTCTCTTCCCTGTTTTGAGTATTATTTTCCCGCTGAACTGTAGCGTTACAACCCTGCTCTGTTTCTCCTGCTGTATATGAACCAGTTCTTTGGATGCAAGTTTTGCACAAACACGTGACGCTGTGCTCTCGGATATCTGCACTCTCCGGGCAATTTCTGAAATAGAGGTTGGATTGTGTGCGGCGACGTCAGCCAGTATCTGGAGCGCTCTCTCATCGATCGAAAATGGGAGGCGCGGAGGATTGTATATTTCAGTTTCTCGTTCTATATCCGAGAAGATTGCACATTGATGAATATGTGGAGCGAGTATGAGTGTGGCGGTGGTGAGAGCAACGAGAACCTCTCGTGGGCCGCCGGAGAGGTTGACTATTAGGCTCCCATCCGGATGAAATGGAGGTGTTGATGCACGAATTTCATCAAGAAGCGCAAGAATCATGGATTCAATATTACGGTTATCAACTCGCAGAACGTCTACACTAATATCGCCGCTGATCTTCTGGCTCATCTCCCTGACGGCGTCGATGGCTCGGTCTGCCCTGGCATCTTTCCCAAACTCCGGTCTGATCAGGCATATCCGGTCTCCCCGCTCAATCCCGCACCTGACAATCAGGGAGATGATATGAGAGGTGTCGAACCCGAGTGGCGAGAGATACGTTTTCATCAACTGAGTAATACTTCCCTGCCGGTATATATGCACTTTGACACAAATTGACCGCATGAATTGCACTTTTCTGCAAAAACCGGTCCTAAAAAAAGCCAAAAGGTTTATCAGAACCCGCACACATGCTAAATTATGCGCCAGATATTCATCAAGGTGCGACCGAAGGATGCGTTCGAGGTTCCACATAGCGATGGGTATCAGGTATACTCCGCCCTGCTTGCACTCATTAAATCTGTAAATCCAGAGGTCAGCGAGAGATTACATGGCTCTTCGGTGCGCACAATGTCGGTCGGAGGTCTCAATGGAAATTTTGAGAGAAGTAACAAGAACGGCTTCAAACGCCTTGCGCCGGATAAGTTATACACGATACGGATCGGAGTCATCGATTCGCATGAGGAGGAATTTTTCCAGAATCTTGTATACCCCATACTCCTCGAAAGGCGGAATATTGTACTTGATAGAGGGGAGTTATGTGTCGAACATGTAGAAGACAGGCAAGTGTCGTATACAGACCTGTTTCGTAAGGTTGCCGGATACGCCGGCTCAACTCTGGAGATCAATTTTCTAACTCCGACATGTATCCAGTACAAGAACAGTAAAGTCACTGAAATGTTCCCGCAGCGAATTGCAGTATTCCATTCCATACTCTCAAAGTGGAATCTGGTGTGCCCTGACGGTTATAGGATGGATATAAATCGCGACGAATTTGGTCGGTACTTGATAGAGAAACCGGATGTTCGATCATATACCACATACAGCGTTCTTGTGAATACGGTTTTTGACAGAGTGAATGGCCATGCCCGCCCTATCTTCAAACAGGGTTTTGTTGGACGCTGTGGGTATGCATTCACCCCGGATGCACCAAAATCTTTCCGGAATGCTGTCACGATCCTTGCACTTTTTGCGGAGTTCAGTGGGGTTGGATCAAGCGTCACCCGGGGATGCGGCCAGGTGAGCGTAAGTTTAGAGGAGAAGGAAACATGATGGTAAAGTCGCCAGAGAGCATTATCCCACCAGATGTATTACGCGAATATCTCCGCCCGGAGACAGGGGACGCAATCCATGATCCATATCAGGTTCTTATCGATTATTATGAGATTATTGACCCGTCCCTCCGGGGCTCCAGCGTTGCATACCTCCCTGCAAAGAGTACGGAGATGGGGAAAGTTGACCAGACGATGCTCAACCATATCCGAAATGGTGTCTGGGCTCTCATTGAACTCAATGTCGGGCTAATCGCCCTCGGCTCTGCTAATGCTCTCTCTGAGCGGGAACTGCGAGAAGTGATTGCCCTCTTTTCGGTTCATGATCTCCACAAAATTCATGGAAAAGATTGGAAAGAGCAGTTTGATATTTCGCAGGAAGAAGTCCTCGAGTACGCTGAGGCGTTCGGAGCAACAAAATTCGCCCCCGACCTCACCGGACATGACTTCCAGTCAGTCGCCGTCGCACTGCACAAATCGATCGGATTCCATGCGAATCTCTCAGTAAAGTTTAACCTCTATCGCCCCTGGCTGACGATCGCCGATACGCTTGCAAGTATAGAGCAGCCACAGGCAACGCCATCGATGCAGCAACAACTGGACCGGATCGACCCCTCGGTCGACTTCTACTATCATACATTTCAGGAGGCAACCGGTATCCTCACCAATCTCGTCCATACCGGGATTGCCGGGTGGGCTTCAGAAAAAGGGCTCCACCCCCTCCTCATATTTGAGAAAGGAGTTCTTTACCTTGGGGAGGCGGACAAACAGTTTGAGTTGAACGGGGAGGAGGATATCAAAGAGATCTACCGGGCGTTCAGGGAGGCGCTTAACTCCTCCCATCCTACATTCTCTGATACGCTTGAGTTGCAGAAGAGTATCGATGCATCACAAGCAAGCAAAGGATTTTACAGAATTGAAAATGTCTTCTTCTTCTATTCGGGAGTAGAGAAGGTTGCGAAAGCCTTCGCAGCTGCGGCTGTATTGAGAGAGAGTGAGAATACCGCAACCATCGAGGTAGACTGCACCGGTGGCGTGCTCAAGGTTGGAAACACAGAACCAGATATGCAGTACCCTCCGGCGCAGACGGTAAGTATTCCCCGGAAGTGTATCACCGGCATCACCGTCGACGGGCGGACGGTGGATACGGGCGATGTCTTGATCCGCTGTCGCTCAGAAGAGCGGAAACGAAAGAAATTCACACTGATCCCGGAATCCGTAGAGATCGATGGGCAGAGAGTTTCCGGGAAGGTTGCCATTAACGGGACCGGCCTGATGACCAGCCAGATCGGGTACCGGGCGCACATTATGGAGGATTTCGGGAGCGACATCGGCTGGGATTCAAAGATCATATCCTACTCCCGTGCAATCTCGGGGCTCCGGATGCAACTCATTGAACCTCTTATCAAGATCGGTGCGCTGGACTCGGCTGACCCTGTACTTGAGACCTGCAGAATGTTCGGCGTCGATGCAGCCCTCTCCGAGCGCCTATCCGGATATGCTCAGGCTCATCGTACAGATGACCACCACCGCGTTGGCGGGTTCTGGAACTACTCATATGTTATTGCCCGGGATCTTCTCGATCGGGATATTGATGGGATTTGGTTTGCTGACATTCGAACATCCAACGAGAAGATCCAGTATCTTGAGGATTGCATCACGCGCTACCTCCAGAGAGTTCCTCATGAAAAGATCCAGGAACTCGAATCCGAGTTACTCTATCCTTACCAGGAAAAGATGCTCGTCTGGATATCCGAGAACCTCGAGTTCAACGGTTCGATGTTCTACGGCACATTTGAAAACAAGGCCGATAAGTTCCAGGCATATTGTAATGGTGGAGGTATCTGCCGCCTCTCCAACGATACGCCCTATGACAAGGAGAGGATCCCGTTATCCATTGGGGTGGGTATGCTTGGTCTTTCCTTTTCCAACCGTTTGCCGGTAGGTGCAAGCGAGCCTGCTCTGTATGTATCAGTCCCTATCGCGATCGAGATGGGATTAAGATATATCGGTCATGGAATTAAAGGAGGAGCCAACCGGATATACTTCCGGCTTATTCCCGACCACTTCTATACGCCGGTTCTATCCCGCCTGTTCTCACAGTTTTTAAGCGTATTTAATGGAGACTGCCAGACAAACGTCCGGGCGCTTGCTCTTGATATCCTTTCCCGGGATACTCCACAGTACGAACTACTGGTTCGTGACCTTGTCTCGGAGTCCGGTCGGAAGAATGTCCTGCGGTATGCTGGCTATGGTTACAAGAGTCTCCACACAACCTATGACGTCGTCTTTAACAAGGTGAGGGATAACGACACTGAATACTGGTTTTTCGGATCATATCTCGGGCTAATCCTCGCTGCTGCGACCGGATGCAGGGTGGTCGTCGGCGAGAACCCGATCTGCATGAGTCCTGGTGATGAGTTCTCAGCGATGGTGAAACTCGATGCACCGCATGCCGCTGTGAAGCGGATCTCCGGCGACGTCATCCCGCTTACAGAATTGAGCAGTGTGATCGATCTCGCATCGCTCGTAATTGTACTCGGTTACGAGAATGTGATGGAGGATAAGAGGTTCCCGAAACATCTGCAGACGCTTAAAAACAAGATGTTTCCCGGGAGTTCTCTCTTAAAAGATATCTGGAGAAAGTATGAGAATGAATCAAGAAAAGGGGCATTCGTCAACCGTGCCCGCGGGTACCGCAATGAGAATGAAGAGATTATTTATGACGACAATCCAGGGCTCGTCTTCCTGGCGTTACGGCTTGACCGTATTGGAGGTGATGTAATGGCAGTTGAGACTATTCATGAACTTGCTGAACTCGGCCTGACGGTTGCTATCCCGAAGGGATATGAACCGCACCGGGTCGAGAAACTCTTCCGTGAGTCGGTGAAAGCAGTCCTCGCGAAGCGTGACGGTTCGTTTGCACGAGAAGACTACGTTGATGCAGTATCTGGACGGTTGCTCAAGATGATGCGCCGCGCTGGTACTGATCAGTTCAGCCTTATCCCGGGACTCTATGAGTTTGACCGAACCCACCGGTTTGCAGGGGCATTTGTAGATCACGTCTTCTATGGGCTCTTCGATGGTAATCCCGGGAAGTTGAAGCGTGCTGCAAACGATATCAGCGACGGTTATTACTCCGCCACCCTTGAAATTAGGAATGACGCGTATCAGCGGGAGAGGGCGGCGATTGAGGCTAAGAAGCAAGAGAAGAAAGAGAAAATTTGAGGAGGTTGGACATTATGGCTGAGAAAATAGATTCATTTAAGGAAAAGATTGCTGGCTACACACTGGAGAAACCGGAGAGAAAACCAAAACAGAATTACGTAAGCATCCTGATCTTACGTGAGTTACAGAGCGCTGCCAGGTTCACCACTGATGGAACCGAAGCCAACTCGGCTATTATCAGGGTCGGGGAGATCGAGGAGACCGTCGGCAAGCTTTTTGGACGGAAACAGGTTGCTAGCGATCGGAGAGTTGCGAAAGCGCTTCAGAGAACCCTCATCCAGGACAAGATGAACGCGGCAGTTAAGAAAGGCACGTGGGATGGCTGCTCGATGGTGGTCAACAGCATGTGTCAGCGGTGCCCGGAATGCGCCCTTTTTGGCAGTGCAGCATCAGATGAGGGGATCAGCATTACGTCACGTGTGATGTATGATGAAGCGTATACAATCCGCTCTATCGGCACGATCGTAGAGGAGTACTTCCAGAACGCACCCGGGGACGATTATGCGAAAGGAGCCACATCCGCTATCAGGGAGCCGGACTTCTTCAAGGAAGGCACGCTCTTCCCCTGTGTGGTGACCCTCAAAGACGTCACGCCTGAAGAGGTTCTCTTCTTCCTCAACATTACCGATCGGAACGTCCGGTACGGTGCGACCGGAACACGGTTTGGCAAAACCAGAAACCACATCCTCGGCGTGTATGCTAGCCACCGCGAAGGCCCGTCGAGCCTTGAGGTCACCCGTGGGATTGCAGTTGCCCTTGCAAACGCGGCAGTTGCAAGCGATGAGAATTCATCAGATCCAGCAGAGCACCTCAAGAAAGTCATGACTGCAGACACCCTCCCCGTCGAATCGGTAACCAGAGCCGCTGTCCAGATCTACGAAGACCTTGCTGATAGGCAGCGGATTGCATACGTAAAATCTGACGCGGACGAGGTAAGTGCCATTCTCGATGAGATGAAGGACGATGCAGTTGTTAAAGCCATCCTTGAGGCGCAGGTAGATAAGATTGCAGATTATGTTTCGGCGGATTGATGGAGGTATTGATGTCTCAGGTATCGAGTTCTCCGAATAATGGCGCAGGTACTCGTGCCTTTGAGGGCGTCCTCGAACTCATGAGCGAGTTATTCTTTGCTTCGCTCGAACCAGGCAACAACTACGTAACGCGGCCGATCATCCTGAATACTGCCCTTTACTACGCACTGGGGTACGCACAGGGTAACTATGTCAACAAGCCGGTAAACAAGCGATCAAAAAAGCAGCAACCGGCTTACATCGAGGAGACCAACGGTATCGTCGACACCATATACGTGAGCCCTGCCCGCCCGATAGGAGACATACACTACACAAGCGAAAACTCAAACGCTCGCAGCGATGAGTATATCCAGTATAACCGGCTGAAAGAACAGAAAAACTCCCCAACGGGGAAGATTGGAACTAGGAAGCAGATCCAGCCAGGAGCCCGGTTCCGATTCTTCGTTCTCACGTTCGATGGAAGTGAACCTGATATGCCCCCATATATCCGCGTTGGGAAGAAACGGTCAAAGGCACTTGTCACATGGAGGGAAGTCCCGGTCAGCATGACCGATGGAGAGTTCTTGATGAACCACCCTGTTCTTGTCGATGACCTTGCAGAGATGCCTCTCGGAGATCTCTCTTTTCAGCGCATGCAACCGTTCGATGTTATTGAACGCGGGAGGTTTATCGAACCGCACCTGGTGCTTGACTGCGGAGCTCCCGCAGGCAGGTTTGCGCTCCCGGCAAGCATCCGGTTCCTTCGGAGGTACCGGGCGTGATAGTAGAGGGGCTCTCGATACCTCGCTATGATGCTGAACCGCTCCTCGACTCTTTTCTTCCTTACGGCCACCAGGTCGTTGTTCGCGAGACAATTCGGAACCATGATGAGTTCTTCCTGTTTGTAACAGCTCCAACGGGGTCTGGAAAGACCGACTCGTGGGCAATACCGGCACTTTCCGGCAACCTGGGCGTTGTTATGGCGCTCTACCCGACAAACGCGCTCGCAGAAGATCAGTTCAGAACGCTTTCCTCCCTCCGCAACCACCTGGGGTCTCAGACACCGGTCGAGTTTGTAACCTCAAAGACCCTCGGCATCATGCGTGATAAGGCCGGTATGAGGATGACCAGGGGGGATATCCTGGAAGATCTGCTCCGCTCGATGTACCGGGCAGGCAGCGGCATCGTCGTGACTAATCCTGATATCTTCATCTATGCCATCAAGAACTACTACTACAACAAATACCTCTCTTCTGCGCTGAAGAGTTTTGTTACTACCGTAGTTTTTGACGAGTTCCACCTCTACGATCTTCGACAGAGAGACCTGATACTCTTTATCCTGCATGATCTATTGTCATCAGGTTCTGCCGGCATGCGGAAGTTCATCTTCCTGTCTGCAACGCCTGAACCCTCTCTGTTGGAGAAGGTCAGAGATGTGATCGGGGTCCAACCTATTGTGGCAGACGTTTTCTGTGGTCAGCCTGTGGTCGATGAGCGACTCATTTTACCAGAAGTTGATATTGATTTCCGGCACGGTAAGAGGTTCCGGGCCGGAGAATCTATTGTAGCACACCTGGGCGACTTCCTTGAGTTTCGAGAAGGATTCCGGACCGCCGTCATTCTGGATAGCGCTATCGAAGTGGAGTTGGTCAGCGAAACCCTGCGGAACCAGACAGATCTTGAGATCTGTGAGGTGAGCGGATTCCGAAAAGATCCGATCGACGAGCCATTCGATATCCTTGTCGGGAACAAGGCAGTGGAGGTCGGAATTGACTTTAAAGGGGATACTGCCATCCAGCGCCTGGTTTTTTCAAGTAATACCGTGAGCGAGTTCCTGCAACGTTTCGGAAGACTCCGAAACCCTCAACCTGATGTCAGGTACAAGGCGCTCTGTTATGCTCCTGCCGGGGTGGTACAACACTTCTCCGGCTATGAGCGGATGTCAAGGCAGGAACTGGAAAATGATCTGCGAAGGACCATGCAGGATCCCCGCGTCTTTGAGAACTTCAGGTGGCGATACGGCTACCTTGAGGCATGGGAGTATATATATCGGAACGCAACGGGCATCGGTGCCCGTGAGGCACGAGTTATAAAACATCTGCGCGCTTTCCCACCATCGCAGGGAGGGGTACCACAGGATATACGATCAGGGTATATAGACCGAGGATTAAGTCTGATTTATCTCCATTACTTGAAGGATGGAGGTATAAATCCACGAGAGGCCTGGAAACTTCTCCCGAAGCTCGAAAAAATGAGCGATGCATGCCTCGATATCATTGAAGAATTGGGAAATTTCCGCGGCAGCGAGTTATCACTTGCCTATTATCAGGTCCAAACGGGTACTATCGGGACATATAACCTCTTCTTCCTTCTCCGGTGGGCGGATCTGGAACTTGTTGACCGGCGGACATTTCTGCGGCGGATCCCCGGTGAGAAGGTAAGGGAGGCAAAAGAGGTCCTTGATAGGGCGCTTGGGTGTGCGATCATCCATCGAATGAACGATCGCCCACGAAGAGTCTCGCTTGATGGAGCACGGCTCCCCCAGATGGATGAGACAGAGGCGTCACGAAAACCCGCGAAGGCGCTTGGGATCCGTCCAGTCGTAAGAAGCCAAGATCAAGATGAACGCCCCCTTAACCTCGTGGATGTTTCAAGGGAGATTGGAAAACAGGGTCTCTTCTGCAGATACCTATCTCATTCAGGTTTTATTTCAAAGCGTCTCTATGATCTCGACGATTACACGTTTTTGATGAATTTCAAGGACGGAAGCCTCGCTCTTGGTATTGATGCCCTGTACGTGGACTGTGCCGTGCATGATCTTTATCAACGGAGAGAGGGACCATGATTGCAGATCTCGTCAATATCTCCGATCTCAACCAGTACCTCTACTGCCCCCGGCGGCTCTATTACCTCATGTTTTTCAAAACGCAGGAGATCAATGTTCACCTCGCGGACGGCAGGGGGATGCACGCCCGTCAGGGGCGTCGTGGGGGATGGTATAGGGAAGTTTACCTGAGATCTGAGCGCCTCCGACTGCACGGCAGGATTGACCTGATCGACATGCAGGATAAGGCGGCGCCGGTCGAGCGCAAACGGGGGAACGCATACTTTGAAAATGACCTCGTCCAGCTTGCGGCATACGCAATGCTCTTGGAGGAGCACCTTGGCGAACCGGTACCTCTTGGATACCTGTATCTCTATGGAACAAATGAGCGCCATCCAATCGAGATCACAGGACAGCTCCGTCAAAAAGTTACGGATACAGTTGCGGATGTCAGTGCAATGCAGATTGATAAAATCCCGACGTTTTGCGAAAATCCACGCAAGTGTGGGAAGTGTAGTGTGGTCGGATATTGTATGCCCTATGAGACGAGAGTTCTGGAGGAGGTCTGATTGGAGGCGATAGCAAGCGATGGTGCAGAGAAGTTCCGCGAAGTAAAGGCAGCAGAGGGACTGTTCGATGATGAAGTGATCTATGTGTCGGCGCAGGGCAACCGCATCGGGCTTGATGGAGGGCGGATTGTCGTTACCACAGCGGATAAGCAGGAAACGGTGAGTTCTTTTCCAGTGGAGAAGGTGCGCACAGTCAATGTGTTTGGAAACATATCTGTATCCACTCCATTCCTTGCGAGTTGTGGGAAGACAGGAATGTCGGTGAACTACTTCACGTGGTACGGGAAGTATGTGGGGAGCTTCGTCCCGGAACAGAATACGATTGCCGAGATCAGGCGTTGCCAGGCGTCACTTGGTTGTGAGGAGGCATTGGGGATTGTACGGGCGATCATCGGTGCCAAAATCCGAAACTCGCGTACGCTGCTTTCCCGGAAAAAGGTGCGTCCCCCTGAACGACTGAAGGTCCTCGAAGCGAATGTACATTCCGTCAACGATATGAACCAGATCCGCGGAATAGAGGGCGAGGCAGCTGCTCTGTATTTTGGATGTCTTGATGAATGCCTCATTGAGGGGTGGACGTTTGAGAAGAGAACGCGAAGGCCTCCTCAGGACCACATTAACTCGCTCCTATCTCTAACATATGCCATGATGCAGAACGAGGTGATGAGCGCTCTCCGACAGTACAATCTGGACCCGTTCATCGGCGTAATGCACACCGATCGGCATGGCAGGCCGGCGCTGGCCCTCGATCTCATAGAGGAGTTCCGACCGATCTTCTGCGACGCTTTTGCTATCCGGTTGGTTAACCAGCGCATCCTTGACCATGACGACTTTACAGCTGAAAATCGCCTGAAAGAACACGCACTCAAGAAGTACCTCTCTCACTTCGACAGTTACATGAAAGAGACGTTTATGCACCCAAAGTTCAGGTACACCGTAACGCGGCGGCGTGCGGTGGTCATGCAGGCGATCCTGCTCCGGAAAGCAATTGTTGGAGAGATGAAACGGTATCATCCATTCGTATTTCTAAGGTGACTGCGATGAGGATCGTTGTGACTTACGATATCGCAAAGGATAAGGTGCGAAGAAAAGTGTTCAGGATCCTTGAGAGTTATGGGGCCTGGAAACAGTACAGTGTGTTCGAACTAGAAATCTCTGACGTTCAGCATGTCCAGATGCGAGAAAAGATACGGAGTGTGATTGGGGAGCAGGATCGTGTTCGATTCTATGAGTTATGTGAGCGGTGTATGAAAAAAATTACTGAGATAGGGGAACCGTCCCCGGAGGCTATGTCGAACGTAGTATGATGCACCCGGGGCAAAAAGACATACAAGGGAAACACGCATTTTTAGTTGGTGGGTGCCGATCGTGGAGGTTGATAAACCATGGGTACGGGAAGGGGTCATGAACCCGTCGCTCCGATCCAAGCCAGAGATGCCGGTACTACGCCGAATAACCCAAAAATGGGGGGCTGTCACAGCTCATCAGAAAACCCGATAGGGATTGAAACCCGGGCGCAGAGGTGCATGCCAGCGCCCGATATCCAGAGTCACAGCTCATCAGAAAACCCGATAGGGATTGAAACTCAGCGATCGCGTCCACGGCGTCGGCGAACTTCGTCACAGCTCATCAGAAAACCCGATAGGGATTGAAACGAGGGCTTCCCCGCCCCGGACGCACCGGTAAAGGCTAGTCACAGCTCATCAGAAAACCCGATAGGGATTGAAACTGCTTGGTGGCCGTTCTGGTTGTGCCGGGTTCGGCGCTGGTCACAGCTCATCAGAAAACCCGATAGGGATTGAAACGATGGACGGCCGTTAACCCGTTAGCCTCTGAGCGGTCACAGCTCATCAGAAAACCCGATAGGGATTGAAACAACTCGTAGACGCTGATGTAGGGGAGCCGGAACCCGTCACAGCTCATCAGAAAACCCGATAGGGATTGAAACATATAAAAATCAACCGAAAGGAGCCCGCGGGCCATGTCACAGCTCATCAGAAAACCCGATAGGGATTGAAACTCAACTGACTCATGCAGGCGTCGAGCGGGGTCGCTCTGTCACAGCTCATCAGAAAACCCGATAGGGATTGAAACAATGTGTCAGACAGGATTTGAACCTGTGATACCCTGTCACAGCTCATCAGAAAACCCGATAGGGATTGAAACATCGACCGCGAACTGCACGACGCATTGATGAAAGAGTCACAGCTCATCAGAAAACCCGATAGGGATTGAAACCCGGCTTTACGGGCTCCGCTGGGGGCTTGAGGGACGTCACAGCTCATCAGAAAACCCGATAGGGATTGAAACAACGACCTGGCAAAGGCACTCAGTGGCGATGACCCGGTCACAGCTCATCAGAAAACCCGATAGGGATTGAAACGACTCCTGGCCTGCGGTGGCGTCCCGGACCAGGTCGGTCACAGCTCATCAGAAAACCCGATAGGGATTGAAACGTGGGCGACGATGGTCTCCTGCGAGATGATCCCCAGTCACAGCTCATCAGAAAACCCGATAGGGATTGAAACGACGGCAAGGACCGCGAGGGCCGTTGTCGTGCCGAAGTCACAGCTCATCAGAAAACCCGATAGGGATTGAAACTTCGTCGACCCGGGGCGGCTCCACACCTACATAGTAGGTCACAGCTCATCAGAAAACCCGATAGGGATTGAAACCCAGGGTGACATTCTGCCGGACCTCTGCATCGAGGTTGTCACAGCTCATCAGAAAACCCGATAGGGATTGAAACTGCAACGGCGGCGGCTGCCTGCTCCTTGGCAGTCGGGTCACAGCTCATCAGAAAACCCGATAGGGATTGAAACCCGAGCGTGACCTCGCCGACCTCCGAGAAGAGATCAGTCACAGCTCATCAGAAAACCCGATAGGGATTGAAACATCTTGTTCTGCCGGCTGACGGTGATCCCGCGGCAGGGTCACAGCTCATCAGAAAACCCGATAGGGATTGAAACCCGCCCCGCAATCCGGACGCGCTAACCCCCAAGATGGCGTCACAGCTCATCAGAAAACCCGATAGGGATTGAAACCTCCCGCGCGCCGCACCGCTCGCCGAGACGTATCAGACTGTCTGGGAGGAGTCACAGCTCATCAGAAAACCCGATAGGGATTGAAACGGCGCGAGGTAAGCGACGACAACGCCGTCCTTTTCGTCACAGCTCATCAGAAAACCCGATAGGGATTGAAACAGCGACTCCGATCCGCAGTAGGGGCACCTCATACCAGGTCACAGCTCATCAGAAAACCCGATAGGGATTGAAACAAATAAGGAGTTTCTAACACATGCCGAAAACCACAGTCACAGCTCATCAGAAAACCCGATAGGGATTGAAACTCCCCGTACCTCATCCGGGCCGCGAGAGCGTCGCGGGTCACAGCTCATCAGAAAACCCGATAGGGATTGAAACCCCCCGGCGACGGCCACCGTAGCCCCTCCGATCTGTCACAGCTCATCAGAAAACCCGATAGGGATTGAAACAGAGCGTTATAAAACTACAGTCCTGGGGGAATCTCAGTCACAGCTCATCAGAAAACCCGATAGGGATTGAAACAGTCGTATCGATGCACGGGCGGCCGATACCTCGGGTCACAGCTCATCAGAAAACCCGATAGGGATTGAAACTCTTCGGGGTGTGCTGTGCCCGGGGCCGTGCCGCAGGGGTCACAGCTCATCAGAAAACCCGATAGGGATTGAAACGAGGAGGTACCCGGCCAGGTCGTCCTGGTGCCATCGTCACAGCTCATCAGAAAACCCGATAGGGATTGAAACGATATCGAGATCCAGTATACGCTTCGTCGGTCGCGGTCACAGCTCATCAGAAAACCCGATAGGGATTGAAACCACCTACCCCTACGTGGACGGGTGCCCGCACCTCGAGTCACAGCTCATCAGAAAACCCGATAGGGATTGAAACGAGTGAGTGGGCTGCCGAGCAGGGCAAGATCGCCCGGTCACAGCTCATCAGAAAACCCGATAGGGATTGAAACCTGGAGGTTGTAGCCGACCGGGCCCTTGAGGGACGGTCACAGCTCATCAGAAAACCCGATAGGGATTGAAACCTGGAGGTTGTAGCCGACCGGGCCCTTGAGGGACGGTCACAGCTCATCAGAAAACCCGATAGGGATTGAAACTTCGTGTTCGGTGCTTTGAGGTAGAAGGTCTTGTTCGTCACAGCTCATCAGAAAACCCGATAGGGATTGAAACACCGGGACGGTATCGCCGGCGAAATCCGGGGCGGGAGTGTCACAGCTCATCAGAAAACCCGATAGGGATTGAAACACTGCCCCGGCCGCTGCGGCACCCCCGGCGGCGATTGTCACAGCTCATCAGAAAACCCGATAGGGATTGAAACTTGGAGAGGGAGAACCCCTCCACCGCACAGGCGATATGTCACAGCTCATCAGAAAACCCGATAGGGATTGAAACTTATGATTGTTGTGGCGATCATGACAAAAAATTGATGTCACAGCTCATCAGAAAACCCGATAGGGATTGAAACCAGAGCGCTACCCGGCGATCAGAGATGCTCGCATCGTCACAGCTCATCAGAAAACCCGATAGGGATTGAAACCCGGAGGAGATCCGCGAGAAGACCAAGCCGCACACCGTCACAGCTCATCAGAAAACCCGATAGGGATTGAAACCCAGTCATGCGAGACGCGCTGGTTCGTGGCCTCGGTATGTCACAGCTCATCAGAAAACCCGATAGGGATTGAAACACATCGAGAAGGAACTGCAAGCGGCCGCAGAGGGGTCACAGCTCATCAGAAAACCCGATAGGGATTGAAACAACGGCATCCAGCCCTTCCGCGCCGCAGCCTCTGCGGTCACAGCTCATCAGAAAACCCGATAGGGATTGAAACATTGGGAGGGGCGCTGCCCCCCCATTGCACCGGCAGTGTCACAGCTCATCAGAAAACCCGATAGGGATTGAAACAGCGTGAGCATGTTGAAGCGGGTGCTCCTATGTAGTCACAGCTCATCAGAAAACCCGATAGGGATTGAAACTGGGCGGCGTCCATGTCGAATACAACCGTGAACTCGGTCACAGCTCATCAGAAAACCCGATAGGGATTGAAACTAAGATGTGGTTCCGGTGCCGCTCCCTCCAGTAAATGTCACAGCTCATCAGAAAACCCGATAGGGATTGAAACTTTCTGCCTGACTCGTCAGAACCGCCGACATGGTGAAGTCACAGCTCATCAGAAAACCCGATAGGGATTGAAACTTTCTTGTCATGTTCTTTTCACCTCTCTTATTACGTCACAGCTCATCAGAAAACCCGATAGGGATTGAAACGCGGTATTCTCTCTCGCACCCCTGATCGGGTCCAGTCACAGCTCATCAGAAAACCCGATAGGGATTGAAACAGTGAGAATGGAGACGGTGCAAACAACTTTTGAGAACTCGTCACAGCTCATCAGAAAACCCGATAGGGATTGAAACCATCCTGCCTCGAGCCGCACCCCGTCACCTATGAGTCACAGCTCATCAGAAAACCCGATAGGGATTGAAACTTTGTGGTTTTGCCGGTTCAAAGCGATAGATTTTAACGTCACAGCTCATCAGAAAACCCGATAGGGATTGAAACTTGGTATTGAAATCCTCCGAGACTGAGGCGCCGGTGACCGTCACAGCTCATCAGAAAACCCGATAGGGATTGAAACGAAGACAGTCAGGAACTCCCGGGCAATGTGGCGATCGCCCGTCACAGCTCATCAGAAAACCCGATAGGGATTGAAACCAGCAGCCGGCTGTGCGACTCGTTGACCGCGGCGATCGTCGTCACAGCTCATCAGAAAACCCGATAGGGATTGAAACAGGGAACCCCCCGGTTTCCCCTGGCTCTATGACGGGTCACAGCTCATCAGAAAACCCGATAGGGATTGAAACAGAAGAAAGGTTACTTGATTGTTGATCCTGTATTTGGTCACAGCTCATCAGAAAACCCGATAGGGATTGAAACTTACGCTTTGACTCTCCGGGATCGTCGAGACCCCTGTCACAGCTCATCAGAAAACCCGATAGGGATTGAAACATAGGCTAATGGGCCGGGGAACCGGCCGCTATTGTTTGTCACAGCTCATCAGAAAACCCGATAGGGATTGAAACTCGTTCATTCCGGCATTTTCAGTTCTCCCCTCCGCAGTCACAGCTCATCAGAAAACCCGATAGGGATTGAAACAGGACGTTGAACTCTCGCCTCTGCTGGCTTCGTTAGCGTCACAGCTCATCAGAAAACCCGATAGGGATTGAAACACTACCTCCCGGTTCGCTGGCTCCGCTCCTGGTGGCTGTCACAGCTCATCAGAAAACCCGATAGGGATTGAAACAGAAACCGCATATCCCCGGCAGCGTTCCAGAGCAGCGTCACAGCTCATCAGAAAACCCGATAGGGATTGAAACCCTCGTTATCGTGTTCATGGTACTACTTCTGTTTCGGTCACAGCTCATCAGAAAACCCGATAGGGATTGAAACATTCATCCTTCGCTCGACCCTGCCGGGTTTCGGATGCAGTCACAGCTCATCAGAAAACCCGATAGGGATTGAAACTTTCTTACGCCATCGGGCGGCGTCTCGATGCAGCGTCACAGCTCATCAGAAAACCCGATAGGGATTGAAACCGGGACATTCGGCAAACCGGGGCATACATAGCGAAGTATGTCACAGCTCATCAGAAAACCCGATAGGGATTGAAACCCGGCCTCGATCTGCTTCATCCGGTCGTAGACCCGGGTCACAGCTCATCAGAAAACCCGATAGGGATTGAAACCAAGGGTGACGACCCGGGTTCAAATCCCGGCCGGGGGTCACAGCTCATCAGAAAACCCGATAGGGATTGAAACATAGTTGCAGTTTCCGGGGGGTTTTGGTAGGTTGCGTCACAGCTCATCAGAAAACCCGATAGGGATTGAAACAGCGAGGGCAACGGGAGTACGATCGCGGAGGGAGGTCACAGCTCATCAGAAAACCCGATAGGGATTGAAACCGGGCGGGCGTCGAGAAGCACATCACGCCACATCTGGTCACAGCTCATCAGAAAACCCGATAGGGATTGAAACTTCGCGATCAAGTCGTCCGGAACCCCGGGGCCGTCGCGTCACAGCTCATCAGAAAACCCGATAGGGATTGAAACTTGACCTGCCGGAGGTTGAGCGCCTTTCTGCTTCGTCACAGCTCATCAGAAAACCCGATAGGGATTGAAACCGGCACCCGAGCAGGCACACTTACCCCGCTGCAGCGTCACAGCTCATCAGAAAACCCGATAGGGATTGAAACGCGAGGTCCTCCGAGGAGTACCCCTCTGTGTTGTCGTCACAGCTCATCAGAAAACCCGATAGGGATTGAAACCCGCCGCGCTGCACGAAGGCGGGGTGGAGGTCGAAGTCACAGCTCATCAGAAAACCCGATAGGGATTGAAACATGTCGTATTATGGCTGGCTGCAGCACTGCGACTCCTGTCACAGCTCATCAGAAAACCCGATAGGGATTGAAACGGGCTGCCTACGCTTCTTGTTCGCATGTATCTCCTCGTCACAGCTCATCAGAAAACCCGATAGGGATTGAAACAGCACCGGAGGGGGGAGGCGCTAACATGTCCCTCGCCGTCACAGCTCATCAGAAAACCCGATAGGGATTGAAACTGGAATCACCTGGTTCCGGGCCGTATCAATGTCATCGTCACAGCTCATCAGAAAACCCGATAGGGATTGAAACCCGGACGGGCTGCACCCCAGGGTGGTCCCGGTGGCGTCACAGCTCATCAGAAAACCCGATAGGGATTGAAACTCGACTCGGATACCCTCACCACGGACGACCAGACCCTGTCACAGCTCATCAGAAAACCCGATAGGGATTGAAACAACCGGGACGCGACCACGCAGTCCACCCCGACCGTCACAGCTCATCAGAAAACCCGATAGGGATTGAAACCGGATGGCGGCGGCGTCAGAAGTCGATGAGGGCGCAGTCACAGCTCATCAGAAAACCCGATAGGGATTGAAACGGTACTGCCGAAGCCGACGTGATCCGGGCCCAGAAGGTCACAGCTCATCAGAAAACCCGATAGGGATTGAAACGTGCGATAGGTGTGGGTTCTGGTGCAGCCCCCGCCGGGTCACAGCTCATCAGAAAACCCGATAGGGATTGAAACTCGAGCACCAGGCAGCCTGCGGACCAGTGAGCCGGTTCGTCACAGCTCATCAGAAAACCCGATAGGGATTGAAACGCGTCGGCGAGGTTCCAGATCCCGATCTCGGCCCGGTGTCACAGCTCATCAGAAAACCCGATAGGGATTGAAACAGTCAGTGTGATGTCCATGGTTAGTCCTCCATGTTGTCACAGCTCATCAGAAAACCCGATAGGGATTGAAACACGTTGGCGTCGTTCGCTACGGTGTGCGAGGCGATGGTCACAGCTCATCAGAAAACCCGATAGGGATTGAAACTCTGAGGAGCGGCCGGACTACGTCGCCGACATCACCGTCACAGCTCATCAGAAAACCCGATAGGGATTGAAACGGCCTCGGATGGGACGGGGTCACGGTCGCAACCGTAGTCACAGCTCATCAGAAAACCCGATAGGGATTGAAACGCGAGCTTCTCGGTGGTGCGCTTGGCAGCGACACCAGTCACAGCTCATCAGAAAACCCGATAGGGATTGAAACTGAGATCATCAAGGCGGGCGCGCCCAATGCCCCGCGTCACAGCTCATCAGAAAACCCGATAGGGATTGAAACTGTACATTGCCGGTCGTCTGCGCAATCCGACGCAGCGTCACAGCTCATCAGAAAACCCGATAGGGATTGAAACTCGCCCAGGCCGAGCGCGTCGGCGTGGACATGTTCCCGTCACAGCTCATCAGAAAACCCGATAGGGATTGAAACCCGACCAGGGAAAACAGAATCTCTACAAGCGTGCTCATGTCACAGCTCATCAGAAAACCCGATAGGGATTGAAACACCTCTCTCCTCGGTGATATGGTGGCGGGGGTTTTTGTCACAGCTCATCAGAAAACCCGATAGGGATTGAAACCTCGTGAGCGACCCGCCGCCCCGAGTGACACTTTCTCGGTCACAGCTCATCAGAAAACCCGATAGGGATTGAAACGACTACACGGGAGATTGCACCAGCGCCGACGTTCCCGTCACAGCTCATCAGAAAACCCGATAGGGATTGAAACAAAACCGGCGGGATCCAGTGCTGGGGAGAAGATGTGGTGTCACAGCTCATCAGAAAACCCGATAGGGATTGAAACACCCCCGCTGCGGACAGGACCGGGCGCCCCCCGGTGGTCACAGCTCATCAGAAAACCCGATAGGGATTGAAACTGCGCAAGGTCGGCGGATACCTCAAGCCCGAATTGTCACAGCTCATCAGAAAACCCGATAGGGATTGAAACGTGAGCGTGACAGCTGCATCCTGCCAGGCAACTCCGGTCACAGCTCATCAGAAAACCCGATAGGGATTGAAACTGGCCCGCGGGCTGGCGGGTCTGTGAGTGCGGGGAGAGTCACAGCTCATCAGAAAACCCGATAGGGATTGAAACAACGGGAACCACCCCGCCTTGACCGCCGCCACCGCATAGTCACAGCTCATCAGAAAACCCGATAGGGATTGAAACGACGTGTATCACCTCCTCGTGGTGATGGAGCACGACGGTCACAGCTCATCAGAAAACCCGATAGGGATTGAAACACCGGGGAACTAAAGGGTGACGGCCCGACCATCAACATCGTCACAGCTCATCAGAAAACCCGATAGGGATTGAAACAAGGTTACGCCTGCCGGCCGCTCGTATTTCCGGCTGCAGTCACAGCTCATCAGAAAACCCGATAGGGATTGAAACTCTTCCTTGGGGTAGATCTCAAGGGTTTGGTTGACGGTCACAGCTCATCAGAAAACCCGATAGGGATTGAAACGCCGTGCAGCACGTTGGCTACTGACCCCCCCACCGTCACAGCTCATCAGAAAACCCGATAGGGATTGAAACGGTAATCGTAGTCCCGTCAGGGTTGACGATCACGAGTCTGTCACAGCTCATCAGAAAACCCGATAGGGATTGAAACTGACGCTGCGCAGAAGTATGAGAGAGGCTGGGCCGAGGTCACAGCTCATCAGAAAACCCGATAGGGATTGAAACAGGAACGGGTAAGACTTGGTAGAGAGGTGAAAGACGTCACAGCTCATCAGAAAACCCGATAGGGATTGAAACTTCAAGCGCGCCGGGGAGCGGCCTGAGAACCTGAGTCACAGCTCATCAGAAAACCCGATAGGGATTGAAACGCGACCCGCTGACCCCTACGGCGGCAGACTACCTGTAGTCACAGCTCATCAGAAAACCCGATAGGGATTGAAACCTGATCATCGGACGGCTGCAGCGACGCGAACTGCCGGGGTCACAGCTCATCAGAAAACCCGATAGGGATTGAAACGACCTCACCATCACCGTCACCGCGCTCGACGACGAGTCACAGCTCATCAGAAAACCCGATAGGGATTGAAACCAGGCGCGGATGCAGTACACCTGCATGGCGGAATCGGTCACAGCTCATCAGAAAACCCGATAGGGATTGAAACCAATATCTGACGGAGACTGTCGATGCCGACGGGCAGGGTCACAGCTCATCAGAAAACCCGATAGGGATTGAAACTACGCATAAAGAGTGCTATCGAAGAGGAAGAAGATGCTAGTCACAGCTCATCAGAAAACCCGATAGGGATTGAAACGTCCCGGTGACGGCCGGCCCGCTCACCGGAGGGGGTAGTCACAGCTCATCAGAAAACCCGATAGGGATTGAAACCCTCTTGCGCCGTCCCGCCTGATCTTCCGGGGAGAGTCACAGCTCATCAGAAAACCCGATAGGGATTGAAAAATGGCTACTACCCGGCGCATGGGAAAATCCATCCCCAACCAAAAGCAGCGGGAGGTACCCGGCGACCATCCCCCCGACGCCCCCTCACTTCCCCTCGTCTCGCAGTTCCCGGTAATACCGGCAGAGGTCCGCGACGACGCACCGGTCGTGCTTTGGGTTCTGTGCCGTGCAGACGGCGCGCCCGTGGCGGATCAGGAGGTAGTTGATGTCCCCCCAGACCTCCTCGGGGAAGAGGGCGACGAGGTCGCGCTCGATGATATCGGGGTTCTTGCTCCCGGTGAACCCGAGCCTTTTTGAGAGCCGGGCGACGTGGGTATCGACGGCGATCCCGACGTTGATATCGAACGCCTGGGAGAGGACGATGTTCGCGGTCTTCCTCCCGACCCCGGGGAGCTGCAGGAGTTCCTCCATCGTCCGCGGGACCTCGCCGCCGAACTCGTCGACGACCTTCCTCGCCGCCCCGACGATGTGGCGGGCCTTCGTGCGGTGAAACCCGATCGTCCTGATGAGCGGCTCCACCTCTTCGGGCTCCGCGCGGGCAAGCGCCTCCGGCGTCGGGTAGCGGGCGAAGAGAGCGTCGCGGACGGCGTTGACGGCGCGATCGGTCGTCTGCGCGGAGAGGATCGTGAGGATGAGCGTCTCGTAGGGGTTATAAAATTCGAGAAAATGGCGCTGGCCGTCGACGATCGGATACTCCTCAAGAAGACGGCGATGGACCTCGCAGGCGGTCGTGCGGTTCATGACTGATGGGGCAGGGCAGATTCGAACTGCCGTCAAAGCGTCCCAAACGCTCTAGGATGGACCAGGCTACCCTACTGCCCCTGTACCTCCATACGTTAGAGAGCCAGACAAAAATAGTTGCCGATGAAGGAGGGGGTTCAGGAGAGCAGGGGGTTCGACCCCTCTTCGCAGACGACGGTGCCGACGAACGCGCCCTCCACGACCGCCCGGCAGAGGTTCTCCGGGTCGCGGCCGTCGAGCACCAGGAGCGGGATGCCGGACCGCTCGATCACCTTTCCCGCCACGATATCGAGCACGATGTTCGCGCCCGCATCCATCCGGCTCCCCGTGATGATATCAAGGAGTTCCTGCGGCGTAAGGCGCTCGTACCTCACCGCCCCGGGATCCTTCTTCGGGTCGGCGCTGTAGATCCCGTCGACCGACGTCGCGTTGATCAGGAGATCGGCGCCGACGCTCTCGGCGAGAACCGCGGAGACCGCGTCGGTCGTCTGCGCGGGGGTGATCCCGCCCATGACGACGATCTTGCCGGTCTCTGCGAACTCCCGCGCCTCCGTGTAATTCTCCGCAACGCGCGGATAGGCGGCATCCCCGAGTCCGGTGATGAGAAGACGCGCGTTCAGCCGGGTCACCAGGATGCCGAGCTCGTCTGCTACCGCCTCCCCGGCGCCGAGATCGCGGGCGACACCGATGTACCGGCGCGCCTCTCCGCCGCCGCCGACGACGATGAAAACGCGGCACACCTCGGCCATATTTTTCAAAACAGACACATATCGACCGATATTGTTCGATTCAAGCGAAGGAACCAGAACCGAGCCACCCAGAGATACTACGATCTTCTTCATCCTACCTTATTATTATCCCTGATTTACTCATATACCTGTTGTGAAGAGGCTCTACTGTCCCGTATGCAACTCTACGGACATCTGGCCGGTCACCGGCGGTTATACGGGCTGTATCTATCGCTGCAAGCGTTGCGGCTACTCCGGAGCGCTGGTCGTCGAGTATGATGACAGAGAGCCGGACGACCGGTAGCCCGCAATAACTATCATGGTTCCCCACACGCGGTGATCATATGCACGAGGCGCGACTCTACCGGAAACTGGAGGAGGGCACTGTCCACTGCTCCCTCTGCGCACACCGGTGCACCATCAAGGAGGGCAGACACGGAGTCTGCGGCGTCCGCATCAACCGCGGCGGCACGCTCTATGCCGCCACCTTTGGCAAGGTCATCGCCGAGGCGGTCGACCCCATCGAGAAGAAGCCGCTCTACCACTTCCTGCCCGGAACCCTCTCCTACTCCCTCGGCAGCATCGGGTGCAACTTCCGTTGCGAGCACTGCCAGAACTGGCACATATCCCAGCAGACGCTGGATATGGAGGGGCTCAGGGAGATCAGCCCGGAGCAGGGCGTGGAACGGGCAGGCCGGTCGGGCTGTGCAAGCATCGCATGGACCTACAACGAGCCCACCATCTGGCACGAGTACCCCCTCGCGATGGGGACGCTTGCACGGCGGAAGGGGATCGGGACGGTCTACGTCACGAACGGCTACATCACCGAAGAAGGGCTCCGCGAGCTCGCAGGGACGCTCAACGCGTTTCGCGTCGACATCAAATCGTTCTCCGATACCTTCTACCGGAAGGTCTGCGGGGGGCGGCTACAACCGGTCCTCGACGCGACGGCACTTGCAAAGGAGCTCGGGATGCACATCGAGACGGTCACCCTGGTCATCCCGGGGCAGAACGACTCGATGGACGAGATGGAGACCCTCATCCGGTGGGTGCTCGAAAACCTCGGCCCCGAGACCCCGATGCACTTCACCCGGTTCCATCCCGACTACAGGATGCTCGACGCACGGCCGACCGATGTCAGGGTCCTTGAGAAGATCTACGAGCGGGCAAAAGAACTCGGGCTCCACTACCCGTATCTCGGCAACGTCGGCGGCCACCCCTACGAGAACACCTACTGCCCCGCCTGCGGCAGCGTTGTCATCGAGCGGTCGGGCTACGCCGTCCGGATAACGGGGCTTGACGACCATACCTGCACCGAATGCGGCGGGCGGATCGAGTATGTCTCAGAGATCCGGTGAACGCCGGAGGTTCCTGACCGACCGGATGCTCGGAACCCTCACCCGTTACCTCCGGTTCATGGGTTACGACACCATGAGCGCAAACACCCTCTCTCCCGGGAGCACCCGGGAAGACACCCTCCTCCTTGAGATCGCCCTCCAGGACGGCCGGATCCTCCTCACCCGCGACCGCGAACTCGCACGGCGGGGCGCCGAGCAGGCGGTCTACATCGAGTCCGAAGCGATCATGGCCCAGATCCGGCAGGTTGCCTGCCTCGGGCTGATCGAGCCCGAGATCCGGCTGAGCCGCTGTTCGCTCTGCAACACGCGCCTCCGTCCGGCAACCCTGCGTGAGATCCGGGAGGCACGCTACGCACCGCGGTCGACCCGGGGAAAGGAGTTCTCGTGGTGCCCCACATGCCGGAAACTCTACTGGATGGGCTCGCACGGTCACCGGCTCGAGCAGCGCCTGAAAGAGTCCTTCTCTCCCTGACCGGGCGCCTGCAGCACCCCCGGCAGGGTTACGGAACCCTCGCCTTTCAGGCCATTTCTTGAGAATCCAAAGATATATCAACGTTCAGGGAGTATGAGGCGCGACGGCGCAAGATCGATCATCCATCGGCCGGAACGCCTGCAACGGGGCGGGAATAGTATTTGGAGACGACAATGGAGAGTCAAAAGATAGCATTCTTCTGCTGGGAGTCGCTGTATGCGGAGCGGGTCGGCGGGCTCGCAAACGCGGCGACAAACCTCGCCGAGACGCTGGCGCGGAACCATGAGGTCCATTTCTTCACCCGGGGAGAGGAGAAGGACGCCGAGATCAACGGGGTGCACTACCACTACTGCCGGCCCTCAGGAGAGAACATCGTCCGGTACTGTGCCGACATGAGCCGGAAGATGCTCGACCGATTCGGCGAGTTCGACACGCAGCCGTTCGACCTCCTGCACTTCCACGACTGGCACGTGGTCGACGCGCTCCAGCGGCTCCGGAACAGGGAGACGATCTTCACCTACCACTCGACCGAGTTTGGAAGAAACGGGAACAATTTCAGCAACGAGTGGCCGTTTACGGAGATATCCAGGATCGAGCGCTACGGTGCATCGATTGCAAAGCACATAACCGCGGTCTCCACGGCCCTCCGGCGGGAGGCCATGACCCTCTACGAGATCCCGGACTGGAAGATCGATGTCGTCCATAACGGCATCGTGCCCGACCACTACCAGGCAGACGTCGATCCGGAAGCGGTAAAGCGGCGCCACGGCCTTGATCCCGACTCCCCGCTGATACTCTTCATCGGGCGACTTGCGTGGCAGAAAGGGCCCGACATGCTGGTGGACGCAGCTCCCGGCCACCTCCGGGAGCACGCCGACGGCCAGTTCGTCTTCGTCGGCGACGGGCAGATGCGCCGGGGGCTCGAGACCCGGGCCCGGTCGCTCCCCGTCCGGTTCCTCGGGCGGCTCTCCGACGCGGAGTACGTCTCGCTCCTCAACGCAAGCGACATCGTCGCCATCCCGAGCAGAAACGAGCCGTTCGGGCTTGTGCTCCTCGAAGCATGGAGCGCCGGCCGGTGCGTCGTCGCCTCCGATGTCGGCGGGCTCTCGGAGAACATCGAGCACGGGACCGACGGGGTCAAGGTGCGCCCGCACCCCGACTCGATCGCCCGGGGGCTCTCCCGGGTGGCCGATTCGCCTGAGAAAGCGCTCGCCATGGGCCGGGAAGGGCTCGACAAAGTGAAGAAAGAGTTCCTGTGGGGCCGTGTCGGCGAGCGGATCGAAGGCGTCTACAGGAAACTCGAAAAGCACGACACTATTCCCTGCTGACGTCACGGCAGCATGGCAGCCATAAGGTGCTCCATCAGGCGGAACGGGTCGGACGCGACGATCGGCGTCCCGGCATAGAACTCCATCCCCCCGATATCCGACGTCCGGGAATGGAGGTCGCCCCGGTCGACCACCCACGTGACATAATACCCCTCTTCCCCGAGCGGGGGCATGTAGATCGCCGCGTTGTAACTCTGCACCCCGATGTTGCGGTAACACTCGAGCACCTTCGCGAGAGCCGGGGCGATATCGTGCGGCGACTCCGTGACGATCGCGACCTCGTGCTCCTTTCTCGGGGTGAGGTGCGCCATGACCCGGGCGCCTCTGTAGACGAGACCGAGGCCGACGGCGGTATGGGCGGCGAAGAGGTCGTCGTAGTACTCGCTCCCGTAACGGCACCGGTACTCATCGCGAACCCGCTCAAGCCGTGCCGGAGCGGTGTAGGGGAGGTGCGTGAGCAGCACCTGGGCATGGTTGTGCACGATGCTCGCCCCCGCACGCCAGAGAAAGTTCCAGACGACGAAGGGGTAGACCGCCCGGGGGTCGGTGCGGTTCGCGTCCTGGCACCACCGGATAGCCACGCTGATCATATCGGCGACCTGCGTTTCGCTGGTGACGAAAGGATCGGTCCCCTTTGCGATGATGACGGCGTGGAGGTAATCGTACTTGGCGATGTTGCTCGCCGTGACCCAGTGGTCGCCGTCGATCCGCCCGAACGTATCGGCCGGCGTCTCTTCGAGAGGGTCTGCGAACGGCCCCTCCGCCGAGAGTGCCGAGAGATCCCGCGTCTCCTCGGCGCGGGGCGTCAGAACCGGCCGGCGCGCCCGAACGGAATTAAATAGCGTGCTCTCGCCGGTCTGGTTGTTGGTCACCCTCACGATCTGTTGCGTCTCGATATCGCCGTACTTCTCCCGCACCCATTCAAGCATCGCGTCGGTGAGGACCAGGCGTCCGGGTTCGACGTACCAGGAGTAGATCCGCGAAACGAGTTCTTCCGTCTCCGGCGCGAGTTCCTTCACGATCCCCGGCAGCCGGGTGATATCAAGCCGTACCATGGAGTCCCGGTATACCGGCCATCCACCGATAAAGATTCGCATCGGCCGGGCTGGCCCGGCCACGGCCCCGGTGCACCGCGAGACGCAAAATGGAAGATTTATTGTAACGGATACCGAATATAATCTAAATAAACGGGATTTTAGACGACACCTCCGATAACATATGTTACCGGCAGCAGAAATGGCATTCTTTGATAAGTTCCGGACGAAGATCGACGGGTTACAGCAGGCGAAGGACTACCCCGGCCTGGTTGCGGTTTTGAACGGCGAAGATCCCGGCAACCGTGCCGATGCAGCCCGGGCTCTCGCCGTCCTCGGGGTTCCCGCCATCCCGGATATACTCAGGGCGCTCGAGCGTGCCCGTCCCGCGTCGCGAACCCGGATGACCGAGTCGCTCGTCTCAGTCGGCGCACCGTCTATCCCGCTGCTCCTCGCCCTGATCCTCCGAGCCAGCCCCGACCTGCAGGCATCCATCGCCCACACCATCGCGGAGGCGGATAACTCGATGGTTGAGATGCTGATGCCCGCACTGCACCACGAACAGCCGGCAATCCGGCGCGCTACAGTGATCGCACTACAGGGGGCGGGCAGGAAGATGGTTCCGCCCCTCACGAAAGCGCTTGGTGACGCCAACCTCTCGGTGCGGAGGGAGGCCGCAAACGTGCTTGCCTCAATGCAATGGTCGCCCGAAGACGTCCAGGAGCAGGTGCGGTTTTGCTACCTCCGGGAAGACTGGAAGGAACTCGCCAAATTCCAGGGAGCGGCCGTCCCGATTCTCCTCAAGGCCCTGGAGAGCGAGAACCCCCGAATACGGGTCGAGTCGGCACGAACCCTCGGAAAGATCCGCGACTCCCGGGTGGTCACGCCGCTCATCAAGGCGCTGAAAGACCCCCAGCCCGAAGTCCGCATACGGGTCATCGAGGCGCTCGGCGAGGTCGGCGACGACCGGGCGAAACCCCCGCTGGCCGATGCCCTGAGCGACCCCCACCACCAGGTGCGGATGGAAGCGGCATGGGCCCTCGACAAACTGGGCTGGGTGCCGCAGAGCGACCTGCAGAGAGCGGAGTACCTGATCGCAGGCGAACGGTGGAAAGACCTGATCCGGATGGGAAGACCGGCCATCCCGCCGCTCATCCGTGCGCTGGGGATCGGGTACTCGGGCGTTCGCACCGGTGCGAGCGAAGCGTTGCGGCAACTGGGGCAGCCTGCACTCAACGCCCTGAATATGGAAGCCTCGTCGAAAGACCCCGCACGGAAACGGCAGGCCCTGGCCGCCCTCGACTACATCCGGCAGCGCCAGAAAGAAGCGACCCTGACCCAGCCCGCACTGGAGGATAAGTCCCGGTACAGTGAGGAACTCAAAGAAGGACTTGCTATCCAGAAACGGTTCGAGAAGCAGTTCGGGCGTCCGAACTACGCCCCGAACGAACCGGCCAAAAAACCCCCGGCGCCGGCCCGGGAAGAGACGCCGGAGATACCCGTAGAGCAGACGCAGGAAGAACCCAAGGCGCCCGTGAGCCTCAGCGACCTCATCCAGGAGAGCCGGGAGGCGGAGGCGGCGTGGGCACGGGTCAAGGCACGCTGGAAGGCCGATCTCGAGGCAACTCCCGAGGTTGCGATCTCGCTCGACCAGCTCATCCCAACCGAGTTTGAGCAGGAGATCGCCGGGATCGGCGAGGCCGAAGAGGAGGACCTCTTCACCTACCAGCCCGAGGAGGAAGACACCGAGCCGCAGGAACTGGTGATCCCGGAGATCGCGAAGGAGCCGGTCGAACCGCCCGAACCCCCCGAGCCGGTCCCCGAGAAGACGCCGCTTGAGATCTGCCTTGAAGCGTTCAGGAGCAGCGACCCCAGCATCCGGACCGCGGCGGTCGCCGCGCTCCAGGGCATGGGGGAGGAAGCGCTTGGATACCTCATCGAAGCACTCTCCGACCCCCACTACAGCGTCCGGATCGCCGCCGCGGAGGCGCTCGGCGAGATGGAGGACCCCGACGGTGTCGAGGCGCTGGTCAAGGCGCTCGGCGACGCGAGAGAAGACGTCCGGATCGCCGTCATCCTGGCGCTCGGCCGTATCGGCGACCGCCGTGCGGTTGACCCGCTCATTCACCTCTTCCGCGACAGGTACCACGGCGTCCGGGTCGCTGCGGCGGATGCCGTCGCGGAATTCGGCCGTGACGCACTCAGGGAACTCGAAGAGGCACTGGACGACCCCTTACCGGTCGTCCGGGTGACCGCGGCGAAAGCGATAGGGCTCATCGGCGCAACCGAGTCGGTCCCCGTCCTCATCACACATCTCGGGGACAGTGCGCCGGACGTCCGGTGGAGTGTTGCCCGGGCCCTGAGCACCTTCGGCGCCATGGCGGTCGATCCGCTCTTCCTTGTGCTGAGAACAGGCACTAAGGAGGTGAGGCTTGCAGCGATCGATGCCCTCTGGGAGATTCCGGACAAGGGTGCAGCCGACGTTCTGCGCTACGCTCTCGACGATGAAGACGAGGAAGTGAGGACAAGGGCCGCGGCCGCCCTCAGAAAACGGCAGGTGATCGACGTATGGCGGAGGACGCTCGGCAGCCAGGTCGAGGAAGAGGAACGCGCCCCGAAGAAGACGAGGAAGGTCCGGGTGGAGGATAAGAAGGCGTTCGAGCAGTCGGGCCGGCAGGATATCGACACCCTGATCGGCGCGCTCAAGGACAAGGACTGGAACACGCAGCTCGGTGCCGCTACACGCCTCATCATGATGGGGCGTCCTGCCGTGGACGGCCTCATCCGTGCGCTCAAGGACGAAGACCCGGATATCCAGTCGGCTGCGGCCAGTATCCTCGGTGACATGCGCGAGACCGCGGTCACGCCGCTCATGGAGGCCCTGAACGACAGCGACCGGTATGTCAGGATGGTTGCCGCCCGCAACCTGGGCCGGATCGGGAACAAACGGGCTATCGAAGTCCTGATCGGCTCGCTGCACCAGGAGCCAGACCCCGAGGTCCGGACGACCGTGGCGGAGGCTCTCGGGTACATGGGGAGCAAAGAGGCGATCGAGCCGCTGGCCCTGGCGCTGCAGGACAGGGATGAAGCGGTCAAGATCGCCGCCGCACGGTCACTCGGCTACATCGGCGACCTGAACGCCTTAGAACCGCTGGTTCTGGCGCTCCACGACGTGGATGATCGGGTCAGGTACGCCGCACTCGAGGCCCTGAAAAATCCCGGCGAGACGATGCGCCGGCACCTGATCGACGCTCTCCGCATGGGGGACGAGACATTCCGGGCGGGGGTCGCCGAGGCGCTGGAAGCGGGCGGCTGGAGACCGGAGACCGGCGAAGAACGGACGCTCCACCTCATGGCACAGGGAAGGTGGGCCGAGGTGGAGTGGATCGGCGCCGACGCGCTGCCGGTGCTTGCGGAAGCGCTCTCCGATCCGCTGATCGAGGTGCGGACGAACGCTGTCCGGGCTATCGACCGGATCGGGGGAGAAGGCGCCGTCGTCCCGCTCATTCAGGCGCTCAAGGACGATGCGCTCGCGGTCAGAAAGCGGGCCGAATGGGCCCTGATCCAGATGGGCGGGGTGGCGCTCCCGGCCCTCGACCAGGCGGAGAGCGAGGAGGAGCAGCCGGGGATCCGGGAGAGGCTGCAGCGGATCGCGAGAGAGATCCGCGCAAAGGAGGAGAGTTAGGGTATCCGCCCGGCCTCTCTCCAGTAGTCGTACTCGTGGTGCCAGCGATCCCTGTTTGCCGTGATCAGCGCCCGCATCCGGTCCAGCATCTCGGCGTGGAACTCCTCCTGGTCGGGGTAGATCTCCTTCTTCTCGATGGCCCGGGCAAGCTTCCTGCCGAGTTCGTAGGCCCGCCCCTCCGCAGGCACGATCGTCTCCGGGTCGCCGCCGAGAACCACGCCGACGCCGCCCACGGTGTTCGCACCCAGGGTCTGCATGACCCCGTTCAGGTACTCCACAACCTCGTCCGCCCCGGAACCGCCCGCCGTGGAGACGGCGCACCCGTACTTCCCGATGAACGTCTGGCAGTGAATGGCGTCCGCCATCCGGTCGAGCATCGTCTTCATCTGGCCAGTGACCGAATTGATGTAGTTGGGCGACCCGAGAACAATCCCGTCGCTATCGAGCATCTTCCGGTAGAGTTCGGCAAAATCGTCTTTTCTGACGCATTCCCCCCGCTCGTAGCAGATCGTGCACCCGATACAGTACTCGATCCGGAGCTTCGCGACATCCACGAGTTCCACCTCCGCTCCGGCGCTCTTTGCCCCGTCGAGGACGGCCTGAACGAGCCGGAGCGTCTGGCTCCTTGAAGCGCGGGGACTTCCATTGATTCCAAGTATCTTCATCTCATCTCCTCCGGTCTGTAAACCCGTATCCCGGATAACCCTTACCCGCAGCCTTACGGGATGTCGTACGTGACGTCGATCTCGGCGTGATACTGCCGGTCACAGTCGCCGGGGAGCGGGTTGGTGGTGAATATCTTCATCTCGCCCGCCTGGAACCGGGGAGCGAGAACGGTCTCGGTCGCCCGGATCATATTGCTCTCAGCGTCGATGAGCATGAACCGGACGACGACGTTTCTTGCGGGCGCATCACCGTCGTTGGTCACCCTCCCCGTCACGGTCCAGTAACAGGATCCGTCGGTGCGCATACGCTTCTCGGGCGTGGTGACGTCGGCTGAGAACGACGGTTTCAGCCCGGCGGGCGAGTAGGTGGTATAAGCACCCGGCGTCGCCTCCGGGGTAAGGTCCTGTGGTTCCGGCTCTGCGGGGGTCCCCATGCAGCCTGCCGTCACGGCAGTGCCGAGGAGGCAGCAGAGAAGGATAAGCGTTGCGAGGCCCATTCCCGGGAGGAGGTCTTTCTCCATGATGGTTCATCGACCGGCGGGTATATAACGAATACGAAAATGTATCCCGGGATCTGCCCGCCGGTTACAGCCCGTCACCCGGATAGGGATGGGGAACGATTTATCTCATCTCCGGACAAGAGCAGGGACGATGAGCAGGGAGGCAATAGAGACCACCGGGAAGGTGACGGTCTGCAACGCCGTGACCGGGGAGATGGAGGAGGTCGAGAGGGTCGTCAGGTCCGACGAGGAGTGGCGGCGGCAGCTGACGCCGGAAGAGTTCTCCATTGCCCGGAAGGCGGGCACGGAACCGGCCTTCACCGGGAGGTACCACGACTGCAAGGAGGACGGCCTCTACGTCTGCGTCTGCTGCGGCAACCACCTCTTCTCCTCGAAGACGAAGTTTGAGTCAGGGACGGGCTGGCCGAGTTTCACAAAACCGGTCTGTGACCGGAACATCAGGACGGATCTCGACACCCGGTTCTTCATGAACCGGACGGAGGTGCTCTGTCGGCGATGCGACGCCCACCTCGGCCACGTCTTCGACGACGGGCCGCCGCCGACATTCCAGCGCTACTGCATGAACTCGGCGTCGCTCCGGTTCGTGCGGGAGAAGGGGTTGCAACGATGAGAAGAGGCACCGCCGTGAGGCGGTCATGATCTCTCGCCGAGGACCCAGGCCGGGCTCTCCCCGCCAATGTTGGCCCGAAGGTGTGCAAAGGCGGGGTCAAGGTCATCCGGCACCTCGAAGAAGAGGTATCCAGCCGTGGACTCATGCCTGTTGAGACGGACCTTTGAGTACGGCTCTCCCCGGGTGGTCGGCCCGGGCACCTTCAATGGACGAGAGGTCTCGCCGGCATAGTGAAGCAGAAACGCGCTCTCCTCCGGGGTCTGGAGGACAGTATTCGCGCCCTCCCCTTTATGACCGAGGTGCGTAACCCGAACAGTGACCAGAAGATATGCCTTCCCCAGTTCAGCAGCATACCGCACCTGCTTCGTCCCCGTGGTCTGGAACGCGTTCGACCAGGTTATCGGGCCGACGATCAACGAGGCCGAGTTCTCTTTACGCTCATCTTCGTAGACGAATCGCTCACCGATCTGCAGAGAGTCGGGGAACAGAGCAACAGTATCTTCGACAAGGCTCGCCAGAACGGCGGGGGTGTCCGGACTTTCGGTATGAGAGAGGTTGCAGTCCAGCAGGGCTCCGGATAGGTGTTCGATCCCGAGAGCAAGGTGGTGCAGCCCATCATCCGTCACACTCTGGTTCAGGTGTGTGCTCCCGTTAAACAGGGCGGCAGTTGCAGCAAACTCGTCGAGCGCAACGAAAAATTGCTCGTATGCGGGCGCCATACCGGGAGAGAACTCAAGGGCTTCAGCCTCTGCACGGTAGTCTTCCACAAGTGAAGACATATCGGCTGCGTGCCCCCAGAGTGCCGTGTAGTCGCATTTATATAGAGAATAGATCTGCGCGTTGGAGATCTCCAGGAGGGATATACTGGCCCCGGCGATCAACGACTCCAACCTCTCATCGCCGCTCACCGGTTCAAAGAGAAGGGTCGTATTGGTCTCCAACTGCTCCCCGAGAGGGGATGCGTTCCCGGAACCATCGTCCCCTCCATCCGGCAGAAAGGGGAAGAGCGTAGCGGCTGCTCCAGAGAATAGGAGAAGAGCGGAAAAGAGCACCCCGATGAAGCCGACTGAAAGCAGTAATATTCTGTGAGAACCCCTCATTGTTACAGGTAAACGTTTCGCGTACGGAATGGATATTCATTGTGATAGACTACACACCGGCACAGCGCAGCCCCATGGGATGCCGGGACCAGAGGAAGCGCGCCGGCGAGGGACCCGGAATGCAGGTCATGGCGTCTTGCCGAGCGCCCAGACCGGAGAAGCACCGTCAAGTTTCACCTGGACAGAGGATTCATCAAGCGTGAGCGCCATAGGGACATCAAAGACGACATACCCTTTCTTCACCTCATACCGGTTCAGGGTCGCCGCGGCGTACGGCTCACCGAGCGACGTCCCGGGTGCCAGTGTCATCGGGGCATAGGTTGTCCCGCGATACCGGAGAGTAAAATCCTTCAGGGCCGGAGTCCGTATCGTGTACACCCTGTTATCCCCTTTATGGCCCAGGTTCGTGACCTTCACCTCGACGAGCAGGAACATCCTTCCGGGTTCTGCCGCAACCATGTTGCCCTGTCCATCTAACATGTGGAATACTCTGATGAACCGCGCCGACTCCAACATCAGCGAGATATCGTTCGCACGGTAACGGTCTTCGTAGACGTAGCGTTGCATGAGCGCCAGTTCTTCCCAGGATGCGGATCCTGCGGAGACCGGGGGCAGAGAGAGAGTGACCGCCACGATCTCCTCCGGGGCATCCAGCACCGGGTGTTGCAGGTATCCGAACGCCTCACGGAGATGGTTCGACCCCTGCCGGTTCGCTTCAAATGCCCCATCCACTATCGTGCTGTTGAGGGGAGTGTCACCCTGCAGCATCCGGCCGGCAGCCTCATATAACTCAAGAGCAGCGGTGAAGGAGGCTTTCAGGGATTCTCCGTCGTCTGAAAGATCCAGACCTGCCGACTCCCCGAGGAGGATTGCTGCAAACTTCTGGAGCTCTGCACCACTTTCTTGTGCCAGTTTCTCGTCCCAGGCATAGAGGGCATACATGTTCTGCAAGGAGAGCAGCATGAGCGACACGCTGTTATCTTCAACCAGTCGAACAAGCTCATCGTCGTCGTATTCAATGACGTCTGGTGTGCTGTTCTCAACCTGCGGTTCGGTCTCGTTCTCATCGAGGATGGTGGGTGAACCGGACGTGAAGTTCAGAAGATGACCGTCCTGAAGCCGCTCCTGAACCCCGACGAGAACAGAGGAGAGGTTTTGAGCGGCGACCGGCTGCGGTTGGACGGGATCAGGCGTACCGGGACCAGTGGCGTCCAACGGTGTCGGGGGGGGGAGGAAGAACGTGGCCGTAACGAAGAGGAGGGCCAGTATCGTTGTAACGGCGTCCGGGAGATCCACAGCAACATAAGTCTCACCTACCCAGAGAAGAATCTTCTCCGGAACCGATATTCGAGATTTTGGTTCATTCCGAGGAGAGGAACTGCGCCTGCACGAACTATTATCCGGGAGCGGCGCCGACCTCTGATCAGTGACCGCCCAACCATCCCCCTGGGACGAGGACTACCGGAGGCGGGGCAACCTCTGGGGAGGAGCACCGGCGCCGCTCCCGGAGATCCCCGCCGATGCCGCCGTCCTTGAGATCGGCTGCGGAAACGGCAAGACCCTCGAAGCCCTCGCCCGGCGATCCTCGCGCGTGACCGCGGTCGATATATCTCCCGAGGCCGTCGCCCTCGCCCGGCGCCGCCCCGGGACGGCAGAGGCCGACCTCGCCGTCGCGGACGCCCGGCACCTGCCGTTCCGGGACGAGGCGTTCGACGCGGTCTTCCTGGTCCACATCGCCGGCCACCTGCCCCTGCGGGGCAGAACGGCCATAGCCTCCGAGGCCGTCCGGGTGCTCAGGCCCAGCGGAACGCTCTTCTTCAGGAGTTTCTCCGTCGAGGATATGCGCGCCGGGAAGGGGACGGAGACGGAGCCGTGGACGTTCCGGCGGGGCGGGGGCATCATCACCCACTACTTCACCGAGGCCGAGACGGCGGAACTCTTCGCGCCGCTCGCAGCGGTCTCGGTTCGGACGCACCGCTGGCGGATGCGGATCAGGGGGCAGGATCTCCCCCGGGCCGAGGTGGAGGGGGTTTTTCGCCGGGAGGGGTAGAGAGGGTTCTGCACTCAGGGCGGCCGGGTCCCGGTCTGAAAGGTACGTATACTTGAGGTTGACAAGAACCACTTTCTCCCTCCATTCTCCGTTCCGTTGGAACGTCGCACTCTCCGGGCCATCGCATCCTGCAGACTGTCGTTCCCATCGGAATATCGCATAACCCCATGCACGGATTTCCATCGCCTATCGCCACGCACTGCCCGCCCCCTTGGGGGCGGGAGGAGCGCGAAGCGCGGGTGGTGGGGGTTAAAGAGATCCATTACAATGTGGAGACAGGGGAGGGGGGCACGCCCCCTCCCCGTCGGCCCCTCCCCCAATGGCGATACTCAATGGAAAGCCGTTTCACCCTCAACGCCTAGGATAGGCCTCATATGGCAGATTTCTAGGGATTATGCTCTCCGATTAGAGTATGCCGAAAGTTTGGATGAGAAGTTGTCCCAAAACACCGTTACCGGGAGGGGGACACCCCCTCACGGACCCTCCCCCGAGT
>NZ_VHLL01000013.1 GCF_025384765.1 Methanoculleus formosensis
CCCACCCCCCTCCATGGCGATAGCCACCACGGTCCAGTGCACGGGGATTTTTTATCGCCCCAACTTGTTCTGCCATCCTCAGTCAAAACCCCGCACTCCGCAAACCCAGCACTTGAGATTCTTCTGTCATATCCCCCCGACCCCCAGCCCTGCCAGCACCACACACGCCCCCACCTGGACCGCCACGTTGTCGTCGAGCGGGAAGAAGGCTTCGATGATCCCGCCGACCGCCGCGACGATCGCGGCCGCCCACCAGGGGATCAGGAAGGCGAGCGCGAGAGCGGCCGCGACGACCCCGGCAACCGTCCCCTCGAGCGATTTGCTGCCGACGAGGGTATGCCGCCCAAAGCGCAGCCCGACAACGGTCGCGACGCTGTCGAGCACCCCGACCGTGACGAGGCCGACCGCGGTATACTCCCTCCCGAAGACCGCGAGGCAGAAGAGCGCCCCGGCGGCGTAGGCGATCCCGCCCTTGAGCGGCACCTTCCCGGTGCGTTCCGACTCGTCCATCACCCGCGAGAGGACCGGGACGTCGTAGCCGCGGGTGAAGGCGTCGCAGGCGAGGAACTGGGCGACGAGAGCGGCGCTCACGAATATTAACGCCCCCAGGTCGTCCAGACTGAGAATTATCGCGGCGCCGAGGACCCCCATGAGCAGGTGGACCGTCTGGCGGAACGTCTCGCCCATCACACCCGGATAGCGGCCGCGGCAGATAAAGCATCGTGCGGGTGCCGGGCAGCAGTCACCTTAAAATAGTCTCCTCCCATCCAACACCCCCTGAGGGAGAAGAAGATGGCAGAAGTACGGAAGTACATCAACCCCCCCGCCGCCGAAGTGATATGCGAGTTCCGGTTCCCCGAGGATACCCCCTGGGACCTGACCTACCCCGGCATACTCTACAACCACCTGAAAGAGACCTACCCGAAGAGAGACCAGCGCTACGTCCGCGAAGTGGTGATGCTCCTCGGGCCCGGAGGGGCTCCGCGAGGAACTCCTGGTTGGGGAACGGTCGATCTTTCTCGCCGAGGACGAGGGCTGCGCCGTCCAGGTCGGGCCCCGCCTGCTGTCGGTGAGCTGCCAGAAACCCTACGTCCACTGGGAGGCCTTCTCGGCGCAGATCCGCGGGGCGTTCGACCGGTTCCGTGAGGTCGTCAGCGCTGACGCCATCGGCACGATGAACCTCCGGTACGTCAACCTCATCGAGATCCCGGAGCGGGAGGTGACGCTCTCGGACTACTTCGCCTTCTACCCCACCCTCCCGCCTGAACTCCCGCGGGTGCCGGCGGGGTTCATCACCGGGTGCGAGTTCGCGTTCCACAACAACCGCGACAACTGCCGGGTGGAACTCACCGACGCCGTCCCCGGATCGACGGAGAACAACGCGTTCCTCCTCAACATCGATTACTACCTGACGGAAGGCCAGCAGATCCCGCCGGACGGAGTGGCAGACTGGCTCGAGATCGCCCACACCCACGTCCGGGATATCTTCGAGGCCTGCATCAAGGACACCCTCCGCGACCGCTTCACCATCCGGGAGGAGGTGCCGGTGGCGGCACGGTGATATCCCGGACCCTCACACCAGCATCCCGATGGTCCTGGTCACGGCGTCCGGGCTCGCATACCCCCTCTCCGGCAGCCGTTCGAGCGTTCGCAGGACGTCGTCCGGTGCACCGGTCTTTCGGGCATAGGCGACCAGGCTCCGGCGGGTCGCCGGGTACGGGGCGTCGCAGAGACATGCGTGAATGCGGGACGTGGTCATGGCAGTCGGTAAACCCATCTCAATCACCTCCTCTCCGGCCCCTCTGTGGGTGGGATCTATTTGACCGTACCCCTCTCCGGCCGGGATAAGACTATATGGGGGCACTGCCCCAGAAGAGCGAGTTATCGGGAGAAGGCGTATGATTCAGGCGCGAGGGAGCGGCATACTCCTGCATATCACGTCCCTGCCGTCGCCGTACGGCATCGGGGACTTCGGCCCGGCGGCATACCGGTTCGTCGATGCGCTCGAGGGAGCCCGGCAACACTACTGGCAGATCCTGCCGCTCAACCCGACAGAGGCGGCGTACGCCCACTCCCCCTACTCGAGCCCGTCGGCGTTTGCCCTGAATACCCTCCTCATCAGCCCGGAGATGCTCGTCCGGGAAGGCTACCTCAGGAAGAGCGAACTGGAGCCGGCGCCCGGTTTTCCGGAGGAGCGGGCGGCCTACGAGGCGGCCGTGTGGTACCACGAGCGGCTGTTTGCGGTTGCCTATGAGCGGTTCCGCTACTCCGGGCCGGATCGCAGGTTCGAAGCGTTCTGCGACGGGGCGGGGTGGTGGCTCGACGACCACGCGCTCTTCGTCGCGCTCAAGGACCACTTCCGCGGGCAGGCGTGGACCCGGTGGCCGGAGGAGATCCGGGCCCGGGAGCCGGGGGCGCTCAAAGAGATGCGCGAACTGCTCGACGACCAAATACGAAAGGAGAAGTTCCTCCAGTACATCGCCGCCCGGCAGTGGTCGGCCCTCCGGCGCTACTGCACGGAGCGGGGCATCCAGGTCATCGGCGACATCCCGATCTACGTCGCCTACGAGAGCGTCGACGTCTGGGCGCACCCCGGGATCTTCAAACTCGACGAAGACCTCCGCCCGACCGTGGTCGCCGGGGTGCCGCCCGATATCTTCAGCAAGACGGGGCAGCTCTGGGGGAACCCGGTCTATGACTGGGCTGCACTCCGGGAACGGGGATACGACTGGTGGGCGGGCCGGATTGCCCGGTCCGGCGAACTCTACGACCTCTTCCGGATCGACCACTTCCGGGCGTTCGCGGACTACTACGAGGTTCCGGCGGGAGATGCGACCGCCGAGCACGGCACCTGGGTCGACGGGCCGGGGGCTGAGTTCTTCGAGACGCTCGCCCGACGGTTCCCCTGCTTTGCCATCGTCGCCGAGGATCTGGGGGCGAACACCCCGGCCGTCCAGGCCCTCCTCGACCGGTTCGCCTTCCCGGGGATGAAGATCCTCCTCTTCGCGTTCGGCGAGGGGATCGAGAAGAGCGCCCACATCCCGCACAACTACGTCCATAACCTCATCTGCTACACGGGGACGCACGACAACAACACGGCGCGGGGGTGGTTCGAGGAGGAGGCGACGGATGAGGACAGGGAGCGGTTCTTCGCCTACGTCGGGCGGGAGGTGGGGGCGGATGTGGTTCACCGGGAACTCATCCGGCTCGGGATGACATCGGTCGCGCGGGCGTGCATCGTCCCGATGCAGGACATCCTCGGTCTCGGCGCCGCGGCACGGATGAACTACCCCTCGACCACCATGGGGAACTGGGTGTGGCGGATGACCCCCGCGGAGTTCGATGAAGCCCCGTTTGAGTGGCTCAGGGGGCTTACGGTGTTGTCGGGGCGGGGGTGAGCGGAGAAGAACGCAGAGCGGGGGGGAAGTTCTCACAACCCTCACGATTTCATGCAGGGCCATATCGCTATCTGCACCCGTATCTCACGCGAAAGACGCGAAGGCGCGAAGGGGAGTTCCTATCAGATAGCCAATCTTCGCGTTCTTCGCGCCTTCGCGTGAGCTAACGGTTTATACGCGATGATTACAGCAAGGTTGCAGTCTGCAAACGTCTGGAACGTCTTTGAGGGCGTTGCTAGCCCGTTCAGTACCGGCTCAGGGCCTCAAGCTCCTCGCGGATCGTCCGCCGGACCATCTCCTCGATGGCCGTGTAGTCGCGCCGTGCCTTCTCCTGCTTCTTGATCATCTCCTCCATCTTCATGATCCCGGCTGAGAGGTTCTTCCCGTACTGCAGGGCGACCTCCAGCGCCTCCTCGTCAACCCGGACGACCCTGGACATGAAGAAAAGGTTTTGCGGCCGGGGATTTATGTGTTACAGTTTTGTTACGGTATGGGCGATAGTGTTGCGGTTTTGTTACACCCGCGAGGGATCTGTAACAATATGTTACGCGAAGCGATCAGGTAAAAATTGCCGGGAGAATTGCCTCGTTCTTCGGCCCCGGCCTCTCTAGAGATACGCCTCCGTCGCGTATCTCCGCATCATCCGGTGGGTGTTGAAGTAGTAGGCTATCTTCGCGATCGAGCTCCGCATGATCGTCGCCCACTCGTCCTTCCGGTGGTAGTAGGTGGGGATGATCAGGTACTCCAGTTTGCTGTAGAGGTCCTGGATCTCCTGCCTCCGCCGCTCGGCCTCGCTCACCGACGCATCGGGTCCGGGACCGATCGCCCACCCCGTCGTCCCCTCGATCCAGCCCTCGATCCACCAGCCGTCGAGGACGCTGAAGTTGATCACGCCATTCAGGGCGGCCTTCATCCCGCTCGTCCCGCTCGCTTCATAAGGTGGGAGGGGCGTGTTCAGCCAGACGTCCACCCCGGCGGTCATCAGGCCCGCGACATCCATCGTGTAGTTCTCGAGGTAGACCCCCGTCACCTCCCCCTCAAGGTCGCGCAGGGCACCGTGGACCTCGCGGATCTCCTGCTTGCCGATAGCGTCCGCCGGATGGGCCTTCCCGGCGAAGACGAGCTGGATCGCCCCCTGCTTGCCGGCCTCCCGAAGTTTATCGAGATCCGAGAAGAGCAGAGTTGCCCGCTTGTAGGCCGCCGCCCGCCGGGCGAACCCGATCGTGAGGGCTTCGGGGTCCAGGTCGACACCGTTCTCCTCCCTGACGTAGTCCACCAGGGCCTGCTTTGCCTGCCGGTGAGCGTGCCTGATATCCTCGTGCGGGATCGCATCGACCCTGACGAGCAGTTCCGGCTCCTGCGCCCAGCCCGCGATGTAGCGGTCGTAGAGGCCCCGGAACGGCATCGATGTCCACGTGTGCGGGTGGACGCCGTTCGTCACCGCCCGGATATGGAACCCTGGAAAGAGCCGCCTGGAGAAGTTCATGTGCGCCGTCGTCACGCCGTTGACGTACCTGCTCAGGCGGAACGCGAGGGTTGCGAGGGCAAGCCCGTCTTCGCCGATGTACTCGTCGAGCAGGGTCGGCGAGATCTCGGCGCTGAGCAGGCGGATTACCGTATCCCGGGGGAACGTCTCGAACGCCGTCGCCACCGGGGTATGGGTGGTGAAGATGCAGTGCATCTGCACCTTCTCCTCGTCCATCCCCGGCCGCCTGAGGAGTTCGAGGGTGAGGAGGCTTGAGTGGCTCTCGTTGATGTGGTACTTGCCGACCCTGATGTCCAGCGCGGCAAGCATCCGGGCCCCGCCGATCCCGAGCACGATTGCCTGCTTCAGGCGGTACTCCTGGTCGCCCCCGTAGAGGTGGTCGGTTATCCCCCGGTCATCCGGTGCGTTCTCCGGGAGGTCGGTGTCGAGGAAGAGCACCGGCACGAGGCCGCCGACGGGGCTCCAGTAGTCGTAGAGCCAGGCCCGGATCGCAACGTTGGCATCTCCTATCCGCACGGTCACCCGCCGGGGAAGTTCCCGCATGTGCTTCTCCGGGTCCCACTCATCCGCAGAATCGATCTGGTCGCCTTCCGGGGTCAGCCGCTGCCGCACGTAGCCTTTCCGGTTGACGAGCGTCACCGCGACCATCGGGATGAGGAGATCCGCGCTCGACCGGATGACGTCCCCGGCAAGCACGCCGAGACCACCGCTGTAGGTCGGAATCTCGCTCTCGATGCCGATCTCCATCGAGAAGTAGGCGATCTTCTCGCCCCGGATGAACGTATCCCTGCAGAGTTCGCTCGAGAAATGGTAGGTCTCGCCCCGGACCTCCACCGAGTATGCCGCCTTCGCCGGATCCACCGGCATCCCGCAGACCGGGTCCCTCGCCGCCATGGCCCTGCATCCCCCGGATATCATATGAACCTGCCGACAGACCGGGTTTTGGGGGTGGGTTATGTAGCGCTACTCGCATACACCCATGGCCCGGTTGCCACCGGGTATTCTCATGCACGGCCCCCCGGAGGGGCTTACGGGTATGATTTTGTGCGGGGAGCCCGCCCCCTCCCCCGGATGCGATAAGGGACTGGCCGAAGGGCAGGAGCTCGAACATCGAAGGTGCGCAAGCCACTTACGGTCCAGTGCATCGGGACATACCCGGGGAAGAACCGGGTCCAGAGCCACTCCAGACACGGATTTCCACTGGATATCGCCACGCACTGCCCCCGCCCCGGGGGCGGGGGAGGAGGCCGAAGGCCGGGAGGGGTGGGGGATTCGGGTACCGCCTTGCGAGAGACAGGGAGAGGGGGTTTCCCCCTCCCCCAATGGCGATAGCCACCACGGTCCACTACATCGGGACAGGCCCGGGGAGGAACCGGATCTAGAGCCACACACGGACACGGCTTCCCACCGGGTATCCTCAAGCACTGCCCCCGCCCCGGGCGGGGGAGGAGGCCGAAGGCGCGGACGGGGTGGGGGCTTACAGGTATCGCTACCCGGTGAGACAGAGGAGGGGGCGCCCCCTCCCCGTCGGCCCCATCCCCAGGGGGCGATAGCCACCACGGTCCGGTGTATGGGGACAAGTCCGGAGAAGAACCGGGTAAAACCACACCCGGAAACGATTTTTCCCCGGCTATCGCCACAGACACACACACCCCGGGGGCCAGCAGGCGGCACCTATATACGATCCCATCAAGAGGGGCGAGCGGGAGAACCATGGAGCACGAGGCGATCAGCACCGATGAGGCCCGGGGCATGGCCGTCGACGACCTCTACCGGGCCCTCTCCTCCCGGCGGGACGGCCTGTCCGGGTCCGAGGCAGGGGACCGGATCCGAAAGTACGGCTACAACGAGATCCCCGAAAAGGAGGAGAGCGCGGTCCTGAAGTTTTTACGCTACTTCTGGGGCCCCATCCCCTGGATGATCGAGGCGGCGCTCATCATATCCGCCGTCATCGGGCGCTGGGAGGACTTCGCGATCATACTCGCCCTCCTTCTCATCAACGCGGTCGTCGGTTTCTGGCAGGAGCGCCAGGCCGGCAACGCCATCGCCATGCTGAAGAAGAGGCTCGCACTCGAGGCGAGGGTGCTTCGCGACGGCAAGTGGCAGAAGATCTCTGCACGAGACCTCGTTCCCGGGGATATCGTCCGGGTCAGGAACGGGGATGTCATACCCGCCGACATCAAACTCGTCGAGGGAGACTTCCTCTCGGCCGACGAGTCCGCCCTCACCGGAGAGTCGATGCCGGTCGAGAAGCACGTATCGGACACGGCCTATTCCGGCTCCACCGTCAAACAGGGCGAGATGACCGCGCTCGTCGTGGCTACGGGTGAAAAAACCTTCTTCGGCAAAACCGCCCGGCTCGCCGGGGAGGCGGCGACGGCAAGCCACTTCCAGAAGGCCGTCGTCAGGATCGGCGATTACCTGATCGTGCTCGCGGTCGCCCTCGTCACCGTGGTCTTCATCGTCTCGCTCATCCGGCAGGAGAGTCTCCTCGAAACCCTCCAGTTCGCGCTCGTCCTGATCGTGGCGGCAATCCCCGCGGCGATGCCGGCCGTCCTCTCGATCACCATGGCCGTAGGGGCGACGGCGCTTGCCCGGAAGGAGGCCATCGTCAGCAGACTCGTCGCCATCGAAGAGATGGCCGGGGTGGACGTTCTCTGCACCGACAAGACCGGGACGATCACCGAGAACAGGCTCACCCTCGCCGAGGTCGTCCCGTTTGAGGGGTTCGGGAAGGACGACGTAATCCTCGCCGCCATCCTCGCTTCCCGCGAAGAGGACCGGGATCCCATCGATGTCGCGATCATCGAGTCGAAGGAGGCGCAGGGTCTCAATGATCGGCTCCACACTTATACCGTCACCGGCTTCAAGCCCTTCGATGCGGTGATTAAGCGCACCGAGGCCACGGTCCAGGAAGGCGACGGCCGGGAGTTCTCGGTCGCAAAGGGTGCGCCGCAGGTGATCCTCGCCCTCGCCGGCGGGGGAGAGGATCTTCGAGAGGCGGTCGACCGCCTCTCCGGGACCTTCGCGAAGAAAGGCTACCGGATGCTCGGCGTCGCACGGAGCGACGCCCCCAATACCTGGACCTACGCCGGCGTCCTCGGCCTCCACGACCCGCCCCGCGACGACTCCGCGGCGACCATCAAGACGGCGGCGGATATGGGGCTCGACGTCAAGATGGTCACCGGCGACCACACCGCGATCGCCCGGGAGGTCGCGCGGGAGGTGAACCTCAGGACCGAGATCGCCACCGCCGATGCCTTCGTAAAGGAGAGCGACCCGAAAGCCGCGGAGATCGTCGAGGAGGCTGCCGGGTTCGCCGAGGTCTTCCCGGAGCACAAATACCGGATCGTCTCCCTCCTCCAGTCGCGGGGGCATATCGTCGGCATGACCGGAGACGGCGTGAACGACGCCCCCGCTCTCAAAAAGGCCGACGTCGGGATCGCGGTCGCCGGAGCCACGGATGCAGCGAAGTCGGCGGCCGCGATCGTCCTCACGAAACCGGGCCTCTCGGTGATCATCGATGCGATCAAAGAGAGCCGGATGATCTTCCAGCGCATGAGCCACTACGTCACCTACCGGATCGCCGAGACCATCCGCCTCCTCTTCTTCATCACCCTCTCGATCCTGCTGTTTGGGTTCTTCCCGATAACCGCCCTGATGATCGTCCTCCTTGCGCTCCTAAACGACATCCCGATCATGACCATCGCCTGGGACAACGTCCTCTACTCCCGGTCCCCTGAACGGTGGAAGATGCGCGAGATCCTCACGCTCGCGACGATCATCGGGTTCGTGGGCGTCGTATCCTCATTTATCCTGCTCGCCATCGCACAGGGCCCGCTCAACCTCCCCCTGGACACCATCCGGTCGCTCATCTTCCTCAAACTCGCGGTCGCCGGCCATCTCACCGTCTTCGTCGCCCGTACCCGGGGGCCGTTCTGGTCCGTCCGGCCCGCCCCGGTCCTGCTCGGGGCGGTGATCGTCACGCAGACCGTCGCGACCCTGATCACCGTCTACGGGATATTTATAGCGCCCATCGGCTGGCCGCTTGCGATCTTCGTCTGGATCTATGCGCTCGTCTGGGCGCTCGTGATCACAGATCCGATAAAGGTCTACGCCTACCGCCTCATCGACCGCGGCAGCATACCGTTTGTCCGGTGAGGGAATCCCTCACCGGGGCACCGGGGCCGCCTTCTTCGCGCCCCGAAGGCGTTCCTCGACCTCGGCAACCCGGAGGGTGATCGCCAGGAGCGCATCGGGCTCGACCGATATCGAGTCGATCCCCTGCTCCACCAGGAAGTCGGCGAACTCCGGGTAGGTACTCGGCGCCTCGCCGCAGAGCCCGCTGTGCCGATGGTTCCGCCGGCATCCCTCAACGGCCATCGCGACCATCCGTTTGACGGCCGGATCGCGCTCATCGAACGCCCCGCCCACCACCGCCGAGTCGCGGTCGATGCCGAGAACGAGCTGGGTCAGGTCGTTCGAGCCTATCGAGAACCCGTCGAAGTACTCGCTGAACGCATCGAGTTCGACGACGTTGCTCGGGATCTCGCACATCTGGTAGATCTCAAGACCGTTCTCGCCGCGCGAAAGACCATTCTTCCCGAGCTCCTCGATGACCTGCTTTGCCTCCTCCACCCGGCGGCAGAAGGGGATCATGATGATAAGGTTCGCAAGGCCCATCTCTTCGCGGACCCGCTTCAGCGCCCGGCACTCGAGAGCGAATCCCTCCCGGTAGCGCTCGTCGTAGTAGCGGGAGGCGCCGCGGAACCCGAGCATCGGGTTTGCCTCGCCGGGCTCGAAGCCGGCGCCGCCGAGGAGGCTCGCATACTCGTTCGTCTTGAAGTCGCTCGTCCGGACGACGACCGGGTTCGGGTAGAACGCCGCGGCGATCGTCCCGACGCCCTCCGCGAGCCTCTCGACGAAGTACTCCTCCCCGTCCGGGTAGCCGTAGGTGAGGCCCGCGATCGATTGCCGGACGGACTCGTCCTCGACCCGCTCGGGGTGAACGAGCGCCATCGGGTGGACTTTTATGTAACTGCTGATGATGAACTCCATCCGGGCAAGCCCGATACCGTCATTCGGGACCATCGCAAGCCCGAAAGCCGCATCGGGGTTACCCAGGTTCATCATCACCTCGGTCTTCGGCCGCCGCAGGTCCGAGAGCCGGGTCTTCTCGACGTGGAACGGGAGGGCCCGGTCGTAGATGAACCCCTCCTCCCCCTCGGCACAGCTGACCGTCACCTCCCGTCCTGTCGGGACCTTCTCGGTCGCGTCGCCCGTGCCGACGACGGCAGGGATGCCGAGTTCCCGACTGACGATCGCGGCGTGGGAGGTCCGACCGCCCCGGTTCGTCACGATGGCGGCGGCCGTCTTCATGACGGGCTCCCAGTCGGGGGTCGTGGTGTCGGAGACCAGGACCTCCCCCGGCCTGAACTCGGAGAGGCGGCCGACATCGGTGACGGTCCGGGCCTTCCCGGCGGCGATCTTATTCCCGATGCTCTTTCCGGCGGCGAGCACCGTCCCGCGCTCGTCGAGGCGGTAGGTCTCGAGGACGTCTCCCGCCTTCTGCGACTGCACCGTCTCGGGCCGGGCCTGGACGATGAAGAGCTCATTGGTCTCGCCGTCCTTTGCCCACTCGATATCCATCGGCACCGGTCTTCCGGCCTTTGCCGAGTAGTGGTCCTCGATCGTGAGCGCATACCCGGCAAGCGTCAGGATATCGTCGTCGGTGATGCAGAACCGTCTCCGGTCGGCATCCGGGACATCGACCCTCCGGGTGACCTCTTTCTCTCCCCCGTGGCCGTAGACGAGCTTCACCTTTTTTTCGCCGCGATTCTTCCTGACGATGGCCCGGCGTCCCTTCCGGAAGGTCGGTTTGAAGACGTAGAACTCGTCGGGGTTGACGGCGCCCTGGACGATCATCTCGCCGAGGCCGTAGGAGCCGGTGACGAGGACGACGTCCCGGAACCCGGTGTCGGTGTCGAGCGTGAAGATGACCCCGCTCGATGCCAGGTCGGAGCGGACCATCTTCATGACCCCGACCGAGAGGGCGACCTTGAAGTGGTCGAAGCCGTTGTCCACCCGGTAGGCGATAGCCCGGTCGGTGAAGAGGGAGGCGAGACACCGGACGTAGGCATCCCGCAGGGCCTGGTAGCCCCGCACGTTCAGGTAAGTCTCCTGCTGCCCCGCGAACGAGACCGTCGGGAGGTCTTCGGCGGTGGCGCTCGACCGGACGGCGACATCGGCATCCGGCCCGTACTCGTCGGAGAGCATATCGTAGGCCGCCCGGATCTCGCCCCAGAGGTCGTCGGGGATCCCGGCCGAGAGGATGAGATCGCGGGCCCGCCTCCCCCGCTTTGCGATGTCGGCGACGTTGTTCCGGTCGAGCCCGGCAAGCGTCTCTTTGAGGTCGTCGAAGATCCTCGCGGATGTAAGGACATGCCGGTAGCCTTCGGCGGTCACGGCAAACCCGTCGGGGATCTTCACGCCCTTCGGGGTCAGTTCACTGTACATCTCGCCGAGCGATGCGTTCTTCCCACCGACAAGGCCGACGTCCTCGTTTCTGACGTCGATAAACCAACGAATATACTTCGCGTCCTGCTTCATGCTCCCCCTCCTGCCGGCGCCTCCGCCGGCACCCGGTAGGTTCCGGCGACGACGTTCTGCGGGTTCCCGACGAAGAACGCCCTGATGTTCTCGATGCTTGCATCGAGGATCCGGTCGACCGCCTCCCGCGTATTGAAGGCGTTATGGGGGGTGAGGATCGCCTTATCGGAGTGCAGCAGGCCGAAACTCGCGAGCGCATCCCGCAGTTCCTCCGCCGACGCCTCGTCCGCCCCGGCAAACTCCTCCTCGATCCAGACCTCCTCCCCCTCGAAGGTGTCGAGCGCGACGCCGCCGAGGCGGCCTTCGCGGAGGGCTTCTGCGACCGCCCGGATGTCCACCACGCCGCCCCGGGCTGTGTTGACGAGGAGCGCGGAGCTCTTGACCAGCCGGAGCCGTTCTGCGTCGATAAGGTGATGCGTGGCCTTCGTGTGGGGGACGTGCAGGCTGATGACGTCCGCTTCCCGCAGGAGTTCGTCGAGGTCCATGTAGCGGACGCCGTAGTCTTTTGTGAGAGCCGGGTTCGGCCTCAGGTCGTAGGCGATCACCTCCATCCCCGCCGCGTGGGCGATGCGAGCGAGGTGCGACCCGATGCGCCCGGTCCCGATCAGGCCGAGGGTCTTACCGGCGAGGTCCATCCCGGCAAGTCCGGCCCGCGAGAAGTCGCCCCGGTCGGTCCGCGCAAACGTCGCCCGGAACCGCCGGGCGAGGGCCAGGATGAGCCCGAAGGCGAACTCCGCCACCGTGGTTTCTCCGTAATGCGGCACGTTGCAGACGGCGATGTTCTTCTCCCGGCAGGCGGCGAAGTCGATGTGGTCGAACCCCGTGGACATGGCGGCGATCACCTTGAGGTCCGGCAGCCGGTCGAGGACCTCGCGGGTGACACGGGACATGACGAAGACCCCGATGCCTTCGGCGCCATGGGCAAGCGATACGTTCTCGATAGTGAGCGGTTCGGCGTGCAGGGCGAGATCATAACCGCTCGGGCCGGCGAACCCCCTCCCGATCACATCCTGTTCGTGCTCATCGAGGCCGAAGAAGACTAATTTGGTCATCCCCTCACTCCCGGGAGGCCATGTAGGCGGCGATATCGACCATCCTCTTCGCATACCCGAACTCGTTGTCGTACCAGACCAGGACCTTGACCATCCGCCCGCCGACGACGCTCGTGGAGAGCCCGTCGACGACCCCGGAGTGCGGGTCGCCGACGATATCGGCCGACACGATCGGATCCTCGGTATACGCGAGGTATCCCTTCATCCTTCCTTCCGCCGCCGTCTTCATCGCGGCGTTCACCTGGTCCGCCGTTGTATCGCGGTTCAGTTCCGCGACGATATCGATGACCGACCCGTCGGGGATGGGAGCCCGGATCGCTATCGCGTCCATCTTCCCGGTGAGTTCGGGCAGAACCCGGGTGGTGGCGACGGCGGCACCGGTCGTCGTCGGGATCAGCGAGACGGCTGCGGCCCGTCCCCGGCGCGGTTTCTTTGCGGCCCGATCAACCAGTGCCTGGGTGGCGGTGTAGGCGTGGATCGCCGTTGCCATCAGGCGTTCGACGCCGAACGCATCGTTCAAGACCTTCGCCGCCGGCGCGAGCGCGTTGGTCGTGCAGGAGGCGTTCGAGACGACGGTATGCTTTGCAGGGTCATACGTCTCCTCGTTGACCCCGAGGACGACCGTATGGTCGGCGTCGGGCGAGGGTGCGCTGATGACGACCCGTGATGCCCCGGCGTCCAGGTGCTTCGCGGCGCCCGCCCGCTCCGTGAAGTGCCCCGTGCACTCGAGCACCATATCCACGCCGAGGTCCTTCCACGGGAGGCGGGTCGGGTCCCTCTCGTGCAGCACCCGCACCTCCTTCGGCCCGAACCGGATATGGTCCTTCCCGGCCTCGACCGGGAACGGCGCCCGCCCGTGGACCGAGTCGTACTGCATCAGGTAGGCGAGTTCTTCTGTCGGGTTTGGGTCGTTCACCGCGACGATCTCGATCTTCTCCGGCGGATCGGTCAGGTAATTGGAGAGAACCTTCCGCCCGATCCGCCCGAATCCGTTGATGGCAACCTTCTTCATGACACTTCCCCCTGTTGGAGAGGTGGCCCTCTGCGGGATGGTATATATGATCTTTCCCACCGCGGAGAGGGGGTGACATACGCGATCCCTATCAGGACGCCGGCGTCAGTGCTGCTCCCCCGGGGCACGGCTTCCCACCGGGTATACGCCTGGGCATTGCCCCTGCCCCCGGGAAGGGTGGAAGGTCCGGATAATAGCCCTATGGGGTAGAGACAGGGGAGGGGGGATGCTCCCCCCTCCCCGTCGGCCCCTCCCCCGGTCGCGATATCCACCACGGTCCCCTGTATGGGGATATGGTCAGAAAAGAACCGGCGCCAAGCGCTGCTCCCCGGGCACGGCCTTCCCCGGGTATCGCCATGACAGTCCCTGCCGGTGGGCGAGGTGGAAGGTCCGGAGAATAGCCCTATGGGGTAGAGACAGGGGAGGGGGGATGCTCCCCCCTCCCCGTCGGCCCCTCCCCCAGTCGCGATATCCACCACGGTCCCCTGTATGGGGATATGGTCAGAAAAGAACCGGCGCCAAGCGCTGCTCCCCGGGCACGGCCTTCCCCGGGTATCGCAAGCACTGCCCCTGCCCCCGGGAGGGGGCGGGGGAGGAGCGCGAAGCGCGGGCGGAGTGGGGATGCCGGAGAAAGCGTATGCGTACCCTCCCAGGGAAACGCCGGGCGGGGTGGGGGATGCGGAGAAGTATAGGCGTACCCTCCCAGGGAAACGCCGGGCGGGGTTGGGGATGCCGGAGAAAGCGTATGCGTACCCTCCCAGGGAAACGCCGGGCGGGGTGGGGGTTGCCGGAGAAAGCGTATGCGTACCCTCCCAGGGAAAAGCCGGCATACGCGATCCCCGGCCAGCCGCCCGTGCATTCCTTCGTCTATCCCGGCCCTGCCTGCCGGGCCACGCCCCGGGCGGCCGCTGCAATCTCCTCCGGGTCGCCGAGGTAGTGGTGCCGGACGGCCTTCAGGTCTCCGTCCAGTTCGTAGACGAGCGGGTAGCCGGTCGGGATGTTCAGCCCCGCGATCTCGTCGTCGGGAACATTGTCCAGGTGCTTGACCAGGGCACGGAGGCTGTTGCCGTGGGCGGCGACCAGGACGGGTCTCCCCGCCGCAAGGTCCTGGGTGATATGGCTCTCCCAGCAGGGGAGCACCCGCTTGAGCGTGTCGCGGAGGGCCTCGGTCGCAGGCAGGGTCTCCGGGTCGAGGTCTGCATAGCGGGGGTCGAACCGCGGGTGCCGCGGATCGTCCCACGGGAGCGGCGGCGGCCGGACGTCGTATGCCCGGCGCCAGAGATGCACCTGATCCGCACCGTACCTCTCCGCGGTCTCCTGCTTGTTCAAACCCTGCAGGGCGCCGTAACTCTTCTCGTTCAGCCGCCACGACCGGTGCACCGGGACGTACATGAGGTCGAGGTCGTCCATCACGATCCAGAGCGTCCGGATAGCCCGCTTCAGGACGGAGGTGTAGGCGACGCGGAACGTATACCCGCCGTCCCCGAGGAGTTCCGCCGCCTTATGGGCCTCTTCGATACCCTGTGGCGAGAGGTCGACGTCGGTCCAGCCCGTGAACCGGTTCTCCCGATTCCAGACGCTTTCGCCGTGCCTCAGAAGGATCAACGTTACCATAGCGTTCTTCTCCCGCACCCGGTATGGGACGCTCCCCGATAAAACCCCTGCACATGCAGAAAGATACCCGCCGAACGATACCGGAACGCCCAAATACGGCGGGACAGCCCACTCCTCGCTATTAGGCGGCATAAAATAACAGAACCCGGATAAACCATATAATCGTCAGGTTTGACAAACCGACCACGTATAGGTTCGATTTATTTCGTAGCTTACAATTCATTTATCACTCATTCCCGCCCATATGCTGTTGTATGGCACCGAACAGAAGAAGGAACAGAAACTACATCCTCACGACGGCGTCGCTCCTGGTCATCGTCGTGGCAGCCATCATCGCCGCGGGGTGCATGGGGGGCACGTCGACGCCGGGGGCGTCTGTGGCGCTTTCCGGAACGTCCTGGAAACTTGATTCATACCTCGCCGGGAACGGAACCCTCGTTCCGGTCTTGCCGGGAACAGAGGTCACGGCGGTCTTCGGCGCTGACGGGAACGTCGGCGGGGATGCCGGGTGCAACCACTACGGCGGCGACTACCGCCTCGACGGCACGACCCTCTCGGTCTCCTCGCTCATCCAGACGCTGATGTACTGCGAGACGCCGGGCGTCATGGAGCAGGAGGCACGGTTCATCGACCTCCTCGGCTCGGCGGCCGGATGCCGGATCGAGAACGATCGGCTCGTCGTCACCGATGCGGAGGGAGCAACGACGCTCGTCTTCGTGAAGGGAGACGCGCCCGCTGAACTCGCCGGGACGTCCTGGACGCTCGCGAGCCTCGCCGAAAACGGCACCATGATCCCGGTCCTTGACGGCACAACCGTCACGGCGCTCTTCAACGCCGACGGGAACGTCGGCGGCAACGCCGGGTGCAACTCCTACGGGGCCGGCTACACCGTGGACGCCGCGAACCTCACCATTGAGCCGGCCATACGGACCGAGATGTACTGCAACGAGCCGCCCGGCCTCATGGACCAGGAGGACCGCTACCTTGCGCTCCTCGCGGACGTCGCCTCCTACCGGATGGAAGACGGCCGGCTGATCCTCACGGACGGCGAGGGCGCCGACCTCCTGGTCTTCGAGAAGGCCGTCCCGAAGTCCGACCTCCCGCTCGTCGGGACGGACTGGGTGCTTGACAGCTACAGCACCGGAGGGGACGCAATCTCCTCGGTGATTGCGGGGGCGACGGTCACCGCGAAGTTCTCGGCGGACGGGAACGTCACCGGCAACGCCGGGTGCAACCTCTACGGCGGCCAGTACAGCCTTGAAGGCGAAAACCTCTCGGTCTCCTCGCTCTTCAGCACCCTGATGTACTGCGGGACGCCCGGCGTCATGGAGCAGGAGAGCGCCTACCTTGCCCTCCTCGGAAATGCCTCGTCCTACCGAATCGAAGGCGACCGCCTGACCCTCGCGGACGCGGCGGGGACGGACTTCCTCTTCTTCGTGCAGGCCGAGGAGGTCCCGCCGGCGCCGCTCGCCGGGACGGAGTGGACGCTTGAGTCCTATAGCCTGAGCAGCGAAGCCGTCTCCTCGGTGATCGCCGGGACGACGGTCACCGCGGTCTTCTCGGCCGACGGGAACGTCGGCGGCAACGCCGGGTGCAACTCCTACGGGGCCGGCTACACCGTGGACGGCGCAAACCTCACCGTCGAAGCGCCGATCAGCACGAAGATGTACTGCGGCGAGCCGGAAGGCGTCATGGAGCAGGAGAACCGCTACCTCACCCTCCTCGAGTCGGTCGCAGGCTACCGGATCGACGGAACCCGGCTCGTTCTCACCGATGAAGCCGGAGCGACCCTGCTCACGTTCAGCGCGGGCCAGCCCTGATCCGGCTCGCCGCTCCCACCCTTTTTTCCCGCTTTCGGCGGTATAAGACAACTCTCAAAAATAGTGGTGATCGAACTGTTTCTGCAGACGGCGCGGGGAGGGTTACGCCGGATACGACCGGCCCGCTTCCTGGCCCTCTGCCGGGATTGAGTAGTGCATCTGGGCAAAGACCCACGCATGGCCGGTCCCCCGGAGTACCGCCGTCATCCGCCCGTTCAGGTCCTGCGGGGCGCCGCCCGCGACAACGTGGTAGGTCAGATCGGCCATCACCCAGGCGACCGTCCCCTCGGCGCCGATACGGACGTCGGAGAGGTCGAGCGAGATCGTCTCCGCCTGCGCAAAGTCGCGCTCGAGATGACGGCGATACTCCTCCCTCCCGATCGCCTTCTCGTCGGCGCCGGTCCCGAAGCCGCGGAACTCGGGGTCGGTGAACGCCATGATACCCTCGACATCCTTCCTGCTCATGGCATCCGTCATCCGCCGGAGCACCGCCATGATCTGCTCCCGGGTCTGCTCGCTGACTCGCATGAGGAGTGGTCATACCAAAAATGGATATTCGTTTCGAGCAGGGGCAGCGGCTCAGGCCGAAGATACGTCGTCCGCGGCTCCGTCCCCGGGATCTCTCCCGACAGCCCGGAGGTACGCGCAGAACCCCGGCGACCGTGCGGCCTCGATGAGGGCTGCGACGCCCTCGTCCGCGGCAAACTCCTCTCGTATCACCAGATCGCACGACTCGTAGCCGATCGACGTGAACCGGAGCCCCGACTCCCGCGCTTCAAGGGCCGAACAGACCCGGACGTCCCCGGGAACGCCCGACGGGGAGAGAGCGATCCCCTCCCGGTCAAGCCACGCATCGAGGAGGAACTGCGCCACCGGGCGGTTCACGACCCGCAGCGACGCAAGGCTCCCGGCATCGAGGTCGCCGGCCGACGCAACCCCGAACTCCGTCCGGGCCACCGGAACCCGGAGGAGACGCACGTCGGGCAGGTAGCGGAGCACCTGGTCGCTCCACGCCGACGCGGTCTCGGGGAGAGCAACCGTCGCCGCGTGGCAGGTCTTCGCCCGCAGAGCGAGCACCGCTCCGATCGTCGATGCGTTGCAGCAGTGGAGGTGGTAGCCAGCCTCCGCGAGGAGGTTGCCGAGTTCGCCGAGGACAGGGTCACGCCTCCCGACGCAGACGAGCGTCCGGGCGACGGAAGCGGGCGGGACGGTGAGCCGGACGCGCACCTCCTCGCCCGCCTCGATCCCCTCCCGTGCGGCCGGGATGTGGAGATAGCCGTTTGCCCGGACGACCGCCATCTGGATGCCGCCGCCCCGGGGATGGGGCGTCGCCCAGCAGGTGCCGTCGACCCGCCCGATCGAGACCGGGACGAACTCGTCGAACCCGAGATCGGACGCCAGCCGTCGCGAGAGCCGGACATCCAGTTCTTCGCCCGGGAGCGGCTCGAGTCCCCACCCCGCGAGGAGCGCCCCGGCAACCTCGCGGAGAACCGTCTGGGCGGCGACGGGATACCCCGGCATCCCGAGAACCGGTCTGCCGCCGACGTTCGCGAGCAGCACCGGCTTCCCCGGCCGGACGGCGATCCCGTGGAAGACGATCTCACCGAGGACCTCGACGACGTCCCGGGAGAAGTCGCGGGTGCCGGCCGACGAACCCGCCGAGAGGATGACGAGATCGTTCTCGGCGACCGCCGCCTCCACCGCCTCCCGGATGAGATCGGGTTCGTCGGGAACGATCCCGTAACGGCGACAGGTCGCCCCGAACCCGGCGAGGTAGGCCTCCGCCATGAGGGTGTTCGTCTCGATAGTCTGACCGGGCCCGGGCGCCGTGCCGAGCGGGACAAGGTCGCTCCCCGTCGGGACGATCCCGACCCGGACCGACCGGACGGCGAGCCGGTCTATCCCGTAGGTCGCGAGCGCACCGATGTCGAACGGCCTGATGCGGTGGCCTTTCGGGAGGACGAGTTCCCCCGCCCGGACATCCTCGCCGGCACGGCGGATGTTCTGCCCGGGCGCGGCGGACTTCCGGATCCGGGGGACGCCGCCCTCGTTCCAGGTATCCTCGATCATGACGACAGCGTCGAACGGTCGCGGGAGCACCTCGCCGGTGTTGACGCGGGCATACCCGGCAAGGGGCAGCGGCTGTTGGTCCTGCGCTCCACGGGTCTCGCCGCTCTTCACCGCGTATCCATCAAACTTCGCGATATCGGCTACGGGGACGGAATACCCCGCATACAGGGGTTCGGCCGTCACCCTGCCGACAGCCTCTGCGAGCGGCACGGTCTCGGCGCGGCCCGGCGAGGGAAACTCCCGTCGCATCATCGCGAGCGCCTCCGAGAGCGCGGTAAGGTTCAGGTATCTGCGTGACATATTCGTCCTGGATTATTGTAACTCTCAGTGCTGCGCCCGAAGGCGCACGGTGCAGTCGAAGAGCGACGCCTCGTCGGCCGCGAGGATCGCATCGACGCTCTCCGGCACCTCCCGGAGGAGAAAGACCGCCTCCTTTCCCGCGCAGGAGAGAACGCACCGGTCTCTCCCTGAAGATCCCAGCCGACGGTTTCCGGGGCGCGCGCCGGTGATCCCGATGAGCGCGTCGGCGATGCAGGGGTCGGAGCCGGGGGCGACCGAGACCTCGGGGGACGCGAGGTCGCGCTCGAAGATGCGCGTCGCCGCCTCCGCAAGCCGCACCGCGACCGCCACGCCGGGGCAGAGTTCACCGTGATAGTTCACCGCCTCCCGGATGAGGCCGGCCCGGTACTCGCCGGGGCCCATCTTCCGGATCTTCTCCGTCCGGTCGTGGCCGGTCGCGGAGAAGACGCAGTCCCACCCCGTCTGGTAGGGTTTGATATCGATCACCGGCGTTCCGTCGATCACGTCGACGTTTGCGAGCAGAAGGAACCGTCCGTCCCGTATCCCGCGCAGCCGGACCACCGAGACGGAGAGAGGATTCGGCCGCGCCGGAGAGCGGAGAGAGAAGACGCCCTTCTCCGGCAGATCCCCCGAGACCTTCCGGGGAACCGCTCGGAGGACGTCCCGGCCGGCCTCATGCAGCCAGCAGACGAGGATCAGGTGCGAGTTCGCCTCGATGCCGAAGAGTCCCCCGGCGTACGAGGGGTGGATCTCGATCTCGGCATCGACGCCCTGGACCGGCATATCGCTCCTGGAGCGGACGGCGGAATGCACGAGTCCTATCGGAGAGAACTCCATACGGTATATGCCTCCCGCGAGAGGGAGGTCTCCTCAGTAGGCTATCTTCTCGTAGTAAGACTGTGACCGGCAGTCGGAGCAGGCACCGTCGACGAGCAGGTTGTCGGGAACCATCTCGCCGCAGATGGAGCAGACCGCGGACTTCCACGGCCATTTCTGGGGCACTTTCACCCGCACCCGTTCCCAGGAGAGCATATCGCGCTCTGCATCGATGATCTCGTCGATCAGATCGAGACCCCGGGTTCTCGGGTCGAAGAGCGGGTCCTTCGTATACCAGAGAGCAAACGTCGGATACCGCTCGATCTTATCGCCGTCGACGAAGACACGGAACCCGTTCACGTGGGGGGCATCGGCCGGCCCATTCATGGTGATGGCGAACTTCCCGATCGGGAGCACCCGGAGGCGGTGGTTGCCGGTCGTGCAGTGGGCGATCACCTGCAGGGGGTCGGGCAGACACTTCGTCGTCTCGCAGACGGCATAGATCTTCTGGCCCCGGGGAGAGTTCAGAAGTTCCAGGGCATAGTCCACCATATAGACCCCGACCAGAAGCCCGGGGGCCGCAAAGGTGTGGAAATCGATGCAGCGTTTGAAGTCCTCGATCAATTCCGGCGAGGTGCCTCTGGACTTGAGTCGGGCCTCGATATCTTCCCATGTATGATTCAGTCTCGGTTGCACGGAGATGTAGTTGGTCAGGGTAGGTTGTAAACATTTTGGATCGGTAAATAAGGTTTAATTGACCTGGATCGGGTTGCTGCGACGTATCGCCGGGAAGGTGCCGCCTAATCGCGGAATCATCGATATCAGCGGCCTATACCCCGGGTGACAAAAAATATGTCGAGGAAGCGATCAACTATATAGCATAAAAAGCCGGCCGAAGTTAAAAGAGTAAGTTTAAATTTATATACTACTTAGTAGAGTAAAGCCACTATTAACATGCCCGGATCATCTGGACATGCATGGCAAAACCGACGTTGAATGCAACTATCGGGAGAATTCACATGGCTGACATTAATGGCAAATTACGTTACGTTCCCACAACCTGCCCCTACTGCGGCGTAGGGTGCGGACTCAACCTTGTGGTGAACGATGGCAAACTCGTGGGTGTCGAACCCTACAAGAGGAGCCCGATCAACGAGGGCAAACTCTGCCCCAAGGGAGCAACCTGCTGGGAGTTCGTCCAGAGCCCCGACCGTCTGACAAAGCCCCTCATCAAGAAGAACGGCGAGTTCGTCGAGGCTTCCTGGGACGAGGCTTATGATCTCATCGCCTCGAAGTTCACGGAGATCAGCGACAAGTACGGGCCGGACGCCCTCGGCTTCCAGGTCTCGTGCCGGACTCCGAACGAAGAGTGCTACATCATGCAGAAACTCGCGCGCGTCGCCTTCAAGACCAACAACATCGACAACTGCGCGCGTATCTGCCACGGGCCGTCCGTCGCGGGGCTCTCGCTCTCGTTCGGCTCCGGCGCCGCGACGAACCCCTTCGAGGACGTCAAGAACGCCGACGTCATCTTCATGATCGGCGCGAACAGCGTCGAGGCGCACCCGCTCGCAGCACGCCGGGTCCTCCAGGCGAAGAAGGCCGGCAAGAAGGTCATCGTCTGCGACCCGCGCTACACGCCCACGGCGCGTCTGGCCGACGAGTACGTCCGCTACAACCCCTCGACGAACATCGCCCTGATCAACTCGATCATGTACTGGATCATCCAGGAGAACCTCCACGACAAGGAGTTCATCGAGAAGAGGACGAGCGGGTTCGACGAACTGAAGAAGACCGTGGAGAACTACGCCGAGGTCGAGTCGATCACCGGTGTGCCGACCGAGCGGGTCAAGGAGATCGCGCGGGCCTACGCCACCGCAGATAACGCGGTGATCATCTACTGTCTCGGCATCACGGAACTTTCCACCGGCACGGACAACGTCCGGTCGCTCGGAAACCTCGCGATGCTCACCGGCAACGTCGGGAGACCCGGTGTCGGTGTCAACCCGCTCCGTGGCCAGAACAACGTCCAGGGCGCCTGCGACATGGGTGCGTACCCGAACGTCTTCTCCGGCTACCAGAAGTGCGAGGATGACGCCACCCGGAAGCGCATGGAAGAACTCTGGGGCGTCACCGGGCTTGCCAGCAACTACGGCGTGACCCTGACCGAACAGATCACCCAGTGCGGCGACCCGATCAAGGCGATGTACATCTTCGCGCTGAACCCGGTCGTCTCCTACCCCGACTCGAACCACGTCATGCGGTCGCTTGAGAAGCTCGACTTCCTGGTCGTGCAGGACCTCTTCATGACCGAGACGGCGAAATACGCCGACGTTATCCTGCCCGGCGCATCTTTCGCCGAGAAGGACGGGACGTTCACCAGCGGCGAGCGGCGTGTCAACCGTATCAGGAAGGCCGTCGATACCCCCGGAGACGCGAAGGAAGACTGGCAGATCTTCGTCGACCTCGCCCACAAACTCAATCTCAACGGGTTCGACTTCAACTCGCCCGAGGATATCTGGAACGACATGCGCCGGGTCACCCCGTCGATGGCCGGTATCTCCTACGAGAGGATGGAGAAGCCCGAGTCCGTCCACTGGCCCTGCCCGACCCTCGAGCACCCCGGAACGCCGATCCTGCACCGCGAGAAGTTCTCGTCGGCCGATGGTCTCGGACACTTCTTCGGTATCGAGCACCGGCCGCCCGCGGAGGTCGCCGACGCCGAGTATCCGTTCACCCTGATGACCGGACGTCTGATCTTCCACTACCACACCCGGACCCAGACCGGCCGGGCGAAGATCCTCCACCAGGAGGTGCCGGAAGCCTACGTGCAGATCAACAACGAAGATGCAGCACGGCTGAGCATCCAGAACGGTGAGAAGATCCGGCTCAAGGGCAGGCGCGGGCAGGCAGAGGCTCTTGCCCGGGTGACCGACGAAGTCGCACCCGGCGTGCTGATGATGACGATGCACTTCGGCGGAGTCGGGTCTGTAAACCAGCTGACGAACACCGCTCTCGACCCGCTCTCCAAGATGCCGGAGTTGAAGCACAGTGCTGTTGCCGTCGAGAAGATCACGGGGGTGCAGTAAATGGCAGCAAAGGGAGATATGGTATACGCCTGGACGACGAACGCCGACCTCGCCAAAGTGGCGGAATGCGGCGGTGCGGTGACCGGGCTCCTTAAGTACGCCCTCGAGAACAACATCGTCGACGCCGTGCTGGCGGTGAAGAAGGGCGTGGACCTCTACGACGCGGTTCCCACGATCATCACCGACCCCGCGGAGATCGGACAGACGGCAGGCTCGCTCCACTGCGGAACGCTTCTGCTCTCGAAACTGATCAAGAAGTACCTGGACGGTGCCGAGGACACGCGCCTTGCCGTGACGGTGAAGGGTTGCGACGCGATGGGTATCTACGAACTCGCGAAGCGCAACCAGATCAACCTGGACAACCTCCTGATGATCGGCGTCAACTGCGGCGGATCGGTCAGCCCGGTGACCGCCCGGAAGATGATCACCGAGAAGTTCGGGGTCGACCCGAACGACGTCGTCAAGGAAGAGATCGACAAGGGTCAGTTCATCATCGTCACGAAGGATGGCGAGCACAAGGGCATCTCGATGGACGAACTCGAGGAGGCGGGCTTCGGCCGCCGCGGCAACTGCCGCCGGTGCAAGATGAAGATCCCCCGCCAGGCGGACCTCGCCTGCGGAAACTGGGGCGTCATTGGCGATAAGGCCGGCAAGGCCACGTTCGTCGAGGTCTGCTCCGAGAAGGGCGCAAACCTCCTTGATGCGGCTGTCAGGTCCGGGGCGATCGCCACCGAGGCCGCGAACCCGAAAGGTATCGAGATCCGCGGCAAGGTCGAGAACTCGATGCTGAAACTCGGCGACAAGTGGCGGGCGCGCTACTTCGAGGGGCTCGGCGAAGGCAAGGAGCGTCTCCAGACGATCATGGAGGACTCGAGCCGGTGCACCAAGTGCTACGCCTGCATCGAGAACTGCCCGATCTGCTACTGTGTCGAGTGCAGCACGAAGAAGCCCTACCTGGTAGCGCCGGGTGTGCTCCCCGTGCCGTTCATGTTCCACCTGATCCGCTACGCTCACGTGGCAGACTCCTGTGTCAACTGCGGCCAGTGCGAGGAGAACTGCCCGATGGAGATCGCGAACTCGCTCTACATGCACGCCCTGCAGACGGATATGGAGAAGATGTTCGGCCACACCCCGGGTGTGAACATGGATCTCCCGGTCCTCGCGCTCGTCGAGGAGCAGGCGGAACGCCAGCGGCTCTTCGCAACCGGCAGCGACCAGATCTTCGACGTATTCAAATAACCCCGTATCATGGCAGGTTCCGGGCTATGCCCGGAGCCTGCCGGGGCCCGGGCGTTCGACCGGAGCAATACTTGAGTTCCATAAAAACCTCGATGCGCCCGTGCCGGGGCGCAGAAGGTGTGTCTGGCAATACCCGGCGGCGTGGAGGATTCCCCTGTCATCTCCCCGCGCCGCCGGGCAGCCGTAATAACCTCTCTTGTGTAGAACGTTCGGAGAGCAGGGGAGCAGCCGAACAAAAGGCATAACTACCTCGAATTCTTACGAAACCCTGTATGCGATTTGCAGGTCCGCTTATTGTTGTTCACGACATCGGGATATCCAGAGCCTTCTACGAAGAGGTACTCGGCCAGAAGGTCGGCTACGATCTCGGTGAGAACGTAGCGTTCGAGGGCGGTTTTGCGATCCACCTCCGGTCGCATTTTGCCGATCTGATCGGCGTCGACGCAGACGATATCATCCGGGGATCGAACAACGCCGAACTCTACTTCGAAGAGGACGACCTGGATGCCTTTCTCGAAAGGCTCAACGGGATGGACTCCGTGAAGTACGTGCACGGCATGATCGAGCAGCCCTGGGGGCAGCGGGTGATCAGGCTGTATGATCCCGATCTGCACATCGTCGAGGTCGGCGAGCCCATGGAGAGCGTGGTGAAGAGGCTTCTTCGGAGCGGGCTCTCGGTCGAAGAGACCGCACGGCGCACCTCGATGCCCGAAGAGTTCGTCCGGCAGTGTGTAGGGCCATAAGACCGGTATGATATAGTCCTCTCCCGTGCATCTCTTGTACCAGGATCGGTTCTGCCGGGTAACGCCCGGCATGATCCGGGACGCCGCAGGTATCCTGAAGTGAGGAAACATGTTCAAGAAAATTGCCTGTATCCGTATCGGTGGGGGGAGCGTCACCCACGACGCCGCCGAAGAGAAACCGGTTGCGATCTTCGTCAACGGCCGGCACCTGACGACCGTCATCCTGAGCCCCGGCGGTTTTGAGGATTTCATCACCGGCTATCTCTACACCGAGGAGATCATCCGGAGCGCTGACGAGATCGAGTCGATCAGGATCGAGGAGAACCGGATCAGCGTCATCACGAAGAACATCTTCAAGCGGGTCAGCGTAAAAAAGACCATCCTCTCCGGCTGCGGGGGGGCGGTCTCCTACATCGACACCCAGAAACTGCCCGCGATCGAGTCAGGTATCGTGGTTGCCGTGCCCGAGATCGAGGCCGCCGCTGCCGCCCTCACCGGCCCGCTCGATTCGGTTGTTCTTGCATCGGAAGGCCGTGTCGTCGCCCGCGCAGAAGATCTCGACCGGCACAACGCCCTTGACCGCGTGATCGGGAGGGGGCTCCTTGACCGTCTCGACCTCTCCCGGACGGTTGCGGTCTGCACCGGCACGGTCACCTCCGAGATGGTCAGGAAGTGCCTCATGGCAAACATCCCGTTGCTCGCCTCCACCGGCGCCCCGACCGCGCTTGCCGTGGAGGTTGCGGAGGAGACCGAACTCTGTATCGTCGGGGCCGCGGGGACGCCGGAGATGGCGGTGTATACGCATCCGGAGAGGATAGAGGGGATGGAGGGGTGAAGGGGTTCGTAACTCCGGTGCTCACGTTTTTACCCGGGGCCTGATGGCTTATCAAGCCCTGGATGTTAGCCTTCGGTTCCCCCCTTTCTCTCAGGGCGGGGATAGCGCCATTGGGGGTGAGGCCGACGGGGAGGAGGGTGCAGCCCCCACCCCGCCCGCGCTTCGCGCTCCTCCCCCGCCCGCGAGGGGCGGGGGCAGTGCGTGGTGATAGCCAGTGGAAAGCCGTTTAAGGTTCTTCTCCGGGGATTAAGACCTTCGGGAGACTTTGAAGGCAGAAACTAAAGAGCAGGAAGCAGGCCGGGGGTATGAAGACTCAAAACCAGACGCCGAGATCCGGGCGGGGTGGGGGTTACCCTTCACCGTCCCCGGCTGATCTCGTCGACGGCCGCAACCAGGAGGTCGATCTCGTGCTCCGTCGTGAAGGCCGCCATGCTCGCCCGCACCGTCCCTTCCGGGAGGTTCAGGTGCTCCATCAGCGGCTGGCAGCAGTGGTGCCCCGACCGCACCAGGATCTCTGCATCCTCGTCGAGCATCTGCGCGGCCTCCTGCGGGTGGACGCCGTCGATGGTGAACGAAACGACGCCTATCCGGGCCCCGGACTTCTTTCCGGCATAGACCGTGACCCCGTCGATCCCGGAGAGCCCCGCGATCAGCCGGGCGGTCAGGCGTTCCTCATGTTGGTGGATCCGCTCCATCCCGACCGCCGAGAGGTAGTCCACGGCGACGCCGAGCGCGATCCCGCCGCCGACGTTCGGCGTCCCGGCCTCGTAGCGCTGGTAGCCCTCCGCGGGGACGTAGCCTTCGGCGGTCACGCTCGCGACCATCCCCCCGCCGAGGACCGGCGGCTCAAGGAGCGCCTCGCGCATCCAGAGCACCCCCGTCCCCATCGGCCCGAACATCTTGTGCCCCGCAAAGCAGAGGAAGTCGCAGCCGAGTTCCGCGACGTTCACCGGCATGTGCGGCAGCGTCTGCGCCCCGTCCACGAGGAGGAGCGCGTCGTGCTCCCGGCAGAGCCGGGCTATCTCGGGGACCGGCGTCGTCACGCCGAGGACGTTTGAAGCGTGGGTGACGCTGACGAGCCGGACGCCGCCGCCGGCAAGGCTCTCCTCGAACGCGGCAAGGTCGAGCGCGTAGTCGGCATCGATCCCGACCACGTCGAGCGCGACCCCCTGTTTCGCAAGCGCCCACCAGGGGAGGAAGTTTGAGTGGTGTTCGAGGATGGTGGTCACCACGCGGTCGCCCGGCTTCCAGGAGAGGCCCTGCGCGACCATGTTGATCGCGTCCGTGGCGTTCTTCGTGAAGACCGTTACCCCCGCCTCCCCGCCGATGAACCGGGCCACCTTCTCGTGGGCGTGCCAGTAGCGCTGCGTCGCGATCCGGGTCAGGCGGTGGACGCCACGGCCGACGTTCGCCCGGTAGCGGTGCTCGAACTCGACCGCCGCCTCAACCACCGGCTCCGGCGAGAAGGTCGTCGCTGCGTTGTCGAGATAGATGATGTCGCCGAGGATCGGGAAGTCCTTCCTGATCTCGTCCGGGACGGACTCGATCTCTGCCGGCGGTGCCGGCTTCTGGGTATCCATACTCTTCATGCTTGCCGCCCGGGCCTCCTTCTTCACCGGGCCCTCCTTCAGGGTGAAGTCCGCGTTCACGGCGATCCCTCGCTCCCGGCAGACCTCGCGCATCTTCGGGGGCAGCGCCCGCCACCGCCAGAGCCCCCACTGGTGGTAGGCGTCCGGCAACCCGTTCTTCTCCGCCCAACGGACAAGGAACTCGTCCCAGCGATCCGTCAGGTCGGGGTGCATCTCCCGGAGCCCCTCGTACTCGCTCTCGAGCGCCGCCGGGCAGAGGTAGCAGCCTATCCGCTCAAGACCCTTCTCGTAGAGCGGGTTCATGGGAACCTCCTGCCACCAGAGGTAAAGGAAGACCTCGAGCGCCCGCCAGTTCCGGATCGGCGAGATGTTCAACTGCAGGGGATTTGCCGGGTTCTGGCTCGTCTCGTCGAGGTCGGCCCGGTTCCAGGACTCGTACCAACGGTTCCCCTGGATGGTGACGCAGGCGCCGGTATCGGCGAGGTAGATCTTCAAGGGGTGGAGTTTCAGGAGTTTGCAGCACCAACGGTGGTCCTTCCCCGGCGGCCCTGCCTTCTCGACCGCCTGGAAGAAATCGCCGCCCTTCCGGACGATCTCGACGCCCTGCGACGCCACGAACTCCACCGTCTCGGGGAGTTCGATCCCGGTATCGATGAAGAACGCCTTCTCCACCCCTGCCTTGCGGGCGAGGTGGAGGACGGCGGTGCTGTCCTTGCCGCCGGAGAACGAGACGTTCGCGCACGGCCGGTCGTTCATATGCTTTTTGATGGTGCGGACGGCGTTGCGCTCAAGGTTCTTTAAGTGGTAGCGGTTCCTCTCGATCACCACGTCCCAGCCCGGGTCGGGCCGGGTGCGGGGGGTGACGGAGACGAGTTCTTTCACCCGGACCTGGCCGTCCTTGACGACGCCGGTCCCGAACCGGTTCTTATAGGCGACGATGGCCGTTCCATCGGGAACGGCGGTTGCGAGGGCGAACCGTTTCCCGCCGACGCGGCCCTTATGCGCGCGCACCGCGGGCTCGGCATCGAGGTCGATGATGCCCCGCGTTGCGTGCCCCAGGATGTACGGGAGCGCTTCGGGGGCGATATCGAGGCTGAACTTCCGGGTGACCGGGTCGAACGCGAGCCAGCCGAACCGGTCGCCGTGGACGATCACGAGGTCGGCCCGGTCGGCGCCGCCGGTCTTGTTCAGGAGCACGACCCGGGGCAGGGGGACATCGCCGAACCGTTCGGTAAGAAGACGCTGTATGAGGGCCGTATCCGCTGCGAGGGCCGGGCGGACGTCGTGCGGCTGCAGGAGCTCGATCTCCCGGACCCTCGTCTTGCAGGAGCAGGTGCGCCCGATGAGGGGGACGTTGCACTCGTCGCACCAGTAGAGAACTTTTTTTACTGCCGGTTCGCGGTTCACTTGATGAATAGTTGGTTGCTTGCAGACATTAAGTGAACCGGTGGTGCAACGTCGTCGCGATACGGGCTCACGGGTGCCGCAAGAGCAGGGCGAGAGCAGCAACGAGGACGGCCAGCAGGACCCCCGCAACCGCGAAGAAGGCGGTCTCGGCGTATCGCTTCGCCTGGGCGGCGGGGTAATCCGGACCCGGTTCGGTGACGTCGATCAGGGCGCGGGCTTCGGCGCCGGAGACCGGGTCGGTGACGACGAGCAGGAGTCTCCCCTCCGGCAACTCCGAGGAGGGCACCGTCCCGCGGAAATGCCGGGCGGTATCGTCGGCGGCCGTAGGATCGTCGCCGGGGATGGTGTAGCCTGCAACGAGCGATCCGGAAGAGACGCTGTAGATCAGCACGTCGATGCTTCGCGGGGGGCGGTAGAAACTCGCGTCCCTGCTCCAGGCGGCGGAGACAACAAGGTCTTCGTCCCCGGAGAGGGTGGCGTTCGATATCGAGAGCGCAAGAGAAGGGAGCGGCGGGGGCGTCGCGCCCGAGACGGAGCAGGGCATGATGAGGAGGGCAGAGAAGGCCACCAGAAGGAAGAGACCGGTCCGGGGCGAGCGGGCCGGCATTCCATACGGCTTCATACCGGGGTATCGGCCCGGCAGAAGATAACCTTTCCCCACCGGCAAAGGGCGGCCGTTCTTGCGAGCGGATCGGCGCAATCCTCCGGGGCCGGGGGTCACGCAAAGATTTATTCGTTCAAATGCGAATAATTTATAGATGGCGTCGCGCTGCGTAAACAACCTGGGTGGACTGGTGCTCCTCAAGGACGTGACACCCGAACAGGTGAATGAATACGTGCGAAAACACAGCAAAGAATACTACGAGATGACCCCCGAGTTCGTCTTCAAGGACATCCGGGTGCTCTTAAAAGAGCCCATGCTCGTCGGCCTCCAGCTCCGGAAGAAGAAGGTTCTGCTGCCGTTTACGAAGCCCTGCCCCGGTTACGGGACTATGCTCTTCGAGATCGCGGCAAAGGACGCGGACATCGAGTTCATCCGTAGCAACCTCGTGAAGGTCTCGGAGTGAGGCACGGGGCGGGAGTCGCCCTGCACCGTATCGCGCCGGCATACCGCCGGGCGGGCCGCTCCCGACAGCCGGTTTATGCGCTCACCCGGCGACCTTGCACTTATTCTCTCCCCATTTTGCCGTCTCCCTCCGCCCTTTCCGGGCAGCATGACCGATCGGTATATAGCCCCTGATGGGAGAAACTTATAGCGATCATCGTGGGCATTAAGGAGTGGGTAGTCCCCCAGGACAAGGCATTCTTCGACCTTTTTGACGAGATGGCCGGGACAGTCGTCGCCGCAGCCGATCTCCTCGTCGACTTCGTCGAAAATTTCGAGAACGTGAAAGAGAAGTGCCGTCAGGTGAAACAGCTCGAGCACCGGGGAGACGACATCACACACCAGATCTACGAGCAGCTGAACCGGACGTTCATCACGCCGCTTGAGCCCGAAGAGATCTCCCGCCTCGCTTCAGCGCTGGACGACATCCTCGACTACATCGACGGCACCGCACAGCAGATGTACAGTTACGGCATCACCGAGACCGACGACTCGATGGTCCAGCTGGCAAAGTTGATCCAGCTCAGCGTCGTCGAGATCGAGAAGGCCGTCACCGGCATACGGTCGATCAAGGACCCGGGCCTGATCGAAGAGCGATGCATCGAGGTGAACCGCCTGGAGAACATCGCGGACAACGTCCTCGGCCATGCCATCATGGACATCTTCAAGACGAAGGATGCGATCACCATCATCAAGCTCAAGGACATCTACGAGAACCTGGAGATGGCGACCGACAAGTGTGAAGACGTCGCCAACGTCTTGAGCGACATAGCCATCAGACATTCCTGAGCGCTATGGACCCGATCGTCATCCTCGGCATTCTTCTAGCCCTCCTCTTTAATTTTGCAAACGGCTTGAACGATGCCGCCAACTCGATCGCCACCATCATCGCGACAAAAGCCCTGACCCCCCTGCAGGCGGTCCTCCTCGCGGGGGTCTTCAACCTCCTCGGCCCTCTCCTCTTCACTACGGCAATTGCAGCAACCATTGGAAGAGGGATCGTCGACCCCTCCTTCCTTACGCCGACGCTGATCCTGGTGGCCCTGGTCGGTGCGGTCCTCTGGGTCCTCGTGACATCGTTCCTCGGGATCCCGGTATCGAGCAGCCACGCCCTGATCGGGGGCCTCCTCGGCACGGGAATCGCTGCGGCGGGGACGGGGGCGGTGCTCTGGCCGTCGCTTGATATGGTCGAGCAGGTCCTCTTCTACGGGCTCACCGGCGCGGTCCTCGGTGCGGTCGTCACGGGTGTGGTTGCGTATCATCGGGGTGACTTCAAGCCGTGGAACCTCCTCCTCGGCGGACTCATCGGGGTGACGGCGGTCATCCCGCTCGCCATGGCAACCGGATTTTTGAAGATCAGCGGCATCCTCGGGATCCTGATCTTCATCGTCGTCTCCCCGATGCTCGGGTTCATCGTGGCGTTCGCCCTCAGCACCCTCGTCGTCAATGTCTTCCGCAACTATCATCCGCGGCGCCTCTCAGGCCTTTTTCGGAACCTCCAGATCTTCTCGGGGTCGTTTCAGGCGATCGGCCACGGCGCGAACGATGCCCAGAACGCGATGGGCATCATCACCGCCATGCTCCTTGCCGGCGGGCTGATTGCCGAGTTCTCGGTCCCGCTCTGGGTCATACTGGCCTCTTCGCTCGCCATGTCGGTCGGGACGCTCCTCGGGGGCTGGCGGGTCATCGACAAGATGGCCAACCGGATTACGAAGATCCGGCCCTACCAGGGATTTTCGGCATCGGCCACTGCCGGCGGCGTCCTCTCGCTGATGACGATCTTCGGTATCTCCGTCTCGACGACCCATGCGACGACCGGCGCGATCATGGGTGTCGGCGCAACCCGCGGCTACTCGGCGGTCAAGTGGGGCGTGGTCCGCGAGATCGTCGCCGCGTGGGTCCTGACCATCCCGGCGGCGGCGATCGTGGCCGGGCTCTGCTACGTTGTCGGCCAGGCGGCGTTTGGTGGGAGTGTCTGAGGGGGGCGCCCGCGCTCCCCATACCCGTGGGGACGAACCGGTACTGTGCCCCAATTGTCATAGGAGATCATGCGCTCAATGAGCGGTTATCAATCGGAGAGAATAGCCTCTCTGTCTTCTCAGATATCTTCCTCAGCCTCTGGAGAGAGGGGTTTCCCCCTCTTCACTCCAGCGTCCCGACGGTGTCGGCCCAGGTCTCGACCTTGCCCCGGATCGCTTCGTCCTGGTAGGACGAGAGCCGGACGGTCTTCCGGGTGAAGGTGACGTAGTAGTCGTCACCCGAGGGGTCGTGGCACTTGAGCTGCGCGTAGTAGGTCTCTCCCGGGCCGTTCCGGACGGCCTCGCCGCCCATCGCGGCCGCGAGGGCCGCGTTGTCCATGACCTCGGCGGCGTTCGCGTTGAACGCGGCGATCGTCGGGGACTGGAGCGAGACGGTCCCGACGCGCTTGCCCTCACCGTCGAGGAAGTTCACCTTCGCGGTGTAGTGCTCGCGGTTCCGGACGACTCCATCGACGGTCTCGCCGCCTTTGGTCGTATACCCGACGCACCCGAAGGGGTTGTCGTCGATGACGGACTGGACGAGGGTGTTAAACGACGTTACGCTGGCGATCGGGACGGCGAGGTCCCGGACCGCCGTTCTGTTCACGGTAGTCGGCACAAAGTCTGCCATGGTTGGTTCTCCATGCCTGCCAGGCTTCCCGGGAATGTGACAGACGATTATAGGGTTGGCTCGTAAGGGTATCAGTCTGACTTTATCGGGGAGTGCCGGGCGACTGTTTCTGTCGTGAGGGCTGCCATACAGGCGCTTTTTTGATGACGCAGTTGCCAGGGGGCAAATTTATATCTCCAACCTTCGATAAGACTGATTGAACAGCCATGTCCGTCACGCGGGATCTGATCCGGGAGAAGCGTTCCAGGATTCTCGCAATAGCCGGACGGCACGGGGCCACGAACCTGCGGGTCTTCGGGTCGGTCGCCCGCGGCGAGGCGGGGCCGGAGAGCGACCTGGATCTCCTGGTGGACCTGGAGCCGGGCAGGAGCCTCCTCGATCATATCGCGCTCATCCAGGATCTGGAGGAGGCTCTCGGGTGCCGGGTGGACGTGGTGACGGAGACAGCGCTCAAGGAACGATACAAAAAGAGGGTCCTCAAAGAGGCAGTGCCGTTATGAGGGACGGGAACGAGCGGCTCCTCGACATTCTGGAAGCGATCGAAGAGATCGAGCGGTATGCAGTCCAGGGCAGGGAGGCGTTTTTGCAGGACGAGCTGGTGCAGGTCTGGATGCTTCACCACCTTCAGATCATCGGGGAAGCAGCCGCACGCCTTCCTTTTGACCTGCGAACCGCTTCTCCCGACGTTCCCTGGAAACAGGTAATCGGCCTTCGGAACATCCTGGTTCACGCATACTTCCGCGTGGACCCTGACGAGATCTGGGTGGTCGTGGACCACGATATCCCCGCACTCAGGGAGGAGGTCGTGAGGCTCCTCACTACACTCCCTGGCGCTGAAGGCGCAGAATAACGTCCCGTTTTGGATTCTCCTCAACGATAAGTCGCGATTTCTCCTTTGATAACCGTTACGATCAGGCTTTTTCTCTTCCCCGTCCTACTGTTCTCCGGGAGGGTTACCAGGATGACCGAGGAGAAGACCACCCGGGAGCTCGGTTTTACGAGACGAACCGGGACGTGAAGTGGATCTGCCGGGCGCTCGCGCGGATGGAGGCGCAGGACGAGGAGTTCGAGGCCCGGATCCGGGCGCTGGAGGGCTGGCGAGCCGAGAAGGCCGGGGAGGAACGAAGAGTTTCCACGATCGGCACCGGGGCGGGCGGGGTCGTCGGCGGGGTGGTGGCGGTGATTGTGCGGGTGCTCGGCGGATGATCAGCCACATTGAACTCTCGCAAACAATGCCTCTGTTGGACCCAACAACGGCAGTATGAGCGCAGAAGTCCTCCCGGCATAATCCCTTTTTCACTTTCACTATGCGCACGGCCGCCGCTTAAGTAACGGTCTCTCGACGATCCCTGTATGAGAAAGCGACTCCTCATGTCCGACCAGACACTCTTTCGGAGTATCGATGTCTTCGAGATCGACTATGTTCCAGAGCTCTTCAACTACCGCGAAAGCCAGCTCAACGACCTTGCCTACCAGGTCCGCCCCGCACTCGAAGGCGGGCGGGCTCTCTCCGCCATCTGCAGGGGTCTGCCCGGGACCGGGAAGACGACCAGCGTGCTCCGGATCTTTGCCGAACTCGAGCAGATCACAAAGAAGATCCTGCCGGTCTACGTGAACTGCCAGAACGACCGGACGAAGTACATGGTCTTCTCCCGGATTTACGCAGCGATCGTCGGCCACGCTCCGGCGCGGACCGGGATCTCGATCAAGTCGGTGATGGACGCGATCGGCGGCGCCCTGCAGCGGCGAGAGATAAGCCTGATCGTCTGCCTGGACGACGCAAACCTGCTCCACTACAACAACACCCTCGGCGATGTCGTCAACTCCCTGCTCCGGCTGCACCAGGACTATCCCGGCGCCCGGGCCGCGGTCTTTGCGACGGTGAGCGACATGGACATAGACCTCGCGAGCGACCTGAGCAGGTGGGTCCTTTCGCCGTTCCGCCCCTCCGATATCTACTTCCCGCCCTACGACGCCGGGGAGATCCGGGGCATCCTCCAGGAGCGGATCCGGGTCGGGCTCTATCCCGGCGCCTTCTCGGCACCGATGCTGGACCGCATCGTTGAGCAGACGATGGAGTCGGGCGACGTGCGGGTGGGACTGGACCTGGTGAAGCGGGCGGTGCTGAACGCGGAGTGCGCCGCCCGCACCGAGGTCATCGAGGAGGATATCACGGCCGCCTATGAGCAGGCGAAGCACATCCATCTCGCCTGCACCGTCCGGGCGCTCTCCGCAGACGAGCGGCTGCTGCTCCGGCGGATCGCTGAGTTGTCGCAGGAACAATCAGGCCCGCTGGTCTCCGGCGCGATCTACGGCCGGGTCGAGGAGACGCCGAAGGTCGGCTACACGGTCTTCTCCCGGCAACTGCGAAAGCTTGACTCGCTGCGCTTGGTTGATCTGATCCGGGTGCAGGCCGGCGGGAGGACGAGCGAGGTTGCGCTGCGGTACGAGCCGGAGAAGGTGGTGCAGGTCTGCGGGAAGCGGGGTACCGCCGGGGAGTGAGGGGGGCGGGATCTGTTCGTGGTGCAGGAGATTCAATCTTTTTTGGTACAGGGGCGGCCGGCGGGGTCGGGGTTTGAATCGTTTATAGCAGACGAGATGGCCGGCGGATCCGTCGGTTAGGAACCCATGCGATCGCAAATAATCACTCTTAATACACTTTCTCGCCATCGAATAGTTATATGGCAGATTTCCAGCACATCACCAGTTTTATATGGACGGTCGCAGATGATGTCCTTCGCGACGATTTTAAGCGCTCGAAATATCCCGATGTGATCCTGCCGTTCACAGTCCTCGCCCGCATCGACTGTGTGCTCGCGCCGACCAAAGAGAATGTGCTGAAAAAATACACTGAATTAAAAGACGAGATCCAGAACCTTGACGGTGTTCTCAAACACGAATCCGGCTACGCCTTTTACAATGTTTCAAAATATGATTTCAAACGCCTCCTCGACGACCCGGCGAATATCCATAAGAATCTGATCGACTACATCAACGGCTTCTCCGAGAACGTCAGGGATATCCTGGACCGGTTCAAGATCCGCAACTCCATCCAGGCCCTGCATGAGAAAGGATCGCTCTATCTGCTCATCCAGAAGTTTGCCTCCGATACGGTGAACCTTCACCCCGACCGCGTGAGCAGCCACCAGATGGGCTACATCTTTGAGGAACTCATCCGGAAGTTCAACGAACAGAACAACGAGAATCCCGGTGAACACTTCACGCCCCGTGAGGTGATCAAACTGATGGTGAACCTCATGCTCGCGGGCGACGCGGATATGCTCGCCCACAACCATATCATCAAGACGGTCCTCGATCCGGCCTGCGGGACTGGAGGGATGCTCTCGGTCACCAAGGAGCACATTATCTCCGAGATCAACCCGAACGCTGATATCCGGCTCTTCGGACAGGAGACGAACGACGAGACTTACGCAGTCTGCAAGAGCGATATGCTGATCAAGGGCGACGACCGTGATGCGGACAATATCAAGCCCGACTCCTCGTTCTCAAGAGACGGACATCCGGGGATGAAGTTCGACTACATGATCTGCAACCCGCCCTACGGGAAGTCCTGGAAGAAGGAGGAAGACTTCATCAAGGCCGAGTTTGAGCGCGGAACGGCTGGACGGTTCGAGGCGGGCCTCCCCCGGATCAGCGACGGGCAACTCCTCTTCCTGCAGCACATGCTCGCCAAGCGCAAGGCGACGGAGGACGGCGGGAGCAGGATCGCGATCGTCATGAACGGTTCGCCGCTCTTTACCGGCGATGCTGGTTCGGGTGAGAGCGAGATCCGGCGCTGGGTCCTGGAGAACGACTGGCTTGAGGCGATCGTGGCGCTGCCGGGCCAGCTCTTCTACAACACCGGGATCAGCACCTACATCTGGGTGCTCTCGAACCGGAAGGAGGAACGGCGGAAGGGGAAGGTGCAGCTCATCGATGCGACCAATTGCTACGTGAAGATGCGCAAGAGTCTCGGGGACAAGCGCCACGAGATCGCGGATGAGCAGATCCGGGAGATCACGGGGCTCTTCCAGACCTTTGAGGAGTCGAAGATCGTGAAGATCTTTGATGCCACGGAGTTCGGGTACCGGAAGATCACCGTCGAGCGGCCGCTCCGCCTCAATTTCCGGATATCCCCGGAGCGGATCGAACGCCTGAGCGGTGAGGGTGCGTTTGAGAGGCTTTCCGCGAGCAAGAAGAAAGGCAACGCCGGGGCTGCCGAGGTCGCCGAGGGGAGGCGGCAGCAGGACCTGGTGCTCTCCGTGCTCCGCGAGATGGCTGGCGATGAGGTGTATATCGACCGGCAGAAGTTCGAGAAAGTTCTGACCGCCGGGTTCAAGAAACGCGGCGTGAAACTCGATACTGCGGTGAAGAAGGCGATCCTCTCGGCGCTCTCCGAGCGCGACGAGACGGCGCCCGCCTGCCTCGACGCGAAAGGCATGCCGGAGGCCGATCCCGCGCTCCGCGACACCGAGAACGTCCCGCTCGCGGAGTCCGTCTACGAGTACTTCGAGCGTGAGGTGCTGCCCCACGTTCCGGATGCCTGGATCAACGAGTCGGTGACGGACCCAAAAGACGGCCAGGTCGGGAAGGTTGGCTACGAGATCAACTTCAACCGTTACTTCTACACCTACACGCCGCCCCGGCCGCTCGAGGAGATCGAGGCGGAGATTAAGAGCCTTGAGGTGGAGATCCTTGGTATGGTGAGGGAGATGATGGAGTGAGCGTCCATCCGTATGAGCCGGAGACCCTGCCGCTGGATAGGATTGACTGGGTGTCGCATATCCCCTCTATTGGTGAGGCAAACCGAAAGATCGCACGGTACGATGGCATTTTGCGGAGCGTTGTCAATCCACGAGTGCTCCTCGCGCCGATTATGACTCAAGAGGCAGTAGTGTCGTCCCGTATCGAGGGGACACAGGCCTCTCTTGAGGACGTGTTGCACTACGAGGCCGACCCAAAAGAGGAGATTTCGCAGACCAAGAGAGATGATATTCAGGAGATCCTGAATTATCGTAAGGCAATGATGACTGCAGTGGGGTTGATGGGTGAGCGGCCTCTCTGTATCAATACGATTCGAGAACTCCACCGGACGCTGCTTTTCAGTGTACGGGGTCAGGATAAGGAGCCCGGAGAGATCAGGAGAATCCAGAACTATATCGCGCCATATGGGAGGAGTATAGAGGAGGCAACGTTTGTGCCGCCAGCACCACCGATGGTGTGGGATGCCCTCACCAACTGGGAAAACTACCTGCACAGCAAGGAGAAGGATGCTCTGGTGCAGGTGGCCATTCTCAAGGCGCAGTTTGAATTGATTCATCCTTTCCGTGACGGCAATGGTCGGATTGGGAGAATGCTCGTCCCTTTGACGCTCTTCTCCAAGGGGGTTATCTCCACACCGATGTTCTATATCAGTGCGTACCTTGAGAGACATCGAGAGGTATATTATGCACGATTGAGAGCCGTATCGGAAGATGGTGACTGGGACGGCTGGATTGCGTTCTTCTTGCGTGCTATCTGCGAACAAGCAGATGAGAACGGAAGGAGAGCGCTTGACATCATCTCCCTTTATAACGAAATGAAGCAGGTTGTCCCCGAGATTACCCATTCGCAGTATTCTATCCAGGCGATCGATGCGATCTTCTCCCATACGATCTTCAGTACGTCGCTCTTCATCCGTGATTCAGGTATCCAGAGGGAGAGTGGGGCAAAAATCCTCAGGGAACTGGAGGAGAATGACGTTATCCAGTTGTTGCAGCGAGGTAAAGGGAGTAAACCAAACATCTACGCCTTTTCGCGTCTGATTGCTATCACAGAGGGGAACCGGTTGTGAGTATTCTGATACTGACAAATCTTTTTGTAGGTATCCAAACCCCGATCCAATACCAACAAAATATTTTGTGGGTATCAGGATACCTACAGGCTATATGGGAATGGGTTGTGGGCCATATACGATCCACAACAGAGTTCGTAGGTCACAAAACGCAATATGCGACCCACAAAAATGTTTGTGGGACATGGGTGACCCACAACGATCGGACCCGGCCGGCCGCCGGGCCTCTGGAGCGCGGCGCAGGGGTGGCGGCATGAGCGCGGGAGACATCGAGGGGTTCGCGATCGACCCGGGAAAGGTGCGAAAGTGGAAGCGGTATCCGGCGTATAAGGACTCCGGGGTGATGGTGATTGTGCGGGTGCCCGGAGGGGTGAGCCGGACTGGCTGTTCCTCCTTCCGGTGCGGTCGTCGGCCGGCAGGAAGTTGAGTGCCGAAGGTATGTTGAGGAGACGCACAGCGCCGGGTGGTGGGGGTCGTTTGAGGGGTGGCCTTGCGCCACCCCTCCGTGCGAGGAGCGCGGTGCCGCAGCACGGCGCGACGAGCACTTCCAGCAGACGATGACCGGCGAGTTCCGAGCCGGTCATGGTCGTCAGAGGTCCCGGACAGGAAGAGAAGATCAGGCAGACGCCACGACTGGAGGGAGGTGAGGCTCGCGAAGTGGAGCGGAACGGAGCGAAGCGCCGGAGGCGCGGGCCTCGGCCGACCGGAGGGAGTGTGGTCTGCCGGTTGAGGAACCCTGTCAACGGACTTTCCTCGGCGACAGGCTCAATCAGGTATCGTCAGGTATCGGGGCCGCTTTTCAGTAACTCCAGGTCTCGTAGCTTAGCGGTGCCTGATTTAGCACATCTCGATAATGTCGCCACTGTGGCATGAACTGATCCATTAATTCCCTGAACCGGTCGGTGTGATTTCGCTCCAGCAGGTGCACCATCTCGTGGACGACAACATATTCGAGGCACTGAACCGGTTTCTTCGCGAGTTCCAGATTCAACCAGATCCGTCGGGCATCGGTGTTGCAACTGCCCCATTTGGTCTTCATCTTTTTAATTCCCCAGTCGTCTACCGTCACCCCGAGCGTCTCCTGCCACGTATCGACCAGTGGTGGGATCAGGGCCTTGAGCTCCTTTCGATACCATTTGAGCATGACCTGTTCGCGTCTGGCGGCATCGCTTCCCACCGGAACGTAGAGGTCTATCCTTGCCTTGTTAACCTCAACCCGGGACGGGCCTGCATCCTCGATAACGTTTAGCAGATAGCGTCTGCCGAGATAGTAGTGCGTCTCGCGGTAGGTGTACTCTCGCGGGCTCTGGCGTTCCTGGGTCCTGAATCGGGTCTGCTGCCGTTTGATCCACGGCAGTTTTGTGATCACCGCCAGCCGCACCGCTTCATCATCCACGCATAACGGCGCCGCCACCCGGACCCGGCCTTCAGGAGGGTATACCCCGAGATGCAGGTTCCGGATGTCCTTTCGGATCACGTCGACCTGCATGCCATTCACGGAGATCCGGTGCATTCAGGTGTACTCCTGCTGGTTTTTGACCAGTTCAAGGATCTTGTCGAGTTTATCGTCGTCCTGAACGACCTTCTTGATGGCGATACGGACCATCTTCGTCTTGATGGGGTTGTGCGCCCAGTCGTCCTGTTTGGTCAAGGTTACCACTTCATGAACCGCGAGTGCGATCGCTTCATCCTCGCCGAGGTTGTCGTAGAGAGCCTGTTTTGCAGGGCTGTTTAGGGTCTTCGGATACCGTGCGCCATCACCGGGGCGCTTGATCTGCTTTGTCAGTTCGACGATCTTTTTTAAGTATTCCAGGTACCCGAGTGCCTGCGCCCGGCGTTCTTTGATCAGCGCATCCAGCAGTTCGGACATCTTTTCGTAATATTTCGGGTTGATCGGCGTCTCGTCGATGATCAGCTTCCGGACGTTATTCTCGATGGTCTCCGCAACTGCTTCGCGATCACGCCGTATACCGGGCGGGAGCGTTTCAACGGCATCGACACCGCGTTCGAGGAGGAGCTGTACCAGTGGCATATCGTCGAATGCCGATATCTTCACGCTTTCTTCGGCCCTGATGTAGGTGTCGAGGAGATGTCGCATGGCCGGTTCGTAGAGTTTCAGGTCGATATAGTCGCCGCTTGCCAGCATGACCTCTTTACGGACGTTGTCATAGTGGGTGACCTCGGCCCTGATCTCTGCGGCCTCGGCTTCGGCATATCCGGCATCAAGCATCTCGTTCGCGAGGCCTGCGTACGCCCGGAGGAGTGCGGCGGTCAGTTTGTAGAGGGTGACGCGCTTACGTTCGTTCTCCTTGAGTGCCCCGGGATCTGTGGTATCGGCTGCACAGAAGAAATGCTGATACGCAAGAGTATCCCGGGGAGGAACGACAGGTTCGCATAACGTTCTGATCGCCTCAAGGGCGTCGTCAAGTCGCTCACGTCCTTTCTCCAGACGGTCTTTCAACAGTCCGGAGACGTCCTCTTTGTCGAAGCCGCCGAAGGCTTCGCCGGTGTAATCCTTGAGCGACTTCTCAAGCGACCGGAACAGATCTTTGTAATCGATGATGTAGCCGTACTCCTTGTCCTCGCCATCAAGGCGGTTCACGCGGCAGATCGCCTGGAAGAGGCCGTGATCGCGCATCTGTTTGTCGATGTAGAGGTAGGTCGCGGGCGGGGCGTCAAAGCCGGTCAGGAGTTTGTCGACAACGATCAGGAGTTTCATCTGCCCGGGCTCGTTGATGAACCGCTTCTTCACCTCTTTCTCGAACTGCTCGACCTTGTACATCGCCGTGTCCTCCGGTTCGTCGAAGTGTTCGGCGAGCATCTTGCGGTAGATGTCGTACTGCCGCAGCCTCTCGGTCAACCCCTCGCCGGTCTCTTCGCCCTTGATGTCTGCAGGCGACGGTGTGTAGGAGGTGATGATCGCACATCTGCCCGCAAGGTCGGTCTTCTGGAACATCTCGAAGAACCGGCAGGCCGAGTAGATGCTGCTGGTGACAAGGAGCGCGTTTCCGCGGCCGCTTCTGAGCCGGTCGCGCAGTTCCATGTCGAGCAGGATATCGGCGACGATCTTCTCCAGCCGGTCCTGTGCGCTGAGCACTTTCTGCATGGTTCCCCAGCGCTTCTTGAGTTGGGCTCTCGCGGCGTCGGTCAGGCCCCGGGTCTTGATCTCGAACCACTGGTCGATCTTCTCCTGCGAGATGAGGTTCTGGTCGATGTCGCGGGCCTCGTACTGGAGGTCCAGGACAACGCCGTCACTCACGGCCTCGTCGTATTTGTAGGTGTGGATGTAGGGGCCGAAGACTTCGATGCTCTTCTGTTTGTCCTGTTTCAGCAGCGGGGTGCCGGTGAACCCAATCAGCATCGCCCCGGGGAGGAGCGCCTTCATCGCCTGGTGCAGTTTGCCGGACTGGGTGCGGTGGCATTCGTCGACGAAGACGAAGAACTCGCCTTTGGGGGAGAATCCTCTAGGCAGGTGGCTTTTGATATCTTCGATGTATGTCTCAAGATCGGCGTCGCTGAGGTCGTCGCCACGGCCGAACTTGTGGACGAGCGAGCAGACCAGCCATTCGGTGTCGGTGTTGAGAACGCGGACGAGGTCGGCGCCGCTCCGGGTGCGGTAGATGTCCTCGCTGACGCCTAAAAAGACCTTCTCGATCTGCTCGTCGAGTTCGGTGCGGTCGGTGACGAGCAGGACGCGGGCGGCCGGCACGTGTTCGCGGATCCATTTGGCGAGCCAGACCATGATCAGGCTCTTCCCGCTGCCCTGGGTGTGCCAGATGATCCCGCCCTCGCGCCGCTTCACGCGCTCCTGTGCCGCTTTGACCCCGAAATACTGGTTGTGCCGGCAGGTCTTCTTGGTCCCGGCATCGAAGACGATGAAGTCGTGGACGATCTCAAGCAGGCGATCTTTGCGGCAGAGCTGGAAGAGTTCGCGGAGGAGCGGGTTTTCTCCGGCGGCAGGCGGGGCGTCGGCCTCTTTCCACCGCAGGTAGTACTTCTCCGGCGTCTCGATCACGCCGTAGCGGAGCCCTTCGGTCTCGCTGCCGGCCATCACGAGCTGGACGGTGGAAAAGAAGGGGCGGATGAAGATCTTCTTCTGGTTGTCGAGGTTTTGGCGGATGCCTTCGGATACCGAGACGATCGACCGTTTCAGTTCCAGCACCCCGAGAGCGATGCCGTTGACGTAGAGCACGATGTCGGGGCGCTTGCTGTTCTCGCCGGCGATGGTGACCTCCTCGGCGACGGCGAAGTTGTTGTTTTTGGGGTTCTCCCAGTCGATCAGCCAGACGGTGACGTGCTGCTCGCCGACGTCGGGCCGGACCTTCACGCCGTAGCGGAGCAGCCCGTAGACCTCGCGGTTGGCGTCGTAGAGGGTCTTGCTCCCGCTGACCGCCTTCGCTTTGTTGAGTTCATAGAGTACTTTGTCGAAGATCTGCTTGCTATGGCCCTGGCGCGCGAGACAGTCGGCGAGCAGCGCCTCCTCGATGTTGCTGTTGCCGTCACGGTACTCCCGGTTCCCGAGGTAGCGGTACTTGAGGGTGTCACGGAAGTAGGCGACGACACGCTCCTGCGTGAGGCGCTCACGCTCGCCGACGGTGCTCATCTTCGTCTCCGATAATCTCCCAACGGCCGCCTTTCGTTGGACCCACCCGTCTGAGCCGGCCAGCCTCTCTCAATCGCCGGATCTGCCACTCAATCCCTTTCGGCGTGATGCCGATCTGCTCTGCGAGTTCGTTCATGGTGATGGTTGGGTCGGCTGCGATCAGGGCCAGGACTTTGTCCCTAGTTTCTTCCCTAGTTTCTTCCCTAGTTTCTTCCCTAGTTTCTTCCCTAGTTTCTTCCCTAGTTTCTTCCCTAGTTTCTTCCCTAGTTTCTTCCCTAGTTTCTTCCCTAGTTTCTTCCCTAG
>NZ_VHLL01000014.1 GCF_025384765.1 Methanoculleus formosensis
TCAGTACTTCGCTAAATCTCCCTCACCTCTCCTTCTGTTTGACCTTGTTCTACCATCCTTTCTCTAAACCCGTTGCCGTAACACCGTAATTCCTTTCACCATCCCCATCGATGCCCGGATCGCTTCCCAGATTATGAGTCGAAAAGCATCGAATCGAAACGCGCGCATTTCAATCGTTCGCGGTCCCTGCTTCACCGGCGAGAAATGTATCCATAAGAGAGCGATCCAGACGTTTTTCAGCAGAAACGAGATGATTGCATAGAGATACCGAATCACGGGGTTTCTTGTGCTCGTCCTGGGTTTCACCTGGTTGCGCATCCGGTAGGATGCCTCGATCGAGAACCGTGATCGGTAGATCCGGTGCACCCGGAGCGGATGCCAGGCAATACCGCCGACAACGTAGCCCAGATTCTCAGCGCCGTATTTTCCTCGTCTCCCCTTCGCATACTTCACGGCAATGGCAATCGTCAGGGGAAGTGATGGTTTTCCTCTCATCCGGTACTCGGCATACCGGGACTGCGTCCCCTGGAGCAGTGCTTTCATGCGGTTGCTCTGCTTCTTGACGGGAACGATGAACGGTACCTGCACCTGGGTCAGAAACCCGAAGACCTTCCGGGTATAGAACTCCCGGTCCAGGCAGAGGACCTCGACCTTGAGCCCGAGTTCGGCAATCCGGTCGAGGCACCGGGCGATGTACCCAACCTTTGCGATCCCCTGCCGCACCGGATACACGGCCAACGTCACCTGCCGGTCTCTGGTGGTCACGTAGAGGGTGATGTAGGAGTAGAATTCGTTCGTCGATTGCTTGCGTTTGCTTCGGAGGATATATGATTCGTTCTCGTCGGAAGTCTTCCCGTAGTACGGATCGTTGGTGTAGTCAATCGCAAACTGATACGCGTTCCCGGGTTTCAGGACGTGGTGCACGAGGTGGGTGAGGATAGCAGTGCTCTTCTGCTCCAGATCATCCATAGCCAGTTTGTTGAGATGATAGCGAAATGACGTCTCACAGGGTACATGCTCCAAAAACCCGGTGATCGAGTGAATCGATTGTTGCATCGCGGCCATGCCGACCAGAGCCTGAAACAGGTCGGTCTGGGTGAGCCGACCCTGGATCGGGATGGTGAGGTGCTGGTCCAGCGCCGCAATGGCGTGAGCACAACATTCTTTCGGCTTGAGGTCGTTACTCTTTCTGCAGGTCGTCTTCTTGCTTTTGGCAAAAGGCATGAGGGGACGCCTGCAAACGATATAAATCTTTCGTTTTTGTGCGGGTTTCCGGGTTCGGCAGAGAATATGCTGGTTCGAAAATTAGCGAAGTACTGGGGATCTGCATCGTCGATCAGGAGGGGTGCATCGCCTTTGCCAACGCTTCGCTGCTTGCCCTGTGGGGGTACGATCTCTCCGAGGTGGTTGGAGTACCGGTGACCCGCCTCTGGCTCTCCCCCGAAGAGGGGCAGGACTGCATCGACCTCGCGCTCTCCACCGGACAGTGGACCGGGACGGTCGCTGCCCGACGGCGGGACGCCACCTCGTTTTCCTCCCGGATAGCGCTCAGCACCGTCCGCGACCCCGGGACCGCCGACGTCTGGCTCCTCCTCTCCTGCATCGAGGCCGGCGTGGAGCGCGGGGCTAGCGTAGCATCCTATCCGGATAGCGGCCTCGAAGCGGCGGTCGCGGCGATGCCCGCCCGATTCATGGACCCAGCGGCGATCGATCCGGCGATCGACGACTCGCTCGAGGATCTCGGCCGCGCCTGCGAGGCGTGCAGGGTCTATCTCGCTCTCTTCAACGGTCCGCGGACGCATCTCGGCGCAACGCACGAGTGGTGCCGGACGGGGCAGGTCCCGCTGCGGGGCGAGTTGCGCACCCTCCTCAAGGGCGATCCGCCCGGGTGGGCCGTGCGGGTTCTCGACGGCGAGACGGTGATCGTGGACGGGGGGAGCGGCCGGCCGGACAGGGTGGAGCGCGAGTTGCTGGAGCGGCACGGCGCTACGGCGGCCCTGATGATCCCCCTTCGGCTGCACGGAGCGGTCGTCGGCTTTGTCGGTTGCGATCTGGATTCCGGCGGCGCCCGGTTTGGGGGCGACGATGTGGCTCTTCTCTCTGCGGCCGTCCATATCATCGCGGGCGCCCTCGACCGGAAACAGTCCGAATACGTCTTCCGGGAATCTGAGGGCCTCTACCAGGTCGTCCTCGACGCGATCACCGACACCGTCACCGTCGTCGACACCCATCTCACCGTTCTTCTTGCGAACGACGCCTTCATCGCCTGGTGCGAGGACCTCGGGCTCGAGACGGACGTTGTCGGAAAGGATCTCTTCACCGTCGTGCCGTTCCTCCCTCCCGCGACGCGGCAGCTCTACGAGCGGGTCGTCCGGACCGGCCGGCCGCTGACGTCGGAGCGGTCTCTCTCTTCGGGCGACCGGAAGATGGTTCTGCGGGAGATGCGGATCCCGATCATCGAGCACGGCGAGGTCGCCAGGGTCGTCACCGTCGGAAGAGACGTCACCGCCCAGAAAGAGCTCGAAGACCTGAAATCAAAAGCCTACTCCCAGATCGAGCGGAACATGGAGCAGTTCGCCCTGCTGGCCGATCATATCAGAAACCCGCTCCAGGCGATCATGGGGCGTGCCGAACTGCTCGACGATGCCGAGACGAGGGAGAAGATCCGCTTGCAGGTGCAGCGGATCAATGGGATCATCGACCAGCTCGATGAACGGTGGGGCGAGTCGAGGAAACTCTCCACGTTCTGGCGGAAGTACTCCTGATATCCCAATACTTCACTAATTTTGATACCTGACATCAAACGATGCAGTCTCACGCAATGCCGTAATGAAGAGCTGGTGGTAACCCTGATACTGGCCTTCGCGCTCTTCGCGGCTCGAAGCCTACGGCTTCTCACGCTCTTGTCCTGCGGACAGTCGCGGCTCGCGCCTACGGTGCTCAAGCTCGCTTCGCTCGCACTTCGCGTGAGTTACTCGCTGGGGATTAGTAATACAGTCTCACGCGAAGAACGCGAAGCCGCGAAGGGAGTTACAGGTAATTACACCGATCTTCGCGTCCTTCGCGGCTTCGCGTGAGTCAACAGGTGCAGATAATGATACTGCCTCACGCGAAGGACGACTTTCCCGAAGGGTGCGACGATTCGTAAGAACCGGAGCATGAGCACCGCAGGTGCGATGTGCGACTGGCCGATGGGCAGGTCGATGGTTTGGCCTTCGGAGGGTCCTCAGAACTGTAGCAAAGTGCTGATACCCCTCACCCCGTCTCTCCGAGCGCCTTCCAGACCCGGTTCCGCTCGAGGATGATCCAGTAGCGGCGCAGTTCGGCCTCCGCCGCCCGGTGATCGGGGTAGTGCTCGCCGATGAGGTGCCAGAACCGTTTCGAGTGGTTCTGCTCGCGGAGGTGGGCAGCCTCGTGGACGACGACGTACTCCCGTAGCGTCGCCGGGAGGGCTACGACGCGCAGGTTGACGTTTATGTTCCCGAGCGCCGAGCAGCTCCCCCACCGCGTCTTCTGCAGCTTCACCGCGATCCGCCCCCGCCGCCGGCCGGCGAGATCCGGGCAGGCCTCCAGCCGGTCGAGAACCTCCTCCTTCAGCATCCGGGAGAGCCCTCTTCGGAGAGCGGGGACGGACGGAGAGGCGACGGTTCCCGCATCCTCGTCGACCGCGAACCGCGCACCCGGGATCACGCGGCAGAACCGCCCGTGCAGGAGGAGCATCTCCTCCCGCCCGCACCCTTCAGCGGCCAGCCTGTCGAGTTCACGGCGCCGCTTCTCTATCCAGGCCGCGTTGCGTTGGAGGAACCCCCCGACGTCGAACGACGGGGGGGCGACCACACGCAGGGTCCCGTCCGGCCGCACCTGAAGCCGGGCGGTGCGCACCCGCTTCAGAATAATGGTCGTTTTGCCCGCGAAACTCTCCCTCTCTCCCCGGTTCATGATACCAGTACTGGGGCGCCGGCGGGAAAAAACGTGATCCGGCATGTACCTATACCTGATGACGACAAAGAATTACGTAGGGTTCCCGCCCTGGGGCGCGGGCGGGCGCGGAGGATGGCAGCATGCATGAGAAGGAACTGAAGATCGGCGATATCGCGAGTCTCACCGGGCTCTCGGAGCAGGATGTCCGGGCGCTCATCCAGACCTACGACAGTCTTTTCACCTACCGGACGATCGGGCCGGTCAGGCTCTTCCCGCAGAAGGCGGCAAAGATCGTCCGGGAACTCGCGGATCTCTCCGGGCGGGGATTCTCCCCCGACGAGATCGCCGAGGAGGTCAGGTCCGGGAAGAAGCAGGCCGCCCCGGCGGAACCGGTCGAAGAGATCGATCGGACCGCCGCCCCGCTCCCCCCCGAGGTGGTGATCGAGTTCGGGGTGATGCGGGACACGCTGGCCCGGCAGGAGCGTCGGATCGTAACCCTGACCGAAGAACTCGAGCAAGAGCGGGAACTGAGGGCGAGGGAGGCCGAACGGTTCCAGAAAGCCGTCAATGACCTCGAGGATCGCCTCTCCGCGCAGCAGGAGCACCTTGCCCTCGTCGCAGAGTGGGTGAACTACTTCGATCGGCAGATGGATGAGGTCACCCGCCCGGTGTTTGAGCGGTTCCGGAGGACGGCCGGGAAGAAGGGCGATTCCGGCCAGTCCCCGGGCCGTTCTGGCTGATGCCCCTCCCCAGTACTTCGCTCATAACAGCCTCTCCAATCGACCCATGCAGCCTCGCACAGCGACCTACACCGGGATCGGCAGCACCCGGACGAGGTCGATGGATTGACCTCTTGAAGATCACTTCAACTGTTTTAGCGAAGTACTGCTCCCTCTCTCTGGTACCTCACGCAAAATATGTGCCAATATATATTATTCTATAGTATAATAATCACAAATTTTAAGTAAGATCCCCGCCTCCGGCACGCGGGGTGATAGAATCTCCCAGCAGAAGATGGCCATACTATTGATCGCCGGCATCCAGGTTCTGGTTGTCGGCGGGTTGGTTGCCTGTATCGTCGTTGGAGCACAGGATCGGCCGTCTCCCGAAACCCCGCCCATCACCGAGGCCCGGTATATGGGTGATTGGCCGGCGAGCGCCTCCGCGGCCGCGTATCCGATCGCCGGCCACCAGGCTGCGGGTATCCTCTCGGGCGCCGGGGAGACGTTCATCCTCTTTGCGGTAGGGGACGATCCCCCTACCCCATCACGATCTGCATGACCGTCGGGTATCGGTTCATGGCGGCGTAGACGAGGGGTTTTGCGATCCAGACCCTCCCGCCCTGCATCCTCCGAAGGCTACTGATCTCCCCGAGGTCCTGGAGAGCCTGCACCGCGGCCTCGTCCGCGAGGAAGAAACTGTTTGGAACCGTCGAGTCGAAGTAGAAGAGGATCGGGACCCGGAGCCGTCTCTGCAACTCTCCCGGGAGCGCCTGCTCGAGCCGGAGGAGAGTGTCCCGGTCGAAGTCGTAGCGGTCGCCTCCTTTCGTGACGGACGACGGGTGCTCCTCCCGAAGAAGCCGGGAGAGTCGCTTGCGCTCCGCAACAACCCCGTCGTTGATCCTGCCGAGTTCAAGCCGCATCCATCGTAAGAGGGTCGACTCGTCGCTTGCTGATGGTCGGTCGGGCATCTCTCTCGTCCGCCTCCAGGCCGGTCGTGAACTCTCTACGCCATGCAATATATACCTGGCCCCGGAACCTGCGTTTCCCTCCCGGGGATTCCCGGAGCGTTTTCGGGCCGTTCCGGCCGGAGGCGCCTCTCTTCTCCGATCGTAACCCCCTCTTTGCCCGGGAGAAAGTATATATCTCCCCCTCCCCTTTCGACGTCTCCTGCGTGATCACCCATGAAACAGGATTCAGTGCACGGAAAGCAGACCGGGCGGCATGCTCGCTCTCATGGAGCGCCGCTCACTCTCCCGCTCCTCGCCGGCGTAGCGGTTCTCCTTGCGGTCGCCCCGGCAGCCGCCACCGGTACATCCGGGGGTGAGTACGATCCCGGGATCGCCGCGATGCTCAGCGAGATCAACGAGTCGGAACTGGAGAACACGACCTACGACCTGCAGAACTTCTCGACCCGGGTCTACGGCACCGACGGCAACCGGGAGGCGGGCGAGTACCTCTCCGAGAGACTTGCGGCCATCCCCGGGCTCGAGGTGGAGTTCCAGGGCGGGGATATCAGGAACATCGTCGCCACGCTCCCGGGAAGCGACACCGCCTCCGACGGGGTCGTGGTGGTGGGAGCACACTACGACAGCAGGTCGTTCGACCCCGGCCGGGCGCCCGGGGCTACCGACAACGGCTGCGGCGTCGCGATCGTCCTGGAACTCGCCCGGGTGATGAGCGGCCACTCGTTCGACCGGACGGTCGAGTTCGCGTTCTGGAACGGCGAAGAGGTCGGGCGTCTCGGCAGCGCCGACTACGCCGCCGATGCGGCCGCCCCGATCGTCCTTTACCTCAACTACGACTCGTCCTGCTACGATCCCCTCAACCGCTCCGTCCTCGATATCGTCTACGACGAGCAGTCCGGGGATATCGCGGCACTCATGGCCGACTGCAACACCCGTTACTCCATGAACTTCACCCTGACCGAGAACGTCCATTCCTGCACCTCAGATCACGTATCCTTCCGCGACCGGGGTTACCCGGCCGTGACGACCCACTCTGAGGAGCACGGCCCGGCCCATACCCCGGACGACACCGTCGACCATGTCTCGTCCGGGTATGCCGCGAGGAACGCCCGGCTCGGTCTTGCGGTGCTCGCGGAGGTGGCGGGGTTCCGGGGAGAGGGTGACGCCATCCCGAAGGCCCCGCTACGCTGGGATCTCTCCGGGCATCTGGACACCGCGGGCTAACGATCAAAACGGCGCCGTTATTCGTCGCGCGGGCGGTGTGAGACGATTTTGCTGTCTTATTTAACCCTCGTGCGGCTGCTCACATCCTTGATCCGGCTCTCCGCCCCTCGTAAATCCGGAAGTCCGGTCTCTTCGGCGGACCGGGTCCGGCGAGGCGGAGACTCATTTTTATACGGTCGAAGACAACGTAAAAAAAATATGAACGATTCTGAGATCCTGATGAACCCCAACGAGCTGGTACGTTTTTTCAAGAAGAATCCAGCGGAATTTACGAAAGAGGATATCATACGGTTCTGCGAGGCGAACGGGATCGAGATGGTCAACTTCCGCTACGCCGCCGAGGACGGAAAACTCAAGACCCTCAATTTTGTCATCTCCTCAAGGGAACACCTCGATACCATCCTCTCGGACGGCGAGCGCGTCGACGGCAGCAACCTCTTCTCGTTCATCGAGGCGGGGAGCAGCGATCTCTACGTCATCCCCCGCTACCGCACGGCGTTCGTGAACCCGTTTGCCGAGGTGCCGACGCTTGAGTTCCTCTGCTCGTTCTACGACAGCGACGGGAAACCTCTCGAGAGCGCCCCCGAGTACGTGCTCCGCAAGGCGAACGAGGAGTTCACCCGCCGGACCGGCTGCACCTTCAAGACCCTCGGCGAACTCGAGTACTACGTCGTCAGCCCGCGGGACGACCTCTACCCCGGCCGCGACCAGAGGGGCTACCACTCGGCCGAACCCTTCGTTAAGTTCGCGGATCTCCGGGACGAGGCGATGCGCCTCATTGCCCGTGCCGGAGGCAGGATCAAGTACGGCCACTCTGAGGTCGGGTGCTTCTATAACGGCGACACCTACTACGAGCAGCACGAGATCGAGTTCCTGCCGATGCCGGTGGAGCAGGCGGTCGAGCAGTTGGTCGTCGCGAAGTGGGTCTTGCGGATGCTCGGCAACCGGTACGGCGTCGAGATCAGCTTCGCCCCGAAGATCACCGTCGGCAAGGCCGGGAGCGGGATGCACTTCCATATGCTCGTCGAGAAGGACGGCAAAAACCTGCTGGTCGAGGGTGGTAAGTTGAGCCCGCTCTCCCGGAAGATGATCGCCGGCATCCTCGACGCCTCCGACGCCCTGACCGCCTTCGGCAATACCATCCCGACATCCTACCTCCGTCTCGTCCCGCACCAGGAGGCGCCGACGACGGTCTGCTGGGGCGACCGCAACCGCTCGGTCGTGGTCCGGGTTCCTCTCGGCTGGGTCGGCGCGGACGGCATGACCCGCGACGCCAACCCCGGCGAGAACGGTCATCGGCAGAACCGCCCATCGAAGCAGACGTTCGAGTACCGGGTCGCCGACGGTTCGGCCGATCCCTACCTGATCGTCGCCGGTCTCATCGTGGCGGCGCTCCGGGGGATCGAGATGCCCGACGCGCTCGATATGGCCGAGAAACTCTACGTCAGCGGGAACATATTCCGCCCCGAGTTCAAGGAGCGGCTCGCGGAGTTCCGGCAGCTCCCCGCCTCCTGTGTCGAGTCGGCCGAGGCACTCGAGGCGAAGCGTGCGATCTTCGAGGCAAGCGGGATCTTCCCCGCGGGGATGATCGGGAGCCGGATCGATACCCTGAAGGCCTTCGGCGACCGTGGCCTGAGCGAGAGGCTCTACGGCAACAACGACGCGATCCGGGAACTGGTCGAGCGGTACATCCACGTTGCGTGAGAGCCGGCCTCCCGTAGAATACTTTTTTCCGGCAGCGTACCGCCAGCACCGAACCCCTCGCGGGGTGCGCCTCATCTCCCTGCCTGAGGCGCGGCAGGGGCAAGGTATTATAACCCCGAGGTCCAGAGGAGGTGGCTCTCCGGCGTGGCGCCGGGCTCCCGGGGGAGGAGGGGAGTGGCCTCTTCGACCTCGCGGGGCCGCGCACGTCCGGGTGATGGAGGAACGCGTATGAGAGGTGGAGCAGAAGAGAGTATGGAAGGAGAAGCGGCCCCGGTCACGTTTACCTGTTACCGTATCACCCCGGGGGAGGAGGAGGGTACTCCTGAGGAGGGCATGAGCACCTACAGCGTCGTGGTGCTGCTGCCTGACGGTGACGTCAAGCACCAGGTCGTCTGGGCGCTGGCCCCGGAGGATATCGGCGACGCGATCCGGGTTCCCCCCGGCTCACGGGTGATCATGACCGAGATGAAGAGCCCCATGGTCTGGGACAGCCAGGCGATGGAAGAGGAGGAGGTGGCTGTGGAGGCCACACCCGCCTCCTGACCTTTTTTGAGAGAAGAATCCGGGTCTCACACCTTCCTGACATCGAGGACCATCGAACCCACGCCGACGAACGAGACCGCGATGATCGCGAAGATGACGATGTTAAAGTGCTCGGCGACGATGGGAATGTTCCCGAAGAGGTAACCCGCGAGGATGAAACTCGTGACCCACAACACCCCTCCGGTCGCATTGAAGAGGATAAACCTGGAGTAGTCCATCTTCCCGGTTCCCGCGAGGAACGGCGCCAGAGTCCGGACGAAGGGAGCGAACCTGGCTATCACGATGGTCTTTGCGCCGTATCTCTCGAAGTACGACTCCGTCTTCCTGATATGGTGCGGTCTGATGAACGGGATCCCCCGGGAGAGGAACCGGCTGCCGAATCCTCTCCCGATCCAGTAGTTCAACGTGTCCCCCGCAATCGCCGCCACCACGAGAAGCGCGAGGGCGGGGAAGAGGCTGAGGCCGCCCTGTGCGGCGATTGCGCCTACAAGGAAGAGGAGCGAATCGCCTGGAAGGTAGGGGGTGACGACGACCCCCGTCTCGAAGAAGATTATGAGGAAGAGGAAGAAGTAGACGAATATCCCGTACTCCTCAATAACGAGCGGCAGGAAGTCATCGAAGTGTATGACGACGTCGATGAGATTCCCTATCTGTTCAAACATCTACCTCTGGTGCACACCGGCACCTGATATACCTGTTGTACCGGTATAACTCGATCCCGGTCGGGACTATTCCCGGTCGCGGGTGTTCCCTCCCGCAAGTTAGATACCGGGGTTTTGTCCACTCAGATCATGGATCGGTCTCCCGACAGCCTGCCCGATGCGGTGCCGGTGGTCACCTGGTTTGCGACGGCGTTCGGCAAGGTTCGCCTCGTCTGGGTCGACTCCCGCCCCGGGCCGAGGGTGCAGAGAATCCTCCTCCCCTGCGACCCGCGAACCGACGCGGCGATGATCGAGGCCGTGCCTTCCGTCGATGAGCCCCGCGAGATCCGGACGCTGGTCGCCGGGATACAGTCCTTCGTTACGGGAGACGACGTGCGGTTCGATACCGGCCTCCTCGACCTCGACCGCTGTCCGCCCTTCCAGCGGCGTGTCCTCCTCGCCGAGTACGGTATACCCCGGGGATACGTCAGCACCTACGGGCGCATCGCCCGGCACCTCGAAAATCCGTCCGCCTCCCGGGCTGTTGGGAGTGCCCTCGCGAGGAACCCCTTTCCTCTCGTCATCCCCTGCCACCGGGCGCTACGCTCGGACGGATCTCTCGGCGGGTTTCAGGGCGGCCTCGATATGAAACGGAGGCTGCTTGAGATGGAGGGGATCCGGTTCCGGGAGGACGGTCGGGTGCTCATGGAGCGCGTCTGGTATTGAGACCCCGATGACCCAGAGGTATATGTGGGATGACATACCTCCGGGGGGAGGGTGATCCTATGGCAGATCTTACCGGCCAGCAGATGGCAAAACCCACCGAGTACAGTACGGTCAACCTGGCAAAGGATGCCGGGGTGGACACGGAACGGTGGAACCGGGTACCGAATGAGGCGACGATCAAAAGAACGGCCGAAGCGGTTGAAGCCCGGAATGTGAAGGTGATCCTCGTGGATACGGCCGAGGATGGGCTCCGGGCGCTCGTCGACCTGATCCCGGAAGGGGTCGAGGTCATGTTCGGCTCCTCGACGACCCTCGCCGAGATGGGGTTTGACCGGGTGATCGAGGAGAACCCGAAGGGGTGGCGCGACTACCACGCGACCATCACGGCCGAGAACGACACTGAGAAACGGCACGCGCTTCGCAGAAAGAGCGTGGCCGCCGACTACTACCTCTCCGGGGTGCAGGCGATCGCCGAGTCGGGCGAGGTCGTCGGGTGCGACAAGACCGGGAGCCGGATGGGGGCCTGGCCTCACGCGGCGGCCCATCTCATCCTCGTCTCGGGGGCGAACAAGATCGTGCCGACCGTCGACGATGCCCTCCGGCGGTGCCGGGAGTACTGCCTGCCGCTCGAGAACCAGCGGTCACAGCGCGTCTACGGCATGGGAAGTTACATCGGCAAGCACGTGATCCTCGATAAGGAAGACACCGACGGGCGGGTGTCCCTCGTCTTGATCAAGGACCGGCTTGGGTATTGAATCCGGCTGCCTATCTCCGCGCGGCCCGGCGGCATGAGCCGGGAGACCCCCTGCGTAAGCGGGGGGTAGTTCACCTCTCTTGCGAGTCAACCGTATACCCTCTCCTTAGCTCCGCCGTCTTTCTGTCCAGCCATGCAGGAGCGGTGCGGTCACGGCTGTAGCGGTGCTCCCCTCCTTCTTTTCATCTCTTTGGGGGTTCGGTATATCTGAACTCCCGTGCCATTTTAATGCATGGAGATTGCAGAAATCCTCAACGTCACCGTTCCGCTCTCCGACATCACGTTCGAGAGCGTTGTCCTCGCTGTACTTGTCGCGATCATCGGGTGGATCGTGGTGAAGGTGCTCACGGCCGCCTTCACACAGATGCTCTCCCGGGTCTCGAAACTGCCCGACCTGGTCGTCGAGTTCCTGGTCCGGTTCTTTGCGATCCTGCTCTACGTGCTCCTCACCCTCATCGTCATCGCGACGATCGGGTTCGACATCTCCTCTGTGGTGATCGGGCTCTCGGCGGTGATCGGGCTCATCCTCGGTTTCGGCCTGCAGGACACCGTCACCAATCTCGCTGCAGGGGTCTGGTTGGCAGCGTTCCGCCCCATCGATAAGGATGAACTCGTCGAGGTCAACGGCATATCCGGGACGGTCGTCTCGGTCGGCATCATGGCAACAGAACTCGTGCGAGCCGACAACACCTACATCACCATCCCGAACTCCCTCGTCTGGGGAAGCCCGGTGATCAACTCTACCCGGATGGAAACCCGCCGCGTCGAGGTCAAGGTCAGGGTCCCCTATGACAGCGACCTCGATGTGGCGATCCGGGTTGCCACCGAACTGATGACGGCCCACGAAGGGGTGCTCCCATCGCCGAAACCTGCGGTTGTCGTCACCGAACTCGCTGACTCTTCGGTGAACCTCGCCCTGCGTGCGTGGGCGAAGACGCCCGATATGTGGGACGTGCAGTGGGATCTGAACCGTGGCGTTGTTCAGGCGTTCAGGGTGGCCGGCATCGCGATCCCCTTCCCGAAGGTGGACGTCCACCTGGAAAGGATACACTGAACCCCTTCTTTTTTCTGCGTCGATCTGCCGGAACCGCTCCTCACCCGGTGCGTGCGAAGTCGATGAAGCCTTTGTAGGGGTCTGTCGCGAGCAAGCGGACGCGGACTTTCTGGCCGACCCGGAGTCCCTCCTCGCCGATAACCACTTTTCCTTCCGCCGGGGGATCGATCAGCCGGACATAGGTCCCCTTCTCCGAGGCGCCGGTGACGAACGCTGCGAACGTCTCGCCGATCCGCTCCCGGAGGAGGACCGCGGCCGCGGCCTTTCGCACAAAGCGTTCGGCCTTCTGCGACGCCTTCTCCCGGTCGGTCATCCGGTCGGCGAGGGCGTCGAGTTCCTCGCAGGTGTACGGGCATCCACCCCCATCGATGACCGATTTTACCAGCCGCTGGATGACAATATCGACGTAGCGCCGGTTCGGGGCGGTGCCGTGGGTGTAGTCGGTGACGGCGAGGGCGAAGTGGCCGACCGGCTCGTCTCCCGGCCGGAACGCCACGTACTCCCCTGCACCCATCAGTTTCACGATCGTGAGGGAGAGGTCGGGGAACCGGTCGGGGTCGGCCGCCTTCTGCCGGATCAGGAACCGGGTGAGCGCTTCGGCGTCCGGCCGGTCGGGCAGGGTCTCGCCGAGCTCAGCGGCCTCGCGGACGATCCCGTCCCAGTTCCTCGGGATGCGGACGACCCGGTGGATCATGGGAAGACCGGCGGCGGCGAGGAACGCCGTCAGGGTTCCGTTCGCAGCGACCATGAACTCCTCGATGAGGCACCGGGCGAGGTTCTGCTCCTGGATGACGAGAGCCATCACCCGGTTCTCCTCGACGACCGGCTCGGCCTCGATCGTCTCGAGAGCGAGCGCTCCCTGTTCCGTCCGGCGCTTCTTCATCCGCATCGCGGCCTCGTGCTGGAGAGCGACCTGCTCCGCGAGGCCCGGTGTCTCCTCAACCGTCCCCGGGACCGGCCCGCTCCCCTCCAGCCAGTCGCTGACCTCCTCGTAGACGAGTTTCGCGTGGTTCCTGACGAGCGCGGGGTAGATCTCGCCGGGCCGCGTCCTTCCATCGGCAAGGACGCTATACTCGATGACGATCGCCATCCGATCACGGTCGGGGAGGAGCGAGGTAATGCCCGCCGAGAGGCGGAGGGGGAGCATGGGAAACGTCGTAACGCCGGTGTAGACCGATGTCCCATTATGGGCGGCGTGCCGGTCGGTCGCCGAGCCTTTCGGGACGCGGGAGTCGACGTCCGCGATCGCGACCCTGACCCGGATCGCGCCGTTCTCTTCCCGTTCACAGACCTCGATCTGATCGAGATCCTCTGAGTCGTGGTTGTCGATCGATGACCAGAGGAGCGACCGGAGATCGAGGGGACCTGTGGGGGTATCCGGGAAGACATTCTCGCTGAGAGCGCCGACTTCCCGGGTGACGGCCGGTGGGAAGGCAGGGATGAAGCCGTACTGCTGCATCGCCGACCACGCGATGCCTTTCAGGTTGACGGAGGGCTCGTTCTGCATCGTTGAGTAATTCATCCGCGGGTATAAATACCGCTTGGAAATGTCCGGCGATCACCCGCCCGGGCGCTGCCCCCCGCAGGAAGGGGTGGAGTGGAGGCTATCCCCCTGTAATGGACCTGGGAATAACGCCTCGCCGGGTGCGGTCTTCCCTCCACCCCACCCGCGCTTCGCGCTCCTCCTCTGGAGAGCCGTGTCCCGGACCGGCATGCGAGCGGGAACATCCAAAGGGAATCTCGGATGACCGGTTGTTTCGTAGAGCGCTACCCTGCCCCCTACATAAAGGATGCCCGTATGCCTTTCAACCGAGCGCGTCAGGCTCATAGAGGAGGATGAAAAAGGATTTTTTTCGCCGTCTCACCGTATCTCGATCCGGTCGCCCGTCACCATGTAGTGCACCTTCTCCGCGATCCTGCAGGCGTGGTCCCCGCAACGTTCGAAGTATCGGGCGATCATGACGTAGTTCGTGCACCGGGTGATGTTTCTTGGGTCTTCCATCATGTAGGTGAGCGACTCGCGGAATATGGAGTACCTGAGGGCGTCGACGACCTCCTCCCGGCTCTGGATATCGGCTATCACGCTGAGGTCTTCACGCTCGAACGCGACCAGCACATCCGTTATCATCCCGTCGACGACCTCTCCCATGTGGGGGAGGCTGACGAGGTTTCCCACGTGCGGCGCCCCGGCGAGTTCAGGTACAATGATGGCGATGTCTTTCCCGTAGCGACCGATGCGGTAGAGGCTCGTGGTCACCTTCATCGAGGCTGCGATCGTCCGGAGGTCTTTTGCCATCGGCTGGTTGAGGGCGATGAGTCTCAGGCATTTCTGCTCGATCCCATCATCGTAATCCGCGAGTTTCTGCTTCTCCTCGCCGATCGTCTCGGCGAGCGTCACGTCCTGGGCCTTCAACGCTACCATCGACTGCCGGAGCATACCCTGTGCGAGGCGGCCCATCGCGAGAACATCCCCTTTCAGGGACGCAATTTCCGTATGAAATTTCGTTACCATTGGTTCTCCCTACCCGAACCGCCCGGTGATGTAGTTCTCCGTCAGTTCTTCACCGGGATCTTCGAAGATCTTCGTGGTTTTGTCGAACTCCACCAGTCTTCCCAGGTACATGAACCCGGTGCAGTCGCTGGCCCGTGCCGCCTGCTGCATGTTGTGCGTGACGATGACGACCGTGTAGTCCCGGGCAAGCCGGACGATGAGGTCCTCGATCTTTGCCGTAGCGATGGGGTCGAGGGCGGAGCATGGCTCGTCCATCAGGATCACCTCCGGCCCGACCGCAAGGGATCGCGCGATGCAGAGCCTCTGCTGCTGTCCGCCCGAGAGGGAGAGCGCGGGTTCGTGGAGGCGGTCCTTCACTTCGTCCCAGAGCGCGGCCCCCTTCAGGCTCTCCTCGACGGTGCGGTCGAGTTCCTTCTTATCGCCCACCCCGTGAATACGGGAGCCGTAAGCGACGTTCTCGTAGATGCTCTTCGCAAATGGGTTCGGTTTCTGGAAGACCATGCCGATCTTCTCGCGGATCGCGTATACGTCCACATGGGGATCGTGGATATCGTTCCCGTTAAAGAGAATCTCTCCGGTGATCCTTGAGGAGTCGATGAGGTCGTTCATCCGGTTGAAGCACCGGAGCAGGGTCGATTTCCCGCATCCCGACGGTCCGATCAGCGCCGTGACCTTATTCTTCGGGATCTGGAGCGAGATATCGATGAGGGCATGTTTCTGCCCGTACCAGAGGTTGAGGTTTGTCGTCTCGAGGATCGTGGATCCAGTCATTTACATCACCGTTGCCCGGTGGTATCGCCGCCGAACCAGGATCGCGGCGAGATAGATCGTGAGGACCAGCAGCAGGAGCACGAACGCGGTCCCGTAACTCTGCGTGGCCGCCCCCGGAATGGTTGTGGTGAGGACGAAGAGGTGGTATGGGAGCGCCATCACCGGTTCCGTGAGCGACGACGGCAGGAATCTGCTGCTGAAGATCGCTGCCGTGAACATGATGGGGGCCGTCTCGCCTGCAGCACGCCCGATGGAGAGGATCGCTCCGGTGAGGATCCCGGGGAGTGCCGGGGGAAGGACCACCCGCCAGATCGTCTGCCACTTTGTGGCGCCGAGAGCGTAACTTCCCTCCCGGAGGGAGCCGGGGATCGACCGGAGCGCCTCTTCGGTCGTCCGGATGATCATCGGGAGGATCATCAGGCCGAGGGTGATCTGTCCGGCGATCAGCGAGACCCCGAAGCCCATAAAGAGCACCAGGAACGCGAACCCGAAGAGTCCGAAGACGATGGACGGCGTTCCGTTCAGCAGGTCCACCGCGGTCCGGATGGACCGTGTCAGCGCCGTGTCGGCGGTGTACTCGATCAGGTAGATTGCCGTCGCGATCCCGAGGGGGAGGGCGACGGCGAGGGCTCCTCCCACGAGGTAGAACGTCCCGACGATCGCGGGGAATATTCCTCCTGCTCTCCCGAGATCTCTCGGCGACCCGGTCAGGAACTCCCAGGAGATCGCTCCGGCTCCGTTGACGACGATCTCGAAGAGGATCACCCCGAGAGCCGCGATCACGATCGCGACCGAGAGCGATACCAGGAGGAACGCGCATCGCTGCGAGGCCCTCGGGGGGAGAAGCCTTCCGAACGGCGCCGATATGGCGTGGGTTATGCGTGAGGCCGCCCCGGTAATAGCCTGATACGGCGTGGAGTGCAGGATCGCGGCCTTCACCCGCCCGGACGGCGTGGGCCGTGCCGTACCCTGTGTTCCCTGTATCCGGGTGATGATGACCCGTGCCGCGCTGTTGATCGCGAGCGTGGTGAAGAGCAGGACCACCGCAACACCGAAGAGCGCATGGTAATGCGTGCTTCCGAACGCGACCTCGCCCATCTCGATGCCCAGCGTCCCGGTCAGCGTCCGTACGGGGGAGAAGACGTCGTAGATCGGGTCCGGGATGACGGCGGCGTTCCCCGTGACCATCAGCACCGCCATCGTCTCGCCGATGGCGCGCCCCATCCCGAGGATGATCGCTGCGCTGATGCCGGAGAGCGCGCCGGGTACGATGACGCGCCGGATTGTCTGCCAGTGGGTTGCCCCGAGGGCAAGGCTGCCCTCTTTGAACTCTTTCGGGACCGAACTGATGGCGTCCTCGGCGACGCTCGTGATCGTCGGTATGGACATGATCGCGAGGAGGATCGAGCCCGCGAGCCAGCTCGACCCCGACGGCTGGTCGAAGGTGACGCGTATCCAGTCGGTCAGGAGGATCAGGCCGAAGAACCCGTAGACGACGGAGGGGATGCCGGCCAGCAGTTCGATAGCGGGTTTTATGACCGATTTCATCCTCGGGGAGGCGATCTCTGCGATGAAGACGGCGCTCCCGATGCTGAGCGGGACGGCGATGACCATCGCGAGCGCCATGACCAGGAGCGTCCCGGTGATGAGCGGGAAGACCCCGTAGGCCGGGTTCCTGCCGGTCGGATTCCATTCCGCACCGGCGAGGAAGTTCCAGAAGCCCGTCTCGAGAACGATCTGGTAGCCGTCACGGAGCAGGAATATGATGATGAAGAAGACTGCGACGATCGCGGCCAGTGCGCCAACAAAGAGCAGTTTGCCGACAGCCCAATCGACGAACTGTCTCTTTGTTCCGGTGGCCGGCCCGCCGATCTCCGGCGTTCCGCGGTCTCGCGGCCACCCGAAGTTCTGGCATCGAGCCCGTATACTGAAATCTCTTGCCATCAGCACTCCGCCGCTGTAGCACTAAAAATTGGGGGTGCTGCCCCGTTCATCCCCGTACCGGGATATAATCTTCGCTCGCTACGATCTCCTGTCCTTCGGCGCTCAGGATGAACTCGATGTACCGCTGCGCAAGCCCCTCGGGCTCCCCGTTCGTCAGCATGTAGAGCGGCCGGCTGATGGGATACGTTCCGGCGGTGATGTTCTGGAGCGTGGGCTCAATGTCGGTCCCGTCGACGTCCAGCGCGAGCGGCTTCACGCCTTCGGTGTAGCCGAGGCCGACGTAACCGATCGCGCCCGGTGTCTGCGATACCTTCTGCTGGATGCCGCCGTTCGAGTTAAACTCCTCCTGAGTCCTGACGAAGTCCTCCTCGTCCATGACAAACTCGGAGAAGAACTCCCGCGTCCCCGAAGCACTGTCTCTCCCTACAACGACGATCTGCGCCTCAGACCCGCCAACCTGGTTCCAGTTCGTGTAGGTACCGTTGTAGATGCCCCGTATCTCACCAGGTGTGAGGCTCTCGACGCTGTTTGCCGGGTTGACGACGAGGAGGATCGCGTCATCGGCGATGTGGTGCTTGACGAGACCCGGGTAACCTGCGGTCTCTGCGGGTTTGAGGTCCCGTGAGGAGATGCCGATGTCTGCGGTGCCCTCGCCGGCGGCCTTGACCCCGACGCTCGAGCCCCCTCCGCTCACCATGATCTCCGCGGAGGCGTCCTGTGCCTCGAACGCTTCTCTCGCCTGCTCGGCGATGGGGAGCACCGTGGTCGACCCTGTTACCGTGATCCGCTCCGGCGTGGTTGTCTGATCGTTACCAAGACATCCTGCCACCATCAGAAGAACCACGAGAGTGCCGACGACGGCAACCGTGGACATCCTTGACAGACTCATTCCTGTCATGGCAAAATTGAAGGAGATGAGTTGATATATGGATTCTCGACATTGAATACGTCCGTGAATGGTGAGACAATAGCGGTATATACTCTATTGGAGGGCCAACGTTTTTGTCCAGAATCTCAGTCCGCCATCTCTCTTTCCCGGGAATGGGTTCACGGATGCGGGCTCCCGCTTTGCCGGATAGTGCCGATGCCGATCGCACCGCTGATGTGGTTGCCTGCCTCACTTCCCTTCTTTCTCCCACCAGACCGCCGCGGTCGGCCGCACCGTCGTCTCGACATACTTCCCGGACCCGTCTTCGCGGAGCGTCCGCGAAAAGTAGTCCCTGACCGGCGAGAGATCCTCCATCCCGGGGTTGTGCATCGCTGCCCAGGCCCGGGCGGCATCTTCGACCGAGTCGTAGATCGCGTCCCAGAAAGCGTGGTAGATCCGGACGTTCGGGTAGACCCCGGCGTCGTGGAGGATGTTGACCGGGTAGATGTAGTCAGGGTAGCCCTTGCGCATGGTCGCTTCTTCCCCGAAGACCGCCCGGTAGAGCGCCATCTCGTCGGGGTCCCGCCACTCGCCCGCGTGCCAGAAGAGGTAGACCGCCCGGCGAGCCGCGGCGTCGAGTTTCTCGAGTGCGGCGGCGAGGTCGTAGAACCCGAGCGAGAACGCCGCGATGACGACGTCGTGCGGCTCGATGTCCCTGCCGATGACGGTATCCTCCCAGCGTTTCCGGAGACAGGAGTAGTTCGTGAGCCCCTCCGCCGCCATCCGCTCCCGGAGGGCGGCGAGCATCCCTTCCGAGGGGTCGAGGGCGGTGACGTGGGCGGCGGTCCGGGCGACCGGCACGGCCAGCCTCCCTGTTCCGGCACCCACATCGAGTACGGTCTCGCCCTGCCGTGCATCCAGGATCGCGAGTTCCTGCTCGGTCGCCCGTCTCTCGTCACGGGTGGCCCGGCGGTAGGCGGCGGCGCGTTTGTTCCAGTGAGCGGCCGGATCGCGGCCTTTCTCGACGCGGTCGGGAGAACTTGCGTATACCGCCTTCCAGAGCTCGTTCCAGTCGATGATCCGCTGCATGGAAGTTCCCTCTCCCCGGTGCGGTATATACTGTTCTGTTTCCGGCCGACCGGTCTGGATGAACTCCCGTATCCGAACGAATGAAAACTCTATTGAAGATCTCATATTTCTGTATTTTTGCGGCTAACTCTATGGTGATCCATATTCTCTATCGAAAACGGCTATGCCTGCTGCGCCTCTATTATTACCTACCTGATACTCCCATGCTCGACGTTACCATGCTCTTCATCGTGGGCATCATCATCATCGCGCTCATCTTTGATTTCACCAATGGTTTCCACGACTCAGCAAACGCTATATCGACCGTTGTCTCGACGAAGGTCCTTTCCCCGAAGAACGCCGTGATATTTGCCGCGTTCTTCAACTTCATCGCGGCCTTCGGGTTCGGTGTCGCAGTCGCAAGCACCATCAGCAAGATCATCAAACTCGATCACGTCGAGACCTCGATCATCCCTTTTATTGTGCTCTGCGGTCTCATTGGAGCGATATCCTGGAACATCATAACCTGGTACTTCGGTCTGCCGACATCGTCGTCGCATGCGCTCATCGGGGGATTGATGGGCGGGGGCCTGGCCGCAGCCGGTGTTGCGGCGATTGAGTTCTCGACCATACAGACCATCGTCGTCTTTATGGTCGTATCGCCTATCATCGGGTTCCTCATGGGCCTGCTCTTCATGAGCGTCTCGATCCGGGTCTCCGGGGACACCCCGCGAACCGCGGCCGATCGGCGCTTCAGGCGTCTCCAGCTCATATCGGCGGCGGCGTACAGTTTCAGCCACGGGACCAACGATGCGCAGAAGACCATGGGGATCATCACGCCGCTCCTCTTCTCCATCGGCTACTTTGGAGCTGGCGTCGATCCGAATCATCTGCCAGTCCCGATCTGGGTGATCCTCGCCGCCCACGCGGCCATCGCCCTCGGCACCCTCTTCGGGGGATGGCGGATCGTGAAGACGATGGGTTATGGGATCACGAGGCTCCGGCCGGTGCATGGGTTTTCGGCGGAGACGGCGGGTGCCGCGACGATCATCGGGGCATCGATTGCAGGAATCCCCGTGAGCACGACGCATATCATCTCCTCCTCGATCATGGGCGTCGGCGCCACCAAAGGGGCGAGAGCCGTGAAGTGGGGGGTTGCGCGCCGGATCGTCACGGCGTGGGTCCTCACGATACCCCTCAGCGCGCTGATCGGGTTTCTGGCGTTCACGCTGCTTCACCTGATGCTGGGGGTATAACTCCCCCACAGCAGGACGGCTAGCATGCCCTCCGAGGAGTCGAGGGCGGTGACGTGGGCGGCGGTCCGGGCAATCGGCACGGCCAGTCTCCCCATTCCGGCACCCAGATCGAGCACGGTCTCGCCGGCCGAGGGATCCAGGATCGCGAGTTCCTGCTCGGTCGCCCGTTTCTCGTCACGGGCGGTCCGGCGGCAGGCAGCGGGGATGCAGTTACGGTGGCGGGTCTTCTCCGGCGTCCCAGAGATCCCGTCCGCGATCGGTGGCGTCTCCCGGCAGATCTACGAGTTCGATGGGGTACGGGGCGAAGAACGACTGATTCATCAGGTACGGCTCCCGGAACCGGATAGCCCACGACCGGAGCAGGCTGCGGGGTTCGGCCAGCGTGGCGCGGCCGTGCCTGTAGCGCTCGATCATTTCGATGCCGTATGCCTTCTCCTCGTCTGAGATACGGTCGCTGAAGTACCCCAGGGCGTGCTGGAGGACGTTGACGTTGCCGGTATGCCGGGGAGCCCGTACGAGCGCGATAGAGAGCATCCGGCGGTATTGTTCATACAGCGCTTCCGGCTCAACCGCTGCCCGGGATGCGACAAGCTGTCCCATCTCGCGTAGCATCTTCTGGCTGCAGGCAAGCAGGAGGAGTTTGTTTTCCGCGTGGAACTGCACGAGGGCTTCCCGGTCCAGGGTTCCCTCGACGCCCCGGAACGCCGTCAGGGTAAAGACCGCGGAGAGGAAGTGATCGCGGATCCGTTGATTGTTCAGGCGCAGTTCGTCTTCTACGGGGAGTTCCGGGTACCGCTTCAGCACCTCGCGGGCGAAGAAGCCCGCAGACTTCGCTATCGCCGCGGACTTCTCCACCGACGGGTAAACCCGCACGTTCCGGGTTCCGGAGGTGGGCGAGCCCCCTTTGAGGATAAAACCGTCGACAGCGTGGAGTGCGTCGAGAAACCTGGCTGCAAAGGCGGACATCTCGGCGGTAACGTCCCGCCCGGTGGCCGGCTGCATGAGGCGATCGGAACCGCCTGTCCGGACGATCCTGACGGTTGAGCGAGGGATCCCGAGTCCGATCTCGACCTCCGGGCAGACCGGGATGCAGTCAGCATACTCCCGCAGGCGTGCCACCGTGGGGGAAGGTATCTTCGAGCCGTCGTAGCGGCACGGGTCGAACTCGATGCAACGGCTGACGACGAGGCGGGGGCGCGGGTACTCCCGGGTCATGGGGCCATGGTACGGCGGGATGCATATCAACCTTCGGATCGCGGTGGGGGAGAGGCGTATGCCACCTCCATGACCCCGCAGCGCGAGGGGAACACTGCCCGCCTCCTCGCGGAGGTTCTCCGCGGAGTCTCCGGTGCGGCCGGGACCTTGCGGCGGCGCTCTCCGGGGCCTGAGGGGGACGCCGGACCGCCGGGATCAAAAAAAGGACGAACTCCCCGCCGGCTCAGTTCTTGAAACTGTGAATCGGTGCGGGGATCCGTCCGCCGCGGTTGATGAAGTCGGCGCAGCAAAATCCGTTCACCCTCTGCACCGGCGCATGCCCGAGGAGGCCGCCGAACTCGACGGTATCGCCGACGTCCTTTCCGATCACCGGGATCAGCCGGACGGCGGTCGTCTTATTGTTGATCATCCCGATAGCGGCCTCGTCCGCGATGATGCCCGCTATCGTCGAAGCGGGCGTGTCACCCGGGATCGCGATCATATCGAGCCCGACCGAGCATACGCAGGTCATCGCTTCGAGCTTCTCGATGGTGAGGGCACCGCGGTTCACCGCATCGATCATCCCCTGGTCCTCGCTGACCGGGATGAACGCGCCCGAGAGTCCGCCGACAAACGAACTCGCCATGATCCCGCCCTTCTTCACCTGGTCGTTCAAGAGCGCAAGAGCGGCCGTCGTCCCCGGGGCGCCGACCGACTCGAGCCCCATCTCCTCGAGGATCCCGGCGACGCTGTCCCCGACGGAGGGGGTGGGGGCGAGAGAGAGATCAACGATCCCGAAGGGGATCCCGAGCCGCTCCGAGGCCTCCTGGGCGACGAGCTGCCCGGCGCGGGTGACCTTGAAGGCCGTCCGCTTGACCGTCTCACAGAGTACCTCGAAGTTTTCTCCCCGGACGCCCTCGAGCGCGTGCTTGATGACGCCCGGGCCGCTTACGCCGACGTTGACGACCGCATCGGCCTCGGAGACGCCGTGGAACGCCCCGGCCATGAACGGGTTGTCGTCGGGGGCGTTGCAGAAGACGACCAGTTTCGCGCAGCCGATGGAGTTCCTCTCCTTCGTCGCCTCGGCTGTCTCCCGCACGATCTCCCCCATCAGTTTGACGGCGTCCATGTTGATCCCGGTCTTTGTAGAACCGACGTTCACCGAGCTGCAGACCCGGTCGGTCGCGGCGAGGGCCGCGGGGATCGAGCGGATGAGCGCCTCCTCGTTCGGGGTCATCCCCTTCGAGACGATCGCCGAGTACCCGCCGAGGAAGTTGACCCCGGTATCCCGTGCCGCCCGGTCAAGCGTCTCTGCGATCGTTACGAAATCCGCCGGCGACCTGCAGGCCCGCCCGCCGACGAGCGCGATGGGGGTTACCGCGATTCTCTTGTTCACGATGGGGATCCCGTAATCGAGCTCGATCTCCCTCCCGGTCGAGACGAGGTCTCTTGCGAGCCCCGTGATCTTCTCGTATATGTTCCGGTTCAGAGCATCGAGATCGGCGTCGCAGCAGTCGAGGAGGCTGATGCCGAGCGTGATCGTCCGGACGTCGAGCTTCTCCTGCTCGATCATCTTGTTGGTCTCGTTCACCTCGAGGATGTTGATCATGACGCCACCTCAGATGCGGTGCATCTTCGTGAAGATGTCCTCGCGCTGGCACCGGATCCTGACGCCGATCGCACCGCCGAGTTCGTCGAGTTCGGCCGCCATCTCTGCATACGGTTTTGTCGATCCGCTGGTGTCGACGATCATCATCATGTTGAAGTAGTCCTGCACGATCGTCTGCGAGATGTCCTCGACGTTGACCTCGTTCCCGGCAAGGTAGGTGCAGACCCTCGCGATGATCCCCACGGTATCCTTCCCGACAACGGTAATGATAGTCTTGCTCATGCCCTTCTCCCGTCCTTGTGTAGGTAAGGATTGGATGTGCCGGTGATTCAAGGTTTGCCGGGGAGCGTCGTCGCAAGATCGTTCACCCACGATCCCCGGTCGCGGACGGTGTTACCCGGTCTCTTCCGGAGCCTCTTGAGTACGCCCGAAGACGACCATGAGCGGGAGAATACCGCTACCCATATGCAATTTCCAGCGACCGGATCCATTCTGCGGTCGTCATCACCCGCGAGAATCGCATCTGCTGGGTCACGAGCACCGCCCGGTGAAGGTCGGCATCGGAGATCGTCCCGGCCCTGTTGGTGACGGAGATCGTCCCGGTGGCATCCGAGAGGAACTTCACGCCGTACCCGTTATGGAACGCCTCCCGGGCGGTCGAATCACAGCACATCTGGCTCATGTAGCCGGAAATGGTCACTGAATTGACGGAACGATCTCTAAGCCAGGCATCAAGGCCGGTATCGGTGAAGCTCCCGGGCAGGGCCTTCTCGACGAGCAGATCATACGGCCGCTTCTTCACCTCGGGATGGAGCTCCCATGCCGGGGTTCCAAACCGGAACGACAGGGCATCCGGAACAGTGCTGGTGTGCCGGATCACCACGACCGGGATCTCTGCAGCACATGCGGCATCCATTGCCTGAAGGATGCTGATTAAGCTCGTCTTCGGGTATGTTATCGGCAGATTGCCGGAGAAATATTCGTTCTGGACATCGATGACCAGTAATGCTTCCTTCATCATGCATCAGCCCCGTAAAATGCAATCCTGTTGATCTCCATCCGATAGAACTCCACAGGTTTTCCCTGGATCTCCTCTATGCACTCGCCGGTATTTCGGAAGTGCATCTCTTCATACAGTCTTTTTGCACGCGGATTATTCTTCCTTACAATAAGCCGGACGGTGCCGGTTGTAGTATCGGAAAATCCGTGCACAAGTGAGAGGTATGCGACGGTTCTCCCGAACCCTCGCCCGCATCTCTCCGGGTGGAGTGCGATCCGGAACTCGGCAATGCCGCCGGGCTCGCGTGCAATGATCGAAAGACCGGCAATCGTCCCTTCGTCGTCGGCGATAAGGATATCCGCGTCGGGTTTTTGCGAGTATTCATCCAGCCAGCCCCCGTCTCTGAGCGCGTAATCGAGATCGCCGAATTCAGCAGGGTAGGGAGGCCATCCTTTGATGACAGCGATGTCATCCTGAGTGATTTGACGAAGGAAAATCATTCTCGGTAGAACGTAATCTTATTTTATTCGTTATTAGAGGTGACGGCGAATAACCATAACAATCGGCGTACGAAGAGAAATTCTCGACGCGATTACAGGAAGAGTGAAAAACTGGAAATATTCAAGGGATTCAGGAAAACTGAAGTAATTCCGTCTCACAACCCCTCTCCAAGGCCCGTTTGCGGCCGTGGTGCCGGCCGGGGGATGGTCGTCCTGTAGGAGGACCGGTCTGTTCTCCGTTGCGGTGCTCATGGGTGAGGCGGGTCTGTGTAAGTCAACTTGCGTTGACTTAGAAGAGGGGTGTCGGTGTAAGTCAACCTATGTTGACGTAGCCTTCCCTGTGGCATCTCAAAATACTGGAAGCTCATACTACCTGTTCGTGAAAAAATACAGCAAACAGGACCAGATAAAGATGGCAGCCTGGGCCGCGGACTGCGCCGAGCGGGTGCTCCCGCTCTTTGAAGCGGCATACCCGGAGGACGACCGGCCGCGGAGGGCCATCGAGACAGGCAGGACGTGGGTCAGGACGGGCGTCTTCCGGATGGCCGAGATCCGCGGGGCGTCCCTTGGGGCTCATGCCGCGGCCCGCGATGCGAAAGAGGGGAGCGCGGCTCACTTCGCTGCGCGAGCCGCGGGCCAGGCGGTGGCGACCGCTCACGTCCCCCAGCACGCCTACGGAGGGGCTTACTATGCTTTGAAGGCCGTCGCGGCGGCCGACCCGGCGAATGCCGTGGTGAATGTTGCTACGGAGCGGGAGTGGCAGGCGGAAAGGCTCCCGGAGGGGCTCCGGGAGGAGATCATGGGGAGGATTGTTGTTGTGGAACGCGGGGGTGGGGTTGTTATCAAACTGCGGAAGGGGGAGGGGTTTTGAGGGTTTATACCGTTCGTGCCACACCTCACTCCGCACCCCGAAGGGTGCCACCGCCCGGGTGCTTAAATAATCCCGGCGCCAACGCAGTACAACCATCCGGCAACACCCTCCTCATATGACCGACCTGAGCATCTTCCTTGCAGAGCATCCCTGCATCGATTACTCGTCCCCGATTATCCGGGCGAAGGCTGAAGAGCTGTTCCCGGGAGCCGATAGCCCTCTTGAAAGGGTTCGGATCGCATACGAGTTCGTCCGCGACGAGATCCCGCACTGCTTCGATATCGGCTCGGACGTCATAACGGCGAGAGCCTCCGACGTACTCGCCAGGAAGACGGGGATCTGCCACTCCAAGGCAAACCTGCTCGCGGCCCTGCTCCGCGGGATCGGGATCCCCGCCGGATTCTGCTACCAGCACATCACCCTTGCGGACGACGACTCGCTCGGCTACTGCGTCCACTGCTACAACGCGGTGTATCTGGACGGCCGCTGGATCTTTCTTGATGCACGCGGGAATACGGGCGGCAGGCGTGCGCTCTTCTCGGTGGAGGAGCCAATCCTCGCGTATCCCAACCGGAGCGATTACGACGAATACTTCTGGAAAGGGATCTACGCATCGCCGCAGATGGGCGTCATGCGGATGCTCGCCGCCGCCACGACACGGCAGGACGTCATCGAGAACCTGCAGGACTATATCGAGGGCGAGCCCGATATCCTCGACTGGTGACGCGAGAGGCGAAGGTGCCTCTCCTCTGCCCTCTGCCTGGGCGGGTTGGGTACAATGGTTAGATCGATGGAAACGCCCCGCAAGAGAGTGTATAATGGGACAATCCGGTATGCAGGGAGCGGAGCAGGAGGCGGCGGAGCACGGTCGAGCGCCGGAATCTATCATCCTGTGTGTCGCCTTCCGCACCACCGGCGCATATACCACTCCATCGCCACGCCCAACGTATAGCAAACCGGATTGACCGGCACATCCACATGGTGGCGCCTCCCCTTATCGAGCCAGTCCTGATTCTTCCAGTAGGCGTGGCCCGCGGGGGTCTGTCACCCGACTTGCTGCAGGGGTCCGGTTAATTGGAACGCTATCACATCAAAGAGCCCGAGTCTCGCATGGGTTCCCATCCGGTGGGCAGCGCGGGGTTTCTATCAAATTGCAGAAGGGCGAGGGTTGTAAGAACCATCAAGTTCTCTGTATCCGATCCCTCCATAGATTGATCGGCACGACACCGTTCAGGATCGAAGAAACCTCTATATGCTCCTGGTTATACACAGGCTCGCCTGGGAATACTTACTTGTTGAAGTCTCCCGGGGAGGTTGTCATGTTCGTCAATATCGTGGAGTTCCCGCCGATCAAGAAAGGAAAAGACGAGGAGTTTAAGGAATGGTTCAAGGAGTCCAACGCGAGTTTCATGAAACACGACGGGTTTATTTCACGAAGGCTCCTGGTCTCGGATAAGGGATCGTACGCGGCGATCGTCGAGCACCTGAGTAAGGACACGTTCATGAAGATGCATACGAGCAAGGAGCACGAGGTTCTGCGCGCGAAAGGTGATATCCTGATGGACGGGAATCCGAAACCACACTTCTACGACGTTGTCGACCTGTAGCCCGGGTGCGGTGGCGTCTGTGGTTGTTCAGTATACGGTATCGATGTGAGGGTTGTAAAAATCGCAGATCTCTATTACCCCGGAGACCGTGCGAGGGGGAGGGATAATCTCACCCGGCGCCGAAGGTGCCGGTCGATCGAGCATGAAAGCCAAACACCTCGTCGGCGCACTCATAGGAGCATTTGTGGGGATAATCGGCCTGCTCTGGCTCCTGCAGGGCATGGGCATCCTCCGGATACGCCCCATACTCTGTATCGCGAACTGTGAGGAGATCGTCGGCCCGTCCCCGGTATGGGCGGTATCCGGGCTGATCGCCCTCGTCATCGGGGCTATCCTCGTCTTTGTGAGTATGAGAGGCGTCAGAAGATTCTGAGCGTCTGATCAACCTGCTGGCCGCCCAGCGGTATGAACATGACCCGGGCGGGGGCACATTTTTGGGCAAAACCTTCATCCGCCCCGGAATCCCACCAGAGTATCAACAAAGAGCCCTTCTCGCCGTCGGGCTCCGGGAGCACCATGCACCACCACGAAAACATCGTCCTCATCGGCATGCCCGGTGCGGGGAAGAGCACCGTGGGCGTCGTCCTTGCGAAGACGCTCGGGATGCAGTTCATCGACACGGATATCCTGATCCAGGAACGGACCGGGAGGATGCTGCAGGAGATCCTTGATGCGGACGGGCCGGATGCGTTCAAGCGGATCGAGGAGGAGATGATCCTCTCCCTCCACCCCCACCGTGCCGTGATCGCGACGGGCGGGAGCGTGGTCTGCAGCGAGGCCGCGATGGCGCACCTGAAGTCCGAAGGAGTGGTCGTGTATCTCGAGATCGCGTACGAGGAGATGACGGCGCGGCTCAAGAACATCACGACCCGGGGGATAGTCCTCCTCCCGGGCCAGAGCCTCCGCGGGATGTACGACGAGCGGGTCCCGCTGTATGAGAGGTATGCCGATCTCACCGTCGCGTGCTCGGGTAAGGATCTTGAGTCTGTGGTCGGGAACGTGATCGAGGCGTTGTGAGGGGGTCCGGGAATACACGCGGGGACGCCCGGCCGGAAGGCAGAGATCCGGGTTTGGGATAACCCCGGGGTTCCGGAAACCCTCTTCGAGCCCGGTTCACGGCCGGCGATCCGCCTCCGGAGCTGTTGAACACGGCCCCGATTGAGACCTACAGAACTCCCGCTACCATAAAAGATATCCGGCGAGATATCGCAGATAACAACGATCATGCACATCGAATATCCCGATATCGGTATCTGCGGACTCTCCTGTCGGCTCTGCCCCATGTACAACACCGGCGCAGAGAGCAGATGTTCGGGATGCAAGAGTTCACCCAGAATGGCTGTCGGCTGCCCGTTCATCACGTGCGCTGTCAAGAGAAAGGGGATCGAATTCTGCTGGGAGTGCGAGGAGAGCGAGACGTGCGAACGATGGAAGAACCACAGGGAAGCCGGTAAAGAACGCGATTCTTTTAAGTGCTACCAGACGCTTGAGGAGGATATCTCGTTTATCTCCCGGTACAGTGTATCCGAGTTTCAGCAGATACAGGAGCGGCGGGGGTTCTTACTCCGGGAGATGCTGAACAACTTCAACGAAGGCCGTTCGAAGAGTTATTACTGCATCGCTGCAACCGTTCTGGAACCCGGAGAACTCGAGGAAGCGCTCTCCCAGGCAAAAGAAGAATCCGGGGGGCTTGACGTCAGGGCAAGGTCGAAGGCTCTTCACCGGATTCTTGATGAGATTGCTTCAAAGAGACAGTATCGCTTAAAACTGAGGAAGTAGGTGCGGTGGCAACATCTCGTTTCATACTCCCTTAAACTTCTGACCAACCTGCATTACCATTCCGATTGCCCTTTCTGCTCTTGAGTGCAAGGCTCTCGTACCTATGCTCAAGCGGGTAGCGTTTACGCTCATAGGAGCACTTTTCGGAGTTACCACACATGGGCATCCTGGGCTCCGGTGAAGTTACCAGATTCCTGTTCAGCGGGCTGTTGGGAGCGCTTGTGGGAGGATACATCGGCTATAGGATTGCGATTCGATAAACCGGTACGAGAGATACCTTCTCGTTTCTTTTCCTTCGCCTCCTGCAGCAGAGACACCCCGGCAAAATGTATACTCTCCCGGATGGTGTCCCGCGTCCCGGTCATCCGGAGGAGGCAGTCCCGTTCACCTCGATCCCGCCTCTGAGACCAGTAACTGCTCTTCCTCATCCTCGACGAAGTTCACCGTAACAAGCTCCCTTCGTGCACGCCGAAGTCCGAGTAGGGTTCGTTCAGGAGCGTTCCCCGCAATGACGCGCCGTCGTCCGACTGGCTTTCCAGGCGGACCCAGACTCCTTTGGGGATCAGTTCTCTTTCTTTTGAGTACAGGATCACCGATACGTCGTCGAAATACCCCGGAGCCCTGAACCTGTCGAGGTCGACCCTCTTTCTTACTGCCTGGAGCGGTTCCGGTTCATAGTAGATCCGCCACCGCTGTTCTTCGAGCAGCGAGAGGCGGTTCGCTTCATCGTTCGAGAGGAGCGTATACGTCCCCACCTCATCGGCGTGGAGTATCAGCCCCTCGCCGTGGTTCTCGAAGTCCATGACGATCTCCGGCGGCTTTCCGGCCCCGGTCCGGCAGAGGGAATGGATGCGGAAAGTGATGCCCTCTTCGTGGTCGATGTAGAAGAAGCCGATGCACCTCTTCGCATCTGGGCGCATCAGTCCCTTCGCGGAGAGGAGGTCGGAGATGGCGGGGCCCAGCTCTGCGATTGCCCACCTGTCGATGATCTCGCGATCGGGGTAGGGTGCAGTTTCGTCGTTCATGGTTATGTACAGGGTTCTCATGTGAGCATGAAAGAGGTTTTGGATGTTCATGGGAGGTTTTTGATTTGCCAGGTGGGTCAATCGGGTGTGGGAGTTTGGGGTGGGGTGGTGGTTCTGGTTGGGGATTGGAACCTTTGCATATCCCACTGTAGGAATAGAGCGATTGGCTTTGTGAACAGACCTGAGTATATTCTTTGTCGCATGATCGCCTCAGATGTACCTTCCTGTAGGATTTAGATACTGGAATTGAACCATGTGATGAAGTCTTAGTTCCTATTTACTATCGAAGCCTTATCGAAGGCGATAGAAAACTAAATAAACCGCTGATCGACTAGTATGTGTGAGGGCACTATGGGTGCAGAATTTAGGTACATTTGCTCCAAATGCGGATATTCTATAGTGACATCGGGACCCTGGGAGTTTTATCGGGATAGATTGGGAAACCGCCGTCCCGCTGGACATCCTGTCCCTCTATTCTGTCTAGAGGGGCCGGGAATTTTTGGGCTGTCTGGAGAAGTCTATTGTCCAACATGCGATGAGGTATTTGATGTAGTTCTTGTAGAATTCAAGGAGCCGACTCTGGATACCTATGCTGTATGGTCTGGTCAATGTGAACCTACAGAGGAGTTCAAGAAGAAGGACGCTGTCCGATGTCCCCAGTGTGGGAATCCTCATCTAATTCTGGGACCTGATGAGGAAACAAAAACCCGCTGCCCTCGATGCCAAAACGGGGTTCTTAAAGGCAGAGTGGAGTGGATATCGTGATGAGGAGTCTCCTTTTTCTCTCCCCCCTACGTTTTTCCAGGTCTTCTTCCTTGGCTTTTACTGGGGAGAAAACTATTTTCCCTGTCTACCATTAAGAGCGGGAGACTGCATACGGGGTAGAGCGCACCGTTGGCAGGATGCTCTGTTTTACTACTTATCTTCCCTTTGTTGGAGCTTTTTCTGTATCTTCCCGGTGAATACGTATTCTAAATAGTACTACTATTGGGAAAGGGGGAAGAACATATTCAAGATCTGTCTCCTTTATGATCTTCTAATTTAATCGCCTCGCAGGATACTCTTTCATTATTGCTCGGTTGGTGATCTTGGTCCCGGTACTGTCAACGGCGATGTCCCCGGCAAAGAGCTCTGAAACGACTCTGAGCGGGAGATCCAGGCGTTGGATCCGAGGAAAGAGAGTGATATAGTCGGCTGCTTAGAGTGCGGGAGGAAATGTCGCAAGTTTCCGGGCAAACCTCTCCATCTGACAGTAGGGTATCTGCATGAAGACGCGAATACCGGCCATCCAGGTAATGAATCAGGTATTGATACGGCCGACCGCGTTTTCCGGCGTTTATCTGGGCAAGGATTTCATCTACTGGTCGATGAAGTCAGGTGGGAGGTAGAACACCCCGCGTCGCACCAAGCGTTCTTATATATACTCCAATCACAAGTGTCAGGGTACGGGCGGCCCCAGCGTTCTTTCTTGGTCATGAGAGGGCGGAAGGGGCATTCGTCTTCATTTTTGTGGTCGAAAGACTGGATTTGTTCAATACAGCAGGATTTTATTGGTCGTATGAAGGAATGACCTGCTAGGCACTGCGCGAAAGTTCCATGTACAGTACTTCGCTAAATCTCCCTCACCTCTCCTTCTGTTTGACCTTGTTCTACCATCCTTTCTCTAAACCCGTTGCCGTAACACCGTAATTCCTTTCACCATCCCCATCGATGCCCGGATCGCTTCCCAGATTATGAGTCGAAAAGCATCGAATCGAAACGCGCGCATTTCAATCGTTCGCGGTCCCTGCTTCACCGGCGAGAAATGTATCCATAAGAGAGCGATCCAGACGTTTTTCAGCAGAAACGAGATGATTGCATAGAGATACCGAATCACGGGGTTTCTTGTGCTCGTCCTGGGTTTCACCTGGTTGCGCATCCGGTAGGATGCCTCGATCGAGAACCGTGATCGGTAGATCCGGTGCACCCGGAGCGGATGCCAGGCAATACCGCCGACAACGTAGCCCAGATTCTCAGCGCCGTATTTTCCTCGTCTCCCCTTCGCATACTTCACGGCAATGGCAATCGTCAGGGGAAGTGATGGTTTTCCTCTCATCCGGTACTCGGCATACCGGGACTGCGTCCCCTGGAGCAGTGCTTTCATGCGGTTGCTCTGCTTCTTGACGGGAACGATGAACGGTACCTGCACCTGGGTCAGAAACCCGAAGACCTTCCGGGTATAGAACTCCCGGTCCAGGCAGAGGACCTCGACCTTGAGCCCGAGTTCGGCAATCCGGTCGAGGCACCGGGCGATGTACCCAACCTTTGCGATCCCCTGCCGCACCGGATACACGGCCAACGTCACCTGCCGGTCTCTGGTGGTCACGTAGAGGGTGATGTAGGAGTAGAATTCGTTCGTCGATTGCTTGCGTTTGCTTCGGAGGATATATGATTCGTTCTCGTCGGAAGTCTTCCCGTAGTACGGATCGTTGGTGTAGTCAATCGCAAACTGATACGCGTTCCCGGGTTTCAGGACGTGGTGCACGAGGTGGGTGAGGATAGCAGTGCTCTTCTGCTCCAGATCATCCATAGCCAGTTTGTTGAGATGATAGCGAAATGACGTCTCACAGGGTACATGCTCCAAAAACCCGGTGATCGAGTGAATCGATTGTTGCATCGCGGCCATGCCGACCAGAGCCTGAAACAGGTCGGTCTGGGTGAGCCGACCCTGGATCGGGATGGTGAGGTGCTGGTCCAGCGCCGCAATGGCGTGAGCACAACATTCTTTCGGCTTGAGGTCGTTACTCTTTCTGCAGGTCGTCTTCTTGCTTTTGGCAAAAGGCATGAGGGGACGCCTGCAAACGATATAAATCTTTCGTTTTTGTGCGGGTTTCCGGGTTCGGCAGAGAATATGCTGGTTCGAAAATTAGCGAAGTACTGA
>NZ_VHLL01000015.1 GCF_025384765.1 Methanoculleus formosensis
CGGCATTAGGGGGGGGGTTTCAGGGGAGTGGGGCGAGCCCCCTCCCCTGTCCCCACCCCCACGGCGATACTCTCACGGTCCACTGCATCGGGATATTTCCTCGCTTCACTCGCTTTGTTTGTCGCATAATGAAGGTTTTCAGCCTTCTCGAACTCCTGCCTCGAAACTCTTCGAGTTCTCAAACTCCTGTTCTGCGAACCATCACGTAACGAATCGTAGCATGTTCCGACAGTCGCAACTCGCATCAAGTGCGTTCAGGGTGAAAATCCGTGTCCAGGAGCGCAAATGAACAGGACGGCATTCCCGGGAAAACCCATTCACCGCCGCCGCCCCCGCCTTCTCTTCTCCTGCACCCCCGGCACGGCCTCCCGGATTGCGGCGAGCGCCTCAGGGAGTAGCGTGCCTTTCTTTGCGACGACATCCGCTGTCCGGATGGTGTCGGCGTGGGCGGCGAGAGCGTAACTCTCGGTGAAGAGGTCGAGCCCGCCCCGGGCAAAGTCATCGAGCGAGAGGGGGATCGAGATCCCGTCTGTGGACGGGCTGCTCGATACCGGGCAGATGAAGAGGCTCCCGCTCTCTCCGGGAGAGACGACCACAACCGGCCGCACCTTCCGCTCGCCCCCTCCCCCGATCCGCACGACGGCCAGGAGGACGTCGCCGCTGGCGTATCGCCCCATCTGCATACCGGTCGACGTCAAGACCAATAAGGGGATTGATCCGGGCCTTTATAGTAACAGGAGGAATGGGGGACGCTTTCGCCCCACGATACGCCGTTACGGCGCCCGTCCGTTTGCTTTTCCGTTGGATCTCTGCTGCTCTTCGGGGAACTCCTTCTGGTTCTTCGCCTTCTCTTTCACCAGCGGGGCCCGGGCATGCCCGTCACCGTTGCCGAACTTCGCCTCCTTCCCGTTGCCCGGGTTGATCACGGAGACGGCCCCGGTGCCGGCGACCGATACGGTACCGTTCTCCGTCACGGCGCCGCCGGTCACCGTCAGGTTGCCGTCGCCGGCGGCGAGATCGAGATCCTGGCGCCGGTACTTCAGGATGAGCGTGCCGCCGTCTTTCATACAGAAGTTGACCTTCTCCGGCGTTGCGTTCCCGATTCTGAACTCAGTGGGGTCCGATGCGGTCACGTTCGTGCGGTCGGCTCCGGCAAACCCGAGCCATTCCGCAATACCGACAAAGACGGTCATGACGCCGTTGCTCTTCTGGTTCAGGACCTTCGGGGCGACCTTCACGTTCGCCGTCTGCGGGGCGACGGTCACGTTCAGGGTGTCGCAGACGACGACACCCGTCGCGTTGTTTGCGACCTCTACCGTGACCGTGTAGGTGCCCGCGGCCAGATAGGTGTGCGTTGCCCGGACGGTGCCGTTCTGCTCGTCGTCCTGCACGATCTCCGCCTCGGTCCTTCCTGTGCTCCAGTCGACGGAGGCCGAGAGGTTCGTCGCGTCGAAGATCTCCGTGTCGCTGCAGGCAGCGAGGATGGTCACCGGCTCCCCGGCGAGGACGGTGTGGTTGCTCCCGGCATCGACCGTGAGGGCGGCCTGCACGGCAGGAATCACCACGGCAAGGGCGATGAAGAGGGAGAAGATCCGGATTTTAGTATCTCGTTTCATGTGTACCTCATCTCCGGTAGATACTGGCCCTGCCCCCCTATTTGACCGCATTGAGCTTCCCGGTTCAATCAACCACCCGGGAAGTGGTGCAGTGGCCGCCTCTACACCCGGAGCCGCCGGGCATTGATCGCGACGATCACCGTGCTTGCGCTCATCAGCACCGCCCCTGCCGCCGGGGTGAGAAGGATCCCGGCGCCGATCAGGGCCCCGGCGGCGAGCGGGATGGCGACGACGTTGTAGCCGGTCGCCCAGAGGAGGTTTTCGACCATCTTCCGGTAGGTCTTCTTCGAGAGATCGACGACCGCCGCCACGTCCCGGGGGTCGCTCTTCACGAGGACGATATCGGCGCTCTCCACGGCAACGTCGGTCCCTGCCCCGATGGCGATCCCGAGATCGGCCTCGACGAGCGCGGGAGCGTCGTTGATCCCGTCGCCCACCATCGCTACCCGGTAGCGCTGCTGCACCTCCCGGATCTTCTCCGCCTTCTCGTGGGGGAGGACCCCGGCGAAGAACTCGTCGAGACCGAGTTCCCCCGCCACCCACGCGGCGACGTCGCGGTTGTCCCCGGTGAGCATCATGCACCGGACGCCCATCTCTTTGAGCCGGCGGATCGCCTCCCCCGACTCCGGCCGGATGATATCGGCGAGCGCGAGCGCTCCCGTGAGCCGGTCGTCCTCGAGGAGGAAGACGACGGTCTTGCCCTGCTGCTGGAGGCTCTCGGCCCGTCCGTCCCCGGCACCGATGCCCCGCTCCGCGATGTAACCCGGGCCGACCACCCGGACGGTTCGGCCGCCGACAGCCCCCTCGACGCCGACTCCCGGGATAGCCCGGAACCCCTCTACCGAAGCGAGAGCGAGTTTGCGCTCCTCTGCGCTCCGGACGATGCCCCGGGCGATCGGGTGCTCGGAGTGTGCCTCAACCGCCGCCGCCGTCCTGATCACGTCGTCCTCCGCCGTGCCGTCGAAGGTGAGGACGTCGGTGACCCCGGCCCTCCCCTCCGTCAGGGTGCCGGTCTTGTCGAAGACGACCGCTGTGATCTCTTTTGCCCGCTCGAACGCGCTCCGGTCCCGGATCAGGAATCCGGATCTGGCGGCAAGGGACGTCGAGACCGCGATCACGAGCGGGACGGCGAGGCCGAGGGCGTGGGGGCAGGCGATGACCATCACGGTTGCGGCCCGCTCCACCGCAAATCCGGCCCCCGCCCCGAGGGCGAACCATGCCGCGAACGTCACCGCACCGACTGAAAGGGCGATCGCCACCAGGAGGAACGCCGCCCGGTCTGCGAGATCCTGCGTCCGGGAACGGCTCTCCTGCGCCTTTTGCACAAGGTCGATCACCTGCGCGAGGTAGGTCTCCGCGCCGGTCTTCTCGACCTCGACGACGATCGAGCCCTCGCCGTTGATCGCGCCGCCGATGACCGCATCACCCGGCCGCTTCTCCACCGGGCGCGACTCCCCGGTGAGCATCGCCTCGTTGACGCTCGTCGCCCCCTCGACAACCGTGCCGTCCACAGGCACTTTCTCCCCGGGCCGGACGAGAACCCGGTCGCCCGGCGCGAGGCGGTCGACGGGGACGTCCTCGCTTCTCCCGTCCAGGAGTCGGTGCGCCTCCGCCGGCATGACCCGGACGAGTTCCTCGAGCGCCCGCGACGCCCCGAGGACCGAGCGCATCTCGATCCAGTGGCCGAGGAGCATGATGTCGATCAGGGTGGCGAGTTCCCAGAAGAACCCTTCCCCGGCGATGATGCCGAGAAGGGCCGCCGAACTGTAGACGTAGGCGACGGTGATAGCGACGGCGATGAGCGTCATCATCCCGGGCATCCGTGCCCGGAGTTCGCTGATAATACCGGTGAGGAACGGCCAGCCGCCGTAAAAGTACACGACGGTCGCGAGAGCGAGGAGGAGGTAGTCCGAGCCCGGGAACTGTATGACGATCCCGAGGAGTTCCTGGACCGGCTCCGAGAGGAGGAGGATCGGGACGGTAAGAATGGTCGAGACGATGAACCGCCGCCGGAAGTCCTCGAGGGGGTGATGGTGGTGCCCCTGCGTCTCCCCCTGACCCGCCTCCGCGGGTTGCATCTCGTGCCCTTTGTGGTCGTGGTTCATAGTAACACTGACCGCCCCGTTCTGCGTGCGCGGTAGCTCCTGCCACAGAGATGGTGGCTCGTGACGTAAACGTTCCGGCCGTTCACGGGCCGAAAGGAGCCCTTATACAGCGTGCACGACCTCACGGCGGCGCCGGGGTTGGCATCCACCGCATCCTGGGCGACGGCTATCCCGGGGGAGAGATGAGCAGGTTTATATGTGCCGGGAAAGAGCATACTGCCGTTGAACGCCTCAACGTGTCCACGGGATGAGGAGGATTCACAAATCCCAATAATGGCATCAAAACAATCTATAGGGTCTAGCAAAATTTTATCTGACTTTCGTTATAAAAATTCATGATAGAGGGAGATGAGCCCGACCGATGTATGAGCATCTGCCTGCATTCGACAATCTGACTGCGCTTACCGCCATACTGGAGACGCTTGACGAAGGAGTGCTCGTCGTCGCCCCCGACAATCGGGTAACCTGCTCCAACGGGCATCTCCGGCGCATCCTCGGTATCGACGGGAACGCGCTCGACGGTGCCGACGCGGACCGGCTCATCCAGATGACGATCGCGGGAGATTCGGGTCGGGCCGAGATCCTCGCGTTCCTCGGCGGAGGATCGCAGTCTGCCGACGTCCTGTGCAGACCGCGGTCGTCCGATGGCGAGTATGAGCAGGTCCGCTGTTCGTGCAGGGTCGTCAAAGAGGGGCCGCTTTTGGGTGTCCGGATCATGCGCTTCTCGCCTGAGCCCGCCGCTCTCCCCGGGGATTTCGTCTCCGGGGGGATAGAGGAACACCTGCAGGAGGACGGGTACCGGTTCCTTGTCGAGAACATCAACGAGGGCATCGGGCTGATCGACAGAGAGGGCACCGCTGTCTTTGCCAACAGGAGAATTGCCGATATCGTCGGTTACTCCGTCGACGAACTGATCGGGATGCCGGTCGGGGCGCTCGTCGACGAGGAGGGCGCTGCATGCCTGGGAGCGTACCTGCAGAACCTGGACCGGAACTCACATGAGATCTTTGAGATCGACCTGATCCACCGGGACGGTTCCCGCATCCACACGCTGATGGCAACAACCCCGATCGTCGGCACCGACGGCGCCTGCCGGGGTTTCCTCGCCGGGGTCCAGGACATCACCCGCTTGAAACAGGTGGAGATGCAGCTCCGGGAGAGCGAGGAGAAGTACCGGTCGCTCGTCGAACACTCGGCCGAGACGACCCTGATCCACCAGGATGGGCGGATCGTGTACATCAATCCCGCCGGCATGAAGATGCTCGGTGCCTCACGACCGGAGGAGGTGATCGGGGTGCCCCTCCTTGATATCGTCCATCCCGACTTCCGAGAGACCATCAGGTCGTTTATCACGCGGGACCTGCAGGGCGAGGAGACGCCGCTCGCCGAACTGCTGGTTGTCAGGCTCGACGGAACGACGGCCCCCGTCGAGGGGAGGGGCACGAGAATGTTTTACTCGGGAAGACCCGCGGTCCAGGTCGTTATGCGGGACGTCACCGACCGGAAGCAGGCACAGGAGCAGTTGCAGGCAAGCAACCGGCGTCTCACGTTGCTCAACCGGATCGCCGGCACGTCCGCATCGGCCCGATCGCCCGGCGAGCTCATGGAGACAGCGCTCAACCAGATGCTCGACCTCCTCGGCTATGACGGCGGCGCCGTCTATCACACCGGCGCCGGAGAGAGAATGACGGCGCCCCGATACGAGCGGAACATGCCGGACGGGTGCCTGGAGCGGGCGGAGAGCCTTATGGGCGAGTTCTGCGCCAGGGCACTTGCCGTCGGCCAGCCCTTCTACGTCGAACGCGATCCTGATCCGAACTCCCCTGCCTCCCGCCTCCTCCGGGAACTCGGGTTCGCCGCACTCGCATACATCCCGCTCGTCGTCGAGTCCGACTCCTTCGGGACGCTCCTCATCGGGAGCAGGGGCCGGGGCTCCTTCTCTCCCGAAGAGCGAGGGCTCCTCGAGGCGGTCGCCCGGGAGATCGGAGCCGGTATCCTGCGGGGACTGCTCCACCAGAGACTTGAGGCGGCGAATCAGGAGGCGAACCTCTACCTCGACATCCTCACCCACGACATCAAGAACGCCGACAACGTCACGAACATCTACGCCGACCTCCTCATCGAAGAACTTGACGGGGAACCGGCCCGGCACGCCTTGAAGTTGAAGAAAGGCATCAAGAAGAGTATCGAGATCACCGCAAACGTCGCCACTATCCGCAAGATCCGCGAGAACCAGGCCGTACTTGCGCCTGTCGGCCTCCACGAGGTCATCCTGAGTGAGATCCGGCACTTTCCCGACCTCTGCATCCACTACAACGGTATCCCCATGGAGGTCTTTGCCGACGACCTCCTCCCCGAGATCTTCACGAATCTCATTGGCAACGCCGCAAAGCACGGCAAACCAGGAGTCGAGGTTATGGTGACGGTCGAGGAGATGGATGAAGAGACCGTCCTCGTCACCATCGCCGACACCGGCCCCGGCATCTCTGACGAGATGAAGGATGCCCTCTTCTTCCGGTTCGAGCAGGAGAGGGGAAGGCGGGGGAGCCAGGGCCTCGGCCTCTCGATCTGCCGGATGCTTACCGCACGATACGGCGGCAGGGTCTGGGTCGACGACCGGGTCGAGGGACACCCGGAAGAAGGCGCGGCGTTCCGGTTCACTCTCCGGAAGGCCGGATGTGGGGACGTTTTCTCCGCCTGAACACTCCCGTGCATGCCGCTACGGACGATCGGCTTTATTCCTCCCGTCGCAGACATTTTCCCATGTACCGAATTACTCCTCTTCTCGTTGTCTGTATCCTCCTCTCCGCCGGCTGCCTCGCCGCAGGCGATTCTCCGGCAGGGGCGGGTGTCAGCCTGATCGCCCCGGTTGACCCGATACCCATATTCGACGGCCAGGCAACCTACGCCGGGATCATCGGTGCGGAGACGCCGCAGATCCCGGCGAACTACAGCATGGGCTTCGTTGCCATCGCACCGGGCAACGCGACGCCGCCGCACCGCCTGATCGGGACGGCGGAACTCATCTACGTGCTCGGCGGTACGGCGGAGATCCGTTGCGACAACGAGACGGTGACCGCACGCGAGGGAGAGACCGTGCTCCTGCCGGAAGGTGTGCTGCAATCGATAGCCTCGGCCGGGGACGCCGATCTCCACTACATTACCGTGAGCCAGCCAGCCTACACGCCTGAGATCGAGATCTCGGGGGATGAACTTGATGCGCTCAACCTGACTACAGACGGAAGGCCGATCGTTGTCGCCGATCCCCACGAAGGGATCGAGTGGGACCTCGAATCCGGCGTGGCGGTCTACACCCTGATAAATCCGGTGCTGATGAACGAGACGATGATCCCGGTCGGTTATAGCCTCGCGTACGGCGAACTTCTCCCGGGCGGGTATCTTGGATATGACGGGATTCTCGGTTCGTCCGATCTCCTCTACGTGATCGAGGGGGAGATCGAGGTTTCCACCCCCGACAGAGAGACGATACGGGTCCCTGCCGGGAGCGCCGCGTATGTCCTCCCCGAACAGGTGAAAGAGACCCGGAACGTCGTGGCCTCGACGACGAGGATCCTCTCGTTCATCGACCCTGCATGGACACCGGAGAAGACCGTTCTCTTCGAGTAGATCCTTTCTTTTTTTCCGGCGCCCGTTCTCCGCGGTTTCACGGAGGGGCGCCGGTATCCGGCCGGCCTATCCGGAGGGCGTTTGCGATCACCGCAAGCGTGAGCCCCATGTCCCCGAACGCCACCGCCATCCAGAGGGAGACAAGGCCGAAGACCGCAAGGCCAGCGATGCCGAGTTTCACGACGAGTGCCGCCGTGATGTTCTGCCGGATGACCGAGACCGTCTTCTCCGAGAGGGCGACGAGGTAGGCGACCCTCGATATGTCGTCCTCCATCACGACGATCTCGGCCGCCTCGATCGCGACGTCTGAGCCGATCGCCCCCATCGCGACCCCGACATTCGCCCGCGCGAGCGCCGGTGCATCGTTCACGCCGTCGCCGACCATCACCACGATCCCGTGGCGGTCCATCAGCCGCTCGACCATAGCCACTTTATCCTCCGGCAGGAGCCCGGCATGGCATTCGTCGATCCCAATACGGCGGGCCACCGCCTCTCCGACGCGCTCGTTGTCCCCGGTGAGCATCACCGTCCTGATGCCCCGCGCCCGGAGAGCAGCAACAGTCTCTTTTGCATCTTTCTTTACCACGTCCGAGAGGGCGATGAGCCCGATCACCCCTGAGGCCGTGCCGGAGAGGATGACCGTCTTCCCCTCGCCTTCCAGCCGGTCATACGCCGCCCGCCACGCGTTGTCCTCGGTTTCAGCAAAGAGCGCCTCGTTCCCGAGGAGATGGGTCTCGCCGCCGATCTTCCCCCGGATGCCTCTCCCCGTCAGCGAGGTGAACTCCTCCACGTCCCGGAGCGGGATGCCTTCCTCGTCCGCCCGCCGTCGGACCGCCTCTGCGATAGGGTGGCCGGAGCGTGACTCGAGCGACGCGGCGACGGCGAGCACCTCCGCCTTTGAGACCCCGAACCCGGCCACCTCATCCACATCGAGCTTCCCGGTCGTGAGCGTCCCGGTCTTGTCGAAGACGACCACCCGCGCAAGCCCCACGGCCTCGAGGGAATCACGGCCTTTGATCAGCACGCCGTTGTGCGCCGCGGTCGTGATACCCGAGACCATCGAGACCGGGGTGGAGATCGCGAGTGCGCAGGGGCAGGCGATGACGAGGAGGACCAGCGCCCGGTAGAACGCTTCGAGGAACGGGACACCGAAGGCGAGCGGTGGCACCACGACGAGGAGAGCGGCGAGGAGGATGACTGCCGGGGTGTAGTAGCGGGAGAACCGCTCGATGAAGGCTTCGGTGGGGCTTGTGCGGGATTGGGCCTCCGCGACCAGGGCGGCGACCCGGGCTATCGTGCTCTCGCTCTCCGGCTTCGTCACCCGGACTTCGAGGTAGCCCTCAATGTTTCGCGTCCCGGCGTAGACTCCGTCCCCGATCTCCTTTGCCACCGGGACGCTCTCCCCGGTTATCGCCGCCTGGTCGACCGACGATCCGCCGGCGACGACGATACCGTCGAGCGGGATGGTGTCACCCGGCCTCGCGATCACGGTCTCCCCGACGGCTACATCATCGACCGGGACGATCGTCTCGCCATCGTCCCGCCTGACCCGGGCGGTCTGCGGCGTGAGGTCGAGGAGTGAGGTTATCGAGCGCTCCGCCCGCCCGGCCGCATACTCCTCCAGGAGTTCGGCGACGGCGTAGAGGTAGAGGACGGTCGCCCCCTCGGCGGGGTTTCCGGTCAGGAACGCCCCTGCTGCCGCGATCGAGATGAGCACGGCGATGCTGAACCGAAGCCGGATGAGGGCGAAAAATCCGGTTTTCAGGACGTCGTAGCCGGATATGACCGCGGCTGCGAGGAGCAGGGCCGTCCCGGCAAAGGGGTATGGGGTGAAGTACTCGACGATCACCCCTGCGAGGAGGAAGATGCCCGAGACCGCGAAGACCGCGATCTCCCGGCGGCCGACGACCGGCCCGTGAGAGGCCCCGACCCGGCAGCGGGAGCAGGACGGGCATACCTCATCGCCGACCACAGTCTGCCTCCGGATATGCGCCGGTTCTCCGGGCATGGAAGTCCCGCATACTGAAGAGATGTTGACCCTGCTCCAGATAAAAATTAATCTTCTGCGCCATCCATGCGTAGCCCGGGGATGGCGCTACCGGTTCCGCAGGTGGTAATCATTATGTGGGGGTCTCTCAGATTATGGTGCGATTGGCCGGGTGGTTCTCCAGTCCGGCCGGAAGAGAGACATACGGCGGGCGCACGATCCCTCTCATCAGCGGCGCCCCCTCGCGAGACGTGGGGATATGCGGCATCTCCATGAACCGACCCTTTCAGAACAGAAACATGAGAGCACCCGACACTACCCAAACGTCACAGAACGGCCCTGACAGGATTAGAGAGCCCAGGATCATCTGGTTCTGCGGGCCGAAGGGCCAGTTCCTCTCCCTCCCTGAACCCTGTCCTGATTTTGCCGGGACGACACTTGAGATCTGCCGGGATCCGGGGTGGATGGAGAGGCTCCACCCGGAGGATGCGGATGCGGTGCTTGCCGGGTGGAAGGAGAGCCTTGCCGCCGGCACGCCGTGGAGGGGCAACTACCGCATCAGGGACAGGGACGGGGTATATCGCACCGTGGTGGAGAGGGGCAGCCCGGTCAGGGATGCGGACGGGCGGATCCTCTTCTGGGTGGGCATCAACCTTGACCCGGAGGCGCTCCACGCCCCGAGCGGCATCATGGAACAGTCAGGTGTATCGGTCGACGAACTCCTCCGTGTCACTGCCGCCATCCTTCCTGTCGGCTGGCTCGACCCGGAGGATGCTGCCGTCCGGATCACGGTCGAAGGCCGGGAGTACCGATCGACCGGCTTTGTCGAGGCATACCCGCGGCAGGAGAGTTCAATCCTGGTTCACGGCCGGGTCGCCGGGAGAGTGGAGATCAGTCACCGGGAGGGTGAGGAATCTTTCCTCCCCGACGGGCACTCCGTGGCCGACGCCGTCGCTGCAAGGCTTGGCCGGATCCTCGAGCAGGTTCAGCCGGATGGAAACTCTGGAAGGAGCGAAGAGAATTATCGGCTTCTCTACGAGCAGATGCTCGAGAGTTACACCCTCTATGAGGTTGTCCGGGACGGTGACGGGAACCCTGTCGATTACCGGATCGTCGAACTGAACGAGAAGGCAGCCGATCTCTTCTCCCGCAACCGGGATGGCCTGATAGGGCGGCGGCTCTTTGAGGTCTTCCCGGCGATCCGCGAGGGTGCCCGCATCATCTACGGGGAGGTTGCAGAGCGGGGTGTCCCGGTACGGCGGCGGTTGCAGGAGCCGGGGAGCGGCCGGTGGTATGACCTCTACATATTCCGCCCTGAGTCAGGGAGGCTCGCCGTCGTCGGGCAGGAGATCACCCGGCAGAAGAAGGCAGAGCGTGCCCTCAAGGAGAGTGAGGAACGGTTCCGCGGAGTCTTCGAGCAGGTCGGGACCGGGATCGCGCTCATCGATCCTGAGGGGCGGATCCGGGATGCGAACCCGGCGTTTGTGCGGGTCTTCGGCTACAGCGAAGACGAACTGTATGGCATGAAGTTCTGCGACCTCTCCTTCCCGCCGGAGAGAGAGGCGGCCGGACCTCTCCTGCAGGAGAGCGCCCCCCGGGAGACGCGCTACCTGACGAAAGACGGCGGGGTCATCTGGGGGCGGGTGACGACGTCTCCTCTCCGCGATCAGGAAGGAGAGGAGCTCGTCATCGCGATGGTGGAGGATGTCACCGAATGGCGGGAGATACAGGACGCCCTCTTCGCAAGCGAAGAACGGTTCAGGAAGATTGCCCAGCGGAGTTTCGATGTGATCTTCATCTGTCACGCCGACCAGGGGATCGCCTACATCTCCCCGGCAGTGACCAGAATCCTCGGCTACACCCCTGAAGAGATGCTGGGGCAGCGGTGCAGGGACTATCTCCTTGAAAAGGCAATCCCCGGGTGGGAGGAGATGCTCGGCAGGGCCGAGCGGGGGGAGTCCGTCGAGGGATCCCTTATAGAGTTCCGCCGCAAGGACGGATCGGTTGCCGTCATCGAGATGAACTCTTCGCCCGTCGTCGAGGGGGAGAAGGTGATCGGCGTCCAGATCATCGGGCGGGACGTCTCCGAACGGAGGCACTACGAAAAACTGCGGCTACAGGCGTTCGAGCAGATCGAGCAGAACATCGAGCAGTTCGCGGTCCTCGCGGACCACATCCGCCTGCCCCTGCAGGTGATCCTCGGCATGGCCGATCTGCTTGAGGATGGGCCGGCCCCGGAGAAGATCCGGGAGCAGGTAGAGCGAATCAATGCGATCGTGAAGCAGCTTGACGAGGGCTGGGTCGAGTCACGCGAGATCCGGGAGTTCCTGCGGAGGAACGAGTTGATCTGATGACTCTCCACCTGCGGTCGTGCTTCAGAGACCCGGCCCCCCGGAGCCGGAGTATCCTCTTCTGTCCTGGTGCCATTTGCCCGGATCATTTATCTATGCGGCTTGATTTACAGAATAACTCATAATTCCCGGAAGAGCCCCTCGGATACTTTAATGATAACTTATATCCAATAATAGAAATAAAATCGGACGTAGACATTCAGGGGGTAATCGACGATGAAGGAGGAGATTGCCGGATATACTCTCCCCAGAGGGCCCTGATAGGGAAATAGCACGGAGGTCGGCAGGTATGAAACGGAACAGCATCGGGGGCTCACTGATTGTCTTTGCGGCACTTCTCATCGCGCTTGCAGCGACCAGCCTCTACAACTACCTCCTCTTCCACACGATCTCCGAACTCGTCGCGATAGGGATAGCGATAGCGGCCTTCACCGTTGCCTGGAACGCCCGGACGATGCGTGAAAACGGTTACCTTCTGGCCGCCGGCACCGGGCTCCTCTTCGTGGCCGGGATCGGCCTCGTCCACACCCTCGCCTACGACGGGATGGCGATCTTCGTCGGCTACGATGCAAACCTCCCGACGCAACTCTGGATCGCCTCGCGCTACCTCCTCGCCGGGACGTTCCTCGCCGCACCTCTCCTGCTCGGGAGGAACCCGGCCCCCCACCGGGTCTTTGCCGGGTTTGCAGGAGTCACCGGGCTCCTCCTCGTCTCGATCTTCGTCGTCCCGGTCTTCCCCGACGCCTACGTCGAAGGCAGCGGGCTCACGCCGTTCAAGATCGTCAGCGAGTACGTCATCGTGGCCCTGCTCGCCCTCGGGGCCGTCGCCGTCTACCGGCTGCGCGACGCCTTCTCGCCCCGGGTGGTGAACCACCTGATTGCAGCCCTTATCGTGCTGATGGCATCGGAACTCACCTTCACGCTGTACACCGATGTGTATGGACTCCTGAACATGATCGGCCACCTCCTGATGGTGCTCGCGTTCGGGCTCATCTATATCGCGTTCGTCGAGACCGGGATCCGGCAGCCTTACGCGGTGGTCTTTACCGGCTTGAAATCGAGTGAAGAGCGACTCAGGAGGGAGAAGAACCGGCTCGCACAGTATCTGGATATCGCCGGAACCCTCTTCGTCGTCCTCGACCGGGACGGGCGGGTCGCCCTCATCAACCGCCGGGCGTCCGAGGTTCTCGGCTGCCCGGTGGATGCGGCTGTGGGCGAGCCCTGGGTCGAGCGGTTCGTCCCGCCGGCGGAGCAGGACCGCTGCCGTGCAATCATCAACGGGATGATACAGGGCGGGGTCGGCCCTGCGACGCCTGCCGCCGAGACGCCGGTCCTCACCGCGGACGGGTGCGAGCGGATAATCGCGTGGCACACCACGGTGCTCCGGGACGAAAGCGGCGCCGTCTGCGGGACGCTCGGCTCAGGGGAGGATGTCACCGAGCGGCGGCATGCCGAGGAGGCGCTCCGGCAGGCGAACGCGAAGTTGAACCTCCTCTCCGGGATCACCCGCCACGACATCCTCAACCGGATCACCGTCGCCCGCGCCTACATCGACTTTGCCGGCGAGGATATCGAAGATCCTGCCATCCGGGACTACCTGGGGCGTGCCCGTTCCGCCGTGGAAGAGATCCACAGGCAGATCGAGTTCACGCGGGACTACCAGGACATGGGGGTGAAGGAACCGGTCTGGCAGCGGCCGGCGGATCTCATCCGGGAGAGCGCCGTGGAACTCGGCATCCCGGCGGGGGTCCACGTTCGGACGGACCTTGCAGGTCTCGAGGTCTACGCGGACCCGATGGTAAAGAAGGTTTTTTACAACCTCATCGACAACGCCGTCCGCCACGGCGGAAGCGTGACGGAAGTCCGGTTCTCGTGCGTGAGATCCGGTCAGGACATCCTGATCGTCTGCGAGGACGACGGCATCGGGATTCCTGAGGGTGAGAAGGAGGCGATCTTCCGCGAGACGTATAAGCGGCGGTACGGTCACGGGCTGTTTCTGGTCTCAGGGATCCTCGGGATCACCGGGATGACGATCCGGGAGACGGGGGTTCCCGGGGAGGGGGCGAGGTTTGAGATCACGGTGCCGAACGGGGCGTACCGGTCCGGGGACGGTTCCCGGTAGCCTCAGGCTTCAGTCGGTCGACGCGGGATGGCGGCGGTAACTCAGACCTGGATGCCGGCCCGGGCAAGCGCATCCTTGATGGAGACGAGTTCCTTTCTGATCTCTGCAAATTCGTCGTCAAGGTGCTTTTTGGTATCACTCCGGAGGCCGACAATCTCTTCTTTCGTCTCTTTGCCGATCTGGAGGGTTTCTTTACCAACCTGGAGGGTTTCTTTACCAACCTGGAGGGTTTCCTTGCCAACCTGGAGGGTTTCTTTACCAACCTGGAGGGTTTCTTTACCAACCTGGAGGGTTTCTTTACCAACCTGGAGGGTTTCTTTACCAACCTGGAGGGTTTCTTTACCAACCTGAAGGGTTTCCTTGCCGACCTGGAGGGTTTCTTTGCTGATCTGAAGGCCCTGATCTAATTTCATATCCATGCTGTGCAGTACATTCCCGGCGTAATCCATCCGCTCGAATATCTCCTCCTGGATCTCTCCCCGGACGATCTCAAAATCGGCGTACTCTCCCGTTGCCTCTTCCCATCTGACAGTGAACGATTTGACGGCGATGGGTCTATGTATGATATTGATCGCGTTGATGAAGTCCCGGAGTTCCTCTTCGCTTCCCTCTGCAACGATCTCGACATCCCCGTTCTTGAGGTTCATCACGTACCCCGAGATATTCCGTTCAAACGTCTCGTTATACACATGCTCCCGATAGCTGACCCGCTGGACACGCCCCCGTGCAGTGGCCACAAATCGTTTCATTCAGTTTCACTCTGTATAGCGGACATAAATAGTTTCTTTTGATCTGCTCTTCACCCGGCGATCGCCGACGCGCGGAACGCGGTTGACCCGGACTGGAGGTGGGCCGATCAAGGATCCCGTAGGCTGAACGGGGACCCATCCCTGGTTGCCTCCGATACCAGGTCGTCGTGAAGGCTTTGAACCGCAGACCTGAGAGGAGGGATATCGTCCTGGATCGTCCTTTAGATGATGGCCCTGTTGATCCCGAAGTAGGCATGGATCAATTTGTCGCGCATACCGGCCATCTCGCTCCAGGGAAGAGAGAGATTACGCTCCCTGACGTGGCGGGGAATGCATTTCGTCGCCTCACCGATCATTTCCAGCGCTCGCGTAAACGGTCCTGTCATCCTCGGAGAACGCCTCGTACGACATGCCCCGGGTGAAGACCTCGATCTTATCGACGGCGTCAAGGATATCGTCCAGGTAATCGAGGGTGCTTCGCGGAGCCGTCATACGTAGATTACCTCTTGTAAGACACGGCGGCCGATGCGGGGTTTGAGCGCACTTTTTTCGACCAGGTCCACTTTTTTGCCGAGAAGTTCGGAGAGATACCGCTCGAAGCCTCGATAAACCCGAAGATCCCCGGCACCTCGGAGAACTCGACCAGGATGTCCACGTCGCTTCCCTCGTGCTCCTCGCCACGCCGGCACGAGCCGGAGATGCCGATGGACCCGACATGATAGGTCTCCTCCAGGTACGCCTTCTTCCCCCGGAGAATGGCGATGATCCTCGCGCACTCCCCGCCGCCTCGCGGGTGACGGTATCCATCCTGATCGGGATATGGGCCTTCCCATCTAGTATAGATATCCCCGGGTACGCCGGTTCGCGGCGGTCTTTCCGGTGCCGGACGGACCGCACTCCCCCTGAAGAGCCCGGCGAGTTCCGGGCGTCGCGGTGGTGGAGGTGGTCGGGGACGAAGGTGAACTCGCACGTATCGGGGTCGCAAAAGAGGGTCCGGTCGCGATGGGGGGCGAGCGTGTCAGGAGTCTGTCTGGAGATTGTTAAGAGTAGGCCGTGCGCAGGCTGAACGTGAAGAGGCGGGATGTTCGAAATCGGGATGTCGATGTGTCCACGATACCCGCAATCAACTATGGATCAAGGCATAGCCGCATTTGATACGCTTCCGGGCCGTTCAAATGCGCCCATACCTTCGATGTGCTTTTTCTATGGGCATAATGTGGGTGATATAGACGAAACTACCGTCCGGATCGATATTGTAGATGACCGTGAATGAACGTGCGACATGAAGCCGGTATGACTCCCGTTTTTTATTTGTATGGAGTTTTTGTCGCCATCCAGACCGGGGTATGGATTGTCCTGTAAAAGTTTCAAATTTTCTTAAATGATCCGTTGATCTTTGGCCTCGAGCGAATTTAAGAAATCCAGCGCACGTTTGTCCACCATGAGGCGGAACGTCACAGGTCTAATTCCACGAACTCGTTCCTTGCCATGACTTCTTCGAGATCATCCGTGAGCTGCTGTTTCTTTACCTTCTCCACCAGCCTCGCAAGAGTCTCGTCGGGTGTCTCACCCGGGTGCCTGAGATCCAGGATCTGGGTATAGGTCTCTTTTGAGACGGGGATGTTCTCCGCAACAGGCATTGAATCCCGATCTGTGCTGATCGTGGATATACTTTCTTCAACCGGACGGAAGGGGGAGGGGGCGGAGAAGGCAGGGGTAGAGCGGCTGGCCGCAGGGTACGATGTTTCAACGGAATGCGATGGGCCGAAGGGCCGGAGCAGGAGCACCGCAAGGTGCGAACGGAACTTGAGCGCCGAAGGTGTGAACGTCCGGAACTTGAGAAACCCAGGGGTTTTGAGACGTGAAGGCTGCAGCTGCAGGTTCCCGGCAGAACGTTGGGGCAGGAAGTTACTCTGCCTGCAGGATCTCGACGATCCGATCGATGACCGATGCGAGGGCCTGGTCGCTGAGACGGCCGGCCCGGTAGAGGATCAGGTTGGCACTAGCGGAAAACAGCCGGTTTGGCCGGACGTTGCTTGGTTTGCGGAGTGTTCCCTCCGTAAAATCCGTGTCGGTGATACCGACGGCATAGCGATCCCGGACCTGCTGGCTCGTGATCTGGCAGAGGATGACGTCGTCTCCGCCGGGCACCGCAACGACAAGAGCCGGGCGCCGTTTCACGGTTGAGAGATCCGAGAAAGGAAACGGTACAATGACGACATCCCCCTTTACAGATCCTTCCACGCCTCTTCCTCCTCGGGCCGGAGCCAGTCTTTCCGGAGCGCGGGCTCGCTCGCGAGGGCGGTGTCGGGGGCGGCCTTCCGGCGCCGGTACTTGAGGTACCGGATGAAATCGAGCACCTCACCGTATGTCCGGGGCGGGAGGTCGTCGAGCTCTCTGATGATCTCCTCTTTGACCTGGGTCATGGCAGCCTCACCTCTGCGGTATACGATCCTCTGGTGCTTCAATCTACATATCTCTGTCTGAAGAGGGGTTGTTTGGGGCGATCTGTGCCCCGGCACTGAGAAAAATTGAGTGGGGGTATTCCCCCCTCTCACGCCAGTGCGGGCACGGCGTCCGCCCAGGTCTCGACCGCAGTCTTGATAGCGTCGTCCTGGTAGGACGAGATCCGGACGGTCTTCCGGGTGAAGGTGACGTAGTAGTCGTCACCCGACGGGTCGTGGCACTTGAGCTGGCAGTAGTAGGTTTCGCCGGCAAAGTTCCGCTCGGCGTCCCCGCCCATCGCGGCCGCGAGGGTCGCGTTGGCGAGCGCCTCCGCGGCGTTCGCGTTGAAGGCGGTGATCGAGGGGGACTGGAGCGAGACGTTCCCGACGCGCTTCCCCTCGCCGTCGATGAAGTCCACCTTCGCGGTGTAGTGCTCGCGGTTCCGGATGACTGCCGGGACGGCGACGCCGTCAGAGCCAGTATACCCGACGCACCCGAAGGGGTTGTCGGCGATGACGCTCTCGATGAGGTTGTTAAACGACGTTACGGTGGCGATCGGGACGGCGAGGTCCCGGGCCGCCGTTTTGTTCACGGTCTTCTGCACGAAGTCTGCCATGGTTGGTTCTCCATGTCTGCATGCTCCCGGGAATATGACAGACAACTATGGGGTTGGCGGGAGAGGATATCTGTCTGACTTTATCGGGGAGCCCGGATTTGGCCCTGATCCTCAAATATAACCCTTACGGTCAGGCTTTTTCTCTCGGACATCCTACTGTCCTTCGGGAGGGTTACCAGGATGACCAACGAGAAGACCACCCGGGAGCTTGTCTACGAGACGAACCGGGATGTGAAGTGGATCTGCCGGACGCTCCGGTGGATGGAGGCGCAGGATGAGGAGTTCGAGGCCCGGATCCGGGCGCTGGAGCGGCTCCCGGGCGGAGAAGGCCGGCGAGGAGAAACGGGTTTCCACCATCAGTGCCGGGGCCGGGGGGGTTGTTGGTGGGGCGGTGGCGGTGATCGTGCGGGTGCTGGGCGGGGGGTGAAGGAGATCGCAGGCAAGGTTGCCATGAGATGGTGACTTCACAACCTGCACACATTTCGGGCCGGAGAATGCGACGGGAACGTGATAGTCACATTCTGGGTCACATTTACACCACCTGCGATGGGCATTACAAGTTCTGAGCGACACAGCAACACATAACAACTATATAATTCATACCATTACACTACAGCACATCCGGGGCAGCCTGACCCCGACAAATGGAGTTGATGGCCGTGGAGTTTACTCTGGATGAGATCGCCGATAGTCTCCCCCACCTGGGTGTGGCAATCCTGCACCTGCTGCATGCAGGAGGCAACTCTGCCGTTCGGGGAGATGTTCTATTCCAGAAAGAACTCTTCCTCATCGGAGATTACATAGAACAGGTAGGAGACGACGCGGATTTCACCCCTCACATATTTGGGCCGTATAGTGAGGCCGCCGAGGTTGCGCTTGGCGAACTTATCTCCCTGGGCCTTGTCAGGAGATCTGAAGGAGGCTATACCCTCACTCCCGATGGAGTCAGGGTCTGGGAGAAGGTGTGCTCCGTGTTCCACACCGAGGAGTCCGGAGCAATTGAAGATTTTAAGGTCTTTATCAACGACCTCAGTGTGGATGAGGTTCTCCTCTTCGTCTACATCACCTATCCGGAATATACCCGTGAGTCTGCAAGACTTCGTGATATCCTGAAAAAGAGAGTCCCGCTCTCGGCGTCGCTGTACCGAAAAGGGAAAGTGAGTCTTGAGAAAGCCGCGTTTCTTGCGGGGATGAATATCGAGTCGTACCTTGATTACCTTAAGAGGTAACACATGAAGATCTTTGACACGTCATCCATTGTCTGCATATTCCGCGAAGTACAGTATCCAAAAATTCTGGATGCCTGCAAAGATCTTGGGTACCGGCTCAGTATCACCCCTCAGGTGTACGAGGGGATCATGGAGAACCCTGAGACGCTTCAGCACCTTGAAGCGTACGGGGACGTTGAGATCATACAGGACGGTGACGCCGAATGCTATGAGAGGCTCGCCAAACGCTATCCCTGGCTGCACAAAGGGGAACTCAGTGTCCTCTGTGCCGGCGTTGCCATAGGGCGGGACAAAAAGCGGTATTATTGCGTCATCGATGAACGAGCCCGGAACTTGCGGGATAAACTGCAGATCCGGGTGACGGGCACTGTCGGGCTCATACTCTGGGAAAGAGAACGGCTTGCCCTGACAGGTGGGGAGTGTCATGATCTCTACAACAGATTTCTGCAATCGTCATTCCATATCAAAAAAGAGGTCCTGCAGGGGTTGTTAAAGTGACGAGAGAAGTTCGAATTACCGACTACGCGTGTGCGGATGATACCGACCTGAGGTCGCTCTCCGCCGACATCGGGTCGGGAAAGATCGTAACGCCAGTAAAGACGATAAATCCCCGTGACTTCTACGCTGACACTGATTTTCCTCGAAACCTGACGAACCTCCACGAGACATATCTCAAGTTCGATGACGAGAGCCTGCATCGCATGGATGAGGACAAGGCGTACTCCATGCAGAAAAACAAGGATATCAGCAGAAACAGGAAGAAAGCGCATCACTGCCCGGGCCTCTGTTTTGTGGAGTTCAAGACCCGGGGGCGGGGAGGCCGCTATCCTACCGCACATGAGATAGACGTCCTGACAAACGCCGCCTACTCGTACTCGGATATCACGCCCATTCCATCCGTCCCGAAGATGGCACGCTCCATCAACAGGGCGAATTTCGGGGAATTTTTACAGTACCTCTCATCCTGCATCGAGACCATCGAGGTGCGGAACAAAAAATGCATCCTCGGGTATATACCTTCAGCTACCGCTCTCTATACGCAGAATATCATTGATTTCTACCTGGATCACGGGATCAATGCATATTACATCGATTTCGACGGGACGATGGTCCAGAGCCACCTCGACTCCCTGAACGCACTCAAGCGGCAGCTTGCGGCAAGAGGATACGAGGAGAATAACTTCCTCTCCTACATCAACGTCAGCTTCGGGAAGGCCATCAACGACTAGAACGTCCTGTCAGCCCGAGATCTTCTCGCCTATGGGTATGGCCTGGACTGCCTCGGCGGCAACCATGTCGGGCCGAAGAGAAACCCCGAGTTCTATGAGTGGCTGAAGGCGCAGAAATCGATCGCCCGGAACACGACGCGCCTGCTGAACATACGGGACTACGGTTACTACAGGGCCGACCTCCTGGGTGAGAAGGCCAGGGGGATTTACCCGGAGGGGGCCCTTATCGGGCACGAGGAGAGCCTTTCGGCGACTGCAAGCCGGCAGAAGAGGTTGCTGCAGATCGTCAATATGCAGCAGCAGTGCCTGGAGGCTGAAGCTCTGAGGGGTGTTATTGATGAGTCAGGGGATGCATCTCTGGACTACTTCTCGTCGAAGAAGAATGTCGTGAAGGGTGATCTCAAGGGCCTTGCAAGACGGGGCGGCCGATGATTCATCCCGGGCGGGGATTGAGGTTCTCCTTCTTCCCGGGCAGGGTCAAACACGCCTGGAAGGTCCGACAGCGGCCCATATCCTGGAGACATTGCAGCGGATTTGCAACAACGAGACCTATGTCTTTTTCAAGGGCGGAGAATAGCAAAAACTCTCTTATGATGCTCCGAATTGTTTATACTGTTTATTGAGACATATTTGATTCATGGAATGGATTGTAACGCTTTCGGGGAGTGTTCACACGTTAGAGGAGCTTTCGAAGGTGTTTAATGCCCAGTTCACGATGAAGAAGCCCCCCAGGTTCGATCCTGGCCGCCGGGGTTGACCGGGTTACACCTTTGCACCCGTTTGCACCTCGTTTGCACCCTGTTTTGCACCGCGAATAACTTCATACCGCGCCATATTCCCGGATCCGCCGGGGGTAATCAGGTATCGCCGGGATGTTTGCACCAGTGCGGATTTCACAGGCACACCCGGGCCCGGGGTGCCCCCGCGGGGAGGCTCTCCGTTCCTGGTGCAAACGGTGCAAACTACTATTCTTATCTGTACATATATCTCCATATGTACCTCTGATAGGAGAATAGTCATCGTTCTGGCCGGCATCTTTGTTTGCACTTTTCCCGAAATTCCGGTGCAAACCCGGTGCAAAGGTGCAAACATGAGGGGGGCTTTCGGTCCCATTCAGAAACCCCTAAACACCCCCACCGCCATAATCTCTTCATGCGCTACATCGTCACCGGTGGGGCCGGTCTGGCTCGAACCTTGCGGATACGCTGGCACAGCACCACGACGTCGTCATCATCGACAACCTCGCCACCGGCAGGCGGGAGAACATCGAGCACCTCCTGGACCACCTCCAAGCCCAGTAGCCTGGAGAGGAAGGCACCGGAATCAGATCGCGTAGGTTATCATCAGTTACGGCAGAAGATGGATCGATGAACCGCTACTGGCCCGGTATCCTCCCTGAACCCCCCGTCCTGACCCTCAACGATATGCGCTGTGTGTTGGCCAACAATCCGGACCGGTCCGGCGACGTGCCCCTATATTACATGTACCGCGACCTCGCCCTCACTGCAGAGGATCGCGCGCACCTCAACGAGCAGAACGCTCGGTTCGACATCACCGTCATTCCACCAGGGACCGTGGGCGGGGAGTACGCCAAGACCAAAGGGCACTACCACCCGCTCAGCCCCTCGGGCATCGATTAACCCGAGCTCTACCAGGTGCTCGCCGGGGAGGCGCTCTACCTCCTCCAGCGAAACGATCTCCGTGATGTCGTCGCCGTCGCCGCGAGGGCGGGGGAGTTCGTCCTCATATCGCCCGGCTACGGGCAGTAAACCCGGGTAAGGAGAAGCCCATCTATGTAGAGGCTGTCTCCGGCCGGACCACCGGCGCTTACCGATCACCTTAAGTGAGTTGTTGACTTTAAAGTAGTATACTTATGATTCAACAATCCTTTGTAGACCGGGAACGTGAACTGCAGTTCCTCACCGATCGGTATCGTTCCCCGGTTCCGGAATGCCTGATCCTGTATGGAAGGCGGCGCGTGGGAAAGACAACGCTTCTTGCCCGACTCCTGCAGACTGTCCCGGGCTTTTACTTCCTGGCCTCCGAAGAAGGGACGGCAAGGAATGTCCAGGATTTCTCCCACTATGCAGGGGAGTACCTGAACGATCCGGATTTTGAGCGGAGTAGATATCCCGACTGGGAGACCGTCATAAAGGCGCTGGTCAGGCACCGAAATTTCTCCCCTCCTCCGGGGAAGAAAATGGTGATTGTCATCGATGAGTTCCCCTACCTCATCGCACGCGACCGGGCCACGCCTTCCGTCTTTCAGAAGGTGTGGGATACGGTACTCTCCCTGGAGCCGGTGATGCTCGTCATATCGGGTTCATCGGTCAGCACGATGGAGACCGAGGTGCTGGGGTACACAAGCCCGCTCTACGGCAGAAGGACGGGGCAGTGGCAGCTCGAGCCTCTCTCCTATCCCTACCTTCGCCGGTTCCTCCCCTACGACGAGGAAGATCTCGTCATGACATGGTGCGCGATCGGTGGAGTTCCTGCCTATCTCCGTCTGTTTCGCCCCGACCGATCGTTCTGGGAGAACGTGGAGGAGCAGATTCTCTGCAAAGGTGCATACCTCTACTCCGAAGCCGAGATCCTGATGCAGTATGAGTTCCGCGAAGCAGGGAACTACATGGCCATTCTCCGCGCTCTCGCCGCGGGGTACACCACCCTGGGACCCCTCTGCCAGGAGACCGGGCTTGATAAAGGGTTGGTCTCCAAGTACCTTGCCGTCCTCTCGCGTATGCACCTGATCAAGGACGAGGTGCCGGTGACCGCCCATGCCGGCTACCGGAGAAGGCATTATCGGCTGGCCGATCCCTATCTCAGGTTCTGGTTCCGTTTCGTGTATCCCCGGAGAGCAGAGACCGAGACGGGGCAGAGCAGGGAGGTGCTGGCCTCCATCAGGGAAGAGATCGCGCCCTATTGCGGAGAGATGTTCGAACAACTCTCTCTCGACCTCGTTCGCAGGGGAATCCTGTTCTCCGGCTCCTCGTATTCGCGACTGGGACGGTGGTGGCAGAAGGAGGTGGAGATCGATCTCGTAGGCCTGAATGAGGTCTCCGGGGATGCCCTCTTCTGTGAATGCAAGTGGTCCGCTCTCAACCGCCGCCAGGCCCGCGGCATCCTTGCGGCGCTCCGGGAGAAGGCCTGCGAGGTGCGATGGCGAAACGAGAGCAGGAACGAACATTTTGCCCTGGTAGCAAAGAGCATAGAGGGCAAAGAAGATCTGAGAAAGGACGGGTACCTGGTCTTTGATCTGGAGGATATCGCCCGGCTTTCGCGGGAGTACCTGACTGGAACGGGCGGGTGAGAGAGGGGATCTCTCGCGCCGCAAGCCTCGCGCGATCGTTTCCACCCGGGGTTTGAGAACTCGGGCAGGAGTTCGAGCACCGCAGGGCGCGAGACGCGAACGAAAGCGAGCGGGAGAACCGCAAGGTGCGAGCGAAGGGGGGTTCGGTGGTGAGCGCCGCGGTCGGCGGGGTGGTGGCGGTGATCGTGAGGGTGCTGGGCGGGGGGTGAGGACGGTAGATGTCCTCCCAGACTCGTATCTAACCTGGAATCCCGGTCCCATTCAGAAACCCCTAAACACCCCCACCGCCATAATCTCTTCATGCGCTACATCGTCACCGGCGGGGCCGGTCTGGCTCGAACCTTGCGGATACGCTGGCACAGCACCACGACGTCGTCATCATCGACAACCTCGCGACCGTGCCAGGCCGGGAGAACATCGAGCACCTCCTCGATCACCCCCGGGTGACGTTTGTCGAGGGGAGCATCACGGACCTCGACCTCCTGATGGAGACGTTCCCGGGCGCGGACGGCATCCTGGCCGGCACCCCCGGTGCCCCGGTCGGTGAAGGATCCCCTTGCCTCGAACGAGGCGAACGTGACCGGGACACTCAATGTACTCGTCGCGGCGAAAGGTTGCAGGACGCTGGCCGTGGTTGCGGCATTCTCGGTCTACGGTGATACCCCCTGTCCGAGACCGTGGAACGTTCGGGTTTACCTTCATCCTCCACCCGGGATGGGGAATACCAGGCACCCGGACGCACCGCCGGACAAATGCCCGTAAACCTTCAGTTTTCTACTTCATTTCAGGGAAGACATCAACGACTCGGATGATGCGAGAAACACACCGGCGGAGCCGTTCCCTGATGTGGCACTCGCTGCCGACGCGCTCGCTCGTATCCACGATCGCCGGGTGGATTTTGTGACGTCGCCGGACGCGCCGCCGGGGCTCTCACGGGATATCGAGGGGGTGTTATCGGGTGCAGATGCGGCGGTGATCTTTTCGGGGAACAAGGAGTGACGGGGGCTTCTCCCCGCACGGGTGAAGGGGTTGTACGCGGCCGGCGATCGTGGATGGACGCAACGTCGTGGATCCGGATGCGTGGATCGGCGCCAGTTTCGCCTACCGCGGGATCAGCCGGGGCGACAGAAATAAGCACGCATTAAGGGAATAACACCCCGTTCCCCCTCATTCTACCGATATGAGGACACCCTTCCACCCTGAGGCAGATTTGATCTCCGTCAACCTTGCTGTCGGGCCGCCATTCAGCGTTGAATGCCCGGGGGTTCTGGATCGAGCTGACCCCCGTATAGAGTGCCACAAGCTATCCGCCACTGGAAGGATTGGTTGACGGGTGAGATCGCTCCATTACGATCAAACAGGCAGAAAGCCCACGACTTGAGTCGTGGGAGCAGTCACCACAAGCAGGAAGTTTGATGGGACCTTCACGCCGTCGGTTTCTTCCCGACGCCAACCGGATCGCCTGCATTGCCTTCTCCAGGTCATCCGCAAGAGGGGCCCGGAGTCCGGCCGCGTGCTCACACTATCGGTATTCCATCTCCAGCAATTTGTGATAATCCATATACATATGGACCGGATCGGTGGATCTTCTGGTTGCTCGTTTGAACCCGAATTTCTCGTAAAATCCCACGGATTCCTGTTTTGAATCCACGGTGATGATCCTGCACCCGACATATTTAGATATATTCATCGTGAGCGCCAGAACCTCACCGAGCATCAGAAACCCGATACCGATTCGTTGATATTTTGAGGAGGTTGCCAGCCGGGCGATCTTTAGAGCGGGGTATTTTCGGTAAGGGTACCCTCGTCTCCCATCCTCCGTGGCTACCTGCTTGACATCAATGCAGTCGGTGACGAGGGTGAAAAACCCAACCAGTTCAGAGTCGATATACGCAAGATGGGTTACCGACAGCCGCTCTTCCTGATACTCCCTTGAATCCTCGATCAAGAACTCATCCAGATCGGCATGACCACACCTGAAGGCTGATACATCCAGGTCACTGGAAAGCGGTAAAAAATGGAGTTCCGGGAGAGGCATATCCTCACAGACGCTGATGTTGCGCTCTGTGCGCCGCAAACCGGATCAGTTTCCGCGCGTCGTCGGTATAGGTGGGCCTCTCCATGTACTCATGGAAACGCCGGGCATCTTCGCCCTCAAGGGTAAGCCCAAGTTCGATTGGTTTCGCCATTGTCACTCCACCTCTGGATACGATATAATAATCGTGGCTACCACAAATAGGTTTCGTCAGGTTCCCGGGTTAACTTTCTCCGAGCTTTCCGGATCCACTCATCACCCCGGATGCAGGGGATCTGTGCATTGGTGGATCTCCTCGCCAGGGTTGTGCAGAGACCGTAGCACTGCCGGCGAGCGTTCCCTCTCCGGTTCTGCCGAACCATTCGCCGTTTGACCGTGGATGACATCGTCCCCACCGGGTGTCGTACGTCGCACCTGATGGTGCTCCCGCTCCGGCGGACCATCGCGTCTCCACCCTCAATCCGGTAGCGCCCGGCCTCGACGGAGATCCTGAGCGGTCCATCCATGCCGTGGCTGAAGGTACCCACCTCCCGGGTCATGGCCGCCCCCGCTCGATGCCGGCCGTATACTGGTGGTTCCAGGTCCCCGGTGGACATGGATCTCGCGAACGGTTCTCCCATACCGCCGGATCCCATCCGACTTTGAGCCACTCTGGCGAGGCATCTTCCGTTCTACCGGATCACCTCATCCCGCCCGTTCCACCCCCGGACGAGCCTTGCGTACCACGGATCACAGGGGCCTCCAACGAGCGGTAGAGCCTCGCCGCAGACATGCCGGGTTCGACCTTCGTCCGGTGGTCGAGGGCGCCGGGCAGAGACTCCTGCAACATGGGCCCACGCTTTGTACCTGTTTTCAGCACGTTGCAGCCGGCGATGCCACTAAAAGGGTGGCGTTGGGGCATTCGATCCTGATTTCCACCCCGCGAGGGTGGTATCGTGAGATCTCTTCCGGCATTCTGGCTTTCGCGCACACCCGCACACCCACTCACCCCGGCGCCGGTACCGGGGGCTGTGTGCGTGTTTTGCTGTACTTCAGTACTAAGAGAGAGACGCATCTCTCTATCTGTACAGGTACTGCTGGAACCGGCCCCTTCCCCGGCCGTTCGATCTTCGCGGCCGGTGCTGGAATCCTGCGGTAAATCTGCTGCAACGTTGCAACCTTCGATGCTCCCGCTCCGGTTATGAACCTGTCGCGAGGTGTAATCATCGGACCAGGGTTTGATAACTTATTGTCCTCCGGGAGGGTTACTGAGATGACCGAGGAGAAGACCACCCGGGAGCTCGGTCTTACGAGACGAACCGGGATGTGAAGTGGATATGCCGGGCGCTCTGGCGGATGGAGGCGCAGGACGCGATGCTTCGTTAGAACCGAAGCGGGAGCACCGACGGTGCGACTCGATGAGTTTGAGAGCCGGCACCGGGCGCTGGAGGGCTGGCGCGCGGAGAAGGCCGGGGAAGAGAGGAAGGTTTCGATGATCGGCGCCGGGCCGGTGGGGTCGTGGGCGGGGTGGTGGCGGTGATTGTGCGGGTGCTGGGCGGGGGGTGAGGACGGTAGATGTCCTCGCAGACCCGTATCAAACCCGGATGCCCGGGTTCAATTCAGAAACCCCTAAACACCCCCACCGCCATAACCTCTTCATGCGCTACATCGTCACCGGCGGGGCCGGCTTGGCTCGAACCTTGCCGACACGTTATCACAGCACCACGACGTGGTCATCATCGACAACCTCGCCACCGGGCGGCGGGAGAACATCGAGCACCTCCTGGACCACCCCCGGGTGACGTTCGTCGAGGGGAGCATCACCGGTCTCGACCTTCTGATGGAGACTTTCCCGGGCGCGGACGGCATCTTCCACCAGGCGGCAATCCCCTCCGTGCCCCGGTCGGTGAAGGACCCCCTCGCCTCGAACGAGGCGAACGTGACCGGCACGCTCGACGTGCTCGTCGCGGCGAAGGACTGCGGGGTGCCGGCCGTGGTTGGCGCCTCCTCGGTCTACGGCGACACCCCGGCTCCGGGGTCAT
>NZ_VHLL01000016.1 GCF_025384765.1 Methanoculleus formosensis
GTCGGATCTATCCTGATGGACATCAACGAGGAGTGGGTCACCGGCAGAAGGTATTTGACCATGGAGAAGGAATGATCAGGCAAGGAGACGGGGCTCAGGCAAATTACAGAAGATCTGAGACGTTACCAATTCTAGTTTTAAGTAAGACTTTGTTGTGTGGTGCGATCTCTTTGCATTCCGCCTTATTGGTACCTCTACTGGGGAAAGGACTACCTTCCATAATCAGTTATTGTGATTAACTTCGGATTTTGCTGCAAAACAACTCTCAAATGTGAGCGTAGTTCCAACATCTGAAATCTCAGCATCGCCATCCTCCGAGAAATACGTAGAACAGAACCAGTTGTGGTAACAGGCCAACCAGAGATACTTTCGAAAGATCGCAGGATTGTCCTTAAACTCCGCCAACCGTTTCCTGATATGATCCCTATGCAGATGAAGATCAGAGATCGCTGCGGGAAAATAAGGTCCTTCAGATACAGGGAGTTTTTCACCATGGCGTTCCATCATGTCCATCATATCATCACTGAACCACCTGAGGACGTACAAATAGTTGATAAACCATGTGCCATCGGGATCGATAATGATCGTATCAGCAAAATGACAAAACGCCGGGGCATGATACCACTCTAGATATCTTAGGAGTTTTTCTTTAGCAGAACTCTCAAGGGTGATCCGGGGAAAATAGGCGCTTTTTTCAATATCTTCCGCATCCGCGAGAGCTGGACTAAACACAGTCACCTCATCGCAGTAACATCTCTCTAAAACGATACCTCCCCGAACAAAATACCCTCTTATAGCCAGTTCTAACTGATACATCGCGATCTCATCGAGTGCCCGCCCAAAATCCGGTTCACCTTCAGTTTGATTCTCCAGTTCAGAGATAAACAATAAGTTATCGGTATATACGCGCACATGACAGATACGCCTCCAGTTGAACTTGTGCCTCCTCTCTGTCATTGATTTGATACTGGAAAATGCGGATCTCAGGGCACTATGATAGTGGTTAAGCACTTCATCGAACTTGGACTCGTTTTTTTTGGCCTCAGTGAGCAATGACTTAAATCCAAGGATATCCACATGGACAATAACAGATTCTTTGCCGAAGACAGGTATGATTCCCTTTAATCCCTCAATAAAGTCTTTCTCTGGGATCCCACCCTGACATAGAGCAGACCGGAGGATGGCTCCATGGACTTTGGTTCTATTGGGAATCGTGACCACTATACTGTCATCGATATGTTTGAGGTGAAGATAGCGATCATTTCTACGCATCTCAGAATAATCAAATTCTCGCAATAAATCAAGCACCGTCTGAAGAGGTAAGTCAGGAAGCCGCGACATTAGTTACCTTCCATATTCTTCCCGAAATGCTCGATCAAAATCTCTCATCTGCTCTAAGATGCTTTTGACAGCACTGATATGCTCTCTGATCGCTTGCTTTAAATTTTCAACTGCTTCAGTCTCTGTAGAACCCACTTCTGCCATATGGGTAAGATAATCAACCGCGACAAAGCAATCGGCGTCTTTTGATATCCAGATCAGATCATTGAATACACGATCGATTGCTTCGGAGTCTGACAAACGATCCATGCTTTTCTCATCGTTCAGGGTCATAGCGCACCAGTTTTAAGCGGGTTAAACAATCCATGTTTCATCTGCACCCTCTCGATGCTACCTCTCCACAAGATCCTCTTCATATTCCATTTTTACACTCTGAATCTCAGCATCAACCCCTTGTAACGCCTCGCGAAGAACTGCCCGGAGGCTTCCCCGGGGTGCAAGGCTCAATAAACGGGAAATAGCCTCTTTTTTGCGCTCAAGGTCAGGTGAATGGTCACCCATGAACGTGATTACATCATACCGGATGTATCCACCAAATAGTCTCCTGATATCTTCCCTTTTACCAGCGGCAATCGCATCATCCAAGATCTTGAGGATAGTTCCCTCGGTTCCGGGTTGGGAGAAAAGAATAGAGCAGAGGAACAGGGCGTCATCCACCTTACCTTCACTCAGCAAGTGTTCAGCATGCTCTTCAAGGCATAACTTTCCTGACACCTGGTGTTTCAAAGATGCGATTGATCTCAATTGAACAGAGAGTTGCTCACGATATATGAGTCTCTCGTTCATAAGAGTGAACAGTTCATCAAGGATAGGCTCTAATTCAGCACACTCTTTTACGTTCATCAAGAATGAAACCCCATTCAGAGGAAGTACCTGGTAATTACGTGCATTCCGCTTCCTCTCAGTCCTTTGGCGGATAAAATCCAGAATATCCTCTTTCTCGGTGAGAATGTAATTTATTAACGTCTGAACATGATGTTCAGGACCGTTCCCAAGCGAAGAAGTAGCGATTAGTTTCTCCTTGAAGCAACTTTTGATAGACTCTTTCTGATGGCTATCCAGACGGTCTTCATTCTCTTTCAGATCGTGTAATACATACGTAGCAATAAGATCAAGGAGTTTTTCATCCATCGTCTCGTAGTAACTCAAGATATTCAGATAGGACGTTAAGCAAATCTCGTAATTCTCAAAGCGGGAGGAGAATAACCATAGATTATAGAGAAGTGTCAGGTGGATATCTCTTTCACCAGTATCGATCAGTTTGATCAGCCAACCTCTGACTCTGGCCTCATCTGGAGGATATCTTGTCATGAGCCATATAAAGCGCTCTATTCTTCTGAAGTCTACGTTTTGAAGAGCAACCAGTACTTCACCCGCAAAGGAATCTAATTGTTTGGGATCGTGAGTGCACAGCCCGAGATCAATGGCATTCTTGAATTCAATCGGCAGTTCACTCCAGGTATGCTCCCGATCGCGCAATTCGAAGAATATGCCGGGATCTTTTGCGACCCACGAGGACAATAACGACTCCAACTGGCGAAAATTTAAATTTGCGTGCTCCAAGTAGACCTGGAGTTCTTGGAGCAAAGTAGTAACAGAATTGACATCCGAGTATTTAGTTGAGAGATAACTTACGATAGATCCACAGAATTCGGTAAATGCATCTGTAAAAACTGCGAAACTGGAGTCCACATTTAAACACCAATCACGTCTCCCCTCACCTGAAGGTATCGTCTCCGGGTTGAATGAGAAGAGCAGCGGTCTTGAGTAGAACAAAAGACCATAGAGGATATACTCCGTGGAACGCGGAAACGCCTTTAAAATAGACTCAGCATCTTCCGCACCCGGAAATTTGTACTGCCACCACCCGAAGAGGAGACTCTCGATATCGCATAACATCCCATAATCAGTTTCACGCGGGACCAACTGCTCGAACTCTGCTAAAATGATCCTCCGCTCCTCTGCAATTCTCTCTGAGAGTGGACATTCCCCATCATCCCTGGACATGGAACCGATCTCCCCACAGATCTCAACGGCCTTCCTTCTTACCTGCACTGATTGATGACAAAGCATCCTCTTTAGTATCGAGATTGCGTGTTCCCGGGTTTCAAGGACAGCAGGGGTTGCTGGAAGTGGTCGTATATCCCAAGTAATCGTGTTTGGGGATGATAGATAACTCATCTCGTGAGCTGCTCTCAATGTCTCTGAGAGGGCCTTCCCAAGCGCAACGATGGAAAATTCGTTCTCCGCATCAAGCCTATTCTCCAATAAGGTCAATGTCTCACGGATCCTATCAAGTGTATTGTAGAAAGGAGAGACGGTCTCAGCGACTACGGATTCCACCGTATAATTGAAGTACCGTCCACTAGGGACATTTTTGTAGATATGCTCAAGAAGATCGAATATCTCTCCCCGTGAGAATCCAGCATGGATCAGCCGAACCACTACAGTTCCATAGGTATCCTGAGTCGGAGATAGGATACCGAGAGCATCACCATTATCCTCAGGAGGGGGAGTGTCGATATAAGTGTACATGAGGTCGATCGACTCTTCAGGAACCTGATAGCAGAACTTGGAGAGAGCCTCCAGACACTCTGTCCGGTGATAGCCCGAGAGATCTTTCGACTCTGCAATGGCTTTATTGATCCACGAGGCGAAGTAATCCTTAATGACATCCTTAATGACATCTTCTTCACAGAACCCTGAAGCCGCCTCAAGATTTGTAAGAATTTTGTCATTAAAACGTGGTTCCCAAGACTCTATCCACTCGCTCAACGCGTCAAAGTTACGGATCTGATCAATGTAGTGCGCAAGGTAGAGATCGCCCTTCATATCCGGATTGAACCTTATCGAGTAACCAACCTCCCTGAGGATGCCATTCTCTACCATCTGATCGATCTGGGCCTGCACCCTCTCTTCAGCAAGATCAAATTTCTCCCTTAGCAGCGAGAGAACAGCCCTATCGTTTCGCCTAAAAGGTCCTATCAGCGCAAGATCTGCCAGGATTTCATTAACTCTTCTTTTATCGAATTCCGGCATGAGCGATCGGGTGGTCTCAAACTCCAGATCATCAGCGAATTTTCGCCGCAGTCTTTCAACTGTAATCCCTGGGTCTCCGTTGATGATATTTCCAGCCCAGACGATAAGATAGGGATTCGGGAGCATCGAAACAATCAGTCCCTCCTTATTATGGTGTCTGCCACCGAGAACAAACCGTAACAGTTCTCTGAGGTCATCCTCGCTCCTATTTCCGATCCTTATCTCTTCAGTCAGATCTTGGCAAAACTGTTCGTTAAGAACGGTCTGGATGCCTCGTAGGCCCGCAGTTCGTGTTGTGAGGATTATCTTCACGTTCGAAGACTGATATTTTACATACGCAAAGAGTGGAGCGAACTCCTTATGCCATCTGTCTGCATCGTCAAATAGCAGGAGATATCGTCTGTCGCCATCCAACTCGCCCGGGAGGGCACTCTCCAGGTTCGGGTAACCTGGTGTTACTGAGAGTATGATATACTCTGGATGCCTTTCTTCGAGATCGAACGCGATCTGACGGAGCAGGTGTGATTTTCCAGACCCGCCTGGGGCGTGGAGAACAAGGATTTTATTGTGGTTGTCAGCCAAGAACTCCTTTACTTTATTCAGGTAGTACCCAGTCTGCTTTAACCGGGGTCCTGTATCCAGGGGCATTAAGTGCTGTTCAACGCGACTGAAGTATTCCTGCCATCGGATGAATTTCTGAATTTGCCCGCCTGTAGAGCGCTCAGCGGATCGCTGGAGTTTCTCTATCCCCACTTTGATCTCCCTGTGCTCCTCCTTTTCCTCCTTGCGCTGCAATACACGGAGACGTTCAATCGCGACAGGATTTCCTTCTCTTGCTTTTACAGAGAGAAAAGATTTGAATGCTGATTTCAGCACATTAAACAACCAACGGGCAAATTCAGGATTTCGAACTTCAGAATCCGGAATATAGCCTTCAAACGCTGCAACAAACTCTTCTTTAAGTTCAGACAGGCTCTTATCATTCTCTTCGAAGACCTGCTCTAGAATGAGTGGCACTATATCAGAAGGAAAGAACTTAGCTAGGACCGCAAGGTTGGGAGCAGGTTCTGGAGGTGTTTCAGAGCGTACCTTCTTGTCAACGAATTCCGCAAAGTCGGAGGATCTCATCCAGTCGCTGATGTCTTTCTCACGAAACGCATTCGCACCGAACTTTTTAGCCCATTCTATCAGTGCCGCAGTTATGAGGCTACCCATTATCCCCTCAATCATCCATGCCCACCATGAATGATCTATCATTATTAGAGCAGTATGAAATACGTTCGTACTCAGAATAGTCGCCCAGTGTCAACGGCGGCGCAAAAGTGTACAGATTTGGGCGGAATACAAGTGTACACCTGATCGCATAATGGTATCGAAACTCATCCTGGCAGGGTGTGGGAGAAGATCCCCTGTCTTCGTCGTTCTTTCAGCCGGTAGCTATCGCCTTTGATGTTGATCGTGGTTGAGTGGTGCAGGATCCGGTCGAGAACCGCAGCAGCGATCACATGGTCGCCGAAGATCTCACCCCCACTCCCCGTACGACTTGTTCGAGGTGAAGATCGTCGACGACTTCTCGTACCGCCGTGAGATCAGGCTGAAGAAACAGTGGGCACCTTCGCTATTGAAGGGAAGATAGCCCATTTCGTCGATGATCAGGAGATGGAACTTCGTAAGGCCTTTGATCCGCTCTTCGAGCTTATTCTCCCGGTTCGCTTTCATGAGACGCTCAATGAGACTGGATGCATTCGCATAGTAGACCCGGAATCCCTGCTTCACAGCCTCGTGGCCGAGAGCCAGGGCAAGATGCGTCTTCCCGACTCCCGGAGGCCCGAGAAACACCACGTTCTCCGCATGATGGATGAACCGTAACGAGGCGAGATCCCGGATCACCGCCGGATCGAGGGAGGGTTGGAAGTTGACATCAAAATCATCCAGCCGCTTCTCCATCGGAAACGCGGCCAACCGCATCCGGAACTCAAGGGCACGATCCTCCTTGCTCTTCACTTCCTGATCCAGAAGATAGTCGAGGACTTCAAGGGTCGATCGCTCCTCCTTTGCAGCAATCTCAAGGTAGTTGTCCAAGAGCGACTCGATCGTCGCCAACTTCAGACGTTTCAGATTATCATGGACGCGTTCATAGACCAGAGTGCTCACGATCTCACCTCGTCGGCAAACGTGTCATAGACAGAGAGTGGCCGGTGCTCTACCTGCGGAGGAGCCATCGTAAAGAGCGGCCGTGAGGCCGCTCTGGACTGCGAATTGCATCGCATGGCCTCTCCGAGAAGGCCAGAGAAGTGCTTCTTCTCCCGGATGACCCGGGCATGTCCGGGGACGACGATATGCAAACAGATGGCTTCGGTACCGACCCGGATGGTCATCTGGTCGTCGTGAAGTTCCAGAACAGCTTCCCTTCCAGCATAGCGGTAGGGCACCGAGTAGCGGTTGCCAAGATAGGAGATGTAGGCTTCACGCGAGATCTTCCGGTATTCTTCCCTCCGCAACCGGTAGGCCGGGATCGCCGTTATGGGTTTCAGATTCTCCTGGCGCAGCCGCTCAAACGGGATCTCGTTCGTCGTCCCGTGAGGCGTTGCGTTGACCCGGTTGAGCCACTGCAGGAGCTGCCGGTTCATATCGTCAAGCGAACTGAAGGTTCCTCCAAGGAGGAAATCACGTTTGACATAGCCAATGGAGTTTTCGACCTTTCCTTTAGTCTGGGGGCAGTAGGGTCTGCAGAGCCGGGGCACGAACCCATGATACCGGAAAAAGTCTTCGAACTTCGGGTTCCACTGGTGGTCGCTGGCACGGAGTGCCCGTTTGAGAATCACCGTTTTGATGTTGTCATACAGGATCTCCTCGGTGTAGCCACCGAAGTAATCGAAGGCGTGCAGGTGGCATTGAATGAGGGCGGAGACGTCGGTGGAAAGGGTGAAGACCATGTACCGCATCCGGGAATACCCGAGGATCATGCTGAAGCAGTAGACCTTGCGTACGCGACCATCTTCCTCGATCCGGCCGCACTCTCCCCAGTCTACCTGTGCCTGGACGCCGGGTTTCGTCTCATACCGGAGAACTGCCTGTACCGGTGCTTGAGGGCGGATCGTGCGGATATAGTCTTTGACGATGGTGCATTTCCCGTCAAAGCCCATATCCTGAATTTCACGGCAGATCCGGGCGGCACTCAAGGAGTATTCACAGATACGCTGCTGAATATACTCCTTGAACGGATCGAGTTTGCTCAGTCGTGTCCTGCGGGGTGCCGATGTCGGCACGGTTTGTGCAGCAAGGTATTTCCGTACCGTATTTCGGTGATACCCGGTCTTTCGTGAGATCTGGCTGATGTTCAGCCCCTGGTGATGTAAGTCTCGGATCACGAAAAATTCCTCCACAGTGAACATTGCCACGACCCTCAAGTGCGTGCGTGAGGGTTCGTAGGTGTACACTTTTAGACCGCCGATAAGTGTACAAATTTACACCGCCGATGACACCAGCAAAGGTCTGGAACGATTTAGTGTCATGCAACTCAAGCAAGAACGAACTCATAGAGTGAAAAGTACTGGATGAGAGCGTTAAATCTAGACAGGCATTTCTCAAATCATTCTTGGCAATTACGTCCATATGGTCGAAGGATAAAGAGAATTAAATGGATAAATTGAAGTGTTCCAAACTCTACTCAAAGGTTAAGCAAGGGATTGTATCGGTATGACAAAAATATTCATAGATACTAATATATTTCTAGGACTTTATGAATCAAATGAAGACACAATTGAGATTTTTAAAGATATTGAAAAAGTTAAAGATAAATCGGTCTTTCCACGTCAAGTATACGATGAGTTTCTTCGGAATCGGGATCAGAAATTACGCAGGCTAAAATCCAATATAAAAACGAACTACAAAATTGAGATACATCCAACGTCATTGGTCCGATCTTCTACAGAATATAATCAACTTGAAAAGATCAAAGAGGATTGCATTGAAATAAAAAAATCTCTAATTCAGAAAATTGAGGAAATGATCGTTGATAGTTCAAAAGACCCTATTTTCAGCCAATTCATTCAGTTGTATAATAGCGCAAGTGTCATGAAAATCGAGAGAAGTGATGCTTTAATTCAAAAGGCGTTTTTCAGGAAACTAGCTGGGAATCCACCAATAAGTTCAAAAAAAGATTCACTCGGGGATGGAATTATTTGGGAGTCACTGTTGGAACATGTTACAGACGACTTGATCCTAATTTCTCGGGATGGGGATTTTAAAGATTATTCAACATTCCTTATCGATGAATATCGAAGCAAGACAGAAAAATCTCTATTTATTGTTGAAACTCTATCTGAGGCCTTGAAATATGTTGGGGAGGAGCCTTCAGACAAATTGGTTCAATTTGAAGAAGAACAAAAAAAGCGAATCCTCTATATGGCTACCGATTTGAGCGATACTCTTGAAGGATTAAACAGTTTAGCTAGAGCAATAGATAGGTCGCATATTGCAGGCTTAAGTAGCCTAGTCGAAGAAGCAAATAAGTCATATATGGCAAGCCTAGGTAGCATAGATGAAGCAACTGAGAGATGGAACAGTTTAGCCAGAGCAATAGATTGGTCACATTTTGCAGGCTTAAGTAGCCTAGCCGAAGAAGTAAATAAGTCATATGTGGCAAGCCTAGGTAGCGTAGCTGAAACAGCTGCGAGATGGAACAGTCTAGCCAGAGCAATGGATATATCACCTTTTATGAGGCAGAGTGACATGGTTGAGAGACTACTGGATAGCCCATCTAGGAATTTAAACTACCTGTCCACAGGGTATGATTCTGAGACTAGCGAATGGCTTGAAGGAGACGTAAACGAAAATCAAGAAGAGAGTGCTCCAGACGAATCTTCTCAGAAAAAAGACTACACCATCGAAGAAACTCAAGTTGAAACTAAGGCGGATAAAGATATAGAACAATAGACTTCCAGAGTTCCGGTGGAGCTTAACCTCGTCGACATTCTTTGAATCTCCGATTCCAGCGATAGTGTTGACGAGGGTTTATCCTCATCGTCGCATCTGCAAAATAAAGTAGTAAAGTCAATCTTGATTGGATGTAGTTTTTGGAGCCAGTCCTCGGGCGTTAAACTCTAAAATTGCTGATTATATCGTGCGAGGTTGTTCAATAGCATACTGTTCCGGCGACATACCATTAAATACTCCTCAGAGGTACCCGATCCTAACGAGTGACGCTATTGACGCTTTGGGAAAATTTCAGACCAGAAATCGGGATCCGCGGGAAGCATTCGAAGCGTTATGCAATCAGTTGTTTGAACGCTGGTGCATGCGCGAGTACCGCGATACGGTCCACCAAATCCATATTGTCAACGGAGCCGAGGGAGATGGAGGTGTCGAAGCATACGCAATAAGTGAGAGCACCTATCGGGAGGGGTTTCTAACACCTCTAGCATTCAGAAACCCCTAAACCGCCCCACCGCCATAAACTCTTCATGCGCTACATCGTCACCGGCGGGGCCGGCTTCATCGGCTCAAACCTTGCAGACACCTTAGCACAGCACCACGACGTCGTCATCATCGATAACCTCGCCACCGGCCGGCGGGAAAACATCGAGCACCTCCTGGACCACCCCCGGGTGACCTTCATCGAGGGGAGCATCACTGACCTCGACCTCCTCATGGAGGTCTTCCCGGGCGCGGACGGCATCTTCCACCAGGCGGCGATCCCCTCGGTGCCGCGGTCGGTGAAGAACCCGCTCGCCTCGAACGAGGCGAACGTGACCGGCACCGTGAGCGTGCTTGTGGCGGCGAAAGACTGCGGGGTGCCCGCCGTCGTCGCCGCTTCATCCTCCTCGGTCTACGGCGACACCCCGGGAGGACCAGGGCCATGGCTTGCCCCGCTCGACGCTGACGGCGCAGTGGTGGTTCCGGGTCCGGCAGCGGGGATCTCGCCGTAGTTAAGGAGCGATGGTGTCGTAGGAGAGTCTGGAGAAGATGGGATAGTTAAAGGAGGGGCATGCGCGGACTGAAAGTAAACAGGGGCGCGAAGGCTGCCTTTACGTAAGGGATGGTGGAGTGTGCGACCGCCACATGCCGGCTGTCCGCAATTGTCCGCATGCTACTATCTGGATCGGGGGCGGATTCTTCGGTTTTTGGCAGTTACGCTACAGGATATGGATTTTATACTGCTTCCTTCAGTCCCGGTTTTGTCCGCAATTGTCCGCAATTGTCCGCAATGACCGGAATGAAGGGTTGAGTAGATATTTCCGCAGCCTCCCCTCCCGCTTCACAATAATTATGCCCATCTCAGCAAGGGTAGATAGATCACGCCGGGCTGTCCGCGTGGTGCATCCGTAGACGTCTCCGTACATCTCTGTCGATATGGACTGATGCGACTTGAGGTATTCTATAACTCCACGCTGCCGTTCGTTGAGCAATTCCGGATCTTCCAGAAGCGTGTTGAGCGTTGAACGCCTGAAGGTGACGACGAAATCACTGCCGGTCTCCTTAAACTGTGGGTCCGCGAGGCCATCTCGTTTGCATGCGGCGATCATACTGAGCGTACCTGAACCCCACTGCTCAATATACCCGGCAAGGAACAGGAGCCTCGCGATGGTCTTGTTTCGCGGGCGCGAGGCATGTTCGACTCTTAGAAGATCCACCGTGACACCGTCCGGTAGTTCACCCGGGCTCCAGATCTGCACCCTGTTATCGAAGATCCTGATCTGGACATTGCCTGATGTGGTGTAGTCACGATGGCAGACAGCATTGATCACCGCTTCCCGCAGGGCATCGGGCGGATATTCCCAGTGTTCCTCCCGCTGCATCTTTCCCGGAGTAACCCATGCGGCTTTCTGGACAGTTTCTTCGATGAACCGGCCGGCATCCTCGATGACCTGATCTATCCTGCCACGCAAGACGCTCATGTTAAGGTAGGTGCTTGATATCTCTTCACCTTTGAACCTGGCGCAACGGACTTCCGACTGGATGAAAAACCGTTGCGGGTCTTTCCCGAAGAACAGCATAGCTGCATTGGTCGGCACCCCTCCGCTGAGCACGCCAAGTTTATCCAGCGCCTTCCCGACAGGTATGGTTGGATCGCCATCAAATCTCCGCGCCCACTGCGCCCGCTCAAGGAACGCCCTGACCGAAGCGGCATCGATATCATCGAGTTCTCCGCCCCTGCAAGGCTGATCATCCCAGGGGACAGCATAATCATTGAGGATCATCCGTTTCAGTTCGTCCGGAGGCATGACACGGTTCTCGGTCCCAACCCGTATGTACGCGATGCCATCAAGGAAGTACGGCTTGTTCGTCCCCTCTGGGACTGCGATGATTATCAGGGACTTCCCCAGTTCTTCCAGAACACGGATATCCGGCGAGGTTTCCGGCTTTATCCGGGAGGTGATCTGCTGTGAGAGTTTGCGGAGCGAATGGTCAGTGGGATCAACACCTACAACGGCTCCGGAATTCATCCTGCCAAACGAAATGATGCCCCCATGGTGGTTGAGAAACCCGCAGATCGACTTGAGCGCCGGTTCGATGAGGGAGAGGGATTTTTTGAACTCTACCGTGTCGGATTCGTGGATGACCATGCGATCGCCGCCCCACTATAATCATTCTTTTCAGTAACGTCAACTACCCCGCCATTTCGGACGGAAACTTCCCGGGCATCATCCCCCTCCTCAGCGGGAGCGAGTCTGGAGGTTCGAGCGGCGCGTTGTGCGCCTGCAGTTGCGAACTGTTTGATATTGATCGCGATGTTGATGTCCCGGTCGTGGACGGTGCCACGGTCCGGGCAGGTTCGCTTTCTAGGTAGACAAAACGGGAGTGCCCGATCAGTTTGGCGATCAAAATTTTCTGATCTCCAGTCGGGTGCAGTATCCCGCAGCATACGATAGAGTCATGTGAGACCCCCTCTGATATGAAGGTAGGCCGTGCGGGGTTAACATGAACCCGAAGAGGAGGCGCTGCTCTCATCCCCCGGCGTGCGCCGGGGGTCTTCCCGCTCGATGCCCGTCCGTGAGCCCGCGGAGAAAAAAAACCTGTCAATTCTAACTCTAACAGGCAGCCCGGAGAGGTAGACCAGGGGATCCTTTCCTCAGGTACTCGAATGCTCATCCTCCGGGCCTGTACCAGAACCCAGGCGGACCGGAATCCCGGTTCGATTCAGAAAGCGCTAAACCAGTCCCCGCCATAGATTCTTCATGCGCTATATCGTCACCGGCGGGGCCGGCTTCATCGGCTCAAACCTTGCAGACACCTTAGCACAGCACCACGACGTCGTCATCATCGACAACCTCGCCACCGGCCGGCGGGTGAACATCGAGCACCTCCTCGACCACCCCCGGGTGACGTTCGTCGAGGGGAGCATCACCGACCTCGACCTGCTCATGGATACGTTCCCCGGCGCGGCCGGCATCTTCGGCGGCCATCCCGTCCGTGCCCCGGTCGGTGAAGGATCCCCTCGCCTCGAACGAGGCGAACGTGACCGGCACGCTCGACGTGCTCGTCGCGGCGAAGGACTGCGGGGTGCCGGCCGTGGTTGGCGCCTCCTCGGTCTACGGCGACACCCCGGCTCCGGGGTCAT
>NZ_VHLL01000017.1 GCF_025384765.1 Methanoculleus formosensis
CCGTCATACGATCACTCTGCCTCCGGCGTCTCTTCCGACCATTCGATCAGTCGTTTCTTGAGTTCCTCTTTTGAAGGAAGATAAACCTGATACCGGGATAGACATTGGCATCTTTCGGGAGAGTGAGCTCTACCAGTGCGTCGTTCTTGATCTTGCACAGGATGATCCCGACGGTCGGGTTTTCGTCATCGAGTTTGACCTGGAACCCATCGGAGACCGGAGATTCCGGCTGGCCCGGAGTTGAAGCGGGGCACTCCTCTTGAGAAGATGGCGAGATGGAGCACTGCTGATAGGTGGCCTGGCCACTCTGCCGAGGACGTTTCGGCATTCAAACGCCCGGAAACGTGCTCTCGTGCAATACTAACCCGCTAAAACAAGTGCCCCGATGATGCCGCCTATAATTGCCCCGATTATGGTGAAAAGCAGGTACTTCCAGGCCTCAGCCCTTCGTATCTCACTCTCTTTTTTCTCCCTTTGTTCCATTTCCAACCGGAGGTTACTTTCAGCTTCGATCAAGACCGGAGCCATTCTGTTGATCTGTGCGCAGTAGTCTCTCAGTTTCAGAACCTTTGCGTGGTACCTCTCGACCGTCTCCATATCCGGCTTTCCGATATCTTTGGATGCTTTATAGAGGGGGATATCCTCCAGGCAACTCTCGATCTCGGGCAGGATCTCCCTGTAGTATTCCGGGAAAAGATTGACTATCGTCTGTTGAGAGATCCCTTCTAATCTCCGGTGTATGTAGTCTTTCTGATAGATCCGTATATAGTCGAGATAATCAAATGATGCTCGATACACGTGGCGGAATACGGCATCCAGGTTTTCCTTGATATATTCGCCGTCCCCGTCGCGAAGCCCGAAAAGGACGGAGTACATTCGCATGAGGTGATCAAAGGCATCTCGGACTTCATTTATGGGAGGTAAAAAAGATTCTGAATTGAGTTCTTCTGCGTAAAGTGCCAGGTCTTTGAGAATTCCATAGCATTCCGTTGTCTTTCTCAAGACCTCCCGATCCCGCTCCGAGAGGGTATCATGGAGACCGGTTACTATCGGTGATATCTCTAACTCCTGCTGTAAAAAAGCCTCATCGTCTGCCATGAATACCTATTGCAGGGGATTTTTGGGGAATTGCTTCTTTATTATCTCTCGCTTATCTTCTTCAAACTCTTCTTCTGTCTTTATACGCCCTAATGCTAACCTTACACTTCCCATTCTGTACCTGGTTGCCTGCTTTTTGATTGTATCCTTGTTTATTCTGATGGGAGGTAACTCCCGGTCCCAGATCTCTTCACTCACACTCTGCATTGCCGACCACTACACAACATTCCACTTTAAGATTTACTCGCGACGATCGTCCTTACTTATCTGCGATATCAGCATTAATGTTTTTTTCGCGTTAGGTGTTAAACAAATTGAAATACGTCTGTTGGCTATATAATTTTTTTGATGGGTTCCTTCCAACCGTATATTGCTCTAATATTGCATATCTTCATATTGTGATTGTATTTTAGTGTTGCCGGAGTGATGCCGTGTTGCATAATATCTCCTGTGCCCCACCTGCCGGTATCTGCTGCGCTCTCGCTCAGGCCACCATAGCCATCAGCACATTGTAGGCGTTCACTTTCATCCGGATCTCGCAGAACATCCCTTCCCGGGACGTCGCTCGCACACCTTCGCCGAAGATCCGTTTGATGCTGGAGAAATTCCCTTCGATTTTCCATCGCATCCCGTAGGTGGTTATCCACGCCCACAGTCGATACCCCCCCAATCGGTTCCGGTCTCTGACACATTCGGCCCGATAGGGTGATCCCGTCGAGTGGGTCGCTGCATCCACCCGGGTCTTGATGCCGGCGAGGATCTTCCGTTGCTCGAGGGCATTGAAGAGTTCATTGCGGTCATAGGCACCGTCACCGAGTACCCGGAACACCGGGTGCTCCTCGCCGCAGTGCTGCGGGACCTGGTCGAGCAGGGGGACGAACATCCGGTCGTCCTGGACCGATTCGTCGGTGACCTCCAGGCCGAGGACCTGGTTGGTCTCGACGTCGATCATGGCATGCAGCTTGATCCAGCCGCGCCGAACTCGCCACTTCTCGCGCAGCCATTCGCCCCGGTTGGTAACTTTGATCCCGGTGCTATCGGCGGCGATGATGACATCCCCAGCGAGGAGCTCGGGTGTTACGGTGAGCGAGAGATCCAGACGTTGGATCCGGCGGAAGAGGGTGGTATAGTCGGCCACCGTGAAACCGGGAATGAATGTCGCGAGTTTCCGGACAAACCCCTCCATCTGGCGGTAGGGCATCTGCAGGAAGACGTGAATGCAAGCCATCCATGCAATGAACGGTTCGGGATACTGAAAGGGACGGCCGCGCTTGCCGGCGTTCATCCGGGCAAGCAGATCGTCCCACTGCGCGAGGAAGTCAAGCGAGAGATAGAATTCTCCGCGCCGCACCAGGCGTTCATTATATATACTCCAGTCGCGAGTGTCAGGATACGGGTGTCCCCAGCGTTCTTTCTGTGGCATGGAAGATCGGCAGGGGCACCCGTCATCTTCACGTTTGTGGTCGGGTGACCAGACTTATTCAACACGGCATCTCCAGCCGCCACTGGTACATCTTCTGCGAGGGGATCACCGTCCGCCGGACCTGGAATCACCACTACACCGTCAGCGTCGAGTGGGGCCGGCCATGACCCCGGAGCCGGGGTGTCGCCGTAGACCGAGGAGGCGCCAACCACGGCCGGCACCCCGCAGTCCTTCGCCGCGACGAGCACGTCGAGCGTGCCGGTCACGTTCGCCTCGTTCGAGGCGAGGGG
>NZ_VHLL01000018.1 GCF_025384765.1 Methanoculleus formosensis
CCGTTCTCCTGATCGGAAAGATAATCTTCGATTAACGCTAAGGGATCCATGGCCCTGTTTCTCCTTTGTCCAAATCTAGGTTGGATCCAGGGCCAATTCAATTTTACAGAACTTTCGTTACGCTACCCTAGAATTCACGTCCTAGGATAATGATTAGGGCATTGCTGAAGGGTTTGGAGCCCTGATCTCCCTCTATACCGTTGTCTCCCAGCGTGCTCCCTCATAAATTAGTCCGAATGACTTGGCTAATAGGTGACAGAGAAGATCTGAACGGATTCGCAAGAGGTCTTTATAAGGATCTTTTGTCTGAGCAAGGAACTCAGTACTATACTCGACATCGATCATGCGAGAGCCAAACTCTGGATTAGAGTTTATCTCCTGGTATCGGCGCTCAATCATATCAGGGTCCGGCCACCCATTCTGGAAGGGTTTCATAGAGAATACTCCCGTCTCTCCGACAACCCTGACCTCCGCAAGATTGAACCTTGACGCAGTCTTCAGATCGGGGAGCGAGAATGAGGTGTCTGATGGGTGATTGTGAGTCAGTATCTGGTGTTGTGAGTCCAATCTGTCTGTATCTGGTATCTCAACATGCAAGATTCCGTTGTAACGACCGCTATATCTGTGCAACAACTTACCCTGACTGGTGAATATGCCCGCAAATTCCCAGTCATTGATATTTCTGATCTCCCTCTCAAAGCGGATAATATCCGGATGTCTACAGAGTACTTGCGGTGCTGTCATGTTCGGATATCATAGACCTTGCGCTGTACAGCCACTTAGATTCAACTTTTCCCACCTGATATTGGGGCAGGCTTTCCTTCCCCTTTCACCCCCCGCCCAGCACCCGCACAATCACCGCCACCACCCCGCCCACGACCCCGCCGGCCCCGGCGCTGATCGTCGAAACCCTCCTCTCCTCGCCGCCCTTCTCCGCCCGCCAGCCTTCCAACGCCCGGATCCGGGCCTCAAACTCCTCGTCCTGCGCCTCCATTCTCTGCAACATCCGGCAGATCCACTTCACGTCCCGGTTCGTCTCGTAGACGAGCTCCCGGGTGGTCTTCTCCTCCATCCAGGTAAGCCTCCTGATGGACGATAGGTTAGCGAACCTAAAAAGGCTGACCGTAACGGTTATATCAGGGAATCAGAGACGAATCCGCGCCCCCATAACTTACGGAGCGGGAAGTTCATGTTCAACAGGTGCAGAGGTCACTTCGCCGCCCTTCAAAAATTAAATTTGAAATAATGCACAGAGTTTCTTGTTGACACTCTCTCTAGAGTGTGCATCAAGCTCACCAAGTTCCGCGATAACCAGATCCTTCAAAACAGTAGCTATTTTGTCCAATCTGATCACTGAATCCACCTTTAGCCCCGAGTTTTCAAATCCTGGCATACCCTTCCGGACATGGATCTCAGCTTCAGTTGTTTGAGGTCGGGTTTGAGATGAGATGAACGCGAGAATGAGATCATACTTCCCCTGGTAGAGGACGAGGGCAGGACGAAGCTTTGAAGATGTCAGATCGGTAAAGGGAAATGGAATGAGGACAATCTTTCCTTTCACAGGTACACGACCTTCGCATCGTCAAGGGTATAGATATCTGGTTCGGCCTCAAGAAATTCTTGCAGGGAGCGCTCAGATAACTTCATCATTCCAATGGTTTCATGCTGGCGCATCAGCTCGTCAAGCATATTCCTTATTTCTGTCACTCCCTCTTTGATAACCTCAATATCTGATTTCATCGCAATTCCTCCTGATCGGCACCTTCGTTCGTCTAACAGTAATTACTGTTACTCCACATAAAGATCACGCATGACTCCCCGGGACCCATGCAATGGGGTGACCGACCCCACGGACCTCAACCGGGGGCCTTCTGCATAAAACTCAGGAATCAGGTCAAATTCCGGGCCGGGCCCGCTCCGTGCTCCCCGATAAAGTCAGGCTCATATCCTCCCGCGTCCACCTTATGATTGTCTGTCATATTCCCGGGAACCCTGGCAGGCAAGGAGTAACCAACCATGGCAGACTTCGTGCAGAAGACCGTCAACAAGACGGCGGTCCGGGACCTTGCCGTCCCGATCGCCGATGTAGAGTCGTTTGACACCATCATCCAGGCCGTCATCACCGACAACCCCTTCGGGTGCGTCGGATATACGACCAAGGGCGGCGAGACCATCGCGGCGGTCATCCGGAACCGCGAGCACTACACCGCGAAGGTCAACTTCCTCGACGGCGAGGGCAAGCGGGTGGGCAACGTCTCCCTCCAGTCCCCGACGATCGCCGCCTTCGAGGCGAACGCCGCCGAGGTGCTGGATAACGCGGCTCTTGCGACCGCGATGGGCGCATCTGATGCCCTCCGGAACGGCCCCGGCGAGACCTACTACGCGCAGCTCAAGTGCCACGACCCCTCAGGCGACGACTACTACGTCACCCTCACCCGGAAGACTGTCCGGGTCTCGTCCTACCAGGACGACGCGATCAAGGACACGGTCGAGACCTGGGCCGACGACGTCCCCGCGCTGGCGTGAAGGGGACCCCTACCCCCTTCACCTTCAGCCCCGTGCGACCTTAATTGAACCGGGTCGGCACCGTCATACGATCACTCTGCCTCCGGCGTCTCTTCCGACCATTCGATCAGTCGTTTCTTGAGTTCCTCTTTTGAAGGAAGATAAACCTGATACCGGGATAGACATTGGCATCTTTCGGGAGAGTGAG
>NZ_VHLL01000019.1 GCF_025384765.1 Methanoculleus formosensis
GGTAGCGTAACGAAAGTTCTGTAAAATTGAATTGGCCCTGGATCCAACCTAGATTTGGACAAAGGAGAAACAGGGCCATGGATCCCTTAGCGTTAATCGAAGATTATCTTTCCGATCAGGAGAACGGCATGAAGACGCTCATCACCTGGTTCCTCAACCAGGTGATGCTCCAGGAAGCTCTCCAGCAGGCAGGAGCCGCCCAGTACGAACGCACCGATGCGCGGAAAGCGCATCGAAACGGTTACAAGGACCGATCCCTCAAGACCCGATACGGGGAGACGATCCTCCGGAAACCGCAGTTTCGGGAGTTCCCGTTCGAGACACAGGTCATTGGACGGTATGCCCGGGTGGAGAAGGCTCTGGTGAATGCAATCGTCGAATCCTACCTCCAGGGCGTCTCAACGAGGAGAGTCCAGGAGATCGTCAGTCATCTGGGGATCGATCAGCTCTCTCCGGCTTCGGTTTCCCGGATGGCCAAGGATCTCGACGATCAGGTGCAGGCATTCCTCCTGCGGCCGATCGAACAGGCTATCCCGTATCTCTTCGTGGATGCTTCCTACTACAAAATCCGGGACGGAGCACGGTACGTCACCAAGGCGGTCCTGGTGGTCGCCGGAGTGCGCGAGGATGGTTACCGGGAGATCTTGGGCGCGAGAGTCACCGACTGTGAGAATGAAGAATTCTGGTCGGGACTCTTCGAGGACCTCAAAGAACGAGGACTTGCCGGGGTTCAACTGGTCATCTCGGATGGGCATACCGGCATCCAGAAGGCGGCTGAAGCCGCCTTCCTCGGTGCATCCTGGCAGATGTGTCAGGTTCATTGTACCCGAGCCGTCTTGAGGAATATTCCTCGGAAACACCAGAAAGAGGTTGTAGAAGGCCTGAAGGAGGCCTATGGAAGTGAACAAAGGCTTCAAGATCTCACCGATGACCTGAATGCCAGGGGGTACCGGAAAGCAGCCAATACCATCGAACGGTTCCTCCCGGGGTTGATGAGTTACACGGCATTCCCAAAACAGCACGGGAAACGGATCCGAACCACAAACCTGATGGAACGGGTCAATAAGGAGCTAAAACGAAGGACCAAGGTCGTAGGAGCGTTCCCGAACGAGGAATCCCTTCTCCGGCTGGTCGGATCTATCCTGATGGACATCAACGAGGAGTGGGTCACCGGCAGAAGGTATTTGACCATGGAGAAGGAATGATCAGGCAAGGAGACGGGGCTCAGGCAAATTACAGAAGATCTGAGACGTTACC